>CBDCUC010000001.1:0-7605 GCA_965222485.1 Hyphomicrobiaceae bacterium
AAATACACTCGTAATACCGGCATTGAAACTGACGGGTTTTTCCTCGCAGATTAAATTATGTTTTGTCGGCTTAATTGTTGGTTGTGACATTGGTCATCGCCAATAAATTAGTTTTATCTAATTTGCATTTATAATATCGAAAAGGACGAGAAATTGAAAATATCGAATACAACAAAAACTTATTCATTAAAGTTAGACTTGCAAATATACGATCTTCTTGAGCTAGCAGCATCTAAAAGGGAATATGCACAAGAGTGAAGTAGCTCGAGAAGCTCTAGAGCGTTACCTGACTACTGCAAGCACCTCCTCTGACAACGAACGCTCGGAGGTGAAGAATGTACAGTAATTACAATGATGGTTTGTCACATAGAGATTTTGTTGATGCCTGGTCGACGAAGTATCAGGAGCTACAACGTAGAGGCTACAAACTGTATTTTGTGACCCATACGTTTGTGCCAAGAGAGAAATATCACGATGGCATCGAACGGGCTTCAACAACTCATACCGCTCTTAGACCTAATGCAATTTGGAAAATGTACGACCAGTTCAATAATGGACTGCTCAAAAAGCTATTGGGAAGCCACTTCGACAGGAAGCGTGCTATTCAACCCATTGCATTTGCATGTTTGGACTTACCTTCCACTAGCTATGGTCGAGGAGTCGATGTTGACACCGGGAGGACACCCCATGTCCATGCTATTTATGCAGTCCATCCAGCAACGTTAGACCGCTTTAAGACAATTACCGAACGTAGTGAGCTGCTCAAGTTGGGTAGGTCTAGATCAAGGTTTTTTCAAACAGTCCATATCAAACCGATTGACCCCAAGACGGTCTGGCGGGTCGTAGGCTACAGCACGAAATACCTGAAGTGGGCGCCACGATCGCTGAAGCAATATGATACGCTTTGGAATGTGTATCCGGCAAATCGAGCATAATGTTGCTCTGCAGCTGCCTAGAGAAGTCACTGGTTCGTGCTCTACTAAGGTGCGAACCAGTCTATTTCAATACGTAATTCGAAACGCTTTCAGAAACGCTGACTGGGTCGAGAGCAGGGAGGCGTAAAGGACCACCTGCGATCAAGCTTATTTGTGGTGAGACAGCGCCAGTTTTCGGATGCTGCTCAAGGAGTGCCCAACATGCTACCACTTATTCCTTGGCAACTTTCAAGGCAGCGTCGAGTACGTCGTCCGGTGATAGATTTTGACACAGAGTCTCCACCCATTTTTTGAAATTGGCGGCAGTAGGAGAGCCCTCAAAGAGCGGATCGTTTTTCATCAGGGAAAGGCGGTCGGTCAGTTTCTCAATAGCCAACAATGGCTTCATTTTGTGTCGCCTCAGCAATAACTGTTGAACCTCTGCCGCTGTGCCTTTTTCTTTTTTCCTTTGTTTTTGTTGTTCTTTTCTCTCCTCCAATTGAGTTTGTATTGTCTGGTTCAGGGCGTCCAAATTCCTCTGTTTGTCATCTTCAATCAAAGAAAGAATTTCATCGAGGTCATTCAAGTCAATGGCCTGGATATCTTTAGCTATCATTCGCATTTTTCTTTTGTCATATACGGTTGATAGCATAAGCACTGCGTCAATAGTTTGCTTTTTCATTCGGTTTCACTCCTAGGGAATTTAGTCTTGGTCATTAGTTCCTCGGCGACTAAGTCGAGATTGTCGACCAAGTTGTTGCGTCGGTGCCAGTTGAAGGCGTGCGCCTTTCGATCTTGAGCAAAACCCGTTTTCTTTTCACTGTATTGGAGGAAGCCACTTTGCTGCACGTAGTTTCGAAGGGCCCTTTCCTCGTGAGAGGAAACCTTGCGCTGTTGCAGCAAGTCTCTGACCGCTGCAACCTCTTTGGCTTCGTTTGGGCCTTGAACCTTATTTATTACAGGCACAAGTCGCCAGGGTTCGTGTTCAAGCCATTCGAATTCTAGTGCAAACACGTCTCGCATTAATGCGATTCCTCTTATTGAGAACCGATCACTTGTAACAGGTGCGATTATGAATTGAGAGTTCTTGATGCCTAGGTAGGTTGCTAGGTTGCCACTGGGGTTTGTGTCGATAACGACTAAATCATATAGCTCCTTCGCTTTGGTGATCATGTTTTCAAAGTTTATTGCCATTTGGGCAAACCGTTCTGGCTGATCCGTACCATTGGTGCGTGCCATCATGCTTGCGATCATGGGCCTGATAAGATCAATGTGGGAGGGCACCAAATCTATTTGTTTTGACGGTTCTGAAAAAACGGTTTCTGAGCAAAGCTCGATTTTGCGTGAAATGTCGGTGGTTTCTCTGCAGAGGATATCGAAGAATGTTTTGGATGTCGGGCGTTCGTTTACCACCTGTTCGGAGTCGAAAATGAGGGTAAGACTGCATTGTGGATCAGTATCGACGAGCAAGATTCTCGCATCTGTAATGTTGAGAAGGGAACGGCATATGTTTGCGGATAATGTTGTTTTTCCCACCCCACCCTTTAGGTTCATGAACGACCAGACTTGTCCTGCCATCGTGGGTGCCCCCGTGGTCATACTCAAATGAGTGGTGCGCTTGCCTTCACAAGTACTGCCATCACAAACAGCAAGCTAAGCGCAACGGCATGAAAGAATACCACCTCATTGAGATATCGGATCGTATGGATTTCAAGTCCTCTAAGCCGTATGCGGCGTCGCTGAGAAAAGGGGTGTAGGAGTACGCCCAAGACTGATGCAAGAGGTAGGCACACAACTAGGATTGCGTATGTCGACTGGACTTCTTGAAAATATTTTTCTTGTGGTATTTTCATGAAGCATCTTACTTCAACTATCCACTTGTGGAGATCGGTATGTTCGTAGATTTTTGAGTATGAGTGCAAAGCCATGTGGAACAATACCCAGGATACTACAATGCCCAGAAATATCTTTATCGCTAATACGGTATGCTGATCGAAGTGAATGTTGAGGCATATAACGGCGATAGAGTTTATGATAAGCGTTACTGTAGCGCTCATCGCAGAAAATATTTTCAAGTAGCCACTGACCTCAGCGATTATGCCGCCTAATGTAAGCCCCACGCCAACGAATGAGCCGAGCTTGTGCCATCGATGGAGCGTTGCGTTGGGATGGAGGTTCTGTTCTGTCATCGAAGAATCTTGGCAAGTGTTGCGGTTAGTATGTAGCAAACAGAAATAAGACAATCGGTGTTGGTTGGTTGAGATGTTGCTACGCAATATGCTGCACGAGAGGTGGTGTATAGTCTGAGATGACGAAGGCGCTATTGTAAAGTATCGAAGTTATAATCTTGGCATGCCCGCACAGGTTGGGTGGCTTTTTTTTGTCCGTCATCAGGGTCTTTGAGACACGGTGAGGTCACCTCGGTAGACTTGGCTTGGCGCATAGTAGTGGTGCTTGGAATTAATTTCAGTTGGAATAGAGATCCCAAGCTTTTTGATAACCTGATATCGCTTTATTGCAATCCTTAGAGAATTCTTCGAGCGTCTTTCCGAGTCTGGTCGCTTCGGTTGACCAATATCTCACTACAAAATTATCGCCACCTTGCATCTGAGTGGTCTTCTGGAAAAGAAGCTGTGAGTCCAAGATGCCGCAAGCGCCTGCAATCTTTGCAATTGCCAGCAAACCTCGAACGGACACTTTGTCTTCAGTTCTCAAAAATGTTGAATGGCAGGTTATTGCGATGGAAGAGATGAGCAGGATCTGCAATATGCGTCGCATGGTTGAGCCTTTAACTGTGAGCGCCAATCCGTATCAGGATCCAAAAGTACATTTCTCAGGCACGATTACAACATCGATCCAATGTCGTCGCCTGGCCTAATTTTCACGTGGTGGCCGTTTGTCTTTTCCTTCGGTCTGTGAGGGACAGGAACGAAGCCGGGTTGGATTGAGCGCTCTATCAACCGAGCCATAGATCTAGAAGCTACTCTGAGGTCCACCTGTAAAAAGGCATTTCGCCAGTGCCGTCCGTCAACTCACTGAGTTGAAAGCCTGCTTCGCTGTAGTGCCTGCGGCCGGATAAGTCGGTCACCTTATCGCCCACTAAACATTGTTGGTACTGGTCAGCTGCCCAAACTGCGAGAAGCAGTGCGTCTGGGTCCATACCGCTCACCTTTATGCCGACCGACTGTAAAGCATGCTCTCCTCCAGCTGTCCCACTTAGACCGAGCCGTCTTAGAAGGTCGTTGATGCAGAGAATGCAGCCTTCTCGAGCGATCGCATCAAAACTACATTCAATGAAGCTCTGCACGTCCCAGAATCGATCTGTGCCAGATTCATCGACGAGGTCAAAATTCATCTTGTCGTAGGGCCGTGCCATGTATCGGCTCCTTCATTGCACCAATACCTATGTTTGCTCCTATGTGCTTCACTGGCGCTGTTGGCACAACTGCCAGCAATGTTTTCCATTGGTAAGCAATTGGCAAGTACAGCCAGCTGTGGTCTGACGCTGATAAATTTCTCGTCGAGTTTTGAGTAACGGTGCTTGGAGATGTGTTCAGGTCGGGTAAGTTGGTTGGCAGCAAAGCAAAATGAAGAGGACCAACTCATTTTGCATGTGCGTTGGTTAAGCGAGTGCGTAAGATCTGGACAACGCAACTGATCTCTTGGGATCAATTATTTGACGACATTGAAGAAAAGAAGGCAGATACGAACCACACTCAGATTGAGGCACTAAAACCGAACGACGTCTCAAAGTGTTCGACAGAGCGGACCTGTCCTCTCAAGTCACCTTCATATTTTCGATGAGTTTACACAGTCTCTTGTAGGATATGAGAAATGCGTGCGATCAAGAGAGGAGACAATGAGTGGTCTATCGAGCTAGGAGAGGGTCAAGAGTCGCAGCTGCATAGCTCGCTCTTTCAGCTTTTTGTAGAAGTAACTGATGTGCGTTGTGAGTGGTCAGCACAGAAAGTTCATTTAGATGATGCCTGTAATACTGAACATTGGGAGCAGTACCGTATTATCCGTGGCTCAGGAACGATGCCCTTAAGGGGCATTACGATCATTCAAGCTGACGGAAATGTCGAGAGCTTGCTTTCGACGCTAGAGGTGAACATATTTGGATTAGATGCCAGTGCTGCGCCTGCTAACCTAGGTGAAGTCGAATTCAAAAGACCTATAGGATCGCACCTTAGGCATTGGGAGGAGACGGCTGCATCATGTGAAGACCAAGCACTTCCAGAGCATCTTTATTTGGCAATAGCCGTTCCTGAAAAGATCTTCGAAGTTGCATGGAATGAACTGCAAATGGGCGGATCCTCCAAACGTCTTGAGGTCTGTGGCCGTTTCGAGTGTTTGAATCCGGTATGGCCAGACCAGCACTTCATTCGTGCAGGCAGTTTGCTCGAGGTCGTACAGGAAGAGGTGCTGGTTCTGACAAAAGTCCAATGAGGTCTACGGAGTTCCCCTAGTTTCGCAGGGAGGCCTCCATTCATCTTTTGCAGGCTACTTTGGCCGTAGCTTCTAGGTCCTACAACATCATGCAGCTGATGCTGCGTCGAGGAACAATTAGAAAATTGCACTTTTCTAATCCATTGATGCGAACTCATTGTTCTTACACGGAGATATCATCTCAGCGTGCTGGCTTCTTCTCCTGATCGGTTATAAAATTGATCAGACTAGCGAATATCTAACGGAGGAGGAGTGCAGCATGGGTTTGGGAAAGCAGGCAAAGATACTCTCGGAGGCTCAACAGAGAGCTGTGCTGGCTTACTTGAAGAGTTCACACCTGGCCAAACGCAATCAACTCATCTTCCTGCTCTCGTGCGATGCTGGGCTACGAGCAAAGGAAATCGCCTCCCTCGATTGGTCGATGGTCACAACATCGTCTGGGGAGTTGTCAGATAGGATTGCTCTTACTGACAGTGCTTCGAAGGGTAGGTCAGGAGGGGTGGTCTTCCTAAGTACGAGACTGTCTGCAGCTTTGCGGGACCACGCCGATAATCAAGGTCCACTAGTTGGAAACGTGATTAGATCACGGTCTGGAAAGCCAATGTCAGCCCAGGTCGTGACGAATTGGTTTTTCAATCTGTACAAGAAGCTTGGATACGAAGGGTGCTCATCGCATTCTGGCCGGCGCACTGCCATTACCAAGTGGGCCCGGAAGATTTCGAGTGTTGGTGGCTCTCTTCGAGACGTGCAGCAACTGGCCCGACACTCCTCCTTGGCAATGACTCAGCGATACGTTGTGGTGTCCGAGGATGCGTGCCGTAAAGTGGTTGGGTGAAGGTAGTCCTCTAGCTTCCGGATCTCCCAGGAATCTGACGATGAGAACTAGTGGCCCTTCTATGGGGTCAACGCTAATTGACGTGGCGCTGTGAAGGAAAATAGTTGCCAATCACTTAGAACATGATTCTTTGGTCACCCATATAAGATCGATGTGTTCGTGGTTGGTATCGAAATACCGATAACCATACTTCACGCCAAGTTCTAACATTTCCCGCATTTCTTTGGTGTTGCACACGTTATTTAGAATTCGCAAACGCAGGTCTCGTAGTCCTGTTCCAGATTGTAATAGACTCTCTTTTGTGAGTGCGAGCTTGTGGCTGTAGATCATCGATGCCCCAACAGGGGTTACATCGAACAAGATAGTCTGTGGATCAAGTTGTTTAGGGAGCTGTCCTTGAAGGGTTTCCGCTGCTTGGCGTGTGGCTTCAGCCAAGGTACCCTTCAAGTAGCCGGAAGCGAATTGGTGCGTGCTGGTCTTTCCTATGAACTCACCAATGGGCTTAGCTAACGAAACAGCAACGAGGACAAGTACGATTGCAAGTGCAGTTTTCGCAGTAGTGCCCAACCTGCGAAAGAACTCCTGGGCACTGTTGCGGGTGGAACTTGGTCGAGCAAGCGCCCCGTTCGCACTGGACCATTTGTCGGTGCCAGATGAATCTTCAATGCTGTGTTGAGGAGGTCGGTTCTCAGCTTGTGGTAGGGGAGACCGTTGTTCATGGCGTGAAATCGGTGCGGGAGGCGGGGTTGCAGGATTTTCATGCAACTCTGGAATATTTGAGATGGTTTTCCAGTCGCCCAAACCTTCACGCCATACGAAAGTGAACTGATCAATCTTTTTGAGCCGCAGGAGTTCAAACAATTGAGCCTCTGTAACGGGTCCGACCGGATCTCCTTCTGTGATGTACCACCATTCTCGCAACATGGGGATGACCTGTCAGAGCGCTACAATAACTTCATCTAAGCATACGCTCTAAGGATGTTCCATCCAAATATGGGACACGAAGATACCAGCACTTTATCTAGGTTCGTGCGCCTTCAAGTGCTTCAGGAGGAGCTTAAATCGGTATGACCAAAGGCCACTGGTCGTCCAATCCTTTTATCCAAACAGTTTGGCCAGAAATGTTGAACGCTTGGTCATATGATTGGCTCTTCGCTCCTACATTCGATGAATACGCAATAAACAGGTGGAGCGTCGTTACTTGGGCACGTTCTGTGCGCAGTTTCTCCCGGTAAAACGACGCCAGAGATATTGAGCAAAAGAGGTGGTCAGAGGTGAGTAAAAAGATGGAAAGGCGAAAAAGAGCCGTGCCACTACACAATGAAAGCAGAGGCAGGTCAATGCAAACTTCTCAAGCCCGGCGTTTCACCGATGGGCGAAAGACTACTACGACTGTGTGCAGGTATT
>CBDCUC010000002.1:0-45335 GCA_965222485.1 Hyphomicrobiaceae bacterium
CGTCCGCGAAATTCTAAATGACAACAATGGCGGTGATTTTGATGCCGCGCAATTTGCTGGCAATATTGCCGATTATACCATTGAAGGATCGGGGACGCCTGACGGCTTTGCTGATATTGACGGTGATGGATTTGTTTCCGTCACACACAACGTTGACGGTGGCACCGGTTCAGACCTCGTCAGAAACGTCGAGCGTCTTCAATTTACCGACGCAACACTGGAAATCGGTGGATTGAATAATGCACCAACAGGTGCACCGGGTATCGTAATTCCAGGCACCACGACTCCAGTCACGAGTCCATCTGTTGGACAACAGCTCGAAGCTACGACCGGCGATATCGATGACCTCGACGGACTTCCAATACTGACTTCTCAATTCACATTCCGTTGGGAAGTGGAAGAGGAGCCAGGCTCTGGAGCCTTTATTGATTTTGAGGTGGTTAACGCGAGCGGTGAAATCGGACCTCTGACCGGTCAGATTATTACGGTTCCAGAAGAAGCTCTGGGGCTGGCACTTCGCGTAGTGGCGTCCTATCCGGACGGTAATGGCGTTATTGAAAGGGTAGCCTCGGCTCCAACGGAGATTGTAGCCAATGCCGTTAGTCCAGTCCCTACTGATGGTGACGACCTGCTCATTGGGACAACTGGCAACGACGTCATCGATGCGCTTGCCGGCGACGATCAGGTGTTTGCGTTGAGCGGCGAAGACGTCGTTACCGGGGGGCCTGGAAATGACATACTGGATGGTGGCCTCGGCATTGATATTGCCGTCTTTGACGGCGATTTCGCCGACTTTGAGTTTGCACTCGACCCGGAAGGAAATTTGGAGGTTGTCGATCCGGTTACCGGTGAAGAAGACGTTGTCATTAATTTTGAAGCACTTCGATTCAATGATGGCGACGTGCTTGTGTCAGATATCCTCAACCCGCCAAACCAAGTTGGTACACCCGGTGCTGATGTTCTTGTGGGTACGGAATTTGCTGAACGCATCGATGGTCTCGGCGGTGCCGATGAGATCGACGGCAACGGCGGCGATGATGATTTGCGAGGCAATGGCGGCGCAGACATTATTGACGGTGGAGAGGGCAACGACATCATTCGCGGCGGCGGTGGTGCTGATGAAATCAGTGGTGGTCCTGGCGATGACGATATTCGTGCAGGTGGCGGCAATGATACGATTCTATGGGAAGTTGGTGATGGCCGCGACCTCATCAATGGCCAGGGCAATGGAGGTCCAGGTGATACGGTCGACATCACGGGCGACGGCATACCAGAGACGTTCCGCATTTACGCGGTAAGCGACCCAACGGTAGTTCTGCCACCAGCTCTTGGCCCGCTGCTCAATGCCAACACCGAGATCGTGGTTACGCGTGATGATGGCACGGGCGAAACCATCATTCAGGAAATCCGCAATGTTGAAGAGCTTGTGATCAATACGCAGGCTTTGACGAATCCGCCAGGTGTCGATCCGGAAGGCGACACGATTCAGCTTATTGGTGACTTCTCCACGACCAGCCTCAATCTGAATACGATCACGATCAACGGCTCCTTCAACGACGACACAGTTGATATTTCACAACTGACCTCTGAGCACCGGATCGTCTTCAACTCAAACGGTGGTGAAGACACCGTCATCGGTGACCTAAGACCTCAGGACGTTGTCGAAGTTATCGATGGTGCCTCGATGTCCGACAATGGCGATGGCACAACGTCCATCAGCGGTGGGCCGACTGTTGGGCGTCCGTTGCCGGGATTGAATATCACTGACAGCGATATCGCCGAATTGCTCAACATTGTGCGCGGACTTCCATCCGATAAGCTGGAAGATCCGATCAATGGAACTGGAATCCGAGATCTAGAAGGCACTGGAAACAATCTCGCCAATCCAGATTTTGGTGCGGCGGATCAGCCTTTCGTGCGGTTGACCGAAGCTCGCTACGGCTCCGAGATCCTAGAGAACGGCACAGTGGTCGGACGAGAAATCAATCCGATCTTCCACAATCTCGACCCGCGCGACATCAGCAACACGATCGGCGATCAAAACGACGCGCCAGCAGCTGATCCTGATGGCGTCAATGTGCTCTTCAATGCATTTGGTCAATACTTCGATCATGGGCTCGATTTCCTGACCAAGGGTGACAACGGCGGGCTTGCTGCAGCCAATACGATTGAAATCGGCGGTCCTGGTGTCGAATTCGCACCCGGATCAGACAACCCAGTCGACCTTACACGTGGCCACGTGATTGGCTTTGATGGCGACGGCACCCCAATCTACGAAAACAAGACGTCTCCGTTCGTCGATCAAAACCAGGCCTATGGCTCCACAGAACTCGTCGGGCAGTTCGTGCGCGAAAGCGACGGCAACGGCGGGTTCGGTGCTCTCCTTCTGCCTGGTGTGGATGACCCATCCAATCCGCAGTTCAAGTTGCTGCCGACATTGGGCGAACTCGTTCTGCATCACTGGAACGCGGGCTCCGAATTCTCTGATCCGGCAAAGTTTGCCGGTACCAAGACACTTCAGGACGTCTATCCTGGGCTTGTGGATGCCGGCGGAAACATCGACGCGGCAATACTGGCGCAGCTCAACCAGGATTTCATGGGCTCCAGCTATCCATTGCTTATCGACTTCAACCCTCATGTTCCGCTGGAGGATCATTTCATCGCGGGCGATGGTCGGGGCGAACGAGAACGTCACGTTAACCGCCGTCCATAATATTTGGGCCCGCGAGCATAATCGGCTCGTCGATGAACTCATCGACAATGGCTTTATCGATGCTGGCGGCACACCAGAAGAGCTGTTCCAGGCTGCAAAGGTCATCAATATCGCGCAATACCAGCGTGTTGTTTACGACGAGTTCGCCGATGCATTGCTGGGAGGCATGAAAGGAAGCGGAAGCCACGGTTTCGACGAGTACAACCCTGCCGTCGATGCGCGTATTTCAAATGAGTTTGCCGGTGCCGCTTATCGTTTCGGCCACTCGCTTCTTGGAGAAGAAGTTACAATTCTCGATGGCAATGGTCAGCCGCAGCAGGTGGGCCTCATCAACCTGTTCCTCAATCCGACGAATGCTGCAGATGCCAATAGTCCTGGTTTTTGCGGAGATCGGCGTGTCATCGATTCTAGGTGGTATCGCGACGCAGCCTTCCGAGGCGGTGGATCCAAACGTTGTCGACGCTGTTCGAGATAATTTGGTCCGCCAGCCGGCCGATCTCTTCTCGTTTAATGTGGCTCGGGGACGCGATCTTGGGCTTGGAACACTCAATCAGGTTAAACGGGACTTGCAGGACTCGACCGATCCTTACGTCCGCGAAGCGATCGAGCGTGGCGTTGATGGTAACGAGCTGCGGCCATACGCCAGCTGGAACGAATTCCAGACCCGCAATGATCTGAGTAATGACATAATTGCCCAGTTCAAGGCGGCCTATCCGGATCTTGATTTGAACGATCTTACGCAAGCGGAACGCGATGCATTCCATGCGGCCAATCCAGATGTTCCACTGGTCAACGGTCACATCGTGCAAGGTATCGACCGGGTTGACTTCTGGGTCGGCGCTCTGGCTGAGCAAGCGGTCAACGGCGGCGTGGTCGGCGAAACGTTCTGGGTCGTTATCCATGAGCAGCTCGACCGCTTGCAGGAGGGTGATCGCTTCTATTACATCGACCAGGTCGACGACTTTGACTTCTATGACGTCGTGGAAGACCAGACCTTCGCAGACATCATTGCGCGAAACACCGGTCTTACCGGACTTCAGGACAATGTCTTCCTGACTGATGAGAATGCCTCCGACAGTGAAGAGGATCCCAATTCCGATGGGGATTCTGATGATGACGATGGTGATTCGGACAGCGATGATATGGACGATGAAACCAACGACGATGGAAGCGATTCCGACAGCGGCGGATCGACGTCGAACATCGCTCCGATTGTTGGGTCGCGGATTAATCTAGGCGACCTTGTCACCAACATGACGATGACGGTGAGCTTCGTTATCCTCGCGGATCAGCTCGCTGCTGGTGCGGTGGACCCGGATGGCGACTCCTCCGCACTTACGGTTGAGGACTTGCGGTTGGCGCCAGGTACGTTGGGAACTCTGACGGATAATGGTGACGGCACGTATACGTACGTGGCGGAAGCTGGCGATGTCTCCAACGCAAACTTCATCTATCGAATCTCTGACGGTACGGACAGTACTCAGCAAACGGCAACGCTCGACCTGCTCGCAGAGAACGGAGCGGTCATGGAGGGAACAGCTGAGTCCAACTCCTTTATCGGGACGGGAGGCAATGATACCATGTCGGGGAACGGCTCATCTGACGTCGTTTCGGGACTAGGTGGAAATGACCTGATTTCCGGCGGAGACGGTGGAGATAACCTCATCGCAGGCGACGGTGACGACCTTGTCTTCGGTGGCGACGGGGATGACCGCATATTCGGCGAGGACGGCGACGATACGCTCTTTGGCGACGGCCGGAGACGATGATATTTGGGGTGGCGATGGTGCCGACACCATATTCGGTGACGCCGGAAATGACCGGATATGGGGTGACGAAGGTGCCGATATTATCGAGGGTGGCGCAGGCTCAGATGTTGTAAATGCCGGTGCCAACGACGATGTCGTTCTGGCCACGATGAACGATGGCGATGACGTCTACATGGGTGGCGACGGAGTAGACACATACAACCTGTCGGCAATTACCGCCGACACCTCGGTCAACCTGTTGAACGGTTCGAGTTCGGGTGCGCAGGTTGGAAATGACGCGTTATCCGGTTTCGAAAATGTGGTTGGCGGATTCGGCAATGACGAAATCACCGCCAATGCGTCGACAAACGTGCTCACAGGCGGGCACGGCGACGACACCTTTGTGTTCACATCGGCCTCGGCCGCAGACGGAGACACGATCACGGACTTCCAACCCGGCGATCGGATTGACGTGTCAATGATTGATGCAAATGCTCTGGCCGGTGGCAACCAGGATTTCCAGTTGATCATGGACCCTGTCTTCACTGACGCTGGGCAGGTGATGTTCAGCTACGCGAGCAACAACGGTACGGATCTCACGATCGTTTCAGGCCAATATCACCGGTGGATCGGGTTCCGACTTCTCCCTTGAGATCGAAGGTCACATTACACTCAGTGCCTCCGATTTTATCGGTGTGGCCTAGGCATAAAGTATTCCGGCCGATGCGAGTCGGCCGGGTTGACTGCGGAGTGAATGGATTGTCGCAACTGGTAATCGTTCTGGCAGAAACGGACA
Organism: Hyphomicrobiaceae bacterium; assembly: GCA_965222485.1. GTDB lineage: Bacteria > Pseudomonadota > Alphaproteobacteria > Rhizobiales > Hyphomicrobiaceae > CBDCUC01. The sequence goes on from CBDCUC010000002.1 coordinate 5,258, forward strand.
AATGAATTGGACTCAGTCATCGCAAGAGTCTCTTGGTTGAATGGGCGGTGGGGTTGTGAAAGCAGACAAGTATAAAAAATTCAACCACGCCTTACGCGGGTTCAAGAGTACTGTATTCTTCGTTCTAATTATATCCGGCGTTGTGAATATGCTCGCGCTAACAGGCGCGTTTTACATGCTGCAGATCTACGACCGGGCGTTGACGAGCCAGAGTATTCCAACACTAATTGCGCTATCCGCCCTTGCCATTGGCCTTTACCTTTTTCACGGTGTTCTGGACGTTACCAGGTCGCAGGTTTTGGTTCGGCTCGGTGCCCGCATGGATCACCGCTTAGCACCGTTGGCACACAAAGTTGTCATCGACATGCCGCGCTTTGGGTTCTCGACCGCGGAGGCGGAAGAGCGCGGTCGTGATGTCGATACATTGCGCTTTTTTCTATCAGGGCAAGGCCCCATTGCTCTGTTTGATCTGCCCTGGATGCCGCTCTACTTGGCATTCATTTACTTCCTTCATCCTACTCTGGGGCTGATTGTTTTTGCCGGTGCGATTGTCTTGTCGATTCTTACGCTAATTGCGGAGTTGCTGACCCGCAAGGTGAGCACGCAAACACAGCAGGCGCATATTGATCGCAACGCAATTGCGTATTGCAATACGGCAAACGCCGATGTTCTCAAGGCGATGGGAATGTCGGGGCGGGCCATCAAGCGGTTTGAAGACGCAAATACAAAACACGTGCTCTTACACATGCGTTCCAACGATGTTGGCGGCAGCCTGAGTGGCGTGTCGAAAGTCTTGCGCATGATCTTGCAATCGGCAGTTCTTGGTTTGGGCGCGTATCTGACGATACGTGGCGAACTGACAGCCGGTGCAATCATCGCAGCCTCTGTTGCGGCCGCGCGCGCACTGGCGCCTGTGGACATGGCGATAAGCCAGTGGAAGTCGCTGGTTGCTGCCCGTCGCAGCTACGCCCGCCTCGCCGAGACGTTAGCAACGATCTCTGACGATACGATCACGGTTGACCTTCCGCCGCCAGCCAATGCTTTGCATGTCGAGAAGATTACGGTTGCGGTTCCAAACGCTGGCACCGTCGTTCTCTCCGAGATCAATTTTGATCTAAAGGCAGGCGACGCTCTGGCGTTGATCGGTCCAAGCGGTGGAGGAAAGTCGACGCTGGCACGCGCCGTAACCGGTGTCTGGCCTCTGGTCAGAGGTGCTGTTCGCCTTGACGATGCGGAACTCGATCAATGGGACCCCGAAGAGCTTGGGCGGCACCTCGGCTACCTGCCGCAAGATGTGACGTTGATGGACGGAACGATTGCACAGAATATCTGCCGGTTCGACGAAGACGCCGATGGCGAGTCTATTTTGGCCGCTGCACGTGCGGCTGGTGTGCATGAGTTGATTGTTCGCCTACCGCAGGGCTACGAAACTGAATTGGGCGCGAACGGTCATTCTCTGTCGGCGGGCCAACGCCAGCGCATTGCTTTGGCTCGCGCGTTGTACAAGGAGCCTTTTCTTGTCGTCCTGGACGAGCCAAACTCCAACCTGGATGCAGACGGTGATCATGCGCTTAACGAAGCCATTGAGGGTGTTAAGGCGCGGGGTGGAATTGTTGTCATTATTGCGCACAGGCCTAGCGCGCTTGCAAACGTTGACCTTGTAGGAATTATTCAGACCGGAAAGCTGCAAGCCTTTGGTCCGAAGAGCGAGATTATCAAGGATGCACCGCGCCCGGCTGCGCAGGGACCGGTTCCGCCCAAAGTGAAACCCTCTAAACAAGACGGAAATGGAAAATGGGCTCGCCGCGCGATTTGATTGAAGGCCGCGCTGGAAACAAGCAGCAGCGCAAGTACGAAGTCGACGAGGTGGAAGTTGACGTGCGCTCGCGGGTTGGCGTGGCAATCGCCGCTGTGCTTGGAAGTGTATTCGTTCTGCTGAAGGAAGTATTCTACAGTTCGGCTGAGGCGTCGGAGGATCGACAACCAGAGGCCCGCCGCGATCAATCGGGTTGGCAAGTGTCAGATGAAAGCTTGTCGGACCAAGCGGATGAAACCCTTTCTTGGAGCGGTGGCAAACCGGATCAGGGTTGGGACCTTCCAGGTGTGTTGGATCATGGATCCAGCACAGGCAACAGCCTGTTCTTTAGCCGGGCTCAATCATTCGAGATACCCGGGCTTACGGGTCGCGGCGACGACGGCGCCGGACCGTATTCGATCACCGAACTACAGCAGGCGGAAAACGATAACCTCAATGCGGGTCAGGCTGAGATTCATGCGCCGATACCTACAGATTTCCTGAACTTCAATGCTGCTTCCGCCCCAGCCTCTGCTGCTGGCGCACCAAGCGCGCCGCCGCCACGGGTAACGGTCGACGGCGATAGGGTTGTAGTCGACGAAAATGGTATAGAAATACCCGACCTCCCGTTAGATGAGGAAGAAGACGTCGACTACGAAGAGCCGCTGCCCTTTCCAACGGAACGGGTTAACCGGGCTCCTACAGTCGGAGCACCGGTATTGCTTGACGGCCTTCTGGTCAATCAAATTGCGATAATTGCAGCATCGCAATTACTCCTTGGCGCTGCAGATCCGGATGGAGATACGCTTTATGTCAAAGAAGTGTCCGTATCTGCAGGGTCTGTCGCCGCGCTTGATGACGGCAACTGGCATTACCAGCCAACGCACGGTTATGTGGGAGCAGTTTCATTCACTTATAGTGTAAGTGATGGCGATGCCAAAACCTTGCAGACCGCTTCTTTGCAAGTGTCAGACGTACCCGGCGTTGTGCTCGAGGGCACCTCACAAGACGATACGCTCATTGGAACACCGGGCGCAGATATTATTTCTGGGCACGCAGGATCAGACAGGATTCTGGCTCGAGATGGGGATGACATTGTCTATGCAGGTTCGCAAAACGACGAGGTAATCGGCGGGGCAGGGGACGATGCGCTCTACGGTGGAGATGGTGACGATCTCATTCTTGCCGGCGATGGTGACGATGTTGTTTTTGCGGGTGCGGGCGATGATGTAGTTTTCGGTGAAGAGGGTGGTGACACGATCTTCGGTGAGGCAGGTAACGATCGCCTAAATGGTGGTGACGGTAATGATCTTATCGATGGCGGCAGCGGTGACGACGAAATTTGGGGCGAGGCAGGGGACGATATTCTCGATGGCGGTAGTGACAACGATTTTATTGATGGCGGCGAGGGCGCGGACACGATCGTTGGTGGTCAGGGGTTTGATAACAGCCTCGGCGGCGTAGGTGATGATCGCTTCGTTGCGCTATTGTATGATGGTGACGATATCTATCAGGGTGACGAAGGTTTTGACACTTATGATTTGGCACGCACCTCGGCAGGTGCCGAGGTTGACCTATCACTAGGCATTGCGACAAGCACTCAGACAGGCATCGACCAGCTTTACGGTATCGAAGCTGTGATTGGTAGTGGTGGAGACGACACCATCACTGGCGATGAAAATATCAATTCACTCGATGGGCGGGCGGGGGCCGATGATATCGATGCGGGTGCAGGCAACGACGTCATTTATGGCGGTGCTGGAGAAGATGTCGTTCACGCCGGTGAAGGTGATGACATCGTGTTCGCTGAGGCCGGCGACGACGATGACTCCTATTTCGGTGACGAGGGTGTCGACACCTATGACCTATCAATGACCAGCAGTAACGCGGTTGTTGACCTGGCTCGCGGCGTCGCCGAAAGCAGTGACATTGGATATGATCTGCTGTCGGGCTTTGAAGGTGTTACCGGCGGACTTGGTGGCGATTCTATTATTGGTGACGCAGGTCGGAATGATCTCAGGGGTGGGGATGGCAGTGATCTGATCCAAGGTGAGGGTGGGGATGACCGACTACGTGGTAACGACGGCGACGACATTATAGATGGCGGCGCGGGCGAAGACCGGATCGATGGCGATGATGGTGATGACATTCTCGCGGGCGGTGACGGCTCCGATTCGGTTCGCGGAGGGGATGGCGATGATCTGTTTGTGGCAAGCTACGATGATGGGGACGACGATTATCGCGGTGACGATGGCATAGATACATATGATTTATCCCAAACGTCAGCTGACGCAGTAGTTGATCTGGGTGCCGGGACAGCTGTTAGCGTAGACATCGGCCAAGACCAAATTAGAGATTTTGAGAACGTCATTGGTGGCAGCGGCAACGATGTATTTTTTGCTAGCAATGCCGTCAACGTCTTCTATGGAGGAGAGGGTACGGACACCTTCACCTTCAGAACCGCAGCAGAGGCGAGCGCGGGCCATGGCAAGTGGGATAAGATCAAGGACTTTGCTATCGGCGACAAAATTGATCTGTCATTCATTGACGCTAACAATGAGCAGGAAGGCAACCAATCTTTTGCGTTTGTATTGGATAGCAATGCGACCGCAAGAGCTGGCGATCTTGTCATGAGGTATGACTTTGCCGAGGACGATCAGAATGAGGTCAATACCATTATCGCTGGATTTGCCAACGACGATCAACTTCCTAATTTTGAGATTCTTGTCTCTGGTCGTCACAATCTAAGCTCTGCCGATTTCATCGGTGTCCACACAGCAATGGTTGCTTGACGAGGAGGAAAATTTGAGCGAGCCAGCCGTATCAAAGCCGTCTGTTAAAAAGACCGCTCTTGACGAGGACTTCGGGATTTTCTCGCGTTTGACCTTTGGGTTCGCGGTGATAGCTGCATTGATTGCCGGCTGCGGCAGCTGGGCGATGACGGCAGAAATATCAGGCGCGGTAATCGCGCCAGGTTCTGTCGTTGTTGAACGTCACGTCAAGAAGATACAGCACCGAGATGGTGGAATTGTTTCTCAAATAAATGTGCGAAACGGTGACACGGTAAAGGCTGGAGACGTGCTCATTGTTCTCGACGATACACAACTGAAGGCAAGCCTTGGAGTTATTCGTTCTCAGCTGATCGAGCTGACTGGGCGAAGCGCTCGTTTGGAGGCAGAGCGCGATGGCGGAAATGAACTGAATTTTCCAAAAGATTTTTCTGAGCTAGGTCCAGATGCGCAACGCATCATCGCAGGCGAACAGAGATTGTTTCGAGCAAACGAACAAACCCGCAAGGGACAGGTTGAGCAACTGACGCTGCGCATCGAGCAATTGGAATCTGAAATCGAAGGTCTGCGCTCGCAGCGTGTTGCCAAAACCGCCGAGTTGAGCTTGATGCATAAAGAGCTCAAGGAGGTGCGAAAACTGTTCAAGAGGCAGCTGACGCCAGCCTCGCGAGTCTACGCGATGGAACGCGAATCCACACGGCTCCAAGGCGAAAAAGGCCGGCTTACATCGCAGATTGCGCGAGCTGAAGGGCAGATCAGTGAAATTCGAGTGCAGATTTTGGGTATCGAACAGTCGGTGCGGTCTGACGCGCAAAAGGAATTGCGTGATATCGATGCGAGGGTCACCGAGTTACGGGAGCGAGAAGTGGCTGCGCAAGACCAGCTCAATCGCGTTGAACTTCGCGCGCCGCTGACTGGTATCGTCCATGAGCTTGCCGTTCACACTCTCGGGGGGGTGATAACGGCTGCGGAACCGGTCATGCTGATCGTTCCGGAGGGCGATGACCTGAGCGTCAAGGCACACATTGCGCCCAGCGACATAGACCAGATACAACCCGGTCAAGTGTCACGTCTTCGGTTTTCAGCTTTCAGCCAACAAAACACCCCGGAGATCGATGGTCGCGTTCGAAAAGTATCGGCTGACGTCACAATCGATCCTGACAACGGTCAAAGATACTACGTCGGTGACATCGAAATCGATGAGAATTATCAGTCAAAGCTAGGTGATTTGAAGATTCTTCCCGGCATGCCGGTGGAGGTGTTTATTACAACGCGTCAGCGCACGGCAATGTCATTCCTTGCCAAACCATTCGTTGACCAGTTGAGCCGCGCTTTCCGTGAGGAATGAAAAGAAAGCGGTTTCTCCGGACGCACCGCTCTTGAAGATCCAGCAATCTGGATGGTCTGCGGCAGAAGAACTAAGTGGGGCGTAATGCGTGGATCCTCACCGAAACACTTACCAGCTGACGACCTGCTTTTGAAGGCAACGCAAGCGGATGTCAGAACTTCGGGTTGATGGGCCAGGCCGGAGTGTGCGCCAATATTGTCCAAGACTCTCAGATTAAATTCACACCGTTGCTAGCGCCAACGTATAATCGTTTCGATTCGCCGGCTGCTTTTGTGGTGTCCATGCGTGCTGTCGGCCACTCTGCTCACGGAGATATCGATATATGCATAGGTTGGCACAAGCAGCGCTGTTCGGTCTCCTTATGTCTACGTCAATTGCCTGGTCCGGCGATGATTACGGATCACTCAAGGACTCCGAACCAGCCGAAATTGCTGAAACGCAGGCGCACGGCTGCTATTATCACCGAGGCCGCCGCTATTGCGCACGATACTGCTATTGGGAAATTGACGGGCGGCGCTACTGCCAGCGCCGATTACGTCAGGCACATCCGCAAGCTTACTATTATACGAGGGAAGAGAGGATCGCGCCGGAAGCACGTTACAGGCGCCGTCGCCACTAAAGAGAGCCGCGTAGTTCGAATATGTACACCAGTGTCGTGTCCGGTCGGTCAAACTTGTGCGTTGTTACGGCATTTTGTGCGCTCTACGCAATTGTCGGTTGCCCAGTGCTCGCTTCGGTTAACCCGCCAGGGCTTGTTGTTGTCGTTTCCGTACCCCTGGCAGCAGTCCTAATCGCTTTGAGCGTGATCGATCTTCGTAGCTTCACTCTTCCCGACACTCTCACCATTCCACTCCTTCTCGCCGGTCTATTGGTGGCCGTTTTGCTCCAGTTAAGGTCGCCGGTATGGCATGTGGTTGCGGCGGTTGCCGGCTACGGCACGCTGCATGTTTTTTCCGAAGTTTATTATTGGCTGCGCAAACGTGACGGCATCGGCATGGGTGACGCCAAATTGTTCGGTGCAGCCGGTGCGTGGCTCGGACTGAGCGGTCTTCCGACGGTTCTGCTTTGGGCCACGGGGGTGGCGGTCGCTGTCGTGTGCGTGGTCAGTTTTTTCGAACGATCGATGAAACTAAGCACTGCCATACCCTTTGGCCCTTTTTTGGCATTTGCGTTTTGGCTTGTGTGGCTCTACGGGCCGCTTGTCTGATGACACGCGCCAGCTGCCAGCGGTCGATGTCAGTTTCCGGCACTATTAAGCAAGCGTCTCAATATTCAAATAGCTAGAATATTCTAGGCTTGCTGCGCGAAGGATGGAGCGGCAAGATAGGCCGGCACAGAGGAGAAATGTGGAAAGTGCAACGGCACAGGGCAACAACTCGCCGGCCGCAGCGAAGCGGCAGACATAGGCAAGCAGGGTTTACGCTGGTGGAGATGCTGGTCGTGCTTGGCATTCTGGTTTTGCTCGCCGCTGTTGCCTATCCGCAGGTCCTCCGTTACATGGGCTCGGCACGAACAGAGGTCGCAAGAGCGCAGATCAGTGCGATTGCGACGGCGGTTGAGCTTTATTCATTGGACAATGGTGGTTTTCCGCCCCAACAGCCGGGATTGCTTGCGCTCGTCACAAAGACATCAGGCGCACGCCGTTGGAATGGGCCCTACTTGAAAAAAAAGGAAGGGCTGATCGATCCTTGGGGACGGCCTTATCAATACCGTGTGCCAGGTCGCAATGTGCCCTTTGAAATATTTTCACTGGGCCGCGACAATACCCCGGGTGGCGAGGGCGAAGATGTCGATCTCGCCAATTGGTGAGCCGGTTCACATCATTCACGAATGTGAATGAATTAACGTCTTTTGCGAAGGCGCAACTCAACAACGCGGCGATGAGATCTAGCTCCTGGTTCCGACGTGCGCACTACGATTTCGACAAGGTCTGGTAATGCGTCGTCACGCCGCCACTGCAGCAGCCAACGTTTCGATTGACCTATAGAGGGGCTTCCAAAGTAACGAATCGCGAGCGCACGTATGGATATCGGTGCGACAAGTTCGGTCGGCCCGTGCGATGCCGATTGGTTTCTACTGCCAGGATGCAGCTGCTGATTGAGGACTAGAAGTTTGTTTTGTGAGTTGTCTACCTCGCGTTGTGAAAGTTCGAACCGGTAAATGGCGCCTTTGCCGAGCTTTGCCCCGGCCGGTGCAATGAACCGCAGCGACCGTTCATCTCCAGAAAACAGAAACTTCACGCGTCCATTTGTGTCACGCGCAAAGACAGGCATCGCTTCCGACAATTTTTGTTCAACATAGTTTTGGAATGCACTGTGGCCGGTTCGCAGGGACAAATCGTCCTGCGTCTCCCAAACACGCGAGCCCAGTGTCAACGTGGTGGGTAAAAAAGACATGATCAATGCGAGGATGGTGAGCGAGACCAAAAGCTCTACAAGCGTGAATCCGGCTTCGGATTGTCGGCGGCTGGGCGAGGGTAGCTTGGGAATCATGTTCATTGCGCGCTACCCAACTTCAGAGTTTTCAAACGAAGCTTGTGGTTCTTCTCCTCGCGCTTGTCACGCCAGTTTACTGTCACTGTCGCCCAATACGCCTGGGGATTAAAGGCTTCGTCAAACTCTGCGCGAGCTGCGTATGGCGTTATGACTATTTCCCACCTGACATCGGCGTGTGTTCTCCCGCCATATTGGCCCGCCGCAAGTGGGCGCACATGACCGACCTCTGCAAGTTGTGACCGGGCAACAATCAAGGCGGTATCATGCGAATTTGCGATCCTTGCAGCTCGTGTCCCTTTGAGAACGATCTGAAAGAACATAACGCCGATGATCATCACTAGAACAAGGGCGACGATCGTCTCAATTAACGTAAAGCCACGTTCGCGGTTTGTAATCCGGTCAGTTTTTCCAGATGAGCTCGGCATGCCCTGTCATCCAATCGATTCTAACAACGGCTCGTTGTGCATTCTGGGAAAGTATAATAGCGCCGCCTGTTGCGCTTCCATCGGGATGGAATTGGAGGCGCGCCTGACTAGAAGATACCCGTTCTTTTTGAAGCGTAACGAAAACAACCGAAATTGAATCTGCAATTTGCTTCCGCTTGGTCACCCCACTAACCCAGTAACGCCTCGTGTCAATGTCGACGGTCATCGCGCGAGGCTGATTGCTTCTGATAGCGGCGCTGCGTGCCGCCCTCAACTGATTGACCATGTCATAGGCTGTTGCGCGCATATCGAGCCTATCAGCCGGTCGATAGAGGAGAGGGAGGGAAAAAAACGCGATCAGCGCCAAGATCGCTAATACGAGCAGCATCTCAAACAGCGTAAAGCCACCGTCGACAGATGTGCTGTGTGAACATCGTAACATATTGGCCTCAGGACGTAGCCAGTGAATTGATGCTTAGAAGAGCACTCATGATCGAGATGGCTAGCCAGCCGACAATCAGACCAACGAACAAAGTGAGCGCAGGCGTAAGCATGCTGGCTAGGCGTTCCAGTCGTCTCTGAACAGAAGCCTCGAATATGTCGGCAATGCGCACTAACATATCCTCAAGCTGACCCGTCTGCTCGCCCACCTGCGTAAGGCGCAAGCATATGTCTGGAAACTGACCGTTCGCTGCCAGAGACCTTGTCAGTGGTGCGCCTTCTTTCACGCTCTCCACGACATCATGTATTGCATTTTTAAAGGCGGCATTCCTGGGCACGCGAGCTGAGACCAGTATTGCATCGACCAACGGCACGCCACTCTTCATAAGAGTTGAAAGGATCCGGGCGAAGCGTGCGGTTTCTCGCGCTTGAATATGTTTTCCGATGATAGGCGCGCCCAGCGCTAGTCGCGATGACAGTAGGCGGAGCGAAGAATTTCTTGCGGCTAGGACAAGCGTTGCAACTACGATGGCCGCAAGGCCCGTGAGTACAATGCCATGGTCGATAAAAAGCTGCCGAATGCTGTCCAAAACGATTATAGCCATCGGCAATGATGCGCCCGCGTCGGTCAAGAGGGGAACGACGACTGGCAGCAGGACTCCAATTATAAGTCCTATTGCAACGACAGTGACAAAGAGTAGTACACCAGGGTAGATCAGGGCCGAAACCACTTTGGCCCGAACCTCCGCCGTACGCTCCAAGAACACAGCAAGATCTGCCAAGACCTCGCCAAGCTTGCCACTTTCTTCTCCTGCGGCCGCCAACTGCCAGACATACTCGGGGAATGTCTTTCCTTGGGAGGCTAATCCTTGCGACAAAGATTGCCCTTCGAGGACACGATCCAGAATCGCCCGCGTGGCGCTGCGAACACGCTTGGAAAGTTGCGGCTGAACGGAAACAATTTTGAGCACATCGTCCAGCGGCAGGTCAGCCTTTATAAGTGTCGCCAGCTCGCGGATATAAACAGCCAGATTGGAAATGGATAGCTGATGCTGCAACACGATGTCACGCTGCCAAACCGACTTGGCGCGCGGCGCCTGCCCCTGCGTAATCTCTATCGGTATCTCGCCGCGTTGTCGTATCGCGTTTAGTGCCGATGCACGCGACTCCGACACAATCTCGCCTGCAACTGTCTTCCCTCCGGGGTCGTAAGCCGTGTAGCCAAAGCGAGTCATGGTTCCATCCGGCTCACGCGGAGAATCTCTTCCAAGGTAGTCTCGCCATTGAGGACTTTCTTCAGTCCGTCTACGAACATGGTGTCAATGCCACTCTGACGCATGGCGGCATGAACGACGCGCTCACTACCCTCCCCAATGACGGTTTGATGCATGTCGTTGCGTAGAACCAAGAGCTCGCAAATCATGGTGCGACCATGAAATCCCGTCCACCGGCAGGCATCGCATCCGATGGGCTGGCGCAGTCCGTTTACCGATGACGAAAGATCGCTGCTCAGGCCTGCGCCCTGCATGCGATTGCGCAGGACCGGTGTCAGCTCGCTAGGTGCGGAGCATTGGCTGCATAGTCGCCGTACAAGTCGTTGTGCCAAGATGCCCTTTAGGCTCGAAGCCAAAAGGTAGCCCTCCACTCCCATGTCGATTAGTCGTGCCACGGTGGCGGCTGCGCTATTGGTGTGCAGCGTGGACAATACGAGGTGGCCGGTGAGCGAGGCCTGGATGGCAACTTGCGCTGTCTCCAGATCACGAATCTCGCCAACCATCACAATGTCGGGATCCTGGCGCAGGATCGAACGCAGGGTGTTGGCGAACGACAGGCCGATTTTTGGCTGAACCTGAATTTGATTAACGCCCGCGAGCTCATACTCGATGGGGTCTTCCACAGTAAAGGTCTTGCGTTCCGGGCTGTTCAACATGCTCAGCGCAGTATAGAGGGTCGTCGTCTTGCCGCTTCCCGTAGGCCCGGTCACCAGAATGATTCCGTTCGGCTCCTGCAACAGTTCGGTAAACTGCGCGCGGGTCGCATTCCCGAGCCCAAGTTTTGTGAATTCTAACTCTACGCTCGATCTATCCAGCAGGCGTAGGACGACACTTTCACCATTCATTGTTGGCATAGTTGATACACGCAGATCGATCTCACGACCTTGAACGGTTTCTTTGACGCGACCGTCCTGAGGCAAACGTCGCTCAGCGATATTCATGCGCGCCAAAATCTTCAGCCGTGACGTTACGGCCGGGCAAACAGTTGCTGGCAGAACCTCCATCGTGTGCAGAACGCCGTCAATGCGAAATCTCACATGCAAACTGTCGTTGTGAGGTTCAAAATGAATATCGGAAGCGTGTGCCTCGACCGCTCGCGAGACCAAGTCGTGGACGAGACGAATAATAGGTGCCTCGCTTGCCAGGTCCCTTAGCCGACTTATGTCCGCCTCGCTGGCACCTTCCAAGGAGCCTTCTACTTCTGTAAGGCCTACTCCGTTTCGGTCTTCTGCCGCGTCGGTGTAAAGACGCTTGATGGCGCCGCCAATATCCGCTGGCGTCGCGACGCATATTTCGATGTTCCGGGAAAGTTGAAAAGCTAAGGCAGCGACCGCCTCTTCGTTGAATGGATCCGCCATTGCCAGCAGCAACCGATCGCCATGGTCCGCGATAGGCACAAGCTGCATCGATGACAAAAACGACGATGGCAATTGGTCGGCGAATAGGGCCTTGTGTGGAAGGTCGGACTGCGAGAGTAGTGGAAGACGAAGATACTCTGAATATGCTTGCGCGAGGTCAGCTTCGCTTAAAAGGCCGAGGCGTGTCAGCACGACCTCGAAGCGCTCTGCTGTTTGATGATGCAAACGCAGCGCGCGTCTTAATGAACGATCGTTTAGGAGGCCGGATTCACCAAGGAAGGCTCCAAAGCCCTCCGCAAATTCGGAATTGGTAGGAACGATGTCGTACCTCGTGTCATGACTGCCGGTATACGCCATAGCATTGCGCTCGTTACGATGGTCCAGAACCTTTATCCCTGGCTCACATCACGGTATAATCTTAGCGTCTTGAATGTCATTCTGCACGCGGAAACGCTGCAATGACGTTTGATTGGTATCTACGTTCTCGTTACGGCGTGAGACGCCGCAAACTCAGTCAATATGAAGCGTCTATGTTGCGTGAAGTTTCGTCAGTCATAGTTAATTTCTTGAGTTGGTGGGTGGCTGAGATAAAGGCCATATTTTCACCCGCGGCTGCGAGCGGCAGTGACCGGTACACGCAACGGATTGTGTTATCGGTATTGACGGATCACTTCCACCTCGTGGATGAAAACAAAAAACGTGCGCCGGCAAAGATCGGCGAATATGAATCGCTCGATACCGCCGCGTCTGCACTGGCCAAAATTGTCAGAAAACGACCTTCCATGCCGGTGGGAATTCGCTTTTCCAACAGTGATTTTTTTGTGCGCCAAATGGAATTGCCGGCATCGGCCCGCAACGATGTAAAAAAAGTGTTGGACCTGGAGCTTGAAAGAACGACACCGTTCCGACCGGCACAGGTTTATGCTGCACATTTTATCGACCACGAACCGCAAGGGGACAGCCAAAAGCTTGTCGTCCAACAGGTTGTCATCAAGCGAAGAACAGTCCAGCAGGCAGTGGATGCGCTGTCGCAGGTCGGTGTCACACCTGATTTCGTGGATTGCGCGGCAAATGACGGGCAAGACACGCTTCCAGTTGATTTTTTGCAGACGACGGAGAGCCACTTGGCGGCCAGTGGTGGGGGCAATCGCATGATGCCCAGGTTGGCGGCCTTATCCATCCTACTTGCGGGAACTGCTGTAGTCACCGCTCTCGTGCGGTACCAGGCGGCCGTGGATGAGGTATCTGCAGCTGTCACGGCGGCTCGGGGTGATGCTCGGATCGTACGACAAGCGGTCGAAAAATCACAAACGGTGTTGTCTCAGATTGCGACCGTGGAGCGCTGGCGGCGCGAGAGGATACCGGCAGCGCAAGTGGTGGAGCAGTTGACACAGCTTTTTCCCGACACGGCGTATCTGAGCGATATGCGCCTGGAGGAAGGTGTTATCGAAGTCACCGGATACGCACAGTCGGCCGCACCACTAATACCATTGATCGAGAAGTCGCTTCTTTTCGACCGCGTGTCTCTGGCAGCGCCTGTGATGTTAGATGCGCGACGCGACAGGGAGAGATTCAGTATTCGCCTTCATCTTCGAAGCACATCATTTCCCGGTGGGGTGAGTGAGCCGGACGAGTCGATGGAAGCGCGATGATAACACTCAAATCGATAATGAGCCGGCGGTTGGCGGCCATCGCAATCTTGGCGGTTGTTCTGGTAGTTTTCTCAAGCCTTGTAATCCTGCCGGTCGCAAAACATGTCGTGGGCCTTCAAGAACAGTTGGGGGATCAGCGCAGGATATTGGGTCGACTAACCCAACTTGCTGAGCCAAAGGCCTTCGCAGTCGATCTAGCAAGTCGTCTCAAACAAGCGCGTAATAGGGGCGTCTTTCTGGAGGGTGACACCGATGCGCTACGCACGGCGAAGTTGCAATCGTTGTTGGCGACAGAGGCCAAAAAAGTCGGAATTCGAATACGTACGAGCCGCACATTATCAAGCATCGAACGAGATGGCATCCAACTGTTAGGCGTAGAAGTCTTGATGGGCGCAAATATTCAGCAGATTCGATCGATGCTCGTGAATATTGAACAGCAATGGCCATACCTGTTCGTGCATTCCCTCGGGATAGGACAGCCCACGTCGCGTCAGCCAAACGACGACAAGCTCGAATTTCGCATCGGTGTGTTCGGTGTTGTCGCACAATTCGTGGATGAGGAGACGTGATGGCGCGACGCAATCGCATACATGCCTCGTCTGTTGCTCAAGCAATAATCGCCGTCGGGCTAATCGGAGGGCTGTTCGCTATCAATTGGCATCTACTTAACAAATCGATAGACACCACTCCTTTGTCGCACCAAGCGTTGGACAGCCCGGCACGAGCATCGGGAGATGTAGAAATTGGTGCTGAAGCACCGAAAGCAGCCACCGTGCATAACTATCCTCAGACGGTATCGCGGCCGTTGTTTTTTCCCGATCGGCGTCCGCCCAAACGCGAAAGGGCTGTGAAGACCGAGCCCACGAGAAAAAAGAAAACTCGTAAAGCTCACGCGTTGCCCGCCGGCCTCAGGCTGGTCGGCATCGTTGAAAGGCCAGACCGAGGATCGCGTCTTGCCCTTGTCCGTTCAAAGGCCATGCCCAACGGAACTTGGGTTGAAGAGGGGCATGTGTTAGAAGGGTGGCGTGTTGGTAAGGTGGCGCGCTCGAGCGTGACTATTCGTACGGGCGGTCAAAGCCGGGAACTGATGCTGTTTCCCGCGCCGGAACATTCCGGCCAAACGAGTGTCATTGCTGATGAATAAGGTTGCGCAACTTTTTCACGGCATGGGCCTGCCCGTCATCAGAAGGTCGAACATAGATTGCGCCGGATTTTCGCCAATTCCGATCTACTAGAAAATGTAAGATTGAGTGTTCGAAAACGTAATTGCCATCTTCGGCGGAAACCCTCTTGAATGTTGCGCCCAACGACTTGGCTAGTGCAGCGATGATCGCTGGATCGCCTGTCAGGCCGATAATGCGGGAATCAAAATTTGACAGATATTTCTGCAGCACGTCTACGGTGTCAAACTCTGGGTCGACGCTCACGAAAACTACATTCAGTTCATCTGCATCGGCTCCCAGCTTCTGCAAACACTTAGTCATGTCATAGAGTGTGGTCGGGCAAATGTCCGGACAACCCGTGAAGCCGAAAAAAATAACACTTGGCTTGCCCACGAACCGTTCCTCTGTCACCCGCTGTCCATTGTGATCGAGTAATGAAATGGAGGCGACCTTTTGGGCTGTGCTGTTATCGCGCTGGGAAGCGCCCGCACCGGCGGCTATTGCCCATTGGGAATTGGCGGACGAAACGATTAGCAGCGACAAAAAAACCAGAATGGTGGGCGTGTAGCTGCTTGTGCGAACATGGGCGGGAACATCACTGATCATTTGCCGCGCTCCCCGATAGTACTTGGTCGCGGGAACGGTCCGAAATGTACTCGAGCAGGTCCGCTACATCGTTTTTCGCCAAGCCCAGGTTCGGCATGCTTACACCATTGAAGCGCGCGGATAATTCAAGCGCCAACCTATCGCCCATTTTTCGCATGCGGTCGGGTGCCATCATAAAGCGGGTCAACCACTCACGATTACGTCTTAATGTGACATTTCTCAGATCAGGACCAACACGGTCGCCGCCACCAATTGAATGACAGGTGGCGCACGCCTTTTGGAACAAGGCCTGACCTGGTCGGTTGTCGACGCGACCGCTTTTCATGTTGGCAAGTGTATTTCGGTCCTTATGCGAGCTGTGTTGCCAATCCGGATCCAACTGCCTGATGATGCTGGCGACCCTATCTAGGTCAGCGTATATTGAAGACCGCGACCATTCTCCCGTCCTGTCGTTACCGAGAATAATGTGATTGCGATGCTCAGCAAGCGTGCGGCTGCGTTCACCAAGTTTCCAGCGGATACTTTTGAGATCGGCGGGCTTTCCAGTCAGAAAGAGCCATCCGTTGCCCGCTCCAAATGCTTCTGCATATGCGTTGAGGAGTTCAGGCGTGTCGTTTTCCGGGTCCATTGTAATGGAATAAATGAATATGTCGCGACCCACCGTGTCGCCCAGACGTTTTACAACTTCCGCAAGGCGCGCTGTCGTTAGAGGGCAGATATCATTACAGTTGAGATAGATGAAGCTGATGATGACGATCCTATCCTTGATGAGATCGTCGTAAAGGCGGTAGGTCTCACCTGTGTGCGAGACAACAGGGTGATTGGTGAAATACTTGGCGTTGTAGCGGGAGCCTTCAGGTGCTGCGACAGCCGCAGTCCACCCCAACACCGTTAGACAGGCGGCTACGACTGCGGCGGTGAATCCAGAATTCATGAACATGAGGCACTTCGACGTGCCTGCTTTTCCAGGACACGCTCCTTAAAGAATTGTGCACAACTCCGGATTCTGGGCAAAAGTTGTTTGCTGCCACTACTCAAGTGTTGTTCCGGCGCGGATCGCCCTCGGGGAGAATCTCCGGTGTTAAATATTCCACACCATCTGGCGTTGGGTTCGGAGTTGGGACTACGCCCACGAACGGATCGTCGGTGCCTGTGTCTTCCTTGAGGATGTCATAGCGCAAAAGCATGGCGAAGTCTTCGTGCACCGTGTTGTGGCAATGGGTAACGTATGCGCCTCCGTATTCGCCGAACCGCACTTGAATTTTAACCTCGCCGCCCTCGCCGAGCCGCCAGACATCCTTGCGTGCATGTCTCTCCACTGCCGTGAATGCACCGGTGTCACGGCTGATCGTCACTCCTTCTTCGAAATGCAAGTGCACTGGGTGGTCCCATCCACCGCCGCCGTTCTTCAATGTCCAGTGCTCAACCTCGCCTGGTCGCGGAATGATCATGGATGAGCGGTTCGCATTCAAGAAGTGGGTCGATTCGCCGTCAATACGGATCTGCCAGGGGAACGCTTCTTTCTCACCACACTCAGGAAAGCACTCATCTCCTTCGACAACGTTACCACGCTTAAACTCCAGTTCGCGTTCTCGAACGGGTTCTACAATGGGTATGGGTTCCGTCAGAACCGCGGGAACAACACTGAGATCTTCATCACTGGCTCGATTGACCTGGCCTGGTACGTCGGTGCTTTCGACTTCGTGGACAACGACAAACTGCATCACGCCGCCGACTGCCGGATCATCCGACTTGCCTCTAAGCGCTTTTCTCACACCAATCGTGCCGTCGGGCCCGCGGCCGTCTTTGTGTTCCATGTTGTTGACAAGCGTCAATCGATCGCCAACGTCGAAGCCGGAAAAGTCGACGATGATATCGAAGCGTTCCCCCGAGCCTTGAGGGAGAAGCGAGTTCACTGTCACTGGATTGGGTAAAAGGTTTCCATCGTTGGCCACAACCTGAATAGGCACTTTAGAACGTGAACCAGTGAGAAGTGTCAGCTTTAGGAACCGTGACATGCAACCGTTGAGCAGCCGGAACCGATACTTTCTTGGCAGGACCTCGAAGTATGGCCGATGCGCAAAATTCACCAGCATATTGTCACCGAGGAAGCCGTCGGTATCGAAAATATCGAAGAACAGCTGGCCATTCTGATCAGTTGCATAATCGGAAATGACGAGGTTTACATCGAAGTCCACGTTCCCCCATTCGAGGCGCGTGCCGCTTGGCAGGCGCAGATTGATTCCATCGTCCCGCCCCTCGTGCCCACGATCGGGCCCGCTGTAATAGTTGAGCATGCCAAGGCTGCCCTTATAGACATTCTCAGCGGTAAAAAAGAAGCGATGATCGTGGAACCACAGCGTGCTCTGCAGTTCGCGAAAGTCACCTGGAATGGGGAATGCCGAACCATCATCGGCAACTCCGGATGCACGCAGTGCAAAATTGGGAATCGATGTCAGCGTTTCATCGTCGAGGTATGTATCTGCCCGCGCAAGCGTTGTACTCCAGTGGTAGTCATAGAACTGGCCGGGGAAGAAGTAAGCGTTATTTGCACCGTCACTGGCCGCACCATTGTGTGCATTGTGGTTGTGGATCGATGGTTCGTTGCGTCCAAATCCATTATTGCGGGCACGATTGCGGGGCAAGTTGTTGTAAATCCGTACGATTGCCGGCTCACCATAACGCATTTTAATCAATGGAGGCGGCAACGTCCCCCGGGTGCCGGGGCCGCCGGAATTGAACGGCCATACGCTATTAGCACGTTGGTTTGGCATATTTGGGTGGAACTTAATGCCGCTCTCGATCCGCCCAAGTGACATCACATAGCCAGCCTGAGGAAAATATTCTTCCCATCGTTGATGGGCAAAATATTCACCTGGCGGACGACCTTCGCATGGGCCGCGGCCGGTTCGCGGGTTTACAAAGTTGGTACCGTTGGTGGCGGAAAAATCCGTATGCCACGACAAGCGTTTAGCGTTCTTCTCGTTCAGGTTCTGCGGAAATGCGGCCTCTTGCTCACTGTTTATGGTTTTCTGAGTTAGCGCGTGTTTTGCCGGCTGAAGCAGCCTCGGCATGCGCTGGGTGTACGGTTTGGCACCGAATAATGGGCTTGGCGGCGCCCCCGTCGGAATTTCTGAAGAATAGGCGCTCGGTGCAAATGGGCTGAGGCCATTTTTGAATGCCAGCATGCCTGATGCGGTAAAAATGCCCCAGCGAACTAAATCGCGACGCGTGACCTGGCCTTGCGACAGCGCCTTGACAATCTCCGCCCTATTGTCTCGAGCACGTTGAGCTTCTCTAATGCGGTTTTGAGGGATTTTTTTTGGCAGGTACATGGGACAATCCAATTGTGCTCTTGCAAAATTGTCTACTGTACTGGTCCACACTTCGCAGCATCAACGCTTACAGCTTAATGTCTTCAAACAATACAAGAACGTTGAGCGCGCGCGATCCGCAGTGGTTTCAAAGGCCGGCGAAGAACGCATCTTACATTCCTGTATCGGTCGTTAACGATATTTGCGGAAATGGGGCTCAACAACGGCCTAAAGTCCCACTCCTTGTGCCTAAGCCCCTGACGATGATCAGGACGGTTGGATGTGGTGTTCCCGTGCCCGGGTAAGTCCGTTGTCGGATGATGGTGTCATGCCAACGAGCGGCCTGCGAAGTGTTCATTATTGCGTTGCATTGGTGTTAGCGCACAAACGAATCACCCAGCCCTGTTGGCTACAAGTCCTGCGCCAAGTTATCCGGTGGAAAGCTAGCGGGCTGCTTCTTCGTCCTGCAGAATCATGACAAGAGGAAACTCTACGAGTCTCGTTGGATTGTTTTCCAATCCCCGAGTAGACCGCTGGAGAGATGCTTGGTGGGGCGAATCACGTTTTGGACAAGCCGGTTTCGTATCCCACTCGCAATGATGTTAGGGATCGCGATCACCGGGCTTTCAGGCTGCACGCTGCCATCGGCGCAGCTTGAGCTGCCTGCGCCCATTACTGGTTCAGTCGCCAAGAGCCGCCTTGAAACCAATAATCAAAGATACGGCGTGCCAACAGCCGATCCCGCTGATCCCGAAACGCTCAACCCCCGTATTTACTCCGGGTCCGGCGAATTCATTGGACATCCAGAGCCGCGACCGCTTTCCAACTTAAAAGCCAAAGGACACAAGATCGGCGAAAAGGGCGTAACGCTAAATCTTGTTGGCGCCAGTGTGCCAGAGGTTGCCAAGGTTGTTCTGGGTGAAATTCTAGGTGCCAACTATGTCGTGAGCGACAAGGTCAAAGCAACGATAACACTCTCGACCGCTCAACCGATCCCACCTAAGGATCTGTTGCAGGTGTTTGAGTCGGTCTTGAGGTCGGAGGGGGCCTCAATAGTGGTGGAGAATGGTGTCTACCATATTGTTCCCTCTGAGACTTTGAGCGCAGGCGGGGCACCAATGCGGTGGGAAGGGCGTCGACGTGGCAAAAAAGTAGGCGTCGGTAATGAAGTCATCCAGCTGCATTACGTTTCGGCCACGGAAATGGGCAGAATACTGAAATCCGTAGCGCCCGACACGTCGGTTGTCCGCGTTGATGACGCCCGCAACCTGTTGATCGTCTCGGGTACCGTGAATGAAATAGCAGGCTTACGCGATACAATCAGTGTCTTTGACGTCGATTGGATGGAAGGAATGTCATTTGGCCTGTTGCCGGTCGAAAGTGCTGATCCTGAGGCAATCGCGCAAGAACTCGACACAATCTTTGCCAACGACGTTGCTTCCAGCCCGACAAAGGGACTTGTTCGTTTCATACCAAACAGGCGGATGAAATCCGTACTGGTGATAGCATCGCAGCCAGAGTATCTCAGAAAGGCGGAAGGCTGGATCCGCCGCATCGATTTAGCGAGCAAAGCAACGGAAAAACAGGTCCACGTGTACCACGTGCAAAACCGGCCTGCGGCTGAGCTTGCGACCTTGCTACGCAAGGTCTATAGGACCCAAGCGGACAGATCCGCCACCGTTACGGTCGCCACTGAACCTGAAAAGGCGACGGCGGTCTTGTCGACCCCCGAAATTGGACAAACCAGTGGTAACGCCGCGATAACTGACGCGCGCCCGATTATTCCAAATTCATTTGGGGCATTGCAGAACCTTCCAGCCGCCAATGGTCAGCCTGCCGATGCGCGGGTCACGGCCACAGTGGGGGAGACAGAGACTACGGAGACTGCAGAACAAAAACCTTCTCTCAAAAACGACCGCACAAGTGGCATCAGTATCGAGGCCGACGAGCCAAACAACTCTCTGGTGATCACGGCGACACACGACGAATACAAGCGCATTCGCAAGATACTCTGGCGCATCGATGTTGCTGCCAACCAAGTCATGCTCGAGGTCACAATTGCGGAGGTGTCGCTTAATGACAACCTGCGCTACGGTCTGCGCTGGTTCTTCCAGAGCGGCCGACACGGTTTCTCCCTAAGCGACAGCCTGATTGGAACCGTTGCGCCGGTGTTCCCAGGGTTTTCCTACTTCCTAAACATGCCCAATATCCAAGTGGCCCTCGACGCGTTGAACGATGTAACCAATGTAAACATCGTTTCCTCGCCAAGCCTTATGGTTTTGGATAACAAGCGCGCGGTTCTGCAGGTCGGCGCAGAGGTTCCGGTTGCAACACAGTCTGCTGTCAGCGTGGCGGCACCGGGGGCGCCAATCGTCAATTCCATTGAGTTCCGCAACACCGGTGTCATCCTCGGTATTACGCCGCGCGTAAGCGACAATGGCCGTGTGTTGCTAGACATCGAGCAAGAGGTCAGCGACGTTGTGCCGACCACAACATCGAATTTAGATTCGCCTACAATTCAACAACGGCGGATTCGCACGAATGTCGCCGTCGAGGACGGCGAGAGCATTGTGTTAGCTGGCTTCATGCAAGACCGAGCGACAGTGGGAAACTCAAAAGTCCCTTTGGTGGGGGACATCCCGCTATTTGGAAACGCATTTAAGAGTAAGGGCGATAAAGTCGAGCGCACAGAGTTGCTTATTGCGATCTCGCCGCAGGTCGTAAAGGATCGCAACCAAATTCGTGGGATCGCGGCAGAATTTCGCGATAGGATGAATTTCACAACACGGCCGCAGCGCCGCGGACCACCAGAGCGGCGCGAAAATATAGAACGGCTCATTGTTCGCTAGGTCCGGCCGCGAACGCCATTGGAATTGATACCGCTGTTGGTGTTGCTGCAGTTCTGTTGAGTTGAATGAACTTAAAATGTTGGGTTGCAGAAAATCGCGAGAAAACGGTAGAGCCGGATTTATTCTGATTGTTGTCATCTGGTTTGTGGGATTGCTCGCCATATTGGCAGTATCTTTCTCGCAATCAGTCCAAACACATTTGCGGCTTTCCTCGAATGCGGTGGAGAATGCGCGAGCTGAATTACTGGCAGATGCGGGAGTAATGCTAGCCGTTCAAGGTCTCGTTGTTTCCCGCCGACTTAAAGACAGTGCTAGCCGGTTTCCGGCAAATGGCGAACCCATCGTCTGCTCTGTCCGGGGCGAAGGGCGGTTGGCAATAGCTGTCGGCGATGAAGGCGGGAAAATCGATATTAACAAAGTAGGGTTGACGCTACTAGAGACGCTCATCGTTGGACTTGGTGAGCCGTCTGTAACAGCGTCAACCGTCGCTGCAGCCATTTTGGACTATCGAGATCACGACGATTCACGGCGCAGAAATGGGGCCGAACGCGCTGACTATTTAGAAGCCGGCCTATCCCAATCACCCAAAAACGCCCCGTTCGAGTTAATCTCGGAAATCCGTCGCGTGTTCGGCATGACTGCGCAGCTTGCGAAGAAGATGATGCCCCACATCACTGTTCATTCCGGCCAAGAAGGCGTTGATCCGCGCATGGCATCTAACGAACTCATAGCGATAATCCAAAGGGGTATGGAGGTTGGTGGAACGTCGTTTGCAGCATTTCCGCAGGTTGCAGAATCTTCGTCGTTGCCCGCCATCTTCACTTCAATCTCGCAAGGTCGCACGTTTAAGATAGTTGTCGTTGGGCAGCCCGAATCTGGCGCGGTCTTTGTTCGAGAAGCAGTCGTTGATGTTTGGCCGCCGCGCGCGGCACAATTCAGGTTTCTGAGCTGGACGCGCGGACAGTTGAATGAATTGCATACGGGGCGCATAGCCAAATCTATGCAGTTGCCATCATGTTAGTGCTAACAACCCGGGTGAACTGATAGGTTGACCGCACCATCCGAATCTGACCGTACGCGGTGTGTGTTAATGGCCAGCCTACTGATGCTTCAGAAATGCACCGGTAACTGGTGTGCCTTTGCGCAGACGGTTGGTTCCGATTTGACGTTCCCAATTAGATTGGTTCATGTAACAGGATGGAAACAAGACAACTCGAGTGTGATACATGTTACATGTGCCATCCACCTATTTGATTGAAGGAATGCATTACCTGGTCACGGCCAAAACGCGACGGGCTCAATTGAAGAGTTAACAAGGGCGCGTTAGGTCGACATGGCGTATTTTTGTCTTGTACTTCGCTAGTCGGTATTGCACGCCACTTCAGTTCCCCCAAGTGCTTTCATTCGTATGTCTGTACCATTCGGCGCGACGGTGGCAGCTAACGAACTAATCATGATTGCGTTTGTCTCCATCAAACGACCGTTTTTCGGAGATCGTTTTGAAGGGCGAAATTCGAGCAATTTCTACGGCAAATAATATCCATAAAACGTCTCTTGAATTATTGTCTCCGAATTCGTACATTTGTGATGGAATTTCGGAGATCAGCCATGCTCATCGGTTATGCGCGTGTATCGACCCAGGACCAGAAGCCGGACCTTCAGCTCAAGGCGCTGAAGCAGGCGGGCTGCAAAAAGGTCTTCAGGGAGAAAGCTTCAGGCGCGCTTCGTGAGCGCCCGCAGCTTATGGCTGCGCTCGACTACATGCGCAAAGGTGACACCCTTGTTGTGTGGAAGCTCGACCGGCTGGCACGGTCTTTAAAGCAGCTCATCGAAACGGTCGAAGACCTTGAAAAGCGGAAGATTGGCTTTCGCTCGTTGACGGAGTCCGTCGACACGACGACGGCAGGTGGGAAGCTGGTGTTTCATGTTTTCGCTGCCCTTGCGGAGTTTGAACGTTCCATCATTCGTGAACGCACGCTCGCCGGGCTGGATGCGGCAAAGGCACGGGGAGCGCGTCCAGGCCGTAAGCCAGCATTGGATGCAGATGACATTGCATCCGCCAAAGCTCTACTTGTCAAAGGTGACTTGACGGTTGCAGAAGTGGCGGAGCGCCTCGGTATCGCGCCGAGCACACTTTACAAACACATCCCGGCGGCACGTGCGACGGTCACGCGTGGTGAGCCGGCCGAATAGCTACTTGAACTTTGGCTGGTTGCGCTTGAGCCAACCGGCGACATCGGTACACCAACGCATCTCTAAGTGGTTGTCTCTTGCCTTTAGACGTTCGTAGGTCGCCCAATGCATGCCCTTTGGCTTGTCGGGAAAAGGATCGTCAAGTGAGCCGACCTGTCCAAGTCTTTTGCGCAGCTTATGCCGCTGACTGCTGGTGCGCTCAATGGCGTTTTCATATTGGCTTTCATACTTCAGGTCATGGCATCTGCGGCAGCGGAACAGCGAGCCGCCGTAAAGGATCCTGCAGCGGTTATGACATGACGGACAACAGTACCACTGCCTCTCTCCGCCGAAATTGGTTGTTGTGTAAGTGAAGGGAATGAAGTCGGCGACGTCGCGCCAAGGTCCGCCTGCTCTCCGTGTTCTGTAAATGAGCCGAAGCCCGCCGGTCTCAATGCGGTAGCTAATGCTTCCAGTCTCCTGACCATTGCGTGACCAGGTAAGCCGGCCCGTGTCACCTAGTGTGAGAGACGTCTCCCTGCGCAACCATGCAATATCGATTTGTTTGTAGTCTTCACAGGTATCAACGAGCCCGCCGTAGCTCGCATAACGTCCAGACCCCATCCCGCCCATAAGAAACTTCGTCTCCGGTTTTTGTCGAAATCAATTGGGAAGTGAGTAGTTTTGTGTCATGTGCCGAGCCTCCAACCCCAATTTTGCGAAACAAAGCCATTTTCCATCAGGCGGCCTGTACATCCGCAACGGGGTCGGCTGAAGCTTCAATCGTCTTCAACCGCCACTCCTGCGCATCACGCAGTGCCTTCAAAGCTTTGTAAATCTGATTGTCGAGAGTGGTCTGATAGCGGGCAAAGAGTTCGAGTGTCTTTGCTGGCAGCACCAGGCGTTTCTGTTTCACCTGTTGGGCAAGTGCCAGAATGCGGGGTCGTTCTTCGGCCTTTTGAAGCTGCTTACGGCAATAGTTATAGAGTTCGGCAATGTAGGCCGTTGCACCGCCACTGTAATCGTCAAGAAATGCTTCTGGCTCGCTATCGTCTTCTTCGGCGTCCGAGGACAGTTGACCGAAGACGTGTGGCGCCTGCTTCTCAAGAGACTTAATGTCGATTTCTTCAAGTCGGTCGATTTCGTCCATCACGACCGTGCACCACTGTGCGTGGTCTACATCGAAGGGTTCAATCTCAGTTTCCGTGAGTTCGTTTGAGTAACTGAGATTGAGTTCCGAACTCACGTCACCGGCAATTTTTGCAGCCCCATGCTCCAGTGCAATGGCAGCCGTTTCTGCTGCAATGAGCCGACGTTGACGCCACATGGTAATGGCAATTCTTTCAACAAGCGCAAGTTCAAGTGCACCGAAAGGGTTGAGGGAACGCTGGAGGTCGCATTGAAGCGCATCGAAGTCTGCTGGGTCCTCATCGTCAAGGAAGAGCTTGGCACTCAGTAACCCGTGACGAACGGCATTTAGGCTAACCGCCGCCTTACCATTTGCCGTCACCGGACCTGTGCTTTTGAGCGCATTGGCGCGATTAGCTGCCGCTTGGCGATCAGACATGTCTGCCCCCACTGTTCCGAATTTTGATTGGTGAAATTATAAGGAAACAACGGCGCTGGGTCAGCTGTGCGGCAGTGGGCAGGCGAACTGGGTTTCAGGGACTTGACGATGAAGACTGTCTGCTTTGCAGAGAGGCCGTGTGAAAACACTGGCGCCGGCGCTGGCGCGAAGCATGATATGATTCCGGCGCTGTGAGCGGGGGCATCATATGAAGCGGTTCATTCAGGGTGCTGATCGGCACCAGACGATACTTCTGCCTGATTGCCTGGACGACTACGTCGATGATGACAATCCGGTCCAGGCGATTGATGCGTTTGTCGAGATGCTTGATCTGGCCGCTCTCGGCTTCGATATCGAGCCGGAAGCGACAGGTCGACCCGGCTATCATCCGGCAACTATGCTGCGTATCTATCTTTATGGCTATCTCAACCAAGTACAGTCCTCGCGTCGTCTGGAGCGCGAGTGTGGGCGCAACTTGGAGTTGATCTGGTTGACCGGCCGCCTTAGGCCCGACTTCAAAACGATTGCTGATTTCCGCAAGGACAACGGTTCAGCGATCCGCGAAGTTTGCCGTCAATTCGTCGCCTTGTGCCGTGGCATGGACCTTCTCGACAGCCCAATGGTTGCGATTGACGGCAGTAAGTTCAAAGCAGTCAACGCTAAGGAGAAAAACTTCACGCGGGAGAAACTGCGGCGCCGTCTCGGCGAGATTGATATCGCCATCAAACGCTACTTGGCAGAATTGGACCGGGCTGATGAGGTTCTGCGCGAGACTGGTGGCTTGCCGCCGGAAAGCAGCCTTGTTCGCGCGACCAAGAAGCTCGCGCATCTGAAGAAAGAGGCCAATCGGCTTAAGGCCATCGAGAACCGCATGGATAAGACTGGCGAGACACAGGTCTCGCTGACCGATCCAGATGCCCGCTCAATGGCAACAACGAGCAAACAACCCCGTGTCGTCGGCTACAACGTACAGAGCGCAGTCGACACCAAGCACCATCTGATTGTCGCCCATGACATTACCAATCATGGCTATGACCGCGACGCGCTGGCAATGATGGCGCGAGCCGCACGCGACGCCATGGGCCGTGATGATATCGAAGCCATCGCCGACAAGGGCTACTACAAGGGAGAGGAAATCGTCGCCTGCGAGGACGAGGGTATTGCCGTCACCGTTTCCAAACCGCACACATCAAACGCTTCAGCCCGTGGCCGCTTCGGCAAAACCGATTTTCTCTACGACTCTAACGAGGATGTTTTTCGCTGCCCCGCTGGCAAGCGATTGACCCACCGCGTTACAGCCAGCGAAGGCGAGAAGGTTATCCACGTCTACTGGACGACCGAGTGCTCACAGTGTCCGATCAAGGGCCTTTGCACGACCGGCAAGGAGCGTCGCGTTCGCCGCTGGGAGCGTGAGGACGTTCTTGAGCGCGTGCAACGGAGGCTGGACGACGACCCCTCCAAGATCCCGCTGCGGAGCAAAACGGTCGAGCATCCCTTCGGCACGATCAAAGGCTGGATGGGTGCCACACACTTCCAGACGAAGACGCTTACCAATGTCGGCACCGAAATGGCGCTGCACGTGCTCGCCTACAACATGAAGCGAGTGATTGCGATCATGGGTGTACCGACGCTGATCAACGCGTTGCAGGCGTGAGGGGGCTTCGCAGTGCGCTATTATGCTTCGAAAGCGTGCTCCAGACCGGCGCACAGGCGCACCAGGGCTGCCGTTGCAGCGAAAAATCGGATGCAACGCGAAATACGCCGTCACGGAAGAGCAGCGCAGCCGACAAATGGGCAAGCGCCACGTTCTCACACAACCTCCAGAGATACCAGACGTGGGCCAAGCTACACGTCAGCACAAAGATCGGCATTTTGTCATCGTCGCGATCGTTCGATCAGCGGACATCACCAAGTAGGTGCAGTTGGTTCCAGTATTTGATCAGCGCACTTCCGGAATGACCTGAATCGACCTGATGGGGCTTCACTCTCACATCCACAACAGCCTGCCACTAACATTGCGGCACCGCAAAAAGCGCAAACATACTCGGCTCCTCACAAGCCCTTCCTCAGGGTTTGAAGTTGCTGCTTGAGCCCCAGAAGCTCGAAGCGTTCTGGGAAGATGTGCTGGAAGATAAACAGGCTGCATAGCCCCGCTTGTGCCGTAGACTTGATTGCATGCGACAACGCCAGAGGATTGTCGTCCAGATATTTGATTACGAAGGTCTTGCGATCCGCATCCTCGGTGATCGACATGCTGCCGGTCATGGCCATTTCGTTTGGATGGCCGCCGAAGTCGATGGCTCGCTCATAGACCATATCGAAAATTCCAGCGAGCTTGGCATCCAGTTTCTCGACGCCATGGCGCACAGCCTTGACGGTAAAGGCTGCACGAACCGGGCCCTTGTTCTCGGCGCGCTTCAACCAGATCTCTCCCAAATCTGGTGTTTGATAGATGAGAAGGCCATACCCGGCGGCCTCCACAGACGATCGCAGGAGCACGAATGTTTCGGCCGACTGCCCACACAGCGCCGCAGCGCAGGCAGCTCGATATGCGCTGTGCGAACGCGCGAGGAAGAGCGGCGCAAGAATATCCTTTGGGTTCAATAGCTGCCTACTAATTGTAACAAAGCATGCGTCTATATCCGTCAGCCGGCCATAATCGTTCGGCAGCTTCTGGTAGCTCGCAAACTGGTTGTTGCGAACCATATCGATATAGGCGGACAACTCGTCGTCGCCCCAGCCCTTTGGATGGTCAGAATGTTCATTCATGCCGTCAACCTATCCGCCTTTTCGTGCACTGGTGCCCGTCGATTCGGGCATCATCTTGCCAATCAGGGAGCCCTCGCATGGGCAGAGCGGACATGTGCGTTGGCACTTTTCGGCTTATGGGGCCTACGGCGGCCGCAACAGCTATTGGATTGTGAAAAACACTTCTACTATGCCCTCAACCTTGAAGTTGACGGCTTGATCGACACCCCGCGATGAATGGGCGGCGACGAAGCCTCCAAATGGGCTCTCGCAGCCGAGCCCGCCTCCACAGCGAACAGTCAAGGTGATCGTAAATGGGTTGACCTGAAACTCAGCTCTTACCCAATCATTGGGAGAGTCTCTGGGTGAAGTTGTGCCCGGCCACGGCGTTGGCGGAAACGGGTAGATGTTGGTGCCGGAACTCCTCCAGCGTGCTGTTGGCAAGCGATGACGTCGTCAATGAAACGGCAGTATTCTACGCAACCCTTTCTTTGGCTTAGGGATAAGCGAATAGATGTCATCCTTGAGTTTGCCAAGCTCTGCCTCCTTGTACCAGTTCAATCTCGTTACTCGTCGAAAAACATCATTACTGGCGAGTCGGTCATATACTTGAGCGCGGAGGTTGCCGTCCTGCAAGTCTGGCGTCTCGACGCCTAGAATTTCGATGCCAAGGGACTCCGACATTAAAACCTCGGTGCGCAGCACGTCGACGGGACGATCAAGGAAATCTTCGCTCACGACAATTACGTGGACCTTCGCACTCTTCATCGCGTCAACTTGTGATTTCCTCCAGTCGCTACCGAACTCACAGTCTAGCGTGGCAATCCAAGGCTTGATCTCATCGGTTGCAATTTGATTCCGAATTTGGGTCGCAAAAAGACCCATTTGATCCGGGTAGCTTATATAAACATTTGTTTCATTCTTCGGTGTGTCCATCGTCTTGCGCTCAACATCGCGCGCAAATCGCTCGAGCATTTGTTTCCTGGTAACGGGTAGACTTACAATTTTGAGCGGCTCCATTCGTGCAGCGAATAGGGCTGATATATGCTTTGTCTCCTCTTCAGTATCCAACTTCTCCCAGCATTCCGTCAGCATAATTGGAAATATCTGTCGATCGGTCGCTCGCGCTAGAAAAAGTTCCATTCGGCACATGTCGCTTTCAACGTAATTGGCCGACAAGAATGGAATAAACCCATCCACGGTGGTGGGCTTCTTAAGCAGGGTGGACCGCCAGTCCTCTCCAGGCTGCATGTTCGAAGTGTCTTTCCAAGTCTGTAATCCGTATAATTTGAGATCAGTAAGAATTGAATCGACCTCAGCAGCATCGCGTCGACTGTAAGAAATCATGAGTTCCATATCAATGTCCGAAAGTTGATCGCTGTAAGTAGCGTCGTTCACGATTACCTAGTGCGGAAAACCCTGTCTAGACGATAGTCCGCCAAAGGTCGGTTAGCCTCGACGGGTGGTTGCGGCCCTAGTGCGGCTGGTATGAGCGATTAAGCAGACTCAGAGATCAACCCGGCGCGACAAGCGTCGCCAGGCAGGCCGATGTCAGCAATAATGGGATATCGCCCCTGAACCATTGCGTTGCTGGCGGCATGACCCACGAAGAGATAGCAAAGATTCTCGCCATCTAAGCGCAGCAATCGGCGGATCTGGTCGCCCCGAACCGTAAATACGTTGCGGCGCGGTCCGTGCAATTATGACATCTCGTTGTCGGCTGCCATCCGCGCATGAGAGCGCAAATTCACGATGAAGCCCACCAGGCAGGCGCTGAACATTGCGATCAGGAGCCAGCCGAGCCATTTCATACCCGGTGTATCGATAGCAACGACCGCGATACCAAGACCGATCAACAGGAGCGATAGGATGATCCCTGCGATCAACCATGCCCGGCCGAGCGATTTGATGTGGCGTGCATTTGCTTCACGAAGTGTCATGCGAGTATTCGATCGGGGCAAACCGCGTGCATACCAACGCAGCAGCATATGGAACATCAGACCTACGGATACGCTGGCACCCAACAGCAGCGGAATATCGCTTGGTGTATTCAGCGGGATGATTTGAGAGAAGACGGGAATTATGAAAACGAAAAAGATCAAGAAGCTCATCCGCACTCGACGGCGAAGCTTATCGGCGGCTTCGGCGTCTTTTGGAATATAGCCGGAGCCCCACGCGCCGCTTGGAAAGTACACCTGTCGACCTTCGGGGTCCTCTCCAAACAGAGGCGCGGCAAACGAATCGAAAAAGCGCATGACTGCATTCATTGGTTGACCCCTTTGGGCGGCATAATGGATTGGCCAGTGAAAAGCTGGCCATTTTTGCCCATTGGAGCTGTTTCGTAGGGAACACTTTGCGCGTGCAAGAGGTTATTCTCTGTTGGATCTGTTGTCTTATATTGGGCAGTCGGTTCCCGATCCGCGTCAGACTGGGTTGGTCAAACCCTTCTCAGTCTGACCGCTCCGCCCCCGCTAGCCGACATTGAGCTGGCTGTCGCGGCATCTTGGGGTGAGTCAACTGAGATGACCGCTTCTGGGATGCACCAACCGTGAACCATCGTCGCGCTGACGCTGAGGGCCAGTTGCCATCGAAGCCTACCATTGGCTGCGATGCGGTGGCCGACAAGGTTTGACGGCGATTCAATCGTGCTTCTCAAGCATCTTTGGAAAGCGATTCTGCGAATGAACGCACGTTGGCAACACAATCATTCTGCTTTAGCTCACCTTCTGTAACTACGAGAGTGGCGACCGGCTGTTTACTGCAGAGTTCCGCCATCTGTTTGAAAACGCCTTCCGCACCGGAGCCGCCCTGCGTACAAAAGAATGCAACGCGCTTCAGTTGTCCGCCGTACATCGTGAGGTAATTTCGAACGGGAGGCGTGAGACTCCAAGCCCAGACGGGCGAACCTATTACGACGAGGTCGTAAGAGGCTGGGTCATGCTTTGGTGGCTTTACTTCAGAAGAGCGCTTCGTCAAAGCATCGCGTCCCGCGGCAAGATAGCCGAAGAAGCCTTTTCGTGTCGTTGTCTCTTCGATCCGTTCGACATCGGCGTCGCATACTTCCGCGATTATTTCCGCGATACGCTTTGTATTGCCAGTGTGAGAAAAATAAGTGACCAGCGTTGCCATTGCTCAAATCATCTTGCTCGAAATGTCTATTCACTAACCTTTTTTATTAGCACGCGATGCCCGCTTGCCGATTGACACGTATCAATAGGCATCGCTCGCGGCTTCGGCAGCTCAGTCCCGATAAGATTGCCTTGCGGTTTCCAATCTGCCGTCAAACAAAGGCAGTGGAATACGACATTAGGGTGCAGAAAATCAGGTTCGGGTCAGACTCGGCAATTCCCGTACTTCTGCGGCTGACAGCTTGGCCCCCATTGCGGACGTTGAGTTGGCGTGTGCGGAACACCAAAACGAAACCGGCTGTGAGTTCCGTTTCTGGGATCGACCGTCCTCGATCTAACCTCGCGCCGAAGTCATGGGCCAGGTCCAGACCATTGGATGGTCGCCAGCTGTGCGCCGCACCATGTCGTTCGATGCCAATTTCGGAAGTCGGTCGGCTGGTGACCTATAGGCTTCGGGGTGTCCGCTGTTAGCGCCAGCTGTCATTGCCCCATATTTCCAGGTCTGCTTAGAGGTGGTAGGGATATTGCTGGCGTGCCGCTGCCAGGCGACGTCAGTACGAAGACGGAAAAGACAACAGGGACGATACAAATTTCATACCCTGAGTTTCTTCGCTTACCAGTTTCGCCATTTTGGGCGTAGCGATTGATAGCGCCCCAGGACCTTTACGATGGCGCAGCTAACGCTGTTTTTATCCTATTCTCGACGCGACAAGCGCACTGTGGATGCAATCGCCGATGCGCTAGACAAGCATCGGGACGGCATGGTCGCGGATCAGCCGGGGTTTCTAGTACTTCAGGACAAGTCCGAGCATCGACCGCCAGAGGAGCAGCGGCTCAAGGGGATCCACGCGTTTGAGGATTGGTGGTTGCGCCTGCAGCGCATGATCGAAAGTGCAGATGTGATCGTTTTCTGTTTGAGCCCGGCTTCAGTTGCCTCCGACGTCTGCGAACGAGAAATTCGACACGCCGCGGCACTCAACAAGAAACTTGCTCCGATCTTACTTGAAGACACCCCCGCGACTGATATTCCTCCTGAGTTGAGCCGACTCGATTGGGTAGATTTCACGGACAATAGCCGTTTTGAGTATGCAATTGACCGTCTCATCGATGGCCTCATCATCAATGTCGACTGGTTAAGAGAGCAAACGAGCATCGGTGCTTCGGCTTTGGAATGGGAGCGATCGGGCCGTTCGAGCAAGTTGCTCCTGCGCGGCATAAAACTGGACGCCGCTGAGAAATGGCGCGATAGCCGCGCGCAGGCCGCGCCTGAAATCACATCGCTGCAGAGCAAGTTCATTGCTGAAAGTCGCAGGATCGCCTCTGGTCGCTTACGGGCATTGCTCAGCAGCGTCTTGGTCGTACTCGCACTAGTCGCTGGCCTCGCCGTGGGCCTTTGGATCTTTCTTAACGAGTCGCGGCGCCAAACACGTATCGCGGACGCACAGCTCTTGACGGCGCGCTCCCAGATTCTATCGACCAATCACCGCAACAGGCTCGATGCGAGCCTCGTCTACGCGGCAGTGGCCACGCGTCGCTTGCGTGCAGAAGGCGCGGATGCCTCGCGGGCCGAGAAGCTGGTATTGCAGGCACGCACCTTACTGACGGCGCGTCCACTACGTTGTTCCGTGAGCGAGGCGACTGAAGCGCGCTGCGCCAAGATTCCGGATCCGCCCAAAGCTGGGGGCAGCTTTGCTGAGACGCTTGATGGCGACCGGTCTGCGCGCGTCGATGAAGAGGGGATCACCTTTTTCGATCGCGATGCCAGAATAACTGGGCGTGCCGCAGGAATTAAGTCAGTCAAACACATACACTTTAGTCGCGATGGTGAATACCTCGCGGTAATGTTTCATCCGTTACTCGCCGACCGATTCGATGTTGCAGTTCTTGATGCTCGGACCGGCGCTCTCAGTTCTAACCTACGCCACGATGGCCGCGTCAGCGCCATCGCCATTCATCCTTCACTACCCCTCGTTGCGACGGCAAGCGGTTCCTATTGGCCGGAAGATAGAACCGTCAGTGTTTGGAGCCTGAAGACCGGGCGCGAGCTGCGTCGATCAATCTTGGATAGCTCTCCTGATGGGCTTCGATTTGACGCGATGTCGTCCGATCTACTCATAGTTGGCGGTGACGGCATGCGATGGATCTGGCGCGTCGATCCACCGCTTGAGAGAGCGTTCAATTTGAAGAAGCGGTTCGGGGGTGGGCTTTTCTCGCCTCATGCGCCGAACCGCCATTTTATATCTTTGAGCGGCGGAGAGGCCTGTCTATGGGACTTAAAGCAAGCCGGCGCGCGCCGCTGCACAGGCCGAACAAGTGAGACGGATGGGATCGAGGTGAGCAACAGCGAGACTCAAATCGGCGTGATCCCGGATGGTCGCCTCCTCGCCCTTAACAACAATGGTTCGCAGATGTGCATCGTTGCTCCCAGCAGGCGGGTGCTCGTACGCCAGAAATGTCACGTCGCTCCGAGCGGCGCGCTTCTTCTTGCCGTCTCAAGAAACGCAGATTGGGTCATTGGGATGCGAGGCGCACAGTTGTGCCGTTGGCGCTTTGCTCCAGCGGTGGGACTGCACGAAGAACTGTGCCGTCCTGTCACTGCAAAGTTGTCAGGAGATGCAGTCGTGTTAAGCAGTCAGGGGAGTGTGATCATTAACAAGGCAGCCAAGGAGAATTCTCCAATTGCAATCGAATTGGCCAGTGGGCGCGAGTTTCTTGCTCGAAAATCGAAAGCCGCAGACTGGGAAATTGCACGTTTCAGCGGCTGCGGAAAATATGTTGCGATAAGCGAAGCGACTGGCGACTACAAGACGAGCTACATTTCAGTATTCTCGTTGGCCACAGAAACCGCGGTCGCACAGCTTCAGGTGGACGCCCGAGTGCTGTCCATGGAGTTTTCGCATGACGGAACCGTTATTGCACTAGGAACTGAACAAACGCAAAACCTGCACATATGGTCTTGGCGCACATACGATCCACCGATTTCTCTAAATACCGGACTACCCGTTCAAGCGATCACGTTCTCATTAGATGACGAGCAGGTAGTCGCTGCCGTCGGTCCCCGAATTAAACCATATCTTGAAGTCAGGTCGTTTCCGACGCCGGGCAAATTCGGCAATGCGCAAGCCTGTGAGCTCATGGCCCGGCCGAACTTGGAATCCGCACTCGAAGAGGTTCGAACGATAATCGATGTAGAAGATATGGACGCTACCAAATTTTGCGCCAATTGAGTTGCGTGGTCTGCGGCGTCGCGAGCAGCACGCTCCACTTCTAACCCCGAGATCGCCGTTCGCCCTACTGGGGTCGACTAACAGTTCCAACAGTCGATTGGCTATTGCTCCAATGGCCGCTTTCTCTGCGTAACGGCTGTCCGGGCCTGGATGCAGATCGATGTTTCAGGGTTGAAACGTAGCGGTTTCGTTGTGGAACGTCATCTGCGCATTCGCTGACGGCACCAATTTCCATCAGCCCTTCATTTAGCCATGAGCCTATCTAGATACGATTACCCCTGGCCAACGAACTGGCCAGGGGTCATGAGGTCATGCTGATTTGATGCGCCTCCATGCCGTGGTCTTGGGAACTTCAGGAAACGAGTCCTGCAATTCCGCTATTTTTGGATCGCGGCCGTGGCGCTGCCTGAAAGCGCGGACCCAATCGACAACATTGGTGTGAGGCCTGTCGTCGGACACGACCTCAACCGGTGCAGTACTCTCGCCACAGACCAACCCCAGTTCCTCCAGCTGGTCCTGCCGGGAACGGATCGCGCGAACGATCGCCAGCGGCAGGAGCAGGAGTAGGTCAATGATGAGAATGATCAGGATCTGCGGCAGTGCCGCCATTGCACTGATCAGGCCATCGGGACTATCGTCATTTGCGACCATGATTGAAGCTCCTTTCTTCACATCGGTGTTCGCATTGGCTCCGCCGGGACCATCGGCGGGGCCTTTTTTGCACCTGAAGCTGTAAAGCTCCAGGGGCTGCCGGCCGGCATGTCTTATTCTTAGTGCGGTCGGCCGCCGCCGGAGCCAGGTTGGCGCTGGGCTTTGCATTCTGAGCAGTGATGAGGAGGGAGAGGGACGATACGTGCCCGGTTTGCCAATGATGCCACAAGCGCAAAACACGCTGAGATTGCCCAACCGTTATCCGGGGACTTCAACGGATCTGTGATCATGCTGAAGGTGGCAACAATATCAAAAATTATAGCACACTTCGTTGCCGCTTCGAAGCCAAAAGGTACTCGCTGCATTTGGTGGCTGCGACCGTCATTGCCAGGGTGGAGCCGAGTGAAAGCGCATTGCTCCCTGTGCCGCCTGCGCCCCTCTGCAATTAACACAGCATTGTCGTTGTTCGTGTTGCCGCGTTGCGCCGACCGAATACTCGCGAGATTTCTGAATTAAAAACAGGGGCAAATTCGCCAGCGTTTGGAGGTAGAGAACAGCTACAACCAGAGATGTGCCGGGGGCATATTTATGAGGCAGGGATGTCGGTTGAGGCTGAGACTCAAGGCATCCGAATCGCCTACACTTACGTCAAGACCGTCATCCACAGGCTGAGCGACCTGAAATTCGGTATCAGGGCGAGTGCAAGCGATGAGTAAGAGTTTCAATCCAAAAGACTTTGTTCGTAGGGCGCCAGCAGAATTGTTAAGGCGGTATTGCGGACTTCGAGGGCTCCCCTGCGATTG
The DNA here is from genome assembly GCA_965222485.1 of Hyphomicrobiaceae bacterium. GTDB lineage: Bacteria > Pseudomonadota > Alphaproteobacteria > Rhizobiales > Hyphomicrobiaceae > CBDCUC01. The sequence continues at coordinate 41,063 of CBDCUC010000002.1, forward strand.
GGACGACAGTACCAGCAAAAAAGTCGATGCGAAGGCATTCATCCGAGCAATCCGTGAAGCGGAGAAAGCCGACGGCGCAAAGGAAGGCCTGCTCAAGCGTGTCAATATAGATTTTCGCTCAATAGACGAACTATCCGGTAAAGGTTTTACGCTGGGTCTTTACAACGAGGCGGAACATGTCGGTGACCGCGAGGCGCTGACCGCATTAAAGAGGCAGCGAAGTCACCTTGCGAAGGCGCTTTGGGCAACGCTTTACCGTCCTCAATTCATCCCAAACGCAAAGCTGCTTGCAGAGGTCGACGTACTACCCTCGGGGGCGTGGATCAAGCGGAAGTCTTTGCCTGTTCGCGGGCTCCCGATCGACGATACCGTAGTAGGAGCCCTTGAAGATGCCCTCATCGCATACTTCACAAAGGTCGAATGGCGCGGGGAGAATTGCAGGATCGATTGCCTGCGCAGCGGTGAAGATGAAATATTTTTTGCATATGCAGAGGATCACCCTCAGACAGACGTGTTTTGGCAGAAGGGGACGCTTACGCAGCAAACCCTCAGTCCATCGTTCAAGCTCATTTTCAAGCATAGGGATGCCGCCGGCACGCTAGAAATCTACGTTGACGGCGATCGTACTATTGTACCGCATATTCAGCAGATCTTTGCCAAGACGGTGATTGGCGATGAAATACCACTGGACCCGCCGCCCGATGACATCGTCTACGACTTGCCGAAGGTCTTGGAGCCGGGATTTGAGTTTCAATATTCGCTGGATCTCGGCATTAGAGATGTGCGCATAACAAAAATGCGCTTTCGCATGACAAAAGCGCCTTGGCGTCGTTTTATGGTCGAAGCGAACACCGGAAATCAGCGTGAGGCTTTGAGCAAATTGGTGGCGCGACTAACCGCTAATTTCAAACCGGGTGAGCTCGTGTTGGACCAAGCATGGATTAAGGTTCACTTTATACGGGGAGAGCGGGATATACGTGATAGAAGCCCTTCGTTTTGTATCACCGCTCCAAATGTGCTTCGCGTTCAGCAAAATGAATTTGGTGAGCGAATTTCTGAAATGCTGCGACAGTCGGGTATTGAGACGACGGAGCAGGATGACGATTGATGGAACTACCACGCGCCCGCACACTACGAGAACTATTCGGGTTCGCTGGTGGGGCCGAGAGTCCAGTGCAGTACTTTTTGCAAGCAAATGACATTGAATTTTGGCCGGAATCAGCAGTAGACGACCTCAAGTCAGCCAAGCTCATTAAATCAGCACCTGAAGGCGATACGGTTGTTTGTCGCGGGTGCGAAGAGCGCTGCTTGCGCCCAATTTTACTCCTTAGCCGTGGCTATGATTCAGCAAGCTGCCGTGTTTCCACTTGTGATCTGGATGCGTCGTTGGGTCCGTTCTTTCATTCATCTCACGCATGCGCGCGGTGGCAGTCCTCTAGAGAAATGATCGTTCATTTCGTAACGCGTGGCTGTTCCTTGACGCTGGCTGATTGTGACGTCGATCTCAGGCGGATTCGCTTCAAAACAGCTGAAATAAAAAATACCCGGCGTACAGTTTCGCTCGAATTTAGTCCGCACCCAGTTCTCAGGATTGGGTCGAGCGACATTAAGCTCGAACAGCTAATCGCTTGGGGAGACAAATCCATCGCCATTGATGTCGAATCTTTCTGGGACTTCTTCCTTAAATCGGAGGATTCCCGGTCCGGCGATCGTCCTTATCAGTCATCTCGCACACTGCAGGCTGCAAACAAATTGCGCACAGAGCTGCGTGACCAGCGCATGCAGAAATGCTTCGAGAAATTAGCACGTCGATACCCAAAGCTGAACAAGGAAAGACTCGCGGTTGAACTGCGTCGCGATGGCGAGTTCTCCGGCGTCAGTCTCGGCAGGGTCTTGCGCATCGTTCGTATGCCGAAGCGTAGATCTGAGAAAAAATAGTCAGGCGAAAAAAAATCGCCTGATCGCCTGACGTGCAAATGCTTGAGATGCCGTAATAATCCCGTAGTAGATTCCTGCCTACTCGGTTAAAGTTCTGCTCTCCTTCGAACACCTAAACACCTGAAACAAATAGCAATGCCCTGCACGGTTCCGAGCAGGATACCCCCTTTTATCGCCTGATGATCTGCACCATCACTGTCCTCACACAATTCGGCGATGTTTAGTGGAGCGTAAGCAATGCAGAAGCAAAGGGATCATCACAAGCACCAGCAGCGTGGTCGTCGGCACAACAGAAAAGGTCGTAGCAGCGGTGGTGAACGGTATGTAAAGCTCCCACACTGGCTGCTCAAATCTCCCGCTTGGCAGTCGCTAAAACCACAACCCCGCGCCCTCTACATCGAGCTTTCTCAGCGTTACAACAGCTACAACAATGGTGAAATCTCGATGTCGGTTCGAGAGGCCGCGAGCTTGCTTCACATCGCAAAGGACACAGCCACCAGCTCATTCTGGGAACTCGAGGAAAAGGGTTTCATACGGCGCAATCAATGCGGCAGCTTCAATTACAAACTGCGCCATGCCACGACGTGGATCCTCACACAGCATCCTCTCGGTGATGAGCCACCCAAAAAAGACTTCATGAATTGGCGGCCTCCAAAAACAAAACCCGGTCCCAAATCAGGCGAGAACTGTCCCAAACGAGGGACAGACGATGATGATTTGGCCCATGTCAGTCGCATCATTGTCCTCGTTTTGGGACCGTGGTCACAGTCGTGCACGGTCTCACGGTCCCAATTTGCGGGACACATATAGTCTGCCATGCCATGCGCGAAGAACGGCATCGACGCCGGCCTAAAAAACGCCGTCCTGTGTTCGGCGCTGCGATTTTTGATGTCTCCGCACCGCCCACAGGACGGCTGAGCTATGAGCGTGCAACATTCATCAAAACATCTTGGGCCGAACGAGGTGCCATTGAAATGGATCGAGGCAGCTGCGCGTCTGCCCGGAAAGTCGCTCCATGTTGCAATTGCGGTTTGGATGCTCTGTCGTCACCAATCGTTTCTAGAAGCGGCACTTGGCAATCGGTTGGCGTTGCGGTTCGGCGTCGACAGAAACAGCAAATATCGGGCGCTGGGCTGGTTGGAGGATGCAGGCTTGATCGAAGTGGAGCGTCGCCCGGGTCGCCCGCCCATCGTTACGATCGTGGGTATTGGAGGTGGACAGTGATGTCTCGTCTGTTGCCCCGGATCCTTCGCTTTCGTGATGCGCCGGGGTATCTCGGCATGGACCGAAACCGGTTTAATGCGGTAGTTCGCCCTTTTCTCACTGAAATCCCCATTGGAACGCAGGGAATTGCCTTCGACCGGCTTGAACTCGATGCCTGGGTTGAGGACTATGTGTCCCGCAACGGGCGTCCCGCCAGGAAAGGAGTAAGCACATGGGACGCAAACGAGTACCCGGTCTCATTAAACGGGCCGGGATCTGGTACATCGACAAACGCATCGAAGGACGGCGCGTTTGCAAAAGCACTGGCACAGGTCAACTCAAAGAAGCCGAAAGAGTCCTAGCTCGCGTCATGGAGCAAACAAGACAGGCATCAGTGTATGGCGTGCGGCCATCTCGAACGTTCGAGGAGGCGGCTGCGAAGTTTGTGCTGGAAAATCAGCACAAGCGCAGCCTGGTCCACGATATTACCAGGATAAAGGACCTCTTGCCCTTTATCACTGACGTTCCTGTCGACAGGATCCACATGGGCACTCTTCAGCCTTGGATTGATTACAAGCGCCGACAAGGGCGATCATCGGGGACCATCAATCATGGTCTGCAGATGGTAAGGCGTATACTCAATCTGGCAGCCAGCGAGTGGGTTGATGAGCAGGGTCTGACGTGGCTACAGGCGCCACCGAAGATCAAGTTCGTGCCCACCGGCGACAAGCGTCGGCCGTATCCTATGAGTTGGGAAGAGCAAGCACGGCTCTTTCGTGAACTGCCGGACCATCTGTCGGATATGGCACTTTTCGCTGTCAATACGGGCTGCAGGAGTACTGAGATTTGCAGTCTGCGCTGGGAGTGGGAAGTACCGGTGCCACAACTTGGAACATCAGTGTTCATTGTGCCGGGATCTCAAGTCAAGAATGGTGATGAGCGGCTGATTGTGTTGAATCGGATCGCGAGATCGGTGATCGACGCAAAGCGTGGCGAACATCCAACGTTTGTTTTTACGTGCAATGGAAAGCCGACGAAGTCGATCCTCAATTCGGCATGGAAGGCGGCACGATGTCGAGCCGGCCTACCGCATGTTCGGGTGCACGACTTAAAGCACACGTTTGGACGTCGA
>CBDCUC010000003.1:0-8624 GCA_965222485.1 Hyphomicrobiaceae bacterium
CTGAACCGTTCTTGGGTCCTATTTCATATTCGATTAAACCAGAAACAAAGGCCGAAAAGGTAGACTCTTCGTTCAGCCAAGATTGCTCTTCGCGCGAACCGCCCCTTGCGACTGCGATTTTACGTTCAAGCTGTTCAAGCCATTCCTCGCTGTCGGCTAAACCACGCACATCAACAATGACGTGTTGGTCAATAATTTCGTGCTTGTGCGTTGCGAAGAAGGGCGCCCTTTCGGCGTTCCGGTCGCTCTCCGCATGAGGCTTCCATGGTGCATTTTTGCGCCCGTTGCTGGCGCTCCATGGCCCGCGTGTTTCGCTACGGCGCCGACCGCGATTCTTGACTGCTGCTTTTTTTTTGAGGATGTCTTCGAGAGTTTTGTAGCCGCTCCGGCTTTTGATCTTGTTACGCATGACGCATACTCCTACTGGATTTTAGATGCGCTACATGCAATGATCATCACGCATTTCTACATTTGGCCGCCTTTCGAGCTGGAACTCGGGGGCGGCTTTCTCTTTGCCGACCCCATAAAAGCGGCTGTTCAAAACAAGAAAGGGACATTGAAGACGCATCTCCCCCCGCAAGCGGGAGGGGGTGCGACTCCGAATGTCCCCTCACTGTTTGCAATACTAACATAGGGTGAAGGTTGGTGTCATTAATAAAACACCCGCCTATATACGGTTGCGGCGTTTTAAAGAAGCGGGCCGGAGAAGCGCGCCTATTGTCGATTTTCGTCTAATTAATTGTCCGGTTTGTTGTCGCTTTTTCGCCTTATTCATTGTCCGGAAATGCCGCTCTTTTTCATTCTTAACCGGCGGCTCATCTTGTTGTTTTTGCGCTCTTTTTTGTGCTTATTCACTTGACTTTTCTTGGCTTTTGTTTATCTTATTTATTAGCGTTAATTATCAGCCACTCGGGTTTTCAAAAATGAAACAATCGGACTCCAATGGCCGCATATCCATTGCGTCAGCAATGACACCGGCCGAAATGAAGAAGCTCCGTTCTTTGGTGAGGCAACATCACATCTCCATTTACAAGCTAATTCGGGATCTTGTGCTGGCGGAAATCGCCAAAGATCAGAAAAAGCACTTCTCCTCAAAAACGCCAACACATCACAACAAGCGTGCAGCCGTATAAGGTCGGTAAAAAGAATGACAAAGGTTCTGAGTAAATGAGTAGCAAACTAGATGTCTGCAAAGGCTGGCTCGAAACAGCTTTGCGCGAACAATTTCCAGAAGCTTCTGACGCACGGATCGCTGACGCCATGGAAGAAGCCATCGCAGCTGACCCCGTGTTACGCGGCGATGAAACAGTCCTGGATATGTATTGCCAGAATCCGGAGACGTTTTTTACCAAGGCCGAAGTGGTTGGCGCAGCCGTATTAGAAACACCGGTCCCGACACCCGAAGAGTTGCTAGAGCAGTATATGGCGATTAACCCGCACATGCGGGCTCAAGAGGGTATCGAAAAGTGGCGCGAGGTCTCTGCGATGAGCGAGAAAGAACGTGTCCAGACTGGTGCAGAACTCCACAAAATCAGACCGCATTCACTGAATGAAAACAAGCCGGCGCAGAGCAGGGCACCGGAGCCCGAAAAGAAGAAAACAGGCTCTGAGGAAAAGACAACTACCCCGACAAAAGCGGAGACAGCCGAATGGTCGTCTCGTATGAGGCTTAACGCCCAGCGCGCCGCGGAAACTGAAAACAGTACGCGCATCGAGGACGGCCGTCAGCTCGCCCATCTGACTAAACAAGATCCAGCGGCCCTCACCGCCGCCCAACGTCTGCAAAAGCATCGCCTGGAGCAAGCGCTGCGCACTAAATAATCATGAGTGACTCAAATCAACATTTGCCTGAAGGCGACGACGACGAAGACACCGCTTGGTCAAAAGAGGACTTTGAGCGGAGGGAAGCCCGATTTTTTGAAATCTTCGGTCCCTTACTTGAAGAAGAGAAACCGCCGCCCGTAACGCTGGGTTATGAAAACGATCCACAAAACTGCCCCGCACGGCGGCGCTGGGAGAAAGAGAAGGAACAGCGTAGCCGCAACCACGAGCGCTGGGCGACCCAGCGTGCCATTGAAAAGGATAAAAAGCAGCGCGAAGAAGAAGCACGGAAGAAGGCCCGCAACGTAGACCCCGGCGCCTACGAGCAAACAAAAATCAAGGAAGAAATACAGCGTGACATTGTAACCGATCCCGAACTCGTCGAGGACATAAAACCGTGGGGTCAAACACGATGGGGAGAGTTCTACTCGACAGCCGAAGAGCATCTTCTAACGCTGAAACAACAGCGCGCGCTTTATGGCGACTGGCTTGATCCTTGGACCCACTATAAGGGTGATCCCTGCGTTCATTGTGAACACACCACAAAGCGTCTTTACGGCGGGGCCTGTATCCACTGCACGCCAGCCCCAACACGATCAACGATCCTTGCAGAACGCGAACGCGGCTCAAAAAATCGCTACTTTGTGCAGCCGTGGCGTCGTAAAGCCCGCGCCCTGATGCTGGCGGGCTGGTCCCGCGATGACATTGCGAGCGAATTGCGGATTGACCGCTCATCAGTTGGACGTGAACGCGTTATTTTTTTCGTTGAAGCCGTCAAAGCGGGTGATGTCGAGGCAGCACTGATACTCGCACCTGAGATGTCACGCCGCGGTGGACGCAAGTTGCGGGCTGGTGAACGCATGAAACGTCTCAAAGAGAAGAAAATGGCAGAACCACTTCTCAAACCGCGAGGTGACATCGATGAATAGCTTCATACTGTTCCGCCTACACGCGCTGGCGTTGCCGTTATACCTCGTAACAACGAACCTCACACACGCAATCGCATGTGCCGATGCGCTGCGCGTCGCTTGGCTGGATTAGTAGGAGATTTTGAAATGATGGTCTTTTCAAATGGTGTGCCACGACGCCGACGACGCCGAAGACCACGCACTCCGGAAGAAGCGACAGAGCTTGAGATCGAAAAACGCCTCGAAGCTTTTCTTAGAGTGTTTGATCGCCGTATTCTTAACATGTCCCGCAAGTTCTCAAACGATTACGAAGGACAGCGCCGCGCGTACATCATTGACATGTACGCGAGCGGCAAAGAACCTGCCGAGATCGCTCTCGCCTGGGACGTATCAGAGAGGGAGGTACGTAGAATCCTTCGAGAGTTCCGTAACGTCTATTTCATGATGACGTTCTGGATTGGCCGCTTTATGCAGCAGCCAGAAAAGGCGCTGGAAGAGTTGCCGGAGTGGATGAGAGACGGAAAGCCGAGACCGAAATGATGTGTGGTTTTTCTAACAAAGAGGCTTTTTTGTCATTGAAAATAACGCACCGTCATTATTATTGACATTTTTAGCACACTTTAAGTATGACACACGGAAATGCTGGAAACTTGAGTCCTTTGCCCTAACTGTTTGGGCATTAAAAAACGCAATGAGATGGAGCAATTCAATGGAGCCTCACCGTACAAATGAACCCGACGTTCTTACCACCGAGTTCGATGAATGCATTGGGCGCGTCATGACAGCGACTGAGATTCTGCATGACGTTGTCTCTCGCGACTTGCCGCCACGACAGTACTGCTCTCTCATCAAGTCACTGCTCGGAAAAATTCAGGAAGAGGTCGAGAGTTTCGAGGCCGGTTTGGTGCCCCAAACGTTTGGTTCAAACTGCGTTGATTTAGACGCTGCGATACGACAACGCCGTTTAACATGAAGCGTCCCTACGACTCGCTGCATGGTAGGAATTGGCATGGCCTGCTGTGGGGTGTGTAGCCCCGCCGCTCTTTCTTCCCCGGGTGGCGGGGTCTTTTTCTTCTACCCCTGAACTGACACCGGATGCACATCCCAGACGCTACACCGGAAGTACATCCTCACACCGAACCTACGTTTCAGGCGGCCCTTCTCATCCACAAACACCTCACTTCTTTCTCGCCATCAGATGATCAAGCCGCAGACCGTCATAACTGATCTGCTGCACAGCGTCGTTGAGCGTTTTGAGATAAATCCCAGTTCCATAATCGCTTGATACACCGGACTCGCCGTGTGCTTGAACCAGCCCTTACCTGTGCGTTCTGCTGCTGGGTCTTGCATGTTGGCGTCGATGTTGATGCGGCCAAACCGGCGCATCAGTTCGGCCGATAGCCAAGTTTTCCGGTGCTGAGTGTAGACCCGCCGTGCTTGGCACGTTGCACAAACCGCGCATCTTGACCCATACCAGAAATGGAGGTTGTAAAATGAATTGCAAAGCAGCGCGTCTGGTCCGCATCGATGAACGGAAATAAGTGCTAACCAGCGCTAACCGACAGGATCAAAAAGTCGTGGCAGGATCTCCATTTGATTCGAGGAGTGGGCACGATGCGCTGCCGTTACATGAGTGACTTGCATCTGGAAGCGCAGGAATTTGAAGGCCACTTGCCAGAAGGTGACATTCTGATCATCGCCGGCGATCTATGTATGGCAAAGTTTCTCGATCCTGCGCGGACCGATCTCTACAGCGTTAGGCACCGAAATCGTGTGTCACGGTTTGTCGAGGCGGCAACGAAGAACTTTGAGCATATTCTATTTGTTGCCGGTAATCACGAGCCCTACCAGGGCACATTCGACGATACAATCCCGTTACTGCGGGACAATCTTCACGGTGTGACGGTGTTGGATAACGAACATGCCGACATTGATGGCGTTCGGTTTTTCGGGGCGACGTTGTGGTCTGACTTTGAAGGGCGCAGCCAGGCCTGCATGGACCACGTCCGCCGCGCAGTCGGTGAATTTCTGCTCGTGAAAAAGCGGCGCGCCGATTCCAACGGCGAGACAACATTGACGAAATTTCAGCCTGAAGATGCGCTTGCGGAGTTTGACAAGTCTTTAGCGGCGCTTCGCCAATCTCGCGATGACGGTTTTCAAGGGCAAATGGTAGTGATCACACACCATTCACCCAGCCTAAAGGGCCTGAATGCATTGCACAAAGGAAACGGCCTCGACGGCGCGTTCGCGAGCGACCTTGACCAACTCATCACCGAGCTATCCAATGTGCGGTACTGGGTGCATGGGCATACGCATGTACAAACGAGTTATCGTGTTGGTGAAACCACGGTCGTTGCCAACTGTCGGGGATTCGGCGATCAAGAGGCGATTGCGCAGAGCTTTTCAACGAACGTATTTTTTGAAATCTAGGATCGTTGGACATGACGAAGTTTATGTGGAGCAGTTGCGAAGCAATTGAAGATCGAAGCGCTTAAGACCGAGCAGCGCGAGAAACTCGCCCAAACCTACAAGTCTTGGGAAAACATCCCAGCGTCAACACAACCTGTCGATCGCCCGCGTGCCGAGGAAGCGGTGTGGCGTCTCTATAAATCCGGAAGCCTTAGCACTCCGACACTTCATTGGGTTTCGAGCCCGTTGCATGCCGTCAAACAAGCACGTGATGCCGGTAAGGAAGAGAGCCCACTCGGCGTTTTCCTGCGTGCTCCGATTGAAAGAACAACAACGGATGCCCTTAGCAACATTCGGCGCCATGTTGGCGAGACTGTTCATGAATTGGTGCATCGAGAAATTCGTGCACCGCTTTGGCGGGCGAGTTCGGCGCGTCAATGGCAGAATGATCCCCTCCGCCCGATTGGGCCGCAACTCGTGCAGTTCATAAATTTCGCGGCCGATCGTCTCTTGGATGAAATGCCAATCGATGAAGCGAGAAAAAGATACGAGAGAACGAAGTCTCATAAAGATTACTTTGTTTGGTCGCGCCTGCATGGCCGGGAAACGGCAGGCCTCGCCTATGGACAAAGCCCTTATCAAAACGGCTACAAACTGACATCCCACCAATGTCTGAACACCGGCCAGGATATTGGGGCGCTCGCGTACTTCGATCTTTTTCGCTCCGTTTGTGGCCTGGTTCGTCAGACACACGCGATAACCCCCCACATCGATTTGGCGCAAAGCGCCGGATGGGTTCTCCCCCATCGTGATGAATGTTGGATCTGTGATCGCCCCACTGTCATTCAACATGACGACAGGGGACGACTGCACTGCTCTGACGGACCGGCGCTGGTCTACGACAGCCGAGTCCAAGTTCTACTTTTGACGCGGTGTTGATGTGCCGGAGGGAGCGGTCTGTAGCCCGGAGACAATTACAATTGAAATGATATGTCGTGAGCCGAACAAAGCGCGACGGCGCGCGCTTATCGATATCATGGAACCTGCCCGTTTCATCAAGGACTCCGGTGCAACATTAATACACGAGGATGAGTCAGGACGTCTTTGGCACGCCTTTCTAAACACCGCGCAAGCAGGCTGGGACCACTGGGCAGCGGTTGAAGTGAGAAATACCAAGCGCGGAGAAAGCCGCTTCCGGCGCGTGCCGACACATCTTGAGACGATGCCTCAGGCTGGTGATTGGCTGCGCCGCAGTTAGAGCGACGCTAGCGTTCCTGAATCGGTTGTCAACGAACTGCAAACACACGCTACACTATGTCCTGGTCTGCAACGTCGCATATGCTTCCGCTGTCAGCCCGTATGTCCAGGCAACGGCTTCGATCGCCGTCCTGCAGTCCGGCGGCACGCTTAGGAAATACCTATTCCGGCTCCCGTCTGGTTCTTGCGTACCGTTGACAACCTCAACGACACCGGCCCGCTGGCCCTTTGAGTCAAAACAGCGCCTCAGTTTCCCTGTGTCATCTTCATGAATGATCGGCATGTCGGAAATGTAGCGTTCATATCCAAACCGCTCAATCATCACGCGCCGCACCTCGATGTTCTTCTGCGCATTAATGGCACCGACCGTGATCTTATCAGGTTGCGTGGCCACGGACTTGGGCACCTTTAAGCCGTGCCATGCATATATTTTGGAATGTGACCACTCAAGAGCCGGGCCGTCCTCGCGGTGAATGCGATTTTGATCATCGACGTGTGTTGCCGGCGCAGCAAGAATACGGATCTCGTTGTCAAGAAAGAGATGCGCATAGGCTCCAGCTTCATAGGCCGTCAACATGGGAAGGCACGTGTCCACAATGTCTTGAAGTTTTTGTTTCGGGTATTTTCGACCGGCGCCAGCGTCGAAATTCATGCAACTCGCGGCGGCCCAGGCTTCCCATGCAGGGTGCTCAACACTCGTTGTTTGTTTTGCGGTTCCAACACGCCTGGACCCAGGAACACCAGAGTATCCAGCCGCAATTGCCGCCCAACCAACGTGCGCGCGCCATTCCTTCTTGAAGGTGGATTTGGAATGCAGGGCAAGGTGGAGGGCGTTCAATCTATCCAATCCCAAATAGCGCCCACCGCCCCGGAAAAGAGCACGCAACGTCCCGAGCACTGGGATCGTCCTAGAACCGCGGTAAACCCAAGGATCAAACTCCCTTGGGTCCTCAATCCACTTCAGAGGTCTCCAATATGGTCTGCTCTCGTAGCGTTCTTTATACGCCAGCTTTATTGTCTCAATATCATGTTTTGGATGCTTCCAATCGATCTCCCGAAGACGGTCGATGATTACCTGCACCTCCGGTTTAATCGGCAACGATCCGGTCCTCGCGTTTATTTTCATCGTATTCGCGCTGGCGACGAACTCTGTATGTTCCACGCGGCAATACGATGCTGTCGTGTTCCTCGTGTTTCAGCTCCGCCGTCTCGGATTCGATTTTGACATGACAGAGGTACATCTCGTTGGGAAGTTCGTACATGCCGAGAAGACCATCTCGAAACATGATCACGTCTGTATAGAAAGCGTGGCGATGTCCGGTTCGCTCTCCGGTTGCGAGGACATGGACGCCGCCGCAGCTTGGAAGTTCCGTGCCCTCTCTGGGGACAGCAATATCCTCAACCTGTTCGATTAGAAGGTCACCCTGCGCATAGATTTTATGCATGTTGCTGCTCCGCAATATTGAATTGACAAGATCCTCTTTGAGTTGGATTTGCCGCGGGTATATTTTGCGATCGCGTCAATTTGCGGGCATGCCCAAACTCGTCGGCGCAGACCAGAACCCTAGTTGGACGGGCCAGAGTAGCTTCCGTTTATATTACCAGTTTGCGGACACATGTTCGCAGCGCTTGAAACCCAACGTTGAATTCTGTAGTCGACCCACTTCGTCGTTTCACTGCATCGGGTAATCGGCCGCAGCTATGGGCAAAGCTGAAGCCTGGCGCTCGCTCAATCGAACTCTCCAGTGCGGAAGGTAGATCTGCCGGGACGGCGTTTCGTCGCAACAGACAGACGTTGACCCCGAGCGGCCTACGACGCTAGCGGGTCTTCCGAGTGTCGCCATAAAGGGCTAGTGTGATGAAAGCGGATATGGCGCCCGTTTAGTGGCCAGGGGTAATACTTCCGAAGGGCTGACGCAGTGACTGATGTTTTTATTTCTTATTCCAAGATTGATCGGGTTCTCACAGCAAAGGTCGCTGCGCTATTGCAGTCACGCGGCTATGATGTTTGGTGGGATACTTCGCTAGAACCAGGAGATCGATATCGCGACAGGATAATGGCGGAGATTGACCGATGCTGTGCTGTGATTGTTATCTGGACACCAAATAGTATCAATTCTGATTTTGTAAGGGGAGAAGCGGGACAAGCCCTTCGGCAACGCAAAATACTGCCCGTCGCATCAAAAGTAGACCACAGTCAAATTCCGCTGCCGTTCGGTGAACTTCATA
>CBDCUC010000004.1:0-5178 GCA_965222485.1 Hyphomicrobiaceae bacterium
GGACGGAGCAATCTACCTATACTTTCCCAAGGTAACGGGACGCTTCGGTTGGCTGGAAGTCGTCAATCGCCTAACACCTCATCGGGAGCAAAAGTCGATGGAAGATGGTAGCATCAGCGTATTTGGGGATATCGCTGATGCCAAGCAGTGGGACAACGAGCGGCTAGACGAGACTGTTCCGTTTATAGAAGAGGCCAAGCTCAGTTCTCTTGACATCGACGCCCGTCGAGAGCTTCAACGAAAACTGTTCCGGCACTATCCCACAATCCTTGTGCTCAACGAGCCGCTGCAAGAACCCCCGTCCGACATAGGCGATTGGATCTACATTTGGGGTGATGCGGGCAAGGTTATGGGTGATGTACTCTCAAGCGAGCCCGACCAATTCCCTGCACCCGAAAGGGTTAAAAAGCTTGTTGAGCAGGCGGCAAAGGCCCGAAAGGCCCAACCAGACGACTACGAAATGGACGAAGAGTTTATGTAGAGTGCCACAAATATCGCAGCGGTCCAGGGCATTGTGAAGCCACGGGAGTTGCCCTGTACGGCACGACTAGCTGGGCAACTTCTCAAAGTTGCAAATGAGGCTCGCAAGAGATTCTGCCAAATCGCCCGAAGGTTTATAGGCTTTTGCAAGGCGAGGGTTCGTATAGATCGTCTGCCCGATATCTGCCAAGGCGGCAACATAGCATTCAACGTCCGAGTCCTTGGGACGACTCCCGTCCTGGATACCTTCGAACGCCTTGAGCGCATCGCGCTTGGTCGCAACGGGGTATGCGCCGCGGCAGAGCCCATACCAAGCCGCCCCAAAACACAAAACCGGCTTCCCACGCACAAGCGCTTCCCAACCGGCAGTCCCGGTTATCGTCGCCACCGCTTTCGCGCGATCGGTGAGGTCGAGACTGGGTGTCTCGAGTGATACGAAACGCAAGTTCGGTATCGCGGACAGCTCCTCATAGTATCCCTCCCATCGGCACATTTCTCCTTTGCCGTGAAAGCTGAATTGGGCAGGGTGTTCCTTCACATAGAGCACCCAATCCCTCGGCATCGTCGCAGCAATGAGTGAGATCGCTAGGAACTGGTTGCTAAACCTGCCGCCATCCGGACACGTTGTGCGCTCTGGTTGATAGTGCATTGAGAAGTAGACGAAGTCGCGGTCCAAGTCCGCGGGTTCGCAAAGTTCTGTGTATCGCTTCTCAAGTACGAGCTTGTTAACAAGAGCCCAGTCCCGATACGTAACAAAGTCCCATTTGCTCATCGGGGGCGAAGAGACCGGCCTGTCGGGAAGTTTGAAGGCTTGCCGCATGGGCGTGTCATGCTGGGGCTTTCGTGTGCGATTTAGAATGTTGAACGTTTTTGTTGTCGGCCCTTTCCACGTTAAGACGGACTTCGTGGACATAATTGGCTGACCGGCTTCAAGCGGTCCGGCAACTAGTTCACCCTTCTCAAGTGCTTCACGCACCAATGACCGTTTTTTTTCCCGCTTGTCTTCCCTGGTGCGTGCTCGCTCGGAATACCAAGGCTTATAGTCGGAAGAAACGGTGCGTAGGCCGTCGAGGTGCTCTTGAATTTCTGGTGCGAGTTCGCCGGCACCAATAGACAAACGGCGCTGGTACGCGTCGTCTAAGTAGTCGGGAAGCTTATCCACGTTGTCGCAAACAAAATGCAGCCCGTTGACCGGAGTAGGCCGGAAGATCCTTGTCTTTCGGCCAAGAACGCTGAATGCGGCATACGCCATGTACTCACCGATGGAATGCGGTGGCGCATTGAAAACAGCGACGTTGAGGTCAAGTCGCTTAATGGCGTTGATCCAGTATATGAGAAGTTTGTGAAACAGTCTCTGGCGCTCTTGATAGCTGAAGCTGCGACCAAGGTCGATCCGGTCGAGCAAGTCCATGGCTATCGCTTCAAACTCGCGCGCTGCACTGAGGTCGTCCTGAGACAATGCTCCAAGAACGGCGTCGTCCAGTTGCTCTGCAGGCAGGCCGCGATTTATGTCAAAGACCTTGTGGGCCACAATATCCGGAAACGCTTCCAAAACCGCAGCATGATTTTCCGGCCGCGTGACCCAATACGATGGCGCCCACCCCAGCCGCTGTTCTAGCAACTGTGCCATGGGTATCCATTCCGGCAGTCTGCTAACTGCATAGAGGGTATTTGAGCGTGATGTCATGATGGGTACCGGACGGCTATGCCCTGGCCAAGTAAATTGGACGCGGCAAACATGTTACTCACGCTTGTTTTATAGAACGCAGGTCAGCGACATCCAATAGGAATGACGAACCAACACCTAACAATCCGTCCTACTGAAAACGGTGCCATTGTCCATTCGAATCGTAATGGCAAGATGCCTGCCACGTCATTGTCGCCAAGTATTGCATCAATGGTGCCCATGCTGTTTATAGTCCCCAAAACACGCGTGTTGTATTCGCTCGTAAGATCGGTGGAAAGTAGTAATGGCAGGACGACTGGGTGACTTGTTCAAGACAGTATCGGCGGAGCATTTTTTGGCAAATGTGCCAGCCGGCTCCACGGTTTTGGACTGCGGAACGGGGCATGGAGGATTGGCATTATCATTCCACGAGGCAGGTTACGACGTCGAGGCTCTCGATAGTGATGGTCCCCGGATGCAGCCGCTCCGTGATGCAGGAATACAAACTCATGTATCAGATGTATTGGCGATGCCATTGGGTGATGACAGCTTTTGATTTTGTCGTTTGTCGGTCATTGCTACCCCACGTGGAGGCTTGGAAGGATGCAGTTTTCGAGATGAAGCGCGTGTGCAGGAAGGGTGTCCTGTTCCACCACAACTACGCAGGGTTCCTACCTGCCCGTACCACAGGGGCAGCCAGATTTACAGCAACACGTGCAGATCTAGAGGAACTCGGAGTTACGAAATATATCCCCGTTGCAGCATTGGTTGTTCCCGGAAAGCTAGAGGAAATAGAATCCGTTCTTGAAGACGAACTTCGTTATAATACAGCGCTAGCGTACGAGCGATTGACATTGCCCCACCTGCCACTTGAGTGCGCCTCTAAGTTCATTGCGCTTCTGGAAAAAAGATTATAAGTGCATTGGTCGGTACGGTTCCTACCTCCCCCTCAGCCTCCGAACCACTGCCGCGGCGCGGCGCGGCAGACCGGCGAGGAAGCTCCCGCTCGAACGGTTAGCATGGCCATGCTGTTCATTCAAAAAATCGACGGGACGAATGATCCATTGAAGCCGGCCAACTTCGCCCATGACATCGTCGACAAGGTGATCATCGGTCTCAATGAAATCCGGAGCAGCAGCCGAGCTTTTCGTCTCACTATCGACGATCAGCTTCAATAGCGCATCTGCTGTTTCAGCGTATCCAAAGTACCCGTTTTCGATCTCTTCCTTGAAATACGTGCCCCCAATTGGATGCACGATGGCACTTTGGATACCCAATGCACGGGCCTCCTTGCAAGTCGTTGAGAACGGGGTCACGTGGAAGTCCGATTTCATAAGCAGCGTGTACAGGGGAAGCCTGGTAGAAAGCTCGTACTCGACGTTTGTAACAGATCGATCGACCGTCTTGCTTCGAATTTCATCAATCGCGGCCTGCCCACGGTTAATCGGATGCATTCTGATGAGCCAAACCCAGTTTGGTGTTTGTTCGATTGCCTGCAAGACACAGTCAGGCAGGATGTCGTCTACGGAATAGCCTAAGGTGACCAACACAACTTTTTCAGCCCCGTCCACATGTTCGTGCAGTGTCGCCTCTTCATTATCGTTGGCGATCGAAGACCCTTCATTGGTCCACTTTGCAACGTAGCGGTGTCCGCCGACGACAGGTCGATGCCGGTAGCTATTCCCGGGCAGCCAGGGATCTATGTAGTTCTTGATGGCCGTCCCCCAGACCCAGAACACGTCGGGCAGAAGTTCGTACCCGTCCTCCGGAACGTTGGTCCAGTGGGGTCGTGTGGTAGTGAAAAGCGCTTTGGCCGCCGTGCTGGATGTCTATCGAGACCGTCCCTGTTCTTTTTGCTGCGAGAACGAGCGGCGTCCATCCCACGAAACTGGAAAAAAAACACGGCCTTCGGTTTAAGTTGATCAAGAATGTCTTGAAAGAAGACAATCCGCCTGCGGTAGCGATTGAGCCTGTTGACGAGCATCTCCATGTCCAGTTGATAGGAGGGAGAAAGCTCTTTCAGGGCCTCATTAATCACACGTTCCCACTCAACAACTTCTCGGGGAGCAGGAATTTTCTGTAAGCGAGACGAGATCCGCATATAGGGGTCGATCGAGAGCCGAACAGGCTCGTTCACACACGGGATGTCCAATGGCTCAAGCCCAATTATTTTTGTTCGTCCTCGAACGCAAAGATCCTCATAGACCGGGTCAACTATGGGCGCGTAAAATTTGTCGCCGACCGGCTGGTAGTATTTTTCGATCTTTGAGAATACGAGATAGTCACACTTTCCAATTTCCGCGAGCCTTTGATTTTGCGCTTCTATCTGCCGATAGGGATCCTTGTGTTTTAATCGCTCTTCTTCACGTCGGCGTTTTGCAAGTTGTTGCCGCTCTTCTCGGCCACCGGTGAATTTACCGGCGCGGACACGATCCAGCGAATTATCGATGTCATCTTTAGTGGCCGTTTCCCTTTATCTCGCGCGCAAGCATCCACCGGATCATCGGCCACAGCTTCAGCCCTTCCATCTGAATCGCATTGACGTCGATCCGGCGCTCAATCTCGACGATGAGTTCGGCAAAGTACTGCCGGTCTTTGGATTGAGGTAAGCTCGAGATCGAGCTGAACTCATTATCTTTGGCGGTGGAATTCATGGCCAGCACGCTAACCCTTAGTGCCCGGTAGACCGCACTGCCGGACGACTACGAAAGCTTCTGCCGCATGCATGTTTGCCGCAGCCCCTCGCGTGCCGGCCAGGTGAGACAGTGCCTGTGATGATCGCGGATGCGGAAACGGGCGCATTTCCCTTTCATAACACCGCATGGCCTCGATCTTTTTGTCCAGCGTGGTCGAGATGTCCACGAACAAAGACGGTGAGAAGCCGGCAACGGTGCCCGAAGGCCGCCATTCGGTGCTTGATGGCACTTCAAACGATGCAATCATGCTAATGCTCTCAAACGCCGGTGGTCGACATGCCGTAACAACCGCCCGGTACGTGAGTTCATGATCGATGTTCAGGTCGTTTTCGAAGT
>CBDCUC010000005.1:0-6836 GCA_965222485.1 Hyphomicrobiaceae bacterium
TTCTTGCTTGTCCACGGCACTGTCTCAGGTGTTTTCAATGGCGGTTAGTTTGCGTCTACGTGTATTGTTTTCGGCACATGCATCGTGCTGCCATCAGAGCTGATTTCGTGAGTTGCAATTTTTGTCCCGTGGACGTTGACCAATTGATGCCCCTCTTCAAGGAAATGGCGAATGAGGGAGCGTTCAACAATTCGCAAGCAATTCCTAGGTTGCTGCCCCTGCCTTGCTTCAAACTTTCCAGCATGCAGAAGACGACTCCCTGTCGCTGCATTCTGCACGTAACTCATTAGTCTCAGGTTATTGAACTGCTGCCTCACGCGGCTTCGAACTGAATTGGTAGCAATTCCTACATATAGGGCCTCAAACTTCTGCCCATGGCGACGCCCGAAGATGTAAACACCAGGCTTCTCAGGAAGTGCATTTAAATCGCATTCGTATATCTGCCCGCCGTCAGTGCTCTTCGATAACTCAATGGGTGGTTGCCAAGTTAGATTAAGCTTCATGAACCCGATACACCTTGCTGGATCTCCAGATAATGCTATGCTTACCGCTAAGCAGCAATGAGATCAACCGTGCCCAAGACACCTAAAGGCAAGAAACGACCGTCCGATGTAATTGGCAATGCCATTCGCGTAGCTCAGATTGCTACTGGCGAGGTCGAAGAAGAAGCCGAAGTTGAAGACGACGGTAAGGATAAGGCTGCGCAGTCACTGGGAAAGCGGGGCGGGAAGGCACGAGCCGCCAAGATGACAGCCAAGCAACGTAGTGCGATTGCCAAAAAGGCCGCTGCGGCACGCTGGACCAAAAAATAGCAGGTCAGCGTTTGCGTCGCCTAACCCGCTCACCGAGTTGACGAAGCGCTTTCTCACCTGCAATTTCGCGTTCAATGCGGATGCGGTCTTTGTAGGCTTTAATTTCTGCTGAAGCCTTCTTTTTCGCTTCCGCCATTGAGACTGATCCTCGATCATTTTTGCGAATGAGCGGTCGTCCATCGAGCTTAAGAAGTTCCCGCATCTTTTCGAGGAACTGCTCGATGGTCGTTGGTCGCCTTTGTTCGGCCTGGCTCTCGAAAAACTCTAGCGTCATACTGGTCACAAGGTTTAGCGCCTCAATGTCGGCAGGGCCATAAAGATTCTTGGCAACCTGAGCTTCTTTTGCTGTTGGCATCTCGCCCTTAAAGTTCATAACGCCAGCATTCTTTTTGGCAGCATTAACACGATCAAAGATGACTTCGGCTGCCGTCTGTTGGGTCACTGACCAATGCATTGCGTTTTGGATGGTGGCGAAGAAATTCTCCCGATCCTTGTCCGTCATCATTCCGTAGTCACTGCAGAAAGACACGAGTTCCAACACACGTGTCCACATCCGCTTTTCCGAACTTCTGATGTGGCGGACTTTGGCGAGCAGTTCTTCAAAGTGATCTGGGCGCCCGTCCGGGTCCTCAAGGCGCGGCACATCGATGACGAAGCCGTTCATTAAGTACTGCCTTAGAATTTGAGTCGCCCAACGCCTAAATATTATGGCTTGAGTCGTCGCCTGCACGCGGTAGCCGACACCCAAAATCACATCGAGATTGTAAATTTTGGTCCTATAGGTTTGTCCTGAGGACCCCACATGTTCGAAAAACGAACATGTGGTCTTTTCATCCACCTCGCCGTCCTTAAACAGCGCATTGACATGTCGGGTCGCCATCGAGCGGCTGACGCCGAATAGGTCCGCAATCTGATCCTGGGTAGCCCAAGGTTCGTCACCAACAAATCGAAGTTGGAGTTCGCCCCCATCTGGTTTGGTGTACAGGATGAATCGATCTCCTGTTTCAACATTTTCCGTCAATTCAACGGGTTCTGCCTTCCAGCGCGCCTCAGCCGCCTTTTTCGCGATCTCACTGCGCTCCTCAGCGGACAGGCGCTCTGCCCGCGCATGCCCACCTTTGGCCTTCCCGCTCGACTTATCGTCATC
This sequence comes from Hyphomicrobiaceae bacterium, assembly GCA_965222485.1. Taxonomy (GTDB): domain Bacteria; phylum Pseudomonadota; class Alphaproteobacteria; order Rhizobiales; family Hyphomicrobiaceae; genus CBDCUC01. Next base: position 1,960 of record CBDCUC010000005.1, read on the forward strand.
ATCAGTCATGCACGCATTTCTCCATATAATGCGTGCAAATTAACCATGAATCTGTCACAAATGCAAGCATCGAGACAGGAATGCATGCAAAATGCTTGACGTTAAGCATAGGAGTTCATATATTAATGGCATGAGCAAGCTGCCCTTAGATAAGCGCGTCCAAATCCTCCAGATGCTCTGCGAGGGTTCTTCGATGCGCTCTATCTCACGGGTCGTCGGCTGCTCAATCAACACCGTCACGAAGCTCTTGGAAGGCGCTGGCAAGGCCTGCCGTGAATTTCACGATCAGAACGTTGTCGGGCTTAAGTCCAAGCGCATTCAATGCGACGAAATCTGGAGTTTTTGCTACACCAGAGCCAAGAACCTGCCGCTCGCCAAAAAGGCACCGCAGGGGGCAGGCGACGTTTACACATTCACTGCAATTGATCCTGACAGCAAACTGATCTGCTCGTTTGTCGTTGGCGAGCGTGATGCTGTTTGGTCCGAAGTCTTCATGCAAGACTTAGCCTCACGCCTTGATAACCGCGTCCAGCTTTCTACCGATGGCATGCAGGCCTATGTTGCGGCCGTGAAAACAGCCTTTGGTGATGAGGTTGACTTTGCCCAGCTCGTGAAGATTTACAGCGAAGCCAAAAAGGGTACGTCCGAGTGCATCGGTACCAAGAAAAAAATCATCACAGGCAATCCTGATCCAGCACACATCGGCACCAGCTACGTTGAAACTAAAAACCAAAAAATGCGCATGGGCATGAAGCGGTTTGCGCGTCTGTCCAGCTCACATTCAAAGAAGCTGGCCAATCACCGCTATGCGCTTGCGCTCTACTTCGTCTATTACAATTGGTGCAAACGTCATTCCACACTCAAGACAACACCAGCCATTGCAGCCGGACTGACAGACAAACAAATGACGATGGAAGATATCGTGGCACTAGTCGATGCAAGAGCACCGAAGACAGGCAGACCTAGAAAAAACACCTGAGACAGTGCCTTGTCCACGTCCTCCGCGTTAGGTTCATCCCCAGGGTATGAGACGGGAGGCGCGGGCCATGTATGCGCAGATTTCGACCGTTGCGTTTGTCGGCGTAGAGGCGCGCCGCGTCGAGGTGCAGGTCCGGATTACACCGGGCGCGCCGGCTTTCGCCATCGTCGGCCTGCCCGACAAAGCGGTCGCGGAAAGCCGCGAGCGGGTGCGCAACGCACTGCATGCGGTGGGGTTGGGGCTTCCCTACAAGCACCTCACGGTCAATCTGGCGCCTGCGGACCTGCCGAAGGAAGGCAGCCATTTCGATCTGCCCATCGCGCTGGCGCTGATGGCGGCCATCGGTGCGGTCTCGCCGGAGGCCATTTCGGGTTTCGCGGCCATCGGCGAACTTGCGCTCGACGGGTCGATCCGGGATGTGCCGGGTGCACTGCCCGCTGCAATCGGTGCCAATGGACAAGGCAAGGGGCTCATCTGTCCGGAAGGCTGCGGATCGGAAGCGGCATGGGCGGATGAGGATATGGATATCCTGGCACCGCCGCATCTGTTGTCACTGGTCAATCACTTCAAGGGTCTGCAATCGTTGTCGCGGCCGATTCCGAATGTGGAGCGGCGTGTGAGCGAGCTGCCGGATCTCAAAGACATCAAGGGACAGGAGAGTGCGAAGCGCACTTTGGAAGTGGCGGCTGCGGGTGGCCACAACCTGTTGATGATCGGGCCGCCGGGGTCGGGCAAGTCGATGCTGGCCTCGCGTCTGCCGTCGATCCTGCCGGCGCTGTCGCCTGAGGAAATGCTCGGCATTACGTATCAAAAGCACCAATCTATTTGATGCGGATGCCGAGCGAGGTGCTCGGTGACTAAATTATGCGGGCTGATCGTCGGGTTCGTGCTTGGTCAGTGCCCCGCCAATTTGGTGGAGGCCGAAGCGGTCGTGTTTAGTAGCTTCCGGGTGGAGATCGCCTCGAATGGGCTGACCCGGAACAATGGCCACAATCTCGTAAACCCCGTGAGTTTCAAACACGGTAGACGTGTCGGCGCCGGTATATGTCACGATAATCACAACAGCACGTTTATCACTATGTCGCACGTTGCCCTGTGTTGGGGTTCTAAAGCGGCACAGGTTAGAGGATTCCGTGAATTCGTGTTTCTGCCCAGGCGCAATGAAGATTTGCGGGGCGAAGTGGAGCCCTATTCGCGATTCCTCATCTTCAATGAAGTTGTTGGCGCCGATTTCTGCAAGGCTTTGTCCACCTTCGGTCACGAAGGTGACCCCCAAGACTTTCTGCATTGGAAGCGTTTCATCAACTGCAACGAAGCGGTCAACACAGGCCGCAATGCATCTGACATTCTGCGCGGGCTGACTTCCAGAATTTATCAAAGTGCAGCCCACGAAGCCCGAACGCTCAGTGAACTCACGTGGCGCTCTTTCGGGGTTGGCGTATTGAATTTGCCAAATCTGACGGAACTGAGCTTCAGCGATGGTTATCCATGGTCGCTGCTGACTAGAATGGGCCTTGACGGTTATCCTGTTCATTTCCAGTGCAGCGTTGGCCGCTCGCCAAGCAAAGAAAACGGTTCCGAGAACGGCCATGAGGCCAGCAAGAGCTATTCCGGTTTGCCACGCTATGAAGCAAGTCGAGCGCGCAGCGGCATCTGCCATGCGTCGTTGCTGACATACGTCGTCTTGATCTTCGTTTTTTGGGTATTGGCAATTTGGCTCTTCGTAAGCGGTGTTCACGCTCGGTCTGAGACTGTAGCCGTGAGCAGATTGCTGTGTGCCATTGGCTGCGTATTCCTGAGTATCGTGGCAACCAAAGAGGCTGCCCTTCACAACCCACGTTGTGAGGGTAGAGAGTCCGATCATCACGAATATGGGTATCACTACAGCCGCAAGATATCGCAGCCAATCGCTTCCAGACATTGCACCATGAACGCTGCTGAGAATTTCCCTCGTGCAAGCTTGTTTCGGATGTTGACCTCCTTTTCGTCAACTCCGATGTCGGCGAGCTTCTCAACGAGCTGGCCGTAGGTCACGCCTTTCCGCTTTAATTCGGCCTTGAGCATGTTGGCCACACGGGCTTCCCAGTCCGTTTTTTCGGGCATTCGCGTATCTCCAAAGCGATAAAAGTAACATACACGATACTTTTGCCCTTGTACACAGTGCCTATAAGTACTATATTCGTTACATAGGTAATGGATACAGTACGAATGGCTACGAATTTCAAACTCACAACAAAGGCACGCACTCTCTCATTGCGCCAAGTATTCCGCATGGGAGAGGACAAGGCCTATGAGCTGTTTTGTGAGCTTCGTTGGCCGGAGACGGACGGCAAGGCCGTTTGTCCACGTTGTGGCTGTGCTGAGTCCTACTCCATCACCACAAGGCGCAAGTTCAAGTGTAAGGCGTGCCACCACCAATACAGCGTCACGTCCGGCACCATCTTCGCGTCCCGCAAGCTGAGCTTCACGGACATTCTGGCGGCCATCACTATCGTTGCGAACGCGGCGAAGGGATTGTCTGCTATGCAGCTGTCACGTGATCTGGACGTGCAGCACAAGACAGCTTGGGTATTGGCGCACAAGCTGCGCGAAGCCATGGCCGCAGAAACGCATGGGGCGACAGCCTCCGGCGAGGTGGAAGTTGACGGCGCGTACTTCGGCGGTCACATCCGTCCGGCGAACCTGCGCGAAAACCGTGTAGACAGGCGCCTTATCGAGCACCAGACCGGCAAGCGCCGCGCCGTGGTCGTTACGCGCGAGCGCAAGGGCCGTACGCTTCCATTCGTAGTGAAGCACGAGTCAGATGGTGTTGATCTGGTCTGCGAAACCATCACCAAGGGCTCAACGGTTCATGCCGACGAAGCAAGCCATTGGGATGTTCTGCACGCCAAGTTCGATACTAAGCGCATCAACCACTCGGAGGCCTACAGCCTCAACGGTGCAAACACGAACCAAGCCGAAAGCTACTTCTCAAGGCTTCGCCTGATGGTGCGCGGCCAGCATCACCACGTCTCGCCAAAGTATCTTCACCAGTATGCAGAGCATGCAGCTTGGCTGGAAGATCACCGGCTACTGGACAATGGGGCGGCCACGAAGCGGGTGGTTGGGCTTGCCATGGCGCATCCGGTGTCGAGGGAGTGGAAGGGGTATTGGCAGCGTCGCGCTTGAACGAATCAAGGATTCGCGCAAAGCTGCCGTTTGGCAGCTATCTGTCTGATCCGCGGTTCTTCGGAGCATGAGCGTTTGACGACGGGACGCAATAGGGCGTCCGGAGCGTCGGCTGAACCCGTCATCAGAAAGGACAGCAAATGATAATGCTGCCATTTCTGGTCGTCCACGTCAGATCATACTGGCGTTTTCGGCTGGGTAGATGGGAACATGTTTGTTCCCACATTCGCTCTTGGCCTAAACATTAGGTCTTGGGTGTAGCTACCGGAGGGGTGGTTCTCTTGGCGGGGGCCACCCTTCTGATTTGAGAATCATACACGCCTCAGTGATTCAGAAACAGACAAAAATTTATTTTATCTCACTGGTGAGTCAATTTGACTCATGACGCAAATAAACAATTGTTCTTACTGATGTTTTTATGTGGTTGGTGTCCAAACCTGATACATCCCCGGCCCCTGTCCTGACGTAACAGCTCCCTTGTCCCTCTGACCTCGCAAGGCCACCCCCACTCTCTTTGTCATGAGCCGCAGGAGCTTCGGATCGTCTCGGTCTAATCCCCGTTCCGCAATGAGCTGAGAAGCTACGTCGCGGCTTGTGAGGGGTTCTTCTGCCTTTCTGAGTATCGATAGACATAGCCGAGTCATCTCGCCCCGTTTGGACCAGTCCTCGGGCGGACGAAACGCTTTAGGCTTGATGGATTGGATCTCATATTCAGGGTCGAACATCAGCA
>CBDCUC010000006.1:0-17623 GCA_965222485.1 Hyphomicrobiaceae bacterium
GAGCTGCCAGAAAGATTAGTAGATAAGGGGGTTGACGTTCGCGATTTCTTATAATACCTGCATATACAGATAGAGTCAAAAGCAAAGTTATTGACGCGAACGGAGGCGAGATTGTCATCAGACATTGACGTTTTGGAACCGACATCGTGCGTCAGTTACCGGTTGCGCCGGGCGACCCGGCTTGCTGCGAAGTCATTCGATGCCGCATTGAAGCCTGTGGGATTGCGAAACACACAGTTCACCTTGCTGAGCGCTTTGGACATAGAGGGACCAAAGAGCATTGGCGCACTTTCGGACTTGCTTGCAACGGATGCCACGACGCTCAACCGAAATCTGGAGGTTCTGGAGCGCCGCGGTTTGGTTGAGGATGGTGAGGTCGGCGATGATGAACGGGTTCGCGGAGTACAGATAACTTCTCTTGGTAAAACAACGCTACGCGACGCCGCGCCTCTGTGGCAAGAGGCCCAACGTACTGTGCTCGATGCGTTGGGTGACAACCAGTGGAAGAGCATGATGACAAAGCTTAAGCGTATTGAGGAGGTTTGCGATCCAGAAGCCTAAGTTTTTAGCCATATATCTGCATATACAGACAATTAGGAGAGTGACGATGAAAAAAGCAAAGATTCTTGTAACAGCAGCGACCGGTCGGACTGGCATGGCCACTGTAAAAGATCTTCTCAAACGGGGGCATCCGGTGCGGGCCTTAGTGAGAAAAGTCGACGCACGGTCTGCCGCTCTTAAAGAGGCTGGGGCGGAGATATTTATCGGTGATTTGAATGATTTTCGTGATTTGCGCGGCGCATTGCACGGTGTGCAGCGTGCATATCATTGTCCACCATTTGCGACCAACCTTTTGCACAATACAATGCTGTTTGCCATTGCCGCAGAAGAAGCAAAGCTGGAAGTCGTTGTTTTGATGAGTCAATGGCAACCGCATGAAGCGCATCCGTCAATCGTGTCTCGCGAACATTGGATTTCAAACCAAATCTATCGCTGGATGCCGTCCGTTGATGTTGTTCACCTTAACCCCGGACTGTTCGCCTTCACATATTTGTTGGGTCTTCCAGCAGCTGTGCATTTTGGCGTGTTGATGCTTCCCTTTGGCAAAGCGCTCAATGCGCCGGTTTCAAACGAAGACATTGCCGGTGTGGCTGCCTCAATCCTGGCCAACCCAACCGGTCACATAGGGCGAAATTATCGTCCAACAGGACCAAAGCTAATTTCTCCGAGTGAGGTTGCCGATGTTCTGACAAGCCTTCTTGGGCGCAAGGTCAAATACAATGCCGCCTCATTCAAAATGTTCACCAAGGCGGCCGTTGCACAGGGCTTCCCGCTGCAGGAGCTCGCTCACCTTCGGCATTATGCCCGTGATCTTAAAGATGGAGCTTTTGCGTTGGGCGCGCCAACGGAGCACGTTCTCGAGGTGACCGGTCATGAACCTGAACCGTTTGAGGTTACTGCAAAACGATATGTTGAAAACCCATCACTTGTTCACCCCGCTTTGAAGCTCGGATCACGGTTGCAGGCGTTAGGCTTCCTGGCGCGGATGCTTGCCACGCCTGCCCCGGACCTTGATGCTTGGGAACAGGAGCAGGGTTATCCGTTGCTAAAGAATCCGCAGCCCTCAATCAATAACCCGGTCTGGAAGGCAGCCGCTGAACGTCAACAGCTCAACCTTCTTGATCTTAAGATTCACGAGGCTGCACAGCCTGTCAAAATTGCCGTGTGAATAGCAATTCTGAATGCTGCGCTTGGAGCAGTACTGACGAAAGCTAGCTTTCCCTTACCGCTGAACGCAAAAACACCATCCCGCGGCTTGTCCCCGGGATGGTGGATGCCCTTGGTCAGAATGTCAGTTATGGAAGGCCGGTTCCGGATCGACAACCGTCGTCCAGCCCCTATAGCCTACCTCGCGCTATTTGCTGGCACGGCCCTTGTTCACAATCGACATTAGTCCGAAGTACGCTGCTCCCCAGCCCATCAGCCAAGCAATTAGCAATGGGGCTGTGCCAACATTCTCATCAATTCTTGAGCTTTGAAGTGCAGCTACCGTAATCCCACAAACGAAGCTGGAAACTAGAAATCCAGCCAACATGAGGAGTGCGTGTTCGACCACATCAAGCTTTTTGCCGCCTGATGTCTTCGACTCGGAATGTTGAAGTTGCCCAGGTTCAGGCCCGCTCGAACCGGAATCAAGCGCATTCGCACTGATCCTGCCGCCCTCGCCGCCATTTGTGATTTCTTTGGGCGTTGAGATTGTTGTGTGTTGGTCAGTCTCTGAGGCATTTCCGTTTGTTTCCAACGGCTCCGGCAACGTCTTGCCGGTCGAGAGTTTCAGCCCTCTAATCAGCTTGTCAATGTCGGCGTGAAAGGAAACGTGCCGCACCTCAATCCCGTTCCGAAATGCCAAAGGCTTTACATCGTCAGGCAGCTTCTGCTCGGTCGGCATTTCGGCGCCGTCTAACAAAACCGGTATGACCGGAATGTCGCGTTCAAGAGCAGCGGCAATTTCGTAGCGTACGAAGTCCCGCTCGCTGTCCAGTCGACGATTGCCTGACTCATCCATTGCATCTGACCAGCCACGACCCAGGCAGACAATCAATGCATCACAATTGCCCACGGCTTCGCCAAGAACCGTTCTGAAATCCCTGCCAAGTGGAATGTTGTCAACATCCATGAAGACTTCGAAATCGTTGCGTAGCCTGTCGTGTAGCCTTCCCGCGTAGGCCGCCGCGTCTTCTCGCCGATATGAAATGAAAACCTTGTTCGTCATAAGATTTGAGCCGTTCCTGCTCGAAACCGGTAATCATTCTAGATTGAGGGCGACCCGAATTCCAGAGCTTACAACCATCGCTCGGGCGACAAATCGGCGACAAGCGCCCTCTTGATCCGCGACCGCAGTTGGCCCGGAAGACTCGATTGCCCAGCGCTGGGCGATGTCAGAAACTGATGGGATTTCGGAAGCGTTCGACGTTCGTTCGCCGACCGGCCGGTGTTGGGGGTAGACCGTCCCTGCCCAGCACCCTGCGCCAACCGCGCATCTTGACCCCAAGCCGACTCTGTGCCGGTGCGCAACACTATGTTGCAAGAGTCTTCAGACTGAACGACCGCAGCACTTACGTTTGCGCTGCGCTGCAAAATTCCGTTGCTGTTGCCCGTCCGTCCCTAAAGTCGGCTTATCCACCGAGACCGTTTTTGTTCTCATATAGGCGACGGGCCACGGCCCAATTGACGCAAAATGTTTAGCCATCAATTGCTCTCGCAGCAACAGAATTTGGCTACGTAAGGCGACGACCTAGACATACGATACAAGGAATGTCGCTACTGAATCTCTGGCGCCTTGCTTCGACTCTTATAAGACTTTGCGCGGACGGCATCCCAGGTCTGAAGCAGTTGTTCAGAGACTGAATAGGACGGCGGAGGGCTCTTGGCATGATCGTGATAGGGCCACTTGTTCATGGTGTAGCACCAGCGGGGTGGCACTGGAGAAAGATGAAAGCGCCGCCGTTCCTCTAAGGTTAGGCAACGGTCTAACAGGGCTTTGATCTGGTCTATATGGCTCTGGGTTGGTGGCGGAAATGACCACAGCCGTACCGTGTGGTCCCAGGACGCCGTGGCAAATTGCTTTCCATTTGGTAACAGGGCAATGTCTGCCACCCCTTCTTCATGCCCACGCATAACGGCTATTTGACCGCCAGCCGACACGTCAAAAATTCGCGCAGTACCATCTGCTGATCCCGTTACCAGGAACTTACCGTCAATTGAGAAAATGACACGCCAAACGCTATCTGTGTGACCCCGCAAAATGACGCGCTCTTTTCCTGTATCCAATCCCCAGATCCGGGCCGTGTCATCGTAGGAGGCTGTCGCGAGCGAGTATCCATCGGGTGAGAAAGTGACATCTGCAATGCGATCGTTGTGACCACGCAAGACAAACTTCTCCTTGCCGCTGGGCAACTCCCACAATCTGACAGTTTTGTCATCTGATGCGGAGGCGAGTACCCTGCCATTTCTTGAGAATGCAATGTGATTGATTTCGTCTGAATGTCCGCGCAACACCATGGTCTCACGAGCAGCATGGGTATCCCAGAGCCTGATAGTGCCGTCTTCTGACGCCGAAGCGAGTGTGCCTCCGTCGGAGGAGAAAAGAACGTCACCGACAGAAGCTTCATGTCCAAGCAACACTGCCAATTCGTCTCCCGAAGCAACATCCCACAATCTGACGGTCTTGTCGCGAGACGAGGTTGCTAGGCGTCTGCCGTCCGGGGACAGCGCTACATCCAACACGATATCCTGGTGGCCACTAAGAACGGCCTTTTCCTGTCCCGTCGCCGAATCCCACAATCGGGCCGTCGAGTCCGCTGAGACAGTCACAATTGTCTTGCCGTCGTGGGAAATGACTGCATCAAATATTTCAGATGTATGCCCTCGGAGCACATTGAGTTCCCTACCATCTGACGCGTCCCAAATACGGACGGTCTGATCAAATGAAGTGCTGACTAACCGGTTTCCGTTTGGCGAAACCTTTATCCTTCCTACCAAATGTTTGTGTCCATGCAGCACTAATCTTTGATTGGTAGCCGCCCTTTTCCATGTTCGGGCAGTTTTATCCGATGAGGCGGTAGAAATATTCTTTCCGTCAGGTGAAAACGCTATATGCCTAACTTCATCTTCATGCCCTCGTAGAACGGCAACTTGTTTACCCGTCGTTGTGTTCCAGACGCGAGCGGTTCCATCCATACCTGCCGTTGCCAAGAGGGTCCCATCGGGTGAGTATGCAAGATGGTAAATGCCTAACTTATGGCCACGCAAAACCTTTTCCGTCTTGCCTGTCCCGACGTTCCAAACACGCACAGTGGTATCGTGTGACGCACTAGTCAGAAAAATGCTATCCGGGGAGAAACTGAAATCGTAGACCGATTCCAGGTGCCCACTTAGAATTGCCTTTTCAGCGCCTGTTGCCGCATCCCAAAGGCGGATTGTCTTGTCTCTTGAGGCCGAGGCCAGGATCGTACCGTCCGGAGAAAAAGCTATATGCTCGACGTTTTCCGTGTGACCGTTTAGTTCTGCAGTCTCTATTCCGGTACGGCTGTTCCACAAACGTGTTGTCTGTAGGGAACGAGACGCCAGTACAGTCCCATTCGGCGAGTAGGCGACCTGTTGGATAGGACCACGATGGCCACGCAACAGTTTTTTTTGCCGCCCCGAATTCGCGTCCCATAAGCGTATCGTGCCACCTCTCGATGCGCTGGCGATTTGCATACCATCCGGTGAGAATGTGACATGTGATACGGCGTTCTGATGGCCACGTAGGATGCTTGTTTCCTGCCACGTGGTAGTGTCCCAGATGCGGACAGTGGCGTCTTCGGAAGCCGTCGCAAGCTGGACACCGTTTGGTGAGAATGCCAGACTCCAAACAGCCCCTTGGTGGGTATTAAGGATGGCTTTCTGCCTGCCGGTTTTGGTTTCCCAGACGTAGACCCATTCATCCCAATTCGCAATTGCAGCCAGATAATTGCCGTCTGGCGAGTAGACGACATGCGTCAGACTACTCTCACTACCCCGCATAATTCGGTCCACCCACCGATCCGGCTGTCTGGATGCATCAAGACTTGCTTGCGCCTGAGGTACAAGGGGCCTGAACCTTTGCGATACGCTCAACGCGTTCTTATCCTGCAGCCCCTCTAAAGCCAGCAGCATGCCAGGAACAACCGATCCTTCGCGGATTTCTTCCTGCGCCAGATCGGCAAGCGCCAATGACTCACGATGCAAACCATCCTGCCACAGCACAAACATTTGCCAGCCAAGAAACGCCATCACGAGTGTTGCAGTCAATGATAAGCCTGTGATCATCCTGTTGCGGCGGCGTTCGCGGCGCTCCCGGATGGTCTGCGCCTCACGGCTGTCACGGATATAGGCCTTATGCTCCTCGGTAGGTTCCGGCGCCTTAGGGGGCTTGTCAGTTAGCCAGCGTTCAGCCGCTTCGAGATCCTGACCCCGCAGGGGCTCGGCGCCGAGCTTTTTTGCCTTGTGCCAGCGTGTTGCCATTTCGCCGAACCGCGTGTGCTCACGAATCCATGCAATATCGGTGTTAAGGGCAGAAAGGAGTTTCTCAAGACCATTATTGAATTCGTTTGGCCCGTACATAAAAATATAGTTCAGTCGCTTAAGCCGCCCGGGCACGTCCCTATCTGGTGTGTCGGTGGGCACAACCGGTAGCAGGCGTTTCCCCAATCGTTCCGCCTCGTTTACTTCCCAATCGCAGATTTCGGATGCGACGAAATTGGGGCTTAAACAGAAGACAACCGAGTCAGCGGTTGTAATCAAACCCGACAGCCGCTCCTGCCAAGGTTCGCCAGGCGCAATGTCGTGTCGATCGAGATAGGCCTCGAAACCGCGCGCGATTAGAGACCCCCGTAGGTGTTCGGCGAATTTGGCGTCCTTGCGCGAATAGGAAATGAAGATTCTCGTTTTGCGGTCATCACTACCCAGCTGTTTCCGCCCGTCCTCCGCCATCCCGATCCCAGGCCCCGTCAACAAAACTGCAGTTAGTACCCATCCTTAATGAAAGCAGTATCAGAAACGCCGGTCAATTTTGAACTTTGGATACTAGTCCGATGAGAACGGTTGGACCGTGAGAAAAAATATACTGACCCTTTTGCCAAAGGGCATCACCTATCGCAATGTAGCAACAAGGGCGTTTTGGGTCAGGGGCGGGCTTTGGGACCTCTGAGCACGCGCCCGCTTCACCCCCAATACCGTCCGTTCGCGATGCAGACCGGGAACGGCAACGCGATCCTTCCAACTCCGGAAACTGCGCTGCGCCGCAACGAAACGTCGAGGTGGGCCAAAAGCTGCCGTCGTCGTCGCGGCGAAGACTGGCCTGACGTTCGTTCGGTCCTTGATAGCTTAGCTGACGGTCAGCCGCTGGGCAGAGATGATTCAGAACGACAGTTCGCGATCTGTGCATTGTTAACCCATGTTAAAAACAATGAGACCGGGAACCAGATCGAAACCAGCCATATTGTTCTGCTTCACGAAATGAACAAAGCACCAACAATTTTTTCCTTCCGGAATTGAAAACAAAGAAAGTTCTAAAATACCAGACGGTGGAGCGAACCGACATAGACTCAACACACGCGGCAAGATTCGATCTCCATTCGATTAATCAGCCGAAACAAGACGATTATCGACATCATAAAACATCCCGAAAATGGCGTAGCGTACAGCCAGCTCATAGTGCTCCTCGTCACTAGGCCCGGTTATGAATGTCAACTCTCCGTCGCGCCCGAGATGAATTGCAATGAGATTATTTGGTGGGACTTCCGGCAGTCGATTGAACCGAGGCATATCAACAAGAGCAGATCGTAAGCGCTGCCACCGGAGCATTTGGTCTTCGGTCAGCCATTCAGGCTGTTTGAAAAGTCGGAAGAAGCGTTTCCCTTTTGCAACCACCGACCTTTGCCCGCCGCTCGGCGGCAAGAGAATAATAAGCTTCTCGACATGGTTGCCTTCTTCGACTTTGTCGAGTTCCCACTGCACACCTTCGGTCAAGCCGGGAACCAGCAGTACGGCAAACGCCTCCTCTAACCAGTTCGTGACAACCTCCTGCCATTCGGCATCGGAAACGAAGTCCCGCGAAGCTCCCCTCGTCGGAAAGAAGCTAGACGCGCCCGGCCTTCCAATCGCGATCAAAGGTCCGAAGGGCTTAAACTGATCGGCTATAGCCGCTTCAAATGATACGAACTCCATCGTTCTCGAGCCGGTCGCCCAGGTTCGCAGGATACTTAGGTCGTCATCCATAAATGAACGAAGGTAAAGTATCGGCTTGCGCGGATCGGACTGAAGCACCTCCGTCGCTGAAGGTCCTCGACGAAACAAGCTTTTAAACTGGTCGAATGGATTTCTGACAAATCGAAATACATCGCGAAAAACCAAGAATCCGCCAAACACAGCCACTATGACAGGAACGAACCAGAACATCCTTATTGTTGGCTCATCGCGGAAATAGTCACTCCACAAAACCGTCCCGTAGATTCCACCAATCATTACAACAGTGCCAAGAATTTGGGACAGACCGTGGCGCTCCCTTCGGTCGTCTAGACCCAGCTCGCCAATGTCGCCCAGGCCCGCCTTCTTGGCCAGATCCAATGGCACCAGACGAAGCTTCTCTTTTCCTCTCCGGATCAGTTCAAATCCGATCGCTGCGAGGAGTACAGACCCCCAAATCGAGCCAAAGGCTACCGCCAGGTGAATGGAGTCGGGCACCCATGCAAAGCTTGGCAATGAAAAAAGCCAATGCAAAAGTGGAGTATAACTCCCTAGGAGTAAGAACCCGAAAAATACAAAGAAGTACAGGCCGTTGAGCCGGGTAAGGACCTTACCGATCCGCAACAGCATGCGACCACTTTGATCTGGAGGTGGTAGAGTGAAGCCCGCATGCCCCCATATCTTATGTGAAATTCCGATGATCCGATCTTCAATTTCCCCTCGACGTAGCCCATACGCCGGCACGCGCTGATTTCTTGGGTCAACGGTAAGCCATTGCTCCCCTACATACCGGAACCAATTCCTTGTCAGGTCAATAACTCGCATCTTGAAACCGCCTAACTCAGCTGGGTTTCATTAATCGAATATTCTTCCAAATTGGCAGCTCCACGCCACTGCATTCTCGAGCCGGGCTGGAACTGGCTTTTTCTAAGCAGTATTGCAAGGGCAAACCAAATTGAAAACAGGTCGATGGCGAACCGGCTATCTCTCGATCAGCACGAGGAAAAATCAGCAGTTCCGGAGTTTGCGACTGGCTCACCAATCATGAAATCTCGAGTTAGCACTGAGCCCGTTGCCACCATAATCCGCTCTGTAGTAGTCGGGACGAGAACGGACACTAGTCGAAGCGGCACGCGTTGGTCGCGGGCTGTCCGACCAGGGGCATTGCTAAGCTCCAACCCATCCTCCCAAATTTCCTAGATGCTACCAGTAACCGGATGAATCTCAAGGTTCTCGCCGGTGAATTAGCGAAGACCGCAATTGGCCGTTAAGATCAAGCCTCAAACGGAAACTATCCGGACCACAGCGGCCATTGGCGAAGCGTGATTCCAAAACTATACCTTGGTTGCGCCATTGCCGAGGATGCGCAAGCTGTCAGTCAACTTTCGCTCACGTTGTTCTGCTGCTCAAAAGAACACCAATCGTGGTCAATACTGCACCGCTGATCCATAGTGCTGGTCCAAGTAGATCTGAGCTATGACCAGGAAAGTAAATGATCACAAAAAATCCCACATCGATCGCGCTGACCGTCGCGAGATTTAGCCAGTAACCTGTGACACTGTTTCTCCAATTAAACGCCAGAGCCACCACGATAATAAGGATTGAGAGGTAAGCGAGATTCCAAGCATTCTGATAGACCTTGCTCTGCAACACGCCGAATTCCAGAGCCTGCCCCAGCTGGTAGGACAGATACGCGGCATAGATATGAAGCAGTCCCCACAACATGTAGGCTATCGCACCCGCCCTGTGCGCCAGAACCCCAATATTTGAAGCCATATTGTTCTACCTTCTCTGGTTAACGCCGTGCTAGGACAGACCTCTGGCAACCTTAGATCATTTTGCAGGACGCGTTCCAGAGCTAGATCAAGCACCGTCTGCTTTGAGGATGTCACCGACTTGCCCGGCTAAATTTTTCCGCGCTGGACCGTGCGCGCATATGATGTCCGCTTCGTCTCTGCGGTGCGTTCAATAATGACCGAAGAGTGCTGCACGTGCTCAGGGACGGCTTTGGGCCATGTATGGACGGCTCCGGTGTGGCAAGGACTTTCTTGCGTTAGCTGAGCTGGTCGGTGCAGCCATGTATCCGGCCTGTTGATGCGGCGCATCGCGAGGCCGCTGGCCATAATGCTCTCCGCTTAGATCAGGTCCCGGTCAATAGCACGCGTTCGGTGACGCTCTGGCCCTTATGGGTTGTCCTGATCGCCGAGACGACCGGCTTTCGCATTACAAGCAGTTGTCCTTCCCAATTCGTTTGGCAGAACAGTTGTTCTGCCGGTGTTCGCTAAGCGCTCAAAGCAACAGGCTCACGATAGTATTCACCGCGCACCATCATCGCCCAGACCATACGAATGATTTTGTTGGCGAGCGCAATGGCTGCCACCTTGACGGGGCGGCGCGCCATCAACTCAGCAAGCCATGGTCGGTGCGTGTATCCAAGCTGCTTGACGCGCTTGATAACTGACAAGGCACCTATCATGAGTATTGAGCGCAAGTATCGGTCACCCGCTTTGGTAACCCCGCCGAGTTTGTCTTTTCCGCCTGACGAGTTCTGTTTGGGAACGAGACCGATCCAGGCGGCCATTTGTCGGCCTGAACGGAATGCCTTCGGATCAGCAATGCTGGCAACGAGCGCTGTTGCCACGCGGGGGCCGACACCAGGGATTTCTTCAAGCCGACGGCTGAGTTCGTTGTTGCGATGAGCTGCCATAATCTTCGCATCGAAGCTGCCGATCTGGCGCTTGATGACTTCAAGCTGGTGACCCAAGGCTAACAGGCAATCGCGTGCGGTAGCTGGGATTCGTTCGTCAGTCTCATCCGCAATCACTTTGAGCAACGCTTCGAAACCGTTGCGACCGACGCCTGCTACAATGCCGAACTCGGTAAGGTGCGCGCGGATAGCATTGATGATCGCGGTGCGTTGCCGAACAAGCAAATGCCGTGTGCGGTGAAGCATCAGCAAAGCCTGCTGCTCACGCGACTTCGCCGCGACAAAGCGCATGTTGGGCCGCGTCACCGCTTCGCAGATCGCCTCTGCATCGGTCGCGTCATTCTTCTGGCTTTTCACATAGGGTTTGACGTAACGCGGCGGAATAAGCCGAACCGTATGCCCAAGCCGCGAGAGTTCACGCGACCAATGATGCGCGGCCGAACACGCTTCAAGGCCGACAAGGCATGGGGCAAGCTTGCCGAAAAACGACAGAACTTGGCGACGCTTCAATTGCTTGCGAACGACAACCTCACCGTCTGCATCAACGCCGTGGACTTGAAAAACAGACTTGGCAGTATCCAGTCCGATTGTTGTAATCTCTTTCATGGTCGGCTCCTCTTTCGATGGTGACTTCAACAGCAACCATCTTGGCACCTAGATGCCGGCGGGAGGAGCCGTCCACAGCATCAATAACGGAAGGACACTGCATTGGATACTTGCATTGCATCAATTAGCGCTGGGGCTCGACGCATGGATTGCGCGTCGTCTTACCCGGATATAGGCTGATCTCCACCAATACTTGTGGAAGGGAATGGCCGACGATTTTTCAGCCGCACAAACGAGTCCAGATCCGCTGCAAAAGAACTCGCGAATTTGCTAGGCGAAGTGAGTTGGAGTGAACGGACGGATAGACGTCTTGGTCCAAGAAAAAAGATTCTCAACATATTTGTAAAGCTTAGCGTCGATGTAATTAGTGCTGGGTTAGACGAATTTGGTTCAACATGTATGACCCCAAACGCTACGTCGAAAACAAGTTAAATCTGAACAACGCAGCTGGGTAATATAAGGTTCCCCGGATAGAGCCAGGAGTTCTAAGCGGATGTATGAGGCGACACTTCTCGAAGTATTTCAGGGTAATATTACGACAATTTCTATTGGCGTATTTATCGTTTTTGTCTGGTCCATGCTGTGGCCGATATGGATCGAAGATGAAAAAGGAAGGAGATTACCGAAAAGCTCGCTCGCAAGCACCGTCTTTTCGCTGAGCAATGTAGCTCTCTATCTTATTCTTGTAGCCACTCCATTTCTTTCGCTCGCCGTTGTCAATAACCTCAGTTCGCCCACTGTGTCCTTGATGGTTGAACTTCTAACCGGGTCGAGATTTCAAAGCCAAGTCCCGTTCGGCGTTATCATCTTTATGGGCCTTCTTTACAGTTTTGATTTAGTCAAAAAAGTTTTCGAGAGGTATGCCACTTTCTTACATGACAGAATTGCTGGCGTACGAAGAGCGAATGTATTCCTGAATTACCGCAGATCTGAAGCTTCGGCGATTGCAGGCCGCCTATACGATCGCCTCATGAAATATTTTGATCCTGATGAAGTTTTTCTTGACGTAGACGCTATCCAACCTGGTATGGATTTCGTTAAAATTCTCGAAGAAAAAGTATCGCAATGCAATGTATTTATTGCAGTTATTGATCCCAATTGGGCCGAGGCAAAGGATAAGAACGGGAAACTGAGGCTTCAAGATCCGAATGATCATGTTCGTATTGAATTGGAGGCGGCATTGTCACGAGACATTCCAGTAATACCGGTTCTGATTGATGCAGCCGCGATGCCGGAAGTTGAGACCTTGCCAGAAAGTCTTCAACCGCTGGCACGACGGCACGCTGTACACTTGACTCACACTCGTTTTGCAGCCGAGGCAGACTCACTGGCAGAAGTGATTGCGAAACTAACTGGAGCAAGGAGAATAGGATAAGTTGATCCTGACCTGCTTCCACAAAACCGGACCTATCAATGGGGGGCAGGCCAGGATGACCGGATTGGGTCAACCTGGGAACTTTGCACGGGCTGAACCGACTTCCGGTCTTCCATCGTCATCAGAAAACTTCCGAACGGATAACGAACAGTTCCGCTTTGCACTCGTGAACAAACCTAGCCCAGCGCAGCGCAAAGGTCAGGGTCGGGCCATAAGCGGCACTCAATCATCGAAGTTTCGTGGCGGGGTATGCAGCACTGGTATATAAGAATTTAGTAAGCGAGAAGGGCGTTGCTGACTCAAGCTTTCGAGTTCCAGATTCAGGCAACATAATTCGTTGCAGTTCGATCTACACGACGACACAGTGTTTGCCATCTGGTTGGCTGAGCTTTCGCGCGACATTAGGCGATTGAAAGATTTCCCCCGTGAAGAGTCGCGGCTTCTGGAAGTTTCATGGTCCAGAGGAAACGCTCCAACGCCCAAAGGTTCTTGCGTTCGGTCTCTGTATAGTTGTTCGGATAGCTGATCGCAAAGGTGAAGCTCTTATCGTTCGTGACAATTCCAATCTTGTCTTCTACGTCTTTCAACGATTGGATATCAGATAGATAGACAGCGAAGCTGTTTTCTCGTGTGAGTCCTTGCAAAAGCTCACCGACCGGGTGATTGTCAACGAAGTCGCTTGCCATTTTTTTCGCATCATTGGCAATGTCGCTCAGGCCGAATGTAACTCTTGAGAGTGCTTCGCCTAAAGCCATTCGCCCTAGCTTTTCAGTAATTGTGCTTTCGGGAATTTCAACAAATACCAAGTGTGCCGGCGTCAGGTAGATAGCGCCTTTCACCGACGGACCATCTCCAGTTTGAACTACTGCGTGGCTCGAAGCATGGAGTAAGAGTTGTGAGAAATTCGCAGATCTGAGGAGATATTCCGGATCGCGATTATAAACCCAAGGACTCTTCACCTTAAGCGCCTCGAGTTGGGCTTGCACTTCTGCACTTAGACCGTCTTTTTCGCTTCTTTCTGCCTGGAAATAGGAAGCAACTTGTCCGATTGCGCCTTTCTTATCAAAACCATCCTGTTCCAGTGCCTGGCACAGCACCTCCAATGAAGCGCCATCGTCAATAAGCTTTGGAACGATACTCGGCGACGCGTTCAAAATTGCATCTATCTCTCTGTCGCTTTTTGCCAGATCACGCCAATCTAGGAGCGCCCAGAACACGACTACGACGCCTATGCCGGCCATCCCTAATTTTTCTGCCGACAGGTCATTCCCGGCCATCGCTAGGACTAAGATTGTGATTGCAATGCCCCAAAGCGCACGAACAATCAAACCGGCGCGCATGGAAATATCGAAAATGCCCCGGTTGATGAAAAGGACGCCGAATAGGAGGCCTGCACCCAACACCAAGATGCCAATGAAGCTGTTTGGCGTATCGGATGTGAGGACAGCGAATCCGATCGCGCCGGCGATCATGATCAGACCAATGGTTATATTCTTCATAGTTCTTGGACTCTAGAATGAATGCGCACTTCACGTGGCCAGGGCGTTCTCGGGCGGGTGAGGTGGCAACTTTGTTGTGAACACCCAACGACCGCTTAGCGTCCTCCAAAGTCACTGTAGCAAATCGATTGACATGTTCGCTTAGCGGTGAGTTCCCCCCGCGCGACAAGTTGTTGACATTAAATCCTTTGAGTCGGCGGCGGGTCAAGCTCGACTGCGGGGCTTCCGCAAAGGGTCAAGGGCGGGCTTCAGGGCCTATGCCAGCACGACCGCTTCACCCCCGATACCGTGAGTTCGCGACATAGGCCGAGAACGGCAACGCGATCCTTCCAACTCCGGAAACCGCGCTGCGCCCCAACGAAACCTCGAGGTGGGCCATGTATGGACGGCTCCGGTTTGGCAAGGACTTTCTTGCGTAAACTAAACTGGTCGGTGCAGCCATGTATTCGGCCTGTTGATGCGGCACATCAGCTAGGCCGCTGGCCATAATGCTCTCCGCGTAGATCAGGTCCCGGTCAAAAGCACGCGTTCTCGTAGACGCTCTGGCCCATATGGGTTGTCCTGATCGCCGAGACGACCGGCTTTCACATTACAAGCAGTTGTCCTTCCCAACTCATTGGGCGAAGCTCGCACTCCGCCCGTGTTCACTAGGCGCTCAATGCGACGGGCTCGCGGTAAGGTTCACCGCGCACCATCATCGCCCAGACCATTCGAATGATTTTGTTGGCAAGCGCAATGGCTGCCACCTTGACGGGGCGGCGTGCCATCAACTCCGCAAGCCATGGTCGGCGCGTATATCCCAACTGTTTGACGCGCTTGATGACTGATAAGGCACCTATCATGAGCATTGAGCGCAAGTATCGGTCACCAGCCTTGGTAACACCGCCGAGTTTATCTTTCCCGCCTGATGAGTTCTGCTTGGGAACGAGTCCAATCCAGGCGGCCATTTGTCGACCTGAACGGAATGCCTTCGGGTCGGCAATACTGGCAACAAGTGCCGTCGCCACACGCGGGCCAACGCCGGGAATGGATTCCAGGCGGCGACTTAGTTCATTGCTTCTGTGCGCGGCCATGATTTTCGCATCCAAGTCTCGGATCTGGCATTTGATCCGATCAAGATGCCGACCCAACGCCAGAAGACTGTCGCGCGCAACGACTGGAACCCGCTCATCGTTTTCATCAGCGATGACTTTGAGCAGCGCTTCGACACCGTTGCGTCCAACCCCTGCAACAATACCGAACTCCGTCAGGTGTGCCCGAATGGCGTTGATGGTTGCCGTGCGCTGTCTCACCATGAGATGGCGGGTCCGGTGAAGCATCAGTAAGGCTTGTTGTTCGCACGACTTCGTCGCGACAAAGCGCATGTTGGGGCGCGTGACCGCTTCGCAGATCGCCTCCGCATCCGTCGCGTCGTTCTTCTGGCTCTTCACGTAGGGCTTAACGTAGCGCGGCGGAATGAGGCGAACCGTATGCGCCAGACGCGAGAGTTCACGTGACCAATGATGCGCCGCCGAACAAGCTTCTATTCCAATAAGGCACGGGGGAAGCTTCCCGAAAAACGACAGAACCTGGCGGCGCTTCAGCTGCTTGCGAACGACAACCTCGCCATTCGCATCAACACCGTGGACCTGAAAAACAGACTTGGCAGTGTCCAGTCCAATCGTTGTAATCTCTTTCATGGTCGGCTCCTCTTTCGATGGTAACTTCAACAGCAACCATCTTGGCACCTAGATGCCGGCGGGAGGAGCCGTCCACAGCATCAAAAGGAGACTAGGCGGCTGCAGAACTAAGCCACCGCCTAATGTCGCCGTTCTAATTCAGAAGGCCACGCTCGACCCAGCGGTCAACCGCCATTCGGGTTCGGACTGAATTCCGTTAAGGTCATTCACGACAGGAATTCCGACCGAGATAAATCCAGACCATGCATCTCTGGAAAGCCGTACACCGGGCGAGATGAACATTACATGCCCGCCGGAGTTTGGGTCCTTCACTCCGGCCGTTTCATGCTCATCCTGCCATTCGCCGACAATTTCGAGGATCGCGTCAACCGAGAAGCCGTTCTCGTGACTTGCCGCTGGCTCGATATGGTGGTGGTTTTCTCCGTGGGCATGGCCGTCGGCATGTTCGTTTGAATGGCTGGCAGGGTTACCATGTTGGGGCTCATTGCCAATCAGCCGGTAGGAAACCGCAAGTCCGTACCCGAGGCGATCTCCAAGATCGGTTCTCTGGACACCCTCGCTAACCAGCGAGTAAAGCACGCTTGCGTCCAATGACCATCGGGCAATGCGCTTGGTCAACGCTGCTCCGAAAAGAGCATCCCATGACCCTGAACCGGGCTGGAATTCCGCGTCGAACAACGCGCCTTCGTTGGTTCTCTCACTCGTTTTGCCGGTGGGCGCCTTGAACCCGGCAATTACTGCAGCCTCAAAACCCGAGGCGCGGTCATTCACTATCCGCCACTGCGCCAATGCGGTGAGGTCACCAATGCCGCTGGTGTCGCCGTCGTTGTGAGCTGCGAACTCGGCATGTTCTTCTTCGTGCTCGTCTCCGTGTTCCTCTTCGGCTTCGCGTATTCCCTTTCGGCGGACGTGGGGTAGACGCACGGAGAGCGTGATATTCTTGGTGATGCCATACGCGAAAAACAACGATGCAGAGGTGAGGCTATCGAGGGAGTGGACATGGGCGTGTCCGGTTCCGGCCTCCTCAGCCTGCTCGGCGGCACCGACTAGAGTCGCATCTCCAAGCCGCTCAAGATTCATCGTGTCCACGACGATGCCGGCGGCGAAGGCGCCTTGCTTGAGGGTCGTGGCTGAGATCGTATTGATGGGGCCCGCGCCTCCAGTATTGCCGGGCCCGCCCGGGTGATGGGCCTCGGCCGCGGTCGCAGCAAGAACTATCGAAAAGGCATTGAGTGCTAGTGCGTGGCGGTACATGCGCATAGCGCGTTCTCCTGAACAGAAAATTTGCTTGCAATCACGCCTTCTCACGACTTGGGAAGGCGCAATTTAGCTAATTCGGAATTTGGTAGTCAGGAGAAGATCGGCGGCGCACGAGGCCCAAATGGCCGATGTGAATATGAACTCGGCACGCGGGGTGCGGCGCGGCCCAAGACTTTCGGTAAAAATTGATAGAAGGGAAGAAGAGCCGATTTGGAGATGGGATCGGCCAGCGTAAACGATGCATTGAAAGCAAAAGGGCAAACGGCGTCGCCGTGTTCATCCGGGCTGTTGCCCGCAGGAACGGTGCCGTTCTGACCTGCGGTATCATCCGACACCGTACCGCTGCAGATGACGATCTTGAATGTTTCGAAGGCCGCCGGATCGAACTTGGGCATATAGCCGGACGGTATCAGCGCGCGCAGCACGACGCTGAATAGCAGGACGCAGGCGCCCCACCTTCTCAACTGTCCGCGCTTACCTGACAGATTTCTGAACATCGAAGCGATCTAACGGCAGTTGGAAAAACGGACAAAGAGCAATTTCGGAAAAGCGAACGAGATTGTTTGCCCGTGTTGCCGAAATGTCGGCACAGGGTCAAGATGCACAGTTCGGCCTCCGAACATCGACTGACGTGGCAGGGCCGAAAGCAGTCGCTAGCGCAGGAATCCAGTGTCGGCGTGATGCACTGCAGCGATTTTCGCGTCGACAAACTACAGACTTGATATGC
>CBDCUC010000007.1:0-93592 GCA_965222485.1 Hyphomicrobiaceae bacterium
ACTGAAAAACTTGGTTTCAAGTTCTTTTGGGTTCCCGAAGACCGCGTGTTTCTGCACCCCGGCGCATTTCTTTTCTTCTCACCAGAAGGGAGGCTCGTGCGCATCCTGTATCAACAGGACGTCGATTCAGGCGACGTGGAGCTTGCGGTTCTGGATGCCAAGCAAGGCCAGTTCCGGCCCTCTGAGATCATCAATTTCGCGATCAGTCTTTGCTACAGCTACAACTACAAAGATGGCCGATACCGCTTGAGCATTCCGATCTTTGTTGGGATTGGGGCGCTTCTCACCGGGATCCTGACGTTTTCCGGTTCCGCGCTGTATTTCAATTTTCGCAAGTGGCGTGCTCACAAAGGGGGAGAGTGCAATGTCGAAGCTGCATAAGCTTGCAAACTATGTGGTTGGGATCTTCATCTTGAGTGCCACGCCTGTATTTGCGGAGGCGGCTGCGAAGAAGGGTGAAATCCAAAGTCCGACAGATGCATGGAACCACACATGGAACGAGATCCTGGTCGACTTGTTTGTGATCGGGGGCGTATTCGCCATTGTCGCCGTTTATCTATTGATACGCTATCGGGCTAAGTCTCCCGACGATGTAGGAACCGCCAAGCCACTCAACCTCGACCTGACGCTTGCCTGGTGTCTTGTGCCGGTCGCACTGTTTATGGCGGATGATTTCCTTCTTGCCGCAAAGGGTTGGACTCTGTGGAATATACAACGGACGGTTCCAGCGAATGCAATGGAAATCAAGGTCACCGGGAACCAGTGGTACTTTGACTACGAGTATGAGGATGGAACGACCACTAGTGAATTGGTCGTGCCCGTTGGCAAGCCGGTCGTCCTGCGCATGACATCCAATGATGTCATTCACTCCTTCGGTCTGAGTGAATACCGCGTCAAAGAGGATTTGATGCCTGGCCGCATCACGTATCTCTGGTTTTATCCTGACAAACCATTGAATTCGCATGTCGTGTGCGTCGAATTTTGCGGCACGTCCCATTCGCAAATGTACAACGAGGTTCGTGCCGTTCCGCAGGCGGAGTTTGATGCGTGGCTGAAGGAGGAGGCCGAGTAGGCGGCCCCATACGCGTATGAGCGAATTTTTTCGCCAGAACACAGACGATAAGGGCGTGGCAGGCGCCGCCGAGGGAGAGTGACAGATGACAACCGCAACGCAGTCCAACGTCAGGGATAGCGGCGTCCGGATCTCAGAATGGATATTCACGACCGATCACAAGCGGATCGGCATTATTTATCTGATAGGGACGATCGCCGCATTTATCGTTGCCGGACTTATGGCGATCGGTATCCGGCTGGAGCAGATGTCGCCAGGCGATTCAGGGCTCATCAATTACTTTGTCGGCGACTTCGGGTTCAAGATGACGACCGGCGATGCCTACAATGCTGCGCTCTACTTCCATGGCGCGGCCATGATCCTCGCATTCCTTATTCCCGCGCTCACCGGCTTTGCCGCAAACTATTTGGTGCCCTTGATGATCGGAGCGCCGGACGTGGCGTTTCCGCGCATTAACGCGCTTTCGGTATGGTTGTTCTGGGGCGGCATTATCTTGGCGCTGCTGACGTTCGTCATACCTGACAAGCCCGACATTATGTGGACGGGCTACCCCCCTTACGCCATCACGACCAACGCCAATACGGCTCTTTATGTTTTCACCGTTCATCTGATCGGCTTTTCCTCGATCCTTGGTGCCGTAAATTTCCTCATCACAATAATTTATATGCGAGCGCCCGGCCTTGGCTGGAACCAAATGAACGTGTTCGTGTGGACGATCTTCGGCGCATTCATGATTCAGATTGTGTTTGTACCTGTTCTGGCGGCAGCAGTGACACTGCTGTTGCTTGATAAGTACATTGGAACGGGTTTCTTCGACGCAGCGCGAGGGGGCGACGTTCTGCTTTATCAGAATCTATTCTGGTTCTATTCGCACCCGGCGGTTTATGTGATCTTCCTGCCGGCTGTCGGTCTACTTTTCGAGATCATCGCGACGCAGGCTAAGAACCGCATCTTCAACTACATGACTGCGGTGTACGGCGGCATAATCGGCATTCTCGTTATTACCGGTGAGGTATGGGTCCATCATCTCTATATTGCCGGCATGCCTGATTGGATCCGCATAGGCATGATGGTGACGACGCTTATGATTTCAGTGCCGGTCGGGCTGCTGCTTATCTCCCTGTGGGGGACCATGTGGAAGGGTGCGATCACCTACAATGTTTCCATGTGGTATGCCGTCGTCTGCCTGTTCCTCATTCTGGTGGGAGGGCTGACTGGCATTCCGCTGGCGATTACCTCGATGACGGTTCATCTGTCAGAGACGAGCTTCGTGCATGCACACTTCCACTTCATCATGGGTTTGATGGCCACGTTTGCTGTCTTTGCAGCCGTCTATCACTGGTTCCCAAAGATGACCGGACGCTCCGCCGACAGCGGCATCGCCAAGGTGGCTTTTTGGTTCAAGGTCATCGGCACGCAGGTCACTTTCTGGCCGTTGTTCATCATTGGTGTAGAGGGAATGCCCAGACGCTATTGGGATTACGAAATGTTCCCGCAGTTTGAGCCCTATCATCAAGTCGCGACCTTTGGCGCTGTGCTCATCGCGATAGGTGTGACCTTGATGATAGTTGGCTGGATCATATCCGCGTTCCGCGGGCCGATCGTCGGCACAAATCCATGGAAGTCCAAGTCTCTCGAGTGGACGCATACCGAAAGCCCGCCAGGACCGGGCAATTTTCCGAAACCGGTACGCGTCGACGAGAACTGGACGCCTTACGAATACAACTAGCAATTGGACTTGCGGTGGGCTTCCTCTGGGGTTGCTCACCGTGCTTTTTTGGTCACCGCCGGGATAGCACAAATGGAACAGGCAAAACAGGAGTTGGCCAATACCGGAAAGGCGCGCAGAAAACGAGCGCTCTGGGTCACCCTGCTTGCATTTTTGTGCTTATCAGTATTCATGTACATATCGATCATCTACAAGATCATCCAATATGGTCCATGAGTCGGCATGTTCTATGGAATTCATCTGCCAAGTGTCTTGGCAATTATCAATATCCTGACAATTATAGCTTTGGCGGCGGGTTACATCCTAATCCGTGGTGGGCACAAGAGGCAGCATCGTGCGGTGATGATATTTGCGACGTTTCTGGGCGTCGCCTTCATGGTGATTTACCTCAGCTACCATTTTGCAGCCGGACTGGCGAAGTTTGGCGGCGAAGGAATCATCCGACCGATATATTTCACACTCCTGACGGCGCACATCATCATGGCCACAATAGCTGCACCGCTTGTCCCATATACGGTCTACCGAGCGCTTGCAGGGCACTACGAAAAGCACAAGCGGTTAGCACGTTGGGCTTGGCCCGTGTGGTTCTTCGTCGCTTGCTCTGGCATAGTGATCTACATCATGGTGATGCTGATCTGGCCGCATAAGGTCCCCTAGACGTATCAGAAGTCCCCCAAGGGTCATCGCCATGGTGCAAACGACCGTCACGCCTGATCTAACTTCTTCGCGAGAGGCAGTACCTGGCGCGCCGTGGAAGGAAGAAGTGCGCGCTGAGTTGCGCGCCTGGTTGACGCTGGCGGTTGCATCATTAGGTGTCGCAGGCGCATTCGCGCTGATGTTGGCCGCATCGCGCATACACGGTATGCAAAACCTTCTGCCGTGGCCGGTAGACTTTTTCTCCAAGGGGCTCGTCATACATGTCGTTTTTTCGCTGGTCTTATGGCTCCTGACTGTTTTCGCCCTATTGGTATCGATCGCGACGGATGAGCTGATGGGCGGCATGCAGCCCAGATGGAACGTTCTTGGACGTGTCGGCTGCCGACTAACCGCGTATGCGTTCCCCCTCTTGTTTGTGCCCGCATTTCTCGACGGCAGCGAAGCTTCGCTCAACAACTATGTGCCCGTCATTATCCATCCGTTCTACTATTTGGGGCTTTTACTTTTTGCCGTCGCCATAGCACTTCCGGTTGTCCGGCTTCTCGCGAACCTGAGACCTAACTGGACCCAATCCGGCCCGCTGACCTTCGCCATGATTGGTGGCAGCGTGCTCTATCTTATGGCGCTGTTTTGTGTGTGTTTGGCCTCGCTGCAGCTTACCGATATGCCGCTTTCACGCTCTTTCAATGAGCAATTGTTCTGGGGCGGCGGACACGTGATGCAGTTTCTAAACTGCCTGTTGCTGCTGACGGGCTGGTTCCTGCTGTTGCGCCAAAGCCTGGGCGATCAAGTGACCAACCTCCGCCTATTTAAACTGGCGGTCGTGATCATTGTCGTGTTTTCGTCTTGTACGCCAATATTTTATTTTTCGTTCGATCCTTATTCAGTGTCCCAGGTCGAAGCATTTCGCCGGTTGAAGTTTGTATTGGGGGTGCCTGCGATATTGGTCGCAGCGAGCGGGTTTGCCGCGGTGATGGCAGTTCGATCCAACAATGGTTTGCCATGGCGAGATCCTGCGTTTGTGGCAGTCGTTCTATCTGTGATCGTGTTCGGTGCCGGAGGGGTGATGGGTCTCGTGATCAGTGGGTCGGATACGCGCACGCCGGCCCATTATCACGCAGTTATTGCTGCGGTGAACCTCGCGATGATGGGGCTTGCCGCGCGTTACTGTCTGCCACGCATGGGTTGCCCAATGATGCCGCGGAAGGCGCTCACCCGCCAACTTGTACTTTTTGGTCTTGGCCAACTGGCCGCATCGATCGGCCTCTTCCTTGCTGGCGGCTATGGTGCACCGCGCAAAGCGCCTGCAGCCGAGTCGGTTGTCGTCGATGGCGCTGTTGTTGGGCTTTATCTGAATGGTATCGGTGCCGTCTTTGCCGTCGTTGGAGGCGTACTGTTCGTTGTCGGCGTCGTCCGATCCTTGCGTCGTTACGAGGTATCTCCCACTGAAAGCCCGAAGCCGTGAGGACAATCGAGCGCATATGCCGGGTTCTAATTTTTCGATAGTATGACGAGCAAGAGCCCCACGAAGTGTCGATTGCTTTGCTCTAAAGAGGATTGAGCGTTGGGTTCACCATCCGCTTGTAAAAACTGCGATGTTCGCAGCCAGGCCCTCTGCTGTGCGCTACCGGCCGTGGATGCTGAGCGCCTGCACCAGATGGCGCACCGCCGACGCTTCCCTAGGGGAAAGGTCATTGTCTCGGGAGACAATGAGGAAAAATGGTTCGCTGTCATTGTGCGTGGTGTCGTCAAGCTTGTCAGAACCAAGCGGGATGGGCGCCAACTGATCGTTGGTCTGCAGTTTCCAGGTGATTTTGTGGGGCGGCCCTTTGGTAAGCAGGGCCCGATACAAATCGAGGCGGCAACGGATTTGGATATGTGCTGCTTTTCGCGCGCATCGTTCGAAGAGCTATTGCGCGACCAGCCGGAACTTGAGCACGCTTTACTTCAGAGAACCTTTGTTGAACTGGAAGCAGCGCGCCAATGGATGTTCGTTCTTGGCCGGTTGACCGCACGAGAGAAGGTTGCAAGCTTCATTGAGCTGTTGATTGAACGCAAGAGCAGGCTGACACCGACCGCGTCGAATGGAGATGGTTCGGCTCGCTACGAATTACCATTGTCGCGGACCGAGATGGGTGAATTCCTCGGGTTGACCATCGAGACCGTCAGCCGACAAATCAGTCAATTGAAGTCGGAAGGTGTTATTGACACCGAAGGGCTTCGCACTGTCATCATCCATGATGCGGGTTCGCTTAGAAAAGCGGCGGACAATACGATTGCCAATTGGTGAGCGTCACTGATTCCGACATGCTGCGTTCTTGTGTCTATACCGGCAAGACTGCAGCTTCTCCGTCCGATTGACCCTATGACCGGCGATGTGCGCGCGCTTGCGGGTCAACCTATGTGAGATTTGCGATTGCAACTGGCGAGTGGGAAGTCATTGCGGGTCGGCATTCTTGTCTGGCGGAGGGAGAGAGACTGAGTTCGAACTTAATTCTGAGCCTGGAGGGCTTGGGAGCAACGCGACCCGGGGTGAGTGCCGCCCCCGCGGAGCGCCCTCGGCGCGTGAGCGAAATGGTGGCGGAGGGAGAGTCCGCGACGAATGGGCTTATTATTCTGTTTTCATTGATTTCTTTTTGAAGCCCTTGTCCCAGCCCCACCACCAGCCCCACCAGTGCGGAACGGTACGTGACGGACCGTGGTGGATATAGACGGTCGGTGGCGGATCAGTCTGTCTTAGCCTTTGTTGGTGAGGGGACCTTACATTGGCCCGCATCATCGTTTCGCTGCAGTGCAGCCCGCGGCGGCGGCTGAGGGCGAAGCTGAAGAACGCCACGCCATGAGGCGAACTTTCCGGTGCTAAGGGCAGACCGTACGTGCCCCGTGCTCCGTGCTAACCGCGCATCTTGACCCACAAGAGAAGTACAGCATTCCCGACCTCAGTCGGTTTTCGGCGACTGCTACAGTAATCTGGAATAGGTCGTTGGAATTAGATAGATTGGCGCAAGTCGGGTGCACTTTGCCTGCACCTGAAGCAGCTGAGCCAAATAGGCTCATGGCAGAACAGCTTTGCAGGCCGATAACCTGTTGGTCCGGCTGATGAACGGTCGGCTCCTGGTTATCACAGGTAAAGGTTCGGTATCTGGCATGGCATACCAGCAAATCCTACCTGCCGGCACCGAACTGATCGGTGAGTTCCGGATCCTGGCCCACTTGGGAAGTGGCGGGTTTGCAAACACGTATCATGCTCTTGAGAAAAGCCTTGGTCGGGAAGTCGCAATCAAGGAGTACTTTCCATCCGATCTGGCTGTGCGGGCAGACAACTTGCGCGTGGAAGCCAAAACGCCATCGGATGAAAAGCACTTCAAGTGGGCCCTTCACCGGTTCATTCGTGAAGCTCAGATCCTGGCGAAGTTCCGCCACCTAAGTATTGTTCGCGTGCACCGTGTTTTTGAAGAAAACGACACAGCCTATATTGTGATGGAGTATGTGACGGGCTCGAATATGGAGGCTTGGCTCCATGCCCTTGGGCGTTCGCTGACGCAGGCTGAATGCGATCGCCTGTTACCGCCGCTCTTGGATGCTCTTGAGGTGGTGCACTCTGCTGGCATTCTGCACCGGGATGTCAAACCAGCAAACATCTACATTCGCACTGAAGATAGTAGCCCCGTGCTTCTCGATTTTGGTTCTGCCCGACATGCCGCCGCTGACCAGGCAGGCACGACAGCGGCTATTGTATCAAAAGGCTATTCACCACAGGAAGCCTACACGACCGACAACAAGCAACAGGGTCCATGGACGGATATTTACGGGCTGGCTGCGACGACCTACAGGGCATTGTCCGGACAAGCACCACCGGAATCAACAAGCCGTATGCTGGAAGACAATTATGCTTCGTCAAAAACTCTTCCTGCGACGCAATCGGGATATCGGTCTGAGTTTCTTGATGCAATTGATGCGGCCCTCAAGGTCATGCCGAGGGGGCGCCCCCAGTCGGTCAATGACTGGCGCAAGCAGCTCTTTTCGACATTGCCACCGACAACGATTGTCGGAGACCAAGCCCAACTGCTCGCGACGACAAAGATTTGGCAACCGATCAGTGATGACTTCAGTGATCATTCTTCCAACGCCTCGACAGCGAAAGGCAACTCGAAAAAGTCAGGTTTATCTAGTTCACACGCAGCAATGTTTAGCGCCGGGTTGGTATTGCTCCTGATAAGTGGCGCGGCGCTATTTTTCGGGCACGGACCCGCTCCCTACTCAGACGATCAAGGCATACAAAGCGAGCCCAAACATACGACGGTTGAACCAGAAACCCGCGGTTTGGGGCACAACGTCACTGACGAGAGCAATGCGGATGCCATGTTCGATCACGCATGGAAGCTGCAAACCGGCCAAGGTATTGCCATAGACGTTGCGGAAGCCAACCGCTGGTACCGCAAAGCCGCCGACAAGGGTCAGGCAAACGCCATGTATCGACTTGCCATAAATCTGGAAAAGGGCATTGGCCTCGCCAAGGACGTCGCGCAAGCCAACCGTTGGTATCGCAGGGCCGCTGATATGGGTCATGCGAACGCTATGTATTATCTAGCGCTGAACCTGCGAAATGGCACTGGCATAACGAAAAACCTAACGGAGGCCAACCGCTGGTATCGCAAAGCCGCCACCGAGGGCGTTGCAAATGCCATGTACAATCTGGCGCAGAACTTGCGAAGTGGCACTGGTATCACCAAGGACGTTGCGCAAGCCAATCGTTGGTACCGCAGAGCCGCCGACAAGGGCCATCCAAACGCTATGTACAATCTCGCGGTGGCGTACGAGAGCGGATTTGGCGTAACCAAAGATCCACGGGAGGCAGCACGTTTTATGGTTGCGGCACTCAAGAAGGATAATCCCTATGCGGTTAAAGAGATGACGACGAACTCGGATGCCTGGAGCAAAGAGTTTCGTCGCGAACTGCAGCGGTTGATGCACGATGCCGGCGTCTACGATGGCGCCATCGACGGTTCGTTTGGTCGGGGCACGCGTCAGGCCATTGACGTGTTAGCCAAGCAGTAGACAATTCCGTGGAATGTCCGAGCCGACTTACCCTTTATGGCAGCGTCAGTCTCAGGTTGGAAACCGGCCGAAATTCACGCTCTTGAAGGTCTCCATTTGGCCCAGCACTGCTGTTAACGCAGTCTCGAACTGTTTCCGCTCCAAGTGTGCAACCGGTAGCGGTTTCATATGGGGCATGACGTGTGCTCATGACCCAAGACAGACATTCAGCGACACAACTTGTCAGCGTATCTGCATTTGCAATCACTTGCCGCGCACTAGCCTAGTGAATCGGGGTCCGGCCCACGAGCCGGTTGCGTGCGATCCAGGGTGTCTGGCGGCCCTTCGTTACTGAAACAACATTGGCTTTTAGAAAGCCATAAAGCTCCGAAAGCTCGACTAATCCATCATTGTTGCGATCAGCCTTTGGGCGATCATGTGTCAGCGCGGCGACCAGCGCGCTCGTAAATCGCCCTCCCTTGCCTTTTGCTTCTTCGAAACTGTATTGACGCCCCTTCGACGCAGCTATGACCAACAGGCTCTTTTCCGGATCTGCAACAAGCCCAGCGACGGCACCATCGTTCGTGCCCGAAGCGCCAGATGCCCCTGAGTGACAAGCATCAAGGAAGACTAAGATTCGCGCTTTGACGCTTGCCATGGCCCGTTCAATTTCGGACCATGCAAGAGAAGTCGAAGATAAACTCGAGATGCGGCTTTCCCGGGTCGCAAGATAGTATCCGCCCTTGGCATCGCGCAGGCCATGACCTGCGATCATTATGATAAGCGTGTCGCGACTACTCAGAGAACGGCCGAGCTTGCTTATGACTTTGGGTAGTTTTGCCGCGAGTTTGCGCTCGTCCAACATTTGCGTGTGCGTCACCGAACGATAATACGGGCTGGCTTGGCGAAATGCGGCAGACAGTCTTTCTGCATCAAACCGGGCACCGGTTAGGTCCTTGATCTTCGGGTCGTCATATTGATCCGTGCCGACAGAGAGGACGTGCAAACGACCTGTTGGCGCAGCCTTTGGGTTGGCTCCCATACGTATGGAAACCGGTGCGCTAGATATACCGACAGCATTGGTGCCTGATGTTGTAACCCAGCGCGTTTCAGATGGGACCACTATATCGGCATGCATTCTAACGCTCTTACCTTCTCGGCCGTTCGAAATGTCAGACGCAGGAATGCTCCGAATGAGCCGACCGTCACCAAACACGTCAATGCGCGCCATAGGCGTTTGCGAATGGGCGACGATGTTGAGAGCAAGCTTGCGCACTTCTGACCCACCAGTGAGCCGACCTGTCAGATTAAGTTGCGGTGGAGGCAATAGCCGCGGCGGCGTCAGCTTCCCCGACGCCCCTTTCAGGATCGCGCGTACGAATTCTGGCCGATAGAGCACAGATTTGAAGTGGTGCAGAGACTGCAAGCCACGACCTCCGAGAAACCGCAGATATACGTGGTGCGCGCCTTCTGGCGTCGCGTCATAGTAGCCTTCATCCGTGTAAACTATCACTTCGTCGTCGACGTAATAGCCTGAGAGAATTTGTTTTGCACTCAACAGTTCGTGGATAAAGAACTGACCATCACTATTGATCTGCAACAAATGACGTCCGTCTACTGTAACGGCTAAGTGTTCAACGGAGTCGCCTTGCGGAACATCGGCCAGCATCGCTGTTGAAATTCGTCGACTAACATCAAAGACAATGATCGATTGCGCTGATGTTGCAATAGCGATCAACCCAGATTTCGCATCAAAGAATGGCTTCACAGGTCTCTCGTCGTATAGGCCGAAAGGATCAATTGCGCGCAGCCAATTATCCCAACTATCTTCGACATTACGGACATAGGACTCGTATGCGGATATTCCTTTGCCGACAATTGTTAGCTCAGACGGCTCACCAGCCTGATCCATTCCAATAACAGCCAATTGGCCCATCGTGTAACACGCAGCCCCCGGGCAAACGCCACAAAGGCTCTGCGCGAGCCATTGCTTGCGTCCTTCAACACTAACCGGCCAGGCATGCTTAACGCCATCAATGGCAAACTGCCTCAAGCTGCCGAGCAGGCAGTCTTCAGACTCTCTCTCGCGAAAGAGTGAGGACTCAATTCTCGTCTTCTTGCTAAAATCGGGCAACTTTTCTGATTTCAATGGCGTGGTAGCCCTCAGCTCAATACCGAAGTCTGAGAGGCGCGCAAAAAGGCGGGCCATTCGCCGGTTCTTGTTCAGATTTTGGGAAGTTGTCGCTAAACCGGTGACGACTGTGTCTGGTGTCCGAGTCGCGCGAACGGATGCCTTGTGTGAAACAAGCGGCGCAGCGTCAGGGGAGACAAGCTGCGCTGTCTGACCATTTTTGTGGCGAACGAGAGAGGCCACGGCCTTTGGATCGCGTCCACTTGGATGATCCGTATTGTAGTTGAGGTCTTCCGGATCGCCATGACTCAGTCGAACAGTTTGTCCAAAGGACCAATCATTGAGCTGCGTCTCTGAGGCTCGCGCTTGACCCGAGACTTCGAGCAGCATCTGGCTAGCCCTAGGCTGCACGGAGCTATTCTCCTTGGTGTCACCAATTGCACCGAGCAACGAATAGGCATCCCACCCGTCGTAATACATGCCTCCTTCATTGTATCCCGAATACGCGAACACGGCGTTCTCCAGATCGATCGCAGAGCTTGTATCCCATCCGATGACTCCGCTTGGACCCATGCCGGACCGCAGCACCGGTCGTGCAATCAAGCTGCTATGAAGCCTAACGGTGCCTCGGTTTGCCCGAGAAGTAAAAAGGAACGAGTCGTTTGCTGCCCAACCTACGGCATCGACACTAACTGCGACTTTCGTTCTTACGATTCCGCTGTTATTTGCTTCAGCGTCCTGACTGCACTGATCAATGCAAAGTTCGACGACCAGCTGGCCAGCCAGAAGGTCTACGACCTCAAATCTCCCATTCTCTCCTCGATAGGCTCCGACGAATCGCGCCGTTGGAGAGAACATCGGATGGCTACCCTCCCGCTCAATCACGAGTTCTCCAGTTGCCCGATCGATAACGCGGTAGGTGCCGCTAGCCTTGGTCAGAACATTCCTATCTGAATCATAGTTTTCCGGCTCGAGTTCATGGTACCGGATCTCATAAGCACCATCGTTCGAGACGATCACGCGCGTCGGACGTGCCGTTGAAAAGCGATCCTGAATAACAATTTTTGGTGCCCCCAAAAGAACGCTGACATTCAAACTGTCCTGTGTGGCAGCGTGGACAACCTCATTGCCAAACGCAAAATCGCTTCTACGACGGGACGTTAGATCCCATTTCGGCACCTCAACGGCGGATAATGAAATCGAGAAATCACCTGACCGGAAAAAGCGGACTCCAAATCGTCCGGTTCTGACCCCATCGTATGCGTGCAGCGGAACTACAACGCGTGTCTTCTCAGAGGCGTATTTTATACCGAATGGAGCAGGTGCGCCTGGCGTCAATGCAACATAACCATTGCCTTCGAACCGAACCGCATCTGGAAACGTTGCAATTAGATAAAGCGGTGTCGTGCAATCCTTGCGCAAAGCACCCTCTATCTGCCAGCTCAACCAAACTGGGCGCCCACTCTCAATAACTTCACCCTGTGATTCCAAGCTTAGAATCGCACGGACTCCCTCCCCATCATCGCCAAAGTGACATGTTCGAGGCTCTGCGGATTTCGATCGCACCTGGTTCGAATTGGCGTCGGTTGATGCCTTTGCCGTCGGCGTCTCCTGTGCCTGTGCAAAGTAGGGATGCCAAGTGCCAGCAAATGCTGCAATAGCTATCACCTGCTGACAACACAGACCGATGATCGACAACCTTCGCATATTGCCACCTCCCATCAAGTACTCGCTTACGCCAATATAACCCCAGCGCAATCCATCCATTGAATTTATCGAAATATTCTTAGCGCCGCGTGCTGCGAATCTTTGTATCCAGCGTTGGTTCTAACAAGTGAACGTTATTTTGATTTTTGCGCAAGGTAACCTGTGATCATTCGGCTACGAGCCTGCGGCTGGCCGTGGCGTGGCCCAGCATGACAGCGCCCGCTAGTCATCAATAGGGATGCGACCGGAATGTGGAACGTCTGCAACTGGCCCTCCTCGACGTTTCGCTGCGTTGCATGAACCCGGCCGCAGCTGAGGGCAAAGCTGAAGATATCTCTTCGATTAGGCAAATTTTCCGGTCTTGAAGATGGACCGTCCGTGCCCAGCGCGCTACGCAAACCGCGCCCCTTGACCCTTTTCGGACATCACTAATGGCACCCGCGCTTACGTTGATTCGAAATTATCCGTTTAGTACCGTTGGTGGCGGTTGCGGATTAGCGCTCAACGGAGTGTGGCAGGGTGCAAGTAGCAAAAAAACCGGGCAGGTCGGGCGAAACCCAGTCCGGAGCTCTTAAGGTCTTCATCTCCTATTCGCGCTCGGATATGAGTGCCGCCGATGGCCTTGTCGGAGCGCTTGAGGACAGCGGCTTTGACGTAACAATCGACCGACGCGATTTGCCCTATGGCGAAGAATGGCAAAATGAACTTGCCGACTTTATTCGTGCCTCCGATACAGTCATCTGGCTAGTCAGTCCGGATTCGGTCTCGTCAAAGTGGTGCAATTGGGAGTTGGGCGAAGTCGCGCGTCTGAACAAGCGTTTAGTTCCTGTTGCCGTCAAACCAGTGCCGCCGGAAGAGCTTCCTGAGGCCCTCGGTAGAATCCATATTTTGCCGGTGGTCGGAGAGTTCAGTCTCCAAGATCATCTCGATGATCTTGTTGCGGCGCTAAATACAGACAGAACTTGGGTCAAGGTACATACGCGCTTGGCGGATCGCGCTCGCGAATGGCTCGGACGAGAGAGAGCAAACGCACTATTGCTGCGTGGGGCCGCCTTAACCGCTGCAGAGGAATGGAAGACACACACTCCAAGCAGCGAACATCCATCCGCGGATGTCCTAGACCTTATCCTGGCGAGCCGACAGGCAGCGACTCGGCGACAACGCTATTGGACGGGAAGCTTGTTGGCAATCGCGGTTGGCGCGGTAGCATTGGCAGGTTTTGCTTATTTCCAGCGTGAAGAAGCCGTGAAAACGCGAAATGCAGCACTTCTTAGTCAATCGAAGTTTTTGGCTGATTATGCAAAACAACAAGCTGATTCCGGAGATCACGGTACAGGTATGCTCTTGGCACTGGAAGCGCTTCCCGACATGCAGAGTTTAGATCCGTCGCAAAGGGGAAGGCCCTATTGGGCTACAGCTCAGTTCAGCCTTGATTTTGCTTTCAGAGGCAACCGTGAGCAAACTCCCCTCATAGGCCATAAGAATGGGGTGTATGCCGTCGCCATTTCACCTGACGGCTCCTTTATCGTCACCGGGTCTAGCGATGGCACGGCACGCACTTGGAACGCAAATACGGGACATGCGCGTGCCACCCTTAAGGGCCATAGCGGCGATGTAGGGGTCGTTACCATTTCGCTAGATGGTACCTTTATTGTCACTGGCTCTAATGACAATACGGCACGAATTTGGGACGCCAAGAGCGGAAAACCTCGCATCGTCCTCAAAGGTCATAAGGGCGAGGTCACGGACGTTGCGATCTCAGCCGACGGCTCTTTCATTGTCACCAGCTCTTATGACGCTACTGCGCGCATTTGGGATGCGAAGACGGGGAAGGCACGCGCCATCCTCAAGGGACACTCGGCCCCAGTGTATGCCCTTGCCATCTCACAAGATGGTTCGTTTGTTGTTACAGGTTCTGAAGAACGGACGGTCCGCATCTGGGACGCAAACACCGGAGAACAGCGCTCCGTCTTAGATGGCCATAAGAATGGGGTGGGAGCCGTCACCATTTCAAATGACGGCGCTCTTGTTGTCACCGGCACCTACCGTGCGGCCCACATCTGGGATGCCAAGACCGGCGTTGAACGTGCCGTTGTTCAGGGCCATGAGGATTGGGTGGACATTGTGGCTATATCGCCAGACGGCTCATTTATTGTCACAGGTTCTCGGGACAACACAGCCCGGATTTGGGACGCCGAGACAGGTGAAGAACGCGCCGTCCTAACTGGACACGCGAAAAGAGTGCATGACGTCGCCATCTCTCCTAGTGGCTCATTTATTGTCACCGGCTCCAATGACAATACTGCGCGAATTTGGAGTGCTAAGACTGGCAAAGCACTTGCCGTCCTCGACGGTCACGAGAATTTTGTGAATTCAGTCGCCATCTCACCAGACGGTTCCTTCCTCGTTACAGGCTCTTCGGACAATACGGCGCGCATTTGGAACACAAGGAGCGGAGGAGAACGCTCTATCCTCACGGGCCATGAGGGTAGTGTGAGGGCAGTCGCCATTTCCCCTGACGGTAGCTTTATTGTTTCCGGCTCTTGGGGCAAAACAGCACGTATATGGGAGACAGAGACCGGAAAACAACGAGCCATCCTCAAAGGCCACGAGGGCGCTGTGGAGGCCGTTGCCATCTCGCCCGACGGCACATTTATCGTCACATCTTCCAATGACAATACTGCGCGAATCTGGGACGCCCGGACCGGGAATACAAGTGTCATCCTTAAAGGTCATCAAAAGCTAGTAAACTCCGTCGCCATAGCCCAAGACGGTTCTTTCATTGTTACCGGTTCTGAAGACCACACGGCCCGTATTTGGGATGCCAATACAGGGAAACAACGCGCTGTCCTTAATGGGCATCGATCCAATGTATTTGCCGTCGCGATCTCTCCAGACGGATCCTTTGTAGTCACTGGCTCTATGGACAGGACGGCGCGCATTTGGGACGCTAGGTCTGGGCACGAGCGCGCCACACTCAAAGGCCATAAGAAATGGGTTGAAGCTGTCGCTATCTCACCTGAATATTCTTTCGTAGTCACCGGTTCTAGTGACAACATGACTTCTTGGGATGCTGCGCGTGTTTGGGACGCAAAGAGTGGAGAACAACGCGCTGTTCTCAAAGGCCATAAAGGCGATGTGGGGGCCGTCGCTATTTCACCTGACGGCTCCTTTATCGTCACCGGGTCTAGCGATGGCACGGCACGCATTTGGGACGCCAAGAGCGGAAAACCTCGCATCGTCCTCAAAGGTCATGAGGGCGAGATCACGGACGTTGCGATCTCAGCCGACGGCTCATTCATTGTCACGAGTTCTAGTGATACGACAGTTCGGATTTGGGATGCGAAGACAGGGAGGGCGAGTGCCATCCTGGAAGGCCACAAGGGTGTTGTGCATGCACTTGGCATCTCGCGAGATGGTTCGTTCGTTGTTACTGGGTCTGAAGACAAGACGGCGCGCATCTGGGACGTCTATAAATTCAGCCAAGATATTGTTGAATATGCCAAGAGTTCTGTTCGACGTTGCCTTACACAAAAACAGCGTGAAAAGTTCTATCTATCGCCGGAGCCGCCCCGTTGGTGCATTACCGGTCCGGACCATGTGACGGAGCGTGACGCAAGCAAATGGCATCCGAGGTGGCCCTATCACTCCAAAGAATGGCAACACTGGCTGATCGCGAAAGACAAGGGTGAAAACCCGGCACTGCCAGCATTCAAGTAGCTGGCGCAATGTCTCAAATTGGCCCTCAGTGAAATCGATGTCTAAACGCGCCTGGGGGTAGACCGGACATTTCATATTTTTCTCGTGGCATCGCTCGTTATTGCGGCGCACACCGTGACACGCAGCTTGCCAACGTCGCATGCAACATCGTGTTGAGCACCGGCACTTCGTCTGTAGTGGGTCAAGGGGCGCGGTTGGCGCTGGGCAGCGTCACGTCCGGTCGACCCTTGAGAGCGGTAAGTCAGGGTCGAACGCTTCCGGTAATCCTTCGGG
Source organism: Hyphomicrobiaceae bacterium (assembly GCA_965222485.1). GTDB lineage: Bacteria > Pseudomonadota > Alphaproteobacteria > Rhizobiales > Hyphomicrobiaceae > CBDCUC01. Next base: position 16,327 of record CBDCUC010000007.1, read on the forward strand.
ATCAGACATCACCGGGCGCTTCGCAAACGGGTCTTCCGGGCCACAAGCGCCACAAGCCAGACCCGGATCATCTGATGGCGTGTGCTTTCCACGCATATCAAGTCTGTAGTTGTCGACGCGAAAATCGCTGCAGTGCATCACGCCGACACAGGATTCCGGCGCTAGCGACTGCTTTCGGCCCTGCCGCGTCAGTCTATGTTCGGACGCCGAACTGTGCATCCTGACCCTCAGCCGCCGTAAGCAGGCGCAACATCGTGTGACGCGCTGACAAACGCAAAGCGGACCTCGATCCTACTGCAGCGTAAGTCTATTGATAGCGACAGGGCACGTTTGTTGGACACTCATGAGCGGACACTTTCAGATGATCGGTCAGTCAAAGAATCGTTCAAGGCTAGTGGAGGACCTACGCTTGGCGCGTCTGCGGTCCCCGATTTAGAGATCCAACATTCTATTCCTTTACTGTTGAAGGGCTGTCATCGGCACACGCTTCAATGTTACACAAAGGCTATGGATACCCATGTTATTTTTCTCGTTTTGGGCGGGCTATTGCTTCTCGGCCTTCTTGCGGATGAGATCGGCAGGCGGACCCGCGTGCCCAGAGTTACGCTTTTAATTTTGTTTGGCGTAGCTGCTGGTCAGTCCGGTTTTAGTCTGCTGCCGAGGGCCTTTCACGGCTGGTATGACTTCATGGCAACCACAGCCTTGGCGATGGTTGCATTTCTTCTCGGAGGTCGGCTTTCCCTCAATTCTATGCGCGAGCACGGCAGGGTAATACTCTCCGTATCTCTCGCTGTTGTAGTGACCACGACGCTAGTCGTAAGCGTTGGTCTCATCATAGTCGGAACACCCGTGGCGTTGGCACTCGTTCTTGCGGGCATAGCAACAGCGACAGCCCCTGCGGCTACCCAAGACGTGGTGCGACAAACCGGAGCGAAGGGCCCGTTCACAGACACGTTGCTAGGCATTGTCGCGATCGACGACGCGTGGGGACTGATCGCATTTAGTTTTCTTCTGGTGCTCGCTAAGGCAATCGGCGGAGGCGGAGGCCTCGCAATTTTGAGCAGTGGACTTTGGGAAGTCGGCGGTGCCGTCGCGCTCGGTGTCGCACTGGGACTACCAGCAGCATATTTTACGGGTCGGCTGAGTCCGGGTGAACCGTCGCAGGCTGAAGCGCTTGGGCTTGTTTTTCTCTGCGCGGGATTTGCTGGCTGGCTCGGAGTCTCCTTCCTACTCGTGGGGATCGTGGTGGGCGCAATCGTTGTTAATTGCGCCAGGCATCACAGTAGACCGTTTCATGAGATCGAAAACGTCGAGTGGCCCTTTATGGTTCTCTTCTTCGTGCTCTCCGGTGCTACGTTACATATTGAAAGTCTTGCGACCATTGGGGTCATAGGCATTACCTTCATTCTCCTGCGGACGCTTTCTCGCATACTCGGCGGATGGCTTGGGAGCACTCTGGCAAGGGCGAAGGAGTTACACCGAGTATGGATTGGTCCGGCCCTTATGCCTCAAGCTGGGGTTGCGTTAGGAATGGCGCTTGTTGCGAGTAACGAGTTTCCCCAGTATTCGGAGAGCCTCCTAGCATTGGCCGTTGGAACAACGGTGGTGTTTGAATTGGCTGGTCCGCTGATGACGTGGGTCGCGCTGCGCAAAGTGGGGGAACTGAATTAAGGCGCTTATAATGTAGCCATCCGACCTCGAGTCGGAGTGCAGGTGAATGTCGCTTCCTGGCCCTGAACACGCGCTAGCGGCACCCGGGCGTTCGGATGAGATCTTATATATCCTCAGCCGGAATAACCACGGATGCACATTGATTACCAAATTAACGCTCAGACTCAAAAGCCTTCAAACGCAAACGTAGGCCGTCGATTTCATCAAGCAATTCCAGGGCCAGTGCCAAACCAGAAATGTCCAATGCGAGATCACGCTGAAGGCGCTTTGCTTTTGCTACACGTACTATTGTGAGATGAGTGAATGTCCAGTCCGCCTTGTTTTGACCAACAGGTTCGATCACACCATGCTCGACCAACTCGGCAATCCATTGAGCATCGACTTTGCAGGATAGGCAGAGTTCATCAAGCGTGCATGTCGTACCTGCCTCGACAATTTCAGAGGGATGGTTAGGTGAAGCTTGTTCAGGCATTGCTATCTATGCTCCAAGCTTGGAACGGGGATCGAAGGAGAGTTCGCGGGCCATGTCCTCATAGACTTTCTTGGCCCGATCGGTTTCGGCAGGTGGCAATGCAATCTTGAGAACAGCGTAGAGATCTCCGGGTTCACTTGCTGGGATCCCACGGCCCTTTATGCGAAGCTCTCTGCCCTGGAATGAGCCCGGCGGTATCTTCAGCATGACCGGCCCCGCCGGTGTGGGTATCTTGACGCTTGCGCCAAGCGCCGCCTCCCAAGGGGCGACAGGCAGATCGATATACAGGTTACGGCCGGATACGCGGTAGAGCGGATCTCGCTTGAAGTCGACCTCCAGGTAGAGATCTCCAGCCGGTAGCCGGCCCATGCCAGGAGATCCCTGTCCCTTGAGGCGGATCGTCTGACCTTCCGTGACGCCCTTGGGGATCTTAACATTGAGGGTGCGGTCGCGCAGACGCAAGTGGCCGGTTTCGTCGACGTCCGGCACGCGCAGCGTTATCGTGCGTGTCGCGCCTTCGAAAACATCGCGCAGATCAACGATGATGCGTGCGTGGTGATCTTCACCGCGTGCGTGGAATTCGCCGCCGCCGCGCGGGCCATGCTTACCTTGGCGCATGCCCTTGAATACCTGCTCAAAGAAGTCGCTGTAGTCACGCGCCGATCCTGACGACGCACCAGAGAATTCGAACCCAGCATCCCAGTCCGGCGGAGGTTGGAACTCTTTGCCCGGTTTCCAGCCCTTGCTTAGTTGATCGTAGGCTGCTCTTTTCTCAGGGTCGCCGATGACTTCATAAGCTTCCCCGACCTCTTTGAATTTTTCCTCCGCCGAAGGATCCTTATTGACGTCAGGATGGAACTTGCGCGCAAGCTTCCGGTAGGCACGCTTCGCTTCATCCTGCGTCGCGTTGTGCTCTATTCCAAGAACCGCATAGTAATCTTTGAATTCCATGATGTCTCAAAACCACCCGTAAGTGGCCCAGTTTAAACAGCGACGATTACAGCTTGCTCAGAGTCCAAAGGGATACGTATCGGGCACCCCCTGAAGCTCAGCTACGTCAAACGGCTTCACAGCAGTCGTCCGGTCAATCCAGACATACTCGTCGAATTGACGCGGGAGAACCGCCTCGAAGTAGTGACTGGCAAGCTCGGTTTCAGGACGGTAGATCACGCCGATCGCGCGCTCAAGTCGCGGCTTGACCAACTCTTCATACACGTTTGCACTCCATTTTCTGGAAAGCGGTAGGAGCATTCCGGGAATGTTGGTCATATGAAAGAACCGCTCATAGCTCTGAGCGTGAGCAGGCCTCACTTTCATGGTCTCCATCGGTCCGTCCCAAAACGAGGCCGCCGCAACGGTTCCATCATTCGTCCCGAATCCAATATGATAGGACGCATCGCCGAAGTGCTGCCGACACAATTGCCCGATGTTATGCTCACCTCGACGGCCCAGTTCGGTGGCGGCAGCATTGCCAACATGCGAGTTGTGGGCCCAGACTACGGCTTTGGAACCGTCCCCGTAAAAATTCAGCACGCTCTGCAATGTCTCAAACATGTGGCTGTCGCGCAGGTTCCAGGATGCTCGCGAACCATAGTACATCACCCGATAATATTGCTCTGCGTTGACCACCAGCTGAGCGTTCTGGGACGCATCGAAAAAGCGTTCGCCATCCTTAGGCATGTAGTCCTGACGCTTCTGGAGAAGTTCGGCGAGCATGTTCGCGACGTATCGTTCGCAATTCCTGTAGGCGTCTCTCAGAGCGGCCCGGCCATAGGCCGCCGGATCGGCCTCCCAGGGCGAGAGGCAGCCGTACCGCGCACGTGCCGTTTCAGCTAGATCGGGATCGACCGTCTCAAGGTAGCCGATTACGGCACCGACCGACGTATAAAGGGAGTAAAGGTCGAGGCCAAAAAAACCGGTGCGCTGTTCGCCTGGCAGCGTTGCATTGTGCTGACGTAGCCAGTCTACAAAGGCGCGGGTTTCCTCATTACGCCACATCCAAGTGGGAAAGCGGGCGAATGCCGTCCACTCCGATGGAGGGGCATTGTGGTGGCGGACGTAGTTGTCGATGCGGGCAGCGTCGGGCCAATCGGCTTCCGCGGCGACAATAGTAAAGTCTCTCTTCGCGATGAGTTCCTGCGTGATCCGCGCCCGCATCGTGTAGAATTCCGAGGTGCCGTGACTCGCCTCGCCAATCAGTACGATACGCGCGTCCCCGATACGGTCCAGTAATCCCTCCAGGTCGACATCCTCGTGACTGACAAAGGACTCGCAATATTTGGTGATGAGGCTTGACACCGAAGAGCTGACGGCGGGTCGCGCCCGGATTACTCGCGGTGGACTTGTTTCCCATTCCGCCTCCTCGCTTTCCCAACCCTCCTTTCCGATCAGCGGGACGAACCGGACATCGGCGAGGTCCTCGCGTTCGAACTCGTCTTCATTGATGCGTGTAATTCTCACCAGTTCCTGCGCACGCACATCACTGCCGACCGGCACGACCATGTGCCCGCCGACCTTCAGCTGCCGCATCAGAGAACTTGGGACATCCGGCGCTCCGGCCGAGACCAGGATCGCATCGAAAGGCGCTTCCTCCGCCCAACCCTCGGTCCCGTCAGCATGGCGGACACGGACATTGTCGCAGCCGGCGTCCGCCAGATTGCCCGCTGCCTTCTCTGCCAGCTGGCCGATGCGCTCGATCGTGAAGACTAAGCTGGCGATTTCGCTCACAACCGCTGCGGCGTAGCCGGAACCGGCACCGATCTCGAGTACCTTCTCTCCGCCGCGAAGAACCAGCGCCTCCAACATGAAGGCCACAATGTAAGGCTGCGAGATTGTCTGCTTGGCGCCTATGGGGAGCGGGCTGTCCTCATAGGCCTCATCCTGCATCTCCTTCGGAACGAACAGTTCGCGGGGCACCGCGCGCATCGCCGCAAGCACGAGCGGATCACGAACACCTCTCGCCTCGACCTGCTCGGAAACAAAGCGATCGCGGAGTTCTTTGGTACTCTTCATCACAACACCTGCACTTTGAGGGGAATATGAGGAGTAAATCCTGTCAGGCCGATCGACGCCTTGATCTATATTATGATGGAATTCTGGCCCCATCGTTTCACCCAGGTCGAACAGCACCTCCGCGTCACTCAGCATCCCTCTAATCCAAACTACCGCGCCCCCATCGCGGAAGAGACACCGAGTCATGCATGTGGGCGGGGACTCAGTCGGAGTCCTCCGCCTGCTCAGGAGACATTATGGCCAGCGGTCACGTGAACTACACAAGATTAAACGAACGCAGCGCTGCTCCGACCAAGGATGCAACGCGCTAATCTTCCTTGACAACTTGGGGCCGTCCACGCATGGCCCACGGCTGCCGCCAGCAAACCACAGCACGCGCTTGCGCTGTCAGGCACATAGCAGACCTTCCACCCCTCAATTCAACAGATACGTCCGCCTTTTCGCCTTGAACGCGGCTGCTTCGCGTTTCCAGGCGGTGACGATGGCGTTTCCGGGGTCGCCGCCAACTAACATGCGGTGCAGGCGGCGGGTGCAGGCAATCTTGTGAAAGAACGAGACATCCCGGAACAGTCGCGTGCGGCCGTTGGCGCGCGCCTGTCGCAGGACACGCGTCAAGGCGTGAATTCCGACCTCCAGAGGTTCGACGCGCGACACATCTGTGACGACGACGCGCACGCCGTTGATGGTCTGGCCGACAAAAAGCGGATTGGTAGCGACGCGGGGGATGGAGCGTGGTTTGTATCGGGCTGCTTCGAACTTCACGCCGGGAAGCTTCAGTCCATTGAGGTGCGCGGTCATCTTCTTTGCATCGAGCCACGGCGCGCCGAAGACCGTGAAGAGTGCCCTTGCGCAATCGGTCAGCGCTGAAAAACAACGCATTCAAACGATTGCAGCGTCTTTGTTTGTGTCTGTCCTCAGATGGCCTGATCCAAGTCAATGCTCTCAGCTGTCTTCCAGTGTGAGTATCTAAGAGCAACTTTAGATGACTATTCAGGGAGCAACGGCTATGCGAACTGCGATGTTTAATGTGCACCTTTTTGCGTTCATCTTGGGTTCAAGCGCAGCAATTGCGCAAGAAAGTGGGATGAGCCATGTGGACCCTGGTGAGTTGGAATACAGGAACAGTTGCGTGTCTTGCCACGGCACAAGCGGCGAGGGCGACGGGCCAGTCACGGAATTTCTTTCCGGTGCCAAGCCTGCGGATCTGACGGTGCTACAAAAAAACAACGGCGGCGTTTTCCCGGTTGCTAAAGTCTACGCCATGATCGAGGGCAGTGATGCGGCCAGCGCCCACGGCACGCGCGATATGCCAATTTGGGGTGACCGCTTCAGCACTAGAGCCAGGGAGGAGTTACTGGATCCACGCTTTCCAGATGTTGCAAGAAGATATGCCAAGGAATACGCGAGAAACCGCGTGCTAGCGCTGGTCGATTACCTCGCTCGTATTCAGCGTAAGTAGCAGATCAAAGCTGTCGGCGCTGCTGGTATGTGCGCCATCGGTCGGGCGAGATTCAGGGTGAACCATTTGTGCACCCTAACTTTGAGGATGGGGGCTAGACACACCATATTCTGGAATCTGGCCCGTCGCATCGGAAGATGACAGTGCTGCGACTGTCTGCACCCGGCAGCAAAGCGCCCTTGCCGACATGGCTCAATGTGATCCAAAACGCCCTTCACCCCGGCGGGGCGACCACAGAACACGTTCAGCCGCGACCGCCGCTTTTTACCATCAAAGAACCGGCAGGAACGATTCAGTTCTAGCCAAGCTTAGACAGAACCAGCACAGATCCAATGCCATCTAGCGTTCCCCACTTGCCAATATCAGGGCACTTGTACGCTGCGCAGATACCGGACGATCGCCTGGATTTTGAGTTCTGCCTGATCAAAACCGCGCTTGCCTTCAAACTGTCGGAAGCGCCCCAAAAACTTTGGCATCTGAAATGACTGGTGGGCCGCCCGCGCCTTTCGCCCGGCAATTATGTCGGCGATTTTGTCTGAGGGAAACAGACCAAGATTGCGCTTAGTGATGTTGGTTAGGTCACTTGGCGCCTTAACCAGTGTGCCATCCATATGACCGTTTCCGCGCCCATCCTCGCCGTGACAGGGAGCACAGTTTGAGATGAACTCATCCTGTCCGTTGATCACGGGGGTTTGCTCTTCTGCCGCCACCGCAACGGGCAGGGCGGCGCATGCGCAGACGCTTATGATTTGCGCTATCCGTTGCACCACCTATCTCCATAACGTTTTGCTACTTAGTCTTGATGCCCGTGCGGACGAGCACCGTGTTTTTCGTCAAACTTGCTTTGCTAACCAAGACAGTCGGTTCTCAGGCGCTGCATCACGACTGGGTGCCTTCCAGCTGGCCGTCAATCCCGCCATCTCTGCCGACAATTCCCAATGAAACTCACTCCAACTCGGTTGGCCCCTTCGTCGATCATGTTGTGCAGCGGCCCGCCGTGCCTCACTGCAGGTGACGTAGCGACCACGTCTCAGAGCGAGTCCCTCTTTCTTCACCGCCTGCCGCCAAACACACACGCCCCCATCAGGCCCTGAACATGCGTCCACCCGTACCCAAAACTCTACATCAAAGTGGCCCATAACAAGGGGGCTTTACAGGTGGGCAACAGCGCCGAAGCTGCCGCATATTATGGCTCGTGTGTCGAAGACGAGGCACCAGCGCGTGCAAAATCGTCAGTCGTCGCTGCTGCCCTCGGCAAGCTCAAGCATAATTTCGTTCCTGCGGAAGAATGGCAGCGTCCAGGGTGGATTGTAGAAGGCAAGCAGGGGCTCGCCAACCGTGGCAAGCTTGTGCTCCAAAGCGTACTTGCGAAGCTCATCGGTCTTCGAACCGATCACTTTGTCATTTGCGGTACCCGAAAACCGGATGACCGCCATGCGCTTCGCCGGAATGGGCTTTAATGTGACGCGCGTATCGTTCGGAGTTGGTAGGGTCTCCATGGTCCACTTGCTCGGCATGATGAATCCAACCGTCCACCTGTTGCCGTCTGTCTGTTGAGTGACTGGCGCCGTCATCGCAATCTTCTGCGTGCTCTGCTGCTGGACCGGCGCGGTCATTGAGATCTTGGCGTTCGGCTTGTTGGCGCCGAAGATGTAGGCCGCGATGAGACGGAAACCCTCCTGCATGGCTGCCTTGCGCTCGCCCTGAACTTCGGCTTCGGCACTGATCATGGGGCCGTAAGTGCGGATCTCGATCGAACCTTCGGAAGCGGTGACCTTGTATTCGGGTTGCTCAACTCGACTCATGATTGGTCCTGCGGCAATGCCTCCGAAAATGAAGACAGACATGATACCAACGGCCACCCAATAAATCTTGTTGCGTTTCTGAGACATAGTGCTTGCCTGCTGCCTTGAAGGTTTCACTCATTCACATTAGGATCAGAAGGTGCCACGTGAACAGTGCTGCGATCCCAATCAGCGCTGAGAGCCTGAGCACGTGACCGATGATGGACCAGAACCAGCGACGAGTGGTCATGGTATCAGGCAGAGTTGGGATATCGGACGCCATGCGCCTTTGACCGCCCCCGATCAGCCAGACTCCGATTAGAAGAGGTGCTGTGAGCATCACTTGAAAGACTACTACCCCTGATGGCCCGTTTAGGCGATATAGAAGGATCGCTCCTGCGGCCATCATGGTGAGACCCAACAGTACCCAAAACCGGGTACTGAGAGGCTCTGAAATCGGTTCAATGGCCTCGCGGCCTCTGAGCCATTGAGCGATGCTGGCCAATCCGGCAGCTGCTCCTGCCAGAGACGATGCAAGTCCCAAGAGCAGAATGAGCACCGCAGTGATGTCTAGCCAAGGCGCTTGGCGTCCGCCAGCCAGTCCCAACTTGATGCGTATTATTTGACCAAGAATCTCCGCAAGCCCACGATCCCCGAAGTACTCGATGGTGCCAATCCCGATGACGTAGTCACCGGTTCCGTAGCCGACGTCGTAGACCGCGACAACGTAGCTCTGGCCTGCATTTAGAGCGGCTTTGATCTTGCGACCGTGGTACAGCCCCTCGAAGGAAAATGGCTCGAAGAAGACTTCGCGCGGAAACTTTGGCTGCGGGATGATCAGCGCGCCCAGTCCAGCAGCTATCGAGAATGGTAGGGCACGATCAGGTTCCGGCAGCCCAGGTCCAATGATCGCGAGCGTTGGATGGAATTCAGAGGCGCTCATGCGGACCGGCACGAGGACTTCCAATGGAATGCGCTCATTGCTCGCAATAGTGAACTTGTAAAGATCGACTTCTCCTGGCGCAACCAACCGCCCGTAGATGGCCGGCGAGGCGACGGAGGGATCCTTTGCCGGGAATGCTTGGCTCGCAATGTCACCGTCGGTGTTCTCTGTCAAAGCAGGCCACGCAGGTTCAATGATCGGCTGATGGGCAAATGCCGGCTTCGTATAGCAGACCAGAAACGCGGCGGTACAAATCAGCTGTGCCAGTTCGGCCAAGGGGAACTCGAAGCACATATCATAATCTTTCCTCTTACTTCGCGAGCCCAGCACCGGGCCGACACATTGACGTGCACTTCGCTCCTATGGCGTGCCTGGCTTCGCTGCACGAGTCCGGAGTTGGCCCTGACCGACAAGAGACATTCCGGCGCGTCGACAGTCATTTTCCGTTGGGAGAAATCTTTGATTGCGATTTGAGCAACGCATATGTTTTGGCGATAGGTGAGGCGACTGAGCATTAGTACGCGCTCTATGGTCAAGTCATTATGTTCCGCAACGCGCTCTTGCCTAAAAAAATTCCGAGCCTTCTTTACGTAGCTCATGTAACGGTTAAGTCAGATCGGGCTGAACGGAGGCTCGCGGGGCACAACACGATTACGCTGCCATGTGGAACACATCGTGTGCGCCGCAAGCGGGAGTGTGGCGCGCGACTCCACTTCGCCCATGCGTGGATATTGCGATTAGGTCGAACAGATTGGCTCAGTTAATGCCGCCCTCAGCTAGTCTGAGTTCAGAGATTGTAGGTAGGCGAGCAAGTCCGCGATACGCTCCATCTCAAGAAAGCGTAGTGACAGCATATCGGCGCCAACAACCCCATTCCTGATTTTATGGACCGCCTGTGCAGGGCGATTGCTCGAGATCCACCCCAGCGATGAGGCGTCGCCTCGCTCGCCCAATATGGAGGCTTTTCCATCTGCCTGATGGCACCTGCTGCATGAGCCTTCGTAGATGTCTTTACCGCGCAGCGGATTTCCTTTCGCCCTGCCATTCGCGTTGACGAGCGTTTTCATGTCGTGCTGACCGCAACAAAGGAATAGTGAGATTGCCTGCAGCGCGTCATCAGGCATGTGCGCCACCAGTTTTTGATGCGACGTGGAACGGAGAAATTTTTCTATCTGATCCGGCTTGCGCCGCCGCATGCCTGTTAGATCGACGAAACCTGATCCAATTCTGCCTAGGTGACCATTGCTGCCGGCGTAATCCCAGCCGTGACACGACACGCAACGCCACGTCGTGGTGGATGCGCCGCGCGGATTGGCCGGATAGGAGCTATTTGGCTGCTCGGGCGGTCTACGGCCCAATACCACCCAATGGTTGTCATAAAGACGACCACCGTAACTGAGCTGGGCCGCCTGTCCGTATTCCGGAAGGGTCCCGATCGCGTCTTGAGCACAAACCGGAACACCGGCGAAGGTGATGAACGCCACCGCTAACGCAGAAAGACTGAGCTGGCGGGCGCCGCCTGAAAACAGCGCGTACAACGGCTGACGACAAGATAACTTTTGTCTGCCGAACCAAGTCTGGACAATTGCGATCATGTAGGTGGCGCCCCTAGCTCGGTTTCACTTTGGTTTCAAATCACCACCGTGCGGCCTTTGGTAACGGTGACGTTTTTGGGGTGCGGTCTGTAGTTGCCATTCTGAATGGATGGGTGCTGTACAATCGAATTTGGCTCCCGACGCACCTGCCTCAAGTCAGCTGGCGAAGATCAACGAGGCGCGCTCAAGCTGTTTACGTATGCAACGATCTTGTCGATTTCGGCATCGGAGAGCTTGAAACTCGGCATTTCATCGTGCGGGGCGGCAATGCCGCGCGATATTGGTTCGCGCAAATCGAGAAGCGCATACCGCTTTTGCAGATTTCTGAAGCGCGGGGCTTTCAGATTGGGACTATTTCCCGAATTGGTAACTGCATGGCACCGACTACAATGCTTCTTCGCCAGTTCTGCTCCCGCCTTCACCAGAGTGGTAACCTCAGAGGTGGTAGTTGTAGCTTTCAGTCTTTTGAGTGCCTTGACGACACTCGCCTGATTTGGATCGATACGCAGAGAAGCCCGGAAGTCGGCTATAGCATTGTCTTTCTTACCCTGCGCCTCATATGCAAAACCGCGATTGGTGTAGGCCCGGCCGTATAGCGGGTTGATCGACAAGGCTGCGGTGTAATCTGCGATGGCGCCGTTTAGGTCACCTTTTTTGCGATATGCCAAGCCGCGGTTGTTGAGCGCGATGATGCTGTTGGGATTGCGGGCGATTACCGAACTGAAATCCTTGATCGCCTCATCAATCCGACCGCTGACCAGATAGGCATAACCGCGGTGGATAAGGTAATTCTCTGAGCCAGGTTTGAGACGGGTCGCCTCGCTAAGGTCGGAAATCGCACCTTTTTTCTGGCCAAGAACAAGGCGTGCCTGTCCACGTTTGGCGTAAGCTTGTGCATCGTTGGGCGAAAGCTCGATCGCTTTGGTGAAATTTTTTTCGGCGATGGCATGGGCGCCGGCTTCCGCGCGAATGCTGCCAATTTCCCGATAAGCTCTTGAGCGTTGTGCAGCTGACAGCTCCTTATTTGCTGCGGCGCCTTCGCAAGCCCTGAGCTGTACCGAATTCTGCCGCTCCTGCAGACACTGTGAATACTCCGAGGACAGCCCCGGGCCAGCACTCAGTATCAACAGGCAAAGAGTCATCGAATATCTTGCGGCCATGATGTTCTCCCGTCCCTCACAATGCTTAGACATGCCAACCGTTGAATTGGGTTTGTCCCGAACCGCCATTGCAGGCTCCTCCAGCCAACAGTGTCCAGCAGATTGCCATGTCAGTGATTTGATCTAGTGCAAATTCACGCAATTATTCTTGTGGCCGAATGTAGACGCGATGCGGCTTCCGGCATTTGGCACGAGGTGGAGTGAGCACCAAATGGTAGGTGAACGACCAAGGAGGCCCAATATCGTCGTTGGAAATCTGGGGAATTGCGGTACTAAGGCCGCTTAGCCGGGTCTGGCGAGGAAACGCCGAGCGATGGCGATCTATACTAGTATTCAATCGAACATTGATGAGGATCTCGTGGACATAACAAGCAAATCTATTCTGGCAGGCGCCTTGGCCATGCTGCTATTACCAGCAATTGGTGCTCGAGCCCAGGTAAGCGCTGAGGATGCGAAACGTGGGCGGCAACTGGCGGAGAAATTATGCGTAAACTGTCACGTCATTGCTCCTGACCACGCAAATGTGGCTGGTGAGGCGGCTCCGGCGTTTTCTGCAATGGCAGCTCTTCCTGGCCAGACGCGAGAGCGGCTTGCAGGTAAGATTGTCGTGCCTCATCCGGATATGCCGGCGGTTCCACTCACACGATCGGAAATACGCGATCTTGTTGCCTACATCATCTCACTGAAAGAAAGTCAATGAGACTGGTAGCTTGAGGATTGGTGCCGCCATCTGACTTTGCCAAAGGGTGTAGCCTGAACCGACTACCTGTGTCGCCCACCGTACGGAGAGGGAAAATTGCTTTGTTCCGCCACTCCGGTCGTTTCTCGTTAGCTTTCTGCTCAGACCAGGCCTGTTACGAGAACTCATACATATGGGTCTTGAATTCGCAGATGCCTGCAATCAGGCGTGAGCTACGCAATTGTGGTGAGCTCGATCTCACCATTGTTTTGGCATCACCCTGGGGTAGTGATCGTAAGGTCGACTGTGACTGAAACTCCGTGTCCCGTTGCTTGACCCGGTATGAAACGCCGCTTGCGGGGTCTCATATGACTTTGATCTCAAACCAACATTTGGACCCTTTGCTGCACTCAGACGGCCCTTCATTGAAACCGGGCACCTGGCGCCACTGGATCTACACCCACGCGGGACGGCTTGCGTTAGGCCGCTTCATTTTTTTCTGGAGTCAACGAAGGTTTCCCTCATAGTAAGCCCTGTTTGGCAGAACCATTTATTGTTGGTGTCTTGCGAGGAAATACAATTGGCCGATGCCCCTGAAGCAGCGCTTTCTGCCGCTACTAAGAGAAAGAAGGGCGCTAGCCCTCGGGGAACCAGGCCTCATCTCTTGCCGAAAACTTTTCTGCGCGCTGGTGTCTTTTCGGCCCTTCGACCGAAACTGGCGTTGTGGGTATCGATCCTGCTAAGCGTGATTGTAGCTGCCGGTGCCGTGTGGCTGCGAGCTGATGATTCTTTGGAAAATTTTCTGAGAGCGGAAACTCCAGCGTACCAAGAATACGAGGTATTAAAATCCCGCTTTCCAGCAAGCTCGTTGGATGCATTCGTTGCGATTGAAGGTGAGGATCTTCTTAGCGCACGGAATCTTCGCGCAATGCGGGAGATTACGTTCGAACTTCTGCTTGCGGAGTCAGTTGAGTCCGTCGCTTCAATTTTTTCTTTGAAGAAACCGCTTCAGCCCGATTCCGATCCGGAATCAATTATTCCAAATGACATACCGGATAACGATCTAGCCCTGGATGCTCTTCAATCTGAGATTGTCGCACATCCGCTAGCTCGTGGCCGCCTCGTCTCGGAGGTTCAGAACGGCCGGCGTTTGGCTCTTTTCATTGTGGCACTGAAGCAGGAAGAAGTTCTCAGGCACGGCTTGTCGGCGGTCATCACGGAATTGGCGTCGCTTTTGCACGATACCACGGGCGACACCGAACTTTCGGTTGGCCTTGCGGGTATTCCCACCATGAAATCGGAGGTCATAGAAAGTACGCAGCGGGACGCCGCCATCTTTAGCGCACTGGGCCTTATCGTTGGTGCGGTCGTTTGCACATTCTTCTTTCGACGCTGGCGCCTAGTTCTCATCGCAAATGTGCCCGCAGCCTTGTCACTTGTTTGGTGCTTAGGATTATTTGGTTGGACGGGTATGCGCCTCGACCCGTTGTTGAACTCGATAATGCCCCTTGTGCTGGTCGTGACATTCAACAACGCCATGCACCTCCTCTTTGCTATATGTCGAAACCTGGATGCGGGGGTCCCAAAACGGTCGGCAATTCTGAGCGCTATCGACGATGTCGGCCCCGCAGTTGCCCTGACGTCTATCACGACCATGGTTGCATTATTTTCATTGGCGTTTTCGACTTCCCCTCTCATTCAATCGTTTGGGGTGATGGCTGGCGTGTGCATTCTGGCAGCGCTGAGCATCGTGATCGCCGTCGTCCCCATGATGGCTTCCTTTTATTTGTCATCGGGTCAGTCTTACCTGCACGACAGCAATCCCTACCATGGTGTCGAAAAGCTGGACCACATGGCTGCGGGCATAGCCGCAAGTATCGGCAAACGACCTTATCACGTCGTGGCCGCAGGCTTGCTGCTCACAATCACATTTGCATTTGCTCATTTTCAATTGGAACCGCGATATAAGCTCAGCATGATGCTACCCGACCACGGGGAGGCCGCCTTGGTTACCGATCGTATCGAAAGCCGTATGGAAGGACTATTCCCGCTCAGCGTTATGATAGAATGGCCGGAGAATATGGAGGCATCTTCCACTACTGTCCGCTCGGCGATTCGCGACGTTCATAAAATGATGGAGCAGCGTCCTGGAATCAGCAAGGTGAACTCATTGGACGACATTCAACGGTGGGCGGAAGCGGGGGTACTATCTTCGCAGGAAGCCAACGACCGTATGTTCGAGGTTGTTCCGACCTCAATCCTGTCTAGGTTTATCAACAAGGCAGATCGTTCGACCCTGACCACCGGATACATTAAAGACCTGGAGGCCAAAGACGTTCTTGCACTTTCGCGTGACATCGAAATGCAGCTGTCCCACATCAAAACCAATTATCCGCAATTAGAGTTCACGACCTCCGGCCTCTCATATGTTGCTGCAAAACGCTCGACCCATGTGATTTCAGAACTAAGCGTCGGTTTGCTGGGTGCGGTAGCTGTCGTCATAGTCTTGATTGGGTTCGCGTTCCATTCGATCAACATCGCGGGATTGAGCACTCTGCCCAATCTGTTTGCAATCTTCGCAACAGGGACTTGGCTATTGCTTATTAACGGTAGTCTGGATTATGCGACCATAGTGGGGCTGACTGTCGCGTTTGGGCTGGCCGTCGATGACACCGTACATGTCTTGAACCGTTATCAACTGGAGCTGCAGCGAACAGGATCCGCTATGGCTGCAACGACACAGACACTTCGCTTGATTGGCTCTGTGCTCATTCTCACAACGGTCATCCTCATTGCCGGACTGTTTGTCACGCAGGTTAGCGCTGTTCCACCGACCCGTCAGTTTGGCCTTGTGTGCATGGTAACGCTGCTTTTCGCTCTGGCTGCCGATCTTGTCATCCTTCCTGCCCTAATTCTCGCTTCGGCACGACTGCGCCGACAGGCATTGTCAGCTACTCTCGTTATCGGTTGTGTAAAACAGACGCTTAAGGCGTGGAGGCCTAAATGATTACGAAGACCCTCAGCCTTTTGGTCCCCGCGCTCACTGTTCTGATGATGTGCGAAAAGGTGGTGGCCGCGGAAATTGAAGGAAACTGGAGAGGTAGCGGGTATGTCACACCTGCCAAGGGCAAACGCGAAAATGTCCGCTGCAAAATCAGTTACAAACGGCAGACGGCTAAGGTATTTTCCGTCCGTGCGGTTTGCGCGTCACCGTCAGCAAAGGTCATTCAAACCGGCGAGGTATTAAAGGTGAAGGAAGGCCTCTATGTCGGTGACTTTTATAACCCGGACTTTGACATATCAGGTCGTGTGCGGGTCACAATAAGTGGATCTCGACAGAGAGTTACGTTTTCCAGTGCGAGAGGGCGGGGCGGCGTCACCTTATCAAAGCGCAATTGATAGTACGCACTCGATATTGTGACCAAGGGAGGTATCACTGCGAACAAAAGTGCGACCACTGGCAGATGTGCTTGAGCGACCACCTGCGTGGCGACATGCCTGTTCGTAATTCAGACAACAGGCCCGTGTTTGCCTTGAAGCCGCTTCATGACGTTGTCCTTTTCATTGCTCATCAAGTGTGCCGCGGCCTTGCCTTCATTTCTCAAACACATAACTGCCAGGCGCATCGTCTATGGCGGTATAGCCTGCCTCGTTGTTGCCCATCTTCGGTGGCGCGACCGGCCCGGCTGATCGATCACTCAACCAGTTAACCCATTCAGGCCACCATGACCCGTCCTTCTTGGGCGTCTTTGCGGCCCATGTCTCAGGATCTATGTAGTTGTCGTCGTCGTTCTTGGTCCAGACCTGAAAGGCACGTCGCGGATGCCCGGGTTCAGAAACGATGCCCGCGTTATGACCACCGCTCGTCAGCACAAACGTGACATCCGTATCTAGATATAGATGCATTTTATAGACAGAGCGCCATGGGGCAACGTGATCTTTGACCGTTCCGACCGAGAAGACAGGTGCTTTGATATCCGACACGGAAATCGGGCGCCCATCGACCTCGAAGCGGCCCTCGGTCAAATCGTTGTTGAGGTAGAATTTCCGCAAATATTCTGAATGCATTTTGTAGGGCAACCGCGTCGCATCGGCATTCCATGCCAACAGGTCGAACATCGCAGCCCGCTCGCCCATCAAGTATTCGCGAACGAGCAGCGACCATATGAGGTCGTTGGAGCGGAGCATCTGGAAGGCTCCCGCCATCTGTTTGGTGTCAAGGAAGCCTTGCTCCCACATCATGTCTTCGAGAAATGAAAGCTGGCTCTCATTGATGAACAGTTGTAGCTCGCCTGCCTCGGTGAAATCGATTTGAGACGCAAAGAAACTTAGAGATTTGAACGGTTCGAAACCATCGCGCGCTAGCGTAGCCGCGACGATGGAGAGCAGCGTTCCACCAAGGCAGTAACCAACGCCGTGCACCTTGGTATCTGGCACGATCGACTGAACGGCTTCAAGGGCGTGCATGATCCCGAGTGTGCGATAGTCATCTATCCCGAGATCACGATCCTCGGGTCCTGGATTTTTCCAGGAAATCATGAAGACGGTGAAGCCCTGGTCGATGAGGTAATTGACCAGCGAGTTTTTTGGCGAAAGATCGAGAATATAATACTTCATGATCCATGCCGGCACGATGAGTATCGGCTCTGAGCGCACCTTGTTGGTCGTCGGCGTGTACTGAATCAACTCGATCAACCGATTTCGATAAACGACTTTTCCTGCCGTTGCAGCAACCTCGATGCCAGGGCGGAACAGCTCGGCGCCTGGAGGCGGCTTGTTGCCTTGCAAGCGCTCCAAATCCTCAATCCAGTGCTGAAACCCGCGCACTAGGTTCTGACCAGCTTCGGCTCGCGTCTTATTAAGTAATTCGGGGTTCGTCGTGAACAGATTTGACGGTGCAAACATGTCCAGGATCTGGCGCGTGACAAACTCGACAACGCGCTCATGCTGGGCCGTCACGCCAGGAACGCCGGTGGTGGCATTGTGCCACCACTGTTGTGTCAGCAGAAATGACTGGTACGTAATTTTGAAAGGCCATTGCTGCCACGCCTCACCTCGAAACCGCCGATCCTGGGGAAGTGGCTCAATGCAAGGGGCGGAAGCGTCATCAGAAATTGCGCAATGCGACGCATAGTGCATGAGACGCATCCACTTCCGGAACGCCTTTTCTGCTAACAGAAGTTGCTTACCGGGAGACGTCGCCAGGTGCGTCAACCAATCCATATACGCGCCGACAAGTGCCGCAGGGGATAGCCCCATTGTAGCCTTGGCGATGGAAGCGTGAGTCGCTCGGTTGAGAACCTCGGCAAGAGCCGTAGCCGTATAGGAATCTCTTTCAAACGCTGCCGGCAATTTGGCATGCACGGTGGTGCGCGCAGGTGTGCCGCCTGGAGCTTTTGTTTGCTCAGTCGTGTAAGACGCAGTGTCGCTCACAGCGCTTGTTTGCAAAGCGGTAACGGCTTTCAAAGGTTGAGCCATTGGCTGAACTCCAGTTTTCGGAGTTGGCACCAGACCAGTCTTGCCGGGTGCTTGTCATTGATTTGTGTCTATTGGTGTTCGCGCCCTGCTTCAGGACGCTTGTCAGATCAATTGAGCAGCAACACTATCGTATCAGTCGAATGAACTGGCTCAAACTAACCTGTTAGTATGTTGGGCTCAAATCGCATTGCAGATACCCAATCTCAGTAAATCACAATGTCGTATTTTCAGGCTGCGCCAACGAGAGTGTCACGGTTACGCTATCAGGCTCTTGCGTTGAACAGCTTGCCTGGAAAGCGAGTTCACGGCACATCTCTAGCGTGCGTTGGTTTTTAGGAAGCACGTTGCCGACCAGGTTCTCGATGCCTCTTGCCTTTGCGCGGTCAATCAGACGTTCCATAAGCATGTATCCCAGACCCAATCCCGTAAATCCCTCTTCAACAATGATACCGAACTCCGCGCAGTCGTTATCCGGGTCGGCGTGAAAGCGTGCGACACCGTGGATGGGCACACGGCCTGGCTTACCTGGCTCTGTCAGGATGAGAGCGAGTTCACGGTCGTAGTTGATCTGAGAGAAACGCGACGCCAACAGGTGGTTAAGCACTTTCATTCGTACATGGAAGCGCAGGCGGACTTCTTCCGCCGTCAGGCGCGCAATGCGTCTTGCAGATGTACTTCGAGTTCATGCAGAGGCAGCATCGACAGATCTTTATTGATTTCTAGAACGATCATCTTCCTGACCTGTTCGTCCAATTCCTTCCTGAGATCTCCGAGCATTTGCGGGGCCGCGACCACAACAAGATGACGATAGGCGTTCTTCTTTCTTTCCTCATCCAGCTTTTCTGCCAGCTCATGCGCAAAAAGGCTCTTCAAGTGACGATGAGGGTCGGTTGGCTGGACTTTGGCGTGGCGCCCCTCACCCTGACTTTCAAAGGTACGGCCTAGCCTATCCCGTGAGATATCACGGCTGGATGGAAGCTGTTGTGCAAATTCGAACAGCGGTGATCGATTGAAAGTATTGTTTTTGCGATCAACTTCGAAGATGCGGGCACGGCTTGAAGCGGCCACCAAAATCCATTTGTCATTTTTGGACATCGCGAAAGACCTATTACCCTTTAGCCTTCGGTTCTAATGCCCTGGCTAAAAAACCAATCTACAGGGACGAAAGATTTGTGCCGACAAGCCCCGGGACCAGCATCAACTACCATCGCTTGCCAACTATCGCTTTGCATCTCGGCCGCCTGCAACCTCGACTAGCCGAAACCTTGATACGACAGCCATGCGCCGAAAATGAGCACCAGAATGGCAAATCCGTTGATCATCGCATTCGATTCGGTCAGCTTGCCCGCTACGCTCAGGCCAAAAGTCGGAAACAAAATGCGCATTGCGCCTTTCAGGACAGACATCCAACCAATGATCGTGAGAACGACGCGCCAATCTGAAACCCAAAGATTATGGAAAAGCACGATTGCAACACCAACGACGAATGCGATCGCGCCGGACAAGTAATAGAGTTCAGCGTTCTTGATGAAACTTTCAGTCATCGCCATGTAGTGCCTGCTATTTAACAGGACACCTAAACCAACAATGACGAACAGCGGCCCAATAAGGCGTGCCAATAGGATTGAAGTATCCATGCTTCGTTCTCCATACTTAGACAAACCAATTGAAGAAGCCGCCGGTGCTGATGGCACCTCCTGAAAAGCGATAACGTTGTCCCATTGGGTCCACATTGATCTGTGCCAAGCTTCCGTTCCGGACCGTCAACCCATTCTTTCACCAGTGCGCGGGGCAGCAGGTCTTGTGTGGCGGGACCCTGGCTGCGCATGTGGCAAGAAAATTGCTCCCGGTCTAGGCTTAATGGCCAGGCCGAAGCATGTTCGCCATCTTCAAGGCAGGCTCGGGAGCTCAATGCAGGCCGGTCATCTAAGGAACCAAGTGCGCGGTGTTTGATGCGAATTGCAACCTTCAATCTAGAGAGTCTTGATGTTCCGCCTCGCGCGAGCTCCCCACTGGAGGCGCGCATCGAGATGTTGCAACCTGAATTGCTACGGGCGCAGGCCGATATACTGTGTCTGCAGGAGGTAAACGGTCAGCGGATCCCCGACCAGCCTTATCGTGTTCTTACCGCACTGGACAGACTGTTAGAGGGAACGCAATACGAATCTTACGCACGATCGGCCACTCAATCGGTGAGCGGCCATGGTGTAGCGGACGTTCACAACTTGGTTACGCTTTCACGCCTGCCAATCATCAATTCCTATTCGATCTGTAACGAACTTATATCGCCCATAAGGTACACGCCGGTGACTGCGCAGCCAGCCGCGCATGAAGAGGAAACCATAACATTTGACCGGCCAACCCTGGTTACGCAGGTCGATATGCGTGAAGGAGGCATGCTCACGGTCATAAATTGCCACCTGCGAGCGCCGCTTGCCTCCAGCATACCGGGCCAGAAAAAATCACCATTTGTCTGGCGGACAGTTTCTGGCTGGGCGGAAGGCTTTTGCATCTCATCGATAAAGCGCAACGCCCAGGCTCTGGAAATTCGACTCCTGCTGGACCGCCTGCTTGCAGCCGACCCGCACACGAAGATCGTTTTGACCGGCGATTTCAATGCCGAAGACCATGAGTCACCTGTGCGCATCCTATCCGGTGCGGAGCAGGATACTGGCAATGGAGCCCTGTCCTCAGCATCGATGATTGTTCTGGATCGGTCGGTGGCCGCCGATAAGCGCTACAGCGCCGTGCATCAAGGCCGTCCACAAATGCTCGACCACTTCTTATGTAGCCGCGCGCTTTACGCGCAGTTTGTCAAAATTGAGGTATTCAATGAAGCGCTTGGCGACGAGGCGATCGGTTTTGCGAAAGTTGACCGACCCACCGGGTCGTATCACGCCTGTGTCGTTGCTGAGTTCTCTTGATGCTGGTCGCGAAAATGAGTCTCACCGGAATATGCACCTGATCTTAATTGAGGTGATAGCAGCCAACACTGTGCTCAGGTCGACAACGGCGCTCCGTAAACTCTCGTTCGCAGCGTGTACTTGATAAGAATCAATGCCCGTACCGCTGAGCAGCGCTCGACTACCCTTGGGGGTTTCGGCAAGCTTATCGAGGTTCACATGGTCGAAAAATCTCACACTGCCGGTACGTGGCCTGATCTCTACGGTCCTCTCCGTGAAATGGGCCACAAAATAGCCGACTGGATTGCTCCGCGTTCGGATGCATCGGCATCGCCGGAGTATTACGAAATCAATCTGGAGCTGCCTGGCGTCAGCATGGACGATGTCGACGTTTCGGTGCAGGACAACAGCCTTGTCGTGAAGGGCGAGAAACGCTTCGAGCGCGAAGAAGAGGGCCGAGATTTCTTTTTCTCGGAGCGCGAATACGGGGCCTTTCACCGCACATTTCGGCTGCCACCGGATGCTGATACAAAAGGTATTGATGGCAGCTGCAGCCAGGGCGTTCTTCATCTGAAGATTCCGAAGCGGCAGGATTCTCAGCCCGAAGGGCAGCGCGTCAAGATCCGCACGAGATAGTGCGCGCAGATCAGGATCTGGAAGCGGTTGCGGAGCGGCGAGAGAGGAAACCTGATGAACCGTATGACCGCACAAGTTAGGTGGTTAAACACCTTCATGAGCAAACATTCGGTATTCATAGTTGCAGTTCTATCGCTCTTCTTCTCACTAGCACATGCTCAGCCGGCCTGGAGCCAGGATGCAGGTCATTCTCAAGCTTTCGGTGCTAAAGGAAGGGGGACGGTTGTCGTTCACTTGTTCTGGAGCCGCACCTGCCCACATTGCGCGAAGGCCCGTGACTTTCTGCAAGCATATGCTCACGGGAAGTCGCCCGTGCGGCTTCACGATTACGAACTGTCGACCAATGTTGCCTACCAGAAAGCATTCATAGCAATCAGTCAAAGCCACAACATCGAGCCGCCTGCAGTGCCACTAATTTCCATCGGGAACTCAGTGATTGTTGGTTTCCGCGACGCGGCAACAACCGGAGCTGAGATTGATCAACACATTCAATACTGCCTAGAGAAGGCCTGCCCGGATCCGACCAAGGGGTTCATTGCAACGGCAATGGCCGCCGCGACAGAACCAGCCGCGGCAAAATCCGACAGTGCCACACCGGCGAACAGCCAGCATCGAATTCCCGAGGTCATCAATATACCGGGTTATGGCGAAGTCCCGACCCTTTCGCTGTCGTTGCCCATGCTCACAATTGTTCTGGGTGCAATTGACGGATTCAACCCGTGTGCAATGTGGGTACTGGTATTTCTCATCGGCCTGCTTGTGGGAATGCGCGATCACTTCAGGATGTGGGCATACGGCATAGTGTTTCTCGCCACATCAGCGGTCGTCTACCTGGCCTTCATGACTGCATGGCTCAACGTCTTCTTGTTTCTCGGCAGCCTCGTATGGATACGGCTCGCCGTTGGGGTCTTTGCCCTCGGTGCAGGAACTTATTACCTTTCGGAGTTCATGCGTAATCCGGATGCGGCGTGCGCTATCACTTCTCCGGGAAGCCGCAAGCGGATCATGGACCGTTTTCGTGAGACGGTCTCGGAGCGCTCCTTCCTGAAAGCTACGGCAGGAATTATCCTCCTGGCCGCTGCCGTCAATCTAATCGAGCTTCTGTGCTCTGCTGGCATTCCTGCCGTTTATACCCAGGTCCTGGCATTGAGCGATTTGACTGCGTCCGCTTACGCAGCGTACCTGCTCCTCTACATTAGTGTCTTCATGCTCGATGACATGGTCGTGTTCGCCGCGGCCATGCTCACAATCCAGGCGACAGGTCTAACAGCGACGTACGCTCGGTATTCACATCTCATCGGAGGTGTCGTGCTGGTCGGACTGGGTATTTTGCTGCTGTTGCGCCCGGAATGGTTATCGTTTGTCTGAGAGCACAGACAGGCTCAGCCGCTAATCGGGGTGATGCTACCATATCAAGCCACGATAGCCAGAGCGTCGCACGATCGTGGCCGTGGCAACGGGTATTGGCGGCCACAACAAAGGAGTCGGATCGGGAAAGGTGCTACGGCGCAGCGCCCGCTTCAGTATGCACCTGGCGGAGAACTCTGGTGAGCAATACGGTCCGAAACATATCGGCTTGTCTCTACGCAGCAACTTGGGCTACGGGGATTAGCGTCGGCGTGAAGCTGGATTGCTGACCGATATCAGAGCGCAAGCCGCGGGTTTAGCCGAACTTGAGGATATG
Organism: Hyphomicrobiaceae bacterium; assembly: GCA_965222485.1. GTDB lineage: Bacteria > Pseudomonadota > Alphaproteobacteria > Rhizobiales > Hyphomicrobiaceae > CBDCUC01. The sequence goes on from CBDCUC010000007.1 coordinate 39,803, forward strand.
AACACCGACCGACATCACCAGCATTTCCACGCGATGACGGCAGACGCAGTGCTTGTGGCCATGAATGCAACCGTTCAGGGTCTCAGCGACGAGGAAGCTGTGCGCCGCCTTGCAAAGTATGGTGCCAACCGTTTGCCGGAGTCGCCGCCACGGAGCGCCTTGATGCGTTTCCTGGCCCAGTTCCACAACGTTTTGATATATGTCTTGCTGGCATCTGCTGCGGTGACGGCTGTCCTGGGGCATGTTGTCGACACGGCAGTGATTCTTGCTGTGGTGATTGTCAACGCGCTGATCGGCTTCGTCCAGGAGGGACGTGCAGAGCAAGCGATGTTGGCAATCCGAGGCATGCTTGCGCCGCGGTCCGCGGTAGTGCGCAATGGACACCGGCAGACCCTGGATGCGGCATATCTCGTGCCCGGCGACATCGTGCTGATCGAGGCGGGTGACCGCGTGCCAGCGGACCTGCGCCTCCTTGAGGCGCGTGGTCTCAAGGCCGAGGAGGCGATCCTGACCGGCGAATCCGTTCCGGTGGACAAGGCGCCGGGCGCCGCCGCGGCTGATGCAGCACTCGGAGACCGATCGTCGATGTTGTTCAGTGGTACGCTCGCGGCTGCCGGTACCGGACGCGGGCTCGTCGTTGCAACGGGCGTAAGCACTCAAATTGGCAAGATCAGCGGGATGCTCACACGGATTGAGACCCTGACCACCCCGCTTGTGCGTCAGATGGATATTTTCGCGCGCTGGCTGACCGTCTTCATCCTTCTCGTTGCTGGGTCGCTGCTCGTCTATGGACATTTTGTCGGCCACTTGGCCTTCTCGGAACTGTTCATGGTCGTGGTCGGTTTGTCGGTGGCGGCGATACCGGAGGGGCTCCCTGCCGTCTTAACGATCACTCTGGCCGTCGGAGTTCAGGCGATGGCAAAGCGCAATGCTATTGTGCGCCGGCTCCCTGCAATTGAGACCCTAGGCTCGGTCTCAGTAATCTGCTCAGACAAGACGGGTACGCTGACGCGCAACGAAATGGTGGCCGCTTCATTGACAGCTGCCGGGCGAGTGTTCTGCGTTGACGGCCACGGCTATGCACCCGAAGGGACGTTGCGGTGTCGGGATGCCGAGGCTCATCCCGACAAGCACGCCGTACTGATCGAATTCGCGCAAGCTGCGGGACTTTGTAATGATGCAGTGCTCCATGCGTACGAAGTCTCTTGGGGTGTCGAGGGAGATCCGATGGAGGGTGCGCTGAAGGCACTCGCAGGGAAGATTATGCGCTGTGGCCCGGAACCGTTCAAAAAATGGGCCCGCATCGATGCCATTCCATTCGACGCGGCTTATCGGTATATGGCCGTTCTTCATCACGACCGAGAAGGACACGCACTTGTCCATGTGAAAGGCGCACCGGAAGTAATTCTAGCGATGTGTGCGGATCAGCGGGCCACAGATGGGAGCACGGAGACACTTGTCCCTGCTTATTGGAATGAGATGATCGGCTCCCTTGCCGCCGAAGGCCAACGCGTCATCGCGGTAGCGGTACAAAGTGTACCGTCGGAGCAAACCAACCTGAACGCGTCGGATATTGATGGTCATCTGACACTAATCGGTCTGATCGGCCTGATTGATCCCCCACGCCCGGAGGCAATCGGAGCCGTCACCGAATGCCACGAGGCAGGCATCCGGGTGAAAATGGTGACCGGAGATCACGGTGCAACGGCCTGCTCGATCGCCACGAGCATTGGGCTGAAGAATGCCGATCGCGTGTTAACGGGATTGGACATCGACAAAATGGACGATGTCCAACTCGCGGAAGCAGTTGTCCAAACAGATGTCTTCGCCCGCGCATCACCCAGTCACAAGCTTCGACTCGTCAGGGCGCTTCAGTCGCGCAAAGCAACAGTAGCAATGACTGGCGATGGCGTGAACGATGCACCTGCCTTAAAGCGTGCCGACGCGGGCATTGCGATGGGTCTGAAGGGCAGCGAGGCTGCGAAAGAGGCCGCTGACTTGGTTCTGGCAGACGACAATTTTGCGTCGATCGCCGCTGCCGTGCGCGAAGGCCGCACCGTCTATGACAACATCAAGAAGGTGATTGGCTGGACGCTACCAACGAGTGCTGGCGAAGCAGCAACAATAGTCCTCGCCATCCTGGCCGGGATGGCGCTACCGATCACGGCCGTTCAAATCCTATGGGTCAACCTGATAACAGTATCCACGCTTGGTATTGCGCTGGCATTCGAGCCAACCGAGCCGGAAACCATGCGCAGACCGCCGCGGCCGCGCGACGAGCCGTTGCTATCGGGCGAGCTGATCTGGCACATCCTACTTGTGTCGGGCCTGTTTTGTGCCTCGGTCTTCGGGATCTACTCCTATGCGATCGATCGCGGCTACGACGTCGAGGTCGCCAATACCATGGCTGTGAATATGTTGGTCGTGCTGGAGATCTTCCACCTGTTCTTTGTACGCAATATCCATGGAACATCCTTGTCGTGGGCAGCAGTCAAGGGAACACCGGTCGTCTGGGCCTGTGTGGCCGTCGTCACCTTGGCACAACTCGCCATTACCTATATACAGCCGCTGCAACTGGTACTTGGAACGGCGGCAGTGCCGATTGGCGACGGGCCGCTCATCGTTCTCGTGGGCGTCGTGTTCTTTGCGATCATTGAGACGGAGAAACAAATGCGGCTCGCCTTTCGCAATTCCGCCATGAAACAGTAATTCGGCGACCTATTGGAGCACCTCCAAGAGTGGCTCAGCCGGCGCCCGCATGCCTCTAGAAGCAAAAACCGCAGGGACAATATCCTCTGAGTTGTGTCGGCCGGGAGAGCATGGATAACCAGTCCGAGTCAACGGACCTATAGATTCTCCAAACTTTCGCCATTCGTTTCTCCCTGGCCGAGCCCAATTCGCGCGACACGCAAACCAATTGTGGTCGCGCCCTGGCCCGCTTCGACGTTTCGCTAAAGTGCAGCTAAGCGGCCGCAGTTGGAGGCATAGCTGAAGAACGCCGATCGCTCTGGCAAACTTTCCGGTGGTGAGGGCGAACCATCCGTGCCCAGCGCCCTTTGCTAGCCGCGCATCTTGACGCTGGCTGTTCTCTAATTCCGGGGTTGACGTCAAGCTCTCCTGCGTGTGTCCTTACCGGGTCCATGGTTCTCTTCGCGGTCAGGGCAGACCTGCCGCACGATGGCGCAGACTGACGTTGGTGGATCAATGTGTGAATCGCGCTTGGCTGGCAGCTATTGGATGTTGAGACAGATAAACGGCAAGATGAAAGACGTCCACAGCAGACCATTGGTTTTGTGATTGGTTATCATACGTCCCGCGCAGAAACGGCCTGGCGCGGTGCAAAACGCGGCTGGGAAAAGCTCCAGGCAGTATCCCGGTCCTGGTGTTGATGTCGCTCTACAGGCAATTTCTAAGGTGCGGGCGCGCCCAGGTTTTGCGATTCATCAGTGCCTGTTGCACGGCATTTGAGCGTCCGGGCGCTTTCACGTGGCGTAACTCAGTCTGACAACGATCAAATAGCACCCTCCTGCTCAAGTTCACTTTCGTTACCTAATATCTCGGGCATCTGTTCTTGTTTTGCATGGCGCAGGTGGTAGGAAATTCGCCAAAGGTGATAAGATACCCGATGGATCCATCTTGCCCCATCCAATCGATGCAGCATTGACTCAACGCTGAACTTTTTTTGTGAGCTAATTTCTACTGTGCGATTTCTGTAGCGTCGGCGCTGCTTGCCCATATGTTCACGCATGCGATTGAATTCTTGCTCGATAGACTCAAGATCATGATCCGAGGATAACTTCAGCGTGGACGTACGCAATGCCGCGCCGAGGCGGCGAAGCTGCCGATCTGCTTTGACGGTTTCGATGCGCGCCTCCTGCGAACAGCGATGCGATAGACGAAGCAGATGGTCGAGAGCATGCAAGGTTGCCGAGCGACGCCTCCGGGTCATCTCGTCGATTTGCTCCGTTCCGATTTGTGCCACATATCGGCTCGTTGCCTCCAGCGCGTCGTTTATGGATTTGCGCCGCGCGAAATCGGAAGACACTGGCTGTTGAACATCCAGTTGGTCAGCGATAAGGCGACTTAACTCAGTGGCGATGTCATGTATCGTAGCCGCTGCGGCGTCAGTGGCACTGCGCGGATCGTCGTGGAGGCGCTTATCGAGGCGGCGTTGTAGTGCTGGACCTGTTTCGGGAACAAGTCGCGTCACCAGCCGGGCGAAGGCGGAAGTGAAGGGGAGTATCAACAGGACGCCAATGCCATTGAAAAACGTATGGAAAGCGACCAGCGCAATCTGAACATTTCCAATCTCCCCATCGCCGATCCAGCTGCTCACCGCGCTCGAGAATGGGCCGAGAAGTATGAATGCCATCACACCCGTCAGCACATTGTAGATGACATGCGCATAACCTGTCTGCCGAATGGCCGCCGAACCGCCGATTGTCGCCAATGCAGCGGTAAATGTGGTCCCCACATCCAGCCCAATGACCATCGCTGCGGCTTGCGGGAATGAGATTGCTCCTGCTTGCACTGCCGCTAAAGCTGTTGCAACGCCAGCGCTTGATGATTGTGTGATCAGGGTGATCGCGACGCCAATCAGCACCAGTTTGAAACGGCCAAATAGTGTGTCGTCTGGGAAATCGTCCGGCGTCAGTATACCCTTGAACTCTGCCATACCCTGTTGCATGGCATCGATTCCAAAGAACAGCAGACCGAAGCCGGCGAGCGCCAACCCAGTTTGACGCGTTTTTCCGTGACCATACAGACGCAACAGGGCACCGAGTAACACAAGCGGCAGGACAACTTCTCCAATCTGAAGCTTAAAGCCCAATATGGCGACGAACCAGCCGGTGACCGTTGTTCCGATGTTGGCGCCGAATATGATCCCAAGTGCCTGCGGGAATGTGAGTAAGCCAGCTCCCACGAAGCCGACTGCGGTGACAGTCGTGGCGCTGGAGGATTGGATGACTGCGGTGGCGACAGCACCTGTTGCCGCACCGGACACCGGGGTCCGTGTGTAGCGCGCGAGCATTCGGCGCAGTGCGCTGCCCGCCAGCCCTTTTAGACCGTCAGTCAGCAGCGTCATGCCAAGAAGGAAGAGTCCGATACCCCCGAGCACAAGTACGACATTTGCCACCATGCCGGCATATTATCCTGTTTGGCAGGTGATGGGAAATGCGCTTGTCTGTCCTGCAACAGCTCCTCGTGATGCGAAAACGCACACTAGAACAAACGCGATGTTGTCAAACGATTGGGGTCAACAAGACCGGAGTGATTGTGCAATGCCGTGGTCTTGCGAATTGCGATCCAACAGCAGAAGCGTGGTCCATCGTCAACGAGTGGGTGCGTCACGCTAGCCTGCAAGTCCCACTACATATGTGAAGGTCGTAATGCGCTAAGATTGTTATTGGCCCGCTTCTCCTTCTTTGTTGCCAGGCAGAGCGATCTCGTGGGCATTCGGTCTTGGCTCGAAAGTGGACGCAAAGCCCTGTTCGTCTGTTTGTCTGCTTATGGCCCATGAGAATCTTGATCATAACCTATGGTTCTCGCGGTGATGTCCAACCTTATGTGGCCTTGGGCAAAGGGCTGATGGCGGCAGGCCACCGCGTGCTACTCGCCACAAGCGAGCGTTTTCAGGACTTCGTGCGCAGCCACGGGGTTGAATACGGCTTCATGAACGACGACTTGCTCGCAATCATCGATACGCCGCAAGGCAAGGAGTTGATCGAAAATACGACCAACGTGTTCGAGATCATCCGTCAGAACATAAAGCTATCTCGTCAGGTCGGCCCTATGGCTGAGGCGGCAATGCGAGAGAGCTGGGAAGCCGCAAGGGAATTCCGCCCGGACTATATTCTCTACCACGCGAAAGCCGGTGCCGCTCCGCATATAGCCGAAAAACTAGGCATAGACTGCGCGCTCGCAACGCCTATTCCAATGTTCGTACCGACCTCCGCATACCCCTTTCTGGTTTTTCCGAGTTGGAAACTCGGCGGTTGGTACAATCGATTGAGTTATCATGTGATCAATCGGTTGCACGGGATCTTCCTGGGGCGCTATGCACGAAAGTTCCGCGATGAGATAGGTCTGCCGGCACTCAGAAGACTCGATATGCTGAAGTCTGCTAACGGCACCGACATCCCGGTTTTACACGCCTTTAGTGAGGCCGTGCAACCGCGTCCATCCGATTGGCCTGAAAGTGCGGTTGTAACGGGCTATTGGTTCCTTAACGAAGGTGAAGATTAGGAGCCGCCAGATCGGCTCCGAGCCTTTCTCAACTCAGGCGATCGGCCGGTCTACATCGGGTTCGGGTCCATGGCGGGACGCCATCCGGAGCGGTTAGCAAAGATCGTCGTAGAGGCGCTGCAAAGGGCCGGACTGCGCGGGATCATTGCGAAGGGCTGGGGCGGCCTACAAGCAGCGGATCTACCCCAAACGATTCTAAGTATTGATGCCGCACCACACGATTGGTTATTCCCACGCATGGCAGCAGTTGTCCACCATGGCGGCGCCGGCACGACTGCCGCCGGTCTGCGTTCTGGAAAGCCTTCCGTTGTAGTTCCTTTTTTCGGTGACCAGCCATTCTGGGGCAATCGTGTTCACGAACTCGGTGCCGGGCCGAAGCCGATACCACAAAAGAAATTGACGGCTGAAAGGCTGGTGGTGGCGTTGCAGGAGGCGACATTGAACTCGAATATTATAGAAGCTGCAGCCGAGATCGGTCGAAAAATCAGAACAGAGGACGGTGTCGCGAAGGCGGTCTTTCAAATCGAGAAGTGGGCCACCGCGTCAGATTCAGCCGGTAGCAAATAGCACAGAGAAACGCGTCTGGGGGTGGACCGGACATTTAGCATTTTGCCATCGCATCGCCGATTGTTGTGGCGCACACAGTGACACCCCGCCTCCCATTGGCGTAGGTAACAGATATGTTGAACACGTGCACTTCGACGGCACCGGGTCAACCTGCGCGGTTTGCGCTGGGGAGCACGTATTCCGTTTGCGCCCTGCAAGCGGTCCTTTGACCCGAATTTTCTGTTTCACCCCCGACTTCGGACGTCACCCAGCGCGCCACCAACGTGTCTTCCGGGCCACATCCAGAACATGGCGGATAAGGACGATCAGTCGTAGTGGGTTGTCCACGTCACATTGACAACCCGATGGACACCCCTAAAATTGTTGCGGCGCAACTCATTCCAATGCAATTCCCTGTGTTGACGGCAGCTTCCGGATCTTCATCGGCGGTCGTAAGGGAGCACCGCTAACGAGTGCCCCTTGACCCCAAGCTGCCCAAGTACCCCAGTTGAAAGCCGGCTAGCGGTCGAGAGTGCGTAATGCACTAATGACTGCTCACCTCCATGCGTGAGCCGGACGCAAATTTACGTTACGTTTGCTTGGCCGATAACGTGGATCCAATGTTCCCAGTCCAACGTAATAGATGACGACCGCAAGGCAGACGACGACGTCTAAGACTGCCACCGACAGATCGATTGACAGAGACTTTGCTTGCGACCGCACCGGCGCCTCTCTCTTGCGAACCATGCTCGCGATTGCATGAGGGAGCTCGATTTCACATTCCCGAGACACCTCGTATAGTCCCTGTAGCATCGAATATTGCATTGGGTGTTCGCAGATGCCGGTGCTGCGATCGCCATGATCAGCAGAATTAGAATCAACCTACTCATGCTTGAGACCTCCATTGGCAGGTTAGCCCGGTCCGGTGATCAATCGCAGCGCAGTCGCTGAAAAATTTCTCGGTGATCTCAAGATAGCGAAAGCTGGTCATCGCACTCCTCCATTGTTTGGCATAAAATAGGTCGCGATGACGCAGGAGTAGGTTCTATCTAATTGACAGAATACGGACTGAGCTCCTCAATTATTGAAGTTGCTAGCCGCGGTCAGAAAGACGATTGATGCGGTTAAAGCGCAGCGAAGTCATCGTATTCTTAAAAACCACCCGGCGCATAGAGATCTGCTCATGTGATCGACGAAGCCAGATTATCTTCGCAGAGGGTCGTAGTTGTGGGGAACGCCGTCATCGTAAGGCGCGGGAAGCGGCTCGAACGTCATGGGATTGAAGTCGTAAAGTAGCATCGCCTCTCCAAGGCCGCCCTTCGTAATTGAAGCCGCGTATAAGCACCCGTGCCGAGCCCAGATGAGCCGTACCTGTTTCGGCAGCCCCTCCCATCTTCCCCATACGTCGATATCGGCCCAGTCGGTCTCAGACGGCAGTGGCATGGTTCGATCGTCGGACTTATGTCGTAGCTGAAACCCCAAAGGTCGACGCGTTTTTTCCAGCCACCAGTGCTTGCTCACATGGCGCATGGCTCCCCAGCCAGGTCCAAGTTCCTCACCAGCTGTATTGAAACGCCATCCACCGCGATAATGGACGAACGCGCGGTAATTCCAGCTGTTGCGACGTGCGATGCTTGCCTCATAAATCGCGCGCTGCTCACGTGTTAGATATGCGTCCAGGTTTTCGACCCTGCGAATGCCCTCTGGCGGTTGGTAGGTTTTCGTCCAGCCGCCTTGCCCCCAGCAGCGCACGTCCGTCACAGCCTCAACATTAGCATCAAGCCGCAGGGGCTCACGATGACTGCCGTGCAGCAATGCCGTTTTTGAGTCAAGGAATACCCCGCCGCCATGGTACGTGTCCCCTTTCGCCCAAATTGAAAGAGCATGGAGATAAGGAGCGTGGGAAATTGCGCTCCACGTCCCGCCAGTCTGTTGAGAGCGATAATTGGCGGCAAAGTATAGAAAGTGCGCTCCATCCGGAGAAAGGTCGCAACGGTCTTCGTAAATTCGCCCTCTCAGCCACTGCCCCACGGTGAAGGTGTCGGTGTCGCGGCGCCAGCCCACTGTGGCAACGACCTTCGAAGGGCCGCGTCTTATGACGATGGCCTCCGGGACATCGCGCGCGAGATAGACCTGAAGACGCGCAGGTACAGGCGCGGTCTGGGCAGCCATGCTTCCGTTCCGTACTGGGATCGCACCAATGGTTCACCCAATTCCGAGGCACTGTTGTGTCAAGATGATGAACGGTGGCTTGTGGCCCTGACCGACGTTTTATTGCGCTGCAGTGATATTTCCGGTGCTGAGGGTATAGCGTTGCCGTTTGCGCTCCGTATCGCAGATGGTCGCTCTTAGGGGCAAAGCGGGCGTGCCGCCAGAGGTCCCGAAGCCCGCCCCTGACCCGAAGGTGAAGATGACGAGCACGGAGCTTGCCGTTCCATATGCCGTCCGGTTATCATCTCACAGCGCCGCCTGCGGAAACGCGGTTGCTAGCATTGGGCTAACATTAATTGTGCCTGTGCCCTAGGCAGTTAGGCGCCTAAGCGAAGAATGATAGCGTGCAACGGCACCATGTTTTCGCGCCAATACGTCTGGCGTTATTCTTTATTCGGTTGCGGACGATTACGCACTTAGGTTTCTCCGCGATCTTGTTGAGTGATAGACTATGTTGAGATCATTTTCTTTGCGCAAAGCGTATGCTTACCTCATTTCAGCTCTCCGTTTTTTATTGCGTGAAGTGCTGTGTGTTTCCCTGATAATTTGTGGGGTTGCTTTCACGCTCATAGCGCTAAATTTCTTTTATGGTCCGCAAACCACCCTTGAACGGAGAGAATTCGAGCGTCACCGGTCAAACTTCACTCTGGCAGGCCTGGACGTCGCCGGATCAACAAGCGGAAGCGTCACAGCCCACTACGCAGCACCGGGGCCCTGGCTACGTTGTGGTGGCCCGATTGGCGACACAGACTTCTACGGTCACGATGCAGCAGAACCTGAATCCGATAGCAGACAAATTCTGAGTCCGCGTGAGCCAATTCGCACATCCATGAATTGGATTACAGACTGGCTTCTCTCGGATACGAGCGGGCCTGGTCGCACGGTTGAGCGCCAAGGCTTTGCAGCCTCTTCAAGGCACGATTTCTGTTATGAGCACGGCGAAGGAACGTACGGAAAAGAACGGTCCGTGTGCGACGAAGATTACGCCTCTGATCTCTGGAGAATCTGCACGGCTGCTTATGACGGCAAAAACTTGCCCTATAAAATCCAGAAGAAAAGCATTTGGACTTTATTTGAGTCGGATCGCGAAGGCGTTGGCACCGGTGGCTCCGGCCTATGGTGTCCATTTCAAACGTTCATTGTAAGCACCGGCGTAGCGTTTGGGGGCAAAAGTTACCACGACGATAATTCACAATCGCCCTGTGAATACGATTCGGGATTTCATGCTCCCCGAGATCATATTTTTGTCGTGCGCACAGACTGGATACATAAAGGTCACCCGAAAAATCGCGTAATTTCGGTCGTCGCTATTGATGATGAGAACCTTAGGTTTCAGCTTCATCCAGCTCCTGAAGTAGGCCGCTCCCACGCGGCGCCAAAGGCTTTTGTGATCTCCCTTTCAAACATCGAGGTACTACTTCCACCCAAAGGCACATTGCGGAAAAACCATGACTGCAAGGACACTTCGGCGGCGCTGTCGACACATGTTCGCCGCGTCGCGGACCTTCTGTCTTACTCGCCTGTGACAGTTGATTTGGACGGTGATGGTTCTGACGAAATTGTTCTCGTCGGGACTCCGAGTTCGGAAAATTGTAGTGTTGGGCCATTCTTTATCCCGATAAGGGTCGATCACCGCGTTCGCGACCAAGAGCACTACCCGCTCGCGCTTCGTGCTTTTCCGATGCAGGCAGGGAAACGTGATACAACCGTCGTTCACTGTTGGTGGAAACTCGCAGAGTGCAAAAAAAACGTCGAAGAAGGTGGGATTTGGGAAAAAGAAAAACTCAGAAAGGGGTTCATTCAAAAACCGGTCATTCTAGAAAAGTATCAGCTACGACTTCTCGAAGAGGCACTCCTTCACAATTTCTTAAAAGGTACGGCGTGCCTCAGACCAAAAGGCATCGTTCTTCCTGACAATGGTCCGACGTGCTCTAAAGGGGACCAACTTATTCTTGCTTCTTATCTCGCTGATTCTGCAACAGACGAGCGTGGCGAAACAGATAGCACTGAAGCCGGCCACATGCACATTCGTACGTTTTCTTTTGTGTCGGATCCGAAAGACGGTTCATTTATTGCTATCAGATCCTACCGAGGGTTTTTCAAGTCCGAAGCGTGCTGGCATGATCCCCATAAATGCAATGACAGGCGCGCGCAATCTGCGTTGAGCATCGACAGCCACCGAGAACTTTATAAGCGATTTCAGTATCCGCCCGCTTTGGTGCGATCAAGTGATCCCGGCGACGTCGATAAACTCCACTTTTTCTGGCGTGACAAACATGATCTGCATCTGCGCCGCATAAATATCCGAGAGTACATTCTTGGGCTTAACGGTAGGCGAGGAAGTCTTGGCTACATCGCGGGCGATTCTAGAGAGAACACCACCGCCGTTCCGACACGAACAAAATTTGCAGATTGGCCCCAAACTAACTTTCCTTGGCTGGCGGTCTCAAGTTCTGGTCGGTTCGTCGACCGGACGCGGGCGCTCCCCGGCCCTGACGTACACCTAGTCTCTCTTCACCTTGGAAATTGCGTCGACTGGCGACCTGGGCATTGCGGCCCATCATTAGAGTCGATCCATATCTCAACGCTAATTCCTCACTGGGGAATAGAAGAAAGATTGCCAGAAGTGCGCGGCGTGCAGGTTACCCCTCACGGGTTACCGTATAAGTTGGTCCTGCTCGACCAAAACGGAAATCCGGATGGCGAGTGCGACTTAGTAGGGGGCAATAAATCCCAAGACATTGATCATAAAAACGAACTGGTAAGATGCAAATATGCGGAAAAGCAAGACGCCAGACGCGTGCGGAGAGACTGGCTTGAGGAGTATTTTCGCATGCCGGTGGTGGGGGCCAATTTTTATGATCCATACCTGTTTTCATTGATACTAATGCGGGCACGGAATAATCTTCTTAAAACGAATTATGGAGTTCTCTCGAAAATCAACAAAGATGATCGGGCGCCAGTTGTTGGTGTTGAGTTGCTGGTTTTGAGCCGCTCAACACTAGAGCCAAGTGAAGGTGATAGAGCAGCTGGTGGGCGCTTTGCGTGGAGCCACAAAGTGGTAACTTGTGAGTTGCCGATTTCTTGGCAGGTTCCAAAGTGGAAATTTCTCAGATCTACGAGTGTAACCGTAGAAAACGCCGAAGACGGTGATCTTGGAAAGCTAATTTTTGTTAGGCGCGATGCTAAATTGGAGCCGTCGTTCTGGTTTGTGACTGCAAAGTCTGAAGGTGTAGTAGGTAGTCAAGCGGTCGATAGAAAAGGCAATTCAACGAAGCTTCCAGATTGTAGCGCGCGCGATGATGCGGGATGGAGCATAGTACGCTCACGCGGCAGCATGCATTAGTTCAATGAGAACGCCTCCTAACGCAAGAAATCCAGAAGCAGCGACCTCCACGGTTCGGGTAAACCTCGGATCGTCGTCTATTCTACCAATGAGCCGCCGTCAGGCAACGGAGTGTTCTGTGATATGTCGAGGTCCGACCATGGCCCAACGCGTATATGAGAACAAAAACGGTCACGGTAGATAAGCCGACTTTAGGGATGGACGGACAACAGCAACGGAATTTTGCAGCGCAGCGCAAACGTAAGTGCTTCGGTCGTTCAGTCTGAAGACTCTTGCAACATAGTGTTGCGCACCGGCACAGAGTCGGCTTGGGGTCAACCTGGGAACTTTGCACGGGCTGAACCGATTTCCGGTCAACCATCGTCATCAGAAAATTTCCGAACGGATCACGAACAGTTCCGCTTTTCACTTGTGAGCAAACCTAGCCCAGCGCAGCGCGAAGGTCAGGGTCGGGCCATTAGCAGTCATACTTGCACATGGGCCATTCGTGGAATGGCAATTCTCTTGCCGCACATTCAGCCTGTCATCAGCGTGTCCGACTAGCTCCACTTTCTCCCACCACCATAAACGGTGCCCAGTACGCTGGATGGGAATATTTTCCACTACTACGAATTAGTTTTAGCATTGCCTGTTGTGCAGCGGTTGCCCGTCCTGCTCTTGGTTTGGCAAGTAATTCTTTAGATGTCTGCGTAATTAATTCTACCGTTGCGTTGCTGTCGACATGCCAGTGAGACACTAATAGTGAACGCGCACCAGCATAAAAAAATGCATTAGCAATGCCGGATAGAGATTCGGTGTTTTTTCCTTCTCCGGCAGCCGTGTTACAGGCGCTAAGAATAACGAAATCGGCATCAAGATCGAGTTGTGAAATTTCTGACAGCGTAAGCAGGCCGTCATCTTCCTCCGACGCCTTATTGGCCGGTGGAGTCAATATCAATGCGGGTTCCGATAATGTGTCAGATACTCGTTCAGTTTCTTCCGCCAGAAGACCGTGCGTTGCAAAATGAATGACTCGAGTGCGGCCCAACTTACCATTGGCTGACATTTTCTTGACCATGCGCTCAGTAGCGCGAGAACCAAGAAAGACGGAATCCTCCTCGACTTTATACAACTGCGCAAGTGCGCAGACCTCATCGGCGGTTTCTGGAAGCGGTGCGACACGAAGCAGCTTTCTGATGTCTGAAAGTCCTCCTCTAAAATAGTTCGTAAACGGTTTTAACAGTAGAGTGTTGATGAATTGTCGCGGACTTTCGTGCAGGCGCGACTCTCTTGTCTCGAAAAAATATTTGCAATCTTGTCGGGCCCAGGCCTGTTTAGCCCATTTGTCGTTAGGTCCTCTGCCCTGCAGCAATGGATTACCAAAGCCAATGAATGGATGTGTTGCCCTGCTGGCCATACGCGCCTTGCGAAGAGTGGCCAGTGATTGTATCGACGGCAGGATCGATATGGCGTGCCGCTTCAAAAGCCACGGCGCCTTTGAATAACGATCCTTCCCATTCAGTCGGGTATCCGGTGGCGCGTACACTAGCGCGTTGAAGGGCAGCGCAACCATTGGGCCGGTTGGGACTATGATCAGGTGCGTCTTGTCTCTGAGCAACGCTTCGAATCCGCCGAACAACTCCTTGTACAATTTGTGCGCCAATTTGAAATCGAACGGTAACGATCCGAAATTATTGCAGTCATTTGTAGGACGATCTTTGCTGCTATGACCATCAGATTTTGAACTTGGATTTGCTGCCACGCAGGCTCGTTGATCAAGACCTTGCCGAAACGTGTCAACCCAGTCCTGGATAACCCGCACCTGATCAGTTCTTCTGCGATCGGGAAGCAGTAAGCCCCATCCAAAATTGTCGTGGGTAATTACGATTGTGCTTAAGCCAATCGGCGAACTAAATTGTAGAGCCAAAGCTTCATTCGCCGATAAAAGTTTCTGAATAGAGCCCAGAGTATACGTACGAGGAGTTATTAACTCGAAGTATTCAGGATAGTCTCGTTGAAGCTCGCCGCTAAGCACTTCGACACGTTGCTCGATCTCAATTTTTCGCTTTCTCAACAAGTCGACTACTGTAGAGTTTCTATTATTTTGTGTGCGCCCCAACTCCGCTACCAATGCCTTGGTCAAGCCGGGTATTGCCCCCGACAATTCATGAACCTCACGGACGACAGTTGCGAGACGGTCAGTGCCTTTCGACGTCCTTACAGCAACTTGCGATATCGACGCGCTTGCGCGAGAGGTGTTGGCCAGCTGACTTCCCGCAAACGCAGCATCAAACAGATTTTGGTGTTTAACGAGATTGCCCCGATCAACGACATGCAAGAGTGCAACATTAGATAGATGCATTAGACTTTCTGAGTAGTAAGCAAGCTCCGTTCGCGTCGTAGCGCGGGTATTAAGAGTCTTGACAGAAATTTCAACCGCCCGGCGTTGGTAGGTTAAGGCGCGCGTCCATTCTCTTTTGGCAGCGTACGCCCCACCTATTTGATGAGCTAACCTAGCAACGCGCGGATGGTTGGGGCCAAATGTGTTCTCCGCAATATTTATCGCGCGCAGCAGGTGTTGTACCGCAAGACTTGATCGCCCTTCTGCCTGGTACAATCGCGCCAGGTTCTCCAACGTGATGACAATGGAAGGATTAGACGAACCGCCTTCTTTGTCGAACGCTGCAAGTGAAGCTTTGTGTAGACTTTCAGCATCATCGCGACGTCCGAGCGCAAAATACGCGCTTGCCAATTCGTCCTGGGTGATAGTCAATTGGCTATTTGGTCCGTTAGAAGCCTTCTTAATATTTAGCGCGAGTTGCAATACGGCCACCGCTTCCGAGTATCGGCTTACGCCGTTATATGCAGACCCAAGATTGTGTAATGTCGAAGAAAACTGCAGGTGCCGTGGGTGAAAATGCTTTTCCTTTATAGCCAACGCACGTTGAAGAATTGGAATGGCGCGGTTGTGATGCCCGCGGCTACTCAATGCTGCCCCAAGACTATTGAGTGACATTGCAACGTCAGGATGGCTTGGTCCAAGCGCAGCCTCCTCAACAGAAATGGTATGGAGAAACAGGTCAATTGCGTTTTCAAGATCGCCCTTTTCCATCAGGATGTTCGCAAGATTATAATAATGCCCCCTTAGTTCCACATTGTTTCTGCCAACAGACGCTTCCTTCAAAGCCAACGCATCGCGTTGCATCGTTTCAGCTTCCGCAAGTCGGCCTTCTACCGCAAGCAGTTCGGAATATTTGCGTAATGTCGCTGCTCTCAAAGAACCAATAATTTTGACGTCCGCCGGCGTCGCGTGTTTTGCGGCAGCAGAGTATATTTCGTTAGCTCTTCTAAATAGATTTTCAGCAGCAGTATGTTGGTAGTACTTGGACCGCAATGTTCCGAGAACGTGGAGTGAACGAGCATAGGCGGGCGGGTCAGATCGAAATAGGTCCTTGCTTTGAGAAACAAGTTCTTCCGCGCATAAAATCGCCTTGTGTTCCTCTCCTTTTGAATCGAAATCCCAGCACACATTTTCGTCAATAATTTGGTGGTCAGGTAGAGCGGTCGTGCGACTATGCACAGCAGAAAATACGCCACACACCAATACATAGGAAAAGACAAAGAGCTTTATAGTATGACACATGATTCTCGCCCTGCGAACATCCGCAAACAAAGTAAGTTCAGCCCAATTTTCTAGTTTTTTTGTTGGGTTGGTAGCGAACGAGGTCGGAGATTTATGAACTCATTACGAGCCACAAATTTCGCTAAATTGTCAGTGCCTCTTACATTCTTACACATATGGATTAACTGCTCTTCAGTAAGGCCAGAAACAGTAATCTGGTCATAATTCCCAGCGATGAGCGCAAGCGAAAGTTGGAGTTCCGCTAGAAACAACGCATATCCCTCACGCCGTGTTTTGAAGTAAACGTCAGCTAGAACAACCAAGTTGGATGCCACCCGGTCCTTAAGCCCGGCAGGGTCAGCACCCCAAGGCTTTTCGTGCCCCTCGGTAACAATACGCTGAATTTGATCTACTGCTTCCTGGAGCCTACACTGAATAATGTATAAGCCTGACAAATTGCTACGGGTAAGCGCCTTTTCATATCCAGTTATCGAATTTGCTATCTGTAGGCTCAGCGCTCGTTGATACATGGATTCGGCTTCCGTCAATCGCTCTTGTGCTAGATACGTATCTGCAATTTTCCGAACAGTTGCAATTGTGCTGGCATGTCCTACTCCAAGAAAGGCCTCGCGAAGCTTCAACACTTTATGATAGATCTGCTCCGCATCTTTGTAGCGCCCCATGTGCCAGGCAGCCTCAGCCTCTTGTACAAGCTTTTCAGATTCATCAGGTGTGTCGGCACCTGCTGCAAGGTTCGAGCAAGATATACAAAAGTGCAGGGTGAGCAAAAAAGGCAGCCAAGAAACAATCTTGCGTGCGATTATCTGAGCAACTTCATTCATAACCTTGCGCCTATAGAAATCTCAAAAAACACCTTCGTCGAAAAGTTCTGCGCGATCGCCTCTTGATCGCCAAATCCCCGGCAGTTTGCAACGACCGTGGTGTCGCCAACACGGTAGCGAGCCTGCACGTGCGTATGTCCGTGCACCCAGTAGGGGACATTGGATAACTCAGCGATCTGTTCGTCAAGGTCGCTCGCAAATGCGCCGTCGAGGCCGTTTCCTTTGTGCAGTGCATTCAGCCCTTTAAAACTCGGTGCATGGTGTGTGATCACAACCATCTGGCCGGTAAAGCCATCGTCCCGAGATTGGCGAAGCGCCGCTAACGACCTATCAAATTCCTGCAACGCATCTTCAGGCTGAAACTTCTTCAATGCTGTCTCGCCATTCACATCGGCGCACCGCTTCTTCACAAGCAGAAACTCGCCAACTGAGCGGCGGATGTGATCCATGCAGGCCTGGCTGCGCCCTTCAAAGTCGGACCAGAGGGTTGCTCCGAAAAACCGAACTCCATCTATATCGACAGTTTCGTTATCCAAAACCGTCACACCATGAAAACTGGCCCGCAGCAGGGGTATCGTTTCATCGAACGTCCCTTGGTAGTGTTCGTGATTGCCGGCAACAAATAGAACCCGTTGAAAGTTTTTTGTTGCCGCATCGATAAATTGCAGCACACGATCTCGCTGCCTGATGCTGTATAGATCCTTTCTTTTGGGATCCAGAAACGTCGCGTTACACAGATCCCCAGCGAGAATCAATATTTCTCCATTTGGCAATAGCCCGTCGAAAGTCTGCGCTTCAAGATGTAGGTCACTCATGTAATGGCAGCGCATTGTTCAGACTTCTCGAATTATTTGAAGATTCCGCCGAGAACTGAAAGTGTAGCCAGTTAGTGCCTCTTGAACTTTACGTAGCGCAGTGACACCTACATCGTCTCACACTCCAAACCAAATTCCGTAGCTAGATCTGCGATCTTTCTCTCTGTCTCCAAGGAGATCGGCCCAAGAATATTCTTAGCCAGCAAGTCGGCATGCGCATCGACATGCGCGTATGACTTGGCAAGAACGGCAATCAATAGTTTTGATTTTGAAATATCAAGTTGGGACGCCAGGCGAACAACTCTAACATTTTTTGTACCCAGAAAAATCTTAGCGACGACCTCCCCTGGGAGCAGACCGAAGTTCAAGCCAGAATCTTCTGAGGCAAGTAATTTCCAATCAATCTTTTTACATGCGCCACGGAATTGGACACTGCGTTTCGCCTTTCTCCGTTCCACTGTGGTTCTGGCAGGCATGCCGTTAACAGCTGCGTGAGCAAAGTTTTGGCGCACGTGATGTGTTGCCGGAGTCATGAGAGAGAGCGTGCGGGTGTTTGGAGGTCCGAGACACGGCTGATTGGTATTATCAAACAAAACCAAACTCATTAGGTGGCAGACAATCCCTTCAGTTCGAGCCAGCTGAATGGCGTCAGATTGATGTAGCCTTGGAATTAAAAGGCTGGCTACAAGTGCGCGTGCGCCATGATTTTCCTGTGCCGAAGAGGGTGATGGGGCGTTAGACTGCAGTTCAACGGCCAGCTTCATGCCGCAACGATGCAAACTTATCGTTTTCAGATTGTCTTTTTGTGTTGAGTTGTTGTTCGCAGGTGATCGAATTGCGCGGAATAGAGAAGAAATAGCACCAGCAGCGTCACCATCGAGGGCAACAAAGACATTGCCACCAGATAGTGCGGCCAAGTGCCCGACATTTGCCTCCAGGCTGTCTTCACCTACAAGCACAGCTGAGAAACGCCTGCCTGTCCGAACAAGCGACTGAACATCAAGCGCGTGACTTTTTCCATCGGTAATAATCACGATGTCATTCGAGATTGATGACGCCAATACGGCTTGCTGTAGTGCATTGCCAATATGCGTTCCACCTGACGGTGGACCAATTTTCCCTAGCAACTCCCGGAACGCCTGCGGGTCTACAGTCGTGTCGTATTGAACCGTTCGATCGCTGAATTCAAAGAGAGTTATTTCATCACCGGCACGCAAATCCTCCGATGCATCCAAAAGTCCACTGCGAACGGCATCGAGTTTTGTGGAGATGCGATCAGTGAGTTGACTGGCTTCTCCCATCGATCCCGAGGTGTCAACAAGAAGCGCTGCCGAGATTCGTGTGTCGGCTACTGGTGCGGGTGTTATCGTCAATGCAATATGTTGATTGTCCTTGTTTCGGGTAACAATTGTGAGTGGTTTCCAATTTCGCACTCGAATATCAATGGGCCTGTTGAGCGTAATCGTACGCTCCTTTCCGTCATAGGGCCGATCGTTCAGAGTTACTCTACCGCTATCCGTTTCGATAGAAAGCGTACCCTTCAAAATCACGTCGTCATGAATGAGGTCGTCGCACTCAATGAGCGGGGATTGACCGTAGATGTCACCGACCGTCACGGGTATTCGCAAACACGCTTCGTCTCTGACAAACGCCATTGAGCTCACCCAAGCCGTCCTGATGACCACCTCGGCTCCAGGGGGAAGCTGGCCGACAGAGATTTTATGGATGCCACGCAGAACTTCTTCGTGAAGGACAGTCATACGTCCAAGTTCAATATTACCCTCATACTCCTTGCGCGCTTCAGTATTTGCAATGGCCCGGCCAATCAGTTTGGTTTCTCCAATATGCGCTTCGAGTTTGTACAAGACGGCATGGACGGGCATTGGAAGCGTCATCGTTGCCTCGATGCTTTGACGCTCAAAATTGCGAAACGTGCGTGTCTCTTCGACGGTGGCCAGGCCACCCTCAATGGAAGCGTGATAACTTGTCGAGATCAGCGGTATCGGTGTAGGGTATTGGGTGTCGCCGTTGCCGAGAATGGCCCGATTAAGAAGGTCTTCGATTTGCTTTCTGTTTGCGCTTGGCATGCGAATCTTCCCTCGACACTCTTTCTAGAATTTTGCGAACATTCTTCATTAGGGCGTCGAGGCCACTGAGGTCCCCGACCTTCTGCGCGGCAATCATGAGTTGCACGCCGGGTGCGACTGGAAACGGCACGTGATGATCATTCTCTATCAGTAGCCGGATCGCGTTTGGTGGAAACCCTAATGCCTTTAGTTCGTTGAACCGTTTGATCGCTGTGACGTGTTCCTCCTCATAATAGGCCGTTGACCTCCCCCCACGCGGAGCGGGCACAAGCCCTTCTGCGATCAGGTACCGGATCTGGCGTACAGGCGTGTCCGTGCGCCGCGAAAGGTCGGCAATGTTCATGGAGAACACGTTTTAACAAGTTTTTTGTCTAAACGATGGCGTCGTACAGTTGACGTGCTCCATGGATTGATTCTGCTTAGAGTTGAGGACAACAACGACGGCTGAGTGATGAGATTGGCCATTCCCGGTTATCTACAAGTTTGGGTGCAGAAGTGTCGCTCATGTTCGTCGCCGCCTCGTTCTCAGGTACTCGCGTTGCAGGCACGCTGCGGGTAAGTGCTGAACAACGAATAGGCTCACCACACTTGCGATACCTTCAGTGATCGGTGCTGAACTTATGATGCTGACGGTGGGGTGGTGTAAGCAGGACCAATTGCTTGGGTTTGTGGGCCTAGGCAGCAATGGAATCTGAGCTTTTGTCCGCTAGGGTCAACCTCGGCGTATTGTAGCGCAATGCAGTTACGGAAGCTCCACCACAACAAGCAGAAGAATAGGCTCGATTAGTGCAGTCTTTCGGCTATGCCGTTCGGTAGCGGCTGTGCGTGCTAGTGAGCTTCAACGATTCCTTCGGGCCAAAAAGAGTATTGGCAGCGCGCTGACTGTCAGAAGGCGAGTTGCCGAAATACTCTGCCCTGGACCCAAGGGGTAAAGAGTTAGAGGTTCAAGGGGTAAGCGTCCTCCCAACTCGAAACCCGAAGTTGTTGTACCGGTCGTCTGGACTGTACGCGATCCGGCTTGCAGAACGGAGGTTCAGCGGATCGTTGAACCAGGACCCACCGCGCAAAACACGACGACTGCAATCGGATGATTTCACTGCTGAACCATCTGTCGGTGCAGCTTCGTAGCTGTCTACGTAGCAATCCTCGACCCACTCGTATACATTGCCGTGCATATCGTAAAGGCCGAAGGCGTTAGCAGGATAACTACCCACTTGAGCTGAATGGGCATGACTATCATTGCAGGGTGCTGCCCTTCCCGTGTGGCCCATACGGGTGTAGGTCTGATCCGCCAAGTTTACGTGGTGGCATATCTGGGAAACGTCGTTTCCAAAGGAATATACAGTCTTGCCACCGGCCCGCGCGGCGTATTCCCACTCGGCTTCGGAAAGAAGGCGATACGGTTTTCCAGTAACTCGCGAGAGCCAAGCCGCATATGCCGTCGCCTGATGCCAGGTAACATTGATGACAGGCTTGTTGCCTCGACCAAAGCTGGAATCTTCGGTAGGCCGTCCATCACAACCACGCATAGCAACGCATTGTTCCCAGTCGTTCCAAGTGACTTCGAATTTTGAGACGGCAAAATTGCGGTTGATCTGTACTGTCCGAAGGGGACCTTCGTCCTTTTCACGTCCGGCCTCATCATCAGGTGAACCCATGCGGAAAGTGCCGGAGGGGACCACGACCATCTCAGGACATACTTTGGAGCACTCGCGAAAAGATGCGGCGGGCTTGAGTTCCAGCTCTTGTTGCTTTGTTAGAACATGCGGCTGGATCTTTTCTGCGATATAGGCGCGATGTGTGGTCCACTCAAAACGCAGCTCGTCTAAGGGTTCCTTGTACACCACACCGAGCAACGCGATGATCACACCAAGCATCAACGTGTAAATAGCCGCCTGTGTTCTTCTCGCTCTCCGCCGTCCACGAGACTCAAGCTGTCTGCTTGCCGAGAGGTACTCCTGGGCCGGTGCCATGGCCGCGCTAAAATCACTCGTACCAGCAAGGTCCACTGCGGCCTGCAGGCGGTCCCCACGTCGTACCAGCCCCTCGGTATGATGTCCGCCTAAACTCCATTCCTCAGCCTCCCTCAGAACATCATCCCTGAGCTTCAGAGCATCCTTTTGGTACTCTAGCCAATTGGAGATTGGGGGACGCCGCAGCAGGGCTTCGTGCGCGACCTCCAGCGTGTCGGCGCCGCGTGTGAGTAAGCGGGCGCGGACAAGCGCCTCGACGAGCGGTGCAAGATCCGCTCGCGAGTCGCCCACCAGTTGACTTTCGTTTGCGACAACACGTTTCGCCGCGCTGGCAACCGGATCCCACGTTGCAAGCCCTGGAACAATGAGACGTTTGAGGTTCACGTCCGTCCCAGCGCCTGCTGCGTCGCGCTGAGCATCCTTAAGCTTGCGCGAAATCGCGGCTTTCATGCCGCCCATGGCCGTGTAGTGCTCAAGGCGTATTTCCTGCTCTGGACTGTAGTCGTCGAACAACCTTTGCAGCGTAAACGCGAGCAAGGGCAGGGCGTCGGCGCCTGATGCATCTTTCACAAGTGCGTTGACCAGCGCAGGTTCGATGTCAAAGCGCTTGACCTGCTGCGAATAAACCGCTGCCGGTTTTGTTATGACGTCGCGGTAGGCGCCCGTTGAGAGCGGCGGGAGCATGATCGTCTGCGGTGTGGTAACGCCAAGTCCCGGCACGCGCTGCAAAAGCTCGTTGACGCTGTCGGCGCGGATCGTGATCAGGATATACGGGTCGAGGTCTGGGGGCGGGGCGGCAAGCACGTGGCCCAGCATTTCAAGGAAGCGGGCGCTTTCGGCGCCATCCTCGGCCGCGAACAATTCTTCACCCTGGTCGATGGCAATGAGCGGCGATACGTGCGGCGCGGGCGAGTTTTCGTTGGCACCAATCGCGCGTTCGTTTGCGACAATCCGGGCGGCTTCACCCAAGTAGGCCGCAAAGCGGTTTGCGGCGTGCGCGGCGTCACTGTCCATCAGCTCCGCATAGATTGTGCCCGCAGCGCGCGGTGCGCTGTGGGCTGTGAACCAGGCGGCAAGCCCCTGTCCGATGCCGTGTTCGCCAGTGATGATGCCCTTTGCTGGGCGGATAATCGCGAGTGGTGCGAACTCGGCTGTGCGCGCGAGCCTTGGCCAGAGGCCGGCCCGCAGGAACGATGACTTGCCCGCACCTGATGCGGCTTGGATGACGAGAAGCCGCGGGCTGCCACGGTGGCGGATCTGGCGCAACTCGCGGATGCCAGCCATGATGTCTGCTTCACGGCCGAAAAATATCCCCGCGGAGTCCTCATCAAATGCATCGAGACCCGGATAAGGCGCCGCATCGGGCTTGTTCTTTGGCGGCCATGCGAAGCTGTTGGGTGCGATGCCCCTTTCAATAAGCGTTGCATGAATGGCGTTTAGCGCCGCGCCATTGAAATCGACGAAGTGCTTGCGGCTTTCGTGCTCCACTTCAACGCGCTCGTCGCGAGGATCGAGCGAGAGGTCCATGATCTGGCGGTCTTTGTAATAATCGGGAAGGCCTGAATCATCCAGAGAGACATCGCGCAGGATCGCGACGATTACGTCCTTGCGGTCGTCCTCGGCGCGGCGCACCTCTCGCTGGCATTCTTCGGACCCGAGCGCTTCCGGCGAGGCGAGAAATAGCAGCGCTTCGCACGCAACATTTGCCTTGACGAGCGTATCGCGCCAGCGCTCGCCAGCCTTCATATCGTGCAGGTCGATAAAAACATCGTCCTTGGACCACCCTTTGAGCTCCAGCCAGCGCTGGAATGCGAGGGCCTGGATGCTATCTTTGCTGGAATGGGAAATGAATAAACGCGGCACGGCAATAATCCCCCGAAGTAATACAGGGCGAGATTAGCCTGACCGCTGACAGTTTGTCAGTAGGCAACGCGTGTCATTGAGGCCATGAATGCGGACCAATGAGCAACACCCGCGTCTGCAGAGCAACTTCGACCGAGTTGGGTCATTCGCGTCGATCGCTGACCGTCCGCTTACGGGCTAAACCGGCAATAGGTAGTTCTGTAACGCGACTTTGCGGGCCATCACAGTTCAAAATGTTCCCCTATGTTCAGCCATGTGAATCTTGTGCGCATAGTGATTCGCGCGTAGATTCCAAGCTGCCCATTGGGCTCGGTTGGCGCCGAGGCTGGGGCATCGCGATGCTCCTTTCAACAAGGAGACTCCGATGCACCATCCAAAGCAGCTTATCGACAAGAAGGAGCTGACACGGCTCGTGAAGTACTCTCCTCAGCACATTGCGCGGCTGGAGAAGGCAGGCAAATTCCCAAAGCGGTTGCAGCTGGGCCAGAACCGGGTCGCGTGGATGTTAGCCGAGGTAGAGGCGTGGATCGAAGCCCGCTTGGAACAGCGGGACCAGAGAAGCTCGACTTCGTGAGGCACGATCTCCTCTTGGAAGAGCAGAAGGCCGTCCCATTGCTGGGGCGGCCTTCTTTATTGGACAATGCAGGTCGACAACCAGGTGCCAGCGAGCCCGTGGCTAGCCTTCTACTGCGCGCATTACATACATGGTCGGCCCATTGCGCCCATCACGAAACTTCCTGGCGCCCAGTTCGACCAGCCGCGCATAGAAGCTGTATTGCGCAAGCGGCTCACATCCGGCGTGCGCGCACCACGCCCGGTAGTTTTCAAACACACGCGTGCAATGCTGCGGTTTCGTAAGATCCATCGTAGAAAGCCAGTCGCGCACGCTGTCGCGATCAGCGTCGCACACGTTCTGAGCGCGAATGTTGGAGCCGAACCAGGCACCCCAACACGATGCATTGAAAAACCACAGCGTCAGCGCCAGGAACCACTCCAAGCCCTCCAGCGGGGAAACGACGGCGGTGTTATCCGTCTGGGCAAGACGCGAGCGCGTGTCATGTATCTTGTGCGAGAGTTGTTCGGCCTGCTCCTGTATCGTGCGCCTTTCCCTTCGGCGTGCGCCTAACAGTCTCGCGCGCAAGCGTTCAAGATGCTGCTGATCGTGATGCAACTCCAGTTTTAGCGAGTGGTATATGTCGACTGAGCGTTCGGCCGGTGCCAGTGACTTCGTGAGGTTCAGTGCGATATAGCCACGCACCGAATGGATAGAAAACAATGACGCGATACCGAACAGGGCGGCGCAGAACGCCGCCCTGATTTTGTTCGAAGTTCGCCATTCAAGGAAGCCGTACACGCTGGCGATCATGCCGAAGTCAAATGCCAACGCGAGGGCGGAGAACACGACCGAGTTCGAAACCGGAAGCCAGTGGAACGCCGGCTCCGGTGTGCCTAAGGTGGCGTTATAGTTGATGGACGCGAGCGCCATCACCGTTGCGATGATGGCGCCGCTGATTGCAGCAAGTATCTGCCAGGCCTTCATGGCTCATGCCTCCGTGGCAGGCTGCGACGGTTTGATGAGTTCGATGTCATTGGGCAACGCGTTGCCCCAGACATCCCAACCGGGTGCCTTCTGCCGTGCAAACAATTCAACGCGCGGAATATCGCCAAGCAGATCAACGATGCGCTCACGCACGTCATCGGGCTTGCGGCTGTGTTCACGACGGGGCGCCTCAACCAGTTGACGTACGGTGTTGGACTTCTTGAAGAGCGTGTTCGGTGTGCCGCGTGTGGCCAACAGACACTGTTCGGTATTCTTCAAGGTCCAATGTCCCCACGCGTGATGCGGTGTGTGCGACTTCGTACGTTTGCTCCAGACGAAGGCCACGGTCTTGTAAGAAAATCCCCAGGCTTTGATGACCTGGAGAGCACCGGGAAGAGCAGCGTCGGTCGTCCACAGGAACAGGACGCAATGCGTGTGCGCGATAGACTGGACAGGCAGGTGGCAGAGTTGCGCGGTACTCAGGGTTGGATAGGGCGTACGCAGGCGGTTGAAGCTACCTGCCTTGCGCGTAGGGCGCATATAGTCCCACGGCGGATCGGCATAAATGATGTGACACTTTTTCATGATGTCCTCTTTCATCGACGTTGCAGAGGACCCTCAAACTATACACGGGATTCGAACCGTAAACGTGGGCGGAGGGTGCGCGGTGAAGCGCTGCGGACGGCCGTGCTAACACATGGCAACACATAAACTCTGCGTGAGCGGGCAGAACTTCAGGCTGCAAAAAAGACCCCGCCGTTTTCTGGGCGGGGTCGCTTACCTGAGCGTTCACGTGCGCCCAAGCGCCAACAGCATGATGTTGCCGACAACATTCGTGCTCGCAAAGTGATCGAAGATGCGAAGTGCGCGCGCGTCGCGTTCTTCGACGGCCACGATGAGTGTCCGGTAGCCGTTGGCCGTGATTGCTTCCGCGATGGTTTGCAACTGCTGGTCCGTAACAATATCATTCAGGATCGCAACCGCGTGCGGGTTGCCGTCCTGATATTGGGCCATGACAAAGAACGGGTCGAACGCGATATAAAGTGGCGACGCGATCTCGTCTTTTCCGAGTTTGCCAAGCCGGTGAACGTTGAACACCTCGAGTTCGGGACGGAAGTCCTTCGGGAATCTCCACGTGCTTTGATTGTCGCGCGTTGCCGCGCCAATATACGCCAACAGATCTTTGCCGTCGCATGAATGGATCGGAATAGCAACCCGTCCGGCCATGGTGCCTTTTGAGGCGAAGCCCGCACCGAAGAGTTGGGCGGTTTCCGGTTTGATCCCGCGCGCTGCCAAGCTTTCATGATCCGGCTTGAGATATGACAGCGGCTTGAGGTTCGGTGGGGCAACGTTGCCGGGCTCATCGGTGTCTGCAGCCGTGTCGGGGTCGGCCGCCTCCTTCACCGGCTCCACACACACGTCGCCGGTTTTCTCAGGGGCCTCGCCCTGCCTTACCTCACCCTTCGGGGCGGTATGCTTTGTAGTGTTGGGGCTTGGTGTCGTGATCAGTTCGAAACGCCTGGCAATGTCGTGCGCAGCCTCGAAATTGCTCACGCCCAACACCATTGCGACAAGCTGGATCACATCACCGGACTTTTTGCAGTCGCCGAAACATCGCCAAGTGCCTTCGTTAGGCCAGACGACGAATTGGCGATCGTTGCCGCCCTGGTGGATGGGGCAGGGCCCCCGAAGTTGATTGCCGGAACACTTGAGCTTGCCGACGCGATAGGCTTCGAGCGCTTGCTCGATTGAAACCGACGCCTTGATGTTTTGGAAGTCGATGTAGGTTCGCTTTGCCATTGTGGCTGCTCCTTCAAAGTCAAAGAACAGAAGTCCACAATGAATCGTACCGCAGGAAAGTCGGCGCGCAACAAGCGGTGAAAATGCGCAAACAACAGGACATGAATTCGAGGGTCTGTAAAGTTTCGCGATTCTAAATTTCAATTACACTTGGGGAAGGCATTACAAGTAAATTGAAGAGGAGCTATGAACATGTCCGACAAAATGCAGGATGTCAAAAACGCCTACGTTCTTGGCAAACGCCGCAACGGCAAAGGCACACGCAGCTATGCCGGTGTGAAGTTCACCGATGAAGACGGCGCGGAAAAGTTCGTCATCCAGCCCGGTGTCGCAATCACCGGCACCGTTGTGTTCAAGGAACCCGAAGCACCGTCCGGCGACGAAGCCGACGCTGCGGCTGATGCCGAAAAAGAGTAGGGGAGACGTTCCAATAGATAAGCCGCATCCGTTTTGGATGCGGCTTTCTAATGCAGGCATCCGTGTTGTCGCCGCGGCAATTTGATTCGATGCCTGCAGACCCGCCACATCGTGCAACTGTGCAAATTCAGTGTTCTTGAGCACTCATCAAAAGGTCGCTTGTTTGAGTATTTTATTCCTCAAAGTTGCCCAGGAAGGTCGGGTCCATCTCTTTTTCTAGCAGAACATCTACCTCTTTCCGCAACCATGATCCATCAGCGCTATTGAGAAAAATGGTGGAATCCCTTGGTATCGGTTTCCCGGTTTTTGACAGGTAGACTGTACGAGCCAATTCATCTTGGTAGTTGCTGCCGACCTCACCCCAACTCATAGGGTGCAACATTGCACCAGTGTTTGGTTTCCATCGACCTGTACGGATTACGCGGCAATTGGCAGATCTTTCCGACGATTGACATTTGCCTGAGAAAAACTCTGTTCGAAAACCCAGGCCATTCGAGTGCTTCCCCTTTAGATCGACGCCCGATCTCTTCTGCGCTGAGAAATATCTGAATCCGGCTACGTTAGAAGAGTAACGCTCGAGAATCTTTCCGTTTCGATCTACGAAAGCAATGAATATTGTGGAATGGCCGGGCGCACGAGAACGATTGAACTTCAGCATATCTCCGGGAGTAAGCTCAGAGAATTTGTGCTGGAATCCGATGTTGAACCGTTCGAGCGCGTGTGCGGCCCCCTTTGAACCCAGTCCGGCATACTCCCACAAGTGCTGCCGGAGATGACGAGCCTTTGCCCTCGCCCGAAAATGATCAGGCGGCAGTTTTTTTAGAATAGAGTAGTCCTTAGTCTCAGTTATGTAACTGTTGAGCGCTTCAATGATGGTCTCTGCCACCGCGGCCACACACATGGTCTCGCCATTGCCGCCAGGATAAATGAAGCGCTTCTTTTGGTTGTCATAGTAAAAGCGTCGAACGCCAGTACGGTCAGTCCCATACTCTATGTCCTGCGAATACGATTTCCTTAAGTCATACTTCCGGTGAGCGCGCTTGGCCACCACCTCGTAGACTGAGGTGATAAGGTAATAATTGAACTTGTGCTTACCCCGGGGACGTCGAATAGAAGCGAATTTGACGTTTATCCAACCCGTCGTGCCATCATAGAAGGCCTTGCACCAGTTGCCCTGGCAATCGGTAGTAGCGACCGTGAATCGACACGAGCCATTTGGTATGCGGGCAATGGTCTCATGATGTGTACCTGGGCCACTCCGAACGTTCAGACTGTTACGCACATTTTGCGTACAAGCTGCCCAGGTTGGCTGGGACAGCGCAAATGCAAAGATCATCAGCAATAGCGGGAGAACGGTGTAGCGAGTTGTCATTGTTCTTTCACTTCTTGTACTTGCAATATGAGCGAGACCAGGTGGTTTGGTCAGTTGGCGTGCCGAGAGCGTATCTGAATTCGTAAGGATTGATTGCTGGTTGGGTGTCGTCATCATGTGAATTTACATGAATGCAGTAGTCCAATGCTTCGTCATTGGAAATATAAAAGACTTCTTTTGACAGCAACATACGCTTCAGAATTCTGGGGTCACCATCCACGTCCAGAAAGAAGTTTATTAGTTTAAGCAATCGATCTTGTGCCGAATAAACTAACTGTTCTGCTTGGCGTTTATTGAGCGTACCGTCAATATCTGGCTTGAGCGCATGGAAGCCAATAACGCCTGTGCGATGCTTGGTTCGAAACGCAATCGGATTTTTTGTTCCTTCGTTAGTGCCGCCGAGGAATGCCAGTGCGCAGGCACTTATACAT
This sequence comes from Hyphomicrobiaceae bacterium, assembly GCA_965222485.1. Classification (GTDB taxonomy): domain Bacteria; phylum Pseudomonadota; class Alphaproteobacteria; order Rhizobiales; family Hyphomicrobiaceae; genus CBDCUC01. The sequence goes on from CBDCUC010000007.1 coordinate 68,893, forward strand.
TTGTCTCCGCCTTTAACATAAGTTCTAAATCTGTAGCGCCGAAAAAACCGTCCGAGTTTCAGGCCAACATCTAGGTCACCACCTTTAGAATTAAGATAAGCTTTTCGGCGCGCGAGTTGGCGCTTTTTTTGTGGAGATATGTTCGCCATGTTCGCCTGTAGATCAAACATGGTTGCAGGGTCGAGATCGCCGTCAATGTAGATGACATGGGCGTGTTTGTCGCTTGTCTGCATTGCACTCACCTCAGCACTGCGCGCTGAGGGTTGAGTTAATGCCAACGCGACGACGCCGACTGAAATTAGAGCCCGCACGAGCGCCTCCGACTGCCTACTGACGCGACCGAAGCATAATCGGATGCAACCGAACACCGCAAGTTCCGTGAGCCTAATCGTCACTCACAGGCTATGAGCACGCATCATGCCCCATATGAATAATATTCCGTTTGCAGGAGAAATAGCTGGAGGCCAATGCCAGGACGGCGCTGGGAGGCCAGGAAGAGACGCCCAACAAGTTGTCGTAAATATACTGACACGTGCCTAGAACCGAAAGGCGAGGGCAATCCCCGAACGTTCGATTAGGTCATGCTGCTCTCGCAAAGGAACATGGTCGTATAGCGCGGGCACGCGTTCAATCACCCTGTCGATGAAGTCGAGGGGCGATTGCCTTTTCTCTTTGAGGCTGATGAGTTCTTCGTTGGTCAACACGATCTGTACTATTCCAACTCGATAGCGTTCCGCATAGTATTCAATTCCCTTCGGCAACGGGGCGTCCTCATTTTCAATCCGATAACAAAACCAAGAGCGATTAGAAAAACGTTTGTGGGAAATAGCTTCGAAGATGTCCCTTTCCCAATTAGCTTCTCGTACCTTAATTTCGCAAGAGGCGAGTTCAATCTGCACGGCTCCAAACAGCTCAACCCGCTCCGCCCCGATGATATCTGGATTGCCCCACGGTCCACCCTTTTTGAGCTGCGATACATCCTTTGACGTGTAGCCCTTTTTCTGCAACCAAAGTTCCAACAGTGGGTACAAATCACGTTCAAGAATAGTGACTGGCGCGCCCGTTGCGGCCTTTACTTCTGTCTGTTCGATAGGTTGTTCCGTCGGAGGGGCAGGGGGTTCATGCCAATAACCCTTCCTTGGCCCTCCGCTTACGATTGAGGATTCGGCGTCATTGTTCGCAGCTTCGCTGATGTAAGCAAGTATCGATCCATCGGTTAGGTCGACGGCTAAAACACCAGACGCAATCTGGCGTTTTATCTCATCTACGATTTCCTTATTAGATTTCGCCGTGGCCTGCGACTTGCTGCCCTCATCATTTAAGTATCGCTCGACTGCCTCAATTAAGGCCTTGTACGTCGCCCGTCGCGCCATCGTCGCCTCGAATACATTCTTGTAAGATAGGTGAGCTTAAATCGTGATCGACATTCGATGCCGTACCGTAACGCGACCATTTTGGTATCGCAATCAAGAACGATGATGAGTCCTGCTGCGCTCAGGTCAATATCTCCCGTGAGATAGTGTCACCACTAGTACCGGTTTGCGTTGGATAGCGGACATCCATACGGCGGGGGCGATGCGCTACGGCTGCACTATTAGATTTCCAAGAAATTCAACAGGCTTATGGGTTGGCGTCCGCACCGTGCCCACGCGTGATCCAGGACCTGCGCGTCAGGCTTCGGTGACCGATACTGATTTTCATGCATCGGCAGGCAGGCAACACCGAACAGGCCTGAGCCTCTGCCCTCGGTGAGATGGTCAATGAGGTCTAAGATGTTGTCGGCCTTTTTCCGGCTTGTTGTCGCCCACAGCACCACCATATTGGGAATGCCGAAATGCTGCCGGTAGATCGGCTGGACACCAGCATGCGCGGGCTTGGCGTTCATGCGGCGGTAGGCGGCCAGCGTTTTCAGGACGGTTTTGCGTGCCGGATTGGTATCCGTCAAAGGCACCGTGCGATGCACTTCCAGCATGACGAACAACTGCTTTCCGGTGCTGCGGTTCTCCAAGCCAAAAATCTTGTCCGGAATGATCCCCGTCTTAACCGAATGTTCGACACCAGAGCGCGGGTGGATGTAGCGCGCATGCGAGGGGATTTCGAAAGGGTTCGCTAAGGCGCGCGTCGCTTTGGGCGCGGCGGCGATGATCTCGGCCAGTCGAATGAGGCGCAGGTCGGGATGTTCATTTACCGCAATTTGCACCGACACCCAAATGTCGTTGATCATCATGCGGTGGGGGAGAGAGACGAACTGACCTTCCCGGTTCTTGGCAACCAGCCGTGAGCGATTCCTATTCAGCAAGCCTTTGGCGCGCAACAGTTGCTCACCGGCTTTGCCCAGTTGGTAACAGTCCGGGCGGTGCAGCGCGTTGGTGAAATCGTAATCGGATGTGATCTTTTCGAGGAATCCTTGATCGCACAGTTGCGGCAGCCGTTCTGTGATTTTCTTTTCATTCCACTGCAGGCGGCCCGCCGGCACGTTCATGGTCTTGATAAGTGCGCGGATATGGTGACTGTTGAGCTGGTAGTGGTCATGCACGATGCGGGCGATATCGACGTCGCGCTCTTGCAGGATGAACGGCCGGCGCTTTCCCTTCGGCAACGTCTTATAACGATGCCTGCGTTTCCGTTTGTCTGATCGCTTAGTTGCGGGCGGCATAGGTTCAGTTTACCAGCGCATTAATCGGCCAACGCGGGATCGTCCCCAACAGGGTCGGTTGCGGTCCAGCCGCTGTCTGAGGCGATCTCGTCGGCACCATCGTCTGGTATCTCAGTGGTCAGGTCATCGTGAACATTGCCGCGAGCAAGTGTTGCGCGCACCTCATCCACGGGTAGGCAATAGCGCTGGCGCTGCAGGGCGCGCAGGGAGTCGAACTGTTCATTGGACATCTTGGGTAACGCTTCCATCTGACCGAATGGCACGCGCAGGCGCATGGCGCCATCAGTCACGTTCTTCACAAAGATGGCGAACTCGGCGTGATCAGGCAGCTTGCGCATGGCGGTGATGGTGTCAGGACTGGTGCGCATGTCGTTGGCGAGGACGCGCGCATCCTTGTCGCTTAAACCGCCGGCGATCTTGATACTTGTGTTGGCGGCGAACGAGGCTTTGAGCTTGTTGTCCAACTGGTCGAGATACTGATGCGCGAGCGTCATTGAAATTTTGTACTTTCTGGCCTGTTCCAGGATTAGCGAAACATTTTGATCGCCGTCCTTGAAGTAGTCGTTGGCTTCATCGATGTAGACGTATGCAGGCAAACGTTGGTCTTTCGGCAGGCTAGCGCGCTCCAGCGCAGCCTGGGCGATGAGGGCTATAAAAAATCGCCCGAAGATTTCGGTGCCGGTCTGCTTGAGCAAATCCTTCGAGGTGTTGATCAGGATGACTTTGCCGGCGTTCATCTCATCGGCAAGCCGCAGCTTGGTGCGCGGTGCGGAGAACATGTGCTCGAATGTCTTGTTCTCCAAGATGCCCCACAGGCGGCGGCGCACCTGGCGCCGGGTGGCATCGAATTCGCGCGAAGAAAACTCGTTATCGAAAAATGCACGTGCGGTCGGGCTGTCGAGCTTGGCGATGTATGACCTGAAGTCTTCCAACCCATCGTCTTCCATCAGGCGCAACAGGTGCTGGATACTGCCCTCGGGGATCATCAACATGAGGCGTGCCACGTAGCGGAAGATGACGTTCTGCTTTTGCGTGAGTTCGGCACCCAATAGCGAACCGAAAATATAGTCGTAAAGTTCCAGCACGCCGTTGAGCAGCTTTTCCTGCACCAGTGGGTCGGGGGCGTCGGTGTTCATGTCGAACATGTTGAGGGCAACCGGAAACGCGACGTCGGTGGGATCGATGAGAACCAGTCGGTCGCCAAGCGCGTTGCCGGGTGCGAACACGTCGAGGTGCGCGATGTTGTCAATGAGATCGCCCTGGCTATCGATGACGACAACGGAGGCTTGGCCGCCTGCAACCTGCTCGAGATCGCGCAGGATCAAATGCTGGAACAGTTGGGTTTTACCGTGCCCGGTTCCGGCCACAACATGGCTGTGCTCAAAGCGCACACTGTCCGGCACGTCCACCGGTACGTCGCATCCGAAGATATTGAGAAACGGAGTGTCGCGAAGATATAGCTCCGGTATGACGTGTGCGGGCTCTCGGCATTTGGTGGGCTTGAGGTAGGCTCGTGTCGAGGTCTCGCGCGCCTCATAAGGAATGCCGGTCACCCTGCACAGATTGTCGGTGATGGTGTCCAGAAGCGGTTCAAACAAGTGGTGCTCGCCGATGTCTTTGTGGGTAACGGCAGCAAGTAGGTTTTCCACGCATAACGCGGGGGTCTCGATAAGATCCACGAGCGACGTCGAGAGATCGAAAGAGCCGGTTCGATCGGTTTGGGCGCGGAACATCGCATCGGGCAGGTGCGCCAGGATGGCGGCCCACATATCGACAAAGCGCTGGCACCACAGCTCCAGGATGTCGGGGGCATACAGCAGGAAGTGGCGCTTGTGCTCCAAAAAGTTGCCGAGCGCGACGCCATCCTCCAGGTCGAGCGGCACGCTCCAGTCAATATGCGGGAAGGTAAAGAAGACCTCCTCGTTCAGCAGCCTGTGGGCACTGGCGCCGATCTGCTCAATGAGCGTGTCGTTATCGGCCGGCACGTCCAAGCGGCGGAACACTTCGGCCGTCGCCATGATTGCGAGCCGCTGCTGGTCTTCGGTTCTGGCAAAGTGCGAGTCGTCATGCACTTGCTTGAGGGTGGTGTAGAGTGCACGAAGCTCACGCAACTCCGGTCCGCGCCCCTGCTTGCGAATGGTGTGCGCATTCCACGCGGCAAGCTTCAAACTTTCAAGCCGGTGCAACGCATAGCTGGGACTGGCCGCGGCAACAAAATCGTGAAGGCTGGTGATGCCCATTGCTTAGGTTACCTTAGAGCTGGATGATTTCTTCGCCGCCGAACCAGGATGCGGCGCGCAACACATCGGCAAAGACGTCGGCGGCATCGCGGATGTCTTCTTCCGTTTGCAGAACTTGGAGGATGTTCTTGCAAACGACGGTGCGGCCGCGCACCAGATCGTTCACCGTGATGCGCCATTGGCTACGTGTCAGCCACAGCCAGAAGGCGCGCCACAAGGCGACAAAGAAGTTCAACGATAAGCGCAGCTCCAGCGGTTTTTGAAACAGGATCGTCTTGCCGAAGCGATAGTATTTGACGGCATCGCGCGCATCCGGCGACAGCTCGGCGATGAAATGCACGGAAAATCGGACGTTGCCGAAAAAGGTGCGAGCCTGGTTGCGGCGGATCTTGAGCTTGATGTCGTCATAGCCTTTGCGCATCACCGGCTCATTGGGTGTGAGCGTATCGGTGACGGTGGTGTGTGCGCGCCCGTCCGGGACGGGCGGCGGCGTCAAGAGCTGTCCATTGGTAAAGCCGGAAAAGCGGGCTTTGAGGGCAGCGCGGTCATCGGTTTGGCCATCGGTCATGATGAACCCTCCAGCTTAAAGGCCTTGAGAACAAAGCGCACATCGGTCGGCAGGTGACCGGTGATGGGAAACGATGGCGTCTGTGCCTGATCGTTCGGCGGTTGCGATGGTGCTGGTTGCGCAAAGCCGGGCCAAACCGTCAGCAGCAGGGCAACGAACATGCAGACCGCAACGAGGCCAACGGTTGAGACGGGGTGGAGCAGAACTGAGGCCGACCGCGTGACCGCAGACGCGGGCCTGGATGTTGCATCGTTTGCCCAATAAAGCGTCTTGACCACGGCGAGGGCGCGTTCGCTGAGCGGGGTTAGCGTATCGTGCTGGCGTTCAAGTGCGGTTCTTTCGCTTGACGACAGATCTTCGTCGGTGAGGGCAATGGCGCAGGCGTTGCGATCTCCGGCGAGACAGCGCTGGCGCTTCTTGCGAAAGGCATCCTGCACGGTTTGGCGCAGCTTTGTGCTCTCAATCCTGCTTCTTTGCTGGTTGAGATACCTTTTGGTGCTCGGCGTCAGCAGAGGATGGGTGAGTGCACGTTCACATTTGGCGATGATGCCGTTGCCGCAGTCCTTGACAAGTTGCTCGTAGGCGGCCTTTTGACGCGTTTTTTGCGTGGCTGCCTGGACGGCGGTGCGCCGCCAGCGCAACAGCTGCAAGCTGTCCTCTTGGGCAAGATAGGGATAAGCCAAGGCCTGATCACAGGCGGTGGTGTTCTCGCTTTGACAGGCGATCCAGTTGCGTTCGAATGCGGGGCGGCGCACCGCCATATCGCGCATGCGAGCGAGCTGCGCGCGCCCTTGCGGATTAAGGGGATAGGTGGCGGCCGCATCGCAGCCGGCGATATCGCCGCGCGAACAGGCTTCCCAAGCCGGTCTGATTTGTTTTGCCAGTTGATCGTTATGGGCGCGCTGCGCCTGGCGCTCCATTTCACCCAAAATGGCACCGAACAGGTCAAGTGCATCCGCCGAGACGGATGGCGCCGCCAGAGCCATCGAGACCAGAACCGATACAATAATCCCAAATCGGCGCATCGACATGGGCTCCAGAAAAATCAGAAAAAAATCTAGTTACGTACGCTATGCGATTCGATCCGCACGTCGGCGGTTGCGTCCGAGATAGCTGTGAGCAAAGCCGCTAGCCCAAGGGCGGGGTCAAGGAAAGAGCGGCGCTTAAAAAAGAAGCGTCCGCCCTTGACGCTGCGCGGGCGCGGCTAGAATAGGTCAATGAAGGCGGCTAGCTCTTTGTCGGCTCTTGGAGGGACACCGGTACAGATTGACCTAAGTCAGGAATTTCTCAAGATGACCCCAAGCCGACTCTGTGCCGGTGCGCAACACTATGTTGCAAGAGTCTTCAGACTGAACGACCGAAGCACTTACGTTTGCGCTGCGCTGCAAAATTTCGTTGCTGTTGCCCGTCGTATGAATCAAATTGCTGGTTCACACCGGTCATCAATTAGTGGCTTTCCCGGTGCAACCATATCCCCCCACCCCGCCCTCAGCATGGGTCCGCCCGTGCCTTAAACTATATTAGAGAAATGGACTTTCGGTGGTGAAACCCAAGGGGCCTCGACAATACGAGAACTGCCTGCAGCTCTGAAGTTGTGACAGGATTAGACGCTAGCGGCCGAACAAATTCTTCTTGGGTCTGCGCGCGGCAAAATGCTGGCCTATGGCGTGTCTTATGGACCGCAGGCAAATGCCTTCATTAGCCACCTGTGTTCCTGCCTTACCTGTCAATCTTGGCAGGCCACCCGCATTCTCGTTGAAGCCGGCGTGATGAAGGCCAATCACAGTCCAATGTTTTGTCTCGAAGACCGGGCTCCCGGAATTTCCAGGTTGGGTTGCAGCGCGATAGTGTAGATAAACCGGATCGTCCTCACCTTTGCGGCGAGGCCCGTAATCCACCAGCATGCCGTTTGCACCCGTTAGATCAAAGACACGGGATAGAGACAGTGGCCCGCCAAGTGGATGGCCAATGACACTGACGGCAGTCCCGTCGCGACCATCATCATCAGGTTTCAGTTTCACTTCAGGGGCCGGGAATGGCATGGTTTCGATATCGGCCGGAACGTTTTCGACTTTTAACAATGTGGCATCATGCAAATTTGATGGCGATTGCCACTCAACCGTTGGATCAAATTGAAGCCGCATGCTGCCGGCTCCTTCGAGCACGATGTCAATATCTGCTGGCTCCATGGTGTCGGGTTCGAACCAGCCAGAATCCTCATTTGGGTCACCAACCACGTGGGCGTTGGTTAGCACGTAGTGATCGTCACCCAACGCGTCGTGCAAGTCACTTCCTTTGATCAAGAAACCTGTTCCGATCGTGCCATAGTCGCGGTGCTTCATTGCGGTGACGCTGCGAGCCCGTGCTACAATAGTCTGGATTTCGTCCAGGCGTTGATAGCCAACACCCTTGAACATTGTCTCAAATGCTCGTTTGTGCGGGGGAGACTTAGCAAATTCTGCCATTTCATTGAGACTTTTGCTCGGAAGGCGAAAAGCAGCTTCAGGCTGGGTGATTAATGCCTCCTTCAATACCGAAAGGATCGCGCCACCACCGCCATGCATTGGTGTTAGTCCCCAAAGCTGCTCAAGTTGACGTATTGTCGAGGCAAGGTTGAACGCGTCAGTCTTTTTGTTGCTCACATATCGGCCAAAGAAATCTGCCGCGTTCTCATAATCATTGAGTGCCAAATATGCTTCGCCCAGCGTCGCCAAAATCCATGGGTCATCAGCCCCCTCCGCACGCGGCTCCAAAGCAGCGATCAGTCTTCGCGCAAGCCTTTCGGGCGCGATGGCGCTGGGGTTAACAATGTCACGATGACCGTCATTTCTTGCTCTTATCAATAGGGCAATCAGATTAATCCCGTGCCAGTAGTTCTCACCTGGAAAGTCTGGATCGTAACATGCACTATAAGCTCGAATGGATGCCTCAAGCTCAGGACGAAAACGGGTGCGGACGGAGGCCACGTCGGGTGCCGCGCCAACATTGTTTAAATAGATTTGCTTGTAAGCTCTCCCCACCAAACCTGACGCCTCAGATTGCACTGCGTGCGGTACATTCCCCATCTTGGAGATGGATTGGAGCATTTCGATACCGGCGTGCATTTGGCCGGAGTCAATGAGCGCCTGTCCATAAAGGCAGCGGACGCTGGTGTCATCGGGCAGGTGAATGAGCGCACGCTCGCTCGTTTTGGCCAATAAGTCGAACATCCTGACAGACTTGAGTGCCGTCAGTACATCGCGCACTGTGTCATCGTCAACTTGCGCGGTCGGATCGGCTAGCAGGGCATAGAGGATTTCCCACGACCTGATGAGTTGCTTGTATTCACTAGGAAGATTCTTGGCCGCTTCCTTGATTTGATTCACCAGAGCGTAGGGATTAGGCTTGCTGCCCGCATTTCGCGCGGTACCATTGCTCAATGCTTCAACGAGACGAAAAGTTCCGCCTGCCGATATCGGTCGGCCGTTATCCCGCATCAACTTGTGCAACTGGCCCATATACTCTTGCACGGCGGGCCAGTCCCCTTCCTTGGTTGCGGTTGTAATGCGTTCTATGAGTTGCTCAGTGGTCATGGCTTTAATTCTCGATAAGTGTTTCTATTGTGCAGATTCACTCAATAAGCACTCATGAGCTGGAAGAAACTTCCGTTGCTGATTGAACTGGCCCGGATGCCGAAAGACTAGTGGTGCCAATATCGCGGGTCATGATCTGCTTGGACCATCGCTGGCAAGCTAGCTTTGCAAAGGGTGCCGCAAAATCATGCATGTCGTTTATTGTCGGTTCAATGATTTCCTCGACAAGGATACGAGCAACGATTTTGTTGATCGGCGGAATCAAGAAACACTTAGCAAGAAGAAAAGTCTCCAGAAATGCCAGCAGTGAAGCTTGACCGGTCACCTTTTGTGTAGCCGCCTGCGTCAGGGCATCAACGATAGCTCCACGATCGCGAGCGTCCGTATCACTGTCGCCGCAAATGAGCTCATAGATAGAGCGTTCCACGCGTGAAAATGCAGCCTTTCCGTAGGCTATCAAGCCTTCAACATTTTCACGGTTTAGGTTTTCCAGGCGTTCCAGTTTTTCGCTAGCAAGCCATCCCGGATCAGAGTCTGCGGCGCGGGCTCGCCGACCCAGTTCCAGGTAAAGGTTCTCTAAAGGCGTCAGGCCGTATTGCAGTGTCCGTGATTCAAGCCCTATCACGGAGGCAACGGTTGTAGGCGAGTTGCTGGCAACTGCAATTGGTGATGGCGTCAAAATGTTAAGCTCAAGTCTGTCGTCCAGTGCGGGGGAATAAACACCGTCTGCGACAAGCCCTTTTTCGGTTTGGAACTGCCAAAAGGCCTCCTTTGTTTTTGGCCCGAAGCGCCCGTCCGCGTCGACGTTAATGGCCACCTGAAGTGTTTCGACAGCCGGGCCACGTGATCCTTGTCGTAATCGCGAAAGCCGCTTGGTAACCTCGTTGATGTCACCATCGCGTCCCGTCACTCTCATGTCTGCGGCAATGGCTGCTTCCAGTCCCGTCAGCAGGACATAGTAGAAGACGTGACCGTGGTCACCATCCCCCGCCTGCCTCAACCCGAGGGCGTCTCGAAAATTACGCCATTCCCCGGCATGGCGATTGCCCGACCGAATTGTTCCTCGGATGACCTGACAGCCGAAGGATGAAAACTCTGCGGAGCGGTGTCGGTCGCGGAAGGAGGGGTGAATATTGTCAAACGGTGTGCCGGGAACAATCTTATCGTCAACTTCATAGACAAGGTTGTTGGTATTGCGATGAACCGCAAACCTTTCGTGTTCGCGCAGGCAACCCTGGTGTGTGCGATGTCGGCCGACAACATAGCGATAACAGCCAGCGGGCAACATATTCCCTGATTTCTGAGTGCTTGCGTAATAGGCAACAGCAAAACGATTGGGTACGGTTGAAGCACGAAATCCCGATAGAAGTTGTCGTTCGACATCATAAACGCCGATGACACACCGGAACGTTTTATGATTGGGTTTGACTTCCCTCAATCTTAACGAGGGAAGCTCTACTTGCTGGTTGCTGTCTTCTTTGGTGCCGTTCTCCGCCTCCAGTGTAACACCACGCAATCCGAACACTATCTTGCCGTTGTGCGACATCTCAGGCTCAAACCGGTTAGCTCGGACAAGCAAATCAAGGTCGCCCGCGCTGAAGGAGAAAATCTTCCCGGCCAGTCCGGTACGGTCTTCCTCGACAAGGTGTTGGTATTCCGAACTCAGCGTATCGTTATTGGTCCAATGGACCTTCGACCAGTCTGATCGACGCTCCAATGCCATGCGCTCTTCATCGCCCATCGCAGAGGCAGGTTCTGTCTCTTCTCCATCCCAATGTTCTCCATCGCCATCACCTTCGTCCGAGACGGCATCTGGATAGACCTTCTCTAACGACGATACACGCCGGTATTGCGAGTGCCCGACGTGGCGTTGGGGGATTGCAATTGTGTCTGCCCCGTCGCCACCGCCGTTTGCATCGCCAGATCCTGTCGAAGATATCGTGCCCGCTGCCAGCGCGTTCGATTGTGATGGAGACATTGCCGAAAACACAGGAGGTGGTGGAAGTTCGATTTGATCCCTGTTGCGCGCGTCAAGTAGACCATCCTCAAAAAGGCGCGCCTCGGCATCACGCCGTTTGAGGAGCCCGCGCAACCCACGGCCCGCCCAAAGACGCTTCATGTTGCGAATTTCAGTGGGAATATCGTCGAGACGCCCCGCGCTGATTGCTCTGCGGATATTGCGCATTTCTCGGCGGCGATTGCCTCTCATGCTTGAACCACGATTGTAGACAAGTGAGAACAATGACCCGAAACATTTGGGATGTAACTGATTGGCACCTGGAAACGCGGAAAGGGTCAATTTGCCAAACTTTACGACGGTTGTAAGTTTGTAAACCTCAAGCGCGGCTTGCCAGTCAACTTCGACGTCTCGGACCTGGCCCAGGAGAGCCTCCGCCGGACGCCCCTTCACACCGACAGTTGTCAGGAGCTTTTCTAGCGCATCCGCGCTCAGCCTTGCGCCCCACGCTGCAGTTACCTCTTCACGAGTGTTGTAGCCAAGGTCGTAACCAATCCCGATCGTAACGCCGGACTGGTACTTCGGCCAGATCGGACGCCTAAACCTACGCTGATATCCACGCTGCCCTCCCACCTCATAATAGAGAACGAGCTCGTGGGCCTCTTGGGCAATCCACGGATTAATGTCATCTGCAGTTAGGCTACGAATATTTTCCGGAACCAGTAAGTCCGGATCTAGTGCTTCCAGGCTATCAGGATCATAGCGCTCTGAGAGCTCTCGGTTTTGATCAACCTCATCGTCCGTCGGCAACAAGCCGAATCTTTCAAGAAAATCCATCGAAATTTATGCTTTCTTACGCCAAAGATAACATTCCCAGCAATAGAAGGATCTCACAACTCGGCTTTGTTATCCTGACGCAATTACTTTTCACAAAATTCCCGGCATTCGTAGGCCGAGGCTCAACGCTGGAGAAGCCTTAGCTTAGGGCAAAATTCGTCTAGGCGGCAATACCTGCTTAAAAGGAGGTGGTTGCGCGCTAGCGGTGAACTGGCCGGATTGTAACGTCTTGATGGCAAGGACATCCCTGGCTTCACAAAAATGAACGGATGGCCGTGGCTCTTTCTCAGGACATAACGGAGTGGTAGGTTGCGGCTAGGTGAAATATCCCAAAGAACTGAATAGTAGCTGCGAGCAAAACGGCGCCGTGCCAGATCGCCAAATGATAAGTCAGTCTTTCACTATGATAAATGACGACACCTGCACTATAAATGATGCCACCAGTCACCATCATTATGTAACCAATGTCAGTGAAGGATAGAGTCAATCCGTTGACAGCGGCGATCCCCGCTAAACCTATCCATCCGAAAATGAGGTAATAGGCCGTCGATACGCGATCATACACCGTCATAAAGCCAACTCGCATGATTGCACCGAGTGCGGCCAGCGACCATACAATCGCTGTCAATGCCAGCATTGGCTTACCGTCGAGCGAATAGTAGATCGTTGGTGAATATGTTCCCGCAATCATAAGAAATATGGCCAAATGATCGCAAAGCTGAAGTAGCTCCTTTGATTTTGATCCTGATTGTGATGCCAAATTGTATGCCGCCGAAAAGCCGAACATTGCCATGGCGCCCAACGTGTAGGCGGCAAGTACGGCCAACTCGCCGCTGGAGCGAGGCCTTAGGTCCCCCAACCAGAGCACGCAAACTGCAGTTGCGCATGCTATCAATGATAAGATGTGAACAACAGCATCAGCCCGGTATGCGTGCTTCATATTTCTGATTTTAGTCAATGCTGATGTCGACACCAATGAATGATAGCCCTGCGGTTTCCTAATTCGTTTATTGCGTTTCTAAGTATTCTTCCAGAAAGTAGTGATCGCATCTGCCTCCCTGTGCATCATCGCTAATATCGTGTGGTTCTTCCTTGGCATCGTCAACTGCGCTAAGGACCGCATTGGCCGTATTCAATGCCCAATCACTGAATGAGACTTCTGACACATTCAATTTGCAGGACACGCTGTCAGCCAGGCCCTTTAGGCGCATCACTTGCTCATCGTCAAACCAAAACGAGCAGATCTTTAAATCCACCGCGCCGATAACGGAGAACTTGTTGCCGCCAGCCTTGCGGGCCTGGAATCTTTTAACACTTACCTGAGGAGGGCAACTGGATATACCTGCATCGGCGACCCGTTGCCTAATCTTGTCCGGAAGCTCTGTTGTCTTTATCAGAGCTGTGAACCGTTCCGATGGAGTCTGTGACATCGCCTGTGATGGAGCAATAACAAAAAGCGCAACTGCCAGTACGAGCGATAACATACACATGAGAACATCCTTTAGGTCATTGTTGTGTTTATTTGGAGCTAGTTGTGCTACTGGATTTTTCTGCGTCAACCTGTGTCAGCCAAGTCCTGAAAAAGCTTGTCGCAAAATACAGAACCAAGAAAATCAGCAGCAACAAGAACACTGGCTTTGGCATAGTTGGACTTAGGAAATGAGTGTTTAGAAGCGTGCTGGCGTTCTCGGCGAACAGTGCGCCTGTCAGAAACGCGCAAACCCAAAATATGACGTTGATCTTGTGCCGGTCCGGATGGCCTGTCAGATAGCGCTCAGCAAGGACACTCCAGCTATAATAGAACAGCCCCACGATAAGAAAGCCAAGATATATGCCCGCATCAAGCGGGTCGCTGCCGACAAGCTGCTTTTTGCTGACAAGGCCTGGCACATAAAATACAAACCATGAAAATCCTATCGCACCGCTTAGAAGGACATTGGGCACTGCCCGATTAATTGCCCACGGCCGCGCACCGAAGGTCACAACACCTAACGTGGCAACAAACAGGACCCAATAAAGGTAGAGCATGCCGATACCAATAAGGTAGGCGTTTGCGGCGTCTTGTTCGGCCTGTGCACCTAACAGCAGTTTTTCGTAAGCGGGCTGACATTTGGCAAATCGATTAAGGAGATGGTCGAAGACAAAGACGCTGTCGCCACCGGCGCATTCCAGTTTTCTTGCCCGAATCGATCCGTCACTTTCGGTCACTGAGTATGTCGCAGGCTGAGATTCAACTAGGTTGGGAATGCCTTCTAGCTTGTCAAAATACGTCAATGTGCATGTGATCAGCAGCACCGCCATTACGATTGCAGCTCGGCCAAATCTTGTAAGCTGCTGAGCAAAAACTGTGCGAATACCCCGCGCCAAGTAGTAAACGGAGAATGGCATAAATGCGAGGGTAAACCAGAAATAATTGGAGTGGGTAAAGAACACCAGCCAGAACCATTCAACAAGCGCACCGGCCATAGTTGGTTTAGTGCCCTGCCAGTCGGAGACGGCATGCCAAGCTGATACGCCGTGTGCATGTATGAACACAGACAACGGAATGGCAAACGAAATTAGCCACGTGATTGCGGCGATGGCAAGAGATGTCCGGTGAGAAAAGCGCAACGGCACGTGATCAGTCGTTCGAATCGCACGTGGTTCATCAAGACGCTTGCTGATAACCGCAAGAACTTCCTGCAACTGTCCGCTGTAGAGCTGACCTTTCCAATCATTCAGTGAAACGGTTTGAAAGTGCCTGAAACCAAGCGGCGGCTTGACGTTGTCAATGACGATTGGGAGAAGCGTTCCGGCTTCTGCACCGAATTGAGCCTCGTCCTTTACCCAGCCAGAGCCGACTGACGTCTCGCTCCATATGACAATAATGCACTGCGCTGCTGACAGTTGCTGCTTTATCCGCTCGTCCCAGCGTTGACCTGGCTCAATATCTTGGTCCCACCAGACATCAATATTCCTGGACTCCAAGAACTCCACCAGCCTTGCGACCAGTGCCCGATCCTCACTCTTGTAGCTAACGAAAACCGTCCCCGCCGAAGCTGTCACATCATCCCCTCAATAATTGAATCAAAGAAAATCATTGCGTACTTGTGAACTGCATTGGTTTCATAAGAGAAATCATGCCAAAAGTTATGAGATTCACTTCAAGAAGAAGATTGCTCCTTCGCAGACGGTGATACTGGTTACTGCAAGTGAGTTCAAACACGAGCCTAAGAATGGAGCATTGTAGTGGGTGGTCTTTTCGATCGAATATTATGCCAGCACATCTTAGCTGTAGCCGTCAATGCTCAAGGGTATTTTGGGGCGTGTCATAGCCTTATGAGATAAAGCAAGCTGCTTGCCATTTTAGTAGCGGATGTCGATCCAGCTCCGGCCAATGTCCCCCGCTTATTTGTAAGACCAGACGTCGACAAGCAAATAGAATCGTCGGCTTCGGGCCAGGCGCGTGCTTTGAGAGCTCTGAGCACGCGCCCGCTTCACTCCTGATACCGTACGTTTGCGATGCAGACCGGGAACGGCAACGCGATACCCCCAACTCCGGAAACTACGCTGCGCCGCAACGAAACGTCGAGGTGGGCCAGAAGGCGACGTTGCTTTAACCTGCTTGGCCACTATGCCAAATGCACGAGGTTGTTAGACAGCGGGGGTAGCGCATTGCGCACATGTGCCACGTAATTCAAACGTCATAGATTGTAATGCGAATGAGTTTTTTTTGGCCCATTTGAGGGCCGGAGCTGTCATGACGGGATCGGTCAGCTCTTCAACGCTACCGCAATCATTGCAAATAGCAAACATAGAACTTGTATGCTCATGACATTCATCATGACTGCAAGCGAGGTATGAGTTTAGCGACTCAATCCGGTGTACATGCCCAATTGCAATAAGGCGCTGCAGTGCGCGATACACCGTAGCTGGTGCAGCAATACCAGAACCCCGCAGTTTATCGATGAGCTCGTATGCACTGTGAGGCCGATGATCTTTGCGAAGTGCATCGAGGATCAAAGACTCTTTTGAACTGAGAGCTTCAGTCTTTGCGCGCCGTTTGTTCAAATTCGATCTCCAATGTCGTCGCTTTTGTTGCTCCAATGGAGCATTACCGATGTCAGCGGCCAAGCCCATATAATCTGATCTATTTTGGACAAGTGTTGGCTACTTGAAACGATAGCGGTTCGCAGTGCAACAAGCGGCTCTAACTTACCGGACAAGCCAACAACAACACGATCACCACGAGGCAAGCATGGAACGGCAGCCATCCCGTCATCCATAAGAACATCCGTCAACTGCACTTGACGGATGTTATAACATCCGTTTTTATGGCCGCAAATCCGAATTTTTCAGAACAAGGATGCTTCCGATGGTTGATGCGCCTACGGACAAAACGAATGCGGCTCCCGACAAGCGCCTGCCTGTGACTGTCTTGTCCGGCTTCCTTGGAGCGGGAAAAACGACGCTGCTCAATCATGTGTTGTCGAACCGTGAGGGGAAGAAGGTTGCGGTCATCGTCAATGACATGAGCGAGATCAACATTGATGCCGAGCTCGTGCGCGAGGGCGGCGCGAACCTTTCACGCACGGACGAAACACTGGTGGAGATGACCAACGGGTGCATCTGTTGCACCCTTCGAGAAGATCTGCTGGAAGAAGTCCGACGCTTGTCTGCCGATGGTCGCTTCGACTACCTCTTGGTTGAATCGACGGGTATCGCGGAACCACTTCCGGTCGCTTCGACATTTGAGTTTCGTGATGAAGATGGAGCAAGCCTGGACGATGTCGCGCGCCTTGATACCATGGTCACAGTGGTCGACGCTGCTAACCTTCTTCGCGATTATTCATCGCATGACTTTCTCAAGGATCGTGGTGAAACTGCGGGTGAGGAAGATGAGCGTACGCTTGTCGACCTTCTCGTCGACCAGATTGAGTTTGCCGATGTTATCGTGCTGAACAAGCTGGATTTGGCAACTCCAGATCAAGTGACTGCGGCCCGGTCTATTATTCGGTCGCTGAATGCCAAAGCGAAGTTCATAGAGACATCAAATGCCCAGGTCGCAATGTCTGAAATTCTTGACACGGGTCTTTTTGACTTCGACGAAGCACATAGTCACCCAACCTGGTTCCAGGAGCTAAACGGCTTCAAAGACCATGTTCCCGAGACCGAAGAATACGGGATTAGAAGTTTCGTCTATCGGGCCCGTGCACCGTTTGACCCGGCCAAGGCTCACGCATTTTTCAACCAGAACTGGCCGGGCGTGGTGCGGGCAAAAGGTTTTTTCTGGCTTGCTTCAAGGCCGGAGTTTGTTGGCGAACTCTCACAAGCTGGCCCGATCGTGCGCACCCAGGGAGTGGGATATTGGTGGGCAGCCGTACCTGAGGAGAAGTGGCCGCAAGACCCGGACGTTGTGGCAAGAGTGAAAAAGAATTGGCACGAGACTTGGGGGGATCGTCGCCAAGACCTCGTATTCATTGGAACAGGTGAGATGGACGAAGATGCCATTCGTCTCGCTCTCGATCGTTGCTTGCTTGATGTATCTAAGGGTAGCCGGGTGGACTCACGAGAGTGGCGCAAAATGCCTGATCCGTTCCCGACTTGGGGGAAGGAGGCGGCGGCATGAGCCTGCAAAGTCTCCAAAAACAAGCGCAGACGTTCGAATGCACACCCGAAATGTGGACCGGCAGTGCCGACAGTGAGGGGTTCGTGGCCGCAGACACAGCTGGCCCTATCTTGAACTGGAAAACATCCACCGCCGCTCTTGCAATATGGAGAAGGGCGCTGCCGGTCGGCATCATTCATGCGATTGATCACCTACCGCTCAACACTGTCGAAGGTTGGCGGCTGACGACTGACGTCGAAGTGCTCCAGGCCGGTGTTCGTAAAGCTATGTCTTCCTGCGGCATAGAGCATGAGGAACTACGGCGTTACTTCGCTTCCGATATGTGCCGGCTTGCAAGGGTGTTTGTAGCAGGCACCGGAGTTCAACAGCTCGAAGTTCGCTTCGAAGTGGTGAAAAACGATGCTTGCAGTAAGTTCCACACTGATAACTATCCCGAACGGCTGGCTGTAACTTACACGGGCCCCGGCACTGTCGCAGTCCCTAGTGACTATGCTGAAGACGCACTTCAGGAGCAACAGGCCTACTCAGGACCCATTCTAGAAATCCCGCGAATTTGGGCAGCCCTATTTGCCGGTAAGAGAGAAGACCGTGCGGGCCTTGTGCACCGCTCTCCGCGAATTGCCGGAACCGGTCAATCGCGTCTCTTTTTCTGCATGAACGCCGCAAGGAGTTGAGTGTCGCAAGGATTCCGGTGTGATCGATGAAAGCCCGGCGGCCTATAAGGACATCTCATCGGTCATCGCAGCGCAGACCGATTTGATCGAAGTGGTCCACCAGCTCCGCCAGGTCGTCAACGTCAAAGGCTGATGTTGGCGGCGAGACACGTCACTGAGTTGGCGGGCTGACGCGAGAAAACAGAGTGTTTGTGAGCATAGAGACGGCAAGTGCGATGCCCGCAACCACTGATGGCGTTGGCGTGATTCGTCCGCATTGCACTGAAACGCGGACATCATTGTATACTTGCCCCAGGTGCGCGATGGGCCAGGTGCGGTCGTAGCTAGTCTGCACCAACTCATCGGTTTCGATCATCGCTTTGCAGAGTTTGCTGAAGCGAAAGTGCTGCGGCATCAGTCTCGATGAAGAGCTTCGCCGCTGTCTCGGGAAGCGCTCGACAATGTCGGCTTCTTTACCAGCAGCAGAAAGTTGCTGATGTCGCTCGATCGCCGCCCTTGACGCAAACCGAGCCAAGCCGAAGGCAGAGGGTCGCTGCTATGACTTGTTTTTGGGTCGAATGAGTGATGCGACAAGGCCGTTCCGCTTACCAACATAGTTCTTGTATGATACGCGCGCAGACCTGACAGGTAACAACATCAAGAATGCAGCCTTTTTTCCACACTATAGATTTTCTGCCTCGCTCACGCTGCAGTAGGGGATCTTTCTGCTGGCGATTCCGCGTGCGTTGCTAAAACGATTTTAAGATACAAATGAGCTTTGACCTTCTTGAGTTATTTATCGCACGGTCGGAAATCTTTTAATGCACGGCTATGGCTCGAATAATTTAATGAACTCCATTGCACGAAGAGAAAGAATATTCGTGCCAAACGCCCCAGTGTAAAAAATCCATCCCAAAGCAAGTAATAACATTGAGATCACAGATAAAATTGCAATCCACGATCTGCTCATCATCGTGATGGGCTTTGTTTCGGTTTCGACCGCTACTGAAAAACCAAACGGGGATCCATCCTCACTCATCTCGACAATACAGAAATGCTCCTCGCCTTCTGTTGAGCTAAGGTCTACAAGGTAGGCGTCCTCGCCGGCCGGCTTCTCCTGAACATCGCCCCAGGGCGTTTCTATCTTAACATCTCGATCAATAGGAAAACCAGCATCTGACATTTTAATGAACCTATCGGACTTGGTAGCTTGTGGTCCGTATGCCAGCAATCTGAGTGTGTCCCATTTTCCCTTTGCGCCCCACGCTTCATCTTCTAGAGCGCCAGACCATCCATCGCTTCGCCCAAAGTCCGCGAGATATCGCACGTATGAAGATATGGCCTCGTGTTTTTCAATGAATCTGCGAGCCTTTGAAGCATACTCCCTTGCTCTAGGCGCGAAGATCGGCTTACCCTCATGACTGCCAATGTTCTCGAATTGACAGTTGCTGAGAGCAAATGCCGGGGCAAGTTTGGCAAGGTTGGCGAACGTGTACGTAAGGTCCCGATACTCTAAGAATTCTGACGTTTCCCTTAAAGTCTTGCGGCCACGTTTGTTGGCCCCACCATGTGGTTGTGAAATCGCGAACGCTCTGAGCTGCAAGTCACTAGCCCGTGCAGCGAACGCCTCCGCCAAAGACCATGGAAGTGTGTCTCTCAATTCGCCCGTTACGTGATCAAGGGTGGTCGGCGTAAAAGCATCAACGTCCACGTCATCCTCGCCGTCTGAAAAAAGGGGCAGCGCATGAGATCTGGGCCACAGATTGCTGAATAGGGCCTCGTGTCGAGTATGCCAAAATCCAATACCGTATGAGGCTGGCCATATGTTCTGAAAAACATCTGGCTCAGCTATGCAGGCAACAACTTTCTCCCACTCTCCGGCCTTGCTGAGATGGTACAGAAGGTGCTTTGCGCAAAAATGGGTAGCAGCATCCGACGCAACGCTTTGATCTTGAGCACTTATGTTATCATAGGCAGTATTTCCGACGCTGCGATGACCTACAGCGGTCTCAACGTAATACGGGCCCGCCCGCTGACTGTCCGTAAGCCAGTCCGCTATTGACTTATGATAGGGCCTAATCACGTTGGCATTCATGGACACCGGAAAAAGAGAGCCGAGCGTGTGAGCCAACTCGCTTAGCTCTTCGTCTTTGTGATTGTAAATCGATTGGAGCAATTCCAGTGGCAGCGGCGCGCGAGCAGCCAAAATGCTTCGTAACATTGGGCGTACATTATTGCGGAACCTATTCAAGTCGGGAAATTGCCGTTGGAAGAACTCGTAGAAGATGCCCCCAAGACCTTGAGGGAACTGATTCAGTTCGTCTAGTGAGAAACGTCCGTCCCTAATGTCATGACACAAACGCTCGACGTATAGAAAAACCCCTTCCGATTTTTCTAAAATTTTTTCAATGACAACGTCGGCATCTAACCGCATGGCTAGTTGTGATGCAAGTTCGTGGTGTAAGTATTCGCGAATGTCGTCCAAATTCGCTTCGGCGTTAGTGTCCAAGATAAATGGGTTTAGTCCCTGAAGCGGGGTATTTACTGCGCTTTCCGGTCGACTCGTAACAACTAACCCAATCCAGTCGGGAAGCTGTGATGCGTCACGAGCCAGGGTGTCGACAAGAGGGTTTCCGTCAACGTCACCAGCTTCGTCGAGTGCGTCAATAACGATCAAATATCGTGTCCGATTTCCATGAATTACCGAGCGAAGTGGTTGGGTCAATAAATAATCAAACAATTCGGATGGATCTTTCTTGTCCAGCTTGTCCGTTTCAGTCAGTGTGAGCAAGAGCTTGCGATAATCTGGTAAACGGGTAGCCAGCTGGAAAGCGATGCTTCGCACAACACGCCCAGCATCGCGGTGATCAGGCTTGTCCCATTCGACGAACTGAGCGGCAAGAACCTTGTCTCGACCATAATGAGTAAGAACGGCTGAAAATGCGCTCTTACCCACTCCAGGGTTACCGACAATCCAGAATAGTCGTGATTGTTTGTCAGACTCCATGCACCATTGATCAATTCTTTCAAACAGCCAATTCCGACCGGTAAACCCCTTCCGAAATAAACTCGCGATACGACTGTCTGATGAGATAGGCTTGAGGAGTTGGTTCAGCTTCTCGATTTCACCAGCAAACCGTCTACTTTCATCGCTTTCTACAATTCGGCAGATCTCAAGAAACTTATCATTATACCACTCGTTCCAGATTGCTTCACCAGCGGCTCGTTTCTCTTTCCAGCTCTGCATGTCTAACCATTGAATATGGCTGATACTGGCCGGCGGTCTCGCCTCACTCTCACTCTCTACCAGTATCGTCTGAATGTTCCCTCCCTTGACACCAATTGCTATGGCAATCTCCTCCAGACAGACGCCGGGATCACGGGTCGAATGCTTTGAAAGGAACGACAGAACTCGTCTACTCTTGACGATTCCTTCCGTAATTCTGCGGCGCCAATCATCTCCGGATCGGATTTCTGTCTTGTCGAACCAGACATCATGACCTCGACACTCCAAGTCGTTTTTAATGCGGACAACCAATTCTTCGTTGTCGTCGTGCCCATAGCTTAAGAAAATACGCATGGGACCCGTGGAGGTCGCAGGCGAGACCTGCCCATGCAGCGGACAGATCCAAAATCTTCCAATCGGTGTGAGTGGTTGAATACATTCCGGACATGTGCGCGTCTCGTTCTTCGTTGCCGCCATTCTTGGAGGACTCCACATCTACCAGCCACAGCAAGCCGACGAAGCTCCATGTGGCATCAACTAAACTCAATGCTTGGAACGTTCTCTTGATATCCTTCTGACTACGAAACGGAAAAATGGCTGATTTTGACACCTTGCGACCTAGCCATGTGGGTCGCTGATGGCAGCTATCACCACCAGCGGACATTGACGCATTGATCGATTGCGAGTTCAACCGGCGCAAAGATCAGCAAAAGATAGTTCCACCCAAATATCGGCTATTGTATAAATTCGACGATCAATCTCCTAAAAAGTTAGCCAATCCTAAACCGCCGTTGTGGGTCAGGGGCGGGCTTCGGGACCTCTGGCGGCACGCCCGCTTTGCCCCTAAGAGCGACCATCTGCGATACGGAGCGCAAACGGCAACGCTATACCCTCAGCACCGGAAATATCACTGCAGCGCAATAAAACGTCGGTCAGGGCCACAAGCCACCGTTCATCATCTTGACACAACAGTGCCTCGGAATTGGGTGAACCATTGGTGCGATCCCAGTACGGAACGGAAGCATGGCTGCCCAGACCGCGCCTGTACCTGCGCGTCTTCAGGTCTATCTCGCGCGCGATGTCCCGGAGGCCATCGTCATAAGACGCGGCCCTTCGAAGGTCGTTGCCACAGTGGGCTGGCGCCGCGACACCGACACCTTCACCGTGGGGCAGTGGCTGAGAGGGCGAATTTACGAAGACCGTTGCGACCTTTCTCCGGATGGAGCGCACTTTCTATACTTTGCCGCCAATTATCGCTCTCAACAGACTGGCGGGACGTGGAGCGCAATTTCCCACGCTCCTTATCTCCATGCTCTTTCAATTTGGGCGAAAGGGGACACGTACCATGGCGGCGGGGTATTCCTTGACTCAAAAACGGCATTGCTGCACGGCAGTCATCGTGAGCCCCTGCGGCTTGATGCTAATGTTGAGGCTGTGACGGACGTGCGCTGCTGGGGGCAAGGCGGCTGGACGAAAACCTACCAACCGCCAGAGGGCATTCGCAGGGTCGAAAACCTGGACGCATATCTAACACGTGAGCAGCGCGCGATTTATGAGGCAAGCATCGCACGTCGCAACAGCTGGAATTACCGCGCGTTCGTCCATTATCGCGGTGGATGGCGTTTCAATACAGCTGGTGAGGAACTTGGACCTGGCTGGGGAGCCATGCGCCATGTGAGCAAGCACTGGTGGCTGGAAAAAACGCGTCGACCTTTGGGGTTTCAGCTACGACATAAGTCCGACGATCGAACCATGCCACTGCCGTCTGAGACCGACTGGGCCGATATCGACGTATGGGGAAGATGGGAGGGGCTGCCGAAACAGGTACGGCTCATCTGGGCTCGGCACGGGTGCTTATACGCGGCTTCAATTACGAAGGGCGGCCTTGGAGAGGCGATGCTACTTTACGACTTCAATCCCATGACGTTCGAGCCGCTTCCCGCGCCTTACGATGACGGCGTTCCCCACAACTACGACCCTCTGCGAAGATAATCTGGCTTCGTCGATCACATGAGCAGATCTCTATGCGCCGGGTGGTTTTTAAGAATACGATGACTTCGCTGCGCTTTAACCGCATCAATCGTCTTTCTGACCGCGGCTAGCAACTTCAATAATTGAGGAGCTCAGTCCGTATTCTGTCAATTAGATAGAACCTACTCCTGCGTCATCGCGACCTATTTTATGCCAAACAATGGAGGAGTGCGATGACCAGCTTTCGCTATCTTGAGATCACCGAGAAATTTTTCAGCGACTGCGCTGCGATTGATCACCGGACCGGGCTAACCTGCCAATGGAGGTCTCAAGCATGAGTAGGTTGATTCTAATTCTGCTGATCATGGCGATCGCAGCACCGGCATCTGCGAACACCCAATGCAATATTCGATGCTACAGGGACTATACGAGGTGTCTCGGGAATGTGAAATCGAGCTCCCTCATGCAATCGCGAGCATGGTTCGCAAGAGAGAGGCGCCGGTGCGGTCGCAAGCAAAGTCTCTGTCAATCGATCTGTCGGTGGCAGTCTTAGACGTCGTCGTCTGCCTTGCGGTCGTCATCTATTACGTTGGACTGGGAACATTGGATCCACGTTATCGGCCAAGCAAACGTAACGTAAATTTGCGTCCGGCTCACGCATGGAGGTGAGCAGTCATTAGTGCATTACGCACTCTCGACCGCTAGCCGGCTTTCAACTGGGGTACTTGGGCAGCTTGGGGTCAAGGGGCACTCGTTAGCGGTGCTCCCTTACGACCGCCGATGAAGATCCGGAAGCTGCCGTCAACACAGGGAATTGCATTGGAATGAGTTGCGCCGCAACAATTTTAGGGGTGTCCATCGGGTTGTCAATGTGACGTGGACAACCCACTACGACTGATCGTCCTTATCCGCCATGTTCTGGATGTGGCCCTTCGCGTCTTGGCTCCGCTTGGGGTCGTCAACTATTATCCCTTAGCGGACTACGTATTCTAAGTGCTCTTACCAATCCCCCAAAACACGCGCACTGGCAGTCATGATGGAATGAAAAAATTACCAGTCGACAATCTCCAATCCCGAACTTGATCAACTGTTTGGTCGATTTGATCACCAGCGTGGTTACGTGCTCATTTTTGAAGACGATGACGTGACACAAATGCTCGAGCTCTTATGTGATGGTTGGGGGAACGAGATCGATCGGTTTCGTCAGAAACAGTTCGATGAAATCAGCAATTTATGGGTGTCGTGTTCTGACGGATAGTATAGAAACGGAACGATTTTTTGCTGCGAAGAAATTCTGCATAGTCGACAAACCAAGGAAGCGAATTTTGTCCGTGACACTATGAATTTACCTATCAGGGGTAGCATAACGACACATAGCAGAACAACTTAAGATAGGTTAACGGGAATCGAAC
>CBDCUC010000008.1:0-21561 GCA_965222485.1 Hyphomicrobiaceae bacterium
CATGGGGTGCCGTCGCCTTGGCGCTGATCGCAGGCGCGATGCTCATGCTGGAGCAGTTACAAAATGGCGCATCCAGAAGCACGATGCCAACGATCCAGTTGGGTGGTGATTTCGAACTCACGACACAAGAGGGGACGCCCTTTTCCAGCGCATCCCTAAAGGGCAAACCGCACCTCATCTTTTTCGGCTTCACACACTGCCCCGACATATGTCCGACGACACTATCAGAAATCACCAGCGTTATGGAAAATCTCGGTTCTGACGCCGACGAGCTCAGCGTCCTATTCATAACCGTCGATCCGGAACGCGACACGCCGGAACACTTAAAGGCCTATCTGTCCTCATTCGATAGCCGTATTATCGGCCTGACCGGCACACCAGAGCAAATAGCAAGCGTGGCAAAACTCTATCGCGCGTACTACGAGAAAATCGCCGGTACCGAGGACGCTGATTACACACTCAATCACACGGCGTCTGTTTATGCCTTCAACAAAAGTGGTGGTCTCGTCTCAACGCTGGCGCAGTCTGAGAAAATGCAGACCAAGGTAGAGAAAGTCCGCAAGCTTATTTCGGGTTAGACAGCTCCAAACAACCGTTAAAGTAGGTCCACCAAGTTTAGATTGCATCATGGCCCTGCCTTCTGATTGCTCAATCAAGCCCCACTTCACACGGCCATCAAGTTTGCAATCAAGCAGGTGCGGCGCAAGCGCATTCCGGCAGAGACGAAAGCGGTTGCAACGTTAAATGCACGCGATCGAATAGCTGCCTGCAGACAATTTTTCCGCACACCCCGGTCTTCATAACACACTGACACCGCGCGGGTTTTACCAAGCCGAAGAATACTGATTGCCTCAGTTGTCACCATCGAGACAGCGCAAAACAGTAAGTCCTTGCATGCTGCTATGCTATCGAAGTGCAACCCTCTCTCACTTCGATTCGGTACATGGACCAAAATGAGCGGCAACATAAACTTCAAGACATCGATGGAATTCGAATACGGTATACCAATGCACATGGGTGCCAATGTCGCGCGCATTGTCGCCAACAACCCTGGTCCGTTCACGTACAAGGGCACCAACACCTATTTGATCGGCCAGCACTCACTCGCGGTCGTTGATCCGGGCCCAGACGACGCCGAGCACTGCACGGCGATTCTGAAAGCCGCGGGCCAACGGCGCATTACGCACATTTTGATCACCCACACCCACCGCGATCACGTTGACGGCACGGCGCGCCTACAAGCCGCCACAGGCGCTAAGACTTACAGCTTTGCGCGCGCCGACAACACGCCCAATCCCAATGCCAGCAGTCCATCGGGAACCGAATTCGTCGACATAGAATTTGCACCAGACGTACCGGTCAGCCACGATCAACTCATCGAAGGAGAAGATTGGACGATACGTGCCTTGCACACGCCGGGTCACGCACCCGACCACCTTTGCTTTGCTCTCGAAGGCACCCCAATTCTCATGTCAGGCGACCACGTCATGGCATGGAATACGACAGTGGTCGCACCGCCCGAAGGTCGGATGGCTGATTACCTCAAGGCACTTGAGCTGCTCTTGGAAAATAAGCATGACGTTTACCTGCCTGGCCATGGAGGGCGCATCGAAAACCCTGCACGCATGGTCAAAGCGTATTTGCTGCATCGCCAATGGCGCGAACGCGACATCCTCGGCGCCATTCGCGACGGCCTCTCGACCGTGCCGGAAATCGTCACGCTTCTCTACAAGGACCTTGATGAAAAACTCATCGATGCAGCAAGCTTGTCCGTCATTGCCCACGCTGAACATCTGCACGAAAAAGGGTTGATCGCACCGGCCGACAAACCCATCAACCGTGAAACACCCCTAAGGCCTGCATAAAACCGACCAGAATTGTGGCAGCGCCGCTGTCGCCAGCCAATCCGCGAGCTTAAAAAAACTGCGGCGGGGGCTTGCGGCGGCGGCGCTTCTTTCTGCGCTTCTTCCGCTTCTTTTTTGCTTTTTTGACCGTCTTTTTCTTATTTGTCTTGGCCGCGGCTTTTCGCGCCGCAGCCTTCTGCTCCAACGCAGTTGGAACCGTCGCCTCAAGACGCGCAACGATTTCCTGCAACAGTTCGCGCACCCGCTCTGCATTGCGTCCTAGGTCGTGACGCCCATATCGCGAGGCAGAGCGAACATCAATCCGCGAAACCTGATCGCTTCCATAGACTCGCACGGCGACATCGTCGACAAAACCGACAATCATCGTCTTGTCCGTCGCCTCGATTAAGCCTGGTTGGCTCTCATCTCCTCCGGGTTCCTTTTCGTTGACTACCTGCATGTGCATACGCTTGACGGCATCGAGCGCGACCTGAAATGCATCCCCACTCGAACGATTGACCACCAGCGGTTTCAGATCCGGATAGGCCTTTGCCTGCTTTTTTGCGTACTTCTCGCCGGGATAGTCGACCGGATTGGAACCAGACGGGCGTAGCTGTGCTATTTTTACAAATGGCGGCGGCGTAGCAGGGTAGGTCGTAACGTCATTGATAGTCGGCAGACTGCTAACCGTAGGCAGAAAAAGCAGTGGCCACCCAACAAGCGCAACGCCGAACACAAGCCCGAATACAATACGCGCAACTCCCGGTGAGCCAGTCCGCCATGTCACGAAAATACCGGCGATCGCTAGCAGGATGGACAAAAGCCCGCCCCCAATAGCAACCTTGACCAGATTGATCGCCACAGGCGTCGGCATCCCGAACAATCGGTGCAGAAAGAACGTCAACAACAATAGCGCAACGCTCAAGCTTGCGATGCGGCTTGTCCAACGCACGGGCAGCGAAATCGCCAGCACGTCTGTTGCAGACCCACTCATGCTCCAGCCACCCTCATCCCTAGAGCCCAACGGCCAATCAGCACATGCTTGCTAACGCATGCATCCATAAACAGTCGTCCACACCACATATTTTGCCATCCGCAGGCAGCCAACCGTAGATCCCCACCTTCCAAAACCAACCTGCAACGTTTAATCGCCGAGCGCCAGAGGTCTATTTCGGTCAATAAACAGGTCGAGCCAGGCGACACAATGGCGACTTCATGCCAAGCTTCGCTCAAATACGACGGCAGACAACCGCGGCCCCTCGCCGCCAGACTTTGATGGCATGGCCGACACCTCGCAACCGGCAAATACGTCTTCAGGAATTGTCATGCGCTTGATCTCCGCCCGACATGTGAGCAACAGACCCGACATTGCTCTTGGCCTGCAGACACGGTTGGTGCTTGCAGCACTGATCCTTCTTGTGTTCTCCGCCATATCAATACCGCATCTCGCCGCCCAGGATACATTCGACCGTGAGCTCGACACCCTGGACCCTGATTCGCTTTATTCTGACGAAGACCGGTTGGACGTTGAACCTCTCCCCTATACGCCGCGAAAAATCCCGCCGCCACCGAAAATCCTAACGGTTCTAAGCCTCGACGTTGCGGAAAAACTGCGCGGTGGATGGAATGAGGAACAGAAGAAAAAGCCAAAATCGACTTGGCGTCACACCTTTGGGGCGCAACGAAGGACGCGACGGGACTCGTTACCAATCGATCTTAGGAAATTCGATGCGGATGTAGTGCTGTTGCAGGGCATACGTTCCATTCGCGAAGCGCGCGCCATGCTGCCTGCGCGGGACTGGAAACTGATTGTTTCACGCCAAATCCTGCAGATTACAGACACAAGCCTAGATGTGCGCACCAAATTGCCCAATGACCTGACAACTACAGCAATCGCCGTCCGCTACCGAACTCACGTTCGGGTCACCGGGCAGCAACACCTTTTTACGAGCCCTGTGTTTACAGACGCACAGGCGCACACAACATCTTCCGATATAAAGGAGACAGACACAGACTCTGCGCGCGCTTCAGCAACCCTTGCCGTGCGCCTGCGTGTCGGCACTCACAATTATTGGTTGGTATCGCAGGATTTCGCCCATCATTGTCCCCGCAGTACTGCCACACGCTGTGCAGCACGAGACAAACTTGCCGCATGGCAACGCAACGCCATGACGAGCGGCATTCCCATCAGCGCGATCATATTCGGCGGAATTCAATCCGCCGCTGCGTCTCATAACCCCGAACAGAGAAAAGAAAACCCCAAAGCCCCACCGAAGCGGCAAGCCTCAAAGAACGAAAAAGCCAAACAAACCAATTCTCCATCACAGGATGACGGCTGCGCGGTTCAACAAATTGCCACAACACCGAAGCTTCAAACCCGGCACAAGCATGTGAAGACGGACATGGCCTGCGCCGCCCTCCTCACTGTGGAGCTCACAGGCAACTAACATCGACACGGTCACAGCCCTTGACCATTGTCACCTCCGCGCCATTGCCTGCACCGGCCACGCGGCCTTAGGGATAGAGACGGCTTACAACCCATTCCTCCTCAACATTGCCGCGCCTGTAAACAACTCTATCGTGTAGTCTGAACCTACCGCTGCGCCAGAATTCAATCTCAAGGGGAGTGACGCGGAAACCTGACCAATGGGGCGGACGAGGAATCTCCCCGGCACCATATTTTGCCGTAACAGCAGCCACACGCTTCTCCAGCGCGAATTTGCTCTCCAGAGGACGTGATTGGTCGGAGGCCCACGCGCCAATGCGTGATCCGCGATCTCGCGAAGCGAAGTAGGCATCTGCCGCCTCATCGCTGACAGAGGTGACAACGCCTCTGATTCTGACCTGCCGCTCCAGTGATTTCCAATGAAACAATAACGCCGCCTTCATTGACGACTGAAGCTCTCGGCCCTTGGCGCTTGACAGGTTCGTGTAAAAAACGAAGCCGCGCAGCGGATGATCATCCCCGTCAATATCCTTGAGCAACACCATCCGGACATTCGGCAGACCATCCGCATCCGCTGTCGCTAGAGCCATACCGTTATAATCGTTGAGTTCAGAGGCTTTCGCCTCTTCGAGCCACTGGTGAACCTTTGCAAATGGTTCATCCCGTTTGACCCTCTTCACCGCACCTTCACTTGTCACGTCACAATGCCTTTTTCCCAGCCGGAACACTGACCGAATAGCGACCGTCTGCCCGGCCTAACACACTTCTTACAGGGACGCAGGTAGTTGTCCGTATGCGTACAGTTCTTCCAAGCCTGCTTATCGCAGCAGTGCCGTTGCCTTGTATTTTACTGCAGCAGGCCTACCACCATCACGCTACAGCAACCCAAACGGCACAACTATTCAGTCCTTCTTAACCATGATGGGCAACACTTCGCGTCAGTGGAAGCTGGTCCTTCTGGCCGGCAAAGTTGTCCATCGTTGTATCAGTCAAGCGTGAGTACCGATTAATGCGTCAGTCACCTCTCTACGTCCAAATCGTGGCCACCTTCACCGTTTCCCTTGCGCTAGCCGCCATGACGACCATGTCGCCTGGCTACGCCCGGGCCGACGAGCAGAGCAGCACGGCCGCCTGCACCTGCCCTGAACAAAAAAAATCTAATGGCAAGCTACGGCCCAAGCTGGCCGACCTAACGCCCATCCCACAGCCTGCATTCGACCTCAACGACCAAATTGCAGCGCTGGAAATCGTCCAATACGCCCTCAGCGAAGTATCCGACAAATCGAGCTACGTTTGGCATCATCGCCACGGCAAGCTCTCAGGCATCGTGCATCCGACATCGTCTTTCCGGGACGATACAGGCCGCGCCTGCCGCCATATTGTCGTGATATATGCATCCGGTGCCTATTCACGAAAAACGGAGACCATCGCCTGCCGCCAGGACAATGGCATCTGGAAACTCGATGGCTGACCGCCCGCACGCTATCGCCAGACCCGGCGGGTGACCCCGTTCCTGCCCTCCATCCCATGGAGTGTATTGTCACCGACACACTGCGGCAGCAGGTCGCGATTCTGACCGCCCTTTACAGCGCCCCAGGCGTGGCGACCTAAGTCATC
Source organism: Hyphomicrobiaceae bacterium (assembly GCA_965222485.1). Taxonomy (GTDB): domain Bacteria; phylum Pseudomonadota; class Alphaproteobacteria; order Rhizobiales; family Hyphomicrobiaceae; genus CBDCUC01. The sequence continues at coordinate 5,908 of CBDCUC010000008.1, forward strand.
TAGACCCCCCGCCGCATTTGTGTAGGATGCCGCCGAAAATCCACTCACGAAGGGCCAAAGCTTATGACGGCATCAACCTCCGGCACATCCCAGCAAACCAGCTCGCTTATGGCCGGAAAACGTGGCGTGATCCTCGGCGTCGCCAACAACCGCTCGATCGCCTGGGGCATAGCAAAGGCATGCGCCGCACAGGGCGCCGATATTGCGTTAACGTATCAAGGCGACGCTCTAAAAAAACGGGTCGAACCGCTGGCTGAGGAACTGGGCTCCAAGCTGGTCCTGCCATGCGATGTCACAGACGCAGCATCCGTAGACGGTGTATTCGATGAGCTGGCGAAGGCCTGGGGCAAAATCGATTTCCTCGTGCACGCCATCGCATTCTCCGACAAGGCCGAGTTGGACGGCCGCTACGTCGATACGTCTGAAGAAAACTTCACCCAGACCATGTTGGTCTCCTGCTATTCGCTGACCAACCTGGCACGACGGGCGGAAAAGCTTATGACCGAGGGCGGCTCGATCATAACCCTCACGTACTACGGCGCCGAAAAAGTAATGCCACACTATAACGTCATGGGCGTCGCAAAAGCGGCACTGGAGGCCAGTGTACGTTACCTTGCAGCCGACCTGGGCAAAAACGGCATTCGCGTCAACGCCATTTCGGCCGGTCCCATCAAGACACTTGCGGCCTCCGGCATCTCCGACTTCCGCTATATTCTGAAGTGGAACGAGTATAACTCGCCGCTCAGGCGAACAGTCAGCATTGATGAAGTGGGTGGTGCAGGCCTGTATCTCTTGTCAGACCTGTCCGCAGGTGTAACCGGGGAAGTTCATCACGTCGACGCAGGCTACCACGTACAAGGGATGAAGAACGAAGAGGCACCGGATATCTCTGTAACGTGACAACCTCTGCCACCACATTTGTACACCGCGAACTTGGCACTACGAAGGTTTCGGTCATCCCCGCGGCCGTACATCACTCCCGCAACACTCCGTTGAACCGTGTCGTGGCGCCGGCCGTTTCTGATGTCTACTTTTTATGAAACTGGCTCTCTAACTAGGGGTGCCAACACCCCCATGACCCGAGACGAGTATGCATGACGGAATAACGATTTACTGCATCCGCCACGGCGAGACCGATTGGAATGCGGAAAGCAGATATCAGGGACAGGCAGATATCCCGTTAAACGACAAGGGCCGCAAGCAGGCCCGCCGCAATGGCGAGGTCTTACGCAAGTTTCTACCTACCATAGCGGCGGCAGATTTTGTCTCCAGTCCGCTCGACCGAACCCGCGAAACAATGACAATTATTCGCAATGCTTTGGGTCTGCCGCCTGACGCATATCGCCAGGATCCACTTTTACGCGAAGTCGACTATGGTCACTGGGAAGGCAAGCTTCTGTCCGATCTGCCCCGCCTAGATCCCGCAGGCATGGAAAACCGTCAGGCTGACCCATTCAATTGGCGGCCCGAAGGCGGGGAAAGCTATGCCGACCTTTATGAGCGCGTCGCGCAGTGGTTGAAGACGGTCGATCGGGACACTGTCGCAGTTACACACGGCGGCATCAGCCGCACGCTTCGCGGCCACCTGCTCGGCACTGACATGAACACCATTCTCGACCTGGAAGTGCCGCAGGACCGGATTTTGCGCATCAAGGTATCAGCCATGAAGTGGTTGTAGCCCACCACCACTGCTGAAACGAGAAAAGAGCCGAAGCAGCGGCTGCCTCGGCTCTTTCCGAACGCGTAAATTCGAGGACGCTCTGATCCGGTTGCTCAGACCGGAAGAACTCCCTCATATTTTGACGGCACACCCAACCCTGCGCTTCCCTCTCCTCCGTAACGGAAAAAATGGAAACGCCGAGACATTCAAGCGGCCGTTATCAACGCAAAAAATCCCACTTTTGAGCCGGCATCCAACACACACGGTGATCGATGCAAGCAACGCATCAGTGTGTTTCCTCTTACGTCCTGCTTCATGTGTGCAAAAGCACGTTGGCGCGGCAAGAATGCCGTCAGACCACTGAATTAAAGGGACTATTTACGGAAACCGATTCCCACTTAAGCGGATCATTGTCGAACGAGCCGACAATGATTCAGCAAGAATCACACTGTACGCTAACCACATAATCCGGCTTGGCCCCGGTTGTCACGGCACCAGCAACAGTTTCTTGCCTTGCGGCCACACGGTCTGCCTTCTAAGAGTCATTTCCAACACACCGGCCAAAATTCGCTTGCTCGAAAACAAGGTCGGCACGAATCGCATTTCAACAACCTTCCGACCCAAAGTTTTATGTCCCACAATTCATTCGGCCATCTGTTCCGCATTACCACCTGGGGCGAAAGCCACGGGCCGGCGATCGGCTGTGTTGTTGACGGCTGTCCGGCCGGGATCCCGATAGAGGCATCTGAAATACAAACGTTTCTCGACAAGAGGCGTCCCGGTCAGTCTCGCTTCACCACGCAAAGACGTGAGCCCGATACTGTTGAAATTCTGTCCGGTGTATTTGAAAATGCCGAGGGTCAGCAAGTCTCAACCGGCACACCGATTTCGCTCGTAATCCGTAATGTCGATCAGCGCTCACGCGACTACGGCGACATTGCATCCAAGTTCAGACCCGGACACGCCGATTTTACATATGAACAAAAATACGGTTTGCGCGACTTTCGTGGCGGCGGACGGTCCTCCGCGCGCGAAACAGCAGTTCGCGTCGCCGCTGGCGCAATCGCGCGGAAAATCATTCCCAATGTCACCATTCGTGGCGCCCTCGTTCAAATGGGTGATGACAGAATCGACCACGAATCATGGGAATGGTCTGAAATCGATAACAATCCCTTCTTCTGTCCCGATGCGGCCGCGGCAAAGCGTTGGACAAATAATCTCGACGAGATACGCAAGAAGGGCTCGTCAGTTGGGGCCGTTGTCGAAGTCGTGGCCGAAGGGGCCCCCGCCGGCCTAGGCGCACCGCTATACGCCAAACTCGATCAGGACCTTGCATCGGCCATGATGAGCATCAACGCCGCAAAGGCTGTTGAAATAGGCGATGGAATGGCTGTCGCCGCACTAACGGGCGAAGAAAACGCCGACGAATTACGCATTGGTCCGGATGGCGAACCCGTCTTTCTGTCTAACCACGCGGGCGGAATTCTGGGCGGCATTTCGACCGGCCAACCAATCGTCTGCCGGTTTGCGGTCAAACCAACCTCATCCATACTGACACCGCGCAAGACCGTAACTAATGACGGTCAAGAGACCGATATCGTCACCAAGGGGCGCCACGATCCCTGCGTCGGCATCCGTGCTGTGCCGGTCGGCGAAGCAATGATGGCGATTGTCCTTGCCGATCACTATTTGAGGCAACGCGGACAAAACGGCTGAACGGTTATTCGCACCACCTGCGACCGGCCGAGCCCCACCCACTGCAGCTACCGGCAACCTAGCGCCCAACCAGACGCCCAATCATCATTGCAACAAGCATTGCGCCAACGAACGCGATCGTACCTGGCGCCAGCAACAACAGGGACGTGAGCGCCGGCCCCGGGCAAAAACCGCCCAATCCCCAACCGATGCCGAAAATGGCAGCCCCCGCAACAAGCGGCAGGTCGACCGCGCCGCCAGCACTCACCCAGAACTGCTGGTCGAACAACGGCGCATCGCGGCTCAACACAACACGATAGCCAATCAGACCGACCGCGACGGCGCCCGCCATCACCAACAGCAGGCTCGGATCCCATGTGCCGGCCAGATCGAGAAAGTTTAAAATCTTCGCCGGGTTGCTCATGCCCGAAACGATAAGCCCGAAACCGAACAAGAGCCCGCACAAACCGCTCCACAGGACACCAGAGGCCTTCTCCATCTCACGCCCCCACAACATGTCGTACAACAAACACAGTCACCACAGCAGCAGCCATGAAAACGCAAGTGGCAACAATCGAGCGAATGGATAGACGCGAAAGACCGCACACACCATGCCCGCTGGTGCAGCCGCGCGACAGGACGGCGCCGAACCCAACAAGCCCGCCTGCAAAAGCCATCAGGCCGATATTTTCCGAAACAGCCTGCTCAAGCAACAAAGGGTTTGCCAATCCCGTCACGGCAGGCGCAAGGATGAGACCTAAGACAAAGGCTGCGCGCACAAGAAATGCGTTGTCTTCATATGGTGGCAACAGACGACTGACGAGACCGCTGATGCCAGCGATCCGACCGTTGCCCCACATAAAAAGCACAGCCGACAGCCCGATCATGATGCCACCAGCCAACGACGCAATGGGTGTAAACTCCGTCACTGAGCGTGCCTCCACTTTTTTAGTTTTCCAACCACTGGACTTGTAACACCGATCCAGACGTTTTTAGCCGTCCAAAGCAGTGTGCCGACAGAAATCAACCAATCACGATCATGAGCGCGTCGGGCACCTCCGTTGGCATCATAGCTTGTCTCGAACGACACGATGGCGACAAAGAATTGGCGCAAATATCTGCACACTGATAGTATAAGCGGGCCCATCCAACCAATAGTGCTGCGAAGATAATTTGGTCTGGCCGGATGAGCCAAAGAGTATGCGTGAAGGGCTTGATGCGTCCCTTTGATCGACGGACGACACCAGTCCCATACGGGGAGAAACTAGCCGTGACTCGGAAAAAACTCATCGAAAACCCGTATCGGCCGGGTGCGGGACACAGCCCTCCAATCTTAGCAGGTCGCGAAAAAGAACGAGATCATTTCCGCAAGCTGCTTCGTCAGGAATTCACAACCGAGAATATTTTGATCACCGGCCTTCGAGGCTTTGGCAAAACAGTTCTTCTCAATCAGATGAAACAAACGGCTGAGGCGGAAGACTGGCTTTGGGTAGGTAATGACCTGTCAGAATCCTCGGCACTTAGCGAAGAGCGCCTTGCCATTCGCATCCTTACAGATCTCTCCCAATCGTTGGCGGTTGTACTTGCGAAAGCGGCCGGAAGATCGCCGAACCCCTCCGCCTCCCAGGATCTGGAAGCCATCGACGAGCTTGAATCCAACACATTTGCGTCCTTGAAGGCCAAATACGAACGCACCCCAGGACTTCCCAGCGACAAACTCAAGACTGTGCTCGGTCGCATTGGTTCGCTGCTTGGTGAGGCTAAACTGAGGGGCATCATTCTCGCGTATGACGAAGCGCAATGTCTTAGCGACCATGCCCAGCAAAATGAGTTTCCCATGTCGATGCTCGTCGAAACTGTTGGTGCATTGCAAAAACGCGACGGAATAACGCCATGCCTGTTGGTGTTGTCCGGCCTCCCGCAGGTCTTCGATGCACTAACTGCCTCACGCACGTACACCGAGAGGATGTTCCATGTCATGCGGTTGGACCGGCTAAGCCGTTCCGAGACGGAAGCTGCCCTACACACTCCGTTGGAAGACCTGATGCCACCCCTGTATTGCCCCAAGGAGCTGTTGAACAAAGTTGCAAGCATGACCGGCGGCTACCCATATCTCATCCAGTTTTTTGGAAAAGAACTTGTCGCAGCGCTCCTCAACAATGGCGGCGTCATTAATGAGCACGATTTCCCGTCACCCGACGTCTTGGATCGTCTTGATGCAGGACTGTTCGCCGCCCGTTGGAATAAGACCACAGACAAACAGCGCAGCTTCCTGAGGCTCGTTGCCAACCGGGACACTCCCGTCTCCCCCGATTTTTCAGCTGCTGAGATACTTGCCAGCGACAGAGTTGGCGCTCAATTCGACAATGCACAGGCCAATCAGATGCTCCTTGCGCTGTGCGAGCGAGGCTTGATCTACCGCACAAGGCACGGCAGATACGCTTTCACAGTGCCGATGTCTGAAACGATGATCCTCCGCCGAATGAAGACGGAGGAAGAACTGGAGGCGAGCTGGGAAGCAACACCTGCATCTCCAATTGATGAGATTGAGCTATCTTCGTTTGCAGAGGAAGAGCCTCCTCGCGGTCTGAGAGGCTGGTTCCGTTCATGAGAATTCGTAGAAATTGTTTTCTAACATCTAACGCATTTAAACGAAGTTAGACGTTGCTGCACGGTGGTGTGCCTTCCTACAAAATTCATTGGTCATGACCAGAGCGGGCGTCAAGAATCCGGCGCACGACGGCGTTTGAAGATGCAATAAGACGAGGGCATTATTCTCCATACACCATGACCAAAGCGGGATGGCTGGTGGCACAATTTCAATGCGTCACCAGCCATATATATTCATATCCGGCGTTATCACACAGTTGTTCGGTAGAGTGCGATGTGCGTTTTGAACAAGAACGAGTATGCAATCGTAGAACTACTCGCCATCAAGCCTATGTCCTCTTTCCCCCCGATACATCTCCCGACTGTCACACGGTTGCTTACCCAGGGCGTGGTCGGCAAGCATGAAGACCGATGGTACCTCACCAAGGTTGGACTGATCTTGGCCAACCGAACTCTTCACTAGAAGACCTGACACTACAAATCGATATGGTATGAGCGTGCTGACTCCACCGCGCCAGCAGGATGATTTGCAATCAGCCGTAACGCCGTGTTGCATGCTTTGACGGCGGGCAGCCCATAAGCCTAACATCCACACTGGCAGGCCCCTGCCATGTCTTGACAAAAGTCGGATCGATCCAGGGTATCGCTGGATAGACAGATAGTTGGAGGGAAGCCACATGCCCCGGTATAAATCGATTGTCATACTCACCGGCGCCGGGCTCTCCGCCGAAAGCGGTCTGTCCACCTTTCGCGACACCGGCGGCGTGTGGGCAAAGTATGACTACCGTGACGTCGCCACGCCGGAGGGATTCGCACGCAACCCGGAACTCGTGCACGAATTCTATAACTCCCGCCGCAACAATCTTGCAGACAAGAAACCTAACGCGGCTCACGAAGCTTTGGCGAGGTTGGAGCGGGATTATGCTGGCGACGTACATGTCGTCACACAAAACGTCGACCCATTCCACGAGGCGGCAGGCAGTTCCAATCTGATTCACATGCATGGTGAATTGCTCAAAGCCAAATGTGCCCATTGCGGCTCATCGCACAGCTGGTTGGACGATCTGTCGCTCGATACCCAATGCCCCCGTTGCGGATCGGATCAGGGCATGCGTCCCGACGTGGTTTGGTTTGGCGAAATGCCCTATGACATGGATCGCATTGAAGCATTGCTGCTTGGCGCCGACCTGTTCCTGTCCATCGGCACCAGCGGCAATGTTTACCCGGCCGCAGGCTTCGTCGCCGCCGCCCGTCAATCCGGTGCCCACACGGTGGAACTCAACCTGGAACCGTCAGAGGGCCACTCATTCTTCCACGAGACAATTCACGGGCCAGCCACCAAAATTGTCCCGGCCTATGTCGAGCGCCTGCTTGCCGAACAAGCGTAACACACCGCAAGAAACGCGCGCAGCCGCACCGTGCGCATCGCACGGCCCAAAAAAATAGCCTATTTGCGTCGGAAAACGACAATAACTTCCGTGTGTGGCGAATACCGGAACTGATCGATCAGCGTCAGATCACCCATCTGGTAGCCGCCGTCGACCAACACACGCGCATCACGTGCAAGCGTTGCAGGATTGCAGGAAACCGCAACGACGAGCGGCACCTCTGACTTTGCAAGCGATGCAACCTGTTCGCGGGCGCCGGCACGAGGCGGATCAAAAATAACCGCCCGAAATTCATTAAGTTCGCGCCGCGACAAGGGCTCGCGCAACAGATCTCGCACCCGAGCATCGATCGGTTTGAGACCCTGACTCCGCTGAGCCCCCATGCGCAGCGCCTCGATGGCATCCGTGTCGCTGTCGATCGCCACAACGTTTGCGTACTTGGCCAGCGCGAACGTAAACGCTCCCAAACCGCAAAACAGATCTGCGATCGGTTTCCGCTTTTGCGTTCTCGCTACTTTCGCCGAGACAGCATCCACCACCACCTGACGCATCTGCGCCTCTGCTGACAAGCAGGCTTGCAAAAAAGCTGTCGGAGGCAGCTCCACTCTGCCGGGCCCGAATGAAATATGCGGCGGTGCTGCCTGATAGGCGATATCCTTGCCGACACTGACCCGAATTATTCCGAGCCCGCCTGCTGCATCCGCAATCGCACGGGCTGCCTCGGCAAAAAGCCGGACCCCTTCCCCTGAAAGAGAGACATCGATGCCATTATCCGCCTCGGTTAGCGCAACGCGCAATCGAACTCCAGAACCAGAAACAATCGGGCCAAGCAAAGCACTTAAGCCGGGCAGCGCTTCGTTTAACATTGGCGTAAGCAGCGGGCAGTGGTCCACCTCCACGAGGTCGTTCGACGCGCTCGCATTGAAACCGAGCTGTATCCCGGTTCTTCCACTCTCGGCACTCATCACAGCGCGCCGGCGCATCCCATCGCTAACGCAAAAGGCATTTCCAATCGTGACATCCAACCCGCGCGCCAAAAAGGCTTTCTCCACCAAGCTCTGCTTCCAAGCAAGGTAGGCTGTCGGTTCCAAGTGTTGGACCGCACAACCCCCACACGACCCGAAGTGCGCACAAACCGGTTTGATACGTTGCGCCGAGGGCGAGACGACACGGATGAGGCGCGCACGCTCACCCCCAGGTTCTTCCGCAAGAACAACTTCTTGCGGCAGTGCACCGGCCACGTAAATCGGGCCACGTTCTGTCTGCGCGACACCGTCGCCGCGTGAACCCAGCGCATCTATGGTAAGCTCAGCCTGCTGTTTCATGTGACCGGCGTTCCGACCCTTTGCGAGCACCTATGAGGAATTCTTGATTACCCGAGCCACCTTTAATCGGCGACGGGATGACACCGTCAACCTGCCATCCTGCTTCCGTTGAAATCCATTCCTCAATGTTAACGCATACTCTGCGCCGCACGCTTTCGTCACGCACGATACCGCCCTTGCCGATATGCTCACGCCCCGCCTCGAATTGCGGTTTGATCAACGCAACCAGCCACGCCCCGTCTTGCGCCAATCTTAACGCCGCCGGAAGCACTTTTGTGAGAGAGATAAAGCTGACGTCGGCGACGACTGCATCGACCGGATCTTCGATGACAAACGTGGACAGCGTCCGCGCATCCGTCCCTTCCAGAGAAACGACGCGCCCATTGTTGCGAACGGTATCATGCAGTTGATCATGTCCTACATCCACGGCGTAGACACGCTGTGCGCCTTGCTCCAGTAAGACCTGACAAAAGCCGCCGGTCGAGGCGCCGATATCGACCACTGTCCGGCCCGTGGCGCCATATCCGAATGCCTCAAGTGCTGCGCTAAGCTTCTCACCCCCGCGCGACACATGATGGGCAGACGTTGTTTTGACTTCGACAGCCGCGTCATCATTCACGCTTAGCGCTGGCTTGTGCACAACCGCACCGTCTACCCTAACCTGGCCGCGCAAGATAAGGTCACGCGCCCGCGCGCGGCTGGCAACGAGCCCACGCCTCACAAGGACTTGATCAAGACGTTGTCGCATAAGCGGTGACGGCCAACAATGATGTACCATTTACAAGCTCTAGGTAGTGGGCAAGCCTAACATCGCAGACAGGCGGTGTCCCCTCAGCCACCAGAGCACGAACAGAACAAAGGATGATGCCAAAAAATGATTGCAAAGGTCCTCGCAGCGCTTCTCTTCACGATCGCAACCGTATCGGGTCTTAGCGCGCAGACCGCCGCACCGGAAGGCGCCCAGGTCTACTTTATTTCCCCCAAGGATGGCGATGAGGTCAAAAGCCCGGTCACAGTGCAATTTGGCCTGAAAGGAATGGGTGTCGCTCCAGCCGGCACTGACAATCCCAAGACTGGTCACCATCACCTTCTGATCGATAAGAAGCTGGAAAACTACACCGACCCGATTCCCGCCGACGACAATCACAAGCACTTCGGCGGCGGACAGACGGAGACCACCATTGAGCTGGCGCCTGGCAAACACACGCTCCAACTCATCCTCGGCGACATGAACCACGTGCCCCACAAACCGCCGGTTGAGAGCAAGGTCATTACGATCACCGTAAAATAAATCTGCTGCCTGCAAAAAAGAGCCCCGGGCAACCAGTCGCACGGGGCATTTTTTTGTTCACCTCGCCGCCAAGCGAAATCAGGCGCGATCACCAAGTTCGCGCAAGCTGTCCGTGCGCCCCAACGCATTGAATACGGTTTCGACAATTCCAGACGCAGCCAGACCAGCCTCAACATACATCTGGTCCGGCTTACCGTGATCGATAAAGCGATCCGGAAGCACCATCGAGCGCACCTTCAACGCACCGCTATCCAGCAGACCCTCGCGTGTTAGATAGTGCAGCACATAAGACCCAAACCCGCCGACGCTTCCCTCCTCGACAGTTACGAGGACTTCATGCGAGCCCACCAGCCGCCGTATGAGTTCATGATCGAGCGGTTTGGCAAACCGAGCATCCGCGACAGAAACCGACAAACCGAACGCCGCCATCTGCTCGGCCGCCTTAAGGCATTCCTGCAATCGGGTCCCAAGAGATAGGAGCGCCACGGTGGAACCTTCCTGCACAATGCGCCCTTTGCCGATTTCCAACGGCACGCCGTGCTCGGGTAGGTCGACGCCAACGCCTTCGCCACGCGGATATCGAAACGCGCTCGGCCGGTCATCGATCGCGGCAGCCGTGGCAACCATGTGTACGAGTTCCGCCTCATCGGCCGCGGCCATCACGACAAAATCGGGCAGGCAACCAAGATAAGCGATATCGAAAGACCCGGCATGTGTCGGGCCGTCGGCGCCGACAAGCCCCGCACGATCGATAGCGAAGCGCACTGGCAAGCGTTGGATGGCGATGTCGTGCACCACCTGATCGTAGGCGCGCTGCAGGAACGTGGAATAAATGGCTGCAAACGGTTTATAGCCCTCACAGGCCAAACCGCCGGCGAATGTCACCGCATGCTGCTCGGCAATGCCGACATCGAAAGTACGTCGAGGAAACGCCTCCCCAAACAGATCAAGCCCGGTTCCCGAAGGCATCGCGGCCGTGACCGCGACAATTTTCTCATCTTTTTCCGCTTCGGCGATCAAGCTTTTCGCAAACACCTTAGTGTAGCTCGGCGCGTTAGGAGCAGGCTTGACCTGCGCGCCCGTCACAACATTGAACTTGGCAACGCCGTGGTACTTGTCGTCGGCTTCCTCTGCCGGGGTATACCCCTTCCCCTTTTTGGTCACGACATGCACCAGGATCGGCCCCTGGTGCGCATCGCGAACATTCTTCAGGACGGGAAGCATATGGTCCAGGTTGTGACCGTCGATCGGACCTACATAATAAAAACCGAGTTCCTCAAACCACGTACCGCCCTGCCACAAATGGCGGGTGTACTCTTCCATTCGCGCGGCGCGGCGCTCCCAGCTTTTCGGCAAAGCGCGCGCAAGCTGCTTGGCAATATCGCGCATGTACAGATACGTACCACTCGACGTTATCCGAGCCAGATACGACGACATGGCGCCTGTTGGCGGCGCAATCGACATATCGTTATCGTTGAGAATGACGATAAGCCGCTCGTCTCGCGCACCGGCATTGTTCATTGCCTCATAGGCCATACCGGCGCTCAAGGCACCATCTCCGATGACGGCCACCACGTGGTTCTTGCCGCCGGTAAGATCGCGGGCGACGGCCATGCCAAGGCCCGCGGAAATCGATGTTGAAGAATGACCAGCACCAAAAGGGTCGAATTCACTTTCGGACCGCTTGGTAAAACCGGCTAGACCACCCGGCTGGCGTAGCGTGCGAATCTCATCGCGACGGCCGGTGAGGATCTTATGCGGATAGGCCTGATGCCCAACATCCCAAATCAACCGGTCGTGCGGTGTATTGAACACCCAATGCAGGGCAACGGTCAGCTCCACAACGCCAAGCCCGGCACCAAGATGCCCGCCTGTCACCGAAACGGCATCGATCGTTTCCTGCCGCAACTCCTCTGCAACTTGTTTAAGATCAGATTCAGGAAGCTCACGCAGCTCCGTCACCGACGATATCTGATCCAGCAGAGGCGTATTGGACACCAGACCCACCCTTTTCGAACCTTTAGCTACCTATACGCCTTATCATTGCCCCTTGGGGGCCGCTGCTGTCAAAGTCCATAGCGTCGCGCATATAGCCTTTCCTGCACCCCAGCGGGCAATGTGTTGCAACGCCAAGCCCGTGTGGGCGCCAATTCGCATTCCAGGCGGTCAGCACAGAGCCGGCAGCCATGATAGTTAGCCTGCGGGCAGACCCGAACGCTCAATTGCGATCTCCGGGGCCGATTGAACTTTGAAGAGACGTCCAAAATCAGGCGCTCTTGTCTCAGGACTTGTCGAGCGGCTCACGCCCGGAGGGTCTGCCATCCGCGTCAAGGGTGATTTTTTCCACCTTGGCTTCAGCCTGTTTCAAGAGTTTTTCGCAGCGGCCCTTAAGCGCCTCGCCCCGCTCATAGATCGCAATGCTTTCCTCAAGTTCGACGTCACCGCGCTCAAGCCGGCCGACGATACTCTCCAATTCCTTGAGCGCTCGCTCAAAACCCATTTCGGCGACATCCGCATTCGCAGCCGCATCCGCCTTTTTTGTGCTCATGATATTTTACCCATCCCGACATAGCGGCTTGTCGCCGATAGCGCGTATGCTCTCAACCGGACCCCAAAACGCTAAGCAAGAGCAAAGGACCACTTGCCCGCGACCAAGAAAGCGCTCACGCACCAACATCCATTAACGTGCGCACATGCACACCAACCGACTGTGCAAGGGCAGTGAGATTGTATCCCCCCTCAAGCATCGAGACCACACGTCCATTGCAATGGCGCTCTGCAACATTCGCCAACTGCTCGGTGGCCCACATGAAGTCCGCCTCAACCAAGCGCGTACCAGCAAGAGGATCAGCCTCGTGCCCATCAAATCCCGCTGAAATCAAGACCAGGTCCGGCGAAAACGCGTTAAGCGCGGGCAAGACGCGCTCATTGAATGCCGTACGGAACTGTTCGCCACCGTCACCCTCGCGAAGCGGCGCGTTACAGATATTGCCGACACCTGTCTCATTGACCGCACCAGTGCCGGGAAACAACGGCATCTGGTGAGTTGAGCCATAAAAGAGGTCTTTATCGGACCAAAAGATCTCCTGCGTCCCATTGCCGTGATGAATATCAAAATCCACAACCGCAACCCGCTCGGCTCCATGCTTGTCCCGGGCATAATGTGCTGCAATCGCGATGTTGGAAAAAATGCAAAAGCCCATCGCACGCGCCGATTCGGCGTGATGGCCGGGCGGGCGGACCTGACAGAACGCGTTCTTGACTTTGCTCTGCGCGCTCATGACTTCGTCGACCGCCAGCATCCCGGCTCCAACCGAACGCAGCGCCGCGTCCCATGAGCCTGAAGACATCACCGTGTCAGGATCAAGGTATATTGACGGCGCACCAGCCTTCGGCGCCTGGCGCTCAATGGTATCGTAATACTCGCCTGGATGAACACGCCGGATGAATTCCGCCACATCATCACGCATCGGCGCTTGTTTCCTTGCAAGCGCGGAGAACACGTCATGTGCCAAAACTTTGTCTATCGCCCGCATCCGATCGGGCCGCTCGGGATGCCCTGCGCCCGTATCGTGATTGACGAAGCTTGGATGTGTAATCAGCAATGTTGTCATTGTCTCAGCACTTCTATCCGGCGGTCAAACATGGACCTTGAACCAAATTAGCCCTGTACAGGCGAATCGAAACAGGAAAACGCCGGTTACCACACGCCTCCCCCTACGGCCACTCACCCAATAATCGCACTGTTAACGAGCAGCCGCAAACTTGCTTGTCGCAGTATTCCAAGTTCCACATCACATCATGGCATCAGCTTGGACATTGGTAGCAGCGTAACACCTTCCGGTGGCACACTATCGTCTGGCACGAAAAAGTCCGGAGCCAATGGGGCATTGGGATTGGCACGATATTTGTCAAAATCCGTAACCCCGCCGACCTCGCTCAAAAACGAGTCGTCTATCAGAAAATTGCCCGTAAACGCCTTCGCATTTTGGCAAAAGACGAGATGCGCCGCATCGGCCATGATTTCCGGCTTACGGGCCATGGCCATCATCTTTTCCCCTCCGACCACGTAGCGGATGGCCGCCGTTGCAATAACCGACCTCGGCCACAATGCATTGACGGCGATGCCATCGCCCTTCAACTCCTCCGAAAATCCCAAGACACACAAACTCATTCCATATTTCGCAATCGAATACGCCACATGGCCGGCAAACCACCTCGCCTGCATGTCCAACGGCGGAGACAGCATCAGGATGTGAGGGTTGTCGGACTTGCGCAAATGCGGCAGACAGGCCTGCGATACGACGAACGTCCCACGCGTATTGACGCCAAACATAAGATCGAAACGCTTCGGGTCCGTTTTTTCCAATGGTGTAAGCGAAATAGCGGACGCATTGTTGACGCAGATATCGATGCCGCCGAAAGTTTCAACCGTGCGTGCCACGGCTTCAGCAACCTGCTCTTCCTGACGGATATCGCACACGAGTGCCAACCCCCGCCCGCCTGCGGCTTCTATCTTCTCGACCGACTCGTGGACGGTCCCTTCAAGCTTGGCATGCGGTTCGGATGTCTTGGCAGCGACCGCAACGTTTGCTCCATCACGCGCAGCGCGCAGCGCGATTTCCAGGCCGATACCTCGACTGCCGCCCGATACGAATAACGTCTTGCCTGCCAACTCACCCATGACCGTTCCTACTCCGCAGTAACTTCATTACCCTATAACGTGGCAACGCAGCCAAAATGTTCTGCTTAACCCGCCACTTCTCCGCGCCACTTACGGCGAACAAACCGGAACGGAGCCATGATGATATTGAACAAATAAACGACCAAAGTCACCATGAGTGCCGGTAGACCGGCCAATGGCAGGAATATGAGGACGAACGCCACCAAACGCGCGATACGCGCAGCATAAAATCCAGCAGCACCGGAATATTCCCCCCGGGCTTCGGGCGGCCAGATACGAGCCCACCAACGCCTGGCAACACCTAGCCCCAAGAGCCCTGCTATTAAGCCACCCAAAAACACATCCTGATAGGCCGCCGGCAGCCATGAAATCAGCCGTCCATCCCGCTCCTTCTGCCGATCACGATCCATCGCGTGGATATCGATCGCGGTCATGACGACTTCGCCGGTTATTTCCGAAACGATATCGCCAAACCAGCCACTGACGCTTTCTTCCAGCGGAGCCAGTATTTGCCCGGAAGCGGGCAGCGGGCGCGCACTGATGTGAACCCTGCCACCCTGCTGCAGCGAACCGCTCACAAAAAAACGCCGGTCGGGTCCCGCGATCGCAGATAGAAAGTCGCCATAGCTGGCTTCCCGTAATGCGTCGGCCAATCGCGACACTTCCACTTTCTGCCACAACCAGTTGCGCCCACCAGGTTGACGTGACGAAGCGGCATGCACGACGACCAAATTAACGTCCGCTTCATTTGCCGCCCGCGTCAGGCGGTCAATCGCAATGCTCGTCTCAGAACTGCCCGCCGCCTTGTAGTAAAGCCGCCCGCCATCGACACGACCACTGACCATCACTGTCTGACCGGGAAGATCGCCAAAGGCTTCCGCAATATGTGCCGGATCGAACGCATCGACCAACGCACTACCAGTTTTCGCATCCTTACCCGGCGCGGCGCGAAGACGGGCCGGTCCACCCGGTTTCAGCGCCACAACACGCATATCGAGCTT
>CBDCUC010000009.1:0-3586 GCA_965222485.1 Hyphomicrobiaceae bacterium
CGCTTTAAGTCAACGCGCGCATTTTCGGCGTCAGAGGCGAGCTTAGCGGTTCGCTCGTTCGCCGCCCCTAACTCTCTCTTCAGGCCAGCTTCCTTAATGTTTCCAGTTACGATTACCAAATACGTAGAGACGACACCGACAACGAGACTGACGACCAAGACCCAGTTTGCCCATTCGGACACCCATTCAGCCGTTTCAAGAGACATCCCCATACCGACACGCTTCATGGTGTTGTTGCCGTTTGTCGTGCTCGTTGTTGCCATGGGCGTGAGATTGCTTGTTCTGCTCTGGCCGCCTCGACTGAGGCGAATTAGGAATCGCTCAGACGAATCACCTGACACCCAATCGCCTCCAGACACATAATGAAGAACCCCGCCGTAAACGATCCCCTGGCGATCTTATTCGACAGGTTCTTTGCGGTGTCCTCCACTCCGATCTCAGCAAGTTTCTCCGCCAAGTCGTCGTAACTTAGGTCACGTCTCTTGATCTCTGCGCGCAGGATTCCCTTAGCCTTGTCGTTGAAGGCTCTAGTCGTGTCGTCCATGCCGTCTGTCCTCTAATATGGGCTGAAATCACCATATATGAGGAATTATCCCTTTACAAGACGCCTGCATATCCCTATATATGAGGAAAGTTCCTCGTATTTAGTGAGTATGCACGATGTCACAACACTTCCTACTCTCCCGGAAAGCCAAGAGCCTTTCGTTGGCTGAGGTGTTCCGCATGTCTGATAAGGAGGCTGAAACCAGGTTCCGTGAAGCCCGTTGGCCTGAAACTGACGGCGATCCTGTCTGTCCGCACTGCGGTGGGCTGGACGCATATGATTGCCGCCGTGCGAACGGCGCGCCTCGCTACCGCTGCCGTCAGTGCCGCAAGGACTTCTCCATTACGTCAGGCACGCTGTTTGCCTCGCACAAGCTGCCGCTGCGCATGTACCTCGCGGCCATTGCGATCTTCTGCAACGAAGTGAAGGGCAAGAGCGCGCTAGCGCTATCACGCGATTTAGGCGTGTCCTACAAAGCTGCGTTCGTGCTGGCTCATAAACTGCGCGAAGCAATGGCAGAAGAACTTAGGGGACGTGTTATTGGTGATGATCGCCCGGAAGCGGAGATCGATGGTGCGGCGTTTGGTGGATATGTGAAACCGGCCAATTTGCGTGAAAACCGCAAAGACCGCCGCTTCAGGGAAAACCAATCGGGCAAGCGTAAGTTCGTCGTTGTCGCCCGCGAGCGCGGCGGCGAAACGTTGCCTGCCGTGTTTAAGCACGAGAGCCATGCAATCTCATGGATTAGCCGTCGCGTGAAAAAGGACACCATTCTGCACGCCGACGCCGCACCGGCATGGAATGACCTGCACTCCCGCTTCGAAGTCAAACGCGTCAATCACGATGAAGCCTACAGCACCGACGAAAGCTGCACGAACTGGGCGGAGTCATTCTTCTCGCGCATCCGTCGCGGTGAAGTTGGGCACCATCACCACATCTCAGGTCCATACCTTATTCGGTACGCGCAAGAGGCGGCATGGCGGGAAGACAATCGCCGGACGCCAAACGGTGAACAGGTAGAGCGTGTCGTGACACTAGCGCTAGATCGCAAGCCTTCTGTGGATTTCGGCGGATACTGGCAGCGTCACGACAGCCATTCGTTCTAAGATAACAACCTGTGATTTTTGGGCGTAGCGGGGGCTGGATATGACCAAGAGGCGCAAAAAAGCAGTCGCGGAAGTTCGAAATTTCTCGTCACTGGCGGAGCACGATGCCGCTTCGTCCAGTGAAGGAGAGGTTACAACTCAAGTCTTTGACGATACTCACGAGATCCGCCGGATCATACATCGAGGCCACGCCTTATATTCTGTGGTCGATATTGTAGCCGCCTTAGCGGTTCCATCGAATCCAAACCGGTACTGGTCTGACCTGAAGCGCAAGATCACGGAGGAAGAGGGAGGATCTCAGTTATACGAAAATATCGTACAACTGAAGCTGCCGTCGAGCGATGGAAAATCCTACGCAACCGATTGCGCGGACATCAAAGCCATCCTTCGAGTTGTGCAGTCCATACCTTCCCCCAATGCTGAGCCGTTCAAAGAATGGCTAGCCCAGGTGGGGTTTGAGCGTATTGAGGAGACGGCGGAGCCGGATAAGGCGGCTCAGCGCATGGTGCAGGCCTACCGTGAACAAGGTTACTCTGACGATTGGATCGAGCGGCGCATCAGACAGTCTGTTATCGATTCCGGTTGGTCAGACGAAGTCTCAAGTCGAGATATTACTAGGCAGGGCGAAACACCACATTAGAGCCAAGGTACATGAGGAAGCGTTGGGTGTTACTCAGCGCCAGCACCGGAAATTGAAAGGCGTTCCGCGCAACGCCCGAATTGCCTGATAACATGAACAAATTCGAGCTTCTGATCGATACCCTTGCGAAAGCTGCTGGGTCAGAAATCGTCAAGTCACGGGACGCACACGGGCAAGATGAAGTGCGCAACGCGGCTGTAACCGGTGCTCGTATTGCGGGAAACGCGCGCGCCCAAATTGAGGAAGAGACAAAGCAGTCGATCATCACGCGAGACCGCACCATGGAGAATCCAGTGGACAGGAAGAAGCTGAAGAAGCTGTAACGACTACATTAGGCGCCACCTCGCACTCCGCCCCTCCCCACTCTTCTCAACCTTCCCTCGCTTCTGCTGGTAGGCAAGGTTGCTTCGAACGCGAATGCCTATAGCCCTTCTAGCTTCTTCGCCTAGACCTTGTTCTTTCAGAATTGAGTCCACGATTTCACGTGCCGAAATTGGCTGGCCATCTGAGTTGCGAAACGCCGTCATGATGAGACGGCTAAGCTCACCCTGCCGGAACAGGTTCACGTGTTTGACGATACGCTTGTTGGGAATGGCGTCCGGGTTTGCGTCTGGGTCCAGGAGGCACAACGAGGCATCTACATGAACCAACTGTTCGCGCTTATGACGTAACTGCCGTTCGATCTGAACGATCTCTGATGCAATGGTCGCGCGCTTCTGTTTCAACGCGCCAATTGCGTACCTGTTTCCTTTTTCACTCATCCCCTTGATTTAGGAATTGAGGGGATTCATTTCTTGTGGTGAATGCGCCATAATACCGCGGCACAGCCAACTGTCCTGGCTGTTGTAAACGTTGAGCTTGGCCTGGACGCAACCCAGCCGACGACTGCTGTCCGATCGCAACATTTTCAACGCCTGCCTGAGCTGGCGCGGTTCGGGGCGGTCTTCTGCGTCGTAGACGACGACAAATTCGCCCTTCGCTGTTTGAAGCGCATAGTTGAGTGCGCGCGGCTTGGTGCGTGGGTGGTTGGCCATCAGGCACGACAACAACACGCATGTGAGCGGGAAGCTGGCGGCAGCCTATGGCTGCGCGTGTCAGGTCATCATCCTCCTCAACGATAAGTGAGATTTCCAGCTTGTCTTGCGGATAGTCCAGGCGTTGAAGCGCGCACAACAGACTGTCGATCACGCCGGCCTCTTGGTACAGCGGCACCAGAACGGCGTAATCGGGCAGATCAGCGTCTGATGCCGCGTCGTTTTCGTCCAGGATCTGAGGCTGGGAAAACGCTCCCGTCAA
>CBDCUC010000010.1:0-8915 GCA_965222485.1 Hyphomicrobiaceae bacterium
TCATTCCAATGTGTGAATCTCCCGGTGCGGGTGTAGCCGGAGGCGTACCCGTCGCCGGTTTCGTGTGCCGGCGCTTCAGCGCCGAATTGCACGCGAAGAAACTAGAGCCTCGCGATGCGCTCCCCATTAAGGCTGGAGTGACGTGCGAGGTGGGGTGCAATACCACGAACCGCGCAGCAGATATTCGTTGCTTGCTAAGCCTGCGGTTCCATGGGCCCTTCAAACGCAAGGTCTGCCGTCTTATAATCCTGCGTCATCTGCCATATTCAGTAATTTCATTCAGTATTCGCCGACAGCATATTAGCCCCGTTAGTACGCGGCGTTAATTGTACCGGCAGCAAGGGGACCAATTAAGAGATGTCGATAATGGATATTTTGATCAATATTTTTGAGAGGTCAGTAACAGAGATAATATCTATTCTGCTGTTGCTATTGGCTACGACTCTTGCAGCTTGGGCGCGCACTTACCGAAACGCAAAGAAGAGGATTCAACGGGCTGAGCAGCGGGTAACTAGAGTCAAGGATGGGCCAAACGAACGTGAAGGGAAAGGCATCTGGCTGTCAGAACCAATACGACGACCAGACTTTTATAAGCGCATGCTCAACGGCAGCAAACCTGTAATCGTGGTGGCTAACCTAAAGGGCGGCGTTGGAAAAACTACGATTGCCACAAATCTCGCTGCACACTACGCGATTGCCAAAGATGAAAAAATTCTTCTTATAGACGCAGACTGACCAAGGGTCTGCATCCCCTTTGCTGTTCACGCCAATATCCGCATACCATAAATCAGACATGGTCTGTTCAGCGACCGTTGCATTTGGTGGCTTCTGCGTTGACAGCACGTTCAACAGGGTTGCAAGATCAAGCGAATAGTCTGGGTGTGAGCCCTCCGAGGCTTCAGATGTGCGGGATTCCCGCATCCTACGACCTAGCTCAAGCTGAAATCGGTTTGCCATTATCGAATGCGTAATTCAAGCTGAAGAGGGAAAGCCTGGGATCAGCAGAGTTGGTGATCGCGACATTAGCGTACTCGTTCAGCTGAACTACATCACAGCACGTCAATGGACGGCGAATACGACATGACTCGATTAAAGGCGCTTCTGCATCGGCTTACCCGTGCATGCGATCAGTCATTTTGTGCCAGCTACAGAGCTTGTTATTCCGACGCTCTTCTTGACCACCTCTCAGCATGAGGCTGTTCGTAAGTTTGAGTCTCAGGTGCCAGCTACTTCGCTGACAATCACATTTCGGCCGCACCTTACGATCGCGCGCGATGATGTCCATACGAGCCTAGTCGCGCAGCGAATTTTCGGGTTGCGGCACGGTCAAAGATTAGCGACGTATCTGAAAGCGACTGAGCCCCAGGCTGAGCTTCTTGGGCCGGAATTTGAGAGTCCAACTCGACCACTCAGCTCAGAGGTTGCCGGAAGCGGCGTCCGTCATATGCAAAGCAGGGGGATAACGAAGTCCAATAAGGGACGTGCGAAAGCGCTCGTTGACGAACCTGGGTGACGAACTAGATCGACGAAGAAAGTAAGGAAGTAGACGCGCTCGGCAATTCGCCCGCTTTTGCGATCCGCCGCTAATTCTCCTGACCGTCAGGACTATACTGATGATTCTAACGATTTAGGACTGAAACAGGTAGCCACGGCCAAACGTCAGGAAAGTGTTGCTTGCATACGCGAAAGACCTTGACAGCCCTCGACTCCAAGTTGGAGGCAGGTCTGGTGCGTGACTTGGCTAATGGCGTTTGTCCAAAAGGAACTTAGCTCCAAACTCTGGACATTCGGAGCGGAACAGAGCCAGAATCAGATCAGAGTGCTTTCGGAAACGTCGTGTCGCAGCACACCATGCATCTCCTTGAAGACTTGGTCCACGTTTTGAAACCTGACTGCCAAGAAAGATGTACTAGCGGATCTTGGGCGCTTAACGCAATTCCCGACCAGGGAATCTCGCAATGGCGCTAACATCTTTGCGAATCCGCTCTTACTTCAATTGATAAACCCAACTCATTGAAGACGTATTCTATGCGACTGAAAAATGCTCTTGGGCGACCAGACTTTGTGGGTGTTTTGTCAGCACTGACAACTGATGAGCGTCTAAAAGTTGCTGATCTCGTTAGCATCGCAGAGACTTCAGGAAACCCATTTGCAGGAAGACCTTCAAAGCGAAAAATTGAACGGTTCATCGTCTTGAGCGCCCATCGAAACATCGAAACATTTCGGGCCAAGAAAAAAGCAATGGATGGTCGATCCGCCTCCTAGTTGATGTGACAATTCCATTTGATCAAACGCTGACGACACACCCTGTCGTTGCCCATCACGGTTAACCTCATGGCCATCGCTCACTGCAACGTCCCCGCAAGCGGTGAGGGCATTAATGCCGTGACGTCGATCAGTAACCCCTCCCGGCGAGTCTTTTGTTACGCTGCCGCGCAGGGCCTGCTCCAATTACGGCGACGGATACGCAATCCGATCTAGTTTCTTCCGAAAACCTGCTCTTCAGCGCTATCGCGCTATCTCCTGAGCGTGCCGATCGACAGACGCCTTCAGCTCAGAATCTTTGGTTGCGCCTTTGCCAACGGCTCCGGCTACTGGTGCGGCAGGAGGTATCCACGCACGGGGGTGTGGTTGCCAACCAAAATTCTCCCGTCACCCCTGCGAAGGCAGGGGTCTGTCCACGTGTCGGCGGTGTCGTGACCTCGATGGTTGGATGGATCCCGGCGCTCTATTGTTGCGCGCCTTCGGCACGACGCCCGGGATGACGGAGTTGGGCTGAATCTTCGTTATTTTATCGAGTTGCGCTGACGCCAACGGCTTCGCCTACTGGCGCGGCGGGACGTGCCCACGCAGGTCCTTGATTTGCCCACCTGCTATTCAGCGCTATTGCGCTGGCACGTGAATCGGCGACGGGCACGGCTTTGGCTGGTTCTTTGTTTGACGCCGACGCCAACGGCTTCGCCTACTGGCGCGGCGGGAAGTTCCCGCGCATGCGTCCAATTTACTTGCAGGCTACTCTGTGCCTACTGAAGGCTCTTTGCGACCTCAACAGCCTTTGCCAGATCAGGCAGATTGGTGATCTCCGGCACCACTTGAAGGTGGCGAACGACATTGTCCTTGTCGGTAACGATGAGTGCGCGGGCCAGGAGGTTGAGCGGTTTGATCAACAAGCCGTTCTTCAGCCCGAACTGTGCTCCCTTATAATCCGACAGAAACGTGACGTTCTTGATCTTCGCCTCTTTGGCGAAACGTCCCCTGCGCAAACGGCAGATCCATACTGACCGTAATCAATTCAACCTTGCTCACGTCCAGCCCGCTCTTTTCGCTCAGCTCGTGCGTTTGCGCCTCACATACAGGCGTATCGACAGACGGGACGACGCTTATGATCTTCGGCTTACCTTTGTTTTCCGCCAGATTTACTCCGGAGAGATCGCCGGCGGTTAGCACGGCGGACGGCAGCGGCTTGCCGACCTCGATAGCCGTACCCAACAGCGCGAGCTGGTCGCCCTTGAAGGTCACGTTTGACCCTTCGCCGGGTCTCGTGGTCTCGCCTGAGACGTTGATTGCTGCCGTGTCGGCTGCTTGAACGTTTGGGACGAACGGGAGCAGCGCAGTTATTGCAAGCAAGACGATGCGTTTCATAGGAACCTCGGGCGTTATTCGCGATCCAGCGACGATATTTTAGTGCATGCGAAAGCCTTGACGCAACAGTTCTGGATTAGGCATTGCGACGAACTCTTCGGGCTAGTCTTTTTCACGTGCTGTTCGGTGCTGCGCACCGGCACGTGAAGCTCGCCGATCGCGACGCCTTCGGCTTGCTTTTTATTACGCCGACGCCAACGGCTCCGCCTACTGGTGCGGCGGGAGGTAACCTGCTTGTGTTGAGCATGCTGGCAAGCACCACAGGGAGCAAGGCGACCCGGCGCATTGCGCCGCCCTGTCGGAGCGGCCCGAGCGCCAGCGAGGAGTTGCCGCGTGAGACATGACTATTACGGCGACGGGTACACCTTCGGCTGGTTCTTTGTTTGACGCCGACGCCAACGGTTCCGCCTACTGGCGCGACGGGAAGTACCCACGGTGGCGGGAATTGCGCTGCGACCGTAGCCGCGCGTGATCCCGCTGGTGGCGAGTTGACCGGCGCTGCGGTAGGCGGAGCCGTCGCAGTCGCCGCACAACTAAAGTTGGGCGTGCCGGGCGAAAGCCCGAATAGCACGCGTGAGACGAATAGATACTAACTACCCTTGCGGGCGAGGCGGCGGATGGCGGCGAGTTCGCGTGCCCAATCCTTGAACGGCTGGGCCGGTGTGCCGCCCATGTGCGCGCCCGGTGGAACATCGTCCTTGACGTGACACATGCCAGCGATCTGCGCGCCATCGCCGATTTTGACGTGACCCAGCGCGCCTGATTTCGCACCCATGACGACGCCGTCGCCCAATGTCGTCGATCCGGCGATCCCACTGTGTGAAACGACAATGCAGTTGCGGCCCATGACGACGTTGTGCGCGATCTGCACGAGATTATCGATCTTGGTCCCGGCCCCGATTTTGGTGTCCGCCATGGACCCGCGATCAACGGTTGTGTTGGAGCCGATCTTCACATCGTCATCGATCAAAACGCGGCCGATCTGCGGGATCTTGAAGTGTCCGTCTGGCCCCATGGCAAAGCCGTAGCCGTCCTGGCCAATGCGGGCGCCGGCATGGATGATAACGCCGTTGCCGAGAATGGCATGCGTGATGGTCGAGCCCGCGCCGGCGTAACAGTCTTTGCCCATCACCACGCGATATCCGACGACGGCACCGGCGGCGATAATTGTGCCCGGGCCGATTTTGGCTTCGCGGCCGACGACGGCGCCCGGTTCGACGATTGCGGTTTCCGCGATTTCGGCGCTCGCGTGGATCATGGACCCGCTATCGTCGGCGCGGCAGTTGGCAGCCTTTGAGCGCAGGGCGTCCGCGTAGAACAGCGACAGCGCCTGGGCGAACGCCTTGTAAGGCGTGGCCGATGTCAGCGCGATCGTTCCGGTTGGCGTCAGCGCGACATCACCTTTGGCAAGTACGCAGGCGCCGGCATTTGTTGCTTCCAACTCGCCCACGTATTTGCGGTTTTCAAAGAAGCTCAAGTCGTTCGGGCCGGCGGCTGAAAGCGAGCGTACATCTTCAATCGACAGGTTGGAGTCCTGGCCATCCTGGATTTCGGCACCAATGACGTTGGCGATATGGTGAAGTGGAAACGGCCCAGCGCGTTCAAAAAAGCCAGGGTGGTTCATATCGCCTCTCTCGGATGCGCGAGCGGCGGCAGCCTGGTCGCGGATTTTCTGATCTATCGGATATGAGCGGACCATAGCAGACCGCATGCCGGTCAGTCTTGGTAGATTTTGGGTCGGTGGTTAGGAAATGGCTTCCGTTGGTGTTGCAATATTTTGATTTGCTTGCGCCAACTGCGCACGCCTTCGGCTGATTCTTTGATTACGCTGATGCGCACGGCATCGTGCCGGAGGCGCGTCTTCGACACGACGCCTACGCGCACAGCGGGAGGTAACCATGGTGGCTCTATATTTCTGACGCGCTATTCGACGCTACGCGCCGGGTTGTACCCACGGTGGCGTAAGACGCGCTGTAACCGTGGCAGCTAGCGACCCGGCCAGCGTCGAGTTGACCGCCGCTGCGGTAGGCGGAGCCGTCGCAGTCGGCGGCTTCGCGGGCCCGAACGCGAAGGCGTTCGGAATGGCCCGCAAGAAGAATAGCCACCGTGAGACAAATTATTAAGCCGCTTTCTTCTTCGCATCGTCGAGAAGACGGCGGGCAATGACGTGGGCCTGAATTTCGGCGGCACCTTCAAAGATGTTCAAAATCCTTGAATCGCACAGCACGCGGCTAACAGGGTATTCCAGCGCGAAGCCGTTGCCGCCATGGATCTGCAGCGCGTTATCCGCAGCAGCCCAGGCGACGCGTGCTCCCAAAAGTTTCGCCATGCCTGCTTCCAAATCGCAACGGCGGCCTTCATCTTTTTCGCGCGCGGCGAAGTAGGTGAGCTGGCGCGCCGTCATAACTTCAACAGCCATCATGACGACCTTATTGGCGATGCGCGGGAAAGAATAAATCGGCTTGCCGAACTGGCTGCGCTCCAGCGCATATCTTAGACCCAAATCCATCGCGCACTGTGCAACGCCGACGGCGCGGGCGGCGGTTTGAATGCGCGCGGCTTCAAACGTGTTCATGAGCTGTTTGAAGCCCTGGCCTTCGGCACCACCCAAGAGCTGGTCTGCCGGAACCTCGAACGCATCGAAGGAGATGTCGTATTCCTTCATGCCGCGATAGCCGAGAACTTCGATTTCTCCGCCGGTCATGCCGTCCGCTGGAAACGGATAGTCGTCATCGCCACGCGGTTTGTCGGCGATGAGCATGGAGAGCCCGCGATAGCCTTTCTCGTCGGGGTTTGTGCGCACGAGCAAAGTCATGATGTCGGCGCGCACCGGATGGGTGATCCAGGTCTTCTGGCCGGTGACTTTGTAGACGTCGCCATCCTTTTCGGCGCGCGTTTTCAGAGAGGCAAGGTCGGAGCCTGTGTTTGGCTCGGTAAACACAGCTGTGGGCAGGATTTCTCCCGATGCGATGCCAGGCAGGTATTTCTGCTTTTGCTCGTCGGTGCCGTTGCACAAAATGAGCTCACCAGCGATCTCGGAGCGGGTGCCGAGCGAACCGACGCCGATATAGCCGCGCGAGAGTTCTTCGGAAACGATGCACATCGATTCCTTACCAAGCCCGAGGCCACCGAACTCTTCTGGCAACGTGAGGCCGAAGACACCCAGCTCCGCCACTTTGGTGATGATGTCCATGGGGATGTAATCATTGGCAAGATGCCACTCGTGCGCATGCGGGACCACTTCGGCTTCAGAGAAGCGGCGCATTTGCTCGTGGATTTCGGCGTGCGTCTCATCAAGGCCGGAGTCGCCATAGGTTGTTGCGCCAGGGTGTTCGGCGATCAGTTCCGCCAGCCGTGCCTTCACCGTTTCATGCGCACCGTCAGCGACGAGATCGGCCACGGCATCTTCGAACTTTCGAATAACGCCGCTTGTGACACCCAGCGTCGCCGGGCGGATCATCTCGCATTGGCTCATGGGAATGCCGCCAGAGATTTGCGCCAAATACTCTGCGAACGAAGCGGCAAGTAGTAGCTGTTCAAACTCCTTGAAACGGCTTTCGCCTTGCAGCTTGTCGGCCCAGGCATGCATTTGGCGC
Source organism: Hyphomicrobiaceae bacterium (assembly GCA_965222485.1). GTDB lineage: Bacteria > Pseudomonadota > Alphaproteobacteria > Rhizobiales > Hyphomicrobiaceae > CBDCUC01. The sequence goes on from CBDCUC010000010.1 coordinate 7,239, forward strand.
AGCGCTTCAACCGTCGTGGCGAGCCAGGCAAGGCCGTGGGCCGATTCCTGCGCGGCATCAGGACCGCCTAGTGCTTCGACTTTGGCGGTAACGCTGGTTGTCGCAGCGTCAAGGACGCGCTCGGCTTCAGTGACGGCCTTTCCGGTGCGCTCCAGAAGTGCGGCCGGGCCGGCAGCGAGCGCGCCAGTGTCACGTACGAGTTCAGCTGTGGTCATACCTATTCAGTCCTCCCCAAGGCGGCACGATTTCTCAATGGTGTTCGGCCCGTGCTTCTTTTGCTGTGAGACCGCTTCTGCGGGTTTCCTAAAGCACTGTGAGGCACCACCGATAGGCGACAAAACGCCCTTGATAACGGTCTGCCGGCACGTCATGACCGGACGGATCGGTACGTCAATAGCCGGTGAGGCGATCAGTTTCCAGTAAGCGAGGGGAAGAATCGGCTGAGCCGGGCCCTTTTTCCGTCATGCTTGGCCCAAACGCTACCGGGGTCCGGAGACCCGCCGAGAGGGCCGGGCCGTCGGAGTTTTGTCAGCGGTCAGCACTGTCCGGTCGGTCGGCTGGTGATTTGGGAGTTGTAGAGGACGTGGAAACAGGTTCGTCGCGGATGATCTGGACACTAGCTTCTTCAACTTCAAAACCGGCCTGATCGGCGGTTAGGTCCACGTCGTCCAGCGCCTGGCCATTGTGGCCGCCATATGCCGTTTCGGCAGCAGTGCGTGGTTTGAAGGGATCGTTGAGACTGGTTTTTCGACGGCGCAACTCACCACCAGGCAGAATGGTGCTACCTGGGAATCCGTCATCGTCATTATCTGGTTCAGCGGCAGGCGATGAATTTGCAGCGGTCGCAGAGCCAGTGTCGTCGCCGGAGCCACTGTCGGATTCCGATCCGGCACGTGGGACAATCAGGACTTCTGCTTCAGCGACGTCAAACGCAGCCGGTGGCGACTCGGTTGACCCATCATGCTCACCAACCTGCGACGGCTCGGTCGGTTCGTCAGACACCTCAATTCCGTCTGCGGCAGGATTGACCGGCACGCGTTGTAGTGGCGCGTCGTAATCCGGCGGGGCTACCGGAGCTTGGGCAACCGGAACCTTTGTTGCTGGGTGTTCCAGTTTTGACTGAGGGATTGGCGGTGGCACCAAAGGCGCGTTGTGCTGGCGACGTTGGCGAGTCGCAATGGTCTCACCCAACACATCGGCGATGCGTGGACGCGGCGGTGCGGCAGGCCGGCGGCGCGGTGGCTGGGGCTTTACCGGGGCCTCCGCGGTTTCCCGAAGCCATGCTGCAAAACCGGGGTCGACCGCCTGATCCGCTTCGGGTGGTGGAATGAGAGCACGTTGGTCGCCGCGCTCTGAGCGTAGCGAATATTGTGTCTTTCCGCCATTTGCTAAAATTGATGCCTGCTCCACCCAGCCTTCACGCCAGGGACGGCTCCCAAGCCTGAGGTTGATGGCAACTTTGGCCATATCGTGAATGTTCCAGCCTGCAATTTGTGCGAAGCGACGCACGCCCAATTCGGAAAGTCGGACGGCGAGGCTTTTGTCAATGGCACTGATAAGCTGCAGATCGTCCGTTGCAGAAGAGGTCTCGCCCGAGGTTGGGGCGTCACCCGCTGCGACCACGGCATTGGTGATCGCTGCATCATCGATTGGTGTCGCGTCCGCAGGATTGCTGGT
>CBDCUC010000011.1:0-7317 GCA_965222485.1 Hyphomicrobiaceae bacterium
GCACGGTGTCGCACCCGATCGAGCCTTGGTTTCGCTTGAGCAAGCGGATAACGGCGGGCGAGTGTGGCGCGGAAGCCTGTGCAGCCGTGGTTGATGCGTTGCGGCCGAGGCCTCGGTTCTCGCGTCATTTCGGAATCGGCGATACGGATGATAGACGTCGCAATCCGAAGCGCCTTTCTGATCTGGTTTGGATTGACTATCGCTCGAACGAGCACGTTTCCCCGGGCGAGGTTCTGGCAGTCTGGCCGGATGACGTCGCCGCTCTACAACGGCTGCTGTCAGCTTTGACGCAAGCACTCGCAGGGAGCTTGTCGGAAGCCGATGATCTCGATTTCGATCGCGCCAGCCGCGACGTTCCATCCGTCGCTCAACACGCGCAGAACGCCAATCGTGGCGGATTCATGCCAATGATCCGGTTGATGGCCGACTGTTGGCAGCGCATCGCCGAGGCGGATGTCGCGACCGCGAGAAAATTTGTACGGCTCTGGTCCGAGGAGGATTATCTCCTCTTCAGGAGGCTTGTCTTGCACAGCCTCACCTACGACGAAACTTTCCCCCCCGAAGATGCCGCACAAGCAGTCGCCGCAATCGACGACGAGACATACTGGATCAGCGATGCCCAACGCGAGATTATGCGACTTCTTGCATCGCGGTGGAATGAGTTTGAAGCCGCTGATCGTGAGGCCATTGAGACACGGCTCTGCAATGGACCCCCACGCAATATGTACTGTGAGGATGCCTTCGATGTCGAAGAGTGGGTGTCGCTTTCCGATCATCGGCGGTTCCGGCGGCTGAAGCGGATCGCAGCGGCCGGAGGTGTTCTTTCTGACCGTGCAACGCAGTTGCTCGCGGAAATAGAGGACCGCCATCCGCAATGGCAGGCCGAGGAAGGTGACCGGGCCGATTTCAATAGCTGGACCGAGTCCAAGTACGGACCACAGGGCGACCCCAAGCACTTCGAAGACATCCCGGTCGGCCAACTGGTCGACGAAGGTATCCGGCTCAATCGCGAGCAGAGCTTCGATGCCGGGCAGGCTTGGGAGCTCTATTGCCAGGCTGATCCTCGGAGGGCCCTCGATGGCCTCCGCGCAAAGGCCGAAGCTGGCGAATGGCATGCTTGGGCATGGCGGCAGTATTTCTGGGGCACGTTTAACACGGAGGTGGCCGAAGCCATAACGTTGGCAGCCGATTTAATCGAGCAAATGCCGAGCGACTGCATCTCGCCCTTAACTCACGCTATCTCCGCATGGTTGCGCTCGGCATCACGCACCAAAACTGCTAGGCGGCGAACAGGGGCGCAAAGCTTACTTTCGTATTTGGGATCGGGTCGCGGCGGCGTGCCTCACTGAAGATGAACGAGCCTGCGACGACGAGCGTGCGATCGAAGTGTCCGACGCCGTAACTTACGCCTTGAATGAGGACGGCGGAATCTTGGCCGATACTTTGATTGATCGCCTTTGGGCCGAGGAGCCACCAAACAATCAAGGGCTACCGGTTGATTATCAGGCACGCTTTGATGCGCTCATTCAGGGAAAAGGACGGGCCGGCATCCTTGCGCGTGTCAGGCTGGGCCTGGAACACACGGCTGCTTCATCAAGTTGCGCCTAATTGGGTTTCAGAACAGCTTCTGCCGCTCTTCAACTGGTCGGGCGACGACGCGGCCTTCCTGTGGAGCGCGCGCGCCCACGACAGCCACTTTGTGGGCCCGCCGCCTTTGTTCAACGCCCTGAAGCGGCCATTCATGGAGGCATTCGAGCGACCGGGGGTCAGTGATCACATCCTCCGGGGGCTCGTGGATCAACTGCTCTTCGTTGCATTGTGGCGGCGGCGGCCGAAAGACGCGGCCTATGACCTGACCTCAGCAGAGATCAAGCGTGCATTGAGTGCGGCTCCGGCAGCAATACGCCACTCCGCTGCATGGCGCTTTTTCGATTGGATCAGAAACGAGGACGATGAGACGCCCAGTCCGGCAGAGCGTTGGCGCACCGATGTGGGGCCACTATTTCAGGAGGTCTGGCCGCGTGCTGCGGCCGCGCGTGACGCAGAAATCACGCAGCGATTGGCGTGGATGGCCATCGAGGCCAACGATGCGTTCCCCGAGGTGGTGGATGTCATTCTCGACTATCTCGTACCGACCGACATTCACTTCATCCGAATTGAGCTGAGGCAGGATGACGGCGACGGAGAGAAACTTGCCGCGCGGTTCCCAATCGCCTTCCTTAGGCTCTTGGATGCCTTGGTCGATCCAGCCTGCTCGGTAGTTCCGCGGGACCTCGACGAAACCCTGCGCGTCTGCTCGGTCGCCGATCCGTCCGTAACGACATTGCCGGAGTATAGAAGGCTGAATGCCGCCTGGCGCGGGCAGGCCAGCTGACAGAACGTCGATCACTAGCGATAGGACTCCTCTACGGCTGCAATACACCCCACAAGAGACATGTTCGGTTGGCAGGCTCAAACTAAGTTCCCCGAATTAGCTACTTCCGCTTCGGGATGTCGCTACCAAACCTATTTCGGAAGCGAACGGCTGATACCCGCTGCGGAACTACTTCTGGCTTGTCACGTTACACACGGCTGCAATTGATAACGCAAGCTGAAGTCAGACACGTTGCTTGTAAGTCGCGTAACCCTGTGCGAACCTCAAAGTTCAATTTAAATGCAGGAAATCGTCTGGGACGCGTCGTTAACAGGTTGCCCGTTCCCAACAAGGATTTAGTGTAACGCTGTTCGAGCGCGTCCACAGTGGCCAAAACTTATGGCATAGGTATCGGAAGCGCTGTAGCGCACATGGGATTACAATTGTTAATGATTCAAGGTCGGGGAAGACCGACATGTCGCAAGTGAGTAGTGGAGCACGCGTCTTCATTTCTTATTCTCGGAAGAATCGGGCAGTCGCCGAGCAATTAAGAGACTTGCTGATCGACCAGGGCTTTGATGCCTATCTCGACCTTCACGATATTGCGCCGGGCGAACCGTGGAAGGAGCGACTTGGCGCATTGATCCTGTCGGCTGAGAAAGTGATTTTTCTAATTTCACCAGATAGCGTTACATCGCCGATTTGCACGTGGGAGGTTGACACGGCAGAGGCTCAGGGCAAAGGAATCTTGCCGGTTGTTGTCCACGACGTTGAAGCCGACGCTATTCCTGGCAGATTGCGCCGTCTGAATTTTGTTTTCTTCCGCACGGCCACCGAGCGAGACAGTAATCTTCCTGCGCTGTTCGATGCCCTTTCCCGAGATCTGGCTTGGGAGCGCGAAAAAACGCGAATTAACGACTTGGCTATCGAATGGTCTGAAGCTGGGCGGCCACGGCGTCGATTGGTTACACGCGACGATCGCATCCGGGAGATGGAGTATTGGCGTGATCGCCATCCGGCCACATCGCTAGCGCCGACGACGCTTCAGCTTGAGTTTATCGCCGAGAGCCGACGACGCCAGATTCAACGACAGCGAAGTTTGGTGAGCGCACTAACTGCCATCGCGATCATCGTAGCGGTGCTCGGCATCGCTACTAACGAGTCGCGCGTAACCGCTGGGTTACGCGGCTTTGAGGCGCAACTCAACGCCGAATCAATCGCGATCTCCGCGGCTGTTGGGCGACGCGACTCAGGACGCGCTCTGGTCCGTGCCCTCCACGCTTATTCGGAAGCCGAACGTGAGCTTGGTGCAATACCATCTGCTGTATGGAACGCATTGCGTGTCGCTTATGAAGGAACTCGCCTCAGGAAAACTGTGCCGATGGTGAGGGAACCACTATCGCTCGTATGGCGTAAGGATGGCGGATTGAGCAACCTGACTGCTTCAGGCGGACCTCGCTGTTCTCGATAGCATCTTTGAAGCAAAGCATGTGGTTGATCTCACCAAGAACCCAGGTGATGGGGAGGTCGACCTCGGTGCCATTAGATTTTCTAACACCCGTCGCGCCGTGTTGCGCCGCCGCGAGGCTGGTTTTGAGTTATTCGACCTTGCCGGACAACCTTTGTTTCGAGGCCGATCCTTTGTTGCTGACGGGAACGATGCAATTGATGTTGGCGAAGGATGTGTGGTCCGCGCCGTCAAGGGTGCAGTAATCGTGGACCATGGGTTCGGAGCGACACCCGAGAGGCCTGACGCGCTGCAAACCGCAAATGTGACGGACATCGGTGTTCCTCGAGCGCTCTGGACCGACCGAACATGTGGAACTGTACTCGTGGTCGGTACAGCAGGGAATGCTCTTCTAGCAAACTTTGCAAAGAGGCAGTGGCAAACAGACAAACTGCCCGGTGAGCCGAGCGAAACTTGGACCGCCTCGCCCAACCTGGAACATATAGCCAGCTTTGACGCAGGTGATGGCTCTGTCAACGTGTGGGACAATACTAACAAGACATGGAATTTTGTCGCTCTTTATGATGTGAGCAGCCGGGAGACCGCGCAAGTCTCTTCGCTCCAGTTGCATAATTCAGGGCTGATGTTTGCAGAACTCTGGAGGTCATTTGCGATCTTCGACCAAAAAGGTCGATTGCGCTTTCAGCCTGAGCAAATGCTCGATGTATCGGTCGCCGCGTTTTCGGATGACGGCCATCGACTAGCGCTTTACGAGCGAAATGTGCAGCGTCTGTCTGTCTTTGACGCTGGTCGAACCAAACTTTCCGAGCCGGTGTCGACCGAGGTTCCACTACGCGACAATGAGCGCGTTGTAGCTCTCGCATCATGTGTGAAAGGCGAGCTTGCAGTTGGTGGTGACAAGGGCTCTGTCGTCGTCCTCGACACAACCGCAACTGCCGCGGTTCTTAGGACGAGCTTTTTCGCCGAAGATTACGTCAGACGGATCGACTGTGCCGACGGAAAAATGGCGTCCGTGACGAGCGATGCCGGAATCTTCGCCGTATACGGCGACTCTTTGTCTAAACTACGCGAAACGCTGACGGCGACTTCGGGAACGCGTGGCGCGCATACGTTCCCGCTAGGGGAATAGACGTTGGTTACGCATCTCAGACTCTATAGATGTGCTTAGCTTGAATGCAGATCAGCTCACTATCATCGAGAGCACACGCCGCAAAGAGTCCCTTGGCGGCTATGGTGCAAAGTATTTCGAAGACGGAAATTTCTTGATTCTGCTTGGATCCATTGAGAGCGATGAGGAACGCGGATACAGTGCGCATGCACAGATATGGAGTTTAGGCGAAGGGGCGCCCTCTCTACTCCATGGTATAACCGATCCCGACGCGAGCCTTTTCAATACTGGTGCTTTTGTTACGCCGGATGCTGTCGCTGTGGCGGGTTTGCCTGGTCGACTGCACATCGTCAATTTTGCAACTGGCGAGGCGCGTGGAGTTGGCCTCGGCATTCAAGGGCTGACCACTGCGATTGAGCCGATCGGAGAACACAATTTTGCCGTTGCTAGCGTGGAGGGCGGCATACAGCTTTGGACCGTCGATGGTGCGCGGCTGGTGCCGGACATCGCTCGCCCCCCAGTCTCGGGCATTAGTGGAGTCAGTCCAATTGCGAGAGATTCGGCCAACGAAGAGCTGTTCTTCATAGCCGGCGACCATGAGATCCGCCGCACTATCTTGTCGGGACCGCGCCTTAAACGAGCCGCCTGCGCACAGATATTTGCCGTTAATGAAAAGGCGATGGCAAGGCCCGAAGCATGTGATGCAGTTGAGCCTACTTCGCCTTGGCTTCGGCGTATCAGACCTATGAGGAATTTTATTCCCTATGCAGAGTGAGAGGCCAAAACTGTTAGACTTTAGTTCGGAACACCAAGACATCTGCCTTGTTTACACCGCCATCTTGGTGCCATCCCACGATGCCTCACGTACCAAGACACTAGAAGGGTCAGATTAGGCTGTTCGAGCGCTTCTGAATCCGACGGCTTCACCCCGGTAAGCTGACGTTGGACGGCGCTATCCACGCCACTGCTCAGTGCACCGAGTCGATGTCCGCAATTGGGAGTGGCCGTGTGAAAACGGATGGCCGGCACCAGTGTTGGGCACAAGGACGTCCGCCCATCTGTTCCGCTAGGCCCGGACCGTGGCGATGAGCTGCCTCACCCCCCATCATTGAGATCATCCGCTTCAGATTGTAGGCAAGGACTGCAAGGCTCATTTCCGTACTCACTTTTTCGATCCCCTTTGTGAGGAAGTGCGTGTGCCCCATCCAAGCTTTCAGAGTACCAAACGGATGCTCGACCGTTCGGCGTCGGATGATCATGGCGTCCGGTTTTGATTCCAATCGTTCTCGCGTGGCATCCACGACATGCTCGTGCTTCCATCGGCGCACGCGACGCTCTTTGCCCGTAGTGCAGCGAGATTTGAGTGCGCAACCGGTGCATTTGTTCGTGAAATACACATCGATGTCTTCATCTCGATCCTTACCCGCGAACCGAAAGGTCAATGTCTCGCCGGCTGGGCATCGATAGGCATTCTTATCGGGCAAATATTCGAAATCTTCCTTCTCGAACCTTCCGGCAGCTCTGGCATTTGACGTTCGTGGCTTGGGCACCCACGGCGTGACGCCAATCTTCTCACATGCAAGCAGTTGCTCGCCACTGAAGTAACCACGGTCGGCAAACGCATCGAGCCGTTTGGTCTGCATGGCCTCTTTTGCCTTTTCCGCCATCGGTGCGAGAAGCGCTCTATCGACGACGATATTTGTGACTTCATGCGCTACGATCAGATGATGCTCTGTATCAACCGCAGCTTGGACATTGTATCCAACGACACTGGCACCTCGCATGTTCGTCGCCATGGCGCGAGAGTCAGGATCGGTGAGTGATATCTGCTTGTCAGGGGCCTCGTGCACCTTTGTCTCAAGCTCTTTCAACTCGGCTAGCCGGGCTCGCATCGCGGCAACCCTGTCGGTCAGCTGAACGACCTTGTCGTCGGCACGTTCGTCGTCTTGGAGATCAGCTGCTTCGATCGCTTTCAGGTAACGCTCGATGCTCGCCGAGATCTGCTCCATCCGGCGCTTGAGTTTGCCACGCGTGAAATTCCGATCTCGCGAATTGACAGCCTTAAATTTGGCACCGTCGATAGCGGCAACGGCATGTCTGAACATGCCAATATCAGCGCAGATCTCAACAAACTTCGCACATACGGCCTGGATCGCTGTTCCATTGTCTCGGCGGAAGTCGGCAATCGTCTTGAAGTCTGGCGCAAGGCGCCCTGTGAGCCACATCACTTCGACATTGCGCTTGGCTTCTTGCTCCAGCCGCCGACTGGATTGGACGCGGTTGAGGTAACCGTAGAGATAGAGCTTCAAAAGCGTCGCAGGATGGTATCCAGGCCGCCCCGTCTTGGCCGGAACAACGCCTGCGAATCCTAGGCCGCTCAGATCCAGC
>CBDCUC010000012.1:0-6852 GCA_965222485.1 Hyphomicrobiaceae bacterium
CCGGAATCAGAAGGAAGGAATAAGGAACCCACTCAAATCCCGGTTTGCCTGAGAGCATGCTAAGCGTCAGTGCGGCGCCAGTGCCGACGAGAACGAACAGGGCATGAAGCCACGCTTTTGGTTCTATCTTTGGGCGCTCGCCGATATGAGCGATGCGGTCAGCTTGGAGGATGTAGACGATTAGCCCAAGAACCATGCCGACGCCTGCGGCGCCAAAGCCCCAATGCCAACTCCCTGCCGGGTCGAAACCTGATTGCTCAAGCCACGATTTGAATATGTCGCTTTGGGCGAGGAAGCCGGTGACAAACGGGGCAAGGAATGCGCCGAGGTTGATGCCCATGTAAAAGATCGAAAAGCCCGCGTCGCGGCGTTCGTCGTTTTTTGCATAAAGTCCGCCGACCAGCGCGCTTATGCTGGGTTTGAGCAGGCCCGTTCCCAGTACGATCAGGACAAGTCCGGCGTAGAACATTTCGATGCGGTCGACGGCGAGTGCAAAGTGACCACAGGCAATGATAATGCCGCCGACGAGAACGGAACGGCGGTGCCCAAGTAGATAATCGGCAATGAAGCCACCAGGAATGGCGAGCATATACACGGCCATCGTGTAGTTGCCATAGATGTGTGCCGCCTCTCGTGCGCTTAAACCCATGCCACCGGACGTGGCGGGGGCCACCATGAACAGCACGAGAAGGGCGCGCATGCCGTAATACGAGAAGCGTTCCCATAATTCGGTGAAGAAAAGTGTCCTGAGGCCCGGCGGATGGCCGCGCAGGCCGATTGTGTGATTGCCTGCGGACACACTTGCGGGATCTTGGGAGGCTGCTTGTGTCATCGGTTTGGGAACGCGCCAGTTGTTTGTGGTCTATGAGGAAGAATGCGCTTCCTTCTTAATGGCGTTCGACGAAACTGTCGACGACACGCTTTTGGCCAGCCTTCTCAAAATCGATGGTGAGCTTATTGCCATCAATCTCGGCAATGCGCCCGTAGCCGAATTTCTGGTGAAAAACGCGCTCGCCGGTTTTGAATGAGGAGGTTGTGGAGGAGGAGGCAACCAATTCGCCCTCAATGGTTACCGGACCGCGATCCGCTCTTCTCGCCGTATTTGAACTGCTGGCGGCCTGGCGTTCACGTGCGCGTTTCCAACCGGGCGTTTCGTAGGTTGATTGAAATTGTGGTTCATCATGATCGAAGCGGCTGCGCATGGGCGCATCGAAGTATGCGCTGCCGAATTGAGATCGGGAGCCACCGTAGGGACTTGGTGCTTCTATCACCTCGACGTGTACTTCTGGTAATTCGTCGACAAAACGTGATGGGTGAGCGGCCTGATAAAGGCCGTGCGTGCGCCTATTTTGCGTAAATGAAATGCGCGCACTTTTCTTGGCGCGGGTGAGGCCGACGTAAGCGAGGCGGCGTTCTTCCTCTAGCCCTGCAAGACCACTTTCATCCAGGGAGCGCTGGTGCGGGAATAAGCCTTCCTCCCATCCGGATAGAAATACTGTGTCGAACTCAAGGCCCTTGGCGGCATGGAGTGTCATAAGCGATACGCGGTCGCCATCGTCGCTCTGATCGGCATCCATCACCAGCGAGACGTGCTCGATAAACCCCTGCAGGTTGTCGAACTGGTGCATGAAGCGCACGAGTTCTTTCAAGTTCTCAAGGCGCGACTGCGCTTGCGGGCTTTTGTCCGCCTGCCACATCGCGGTGTAGCCGGACTCATCAAGAATGAGCTCTGCAAGTTCCGTGTGTGGCAATGTGTCGATTTGAGACCGCCAGCGCTCGAAGCTCAACAATAGATCTGTGAGCGAGCGGCGCGCTTTGCCCGTCAGGTCTTCCGTTTCAACGATATCACGTGCGGCCTGATACAAAGAGTTCTGTCGCGCACGTGCCAGTTCGCGTACGCGGCGTACGCTCGTCTCGCCAATACCGCGTTTGGGAACATTGACAATGCGCTCAAATTTGAGGTCGTTGTCTGGATTAAGCGCGACATCCAGATACGCAATGGCGTCTTTAATTTCGGCGCGTTCATAAAAGCGTGGGCCTCCGATGACGCGGTACGGCAGGCCGAGGGTGACGAAGCGATCTTCGAGCACCCGCATTTGGAAGGACGCGCGCACCAGAACGGCGATCTCGTTCATGGGCTGTCCGGCGTTATGCATCGATTCGATATCACTGGTTATGCCGCGAGCCTCTTCCTCATCGTCCCACAGGCCGCTCACAGTAACCTTTTCGCCCATCTCGCCGTCAGTAAACAGCGTCTTGCCGAGACGGCTTTCGTTTGCAGAGATGAGACCGGAGGCGGCAGCCAGTATGTGGCCTGTGGAGCGGTAATTGCGTTCCAGTCTGATTACGGTGGCGCCCGGGAAGTCCTCTTCGAAACGCAGGATGTTGTCGACCTCGGCGCCGCGCCAGCCGTAGATGGACTGATCGTCGTCGCCGACGCAGCAAATGTTGGGAGACCCTTGTGCCAGCAGTCTCAGCCACATGTACTGGGCAACATTCGTGTCCTGGTATTCGTCGACCAGAATGTAGCGAAAGCGGCGGTGGTAATCGGCAAGGATGTCGGGGTGTTTTAAGAATATCGTCAGTGTTTCCAGCAGCAGGTCGCCGAAGTCGCAGGCGTTGAGTTCCTTCAGGCGTGTCTGATAGGCGGCGTAAAGTTCGCGCGCCTTGCCACCAGCAAAGGATGCGCCATCACCCTTGGATATTTTCTCAGGTGTCAGTCCGCGGTTTTTCCAGCCATCGACCAGAGCAGCGAATTGGCGCGCGGGCCATCGGTCCTTGTCGATACCCTCCGCTTCGATGACCTGCTTCATGAGGCGAAGCTGGTCGTCTGTGTCGAGAATGGTGAAGTTCGACTTCAGGTCTGCGAGTTCGGCATGACGTCGAAGTATTTTGACGCCAATGGAATGGAAGGTGCCAAGCCATGGCATGCCCTCTACAGTCCCGCCCACGAGGGATGCGATGCGCTCTTTCATTTCGCGCGCTGCCTTGTTGGTGAAGGTCACGGCGAGTATTTGCGAGGGGTAGGCAAGCGATTTGTTGAGGATGTGAGCGATGCGTGTCGTCAACACACGCGTCTTGCCGGTGCCCGCGCCCGCAAGGACGAGGACCGGTCCATCGAGAGTTTCGATTGCCAGGCGTTGTTCTGTGTTGAGGTTGTCGAGATAGTCGGTCGGGGCAGAACGCGGTGCCGAAGCTGCGATGGCACGCTCCGATATAGATGGGCGAGGTGCTGGTTCGTCGGCCGGTTCCGCAGGCAGATCGGGGAATGGTGGGTCGTTGAAGTCAGCGCTGTCTTCAAAACCATCGTGCGCCGCTGGTGGCGGGGTCGCGTCAGCCTCTTCGTTATCATGCAGCGGCAGGTCGAACGGCAGTTCGTCCGTGCCCGTTGCCGGTTCGGTGTGCGGCGTCTTCTTTTTCTTTTGATTCGTGCTCATTGGGCACGATTATAACACTTGCCATAGGTCCGCAATTAGGCCTGGTTACTGCCGCTCCACAGGCTTGGTACAGGTTCGTGATCTGGCCTGGCGCGCTCGAGGCAAATGGGTCACGCAGGCCCCAGCATTTTGGCTGGATCGACGATCTCATCGAACTCCGCTTCGGTGACATAACCTCCGGCGAGTGCTACTTCCTTTAGGGTGGTCCCGTTTTTATGTGCGGTTTTGGCGATTTTTGCCGCTGCGTCGTAGCCGATTTTGGGCGCTAACGCGGTGACAAGCATAAGCGAACGTTGCAGCCCGGCTTTGATGTTATCTTCGCGCGGTGTGATGCCGACGACGCAATTGTCGGTGAACGATATGGCGGCATCCGACATCAAACGAACGGACTGCAGGAAGTTATAGGCCATAACAGGGTTGAAGACGTTGAGTTCGAAATGACCCTGGCTACCAGCAAATGTTAGGGCGGCGTTATTGCCGAATATCTGCACGCAAACCTGCGTCATGGCCTCGCACTGCGTCGGGTTCACTTTGCCGGGCATGATTGAGGAGCCTGGCTCGTTTCCGGCAATGCAAGTTCGCCCAAACCGGAGCGGGGTCCGGACCCAAGGAAGCGTATGTCGTTGGCGATTTTAAACAACGATGCAGCAACCGTGTTGATTGCGCCGTGGCTCATGATCATGGCGTCGTGGGCGGCAAGTGCTTCAAACTTATTCGGTGCGGTGGTGAAGGGAAGGCCCGTGATTGCCGCGATGTTTTCGGCGACCTTTTCGGCAAATCCCTTTGGTGCATTGAGCCCGGTGCCAACGGCTGTGCCTCCTTGAGCCAGCTGCATCAGCAATTCAAGCGTGCTTTCGATTCGCTCAATACCGTTTTCGATCTGCTTGGTGTATCCGGAGAACTCCTGCCCGAGTGTCAGCGGTGTCGCATCTTGCGTGTGTGTGCGCCCGATTTTGATGACCTTTGTCCAGGCTTGTGCTTTGTCATTGAGCGCATTGCGCAAAGTCCTAAGCGCGGGTAGCAGGCGGTTTTGTATCTCTTGCGCACATGCGACATGCATTGCCGTAGGGAAAGTGTCGTTCGACGACTGGCTCATGTTGACATGGTCGTTCGGGTGAACCGGAGATTTCGAACCCATCTCTCCGTCCAAGATTTCGATGGCTCGATTGGAGATCACTTCGTTTGCATTCATGTTTGACTGGGTGCCTGATCCGGTCTGCCAGACAACCAGGGGGAAATGATCGTCAAGCTTGCCTTCGATGACCTCGTTGGCGGCGGCCACGATGGCTTTTCCAAGTTCTTCGTCCAGACGGCCGAGCGCCATGTTCGCTTCTGCTGTTGCGCGTTTGACGATCCCAAGGGCACGCACGATGGGCAAAGGCTGGCGTTCCCAACCGATTTTGAAGTTGCCAAGGGAGCGCTGGGCCTGTGCACCCCAATATCGATCCGCAGGAACTTCGATTTCGCCGAACGTGTCGGATTCGATGCGTGGTGTAGCGGATTTGGTGTCAGTCATCTGAACGGAGCCTCATTAATTCTGGAGCCAGCCAGTTTCGATTTGCGTTGCTGTCGCCTAGCATAAAGGAGGGCCTTGAGGCCAGTGGGCTCATTGGGAGTTCAGCTGGAGTGCCGATCCGGCCGGGCCTGCGTGAACTTGCTGCTTTTTTTGCGGATGGAGACTGGCGTGTCAGGCAATCTTGGTGTCCAGTTGTTTTCTGCCGTGGCTGGCGGATGGGGCCTGGCAATGGTGTGGAGCGGTCAAGGATCATGATTGCGACTGATGTAAAACTGCTCGTTCGTGTTGTTGTGGTTGTGGTTGCGCGCGCCTCCATTCAGGCTGCCGCATTGTTTATTCCCGCGGGGACCTGGAACTGGCCCGCAGCGTGGGTGCTGATCGCCATTACCATTTTCGGGACGCTGCTTAGCGCGACGCTACTATGGTTCGGCGACAAAAGACTTCTTGGCGAACGCATGAGCGGCCCGGTTCATCAGGGACAACCATTGATCGACAAGATTCTTTTGGGCGCGTTGCTGGCAACGTTTGTTGGTGTGCAGGTTCTGTCGTCCATCGACGTGTGGCACCTGAAGGTTGCGCCGTCTGTGCATGAGGGTGTGAGCTGGCTTGGATTGATGATGGTGCTTGCCGGTTCGGCGTTGTGGATTGCCACGCTGCTGACTAACAAATTCGGTTCGGTTGCCGTCAAACATCAAGCTGCGGATGCGCATGAAGTGATCGATAGCGGGCCTTATGCAATCGTTCGTCATCCGATGTATTTGGCTATTCTGCTGGTGCTTGTCGGTCAGCCGTTGTGGCTTGGGTCGTTCGCAGGGTTCATGCTTGGCCTTGCCGGCGTTATCATATTGGGGGTTCGGGCCGTGCTCGAAGAGCGGTTTTTATGCGTCAACTTGCGCGGATATGACGATTACCGCGCACGCGTGCGCTATAGGCTTATTCCGCTGGTGTGGTAGAGGTTGGTTCAATTACCGCAGATCATCAGGTTGTTGCCGCGTCGGCGAGGATGGCAGCTAATCCAGTTTGCCGCTGCGGTCCAGGCGCACCAGCCAGCCATCTTCATAACCGGCACCGGAGCTCGTCGTGATTCCGCCAATGAGAAGTCCCCCTTCAAGTGTGGGGACAACGGCTGTCGGGTAGTCCCACTTGCTACCACCAAATGTATGCTCCCACAGCAACGTGCCGCTTGGTGAAAAACGCGCGAGGCGAGCATCTGTCGAGCCTGCGCCTTGTGATGCGGTGGCGATAACCACAACAATATCACCGCCGGGCATAGCCGCCAGTGCCCAGGCGCCGTCCCCCTTTGCTCTGTTGAATGTGTGCCCGCCAATATCCCTCCGCCAGACGGGGTTCCCCTCTTCACTTAAATGCATCAGTACGGCGCGAGAGGAGGCGCCTTCAATCGGCTCCGACAAACCCGCAACGAAGATGCTACCGTCGGTTCCGGCAGCCACGCTGGTGGCAGCAAAAAATTCACCGTTGTGAAACTGCCGGCGCCAGTCGACTTCTCCGTCGTGACGAAGTTTCAAAACCCAGAAGTCGAAGGTGGCCTGGCCAGGTGTCTGTGTGTGTCCTGCAACGGCGAAGTCGCCACTGGGTAGTAGTGCAATGGATGAAATGACATCCGTGCCAGGGTTGGCGATGATGCGGTCCCATTCCGTGCGGCCGTTTGCGTCAAGTGCGACGATCCAAGCGTCGCGCTCACCATGGGCGCGGGAGCTGGTGAATCCCGTCACAACAACGCCGCCGTCTTCGGCCTCGATCAGGGCGGAGGCCTGATCGTTGTTGAAGCTGCCGAGCGTGCGTTCCCAGATGACGTTGCCTTGATAGTCGAGCCGGACGACCCAAAAATCGCTTTCGCCGGCGCCATCAGAACGCGTGTGACCGGCGGCTACAACGTCA
>CBDCUC010000013.1:0-11207 GCA_965222485.1 Hyphomicrobiaceae bacterium
CTATTCGGCAACACCATTAGCAGCGCTCAAGTTTGCGCTGTCTTTCTCCTGTCCACAGCTACGCACAAACCCGCCTATTTCTAAATTTGGAGCTCCCCTGACGCATCGCCGCGACACTCAGTGCTGCCTCCCAAAAGCCTCTTCAGAGTGCGTTCCAAGACCGCTTCACGTGGCTGCTGACCCTTGTCTGGAGCACGCCAACCCTCCGTTTCTGGCCAGCGCCATCAACTGACCCACCGTCCAGACCGGTGAGGGATATTGTCACTGCCGTCAATTTTGCTCTACGCTTGGCGCTCCACGGCCAACCCGATGTTTGATAGCGAGAACCAATTTCCAAACCCGAAGCCCGCAGCCTAACGAATCCTGGAGCCCCGGACTCCCATAGAGAGCCTTCGTCAAGCAGAGACCTCCTTAAACAGATCCGATGTCTCTCCAACAAAACCTTTGGCGCAGGCTTCCACTACTGCCAACGCAGCTAGAGAGTACTCCGAACGCAAAAGGGGGGAAGAAAATGAAAACTGTCCACGCGATCGCCCTCGCATTGGCGCTCATTTCCATCCCATTCCTATCATCAGCGAAAGCCGCGGACTCCACCACCACGCTTATCGGTCGAGTCTCACTACACTGGAATGGCTACAAAGGCCGCAAGGGAACACTTCGAAAGAATTTCAAGGTTCGCATTTTGCAGATACGACCGGACGGCAAGAACAAGACTTATTCCACATCAACAGACGATAACGGAGTCTACGTCTTAAAAGACATTCCCAATCTAGGGAAATTTGAAATCAAACAGATTGGCTACAAGGGAATCAATAAGTCTTTTTCCACTAGCTCCGCCCAAATTACACCGGGGAAAACTGCCAAGTTTGTGTTCATACCAGAGCACATCTACAACCTAGATAAGCGTGGCAACATAATAAGTTTCACCTGGGTTGTTCTGTACGAACAAGCCTTCACTGCATCACTTAACAAAAAGACGCGGCGTTACACCGTCAAAGACGTTGATCCTCTTCCATTCATTTCATCAATCGAGGTATTTCGACAAACTGCAAGCCTGAAACATCTTCAAGCCGACCTGGCTGAGGAAGCGGACTGGCTGTACGGCCAAGCTTCAGTAAGCCGAATAAAAGCCGCCCTTTCATCCGAAAAGAACGGCAAGCTGCAAGCAACAATAGAGCAGGAAAGAAAGGACTACCCATCGAACAAATTCGTCGTCGAATACATCAGCGACCTATACCAGAACAAGCTCAATAAGCCGACACAAGCAAGAGACATCAACCTTCAGTATGCTCAAGCGGCGCATGATCCAGCGGAGAAAGCCCGGGCATACGATCGCGCTGCTCGAATTAGCAGTTCCACCGGGAATAGCCAAGATGCCGTGCGCTTTCTCAAAAAAGCGCTTGACCTGGCGCCTCCGAAAATGAAGCCATCACTGGCAGCTTCCCTTGCGCGTCATCACATAGGTCAAAACGAAAATGACCCTGCGGCAGAGATCCTCCGCAAGGTAGCCTCCTCGGCTGAAACTGCTCAAGACCTCATTACGCTTGCCAGGGTGTTCTCAGATCACCTGCTGCAACCTCAACAAGCGCTTCAGCTCGTAAATCTGCATCAAGACAAGTTCGCTGCCCGGCCGGCTGAAAAAGCAACGCTTTTCGTTTACCTAGGCAAGCTCTATTCGCAGCTCGATGATCGCGATGCCTTGGCAGGCTTGGTTGAGCAGATGAAACCTATCAAAGAGACTGCAGCAGAAACGTTCTTAGTTTCGCATTTTCGAAACACCGGCCAAATTCAAGAGGCTGCCGCTCATATTGAGTCGGCGAGCCGACGGCAACCGGAAACTTATACTCTGTCTGGCTTTACTTGGTTTGACTATCTCTATGATGTAGCAGACAGCAAGGAGCTGGCGGGCGAGTTGAGCAAGATGCGCTATCGCAAGGCGATTGCTGCCCCCCAAAATACCACACAACTAGATTATTGGGTGTACGCAACCCTTCTTAAATACCTAGCGCTCGAAAAGCACCTTGATCAGATAGACAAAGTGGGAGCCGAGCTTCTCAAGAAAAATCCCGACGATCGCAAATTAGTTAGGGAAATACTATCCAGATTAGAAAAGGGAGAGCGGCGCAATTCGTGGCTGCAAAAATACGAGAAACAACTGCGCGCTTATGTAAAAGAGGCCCCCGAGGACGACCAGCGCTGGCGATTGCTCATCGAAACCATTGCCAGGGAGAGAAGCGACGTCCCGACTATTCTAAGTATCCTTCAAGAAGCCAGGACAACACTAAAGAACCCCCAATTTGGAACCGAAATTTTTGCCGAATTGGCAACCCAGCCTGCATTCTTCGATGGGCTTCAGAAGAAAGTCAATGAGCTAGTCGACCCGCCAAAGAAGAACATCAGGAAAAATCAGTGGTCTCTCATCAATTCATTTGTTCAGGCGCTTCTATCCAGAGGTGAGCACAGACAGGCTCTGCGCCAACTTGCTGCGCTCGAGCGTCGGAATATGCCACACGATCTGCGCGTACAACTAGTCCGCCTCCTGCTCCGAACCGGCGACAAAGATAAGGCCCTTACTCATGTCTCACGCTTCAAGACATCGAAACTGAACACTGCCGAGAAATTCGCGGTAGCTCTCCTGTATTCTGACCTAGCGCAGCACGAAAAGGCAAAAGCCTTGCTGCGCGCAGTCGTTAAGGCTGATCCTGACAACTTGGACGCTAGATTTCGATACGCCACTCTACTCGAGCAAGCGTTTGAGTTCGGCGCTGCCCACAAACAATATAGTCGATGTGTCCGCGACGGGCTCGCATTAAGACTACCGAAGGACCATTTGGACGATCTGGCACTTATTGCGGCCAAGGAAAAACGACCATCCCAGCGGGCCTACAAACTGGCAGAGCGATACATCGACTCTGGTGACGCCGTCAGCGCTTTAAGAATAGTCGACAACTATCTTAAGACTGCCCCAATAACGGCTGACTTGGCCTACATAAAGGGACGAGCGAACGAAGAAAGACGCGAGTTCATCAAGGCGCAAGAGTATTACGAGAAGAGCCTCTCGCTGGCAAAAGACGAAAAACTAAAGGAGGCGCTCACCGGATCAATAGGACGTCTAAAAAACCTTATTGCTATTCAAAAGAAGATACTAGAAGCCCGGTTGCTCATCGGGAGGCAAAAATACCTAGATGCTCAGACCATACTTGATACCCTACTAAAGGCATCACCAAGTTACGCTGAAGCAATTTACCTACTCGGTCAGCTTCACGATGCCAGAGACTATCACGACAAGAGCGAAGCGGAAAAGTACTATCGCCAGACACTAACAGTATCTCCGAGGCATGCTGACGCCAAAACAGCACTCAACAACATAACCCAGTTCAACTATTTGCTGAAGCGATACAAAGTCTACCCGAATGATCTAGACAATGCAGAGAAGCTAGTCGAAAAATTCCAAGAGCTTGGGCGCGCCTCTGACGCGGATAGGGTGTCGAAGGAAGTTTTTGATCGCAACCCTCGAAACGAAAAGGCGATGGGGCTTCTATATGATCAGCTTGTCAATTACTCCCTGCGACATGACGCGCAACAGGTAGCACTGAAGACAGCGCAGCAGCTCGTACGAGTGAGCCCATCATCCGACAACAAGTCGAATGTTGCCTTTGCATTAATGAAAAACAACAAGCTTGAGCGGGCAATGCAATTGGCTGGAACGATCATACAAGCGGAGCCAAACCATCACGGAGCCCTGAATGTTATAGCTAGCATCCATTATCAAAAGGGGGACTACCAAGCGTCTGAGGATTGGTATTTGCGAGTTCTGCGCGTTCAAGATGGCTCCGTGTACAGGAGCAACTACGGAAATCTGTTGAGCTCCAGCGAAAGAATACGCGAGGCTCTTGTCCAGTACAGGCGCTCATTAAAACTGGATCCCAGCAATATTACCCCAAAGAAACGAATACTGATGTTGCTCATTAGGACGGGGGCATACGCAGAAGCAGAGTCTATCGCTAATAGACTAGCGCCAGCTGCACCACGTAGCGCGCTACCACGGCTGGCACTAGCGCACATTAGCTTGAGCAAGGGAAATCTTGGCGACGCGTTAGACCAGTTCAAATACATCGCCAACTTGTCAGAGAGGAATCGCTCAGCCGCAGGCTACGCTTCCACTCTTGCATTTGCGTATCTATATGCAGGCGAGAACGAGAAGTACGAGTCCGAAAAACAAAGAGCCCTCAGGCTGGCCAAAGAGCGAATGCAAAGATTGCAGAACGCAGGCATCGATACAGACTTCGGAGTCAACTATTACGCGCTGGTGTTAGATCACGGCATAGAAGCTGAATACCCAGCGGCGCTTGATGCTTTTAAGAAATATCATGAGCGGTACAGCAACCGCGTATGGGGCGGTGCGCAACTTGGGTGGGCTGAAGCCCATTCTGGAGATTATAAATCAGCCTTAGCTCACGTCGAAGAAGTGCAGAGACTTTATCCGGGAAACGCTGAAACTCTCTACAGGAAAGCCTGGATACTCTACAAAATGGGCCAACAAGACATGGCCGCTGCAACTATCAGAGAGGCGCTTGAATTATTTCCAACGCACCTCAAGTCGCTAATTCTGAAACGCGAGATTGGAGGGTGAATCGCTCAACATCGGCAGCCAGATCGATCCAAACCGGTGCTACGGCCGCTCCACTGTAATCACCGGCGCAACAGCGACTCAACGGCGCTGTTGCTTACTACATACAGCCTCATTAATGCGGCAATGCAGTTCGCCGCTTGAGACTGTGCTCCCTGATCCGAGCCAATCTACCACTATTCAGGCCATTGTTAGCTCCTAATCAACTTCTTGGTTCTCTTCGCTACACCGGTTTCCGTGCCGTCTTCCAAACGATTGATCAACTCGCGCCGGTGCGCTGGCACATCAATCGTATAGCTCATCACCGAGCGCTCATCGATCCAACCGCCTTGGTCCATGGCTGCACGCAGATCACCGCGAAGATTTGTTGCCAACAGATGCCGGAACCAATGTTGGGTCACGCGCCCGATCAAACGATGCGCATCGCGCAACTGAGAAATCACTTCAAAACATTCCTTAGAACTTCCTGTCGCCCGCAAATCGCGTGCCTGTCCCATCAATTTCTGACGCAGCGCTCTTCGGGCCCGCCGCTTCATAGCGTTGAACGCAGTCTTGTTTTGCACGCCGCTGGACCGCACCGAATATGGCTTGCGATTATGCGTCAAAAACAAGGGGCCCTCGCGGTCATGCAGCTTTCCGCGCCATTCAATATATTCCTTTAGCGCAACAACCGCTCGTGGGTGCAAATGTGCAGTGACCGTCTCCCCGTTCTTTGTATCGTAAAAGGTCAGCTGCTCCCGACCCTCTGCCAGGATCAGATCGCATAGCCGACACCCATGCAAAACAGATGACACGCGTGCTCCCGTGCTCCACTCCGTCCATAGCTGCGCTTTCAAGTGCGGAGCTGCATGGTCCAGCATGAAAGCAATGAGATCGATCGAAAGGTCTTGCACACGGCGACGTTCACGCCGGCGCGGATTGCGCGCTGCATTATCTCGGTCAAATATTGGCTTGTCACACCACTCCCGCGGCTTCTTTGCACACCAATTCAAAAATGCGACTAGCGTGTTCAAGAACCGTTCGCGCGTCTCTGGTTTTAGGCCGGATGTGCGTTCATCGACCCACGCCTGCCATTCAACAAGCGAAACCTCTTTGAGCTTGCGAAGACCAAAGCGCCGTACGATGTCCTGGATATAAAGAACCGTTGTCGCGCCAAATGGCCGCTTCATCCGCGTCTTTAAGTATTGCTCCGCCGCCACCGAAACATAGATCTGCGGCTGGGCGGCGATGCCGCCCTCTTCGCGTACCGACCGCTCAATCTCGTAGCGCTCTGCCTCCGCAGCCTCGAGAAACGCCCGTGTGGCTGGATAGCGAGTACTCTTTCTGACGCGAATTGCGCGTCCCTGAGCATGCACGGTGCCAATGATGTGCCAGTGCCCGTCTCGCTCTTTAATTTCAAGCCCCCGCGCGCGCCGTTGCTTGCGCGTTTGAGCGCCTCTCTTAGAGCTTGAAACTCCTCTTCGGTCCATACGATGCGCCTGCCAATGTAGCGATGGTACGTAAACCGGCGCTTGTCCGGCGGCAGCTTCAGATCATTAGCCAACACTTTCTGCAACCAGCGTTTGGAATGGTGCAACCTACGGGCTGCTTCTGCAAGTCCAATATCTTCCATCACCCCGACCCCATCAAGGCTTTGGCAATGGTCCGGCGCAAATAACTTTCCGGCTTGTTCTTTTCTTTGTATGAACTGCCAGGCCGCAGTGCGATTGCCGTTCCGAGAAGATCAACATCACGCACACCAAGAAAAATCAGACGTTGTACGAAGCTGTAGTCGTAACCTGATCCGGATGCATCATTCTTCAGACTTTTCCCGTTGCCCTGCCACAAATCGCGCAGCTCGTCATCACGTTTTAACAGCCGATCAATCACCGTTGGCAGCTGATCGTAAACAGTGATCAGTGATGCGCCGTACACCGGGCCGTTACATGATTTGCTGACCGCATCCTCAGCTAAGGTCATGGAAAGCAAGTAATCGCGAAGCGCTGCATCCTCTACACGCTCGTTACCGTAGAACCGCGAGACAATCCCAACCGTTGGCTTGGCAGTTCCGTACAATCGCACCATCCGGCGTAAATCATGCGTCTTGTCCAACCGCAGCCCTGCGATGTGAAGCTCCTTATGCAGGTCGCTGCGAAAATCATCTGCGAACTTTGCAATGCGCGCCGAAAGATCCTGGCAATCCCTGATTCGGATCGGGGCGTGCGCGTACAGCAAATGCCATCCTCGCCCCGAATACCCGCGAACCGGCACCAGCAATCCCAAGTCTTGGCTGTATGCATCTACTTCTTTCGCAAACGTCTCAAACCCTTTGACTGCATCCGACTTGAACACCGGCTCCTCATAATCGAGATCAAACAATATGTTTTGCGCAACCTCGATTTCCTCTTCCCGTGTTGCCCGCTCATATCCCTTCGAATTCTTCAACACCTTTGCGCGCGGATTAATCCCAATACACACCATGCGCTCACCGTTGCCGTACTGGCTCTTAACAAATGCGAGCAGTTCATCTTCATTGCGCACGTAGCGGGTGACCGGAAACGTCTTATTAGCTTTGTTCCATTCAAGATGCTCACGCCCCGCCCTGTAGCGCGGATCAAGTGACACCAGCTCGCTCACACCCCGGCCATGCCCAAGCCAGCGGCGGGACCTACAAATGTCTTCAAGCGATATTCCTTTCACACTCATCACCAGATACTCACTACTGTTCTTCCCGGTTTAAGTGCTCTGTGCACCTTCTGTCGGCACACCTTTGCTCTCAGCGATCAACTGATCGACAAACGAAAAATCCGACAGCAGCATTGTCTTGACCTTGCCGCGCTCATCTTCTGTGAGCACCGGCCACAAGCGCTTCTTAATCGTAGCCAAAACACGCGCGTTCTTGGCCGCAACCACCACTTCATCAAAACCAGCCTTGAGATCGCCTTTGACATTTGCGACTTCATTTTTTGCTGTCATGCCAACTTCGATGGCCACGCGCCTATCCTTGTGAGTAAGACCAACGTCTGCACGCACGTCTCCAAGCGGCATTTCGATCTGTGTTTTGATGTTTTTTGAGATGAAATGGCGTGCGATCGCTCGCTGCCAGAACCAGTGCTCGCCTGACACGTTATCCGGCCGCACATTCTCAGGCGTCTTACCGAGCGTTTCGTAACCGCGTTCTGTCAATTCAACGAGCTTGATGATACCGCGTGTCTTTCGACCTAAGTTGATTGAGAACTGTGTAACCAGACCATTATCCAGAAGAGACCGTTTGATACGGTTGGCTTGATAGGATGAAAGCCCAAGCTGGTCAGCGCGTCCTGTTACAGTGAGAAACGGCCATTCAAACACTGAGTCCAGATACTCGCGTTCCACCTCGCTTGGCGAAAAGTCACCTTCGGTTGGTGTTTTGTCCGCTTCCTCGGCACTGTTTGACGTTGCGTCAGGCGCTTTGCCCGCCTTCCTATTGTTATGACGAGGCTTATGCACCACGCCGCGCATGAGTTCATCTAGTTGCGGCTTCATGACTTCTGCAAGCTCAGCATCTGACACGTCTTTGCGAAGAACCGGCGCGTTACTCATCATCCCGCCTCCGAACAAGCACGGTGATGATGCCAACAATCGCGATCAGGTAGGCCATGCGCACTGCAAGATCGAAAATCGCGGGATTGGTTCCCTTGTTTGAAAACTCTGGAATATCGGAAAGCCGAGTGAAAAACTGAGTCACTGCAGGACCCAGATTGAAGAAGTGTCCAAGCAAGATGATTGCAATTGTTAGTCCTATGATGCCGTACATGTTCATAACACTGCCTCCAACGCCCTAGCCCAACCGCACCTTCGGGATGCGAACCAGAAACGGATCAATTTTTGGAACACGAATAATTGCGCGGCCAACATCAAGACGCGGGATGAATTCTGCTTGCTCTTTTGATAGCGCAAACGTTTTGCGCACTTTTTGAATGTCTTCGCCGCTTCCCATACGAAACGCGATCTTCAGGCGGCTTTGCACGAAGACGCACTCATCCAGCTGAGCTGTCTGGTCGGCGACCGCTACGCCTATCCCAGTCTCGCGTGCTTGCGCCATGAGTGCTGCTATGGGGGAGAATCCTATGTTCGCATTGTAGCCGGCCGGGAACGCGTACTTGCCTTCGTCTATGATGACCAAATTACGCAGAACATTGCCGCGCTGAGCATTTGCGATCCGATAAAGGAACAAGGCGTAAAGCAGCCAGTTCATCAGGCAGCGGGCATGCCGCTCTGACAGCCCCTTCACTTCTATTACCAGGCTCTTTTGCGCCAGCTCCGAAATAGAAAACCCGCGCGA
This sequence comes from Hyphomicrobiaceae bacterium, assembly GCA_965222485.1. Lineage (GTDB taxonomy): Bacteria > Pseudomonadota > Alphaproteobacteria > Rhizobiales > Hyphomicrobiaceae > CBDCUC01. The sequence goes on from CBDCUC010000013.1 coordinate 8,934, forward strand.
ATACCCGTACGTCTTTGGACAAGCGATCAGATAACTCTCGAGGCGATTAATGATGCTGTCCTGGTAGCCGGCCTCTCGGCTAAAACGGCGAAACGTGTACCTGCGGACCTTTTCAAGAAGGTCAAACAGCGTTGGATAATCCGTGCTTCCTGAGAAGATCCCGCGGTCTTCATACAGCCCGTACATTGCTTTCAGGAGCAGTGCTTCTGAACCATCAAGCAATGCGTTTGACTTACAAAAGATCGTGACAAAGGCTGTCAGCCAATCCTTAGGTTTGACGCCCGGCGCCACTTCCAGCGGATTGAACGCAAGGTCTTCCTGAACATCGACAACCAAGAGCTTCTCATTGAGCCGTAACAGGTGCCGGTAGTCCTGCTTGTCCCTATCAAAAATCCAAACCGGACAATGCTGCATGGTTTGCAGCGCCAGGCCGTACAAGAAATTCGTCTTACCCGTTCCTGACCCGCCGCCAATGTAGGCGTGCGAATTCAGCCAATCCAACGGATAGAAAAACGGCACATCGGCATCAAGGACCACACCCAGAAGCGCCAGATCTTTCTCATCAAGGCCTTCATAGAGTTCATGCGGTGATGGAATTCGATAGGGGTTGTCGCGCAGTACTTCCTGCAGCGCCTGTACGCGCATAACCTCTGACAGATCCTGCACGAGGTTCGCGTTGCCACTTACCCCCGCAGCCAGTATCGCTTCTTTGATGTCCGGGTCACGGTCGACGTTGGCAAGCTCAGCCATTCGCACGAGCGACTCAACCGGTTCAATGGCGCTGTCTTTTCCCCACCGCATCACTTGATCTCCGCAGACAGAAGTGCGTGAAGGTTCTCCAGCAATCGAAGTGCAGCACGCTTTAACACGACGCGGTTGCGACACGGCGGGCAATAAACGGTTGTTTCATCAAGAAGCCGCACGCAGTCCTGGCACAAAATCTTCAAGCACCGCCTACACCGAAGATCCCCACACCGAAAACACAGTGACTTGGATTTGCAATACCCGCAGCTGGAGATGAGTTCAGAAGGACCTTGAAAACCAACAACGTGCCCACAACCGGCTTGGTAACAGCTGATTTCAGACAACGTTTCCGCGCCACGCTCTGGATCAAGAAACGTTGCCTCTTTGTCTTCAAACAAGCTTGGCGTCTCGGCCATGTCGCGCATCACAAAGCGCCGTTTGCGCGTATGCAACGGTCTTCGCCTGCGCTCTTGTTCAAATGAGAACCGCATCTTACCCGCCCGGCATTTTTGGCGGACCCATGGGCCCGGGCGCTCCCGGGATCGTTGAGAATGGGCAGTTAAAAGGATCGCGGCGATGCAGCGGTTGAGTTGCTGCGGCCGGTGCGGGCGGTGGACCAACAACCGGACTTGATGATGCCAGAGACGGTGTTGGCTCTTCCTGCGCCAAGCTTACGTTATGCGCGTCACTTGCCGTCTCAATTCCATTACCGCTTTTCAAAATGTCAAAACCAGATGACACCTGCCATGAATGAAACGCTTCCAGTGAAGCGCCCCACTGCCCCATCGGATCGGCCACAAGGTTTGTATGTTCCTGGCCCGCGCTGTGCTGAGGTACGGCGTTCTGCTGCAACCCAGTTGTTTTGAAATGCCGCGTCAGATAATGCGGGTCTTCAAGCTTTTTGCGTTTACGCCACCAGTCCTGCCATGTTGATGGAATGTAGACCATGACTTACTCCTTTACGCTTTGAACTCACTTGGTCTTGGAAGCCTTTGTTTTGGGCTGGGCCGGAAGATGGATCACGTATTGGTTCTTCACTGCCTCAGTGAGTGCCTTAAAGTACTGATCCATCACTGACTTCAGATCCTGCGTTCCGTAGATCATCGTGTCGGCAATTCCCTCAAGCCGATCCTTTTGATGGTCGCCCATGAACAACACGTGCGTTGGTGCGCTCTTGCTCGCCAGAACGCTTTTGCGGTTTAAGTCGCCAACGCCATCGGAAATGACGAGCACGGCCTTCAGATCATCTGGTGCGTGTTTCAGGGCCTCGTAGGCAGCCATGAGTGGGCGTTCGAGATTGGTTCCGCCCTTGGCCCAAATTTTTCTAAGCCGATGCTCTTTTGGCGAGCACGTCTCAAAGTCAGACGTATGGTTCTTAAGCCCTGTGTTAAAACTGATCACGCGACAGCGCGCATTCTCTGGCAGCGTTTGAAGAAACTCTGATGCCGCGCGCTTCACCGAGGTCATCACCTTTTTCATGCTGCCGGAACGGTCAATCAAAATGACAAAGTAGGCGCGCACTCGTTTCAC
>CBDCUC010000014.1:0-7681 GCA_965222485.1 Hyphomicrobiaceae bacterium
AGGTCGACGGGGCGCCCAACAGGAATGTCAGCACCATCATGATGCCGGCTAAGCGTCTCTTCGGTTTCATGGATTTCTCCCGATTCTGTCCGCGGAGCGGATTACCAGTGGTATTATCGTTTGAAGAGTGTAAAAATTAATGATTCGTGTGTCAAGCGCCATACCCGCTCCCTTGGGGGCGCTGTTGCGGGCACCTACATCAGCGACACCGGATCCACATCCACGGTGACGGCCACGGCCCGTTGGCTGAAGATATCGCCGTGGTCGGTCATCAAATGCTCGAGAAACCGGTGGATCAATTGCGAGCCGGCCCCTTTGATCAACATCTGCCAGCGATAGCGGTTGGCGATCCGGGGAAGGGGCGCTTCGAGGGGGCCGAGGATCTGCACACGCCGGCCAAAGGCCTGATCCTGGTTTTGAACCTCGAGGCAGGCCGATTTAAGTCGCTGGGCCGAGTCGCGGGTCAGGTCCGGGTCCCGGCCCTGTAATTTGAGCTGCACCATTCTCGAGTAGGGTGGGTATTTGAGCGCGCCGCGGAGCGGGATCTCCCGGGTGTAAAACACCTCCGGGTCCTGGGTCTTGGCGGCCTGGATGCTGAAGTGGTCGGGATTGTAAGTCTGCATCACCACCCGGCCCGGTTGGCCGCCCCGGCCCGCCCGGCCGGCCACTTGGGCCAGGAGCTGAAAGGTGCGCTCTCCAGAGCGGAAGTCGGGAAAATTCAACGAGAGGTCGGCACAGATGATCCCCACCAGGGTGATATGGGGAAAATCATGCCCCTTGGCCACCATCTGAGTGCCGATGAGGAGATCGATTTCCCGGTTTCGCAGCTTCTTCAATGTCCTGACCAGCTCCCCCTTGCGGCGGGTGGTGTCCCGGTCCATGCGGGCCACCGCCGCCAAGGGAAACAGGCCCCGCACCACGGTTTCCACCTTTTCCGTGCCCAGCCCCATCAATTTGATGCCCAGGGCCCCGCAATTTGGGCAGCGCACCAGGGCGCGGCGGTTAAAGCCGCAGTAATGGCACTGAAAGGTGCTGTTGTGCTGGTGGAAGGTGAGGGAAATGTCGCAGTGGCGACACCGCACCGCCTCGCCGCAGGCCGAACAGACCGGGTAGTTGGCGTATCCCCGGCGGTTGAGGAAGAGCAGCACCTGCTCCTTGCGGCCCAAGGTCTCTTTTATGGCGGTTTTAAGCGGAGGGGTGATGACATCGAGGCTACCGGGATGACGCCGGTATTTACGCAGATCCACCACTTGGATATCCGGCAGGGGCTGCCGGTGGACCCGGTGCCTGAGTCGGACTTCCCTGTATTTTCCGCCTTCCACATTGAAGCGGGACTCCAGGGAGGGGGTGGCGGACCCCAACAGGGCCACGGCCCCCTCCAGCTTGGCCCGCATGACGGCCAGGTCCCTTCCGTGGTAGTGCAGGCCGCCCTCCTGTTTATAGGAGGGGTCGTGCTCTTCATCCACCACCACAAGACCCAGCTTGGTCAGGGGCGCAAAGACTGCAGACCGGGCGCCGATGACGATGGGGGTCCGGCCCGCGACAATCCGCATCCACTGGTCCAGACGCTCCCCGGCGGCCAGCCCGCTGTGGAGGACGGCCACCTTCTCTCCAAAACGAGCCCGGAACCGGCGTTCGGTCTGGGATATGAGGACAATCTCCGGGACCAGGACCAGGACGGTCCGGCCCTGGTTCAATGCTTGGGCGGCCGATTGAAGGTAGAGCTCGGTCTTGCCGCTGCCCGTGACCCCGGCCAACAGGAACACATCGAAACCCTTGCCCAGCGATTGGGTGATGAGGGGTAGGGCCCGCTCCTGCTCAACGGTCAGATCCAGGGGCTGGTCCGCCTTGATGGCATCGCCGAAGGGGTCCCGGTACACGACCCGGTCAAAAAGGGTCAGGTATCCTCCAGCGGCCATGGGTTTCGCCAGCCGGGTGGTGGAGGGGGCCAGGTCCCTCAGCTCCCGATAGGAGATTTCCCCGCGGGTCCGGAGCAATTCCAGGATTTTCAGTCCCGCGGGCGTTAAACTTTGCGGATCGGGATGATCGGGCGTAAAGGCGGCAAAGCGTTCGAGTCGCTGCCGGGTGCGGCCGTGTTCAAGCCGCCGCTCCCGCTCCAATAGCCCCCGTCGGGCCATGGCCTGCAGGGTGGCATGGGGGAGATCTTTGCCCAGGGCGGCGGCCAATTGCTTGTGGCTTGCCGGCGCCCGGCTGGTGCGGGCGAGGATCTCTTTTTCCAGAGGCGCCAAAATCGATTCGGAGACGGACTGCCGGCCCTTTTCCGTGGTGGCATAGACCGAGACGGAGACGGGGTTGATCCCCCCGGGGAGTGCCGTGCGGATGACCTCCCCCAGGGGGTAGAGGTAGTACGCCGCAATCCAGCGGTAAAACGGCACCATGGATGGTGGGAACAGGGGGGTTTCATCCAGAACATCCAGAATGACCCGGATCTTCTCCACATCGGGGGCGGGATCGGGCCCCAGCACATAACCTGTGGCGCGTCCCTTTCCAAAGGGCACCAGGACGCGCTTTCCAACAGAGACAAGGGGACAAGGGAATCGGGCACGCCATAGGAGAACGTGCCGTACACGGGTCGGGCTACGGCAACGCTGATATGTTCCCAGTTGGCGCTCACGGGGTGGGCGGGGTGTCGGCCGAATCGCCGGGATCCCCGTTCTCAGGCGGTGTTGAATTGTCCTGCGATTGGCGTACGATGTACTCCTCGATGCGGTTGCCCACCATTTTATTGACGACCACCGAGAAATTGCCCAGGTTCAGCTCTTCCTTCTCCGTGGGAATCCGGCCGATGCGGTCCAGGACATACCCTGAAAAGGTGTCATACTCTTTGGAATCCGGAATCTCCAGGGGGATGGCCTCGTTGACCTCTTCGATGTCCGATTTACCGGGTACTTTCCATTCGGTCCGGCTCAACTGGACAATTTCGGGCTCCTCTTTGTCCGTCTCGTCGGTGATCTCGCCCACCAGCTCCTCGATGACGTCCTCCAGGGTGATAAGCCCGGAAACACCGCCATGCTCATCGACGATGATGGCCATGTGGTTCTTACGGTTTTTGAACTGGTGCATCAGGCTGTCCAGCTTTTTGTTTTCCGGCACGAAGTAAGTTTCGCGCATGATGGCACGGACATCAGGGCTGGTCTCGCTTGTGGCCTGGTGCATGAAGAGGTCCTTGACGTTGAGAATACCGATGACATGGTCGATGTCGCTGTCGATTACCGGAATACGGGTGTTGCCGGAGTTGGCGATGGCCTCCAGGTCCAGGGGCTCGTTGGCATCGACCACGAACATGTCGGCCCTCGGCGTCATGATCTCCGAAGCATTGGTGTCGTCGAACTCGAAGATATTGTGGATGAACTCGCGCTCCTCCTCCTTGATTTCGCCCTCCTCCTCCACCACCTCCACAAAGGTCATCAGCTCCTCTTCGGTCACCTTGCTGGTTTTTTGCATCCTGCCCGTGAGCATGGGGATAAACTCCAGGAACTTGATGACCGGAAAGAGGATGATCGACAGCCAGTAGAGCGGGTAGATGGCGATCCGGGCAATGAGGACGTTGTTTCTCGTTGCCAGCGACTTGGGAAAGACCTCGCCGAAAACCAGGATCAGGAAGGTCATCACACCGGTGGTGAGCCCGATGGCATAGGCCGGAAACAGCTTGATGGTGACAGAAGTGGCCAGTGCCGCAGCACCCACGTTGACCACATTGTTGCCGATGAGAATAGTGGTCAGCAGGCGATGGGGGTCGCTCTTCATGGACTTGATCAACTGGTTGGCGCGCCCCCCCGACTTGGCGAGATGGATCGCCCGGGTGCGGCTGATGGAAAAAAGGGCCGTTTCGGCGGAAGAGAAAAATCCGGATAGGGCCAAGAGGATTATCAATAGAGGAATTTCTGCTGACATTGTAGCGTCACTTGTCTAAGACAAAAAACCTGATCTCCCTGTTCTGATGAGATGCCCCGCGGGCATTGGTTTTTCCGGCCGGGTTGGGACCCGCGCCGCTCCTTTATGCCTTTACTTTAAAGCATAAGTGATTTCTATGCAATCCATACCTTTGATAACTCAAAGGGTTGATTTGGGCCCATGCCTCCTCCGAAGCCCGGGAAATCCCTGTCACCCCCAAGGAAAAACGGGATATGGCCGAAGGTGGCGATATCCCGTCCTGATCATGCATGATATGCGGTCGGTTTCATTTAGGGCCGCCCGCGATATCAGGTGCAGGCGGTTTGGTCCGTTCTCCTCGAAGGTAAATTGGGGTCTTAAGACCTGATGGATTCGGTTACTCTTTGGGGTGGCAATTGACGCAACCGATGGGTCCGGTGGGCATCACCTTGTCGCTGGCCTGCTGATACACCTTGGCGACCTCTGCGTTCTGGGCCGCTATCTCCTTGTGGCAGCTGATGCACATTTTGTGAAAGGCGGCCTTGTAGTAGAGCATGGCTTCATCGGCCTCATCCTTGCCGGGCGCCTCTATCAGGTCGTGGCAGCCGGAGGTGGTGCAGGATTGAATCTCTTCATCGTATTCCCATTGATGATGGCATTCCTGGCACAAAATTCCAAAATGATCGGAGTGCGGGAACTCCACATGGGCGCGTTTGGCCTCCACGCCCTCGGGCGGCGCCAGTATGATGGTTCCCAAGGGCACACTCAATGTGTCGCCTTCATATTCGCCGGCCACAACCAATCCGGCAGCATACAATACACTGATTAACAAGCAGATCATTAGGATATGTCTTTTGTGCATCCTCATCCCCCTTCAGAAATTATGGCAAAAAATCAGCACACCCATAATACGTCTGAATAAAACTTTCAACCCTTATTTGAATCCAAAATCGCGGGTGGGTCAGCCGCTGGCGGCCCTTGTGACGGGGCGCCCCGAGGTTTTGAAAACCAGGGTCGCGGCCAGGATGGCGGATATGATGAAACAGATGCCCATGCCGTAAAACACAGCCCTCAATCCAAAGTTATCGGCCAGCCATCCGCACACGGCGGCAGCCGTGGAGCCCACCCCGAATGTCAGGAAAAAATGGAGGCCGTAGCCAAATCCGTGGCGATGGGGCGGCAGGTACCTGGAAATGATGTAGTTTTGGATCGGCTGGGTGGCGAAATAGAAAAAGGCGTAAATGACTGCTGCAAGGATGATCACGATGCCGCTGCCCGCCGCCATGACGAAGACGAACACCGTACCCACAAGGATAGATTGGCCGTCTGCCTGTTCGTATTGTGTCAACGGCGAACGGCGGCATATTTGCGACCGTGGCGACCGACAAAAAGATATGGGCAAAGACGTCCGCCCGAAAGGGCAGAACCCTTACCCGGTTGCCGCACTATCCGCAGGACCTTGCCGGCGATGATGATACGCTTTGGGTTTTAAATTGGGTCAATGGCGCCAGCTCCAACATAAGTGTCACGAAAATTGATGTGGCTTTAGGTGCAACCACAGAATCGGGTCCCTTGCCCGGCGGAGGCTGGGGGATCGCGTCAGTCGGTGATACGGTGTGGACGGCTCATGAAGTTCTCGGCGAGACAAACAAAGCTGTCATTGTGATACTAGAAAAACAGACGCTTGAAGAGCGTGATCGCATCTCAGTCGCTGGCGACACTATCCATCACTTGAGGACCAATGATGAGGCAGTCTTTGCGGCAGGTTTTTCGAGCGTCGTGAAGTTTGACAAACACAGCCACAAAGAAGTTGCCCGAAAGGACTTGGCGAGCCACCGGGTTTTCAATATTGCTGTAAGCGACGAGTACGTAATCGCGACGAACAGCATCGATACCGTCTATGTACTGTCGGCATACGATCTGTCATTGAGGCGCGCCATAAATTTGGAAACGTCGATCGGACCCGAGAACGCGCCGCATGACATTATCATCTTCGGCGATAATCAGCTGGCGATTGCCGCGAGCGATAGCATAAGTAGCAAAAAAGGTTATCTGGTAATTGTCGACGATTGGGTTCCTTAGAATATGTTCCGCTGAATGGGATGCTGGTTCGGCGTGTAAAGCGCAAAGTCAATGGCGAATGCCGGCCAATTCCGTGCGGCAAGGGTTACACAGGCTTTCAACCGAACTGTAAGCCGAAGGTTCAGTGCATAAAGTGCTGGCACGGAAAGGCCTGCTCACAGAAAAAGCCCAAGTGGCATCCGCAATGAACCTGCCCGGCTCGCTCAGCGACCAACTAGATGCAAGTCGTCGCATTTTTGCATCCTGGAGGCCGGTATGTGGGCCAAGCTATCAGCTCAACTCGCTATTTTTCTTTTGCCGGTTGCCCTCGCCTTTGAGGAGAAATACCGCGGCCTGCGCACTCTGTTTCAGCTTAGCCTCGGTCTTGATGGGTAGGCTTTGTTAGCGCCTATCTTCGCTTCTCGTGTCCGTGTGTTTACAGCCGTGCCGACCAAACCCTCTCTAACAATTTTATCCAATATCTTCCCTGACTTCACCGTGAACCAAATCTTCTCACGGCTCGACTAACCACCGTGAAACAACCGTAACTAGGGTGGTAGCAATGTCGAACAATGATCTATTTAGAGCTGAAGAATTGTCACCTTCGCGCTGCTGGCGGCAGCCGATGTATTGGATTCGTTGCGTCGCAACAGTTTTTATTGCTGTGATGATGACGTGGATGGCGTCGCCGCAGGCATATGCGGACAACCCTGATGACGAAGTTGGTGTGTTACGCGATCAGCCCCTGGCACATCAAAACACCCTTTGGCCGGGTGGTGAGATCCCTGTTTGCTGGGAAGCTGAGGGGGCCCCAGCAGAATTTGCCACGGAACGGCAATGGGTCGAAGAGGCGGTTGAAAGCTCATGGGATGCGGTGTCCAACGTTAACTTTACCGGCTGGGGACAATGTCCTGCTGGGGAGTTTGATGGTGTTCGCATTTTAGTTGCTGAGACCTGGCCTCGCGTCGAAGCTTTTGGTGTCGATTTAAAAGGGGTTGAAGATGGCATTAAATTAGCATTTGACTTTAGCGGCGCACTGGCTGCGGATTTTCCAGACTGCATTGACACGGCGGACAACCCTAGAGCTCGAGAATTTTGCATACGTGCCATTGCCGTGCATGAATTTGGTCACGTTTTAGGTTTTCGCCATGAGCACGAGCGCGCCGATACGCCGACCGCCTGTACCGCAGATGGCGCCAGAACAGGCGTCCCGACGGTGGTAACTGCATACGACCAGAACTCTATCATGAATTACTGCGCGCTTAACTGGAACAACAACGGCACATTGTCTCTTGGTGACGTGAGAGGTGTGCAATCTCTTTATGGACCGTTTACGTCTGAAAGCCCTCTAGTGATCGATTACACAGGTTCAATCAGTATCACTAATGATGAGTTGTTCGGAGGTCCTGTAACACCCCCCAGTCAACCGATCAGTGGCCAGATTAGTATTCATGACACAATTACTTCTGATTTTAAACGACATTCATTTTGCGTGGATGATGAAGTCAGAGTAGATGCAAACGTTGCTGCAGCCCTCATTTCGGGCAGCTCCAGTGTGCGTGCATCAGCTTCTGCAACGATGTATGAGGGAACAAGTTGTGACACCATGGATGACGAAGCCGATGAAAGTGATTCTTTGACACTTGATCCTAATGCGCCAAGAGGCACGATTGAGTTGAATTTATTTAATAGTGCGTTTGCACATCCGAGGGGCTACAGTGATTCA
>CBDCUC010000015.1:0-12991 GCA_965222485.1 Hyphomicrobiaceae bacterium
ACTACTCCTGCAGGTCCTGCCTCTCTGCACCTTTTTGGACGATACGCATCTTGTCAGCCGGATAACTGGCGATCAGCTTGCGTGCGTCGTCCGGGGCTCCACTCAGCCATGCGTCCTGTGCATCTTCGCCCACAAGCATCACTGGCATACGCGATGGATGGACCGTCGCCACTAGTTTGTTGGGCCTGGTCGTCAAGAACGCATAGGTGTCAATCTCGACGCTCTCGCCATCCTTCCGTATTGGACCTTTGTAACTGCGCCAGATGCCGGCGAATGCGAACGGGTCTCGCGCTTCATTAAGTGCGAACCAATGCCAGACAGCGGGTTTCCGCCCCTTCGGCTCCGAGAATGACGTCACTGGTACAAGACAACGTCGCTCGCGAAACGAGGCAGTCCAAAACCGGCTGTCGATCTTGTCGTCCCGGCAGTTCGTGACGCGCTTCGGTGCCTTGCCTTTTAGCAGCAGCACAAACCCCCACGACAACTGCACGAGTTCGCGCTCGCCGTCGTCTGCGAGACGAACAACCGGTGCTGAATTCCCGGGAAATATCGCAGGCTGTGGCTCAACTGCGGTCGCCCGGTTGTGTCCGATCCTGAACAACCGGATCATCGCTTCTCGGTTCGTCGTATGAGAGTACAGATTGCACATATAGCGCTTGCTCCTAGGCCCCATGTTCACATAATGTTCTTCCATGAGCAAGCAGTACGATTTCGACGATCCCGATGAGGAACTCGCGTTCACCATCGACTTCGCCTTAAGTCGGCAAAGGCTTCCGGCAAGGCGGAGCAAGACTGAAACGCGCGAATCCATCGAGGACCGCCGGAGACATATTGCACGCGCTGTCGTGGGGGCAATCAAGCGGTCGAACTGGCGTTTCGAAAAGGGGCCGATCGCGCGCGGGCATGCCACGGATTGGAAAAGCAAACCCGACACGTGAGGTTCGGAGCGAGTGGATCGCCATACGCACTCAGGAGGAACGCGATATCACCTCCTGCCGCTGGGTCCCAAATCCTTGTTTCACCGAATGGTTGCTTGGGGGTGGATGCGATTGAGTGGTGCCTAGGTGAAACAGCGAAGATAATCCTTCGCTTACGATGTGAGTTAGGCAGTGAAATCCCAGAAGCTGCCATTACCGACTTCGCAGTTGACGAGCCGGTGCCGACCTCTGACAATGTCCGGTGTTGGATGTGCTTCGACCATCGGTCTAACCGGTTGAGCAACTCTCGTGGATCACTACGCCAAGTCGGTCGATTGTGAGGACAGCTAGACTCCAAAAGGCGAAAGTCAGTGCTTGACGTGAATGACCCTGAACGGCCCTGAGCAACTGCAGCACACACGGGACATTGGCGAATGCCCTGAAAGGGAAGCGGACACGGTTCAGTCCACTTCAGTATGTAGTGCTGGATACAATAAGAAGGTCCGCAAAGGACCTGCAAGATGACGGTCTGTTCACAACAGCCCGGCCCCGGCGATGAGCCGGGGAGACGCCCTAAACAGCCGCGAGGCTAAGACAGCAATTCGAATGCGAGTTCGTTAATTTCCGCCCCTGCTTCCGAACTATCGATCAGCTCACGCATACGCCTCCGTGTTGCAGGAAAATGAAGCGCGTCATCAACCTCAAAATCCAGACAGAGAGCTTCTACGTCCTTGGCAAGCTTCGCAAGGCGCGCATGAATCTTATGGGATGGATCGAATAGCGGGATCGGCACTTGCCAAATGTGCTTGTGAAAATCTCTTTCATCCTTCCCGTACGACATGAACGGGCGCGCCATCTCAGTCATCGCCGGACAATTCAGAATTGCACACAAATAGTCTGCTTCGTCTTCATCTTTAGTGACAGCCCAGTAGAGTCTGTTGGAAGCAATTGCGCGCCGGTCTTTTAATTTTGCCGCGCATAGATGCATTCCAGACGTGTTGTAGACTATACGCAATGCGGGAATTGGAAGTTGCTTGGTTAGCTTTGATTGATAGTCAAGCTGCTCCATCAGCGACAGTCGTTCGCTGGTCCGATTGTTGTTCCAAATCTCCTCGGCACGATGCCACCAACTGGAAAGGCCGGAGTAAATGTCCAATTCTTCCGCTGCCGATAGCAGTCCGGTTGCTGAGCAGGGAACGAGCACTTGCTGCTGGGAACGCAGCCTATAAGGCAGCAGCGATTCACCGGAGACTAGCGGTCTTACAAACTCACTTTCAACAACACCTTCCAGTCCTGGCATTTCTTTCCATGGCTTCTTTTCATAGACGCTGCGAGCCGACTGAATTGCCACCTTTCCAGCGGGCAGACCAAGCGGAGTCGAGTCTTTTGGTGCGACGACAAACATGAAATGCGGGGATAGAGTTGTTCCTTGTGTGAACGCAGGCTCGTAATCGGATTCAAGTTTCCGATCTACGATTTTGACGGATTGCGTGGATCGCGCGAGCGCGTTCTGTGCTTTTGTCCATGATGCATTTATCGTCGATAGCCGACCGCTCCAGACTTCAACTTCAGTCGTCATTTTTTTTGGGCTTTCAGAGCGGGCACCGAAAACGACACTCGCACCGCGCGGAAAGAAATGGGGCCGAATACGGCGGAGGTCCCACGAACCGGAAAACGCGACTTGTGCCATTACGGCGCCTACCTTGTTTTGGTAGTTCCCGGTGCGAAACCCTTCATACTGGTAGCGGTCTACTGCCGCGTTGGGCATGACGAGCGCGAAGCGTCCGCCCTTTTTCAGATAAAGCTCTGTTGCTCTAGCTGCGAAGAGCGCGGAGAGGTCCTGATGGGTTGCAACTTCCGATCCGGCCCATAAGCCGCGCGCCTCGCTCATCTTGCGAAAAACGTTTTGCATCTCCTTGGTCATGTGCCGGTAGGCGAGCCATGGTGGATTGCCGATGAGAATGTCAACGCGGTTTTGAGGGCGGGAGAGCCAAAGAGGTCTTGCGAGATTTCGGATGTAATAGGCCCAGATGTGATCGCGGCCTTCATCGTGAAGACGGCACATGGTTTTGAATGTGCCCTCGATGGTCGCGTGATGCTCTTTGGCGATACTGAGCCGTTTGAATACAGCCGAAAGCGAAGGCACAGGAGCTTTGGGTTTACGTTTCGATGCGCGCGTCGCCAGCTCATTTACGAGTTGATCGAAGATGGACGCATCTTCAAGAAGCGCGTCTGGGAAGCGCAGCTCTGCTGCAAATAGCTCTTTCTTGTCGTCGGCGTGGATCACCAGATTTCCAGCGGTCCAGAGATCAATTTGCTGTTCCTGCCACTGGATAGAATCGCCCAGGTAGACGGGAACCTGGATTGTACCACGCGAGGCATCAGTCAGCCGGTCGCGTCCAATGGCGAGCAGATATGTGACGCGCGCGAGCGTGACGGCCACGGGGTGCAAATCCATCCCGATAACGTGCTGTGTGATGCCCTGAAGCATGTCAGGCAGCGGCATCGCCTCTTTTTCTGCTGCCTCGATGTATTTTCGGATGGCATGAAACAAGAACGTTCCTGATCCGCACGCCGTGTCGAGAACACGCGCTTCAAGCGGAGCGGTGATGACCTCATTCACCATCACCTCAGCAAGCCAATCGGGCGTGTAGTATTCGCCGAGGCGCTTTCTGGTTTCAGCGCCGATGACGGATTCATAAAGAACCTTGAGCACGTCCTGTTCGACAGCGCTCCAGTCGAATCTGCCGAGGCGACGGGCGAGCGCGCTTATGAACTTTTCTCCGCCCTCAATTTCGATGACCCAATCGAAGAAATCCGCTTCGACAACGCCATAGATTCCACTCTCATCGAATTTCGCGCCGGATAGCAGCGAGGCAGGATTGAGATTTTCGATTGGAAGACCGAGCACGGCGTGAGCAATGATTTCTGCCGAATTGACGAGCAACGTATGTTCAATGAAGAGATCGTCGGTGTCTTCGAATTGGGTGCCCAGGGCTGAGGTGAGAAGCTTCGACCAAAGCAGTCGCTTCATCTTTAGGGTCGGCAAATCCTTGTGAGCGGCGTAAAGGGCTGACAAGGTGGCCCGGTCAAGGGCGTAGGCACTACTTCCTGCGCCAAGCCGCGAGGCGATTTCATCTGCCGAAGGCTTGATGCCTTTGGCGGTGGCGAGCACACCTTCCAGCCAAAAGACAAGTTTCTCGGCGTCCGGACGGCTCTGATCGACTTCAATTGCGGCGACTTCCCGAAGTTCTCCGCCGACCAGATGGTAGCAAATCCAATCGACGCCATCAGTCAGGACGCCGACATAGCGCCGTCCAGTGGTCTGAGACTTCGTTTCGACATAACCGGCGAGCTGTTCAAGAGCCTCGGCTTTGGTCCGTCCACGGCGGAGATCGCGCTTCACTTCGATGACTGTTGAGCCCACTTCAACGTCGATGCGGCGTCGGTCTCCGAGTGGGGATTCCAGATAGACCTCCTCCACATCGTCCTCGTCCAGCTGGAACGGGGCGGTGAGGATCAGCTGACGGACATCAGCTTGGACATCCGCTTCGGTGCGATGCGTGTCTCGGCGCACGAGACGGGCGATAATGTCGGCAAGCAACTTCGTTCCCCTCACCCAGAAATCCCAATGATCAAACACTTGCAGAGCGTCCGGCACTGTCGGCAAACCCGCCTACCAGAGATCAGATGGCACGCGCAGCTTCTAGGTCCTTGCTGGGTAGCGCTAAGTGTTGCGGTGTGCATTTGATATAGCGGCGAAGTCGGCTTGTCACCCAATCGCTCTTACCGTCGGTCGCCGGACAGCGACCAGATGCGCCGTGCGCAGATAGTACCGCAGCTGGGATGCGGCAAACTTGTGCGGCGCACTGCCCCAGAAGACCTATCGGCAGCAATTGGCCCAATAACGTTAGAGCATTGCTGTTTCACTGGCGCTTGATCCCAGAAGCCGTCATTGGCGGGCATTGCCGTGGCCAAGTGATGATGTCCGCTGCTGGTAGGAGCAGTCATTGCAACGCAATATGCTGATGACACGACGGGCCAATTTGAGACCTGCTAGATTAATCGAGCAGCGGCGTCCGTGGCGACGGCTTTAGTACCAAGAGCGGAAAGATGGTACGTCACGCAAGGACTTAGCGATGTCCCAGCGACTTACATGGACTTCCAAACTGATTTTCAATTGCAAGCTCTAAGATTCACTACATCAATGTCCGTCACGCAATCATTCTCGGGATAACGTCATCGGTTCGGCGCTGACAAAACCAGTGTAGCTTTTTTCATAAGATCTCGCCGTTGCCCATACTCAAACGCCCATTGATGCGCAACGGATCCAGTTTCCGCATCCAGGTAGAAAATAGCCCCGCGGTCGGCATACATGGGGAACTGGAGGCCAAGAGTTGCCACGCTTTTTCTTAGGCCGTTCCATTCGGCCTCATAATCGGGCCGACTTTTGAGGCTCAGTGTTGATGGTGGCATGAAGTACATTACCTTGTTATTCAATCCTAACCTTACAATCAGTTCGATTTCCCAAAGCGTACCAGGTGTGTTGTCCGGAAGGAATAAGATAAGACGCGATTTGGCTATCAGCACCTCAGCAATACTTCGCCAAGCTGTGTCCTCAGTAGGGACAACCCCAACACCAAGATGTCCACTTGGACGCCCTAGAGCTACAACCGGAAGAACGCCTTCAAAGTCTTCTTGCAGAACCTTTTCCAGCTCGCCCACGCTGGACCGAGTATTTCTGAGTTCCGACGAATGGGTAGTTGCAACGTCAAAGGACGCGAACAGGAAGTTTAACCATGCTGGTGCTGCTGACTGCCCCATCGCATCCCAAAAAGTCATCTTGCCTCTAAAGTATCGGAACCCTAGCTCCGTAGAAGCAACTTCATACGCGACAAGCGGAAAAAAAAGCATGCCGTATGCGACCTTGAACCAACGCCATATCATCGTGTGAACACCGGCCCGTTTAAATTGTCCTTGGGTGTTGAATGATCGAAGGTAGAGTGCAAAGCCTGGGTCCGTGTCCGTATTGCTTGCAGCTATTTGGATGAACTCCGATCGCAAATTCCGCAGCCGCTGCTCTACATGATCCCTTGCCCAAAAGCTGAACAGTCCAGCAACAAGTGCAGAAAACGCGGCAGTAGCCCAAGGCATCAACTTGTTTGCAGTCAGGCCCTCCAGCAAATCTGAATTGCTGCCAAAAAGCTGCTGAGCAGAAGCTAGGATAGCCCAGAAAGATGCAACAACAAGAATGCTAGATAATGTTGCAACACACACCAGATGCACTATCGTCAAAAGAAAGGAAGAGGCTCGCAGACCGTGGGTTGAAGCGGTTAATTTTCGCCAGCGTGGATGCTTGCAAAGCTCCGAATTGGCTTTCTTCATCTCCCCATCTCGATGCAGGACAAATGGGAGGGGAGCAATGAGAATAGCCCCACTCGCAACAATTCCGACCAACACAAAAGGAAGCGCGATTGTTAAGTGCCTTGATACCTCAGGCGCAAAGAAACTTGCAGCTATTGAGGCTATTGCAGCTAAAACGAAAAACAGGGCGCTTGCTTTTATTAGAGTAAGCCCGTAGCCGCTAATACGTTCTGGTAAGGTTTCCGGAAATTCGCCCATGAAATGAGTCCTGTTACAACTAAGCCGTCTTAGCCAACGACCCAAAATTTGAGCACTTAGAAAATCCAAAGTTGTCCGCAGATTATTGTGCAATTGCGCACAACGCGCCGAAGTAAGTGGCAAAACTTGACTGCGCGGATATTGGGTGATCTGATAGCGTCACATTATACATCTTTGCCTAGACGTTCCGAGCGTCGTGCCGGTCGTAAAGCGATCAACTTTGGCTTCTGAGGTAGTGCTAGCAATTGGCTTGGTACATACGTATCCCTTCCGAAGCGGACGGAGCCAGACCCGACGGTTCTTGGCGCGATATTCTCCGTGGTCATCCTCTTTTCTAAAGGGTCATCTTCAGCAGTTTGAAAGCACCGCAGGGAAGGTCGGTCTAGCTTCGAAAGCAGAAGGACAGGCAACGTCATGCTGGACAGGCGGTCCGGCAGCTCAGGGTCAAAAGTGAGCTTCCGCGCTGCACAACCTAGATCCGCTCCCGGCTGAAGCGGACATCGCTCAGCTCGCGCCCGGCAATTCGATCATGACCGCTTCCTCTGCAAATCGGCTGTCAGGTCCGGATGTAGAACGATGTTTCACGTTTGAAACCTGAACGTTTCAAGGTGGAACTTGTTCTTCGCAAACGCTGAACAGGCCACTTCAATCCGCTTCTTGTGGGCCGAATGCACTCTTGTAGTTAGTGCCACCCGGCCAAAGAACTGGCCGGGTGGCATAGTGTCATGCGGCTTTGATGCGCCGCCATGCTGTGGTCTTCGGAACCTCAGGAAACGAGCCCTGCAATTCCGCTATTTTTGGATCGCGTCCGTGGCGCTTTCTGAAGGCACGGACCCAATCTACGACATTGGTGTGAGGCGTGTCGTCGGGCATGGCGTCAACCATTGCAGTACTCTCAACACGGACCAAACCCAACTCCTCCAGCTGGGCTTGTCGGGCACGAATTGCCCGCACGATTGCGAGTGGTACGATTAGGAGTAGGTCAATAATAAGTGCGACCAGGATCTGTGGCAGTGCCGCCAATGCAGAGATGAGGCCGTCGGGACTATCATCATTTGCGACCATGATTGAAGCTCCTTTCTTCACATCGGTGTTCGCATTGGCTCCGCCGGGACGATCGGCGGGGCCTTTTTGCGCCTGAAGCGTCAAAGCTCCAGGGGCTGCCGACCGGCGCATGGTTTGTTTGCGTGGTCTGCCGCCGCCGGAGCCAGTTAGGCGCTGAGCTCCGTGTTTCGTATGCAGTGGGACGATTGGGGAAAGAGATGTTGTTGGCGCTGGGCCAGCCGATAATGCGGCCGGACGACGTGTCAGCATCACTTATGCAAATTCATTAAATTCAGCAGCTGCCGCAGAGCGACTACGGGATAAAGATGATCTCGCGCTCCACAATCTCATAGGCGATCAATGGAATGGCCTCAAAGCGCGCAACCCGATCGGGCCCCGATTCATTGGGAGGTGACGGGGCGGTGACAAGATTGGCGACGATGGTTTCAAATCGGTCCATCGCCTGTTGGCCCACCTCATCGACGTGCGAGCGAAGCTCCTTAGCATTCTCGAACTCGCGCACCATTTCCGGCTTGTGGCGACGAATATGCGCCTCATACATGCTGGCGAACTTGGCGGCGCTGGGCATTTGCGGTCATGTCCTCCAGTGATTCGAGTGATCCGGCGCTTATCCCAAAGGCCGAGCGTCGATTGAAACGGGCGACGCGATCACGAGCCGGGCTTTAATTTGCGTTCCAGAGAGCGGATGAATGCACGGATAATGTCCGTCTTGGACCTCAGTGTTTGTTCGGCGTATGCGGTCAGGATCTCGTCTTCCTCGCGACTGATCCGAACATTGAGATTGTTTCTCTCCATGCGCGCATTGTAATGTATTGTGCATTACAATGCAAACAGACAGTTTGCTAAATAATGTTAAGATGCTGAGCCCCTCAGAATTGAAGGGATTTGCCGTCAAATTCACGCTTGCGGGCATTTGCGCAAGCGGTGGGCCCAACCAAACGTTTGTGTGTCTAGATCATCGTCGTTGCGGATCGAAAGAACTAGTGGCGGGGTCGGGGTTGATTTTGCGGACAATCGGTAAGACGCTGTAACAGAGTTACTTTTCGAAATTTTCCACCTCTGGCCACCCCTGTCCGGGTGATGTCCGGCCTGTCCGGACTACGGTCCGGTCTGAGGTCCGGTCTGCCTGGTCATGCCCCGGACATGTCCGGCCGCTTCGATGGACATCATCTACAGGCAACTTTATCGAACGTTTGCGAAAAGGGGGGGTGCATCCAGGCTTGTCCCGCGGCTCAAGTCGCCGCATCTGAGGATCAGAGTTGCGCATGGCCATCTCCGGCCTGTGAACCTGATGACTGACCTGCACCCGAGGAACCGGTGCCCGCACGGCACGGCGCTGGACCGATTTGAGTGATGCGGATGTTTGTGGGTTCTTTCAGATGGGTGTTGTCTTCAACACGTGCGTGGTCGCCCGTGCGAGGATCTGCGAGCATCTCTGGGTTCGCGTTATCAGCGTTTGATGGTGTTGAAACACGGACGAACGAGCGGACCGCCTGCAATGCGAACGCCTGCTGCTCAGTCAATGGAATTGCGCGAAAATGCGTGTCAGCATGATTTGTTGTATTGGGGAAGCGACGTGTGCTGGCCGCATGCACAAAAACACGTGATTTCAGAGCCTATGAGGCCCGAAGGCTGCGGATTACTAAATTAGATAGCCTTTCCCATACTGTTCGATCGCGGGGTATTCCTCCAATAGTCAGATGTTTTTGTTTTTTAGCACGTCATTGCAATATGTTATGTCCTTTTTTGCGGAGCTCGCAAAGTTTCTTGCCGCGCGCATCGTCCATCGCTTCTTCAAGCAGGTGTCGTGCCTTCTCGCGGACAATAAATCCGTCGTGGATCGACAGAACGACTTCTCCCTTCTTTCGCATTTGCGCCTGGACGTCTTTGCAGATGTCGCTGTCGATTCGTTGCAGAATTATGCCTGATCCGCTCTGCCAGAACCGTTCGTACTGTGGATGGCGGTTTTTTACGGCCTTGATGAGGTCGTCCGCCAGTTTGTAAGGATCCGGATGACCGCGCTTCTGCAGTTCATAGGCAACAGCTTTGCGTGCGGATTGGTTCTCTCGCAAATTGAGGAGCGTATTGAATGTCCTCTTTGCAAGCGAGCGGTCGATGTCCTCAATCTCATAAGGGTCTGCTCCGCTCCAACCCACGCCGGTGATTGCGCGCATAAGGGTGGGATGAATGTATTCATAATCCCGCTCGACCACGGGCTGGCCATCGATTAGTAAGTGTCCCCGGTCATCCGAAGGCACGCCCTGCCACCAGCCGCCGTAAAACCGGCCACCGCGATTCCATCGGTCGTTAAACACGCGGTAAAGGTGGTTACGCATCGGATTGACGACGACGTCGTCACGCCTCAACAGGCCATGACGATCTATCGACCAGAACGGATGAACAAGGTCGATTGTGATCGATGACAGGGCGTCATTTTGCTCCAACACGTCCCTGCGCATGTGACGCGTCTCGCGCGTGTCCTTGTAATCGATCAGCCTCTTGTCACCATCCTTCAAGCGGATCGGCTCGCTGTCGCGATACTCGAGCATCGATGTGTCCCAGAAAGGAAGGAAATTTCGAAGTTGCGGGTTGAGGCGCAACCGGGATCGGAAGGTTGAGTTCGGGCCCGGGCGGGCGCGGTCATGGATTATGATTCGTGCGCTTTCCAAATGTTCAACCGCCGCGATCACAGTTTCATAGGACAGCCGTCCACGATGATAGCGGCGTGTACTTGCGTAGTAGTTGCGGTCTCTTGAATAGTGGAGCCATTGGTTGGGGTTACCTAAAGCGGCAATCGTGATCTGGACGAGGATGATGTTACGTGCCCGCCGGTATTTTGCGTTGCGCGCTGGAGGTGCGCCGAGCTGGATGGCGCGGTCCTCATCACAGTGGACATTAAGATCTAACCTAAGGGGCTTGTCTTTAGGAAAGGCGCGCAAAGGGTCTGCGTGCCCAGAACATTGCTCGGGCATCGGTCCCACTTTCAGTGAAAGGATGTATTGGAAAGTGCGGTTGCTGTTGGCCGCTCTCGCGAGCGTATGCTTGCGCGATCGGGCCAGTCAGGTGGAGGGGATTAGGTTTCGGGAACCGGTGTGCCGATCAGTTGAGACGACGGGTGATGTCGCCGAACACGCGAAGAAACGCATTTGTGCGAGCTTGCGCTTGAGCAGATCGTGTCTTCTTGGGGTGGGCAATTGTCATGCGCAGCTTCAGCGCAATTTCTCTCGACAGAAGGCGACCGCAGGACGATTAGATGTGCGACTTTGCACTCCGCGGCACATGTTTGTAGTGCACTCATGGGCTTATGAATTCCAGTTGGAAGGGGCAAATCAGAAGTCCCTCCGGGACGTTGCTGGAGAGAATCGCATCTATGCTCCGTCCGGCTTGTCGGTCGACGGCAGGTCCCCGGTGCACAGAGAAGCTCCGGGACAGGCGTCGTCGTTTGCGACAAGGCGCTTGAGAGATTGAGCTGTCACGAGGCGGCGTCCTCCTACGCGTACAGAGTCGAGAACACCACTCTTGATCAGTTCATAAATCTTCGTTCGCCCCAGGCCTGAGACGCGGACCGCAACTTTCACGCTATAGGCAAGCGGTTCAAAATCAGATTGTTCCGTCATCGTCGACGCACCCTGTGTCAAAATGTTGCTTGGAGTGCGTTCAGTCGTACCCGTCAAAGCCCGATGGCGTCCAACCGCAGGTTGACGGAAAAAATTCTAGGTTTCTGGCTGACCTAGTTGCCTGTGAAAACTTTGAACCCGTGTCTTTCGAACGCTGCGGCGAGAGCTTGGTCTGTCCCTGCAAGCGGCGCGCCGTGCTTTTCACAAAAAAGGCTCACCGCCCACAAAAAATCGACGAAGATTGAATGGCGCTGTTTCTCTGCAGTAATGTCATTTCGAACTCTGGAAATGCCGCCTGACTGATGGTAGGCCTCACCGAGGACAAGCAATGTACTGATCAGGACTTGGTTCGATTTTGGGCCGGAGCGCCCTTTCGGGAGTTCCGTTTTCGTGAATTCAACGGCTCGCCCCAATAGGTTCAAAGTTTTCATGACCTCTGGAATCTCAATGTACTCTGTTGGCGAACGTGGTGCCTCAGTTGAAAAGCTTGCATTAAAGATCACCAACGCGATGGCGGCGTCATGGGCAGGTTCTGTTCCCGCATTCCTTACCGCAACATCATGATCAAATATCCCGGCTGAGATGAACTCGTGCTCTGACGAAGTCGACAACGCTTTTCTTAGTTTGGAAACCGCTGTTTCAATCTTGTTGAGTTCGTCCCCAACTGCGCTGCTCGGAACCGTTTTCCAATCATCAAACTTGCTGGGGTGTTTTTTTCTGATCCAGGCGTTAACTGCCGTCTCTATCATCTGGCGCGATTCAGACGATAAAGCGACGCCACCTGCTGCCTCTAAGTTTTCCCAGTCGCGGGAACTCAACGTGACCTTGTCGTTGCGTTTGTTGGCAGCTTTCACGACCTTCCCCCGCTATCTTTGTTCGCAAAATTCTGCCCATGCATCCATGAGCTTCCGCCGTTTTTCGAGCGCATCGCCGCGCCGGTAGGCTCGCTCAACTGAGTTGCCGACAGCATGAGCGAGTGCCGCTTCGCAGATTTCACGAGGGTGGTTTGTTGTTTCTCCAGCCCAGTCACGGAATGTCGAGCGAAAGCCATGTGTTGTGATGTCTTGATAGCCCATACGCCGATAGAGGGCTTTCATCACCATATTGGAAAGCGGCTTGCCAGCTTTGGAGCCAGGAAAGATTAGATCAGCAGGCTGCCCCTTCGGCATCCTGGCCAGCAATTCCAATGCTGCCTGCGAAAGCGGCACGCGGTGAGACCTGCCAGACTTCATACGGTCCGCGGGGCATTCCCAGATAGCCTTGTCCAAATCAATTTCGCACCAGCGTGTGCCCAGCGCTTCCCCAATGCGTGCCGCTGTTAGGATGCACCATTCAAGTGCTCGTGCTGCTATCGCTTCGCGCTGGCGCAGCTCAGACATGAAACGTGGAAGCTCCGGCCAATGTAGCGCCGCATGGTGTTTTTGCTCGTGTCTTGGGCGTCTCGGCAAGAGGAGATCCAAATGGCCTCTCCAACGGGCCGGATTGGCAGCATCTTGATCAATCAACCCGCGTGCACGAGCGGCGTCGAGTACCGCTTCGATACGCCCGCGCGTGCGCGAAGCTGTCTCTGGTTTCTCGATCCACATTGGCTGCAGGACCGACAGAATGTCTTCGGTGGTGATCTGAGATACAGGTTTGTCTCTCAGCGGTGCCGCATATACTTTAAGCGTCATCCGCCACTGGGCCCGGTGCTTTGCATTTCGCCAGCCGGGCGACTTACTTGCAATGAGATTGTCGGCAACTTGACCGAACGTGTTTGCGCGCTCCAGT
>CBDCUC010000016.1:0-15228 GCA_965222485.1 Hyphomicrobiaceae bacterium
GCCGATCGTTTAGGCAAACTTTCCGGTGCTAACGGTAGACCGGCCGTGCCTGGCACATTGCGCAAACCGCGCCGTTTGACCCCAAGCGGCCGTCGACCCTTGTCAAAACCAGCGCTTTTTCTGTCGGCTTACCCCTCCCAATCCGGAAGAATTCACCGTAATTTGGCTGCCTGCGACCTGGACGATTATCAGTCCGGTCGGCGCTTGATTACCTCGGGGAACGATATGAGTAATTTGGAGTTTCAGCAGTCGGCAGGATACGCGGCTGAACCGGCCAAATCCGATTTTTTCATCAGTCGCACTGGCAAGGACAGCACCATTGCGATCGCCATTGCCAAGGTCATTCGTGAGGCCGGCCACGCCACGTGGCTGCAAGATGAGGACTTCGGCCATGCGAGCTTCATGGCGCGCATGGAGAAGGGATTCGATAGCGGCGCCCGCGTGATCGCCCTCCTTTCGGAGGGCTATCAACGCTCGGACTACTGCCGCAAGGAATACAACGTCACCTTGACCGACGACCCGCTCAACCTGCACCAGCGCCTGATCGTCGTGCGCATCGACGACTGCCAGCCGGGCGGCAATCTGCGCGACATCGCCTACACCGATCTGGTGCCAGTTCTGGCCATACCCGACGAGCACCAGCGCGCCGAGCATCTGCGCCGCGTCATTCGTGTCCTGATCGGCGCCGACACCACGCAGACCGGTATCGACTTCGCCAATATCTACCGGCGGGCGGCGCAGCAGATCCTGCATCCCGAGATCGAGGCGCTGCCCAGCTTCACTGGTCGCGACGACGAATTGGAGGCCGTGGAAAAGGCTCTGTGGACCAAGGGGGGCGCTGCTGCGCTCACCAGCGCTAGATCAACCTCGGCAGCGGTGCGTGGCCTCGGCGGTGTCGGCAAGTCAGTGCTCGCCCGCGAGTACGCCTGGCGTCGGCGCGACCTTTACCGCGGCGTGTGGTGGGTCAGGGCGGAGAAGCCTGAAACGCTGCTCGACGACTTGATCGATCTCGGCGAGCGGCTCGGCGTGCCCGGCATCAAGGACATCCCCGAGCGGAGCCAGGCGGCCCGTCTCGCCCTCGACACACTGAGCGAGGCCCGCTTCGAGCTCCCGTGGCTCATCATCTACGACAACGTCGAGGAGCCGCGCGACATCGACAAGATGACGCCGCGCACCGGCGCGCACGTGCTTATCACCACGCGCTGGCAGGATTGGTATGGGCACGTCACCGAGCTGCCGCTTGACGTGTTCAGCCCCGAGGTTGCGATCGAGTTTCTGATGGCGCTGGCGCGCGGAGCCGACGAGCGACCCGCGGACACGCGAGTGGCGGCGACGGCACTCGCGGAGGAGCTCGGACGGTTGCCGCTCGCGCTCGCGATCGCCCGTGCCCATGCCTGGTGCATGAACTGGACACTTGCGCAATACCGCGGCCACTTGGCTCAGCTGCTCGAGCACGATCCGACCAGGGCCGTGGACTATCCGCGCTCGATCGCGGCGACCATTGCGCTCGCGCTCGACCGAGCCAAGGCTACCAGCCCCGAGGCTGAGCGGCTACTTGGGCTCGCCGCGTATCTCGCACCCGATAGCATTCCGCTTGAAATCATCACGGCGGACGTGATGAGCGAGATCGAAAAGGGCGAGGCGGTAGCAGCACTGGCCGAGGTGTCCCTGGTTACGCGCGATACGTTGGCAGACGGATCGCCGGCGATCAGCGTGCATCGACTGGTGCAACTGGTAATGCGCCGGCGACTGGAGGAGAAGCGGCAGCACGCCTCAGTCGCGGCGCTAGCAACGAAGCTGCTGGAAGACGCCAGCCCGGCTGGGGATCGCGGGCCGTACCATCCTGCCTCCTGGCCGACTTACGCCAATCTGCTCCCCCATGCACTCGCAGTGCTCCACCACGCGCCAGAAGTGGGGGAACAAGCGAAGTCGACCAACCGATTGCTTTGCCAAACGGCCTTGTATCTCAACGCCCGCGCTGATTTCTCCGCCGCTGAGCCGATGATGCGCCGCGCGATTGCAATTGCTGAGGCCGTTTACGAACCAACAAGTTCGGCTTTAGCGATTAATCTCCAAAATCTGGCGGGATTGCTCTGGGACACCGGTCGCTACGCTGAGGCCATTCCCTTGATGCAGCGTGTCATCGGTATCGATGAGGCGCGGGAAGGCCCGGACCACCCAGATGTGGCCGACGGATTAAATGCGCTGGCCGAGCTGCACAGCTCCCAAGGCCGCTACGAGGACGCGCTGCCGCTCAATCAGCGCTCGCTGGCGATCAGGGAGAAGGCGTTCGGCCCCGACCATCCCGACGTGGCGTTCAGCCTCAACAACCTAGCCGGGTTGCACCACGCCCAAGGCCGCTACGAGGACGCGCTGCCGCTCTTTCAGCGCTCGCTGGCGATCATGGAGAAGGCGCTCGGCCCCGACCATCCCGACGTGGCGAAGGGCCTCAACAACCTGGCCTTGATGCACAAGGCCCAAGGCCGCTACGACGAGGCGTTGCCGCTCAATCAGCGCTCGCTGGCGATCAGGGAGAAGGCGTTCGGCCCCGACCATCCCGACGTGGCGTTGAGCCTCAACAACCTGGCCGAGCTGTACCGTACCCAAGGCCGCTACGAGGACGCGCTGCCGCTCAATCAGCGCTCGCTGGCGATCAGGGAGAAGGCGTTCGGCCCCGACCATCCCGACGTGGCGTTGAGCCTCAACAACCTGGCCGAGCTGTACCGTACCCAAGGCCGCTACGAGGACGCGATGCCGCTCTATCAGCGCTCGCTGGCGATCATGGAGAAGGCGCTCGGCCCCGACCATCCCGACGTGGCGTTGAGCCTCAACAACCTGGCCTTGATGCACCAGGCCCAAGGCCGCTACGAGGACGCGATGCCGCTCTATCAGCGCTCGCTGGCGATCATGGAGAAGGCGCTCGGCCCCGACCATCCCGACGTGGCGTTGAGCCTCAACAACCTGGCCGAGCTGTACCGTACCCAAGGCCGCTACGAGGACGCGATGCCGCTCTATCAGCGCTCGCTGGCGATCATGGAGAAGGCGCTCGGCCCCGACCATCCCGACGTGGCGAAGGGCCTCAACAACCTGGCCTTGATGCACCAGGCCCAAGGCCGCTACGACGAGGCGTTGCCGCTCAATCAGCGCTCGCTGGCGATCATGGAGAAGGCGTTCGGCCCCGACCATCCCGACGTGGCGTTGAGCCTCAACAACCTGGCCGAGCCGTACCGTACCCAAGGCCGCTACGAGGACGCGATGCCGCTCTATCAGCGCTCGCTGGCGATCATGGAGAAGGCGTTCGGCCCCGACCATCCCGACGTGGCGTTGAGCCTCAACAACCTGGCCTTGATGCACCAGGCCCAAGGCCGCTACGACGAGGCGTTGCCGCTCAATCAGCGCTCGCTGGCGATCAGGGAGAAGGCGTTCGGCCCCGACCATCCCGACGTGGCGTTGAGCCTCAACAACCTGGCCGAGCTGTACCGTACCCAAGGCCGCTACGAGGACGCGCTGCCGCTCTATCAGCGCTCGCTGGCGATCATGGAGAAGGCGCTCGGCCCCGACCATCCCAATACGGGCACTGTGGAGCGATCACTGCTTCGGCTCAAACGGGAGATGATGGGTGATGAGTGGTTGGATGGGGAGCGAGAGGCTGAGTTGGAGGAGCGTCGACGCGAGATCGAGATGTTGAGTCGCAAGACCGAGCAATCGGTTCCTGAGTCTGAAATTCATCCGGCTGCGGCTATCCCGCCCGAAATGGTGGTCACTGAGGCCGACGTCTCTGGCGCAGAGTACCTCGAGACCTACCGGGGCACACACCTTTTCAAGCTCGCAGACGGACGCATATTCATCAACAAGACAATTGGCCTCGCCACGATCGAGCACGCGCGCGCTACCCTGGATCACTTGGCAGGCGAAGGTAGCGCCGCGTCCACAGCCATTATGTCCGCACCAAAGAAATGCTGACGTTCCCGCCAGTCATCTCGAAGTCGGCAGCAGGTGGCCCGCTTCGACGTTTCGTTGCGGTGCAGCCAAGCGGCTGCAGCTGAGGGCAAAGCTGAAGAGCTCAGTTCAATTCAGCCAAGTTTTCCGGTGCTGAGGGTAGACCCGCCGTGTCCGGCACTGTGCACAAACCGCTCCCCCTGACCCGTGCGGTCGAACGCGCGCGTATCGAAGCGGACGAATCCACGGCAGCTCAAGACGGGATAGCCTGAAAGCGAGCCGGTGGCGATTTGGGTCGTCGCCCATCACGTGCCCTTCCCGCGCCCCGGTGCGAGGTCGGCAAAGGCGGCTTTCGCGAACGCCTCGATCTCGCGCGGCATGATGATGTCAGCGATGACGTGCAGGATCCTGTCGAGGTGCACAAGCCACTGGCGCAGCTCGTACAGCTCGTCGCTGGTGGCGGAGCCTAGGCCGGCCGGCGGGGCGCTGGCCGCGATCCGGTCGATCTCGCCCTTCCAGTACGCATAAAGCGTGTTGCGGCCGGCCGCATCAATCGCCGCATCGGGCCGCACCAGCACGCGGATGCGGCCGCAGAACTCGGCCGGGTCCTGCCGGCTATAGATCCAGGTCTTGACCAGCTCGCGCACGCAGTAGGGCTTTTTCAGGTAGAGCGCACTCATGAGGGCGACTACGCGGTCGCCCTTGGTGAGGCGGTCCATGAACTGCGTGATTCGCTCCTCTCTCTGCATGTCGCGCTCGTCGTAGCGCAGCAGCACGCCGTGATGCTGAGCCCGCAGATCCAGCTCGTCGCGGATAACCTTGTCGGCGTGCGTATAGGAGAGATTGACGGACGGCTGAGGGGCTGGGTCGCGCGTGGTCGACAGACGTACCGTCGGCTCGCTGCGCTCCTGCGACTCCGCGCCGCCATCGAGCACCCCGGCGATGCCGATGTCCCGCTCGATGCGCCGGATGCGCTGCAACAGCGTGTCGGCGAGACCGTGCGCGTCGCCGGCTTGCGTGCGGATGGTGAGGCGGCCGCTCCAGCCGGGGTCGGCGATCTCGGCCTCGATCAGCGCGCGGCTCTGCGTCCGGCTCTCGAAGATCAGCACGCCGGTCTGCCAGTATTCACCGTCGAGGCCGGCCTCTTGGCCGATGCGGGCGATGATGGCGCGCACGAGGCTCGCCGGCAGCAGCTCGTAAGTGAGCGTCAGCGTTACATCGGCCGCGCCCTGCCAGTTGCGCGCCAGCAGCCGCGCGACGTCGGGATGGTCGCGCTTGGGCAGCAGCTCCGGCGCGATGTACTCCGTCTCGATGCCGCGGGCGGCGTCACCCCTGCGGTGCACGAAGCAGATGTCGCAAGTGCGCATGAACGTGAGAAACAGGTCCTGCTCCGCCGGGGCGAACTTGCCCCAGACCCAGCGCACGAGTTGGCTTTGGGTGAAGCGCCCGAGCCGCTCCGAAATCTCCTGGTAGCTCGAGCCTTGCGTGCGATCGAACACGGCATAGACGGCATCGAGCGCCCATTGCTGGTCGAGGATGATCTGATCGCCGAAGCGGTCCTCGCGGTAGAATACCGTGCCAGTGTCGTGCAGGTATTGCAGCACCACGGCATTGTCGACGGGGCCGAACTGCTCGCGCGCGGACTGGCACAGATCGGCGAACGCGGCCTTGCTGTACAGACGATGCTGGCGCTCGGCGGCGGGTTTCGCCTGGTCCTGCTGGAACATTCCTTCGAGCCCGTCTTTCACCCAGTTCCAGCTCGTGGGGATGAAGACCTCGCCGTCGCGGCTGCGCAGGGCCGTTACGGCGTCGACGAGAGCGTCGTCGAGCGTGCCGCGACGGCGATTGGTCTTGGCGCTGTAGGCAAGCACCTCGGGCTTGCGCGCGAAGCCTTCGAGCGCGTCATCCGCGACGAAATCGCCGACATCCGCCTCGTCCTCGCGCGTGTCGGCCTGCGCCTGCACCACCAGCGCCGGCGAGCCCTCGCCACTCATCTGGCGGACATAGGCCAGCCAGTAGCCGAGCGGCTGGTTGCGGAAGGTGAAGCCAGCGTGCTCGTGCTCGCGTGCAGCCTCGGAAGCCGGCGTCCACACGATCGGGAACACGGCGCGCGTCTTCAGGAACAGCGCGTGCGTGCCGTGGTAGATATCCTGGCCGCCGAAATCCCAGATCTTCAGCCGGGCCTCGGGCGCGGGGGTCGGCATCGCCAGGGGCTCGCGCGGGCGCTTCACCTGCACGCCGTGCGTCGAGCACTCGTCGTCCGCGCCATAGGGCTCGCCGCAGAGCCGCCGCGCGATCTTGGTCTTGCCGACGCGGCCGTTGCCGAGCAGCATGACCTTGACGTCGGTCAGCGGCACGCGGCCGGCTTCGAGCCCGTCGAAATAGGCCCGCAGCCGCGGCAGGCAATTGAAGGACCCATTTGTCGACAACAGTTCGGCTGGTACGCCTGGAAATCGACCTGGCTCGAAAAAAACTCTGCGCAAGTGTGAACCTGCCCACAACTTTGGACATGGATCCAAGGCATGGCAACCGGAAAGATCGAGTTCGGTAAGATGCGGCAGGCCCACCAGATGGATAAGGTCGACCTCGCCGCAATTGCTGAGGTCGAGGTTAGTGAGCCCTGTAAGCGCAGCTAGATGCGCCGTGCCGACGGTACCAATTTCGTTGCCACTGAGATTGAGACGCGTTAGCGCAGTCAAACTCGCCAGATGTGTCGCGCCCACGGCGCCAAGCTTGTTGCCACTAAGGTCGAGGTCAGTGAGCGCAGTAAGTCCCGCCAAATGTGCCGTGCCAATGGCACCAATTTCGTTGCTACTGAGGTTGAGATGCGTCAGGGCAATCAAGCCCGCCAGATGTTTCGCACCCACGTCGCCGAGCTCGTTGCCGCTAAGGTCGAGGTTAGTGAGTTCGGTAAGCCCCGCTAAATGCGTCGCGCCAACGGCACCAATGTCATGGTGTGCGAGGGAGAGATAGGTCAGGGCCGTGAGGCCGGATAAATGTGCTGCGCCGCCAGCATGGATGTAGTGTGCCCAGAGTTCGAAAGGGTCGTCTTTCTCAGACAGGTCAAGGTATGTCAGCTTGGTGAGGTTGGCGAGATGCGCGACACCGTCGTCGCCGATCTGATTGTGCGCAAGATCGAGGAATTGGAGCGCCGTCAGGCTGGCCAAATGCGCCGCACCAGCAGCTCGTAAGGTGTTTCCAGCTAGATCAAGCCTTTGCAGCCTGGCAAGACGCGCTAGATGCGCGGCGCCGGAAGCAAAAATTCGATTATTTGAAAGATTGAGCTTTTCTAGCCCGGTAAGACCGGCCAGATGTGCCATGCCCTCGTCGCCGATTGAGGTCGCCGAGAGATCGAGACTTTGTAGCGCAGTGAGCCCAGCCAGATGCGCCATACCGCCGTCGATGGGACCTCGTCCTAATAGTCCGCTAAGGCCGAGTGGGTTGCCTGAAAGGTTAAGGGTACGCACCGTGGTTAGGCTGGCGATGTCTTCCGGAATCTCTCCAAGCATTAGACCACTGAGGTCCAGTTCCTCGGCATTTGACTCGCGGCAATGCGCGATGC
This sequence comes from Hyphomicrobiaceae bacterium, assembly GCA_965222485.1. Lineage (GTDB taxonomy): Bacteria > Pseudomonadota > Alphaproteobacteria > Rhizobiales > Hyphomicrobiaceae > CBDCUC01. The sequence goes on from CBDCUC010000016.1 coordinate 7,502, forward strand.
GCCGCGCCGCCTCCGCCATGTCCGCCTCGTTCCTGAAGTCCATGCACCGCTATCCCCTAACCTCGTGTGACCGCCAGACGGCCGCCCCAATTATGATCCGACGCGAGAATACGCATGCAATAGAACACGGGCAATGATGCAAGCGAGCGTGCCGCATCGCCCAAATAAGGAGCCCAAGTTCTGTCCGCTCCCGAAAATTGCGGACGTTGGCGCCACCACGTCGGACTGTGACAGCTCTTGGCCCGCATCGACGTTTCGCTGCAGTGCAGCCAACCGGCCGCAGCTGAGGACAAAGCTGAAGAGCTCAGTTCAGTCAGCCAAGTTTTCCGGTGCTGAGCGTAGACCGGCTGTGCCCGGTACGGTGCACAAACCGCTCCCCCTGACCCCAAGCTGCCGAAGTGCATGCGCTCAACACAATTGTTGCATGCGAGCATGGCAGGCAGCGTGACACGGTGTGCGCTGCAAAAAGGCCCGGTATCGCGACAAAAACTGGGAATGTCCGGTCTACCCCCAGACGCGTTTCTCTGTGCTATTTGCTACCGGCTGAAATTGACGCGGTGGCCCACTTCTCGATTTGAAAGACCGCTTTCGCGACACCGTCCTCTGTTCTGATTTTTCGACCGATCTCGGCTGCAGCTTCTATAATATTCGAGTTCATTGTCGCCTCTTGCAACGCCACCACCAGCCTTTCAGCCCTCAACTTCTTTTGTGGTATCGGCTTCGGCCCAGCACCGAGTTCGCGAACACGGTTGCCCCAGAATGGCTGGTCACCGAAAAAAGGAACCACAATGGAAGGCTTTCCAGCACGCAGACCGGCGGCGGTCGTGCCCGCGCCGCCATGGTGGACAACTCCTGCCATGCGCGGGAACAAATAGTCGTGTGGTGCGGCATCAATACTCAGAATCGATTCGGGAAGATCCGCTGCTTGAAGGCCGCCCCAGCCCTTCGCTATGATTCCGCGCAGTCCGGCCCTTTGCAGTGCCTCTACGGCGATCTTTGCTAACCGCTCGGGATGGCGTCCCGCCATGGACCCGAACCCGATGTAGACGGGCCGATCGCCTGAGTTGAGAAAGGCTCGGAGCCGATCTGGCGGCTCCCAATCTTCACCTTCGTCCAGGAACCAATAGCCCGTTACAACCGCACTTTCAGGCCAATCGGAAGGACGCGGTAGCACGGCCTCACTAAAGGCGTGTAAAACCGGGATGTCGGTGCCGTTAGCAGACTTCAGCATATCGAGTCTTCTGAGTGCCGGCAGACCTATCTCATCGCGGAACTTTCGTGCATAGCGCCCCAGGAAGATCCCGTGCAACCGATTGATCACATGATAACTCAATCGATTGTACCAACCGCCGAGTTTCCAACTCGGAAAAACCAGAAAGGGGTATGCGGAGGTCGGTACGAACATTGGAATAGGCGTTGCGAGCGCGCAGTCTATGCCTAGTTTTTCGGCTATATGCGGAGCGGCACCGGCTTTCGCGTGGTAGAGAATATAGTCCGGGCGGAATTCCCTTGCGGCTTCCCAGCTCTCTCGCATTGCCGCCTCAGCCATAGGGCCGACCTGACGAGATAGCTTTATGTTCTGACGGATGATCTCGAACAAGTTGGTCGTGTTTTCGATCAACTCCTTGCCTTGCGGTGTATCGATGATCGCGAGCAAGTCGTCGTTCATGAAGCCGTATTCAAGCCCGTGGCTGCGCACGAAGTCCTGAAAACGCTCGCTTGTGGCGAGCAGCACGCGGTGGCCTGCCGCCATCAACCCTTTGCCCAAGGCCACATAAGGTTGGACATCGCCGCGAGAACCATAGGTTATGATCAAGATTCTCATGGCTTCAGACTAACAGAAAATGGCGCTCGATGTCCGAGCAGGGTCATGGGCGGGCCATCACTAGCGTTCAGAACCTTCCGGAGAACCCCCGATACCGACCGTCGGTGCGCCAATCCAGTAGCGTCAACGCGATACCCCCCAACTCCGGAAACTGCGCTGCACCGCAACGAAACGTCGGTCAGGGCCACAAGCGGCCTATGACAACCAAAGGCGTTTGACTGCATGGTAAACAGTTCTAGTGATAGGAATGGCTTGATCAGTTGCGAAATGTGCTGCAGCGCACCCTGCTTTAAATTAATTTTTGCAATAGACGACTGCTTTTTGCGGGACATCGCCTTCCCCGTCCGGAACATGTTCAATGGCAAGGTCAACCAACACCGTGTAGGTGGCAACACAGGTCCGACAGATCGTGCGCTACACATTTAATACGGTATAACAGTGTAAATCCCGCCAGCCGCCGCCATGCCGACCGCCGTGACAATAACGGCTGGTAAAATAGCATCATTGGTCGGGTGGAACCATATGTAGACCAACGGAGCGTTGATAAGGAAACCACATAGCCAAAGCGCTTCATTTCCCAAGCCGGCCAATCCTATTCCGTAACCTGTAAGACAAGCAGCCATACAGGCTGGAATCGCTCGGACTGCACTACTGCGCAGCAGCAGGTTGTAATCCTTTTGCGTCACGAATACCACATCGTTGCGGACCCACTGGGAGTAGTACACAATCAAACTCCAACAGATATAGAAGATGATGACTGGCAGCACCAGAATGAGCCAAGGGTAAAATAGAAGTGGGTTTGGAGACATGCTTAGCCTTGATTGTGATGTGTTGAACTCAACGTAGTTGGCGTAACGCTCTAGTAATTGTTTCTACGAATGGTCGCTGTTATCCCGTCCGAACCGCTCGCAAGCTTCACTTCAATCTCGCGCAAAAGCTTCAGGCAGTCCTCATCCGAATGCCGTTTCCGAGACATTGAAAACCTCCTAAACTGTTACCCAACTCTGGCACAATTTTAGGGGGCCGAGACAAGGGTACCGGTCTGTCCCAAGGTGTACAATGACTGTGTGGTGGTGATTGGTCACCTATCCATCACCCATTGCCGTGTACTGTGCATTGCCAGCGTTGCTTGTGGATAGGTATGGCGGATCCACGACAGACGCTTTCGGTTTTTCGTGACCTTGAACGACTAGGCGCATCGCAATCGCTTGCGGCTGCGAACAGGTCCAACCACCTCGTTAAGCTTCAACGTCACTTCAGTGAATCCACGCGCCCTCAAATGTTTTACGGGCTGGCGCAGGTGGACCTGCCCAATCTTTCTCCACGCTGCCTAAAAAATGACGGCGTTTCGTTGTGGCGTGGAACCGCAACTTGTGGCAACAGAGTTCTTTAGACAACACCGGTGCGTTGCTCATGGAGCGTAGACGAAACTAAGATGAAAGAGACGATCGAAGAAAGCATCAATGCGCACCTCCTCGCCATCTATCCAGAGCACGACACCGAAACACTCACCGCGCGCCTCATCGAAACCTTTTGGCCAGACCGGGAGAAGTTGGCAGCGGCTCCGCGCGCGCCGAGCAACGCTCTTTGGAACGAGCAAGACAGCGTAGTTATTACATACGGCGACACGTTTCGCGACGGAAAGCGGCCACCACTTGATGTTCTGCGCGAATTTCTCGGCGAATATCTTGAGGGCACAATCACGGGCGTGCACATTCTGCCGTTCTACCCGTTTAGTTCGGATGATGGCTTTGCGGTGATCGATTACACCAAAGTTAACTCCATGCTCGGCGATTGGGAGCAGATCGAAACGATCGCAAATGACTTCAGGCTGATGGCTGACCTTGTGCTCAATCACGCATCGTCGCGCTGCGTATGGTTTGACCAATTTCGTGCGGGCAGGGCTCCGGGCCGGGATTATTTCGTAACAGCGGATCCGGAAGCTGACTTGTCTAAGGTCGTTCGCCCGCGCCCCTCCGAGTTGCTGAGGCCCGTTGAAACCAGTAACGGCTTGAAGCATGTCTGGTGCACATTCGGCCACGACCAGATCGACTTGAACTTTGCAAATCCAGAAGTACTGCTTGAATTCGCCCGCATCCTTCGCCTGTACGTCGACAAGGGCGTGCGCATTGTCCGGCTGGATGCCGTGGCATTCCTGTGGAAGGCGCCGAACTCAAGCTGCCTGCACTTGCCACAAACGCACGAACTGATCCGGCTGTTGCGCACACTTGCAAATTTCACCATCGAAGAAGTGGTGTTGCTGACCGAAACAAACGTACCCAACCAGGAAAATCTCACTTATTTTGGAAATCAGAATGAAGCGCATGTCATTTATAATTTCTCCTTACCGCCGCTGATGGTGCACGCCCTGCTCGCAGGCACTTCCGATTATCTCAAAAGCTGGATGATGCGGATGCCGCCAGCCCCGGAAGGCTGCACGTACCTCAATTTTATCGCCGGACATGACGGCATCGGGATGCGCCCCGCGGACGGGCTTTTGCCTGAAGACGAGCGGGTGACGATGACCGAGGCAGTACAATCTTTTGGCGGGCTCGTCAGCACGCGGCCCGGACGCAAAGGCAATGTGCGCCCCTATGAACTCAACATCGCGTTGTTCGATGCATTGAAGGGAACTGTTAAAGGGCCCGACGCGTTTCAGATCAAGCGCTTCATATGCTCGCAAGCTGTCATGATGGCGCTGGAAGGAATACCGGCATTTTACATTCACTCGCTGTTGGCGACAGAAAATGATTATAAGTTGCGCGAAATGCGGAACCACAATCGCTCAATTAATCGCCACGCCTGGGACTACGATGAACTCCGCGGCTACTTGAACGATAAGACGTCGGCACACGCAATCGTATTTGAAGAAACTGCGCGACTGATACGTATCCGCGCCGGTCAAAGCGCTTTCCACCCCAATGCCACGCAATTCACTTTGCAACTGGGATCACAACTACTCGGTTTCTGGCGTCAAAGCCGCGACCGCCGTCAATCGATATTCGTGATTGCAAACATGACCGATCGTGAGCAAACCTTCTCGCTTGCAAAACTCAACCTAATCAGTGGAGAAGGATGGAGTGACCTGCTTTCCGGCTGGATGGCCAACGACTTGTACGAAGACGTCTGCATCACGCCGTACCAATGCCTATGGCTAACCAATCGGACCAGAGCCTGATGATCAGGTGTCGATTGCGTCCGCCATAACCGCCGCATTGAGCCTGTGGACGAAGTCCGGAACTGCATTGTGGATGCGGTTCCAACTGGGGATGAATGGGACTTCCATAGGGTTTTCCAAAAAGACTTGACCGGCCTCAACGATATTTTTGGCGAAAAGCTCGACAGCCTGCTCCTCGGAATGACGGTCGAACGCCAATCCGTTTAGCGCTGCGTCATGGTAGTATGTTTCGATCAAGTCTAAGGCCGCCCTAAAGTATGTCGCCTTAAGCGTACGAAAAGTTTCGGAAGAAAACGTAATCCCATCTGCTGCGAGTTTCCTGTAAATCGCCTTGGCGATGTCCGTGGACATTCGCGACAACCCTGCTTGTGGATTGTCCTCTGACAATGGCTGGTGCTTGTGATCGTAATTGTCTGCAATGTCGACCTGACAAATGACCCTCGGGTTGAGATTGCGGCGCACTTCTGACAACACACCTATTTCCAATCCCCAGTCAGAAGGAATTCGCAAATCGGGTAGTGCGCTCGCACGCATCGCGAATTCGCCCGCCAAAGGATAACGGAATCCTTCCAGGTAATCGATGAACTCGTGTGGACCGATCACTCTTCTGAGAGACCAAAGAAGCGGCGTGACCAGCAGCCGCGTAACGCGTCCGTTCATGGAGCCATCCGCCACGCGCGCGTAAAACCCTTTTGAAAAAATGTATGAGAAATGCGGGTTGGCAACGGGATAAATCAATCGCGCTAACATGCGACGATCGTAGGTTAGGATATCGCAGTCGTGCAGCGCCACGACATCAATCCGGCGCAAGGACAGAATATAACCCATGCAGTACCATACGTTGCGTCCCTTGCCGGGTTCGCGCGGCGCAAGCCCGTGAGACTCCAGTTCCGCATCGAGCGCTCGCAACCGTGGGCCGTCGTTCCAAAGGATATGGTGCTTTTGCGGAAGCCGGGAAAAGTATTCCTTGGCATGCGCAAATTCTTCAGCGCTAGCCCGATCGAGCCCGATAATTATGTCAGATATGTAGTTGACGGACTTGAGGTGCTCAACAATGCCTTCCAATGCCGGGCTTTGGAGTTCTGAATATAGAGATGGGAGCAACAAGGCGATCGGACGCGTCGACGAAAACTCTGCAAGCTGCATCTCCAGCCGTTCAACCGGCATTTCGGCAAGGTCGTGCAGCGTCGCAATCGACGCGTTTTGGTGAAAGTCGCCCACTTATTCCTCCTTCGCTGTTCCAATTCTCAATCGATCGAGAAGATCGTTTACAGCGTTATTCCATCCCGTAGGACCCGTTTCACTCACTCGCACGATTCGGCCACGCCCCTCGCCCTGTAACTCCGGTATGTGTTTCCCATTTGGGTTAGCGATGATGAAGCCATAGTCCGCTGTCTCGATCATTTCCATATCGTTGGGTGCATCCCCCAACGCCGCAGTCCGAATAAGCTTGCCGGGCCAAAGTCGCTCATAGGCCGCCTCAAGCCGCTGCATCTGCGTGGCTTTATTGGCTCGACCGGAAATATGAAAGAAGCGTCCGCCTTGCAGCAGTTGTAAGCCCGCATCGTCAACAGCTTGTGAAAAGGCTGCAAGCTCGTCGTCCCGACCGGTCCATAGGCCCGGTTCGGAGTATTGTCGCTGCTTCGCCTTTTCTGCCGCACGCCGCTCCAGTCCTGTATGTTTCATGACATCATCTAAACTCATTGCGCTAAAGCCGATAAAGTAGCCTTGCCATTTTTGGTCGAATGCGGCCATCCGAGCCAAAATCTGCTGGTATGTCGGTCCAGGCTCAATTACGGCGGCGGGAAACTGTTCGGCAACGCTGTCGGGAAACCAAATTCCACCACCGTTTTCGATAATGGCAGGCGCATGAAGCTCCATCGCGCGAACGATATCGCACACTTCTGCCGCAGTCTTACTCGTTGCTGCAATGACGGGCACGCCCGCATTACTGGCACGCGTCAATGCTGGCCGGGCGGCATCAAAGCTGTAGCTGTCGTGTTCAAGGAGCGTACCATCAAGGTCGGTGAAGATGAGAAGCTTCGTGATCATGATAAAATGTTACCTGAACTAGGATTGGACCGTCTCGGGTCGTAGTATAAACTCCCGCTATTGCGCGATGCGCGAACCCTACGCAGAGCAAAATAGGAATTTTGATCCGAATTGTCCTCATACGCAGATCAACCTGCCGTGCGGAGTGAATTGCACGAACAGGCTTTCTCAAAATGATTGATGAGCTTGTTTTTCATGTACTCAACGTGGACCATGGTGATTGCCTTGTGGTTTTTGGCAAGCACGACAACACCACCAAATTCTCCTTACTCATTGACGGTGGCGCAAAGCGTCCACTATTGACGACATCAACGAGCCCGCCCAGGTGGTCGTTGCCGTAATGCGAGGCCACCATAAGGTCGATACGTGGCGTGCCATTTTCGGCTGGTCAGCCAGGTAGGCTCTCGAGTGTCGTTTCGATGCCGCGGCCCTTTGCGCCACCACAGACTGTGTGCCGATAATAATCAGCCCGACAACAATCAGTCCTCCAAAACGCCAACTCAATATGTTCTTAAACATCACTTCTTCTCAATAATGGTAGGAACCCAAATTCTATGTCCGCAGTCTTGCAGCAGAGCGGCAGCAAGGCAAGTTGCTGCTGGAGCGATGGGAGGTGCCGTGAGGAGGGTGCCGTGGTCAATGGGAATAATTTACGGGTTCGTGTGGTGAGCC
>CBDCUC010000017.1:0-10128 GCA_965222485.1 Hyphomicrobiaceae bacterium
ATCGTGTTGACATGCAGGCCGATCTCATGGCCGAAATCCTGGATTTGAAGGCACTTGTCCAATAGGCGCGGATCTTGGTTCCAATACGCGGTCCCAGGCAAAATGTAGTAGGTGGAGCGAAGCCCGCGATCATGTTCCCAAAAGGCCAATTCGAGAGCGTAATCGATGCTGTGGTCGACATCGTGCCGTAGGCCGATAACATTTTTCGACGTATCCCTCTTAAAGTCGCGCAACGGACATGTCCGCTCGAACTTGGCCAGGTATTCGAAATATTCTTTCTTCAGCGTCATCCGGTGACCCTTGGCGGCACGTCAATCCCTGGCTCAAAACGGCAAGATTACCTCATCAGCCTATAATTAGCCGATTGCCTGGCCAAATGAGAGCTATTTGCACGGCTGGGCTGGCGCCGATCCGAGGAAAATTTGCATCGGGCCAACGGCGGAAGATGCCGGGACAAACCGAGACATGCAAGCTAGAGGCAAGCAAAATGGTCATAATTTAGCGAAAGTCCCATAATGGCGTGCAAGATCGGGGCTGCTGAGGGCGCCTTGCCGCACGCCCGGTTCGGTCCCGTGGTGACGTGTCGCAGGGTCTTTAGCGCAAATCATGTTGGGGGCGTGGCAAGTGGGAAAAAAGCCCAGACCTTTGATTCTGCAGTCGCGGGGGCCTTGTCCAAGCAATTTTGGCCACTTGCGGTGTCCTTTTCGCACTGCCGGGCATATAGCTATTCCTGAACACGGCAGAGCGGTGCACATTGAGGCACAGAGACCAACCGGCTCCGGCAACTACGCCGGCAGCCGCGACATCGTCGAGGCTAGATTTCGCCATCGATCCTCCAGCGTGTGCGAGACTGGCCCGAAGCGGGAACTGACAACAAGCACTCCCTCGTCCGTGGGAGGCTGCTCGTGAGAACACAAGGAGTGACATCGATTGGACAGGGACTTAGCCGCAATGCGCTCGCAGATCGTGAGCAACCACTGGCCGCCCCGCGGACAAGGGTTTTTTCGGGTGCGCCCATGTCGAAGATAGCGGTCGTCGTGTGCAATCCATGCGCCCCTGATTATCGGGTGAACAAACAGGCGGAGTGTATGGCTGCCGAGGGGCACCACGTGCGCGTGTACTGCCGCGCAAAGGACGGCTTTCCTGACCGTGAAATTGTCAATGGCGTAGAGTATGTCCGCATCAAGTTTCAGCTCAATCAGGTGCTATGGAAGCTGCTGTTCGGACGGTCGAAATCTTCCCCGCGACCAACAGCTGCGCACACTAGTTTCGCAGCGGGATTAGCCGGACGCGCTGGCAAAAAATGTCTCAGGTCGCAAACCGCTGCCGCTCCAAGCATGGCAACTACCGCTGCTCGCCGCATCCTGCGCTTCTTTGTGTGGCTCGCGAAGAGGACTGTTGCGAACGGAGTAAAGGTAGCCCGGGCCTCCCTGGTCCCATTCCATAAGATGTTCGTTTACAAGGCTTTTTCAGCCACCTTTGGTCCACACATTGAGGACTGGAAACCTGACGTAATCCACGCCCATGATCTCATACCGCTGCCAATGGCCGTTGAGGTCGCTCGCAAGACAGGCGCCAAGGTCATATACGATGCCCACGAATTGGAGACGCACCGTAATCCACCGTTGCCACCGCACATCCGCTATGCGGTAGAGCGCGTTGAGCGACGCAATATCGTGAAGGCCGATGCTGTATTCACAGTCTGCGATCCCATAGCTGACTTTCTTCGTGACAAATACCGCATCGCGCGACCGCATGTCGTGATGAATGCCCCGCAATATCCGCCGACCTCAGAGCGCAAGGGCAACTTCATTCTGGAAGATACGAGATTGAAGGGCGCGGATTCGCATTGGCGCCAGTCCGGCGGCCACATAGACCGTTTGCGGGACCTGGCGGGTGTCTCCGACGACAAAATACTCGCAGTCTACGTCGGCTTGGTAACAATTAATCGCGGTCTTGAGACCGTCATCGAAGCTCTGCCCAAGCTGCCCGAAGTCACGCTTGTTACAGTGGGCCCAACCAACCCGGCAAGCGTTGAGAAACTAAAGGAGATGGCGGAACGCATAGGTGTTACAGACCGATTCAAACTTGTGCCGGCCGTCCCGGTGGACATGGTCATTGATTGCGTCAGCTCAGCAACCTTCGGCGTCTGCCCAATCTGGCCATTGACAAAGTCTTACAACTGGGCGCTTCCGAACAAGCTTTTTGAAATGACGTTTGCCGGATTGCCGATCGTTGCGTCAGACACTGAAGAGGTCTCAAGGTTCCTGAACGAGAACGACTTGGGACTGATCTACAAATATAACGATGCCGAAGATTGTGCCTCAAAAATCCGCACTCTGCTTGATGACTTCGAATCTTATCGTGTGTCGACAGACAAGAAGGAACAGATCCGTCAGAAGTATTCCTGGCCAAAACAAGCAAGTGTCGTGAAGCAGGTTTATGAGACACTGCTGTCATCATCCGATGATGCACGCCCTCAAGTTGGGGCGACGACACGGCAAGCCTCTTAGGTGTAAACGACTTCAAATCGACGTGCAGCGGCAATAAACTCAGGGTTTAAGAAATCATCGTCGACTTTTCCGTAGGCGAGTGGTTGTCCGTTACGTTTTGTAACGAGCCCTCCGGCGGCCTCAACGATTGCGTGCCCGGCAGCCGTGTCCCATTCCTTGGTCGGCCCAAACCGCGGATAAATATCCGCAATACCATCCGCCACTTGGCAAAATTTCAACGACGAACCGATATTTACACGCCCTGCAACATCAAGCTTTGCCAGCCAATGCTCCAGCGCTTCGCTTCCATGCGAGCGGCTTGCACAAACCGTGAGAGGCACATTGTCGTCAACTGTGTTGACGTGCATTTGGCGCAAGCCGATCTCGTCCAATGAGCAGACCGGGTCATCGGGCGAAATCCTGCCGGCCGCAGCATGATCGGACGAAAGTGTAATATAGATCTGCGACAGCGCCGGCGCGTAGATCAGCCCAAAACAAGGCCGCGTGTCGCGGATGAGCCCGACATTGATCGTAAATTCGTCGCGGCCGTTGATGAATTCTCGCGTTCCGTCCAGCGGGTCCACCAGAAAGAACTCATGCCCTGGCGCCGCGACCGCACCTGCGGCCGCCGCTTCTTCCGCGACGATCGGCACATTTGGCGCATGCTCCGACAGCGCAGCCACAATGACTTCCTCTGCGCGTCGATCTGCTTCTGTGACCGGTGAGCCGTCACCCTTGGTTGTGACGTCGCAACCCTGTCGAAATATCTCCATGACGAGCTTGCCGGCCTCGTGAATGGAGGGCAGTAGGCGTTCAGCAAATTGTTTATGGTCGCTCAAATCTGCATCCCCCCGAAGCACACACGCACGAGCGCGAGAGACGTTAGCCGTTGGAAACGATCCCGCGCTGGCGCAGCATGCTCAAGACATTCTGGGCAAGCGTCTCGGGCGTCTCGCGATCGCCCGGCAGATGACACTCTGCGTTTTCGGGCGGTTCATAGGGTGACGAAATCCCCGTGAAGTTTGCGATCTCCCCTGCGCGCGCCTTGCGATAGAGTCCCTTCGGATCGCGTCCTTCGCAAACCTTGAGCGGTGTATCGACGAACGCTTCGAAGAATTCGTCATCCTTGAATAGATCGCGCGCATACCGGCGCTCGGTTCTAAACGGCGAGATAAATGACACAATTGTAATGAGGCCTGCGTCGACCATGAGCTTTGCAACTTCCGCCACGCGTCGGATGTTTTCCACGCGATCCGCGTCCGTAAAGCCCAAGTCGCGGTTTAAGCCATGACGGACATTGTCGCCATCCAGAATGTAGGTGTGCGCGCCAAGCCCAAATAGTTTTTTCTCAAGCTGGTTTGCCACCGTCGATTTGCCCGAGCCGGACAATCCTGTGAACCAGATACAGCAGCCTTTATGGCCATTGATGACCGCGCGCTGGGCGCCCGATATGGAAAGCTCCTGCCATTTGATGTTATGGGACCGCCGTAGACCGTACTGAATCATGCCGGCGCACATCGTTGCGTTTGTCGTACGATCGACGAGCAGAAACCCTCCCAGGTCACGGTTTTCCCGATAAGGCTCGATTGCCAGGGGTTTGTTGGTCGTGAAATTGCAGACTGCGACATCGTTGAGTTCAAGCTTACGGCTTGCCAGCTCCTGCAAGGAATCCATGCTGATACTGTGCTTGATGTCGCTGACCTGAGCAACTGCCGTCTGCGTGGCAAGTCGCAAAATATAAGGCCGCCCCTTCAGCAGCGGCTGGTCTCCCATCCAAACGACGTGGGCTGTGAATTGATCGGCAACCTCTGGTTCCGATGTCGGCGCGCATATCACGTCGCCACGGTGGATATCGATCTCCCGGTCAAGCGTTAGGATGACCGAGTCCCCCGTTGCCGCCTCATCTCGGTCTCCGCCATAGGCAACGATGCGCGCAACTTTGGCTGATTGGTTGCCTGGGACGACTTTAATCTCATCGCCTGCGCGCACGCGCCCGGAAACAAGCGTTCCGGCGTAGCCGCGAAACTCGCTGTCGGGTCGACATATCCACTGAATGGGCATGCGAAGGTGTTCACCGATGGGGCTGACATCGACATCGACGGTTTCCAAGTATTCAAGCACGGTGGGCCCGTCATACCATGACATCGTTTCGTCGCGCAGCGTGAGGTTGGCCCCCTTAAGCGCCGAAATCGGAATGGACCCCATATCCGAAATGCCCAGGTCCTCAAGAAATGCGCGTGCTGTCGCGGTGATCTCCTCAAACCGTTTCTGATCGTAGTCCACAAGGTCCATCTTGTTGACGGCGAGCACCACGTGCCGGATGCCGAGCAAGTGCACTATGTACATGTGTCGGCGCGTTTGTTTGATCACGCCCTTGCGCGCATCGATGAGAATGACCGCCAGATCGCAGTGCGATGCACCTGTCACCATGTTGCGTGTATATTGTTCGTGACCTGGCGTATCTGCGACAATGAACTTGCGCTTAGCTGTTGCGAAGTAGCGGTAGGCCACGTCGATCGTGATACCTTGGGCCCGCTCCGCCTGTAGCCCGTCGACAAGAAGCGCAAAGTCCAACGACTTTCCCGTTGTACCGAACGTCTTGCTTTCCTGTTCCAGAGCTTCCAGCGTGTCGTCGAATACAAGCTTCGTGTCATAGAGAAGCCGCCCGATCAGTGTGCTTTTTCCGTCGTCAACGCTGCCGCACGTCAGGAACCGCAGCATCGGTTTGCTGTCTGCGGACAGCATCGAGTTGACGGTCGACTCCTCGAGGCTCTGCGAAGAAATGGCCGTGTCTGATTGCTGCTCGCTCACCATCAGAAATACCCCTCTTCCTTTTTCTTCTCCATCGAGCCGATCTGATCCTTGTCAATCAGACGCCCTTGCCGTTCGGAGAGTCGCGAGCTCATCAGCTCGTGAATAATATCATCAATACTGTCAGCGTCGGACTCGACTGCGCCCGTCAGTGGGTAGCAACCCAATGTGCGAAACCGAACGCGTCGCATTTCCGGTTCTTCACCTGGATCCAGTGGTAGACGGTCATCGTCCACCATAATCACCATGCCATCGCGCTCGACGACGGGTCGTTCCTTTGCGAAATACAGCGGAACGACAGGAATATTCTCAAGCTTGATGTACTGCCAGACATCAAGCTCGGTCCAATCTGACAATGGGAAGATACGCATGCTCTCACCGTCCTTGAGCCGACAGTTGTACACGTGCCAAAGCTCGGGGCGTTGATTTCGCGGGTCCCAGCGGTGGTCGGAAGTTCTGTGCGAGAAGACGCGTTCCTTTGCGCGCGACTTCTCCTCATCGCGACGTGCGCCACCGATAGCAGCATCGAATTTGAACGCATTGAGGGCCTGCCGCAGTGCTTCCGTCTTCATGATGTCCGTATAGTTCTTGCTTCCATGCTGAAACGGAGAAATGCCTTCCGCAACCGCCTGTTTATTTGTGTGGACGATGAGGTCCAGGCCGAGGTTGCTCGCTATCTCGTCGCGAAACGCGATCATTTCTCGAAACTTCCATGTCGTATCCACATGCAGTAACGGAAACGGTATTTTGGAGGGGTAGAACGCCTTCACTGCCAAATGCAGAAGAACAGATGAATCCTTACCGATGGAGTACATCAAAACGGGTCGCTCAAACTGAGCCGCGACTTCGCGCAGAATATAGATGCTCTCTGCTTCAAGATCAGCGAGATGTTTCGGTAGCATTGAGGCCTCAAACTCCGGTGGCTCGGTGTAGTGGTTGATCGATTTCGGAAGCGGGCAGTTCGGCCGGAAAAGGATTCCAGTTCGAACACATCAAGGCTGCATTTCCCCCGCGCGAATTCGACCGCAGACTGTTAGTTCAGATACTGCAAGGCGGCAAGGTCAATGACTTACCGCAATGGCTCCGTGTCCGCTAGCCACTCAAACCGTTGATCGCTGCAATATATCGCGACGCGATTTGCGCCATATCGTATTCTTGCTCGAAATATGCCCGCCCCTTCGAGCCCATTTCAGTGCGTTCGTTGTCCGAAGTCGTGATAAGGCGGTGAAACGCTGTCCACAACTCTTCCGGCGTGCGAGCTCCAGTTGCGATGCCAGCCCCTGATTCCGAGATCGGATCGCCACACGCGGCAATTGGCAGCAGCGAGGGCAGCCCGGCCAGCAGATAGTCACCGAACTTGTTGAGCGAGACCCCGTATTTGTACAGCTGAGGTTTGTCAGTGAGACCGCAGTAAGCGATGTCCACTTCCGCAAGGATCGCCAGCAATTCAGCTTTGTCCACCCTCCCGAAGACTCTAACGTTGCCGGGCGCCTGCTGGGCTCTCCGCCTGATCTGGTCCTCCAGCGTACCGGAGCCCACGAATATGATCCCAAAGCGGTCTGCCATCTCACGTCCGCCCGGTGTCATGACGGCGTCGAGAAGTTCTAAAAGTCCGTTGGGCGGGCCCATTGACCCGGCGTGGATCGCGATCACGCGCCCCTCACGCTTCCACTCGGCAATCGCTTCAACAATTCGTTTAGCAGTCTCACTTGAGACGAGAGGGCGCTCGCCCGTCAGCAGTTCCACTCCGTTGGGGACCCACACGAACGGTTTGTCGGTGACACCTACGTCTCGAAGGTAGTGATCGGCACGTGGCAGTACCGACGAAATCAGGTCGGCGTTGCGATAGGCAAATCGTTCAGCAAACGCGCACATTGCAACGAATGGGTGCCATCTGGAGGTGCCCGTAATTTCCGTAATGCTCAACGGCCAAAGATCACGAATTTCGAATACAAGCTTTGCACCAAATTTCCTCGCAAGTCGCGCTGCTGGAATAACGGTAAATGGGTGCGGGGACGATGCAATGATGGCATCAGGCTGTTCAATGTTGCCGGGAGCCTGTGTTTCAAGTTTTGAGACACTCCGGCAAAAGTCCCACATATTGAGAACGCGCGAGCGGCCGTTCCCCTGATAATGCCGCGCTGGCAGGCAGTGGTAGACTACGCCCTCGACCGTAAGCTGCGCGGGTAAGCTCAAATTGTCATAGAGAAGGTGATGGTACTGGGCCATGATGACATGGACCGAATGGCCTTGCCGCTGCCAGGCTCGCGCCAGATTGAACGGGCGGAAAGCTTGACCGATCCCGGGGCCGCCGCTGTAGGGGTTGATGTACCAGATATGCATGTGCCCGATTTATACTTTTTGGTACGCTTTGCTCTCTCAGGCCAACGCTGACCGGGTAACCGAAACGATGCGGTTAAGCGTCTCTTCGCTCATGGCCGTGCCCGAAGGCAGGCATACGCCCGTATCGTAGAGGTCCGCCGCCGCTGCCCCGCCAAAGCATTCCGCATCCCGAAACAGCGGCTGCATGTGCATCGGCTTCCACACGGGGCGCGCTTCGATGTTATGATCCTCTAATGCCGTGATGACATCCGCCGGAACCCGGTCCGACTTCATCCTGTCGATCATCATCACCGTCAGCCATTTGTTCGAATGAGCGCCTGCCGGTTCCTCCAAAAAGCTTATTCCGGCCAGCGACGACAACTCTGCCTTGTAGGATTTAAATATCTCTCTTTTGCGCGCGACCCGCTCGTCCAGCACCTCCAGCTGTCCGACGCCGATGGACGCGCAAATATTGCTCAGGCGATAATTGTACCCGTAGGTTTCATGTTCGTAGTGTGCGACTGCTTCGCGTGCTTGTGTCGCAAGTTTGCGCGCTTCCACAATGGCGGCTTCATCATTGCTGGCAAGAGCGCCGCCGCCGGATGTTGTTATGATCTTGTTGCCATTGAATGAGAACGCCGCAAATCGCGCCGGGTGACCACTGTGAGTAATGCCTCGCTTGGCACCCATGGCTTCCGCAGCGTCGGATATAAGCTGGACTCCATACCGCTTGCACAGTTCGTGCGCGCGTTCGTTATCGCAAGGGTTGCCGTAAAGATCGGTCGTGATCATGGCCTTCGGCAACTGATTGCACTGATTGGCCCGCGAAAGCTCCTCTTCTGCCAGGTCGAGGTCCACGAGGCCGCAGCGCTCGCAGTCAACAAAGACCGGCTCTGCACCAAGATAAAGGATTGGCGCCACGCCGCCGATGAACGTGAGCGTGGGCGACCAGACCCTGTCTCCGGCGCCCACCCCGCAGAGCCGCAACGCCAGATGAATCGCAGCCGTGCCACTGGTGAGTACTGCGACATGCTTGAAACCAGTATAAGTCTGCAGCCTCTCCTCGAACAGATCGAGCATCGGCCCTGCAGGCGCCACAAAATTCGAGGCAAAAGCTTGTTGAACCAGTTCCTCTTCGCGCCCCGACATGTGTGGCGGCGACAGGAAAACACGCTGATCCTTGTCAGCTCCAACTGTGTTGCTATTCGCTGTGGTCTGCGGCGCGCTCATTTGCTTTTTGTGTTTACCTTTCAAACAGCGAGGGGATCGAATTGGCTCTCATCGCTCGCCGCCAATAATGTCCGCGGACAAAGTGTCATCCCCGTTCGACAACCCGTGCCGGACATCCCATGGCCGTGACATGATCGGGAATGTCGCTCACCACCGAAGCACCAGCCCCGATGGTTGACCAGGCCCCGATTTTCGCAAGCGGTACCACGCACGTCCCGACACCGATAAGCGTGCCTTCTCCAACAGATACGCCGCCGCACACGGCCGTGCCCGGCCCAATGTGCACATAAGGTCCGATGTCGCAATCATGTTCAATGATTACGCCGGTATTTATGATCGTGTGGTCGCCTATTCTGGCCTCGGCTTGAATAATGGCACCGGCTGAGACAAACACACCGCGGCCGATCTTCGCGCTGGGGTCGATCTTCGCGGTTGGGTGAATGATCGAAACAAAGTCGGCGTGGCGGCGAGCGGCAATGGATTTTCGTGCAGCGTTGTCGCCAATCGCAATGAGGGTGGTGGGCCTGTTGTCCTTCCACCAGGCATCACCTTCCGTCGGTGTTATGGGGCAACCGAGCAGCTCCGTGTGCGCAAGTGCGTTCGCATTGTCATCGAAAATACGCCATGGGCGCTGACCATTCGCGATCAGGGCTGACACGATCACTTTGGCATGCCCGCCAGCGCCGATAATGACGATTTGAGGTGTGTTGTCGTTCATTGCTTCGAATTCGACTCGTCAAACCGCTGCACAGTGGCGTGACCGGGAGCATTGATACCTTCCCGTTTCAGCACGCGCGCCAGTGTCAGCAAGATAATCTTAAGATCGAGAAGGAAGCTTCGGTTGTCGACGTACCACACATCCATGGCAAGCCGCTCAGGCCACGGAACTGCATTTCGCCCATTGACCTGAGCCCACCCTGTGATGCCCGGCCGCACCTCGTGCCTGCGCGCTTGCTCAGGCGTATAGTGCTCAACGTATTCCATGAGCAGCGGGCGCGGGCCGACAAAACTCATATCACCGCGCAACACGTTTATGAGCTGCGGCAACTCATCCAGGCTGGTGCTGCGCAACCATTTGCCAAACGGTGGCAGGCGCTGGTCGTCAGGCAGCGGCTTGCCGTCGACGTCGCACTCGCTTGTCATGCTGCGAAATTTGAGAAATGTAAAAGGCTTGCCGTTGAGACCCGGCCGCGTTTGACGAAAAAGAACAGGCGAACCAAGTCGCATCCTAACCAGAATAGCGACAATAACCGTTGGAACGGCGAAAACCACC
>CBDCUC010000018.1:0-17583 GCA_965222485.1 Hyphomicrobiaceae bacterium
TCAATATTCATCCGATTCATTGGCAGGCCGAACCGCGCATGTTCTTCTTTCTGTCGACGGCGCGCTCTAGCTCGAAATGGCTAACGAAAGTTCTCGATGACGCGAGTAGTCTTCAGGCCCGACACGAAGACTTCCTGAATTTCACCTACGAAGAAGGTGAGAGACTTGAGGATCACCGCACAGGCCTAGGTTATGCCGATTGGATTGCCGACCCGTCGAACGTAACGGGGAGAATCGATGCGGCACGTAGCTGGCTTGCGGACCAGAAACCGGCTGACACTGCTGAACTCAACGTTTATCTGGAACGGCATGTGGATATACTAAAACGCTATTTCCCGCATGCCCACTTTGTATTCCTGCATCGCGCGCCTGATAAAGTCGTTCGCTCAATTATGAACCGCGAATGGTTCGACACAGCGACGGACGATCGCCATCCAGCGCCTGATGATGTCATGAACTGGGCAAACCTTTCGCCGTTCGAGCGTTGCTGTCACTACGTCCGTGAGGCGATGTCCCGCCTTTTTCTAGCCTGTCAGTCTCGAATTAGAAGCAATGAGCTTACAGACTCTATGGAGACCTGCGGAGCAATTCTCAAGCAGCATGACATTGCATTCTACCCGAGACTTGCCGAGCACTTCTTCGCAACACGAATTAACGCAAACAAAAGCATGGCGTTTCCTGGTCCATCTGGCTGGACGCCCGAGCAGCAAGAGCAATTCGACCAGATTTGTGGGCCGATATCACACATGCTCGGGTATGCCGGCTCGTCTTCGAAAAGCCGTGCGAAGGCCGATCCGGTTCTCGCGATGAAGCTGAAGCTGGCGCAGATGAAGGAACTCATTCCACGCCATAACTTTCAGCTTCCTAGCGCCCTTTGGTTCAATCACGTCCGCCAGAGCACGACCGGCGCATCAGTCTCGAAAGGAAAGATTGTCCTTTCTCAGCAAGTCAATCGGCATGCCTTCGTGTATCTCGGCATGTCCGGGCTTCGCTTTCACATGTCGTTTTCTGCGCTGCCGAATGCGGAATACACGGTATCCTTTCGTGCAGATGTTTCAGGCCCAAAGGGCGCTTTGTGCCAGTTCTTTGTTGTCGAGGATGTTGGCGGCCAAAAAGATGTTAAACGCAGACTACTTCGCCGGTTCGAAGGCGGAGCGGAATCTGTGAGGCTAAGCTTCCGTCCGGGCTACGCCACCAGGCGGTTTTGCTTCATGTTCAACGTACCCTTGGGGGCCGGCGGAAGCGTGGCTGAAATTCGAGATTTTGTCGTTGAGGTTCCGGCCACACGACTATCACAGCTGGCTATCGCCAGCCGGGCTGGACCGACCTGGTTCTCCGGCGGGCTTGAATTCAGGCTCTCAACGCTGGGACTTAAGGCCGTCAACGCGGCGCGAAGGCTAGCAAAGAAGGGCTTTCGTGTGCTGGCGCGGCGATGACACCGTGGCGACTTAAGCCGGTTTCAGCCGGCCATCTTCCGTAAGAACATAGCGCGTGCCCTCCTGCGGGCAGATCAAGTCTTTACCAAGCCGAAGTCCAGCCCTGCTCATCCAACCGATCCGTTTTGCGGGGACTCCCGCCATCAACGCAAAATCGAGCACATCGTTTGTCACAACGGCACCGGCGGCGATGAAACAGTAGGCGCCCAGCGTGTGCCCGCAAACGATCGTGGCATTCGCCCCGATCGAGGCGCCTGCCTTTACTAACGTGGGACGAAACTCGGTCTTGCGTTCGATTTCGGAGCGCGGGTTATTGACGTTTGTAAATACACAGCTTGGACCACAGAAAACGCCGTCTTCGAGCGTCACGCCTTCGTAAATCGAGACGTTGTTTTGAACCTTGCAATTGTTGCCAATGCGCACGCGCGGACCCACTACGACATTTTGCCCAAGCGTGCAGCTTGTGCCGATCACGGTACCAGGCAGGACATGGCTGAAATGCCAAATGCGGGTTCCGGCGCCAATCTCAGCATTAGGGTCGTCCACGTAACTGCTTTGGTGAACCTGTACGCCCTTGGCTTCCCATTCCGGTTTGAACTGGCCGGCCATGTGTCGATCTCCCATCTGTTGGCAGTCGGATTTTCGGGTGGCCCCAACCAGAATGCTGCGGCGATTGATATTGGTTATCGACTCCATCGGGCGGTCAAGCTGAATACCGGCTCGCAAAGCATCTCAAACAGCTGATCAGCGCGCGGAACGACAAGCTGATCAATGCCCCTTGCGTCCACAAACGGCAACCCTAGTGACAATTTCTCCGTCAGCAACTGATCCTTTGGCTGCGAGCTGGTCCAGCTCCGAGACTGGTGGAAGGATGGCCGACGCCGACTTGGCAGTATTAATCAGGATATCGGGAAAGCAAGAAACATATTCGCAGTATGACCGTACAGCAGCAGCCTGGTGAGGGACCTGCAAGGGTCCACTCACCTGCGAGAACCTATGTGAAAACGCTGCGCCGGTAGTTAGGCGAAGATCATGATGTAATTCATGGGCGAACTTCGGGATTTTATCTCTTAACGCCCAAACTTCATATTTGAGACCACCGGAGGGTCTGTGATAATGAATTGCACAAGACGAAAGCACATTGGTATTTTCCGGCGCGAGGCATGACAGTCATAAACAGGTGGCTGACGGCCGATCGCACTGAACACACTATTAGCGGTTGCAGCCCGGGGAATGCCGCATTTGGCTCGCTATCGAGCTCTGCGGCTTTGAAAATACAAACTCGCGCAACCGTTCAGGAAGCTCCATGGCGAAATTCGATTACGATAACGTTGCTGGAAATCACTACGACAAATACAATTCCAAGAATCCGATAGCTGCTTATCTCGTCGCAGGATTTTTGAGGAATTTTACCGATCTGGTTGAATTCACGCAGGCAAAGGACGTATTCGAGGTTGGCTGCGGCGAAGGAAAACTGTCGCTGGAAATGCTCCGTAGAGGGCTGGCGGTGCGCGGAGCCGACTTGGAGGAATCTGTCGTACAACAGGCCAACGAAGCAGCCCGCGATGAGGGCTTCGCAGAAAGCTTCGTGGTTCGGGATCTTTACGAGCTTTCCGAGGAGGAAGCTGCCGCAGAGCTGGTGGTATGCTGTGAGGTACTGGAACACGTTCCTGACCCTGAATTTGCCCTTCGTGTGCTTACCCGACTGGCGCGTCCATGGTTGCTGTTGAGCGTACCGCGGGAGCCAATCTGGCGAGGCCTAAACATGGCTCGCGGGAAGTACCTTTCTGACCTGGGCAACACACCTGGTCATATTCAGCATTGGCGCCGCCGCGACTTTGTCGACCTGGTTTCAAAGCACGCCAACGTGGAACAAGTGCGCGCGCCCCTGCCCTGGACTATGGTACTTTGCCGTTGTGACTGATCCTGTCGAAAGCCCGCCAAGCACGCGTCGCAGGCTTGTACGAGTTCTGGGAATTGCGCTCGCGATAGCATCGCTCGCTTACATCGCCTATAAAATCGGTGATGCGGACTGGTCTGCATTGAGTGGGGTCGCAACTGCAAATATCTTACCAGCGCTGTTGGCTTCTTCTCTCGCCTATTGCGGTCTTGGAATTATTCTCGGCCTGGCCTGGTGGCTATTGCTCAGTGGATTGGTCGATGTTCGCATTGGAGCAAGATTTGTCGCCAGTCTTTATGCCGTGACACAAATCTACAAATATTTACCGACGAACATGCTGCACTTTGTTGGACGTCATGTCGTCTTGCGCAATGCAGGATTACCACACAGTGCGCTTGTAACGACGGCGCTTGCCGAGGCCGCCTCGGTTTCAATCGCTGCAATCGCAGTTGCGATTATCCTTGGCGGTAATACTCTATTGGAGCTTGGCACGCAGCAGGCTGGTGGCGATGTTGCATACGTATGGAGCCTCGTGGCGGTCGTCGCAGTCATCGGGAGTGCTGGCGTAGGCTTTGCGTTCTTTAGGGGATGGGTTTCTACTAACTGGCTGCTCTTTAGGCGGCCGGCATTCTTGCGTGCGTTCCTTCTGGCCAACCTAATGCATATCGTTTTCTTTGTCGGCACGGGGTTCATCCTGCTAGAACTCGCCCGCCAGATCACAACTGTTGAAACCTCTGACTTCGGCCTCGTAATTGCAGCTGGTTCCATATCGTGGCTGCTTGGTTTTGTTGTTCCAGGCTCCGCTGCGGGCATTGGCGTGCGAGAGGCTATGATGATCGTAATTCTCACCGGGCCAATTGGAGATGCAAATGCGATTGCACTTGCCGGGCTCTACCGAATAACCACTGTTGGCGGTGATGTTTTGCTCGCTGTTCTGGGCTCGTTTGCGCAGCCGGCCAGCTTACAGCGCGAAGTGGAGCGCGATTAGCGGATGGACCGGTTCCAGAGGACTTTACGTCTCCAGAGCGCAGCGATACGTTCTCCGCTCCTGTATACGAGACCGGTTCTTTCACCGACACCGATAGTCTGAGGCCAAGCGATGTTCTTTCTCAAGAGGCGTACCAAGGTCGATAGCCTGAGCAATACGGCTCGGGCGCGCCTCGAGACAATTGCAAAAGTGCGCAACGAGAGCCATGAATCGGTGATGGCTCGTTTCAGCAGCCGTGATCTGGCCAGAGCACCTGCATCGTTTCCCAAACACATCGATGCGCTACGATCAACAGCATTCGAAACAGCCGAAGTGCGCGATGGCCTAGCCTACGTCAAACTTTCCAATGGCCGTTCGTTTTACGGCAACATCTCCAAACCAAATCATCAACTCGCCTATGAATACGTCGCTGATCTTGTCCCTTCAATTCTCAACGAAGAGACGTTCCTCCTGGGAATAGATATTGCACAGCGGTACGCCTCGGACAGTATTTGGCCACCAAAGCAGTTGCACCCACCGCAGGGTGGAACCGTTGTGGAATGTGGTGCGTATCTCGGCCACAAGACGATACGGTTTGCCGACGAGCTTGTCGGACCGAAAGGTAAGGTTCTGGCCATCGAAATGATGCCGGACAATGTAGAGATTCTGCGACGAAATATTAGAGAAAATGGTTTGCAAGACATCATTGACGTGATCGAAGCCGGCGTATGGAGTAAGCCCGACAGGTTAGTTGTGAAAGGCAAGGGCCGGCAAAGAAACACGTTGGTTGACCTTGCCAAGCTCGAAGAGGAGCAAGGATTTGATGACCCAGTCGATTCGCTCGATAACATCTTGGAAAACTGGGGCCAGCCAATTGTTGACTTGCTTTTTGTCACGGTAAATGGGGCAGAGGTGGAGGCGCTGCCCGGCATCAATCATTCGCTTTCGAGAATACGAGGCTTACACATTGTTGCGCTTTATTCGCGGGATGGCCGCCAAAACCACGAGATCTGTCGCGAGATTTTGCGAGATAAGGGGTGTAAAATTTTAGAAAGCTGCGATGAAACAGAAATCGTAGCGACGACTACTTTCTATCAGGACCCATAAATCAACCTGTTTGATATATGTTGCCAGCAATCTTGTGGTCCGCGAAAAGGCGCTTGGGCCATCGTCTCCGTGATAGGCCGGCCAACTGGCCCTCCTGCTGCAAATGACCGGCCTGTTTGCCGCGGCATGCCTGCCTGGTGCGAACGCACGCGTAATCAAGCCGTCGTGTACACAAGTTCTGGATCGCTTCGGTGTCTGTTTGTTAGGCACAAGTAGAGCGATATTGACAAGGATAACCCAAGATGAAAAACCCTTGCTCGATAGATAGGCGGGAGAGCATCGGGAGAATTGCCGTTGTACACCGAGATACTTGACCAATTAGGCATTGAGGCGCTTGAGCATGCCAACATCGATACCTGAGGACGCTAAATCTGGAGTCGAAGCAGCCGATCGGGCAAGCAGCCCTGGCCGCAAACTCATAATCCAGATTCCATGCTTTAATGAGGAAGGCACTCTCGCGATCGCGCTGGCTGACCTACCGCGTCAAGTGCCAGGGTATGATCAGGTCGAGTGGCTGATCATTGACGATGGCTCGACGGACCGGACTGTGGAAGTCGCGTTGGAAAACGGTGTCGACCACATTGTTAGGTTACGCCACAACGAAGGCCTGGCTCGCGGTTTTATGGCTGGAATTCAAGCATGCCTCGCGCTTGGCGCGCACACTATTGTTAATACCGACGCCGATAATCAGTATGACGCGGCCAGCATTCCTGACTTGGTTCGACCAATTGTCGAAGGCAAAGCCGACTTTGTTATAGGTGCCAGACCGATCCGGCAGATCGAACACTTTTCGCCGATTAAAAAGTGGCTTCAGCAGCTGGGAAGTTATGTTGTCCGGGTGGCGAGCCGCACCGACGTTCCAGATGCACCCTCGGGGTTTCGTGCGATCTACTGGGAAGCGGCTCTAAAGCTGAACGTCTTTTCAGAATATACGTACACTCTGGAGACGATAATCCAAGCAGGCCGTAAGAATATTCGGGTCACTTCGGTGCCGGTGCGGGTCAACGAGGACCTGAGGCCTTCGCGATTGGTCAAAAGTATAAGATCCTATCTTTGGCGGTCGATTGTTACGATTGTCCGCATCTTTCTGATCTATCGGCCGCTGAAGACATTCCTGACGCTAAGCGCCATTTTTGGCGCTGGCTTCCTGATTGTCTCAACGCGCTACCTCTATTTCTTTATGATCGGTGAGGGCGAAGGCCATATTCAATCGCTGTTGCTAGCAGCAATCCTAGCAACCGCGAGCTTCATGAGCTTCTCAATTGCGGTAATCGCGGACTTGCTGTCAGTTAACAGGGCTCTTCTGGAAGACATAAGGCAGCGCTCACTTCGCAATCAGATTTCAGCTCAAAATTCTGCGTCAAGTGACCAATCGGTCGGCGCCGACCAGATTGATCACGTGTAAGTCTTAGCTTGACGGGATGACAACCGCCCACCGGTTCCGACCTGATTTCGGTTTCGTCTCTCTTTGATCTTGGAGGTTTTTGTGGCGGACCAGGTTAGTGAGGGACTGCTATCGCCGTTCCTGCAACGTCAGCGCTTGAACGCAGCCAGGCCATTCCTGAAGGGACGTGTCCTCGACATTGGTTGCGGGAATGGTGCGCTCACCGAATTCTGCCTGCCCGAGAGTTACTACGGGTACGACTATGACGCGGCTACACTTGCCGTAGCTCGCGCGACGCACCCCAAGTTTCGTTTTGAGCAAGATTTTCCTAACAATGAGCTATTCGATACAGTTGTCGGCCTTGCAATCATCGAGCATTTACCACGTCCTGCTGAGGACATGCGCAAGTGGGCGTCGTTTCTCGACCAGAATGGTTCCCTCGTGCTTACGACACCCCATCCGTCACTAGAGTGGGCCCACGAATTTGGCTCTCGCATTGGTTTGTTCAGCGCAGGTGCGGCCGAGGAGCACGAGCAACTGATTAATCGCAAGCTCATGGAGGGTCTGGCAGAGGAAGCCGGGTTGGTTGTTGGAACATATCGCCGCTTCCTCTTCGGAGCCAATCAGCTCTTTGTACTCAAGCGGGGCTAGAGTGCGCACGGGCGAAGCTTAGAAATCTTCATCAAGATCATCTTCAAGGTCTGCTCGCGCGTCGCGCTTGCTTCTCTTGCCGTGCAATATTTTCTTGCCCTGAGAAACCACCAAATCCTTTAGTGCGCCCAATGCCAGAATGTTGCTGCCGTCCGAGGCGACGGCCGGGAATTCGGCGTAGCTTGTCCAGGGGAACCGCTCTGCCGACATAATGATAAAGAACACGTGCTTTTGTTTCACATCGGCAAACCAATCCTTGCCGGTCAGGTGGCCCCAAGCCGCCTCGGTGACCGCAATAAGCGGCACGTCGTCAGGCACGAATCCGCGGGCTGCCAATTGGAGGTCTACCGACGCGTCTGAGATCTCGACACCATGACTGAGTGTGTGCTTTCGATCAGCATCGGGATTGAGCCAATCCAGATTTTCGCTATCAAGAAGCGGTATAAATGAGCAGCATTCGGACGCGATAGGCGTGCAATCCGTTATCGAGTTCGATAGATAGCGCAACTCGAATGCATACTGCACGGGAGGTGAAAGCACGCAGTACGCATCCCCTAACTCCAGCTCTTGCACATTTCCGGAAGTGTCGCGCTGAAGAAATCCTGTTCTGCCTTTGCATGCGTCAAGATCCTTGCGCTCTGGGTGCAGGAGCGTGCGCAACATTGCCAAACGAGAATACCCCCTCGTCAAACGCGCAAACAGATTGATAAGCACTAAAACGGACCGGATCAGTAAAATAAGTCCAACGAAGAACAAGCTTCCGCCGCTATCGATCGCGGCGCCGAGACCAAGCTGGTCGTGGTATTCACCAAGAAACAGGATCAGCATAAGGCTGGCTATTAGATGAATACCAACGAAGAAATTGATTGTCGTCAGGCCATAGTATTGTTTGTTCGTTATCGAATATGCAGGGCGCAGAATCTGTCGAGCGTTGCTTTGCAATGATCGGGCATCGAAACGCAAATCGGGACGCGTTGAAAGAACACCTTGAACAAGCTCTACCGCCTGTCGCGATGCGATCGGCCCAAGCGATTGCGACTCATGCCTGACGCGAGTGAGTTGCAATAACAGGCGTGCATAAACGGGTAGCACCACAACTGTGATCACTAAGAGAACGATGACGGCTGACGGCCCCGTCCACGCCAAAATCCCCATCGCAACAACTGCAATGCCGAAATGCTGCATTCCCAGTGTGATGACCCGCCCAATATGAAAGCCGCCCCTCACAGCATCCAAGACCCGGTTGATATATCTTTGTGGTGGCTGCTTATCGATAATCTGGCGATATGCGACATTAGATGCATGAGGGATACGATTGAGCAGATCCCAGATCATCGTGTCCTGCCAGGCCATGTTCATTCGGATGACACTCCTGCCAAGAAGGTAATTGGCATAGAGGACGGCTGCGTAGGCTAATAGCGCGCCGTAAATCACCATCATGGTGGAAACCTGGGCCACCTGTTCCATTAGGGGTAAGGAAAAGGGCATCGTTTGCTTACCTTCGGCCTTGAACAGCATGGCCCGCACCAGTAGCGCCAGTGGAAGGGGAAATAGGAAGCCGAAAGCTGCGATCAGCAAGACAACGAACTGCCCGCGTAGACCGGTGAAGCGGAGAAAATCGACGCTCAATTGCCAGTAGGTATTTGCATAGCGCTTTAGATTATTGAGGCTTTGAACGTGCAACGAGGGAACTCCATTGTCACAAGCTGACTTTGTATACTCTATTCCAGCGGAGACTGAGGTGAAACCTAGGAGTGTCCTTCTTCAGATTTTTCAAGACACAGATGCGTTTCGTTTGGCGGAGGGTCTGGACTATCTGTTGGGTCGATCTAAGCGGCTCGCGGTCGATGTTACAACCTCCTTCATTCGATGGTCTTGTGCATTATCCTTCGCCCACCGGACTGCGGGCGTTCACGTGCCAAGATGCATCATGAACTAGGGATCAAGTGTCCTGCCCGCCGCAAAAATCGCATTAGAAGAGGCGAGCACGAACATGCTCAGTCCCAACAAGTGCGCCCAACTGCAGAACATGAAGTAGCGGTTGATATCGTGCACCAAGAACGAGAAGCAAAGCTGCGCGAGTATGGCCATACACAGGAAGAATTGCAGCGGCCGGGAACGAAAACAGAAGACACCGATGATGGATGCCACCAGAAACAGTGTGTCTGCCGCCTTGCTCAAGTCATTCTGCGTGAATTTGGCAAGGAGCACCAATGGCGCGACTTTCCAGCCTTCTCCGTAGCGTATCAGTTGCGTATTTTTCTCAAGAACACCAGCGGCCGGCTTTCCGATTAGTTTGTCCCATATGGGGGGGCGGTTCGTGTAGCGATTGAATCTCAAGCTGGCTTCGTAAAATCGATGCAATGCGGTCGCATAGAAATACCCCGGTCGTTCCGACAGCGCGTTCAAGACATCAGGCTTGTAGACTTTCTGTGTGGCGGTCTCGGATTGTCGCAAGTATGTGGTAATCGGCAATCCCGTTCGCTCCGCGACTCTTTTGTTTCGCAGCCCACCTGATTTGGTGAAGTCATGAGCGGAATAATGATCGTATCTTCCAGATGCCGCCCAGATCATGTGCCACATGACGTGACGCTGAAACGGTTCTCCTTCAATGCCAACGTGACGATTTGGATGCTGAAACTGATCCTGGATAACCTTGCCAGCGAAAAAAGCTGAAAAGAGACTGACAAATGCGACCGCAGACCAGACTAATGCGCGGCGATGCGATTCAGGCCACATCTTCAATAGGACAAGAACCGAGAATACGGCGACCAAGAAGATTGGGGTGACCTTTATGAAACCCATTAGAAGCGATAAGAATGCGATGATGCCCAAATTGATGCGAGGATCGCCTCGGTCGAAGATGAACCTTATTGCGGCTCCCAAGTAGAATGCGAAGAGGATGATGAAATAAGCGTCCACATCCGGCATATACAGATCATTGATAAATGGAAAATAGAGTACCGACAGAACCCCGAATATGACCGCCAGCTTCGCACCCCAAATTTCGCGGATGACGGCCATCAGGTACAGCAACCCGGCAGTCCATAGAATGTACATTATGTAGCCGGTGGTCGGGTATATATCGCAAAAGTATTTGCTGATCCGGAAGTAGTTTCCTTCCACGACCGCGGCGAGAAAGGGCACGATAACTGCACCGGTCTGGCGATAGAATACAGCCTTAAGATGCCCATCATTCACCAGCTGTGCGAAATTTATGCACAGGGGACCTATCTTTTGATGATTTGGGAAGAAGGCATGAGAGATAAACGCGCCCGATTGAACATAGAACGCAAAGACGGCAAATCCCAGCAGTGTGAGCCGCCAGGCGTTGCGCCGCGCGTCCCATGAGAATTCGGTTTGGGAACTGCTTGGGGCGAACAAGAGCAGACCAACACCGGCGGCAACGAAAAGAAAGAAATAGCTCCACAGTGAAAAGTCGACGACATTGGTTCCAAACACAATTCGCGGCGTGGACTGGCCCTGTGGAGTCTCCACTGCATCGTATTTTACAGTGATCCTTGCTCTGTCCCCAAGCCTATAGGTCCATGGCACACTGAACCGCTGCAGTTCTTGGTTCTTAAGATCGTGGGTGACAGTTGAACCTCTACCTAAACCGGAGATGTGAAGCTTGCCAATTGAGGTCGTTGGCGCAGAGCTTTCATCTAGATCAAGGGCCTTGACAAAAAACTCCACGGAGGGGTCGCCGAGGCGCGTTATTCGCGGCGTCCCAACATCGAACTCAACAAGCTGCCCAGCCTTAAGGGTCCGGCCATGGAAATAGACAACATTGTCGTAGCGAAAATCTTCCTTCTCGCTTTCGCCGCTTATCTTCGTCGCCAGCTGTTCAAGTGGCATCTCGATGTAGAACAGTTGGTACGTGAGCAGATATCCGGAGATGACCAGAAACAAACACCCAATACTCACCGCCCAACGCCGAAACCAGACGTAAATTTTCTGCATAAACCAAGAAAAGCGCGCCGCCCAACTGTCAAAATGTGCCCGATCCGCACCAGCTCTAGGAGACGCTTTGAACAGATCCACAACGCCTTGGAAGCGGTCAGATAGATTTTTCGCTAATCCCGCCAAACTGTCCCCCAAACCCGACACTACGAATAACAACTGCGCAATCGGCGAACTTTGCAAACATGACTATTGATGAATATTGCGCTTGCTTGGCAGAGCTCCCATTCTCCCAACGCCAGACAAACCATCGATCAAGACCGGTATTATTACGCTCCAACTTACATTGCAAGCACGCCGTTTCTCACGGGGCTTGGGCCATACAGACTTTGGTTTTGAGAAGCAGTCTTATGGTTTGGTTCGCGCTGTTGGATTAGCCTTTATGCCATCCCACATCCTCTGATTGGAACTCCGAGAGGGGCTGATTGGCTTAATCAAGTCAATATGGTTGGAGGGCATTCCGGCGGGCGCGCTAAACTCGCTCAGAAGCTCCACCAGATTGGATGCGTTAAGACGCCGACCACGTGGCCGCGCCCGTCTTTGCGACCAAAGTCGCGCCGGCCGCGGGTATCTTCACGCGTGCGCATTATGCCTCCAGAATCGGTGTGATAAATATCGCGAGCGATATCGTAGGCTTCGTACTCGAGGCCAAATTCGAACATAGACCGACGGCCTAGAGAAAATGTCGTGGTGTGTCCGTCCTCACTCGTGTGCGATACATCGCGCGGACCACCAAAGCGATCGTCACAGCATTCCGAAAACAACTCCCAATTTCGGAATTCCAACTCGCGACAAAGCGCATCTCCATGGGTAGAGCTTCCGACGATCGGCACGCCACAACTGTCGAAAAATTCAAGCTCTCGCTCCAGCATTTCGTAGGGATCAATGCGTTCGCGCAGCGCGAGAGCGACTAAGTTGTTGTGAAAATTGATCTCATGGCCCAGCTCCAGGAGCCGCTCGATACCGTCCATCAGCATCCGACTGTGCTGATAGTGCCCCTTCTTGTCCATTGGTCCGTAGTACCAGGCGGTATGCAAGAGACAATAAGTCGTGCGCAGACCACGCTCATGCTCCCATTTGGCGATTTTCACAGCCGTGTCGAGATCGTGATCAACGTCGTGCCGGATGAGCAGCACCTTGTCGTCGCCCTGGTCCTCCATCCGTGCATAGTCGATGAGACGCATGGCCTTGTAATCGTCGACGTAGGGAGCAAGAAGTGACTCATACTCTGCGGGTTTGAACTTTGCGGCGCGGGTTACCCGGGCGCGGTGGTAGCGGGCGGTTACGGGATTTATGGTGTCAAATGCGGCGGGGCCTTTCCATGAACCGAATAGCCCGAAACCGCGCGTGCTTGGGCGAATTACATGGCTTTGTTTAGAGTACCCTAGTTTCTTGGCCGATGCTCCCGTGACCTGGTGAATTTCGTCAATCTGATCTGACGTGAGGCTACGATAGCCAGACCCAACGCTGCTATCTGAGAAACTCATCTTTATGCGATCAAGATTGGGATGCGTACTATTGAATATTGCGGCATCTGATTTGTGATAGGAGTAAACTGCGTCATTGATCTCGATAGGCAGCATTTCGAAAACTTTTTCTAACGTCCGTCGTGGAGACCGCACTAAGTCTTCGTATCGAATCACGATGCATCGATCAGGGTGCTTGTTGGCGTAGCTACAATATCTCTTGGTGTATATCGTCCAACGCTTTGCTTGTTCAGCCAGCTCCCCCTGGAACTTTCGCTTGATCTGCGAGGCAATGACATCGACCGGATCTCTTACGATGCAAACGTAGTACGCATTGGGCATTAGCATTGCGGTCGGAACAAGTGATGTACTGTTTAGCTTGAATCCGAACAGTTGCGTTCCCTCACGCTGCTGCCGCCGGCGCATCAATGTCCAGGCTAGCGTGAGCCGATCACGCCAAGACGAAATGTCCCCGTCAATTTTTTCGCTATATTCGTTTAAGACCTCTTTGAACTCGCTGAGTGTGACGCCCGCACGATGGCATCGCGTAAAAAACAAACCAACGTTCCTGTCCGAGTTTTCCTTCCAGATCTTTCCCGTGGCTGCAAAATCGCCGTTCGCCAATTCCAACGCTTTTTCGAAATCAGCGCGTAACTGGTTGAGGCTGTACATCGGCGTGGGGATTAGCTCTGCCCCCATGGAGATGGCGGGATGAGCGTCGAGCACCGTCGTAAGCAGTGTCGTTCCGGATCGTGATATTCCACCAACAAGCAACAGTGGATCGTCAGTAATTGGCTCGGCCCCGGGGAGAGGAATGTCTGTCAGTCGCATTCGTTGGTACCTTCGTCCATCAACATCCGAATTTCGGCTCGTGTGCCCTTGTGCCCGCCAGAATTGCGCTGATTCGGTTCCGGCCACGGGAGGCGGATCGAGCGTTGGCTGATCTCCATTCCTACCTACGACAGGCTGGCCTTACCTATCATAGCCAATCTGCCAATGCCAAAGAGATAAACTCAAGGCCCACCAGTGGGATAGGCGCCTCACCGATGGGCACAAAGCTCCAAAGAGTCGGTGTTTCGCGGCAGCTGCAGGCGAATTGCCAAGTTTACGGTGCATTTTTAGATAGTGATTGAATGGTCTGTCAGTATCCTCAAAGCAGTTTGAAACGAATCGGGAGCGGAATTTTGAGATCATCATAGCCATCAAGGCGCGAAGATGAGATCAATATTGGGACCGCAGTCGTCGGCTGGACAATATGTCCGGGAATTCCGCCGCCGGGCTCGCAAACAACACAGCTCAAAAGAGAAGAACCGCGTAGTCCTTGAAGGTTTGCGAGGCGAAATTCTGTCGCCGAGCTGAACTGGCGGGAAGGCATCGTGCGAACAGATACGTCGTCAACCCTGAACTCTCTTCAAGAAACCATGGGGCGCCGCACTGAGTAGTAGCTTGTTGTCAGAAACCGTATCCAGCTCAAGCATCAAACGTTTCCCATCCGCCGCCTGTCGACCCTCCGATTGCAGAAGCCTCATATATTCCTTTACTGCTGTTTTGGGATTGTTTCCTTTGCCCCACGACCGATCTGGAAACATGTCATCCTCCAGGTCCTCCACGATTGTATCAAAGACCAAACAGTAGCTACCGAGAGAGGTCAGCGGAGCATAGAGTTCAAGTTCTGAGAGAACATGTTCGTGGGTGTGGTTGGAATCGAGGCAAACTAAAATGTTTTTATACTGGGAAGCGTATTCTTTAACCTTCCCTCCAATTTCGGCATCGATCGACGATCCTTCAATCATCTCGATATACTGAGAAAAAGGATGGTCCTCTATGGCATTGCGATTATGCGAACGTATGTCTATGTCGATGCCCAGCACACGGCGCCGCGTCCGGCTGGGATCCAATGAGCTGCCGCTTTCAATAGCTTCGGCCATATCTATGAGAGCAAGTAACGAAGCACTCAGCACCAGAGAACCGCCATGCGCGATTCCCGTTTCTATGATCAGATCGGGCTTTACCGCCCATACCAACTCCTGGAAAGCAACCATGTCGCCGGGAAGCTGGATGATTGGACGTCCAAGCCAATCGAAGTGATACATGTACCTCCGGCGAAATGCGAGATCGAGCCAGCGCGCTGAGGCATCCTTGAACTCCCGATCACCAGGGTAGGTGGAGATTTGATCCTGGCGCTCCTTCGCAAACGCTCCGATCGGATCTGCTGCAACTTTGCTCATATTGTTCCTCAATATTTCGATCAATCCGCTTAGCGCCATCTTGTCAGATTGTTTGCAGTGCACTCCGGATTGGCATCGGACCAGCCCTACAAAATCTGAAGAGATGGAACCGCCCTAACGAAGCGACCACCCCACGCCCTCACCTGTTGGAGCTGTTGCATAATCTCACCCGCTAGGTTCCATGGAAAGATGACAACTCTGTCCGGCTGGTCGGCCTCGAGCCTCTCAATCCCAACAATCGGAATATGACTACCCGGCAGGAATTTCCCTTGTTTGTTGGGGTTGGCATCAACGACGTACGGCATGAGATCGGCATGCACACCCGCATAGTTCAACAGAGTGTTGCCCTTTGCCGCAGCGCCATAGCCTGCAACCTTCACGCCATCACGCTTTGCATCAAGAAGAAATCTTAGGAAGTCGTCCTTTACTTTGTCCGCGCGGCTCTGGAAGTTCTGGTAATAAGCCAGTGTAGCCATGCCGGCGTCCTGCTCGGCCGCAAGCAAGCTAGCCACTGAAGCCTCAATGTCGCGAGAGCCTTGATCGGCGCGCTGCGCGAACACTCGGAGGCTGCCGCCGTGGGTTGGTATCTCTTCAATATCGAATACTTGAAGGCCATTGGCCTCAAAAATCGTGCACACGGAGGTCAGCGACAGATACGAGTAGTGCTCATGATAGACGGTATCGAACTGGGCCTCGGAAACCAGACCCAACAAGTGCGGGAATTCAAACGTTGCAACACCATCGGGCTTGAGAAGCCTGACAAATCCGCAAACAAAGTCATTTATGTCCGGAACGTGCGCCAAGACATTGTTTGCGACAATTAGATCGGCGCTTTGCCCTTTGGCCGCCAAGCGATCAGCAAGCTCGATTCCGAAAAATTCCTCAACAATATCTATTCCCTTCTCACGGGCGGCAGACGCCGTGCTCCTTGTCGGCTCGATACCATAGCAAGGAATACCAAGCTCTTTGACGAATTGGAGCAAATAGCCATCATTGGCAGCAACCTCAGCGACCATACTTTCCCTGCCAAGACCAAGTCGCCGGCTGATTGCCGACACATAGTCTTTGCTGTGCTGCAGCCACGAACGCGAATAGGAGCTGAAGTAGGCGTAGTTCTCGTCGAAAAGTTCCTGGGCACCGGCGTAGTCTTCCGTCTGCACTAACCAGCACTGGCTGCATACGAGAACACGAAGGGGAACATAACGCTCAGGCCGGTGTATTTCTGATGCATGTAGATACGCATTCGATGGCGGTGCGCTTGCCAGATCAAGAAACACATCACCGATTCTAGCGGCGCAATGCCGACACTTCATGCCGGCAATCCTTCAAGGTGACGATCCAATGCAGGTAACCCCTTGTCTCTTTCCGACATCACCGAGACCGCAAGTGGCCAAGCAATACCAATCTCCGGATCGAGTGCGTTGATGCCTCCTTCTGCAGCCGGCGTGTAGTCGGCGGTGTGCAAGTATAGCATTTCGCAATTCTCCTCCAGGGTCTGAAACCCGTGAGCAAAGCCTTCCGGGATTAACAGCGACAAACCATTATCGCGGCTTAACTCAATGCCGAACCACTTGCCAAAAGTCGTTGATCCATCACGAAGGTCAACAGCAACGTCGAACACACAACCTTGCAAACAGGATACTACCTTTGCCTCCATCGCGGGTGGTTTCTGAAAGTGCAATCCCCTGATTGTGCCCTTCTCACGTGTCACGGTCCTATTGATTTGCCGGATTACTTTGTCGAGACCTGCCTCCTCGAACTCGCTCACACAATATGTCCGTTCTAGCAAACCACGCGAATCGCCGATCGGATGCCGCTTCACGAGTTTTAGTCCTAGAAGCTCAGTTGATTTGAAGTCGAACCTGCGGGTCATTTTAGGCTCTCAGAATAGTCGTCTATCTGCTTTAGCGAATAAGCCAACATGTCCGCTTTTTCATTCCATGCCTTGTACCAGCGCGTGGTCTCCTCAACGGCACGTCCTAACGACCATTGAGGGCGCCAGAGTAACTCATCGCGCGCCTTCGTCGAATCGAGTCTCAGAAGCCGCGCTTCTTTAAACTCTGGCTCAACCTCGTCGCAAACACTCACAGTGGCGTTTCCACCCCATGTCCTAGCCGCCAGTCGAGCCACTTCGAGCACAGTCGCCTCAGACGTCGGATCGGGGCCGAAGTTCCATCCCATCGCCAATTCATTCGATTTTGGCTGGCTTAGCCGTTCAGCAAGAGCAAGATATCCTGCTAGCGGCTCCAATACGTGCTGCCAAGGCCGAAGTGATTGCGGATGACGCAACTGTACCGGCTGATCTGTTGCGAATGACCGGATACAGTCGGGAACAAGACGGTCCCGTGCCCAATCTCCGCCCCCAATCACATTTCCGGCGCGCACACTTGCCACACCGACCGTCGAGGGTAGTTCAGAAAAGTAGCTCGAACGGTAGGCCGCCGTTACAAGTTCCGCACAAGCCTTGCTGGAGCTGTAGGG
>CBDCUC010000019.1:0-14251 GCA_965222485.1 Hyphomicrobiaceae bacterium
CACGTGCGCAAAGCTCTTTTCCTTTTTCTTCTGCCCTTTTTCTACTTTTGGCGGTTTGGGTGCATGTTCTATGACCTGTTTGAAAGACATGCAGGTGTGGCCCAGGTGGCGTTCGGCAAGATCGTCCATACCGTGACCTCCACGGCCGGCATCGAGCGCATAGGACAAGAGCATTGTGTCGTCGAGGGATGTGAGGGCAATGCCGTAACGCGCCAGAACAAGACTGTCGTATTTCAGGTTTTGCCCAATCTTCAAGACGGCGGGATCTTCCAGCAGCGGCTTCAAGCCTGCCATCGCGTCTTGCAAGGGTATCTGCTCAATTTCGGCGCCGTCTGCCGGACCATCGCCGAAGTCGAATCCATCCTGCATTGCCGCATGAGCAAGCGGAATGTAACAGGCCTTTCCCGGCGAGATGGCGAGTGACACACCAACGAGTTCCGCTTGGCGCGCATCCAGGCTCGTCGTTTCCGTATCGATTGCAAAGTGCCCGGCCTCGCGTGCCCCTACGACCCATGCATCAAGTTGTTCCAACGTTGTGACGGTTTCGTAGACTGAGCGGTCGATGGGTGTGGCAATTGCCTTGCGCGCGCCATCCTCGACGGCAGCTGAGGGTGTTCCGGCGCCTGCTGGCGTGTCGCCCGACGATTTTGATGTGGACGTTCCGGCAGGATTTGCGCCGCCCTTGCTCTTCGAGCCTTTAATGCTTGAACCAACCGAGGCCTGCAGCGGTGGCGGCGCCTCCTCGCCCAGCGCTTCGGCGATGCGCCGCGTCATTGTATTGAATTCCATTTCACGCAGAAAGCCCAGCAACGCCTCGGCTTCAGGGTCTTGGATGCCTAAGTCTTGAAGTTCAACGTTTACCGGTACCGCGTTGTCCAAACGCACAAGATCGCGTGACGTGCGCGCCTGGTCTGCGAACTCAATAAGCCGCTCACGACGTTTTGGCTGCTTGATTTCGTCCGCCCGGCTCAAGAGCTCGTCAAGGTCACCATAATTGCCGATCAATTCTGCAGCCGTCTTGACACCGATACCTGGAACACCTGGTACGTTATCAACCGAATCTCCTGCGAGCGCCTGGACGTCGACAACCTTTTCCGGAGGGACGCCGAATTTCTGCATGACTTCGTCGGGCCCGATGTGTCTGTTCTTCATGCCGTCCACCATGACGACACCGGGCTCGATCAACTGCATGAGATCCTTGTCGGACGAAACGATTGTTACATCCCCACCGGCATCCACCGCCTGGCGCGCGTAAGTGGCGATGAGGTCATCGGCCTCAAACCCGTCCTGCTCGACGCAGGCGACGTTGAACGCCTTGACTGCATCGCGTATGAGCGGGAACTGCGGTACGAGTTCTTCCGGTGGTGGTGGCCGGTTAGCCTTGTATTGATCGTAGATGTCGTTACGAAACGTTTTTGCGGATGTGTCGAAGATCACTGCGATGTGGGTCGGGCGGTCGGCAAGTTTTGCTTCACCCAACAACTTCCAGAGCATGGAGCAGAAGCCGTGTACGGCACCGACAGGCAGGCCGTCACTCGGCCGGGTCAGCGGCGGCAAGGCGTGGAAGGCGCGAAAGATGAAACCGGACCCGTCGACGAGATAAATGTGGCTGCCCTTGATTACGGGCACCGGCTCTCCGGCGGGTATGGTACAAGTGGCTTGGCGGCGCTCAGCCGACGCGTCTTTGGATGTCTTCTTGCTCATGGCAGCGACTATATGGCGGCGGACCGTCCCGGTCAGCTGTTTCCGGGCGCGTAACGACGGGGTACGGGCTGAAAATTGTGCAAACCTGAGGGCAAGCGATGGCCGATTGCCTGTCGTCGCCTTATCGAGTATCTAACGGTCCCTGGCCTAAGCACCCGTAGCTCAGCTGGATAGAGCGTTGGATTCCGATTCCAAAGGTCGCAGGTTCGACTCCTGCCGGGTGCGCCATTTTGATTTTCTTCTCAAAATCACAAAAAAACGCAAATGGTTCAGATAGTTGCGGGGTTCGAAAACCTTCCCCGCGTTGGTACGCTAAACGGTCTGTAAACGCCAATCTCAACACCAATCTACGCCAGTGAATGACGCCGGAAACCCATAGCTTCCAAGGGTTTGCTAGAAAGCTCATAGCGAGTTCGAACAATTGCTCGAAGCTGTGACGCTGTTTGTGTTGCGCTTCACATTTTTCTTTCGCCACGAGCTTCGCTTTTTCAAGCCCCGCGAGCTTTTTCTCGTACGCCGTAATGACGGTTGCATTGCTACTGTCCATGATGCGCTCAAGCAGCAACTCAATCTTTTTGTCGATACTTGCGAGCTCACGCATCGCTGCTTGACGACGTGTCTTGTCCTGCTCGTGGAAACGGCCCCACGCGTCCTTGAACATCTCGCACGCAATATCAAACAAGGGTTTGGTCGGTTGGAGTGTGCGAAGCATATCTTCAAACTGCGCTTCCATCTCATCCCGCTTGATGGACTTGCGGTGACTTTCACATTGTCTGTTGTAGCAAAGATAGTAGGGGTGCTTTTTGCCAGTCTTGCTCTTTGACCAGCAGGCTGTCAGAGGTTTTCCGCAATCCCCGCAGGTTACAAAGCCACGCAACGGGAAATCCTCGCTAATGTCCTTGCGAAAGGGTGCCCTGGCTCCATCTTTGAGACGCTGTTGGATCTTTTCATAGGTCTCAAGAGAAATAAGTGGCTCGTGATTGGCCTTGCGAAGCGAAATGTCCCAACGGGGAGCTTCCAGATAACCGGCATAGAGGGGCTGTGTCAGCAATTCAGCCACCCGTTGGTGACGAACTTCACCATTGGCTCGGTCTTTGGGAAAATCCGGACAACTTTCTAAGAAACGTTTGACCTCAAATTTGGTGTCGAAGCGTCCGAACGCAAACCCCTCAAGCGCTTCCTGAACAATCGCCGCAAGCGGTTCATCACGTGTCAGCATTTTTCCGTGTGTGCGGGTCTTCTCATAGCGATAACCACGCGGTCGAGAAAACACCCAGTAACCATTCATCAGACGAGCACGCATGCGATGGAATGTCTGCTCGGCATTCTTCTCACGCTGATGTTGCGCAGCACCCGCCAGCA
The DNA here is from genome assembly GCA_965222485.1 of Hyphomicrobiaceae bacterium. GTDB lineage: Bacteria > Pseudomonadota > Alphaproteobacteria > Rhizobiales > Hyphomicrobiaceae > CBDCUC01. The sequence continues at coordinate 3,067 of CBDCUC010000019.1, forward strand.
CGTTTTCAACCATACGGCTATCAGCATCATGCTTAAATTCAATGGATGGAGATTCAAGGCGGCCTCCGGCTTCAATAATGGTACGCCGAAGTTCCCAGTGAGCCTCCACATCACGGGCAAGCCGTGAAATATCATCAATTAATACGACATAATTCTCGGCGCGATGACGTCTTAGATATTTGAGCATGGCGCTCATACCTGGACGTTTCACAACCTTGCCAGTGAGATCATCATCAAAGCGTTTGACAATTTTATAGCCCTTCATACGGGCATACTCACGGCAACGCGTCTCTTGTGACCCCAATCCATCTCCACGCTTTGTTTGCGCAACTGATGAGACACGGCAATAAATCACCGCACATTTTTCTGTTGTTTGATCCTCCATGACTATACTCATTCTGCCTCACTTTCTCGTTGCGTCAGAGATGTTGCATCTTCCGCATCGCTCGCTTCTTTTTGTTTTTTTGGATCTGCTAATTCTAACATAGCTTGGAGGTCTTCCGGCAGATCATATTTTAATTCATCCCGAGAAGTTTCGCTTGCTATCATGCTATCGTTACAATCATTGCCTTGATCAATTTGCTGCATCGGTTGCACGCCAAAACCAAGCGATGCAAACTCCACAATAATGCTCCAAAGCGCTGTAATAAATTCGCGCTTTTGAGTTTCCGTTAGATCGGCGTCCTCCAACAATTGCTCGTACTTTTCGTAATCGACTTGCAATGTTGGCTTGCCGCTTGTCTCTGCGCCCAGCCGGAGGGCTGAACAAAATTCGTTAGGGGTTGTGTTTTTGCTCATCATGACCTCCTTCCAGTTTTAATATGAGAACAAAAAGAGAACACTATATGTCAAAAGGTCTGACAAATGCAAGAACTTTTTTCACATAACTCGTTGTTTTGACTTATGGAAATAGAGTCCTGCTCATGGCGCTCTGTAACCTACAGTGAGCGGGCTTTTGCCCTTCCAATGGTTTTCGGTCTCAGGACCTATCGGCGTCTTTGCAGCGCCCGAGCAGGCTTTTTTTGTTGGATCTTATCTTTCGTTTTTTGCTTGGCTGCTTCCCGTGCGTCTTTTTCTGCGTCAATCTGCGGGCGGTAATAGGTTTCATCTAGCTGTGCGCCCCATTCCTTCCAACTTAAGCCCTCATCACCCTGCTGGATGGCAAACGCGTCGACCATGAGTTTTTTGGCGTGGTTGTCCGTCACGCCCAACTCGTCAGCCAGGCTTTGCGCTTCTTCCGCGACGCTGCGGTGAAACGCAATTTTTTCGCCACCCGCCATACGCATCTTAATTTCATGGGCATGCAACAAAGCCTTGTTCTGCAAGTCCTCTGGTGGTGTCTCCTCGCGTGCTTTGAGGTTTTCACGCAGTTGATTCATAGTCTGTCCGATGCGCTCCTTAAAAAGATCACGGATTGTGCCTTCTAGTTTGCGCGCATCCATGTTTTCTGATCGCGCCATCGCATAAGCGTAGTCCTGCAGCTTGTCTTTAAATGTGCCACTTCGGTAAATCTCACGCTCGATTATTCTGGTGATGGCGATCACTTCATCAAATTGCGGCTCTGTTAGAAGCCTGCCGGAAAAACTCTCTCTGGCTTTCGAGAGGCCCGGATCAGATTGGCTCTTGTTGGCATCGCTTAACTCTCGCGTCGCGGTTTCGCTCATAGGTCAGGTCTCCTTGTCGTTGATTGTGCTAGCGGCGACGTTGTCGGACAACGGCTCGGGGCCGCTCGGGGCGTTGCGTCTTTGATGCGTCTCTTGCCAGATCCGGTGCGTCCCGCGCGGTGGCGCGCGCAAAATCTCTTTCAAGTGTGTCTGCTGCGGATTGTTTCCGCGTCTTCATTTGGATAGCTTCAAGCGCGCGCGTTTCCTGAACGTAAAACCGTTGCATCGCGCTCAGATGGGCAAAGCGGACTTCCCGGCTCGGCGCGAAATCTCAACGCGCTTTTGTTAAAGCGGTCCTGGCCGAATGCCGGATGGGTGAGGTCTTTATCCGCAGCGCCCGCCTTGTTCATGAGCCGCAAAATCGCTTCATCAACGCGGGCTGCGTAAGTTTGCTTGTATTTTGAAACGGCCTTGTCCCGGAGTTCATCAAAACGTTTGATCACTTTGAGCGCTTCGATCCGATCTTTGCGCGTGAAGGAATCATCGGCGAGCTTTCTTAGACCCGCTAGGTGAAAGGATTGTTTTAGATCGTTCTTGAGATCAGCGGACATGGTTTGACCTTTGCGCGTGAAAGAAACGAATAAGCGGGCACCTTCCGCGGGTCGGGTGATGAACCGTAGAAGCCCCGTTCAGGCCGAGATATTTGCAGCGCAGATAAAAACGCTCAGCGAATGGATCAAAGCCCTGTCCGTCATCTCGCCAAGAGTAAGACCATCTCAGATGCGGCAGGCCGTATGTGGCTGTTACCAAATAAATCGTAACCGGCACGATCAACCACAGCGCATAGTTCAGACGAAGAAAACGCACTCTCATGCTGCGTCCTCTTTCCTTTGTGGTGAAACTAAAGTCACAATTGGGTCTGGCTCTAAGCGACCGCCTTCCAGCGGGTTGTCTTTGAGGTCAAAACAGTAAGGTGCGATTTGATTTTGCCGGATCTTCTTGGCATGGATAAAGCCGATATCCTTGATATGGATGATCTGCTCATCACTCGGCAGTTTCATGAGTTCTTCCGGTGTAAAGAGGCGCTCTCTGACCGTTGCCAGATTGGCGCTAAATTCCATGCGATCAGAAGAATAACCCCGGCTATGACTGACATGCAGCGCATCTCCGATGGCTTTGGAGACACGCTCGGCCTCGACAAAAGATGAAAACCCGAACCATTGTTTGATCACCGCATTTTCTTCAATGGTGAGCGTTTCTTTCTCACCGTATTTGCGCTCAATCTCTGAGCGTGATTGCGCGATCATATGCACATTGCCGCCATAGGCCCGCATGGTGGTCAGGCGCGATACCAACTCTTTGAGCGGCGCGTTGGTGAATTCATCCAAGATGAAATCAACAACCAGACCTTTTGTGCCGAGCAGCGCCTCCATGAAGGATTGGAGGTGAAGGGCGAAATAGGGCCCCAAGCGCTCCATATGGCGCTGCGGTCCCACCAGAAACACAACATAGTTCTGCTCCAGTAGTTCTTGGTGGGTGAGATCGGCGTCAGCACCTGCAAAATGCAGCGGACTACCCGCAGAAAACACCCGCAGCGCTTTGAGGATCGCGCCGCGATGCTGGCCGTAATGCTCAGGACTCTTTTGCATTTCTTCGGCGTGCATCGCCAAAGATTTAAGAGCCGGGTCTCTGTGGCTCTTATTGATATTGATCGCCGCATCCAAAAGCTTCGGATCAGAGATCAGACTCCAAACCGCGCCCGGATAAACATCCCTCCCGGGGCTACCTAAAATGGCCAGTTGACCAAACTCAGCCAAAGTGCGCGGTTCATCGCGCCAATAAGCATTGCGTTGATCACGAGGCGGTTCCTCAATTAGCGCGTTATTGGCATTGTCTGTCGCCAAAAACCAGCTCGCCCTTTTGCGCTTTATGTGCGGCAATGATCCCGCCGTAAGGGTTGAGGTCTACGCGAAACGGGTTGTCTCGGCCCAAAAGTTTAAAGTCATCAATGATCGCAACTTTACGGCCGTAGCTTGCGCACATCTCAGCACATTGCGCTGCGATCTCACCGTCTTTAACGTCCGTGATAATGAGTGTGCGCTTAGCGTCAGCCAACATCGATTGCACCCAAGGCAACGCGCCGCAGGTGGTCTTGCCACCGCCAGCCGCAGACAACAGCAAGGAGTGGCAGGGTTTGGGCTCAAAAATTGCGCGGCCCTGCAGGGTCACTCCAAGCAAGCGGCGATGTCCTTTCCCGGTGGTGTTGGGTTCAGCCATCAATCACCCCCGCTTTTGCGAGCACGTCATCAGAAGCCAAATCTGCATTCTTCTGTGGTTTGGCCCGCGCCTCACACTCACTCAGGGACTTGTCGCGCAGATAAAGCGATACAATCGCTTTCAAAGCATCGATGAGAGACGCAACCGCGACGAGTGCCATAAAAATACTAAGCAGACCGAAGCCCCAATATTTGGCCTCACTCGGCCAGATCCACCAAGCAAACGCGGCAAACATCGCCGCACTCAAAAACATGGCGTTGATGCGCACAATGACGCCAAAGGAGCGTTGAAAATCTTTCATGAGCGCAGCTCCTCGTTCGAAGTTGCACGCATTTCTTCAACGATAGCGCGGCGAATGTCCTGCAGTGCTTTTGCGTTACCCCACACCGCGCCTGCCAGTTCCGTCCCTTTGGTTTCACGGGAGATTAGTTTGAGTTTGACCGATAGCCTGGCCTGCAATGAGCAGGAGCGCGGCACAGCCAAGCATCACCAAAAGCTCAACCGGGTAGAGCAGGTCGTTAAAAGCCGATAGAGAAGGCGAGAGTCCCGCTTGCAAAAATCAACGTGGCGATCAGAAATGGGCGACGCACACTCACAACGGAGAGGTTTTCAAGAAGGTAGGAATCGCGGTGGGTATTCACCGCGCCGTTCTCTATTCTGACAAAGCCAATAATCATGCGCGTTACTCCGACACTTCCGTCAGCACCTTGCAGGCAGGATCGTGCAGAGCCGCCTTCAAGTGAGCGTTCAAATTGACAATGGAATTTGGTGTGATCAGACGGGCCGATCCCGCATAAAGGCCAATCGCGATGCGTTTGTTCTCCGTGACATGGGAAACAGCACAGGCGCAGCGTGATCCGGCCTGGTTTAGTGCCGATTGAAACAGTTTGGCTTGGGCTTGCTGCGCGAGCTTTGCGTGTTGGCGTTTTAAGTCCATCGCCTCGCAGGCAGCATCTGCACCAAATTTCCCCCATGAGTTCTCTCACGCGTGGGTCCATAGAGCCTAAGATCGCGTCGCAGCTCATTATTGTTGGTGGCTGAGCACTTGTTCCAGCGCGAGATTGCACTTCGTCTTGGACTGATTTCTCGCACCGCAAGACCCATCCTGACTTCTCAACGCTGCGCGCAACAACAAGTGGGCCGGTCACAAACATCGAACCGGCGGCATAAAGAACGAGTGCGAGCGCGGCACCTCCACCGGCCGTGGCTGATTGCGGATCAATGAACATGATGACCTCCCGGTGCGGTAACGCGAGGTGCCTCTTTGATATGAGGTGGGTCGTCTTTGAAGTTTCGCCAGATATGGCCGAGCAGTACGTAGACCCACAGCGTTAGTGGCATGATCAGCTCAATCACCGCCGTCAGCGCCGCAACGGGGATGAAGTGGCCTATGTAAGCAAAGGTCGATGACACACCGGCCTCGTTCGGAAACGGTGGTGGTGCAATCTTCCCGGTTTCAATCGTCTCAAGAGCCGCTTGGATGGACGCCGCGTGTCGGCGCAACAGCGCATTGACATTGCGCGTGGCTTCTGGTCGCCCTGAAATCGTGATCCCTTTTTCAAGCTCCCCAGTGTAAGCCTGAAGAAGTGTTACCGGCATAGCCTCTTTCAGGCCTGCGATTTCTTGTTTGATGGACGCATCAATCGGGCTCAGTAGCTGACGACGTTTTGTTCGGGTCTCTGAGCTTTGGTTGAAAGTCGTTTGGTATTGGCCAAGCAGATGATTGAGCTTTGCCAACCTATCAGCACGGGTTCCTTCACCGTTTTCAAGCTGTGCGGATATATCTGTTGCACGCACCGCAACCGGTTCTAACGCCCGTGTGACGCGCCCGCGTCCACCATTACCGCGACCGGACAGGCAGCTTTCGCTCATCTCACATTTGAGATGGCGTCCAATATCGGTAACAGCAGCATCTATCGCTGGTTTGACCCGTACGGACCTGCTCACCGTCTCGTTGATTTGATCGACATAGCGTACCAACGCCTGGCCATGACCACCGAGCTTCAAATCATTGACCGGATCAATGGTCAGACCTGCATAGGTCGAGGCAAAAAGGCCGCCACCAACCAAAAGGATTGATCCAACCCTGGCAACACTTGCGCTCAAGAAACCGCGTGCTGCAAGATCCGCACCGTCATCAACCGCATAGCGATTCACAATGTAAGAAACGAGCGCCGCGCCTAACGTGAAGACCACAATCTTTGACCAACCCGTAAAGCCAACGGGCTGAATCAAATGTGGCGCAGACAACCCCACCATCGCACCGGTTGCCACCGCAAAGCACGGCAGCGCATAATTTTTGATTTCAAATTTCTTTCGGCTAGGCAAACGCACGGGCGTTTTTTTGACGACCGTGATCGTAGCCTGCGCTGCTTGTTCGTGACCGGTAAAATGAGGTGAAATCCGATTTGACATGATAATCCCCGCTTATTTCGTATTGGCGCGCAGACACGCATCGCAAGGCACGCATTTGAGCTCCGCCGAAGGCTTCGCCCAGGCGTTCAAACTGCAATTCGGACAAGTGAATTTGATGCGGTCTTTTGGCTTTGCTGGTTCTGAAGCGGCTTGGGAGTCGGCTGACCTAGCGCTCTTCAGGCTTGCCTCTGGCGCGAGCCTGTCGCCCCAACGAATGACGAACCCGCTTTTGATCAGAAGATTAGCTGTGACTTCGAACGGGCCATCTTCAATAACGAAGTGCGCAACCCTGGAACCCGTGCGCGCGCCGCCCGGTTTGCCCGTATCAGAGGGCATCAGGCCGATCTCTTCCATGCGGTCCGCCCAAACCGCATCGTGATAACGCCCATGTGGTTTTTGACCTTTGGCGTTTTCCGGGCCGAATTCCTCCCGCCACTGATGCGCCATTTCATGGACTAGCGTAGAAAGGGTCTCACTGTCGGAGCGCTGTTTCAGATAATGCGGATTGAGAATGATCTCATGTGCCAGATCACCTGATTTGTTTTGAAACCGGTTCGGGCAAAAGGCACCCAGCATACCGGGGCTTGCGCGCCAGCGTAATCAGAGGAGCCGAGAGTTGGCCGCCAAACAATTTGTCATTGAAATAGGAAAATGCCGCCAGGAGATCGGAATAAGCTTCTTCAGTCGGGTAGAGCTTATTCGGTTGGCCGATCTGCTCGACCTTTGAACCGCTATCGCTCCCCGAATGCCCGGCACCCTGGTCCTGTAACAGCAGGTCGGTATGGGGTGGTCTTTGTTCGCTCACTTGGGTCGGCCTTCGCAATTTAAGAACTGTTTCAGGCTCTCAAGGGCGAATGGGCTATGCTAGGAATCCCGAACCACCACTTTTGAGAAGCTGAGGCTTTATTGCTGCCCCTTATTGCCGACCCACTTAGGCCTTCCCATCAGAAGTTTATAAGAAATGAGTTTGGACGATCCGCGCAGCTACCAGCCCTACGATGAGACGCTTGAGGCTGTTGATCTTCGCTTGGAATTTGAAGGCAATATTGAGCGGCTGCAGGATGAAATGCGCCGCATAAAAAAAGAGATCAGCTATCAAGCATTTGCTGAGTTGATCCCGCGCCTTGTTGCCGAGCATGCGCCCAGCTATCCAACCGGCGGCGATATCTCTTCTCAAAATCTCTATGATTTTTTGAAACTCAAATCACCAAGCGTTCCGGGAAAAAAGCGCCGTCTCGCCTTTCATGCCTTCATGATGATTGTCGATCAGTCCTATCGCGAGAAATGGGATCACACACATTTTGTTCGCCGTGCCGGACAAACATTGGTTGAGTTTCTTGCTACCGATAAAAAAGCAGACCCTTACGCCCACGCTGTCAATTTGCAAGGATCAGTAGGGCTTTATGCCTACCAACTGGGTGAGCTTGTTGATCCATCAGATCGTAAGCTGGGGTTTCAACAACGCTGTTTGCTTTTGAGCACAGCCACCGGCATGCCGTTTCTATTGGCTTATGATTTTGACATGGTCAGGCATGATGGCGCTGAACCTCAGGGTGATGCCGCCTTTACCGAACAGCAGCTTGAATATCTGCGTGACAGTTGGGACCTCGATGCGCGGATCGGATTTTATGTACCCAAACGCTCTCCCGGCGAGGGCGTATTGTTGCTCAACAGTTTTAAGTGGGACTGGCCAACCATCTATGGCTCGATTTTGAAGTATCAGGGTGAACCGCTTGTGGACTACAACGCACCTGATGTGACCGATATCATGCTGACCGATGTCAACTCATTCATCAACATTGAGCGCGCCGAACCCACCTATATCGCTACCGACTATGAAGTACCGGATGAGCGCAAAATTATTGCCATGCGCTGTCGTTCAGACAAAGACAAACTCGGTTCTGTTTCTGCCGTGTTGGACAGACGTTTTGATTGGGGAGGTGATCTTTGAGCCGAACAGTCACTCGGATCAGACCAAAAGAAGAAGGACGCGAGTTCGATATTCACTACGGCGCCGACATCAATGATATTGATGAGATTGAAGGCGCGTTACGTGAAGATTTCGGCGTGCTCAATGAGCAAGAGCCGCTGACCGGGAAAACTGCGCTCATTATTTCGGCGGCTGATGGCAATTACCTCGCGCTTCATTTCCTGCTTGTCACGCATAAGGCCGATCCGTTCATTAAAGACAAGAAGGGCTGGCAAGCCCTCGACTACGCCCGCGCCATCGGACACCAAACCTGTCGGCAATTGCTGCTGGAACATATGTTCCCGGACCTGAACGATGATACCGGCTCACCGGATGTTGTGCGGTTGCGGCCGCGCTAGCCCGGGCCACTTGGATAGCAGAGCCCGCCAATATTTGCATTGCGGCTGGCAGGCGCGAAGCCTGTCAGATTTCTTAGCGCCAACTGGAGCGCAGGACGAGGTGCATGGATCAGGAATGAGGCATAAAGAACCCTTTTATTACTCAATATATTACTGTATAATGAGTTATAGAAAGGCACTCTATAGCTCATGATATGGAACTGGCAACAATCGGACTGGCCCAAATTTACCTATGCTGACAAGGCCTTGTCGTTACTTGAGACACGTTTCTTGCATCAGGCGGGCATGGTGCTCGGCACCCTCAAGCATATCGGCAATGATGAACAATCGGAGCTGCGCGTCGATCTCATCAGTATTGAAGCACTCAAAACCTCCGAAATCGAAGGCGAGATTCTCAACCGCGATTCCGTCCAGTCCTCCATCCGGCGCAATTTCGGGCTCGATACCGACAACCGGCGCGTACCACCAGCCGAACGCGGCATTGCTGAGATGATGGTCGATCTGCATCGCAGCTACGACAAGCGCTTGTCACATGCCAAGCTGTTTGCGTGGCACAAGATGCTTTGCAGCGGTCGAAACGACCTTAATGATGTCGGGCGTTATCGCACCCACGCTGATCCGATGCAGGTCGTCTCCGGCGCCATCCATGATCCCAAGGTCCATTTCGAAGCGCCGCCATCCGATACCATGAAGGCTGAGATGGACCGGTTCATTCGTTGGTTCAATGACACTGCGCCCGGTGGCAAGAATGCTTTGCCGTTGTTGACACGTGCCGGCATTGCGCATCTTTATTTTGTATGCATCCATCCCTTTGAGGATGGTAATGGCCGCATCGGTCGCGCCATCGCCGAAAAGTCATTATCACAAGGCTTAGGGCAACCCGCCTTATTGGCACTGTCGCATACAATCGAAAAAGGCCGTAAGGCCTATTACCGCAACCTCGAATTGGGTAACAAAGATCTGGAGATCACCGACTGGCTGATCTATTTCGCCGAAACTATCCTTAGCGCCCAAGCCTATGCGCAAACACTCATCGATTTTCTGATCGAGAAGACCAAACTCTATGACCGCTTACGCGGTGAACTTAATCCACGTCAGGAAAAAGTTTTGGCGCGCTTGTTCCGCGCAGGACCCGAGGGATTCGAAGGTGGCCTCAGTGCAGAAAACTATATCCGCATCACCGGCACATCGCGCGCAACAGCGACCCGTGACCTGCAAGACCTTGTCGAAAAGGGTGCACTCATTCGTACTGGTGAGCGGCGGCATACACGCTATTGGTTGGCGGTGGCGCAGCAAGGACGTTCGAGTAACTAGGTCACCGCTTCCGCGAAGTCGGAATATGGATTTCACGAAGCCGTTATAAATGCCCCATGTACTAATCGGTATTCTGTGGCTCCAATTCCTCCCCTGATTTGATTGATGCGGAAAACACAAACTGCCACCTCAAAGAGGTTGTAAAATGACGGGTCGTGTCGAACACCGGTCAACATCGAAGGTTTCTATCGACGACCATGTTCGCGCCCGGAGAATCGGCCTGGGTCAAGAGCTTGCACATCGCCAAGCCATCTATCTTGATCAGAACTACTGGATCGACCTGCTCAACGCTTCTCGGGGAAAGGGGACAAACGAAGCGGGCGAGCTTTTGATGCTCCTACGCTCCGGTGTGAAGTCACAAAGGCTGTTTTGTCCAATCAGCGAAACGGTCTTCTTCGAGCTACTCAAGCAAAATGATCCCGGCTCAAGACGTTCCACCGCCGCGCTCATAGATGAACTTAGTTTGGGTGCGACGCTTATCGGTCAAACCGAGCGTGTTCAGATCGAACTCTCCTACTCACTACACAGTAGAACCGGTCAAACGAACCTCCATCCGCTCGATCACTTGGTCTGGACCAAGATGGCCTACATTCTCGGCGTTTATCATTTCCACAACACGGCGTTCGACGTTGCCACCGAACATGCACTCCAAAAGTCGTTTTTTGATCACATGTGGTCCGTGCCGCTTATACAGCTTGTAGAAAACATAGACGAAGACAGCCGGCAGGGTCTGGACCAAAATGCCCTGGCAGGTAAGCTTAATGAGGGTATAGCCGCACATGCGGAGGGTCTTCGTAGCTTCAAGCAGGCCTACGCTGCAGAAGTTCGTGGCATTGCTGATCTGGCAGGGGAATTCATTCCGGATATTCTCGCGGACATGGCCCGTAACGAAGGGGTACCTACCGGTCCGCTAGACCCGGTTGAGCAGCGGGCCACGGCAAACAAATTCAAGAACATGCTGGTCTATGTGCTTGAGAAGAACCTTGAACGACACAACCTTCGGACCATGCACATCCTTGCGAGTTTGCACGCATCGCTGCGCTGGAACAAGCCCCGCCAATTTAAGGCGAATGACCTCTATGATTTTGACCACGCTGCGGCGGCAATCGGTTATTGCGATGCCTTCTTCACGGATGGCCCGCTGCGAAACATGGTCAAGGAGAACCATCTGGCACTTAATAAGACTTACGAGTGCCACGTGGTGTCCGAGCCTACCGATGCCATTGCTTGGACATCAGGATTGGTGA
>CBDCUC010000020.1:0-9011 GCA_965222485.1 Hyphomicrobiaceae bacterium
CCGAGGGCGCTAGGCTCGCGACGAAGGTGCTGTGGGCTTAGGGCGTGTCTTCAAACGGTCATGCGACTGAGGTCTAATACAGACCGGTACGGTGACCCGCACCGCGTGGATCTAGCGGCGCAATCCGGTCGGTAGATTGCTCCGCCGCCTCAAGGGACTAACAGCGATGCAGGTTTTTCTCGGCGAATTGTTCGGCACGGCCACGCTGGTTCTGCTCGGCAACGGCGTCGTCGCCAACGTGTTGCTCAAGGACACGTACGGCTCCAACTCCGGAAGCACGACTTGGCTCGTGATCACGACTGCGTGGGGGCTTACGGTCACGTTGGCCGTGCTCGTGGCGCTCGCTGTCGGCAGCAACGCTCATATCAATCCAGCCGTCACGATCGGATTCGCCGTCTACGCAAGTGACTGGAGCGCGGTACCCGTCTATGTCACGGGGCAAATGGTGGGCGCGATCATCGGCGCGACGCTGGTTTGGCTTCACTATCTCCCGCACTGGGCACGCACGGACGATCCGGCGAGCATTCGCTCGTGCTTCTGCACGGCACCGGCCATCCGCAGCACGCCGGCGAACTTCGGCAGCGAGCTCATCGGCACGTTCATGCTGATGTTCGTCGTTGCGGCGATCTTCTCGGGCAATATCGCGGCCGACGGGCTAGAGCCGGGAATCGGGCCATTTCTCGTCGGTTTGCTCGTTTGGGCGATCGGTCTCGGGCTCGGCGGCGCGACGGGGTATGCGATCAATCCGGCGCGCGACCTCGGGCCGAGGATCGCGCATGCGATATTGCCGATCCAAGGCAAGGGGCCATCGGGCTGGGACTACGCGTGGATACCGGTCGTCGCTCCGTGCGTGGGTGCCGCAGCGGCCGCCGCCGTTGCACTGGCGCTGGACATCTAGCCCGCTCGCCCGGGTATTTCACCAGGCGGCCGGTGCGAGCTACGCCGCCGCCGCGACCGCGTCGTGTTTCGCCAGAAGCCGCCGCGCAATACTGACGAAACCGAGCGCGGTAGCCGGCATCACGGCTGCGTAGATCAGACCCGCAACCGCGAGATCGGGCCGCTGCAGAATATTGAACGTGATCGCGAACGACAGCGCTAGGTTCTGCACACCGACCTCGAACGTAATCGTGATGACCTGCGTCAGCGGCAGCTTGAAGCCGCGCGCGATCCCGTAGCCGAGCCCCATCGTGATCAAATTCATCGCGACGACGAGGCCGCCGGCTGTCGCGAAATGGTCGATCAGGTCTTGGTAGCTCGAGATCACGCCAAGGAGCAGGATCACGATCATGAAATACAGAATGACGCGCCGGATCGGCTCGACAGCGCGCTCCGCTGGGCCGGGAAAGAGGTGACGCAGCAGCATGCCGGCCGCGAGCGGCAGCAGCGTGAACGTCATCAGATTCAGCAGCATGTTCGTCGGCGAGATCGTGACGATCTGTCCTTCGGCAAAGAACAGCTCGAGCGCGAATTCGATTAGAAACGGGATCGTGAACACGGTGACGACGCTCGTTACCGCCGACAACGTCACGCACAACGGCACGTCGGCGCGCGCCGCGAACGTGTAGGCATTCGCCGTCACGCCACTCGGGCATGCGGCAAGGATCACGAGCCCGACGGCGATAGCCGGCGGTGCGCTGAACAACCAGGCCAACACGAATGCAGTCAGCGGCAGGCCGATCAACTGCGCGACGAGGCCGATCGATGCCGCTTTCGGAAACACGATGACGCGCTTGAAGTCTGCGAGGGTCAGGGACAGGCCGAGTCCGACCATGACGAGCCGCAGCACCCACGGGATCACGCCGGCATTGATGAAGCCGGCTTGCTCACTCAATCCTTGCAGTAGATCCATACGGACTCGATTGTAATGGCGCTCGCATGGTCGTCGCGCGGCAAACGGCCGAAGATCGAGCGGTTAGCGTCAGTCGTCGGGCAGCGGAATGAACTCGTCGTCCCCCGGAACCTTGTCGAAGCGGTCGTTCTTCCAGTCGTCCTTCGCCTGCTCGATGCGCTCGCGTGAGCTGCTGACGAGATTCCAGTAGAGAAATCGCTCGCCCGGCAGCTTCGCACCGCCGAGGACGACGGCGATCGACGGCTCGATCGCCTCGACGCGGGCGGGCGTACCTTGCTCGAGGATCGCCATCGTGCCGACGCCGAGCTCGGACGCAGCGATGCGAACGCGTCCGGAAACGACATAGACCGCGCGCTCCTCGGCATCGATCGGCACGTCCAGCGATGCGCCTGCATCGAGCTCGGCGCTCAAGTACAACGTATCGGATGTAGTGACGACCGGTGATGTGGCGCCAAGTGCGCTGCCTGCGACGACCTGCACGCGTGCGCCGTCGGCTTCGACGATCGGAATCGTCTCGGACGGGTAGTGACTGAAGCTCGGCTCGATTTCCTCTTTCTCGGTCGGCAGCGCGAGCCAGATCTGCAAGCCATGCAGCCGCGAGCCGCTTGCGAACATCTCCGGCGGCGTGCGCTCGGAATGCACGATGCCGCGGCCGGCAGTCATCCAGTTGACGGCGCCCGGCTCGATCGGCTGGACGTAGCCAAGGCTGTCGCGATGCAAGATCGTGCCCTCGAACAGATAGGTCAGCGTTGCGAGCCCGATATGCGGATGCGGCCTGACGGCGACGCCGGTATTGGCCGGAAAATCGACCGGGCCCATGTGGTCGAAAAAATGAACGGCCCGACGCGTTGTCGCTCGGGCCGCGGCAGCGTGCGGCGCACGCTGAACTCGCCGAGGTCCTTCGACTTCGACTCGATCAGGAGCTCGATCGGGGAGTGTGCCGTAGCGGCGGCTTGGGTGTCGGTACTCATGCGGCAATTCTCCACGACCCGAGCGGGGATGTCACTTCGACGCGCCGCAGCGCTTCGCTCAGCGGCCGGTGGCTGTCGATTGCGAAGTGTCAGCGCCGAACTGCAGCGCGGCGAGCCGTGCATAGAGCTCGTTCGATTCGATCAGATCCGCATGTGTGCCTATGTCGACGATACGGCCGTTCTCGACGACGGCGATTCGATCGGCTTTCAAGACTGTTGCGAGCCTGTGTGCGATCACGAGCGTCGTGCGATCGCGCTGCAATCGTTCGAGTGCTGCTTGAACGAGCCGCTCGCTATCGGCGTCGAGTGAGCTGGTTGCCTCGTCGAGCAACAGGATCGGCGGGTTTCTGAGAATCGCCCGCGCGATCGCGATGCGCTGCCGCTGCCCGCCCGACAGCCGCGTCCCGCGCTCGCCGAGAAACGTGTCGTATCCGTTCGGTAACTGCTCGATGAACTCGTGCGCACCCGCGGCGATCGCCGCTGCGGTGATCTCGTCATCCGAAGCCTCTGGCCGCCCGTAGCGAATGTTCTCGCGCGCGGTCGTACCGAAGATGACTGTCTCCTGCGGTACGAGCCCCGAATTGCATCCGCAGCGACTTGGGCTCGACGCGTGCGATATCGAAGCCGTCGACGAGGATCCGGCCATGGCTGGATCGTAGAAACGCAATAGAAGCTGGAAGATCGTCGATTTTCCGGCACCGGACGGGCCGACGATCGCAAAGGTCTCGCCCGGCTCAACCGTCAAGGTCAACGCGTCGAGCGCGCGCGTATCGGGACGCGACGGATACGAGAACGCGACGTCGTCGAGCTCGATCCGGCCGCGTAGGCTTGCCGGCAGCGTCAGAGGTGTCGCCGGTGCTCGCACGCGCGGTGCGGCATGCAGCAGCTCCATGAGCCTCTCGGTGGCGCCAGCCGCGCGTTGAATCTCGCCCCACATCTCACTGAGCGATGCAGCGGCACTTGCGACGAAGACTGCATACAGCAGGAACTGGCCGAGCTGGCCGGGCGACATCCGATCGGCGAGCACGTCTTGTGCGCCGAGCCAGAGTACGAACGTCACGGCGCCGAAGATCGCAAAGATCGCGATGGCCGTCAGAAGCGCGCGAAGGCGAACTCGCTCGATGCCGGTCGCAAACGCATGCTCGACGGTTTCGTTATATCGCTGCGTTTGCAGCGACTCGAGACTGAACGCTTGCACGATTTGGATCGCGTCGAGTATCTCCCCGGCCAGACCGCTGGTGTCCGCGATGCGATCTTGCGTCGCGCGCGACAGGCGCCGGACGCGCCGGCCGATCAAGAGGATCGGTGTCAACACGACCGGCACGAGAACGATGATCCATGCAGTCAGCCGTGGGCTCGTTACGATCAGCATCACGAGGCCGCCGCTGAGCGTCAGCATCGATCGCAATGTGATCGACAGTCCGACGCCGGCGATCGACTGGATCAACGTCGTATCGGTTGTCAGGCGCGACAACACCTCGCCGACCTTCGTGATCTCGAAGAATGCGGGATCGAGCCGCAACACGTGCTGATAGACGGCCGAGCGGATGTCGGCGACGACACGCTCGCCGAGCCACATGACGAGATAGAAGCGCAGCGCCGCGAAGCCACCGAAGACGACGGCGACGCCGAGCAACAGCAGGAAGTAACGGTCGATCGCCGCGGCGTCCTCGGCAGCGAAGCCACCGTCGATGAGCTGGCGAAGCGCAACAGGCAGCGCGAGCATCGCGGCTGCCGCGACGATCAACGCCAGCAACGCGAACGCCAGTCGGCCGACGTACGGTCGCATGAACGGCGCGAGCGCGCGTAGTGGCCGCGCGGTCCGTGACGCCGGACGCTCAGGCTCGAGTGCAGTCGCCATCGGCGTTCCGTTTCTCGATGCTCGGCATCGCGTTCTTCGTCACTGTGGCCTCGCCGCGTATTGCGAGTTGCTCTCAGCGGCGCTGCTGCGCCGTCTGACGACGGCCTTACCGAGCTCCAGCACGGGCACGATCGTTGCTGCGAGTCCGATGACGAGGGCCCAGTCGGCGGCGTCAGACTGAATGTGCCGAATGGCGCATGGAGCATCGGTATATGGAAAATCGCCGGCAACAGGCCGAGCTCCAAGACGACGGCCACGTTCAACCACCGGTTGGCGAATGGCGCATGGACGATCGGTTCGCGATCCGATCGGAAGCTATAGGCTTCGAAGAGCTCTATTAGCACGAGTGCGAGAAACGTCATTGCCATCGCCTCTTCCAAAGGCCGGCCGGAATCCAACAGTCCCACGAAGAGGCCAAAGCCGACGAGCGTCGACCACAGTCCTCCGAGCACGAGTAGCGTCACGACCGAGGCGGAGAAGATCGAGCGCTTCGGGTTATGCGGAGGCCGTTGCATGTGCCCGGCTCGGCAGGATCGGCGGCAAGCGCCAGCGCCGGGAGGCCGTCCGTGGCCAAGTTGATGAAGAGAATCTGCACTGCCGTCAACGGCAGCGGCAGTCCCGCCAATGCGGTCATCGCGATCAAGCCGATCTCGCCGATGTTCGCCGACAGCAAAAACATCAGGAATTTCTTGATATTGCCGAACACGCGCCGGCCTTCGCCTATCGCGCTGACGATCGACGCGAAATTGTCGTCGGTCAGCGTCATATCGGCTGCCTCACGGCTGACGTCGGTCCCGGTCAGGCCCATAGCGATACCGATATCGGCCTTCTTCAACGCCGGTGCGTCGTTGATTCCGTCGCCGGTCATGGCGACGACCGCGCCGCGTTGCTGCCATGCGTTGACGACTCGGATCTTTTGCTCGGGCGAGACGCGCGCATAGACTTCGATTGTCTCGATTTCGTCTTCGAGCGCTGCGTCCGATAGCGCATTGAGCTCCGGGCCGGTGACGACGCATCCACTCGTCAGTAAACCGATCTCGCGTGCGATCGCCGCGCCCGTTTGCGGATGATCGCCGGTGATCATGATCGGTTTGATGCCAGCGGCCTTGCAGACGCTAATCGCGTCGGCAGCCTCCGGTCTCGGCGGATCCATGAGCCCGACGAGACCCAAGAACACCATGCCGGACTCCGCCGTCGCTCGCTCTGCGTCAGGTTTCGTTGCAACGGCAAGCACTCTCAGCGCTTGATCGGCCAACTCGGCGGCGTTGCTCATGATGGCGTCGCGATCCGCTGTCGTGAGCGGATGAACCGCGCCGTTTGGCGAGTTGTCGGTCGCAGTCGGCGACGATGACCTCCGGCGCGCCCTTCGCGTGCGCCGTCAACTGCTCAGCATCGCGGTTCAGCGTCGTCATGCTGTTTTCGCTCCGACGAGAACGGGATCTCGTCGACACGCGGTTTCGAGAGCTCGAGGCTCTGCTTCTCAATTCCCGCTTTTCCAGCGAGCGCCACGAGCGCACCTTCACTCGGGTCGCCGTGGATTTGCCAGACGGCACCCTGCTCGACCAGCTCGGCGTCGTTCGCGAGCACGGCCGACTCGAGTAAGTCTCGCAGCGTTCTGTCCGGCTCGATGACCTGACCCGACAGCGAAAACTCACCGACCGGCGTATAACCGCTGCCGGAGACGTCGACGAGCACCCTGTCGACGTAGATTCGCCGGACCGTCATCTCGTCCCTCGTCAGCGTGCCGGTCTTGTCGCTGCAGATCACTGTTGCGCTACCGAGAGTCTCGACGGCCGGCAAATATCGAATCAACGCGTTGCGCTTTGCCATTCGCTGTATCCCGAGCGCGAGCGAGATCGTCACGACCGCAGGCAAGGCTTCGGGCACGACGGCTACTGCGAGCGCGATCCCGAACAGCAACATGTCGATCAGCGGCTCGTTTGCGCAGCAGGCCGAGCGCGACGACAACGATGACGATGCCGAGCGCAATCAGCGACAGCGTTTTGCCAAGCTTGGCTAGCGCGCGCTGCAGCGGCGTCCTCGGGGTCCTCGAGCGTCGCAAGCATGCCGCTGATTTGACCGAATGCCGTGCGCATGCCGGTTGCAACGACGACGGCGCGGGCACGACCGAACGTCACCGCCGTGCCGGAGTACAGTAGGTTCTCGCGATCGCCGAGGCTCGTATCGGCGTCGCCGATCCAGTCGGCGCGCTTGCCGACCGCGAGCGATTCACCGGTCAACACGCTCTCATCGACCTGGAGACTGTGCGCTTCGAGAAGACGCGCATCCGCGGGCACCTTGTCGCCGGCTGTGATTGCGATGACGTCGCCCGGCACGAGCTCGGTTGCCGGAATCGTCTGCTCTGCTCCGTCGCGCTCGACGACAGCGGTCGGCGCAGCCATGCGCCGCAGCATTGCAATCGCTCGGCTCGGCGCGAAACTCCTGTACGAAGCCGAGCACGATCGCGAAGCCTACGATCACGGCGATCGCGATTGACTCGATCGCGTGGGCCCAGCGCCGCTGAGATTGCCGTTGCAATCAGCAGGATGACGATCAGGGACGTTCTTGAATTGTCCTGCGAGCAGGCGCCAGGGCGAGACGTGTTCGGGCGCCTTGAGCTCGTTCGGTCCATGCGCTTGAAGCCGCAGCTCGGCCTCCGCGGCACCCAAACCGTCCGTGCTCGTATCGAGCGCGCGGCAGGCTTCGTCAATCGACAGCGTGTGCCAATTGTTGCTGGATGCACTCATCGGTTGCGTGCTCGTCGCGTTTGGAGGTGGTTCGAAAACTCCGGTCATCCGCGCACGTTAGGCGATCGCCGCGCACGCATCCAGACATCGGTGAGATAGACGGGTGTCGGGGGTGATCGGCTCACCCGTCGGCTGGGACTGATCGTTCGTCCGTCCGAGCTAGCCGTGAGCGCAGCTGAGCTCGTTACTGCTGCGATGCGTAGAAGTGCGCAAGCGCTTCGAGCGCCTCGGCGTCGAGCTGCGAGAAAATCACTTGTTTCGGGCGACTCATCGGCCGTGCCTGTTGCGCGTAGTCCTCTAGCGCCTGCCGCAGATAAACGAGATCCTGTCCAGCGAGGATGCCGGTATCCTGGCTCGGGTCGCGCCCGCCGTCGACATGGCAGATTTCGCCAGTCGCGTTCGTGGATCTCTCTGCCGATAGCGACCTTGGCCGGATCGGTTTGTTGAGTTTTCGCGTGATAGCTGAGCTCGGCGTAGTAGTCAGCGATGGCTCCGATGTCCTGTTCGTCGACGAGCGTTGCCGGACCGCACATGTCCATCGCGATACGGTCAGGGTATTGCTGGGTCACGCACGGCCGAGTACGCGCCCGGTAGTCGATCAGCGCATTCTCGGTCACGAGTGCGGAAACGCCCGCGATCGTTGGGACGCCGGGCATCTCACTGACCCCGTCGACGCCGTGGCAGGCATTGCACGTCGGTAACAACGCTGCAATGTCTGCTTGAGCGCTGGGACCCGAGGCCGCGGTGACTGTGGTAAGAAGGGCAACAAGCGCAGTGATCCGCAAGACGGGGTCTCCTATACTGCCGATACTCGGAATCGAGAGCTTATGGACATTTAAACACGATCCGAATACGTACGTACGCCTACCGTGTACGTAGTTGACACAGTATCATGCCCGAGGCAGTGGCCGGTACGTTTATCGTGTCGCGATCATGGGGAGTTTTCAGTGCACCGCCTTCGTGCCGACGATCTTCTTCGCCGCCACCGCGCTCGTAATTTGTTCATTGGTTGCCTCTGTGCGTTCGTCGCGGCATGCGACGGCGACGATGGTGCTCGCGGTCCTGCCGGGCCGGCCGGCGTCCCGGGGCCGCTGCCCGCCGTCGTGGCCAGTGAGGCGTCGGCGATCGAGGCGACGATCTCGGACGTCACGATCAATTCCGCGCCCATCGTCACGTTTCGCCTCAGCGACGGCAGTGGCCGTCCGGTCATCGGGCTACCGGCATCGGCCGTCAGCTTCCACGGTTGCGAAACTCGTTCCCGGGGCCGACGGCAACGCGAGTCGATGGCAGAGCTATCTCGTTCGCGAGGAGATCGCCGACGGTGTTGCGCCGGACGTTCTGCCTTCTGCGCTACAGGCGACGACCGAGAACGCTGCGAGCGGTGCATTCACGGACCTCAACGACGGCAGCTACCGATACACGTTCGCAACGGACATCACCAGCCTGCCAGACGTCGGCTTCGATGCGGCGCTCACGCATCGCGTCAGCCTGGAGATTCGAGGGTTCGTACCGGTCGTCAATCCGGTCCACACGTTCAGACCACAGGACGGGGCGACGACAGACCTGTTTACGCGCGACATCGT
>CBDCUC010000021.1:0-13934 GCA_965222485.1 Hyphomicrobiaceae bacterium
ACTCCGGAGTCGCGCTACCTTAGGATGTCGGCAAGTCCATCGATAGCGGAAGAAAAAAGTGCAACGCCTGGGGACTGGGAACGAAGGCCAAGCGTTCTGTCGACACGCTATGCGATGCAGCCAATCCGTAGCCTGCTACCCATCCCCCAACTTCTTGAACGCAACATCAAATCCATTGAGTGGCACGGTAATCGTAACCGGCTTTCGCTTTAGATTTTGGATCGAGACCTTCATGGCTTTGGCCGTCTGCATTGTTTGGGTGATTGCTTTGGTCAACTGGACACCCACGTAGCAGCCGTTGGCGTCACAAGTCTGGAACGGATGCCTCTTCTGTGACCCGTCACCGAAGTCAATAGTCATACCAGCGGGCAGAAAAGGTCCAACAGGCACTTGCACCAGCATGGCCGCAACGTCTTTCTCCCTCGTAACGCTTGCACGCAACAAAAGCTTACGCGGTTGTTCGAGAAAAATGGTGTAGATCGCCTTGCAGGTGAGCTTTTCATTGCCGCCACAATTGACGCTCCACAGCGGAACCGCACTTGGCTTTGCTCGTTCTTGCGCAGGCTTGTCGGCCTGGGCGCGTGCAGTGCTGTCAAAACCCGCGCCAATCCCGACCAGCAAGATAGCTGCGACAGCAAGCCTCAGAATTGTTGGCCATTGCCGCCTTGTTCTCATGGGCGTCTCCTCGATCTGATACCTATCATCGCTGGCTCGCGTTCGCGCGCGGAACAGAGGATCTTGAGAGGGTGTTGGTTCCCAAGGCTCAAAACGCATCTGTAAAATGCAAGCAGATCACTCTGCCGGGATCGCCAAAAGGCTTGCCGACTTGTACGAAAAGCTTTGTGGGAGCACCGTCAGCTTGCCTCAGAACTTGGCGCCAAATTTGATGCCACCGGAATGCTGCTCGCCATCCTCGGAAAACCGCCCGCCGTAGTTTAGCTTGAGATTAAACCCGTCGATTGACATCACATCGACGCCCGCTGAAACGTCGAAAAAGACCTCTTCGAACTCGGAGCCAACGGTAAATGTCGGTACACCAGAAGGGGCACCCAGGAAGCTCGACGTCAGTTGGAAGTCGGTGTCGTTAAAGAATGTAACGCCAGCGCGCACAAACGGGCGCACAATGGCGCCGCTTTCAAGCCGCGTCTCACCACCGATTTCCAGCGCCGGACTTGCGCTCAACACCCAGTCCTCTTCACTGCGCACATTGAGGCTTGCAGCACCGCCGCCGGTTTCGCGAAAACCACCGTAATCCAGGTATATCGCGTCGAAATCAACCATCGGTTTGAAGTACCAACGGCCCTGATCGAAGGTATGGCCAAGGCGCGCATGCACGCCGCCGAATGTAATCTCATGATCGCCGTTTGCCACGCCAATGCCGGCAAAACCGATCGTACGCTCAGTATCGAACCAGCCGTGACCGCCGAACGCGGCCGCCGCCAAGCTGGTATTGCCCCAACGGTTCTTTAGAACAAGCGCACCTTCAAGACGATCGCCCTCAGAATGGGCAGCATTTTGTGTATCAAGGTTGCTGTTTTCATATGAGAGTGCTGCACCCAATCGCCAGTTTCCCGACAACGCGACTTGAGCCCCACCTGCAATGTTCCAAGCGTCCTCATCTCCGCCGATGTTGGTGCGCGAGCGATCCCACTCAAAAGTGCGCCCGCCGATTTTAGCCCAGACGCACTGGTCCTCGGCAACAATCGCCCCCGCACCGCTCGCGGTCGGGCAGCTCATCACGCTGTCCATGAAGAACTGGTGCGACAGAATGGTGTTCTGGACCTGCGCCAGGTAGTGCTCTGGATGCAGGCGATCGAGAAGCGATGCGTAGGTTTCAAGATCGACAACGCCGACCAGGAAGGTCAGCAGTGGGTTGAGTCCGCCGCCGCCTGCTTCCAGCACTGCGTTGAAATTATTGGCAACAGCGAACTGGTTAGGCGTAAGGCCAGCTGAATTCGCCGGCGTGAAGTCAATGGCAAACCCCAGCGCCATGGTATTGGCATCGGGAAACAGCAACGTGTAATCAGCAACTGCCGTGTCAGTGACACTGACACCGTTGTTGGTCACCCCACCGGTAGCTGTCAGAATATTGACTTGTCCCGATGCGCTCCCCGCTCCGACGACGTTTGGAACCACGCTGCCAGCCACCGACGCCGATCCGTTGACAACGACCTTGTCGGCTGCTGGCACATTCTGATTGACGTCGACAATCAGCACACCGCCTGCGCCTTGTGTGTAGTCGCCATTCACGGTAATGACACTGCCCGCCGGGCCACCGGCCATGTTGAGGACACCACCGGTGTTGTTGAAGTCGCCGTCAATAGTGAAGCTTCCAGCACTGACATCGAGTACACCACCATTGATGAGCGACAAGCCCAGTTCGCCCGCCGTCAATGGGCCGCCAGTGAAGGCGACCACGCCGCCGTCGATGGTCATGCCTTCGAAATTCTGGAAGATCCCGGTATTGAGCGGGCCAGCAAAAGCCGCATTCTGGAACGTGACCGTATCGATCATGCCATCGGCGATTGAGGTGTCGTCGCCACCATCGAAAAGAGTAACGCCGGCAATGTCTGCCGTACCAGTGATTACAAGATCGTCACTGCCATCATTAGCGAGCACCTGACCGGTGACTTTGGAGCCACTCTTCATCGTTATCGTTGAATCGCCCGCGTCGTTGAAGATGGCAAGGCCGGATGTTGCGCTGACATCGGCGCCTGAGTTGAGCGTAATGTTGGTCTGTTTGCCCGCACCCGTAAATGTGTAAATGCCAAAACCGGTGCCACCTGTCACTGCGCCGCTGGACGTGACGCTCAACACACCAGCGCCACCCGTATTGATGGCGAATATTCCAGATCGGCCTCCCAAGACCGTCCCCGGTCCCGTCGTGATATTGAAGCCGGAGCCGCCGAAATTGCCCGAATAAATGCCGTCGTTTAGTGTCCCCGTTACGTCGCCAGTTGTGGTGACGGTTAGAGCGCCGCTGCCCAAGTTGGTTGAATTAATACCCCATCGTCCACCTGAAACCGTGCCAGGTCCGGTGCTGATGGTGAGATCGGTGCCAAAATTGAGTGATCGAATGCCGTAGATCGCTGTCCCCGTTACATCGCCGGTGGTGGTTACAGACAACGCGCCGCCGTTGTAGTTGCGGGAATTAATGCCAAAGAAGCTCCCCGTGACCGTCCCCGGTCCCGTAGTGACGGTGAGGTCGCCCGTGCCGAGGTTGCGAGAATAGATACCGGTAACTCCACCCGTCACCGCCCCTGACCCCGTGGTGACTGTCAGGTCGGTGTTCCGATTATATGAATAAATCCCGGCGGTAGCCGTGCCTGTCACATCTCCGGTCGTGGTGACAGTCAGCGCCCCGCTTCCAAAATTTTGAGCTCTGATGCCCAGTCGTTGACCCTGGACCGCGCCGGGCCCTGTCGTGACGGTGTGGTTAGTGCCGAAATTGGTTGAACGTATGCCGTAAAAGCCAGTTCCTGTTACATCTCCGGTCGTGGTGATGGACAGCGCGCCGGTGCCGTAGTTCCCCGCAAGAATACCACTGGCTCCGCCAGAAATCGTACCGGGACCGGTGTTGACGTTGAAGTCGCCGGAGACATAGTTGCGCGAGACAATGCCGTACCCACTTGTCCCTGTTACTTCGCCGGTGGTGGTGACGGTCAGCGCCCCGCTTCCAAAGTTGCGGGAAAAAATCCCTGTTTGACCACCTGAAACTGTACCGGGCCCGGTGGTCACGTTAAGGTCGGTGCCGCCGCCGAAATTATCCGTAAAGATTCCGACGGAGTTCGTGCCCATCACATCGCCAGTGGTCGTGACCGACAGTGCACCACTTCCGTAGTTACGGGAGAATATTCCGGTAGCGCCCCCCATGACCGTCCCCGGTCCGGTGGTGATCGTCAGGTCGGTGCCGAAGTTGAATAATCGGATGCCGTAAGAGGCGGTCCCCGTAACATCGCCAGTGGTTGTGACCGACAACGCGCCGCCATAGTAATTGCGGGAATCGATGCCGAAGGTGCCTCCCATAACCGTACCCGGTCCCGCGTTGACGGTGAGGTCGCCGGTGCCATTGTTACGGGCGAAAATTCCAGTCGAATTCGTCCCTGTCACGTCGCCGGTGGTGGTAACGGACAGCGCACCGCTGCCTTGATTTTCGGCCACAATACCGCCGAGCCCTCCCAAAACCGTACCCGGCCCAGTAGATATGGTGAGGTCGGTGCCGCGGTTGCGCGCCAAAATCCCTGCGAAACCGGTGCCCGTTACATCGCCGGTGGTGGTGATGGACAAAGCGCCACTGCCATAGTTGCGGGCATCGATGCCATCGCCTCCACCCAAGACGGTACCCGGGCCGGTGGTGACGGTGAGGTTAGTGCCGACGTTAAGTGAATAAATGCTGGTCCCAAGGGTGCCTGTCACATCGCCGGTCGTGGTGACGGAAAGCGAACCTGTACCCAGGTTGATGGCGTAGATGCCCCGGAAAAATCCGGTGATGGTCGAATTGTTGTTATCCGTAAACGTAATCGATGTGGTTCCAGCGCCGTTGAACATTTGGATCGCGTCGAACACAGCCGTGTTGATACCAAATCCCGGATCGGTGGTCGCAACCAGCGCGCCGCCGGGTGCAGGTGTAAGGAATTGCGTGACATCGGCACCCGCCGCGCCGGAGCACGTCCAAATTCCCGAACCCACACCACCCGTTTCCGTACACGATCCTGCATGAAGGGAGGTGGGCGCAACGGCCATGGCCAAGGCCACGACGCTTACCGAGGCTAACAGTGGGGCAATGCTGGCGACCCGGCCTTTATGTTTGGCTAGCCGCCCTCCTCGCAGCATCAATTGGGCTGCGACCCCTGGCGGGCCATTCGCCGCCGGGCCATAACGGCGGACCCGGTCACGCCTTGAAATACCCGCTTCAGTTTGCCTTTTCATAGAACGCTTGAACTCGACGCTTCACCCGGCAAAACTTTACTAAAGACAGCAAGTAGCTGCTGACATAAATCAGTATCACTTTCTAACCGGGCTGTATGGGCGCGACAATATTCGGTTCTTCGGTCCAATGGTGCACGCAAAATGGCTCCCAAGAGGGGCATCGATAAAGGCTTGTTCGCGTTCGGAAAACAGAATTGAGAGAGAATCTCCTCGGGTCAGACCACTAATAATTGGTATGCAGGTGTTGCGTTTATACACCGATTGAGATGTTCGATATGACTGACAGGAAAAGTCCAAAGCCTGCAGAACAGCCCGCGCAGCAAGTTTTAGGAGACGCCAAAACGTCTGCTCCAGCCGCTACAGAGCAGACCGTCACGTATTCCATCTCTCCCGGGCTTGCGCCCCTGTTGGCGCGACTCAACGTGTCGATTGCGTTTTCATCTTATCAGTCTGGAAAATTCTACCTCATGGGCCGCAACCCCGAAGGTGGCATCATGATCAATGAGCGCTTTTTTAAGAAGGCAATGGGTTTCCACGCGACCGACGACGGGTTTCTCTTGGCAACGCTGCAGGAGATTATCTGTTTCGAAAACGTGCTCGATGACGGCCAGTTTATCAACCACACCTACGATGCCTGTTTTGTCCCGCGCACGGTACACATAACTGGCGCCCTGGATACGCATGATATCGGTGAGACCAACGATGGCCGCATTGTATTTGTGAATACCGCCTACAATTGCGTGGCTGAGATTTCGCCGCGCCACAGCTTCAAGCCGGTGTGGAAACCGGACTTCGTATCAAAGATCGTTTGTGAGGATCGCTGCCATTTAAACGGGATGGCGATGGGCGACGGCCGTCCACGATACGTCACCGCTATAAGCCGGTCCGATACCATTGATGGCTGGCGCGACCGGCGGGCGAACGGAGGCATTGTCATCGATGTGATGCGGAATGAAGTCGTCTGCAGCGGGTTATCAATGCCGCACTCGCCACGGCTTCATGCAGGCAAACTTTGGGTTCTCAATTCGGGGACCGGCGAATTGGGTTGGGTGGAATTGGGTGAAAATAGTGGTGAAGGTCAGTTTCACGCGCTTTGCTTTTGCCCCGGCTTCGTGCGGGGACTCGGCTTTTACGGTGACTTTGCTTTTGTCGGACTTTCCAAACCGCGATATGAGCGCTTTGAAGGTCTTGAGTTGGACCGCCGCCTGCAAGAAACAGATTCTGAACCCTGGTGTGGTGTGCAAGTGATCGATCTCAAGACCGGCCGCTGCGTTGAATGGTTCCGTGTCGATGGTGCTATTGGCGAACTTTACGATGTTGGCGTGCTCGCTGGTGTCGTCTGTCCGATGTCCTTGGGGTTCACGTCGGACGAAATCGCTGGCTTCATCACGCACGATGCGTGGGAGGATGGCAAAACGAAGTAAGATGGATACTACAACGGCCGGAGAAAACGACCTGACCTTGCGGTCAACGCATACTGGATTTCCCAAACTTGCCAGCACAAGTAGCCTGCGCGCTTCGCACGCCACAAGCTTCGTCGATTGTCCGCTCTAATCTTCATAGCGGTACCTTGACCCGACCATTTTCCAAAACTTATCAATGTCTCAAAGTGGCCCGCTTCGACGTTTCGCTGCAGCGCAGCCAACCGGCCGCAGTTAGGGGTGAAGCTGAAGATCGGTGCGCGTTCCGGTGAAGTTTCCGGTGCTAAGGGCAGACCGTCCGTGCCCAGTGCCCTGTGCAAACCGCGCATCTTGACCCATAGCGGATATTTCAATCACCTCACATCATTGTCGCAGAGCGGATATGCTCCATACTTTTTCCGCAGATCAATGGCGCTGCGATGCGGCTGCTGAAATCCCTAAAGGGAGTGGCCCTCGCAAAGTCAAACCCAAACTAGCGCGCGCCCAGGCGCTTGAGGCCAGCTTTCGCGTTTTGGTTTAGCGGTTCGATCTCAAGCGCCTTGCGATAGTCCGCAATGGCTCTCTCTATCCTTCCTGCCTTCTCATAAACCTCGGCCCGTATATTGTACGAAGTTGCATCCTTTTCACCGCTCTCTCGGTCAAGTTCGATGAGTTTGGTGTAGTCGGCAATGGCGCTGTCGTAGTCTTCCTTATCGAGGTATAATTGACCTCGGATTAAATAGTGCATGTGCTCCTTTGGATCGAGCGCGATGGCCTTGGTAAAATCGGCGATGGCACGGTCTTTTTCGCCCTTGTAGTTGTAACTGATGCCCCGGTCCCCATAGGTGCGGACATGCTTTGGATCAAGCTCGATGGCCTTGGTGTAGTCGGCGATGGCGAGGTCGTAGTCTTTCTTATCTTCATAGATATCGCCCCGTCTCCTGTAGGCCTCGACAAATGTTGGATCGAGAGCGATGGCCTTGGTGAACTGAGCAATAGCGCGGTCGTAGTCTTTCTTGACCGAGTAGGTTTTTCCCTGGTCGTAGTGAACCTTGGCCTCCCCATGCTTCCTATCTGCGTCGGTCTCTCGCGCCGCAGTGCGTTGACGCTCGGCTTCAGCGGCCTCCCGGGCTTTGGCTTCTTCTTCTGCCGCCCTACGCACCTCCTCGGCACGCTGCTCCGCCGCTTCCTTCTCCAAGCGCGCGTTCTCGATCTCCTGCCACCCGAAAAAGGCAACGGCACCCAGCACCGCTACCACACTGGCGACCAGGACCCGTTTGCGCCACTTGGATGGTGGTTCTCCCGCCTGGGCGCCCGCCATGGCGTCTGCGTTTTGGTTCGGGGGTCCTGTCCCATTTATCGTACCGGCCTCAATCTCCTCCTGACTGTGCAGAAGGCTTTGTGCCTCGGCGTTATCCTGCGTTGAGATCGAAGCCGATGACCTTGAGCCCAACCCGAAGCCTGACCTAAGCGATGACCACGCTTCCCGTCGTGCCTTCTGCCGCGCTTCGCGGACCGCTATCTCAGCTGCACGTCGCTCGGCATCGGTCAGCGCCGCACGGGCCTGTTCGGCTTCGACGAGCACGTTTTTGATCGCGTTGATCAGCCCGTCCGCATCTGCGTTGAAGCGTTCATGGGTCAGGCGGATTGCGTTTCGACGAGCGAATGGCTGCATAGATGTGGGCAGCTGATCCGCGGACGGCATGGTCGCGTTGTTGACGAGGACGGGGATGATCCGCTTGTCGAGCTTCAAGCCCGACTCGATCTCTATGCGCACAAAATCGTTCGGGTCATTGAGGCGAGGCTCACCACGTTCGTTTTGCGCAATAAGCCAACGTGGACCAACGACAGCTAGAAAAACATCGCACTTATCGACTTGATCCTCGAGAACCCGCACAAAATCGAGGCCCGGTGCAATACTGTCGACATCCATAAAAAGCTGGTCCTTGGCAAAGGCTCCTCTAAGACAATCATAGAGCCGCCCCACAGACCCAGGGTCATCCCCTCGCCGATAATTTATGAAGACCTTGCCCGCCATGACAAAAACAGACCGCAGACAATTAGAACCCGGTACTCAGGGTAGCGACTCTGTGGTGCATGACAAGATTTTTTCCAATCTCGTACGACAGGCAGCGTCATGCGCACTTTGTCGAAGACGCCACAATCCCGCGAACGCGAAGAAGTAACGGAGGAATTATTGCCTATTGCCGATTGGCAGAACTTGGGCGTCATGGCGTCATGGGTTCGAGGTCAGCTTCGGCCCAATAGGGACGTTTAGGGCCCTCAGCGCGGGTTGGCTAGCAGTCGTAATAGGGCCTTTCTACCCACGCGATTAGACCTCACTTGGACGATTCGGTCGGTGTGGGTGGCCAGCAGAAGATGCCCTCATTAGAAGACGCCGCCTCGGTCGCGAGATCGACATCAAAGAGCCCCCGATTGAGGATCTCTTCCCACAGTTCCTGTCCCCCTCGAGCTTCAATGGGAATGGCAAAGCTTTGAGCATTTCTTTTCGTGAAGACGTAGATGCCGTCCGAAATAGTCATATCTTCCACCTTGAAGCATATGCGCTCCACGTCAGCCCACCGGAACTGCCGAGACCAGGGTTCATGTGCCACGGGCTCAGCGCTGAGCCGCACAACGTCCTGGTCGAACTCAACTCTGAACCACTCGGAGACCGGTAACTCGTCGCACATACCATTCGTTTCAATACGAGGCGCTCATTACAGCGCTCAACAATATTGCGTTATTCTGGCCGTCCCGCGGCCGCCACGTAGGCGCAGATTAAACACGTGCCCATTGTTTTCTGGTTTTGTGTCTGGGAGCATCAGAAGGTCTGAGCGAAAGCTTGCATGGACTGCGAGCATCTTGGCGACCGCAATTACTAGATTCGAGTCTGTAGCAAAACCATCGAGCGAGCAGAGAAGGAAACCGCAAAAGTTAGCGCAATCGCCCCCGTCTACGGGTGCCGCGTTTGCTGCTAGATACTCAGACTTGGCAATGCAATTGCTGATACTGACGAAGCCATCGAATTCGAAACAAAAAACTGGAACCGGACAGACTCAACGACCTGCTCGAATGATGGGACAAGACTCGCAAACCCCACAGCCGGAGATTCCCAAATGAACTTCAAACAAGCATCGCGATTAGCCGCGGCATGGGTCGAGATTGTAACCGAGGGCGAGGCTCGAATCGTTCAGGAAGGCACGATTGCAAAGCCGTATGGCTGGCTCTTCTTCTATCAAAGCAATGAGTTCCTAGACAAAGGAACGCCGGGAGCCCAGCTAGGGGGCAACGCGCCAATACTTGTGGACCGGATAAATTCCGAACTGCGCGTATTTGGTACCGCCTATCCTTTGGAAGACTATTTGAAAGAATACGAGCAGACACTTCCTCCTGCCTGCCTTGCAATGTGCATAGAGCCTCCAAGTTGGTGATCGAAAATAGACAATCGATGGCTGGTTTTGCCCCAGCGCGGCTGTTGACGCAATCGCTAATTGTTGCTGCTTCAAGGGTGCGATCAGACCAAGCTTCATATGCGTCATGACGCGTGCTCGTGACCCAACTCGGACATTGAGCTCGGTGAGAGGGCAAATCATGATTGACAGTAAGTACAGCGACCTAAGCGCGACGTTGACGCGGAGGCGACCGTTGATCCCAGGTTCTGCATATGAAGAGAAACTCGTGCTAACATTCGCCGGGAGTAATGTGCCGGTGCCCACACTTCACGTCGCGTCGACACCGGCATCCCCGCTGGCAGTTGTGAGATCAGCGTTCTTTGACCGTCCGTTCACTGGCAGAATGGAAGCGCGAAGCCATGAGAACTTTGACTGTGGTCATAGGGAGTTCGGCCGCCGGGCCACGCGATACAAACAACTGAAATAAACAAGTCTTGCCGTAATCCAGAGACACTAGGCCATTCAGCACTGAACTTGCAAACCAGAACGGGTGATCCTTGAGATTGCTAACAGATCATTTTGCTCAGCAGCCACAGGTCAACGCTGAAAGACAAGCTGGTGCAGAAGGACAACTCGTTGGCAATAGGAAGGTACTTGCTTAATTGCAGGCTGTCGTGAAGAGGGGGGTACCTCAAGTAAGATTATTAATATCGTCAGTCCGCCAGCACTCCTTTTGGCTCGGAAGGCTGGTATGGAGAAGGGCAGAGCTCGCCAGCTCTGCCCAGGTCATTCAGACATCGACTTTTTCGGCAATTTCCAGCGCATCGTCGACTTCAATTCCAAGGTAGCGAACAGTGCTCTCGATCTTGGTGTGGCCAAGCAGCAGCTGCACGGCACGTAAGTTTCCAGTGCGCTTGTAGATGAGCGTGGCCTTGGTGCGGCGCAGCGAATGCGTGCCATAAAGGCTCGGATCAAGTCCAACAGAGGCCAGCCATTCGCCAAGTAGTCTTGCGTACTGACGCGCCGTGAGGTGCTTGTCCGGTGCACCACGTCCTGGGAACAAGCACTGACTGACTTCCCGTTTGGCAGCTGTCAAGTAGTCGTCGATTGACTCGCGGGTTTGCTCTGTCAACTCAAACTTGACTGGCCGCCCCGTTTTCTTTTGCCGAACGATGGCACGGTCAACCGCATATCCGCGCGGCGCCACATCTTCTACGCGAATGGCAACGACGTCGCAGCCGCGAAGCTTGCTGTCGATTGCGAGGTTAAACAACGCGAGATCGCGAGTTCGCTTCTCAAGTTGAAGTTTCGTTCGGATGGCCCAGACATGCTTTGGTCTCAGCGGTGGTTTCGGACCGATGAGCTTGCCTTTGTTCCACGGTTTGCGCGTTGTTTTAAGCAGGAAGGATTCTTGATATTCAGACATGGTCATTCTCCTTTGATTAGAGGGATGACCAGCTTGCGCCCAAGAACGTCAGCCAATTGATCTAACTTTAGCTTTCGGTGCGGAGTTGTCGAATATCAGTTCACGCAGCTAGAGCTCGGTGTTGAGATTGGCCCTCAACAGACCTGAGAGCCTGTTGATGCTACTCCACACTCAGATTTTCCTGCATTTAACTAGAAGTTGGACCAATCAACGGGAGTTGGTTCCTAGTTTGTTGCAGCCCTTTAGGCTTTCGTAGAGGCTCGTCACTCACTGTGATGATCGCGCTGTGTTGCATTCAACCCAGGTCCGGCTCGGTATTTTTGAAGCTATCAACCTCATTGATTGACTGCCACCATTCGCTTACGCCAGGTACCGACAGGATCTCGTCTTTGTCCGGAGTGAGGGCGTTGTAGAATATAATGGGGGCCAGAAAGTAATCGGCCAATGTTGGTTTGTCTCCGGCCAACCACTTGCTTTCGCCTTTGATTTCCATGAGTAACCTGAGAAGAGTTTTGCTGTCAGTTAAGGACTTTCTGTGGGCCTCGTCGTTTTGGCCGCCGATAAAGTCCGGGAACAGATGGTAGCCTGCTGCACCAATCAGCGCATCATACCCATAACTGTCAATGAGGCCTATGACCTGCATCATGCGCGCGCGGTTTTTAGGATCGTCCGGCGTGAGCGATGGTCCATCCATCGTTTCGTCAACATATCTGCAGATCGCTGATGTCTCGCGCAGGCGCATTCCATCAATATCAACAACTGGAACCTTCCCGAAGGGATGCCGGGCAAGGTGTTCCGGTTGTCTGGGCTCACCTGCAAGAACATTTACCGGAACCTGATCATAATCTGCACCCTTATCAGCGAAGAGCATGCGCACTGTGCGGACGTAGGTCGATCCGTCAAATCCATAAAGAATAGGCTTGCCCGACATTTAGTTTTCCTCCGGTCTTGAACTCGATTGGTTAGCGTCCTTCGCAATAACTCAGAAGATAGATCAAGCGAAATTGTCTCACGATTGCTGACGACTCACAAATTTCCGGTCCAGGCGGAAGAGCTGCCGCGTCTTCATAAGAAAAAGAGAGGTGAGTTTGACCCATATCTATGGACCGGCTGCGGGACGCAAGTGAAATTCGTGCGTAGAGATCGGAAGTCGCTAATATCTATCCGGCCTAATTGATCGGCTCGCAGACCGTGGCCTCGATGGGAATACGCACGCGCCATTGGTCTCATTAGCGGACCTCGGGGTCCGACCACGCGTTCGTTGTTGCTACTTTTTCAACATATCGATTTTTATCCTGGCGAGTTCCGCGAACATTCCGTTAGGAAATTTGTTGAGGTACGCCTGGAGCATGTCTGGATTATCAGACTCTTTGACACTGTTCCAAAATGTGATCTCCATTTCTTCTGACGGCTTGCCTTGTTTTGTTGCGCCCTTGGATTGCGCTCCTTCAGTCCCATCCGAAGTTTTCGCAGCCGTCAGGCGTTTGAGACCTTCTTTGCTCTCCTTAATATTGCCATCAAGTTCAAGGGCTTTTCGATATGCCGTAATCGCCTCGTTCTTCTTTCCTAGTGCCTCAAGTATTTGGGCATGTGTATCGTGCGCTGAGGCATAATTCGGATCTAACTCCAGAGATCTTTCTACGTCAGGCAGACCTTCCTTTGCGCGTCCGGCTGTGAAATAGGACCATGCGCGGCTGTTATAGGCCTTGGCATATTTGGGATCGATCTCGATGGCCTTGGTGTAATCGGCAATCGCCCGGTCGTAATCCTTCTTGTCGTTGTAGGCGCTGCCTCGGTTGTTATAGAGATCGGTATTTTTCGGATTGATCTCGATGGCCTTTGTGTAATCGGCAATGGCCCGGTCGTAGTCCTTCATTATCGAATAGGCCACGCCGCGGTTGTAATAGGAGTCGGCATCTTTCGGATTGATTTCGATGGCCTTGGTGAAGTCGACAAGGGCGCGGTCATGATCCTTCTTGGTAGCATAGAAGACGCCGCGGTTGTAATAAGCGATGGCATTTTGCGGATCGATCTCGATGGCCTTGGTGTAATCGGCGATCGCCCGTTCGTCGTCCCTTATGTTGGTAAAGGCGTTGCCGCGGCTGTAATAGGAGACGGCATCTTTCGGATCGATTTCGATGGCCTTAGTGTAATCGGCAATCGCTCGGTCGTCATCCTTCATGTTAGCAAAGGCGTTGCCGCGGTTGTAATAGGAGACGGCATCTTTCGGATCGATTTCGATGGCCTTGGTGAAGTCGGCAAGGGCGCGCTCGTAATCCTTCTTTTTGGCATAGACGACGCCGCGGTTGAGGTAGGAGTAGGCATCTTTCGGATCGATTTCGATGGCCTTGGTGAAGTCGTCAAGGGCGCGCTCGTAATCCTTCTTGTCGTCGTAGGAGCTGCCGCGTCTGTGGTAGGCGATGGCATCTTTCGGGTCGATCTCGATGACTTTGGTGTAATCGGCAATCGCCCTGTCGTAATCCTTCTTGTCATCGTAGGCGCTGCCGCGGTGGAGGTGCAAGATCACAAGATTTTCCCGACCTATCCGTTCACCGAAAAGGCGCCCCGAATTGATGATCCGTGAACAGGCCTTAATAGCCGTCTCGCCTTCACCATCCTGACAATCCGAAAGGTCATCGGCGCGCAGCAGTGCAAATCGGGCGTCCAAAGAGGCAAAGGACACGCATACAAGTGCTACCAGTGTGACAAAGCGATAAGGACGAAGCATAGCGTACCCCCACCAATAACCCATTTTAGGTATATTGCCGTGGGGGACTTCTGTCA
>CBDCUC010000022.1:0-3306 GCA_965222485.1 Hyphomicrobiaceae bacterium
TTAGAAACAGTTGGTTAGATGATACCTAGTTCTTGTGCGTCCATGCGCGTTCGCCTAAACTCGCGTCTTTGTGTGGGGACTAATGTGGGATTAATGCCATGGCGCTGACTGCAAGAAGGGTTGATACGGCACCGCCTGGGAGGCATGTCGACGGACGGGGTCTCATGCTGATCGTGAAGCCGAGCGGTGCTAAGTCCTGGGTATTGCGTTACCAGCTCAATGGACGCCGTCGCGATATGGGGCTCGGGCCGTATCCCGAAGTGACACTTGCCCGGGCCAGAGAGAAGACACTTGAAGCACGCCGTCATCTCGTTGATGGGACTGACCCATTGGCTGTGCGCCCGGCCAAGGCTGTAAAGTTCCGGGAGGCCGCACTTGAGCTGATCGAAAGCAAACGGGCAGGCTGGCGTAATGCCAAGCACGCGGCCCAGTGGTCCTCAACATTGGAGACGTACGCCTTCCCGTTTCTGGGAGACCTCGACGTCAACACGATCGATACTGACCACGTGCTTGGCGCACTGAAGCCAATATGGACTGAGAAACCAGAAACCGCGAGCCGCGTACGCCAGCGGATCGAAGCCGTTATTGACTATGCCGGTGCAAAAGGACAGCGGGACGAGCCAAATCCTGCTCGATGGCGCGGACATCTCCAAAATCTGCTTGCCAAACCATCGTCGGTGCGCGCGGTCGTGCACCATGCAGCCATGGACTGGCGGCAGCTTCCTGAATTCATGACAACCTTGGCGAAACGCCAAGGAGTTTCAGCTGGAGCGCTGCGGTTCCTGATACTTACGGCAGCTCGTTCAGGAGAAGTTCGCGGAATGCGCTGGAAAGAGGTCGATCTCAAAACTGGCATCTGGACTGTTCCCGGCTCACGCATGAAGGCCGGCAAAGAGCACCGCGTCCCGCTCCATCAGTCGGCGATCGATCTGCTCGGTGACCCTGGAGCACCGGACGCTCTGGTTTTTCCAAGCCCTTCCAATCCTGACAAGCAGATGAGTGATATGTCGCTCACCGCGGTCGTTCGAAAGATGGACCGTACTGACGTAACAGTGCACGGTTTTCGCAGCACTTTCCGGGACTGGGCCGGCGAAACGACCAATTTCCCGCGCGAGGTTATCGAAGCGGCCCTTGCACACCGGCTAAGGGACAAAGCCGAAGCCGCCTATGCGCGCGGGGATCTGTTCTCGAAAAGGCGGCAGCTGATGGAGGCTTGGGCGGAGTGCGCTGCGTAAACAACTGATTTTGCCTCTTGCACAGCAACCGAATCAGTAACTATAGCGCAGACCAGACGTAACGAATTGAGGACGCTTGATTGGCACTCGACCCTATCGCTTTCATCCGTCGCACCGGTGTTCCAGAAGTCCTCAGGTATGTGGATGCGATCGCGATCAAGCTGCCTTCAGGTGTGGACAATGAATCCCCGCCGGGACGAGTTTTCGAGGCATTGCAAGAAGTAGCGCCGACCGATCCGCGTGTCTGGACTGTCTTCGAGAACACAGAAGCCTTCTCTCCAATAAGGGCGAGAGCAGCACTGCGCTCAGTGCTCATCAATGAGCGCGGCCTGATCAAGACTTTCGATGCCATGACAGACTCAAACCGGGCCTGCGCACTGTGGCTGGCCGGCAAGCGGCCCGAGCTTTTTGATCGCGCAGTTTCGGCGCTCAACACCTCAAACCGCATCGGCGGCAAGTCATGGGACAGCTTCGAAATCCAGGGATGCGCGGGTGATGTAACGCCCGACCTCAGCATACACAATCTGGAGCGCTTTGAGCGGCGTGCTCGAGTAGCACTTAACCACTCGAAATACGCAGTGCCTGACGGCAAGCTGAAGGCCGAACCCTTTCGTCGGGTAATGACCCCTGGGGAGTCTCACGGTCAGAAAGCGTGGACGCAGATTACAATCTATGCGGAGGGGCCTCACGAGACACGCGACAGGATCTCAGACAGTAACGAAGTGGTGCCCGAATTAACTCGACGCGTTGATGAAGGCGCCGTACTGTTCGACCCTGCGAAGTCAACAATCGAAGTCGTCGTCTTGGGCGGCGAGAAGATACGCAAGGCTCTTGCAGAGGCGTTTTGTGACGCTTTCATGCCCGAGGCCGCCCAACCGCTTCGAATTGTCAAGCGCGAGATCGACTTCTCTAAGTTCAGTGTCGAGCCGGACTTTGACTTACTCGTGACCGACCCGGTGGAGGCCGTCGCAATCGACGAGATCCGATTCAGCCTGCCTGGGAGTGATGCCGCACTAATAACATTTGAAAATAGGTATGCGGCGGCGGCTCCCACGAATATCTATTGCGATACTCTCCGCTGGCCGGAGATTGGCCGTCCCGAGGATTTGAAAAGTTGGAAGGTCGTGGCGGTCCGCATCCGTTTCGTATTTAGGAGCGAAGAGAGTGCTCTACCTCGCCTCCGGACAGCCGAGCTCAAGTCGCCGAACAGAACGAATTTAAGAGAAAAGAGCGATGCTGATCACTCAGTAATGTACGAGTTGCTTGAGCGCTGGGGGATATTCAAGAGCGCCGAAGACGGCGACGATGAAGATGAAAATTGAGAGACTGTGTCGGATTCTGGCGCTGCAGCAACGAGAAGTACTTGGCTCAGCAATCGGGACGCCAGGTGACATCGCCACCCTGGTCAAGATTGGGGTATTGAAACCAGCTGGCACGGTCCAATCGCGGGTTTGCAGCCGATGCGAAGAACAACATTTCGCCGATGTCGTGTCCACTGATGAAGGGATCGGCTGGCACTGCCCGGCTGACGGCTTCGTTGTAGCGACCCCTGAGGAAATCGCTGCGTACACGACCGCGCTCAAACCTTTTCTTGACCATTTGTCAGCGCACACCGATGGGAAACGGCGCTGGGCGAAACCTAAAGATGCGCCCGTCTTGTGGTCGTTAGGCTCGTGTACCTATCAAGGCGATCTTAGAATCGCTCTTTACTTCGCTCTGAATGCTGCAGAACCAGCAAATTTCAGCTCATTGCTGGAAATATTGGCGACCGTGGAACGGCCCGACGCATTGGCCGTACTGACCAACGATGGGCGTGACCTAAGCAAGATCGAACTGCCATATGTCGGGCGGATTGTGCCGCTGACAGACTGTATGGAAATTGGCGAGAGCGGCCATCTCACGTTGGATTTGGACTGGTTGGCTCAACGCGTGTTGCCTCCCGAGAAATTAGAGCCCCCTAAGCGTGGGCGACCTGGCCTTAAGCGCAAAATGGCGGATGCCGCAATTGAAAAACTGTTAGCTGAGGATGACTTTCCACAAGGGCGCAACGCTCAGGTTAAGGCGGTGCTGG
>CBDCUC010000023.1:0-36656 GCA_965222485.1 Hyphomicrobiaceae bacterium
TAATTCGATGCGGATCAAATAGCTGGCGATCCATCGATCGCCATCCTTGAGCTTGTAGGTTCCGGAAACTGAAACTGGGTCTTGTGAGGCGTCCAGCTTCAGTCCGGGATGATGAGATCGCAGATCAGTAGTAATTTGCTCAATTGGAATTGTGTGGGTGGTTGCTGCCATGTTGCGTCTTGATCAGCAGCACCAGGGCTGCGTTTGTTGTTCGTTGCGGATAACGGCAACGCGATGAACCTCTGCCCTCGCATCTTTTCCCGTATTTTTTATGTCATCGAAAATCGCCTCCCAGCCATTACTATCAACAGTTTGCAGTGTTGACCTGGCGGCGGCGGAAAGACTGTTGCGCACGGATGTGCTGAGCGCTTCAGTAAGATCATTGTTTTCGTTAGCTGGATCTTTGACGGAGAGCGAGTTTGCATTGTCCCGAAGCTCTTCAAGGACGAGGGTGAACCGATCCTCAAGGCCTTGTGCATTGCTGCCGTCGAGGATTTTTATAACGAGCAGCTCTAGCGCGAAGGTAGATACCTTTAGGCCAACGCATGGTCGCCAGAGCTTTCCAAGTCGAATTTCTGGGCGGCACCCGCTTTCACGAATGAAGCTGACATGTTTATCGAGGTTGGTGCGCAACCATTGCTTGTCGCCGTCTTTCTGATGGACGTATGCGTCAGTCTTGGTGTCGTCGATAAAGCGACCGGGCACAACATCGATCCGCAAGTCACGCTTGTCATCGTATACGCGGAGCGCGGTTGTCTTGGGTTCAACCCGGTATTGTTTTTCTAACGCCTTTTGAACGTTCTTGTAGATGGCTTCTATGCTGTCTCCAGCAGCCGTATCATTGCGTGCAAAATAGCCGAGGATGTCTAGATCATAGTCTTCGAGGTTCATAGTGCGTTTAGTCTTGGAGCCACCGTATCTGATGGTTGGTGTGCTGTCGCTAAACTCCCTCGCGATAAGATCCTCGATGTCCTTACGGGCATCGCGTAGATCTTTCATTTCTTGGCTGTCATCACTGACTGCTTGGGCGTCAAGGACGCTCTGAAGGTAGGTGTAGGTCATGATCATCTCGTAGTCAATCGAAGCAAGAAGCTTCTGGTTTTTGTGCTGCTGTTAAAGATGTTGTCGTAGAGGAAAAGGCTTGATTGGACTTTCGGTAGTCGCTCATGCCCGCAGATCATCGCCACAGGTGGTGGCGCTGCCAAAAACAGGTGCAGCTCTTCGCAGTCAGGATGTTCAACGCCTATCTTTGCAATCAGCGCCGCATAGGTGCTCCAAAAATGATTGAGATCTTCGCGAGTATTCAGGAGACGCACTGAAGGGTCGGTTCCATCAACGGCGATCTCGTAGAGTGTGGCGCTGTCGTTTATTTCTTGCGGAAGGTCAGTTCGTTGGATTTGCCCACTCATGGAAACCAAAATGCCAACGCGCTGTGGAGTAGTGCCGCCTTGCAGCTTATTGGTGCTGAGCTTGAGCGATGGCATTCCTTCCCGCCAACGCCATGGTTGTCGGGCAGGTTTGCTTGGGTCTTCGGGATCGCGATGCCGGTGAAAAAACTCCACGGCTACTTTGTCGCTCAAATGCCGCCCGATAAACGCCAGTAATGGAATGGAGGCGATGCCGAATACTGATATATGCTTGACAGACGCTCCATCGACGCTGCGCTCATAAAGCTCCTTCATACGACGAGCAATGTAGGTAGATGCTTGGTCGAAGTAGTCCTTGTTGTGGTCCTGCCCGAACTGGGTCAAGTCAATCGTGAAGCCCCTGCGGTCAGCAGGGTACATAGGTGCAACGGCTTGTTGGATCTCACTGAAACTGACGTTAACTGGCCGATCTAGTACGAAGCCTTTTACAACCAGTGCTAAGGTTTTACCGTCCTCTGCAAAACTCGTAACGTAGTGGATGCGCTCCTCGTGTTTGGTCTTCATTTCCCGAAGATCAGCAACGCTGTAGCCATTCTTCTTGTCATCGACTAAGTCGTGACAAGTTGGGCAAAGCAACATGAGGTTGGCAACGTCATGGATGTCCTCAGGTGCCTTATCTACCTCTTCTCCGCGGGTTGCATTTTCGCTAAACGGGTAGATGTGGGCGTGCTCTGAGAAGTTTCCATCTTCAAGCGTGATGGGGTGATAAAACAAATAGTCGTTGCAGCCACGGAACTCGCAGCGGCCACCAGAAACAATGCCAAGCATTATTTTGGTTGCCGGTGGGATGTATCGCGATTTCTTTTCTGTTTTTGATGCGGTCAGGTTCATATCATTCGGTGATGTCTGGTACTGTAGCCACGACAACGCCTTGAACTTGAAAGTCATGGGTGAGCACAATTGGCTTGTGCGTTGGGTCGTCAGAACGCGGAACTAGGGCGGCGGCATTCTGAGAGCGAAGTAATTCCTTTATGGTGGCATCGTCATCAACGAGAGCGACCACGATGTCACCGTTGTCGGCCGTCTGTTGATGGCGTACGAGCACAAGTGAACCATCAGGAATGTCGGCCCGGTTCATAGAAGTGCCAACTGCTCGCAGGAGAAAATACTGATGCGGTGGCTTCGCGAGCTTCAGTGAAACCGGATAATGCGCTTCGACGTTCACGACTGCCAGGAGTGGTGCTCCGCAGGGCGCCGAACCTACCAACGGAACTTGGACGGTCGCATTACTCTCTCCGGTGTCGACCGGCATCTTGAGAATTTGAAGTGTGCGGTCACTTTCCCGTCTAGCTAGAAAGCCCAGGTCAATTAAGCGGTCGATCACTACAGACGCTGATCTGGGGCTAGAAAAACCGAGATGAGCTGCTAGCTCCCGGACGGTTGGCGCCTTCAGGCCGTGGACTAAGCGATTGCGAATAAAGACAAATGCTTTCCTTTCCCGAGGCTTTAGCAGTGGATCGTTATCGCCTTGATTTACCATAGCACACATATTTGTATGCTTTTGTTTACCAAAGTCAAGGTGCTGCATATCGAGGCTGTGGACAACAGCATTGGGCAGAGGCTCTACGCCCGCTGTATCCTGCTTCAGGTAGTGGTACTCCCCCCTGCCTACTCTCATATTTGCTGAGGGTCAGGACTGTGGCCAGTACGATCACATTCACATCCATGTGCTTGCTGAGTTTTCGGCTGGGATCGTGACCCGTATGGGAGCGGTACATGTGAGTGCTCAACACTAAAGCTGCTGAAATGGGCAGACGGGTGCGGAGCGGCTTCAAGGCGGAACAATTAGAGTCCGCTCTTGGGAGTGGCCGTGTGAAAACGGATGGCCGGCACCAGTATTGGGCACAAGGACGTCCGCCCATTTGTTCCGCTAGGCCCGGACCGTCGCGATGAGCGGCTTCACGCCCATCATTGAGATCATCCGCTTCAGATTATAGGCAAGGACTGCAAGGCTCATTTCCGTACTCACCTTTTCGATGCCCTTTGTGAGGAAGTGCGTGTGCCCCATCCAAGCTTTCAGAGTACCAAACGGGTGCTCCACTGTTCGGCGTCGGATGATCATGGCGTCTGGATTTGATTCCAATCGTTCTCGCGTGGCATCCACGACATGCTCGTGCTTCCATCGGCGCACGCGACGCTCTTTGCCCGTAGTGCAGCGAGATTTGAGTGCGCAACCGGTGCATTTGTTCGTGAAATACACATCGATGTCTTCATCTCGATCCTTACCCGCGAACCGAAAGGTCAATGTCTCGCCGGCTGGGCATCGATAGGCATTTTTATCGGGCAAATATTCGAAATCTTCCTTCTCGAACCTTCCGGCAGCTCTGGCATTTGACGTTCGTGGCTTGGGCACCCACGGCGTGACGCCAATCTTCTCACATGCAAGAAGTTGCTCGCCACTGAAGTAACCACGGTCGGCAAACGCATCGAGCCGTTTGGCCTGCATGGCCTCTTTCGCCTTTTCCGCCATCGGTGCGAGAAGCGCTCGATCGACGACGATATTTGTGACTTGGTGCGCTACGATAAGATGGTGCTCAGTATCAACCGCAGCTTGGACATTGTAACCAACGACACTGGCACCTCGCATGTTCGTCGCCATGGCGCGAGAGTCAGGATCGGTGAGTGATATCTGCTTGTCAGGGGCTTCGTGCACCTTTGCCTCAATGTCCTTCAACTCGGCCAGCCGGGCTCGCATTGCGGCCACCCTG
Organism: Hyphomicrobiaceae bacterium; assembly: GCA_965222485.1. Classification (GTDB taxonomy): domain Bacteria; phylum Pseudomonadota; class Alphaproteobacteria; order Rhizobiales; family Hyphomicrobiaceae; genus CBDCUC01. Next base: position 4,136 of record CBDCUC010000023.1, read on the forward strand.
TCGGTCAATTGAGCGACCTTTTCATCGGCACGTCCGTCTTCTTGGAGATCGGCTGCTTCGATCGCTTTGAGGTAAGGCTCGATGCTCGCCGAGATCTGTTCCATCCTGCGTTTGAGTTTGCCGCGCGTGAAATTACGATCTCGCGAATTGACCGCTTTAAATTTGGCGCCGTCGATAGCGGCAACGGCATGTCTGAACAGGCCAATGTCAGCGCAGATCTCAACAAACTTCGCACAGACGGCCTGGATCGCTGTTCCATTGTCTCGGCGGAAGTCGGCAATCGTCTTGAAGTCTGGCGCAAGGCGCCCTGTGAGCCACATGACTTCGACATTGCGCTTGGCTTCTTGCTCCAGCCGCCGACTGGATTGGACGCGGTTGAGGTAACCGTAGAGATAGAGCTTCAAAAGCGTCGCAGGATGGTATCCAGGCCGCCCCGTCGTGGCCGGAACAACGCCTGCGAATCCTAGGCCGCTCAGATCCAGCTCATCGATGAAGACGTCGATAACGCGTACAGGGTTATCCTCCCCGACATAGTCATCAAGGCTGTTAGGCAAAAGTGAATGTTGTCCACGCTCTGCGCCCTCGATGAATCGCCTCATTGCCCGCCTCCTACAGTGACGAGTGAAACGGAATCTGATTTGGCGTTTTCACACAAGCACGGGATGGACCAACCGTGAATCGTTGTTGCGCAGGCTTCATGGGCCAGGAATAGACGCCGCAACCACCTGGCTATCGCCACGGTGATCCGAATCTGTAGGAGTCATATGGATTTGTATTTGAACGAATATAGTACTCTTGAAGACTAGTGAGAATTGGCAGAGGAAGTTGAACGAACCACTCTGTCGGATAGACTAGTTCTGTGGTCGTATTCCGATGATCAGTATTGGTCACAGCGTGATAATACGGAATCGCTTGACTCTCATCGAATTCAAAGCCGTGTCCAGGCTCACGGAACTCATGCACAAGCTTGCACCGATAAGTGTACAAAAGCGATGAGTGCGTAAATTTGCTGACGAGCTTCCGTTCTTCATTAGTTGGAGACTTTGAGAGAATTTCTGCTGGCTCGGGCTCGTTCTCAAGGCCGACGATTGCGCTTGGATTGTGGTGTTTCACCCAGGAATTGTGGCGGTGCGATACTTCTCCCAGGAAGCTTGGAGTTAGCCCGTTTAGATTTGTGCCAAGCGCGATAATACCCATGTGAAGCTGGGTAACGCTAACGCGGGCTGCGTCAGGCCAACTGGAATGTTCCTCGATAAGTTTCACGAACTTCTCTTTATCACCCGAAAAACTCGGATAACGCCCTTCAGCAAGTGCGCTCAACAAGGTAACAACCAATAACTTGCGGTGGAGTCTTTCGCTGACCTGCGATATTTTCTTATGCTGGGCTTGGAAGTACTCGATGTAATTCGATATTTGTTCGTTGACGGCGGGGGGCATTGAGTGCCTGCCTCATTTGAAGTAATAGCGCGATTACACTTGCGAGCAGGCACAAAATCTTATCTGGTCCTACAGCGAAATTTCAAGTTTCCAGTTTCCTAGGCACATAGCTCCGGTTCAGTGGCTGGGTCCGAAAGAAGAGCATTGTCATAGCGCCACTTTTTAATCGAGTTTCTAAGCGCTCGCTTCTGCTCTACGCGGTCAAGCTCCGTCAAGCGTGGAAATATTTCGCGAATTTCTTCGAGATCGGTTCCGATCGCAAGTTTATCCTCATTCTGGGCGTACCACCAAACCTGGAAGACCTGGACAGCGACAGGCAGGGTTCCTGTGATAGTGCTGTAGTCTCGCCACCCCACAAACAGGGCGGTATCGTTCATTGTATCATTGAAGTTGTGCAATAGAGCCGCATCGTCCCGCATCATACCATCGCGAGTCGTAAGGTGCTTGAATGCATTCCAATACTGATTGCGAATTCCACGCAGCTGGCGTTCGTCAAGGTCCGGACGTTCCTCAAGTATTTGCGCTGAGAATGGAGCAGCACCTTTGAGCCGTGCGAGCCCTTCAACGACCTCGCCGCCTCCGCAGGCGAGACACTGTACAGAAATTGGATCCTTATCGTGTAAGAATAGGTCCATTGCCGTTGCTAGCTGGGCTCGCCCTATTTGAAGCTTAATCGATGGTGGCATTGGATAGCTTACCTAAAGCAGGTTTCGACATTCGTTTTCCACCTCGCGGTGAAATCGTTGCACAATCGCGAACAGAACCACAATTTATCGAAGTCCGGTCGGCTCAGGGCTGCTTGTCTGAAGCGGTCTAGCGCTTAGGCGGTGTTACACGCTGAACATAGGCATCCGGGGAGATCACGCCAGACAAGTCAATTTGATAGCGATCAAAAGCAACGACTTGAGAATGCCTTTGGGCATAAGGATGGTGAACGATAAACCCATCGTTCATTACGAGGAACTGTCGAGTATCATGCGTCAATATAATTCCCCGCTTAGCGGTGTAGGTCGTAATCGCTTTTTCCTGCCGACTGTCTTGTAGAAATACGCCGAGTAATTCGCCTTCTGAGTTCTTACCACTTATCTGGAGTTCCAGCCCCGAAATCGGGCGATAAACTGGGCCGGGCGCCATTTCCCCGAGGAGATCGATAGGATCATAGATGGTGCCGTCATCCCTGCTCAAAGAGAGGAACAAAAGAGCGGTTACAGTGATTAAACCGATTGCTAGCGCGGTGCGTTTGGCGGTCATAGCCTTACCCTTTGTTCTTGCGATTCAAGAAGCATGGGTTCGTGGCAAGAATTGGCAGAACGTTTTGTCGCGTGGCACGGTGATGAATAACCAGCAAGCAACTTCCAAAGACTAGAGCACAGGTTTATCGGCTCGGCCGGCAATGACGATGAGAATGCTTCCAGTATGGCTTGGGTTCTGGGTCATTAGGATTTGCGGAGGCAACGAGTATCTCGAATTTCGAGTTGAAAGCGTAGGCAGTTGCCCAGATGGCGCGGTCTTCATCATCTTTGCTGTAGAAGCAGAGATAGATGAACCGAATTCGGGGTGGAACTAGGTCGCGGAATTCTCTTGCAATTCTACCTATTTGATCTTCTGTCAGACGCTGTGTTGCGCCAAGCTCGGCGGAGACACGACTAGGACTGGTGTTGACCTCGTTGAGCTGCATATGGGGTAGCATTTGCGTTAGTTGAGCCCTACCGACCATCTTCGACCATTGAAAGAGAAGCGCACGGCTGACTTGGCTTTCGAGATCCCGGTCCCTCAAGTTAAGTGAGTCGGTGAACGCAGGCGTAGAAAGCGGGAGCACTACGAGCAGGAATACAAGGGTGCGAAATGGCATGACATTGCCTGCATAATGTGACGTAGTGTGCTCAGCTATTGGTTGCGCGCGGCAGAACTGCGGCGGGGGCTATACCAGTCCTGTCGACCATGTTCTTCAATTGCCAAGATCCACGCCGCGTTAAAATTCGCGCGGGAAACGCCAAGCTCTTTTTGCGCCAGACGAAACAACTCGTCCTTTGTTAGTGGTTTGGGTTGGCCGGGACGCATGAACTGAGCGAGCCAAGTCTTGCAAGCCTGGCGGCGCGCTTGTGCCTCTTCAAAGAGCCTCTCTCGGTAGTTTGTTGCTTTGCTGTCATCTGAGCGTAGATGAGATTTGACAAGAGCGGTCTGAGGCTGGCGAGAATAGATACTGACGACTTTGGGGTCTATTTCATCATCGGCGGTAATCTTTGAAGGCTGGCGGCGTACGTATTTGTCGCGAGCTTTCTTTTTAAGCTCCTTGCCAGAAGCATCCCACCCTTTTCGCCGTTTCCTTGCAAACAATTCAAGATATGGGCCGTCAACAAGGCGCTCGATGCGATCGTAGATCTCATCAGGCTTGCGGCTATGCTCCCTTCGTTCTGATACAAGCAAGCGGCGGACATCTTTTGATATGCGTCTTGGACTGCCGCGGGTGCCAAGCAGGCACAGCTCTGGGTTGGCGCGTGTCCAGTATCCAAGACCCGTAAAGAAAGGATCATCTTCAACTTTCTTGCTTGCCGCATTCTTATTGAGCTTGACCCAATGAAACGCGATGGTCTTGAACTTAAAGCCCCAGGCGCGCATCAGCTCGATGCCTTCGGGCAACATTGGATCAGTGACCCAGAGAAACAGAGCACAGTTCTTATCGGCGTAATCTGCAACAGGAAGTGCTTTGAGCTCTTCAAGCGTCAGTACATCATAATGAGAGATTGGAGCGCGACCGGTGCCCTTCGCGCTGAAGTTTCTAAAGTACCACGGAGGGTCTGCGTATATGGCCTTGTACTTCAATGAAAGAGTTGTCCTTGTCCGATATCGCCGCCGACAAGTCTTAGGAGTTTTGATCGGAAATAATCGTTTACAAGCTCAACTTTGTCTTTGATTCCTGGCGCGATAAAGGCATCAAGCTCTGCGCCAGTAAGATAAATTTCCGGCGGAAACTTGGGTACACCATAGTACGCCAGAATGCGGCTCTCGACTTGAAGGACGGGCCAATTATTTTGCTCTGCGAAGCTTTCAAGAAGTGTTCTGATGCTAAGTGCGGCCTTGATCATGGAGTCGCGCTTGCCGCGATCAAACTGACCATTGCCTCGTTTGACTTCGAGAGCACACACGGTTTTTGAGGCGTGGTCGAAGTATATGATGTCAATTTCGTATTTTGCGCCGTCTTCACGATACGGCATCTTGGTATTGAGGCAGTCACGAAAACCTTCGTCGCTCTTAAAGTCGTGGTTCTCCACGTAGCTTGAGGCATTGCGCGTGATGTAGAACGGGCACTTGCTGCGGGCCTCAATGGTGTTCTGCTCGCTGATGGCATGGTAGAGCGCAATCTCAATGATTGCGCCGTGACGCTTGTAGGCAGAGCTTACGATGCTGGTGATACGCGACAAGCGTTCGCCGGAAATTGGATCAACAATGAAATTGGTCGAAGCCAGTCCTTGGATTGTCTCAGCAACAGTTGGCTTCACGGCATCAAGTACAGCGGACATGAAAACCCTCGCCCCTCGAAAAAACTTGAGGATTGTTCCATAGATGAGGGGTAGAGTCAGTAGAAAGATCAACCGATTACGTTGCGGCTCGGGTAAGTGCTATGCTCATGGACTCTTTTCAATGACCATTGGGAAGTGTTCTAGTATGCGATCCTCGATCCAATCCACCCATTGCTGTTCGTAACCAACGTTCGGCCCGCCATCAACTTTTCCAAGGCGCTTACCATCGTTGTGGAAGGCGAGAAAGGGCGTCCCGGTGAAGCCAAAGTTTTTCAAATATTGAGAATCAGACAAGCCATCAGCACCAGCCTTATAGGCCAGAAATCGAACCTTTGGATATTTCGGCGCAACTTTCGCTAGTACTTTGGCTAACCGGCCATTAAAGCCATCCACGCGGCTGTTATCGAAGAAAAAGACAACACTGGGACCGAACGCAGTCTGGCTATGAAAATTCGATTGCGAGACGGTCAAAAATGTTCCTGGCAAGATCTTCTCCACCGATCCCGGCACATCTTCTGCAAACGCCACAATGACAGTCAGAGCTATCCCTACGGCCAGAGAAACTAAAGAAAGTGTTGGGCCGATGACGGTTTGAGGCGATTGAGGATGGCTGACCAGCATGTTGAACGTCCATCTTACAACCATGTGACCTGTTGCGTTCAAATCAGCGAGCATCTTCGAGTGATAACGATCAGTTGTGATGCTCAAGGACAAGCTCCGCATGATCAACAACAAGCGAGAGCGGTTCTTCGTCTAAGACATTTGTTGCCGCCTCAAGCCTGGCCAGTAGTGCCTCGCGTTGCTTGAGCTTCTTTCCCGTTCTCTTGGTGTTTTCAAATCCAAGTAATTCGTTGGGTGTTGTTGCAAGCACCTTGCAGATCTTGATGAACGTCTGAAAGTCGGGTTCGCGATCTCCCGTCACGTAGAAGCCGTATCTGCGCGGACTAAGATCCGCCCGGCGGGCAATCTCCGCGTCAGTCAAGCCGAGCTCGTGCGCCCGGATTCTCATACGTTTTCCAACATTAGACATGCGAACAATTTGTTCATGAGCTTGCGTTCGCAGTCGATGTTCTTTATGTTCGTTATATCGCGTACATATTGTACTGCTATCAGTCGCGCCTGCCACGGGAACCGTTAGGTCGTTGGGGTGGAATTATATAATTTATATAGCAAAATACTTATAGCGCCGACGCGTATATTCGAGTGTTGAGAAGTGTCAAGAGATATCTGTTTGTAACCAAAGAGTAGTGAAATATAGAAACGCTTAAATACTTCGGACGTCTTAAGGGACTGAGGTATTGTCACGATGGCATACGAACCAAAACAAAGTCAGAGAAGCTACCTGCGTAATGCGGGGTTGGCAGCGCTTGGAGCAGTTGCCGCGCTCGGTGGCCTTGAGAAAGCCGTGCAACCGGTGATGGCGGAGGATGTGCAGAAGGCGGCTTACGAAGCTCCTACGGTAAAAGGAGCAAAGTACTTAGGGAGCAAACGGTTTGACGGCATTGAAGAGATACCTGGGGCGGAAACAATCGGACGGTATTATGAGACTCCGGAGGGGACGCGTTTCGCTACGCTGAGTGTCAGGAGTCTGAAGGGCAATGAAAAAATCTGGGCGTACAACATAGATACCAATGGAAAGGCACCGTTCGAATTCTCACTGTTGGTTGGTGGCGAAGGGGAGCTTATCAGAGTGCCTATTGGGAAGACCAACAAGATCGGCGATTGGGTCATCGACTTTTACCAAAAAAGCTAGATTTATATACTGCGCGAACTGAAGTGACTTCATGAGAAGGCTACACTTCTTTGGGGTCCTTTTTATCGCAATTCAGATGAGCGTGGCGTTCGCGGCCGATGGATCTACCGATTTAGGTTTTGATCTGGACGCGCCATCTGCAACCTCCGAACTTAAAAACGGTGATAAGGCAACATGCGCAAATGATGGCGGATGCTCGTACGCGCACTTTGGCACAAGGGTGCACGTAAAGAAGGGTGAGACCGTTGAAGTTGTTGGAGGAAAGGTCCGTGTCGCGCAAGCCGAAAAAGTGGAAACTGCAAACAGCGAGCTAGAGGGTGCCAGGAGAGCTGAAGCTGGCGGTGCCGATGTGCGCGCCGATCGTGCAACGCGGAGTGAACATAAAGGTGAAGAAAAGCAAACAACAGGACAAGAGGTTATCGACTACCGGCAGACGGGCAACCGGGTTGAAATTGGCGCCGCTGATTACGTGCAGCATGGTGACGTGAAGGCCAGCAACGTACGAGGGTTTCGTGCCGAGGGTGATGGGCGCATAACGATTGTTGAAGCAGAGCGTATCGAACTACCCGATGGTCTTTTAACAGAAGTGAAAAGCTACGTTGGCAGTGAAATAAGTTTTCATGTGGGATCAGCCAGGGACGTTGTGCTGGGCTGTATTACAATGCGCCAGGTACGCGATAGCGATTTCACGGTATCAGGCAACAGCATTGAGATAGAGCCTGACAGGGACGTCTCGTTTCACATTGCCGATTGCGGTTTTTCTCAGAACAACTTTAAGGCCTACAGCAACGATGCAAAACTCATAATCTCAAAGGCAAGAAGAGCGCACTACGACATCGAGCAAGGCGAACTTACTTGCCACAGCATCCATGCATCAGAGACAATCAAAGCAAACACTTCTGCATCAGTACAGTACGGCAGCGCATGTTTTTCATGCGTGACGCTGAATGAGCGAAGTACGTACTGGTATGACGCAGAAGATCTGGCAAGTGACTTCGGTATCCACATTCCCGACACAGGCGATGAGTTTCGGCTATGCTTAAAGAAAGATCCACTAGATTACTTTGTGTTCTTTGATGGCCTGATCGATTTCCTTGAAAACAAGATCGTGCTGACCAAGGTTGCCGAGCTTCTCAAATATCCATTCAAGGATGATGAACCTTCATCACTGCTGACGAACACGCTGGCTGAAGATATTTCTGGCTATCGGATGCAGTTTGAGCTGGATGAGGACTTTGCACTTGTTGATGACGTGCGCATCAGCAGCATCGAGCAATACAACGGCTCAAAGCCGATCAAAACGCTTACAATCCCAAACAACTTGTACCAGCTGAAAGAACAGCAGGTTGGAAATGACACGCACCGGCTGCTCCACGTTGACTTTCGTCTTTCCAGTAAAGCAGTCGAAGACGCAAGAGTGCGAAGCTACGGCACAAACTATTTTGAACCCACTCTAACGATTGAGAACACGACTGCAAATCAGAATTCTGGAGCCAATTTGATCAGAGTGCTTGGGCCGGGAGACAGCCGGATTAGCGATATTATCGGCTCACACGAATAATGAAAAATGATCGGGAGCACCGTGATCATTGTTCTTGGGTCGAGCAACACGCTGATCGGGCACATAATCGGGTCAAGCCAGCAGACTAAAGCGATACTTTTATAAGTCTTCACGCCACAGTTAGTGGATGGCAGGCGTCATCTATACTGACCATCTATCACTCCGACTAAAAATTAGAAAAATACCAAACGACTACCCCCGCATCATCCTGCGAGAACCAGATCAAACGTTTTTTGACACGGTGGAGCAGACACATACCGCAATCAAGAAGCATGCATATAATGGCAAGACACGATGCATGATGATTGCTTTCGAAAGGAGCGAGGGAGACGTTCGGATCATTACAATTCACCCGATACAGGATGAAAAAATAATACGAAGAATAAAGAGCGGGCGGTGGCTCAAGAATGGATAAGAAGTACAAGTACGACAGGGAAAGCGATGCGCTCTATGTCTACATCCAAGACGGGCTAGAGGATCGTTTTGAAGAGATAGCTCCGGGCATCAACATGGAGTTTGACAAGCAGAACAATATGCTTGGCATTGAAGTGCTAAAGGCGTCTCGGTTTTACAAGGATCTCTCCAAGAGACAGAAGGCACAGCATTGAACTGATGAAGCGGTTCAGCGCTTTAAACATTTGTCGGCTGATCGGGACGCAGGGACCTTGAATGGGAGGAAGAAGTTGGGCCGGAGGTTTGTTCGTGTGCCTTATCGTAGGGCCTTCTCTTGGCATGATCATAACCATGGCGCTGGATAATCAGCGGCTGGAAAGCGTTACACGCTCCTGCAGCATGTACCACAACAGCTCGCTTGATGAGTGGTGGGAGCACAACGCGTGGCGCTACCCGAACATTACCAAGGAGGAGTTCTCTGGGTTTCCGTTTCCCAATGGCTTAGAGCGCCATGAAGTGCGCGTTGTGGCAGCAAACGCATCTGATATTTCTGTCGGTGATGTGATGGTGTTAAAGACCGACACCCATCCACCAATCGTTGCGCATCGCGTTATCAGGAAGTGGGATGAGAACTGGTCGTATGTTGCGGCCAGGTATCCTTTAGCGGTGCGGGTCGAGTTTGAGGTTTTTGTCAACGCGACACTGTTTGAAACAGTCGGAGATAACACGTTTGATCAGATGTCGTATGAGAGGCGGGTCGAGTCGTGGCAGGTTGTGGGGAAGGTTGTTGAGCGGGAGTGGTGGTGGCGGATACTTGGTACTTTTAGGAATGGTGGGTGTGGGTAATAAGTTACGGCCCGGTCTGCTTGCGGCCCGACGTCCGCCTGTTTGATTTGTAGCAGCGCGGTCAAGTGAAAGGCTAACAGGCAACCTAGTATCTTTAGTCGTTAGGAGTTGGATTGTTATTTCTCATGTACGAAACGATATGCCATGCGGTCTGCGTTGAGCGAAAATAGCTCTGACCGCATAGGAATAAACCGCCTAGAAGTGACAATGCACAAAACAAAACCTCAGCGAAACCGATTTCACTGTTATTCAATAGGCGTGCACTTATGAATATGATTGGCGACAACGTAAGAGCTGTTCCAAACTTTACACATATATCTCTTAAAAATATAAACCTCTCAATTTGCTCTTTTATGCGTTCTGGGGGTGGCTCCTCCAAGTACCAATAGTTGTTTTTTATGTTTTCTAGTTCAGAGTCTGATAGCCTATCAAGGATAGATAGATCCAGCTTTGCGGGTATGTTGTAAACACGAGATAAAGAATTGCTTGTTGCGGCGTCTTGCAAGCATAGAACTTTTAGAATAGCTAGAACTTCTTGGGCCGTGTAACAGCTGATGTACGAGATAATAAGAACTAGGAATACTCCGACAGATGTCAGATTCCCCAACGTGATTTGAAATGCCTCGACAGTCGTACATACGAGAATTAGCCCCGCGGCAACGTAGAGAAGATCTCGACTGACGAACTTGCCTAACGATTTGACCAAGGGTTCCAAGTGTTTTCCTCAATTAAAAGCCGCTCTGTCCTGTCTCCGGTGGTGGGCACTGCCGTTATCTAGTTAACTTTCCGTAAGCGACCAGTCTCAACTCGGCGCCTGTGAGTCTGTTAACTCCGGACAGTTTGGTTGAGCTGGGAGATAGAGCGTGGTTCCGCGCAAGCGGGAGCTGCCCAGAGTTCGATACGATACTATCAAGAACAGTTTCGTCCGTCACCAGTCACGACAAGGCCCTGGGAAGCATCTGCTTTGAAAAGATTGGTTTCAACACCCGGGAATAGATGGGGCGAGGGAGAAAGATAGGAGCGTGCCCGGTTGTAGGGATAGTTGTCGAACGAGGGTGTTATTTGGGCTTCCCGGTAGTGGTTGCTGGTGATTAGTCAGAAAGGCCTAAGTTGGTCATATTTAGTTGCAGATTTCTTTTCGTTATTTCGATTGAACTTTTTTCCGTTTCGAGCACGAGATGAAGCCGGTTCCAGAAATAAGCGTCTTCATGACGATCGAGTTTTGTAAGGTAATATCCAAGATTTGCAATAACAGTCATGTGCGTCGGTTCAACGCGAAGAGCGCGGTGCGCGTATTCCAATCCATGCTTCAAGTTTCCCATTTTGAAAGACGCCACGCTTAGGTCGTTCAAGATAGTCGGGTTATTCTCGTCCAACTGATCTGCCTTCATGAAGTACGTCATAGCTTTTTGAGGATCTGAGAATACCAAGAGTACACCTTTGTGGTGGAGCCGCTTTGCTTCCTTGTTGGCGAAGCGAGGCATGTCATCCTTGACAGGCTGAACATCATGACCCTTACGGTACTGATCTAAGGCAGCGTCATATTTCTTTTCTAGCGCCATGTTCAAACCTTTGATGAAATAAGAAGAGGCGCTGTCTCCGGCTGACAACGGTAAAGAATGGCCGAGGACGAGAAGAAGAGCAGAAATGCTGATAATATTTATCAGATCGCGCATCAGGTGGGACAGCGAAGCCAATATATTTGACATTGGGTTTGTCATGACACTGTATCTTGGAACGATACGACTGAGAGGCTAACACCGCTTCTGCAGAAGCAACGATCGTGACCCAAAGGGCCGAGACATTTTCTGTGGCTCGGTCGAGCAGCTGATTGAAGCTGCGAGATAGAGCGTGGTCCCGCGCTAGCGGGAGCTGCCCAACCTCAGAAACAATGCTAGCAACAAGAGAAGCGTCCGTCACCTGTCACGACTAAGCCTTAGGAAACGTCAGTGTTGAAGGGATAGGGGAAAGCACGTGGTAGCGGATGACTTAGAGAGAAGGATTGATTTGAACGTGGTGGGTTCTTGGAAGAGTTGTTGAGCGGGAGTCGTATTGGGGAGTTCTCGCGACGGTTCGGGGTAATAGGTGTGGAGTCATGAGTTACGCGACGCTAGTCGCTGTTCGCGTATTTCGTTATCCAACCACTGGTCTTAGTCTTTCTCATAGGTAATTTTGTGAACCGTCCATTGCCTTCTAAGTCTACCAATGTGTACTCAAACGGCGCCTTACCATCGGTGTCAATATTTACCGAATAAACTCGCTCCCGCCCGTGTTTATTTCTAATGATGAAGAGCGCAAAACGAGTTCCATCTTTTTTTTCATAGTATCGGGCAATCGTCTCGTTGCCAGTAATCTCTTTAATAGCATCGACTCGCTTTTCACCTAAGTATTTGGCTGCCTTGGTGTCTGGAATCGAGTGGACTGACGCGTCCGCTTTCACGTGAAGTGGCATACTTATCGGAAGGAAGAGTAAGGCCGCCAAACAAATCTTACGCTGAATGCGCATGTTAGACATATTAGGCTCCATCGACCTGCAGGGTGCGAATATAGGAAATGAACAAACGACAAACATTGTAACCAGGCTTGCTATAGCGGTTTCTCTGACGTCCGTCACGCGTCACGACAATGCTTTTATGCGACTTCCTCGCGTGAAGGAGCATGGATGATAAGGATTTCTTCAAGGCGTATGAAGCCCATCAGAACGAGAGCATTGATGACTACATCGCCCGGCACAGCGCAACGGACACAGAACTCAAAGATGTTATCTCGTTTCTGATCGATCACCGAGGTCAAATCCGGGATTGTGAGATCGAGAAGCTCGAGCACGAGACTCAGGAACTTATCAAGAAGCTTGCCGATAACAAGCGCCAGATTCTGATGGAAGAGCTATCCTGCTTTAAGGACACACTCGCACTGCACAAACGGCTTCTCAAGAAACGATGACGAGCCGCGAGACCGAAGAGAAACTGCGCAAGCTTTCAGCGGTTGATGCAAAGATAGCGCAAAGTGCGTGGCGCCTTTATCTGTCGGGTCAGGGAGAGGAACGCAAGTTCGCTGACGATCTCATCGACGTTGTCGTCTCAAACAAGCTCAATAAAAGCTACGCACGTGGCATTTTTCTTGAACCGCCAGAAAAGAGAACGTGCGAGGGCGCCTACTCGCTTGGCCATGTCTGCTATCCCGAAGATAAGGTGTTTGCCCCGTTTGGTTTGCACGAGGATGAATGGATCAAGCATTTGCTCATTACGGGCATGACGGGTGCCGGCAAGACCAATCTATCATTTCTCATTCTGCGTGAGCTTGTGTCAAAAGATAAACCGGTGCTCGTCTTTGACTGGAAGCGCAACTATCGCGACTTGCTGCAGCTTGAAGCGTTCATACAGGCACACGTCTTTACGGTCGGAAACAAGACCTCACCGTTTGGCTTTAACCCGCTCATTCCGCCGCCAGACGTAACACCTGGCGAGTGGCTGATGAAGCTTGTGGACGTCTTGAAGCACGCCTACTTCGTGGGTGATGGCGTTGAGTACCTGCTGCGGGAAGCAATCGACTGGGTTTATGACAAATGCGGCGTACTCAGCGGCACAATGAAAGAAGCACCGACATTCTTACGCGTGCGTGATTACGTTAAACGCAAGCAAGTGCAAGGCCGCATGATGTTATGGAAGGCCTCAGCTCTTCGAGTTCTGGAAAGCGTTTGCTTCAGGCACGGACTGGGACCGGTGATGAACCGGTCAAAACCTTGGGATTATGAAACACTACTAACAAAGCCAGTCATTCTCGAGCTTGATACGCTCTCAGACGTTGACAAAGTGTTTTTCACCGAAGCTATGGTTTTGTGGCTTTATGAATTTAGAAAGCGGGAAGGAAAAAGAGAAACCTTTAAGCACGCGATCGTCATTGAGGAAGGCCACCATATCTTATCTGAGATGAAGGAGCGGGCGGAAGGTGCCGAGACCATCATGGAGACATGCCTCAGGCAGATACGTGAGTTTGGCGAAGCGGTCATTGTCATTGATCAGGAACCAAGCAAGGTCTCAAATTCCATCAAGGCCAACACCTACACTAAGATCACGTTTAACCTGGGTAACGGCAAGGACATTTTGGACATTGCCAAGTGCATGAGCCTGGATGAAGAGGAAAGCGCGTGCATCAACCAGCTGGGCGTTGGTCATGCTGTTGTTGCCATGAAAGGACGCATCACGACACCGATCTACGTCCGGTTTCCAAAGATGGATATCGCGAAAGGCTTCATCACCGATCAGCGCTTGCGGCAGAGACACCAGGCATCATCTTCTGTACCCAATACTCAGTGAAATTTTATCATCTTCTTTTCTTCTCCTTCTTCCTTCCTCTCCGTGCTACAGAATTTGTGATGTTCTTAGATGTCATAGTATTAGTTATGAAAATTCTTTTCTTCCCTTACTGATTTTACTCCCATGTGCACAGTCATGGGTCCCCTCCCACCGCCTACCCCACCCACCCACAGGGGAGTACTTGGCGCTTAAAAGGCTTGTACAAATTCTGTGTGCAGCGCTGATTGATGGGGTCATACAGGTTCTACTGATTTTGTGTGCCGGTTCCGTCAGTTGCGGCTCATTCGCCAATCGATAAATCACATACGTGATAGGAAGAATAAAAAAACAAAAACAGACACCAAAGATCAGTGACTCCTTACCACCACTCAGCAAGACAACAAAAACTGAAAAACCAAAAAAACTTAGACAACACCCAACAAGGCAGGACGTTACACGGTTCATCTAAAACACGATGAACCGATAGTGATGAAGTGATGATGCTTCGTATCATCCATCTTACTGACATGCAGATAGCAAGTCCTACTTCTCATCTCGCAGTTGCATGCCCTCTCCTCAACCGTTTGGTTTTTTTCTAGCCGAGGGTTCGTTTTGTCCTTCGTAAGTTTTCCCCCTCCCGCGCAGCTTTCGCGTGCTTTCCGGGGCGGCCGGCCGGCGGGCTGCCGCGGCACAGTCCTGAAAAACATAGCGATGACGAAAACCCGCAAGGATGCGTCCCTCATGAAAAAACAAAATAAGTTTTTCGGAGGTGAGCACATGAACGTGCAAGAGAATGAGAGTAGGCGGCTATCGCAAGCCGAGATGGAAGAGGAGATGGACGGTTGCGAGGCACCGTGGTTGTGTCCTAAGGCGTGCTACGAGGCGTGCCGAGGTTGTGTCAGAAAACGAAAAGGGGGTCGCAAAAACGCGACCCCTGTTTCGGCTGCGCGAGCGAAACAGCCAGCGGCACCCACAGCCATGCAGCTGCGCCAGATTGAGAAGTTGGCGCAGGCGGCCGGACTTATAGTGAAGCCCGAGACAGTAACATCGTCTGATGTGGCGGAACGGTTGATCTTCCAGTTAGCACTGCTTGAGGCTCGGATGAGCGGCAAGCGGTGGCTGTAACAACGGCGCACAAGCGATTTAAGCGCGGGAGCGATAAGGAGTATTGAGGTGAGTTTTTATGACCAGTTTGGAAAAAAGAATTCAAGTGGGCGCATGTAGCGCCTCTGTGTTTGTGAATGAAGTTGACACCAAGGAGGGAAAGATGCCCGTCAGGAATGTGGTGTTGCAGCGGACCTATAAGGACAAGGACGGCCAGTACCAGCACACCAATAGTTACGGCATCAATGATCTGCCCAAGGCGATGCTGGCTTTAAGCAAGGCGTACGAGCATCTGGTTTACTCGAACAAAACAGGTGACTGAACCGTTTGTGGGTCTAACGGGCGGTCAAGACTTATAACGTGAGCCCGCTTTGTAGATCATGACATGGTCAGAAATCATAGGGTTCAGGTGCGCTTGACGCGCGATCAATATGAAAAGCTTAAGACACTGTGCCAGACGCGCGGCTTTGGCAGCATGTCAGCGTACCTGCGCTTTATGAGCCTTGACCAGGATCTCATGCTGCAACAACAGGTGCACGAGATACATGCGCACTTGCTCTCTGAGACGACAAAGAAAGTGCGCCCCAAAACCCTCTCTCAATCTTCCAAGACATGAACGACTATGGACCGCATGCTCATTGGCTATTGTACCTAGTGGATACACTGCCAGAAAAGCGTGAAGCGGACGAAGTGCAAGAGGATGGCGGCGGTATCGCGGGGCTTGTTGGTGCACGTGTCGAAAGCCTGGCAACGATCGTGTCAGACATACAGAGCGAGCTTGCGAAGCGCTCATCGCTATCCCGTGCTGTGCTTGATTGCATTGAAGAGCACTACCTCTATGTGAAGGCAAAACTTCTGGAGCTTGAGCGCTGGCCGCTTTCAAGCGACCGGGCCATTGAGCAGAGACGGTCAAAGCTTGAGGGAACCCTGGATCAGCTCGCCCAAGAGTTGCGGCGGGAGCGCGTGCAGTGCTGGCAGGACAAGAGCCGGCTCAAGAGTGAGCTATGGCGCTGGTTCAAGGAGTATTCTGATCTGGCCGGTCGGATGCGGCTTATTGATGATGATGGAAAAGGAACGAGGGGATAAGGAACGGGAAGAGCTCGAGGAGCCGGAGTGGCTGAGACGACTGTACAATGCGCTCTTTACAAACGCAGCGAACACCCGAGAAGCAAGCAAGAACCGCAAGCATACACATCGAGGATAATAAATTGACCTCCCCGGACGAACGCCTACTTCTGGATGGACAGGTAGGTGCCACCCCATTTTCTTGCATACGCTCCGCCTTGCACACCAATTTGGTTTTTCTTTGAGATGGGGTTCGTTAATTTGCTCGAAAATTGCACCCACTAAAGTCCTAACAAGCCAGTTATATATACTGCGGAGCCGGAACCGCCTAACGCAGCCTTCATCACGAGATCAGCCAAACCGAAACCTGAAAAATCGAAAAGTAGAATGGTGCCGATAACAAAGACGGCGACACTCACAAAAGCTAAAAGATCCAACAAAAAATCAACATAGACAATCTGGGCTATATCCGTTCTTGATAGATCATTTAAATTAATGTTTCTTACCATTGACATAAACAATCGACTTGGAACGTTCATCCAAAAACCTGCCACAAAAATGACGGTCGCATGGATTATTGTCGGCAACATTGTTGACCATAGCATAATGGTTATCCAAAGGGATTCGGCAGCGAGTGGCGCCGCCTGTGCCTGGAAAATAATCTCTTCAACATTCATAATACTACTGCTGAGAAAAACATGACTGTACCATAAATCAAATACAGAGATTGCTAAGGCTATCGAGAAAGCTAGCATCAACAACAATCCAAAAGCGAGAGCAAGGTCGATTACGCCATAAACCAATAACAACGAAAACCTAAGTGGGTCCGCGTCGAGTATCAATCTTCCAATAGAACGACTCACGCCGAACGAGAGGCTATCAAACAGTCCATTGAAAAACGGCAACAGCCACGTGAAAATCAGAAGAGTAGTTATGACATTGCTGTAACTTGGGTAATAAAAAAGGGCCACTAGGCATATTATCCCGCAACCCAAAACAATAACCGTGGTAGATAGCACACCGGCTACAGCATTTTTTCGCCCCGACATCACCACGCCTGCGCCCGCTATCACCGCAAACAGAACCGTCACAGGGAATATGTTAGCATCCCCTGCATTTGCTAACGTTAGTAGGCCCAGCATAATGGATACTACAGTAACTATTGCTATTGCTACCATGCTGGTAACAGTGTGGAATATTTTGGAATGTATGCCGAACACCAAACGGGCCATTGCTCCGAAACCAGAGGCTAGCAGTGCACCGGCTCCAATGGATGATACCAGTATAGCGATAGCCATCGATGCGGTTATCTTGCTCCCTTCGACAATGAGCAACTGGTCAAACGCTAAGTAGCTTATCAGGAAACCAGAAACACTTGTCGCTATAAGGCAGGCCAGCCCCACTGACATCCCGGATCCATAGCAGCCTAGCCTCAGGTCCTCGACTGCATCTTTGAATTTATCGGATATAACGAGTGTAACAAAGCCAAAGACGGCAGTTAGGCCAATGAACGTCCATTTTTGTTGTGGAGGTACTCCGGTTGGTAATACGACAATGTTTCCGATTTCACCGTTTCCGAGCACCCACGAGAGAAGGAACAAACCCACCGCATAGTACAAGGCGAAAGAGATGCAGAAACTAA
Organism: Hyphomicrobiaceae bacterium; assembly: GCA_965222485.1. Classification (GTDB taxonomy): domain Bacteria; phylum Pseudomonadota; class Alphaproteobacteria; order Rhizobiales; family Hyphomicrobiaceae; genus CBDCUC01. The sequence continues at coordinate 21,753 of CBDCUC010000023.1, forward strand.
ATAACTCAGCTGAAAACGATGTGTCACCTCCAATTTTCTTCGCTTTCTGGAGGGTGAAACTCAAAAGGTTTTTATATAACAGAAGGTACTTTCCATGATTGATGGTCCATAAGTACCCTTGGATTGCGCTCGCTCTATCATTGGGGTTCAGTGCGATATAATGAAAGTACTTTAGAACAGCCCCAATAGACATAAAGGCGAATACAAATGCAATTCCGAGTGTGGTGGCATCGCCATAGCTGACATTCACAAAGGAATATGTTGGATGTTGGGTAGTAAGCCAAACACTGGCAAATGCCATCGTGATGACTGATAGTGGGAATATGGGTGCGATGAAGGGGTTCGTTAGGGAAGGTGCACGTGGACCATTTTGAGATCTATCTTTACTAGCAGTCGTGGAAGAGGGTTCTGATTCGGCGATACCTTGATTGGTTCTGAAAGCGCGAATGGAAGGTAACAGCTCAGCAACAAGTTTATCCCGGCTGAGTTGCGACGGTGGCGAGAGGTCGAGCGTTTGACGTCCGGTAAAACCGAGTGGGGGTTCACCATGTCTAGTTTTACTGGAAGAAATGTTCTGTAGTTCTTTGCCCTCTCAGCCTCTTCGTAGACCCATTCACTTTGGACGGAGTCCTTGGTCCAGAAGACAATGACGAGATACGCTGCAGCAAGCTTGCTATCGAGAACATGGGGGAAGAAATCGCCGCGTCGAAGGTCCTGATCCCAATAGACACTCCAGCCCTGCTCTTTGATGAGGTCAACAATGGGTTTGACTCTATCGTAGTCCGAGCGGCTATAGCTTATAAAAATGTGTGTCAATCGTCAGGCCGCCAAGCTAGCTTTAACTGGTTCTGAAGAAGCACTTAGTGTTGGGGTAAGCTGTATCATACAGTCTCTCACAGGTGTGTTTGGAAGACAATTAGGGCTTCCGACACTGCAACAGGGGTATGACAACCAGCCGGTCAGTGGGCGCTGCATTAGGAACAAAAGAAGAGATGCTGGAGACTGATTTCGCGCAAGCGTGCTGGAAATAGGGTTCCAGAGTGTTCCTTGGAGTTGCCGGTTAGGGCAGCAGGTTGGGAATAGCACTTTCGTTGCTTGGCAGCTCCTATCGAAGTTGATCGGCGACATATCGCCGAGGTCGGAGTGACGATGACCTGAATTCTACCAGCCTTCGATGAACGGGAGGATGGAGATGGGTACCTCGGCCTTGGACCGGAACGTTCTCCAATCCAGCAACTCACATTCGAGCGTCGAGAAGAAGCTCTCGCGCAGCGCATTGTCGTAGGCACGGCCGAGAGAACCAATCATCTGGTCGACTGATCAGCTCAGTGTGTGTGCGAGGCGCGAAATAAGAGTCTAACAGAGCGGGTAATGTTTACGGCGTCAGCTCGCCCGGACTAGGTGATCAAGGGGCGAGAGTTAGACAGAATCGGTTAGCTGTTTGATTTGAGATATTTTGGCGCATAGGGCTTTGTGCTCTTTCAATGCGCCCTCAAGATTCATTATTATCCAGTCGCGATCCTTCTGATCTTTGGGTTTACCCTCCTTTAGCAGTGCTATCGTCTTATCTATGACAAGTTCAATGGCGCCCAATTCGGAATACGTACGTTTTTTTCCAAACATTCATCTAGCATTTCCTCGGATGTTTAAATACTTTTCTAGGTATCTCGGTTGGTACAATGGAATGGGGTGGTAGGCGGGCAAGCTTCAAAGCGACGATGGAGCGCCAAGCGCCGGGTGTCCGCCATCGCGAACCTTGCTCCAGCGGTCAGCCAAAATGCACCTCAGGCGCGATGGTGGGAGAAGTCCGGGCTAGGACGACCTGGGCAATCGAAAGATATTTAAACTTCGGTGTCTCAAAAGGTGTTGATAGTTCCACGCGCGAATTTGAAAACTGGGGCATTAGCACATTCGTGACGAGGGCCCACCGGGGGCTTTCAGACACCGATGTACCAGTGCCCTACAAATTTATTAAACGTGAGTGGTGACACTTCAGGGCACAATGGCTTCGGCAACCACAATATCAAAGATCGATATCCACGACACAACGGCGCAGTACGAGCGCGCACTTATCAACTTTGAGCGCGACACCACAGTGTGCGAAGAAAATCGTCAGTACATTCTGCGGTTTTTACGTGATTGCCAGCTCGGCAAGACGGTGCGTGGCCGACAAAAAACAAAGATCAGCGAACGGCGTCTGTTAAAATACATCTACCTTCTGCGCCGCATCAATCATTGGCTTGGTAACAAGGATCTTCGGCAAATCACGCAAGACGATATGGAGCAGTTCATCGCGCGGCTTGAACGCAATGCGTTGACGCATTCAGATGGTCAAGGCGTGCACGCTGTCGCGTACGCTGATTGGACGCGGCGTGATATCAAGGTGTGCTTAAAAAAGTTCTATAAATGGTTGCTTGGTAATAACAGACAGTATCCAGAGCTTGTCGCGTGGGTTGACACCAGCATCCAGGATCACGCACCGCCCTGCCTGAGCATTGATGAGATCAGAAAGTGTATTGAGTACGCCACGACCATCAAAGGCAAGGCCTTACTCTGGGCGTTGTTTGAGACAGGTGCCCGAATAGAAGAGTTGCTCAATGTTCGGCTGTGTCATGTTGCAGACAAGCAGACGCACTTTCTTATCTGGATTGAGTTTCCAAAAACATACAAACGCAACGTGCCGGTGTTTGAAGGCCGAGAATATCTGCAGCGGTGGTTGGCTGATCATCCTCACCGAGAGGAAAATAACGCGCAGCTGTTTCCGATGTCATATGCTGCGGTGTCGAAGTTTTTAAAGCGTCTTGGTGAGCGCGCATTGGACAAGCGCATTACGCCACACTTGCTGCGCCATAGCTTTGCAACCTGGCTCGCCTCAAAGAAAGTAGGGCGTTATCAGATGTGCAAATTATTAGGATGGGCGATGGCTTCAGACCAACCAGATCGCTACATCGATCGCGTTGGCGTTGTCGAAGAAGAGGCAATCCAATCCATACGAGGCGATGAGCTATCGCGCGTTGAAAAGGAGAACCTGCAGCTCAAAGGAACGCTTGATCGACTTGAAGCTCAGTGCAATCAACTGCAGGAGCGTTTAGATCAGCACGGTGAGCAAGAGAAGTTGCTCAATGAGTTGTTTCGTGATGAGCGCGTGCTTGCTGCGGCGGTGGCGCGGATAAAGCAAACTGGCGCTGATCGCGGATTGTTGCGATAGTAGAAAACACTGAGTTGGAATACCATCTATGAGGCGGCACGTTTGTGTGTTGGCGCAGAAGCAAACCGCTCGTTTAATGGGCGGTTTAGTAAGATGGTTGGAGTTCAGGTATGGCGAGTGGAAATGAGGACCTCAATGACAGGGGCAAGTTTACTAAGTTGATGTCAACGATCGATGATCTTGTCGTTTTTCGCGCAACAATAGAAGAAATGTTTGGACGGCTACAGGGTGATGAGGTGCTGTAGGAGAAAGCGAGAGAGTTGCTACGGGTGGTGATGGAAAAGCAAATGGCAGCTCAGACGGCGTTTCAAGTACTGATTGAAAGAATTGAGAACTCGGAACAGGATGACGAAATTCACTAACAACAGGAGCGCGCTAAGCGGCTAGGCAAACTGTTTTTGACGTGCCAGCGCTATGGCATTTTAATTCGCTTTTTTCAATTTCATAGTTTGCACGTCTTGCTTTTGAAATAGTTAATTTTGAATCGGATGAATATGCTTTAAAATTATTTTGTGAAAATCCACAATCTGCAATGTGAAATTCTACATCTTTTGCAGGCCTAATTTCAATTTCGTTTCCAGATACAAGAAAATCTGAGTCTCGTACTTGTCGCATGGTAATGCAGCCAAGGACTACGTCACGTGCTTCACCGACATGAAACTCAAGTTCTGATCCAACAAAAGAACTTACTTGCGCGAGAATTCCGTTTGGAAGCTCAATTCGTTCTGCTTCAACAATTGTGATCGTACCATCATCATCTAACCGAAAACCAACAATTTTATCTGCTTTAATGCCACCAACTTCAACACGATCTGCTTTTGCTATTTCGACTTTATCGCCTTCTTGTCTATAGTCTTGGGCGTTTGTTGCTTTGGTTTGTTTTTTTGTTCCGGTGTGGGTGACTTCTTGGGCACGGCCTGCTGATGAACGCTGAGTGCTTACTCTAACACCTGCGGATCCTTCTGTTATTTTTGCTGAAGGTGAATTTGCTTCGATTACTTCTGGTGCTTCAATACCACCAGGAGTTCCTGTTGCCGTTCCACCATTATCCAAACTCACCTCCACATCAACATTCGGAGATCTTGCAGTACAGGGACCCTGAAGGCACGCACCAGTACTTACCCCCGTTGGAACTTCCACAGTAGGTTGTGGTTCAGGTGGCCAAGGAACGCTATTCCCGGTTGATGCTACATCATCTGCAAGAACTATTGGAAGAAAAATTGCTAAGAATATTGAACTTAAAAATAGTAATCTAACCATCAGGTTAAATCTAGAATAAACATATTTAAATTTATCCTTCCTTAACAAAGCTTTTTATCCAATCTGAAACTCGGTTATCCCCCAGGTCAAATCTTTGGAATTTCCCGTTACCCTCTACATCAAGGAGAGTGTACTCAAAAGGAGGCTTCCCATTTGTATCAACATTAAATCCGTAAACTCTCTTAATTCCTTTCGTATTCTGTACAGATAACTCTGCAATTATACTACCATCTGATTGTTTAAAATAAGCTATAGTAGTCTCCTTGCCAGGAATTCCCTTTAGTACGTCTGCTTTTATGCTATTCATGTAGCTTGCAGCCTTAGTATTTGGAGGTTGATATGCAACTTTCTCTACTCCAGACCCACTAGGTTTACTTATCGGAGCGGCATCTGCAACTCTGGTATTCTTTTTGTCAGCAGCATACACTGGCTGCGTTCCAACTAAATTATGAATTCCAACAGAATTATTATCATATAATCCAGGTGACATCATCGCTGCAATTCCTGCAACAGCACCAGTACTATACTTTCTAACCATTTCCCCAATTCCAGAATTTTGTTTTGGTTGATACATTTTGTCTTCACCCACACCCCATTATGATTGTTTTGCGAAAAACGCTTAAGCGTTTTTTCGATTTGAAAAATTCAGCCCGCATAAAACAGTTTTAGTTTTCGCCCCATTTAATTTCTCAAATGGATGCGGGCGAACCGGTCGACAAATCGCGTGCGACGAAAGTACGTAGGGGGAGTGTCTTGACCAAGAATTGCGTGAGTGGCCAGACGCCGCACGCCAGAAACCCTAGGCCCTTAAATCATATCATGAACCGGCATCGTGGCCAATGCCATGAGGGTGAAGCCCATGGGGATCACCCTCATCTTGGTGAGAAGCGATAAAGGGCTGGGATTCCTGCGGTTTAGCAGTCCTATTGAGCACGAAACTTAAAACTGGAAGCTCAGGTAAGCTCCGGTTTCAGCGGGCGCTAGGATGGATCGTAGGTAGCGGGGGGATGGGTATAGGGCTCAGTGCCCATTGGTGTTGTGCGCTCAGGGTGCGGACAAGATTGATATGTGCCTGGCTTGGTTTAGTGGTCGGGTGATTTCGTATTCGGGTTGTTGTTGAAAACCATAAATTTCGCTGTCGAAGAGTTGTGAAACTAAAAGACGATAATGAAAAAAGAGCAGTAATAGAGCGCGTACAAAAGGAATGGTGGGATTATTTCTCGTTATGCCTAGATGAAAACACGCCGCGCTTGTCCACGGAATCAGTTGGGCGGTGCAATAAGAGCGAAAGTGCCGGAACTCTTGCAGAGACGTCACCAATTGTAAGGTATCGGAGCGACGCAAATAAAGAAAGCAAGATAGTTACGCGAAGCGAGATTGAAGCGCTACTGAATTTTGAACGTGACGTTGCAGCTGGAATTGACTGGAATGAGTTAGAGGCTGGTGCGGCTTACCCTGTCCCCCGACCAAGAAAAGAACCGCTTCCACCAGAACCTAAAAGCCCTGGCGAACGAGTAGGCCTTAACAGAGAAAAAGCGAGTGGTGAAGCGTTAGAAAATATGCGGCAAAGGGTTGGTCGACTTTTACCCTGTGTGTTGAATGTTCCAAGGAGAGCAGCAACGGAAGCAGCATATCATGCAGCAGTGGATGCCTGGCGATCAACAGTCGAGGAAATGGAAGATGTTGGCAGTCGAGAGCTTCAGATATACGCGGATCAAGTCGCATACTGGAGCGTATGGACACATAGAATTGGCAAACAAAACGAGAGAGCCATTGCTCGGTGGAACGATGGGCGGCAACAGTGGGAGGCGGATCAGGCGCAACGCCGGCGCCTCATTCGATTGATCAAGGGTCGTTATGCGCAGGGGGATGCATGGGCGATAAGGCAATACTGCAAACTTGTTTTATCAAGGAACATTTACCCGCGTTGTTTTCCAAAGGTCATGAAGATCGCGTACGACCGTGCCAATCACACAGTGATAGCGGAACCAGAATTGCCTAACCTTCTTGAGGTGGCAGTGGTGCAATCGCTTAGTGGTCGTTCGCCAGTCGTTGGTGACGAGCGTATGAAACTTCATGAACAGGCGCAATATGCTGTGGCGCTTCGCATTTTGCGTGATCTATCGAGTGCCGATGTTGCTGGGGCCATTAAGAGGGTAACAGTGAATGGATGGCTTTCCAGCACGAGCACAAAGACAGGTAGGAAGCGTCGTGTATGTGCTTTATCGGTAGGTGCCAAAAAGGACCGGATTCTGAGTTTGGATCTGAAAAAGATTGAGGGCAGGGATGCATTCAAGTCCTTGGGAGGTGTCTGTTGTAAAGACTGGTCCTCTCCTAATGGAGTTGTGCCGGAGGCGATCATCAAAGACTGCTCATGGGCAAAAGATGCGCAGCAACGCTTATCGCAAGGCATTGTGCGACTGGAAACGTTGCAACCCAAGGAGCTTGAAGAGCTTGTTGCTGAGTTGTTGCGCCGAGAGCTTAAGAGCAAGGATGTTCAAGTAAAAGTGGTCGGCAAGCGCGGTGACGGGGGAGTTGACATTGTCGTGACGGGGCGGGACGCGATATCCGGCGGGAAAACGCTGGTGCAGGTAAAACGGCGTAGACGGGCGGTAGAAGTCGAGGCGGTGCGTGAGCTTTACGGCGCGGTGATTAACGCAGGAGCCAACAAAGGGATACTGGTAACAACGTCGTATTTCGGGGAAGCGAGCAGGCGTTTTGTGAGGAACAAACCTATTTCCCTTCTTTCCGGTCAGGATCTGATTGCATTGCTTAAGAAGTACGGTTTGGACTCCTGGATGGGATAGCAAGTAGGTAGGTTGAAACATTGCGCTTAGTCGCCGCCAAACACAGGCGCGCAATAAATTACAAACAGCGCATTCTTGTAGCGCATGGTGCCGCAGACAAGGTTATAGAAATCAAATTCTTTGAGTGAGTGTCTTCTTCTCAGATGGCTTGGAAAAAGCAGGTATTTTGCTCCTTGATGACGCGCCCCGGTTTTGGTGAATGTCGTTTTGGCGGTAATCGCTTCAGTTGAGAATACGCCAAGCCTGGTAAGCGCGCCTCCCAGTTGTTCGTACTCGTGTGTGCCAAGGAGCGCCTTGACCTTGACGCCTTTTGCACGCGAGCCGTTCTCAACCTTTATGATTTTCAGAAGTCGTCACCTCTTCGTTTGTTCTACACGTTGATCATTGATGCGCAGCCAAACGCGGTAGCCATCGGTTCTTTTGACAATGAGTTGGCGGGAGATGAGGGGCGCAAGGTAGGCGTTAATTGCGCCTTTTGAGACGTGGGCTTCTTTGACGATTTGAGTGAGTTTGATTTCTAGGAAGCGCGAGCGGTGGTAGTCGAACTTGCTCAACAGGCATTCGAGGATCTTTCGCTGCGGGAAGCGAAGAGTTGGGTCAGCGGCGTATGTAGCAAGAAGGCGGTGTGGCTTTGAAGACAGGTTGAGGTGGGCATTCCGGTAGTTGGACAGTGCTGTATCAAGGAAGGTCAGCGCATCGGTACCAACGGATAGGCGTTGGTCGAGCCGATCGATTTGCTGATGGACATAGGACTTGATTTCGTCGACAGCCGTTCTGATTTCATGGTTTGCGATGTCCACGTTCTACCACCCCCTTATTAGTAAAGCGTGGAGTGAGTAGGTTGTTGGAGTTTATAAATGCCACGGTTGGGATTGGAACCGGTTGGGAAATAGAGGCGGGATGATAGCGAGAGGACTAGGTGGTGGTGGTTAGCACTCTTTTTAGCGAGTGCCGCTAATTATAGGGAGCAAGAGTCGACTTGGTTTCGGGTCCATGCATCGAACGTGTGACGTTAAGATGTATGCGTATTGACAATGTGGTGTTGTGTTAGCTGCGTCCGTTTGCTGCAATGCTTGTCATCTTAGCGCGTAGATATTCCATCACAGCGCGCTTGTCTCTAAGTTGCGTTGGAAGGCCGTTCCACTTTTGGTGAAAGAAGTTTTCGAATTCGTTGGGGGTGGCACTGTCGCTGATGTCGACAAAGAACGTGGCGCGGTTCGAGTTTTTGGCGGTCCAGCGTTCCATCCAGACCTTTTCATGCGATGCGACTTGCCAGTTAAGTGTTGGGTCGTTGATGTCCAGGGCGTGCAGGCCAAAGGCGGATTCCTGGTCGCGGTCAGCGAGTGCGATTTCAAATCCCGGTAGCTCGAGGAGTTCAAGCGTCCGGGAAATCCTTTCCAAGCGCCTTCTGGGCATGTCGTTATATTCTTTGGTGTGCGGTGCATAAGGGAGCGCGCCGCTCTGTACATAGTAATCCAGCGCTCTCATTGAGCAGATCTGACGAAATTGATAGGTATTGGCGCGCACGCGCTGTTCAATGGCGTTGATGCGATCGAGTTCCGATTGCACCCAGCTCCTGCTGCCCAGAGCCTTAGTCCGCTTAGTATGAAAATTTGACCAATGGTGTCCGGGCGTGAAGAAGGCTTTTGGGACAGTAAAAGTCGTCAAGAACGGTGCCATCAAGTATCGATGGCCTGGAGAACGTTCCGAGGCGACAAGGTCTTCATGCCAGTTCGTATATTCGGTTCGCGAACGTATGTTCATTAGCGGCGCCGTCTGCTGAACTTTGAGCAGGTGCCAGTGGTGTGGCAGGGCGTGTGAACAATCGGGTGGCAGATAGATTGCCGCATCAATTCCTCTTGCACTAGAGGTGGCGAACAGGATCAAAGAGCCAACTTCTGGGATGATTAGATATTCGCAGTTTGTTTTCTCACTTTGTCCCCTATACAGGTGCGTATCGTAAGGCGTCTTGTTTTTGTGCAATGGGTGCCGTCTGCCGGCTAATGCCAGACATCTTAGCGTATTGAGCAGGAAGCGCGTTGTGCTTGCAGCGTCGTTGATGGGGGACCAAATATGATGAACTCGGTATCCCTTTAAGATCGCTTCTCGCAACAGGTGCCACCAAAGATAGCTGACTATTGGCTTCTCATAGAGATTGCGCGTTACGTTCTTGAACGTGATGTAGATGGATTGTTCCTGGCGCTTGTGATGTCTCAGGGCTTTGCGCAATAATTGAACCGCAGCAACAACGACCTGTTCGGTGCCAGCGAACTCTGACGCCTTGACGCTTTCGAGCCTGTGACGAATATCATTAGGTGTGAGCTCGGATTTGAACCGCGCAAGGTAGTTTGAAAGTTCTCTGTCCAGATTAGTACGCGAGTTGTAGTTTCTGTTTGGGTTCTTGCGTTTAGCGGGAAGAACACTCTTGTCAGATGCCCGTGACAATTCGCGAATTATTTTACCGGCGAGATTCGCGCCTGTTGTTGGCTGGATGTGATGCAGGAAGTGCTCGGGCTTGTGGCCTATGCACACGGCATAGCGTTGTAAAAAGTCTTCCGGGTTAGCGGGCGCTGATAGCCCTCTCTCGATGCCTGATAAGAATGCCGGGGTAATTTTGAGCTGATGAGCAACGTCGGTGACTGTGCGCTCTTTTGCTTGTCTTGCTGGGCGCAAGAAGCCAAAGCGTGCATTGGGCGGAACCGGCTTGTCTTTTCGGGGCATGAGGGCAGCGGATGTTAGGGTTGGAAGCCTTGAAAAGCATATGAAATTCACAAGAATATGTTATTAATAACATTATTAACTGTGTCAACTACATAGTGTAAGCGTTATGCGTCAGTTCATCGATGAATATCATGTAGTTAAGTTGTAGTTGATTTCTATTACAGTTTGGATATCTTGGTTACTGAGCGACAGAAAGGTGCGCCAAAGGCCCATATCTTGTTAATAATGGTGCGCCTCGCCGCTGTTGTCGCATCGGATTTCCGGGGATGGCTCATAAGGTTTTTTGGTTTGGGATCTGTCCTCTGTCCGCGCAGGGCGCCGGACTGGTGATGCGGTAGCTTCGAGAATCGGTTGCGTCGTCTGTTCCTTCGATGCTGGGTGGAAGGACTGAATCGATGAAGCGAAAGGCAAAACGTAAACGACCGCGAGCGTGCACGACCTATCCGCGCCACTGTGCGTGGCTGCGCGGCAAACGCAAAACAGGTTGTGCCCAATGTGCAGTGATAAAATTATGGCGCTTATTGGCGCGGCGGACAGGTGCTGAAGCGAATGGGGCTTTGATCGCTGATGCGGCCGATGGCCTCGCACCCTCGCATCGCTTGCTGTTATGGATTCATGAGCATCTTTCTGATGATGATCAGAAGAGGCTCTATGCCTATGTAAGGCTGCTCCAGGGAAGTCGAACAATACCGCGCAAGCCAGGTTATTCGGGTATAGCGGGCGCGGGTCGTGAAGACCGGCCCCGCCAAGCCAATCTGCGGATGACGCGCGATCCCAAACGTCGGTCGGAAGATGTCATAAGAAGGGCGCTTGAGAATGCGCCCCGCTCAGCCCGTCAGTATCTGATGTATCTTCCAGGTGGATCGTTGGAAGGGCATCCTTTGACGCAGCACGAATATGAAGAGTCGTATGATGGCTTCAAGCGCAAGCCCATATTCGTAGTTGAACAACGCTCTCGGTCAAAGCGTGCTAACCGGCATACCTATGCGTATCGGGTCTATCTCAATGGGAAGCTGGCTACGGGGAAGGATCGCGAGGGCAAAAAATCGATGACAAAGCTGTTTGCCCGTATTTTGGCCTTCGCTTTGAAGCGAGACGGTTGCGCCGGCACAGTGATCGACCTTGCTCGTAATTGTTGGGGGTGTGACGGCGAAGCGAAAGCTGAAAAACTTGAGAAGCTACTAGATGAATTGAGGGCGACAAATCGTTCGCTCGGTGATTTCTATGCCCAATCAAAGTTTGTTGGCACGGCATTGTCCCGTACTGGCGAAGTACTGAGAAGTTATGGTGTCGATGTCGGGATTACATCGGACGGTGAGGGCGGTTTTGAGATGATCCCTCGCGTCGACTACGTGCTTGTCTCTATCGCGTAGTAGCCATCTTTAAGCTTAGCTCAGAAGCCTGTGTGATTTTCACCCTTTGTAAGTGTTTCCCAGCGTCTGAAAGGGTTCTATACCGTAGTGTTCAAGAATTTTATTCAAGTGTGCGAGAGCTTTGGGGCCAAAGTCGTGGATGTACAAACCGTGCCTGGCAACGTCGCATTTCAGATCGCGTAGCCTAGTCGGGTGATACGGAGAGCGACCGTATTCTATACTTAGGCAATTAGCGAGGCGGGTTTCGAGTGACTTTTCCGCCTTAGTCATCTGTTGTCGGCGCTGATCGTACAGCTGTCGACAGTACGTTCGTCGCTCTGGCGAATCTACGAACCGTCCTGGCATGTAAAACATATCAATTCCAGTCATCGCAAGAAACTCGCGAATGTCGGTGTCAAGGGTCGGCTTCCACGTGTCATAGGCCGAGGGGGCGTCGCTTGGCTTAGCATGTGTCCGTGATTTGTTGTTGTCTGCCATTGCATCGTCTGTGACGGCGTTGCTTAAATACTTTTTGTAACCGTGTGTAGCGAAGTGTTTTGAAACGTTCTGAAGTGTTCTGAAACGTTCTGCCGTGCTACGAATTCGCCTGTAACAAAAAGAAGTATCTTTATGGTTTGAGGTCACCTGTTCCGTTTGATTTGCTTAACGCACAAACGGAAAGGATGAAGCTATGACCTCCTGCAGTGACTTTACGCAAGCTTGCGCATCTTCATCGCGTTTTGCGATCGATGTCTCCTCCGAAAAAGAAGCGCAGTTCTCATCAGCCGTCAGGGCTGGTGCGTCCACAGGCGACCATCAGTCACGATGGTTTCTAGCTGTTGGGCCTGGGGATGGTTTTCCGGGTGGTGGTGACGCCTTGGAATGGTTTGGCGTTATCGAGGAGCTTTGGTTTTGGGTGAAAGTGTCGTTGTGGATTGAGGCAATTGTTGAAACAGCGGGGCGGCACATTGAACGGATTGCGCCTCTGGGAAGCACGCTGCTCAACGTCGCCATGGTCCTCTGCGCGGCCCTCTTCATCATCCTTATCGCGTTGGGTTAGCACGCCCAAAAAAGTCATCTTGAAACAAGGCGTCATCGGCGCAGCGTTTAAACGCACTGAGTAAATGAGTACCACGTGATGAACCCAACAACTGTTCAGCAAACACGCGAACGCTGGCTTACGCAGCTAGCGTATCACATGAGCGCCAAGTTTACATCCATTGGCGCGCCGCTTCCGCAATTCCGTGTATCGATTGGTTTTACGTCCCGTGGTCGCTGCAAACGCGCGCTTGCCGAATGCTGGACGAACCTGGCCAGTGCCGACGGTCACCACGAAATTTTCATCAGTCCAACGCAAGCCGAAAGCGAACGGGTGGCAGACATTCTCGCGCACGAATTAGCTCATGCTGCGGTAGGCATTCCGCACGGTCATAATGCGGTGTATGGGCGTGTTGCCCGCGCATTAGGTCTTGAGGGTCCGCTAACAGCAACCATAGGCGGCAACGCCTTCAAGGATTGGGTGGCGCCGATCTTGGCAGAGATTGGCCCGCTGCCGCACGCGGAATTGCGCATCCCGACCAATCGAGATTCTGAGCCAGCGGATCCACGCATCATTTCGACCGCTCCCCCGAAACAAGGAACGCGGCTGCTGAAAGCGCAGTGCGATCAGTGCGGCTACACGTGCCGCATCACAAAGAAATGGATCACTGCGGCAGGCTCACCCCTCTGCCCGACCCATCGCAAACCCATGACCGTGAGCTGAGAACCAGGGCGTGAGGCTTCGTTAATAGGGGCCATTGGAGAAAAGCCATGACCTACTTGAAGACCATTGAAGAACAGAACACCCACGATGTTGGTGGCCGTGAAAAGTGTGGCCAAGTTAACAAAGGTGGGTGCAGTAACGACAGGATAGAGAAAAAACCTGCAACCCAACCGGTCGAGTTCATGACGCCAGCAGGTGGCGTCAGCGGTGTGATCGATGAACAAGATGATTGCTTTTTGGTGCTGCTGAGGGATCCACCGCAGTTGGTTCGAGACTGCTTCTACTCACCTTACGATGAAGGCTTTGGGTGGTGCCGGCTGGTGTTGAAGAAAACGCGCGACATGGGGACGGTTGGCGATGTGTGCCGGCGTGTTGAAACCATGCTGCGCCAAAGCCTGGAGATCGAGCGGGCATTGTCATTCACCGCATCATCAAAGGAGATCCAAGCGCAATGAAACTTTCAAACGATGGCAGGGGGGGCCAGGAGGCAGCCCCGTGGATAACGACTTCAGCGCAGGAATTGTCTCCATGGTTGGACGGAGACCAAACGCCGTTACTGCGGCAAAAGCGAGAACCGCCGCCAGAGCCGCCTTCTCCTGTGAAGTTTGGCGGCTGCATGTTCGCTGAGGTGATTCTATTTATGACCATCTACATGTTGATGGTGGAGCTATACGAGTCAATCGGCCTTGAGGTTCGATCGTATTTCATTGATGACGTCCTTATCGGGTTTCTCTTCTCCGAAATTCCTGATCTTACTGCCCGCCACCTCTTGGCGCTGTTGTGTAGTTGCTTCTTCGTTTGTGTGCCAATTGCCCTGTGGCTTGATCTCCTAAAACATGAACACCCGTTTGCGGGTAACGGTACGCAACTGATTGCGCGCGGGTTTCTCGTCATCGCTTTCGGGTTCATCGCCGTGGGCGAGTACGTGATGATTTCGCATCGTGTTTCGTTGTCATCGAACAACGCTTTTGGCACCCACAGTGGTCATGAACCAGGACTCGCGATGTTTTTCGGGCTTCTGTTCGTTGTTGTGAACGCATCGGTCGCGTTTGCAACCGCATCGCTTTACCACCAACGAAACCTGGCACGGAGGGGCTAAGTGATGTGTCTTTCAAAGTGTTTTTTCGCAGCGGTTGGCGTGACTCTCCTCGCATGGCCTGTGGACGCGAATGCAGCGCGGCGCAATAACAAGTCGAGCGTTTCAATTCACGTTCTTGTCGATAACAGCGCAGCGCTTGTTGGCGCTGAAGCGGAAGCGTTCAAGCGGCGCATGTTCCTACATCTCACCGATCTTCGCAAAAAGCGGAGATTCAAGCACGCATCGATCAAGATCGTTTCGACAAATAACCCCCGGAATTTGATGGTGGGAAGCCCTGTCGATTTGTTCCGTAACGGCGCCAGCCTCTTGAGCAAGATCGCTGTCGTTGAGAAGGGCTGCGCCGATCTCGTTGGTGCCCTTGAGCAGATCAAGCTCAACATGGAGCTTTCACCCGCAACAGAAACGTACGCATTTATTTTCTGGGCCGGCATTCATACCGGGACACCTTGCGACAACGTTTCGATCAAACTCCCGCAAGCTACCCCTGATGATATGGACCTGTCGTTTCTAGCCAAAGACAGCATCACGGTACGCTTTTTCTGGACCCACAATTTGCAGGTGCGGCCATGGCTCGATGCTGTACGTGGTGCAGGACTAAAGAACGTAAAGGTGTTTGACGAAGAAACCAGCAAAGCCGTTTTAAACACGGGGCTTGGCCATGAGTAAATTTGTTAAGGCGCTCATATTTGCGTTCA
>CBDCUC010000024.1:0-12054 GCA_965222485.1 Hyphomicrobiaceae bacterium
AGGGGTCGCCATGTGCCTTTGACACACTGATTAACGTTTTGAAGACGCACAACTTACTGTAAATCAAGGCTTTCTAAGATACCGTACTCCCGAAATGGCTACACAAATGGCTACACACGGGAGAAGGAATCATGACCCCCAATTTACCGGGTCTCGTCAAGCACAGGCATGTCTGGTCGCTACGACACAGAGTGCCAAAGGACATCATCGAGACGTTTGGAAAGAAAGAGGTCTGGCGGAGTCTCCGAACCCGCGACGACCGGATCGCAGCGCAGCGCTATCGCACGGCGAAGAGCGAGATTGAAGCTGAGTTCGAAGCTCACCGCGCCTCTCTCAGTCAGAAGCCACTAAACGGCGCGCTGGCACCAACTGACCGCCAACCCATCTGCCAGAACTACATTGCCAACAGAGTTGACGAGGAACGCTTGCGCCGTGCTGACCTGCTTGACCAAGCTCGGTCCGACGCTCTCGCCTTTTGGCGAGGTGAAACAATCCCACCGCCCGACGACGAACATCAGTTTCGCGGTCAAACCTACAGCTACTGGCATCAGGTCGTGTGTCAAGGCGACTTCTCGCTGGAGGACGCGCTGGGCTATCTTCTTGCATTTGAGGGAAGGCAGAAGACGGAGAGCCTCGAGAAGGCGCTGACGATATCAGATTGCAAAGCGTTCCTCAAAACCGCCGACAAGCTCGCAGCGCCCCGTAAGCTGTCCAAAGACGACCGTATCCGGCTCGCCCTGGACTTGATGAAGGCCGAAATCAAGGTGGTGAAAGCCGTCAATGATGGTGTTGATCTTGAGGACCTACTGACACCGAACACACAAATCCCACACCAAAACGCCACGACCTTGAATTCGCCCTCAACCAATTACCCGGTTTTGTCCTTAGCTGTGAAGGACTGGACCAACGAACGTAAAGACCTGCCGCCCGGTCGCCGCACAACGATGGAAAACGTCATGTATGACTTCATCACCATTTGCGGGGATAAGTCAGTCAATGCTTACGGTAAACCGGAGGGGCGCGCGTACAGCGATGTACAAGGCCGCCTGGCGAAGAATTGGCGCAAGCGCAAAACCCTCCGACATCTGGACATAAAAAAGGCAGCGGACGAGTCTGAGCGTCTAAAACTCCCCACGCAAGGGCCAACAACAATCAACACAAAGTTCGGAATAATCACACAGTGCTTTAAGTGGCTGGCTGCCCGCTATGACGAGTCAATTAAGTCACCCGTAGCGGGGTTTACTCTGCGGGTCGGTGAAGCCGCTCGCGATCAACGTGATTCGTTTGCACCCGATGAATTGAAGGTGGTGTTTCGTCAGCCGGTGTTTATCGGGTGCGAGAATGAAAAGCGCTGGCGTAAGCCCGGTAAGATGCGTCTGTGCGATAGTGAGAAGTTCTGGCTGCCACTGATTGGATTGCACACGGGCATGCGACTTAACGAAATCTGCTCGCTTGAATGCAGCGATATCCACAAGCGTGATGAAATTTGGTTCATCGACATCACAAAAGGGCTCAAGAACTCAACAGCAAAACGCGAAATGGCAATTCATTCGCAGCTCATAGCGCTGGGGCTACTTGCATTTCGTGACCGTCAAGAAAGACGCAAACACACGCGCTTGTTTCCGAACCTCAAACAGAATTCATTGACCGGCAGGTTTAGTAAGGACGCCTCGAAGTGGTTTGCAAAGCTTTTGGTGTCAGCCGGTGTTAAACGTCCCAAACTCTCATTTCATTCGTTTCGGCACTCATTCGAAGACTTTGCCCGCGATGCGGAGATCGAACAGACGGTCATTGACGCTCTACTTGGCCACGTCTCGCCCGGCATGTCGGCCCGCTACGGTTCCGGCATCAGTCTGGAGCGAAAAAACAAAGAACTTCAAAAAATCAAATTCGATGGTTTGTGCCTTAAGCATTTGATGCCGAGAAAGACGTGAGGTGTTTGTGTAGGGCGGGTTCGGTGTGGTGAAGTCCCCATGTCCACGACTAACCACTGCTCCCACGTTAGAGACCGCGATTGTTTACCTATGGCTGGTGCAGTATTTGAAGGTCGCAAGTGCGGAATTTGTCTTAGACCTGGCCCGTGTGAGGCCAGACGCAAATGGCTCCAAATCACTTGGCTCGATCCGCCTCTGAGAATTGAGCGCACTGATTGTCTGACAGGCAGAGGAAGCGGTCGTTGGCAGTGGCGGGACGCCAGGGCTACCGCGTTTAGCCAAATGCGTCAGCTTTGGTTCCACTAGCCGACATTGGCCCAGCAACGGGAAAAGCAGGGAGGTGAAATCGATTTGGCTTAGGAAGCGCTCATATTCATGGGCGATCTCCGTCGATGCGCAGTAGAATGTATATCTCGCAAACGATTCGGAGCTCGCCGTGGCCGCGTTCGAGGAACTCGAAAAGCTAGTATTACGTATACAGAAGCAGTTGGCGCCCGAAGCAAGCGTTGAACATAACGTCAAGCTCCCTGGTCGGCATACTGGCGTGCAAAGGCAAATTGACGTCCTGGTCCGGCAGAAGATTGGTCAATACGAGATACGGATAGTCATTGATTGTAAGGACTACTCTAGGCCAGTTGACGTCAAAGGGGTTGAAGAATTTCACGGCTTGCTTGACGATGTGGGCGCGCAAAAGGGGGTCCTTGTTTGCCCCGCAGGCTTTTCTCAAGCAGCCAAGAACCGCGCCGAGTCGTGGCTAATTGACCTTTGCAGACCGATCGACACCGGCGATCACAAGTGGAAGGCAAACCCTGCAATTGCTGGCATCTGCGACTTTCGAGAAGCGATGATGTCATTTGGGCTGAGTTGCAGCGCTCCCTATCCGTTTCAGACGACAATAGATTTTTACGAGAACCTATCCGCATATGATGAAAAGGGAAACGAACTTGGAATTCCGCTCAATACAGCGATGCACAAATGGAATGAAGGCTTATATCCAATTGACGTTGGAACTCACGAGGGTCTAGCAGTTTTTGAAACGTGCGATGTGCTGGCAGACAACGGTTACGGCATGCGCGTTCCCTTACAATTGACTGTGAACCTCCATGTCTCCCAGCAGCTATTCTTTGGGCACTTTCCCATCACGAACATCTCAGGTTTCACCAATGAGGTGGCAGGTGGCGTGATCACTAACGCATTCACAATGGGTATTCTTGATCCCGATACGATCGCCAACAGCTGGCAACCACTGGAGAACGAGCAGGACGCTCCGATGCAGCCCGGAGTAGTACTAAGAGGTCTCCTGGGTTGGGTAACATAGCACTTGGCCGCTCTCGCCTCACAAGCGAACATGAGCACCGTACTCGGATAGTGCTCCCGAGGCACTCGCGGTCAGGTCAGCAAAGGGATCACGCTCCGCTGATGCCAACCGAAGGTTACCAATGGGTTGCGATGGTCCGATAGCTTCCGTCGGAGACACGACGTTGAGGGCCATTTGCAGACTCATGGGGTGAAATGCGCGCCGCGTTCCACCAAGCTGGTTTAGCGCCGACTTGTGCATACGCCAACTTCTTGACGTTCACCAGGCCCGTAACCATTTTTCAATGGTGTTTGCGTCAGTCAAAACAATAGCGGGGTATGGGCGTGACACCACCTGATCTTACGGATCGTCACCTTCGGTTAGCGATTGCAGGCGGAGCATTGACGTTCTTTGTCTCGAGCGTCGGCGCTGCCTTGTTTGGAAATTCCTCAGGGGCTGGAGTACTGGTTGTCGGCTTAGCGCTATGCTTGGTGTTCCTGTTTCTCTCCCGATTCAAGCGCTTCAAGGGCTTCGGTTTGGAGGCGGAAACATGGGAGGACAAAATGGATGAGGCCGATCGGGTCATTGCGCGATTGGACCACCTCGCGATGACCATGGCTGAAATCACATATCGGCAGCTCTCAAGGAGTGGGCATTTCGGTGCCGCATTTCATGCTTGTGAGCTCCAACGCTACGTTGACCAGTTGGATAAGACACTTCTTGATGCTGGAATCGACGCGGAGCGTATCGAGGAACTTAAGCGCCCGGTTCATCGCATAAACATGTTCGATATCTTCTCCGACGCAAGTAAGGAAATATGGGAATATCTGGAAGACTTGAAGACAGCTCGGCGAGAGCCCATGAAGAAATTCTCTGGCCCGCTTGGTCAGGAGGCCCAGAAGGTGCAACGAGACGTTATTGTTCGTTGCGCCACGATCGACAAGCTACAGGAAACAATCAAGAACGAAGTCGTCGCGATGCCATTAAGCTCCGCCCCAGACAGGGTCGAAGCTGCAATTAAATCGAATTCGGAACTCACCGGAGACGAGAAGATACATCTGCTCGAACTTGTGGCCGCACCGTTGGAGTTAATGCGCCGCTACAATGCCCACAAACGCTGGCCCACAGGGGCTACGGTATCTGTTGAGTAGATGCCTCGTCACCTAATTCGGCCATGCACAGGCTCGGATAGGGGATCCTCCAATGCCGGCAACGGTTGGCTAGCTTCCATGGACCGCTGCGTTCAAGCTAGCGACCGCCTGATCGTCGATCTTAAACTCGAAGGTGTCGGTGCATTTTGGTAGCTCCATCACGTCCGAAGTGTCGCACTCCGGCGCGTAGGGAAAGACCGCACCAGCTTCGTGGCATTTTTGAAGACAACTATGGAAATCGATGCCTAGCTCACCTTTGAACGCGCGCATATCGATGTAGTAAGCACCTCGTATCGTATCGCCTTCGCGGGTTAGGCCTGGCACGCAGTCTCCAACCTCTTCGTGACCGCAAAAGAATGCGGCTGCTGACATCGATAGTATCTTGGAAGTCAGCGGCGACTCCTCGCAGATGCTGCTGTAGGCAGCCGCACGTAAATCGCGATCGACCACAACACCAATGCCAGAGCACAAGACCTCTGTGAGTGGCTGGTTTTCGTACGGCTTTCCCTGCCAATAAGAGTGCATCCACGCCTTGTCCTGATGGCCATTGCCGAGACAGTTTGTGATCCATTCGCTATCAACGCGCGTCACCACGGTTGCTGAATAATTAACCGGCGAGACACAGAGGCAGTCGCGATTGATCTGCCATCGCTCCAGCGCGGCCTCGAGTTGCTCTTCTGTTTCGAATAGGTAGTTGCCGCGAAGTCGTGAGACCTGACGTGGATAGTATTTTTGACGCACGGCTTCGAGCTTCATTTCGTCGATGAAAACGTTTGTGAGGCCGCGAGACGCAAAGCCTTGCATTCTGTTGTAGAACCAGACCGACACATTGAAGTTGCCATCATTCCGATCACAAGCAGAACGCATCCGACCAATCGCAGCCTCCCAGCGAACGAGGAAGTGCCGCGTATCAAAGTAGGCGTACAGTGTTAGGTTCTGTCCCATCCAAAGCGCTCGAGGTTGTCGATTGTTGGACCTCTTAGGTGGATTAGAGGTGTTCGATCACTGACTACAGCAGCTGCAGGACAAGAATTCAGAACACGTCCCATGGCGTGGTGCAACCAGATGGACGCTTGAGCAGCAAGCTCGGTGTGCATAATAGTCTACATTGGGTCATGAGTGCGTATTCCGGTCAACGCAAACGGTGTCTGCACTGCCTTCGACAACGGAAAGTCCTGCTGGCTTCGCCACGACTTTCGGCTCTAGCCTCAGCTTCCAACAATCAGCACTACATTTGTGACGAGCGTCCCGGGCCAAGCAGCTCAATGTCCGTCAGCGGGAGAATATCGGCTTGCACGAATACTTGCCGGGTAATAGCATCGCGACCATTGCACAAGATCAATTTAGGAGTACCCATCAATGATGCGTGCAACGCTTGCCATCGCTGCCATTGCCACCGCTACAGCAAACAGCGCGTTCGCCGCTGAGAAAATCGAAACGGTTGACAACTGCAAAGACCAGAAATGCGTTCTAATCTGTTATACAGCCGGCGACGATTTGAGACGAGTCGCGCAGAGAATAGTTATCACTGCAACGCAATCGGGTTGGAGTTACGCGCTGAGCAACGATAACGGTGCTAACAAGATTTCGTCGATACAGACAAGCGAGACGTGCGAAGTAAAGAGACGCACCCAATAAATCGCTATTAGCGGGCTTGTGCTGGGTACTGCAGGCAAAGGCAACAACCGCCAGGCGCGGTGCTTCAAGAAGTGCGAGGATTACCGCGGTCCCTGCAAGGAGTTGGTTAGAGCGCTACGCGATGTTGCCGGTGCTGCAGGTCCGCAACGGGTCAAGGGCGGGCTTCAGGGCCTATGCCAGCACGACCGCTTCACCCCCGATACCGTGAGTTCCCGAAATAGGCCGGGAACGGCAACGCGATCCTTCCAACTCCGGAAACTGCGCTGCGCCGCAACGAAACGTCGAGGTGGGCCATTTCCGGAACAATTTTACCTAGCGTGCAATCCACTACGACTAGACGAAAAATCTAACATGGAGCGGTACAAGACTTGTGACAACCGCCTACGTTTCGACCGCCTATTAAAACACCGTGTATCTATTGAATGAAATCGCACACTACTCCAAGTCGCGTGCAACCCTTATGCCGGCTAAGTAAGAATAAACAAACAACTCGTCGTCATATCGATCTTCAGAACTCCGGCGAACTGGCCCACAATCGCGGCGTCTCGTTCGCAGCCCGTAATAGCCGTGGTACCAAGAGCCACCGCGGATGGCGCGACTTTGCCAGCCATGTTTGGTTATCGAGATGGTCTTTGGGTCATACGAACCATCCCATTCTCGCCTGGGCTCATATGGATCAACCATGCCTGCCCAAAATTCGGGGCTCCTTCGTAAGAGCGTGGCAATGGTCCTGCACCCATTCGCGTACGCTGCCAATCATGTCGCTGACACCAAACGCATTCGCCGGAAACGAACCAATTTTTGGTAGGAAGTCATGATTCGTACCGCCGATATATTTTCTTGTGCAAAAATGCGCAAAAACATTTTTGCAATCCACCGCATCGCCCCAGGGAAATTGGGTTTGTGCTCCCGTGCTTGCTGCGTACTCCCATTCCGATTCGGTTGGAAGTCGATATTTCTTTCCTGACACTTCGCTCAACCACTCGACAAACATGTTCGCGTCGACCCAGTCCGCATATGCATAGGGTCTCCTGTTAAACCCGTCATCCGATAGTAGCTCACCCCAGAAGGTTTGGCTTTGGGAACGGAAAAAAAATCGCAACCTAATTGCGCGACACAAGCCACCAAAGTGAAACAGAAACTTCAAGCTTCGCCACCGCAAATGGCTTGGTTATCTGGACTCGACGCGCCGGTGCTTCTCTTGCGATTTCTCTAATAGTGTCGGCTATTGACTCACTCGTACCATCTGGGTCCTTCAGCTTTAAGTGAGCTTTGAGCGCTTCGACAGTATCGCGATCGCTTCCCATAACGAACTGGCCACTGGGAATGACCACCATTTCCGGGCAAATATCGCAATCCCTAAATGTTTTGCCAGGCGTGAGAGAATTGCCATACACGGAGTGCGCCTAGACCATACTGAAAATGGGTACGGTGCCTCGTTCCAATTAGTGATCTTGGAGCTGAGAAGGTTTGCCAACCGGACCAGTTTTGGACGGTCCTCTTTAGCGTAACTGTAATTCAGTACAAGATAGGCTAGAGCAAGAAATATTGTTGCTAGAACAATTAGGGCCCGTCGCGAAGACTTTTGCCCCCGTGCAATGTCAGACAGACGGCGACACTCAGACACGTACAGCTTCGTGATATCATCGAGATGAGGTGCAGTTGTCGGCCGAGCAGCCGCCCAGTTTACAATTCGAATGCATTCGGGGGTTGCCGGCAGATAGTATAAATTTCGGCTGTTCGAATTCCACTGTCGGGCCTTTTCACCTACATCGGTGTGTTGACGTACCCATTCTATGTCAGTGTTCAATGCCTGCTTGAGAAGCTCCAAGGCTGGCTCTAACTCAGCCTCATCTCGACACATGATATAGTTTAGCTTCGATATTTCACCAGGTGGTGTGCCGCGAACATCACGAATTACAAGCGGAACAATTTTCTTCTGAAGCGACTCCGCGTATTCGACTTCCCATGCGCAAACTTCTGACGCAACCGAATCTGGCGATAGCATGAACACGATAGTATCTGCTTGGCCAATTAGGCTCGTTAGTCGGTTTCTCCATTCTTCAGACGGAAGTATGTCCTCAGTGTCCTTGAAGACCTGAATGTTATCGTGGCTACCAAGAGTAGCTGCGAGCCTTGAGACGAATTCGCCGTCCTTTGCGGGCGTAAGACAGGAAAATTTTAGTTTTCTCTGGCTCGGATTGCCCGCCGTTTGAGAAATTTGTTTTCTTATGCATGACAGGCCAAATACTCACATACCAATCACGCTAGTCTATTCCATGCCCCGAAAATTTGTAACGCCAAAGATCACTGGGGCGCAGCGACTGCATAGGGTCAAGGTGCGCCGTTGCGTAGCGCGCTGGGCACGGACGGTCCATCTTCAAGACCGGTAAATTTGCCTGATCGAAGAGAGATCTTCAGCTTTGCCCTCAGCTGCGGCCGGGTTCATGCACTGCAGCGAAACGTCGAAGCGGACCACAAGCGGTCGTTCGCTGGATGCAATGAAGTGTGCGCCCGCGACGACAGCATCCTCTGCAAACAGCCTTGCTTCAGCGTTCGCCTCTCGTGTCAGTGGGCTTCTCCAGCGCCTTTACCGCAGCTAGCAAGGCCTCTGCAGATGCTTCAAGCCTTTGGCGCTGCGTCCGATCGAGAGGCGTCGTCTCTTTCAAGGCCGTACCGATTTCTTCAATTAGGTCGGCCATTAGATGATGATGGATGTGAAGTCCCACGCGCCTATGCTCACCGACCCTGTGTTCAAGGTGGATGTGCACGCCCTCTTTGTCAGCAGTAACGGTGTAGCCGCTATGCCGCGTGAACGACCCCATGTAGGGCTTGCCCGGAAAATCGACCGATACCTCTACCTTGTCACCAATCGCTTTGATCATGAACAGATGCTCCAATCGGAAGTGCGTGGATCGAACGGCAGGCTAAGTTCATGGATTGTTGTAATCTCTTTCATGGTCGGCCCCTCTTCCGATGGTGACTTCAACAGCAACCATGGTGGCACCTAGATGTTGGTGGAGGAGCCGTCCACAGCATCAATACCGGAAGTTCCGCGAGTGCGAAGCAAGCGGCTGTTGGTCTTGTACTTGTTCTCCACCGCATGATAGCAACGAATAGACCACTCAAGCTTCTATTGGACAGTCCAAAATGGCTCGGATTTTCATCTCATATGCGTCAGAAGACGCTGACATCGCTGAGGCTCTGGGATTTTCACTCCGAAGCCTTGGGCATACCGTGTTTGTTGATCGGGACTCATTGGATAAAGGGCATTCGTACGACCGCTCACTCAATTCTGAACTCCGCAAGAGCGACGCAATCTGTTTTTTAGTTTCTTGTAGCTTTGTTTCCGAGGGTAGATTTACTCACACCGAAGTTGAATGGGCACGAGAAAAGTTTCCAGCGCCTAGCGGGCGCGTATTTCCAGTAAAAATCGATGATGTTTCCGTATCTCAGATTCCAGCATACCTAAGAGCTGTGACCCTGATATCTCCGAAGGGAAATATCGTCGCCGAGACTGTAAATATCGTCGAAGATCAGTTCGGAAAGCCGGGTTGGTCCTCAGCATGGCTAACCTTGGGTTTCATGGGATTACTGGCTGCTCCCGTTGGGTTCCTACTAGGACGATACGGCATTTGGGATGTGCAAGATACGTCGGGAACGATGACAGAGCTTGTTGCATTCCTGCGCTCAAGTCTTGTGGGACCATTACTCGGTGTAATAAGCGGGTATGCAGTTTGGCGTTGGTACACCAGAAGCCTGGCGGTATGGATGTTCACCGTAGCACTGTTCGGCTTACTTTGGGGAATAGCGGACAACTTGTCTGGTTGGCATTGGAAGAGACCGTTCTACATTTTGAGTGAAAATATGGAACTGCATTGCGGTGTTGAGGACGAGAACGACACAGAGCTGTACCTCAACATGTTTATGTCGCCATACGGCTGGACTCAGCTAATCGGGGATTTTTTAATTCTGGCATTGTCTTGTGCTGTGGCTCTTGCATTCGTTGTAACCCGCTTTAGAAGCCCGGTTGTTTGGTTTACATTTTTGGATACTCGCTTGTAACGTTTTCAGTAGCAATTGTTCTCGCATCAGAAATTATTGGATGCAGGCGGGCGTCTGTTTCTCGATAGTGAATTTCAAAACGTTGCGCTTGGAATAATGCTGATTGTGTTTTCGTCAGGTGTGGGCATCTGTTTGGCTAGGCAAGACACGTGAGCCAGAATAAATTGTGTCACTCCGCTAGAACCAAGCAGCCCCTCGCGACAAAAAAGAAAACGATTGTAAACGCACCGGAGATATGCGCCAATCTTCAGTACGCATTGGGTCATGAACGCGCGTCATGACGCATATGAAGCTTGTTCGGGTCTTACGCGCGCAGCAGAAACAACCTTTCAACTTGGAGAACGACGGCGATTGGGCCACAAGCGGCCGCTCCAGGATGACCCTGCCCCTTTGTGTCCTCGATCATAAACAGAGTCTGTTCTGGTTATGGTCCTTGTTGGACCGGGTTGCAAACTCGTTCGGTGTGAGCCCTCCGAGGCTCGTGTGTGGGCGCTCCTCGTTGTAATCAGTTTGCCATTCTGCGATCAGCCGTCGTGCCTGCCAGAGCGATCGGAACAGCGTCTCGTTCAGCAACTCATCGCGGTAATCGGCCATTGAATGACTCGATAAAGGCGTTCTGCATCGGCTTACCCGGTGCGATGTAGTGCCAGCCGACACCGCGCTCTTCCTGCCAGGCCAGCATGGCGTTCGAAGTGAGTTCGGTGCCATTATCGCTGACAATCACTTTCGGCCTACCACGCCGCGCGATGATGTCATCGAGTTCGCGAGCGACTCGTGCGCCCGAGATCGACGTATCGGCGATGAGCCCCAGGCACTCACGCGAGAAGTCGTCGACCACAGCCAGAATGCGGAAAGCGGCGTCCGTCACTCAAAGCATCGGAAACGAAGTCCAATGACCAGCGCTCGTTGCGAACCTTCGGCAGATCAAGTGGAGCACGCGTTCCAATCGCCCGCTTGCGTCCGCCGCGTTTCCTGACCGTCAGGCGCTCTTCGCGGTAGATCCGATAGAGCTTCTTGTGGTTGACCTTGAAGCCCTCGCGCTTGAGCAGGATGTGCAGGCGCCGGTAGCCAAACCGGCGGCGAAGAGCCGCCAAGGCTTTCAAACGCGTGCGCAGCACACCATCATCCCTTCCTTCCCAGTTTCCGACGGAAGGTTCTGGCGTGCATCCCGACCAGGCCGCAGGCGCGCGCTTGCGAATAGCTCTTTTCATTGATCGCCCAACTCACGGCGTTTCTCCTCTCGCCGGGCGTCAGAAGTTTTTTGTCAGCATCTCTTTGAGCGTCGAGTTGTCGAGCATCTGCTCGGCCAGCAGTTTCTTCAGCTTGCGGTTCTCGTCTTCCCAACGCCTTCAGCCGCTTGGCCTCCGAGACTTCCATGCCGCCAAACTTCGACTTCCAGGCGTAGAACGTCGGCTGGGATATGCCGTGACGTCGGCAGACCTCGGCGGTCTTAACGCCGGCTGCCTGCTCCTTCAGGATCGCAATGATCTGCTCTTCCGAAAACCTGCTCTTGCGCATCGTCTATCTCCTCGTGGGATCGACAGACTCTAGCTCAGAACCAGGACCTTTGAAGGGGCAAGGTCAAGGACTACACCTGGAAGCTCAACGGGATGGGAGCTGCTGCTAGGATAGCGGACAGCACAATACGCGGAAAATAGTCGAGCATGAGCTTACCAAAAAAACCCCCGAAGCCCTATCGTCCGTTCCAATAATTTGTTCCGTGAAAATTCACTGCCCGTCAAAGATGATTAAGCCGTAGCTCGTCGCAATAATGATGAAGACCCAAAGTGCGAACTCTATGAAAATGACAAGGCCTTTGCGGACGCTAGAACCTCTCCTCGTTAATTTTGACGATGTCCCCTTGATTGACCTCTGGTTCCAAGAAGCCTCCCATCGAGAAGCCTTTCTTCGCTAGAAGTCTGAGGTGGAAAACTCGCTGAGTTAGGGTTGATTTCGTACGTCGTGATCC
>CBDCUC010000025.1:0-8830 GCA_965222485.1 Hyphomicrobiaceae bacterium
CGTTGCCGTGACGACATCGAAGGGCTTTAGGTGGACGCAAACGCCAACCGCGCATGGCTCCTGCCCGTTCGACAAATGCATTTCACCGGGGATGGGGCCGTCCGCCATATTGAAAACAGGCGTCTTTCCCTCGAGATAAATCTGCTCGATCGTTTCCTCAAAAAAGCGACTCACAAGCATGTTTTGGTACATCCAAAACTTTTGTTCACGTGTCGGCGTCAAGAAACCCTCCCACTACGGAATCTATTTCACTAATTTCGGCTGACGCCTGCATACTTGTGCTGCATGCTTTGTCGTCACCAGCTACTACAGTTAAGCATTTGGCATGCCAATCCATCAAGCATTACTGCTCCCGAAAAGGCACTGAAAATCAGTGCTTTTTTTGCTTGCCGAAACGCTCGGGCGGTAACAAGTGTCTCAGCGATGAGACGCTTGCGTCAGTCACGTGTGCAATCCAGGCCGAGGCATTTTGGTCATTGTTCTTCCAATCCTGATGCGGGCTGCCACACCCCCAATGCGGCGACCAACAGTGCTGCACTGGCATCCTGGAAATCTGTTGGAGCAACACGGTCTCGGTTTTTCCCCTTTGACTTCCCGCCGCGCTCTGCTTGACCCCGCTCAAGCCGCAACCGCCTCCACAATACTCAATAGCGCGGGTGTCTCTACGACGCGCGAAAGCTTCAAACCACTTTGTCCGAATAACGAAGCAAATTCAGCCTCTGTGCGCTCCCGCCCAGGCAGCGCCGACATCATCAAAATATCGAGCACCTTGCCGCCATGCGGCTCATTTCCCTCAGGAATTACACAGTCGACGACAAGCACCTTGGCATGATCCGGCATCGCAGCGCGGATGTTTTTCAGGATCTTGACCGAGACGTCATCCGTCCAGTCATGAATGATGCGCTTTAGAAGATAGGCATCGCCCGCCGGCGCAGATTCGAAGAAATCTCCCGCGACGCAATCCCAGCGTCCGGGAAGTTCGTCGGTGCGCGCTTCAGCCAGAACATGAGCATGATCGTAGTTTATGCCCTTGGCCTCCGGCGCCAGCTTCAACGCTTCGATGAGAAACCCGCCGTGCCCGCCACCAATATCGACAATGGTGCCGAATTGCGTGAAATCATAAGCACTTGCAATCGGGGCGTTTTCCATATCAGACAAGCTCGACATGCCGCGATGAAACGTGTCGCCCGCTTCTTTATTCTGTTGGAAATATTCGAAGAACGGAGCACCAAAGATTGGCACCATCCCGTTTTCCCCAGTGCGCACGACCTCGTCGAGCTCTCCCACGGGCTTCCAAAAGATGTCCTGCGAAATCATCAGAACGGCATCGCGCAGGGTGTTGGGTTCGTTGCTCAGTATTAACCGGCCCGGTGGGAGCAAATGAAAGCGGCCTTCGCCGTCCTCTTCATACACGCCCAGACTTGCCAGTGTTCTCATCACACGGTGAAGCGACATCGCATCGACGCCCAAGTCGTTGGCCAACGCCGTCGATGTCTTGGGAGAATTTTCCAGGTGATCGGAAAACACGAAGCTTCGCGGCCGTTGCAAGTGCTCCGGTCAGAACAAATCCAAAAGCAAGGTCGACAATTTTGTGACTGGCATCTGCTGTGCTCATACCGCCCTACGGAAATTGCGTTGACTACTGTACCCGCAGCCGGTGTCGCGGCTAACGCGCTCAAATTTGTGCATTGCAGGAAAAAGGAAGGGGCAGCAAACCACCGTCGCCAGATAGCAGTTGCTGCCCAAGTGCACTCCCGGCAAACCGACAATCGCAAAGCTTGTGCCAATTCGGACGCCCACCAAAAAAAAATCAACTGGCCCAGATGAATTCCCTGTACCGACCGGCAAATTCCAATGGCACTTGATGTTCCAATGCGCGTGTAGTTTGCGCCACGACGCCCGCAGTTTCTCTCATGGCCAGACGGCAAATCAGGCGATCCGACCGTCGCGGTGTACGTCGGCGAAAAACACGTCGCAGTACCGAGAAGCTGCTAGAATG
Source organism: Hyphomicrobiaceae bacterium (assembly GCA_965222485.1). Taxonomy (GTDB): domain Bacteria; phylum Pseudomonadota; class Alphaproteobacteria; order Rhizobiales; family Hyphomicrobiaceae; genus CBDCUC01. Next base: position 2,000 of record CBDCUC010000025.1, read on the forward strand.
AGACGCGAACATCAAAGCGCCAGCAGCTAAGAAATTTAGAGGCCGAAAGGCACAACACCGTGCCCCTCACCCCGCGCGCTTGTGCATCGCAAAATCATAACATCGCCTACCGTGCGATCAGGCCGGCGCACGCTCTAAGCAGACGATTGCGAGAAAAAAATCACTGTAATCTCGGTGTTGAATGTAGTCGCGGCGTGCCTGTTGACGCGATCACCGAGGCGCGGTCAGAAACGATAACTTCAAGACGCGCCAACAGACCCAATGTTGCAGGTTCGATACATATGTCGCGCCATATCTTGCCGATTTGCGCCGGTTCTCGCGCGATGTCCTCCGTACACCCGACAAATCCGATTGCACGGATGTGACCTGCCAATCACACCAAGCCATTGCATTGGCGCGGTTTTGCCCGGCGGCTCCCGCTCGCAGACATGGTTGCCCAACGCCCGCGCGTGCACACTCGGCTTGATATCCAACAGAATTCAAAACGTGCACTCTCGCCAGACTGCGCCTCGCTTGCGCCACCTCGCCGGCCGGACACTCTACGTCGTACAGACTTGGCACGTGCATTGCGTTAATAAGGACTAACGCGCTGCTTTCAACGACGGCGCCGTTGCAATCACTACGACCATCCGTCGAGCATCTGGGAGGAACTTGGATTCATGTTTCACGACCTCACGATCCTAAAAAAAATCACACCGGCCGCGAACCTTTGTAGGTGGGCTGGAACTCAATCGGCGCACGCTGCTGACGTCGACGGCCGTTGTCGCGTTAGCAGGTGCAGCAACGGTGCGCCCGACCGCACCGTCACTCGCTGCGGCCGCCGTGACGGCGGAGCAAAGAGCAACGCTTATCCGCATGGCACGCGATATCTATCCGCACGACGACTTCCTGCCTGAAGAACCCTATGCAAAAACGGTCGACGGCATCCTGACAGAAGCCGAAAAGGACGCGGCCACGGCCAAGCTCGTTAAGGACGGGCTCGCAGATCTCGAGGCACGCGCGCAGAAGACCTACAAGAAGAACTACACCGACATATCGGACCCCAATAAGCGCGAGGGTCTGCTCCGCTCGATCGAGCTGGGAGACTTCTTCCAGAAATTCCGCGGCGGTCTGCTGTTTGGAATTTACAACAACCAAACGCTTTGGCCGAAGTTCGAGTACGACGGCTCCTCCTGGGAAAAAGGTGGATTTGGACCGGACGGTCTGAACAACTTTGACAAGATCGATTGGCTCTAGGGACCTGGGAGAAAACAACAAATGGCCGCAAAATTTGACCTCAACGACGACAGTGTTGTTGTAATCATCGGTTCCGGCGCTGGCGGCGGAACGATGGCGAACGAATTAGCGCAAAAGGGCGTGAAATCGGTTGTTCTGGAAGCCGGTAAGAAACTGAGCCTAGAAGACATCGAAAACGATGAATGGGCCATGTTCTTGAAAATCTCATGGCTCGACAAGCGTCACTCGGCGGGCGGATGGCATGGCGCCGTCAACCACCCCACCCTGCCAGCCTGGATCGTCAAGGGCCTGGGCGGCTCCACCGTGCACTGGGCCGGCGTATCGCTGCGCTACCAAGAGCACGAATTCAAAATGAAAACTACGGCCGGCGACGTGACGGGCGCCAACATGCTCGATTGGCCGATCACGTTGAAAGAATTGGAGCCATGGTACGACAAAGCCGAAAAGAAGATGGGAACCACCGGTGAGGCCTCAGGCTTGCCGCACCTTCCGTGGAGTGCCGACTTCAAGGTGCTGGCTGAAGGCGCCCGCCGGATCGGTTATTCCAAGCTCACTGCCGGCCCCATGTCCATCAATTCCAAGGAATACGATGGCCGCCCGGCCTGTCAGCAAATCGGCTTTTTGCATGCAGGGTTGTAAGATCGGTGCGAAGTGGTCGACGCTGTACACCGAGCTTCCCCGCGCCGTGGAAACGGGCAATTGCGAGATCCGCACCGACTGCATGGTTCTGCAGGTCGAACACGATAAGAGCGGCAAGGTGACCGGCGTCGTTTATGCCGACAAGGACGGAAACAAGCAGCGCCAGAAGGCCCGCGTGGTTTGTGTTGCAGGTAATTCGATCGAATCGCCACGCCTGCTGCTAAACTCCAACTCGAGCATGTTCCCCAACGGCCTTGCCAACTCCTCCGGCCAGGTCGGCAAGAACTACATGTGCCACATGACTGCCGGCGTCTATGCGGAGATGCCGGGCAAGGTGCACATGAACCGCGGCACCCAGGTGGCGGGTATCGTTCGCGACGAGGCCCATCACGACGAAAAGCGTGGATTCGTAGGTGGTTACACGCTCGAAAAGCTGACCCTGGGCCTTCCCTTCCTCTCCGCGTTCCTGGTTCCCGGACCGACCGGCTGGGGCAAGAAGGTGGCCTCGGCAATGGAGAATTACGCCAACATGTCCGGCGTTTGGATCTGTGGCGAGGACCTGCCGCAGGAACAGAACCGGATTGCTTTGCACGACTCCGAAAAGGATCAGTATGGCCTGCCGGTTCCTGTCGTCCACAAGACGGACCACCCCAACGATACCAACATGCGGAATCATGCATATGGTCAAATGGAGAAGATATACAACACCTTAGGCGCCACGAAGATCCACAATCTTCCTGCCTATCCGGCCAGGCCACAATATGGGCACGAACCGTATGAGCGCCAAGGCGGAAGACGGCGTCGTGAACAAGTGGGGGCAGTCTCACGACATCAAAAACCTGTTTGTTTCCGATGGAAGTCAGTTCACGACCAGTGGTTCGCCCAACCCAACGCTCACGATTGTAGCGCTGGCGATACGTCAAGCTGACTTTTTGGCAACACAGCTGAAAAAAGGGGAGTTATAGGCAGCGAATCAGCAATTTCTTGGATGCACAAGTGACCGAGTCTTGGATAATCCATGAATTGGAGAACTTGAGCAATTACCGCCGCCTCAGCCTTATCCAATTACCCATTGGCAGGAGGAGGAGGCGGCGCCAAGAAGTTGAAGACCGGATTTGAGATAGTAAGAAAAATGAAAAGGACGATCCACAATGTACGGGGGTACTAAAATGAGACTAGGTGCGATGTCAGCACTGGCAGCTGCCGGGCTGTTTGCGACCGTCGGGGGAGCATCTGCTGCCGACCTGGGCGGTGATTGCTGTGCAGATCTTGAAGAGCGCGTCGCAGAGCTTGAAGCAACGACCGTTCGCAAGGGCAACCGCAAGGTCAGCCTGACGATCACCGGTTGGGTGTCGGAAGGCATCATGTGGTGGGATGATGGAACTGAGAGCAACGTCTATCAGGTCCACGACTCGACGGACTTGGCGTCCAACGTGATCTTCACGGGTTCCGCCAACATCACGAGCGACGCATCGGCTGGTTACCTGATGCAGGTGATGTTTGACCATGCAAACGCAATCTTCGTGAACCAGGACAACGATGACGCCAACTTCGGTGTCACCATCCAGCAGTCATACTGGTTCTTGAAGAGCAAGCAGTACGGTAAAGTCTCGGTCGGTAAAATGCAGGCCGCCGCTGATAACGCGGTTATCCTGACCGACTTCACCGGAACGCTGTTCCAACACAATGCCGTGACCTTCGAAGGCGTCTCCATGGCACTGACGCCAAGTGGCGGTACTCGGCCCGCTAACAATCCTCTAGGCTTCCTAGTTGGTGTTGGACCTAACCCGTCATTGGGTACGTTGCTTGTTTGTAACACGCTTCGTCAGGGTATCGGCAACGACTGCGCCGGTGAGCGTTCGAACGCGATCAGGTACGATACGCCGACCTTCAGCGGCTTCAGCGCTTCTGTGTCCTTCGGTGAAGATGATCACTACGATGTCACCGGCCGCTGGGCAGGTGAATTCGGTGGCTTCAAGCTGTCCTTTGCTACCGCCTATAACTGGGTAAACGGCAATGGTCAGGAAGCGACCAATATCCGTCGCGACATCAACAACCAGACAATCGATGTCGAGCATTGGCAGATCGGTGGTACCATCAAGCACCTGGCATCCAACCTTTGGTTCCACGGTTATTACACCGACCAGGAAGTCAGCGCCCAAAACCAGGCCGCCTTTCTTGAGGACGGCGAGTCCTTCTACCTCAAGGCCGGTTGGTCGCCAAAGCTTAACCCATTGGGAACCACTCACTTTGTCGGTGAGTATCGCGAGAACCACGATACGTTCGGTTCCGCCTTCCAGCAGGGTTCTGGCTTCGCTTGCGGCGCTTGGGGTGCAAGCGGTGGCAACATCGGCGCAGCATGCGGCGGTGGTGCAAACGCAGCAATCGATGTAACCGGTTCTGAGGTTACTGCTTGGGGTGTTGGTTTGGTCCAGGAAATCGACGCTGCGTCGATGAACCTCTGGATCAAGTATCGCCATTACGAGTCAGAAATCGACTTCATCGATCGTGGAACCGGTGCCGGTGGCACGCAGGACTTCAACGATATCGATCTCGTATTTGGTGGCGCACACATATTCTTCTAATGCGCTAACGCTAAGAACTGAGACCGGGGATCAAATCCCCGGTCTCAAATTTTCCCCTCACACTAGTTCCGTGAGGTCTGATGTGGGTGCATCCCCCACAAGCGGTTTGGGGGAATGCCGTAACTGGACGAACTGGACTTAGACTCCCGTCTCCCCGTCTACGCATCGGTATTTCCCCAACCGTCTCTTTTACAAAGCATCAGATTTGAATGGGCGCCCCTACACAATCGAGAGCCCTGACAATCGTCTCCTAGACACTTGAACCGGCTTAGGCCGGTATTCTTTTGCCTTGATCCCAAATTTATCTGTGAAACATGAGTAGAGAGAACGAAGAACCAATGTCAGATGCCTACGATGTTATCGTGATCGGAACCGGCCCCGGGCGGCTATGTTGCGGCCATCCGCGCAGCTCAGCTCGGCATGAAGACAGCCGTCGTCGAGCGAGAGCACCTGGGCGGTATCTGCCTCAACTGGGGCTGCATCCCAACGAAGGCGCTCCTACGGTCTGCTGAGGTCCTGCACACCGGTAACCAAGCCAGCCAGTTCGGGCTTTCCCTGCAGGGCTCCCTTGGCTTCGAGATTTCCCAACTTGTTTCGCGTTCGCGGCGCGTTTCCGGGCAGCTTAACGGCGGCGTCGGCTACCTACTCAAGAAGAACAAAGTTGATGTCATCTGGGGCGAAGCCACGATTACAGAGGCGCCGCAGCCGGAACAGGGTATTCCAGGCTCGATCAATGTCAGTGCACCATCGAAACCTGCCGTTGAACCCCAACACAAACCACCCGCCGGCACACTTGAGCCAGGCGCTTACAAGGCGCGCCACATTATTATTGCGACCGGCGCAAGACCACGTGCACTTCCCGGAATTGCACCTGACGGCGGACGGATCTGGTCCTACTTCGAAGCAATGAACCCTAGTGCTTTGCCGAAGTCATTGATCGTGGCAGGGTCCGGCGCCATCGGCATTGAGTTTGCCTCCTTCTACCGCACGCTTGGTGTGGACGTGACCGTCGTTGAACTTCTGCCAAGAATTCTTCCTGTCGAGGACGAGGAGATTTCCAAGACCGCCCAAAAAGCTTTTGAGAAACAAGGCATAAAGATCCTTACCGATTCTAGGATCGAAAGCGTAACGACCAGTGATACTGGTGTCACAGCGGACGTATTGGCCCCGGGTTCGGAGCGACTGTCCCTAACCGCAGACGCCATGATTCTCGCCATCGGCGTGGAAGCGAACACTCAGGGGCTAGGCCTTGAGACGGTGGGCGTACGCTTGTCCGCAGGCGTCATTGAAACGGACGGTGTCGGACGCACAAGCGTTCCGGGAATCTGGGCGATCGGCGACGTTTGCGGCGCACCAATGCTTGCGCATAAGGCGGAGCACGAAGGCGTGACTTGCGTCGAAAACCATCAAGGGGTTACCGACACATCCTCTCGATAAAAATAGCATTCCCGGATGCACCTATTGCGATCCGCAAATCGCTTCGATCGGCCTGACCGAGACCAAAGCGCGCGATCAAGGCATTGAGGTGCGCGTAGGACGCTTTTCATATCGAGGCAATGGAAAGGCAGTGGCATTGGGAGCCGGGGACGGCCTGATTAAGACGGTCTACGATGCAGCAACTGGAAAGCTCTTGGGAGCCCACCTGATTGGCGCAGAGGTCACAGAACTCATTCAGGGCTTTGCAATTGCCTTGAAGATGGGGGCCCGTGACGAGGACCTAATCCACACCGTGTTCCCGCACCCGACGCTCTCGGAAATGATCCACGAGAGCAGTCTGGATTCCCAGGGCCGTGCCATCCATATGTAAAGTGCGGAGGAGCATAGAGAGACCGTCAAGGCTTGCTTCTTCGCAGATCCTGTTTGAACTTGTCGAATTCAGATTGAACAGTATGCAAGCTTGAAACGGTGGGACCGCATGATCTTTAAAAACGCACCTAAGAGCCCTCGTTCGCTCACAGCCCAGCGTCGGACTTGGGTGCGAAGCGTTTTCGTTCCCGGCGGCCGGTGGCCCGCCTGCCTGGTTGCCGTCGCCATACTCTTCAGCCTATGGCATACGACGCCTGCCGCAAGCGACCCGTTGCCATCTCGCGTCGATACAGCGCTGGTCATCTCCGTCGATGTCTCCAGTTCCGTGAACGAGCGCCGCTATCGTCTGCAGCTAGAGGGTATAGCCTCCGCACTTGAGGATCCCGGTGTTATCGAAACCATCCTCAACGGGCCCCTTGGAAACATCATGATTGCAGTCGTGGCGTGGTCCAACAAAGCCAAACTGGCAGTGCCGTGGACGCTTGTCACGAACGAAAAAGATGCAGCAGAGTTAGCACAAAGCATCCGGTCGATTCCTCAGGAAGAAGGCAGATTCACCTGTCTT
>CBDCUC010000026.1:0-6975 GCA_965222485.1 Hyphomicrobiaceae bacterium
CTGCAAGCAGGCCGGCCGCCATCATGGCGCTTAGGCTATATTTCGTCATTGACCGTCTCCTAGTCAGCGTTGGCTTTTAAGATGGCGGACGCCGGACTCTCAAAAAACGCAAAACTAAGAACCGCTCTCTCAAACTGCGGCAAGACCACCCCCGTACTGAGGCACTGCCGCTCGATGTGGAGACTCTGCGATTCGTGACGGTCGAACAATTAATCAATGCAAATTGCCGGTACGCTGTTGGCAAGTGTGTCAGGTCTGCAACGGCTGGCGTTACGTGCCGGTCTGCCGTAGGTGTCTGATTTGGGTGTAACCCATTCAAAAGGCCAGAAAAATAGGATCGGCGTGGTGCTTGGTGGTTGCTGGTTGTTTATTGCTAGTTGCACTGCCGCTGACGGGATGGCGCGTGCAGATTTGGTGGATTTTAGGCGTGCCAGCAAAAGTGCCGTGTCAGATTGACAACAAAAAAGCCGCCCCGAAGAGCGGCTTTTTCGATTTTCTTGAAGTGCCTTGGATTAGAAGGCGATCAAAGCACCGGCTTTGATGATGTCCAGATCGTCGAAATCTGTATTTCCGACATCAAGACCGGCTGCGTTACATGCATTGAAAACACCGCCGCACGTAACGTCCGCTTCATAGTGACGCCACGCGAGCCACAGTGACATTGCCGCTGCGTCGATTTCCTGGACGATACCAACTCCGTATTGCTCGATATTGCTGCTGGTGACACCAATATCAAAAGCTAATGCGGCCTGCTTATCGTTATTTTCACCGTACTCACCATAGATCACCGTGTGGCCGAGCGGAGTCCACTTCTGGCGCAGACCAGCTTTGATGTACCAGTTGTCGCCCTCCGGTTGTCCCCCGAGCACGCCATTCCGGATCGAGTTGGTTACGTCATGCTGTTCTTCGCTATACGCACCATACAGGAACAGACCTGTCGGAACGTGCTGTGCGTATGCACCAACCTGCCAAGCAGAAGCGTCAAGGCCACCGAATGCTTGCGCGATCGGCAGAGCGTTGTCGTCGGTACGTTCCGTGTAAGCGGCAGCCGCAGCGAACTTAAAGCCGCCAAACTCGCCGGCATAACGTGCAGAAACGCCCCAGACATCATCTTCACCGTAAGATGCCGAAACCGAGAAGCCGGCAAATGTTGGCGTGGTGTATTTGATGTTGTTGTTTGGATCGCCTTCGCAGTCCGCTGCAGCACCCAGAGTGTCACCAAATGTTTGGCAAGTAGCGAGTGCACCCCAATTTAGAGCGGACAGTGCCCCGTCGCTACGGCGGATAAGGAAGCCGTTTATATCATACAGGACGTAGTTGGCCTGAACCAGAGAGCCGGAACCGTCTACCAGGATCGCCTGGTTATCGGCTGCGCCTGACTGCTTACCAACGCTGACCGTACCGAGCTGTTGGGAACGGATGAACCAGTAGGAGTTCTCAACACCAACAGAGTTGCCAGCGCCAGCAAATGCGTTACCGCCGTCGTCGTTGAATTGGTTTACGCCCAACGAGTCATTGTCCATGACTTCGATGTTAATACGATAACCAGCTGACCAGCCTGGCATGATCTGTGCCTCACCAGAGAACGCAATGTGCGAACCGATGGAGATCGAACCTGTGTCAGTGATGTAAAGGTTGCTCTCACCGCCGTCGTCCCAATACAGCAACTGCTGTGCGACGAAACCGGAAATCGTCAGTGAAACTTTGCGATTGCCCTTGCGAGCCGTCGTTGCTTCAAGCTCAGCAACACGCTCTTCCAGGTCAGCGCAGCAGTCACCCCCGAGGTCTGCTGCGTTCGCGCTACCAACAGACAGTCCACCTGCGAGCAGGCCGGCCGCTGCGAGAGCGCTTAGGCTGTACTTTTTCATACTTCTTCTCCCGTCTACTTCACATCGTGGAGACACACGCGAAAAACGTGACGCTACACTCGAAGTTCAAAACCCGTCCAAAAAGGCGATACCATCGGACGACTTACAACGCGCCGTTCGAGATCCCCCCGAATCACCGCAGTCGACGTGGACTATATGCAGATTAATGCGGGGAACGGAACACCAGATTGGTGTATCAACTGTGAATCTATTGGGGTTGTGGCAAGTTAGCCACGATGCGCTTTTCTGGGGCAATCCACTGATATTGCACAGTGTTTTACTGACGCTATTGTGCGACAGCAAAAAACCCGTAGGAAAATTTCCAGCTGCCTTGGGGATAGGAGCACACTTCAATATGCCCGTGCAACCGGGGTTATCCCGCTCGAATTTTCGGTGGGCTCAAGACCAGTCCCGACGCTCGCGTTCTACGCGTCTTTGCCAGCTTAGTAGCTAACATAATGATTGTGCTGTGGATTCTCTAATGGGACTCCGACCCGTGCAGATGGGGCGTTGGTTTGCGAACGCTAGGCGGATTGATTTTTGCCGCGGCCTCGCAATTTGGCGGGCATTAGGTCGGCTGCCTTCAGATCAGGGAATAGCTCAGCCAATATCGAGCGCAGGCGTGGGGGTTTGGCGTTTATGTATGGCAACGGCCTGCAGACGCGCAGGGCTGCAATCCCCAATCGTGCGGTCATGGCGCCGTTAAAAGCGCCTTCGCCCAAGCGGCGTGAGAGGCGCCTGGCGACGTCCTGGCCTAGGAATTGCCCCCACAGATCGTCCGTGAGCGCGATCGCGCCGGTTGCCGCAATATGCGCGACAATCCACCAAAACAGGCGGACACCACCGAAAAAGCCCGGCCGGCCTTCGTAAGCACCGGCAATACGGCGGATCATGCGCAAGTTCTCGAATAGTACGAACAGAACGACGATAAAGGCGATCGGAACGACTGCGGTCACAACCGCGGTGCGGCGCGCGGACTGGTAGATGACGCTTCGCGCCTCTCTGTCCGGTCCCGCTAGCAGGACACAGTCGGCGAGCCCGATAAGTTCGCCTGGTTCCTGCATGTGACGTTCTTTGTCTCGGAAGCGCTGCAAATCCCAGCGGTGCTCGCGGCCCGAAAATTGTGATTTGAGGCGACGGACGACGGCCTGTTCGTGTTTTTTTGTTTTCGATGCGAGCGCGTGTTCAGTGTCTTTGCGTAGTCTCGTAAGCCGCGAGAGGCGAAACAGTCCCACTATTTCACGAATGATCAAGACAGCGGCGGCAAATGCGGCCAGCGCAATCAGGCCTTGTGCGGTCCAGCCCAGCCAATCATTGCGCGTTAGTGCAACAGAGGTAAAGCGGGCGAACCAGATGCTCAAAGACAGCATCGTGAGGCCAATGAGAGTGGAGACGAGCAGGCCACCCCAACCTAAGAGGCTTCTGCGTGGGGGATCACTTTTTGTGTTTGCATCGGGCTCAATCGCGTTTTCGTCGCGTGCATCTGTGTGGTTCGCGGTCTCGTCCAAGGGCATCTCGGCATTGTCGCCGGGCTCGTTGTGTAGATCGGGGTCACTGGGATCGAATGCGGCCGGGGGGCGGCGCGTCTTACGCGTACCTGTCGTCATTGGCGCCAAACTCCTAGTCTGCGCATTGCTTGGTTTATCGTCTTAGCCGATCCGCGATCAAAAACCCGAAGGCGTCGTCAAGACCAATATGGGGCCATGTTTGTGACCTGTTGCTGGCGCTGCCGTCCGGTTCTGCCGGCGGACGAAAGCGGACAAAGGAAAAGTCTGTGCTGGAGGTGTAGTCCGGGTCGAAGGCGTCAAGCGGTTCGGCAGGTAGATCACCTGGAAAGATGACGGCCTCAGTGCTGCCGTCGTAAGTCACGCCAGCAACTGTTTCTCCAGCTTCGGGGTGTCCGCGCAGGCACGGGAATTTTTCGCCGTGGCGTTGCTTGGCGACGTTTGTAGTGCTGCGCAGTGCGGCAAGTGCAAGCGACTTAGATGCGGCGCCTGAGATCTGCGTGCGATCCTGGGCGCGTGCCACCGCTTTGTCGAGCAAACGCGTCAGCCGACCATGGTTGGCGCGATTTAGGTGATCCGCCTTGGTCGCAGCAAACAGAATGCGGTCGATGCGCCGTGGTAGGACAAGTGAAAGCCAACTGTTGGTACCGGGGCGAAAGGCGCGCAGTACCGCATCAAGGCTCGCTTCCAACGCATTGAGGCTCGCAGGCCCGCCATTCAACGCGCCTAAAATATCAACGAGTACGATCTGTCGATCGAGTTTGGCGAAGTGGCGTTCAAAGAACGGTTTGACGACCGTTGTCTTGTAGCTTTCGTACCGGCGTTCCAGCAAGTCTTGCAGGCGCTCGTAGTCACCACCTGCGTCGCTTCTTGGTGAGTGACAGGGGAGCGGGAAAAACGTTAGTAAGGGTGAGCCTTCAAGATCGCCTGGCTGCAGAAAGCGGCCCGGCCCGAGCATGGGCCGTTCTACGGGGTCGGCGTCAGCAGCTTTGAGATAATCTGTAAATGCGGCCGCGCCGGCCATGGCATGCCGTTCTGCGCGCGTTAGGGCGCTTTCATTTGTGCCCGTTTCGTGCGCTGGGTTTGTGATTGATGCGCCTGAGGGCAGGCATTCCTCGGTTATTTCGTCTACAATTCGCGCAAAGCGGCGCGCCGCATCGTGGGTTGGGTGTTGCGCAGAGACGCGGTGCATCGCGTCGCGCGTTTGCTGTGACCAGGTGTCAAAGTCGAGATCCAATAGCGCCAGGTCGCCGAGCCATTCGCCGGGGTAATCAATAATATCGATATGCAACCTTGAGCGGGTGCCGAGCAGCCCACGCGTCATGCCTGCATTTTCCCACTCCAGTGTGAGGCGCAGCTGGCTGATGCGGCGCGTGCTTTCAGGCCAAACTGGATCCGGTTGGCGCAGGCAGGCAAGATGATCTTCGTATGGAAAGCGCGGAATATCGTCGCTCGGCTGCGGCTCTAGGTAAGCTTTGAAGTCCGGCAGCTGGTTCAGTTCGCCGAATGGCGGCAGCGGGCTTGCACGGGTCAGGCAATGGATCAGAGCAGTCGTAAAGACGGTTTTCCCGGCACCCGATAGACCGGTCACGCCAAGCCGAATGGTCGGGGTTATCAGATCGGTCAGACGATCGGCGGCCGTCGCAAGTGTGGCGGTTGTTTGGGAGGCGATTTCGGAAAGGCGCACCAACGGATCCTTTTTGCGGCGCGGCCGATCTTGGCAAGCTTCGCGTCCGGTTGCAGCCAGCCTTGCCTGATTATTGGGAACAGACAAGCAGACGTGTTTCCCGCAAAGCTTTTCAGGCGGCAGGCCTGACGGCTGAATGCGGGATTAAACTCGCTTATTAGTTGCGCATTGTTTCGCTAAGCTGCAAGGGATTTCCAGCGCCCCGGGTTACCTCGACAATGAGGTTGTCAGCGCGTGCGTGCCGCACGTCTAGGGCTGCGTGGTGTCTGTGTGCGGCGTGTTAGCCGAAAATCACTACGAACACGCCTGCGGCGATGACCGTCGTCCCCATGAGGAGGATGGTGCCGCTGCGAATAATGTGTCCCATGATCGGGCTCCGTAGGGCCATGGCAGGCCAAGTTTTCTTGACTGTTCGACTGGCCGTGCCGTTCGTTCTCATTTCTATGCAGTGATTGCCATTATAAGGGCAAGGATCTGAACATCGGATGAAGGATCACGACCTCGTTTTCTGAATTGATGGTTACGTCAATGCACCAGATCAGCACGATAGTGCCGTCTCCTGCGTGACAGGGCATGCAATAAACGTGATCTACCGGCGAATCACTTGCGCGAAATGCACTCGACCGTGCAGGCTCGTTGCGCAATTGCGGCCGAACACGAGCACGTGAACAGTAGCCTGTCGGCGTGGCAGCTATCAGTGGCTCGCGTTAGATTGTCGAAGCGCGGTTGTGGCGCGGGTTCGCGTCGTACGCATGAGCGTTTTTTGGCGATCTAGATTGATCTTGTTAGGGATTGATTAGGTTTGTTCCTTGCGTCGCGCCATGAAGGCCAGTCTCTCGAACAAGTGGACGTCTTGTTCGTTTTTCAAAAGCGCGCCATGCAGCGGCGGGATAAGCTTTCGCGGATTTGTTTCGCGCAACGTCGCGGCGTCAATATCTTCGTTTAGCAGAAGCTTAATCCAGTCGAGAAGCTCGGAGGTTGAGGGCTTCTTCTTTATGCCTGCAACATCACGAATGTCATAGAACACCCGCAGTGCCTCGGAGACCAGACGGTCTTTCAAACCAGGAAAATGTACGTCGACGATATCGCGCATGGTGTCGGTGTCGGGGAACTTGATGAAATGGAAGAAACAACGGCGCAGGAATGCGTCGGGCAGCTCCTTTTCATTGTTCGATGTAATGATTACAATTGGCCTGGTCTCGGCCTTTACGGTTTCACCGGTTTCGTAGACGTGAAATTCCATGCGGTCGAGTTCCTGTAGCAGGTCGTTTGGGAACTCTATGTCTGCTTTTGTCTATCTCATCGATGAGCAAACACAGGGCGTTGCGGGGATGTAAACGCATCCCACAATTTGCCGCGCCGAATGTAGTTGGCAATGTCTTTGACCCGCTCATCTCCGAGTTGGCTGTCGCGCAGTCGAGAGACGGCGTCGTATTCGTAAAGGCCCTGCTGAGCCTTTGTGGTTGACTTGATGTGCCACTCGATAATGGGTGCGCCAATTGCTTTGGCGACTTCCAGTGCCAGAACCGTCTTGCCCGTTCCCCGGCTCTCCCTTGACCAGGAGAGGTCGTTCCAAGGTTATGGCCGCATTGACCGCGATCGTGAGGTCATCAGTGGTGATATAGGTTTCGGTACCTTCAAATTTCATGGGGGTCCCTTGGCGTCGACGGCTGCGGTCGTTTCTCTCCGGCCCAACAGGAGGCATGCCTGTCTGGAAAATTGGGGTTCAGATCGCGTGTTCTTAACTGCTTGATATGGTGTCGGGCAACTCCCTTGGACTGATGCAACGTGCTTGGTCCGGTGGGACAAGGGGTTTCGGGCCGGTGCCCAACCCTATTGAATATAGACTTGAGATAGGCACTGCCCGTGCCGGTGCGGGAGCCGGCACCATCTTCACTTGGGCTTGCAACAAACG
>CBDCUC010000027.1:0-9572 GCA_965222485.1 Hyphomicrobiaceae bacterium
CAATGCATTCCTACGCCATCCACTGAGCTGCAAACGTATGTCTGAACTAGAGCCTCGGGACTTCTGTGCATACCGAGATGAACGACTGAAGACGATAAAGCCAAGCACATTGAGGCGTCAGATAGCCCCTCTGCATAATCTGTTTGAAGTGGCGAGAGATGAGTGGGGTCTACCAATCAAAGACAACCCTCTATCCAATGTCGATTTGTTCCCACCTGCCCCACATAGGGAACGACGGTTATTGCCTGGAGAATTTGAAAGGTTGGTCAAAGCGGCCAAATCCCGGAAGAACCCTTACGTCTATCCCATCATGTGTCTTGCTCTGGAAACAGCCATGAGGCGGGGCGAACTCTTGGGCATCAGGTGGGAGCATTGGAACCGAAGCAACCAATCCTTGTTCATTCCAAACACTAAGAACGGGCATTCAAGGACAATTCCTCTTACTCCTGAGGCCACTTCCATCCTCCAGAGAGCAAACGACCTATCGATGACCGAGGAACGAGTGTTTCCACTAACGCCAAATGCATTCCGATTGGCCTGGGAGCGGACGAAGAGGGCAGCATCCATTCACGATCTAAGGTTTCACGACCTCAGGCACGAAGCGATCAGTAGATTGTTTGAGAAGGGCCTATCTGTTCCTGAAGTAGCACTCATAAGTGGGCACAGGGACCCCAGAATGCTGTTTCGGTATACTCATCCATTGGCAGCAAGTATTCAAAAGAAGCTGAATTAGTTTCATTATTGGAATTGAATATTTAATCAGCAATTGGCAAAGATTTGAGGGCTTTTTTCTCTGGGTTATTCTAGTACCTTCATATTTATTTTCGCAAAAGCAACGAAAGTACTTGACGAATCGGTATTTTTCCTGTAAGTTAATTATATAGGGTAGTGTTTATTTATGATTCGCTCTGCCCCTATTGAAATGACCTAAATTATTGATTTAGTTTTTTATTTATATTTTTCATTTGAAAGGAATTTTTGTATTGAATAATGAGCTTTGAAGAGTTCTACGTAAAAAACGCCGCTGAGGGGGAAGATTTCTCCCTAGGCACAAAGACCCCCGAGACATCAGAAAACGCCTCCAGCACCCCTCTATGGCCCCTACGCGGGTGTTCTATATGGGAGAGGAGCGATTCCTATCGAGGCTTCCTATTTGAGGTCTCGGATGGGTGGCGAGTGGTCGTTTGTAGAGACGGCCTTCAATGGATACTTCAGCAACGAGAGGCAAGAGACCACTGGGAAGGTAGAAAATACTTTGCCCGCAAGTCTCACCTGGCTGAAGCAATAAAAAAAATGTTTGGAGATGACGAATTCGCTCGGGTTAAGGCCCGGGTGGAGGCGTTGCCTATTTGAGATTTTTAAAACAACAAAAAAAGAGAAATAAATATGTTTTTTGACGAAGACAATTACAACTACGAATTTGATGACAATTCTGAAGATGACAATATTGACTACGATTACCGGATATTCAAGGATTTTCTTGGAAACTTAGACCCAGAAGCAACGGCATTTACGTTCGTCACATTGGGCGAAGGAAACAAACGTGACGATAGCAAGCTGAGGAAGGAACTTCACGGCTCGGCAGATGAGCATTACGCCACTCTCAGACGATTGAATGAGGCGGGTGCTGGTGTGTTTGTGGTTGTCAATGAGACGGATTTGAAGGGCCGGAAGAAAGACAACATCACTAGCGTAAGAGCCATCTGGCAAGACGATGACGGTGGCTTCGATGATGATTACCCTCTCCCTCCTTCTATGACTGTCGAGACATCTCCTGGAAGATATCACCGGTATTGGTTGCTTGATGAGGCTTTACAGGCGTCAGAGGAAGGCAAAGAATTGTTCAACGGCATGATGGCTCGCATGGTCGAGACCTATGGGGCTGATTCAAGGGCCAAAAACATTGGCCGCATTCTTCGTGTTCCGGGGTTCTCGCACAACAAGGATGAGCCCTTTGCAGTTTCGTTCACGGCTAGCAATGAGAGGTATTCACTCCAGCAGCTAAGAGAGGCATTTCCTCCAGTAGACAGGGCTGGGGGCGAAGTAACCACTCAGGAAACCGTTGGTGCGCTGGATAAAGGAAGAGTTGAGAGCGCATCACTGTTCCTGCACGAGGCCACCAAGGGTTCATACTTTGAGAAAAGAGACACCTGGCTTCGAGTAGGAATGGCCTTGCATTACGAGATCAATGGGGGGCCTGAGGGCAAATCTCTGTGGGATGAGCTTAGCAACAAATACTCAGGTGATTTCTACGACAACAAGGAACTGTTGGATGAGTGGCAATCATTCTCACTAGACCACGACAATCCAACAACACTCCATTCGTTCTTCAAGGATGCCTATGACCTTGGTTGGCAGGATGACCTAAGTGACCGCCCGGTTACTTGGATGCCCGAAGGTGGTGAACTTACGCGTCGGACAATGAAAAGCATCAGGAAGCAGTTCGACGAATGGGGGCACCGACCAAGCGAAAACCATTGGAAGGGTATCGAGGAGATCGCGAAAGCCATCGAACACATGGCCAATGGGACGCTGGAGAAGGACTATTACCTAAGTTCCTTGCCACCGGGGATGGGGAAGACAACGACCCTAACGCACGCAATTCGACACCTTGCGAACATGAAAGAATATGCCGAGACGGGTGTCATTATCTTCCTGTCCCGATTGGAGGAGATTAGGAAGCTTGTTAAGGCCATGAACCTTGATGAGAATGACTATTCGGTAGTCACCAGCAAGGAAGACTTCAACGCGCTAGGCAACCAGAATAAGACTCAAGCTCGTGTAATGTTCACAACGCAACAGATGTTGGAGAGCATGTGCAAGAAGCACTCGAAATTCAGTGAAATGGATGACTTCAAGTTCACTGGGGCTTTCAATGGTGAGCCTCGTACACGTGATGTGCGGGTGTGGGATGAGACGATTTCTCCTGCCATGACCATTACAATTAAGCGTCGTCGCCTGGGGAAGCTGTTGGATGAATTGGGTGACAATAACAAAGAGGCGTCGAACGCAGTCGAGCGTTTCATGAAGGAACTAGAGGCTGTGGAATCTGGCAGTTTGGTCACGGTTCCAGAATTCGACTCCTACCTGAGCAGTTCGGAAGCCCAAAGTTTGTTCAATGAAAAGGCCCTCAAGGACTTGGTTTCAGAGCTATGGGTTCTTTCGGGCAGAACGTGCCGAGTAAGGAGAGATGGCAACGGTAAGAGTAATGCTGACTACAACACTGTGCTGGACTACGAAGACATTCTACCTGAGGACCTCCCCACTATGGTGATCCTGGATGCGTCTGGATTGACCAGGCACACGTACCGCCTGTGGCACCAGGATCGAAAGGGCCTGAGGTTTCTATACAGCCCTCCCAAGAGCTACACGAACCTCACTATTCACGTGTGCAACAAAGCGTCCGGGAAAAGTGCCTACAAGAATCACGGTGGGAAGGAGCACGTAGAGGGGATTGCCAAGACAATAGACGAAGAAGTTCCCCACAATGAGGACGCCTTCCTGGTCCGGTTCAAGGAGAATGAAGCGACGAAGATTGATGACATCCACGCAAATGTTGAACGCCGCGTAAGGGAGCTTCGAGAGCAAGACCCTCTGCATTGTCCATTTGATGAGTTTGGGACTCTCGGTGACGTGACCTATGGCCAACACACAGCAGTGAATGACTTTCGTGACTGCAAGTATGCCTTTGTCGCTGGCGTATACACCTATCCCAATTCAGAGTATGAGGCTATTGCAAGGGCAGCCAGGAACATTGCGAGTGAAGAAGAAATAAGTGTTGAGGTGTTCAACAAGGTCAAGCTAGGTGAGCAAAGACACAACATATTCCAGGGAACGTGTAGAGGTGCTGTTAGAAAGGCTTTTGGTGACGATTGTCCTGAGGGGTGCCATCTGTACATTTATGTTTCTGACGCTCGCGTGAGGAAGGGGTTACAGCAAATATTCCCCGGGGCGAAAATTGTTGAGTGGGAGCCAATACTAAGGGTGACTGACAAAGTGGTGAAGGCTGCGGATTATTTGATATCTATGTGTGACAACAACGACGGCAATGAAACTGAGGTGACAAAGAGCGCCATCATAGACCACGTCGTCGCCCCAGGTGGAGACAAGAACAGATCTAACTTCAATGCTACCGTCTTCGATAAACCCGAAATAGAGCGCTATTTAAAAGAAAAGAATTATGGATACAGAAATGCCAGAGGTCGAGTAATTGTTTGGGCGGCCACAAAGTAGTAAAATTTCTATAAGAAGAAGTTCTCTATATAAGAAAAATACTAATTGGGAATATTGAATATTAGGGGGGAGGTCGAACAACACTTATAGGCCCGCCCCCTTTTTTACTGTTTTGCATTAGAGCTGACGCCTAGTGAGTTTGCATGTTTACGTCACTGCGCTTCTATGTAACCGTCTGAAATATCTATTAATTATCCTTCCAAGTCGTCACTATTCCCTTTGTTTTTTTTCTTGTCTTGGTGCGCGCCTATATCTTCCCATTTCCCAATTTCTTTCAATATATTGACTTTCCGTTTGAGGATTTTTGGATCAAGTTCATATGCCTTAAGTACGTTCGTATAATCCCGAAAAACACTGGGATCTAATTTTACTGGGCGGCGTGAATCCACATCACCAGACAGTTTCCTACTCAGCGCATTTACGCCTGACAGGATAGCATTCTGTGTCTCCAAAATGGAACTCAGTGTCTCTGCCTGATCCAACGGGCTCAATTTCAATGCATTGATCTCTCTTGCCTGAGTGATGGGGTTCTTTACTACCTGGGTATCTTTCTCCGCCACCTCAATCTTTTGTGACAGTTCTTTCTTTGCCTCCTCCGCTTCATCCAGGTCCATGCCGAATGTCAATGTCCTTACATGCGCCAAATCAAAAGGAAGTTTGACGCCCTCTTTCATCATCTGGACGATAGGCTTTCCTGTTTGATGACGAATGGCTAGCTCGTAGTACACATTGGGGTTGTCGTAAGTCAGATCGGCTACCACCATATCGTCGTTCAAGATCGCCTCAACCACTTGTGCTGTGATCATTCCAGTCTCGTCGAAGTGGTCGCCCCTCTTCACGGTATCGTACCCAGCTTGTTCCGCCACAGGCTTGATGATGTGATCGAACAAAAGGTCAGCGTGGCGTCTCTCCTCTGAGCCCTTGTCCCCTATGACAGAAATAACAAAGCACTTTTTGCCCATGATCACGTTCCTCAAAGGCTGCTAAACCGAAGATATCCGACCAGCACTGCGTACAAGAGTAGGGTAAGTTGTAATCTGGCTGCTTCCTGACAGCTCCCTAAATTTTGGACAGTTTTTGAACGTGCTCACCTCATCATGCAGTCTTCTTGCAATCCAAGCATCTACGCCCTTCTTGTGTTCTTTCAGAATATAATTTTTACTTTGATCCACTGCTGAAAGAAACTTCCGCACTACGGACGTGAATGAAAAGTTCTCCATGGTCGGACCACGGGGAGGGTGACCTTGATGAAATTCTAGCATCAAGGCAGCGGGTGACTTAACCATTCGATCCAACTCTTGGCGAGACCCACGCGCTTTGAGAAATTCAAACAAGATCGTGTTGCTTTGTTGGTGCGCAATAATGAACGGAAGCAGAGGTACAAGTTCAATTTTCGTTGGGTAGGGCCAGTGAGTGGTGACGGTGCGCAGAATATCGATACATTGCTCTACGTCGCGCAAACCCAAACCAAAAGTCCTGAATGCACCTAGCACAAGCTCTTGGTGGGTTATGTTTGGTGAAGAGTAATTCTCCGCGGGTAGCCCGTGTAGTTTGAATTGATAATTGACAAAATCTGCCAGTTCAGGCTCGTCGAACGTGTAAGTGTAGTCGAAGAACCGGTGCAGGTAGCGCCGAGATTCAAATTCTTGCCCGTATATACTGCTGACAGCGTGCTGCAGTTGCTCTGTATCAGTTGCAATAATGAAGACCAGCCCATCCACCGCAAAAAGGTGTTTGACACGCTCAAGTAATTCCACCGCGTAAGAGGGGCGACACCTGTCCAGCTCATCCACCAGTAATACTAGAGGCTTTTTCTTGTCCCTTATGATGCTTGCTAGTCCAGATTTAAAACGTTCGATTGATCGTCTTTTTCGTCTATACGCTTGTAGGAGAGACTCTGATTGACTATCGAATAATTTTTCAATGCCAGCTTCTCCCCCCTCCTGTAAGCCTTCCTCAATTGCATCCGTTGCCTCATCCCCTAGCGCGTCGATAGTTTCTGAAAGCCCTTTTTTCAATAGTTCTTTGCTGAGGGTCGAACCCGCTGTTTTGGCAATTGACAACGCCTTGGGTTTTAGAGCTTTCCAACTTTTCCTAATTGACGGTTTCTGCTGCTGAAAAAGTGCATCGAGTTCAGCAATAATTGGTATTAAGGGGTCCGCTGCGTAATCCGATTCCCACGCATTGATGTACACGACCGGGAAGTTGTGAGGGCCTGCTTCAAGTTGCTTCTTGATTTCAGTAAGAAAGAACGTTTTGCCGTGACCCCACTTAGCATCAAGGTTGAGGATGAAAGAGTTCGGGTTGTTGGGCCTGGTATGATCTTCTTTGATACGGTTTGTGAGTAATTGAATGATGTAGTCAGCGTCATCCTTGCGACCCAGGAGATCCCCGGTCCATAGCTCGTTATCTTGCTTCGACATTGCTGGTGCGCTCGCGGTGTGATTGGCATCCTTAGAGCTAAGGAAACGTATCGATAGGTAGCCAAATTGCCCTACCTACCCCATCCAGAATTCACAAAATTATACGCAGAAAATTTTGGCATTGGGACGCTACATACAAGCCAACTCTGGCACCTTCTCTTCGACGAGAAGCTATTCATCCAGACCATCCGGAACTCTAATGGAAATCGGACCAATGCACTGCCGCCAATTGTGATCTTTCCACACGCATCTTCGTTGTACTAAGGTGATGGCACGGCTGGTGTGGGGGAGTGTTTCATGGCCGATGTTTTTATTAGTTATTCCAGAGACGACAGAGATCGCGTTGAGACTATCGCTAGCGCCTTAGAGGCTGAGGGGTTGTCCGTATGGTGGGACCCTGAGATACGCCCTGGCGAGACATTCGATGATGTCATTCAACAAGAGATAGACCGGGCCAAGTGTGTCGTTGTCGTCTGGTCAGAGAAGTCTACTCAATCCAAGTGGGTCCGCTCAGAGGCTAGTGAAGCGGACGACCGGAACATCATTGTTCCCACTAGGATTGATAACGCCCGCATCCCAATAGCCTTCAAGCTCATCCAAACAGAAGACTTCTCCTCTTGGAATGGTGATCGTAACGCCGATTGCTGGCAACGTGTGATGCTTCAGGTGGGGGCACTGACCAGTAAGGATGTTGTTGGGTTTGAACCAAGCACACAACAAAGTGGAGCACACTGGAAGAGCCTACTTGGTGCTGGTGGGTTGGCCTTGGTCGTTCTGGGTCTGCTTGGTTTCGCTTGGTGGTACGGGCCTGAAACGGATCGATATATTTTGGCTAGTGCAGGTGGTCTGGCCCTCTTGGCACTCAGTCTGTTCCGAATTGCAGATAAGGACCTGAACCCTGCACTTAAGGCGATTGCTAGACAGTGGTTCTTACCGGTTGAAGGTACAGTCCGTGTGAACACCATTGAGGCATTCAACAATATGTTTGAGTCATTCTTTGGTCGGGCTCATTTTTCAATAAAGTGTGTTCAAAATTCCACGAATGCTTCGACGATTGCACTCATAATCATATTTCTAATCAGTTTCCTTTTAACTCAGGCTTCACCCCTTGATACCGTTGACACCACCACACTTAATAAACTTGTTCCGCCAATAGTTTTAATTGCACTAGTCAATATTTTTGGGGATTACATTTCTCTTTTGGAAACGCGGGTTTTGCTACGGCTATCTGCGAAACATCAAAAACTTCTTGTGCCAGCTTTGTTGCTTGATGCGGTTCTGACGCCAATAATATTTGCTTTTTTCTTTGCGTTCATCCCTGTTATAATAGGGGCAGTTTTGTTTGGCGATTTTCAAGCCGTAGAAATTATTTTTGGTACCTTTCTTAGTTTGTTGAACATTTTGGCGCTAAATCCTTACAGTGTCGCGGAAACGAGATTGGATGAAAACCTTGTTTTAGCTATACGGGCGGGCTTTGCAACTGCCTACATCACCTCTATCTGGCTTTGGTTGGCACTCATATTCGGTCCAATCGTCCGCTTCTTTGTGTGGAGCCGTCACACTGGACTGACTGCTGTTGGCCGTATTCTTGATACTCAGAACAAACCCTTCACAGCACTTGGGTACGTCACTGCTCTCTTGATCTTGCTCATTGGCCTGGGAGCTTGGGGAACATCTCAGGCTGTGGCCATGTGGTCTTGAGGGGAAAAGCACGATGGCTGATGTCTTTATTTCATACTCAAAAGCTGACCGTGATCTGGCACTGAAGCTATCGGCGCTATTGGAAAGCTACGGCTACACAACGTGGTGGGACACCTCCCTCGAACCTGCTGACAAATATCGAGACAAGATCATGGGTGAGCTGGATGCCGCCCGAGCAGTTATTTCGATATGGACTGAGAACAGCGTCAAATCTGATTGGGTAAGAGCAGAGGCAGGACGAGCAAGAGGACAAAACAAGCTTATCCCAGTGAAAGCGAGTGGGGTTGAATACGGCGACATCCCCTTACCCTTCGGGGAGATGCACACAGAGCCTCTGGACAACGAAGAAGTAGTGCTCGGTGCTGTAAAGGAGTTGTTGGAACGTCCCCAGGAAAAGCCCTCGTGGTGGCGAATGTCTTGGGCAGGGGTGCGTCACGAGGCGCTGGCTTGGTTTGGGATAATAGGGGCTGTGTTGACATTGGTGACCGGCCTTAAAAGTGTACTCATATTCGCAACTTGGTGTTCGCTAATAGTTGAAAACTGGGCCATTGCTATTACTGCATTGTGGTCCAAGGTTCTGTTTTTCGTTCCGAATGTGTCACGTTTCGATGCGGCCCTTCTTACAATATTTTTATTTGGCCTACTTAATGTTTTGAATTCAAGTCATTCTGACGGAGGAAATAAACTGAAACCACACCAAGTGATTCTTCTTGGACTATCCGTAGGCTTTTTACTTATATTGATTTTTGCGGTTTACCTAGATGGTAGTGTTGATCTTTTTTCCAATCCTCCAAGCGGAAGTATTGGGGTCTTTGGAAGCCTAGTATGGTCGCTTGGGCAAATGTATATCTTTTTTGGCGAAGACAACACTGCGATCGGGTTAGCTGTAATGTATTTTATTCTGTTCGGCATTCCAATTCTAGTACTTTGCTTTGGCGCAGTGCTTTCAATCTCTTTTCTTAGGCTTTCTGGGCGGAAACTGAGCGCTCGAAAACTGACTATCCGGCTATCTCGCATTACAATTGGTGTCGTACTTGTGACGGCTCTGAACCGCTTCTCCCTGTGGATCGAACCCCATTGTACAGATGGTAGTGTGCTGCATCGATTATGTGGGAGTTAGAGTTCAAACAGATTCCCACCTACCCTCGCCCTGCCATCAAAAATTTTGGTGAGATAATTTCGAGGTGCCATACACCTTGGTGACCACCCCCCTAT
>CBDCUC010000028.1:0-4114 GCA_965222485.1 Hyphomicrobiaceae bacterium
GGTGCTGCAGCGATCGCCTGTCTCAACCTTCTCCTGCAAGTCGGCGTCAAACGCGAGAACGTGACCATTTGCGATCGTAGTGGCGTCGTCCACATTGGTCGCAACGAGGGGATGGACCGCTACAAGGAGCCATTTGCCCAGGATACGGACGCACGCTCGCTCGCTGATGCAATTAGCGGAGCTGACATCTTCCTTGGTCTATCCGCCGCCGGCATCGTCTCCAAGGAGATGGTGGCCAGCATGGCCGATCGTCCGATTATTTTCGCAATGGCAAATCCGGAACCCGAAATTGCTCCCGAAGACGTTCGGGCTGTGCGCGAAGATGCGGTTATTGCGACGGGCCGGTCTGACTACCCCAACCAAGTCAACAATGTCCTTTGCTTCCCATTCCTTTTTCGCGGCGCGCTGGATGTCAGAGCTTCCACTATAAACGACGCGATGAAAATTGCGGCGGCCGAGGCGATCGCCGAGCTTGCACGCGCAGAAGTTCCCGACCAGGTGGCCAGCGCGTTTCACGGACGCCGACCGACGTTTGGGCCCGACTACATCATACCGGCGCCGTTCGACCCGCGCTTGATCTCGAGTGTGCCGCCGGCAGTCGCTAAGGCTGCAATGGACACGGGCGTGGCGCATAAACCCATCGTCGACATGGAAGCCTATGTTGCGCGACTGACGGGCCGTCTCGACCCAGTAGCAGGCTGGCTGCAGACGACCTTTGAAAAAGTGCGCGACAATCCGAAGCGTATGATCTTTGCGGAAGGTGAAGATGATGCCGTTATCCGGGCGGCGAACAATTACTGGCAGCAGGGATTCGGTGACCCGCAGCTTGTGGGCGCGGCGGATACGGTGAAAGAGCGTTTTGAAGAACTCGGTATCGAGTTGCGCGACGATTACATTTTGCACGATACGCGCAATTCTCCCTACACCGAAGAGTTCACCGAGTACCTCTATTCGCGGCTGCAAAGGCGTGGCTATCTGCGCCGCGACTGTCAGCGGTTGGTCACCAACGAGCGAAATGTCTTTGCCGCACTCATGGTGGTGCACGGTTATGCCGATGCGATGGTGTCCGGCGTTACGCGCAATTGGACGAGTGTTTTATAGAGATGTGCACCGCGTTCTTGATGAAGCGCCTGGCCGTAACGTGATCGGCGTGAGCCTTGCGCTCATTCGCGGGCGTGCCGTGCTGATCGCGGACACCAGTGTGCACAACATGCCGACCGCGGATGAACTTGCGAACATCGCGCAGGAAGCTGCACGGGCAGCGCGCAAATTTGGCATCGAACCTCGCGTAGCGCTGCTGGCCTATTCGACATTCGGGCAGCCACGTGGTGAGCGCTCCGACGAGATTCGTGAAGCGGTGGAGATATTGGATAGCCGCGGCTGCGATTTCGAATTCGATGGCGACATGGCCGCCGACGTCGCCCTCAACAAAGACCTGATGTCGCTTTATCCGTTCTGCCGTTTGTCGGACACCGCGAACGTGCTCATCATGCCCGCCTTCCACGCGGCATCGATTTCTACAAAACTGCTGAAGGAACTGGGCGGCGCAACCATCATTGGTCCAATTCTGGTCGGGCTTTCTTATCCCGTGCAAATCAGCACTTTGGGTGCCAAGGACAGCGACATCCTCAACCTCGCGGCTCTCGCCGCCTATGATGCAGGCCGTTAGGTGTTTAGTCGGCACAGTTGTTTTTTGACGCCGACGCCAACGGCTTCGCCTACTGGCGCGGCGGGAGGTGCCCGCGCCTGTGTTAGGTTTCCGTACAGGCACAACGCGGACACGTCGCTTCGCCACCGTTGTCGGTCAAACGCATTTCAGCAAAGCGCTTCCGAGCCTCCTCATCCGACATACGCGCCACAGTCGCGAGGCTGAGCGCGTGTGCTTCGCTGGCGAGGAGGAAGTGCTTTGACATGGCTCAAGACAACTAGAATAGATTATATAAACTAATTAAGCTGCCTATAATCGTAAGTCAACTAATTTGGTTGTCTTAAGCGAATTTATTTGTATGATCATGATATGGGACCTGAACAGGTAAGGGCAGCGAGGAATTGGCTTGGGTGGACGCAAGCTGAACTGGCGCAGCGCGCACAAATTGGCTTGTCCACGGTGAAGTCTTGCGAGCAAGGGAATAATGTGACCGTCAACAATCGCGCGGCCATTCAACGTGCGCTAGAGGCCGCCGGCATAAGGTTTGGGGCGGCCTCTGTTAGCGGCCCAATCAAGTCGGCTGGTGATCTTCCGGCGGCACTGGATAAGCCGACTTCTGACGCGTCCCATTGATAACGTGAGAAATTTGCCCCACATTGAGTTTCAATAGGATCGCGGCCTCTGTCTGTGAAAGGCCAGCCACCTCAACAAGATACTTGGCGTGGCAAGCCTTCTCGAAAGTCATACTGCAACGATTTTTGGGCGGATGAACCATTTTGGCCTCCTCTGTTGCCCGATTTAGAGCAACTCCAGGCCTTGCAATCCGCCGTAAACAATGTGATTCTGTGGTTTCCTATCCGCACATTATTTGAGCCGATCCAAGCCTGGAGTCAGTTCAATTTGCGGACCTAAGCGAGTCTCGCACATAGCCGTGCGGGGCTCGTTTGCTTTCTGGGGCCGGTTCCGCGTGCTCCCCAGAAAGTCACCAGGGTAAGATCATTAGATTATCTCCTGCGATGACTTCCGCACGCGACACCTTAAGCGGTGGCTTATAGTTAATAGTGCCCAAACGGCCCGTCAACAAAAAAGCGAGTTATAAAAGGAGTCTTACGGTTGCCTTTTCGAAAAAACATGCCATTGTAGTTGAAATAATCTAAATTCGTTGAGCAACTAGGCCATGTCGTCTGATAACTCTATAGCTTTGGCACTGCAAAAGCGGAAAGAGCAACAAGACATCATCCGCAAGGCCCTTGCGGAGATCGCGGAAATTGAAGGCTATTTGCAATTTCATCGGAAGCTAACGCTTGGCGACACCGCCGCCGGAGATCAGGACAAAGTCGATACGCTGGGACATGGTGGTTCACGAATGGCCCAGGAGATCTTTGAAAGCCTAGTTGTGGAGGTTCTACGTGATGTAGGGCGGCCCCTCCAAAGCGGCGAAGTTGTTGAAGAATTTCGCGCGCGCGGTCACCCAATTGGTGGCAAGAATGAAATAAAAACTGCTTGGAATCGCCTTTGGGAGGCTGGGGTTCGCGGACCGCTCGTCAATCTGCAATCCCTTGGATATTGGCTTGCGAATGAACCCATTCCAGAAAATGTGGAGATACCGGAGAAACGGAGAAAGCGTATTCCCGCAGCACCGAGGCCGAAGCCCGATCCGAAACGGCGTGGACGCCCGCCAATACTGAATGACAAGCAAGTCGAGCAGGTTAAGGAGATGGCGCGAAGTGGCAGTACCGCACTGGAAATCGCCAACGCGCTTGGGGGCGTGTCAAGGGCAATTATCTATAGGTACATCAAAGAGGCATCAGAGACCGAAAACACTCCTCAGGAGAATGGCGGAAATAAAGACTAGGTAACTGGCTCATTGTTTTCCTCGGTAGGGGGGAGCTTCCTAAACTATAAAGAAAAAATCTAGTAACGCGATCCGGTGTGTCAGCCCTTCTTCGAACTCTTGCGCTTCGCCTTCTTCTTTTTCTTCGTGGACTTTGTTGGTGATTGCAACCCGCTTTTGGAAGACTGCGTCTGGCCCGTCGAGCCGAAGCCGTCTGAGCCGCGCTCGCTTGCAGTCAACTCAAATTTTTCTACCAGCTCGGCCTGGCTGACAGGTGCGATGATCATCTGCGCAATTCTGTCACCACGCTGAATATCGAAAGTTTCATCACCCAAGTTGACGAGGATAACACCGACCTCGCCGCGATAATCGGCATCGATTGTGCCAGGGCTGTTGAGCACGGTGATTCCATGCTTAAGCGCAAGGCCGGAACGTGGACGAACCTGCGCCTCGAAACCAATGGGTAACTCCAACTCCAGGCCGGTGGGAACAAGGCACCTTTTTTTTGGTGGCAAAGTTATGGGTGCGTCGTGAGCGCAGGCCGCATGAAGGTCGAGGCCGGCGGCGCCTTTGGATTGATAGCTTGGCAGCGGCATGTCCAAGGCGTGATCGAGGCGACGCACACCGACTGT
>CBDCUC010000029.1:0-14928 GCA_965222485.1 Hyphomicrobiaceae bacterium
GACTTCTCGCGTGAGTGCCTGGGGCTCATCGCCGATACGTCGATCTCGGGCGCACGAGTCGCTCGCGAACTCGATGACATCATCGCGCGGCGTGGTAGGCCGAAAGTGATTGTCAGCGATAATGGCACCGAACTCACTTCGAACGCCATGCTGGCCTGGCAAGAAGAGCGCGGTGTTGGCTGGCACTACATCGCACCGGGTAAGCCGATGCAGAACGCCTTTATCGAGTCATTCAATGGCCGATTACGCGATGAGTTGCTGAACGAGACGCTGTTCCGATCGCTCTGGCAGGCACGACGGCTGATCGCAGAATGGCAAACCGATTACAACGAGGAGCGCCCGCACACGAGCCTCGGAGGGCTCACACCGAACGAGTTTGCAACCCGGTCCAACAAGGACCATAACCAGAACAGACTCTGTTTATGATCGAGGACACAAAGGGGGCAGGGTCACGGCCAGCTCAGCTGTATTGGTCCTGCCAGAGTAATATTCATGTTTGTACGTACTTGTTTGTCGGCGTTAGCCCTGCTGCTTTTCAGTGCCACCTCTGTTCCCGCGGTCGATCCAGACGATATGGCAGAGCTGAAGGCGCGAACCGACGTTGAAGAAAAGTCCCGCTCTCTGTCGTTCCTGTTAGCAGCAGCAAGGGCCTGTGGCTTCAGGCGCAGCATTCCCTTCAAGGATGTTGCCACCTTGCGTACTGCATACTCACAAATGGACATGGAAGCCTACCTGAAGGGCTCTGCAGAAGGTGCTGTGAGAATAAGAGGAAGGGGTTTCTCCAAGGGTTCAGCCAACTGCCAGTCTGCAATCCCCGTGCTTCAGCGTGGTTTTTCTGGCGTTGCGGGAGTAGCGGAAGCACTCAGAGAGCTTGGGTTTGAATAAGCCCAGCGTACTCTACTTCTGGCAAGCGCCTTCAATTTTGCCGTAGTGGCCGCCAGAAAACTTCCGCCAGTCGCAGGCGTGACCAAGCTTGACCAATTCCGCAGCAATATCGGTTCTACCCACATAGCACTGCGCGACGAGCCGACCGCTATTCATGCGCTGTGAGCGCCCGTCACAGACTGATCCTCTATCAACTGGAATGCACCGAACGTACTTGCCTTCTACGATAGTCGTCAGTGCAACTGTCGCTTCCTTAGCCCCAGCTTCAGCGTTCTCTGGTGCATCAATTCCACACAACCTGATCTTGGTGCAGTCGCCGCCGTTGCAAAGCGTGAATGTGTCGCCATCAGCAATTTCGCCGACGGTGCCAGTCACAAGGACGCCAGGGGCACCTAGGAACCATGCACCTACCGCAACGGCAAACGTAGCAGCTCCCGCGATCGCATAGGTTCTCCAAGTTGGAAGTGAGCCGCCGTAGTCTGGTGATTTTTCGTATCCAGAAGGCAAGTTTTGTCCCCTACGTCACTTGCGGAAGCCGCACAACAGCGGGCGAACGGAATATACGATAAGCAATGCTCGCGTAGTGTGGACTGAGCATATAACATGGGTCTAGGTTCGGTCGAGGCCCGTTCGAGATTGTCTCTCGCTCTAGGCCTTGGAAGTCGCCGCGTGCTTTTGGCGACATCATATTGCGGTTTTGTTATGCGTATTTTCTCGCTTACACTCAGCTCTTTTCTAGTCGCTTTGGCGTCGATTTCTCACGCTAGCGCATGCGGTTCGAAACGCTATTGTAAACAGATGGCCAATTGTGCTGAGGCTACATACTATTATCGTGAATGTGGGCTTGATCGATTGGATCGGGACAAAGACGGCATCCCCTGTGAAACCAAATGCGGTAAGACCCGGAGCGTTCACGAACGACGGCTGGCGGTTCAAACCAGCGGAAAAACCTTGATGTTGATGTTTGGCTCCGCTTCAGGATCGACCACGCTTACAGATACCAGCGCCGGCACCGCAGGCTACAGTTGCTCCGCCCGCAAGCGTTTTTGCAAGGAAATGGATACCTGTGACGAGGCCACATTCTATCTCAAAAAATGCGGGGTAGCGGGGCTGGATGGAAACCGGGATGGCATCCCGTGCAATTCACTTTGTCGGTGAGATACAACGATGCAGGGCTGGCCTTATCAACGAGGACAAATCTACAACCGCGGTAGGGATATCCACGACAGGTATGGAGGACAGCAGCAGGGAGGCATCATAACGCCAAAAGACTATCCGCTTGTGATCTGCATTACTGGTGCTGCCGGCGAACAACATGGCTACACCGACAAGTGGCTTGACGACGGTTCATTTGAATACTTTGGTGAGGGCCAGGTGGGCGACATGAAGCTTACCAAAGGCAACCTTGCGATAGCAGAACATGTTCCAGCTGGTGAAGATCTTTTGCTCTTTCGCAAAGTCACCCGTGAGGGATCTCTACGTTTCGAAGGCCAGTTCGTTTGTTCTGGTTATCGGAAGATGCCTGCTCCGGACAGGAATGGAAGTCTGCGCGAAGCCATCGTTTTCAGTTTGGTCCCAATCGAAGTTGACAATGAACTTGTTAACGAACTTCCCAGCACTGGGCCCGGCGAAGATGTGCCTCTTTCTGAACTAAGACAACTCGCAATCGCGGCCGGAAGCATACCTCGAGAAACAGCAAATGAGGCGACCCGGACGGTGCACCGCAGAAGTGCAATAGTCCGCCAGTACGTACTTCGTAGGGCTAAAGGGAAGTGTGAGCTATGTATCTCTGACGCACCATTTCTCGACCGCAACGGCAAGCCCTACCTTGAACCCCATCACATAAGACGATTGAGCGACGGTGGTCCTGACGACCCGCGATATATGGGTGCACTCTGCCCAAACTGTCACAGAGAAATTCACTACGGAGCAAATGGAGTACAACTGAACAGCAAGTTGCAGCAACGTGTCGATGTTATCGAAGATGCGTAACTGACGCTATGTCGCCCCCCCCCCCCTTCACCAGCTAAGCCAGGGCCCGGTCTAAAGCCGAGGGGGGGGGTAAGTGTGATGGTTTCGTAGTGTACGGGGTACGGACGCTCTGCCCTGAGTAGCGGTCACAGGCGAGAACTAACCGCAGTAATTTCTGCAACTCCTTCGGGCGCATCGGATGGCACAAGGTAGGATGTCACACCAGGCCACTCGCTCTGACTGAAGGGAAGTCGGGGTATATGACAGGACTAGAAGCCGGTTTGTGAGCAAGCAAAAGCAACAATTTCGCATCCTCCTCGTCAAGCCCAAGCTGTTAGACGAGAAGCTTGAAGGGAAGAACTCACTTGCGCGTATCGCATTGGGCCCATTATTCTACGTACCCATTCTGAGGTATTTTGAAATGACCTAACCCAATTCTGAAAGGCTGCGTTGAAGATGTATGTAATTGTGAGAATTTTTGTCCTGATCATGTCTCTTGCCGTATTGCAGCATAGCCTGATTGGCAAACCCAAAGCACAGGTAGCAGCTGCGTTTGGCCCCGCACTCGAAGTAGCAGCGGGAGTTATCGGTCTTCTCACCGTGGACAAGATATTCGATAAAATTCAGCAGACTTTGGATCAAGCACAAAAGAAGGCAGAAAGCACTGGTAACAGGCTTCTGGGCAGTGGCGTTGAGCAATCATATGTCGCGCTGAAACAACTGAAAAGGGACTTGAATGAGTTTCGCGAGATGACTTTTCAGCAAATCTCAAACGAGCGCAAACTTGCGTTATGGGATTTGTACAAAACCGCGGATAACCTTCGAAAAGAAATAACAGACGATTTTTCAAGATCCGTTGTGCAAGCTCATAAACTATTGGGTCGCCTTAGGTTTATATCTAAAGATATCGGTTTTCTCGTGGTTCGTGTGACCCCTCCAATTCTCGCGAGGCATACACTCAACGATAATCCAATTCGCATTTTTGGTGTCGGATTTGGAATAAATCAAGGTAATAAGAAGTTTGAAACTACGGTGAAAATTGGTGGCCAACAAATTGCGAAAAGTCGAATCTCCATCAAGGAATGGGGCATTCGTATTGGATTGTCACAGGATGAATTGAAGGACGTTTGGAAATCCAAAGAATATGCGAGGGTGCCACTCGTTCTTACAACAAAGGTGACTGGGCCGGGCGCAATGTGGTGCAGTTGGTTTGGGTGCAAATCCTCAGAGACCTTTACTGCTGAATACCATCTGGATCTGTACCCAACTGCGCCTTCTGTCGTTCAGGTCAAGATGCAGGGCGAACAATTGGTTGGGACTGGTCAGGGAGACAATGCGGTGATCGCCTTTGATTTGCCGGACCGGCACAACAGTAACTGGGGGACCACAACCGGTCCAGTCGTGTACGCCGGTGATAACTGGAAATGGGGAACCCGTGAGTACGGGAGTGACCGTTGTGAAAGGAGAGGCGGAGTTGATGGCTGCCCTTTCACTAGGCACACCGGTTGTAGAAAGTTTAACGATAACACTCAAATCCAGTGTCATGCCGAGAACGGCGGCGGCCCTGTCACCATATATTTCTCTGTCAACAAGGAACGTTATGAAGCACGCGCCACCAATTTGGGCGAGTTCGAGTTCAATATATACCCCGGCGAAAACAAGAGAATTGAAATCAAAAACGCATCGAAGCAAGCTTGGTTCGAAGGGGCTCTACCCACCGGCAAGAAAATTAATCCAACGTCGCTCCGACCAGCGGGTGGCGTTGCATCCGATCCAGTCGTCTGCACTTCCTCGGCCGTCGTCGGAGACAAGCTTCCCTTCATTTGCCGAATGCATGAAGTGTGGTGAGTTGAAAGCGATGCATAGCGTTCAGGTGCACCCCGTCATGCCCTTAGTCCTGCGGTCACGATTATGTCTGACAGCAGGTTGATTAATATTCTGGCGCATAACTCGAAAGCCTAATTAAAGGATGATCAGCCGACTTAGGACCATGATAGCGTTTTAACAATTCATGCAGTGCGTTATCTCCATAATCATTCCGCATTCGCTCGTAAAATGCGGCAACTTTCGCGCGCAGCCAAGACGATTTTGATCGTTTCATTATTTCGGCGCGTAGCAACCCCAATATCTTTCCACCGGTCTCTGTAATTTCTTCATGTTCCGTCCGTGCAAAAGCGACAACAAACCAAATTTTCGCTACTGGGTTTATTGTGCCGCCGTTAGCAACCTTCAAGAATGCACTGAAGTTGGGCTGCCGAATACCAAATTTCTTAGCTTCTATTCCACTAAACACCTGGTTACCATGGCATACTTCATTCCGATGAGGTTGTCCTACCCCCACCCAAGAAAGGTTCTCATAATACCAGAGCGGACCTATTTTATTTCGTTTGCCGTAATCTAATAAGCGTTTGGACGTGCCCAGATCCCAATCAAACGCCCGATCCATGACCACTAATCCGATTTGTTCATCCCGACTAAAGTGATCAATGCTGCAAATGTCCTTCGCAACTTTAGCTCGGTCGTCCTTTTTTCTGTCAAATAATCCTGGTTCCAATTCCAACTCAGATATAGCTGCCTTTGCCCATGTAAGGTATCTCTTCCTTATATCCCCCTTTAGAACACCTAACTTGTGTAGTAGGTATATGTACTGAGCTGTGAACAAGGTTGGGTTCTGATTGTCGCTTTCTGCCGGTACGCCCGGCGTCTGAATGCGCGTCTGTCGGATGAAGCCGTTTCTGTCTCGCCATTCGTGATCGACCTCTTTTACAATCTCCAACACTTCAGCCAGGGCCCTGGAATTTAACTGAGGTCGACACCTGAAGGCATTAGACTTCAGGTGTCTTGCAATTTTATAGACGCTGTCATTCTTGCATGAATCTATATGTCTCTCAAAAATCCGGTAGCTCGACCCCTTGCCTCCGTTGTGTTTGCCTTTCTGGCATGCAATCAATGTGTCCTTTACAAAGAGGCCCCCTTTTTTTTCCACGTCTTCAATTGACTTTTTGGTCTCCCAGTCCGTTTCGCTGCAATGCCGCAGGTGCTCGCAAACGTCATTCTTATATGGGCAAGGCTTCTGTTTGACCGATGCAGAGGTGTGAACTGCGACTAGCCCCAAAAAAGCTATGATGGCAAATAGTAAAAAAACATGGGACGCTCGAATTAGTGGCGGAAAACCTTCCATTACTCATTGCCTCCAAATAACTATACTGGAAAACTCTACTTTAATCTGTGACTCAAGTTTGCTAGATTTTTGCGGGATAGGAATGCGTTTACAGTTGAGTTTAGAGGCTACCTTTAGTGCTGGATCTTGGAGATCCATCCGAGGCATGAACTTAAGACGGTTGCAATACTTTGGGGGAAGTGCTGCTTGACAGTCTGGTTTCAATTCCCGAAGCACGAGTACAAATAAGTTGCCGACGTGTTGATGAGGCAATTCTGCTCCTGGCCCGTTGTGTCAGTGTTTCTCCTGATACTGTTAATCGTACCTGAATTGCCTTCGGAATGCCATGCTACGCGGTCGCCCACGTCGCCTAAGTGTCAACCTTGGCCATTGCATCGCGGCGCGGTTATGGACAGCCCACGCTCAGAAACAGGAGAATTAACTCGTCGAACGCAGCCCTTCATCGATCCCGTCAACAACGGCGGTGCATATGTCTGACTTCAACGTGCCCTCCGGGTCAAAATCAGTCCACATCCCAATTTACTCATGCGTCTTCTTGATTGATAGTGTTACTGGGGAACGGCTATTAGACGAGCATGCGAAGAGAGGCGTTACAGGCAAAAGGCGATCTCGGCATGGAGTTTTATACTGAACAAACAGTGTCCAATTGGCAAATCCTGAAAACGAAACTTTCGGGTCTTGGCTCATCATTCATTTTTCGAGGCCAAGCCGAAAGAAAGTGGGACCTTGCGAGCACATTGACCCGCTCGGCAGAGGGCATCAAAGCGAGCATCGCTGAAACTGCAGCGATCGAGATATTTAAGAGTCGCGCCCGGCAATACCTGAATGAAGCAAATACACCTGGTTCTACTTTGGAGTGGCTGGCTTTGATGCAGCATCATGGTGCGCCCACTAGGCTGTTGGATTGGTCCAAGTCCCCCTATGTGGCCGCATATTTTGCGCTTGAGGCCCCTGGCCAACCAGCCGATTTTGCAACTATCTGGGCGGTCAATCATGAATGGCTAAAGCTCGAATTCATGGATACTGCAAAAAAATGCATAACTGAACTTTCAAACCTGCACTCTGGAGACAGTATTGCTGCGGACGAGTTTTTTAACCCAGCCGTGTTGAGCAATCGGGTGCGCGGTCTTTTGCCGATTCAGCCACACCAATTCAATCAACGGCAAGGGGTTCAACAAGGACTATTTCTGTGTGTTGGCGATGTGAATTCAAGCCTTGAAGACAATGTTGCGGTGCTTGATAAATGCGAGCTAAGAAAACATATCTTTAAGCTCTCGATAAGGAAGTCAATGCGGAAAGATGCGCTGGAAGACCTCTTCAAAATGAATGTCAGCAGCGAATCACTTTTCCCTGGCATAGATGGATTTAGCAGATCACTACCTCACAGGTTGTTGCTTCTCGCGGATAAGTGCAATTCTCTGAAGAGGATTGAGCAAGGCCAAATTCACGGTTGGCACATCCCGTAGACCTCATTGCGTCATCGCAGAACATTTCAAAAATGAGTCAACGGCTGTCTTCGAGGTGGGTGCGGGATATTTCCAATGCTTCACCCTAGTGTGCTCACGCGGCCAGCGCGAGGTTCCGGTCGGTGTGGTGATACATAGTTGCGTGAGACTATCTGCGTATGAAGGTTTTTGCAGTTGCATGTATACATAGTGGGCAGAATGCCACCGGCAAAAATACTTCCATTAATTTGACGCCAGAATAGCTATTAATGACTACAGGAGAATGTATCGTGTTCACCAGATTATTTTCCGCTCTAGTGTTCGTTTTCCTATGCTTCAACATCCCCACTCAGGCGCAAGAAAAGCGTTGGGCCAGATTAATAGAGCGGATGGAAAAAGTCTCAGAGGAAGCACTGGGCGGTTATTGGAAAGAGCTAGACAAAGAGCTGTTCGCAGCGCGCGACTGCGAGTACACAGCTTCAGAAGTGCGAGAGTTTGACTCACACCTTGAGCTAACACCTTCTGAAAAGACAACCACCTCAAAGATGCACGCCCCTTGGGGGCTACCTGTCGCGCAAGCTGCGTTTGATGCTGAGCGCCTCGTGCATCATCGAGAGTACGTTATTCGTCATAGTGGTGCATTCAAGATCCCAGTCTTCGCCACCTATCGCTTGAGGCGGGACGACATCACTAGCCGAACAAACAAGAAGTGTTTTCGCGCCGATCCACGTTTGCCGTCTGGCGAAAGTGCACAGTTGCCGGACTACGACGAACCAGTTTTTGACCGTGGTCATCTCGTGCCGCGAGCCGATATGAACCGCAGCGAAGTTGTCATGGCGAACACCTACGTCCTGTCAAATATGATGCCTCAGCATGATAGGTTTAACAGGGGTATTTGGAAGAACTTTGAAAAGGTGGTGCGGGTCTGGGCTGAAGACCACGGCACAATCTATGTTCTAACAGGGCCGATCTTTGATAGAGATAGCGATCAAAACCGCGATGATCCTGCAGATGTCGATCGCGTTGAACCACGCAACAATCTCGGATTGCCGACCCATTTCTTCAAAATTGTTCTCTACGTACGAGACTCCGGGTTCATAGATGCGATTGCTATACGTCTTCCGCACAAAGACAACCTCTTTCCGCAAGGAACACCGATGGAGGAAAAGCTAGAGTTTATTGAAAAGAACATCACCAGCATCGACGAGATTGAGGCTGTCACCGGCTACGACTTTTTTCCGAACATGCCGCGGGCTCAACAGGTCGCAGTCGAACGGGCAATTGCGAGTGGTCTGTGGGAGTAATGCGGCGGCTGGTGCTTACGCACAGCGCCAGTGAGTGAGCTGTGGGCTGCGTAATGGCTTGAAAGTGGCGGCGGGCCTAAGGTGGTGAAATGGCCCATGCAAAGCAGTCGGACTTCGAGCCGATGGCTGTCCGAAGAACAGAAGTGAAAGGCAATACTTGAACTCGATTTCACAATGCGGACATCCAGCGTACCAGCGAGGTTACATGAAAACGTCTCCCCCTGCGGAATCCAAGAGGTTCCGGCTTCCTTTCCAGGTTTCGGTGGCTTGCTGGATCGATTTGCTCGGGTATGGAGGTATGATGTCAGCGGCTCGGTTCAATCCGCTACGGTCCGATGCGCGCCAGGCGCTTAATCGATTACGGACCTTCCATGCGGTTGTCGCTGAGCACAGCGCGCGCCATTTCCCAACATTGGTTATGAATGACGGTGCGGTCGCCTATCGCGACCTATCGCTCAAAAGCCGATCTGCCACACACGACTTTCTGACCCGTGCCTGGAACCTATTTTCTGCGATCAGAAAAGAGGAAAGTAAGGGTGGTTATCCCGGCGCAAGATTAGTCCTTGCCTGCGGCTTTCGTATGCGAGGGCGAAGGGCTGGACTCGATCAATCGCGGAGGCAGTTTGCGTTGATTGCCAATCGGTTACAAAACTGTGAGATCGACGCGCAACAGGCGGTTAAAGAGTTCTCAGCCATGCGACCGCGCTTCGACATTGTGCCGCAACTTCAGGCAAATTTTGCGTTCACGAAGGCCTACATTGCTGAGCAAGGAGGATCTGAGGCAGGACTTCCTGGCTCACAATTCTATGTCGAGACGCTACTTTTTGGAGGTCGTCGCCCAGCTTGGATCAACTTGGGCCCAGATATTTCGTGGGCCCATCCGTCGCTAGATCTGAAGGCTACGTTTGCGGCAGTTGAGGGCTTCACGACGCGACGGCATCTCGCTGGTGGACCGCCCGATGTGCTGGATGGCTTAGCGATCGCACAGGTGCTTGCTCAGGACAAAGATGTCTTATCGGCCTTGCGTGCTGCGGCAAAATCGTGACGCAAGTTGCAGAGAGCTTTTAGAGATTGCCGCCCGAGCCGCAACAATTGATTTGCAGTGGTTGTGGACAATATGAATGCAGCAGCAGCCATGTCAGAATCCAGTAGAGCCGAAATAGGGTTGGCTGGTACCAAAGCCCGATTTTTACCTTGGTCAACGCTTGAACGGACACAGCTCAGACTGCGCCATAACTAGAGTTTTGATGCTGAGGGTGGCTTGTACTCAGCGAGAACTGTTTTGCAGCTGAGGTTGTATTTTACCTGCTCTGAGGCCTCTTTGGCTAATTTCTCTGCAGATTGGACTTTATCTACTTCGTCAGTGTCAAAGGCAACTATAAGAAACTTTCCAATATCGATACTTTCGCTCTTCATGTACTGTGGAAGTTGCCTTTTGAGGCCATTCCAGAATTTTGTATTTTTGACAAGTTTCATCTCCAGCAGAGCTCGCATACTGATTCCGCGCGAAAATTTGAAATCAACGGGACCACGACCAATGTTTCCCTCGCGCGTGATATCTATGTTGTTGGCGTGACAGATGTGCTTAACCACACCAAGGAACGCTAGCTGGCAAATCTCTTCGGATCGAGGCGCTCCATCATCGGTATAGAGTAACTTCCAGCCTGCATTGTCCTCGACGAAAGTCTGGAATGCGTCAATCAGCTGATCAATGAAGACTGGGAGATCCTTTTTTGACCTCACTTTGACAATCGTTGGATGAGTGTCGACGTAGTCTCTGGTGAAGTGATACCAGCGGATGAGCCCTTTAGGATCATTTTCAATGTCGTAGGCATCGGCACCTTCGCCCTCGACAAAAGCGATGAAATCCTCGACCGATCGAAAATTCTTGAGGGCGTTTTCTATTATGACTTCTTTGTTCACGTTCCGCGTGACCTCTTCCCCAAAATCACGCTTCAAATCGTCGGCATTCATATCAAAGCAGTAGCCCCAATAATCGTCCGCGTTGATTGAGGGAAGCGGACGAAGATAGTCTTTGGGGCATAGTAATATCTGCTTGCCGTTGTACGGATTGGTTGGAGCGGTGATGTTCCGCTGCACCCATCGTCCGCGCTTCTCGTCGAAGACAGCGCGCGGGTGCGGCATTCTCTTTGTTGGAATCGACAACCTCTTGCAGATGCGCTCGGTATAAACAGCGAATCGCATGCGCAAGATGTTTCCCACGGTATCAGATATCGTATCTGGTCCGATCTTCTCTCTGAAGAGCTGGACGGTCTCGAAATGCTCAGGCCTACTCAGGCCAAATGCTATGGCCGCCTGGATGCCTTCTGCAACGAGTCGAGCTTTGCCTTTTCCGGTTCCTGCGCCACCCGTCCCGCGTGCGGTAAAGCCTAAGCACAGTTCTTCTGCTTCTGGAGCGGCCAAGACCGACAAAGCCTTCTTCCAATAGTGTGAATTTCTGTCGCCGGCTGCTTTCGCCACGAGGTTAAACGCATAGTCGTAGTAGGTGATCATCTCCTCGTGCGAACCTTTGAAGGGGCCGAACTCATGCTGGAAAATTAGAAAAGGATCAACGAAGAGCTTAATATCACTGGATAACAGCGGGTCGAACCACTCTTCGGTGCCATCGAGCAAAATTCCAAAATGGTCCGAAAAGAGCATAAAGTATCCTTTGTCGCTGGCGCGACCTTGGCGAGTGAGTTCACCTTCCAGACGGTCGTTGCGCCAATGCCGATGCGGCAGCCGACTTTGCTCGCTTGCTTGCCGTTTTGCTCTGTAATGTCTTTCCAGCCGCACTCGCTGCACGCTTGCTGGTAACTTCTGGGCTCCCAACCTGAGTAAGGGTTGAACCCGCAGCTGACTTTGCTGCTTTGCTAGCCGTCTTGCTCCGAAGTGTCTTTGCTGCCGCACTCGCGGCGCTCTTGCCGGTCGATTTCGATGTGGA
The DNA here is from genome assembly GCA_965222485.1 of Hyphomicrobiaceae bacterium. GTDB lineage: Bacteria > Pseudomonadota > Alphaproteobacteria > Rhizobiales > Hyphomicrobiaceae > CBDCUC01. The sequence goes on from CBDCUC010000029.1 coordinate 11,731, forward strand.
TTTGCGTGCCATGACAGGTCCCCGGTTGACGTTGCTCATGGCGGCACATTGAAGCGATTCGTACTCCATGTGGACTCTTTTCGTTCTCACGGTCGATGCTGCGGTCAGGCCCGCCTGTGATTAGACGTTTCCCTTGAATTGGCAGGCACCAACATGAAAACAGAAATCATCAGTCGATAGGTGCAGGGTCGCTCTGCTTCTGCGGTTGGGATTTCACTGCCGGACAGCGATAGGAACCAATGGGCCAGAGAGAGACATTCATCCTACCCCTTTCGGTACAGCTAATGCTTCCACAACAGAAAAGACTGTCGATTATGTCGAGCTAAGCAGGTTAGGCTTGGCTGTTGCAGCGGGGGCATTTGGATGTTCTCATATCCTCGTGGCGTAAACGTCGTGTAGGAGTTTAAAGGTGCCTAAGCTGACAGCTCACGAGCAACCGATATCGCGCATTTTTAGCAACGACTATGTATTTCGGATCCCACCTTATCAACGACCGTATGCTTGGAGCACCGAACACGTCCGAGAGTTATTAGATGACCTCTTAACTTTTATGCAAACCACTAATTCCGTCACTGTAGAAGATATGCCGCCATACTTTCTTGGGAGCATAGTACTTATAAAGGCCGAAGGCTCTCCGAACTCAGAGGTTGTGGATGGGCAACAACGCCTAACCACGCTCACCTTAATTTTGTCAGCCATCAGAGCAAGTTTTTCCGGAACCCACGCCTCTGACATCACTCATCTAATCTACGAAAAGGGTAGCGTGGTTCTAGGCACGCAAGATCGATTTCGGCTTTCGCTCCGCGAACGTGATTCCGAATTCTTCCAGCGGTACGTACAAAAAGAAGACGGTTTTGCAGATCTTCTGGAATTGGTGGACATCCCAACCGACAGTCAAAAGAACATTCGCGATAATGCCCGTTCTATCAATGAACACCTCTCGGAGTTAAGCGCACAAGATCGATTAGATCTCGCGCAATTTATTGTCACGCGCTGCTATCTTGTGGTTGTTGCCACACCAGACCTGGACGCCGCATATCGGATTTTTTCTGTTCTCAACACTCGAGGCCTCGACCTTGCAGCAACTGACATCCTGAAAGCCGAAGTCATCGGCGCGCTGCCAAACCGAGAGCGCGACGCCTACACGAAAAAGTGGGAGGACACGGAAGAAGAACTAGGACGTGGCTCTTTTGGGGAATTGTTTGGCCATATCAGGATGATTTACCGAAAAGCGAAGCCTCATGGAACGCTGCTGGAAGAGTTTCGACGACATGTACTCGCGGGTCTAACGCCGAGCGATTTCATTGATAACGTTCTGCATCCGCTTTCAAGAGTCTTTGGTGAGATCGTTGACTCTGCTTACGCTAACACCCGACGTGAGGATCGAATAAATGAGGCTCTGCGTTGGTTAAACAGACTGGAGTTTAATGACTGGGTTCCGCCGGCGCTAGCATTTGTGGATCGCAATAGAGCCGACACGGAAGAATTGGATCGCTTTTTTAACGACCTCGATCGGCTTTCATATGCCTTGCTATTAATGAAACCAGGAATCAATGGGCGGATCGAACGGTATTCTCGTCTTACTCGGGCTATTGAAATGGATGAGGATGTCTTTCATGAAGAGGCGCCTCTGCAATTAACGCCCATCGAGCAGCATCAAACATTCAGCATCCTGTCTGGACCTATATACAGCACACTTCATGCCCGCGCCAGACGACTGGTCCTCTTGCGACTGGATTCCCTCCTATCTGGTGGGGGCGCAACTTACGACTATGGTACCGTTACAGTCGAACATATATTGCCACAATCGCCCGCGGTCGGGAGCAAATGGCTTTCTTGGTTCCCAGATCAAGACGAGCGAAGCGAGCTTGTTCATTGTCTCGGCAATTTGGTTCTTCTCACGCGGAAAAAAAATAGCGCTGCGTCAAACTATGAATTCGACCAAAAGAAGAGCGCTTATTTCACCAGGAATGGCGTATCGCCGTTTGCAATAACGACCCAAGTAATCGAGCATTTGGAGTGGACGCCGGGAATTGTTCAGGACAGGCAAAAAGCTCTACTTGAAATATTGAGTAGGCATTGGCGATTGCAAGCGCGCGATGGCTCGATTGTCCTACAGGATATTTCCGACAATTGCGAAGGAGACGGAACCTGGAAGGACGACGTGTGCATGGGTCTAGAGCGACTCGGCGGTCGAGCCTCGTTACACCAAATCTACGAAGAGGTACGGGGATTAAGAAGGGCGGCAGCCAGGACTATTCCTAAGACGTTCGAGGCTGTTATACGACGTACGCTCGAAGAAAATTCAAGTGATTCCGCAAGTTACAAAGGGCGGAGCGACCTGTTCCGTATGGCCGAGGGCAAGGGAGCCGGCATTTGGGAGCTGCGGTAAGAACTCGCTTATAGCCCATTGCTTCGGGTCAGACTCGGCTGTTCAACCCCTTCCCAATCTGACCGCTTCACCCCCTCTTAGCTGACGTTCGACGATGCTGTGCTTGCAGCCGCAAGATGCGCAGATTCAATGTCAGCTAATTGGGATGTCTCTTTGGCGCCAATTTCACATCGGACCGCCAACGTGCTTCGACGAGCCGGCGGAGTATTTTTTTCGGTTCAATGAAACAGCGGCAGATTCTATTTAATGGGAGCCAATGAGCATGGGCTCTTGTGGGAAAAACGAAGCCTGAGTTTGCGTGCCGATAAATACAGTAGTGGGGCCCCGGCGCACGGTTTGGGGTACCCCCCGTGGCCTGGCGCAAAATTGACCCTCCCCTTCGTCTAATAGCGAGATTTAGTGGGTTGCTTTCGACAGAACCCATTCGCCTCAGCCGCTTTCAGCTCTGTGATCGTCCACCCAACCTTGCGTTCTTTTCCTTCGACCCTTCGCTTTGGTGGAAGGCGCCCATCGTCCACCATGCGATTTACGGTGCTTGGACTCACTCCAAGATATTTGGCCGAGTCAGTCGGACCCAGGATCACGGCATCGTCGCCCGTTGGAATTGGATGTACCTCGTCTTCCGGTTGCGATGCCACACTACCGTTTCCACAGTCACCGTCGGCGTAACCGCAGTCCTCTTCAGGTAAGGCTTGGAACTGAATGATCCACTGCTCGCAAAGGGCCTGGAACTCAAAGTCCGTCAGCTCTGAGCCCTCAAGGTTGCGCCCCGTCTTCCATATTTCGATGAGCTCGGATTTGGAGGC
>CBDCUC010000030.1:0-593604 GCA_965222485.1 Hyphomicrobiaceae bacterium
CAAACATTTTGACGGTTCTTTCAGGGCCAGGCTTTTCGGGTAGGACGTCGGCGATGGCAGGGGAGACGAATGCAAGCGCTGCAAGAGCAGCGATGATGGATTTGAAAATTGTCATTCTGCCTACTCCTCTTGGCGGGCCCTCGGACACATGAACCATCCTGGTCGGCGATTTTGGTGACACATCCTATGGGCGGTGTGCTGTTCAATTGGTAACAGGTCAGGGTGGACGATACGCGTTTTTTCGGTTTCTTTGTTAAGGCTGGGCGCTTGTAAGCGGTGACACCCGATGTCCTTTTGTTCTTTTTGTATTGAAGCGCTCCGTAGTTGTTGGTCGCCACGGTTTGATGGAAAATTTGGACACTAGGGTTTGGGATGAGACGTCAAGGCGTACCTTAAAAGGCATGATGATGCGTGTGTTCGATCTGGGCAAATACTGACATTTGTTGCAAAGGAGTGATGATGAAGGGTCATTGCATTTGTGTTGTTTTCGGGTTTGTGCTTCTGGCGGTTCCTGCCTACGGGGACCCGTATTGTGACGGGTTATGGAGCGCGCGTAATGCTGTGTTCGCGCGCAATGGATATTGTTTCAAAAGCCCAAGGGCCCAAGCTGTATTTGGTGAGGATTGTTTCCCGCCGTACGGTAAACTTTCGCCTGCGGACGACTCCATTGTAAGGACCATCAAAAAGTTGGAGCGGGAGGGTAATTGTGAGGGTGAGCCATCCGCAGCACCTCGCAGTGAGGTTTTGAATACCGAGGTGCCTTCATACACGGTTGTCGTGACGCTTTCACCCGGAGCGGAAACAAAGCTTGCTTCGAGCGGCGAGACTGTTCGTGTGTCTGCCTACTACTTCGGTGAAGCCAAGCCCGGTGTTGCCGCTGATGAGGCAGGAGAAATCCAGTTTGGGGAGGAAGTGAAGGACATTGTAGTGGGTCAATCCGCCAATCTTGGCGGCCAGACTTTCTCGGCGAAAGAGGTTAGAAAGGTTGTTGGTGAGCGGCCGCAACTTCTCATCAACGTCTACAGCAGCCGACGTGTCTTTCAGGACAACATACTGGATTGTGGCATTTGGCAAGGTGACGCTGCCAATGCGTCGACTTTACCGATCAGCTGCAAGCTCATCGGAGAGTAACAACTACACGGCGCCAACGTGGCACAATTGTTGAGCTCTCGTTGGCGTGCTGCATAACTTTTACTTGGACATTTTGCCGGGTAAGTCCACGACGGTCTGGAAGCCGCCATATATCATCCGTAGTCCGTCGAAGGGTACGGGATTCTTTTTTTGGTCAAAGCGCTCGTCCGACTTCATAAGCTCGTGCATCTGTTTCATGGCCGCATCTCGCGTTGCTTTGTCGGGCCACTCGACCCATGAGAAGACAACTGACTCGTCATCCTTGGCCTGTACGGCCTTGCGGAAGTCGGTGTGCTTGCCCAGTGGCACATCCTCACCCCAGCATTCGATGACTCGAACAGCGCCAAATTCGACAAAGATATTGTCAAAGGCTTCCGCATATTCAATGAACGCCTGCTGGTTTGCGGTCGGCACCGCAAGGACGAAGCCATCGACATAACTCATACTGGACCCTCCTGCGTGGCCAGTTTGCCTGTAGCATACTCGTGGTAAGGGACGCGGCAGCATTGTCATTTGCTGGTGGCCCACTGTGGGCCAATCATGTCGTCGCGCGTCACGTTTTGAATTGCCCATTTTGACAACAGCCTTGCAGTGGGGCGTTTACATCGCCTGACGGTGCTTTCCATCAATTTGCAAAAAAAGGGAGTGGCAAAAAGACCTGGAGCAACAATGTTGATCGCATCCATTCAGTGGCCCGGCGAAGACCTTGCGGGGCCGTCGCAATTGGTTTGTTTGATCAACTCAAAATGCTGATTGGTAGCGGAGGAGGGGCTTGAACCCCCGACACGCGGATTATCGTGACAGCAGGAGCAGTTAGACCCCAAGAAAATCAATTCGTTGGCGAGTACCCGTTGCACTGGTCTGCTCAACTTTTCACCATCATGCGGGATTGCCTCCCGGGATTTTCCCGCAAAGAACTTATGTGATCGCAGATGGATCATTTTGCATGACAATCAGGGATCCCGCCGGCGATCAGCATCCCGTCATGATGGGCAGTATTTCGCTATCACGCCGCCTGGGCTCACTTCCGGTTACTGGGTTCATAATTTTCTTTGAGACAAGTTGTGCCGCCGAGGCTGTCCGGCAGCCAAGTTCGGTATCAACCGACCAGGACTGAAATATTTTCTGAGCCTGCGGACCGGTTCGAAATGCATTTGAACCACTGTCGCAATACAACAATAAAACCCCATGCTTTTGTTTGTTATTTTCCATTCTAATGCATCGCCGCATAGTGCAGAACTATGTGGGCATATCGCGCTGTGACGGTCGAAAACCTGGTGGAGCGGCATGCTTTTTTGAACGTTGTTAGTTGTTCCAAGAGGTGTGGCGGCATGGCTACAGCTCGCTAACGTGCGGCGCGGTTTCACGTTTATCGCTTGATTGAGCTTTTCCACAGGTTATACCAAAACTGTAACGAGTAGATTTGTGTCAAATATTTCCAGGCGGACCGTCGCCAGCGATTGAATTGAGTTTGTAAGTTTTGGCGGTTTTCGCGCGTTGGGGGAGCGTATTGTGTTGCGTCGGGGTGTACGTTTACTGGTTTGCATCCAGGCCTTTTGCCTGGGAGTAGTCTGGGTCATTAGCCCCAGCATGGCAGGCTCTCTTGAGCACGCTATCCGGATGGCCCTACAATCAAATCCGGAAATTGGCGCAGCTATCGCCAATCGGGAAGCGATCGATTTCGAATTAGAGCAGGCTAATGGCCTGTACCTGCCGAGCGTTGATTTCCTTGGTCGTTCCGGTGCTCAAAATCGCGATAGCCCGGCCACCCGCCCTATCGGTTCGGACGACGATACCCTCTTCCGCAATGAAGCAAACGTAATCGTTTCCCAACTGTTGTTTGACGGCTGGGAAACACGAGGAGAAGTGGAACGCCAAGCTGCCCGCGTAGATGGTGCGGCCGCAAGGATACTGGAACGGTCGGAATTCATCGCGTTGAATGTAACGCGCCAGTACCTGGAGATCGGGCGCCTTATGCGGGTGGTAAGTTTTGCCCGCCAGAATATCGGCTACCACAAGCGGGTCCTCAACGATATTGAGAGCGGAGCGACGGGTGGTGCTATCAGTGTCGCGGACAAACAACAGGCCGAAGAGCGGGTGTTTGCGGCAGAGGCACGCCTAGTCGAATTTACGGAAGAACTTAACAACGCGCACATCCGTTTCCGCCGCCTGGTCGGGGAACCCATCGGCAGCTTCAGGTCACCGCGTCAGTTTGGTGCAAGAATTCCAAACAGTTTGGGTGGCTCGCTGGCTCTGGCACGAGCCAACAACCCGACATTAAAAATCACCAATGCAGACATAGATGCGGCTACAGCACTTATCAAAAAGGCAGAGTCTGAGTTCTATCCCAAGGTGACTCTGGAAGGTACGGCGCGTCACGGCGACGACATCGACGGCATTCGTGGCTACGAGACGGATTTGAGAGCGGAAGTCGTCGTGAAATGGAATCTCTACCGCGGCGGGATCGACGGGGCCAACAGGCAGGAACAGATTCGCCGGGTCGACGAGGAGCGCTACCGGCTTCACCAGGCGCACCGTGATGTAGAAGAAGCAGTCCGCTTGTCCTGGGAAACGCGCAACAAGCAGCGCACCCGTCTGTCGCAGTTGCGAGGACAGCTGAGCCGCGCTAATCAGCTCATCGAGTCATACGAAGAGCAGTTCAAGATTGGCGCGCGTTCGTTGCTCGACCTTCTGGACACGCAGAATACGCGGTTTAGCACTCAGGTAGCGGTCGAGACTGCTCACACATCATATATTTTTGCTGAATACCGCATGCTCGCAAGCATGGGCATTTTGCTGGACTCTCTTGGCCTGACGCCACCTGATCAGTCCACCGGGCTGGCTCGTGAGCAGGTTGGCTCACCGCCGACACCTGATGCGGAAACGCAGAAGCGTTGGGACACTCGGGTGGTACGCGGTCGCAGCTGGGATACGTTCGTCCGGCGCGAAGAGCCTGTCGTCAGCACCAAAGATTAACAGACTGCTGCTATTATTTTCTGGGCAGATCTGTAATGATCGGTGTGCGTGATTAAACTGCAGGCCGGGAATTTCCCTATTGCGACCGATTTTTCCGAAAGCCGAGCCAGATGGCAAGGAGCCGGTACCGCCGTTTGCGGTGGACGCTGCGCTTGCCCCGGCCCAAGACCCCTTGCTGGATTGTCTTGATCATGTCGCGCGCCATTATGGCAAGGCGATTTCCCGATCTGTGTTTACGGCCGGCCTACCGCTCGCTGAAGGTGTTCTGACACCCCAATTGTTTCCTGACGCGGCGGCGCGTGCCGGATTGTCTGCCAAGATTGCCAAACGCAATCTGTCCCAGCTCACGTCTCTGCTTTTACCCGCCGTTCTTCTTCTCAAGAGTGGTCAGCCTGTTGTCTTGCGCGCGTTGACCAAGAGGAATGCGACGATTGTCGTGCCAGAGACGGGAGGTGGTCAATCGACCATCCCTCTGCGCGAATTGAACAAGGAGTATTCGGGTTATGCGATCCTGGCAAAGCCAGAGTTCGAGATGCGAGGCGAGCAGTCTGAGACCAGGCGAAATCGTTCGAAGAGCTGGTTCTGGGGGTCGGTTGCGCCGTTATGGCCATCCTATATGCAGGTGTTTGTCGCCGCCGCTTTCGTAAACGTGCTTGGTCTCGCTGCACCCTTGTTCATCATGAACGTCTATGACCGCGTCTTGCCCAATAAAGCACTCACCACTCTGTGGGTATTGGCGGTCGGAATGGGTGCTGCAATTCTCTTTGACTTCGTCTTCAAGTCACTGCGCAATTCGTTGATCGGCAATGCCGGGCGGCGCGCGGACGTCATTCTTGCCAGCAACATCTTTGAGCACGTACTGCACCTGGACCTTGGCCGGCAATCGATGAGAACTGGTGAACTTGCCAATAAGATTCGCGACTACGAGGTCGTGCGCGAGTTCTTTACGTCCAACACCATTGTGACGATGACTGATCTGGCGTTTGTCGGCCTTTACATCTTCATAATCTACCAAATCGCCGGCCCCATCGCGTATATTCCAGCCTTGGCATTCCTCATCGTTTTGATCGCCGGTCTTATTATCCAGTACCCGTTGTCCCGGGTTGTCAGAAGTGCCCAAACAGAAGCCGGTCAGCGCCACTCAATACTGATCGAGGCACTAAATGGATTTGAAACCATTAAGACTTGCCGCGCGGAGGGGCAGATGCTTCGCGAATGGCAGCAGTTTGTACGCCAGAACGCCGGTACTGCACATCGCGTCAGGACTGTTACTGCTTTTGGTATGAACTTCACCTCATTCATACAACAGCTGGTTACAGTTGCCGTCGTCGTCGTAGGCGTACACATGTTTGACCAAGGTGACATTTCTCCCGGCGCATTAATAGCGAGCGTTATACTTGCAGGAAGAGGCGTGGCGCCGCTTGCGCAACTTGCCGGGACGCTGGCGCGTACGCAGCATGCGGTTCATGCATTTTCATCGTTGAACGCAATAATGAAATCCCCTACCGAGGGGAGCGGTCAGGCACGCCATGTGGACAAGGACATTAAATCCGGAAGATTCGCATTCCAGAACGTCAAGTTCACATATCCTGGTGCTTCGCAACCGACGATCAATGGGTTCAACCTTACCGTCCGCGCAGGAGAACGCATCGGCATAATCGGCAAAATTGGTTCGGGCAAGACGACGGTTGGCAGGCTTCTTACAAGCCTACTCTATCCCACAGAAGGTTCACTCATGATCGATGGGCTCGACGCTCGTCAGTATCATCCAGCGGAGATACGCCGACAGGTCGTGTTCGTATCGCAAGACAGCACCCTGTTTTCCGGGTCCTTGCGCGAGAACATAGCGTTCGGTTCTCCCAACGTTTCCGATGAAGCCGTCATCAAAGCGGCCGAACTTGCAGGGTTGGCTGACTGGGTCAATGCGAATTCCGCTGGTTACAATCTGCAGGTGGGTGAGGGAGGAAGCTTTCTATCGAGCGGCCAGCGCCAATGTGTTTGCCTCGCCCGCGCCTTTCTGTCCGAGCCCAGTGTTCTGTTCCTCGATGAGCCGACGGGTACGATGGATATGGCGTCGGAAAAGGCATTTATAGAAAAGCTCCGTGCTGCGCTAAAGCCAAGTCAGACCTTAGTACTGGCAACGCATAGATTTCGACCGCTTTCATTAATCGACAGACTGGTTGTTTTGGACCGCGGTCGCGTTATCGCGGATGGTCCCAGGGACGATGTATTGAAAAAATTTGCCCCCAAACAGCGGGTCCCTGGCAACTAGCTGACGGGCTCTCGCGTTGCGCTGAAAAACAGTTTCTTACCACTGAAAATCACTGTACAAATCGTCTCCAAAGCCCAGCCTACGGGGCTTAGAGCAGTTTATGCTCGACGGTGAGCATTAAGGACAACTTAAGGGTTGTGCCAAATTTGATTGTAATCAAACTGTCAACAGAATAGTCTGTTTTTTGCACAAGCTATCAATAAAGAATTTACATTGATGCCGGCTTCAGCCGGCAACGAGCGGGAAGTTAGCAAACGGGTGCGGCGCGGTTAGTTTGAATTTTAAGGGCATATGAGTTTGCGCGGCACTCTCTATGGAGAGTCCAGTGGCACAGCGTATCGAATTTTTTTCGCGTATCGGTTCTTTTTTTTCAGGTTCTGAGCAGCCTTCGGAGCTGACATCTAACGGTTACACGCAGCTCGCCCAGGCCGATGGGAATACGGCCAATGACGCTAATGGCGCGACCGTGACGCTGCCCCCGTCAATAGCCGGCGCGACCGTCACAAAGACCTACACGTCCTCGGAAGGTGCCAAGATAGAGCTGGGCTCCGGCACTGCGATTGACAAAGTCATCATTTTTGCGGGCAATCTGTATTTCGTACAGCCGGACGGTTCGGTCGTCGTCATCATAGATGGCGCGAAGTTTGTGCCGACGCTCATTGTGCTCGGAGCCGAGATTCCAGCCCTTGAGTTGGCCAGGACCATTGAGGGTGCCGGCGAAGACGTGCCGACCGCCGGACCGGTCACGGCAAATGACAGTAGCGGCGGAAGCTTCGCCGTACCCCCTGGCCAAATCGGGCCCCCGCTCGATTTAACCGCTCTGCTTCCACCGACAGCGCTTCAGTTCGGGTTGTCTCTGCCTAGGTTTTTCGAAGGCCTATTTGACGAGGAAGAAGGTGGAGCGACGGGAACGGTTACGCCCGTATTGGGGCCTTTGGAACCACCCACCATAATTCCGGTAGACGATGGCCCGCTGACCGGCCCCCTGCGTCTCCTTGTAAAGGAAGAGGGGATTGACCCTAATCAGACTGGTCTGGATTTGGCCCCTGGAAATACAGGCGTATTGGGAACAAACCAAGCAAGCCCGGAGGAGTCCGACCTGGGCTTCTTCAAAGTCACGTCCGGCACGGGCGATGTAAATTCGGTTGAATTCGGCGCTACAAGCGGCATCGTCGTCACTCGCGCCGACGGTACCGTGGTTACGCAGATCTCCTGGCAGGTGACGGGGAATGGCAATCTGGTCGGTTCGATCGGCGGTGAGGTTGCGATTATCATCGACTTGCAGGGAACGGCGACTGTCGGCACCAACGGCGGGGGAACAATACCCGGCGGCGGTGGTATGGCCTTCATCGAATTTATCGTCACCATCACGGACGCATTCCCGCATTCCGAGGTAAACGTCAAAGACAACATCGAGATCACCGGCATTCAGGTTGTCGTAACCGACGTCAACAATCTCTCTGCCAGCGCTGAAGCGGAGGTTACCGTTGTTGATGACGTGCCGACGTTGACAGTAACGGGTGATCAGTCATCAGCGAACACGGCCCTGGCTGTTGAGCTTGACGAGACGGTCGGTACGGACCGTGCGAACCCTGCAACAACGGAGACGGCTGATGGCAACACGGACGACGCGGGTCCTGGCCTTGGCCAGGTCACGACGTCTGTTGGTGCTCCAACGACGGGCGGGCTTGTGAACTTGTTCACGGTCGGCGGCGACGTTGGTTCTGATGGCGGTTCTGACACGGGCGTGTTGAGCTTTGTCGGCTTCCCGCCGCCGACGAACAACAATCCGACGCCAGTTGCGACCAATCTTTCAGCGACGGACGGCGGTGCGATCTCACTTCTGCTTGTGTCACCGACGTTGATTGAAGGCCGTGATGCGTCCGGCACGGGCGATCTTGTGTTCACGATCGAGATCGTTACGGACACGAATGGCGATCCTCAGTTGCAGACGACGTTGTTTGAGGCGATTGACCACGGCGAAGACGGTGCGTCTGGCACGGTTGCGAGCGATGTGTTCGATGAAGACATCACGCTGGTTCTGTCCCAGGCCGGCACGATCCAGCTTCAGTACGAAGTGACGCGCGAAGACAATGATGGCGACACGATCATTGTTGCCGGTCAGGTTGACCTGATCAGCGATCAGACCTCGTTGTTCACGTTCGACGATGATGGTCCGACGTTGACAGTAACGGGTGATCAGTCATCAGCGAACACGGCCCTGGCTGTTGAGCTTGACGAGACGGTCGGTACGGACCGTGCGAACCCTGCAACAACGGAGACGGCTGATGGCAACACGGACGACGCGGGTCCTGGCCTTGGCCAGGTCACGACGTCTGTTGGTGCTCCAACGACGGGCGGGCTTGTGAACTTGTTCACGGTCGGCGGCGACGTTGGTTCTGATGGCGGTTCTGACACGGGCGTGTTGAGCTTTGTCGGCTTCCCGCCGCCGACGAACAACAATCCGACGCCAGTTGCGACCAATCTTTCAGCGACGGACGGCGGTGCGATCTCACTTCTGCTTGTGTCACCGACGTTGATTGAAGGCCGTGATGCGTCCGGCACGGGCGATCTTGTGTTCACGATCGAGATCGTTACGGACACGAATGGCGATCCTCAGTTGCAGACGACGTTGTTTGAGGCGATTGACCACGGCGAAGACGGTGCGTCTGGCACGGTTGCGAGCGATGTATTCGATGAAGACATCACGCTGGTTCTGTCCCAGGCCGGCACGATCCAGCTTCAGTACGAAGTGACGCGCGAAGACAATGATGGCGACACGATCATTGTTGCCGGTCAGGTTGACCTGATCAGCGATCAGACTTCGTTGTTCACGTTCGATGATGATGGTCCGACGTTGACAGTAACGGGTGATCAGTCATCAGCGAACACGGCCCTGGCTGTTGAGCTTGACGAGACGGTCGGTACGGACCGTGCGAACCCTGCAACAACGGAGACGGCTGATGGCAACACGGACGACGCGGGTCCTGGCCTTGGCCAGGTCACGACGTCTGTTGGTGCTCCAACGACGGGCGGGCTTGTGAACTTGTTCACGGTCGGCGGCGACGTTGGTTCTGATGGCGGTTCTGACACGGGCGTGTTGAGCTTTGTCGGCTTCCCGCCGCCGACGAACAACAATCCGACGCCAGTTGCGACCAATCTTTCAGCGACGGACGGCGGTGCGATCTCACTTCTGCTTGTGTCACCGACGTTGATTGAAGGCCGTGATGCGTCCGGCACGGGCGATCTTGTGTTCACGATCGAGATCGTTACGGACACGAATGGCGATCCTCAGTTGCAGACGACGTTGTTTGAGGCGATTGACCACGGCGAAGACGGTGCGTCTGGCACGGTTGCGAGCGATGTGTTCGATGAAGACATCACGCTGGTTCTGTCCCAGGCCGGCACGATCCAGCTTCAGTACGAAGTGACGCGCGAAGACAATGATGGCGACACGATCATTGTTGCCGGTCAGGTTGACCTGATCAGCGATCAGACTTCGTTGTTCACGTTCGATGATGATGGACCGAAACTGGTTGATGCCCCGGTCATGGGCGTCGTCGAAGAAGAGCACCTGAGTGGAGATACCAGCGGGACGATCCCAGAGCTCTCAACCGGCAATGAGGACACAACGGATGATACCGGTATGTCCTTGGACACCGATACGGCCGGCAACTTCAATGCGGTTACCAACGTCTTCACCGGTAATGCTGGCAACGGCCAGTCGCTGGCAAATCTTGTCGATTTTGGCAGCGACGGTTTGGGGGCATTTACGGCAAAGAATATCACTGGCACAGCGGTCGTTGATACGAACGGCGTGCAGGTCACGTCCAAAAACGAAAACGTGACGTTCACGAGCTTCGACAACTCCGTTGCCGGACAGACTACACTAACGGCAACGGCGGGAACGCGCACGATCTTCACATTGACGGTCTTCGCCAATGGCGATTGGACAGTCACATTCTACGATCAGATCGATCACGCGGCGCCATTATCGCCCACCCTTGCGGAAGAAAACTTGTTGACGCTGGATGTCAGTGGCGCCGTGCTGGCCACCGATGGTGACGGCGATTCCATCATGTTGTCGGCCAACACCTTCCTGGTCAAAGTCATCGACGACATTCCCGTCGACTTCACACCGAAGGAGGCATTCGTCCTTAATGACACAAATGCCATGGCGACTCTCGATCTGGAATTCGCCGAAGCAGTGGGAGCAGATGAGCCTGGCGACGTCGTCTTCATAAACATTCAACAGGGCCAAGCTGCGACGGATGCCGATGGCAATCTATTGCTGTTCAACGGAAATGAGCAGATCTATCTGTTTGTAAGCTCTGATGGGCATACCCTTGTGGGGTCCACAAATCAGCTCTTTGGCGCCCAGATAGACACGTACGATCCTGCGACCGATCCAGACGGAGATGGCAGCGTCATTTTCAATGTCGTACTGGATCCTGCCACCGACAAATACAAGGTCACCGTCGTGCAGGAGACCGTGCTGAACCAGGAGGCAACATTATTTGATGCGAATAACGACATCGGTGGCGGAAACCCGTTGTATGTTGCGCTGGAAGGTTCGAACGGGTTGATTGATGCCCTTCTAACAGGCGCCGACGGTGCTGCTGGCTCTCCCCAAACGGTCAATACCAACAACACTGATATCGGTGTCAATACAGGACAGGCGATTGGTGGACAGGATGGTTTGGAGCAACTGCGTATCGATTTCTACGATGACATTATCGATACGGGTGCGCCATCTGAGGCGGGTGATTTTGACGTTGGAAACCATGAGTTCACCGACACATTCTCGCAGTTTGTCAATCAAGTAACTGCCACACCCGGTGGGAATACGGCGGATATCGTCAGCTTCAGTGTCGCTGCAATTACGACGGCACCGGAAGGCGCCGATGACTTTGTCTACATCACTGACACAGTTGGGCTTCCACAGGAAAACGTCGGCAGCGCAGACGAGGAACTGGTGTTCATCACAGAAGTGACATTGGTTCTTGAGGATGGGACCATCGTTACCGGCACACGATCCGGGTTGGATGGCGGCGACGTTAATGGCACCGTTCAAGGCGAGAACGTAACGCTGATAGACTTCCTTGAAGATGGAACGGTCGTCCTGGATGGAATGTCAGCAAGCCCGCAAGCTGCTTCCAGCTACACGATAAAATCGTCAGCCTCGATCACGGGCTCGACTACGTTGACGTTGGCGACGACACTGGCGTTTCTAGGCTTCGCAATTGGGGATCAAGTTACGTTAAATGCCACGACATTCACGGTTACGGACCCCAATACAGAGACAGTACAAACTCTGATCAATGCCCTCGACGCTGATCCTGACGCGTCGGTTAACTTGAACAGCAGCGGCCAGATCGTGATCATCGGAGAGTCAACCACCGCGAGCCTCACTCTAGGAGAAGGGGCGCAGGGTACGAACCTCGCCTCACTTGGTCTGACAGCTGGAACAGCTGACGCGGATGGATTCAGCGCTGTTCAGGTCAGTTCAATAAATGGGGAACAGTCCTTCAAGCTCGGAAATTTTGTCATAGGCTCTGAGGTGATCCAACAGCCGATCGAGTTGGAGTTTGATATAGCCGGTACCGACGCAGACTCAGATCAGGTCAACTCAACTCTAAACGTCACGATCCTTCCGGACTCTGGAGACAATGTTGTCGGCACAGACGGTAACGACAACAATTTGGACGGCAACGACAGCGCCAATTTCATTGCCGGCCTTGGCGGAAACGATGACATCGAAGCGTTTGCCGGCAACGATACCATCTATGGTGGCAACGGTAACGACACCATCGATGGCGGCGATGATGATGACCTCATCGTCGGAGGCATGGGTGCCGATAATCTGACCGGTGGAGATGGCAACGACACATTCTTCTTCGACGCAACAGCCGTAGCCGAAGCTGGTAGCATCTTCGATCTGATCACGGACTTTGATGATCAACAGGATCTCGTAGAGGTCGATGAGTTGTTGGTCGCGATTTCGACAAACCTTCCAAGCGGTGACACGCTTGCAGACTTTGTGGTGATCGAAGATGAAGCAGGTTCCGCCGATACGGATCTTGAGGTGCGTGTGGATGCGGATGGCTCGGCCAACGGCCAGAACTTCCAAACTGTCGCGGAGCTGGATGGCATCACCTCTGGCGATTTCAAGGTGACCGTGGTGGACTCAGACGGCGATACAGTCTCTGGCAATATTGTTGTTTAGATGCGCTTTCAGGGGGTCTCCTGGTGAGGCCTTCCCTGATCATCGATGCCGGAGCTTGAGGCAGTAAATACGGGTCGGGATTAACATCCCGGCTCGGCGCGCGTTGGCACCTCCGGTAAACGACCCAATCCTGTGGCGCCCAGATCACACTCCTAATCGGGCTTCGCGCGTCAGGCCTGCTGAACAGCGGTCGGACGTTGCCTTGCACTGCTCAAAGTGTGAATATTCCATCAGAATTTACAGCAATACTCTGTGTGCCGGCCAATTGGCAGGCGGCATTTTTGGAGGCGTATAATGGCGTGCCGTAGTGTGAGTGTGTTGGTACTGTTGATTTCGTTTGTCGGCACCGCTTTGGCCGACGGTATGTATGAGGAGCCAATCCGGCGCAGCTCCTATTGCGCCTATTATGAGAATGCCCATTACATTCTCAATCAGCCGACCATCGAAGACATTCGTCATGAGGTCGAGAAGCGCTATGACCACGCGCTCGATGTGTCACTGTCGCGCCGTGCGCACTATTCAACATCGCCATTGTTCACATGGGCGATTGAAGCCAAGACAAGCTGCGCCAGGGCTTTGGGGTATCTGAAGCGCTGGAAAATCTGGCGGCCGAAGGTGAAGGACGAGCACGTGCAAAAATGTGAGTGCTTCCATTCCAGAATGACGGCTTATCTGCGTTAGACAGCAGAGCAATTGCTAACATATTTAGATGGCGGCTTCTGCGAGCCGCACCAGCCCCGGCCCCGCACTGGGCATCATCGGGTGTCGACGTTAGCGCGGGTCGGCCGGATTCATGGGCTATTATGCGCCAAATTATGTTAGCCTGCATGAATACATGCGTGAGACACTCTTAAAGGAAGACCTGGATTTTGTTCGCGATGCGCGTGTCGCCGTGCGTCGCGGCGGCGCGTCAGTGTCTTCATTTTTCTTGATAACCTGTGTGGCCTTCCTGGTCGCGGCCGTGGGCTGGGCGTATTACGCGGAATTGGAGGAAGTCACCCGCGGCGACGGCCGCGTCATTCCCTCATCTAAGACCCAGATGATCCAGAACCTGGAAGGTGGGATTATCAAGTCGATTCTCGTTCGGGAGGGCGACCGCGTGTCCGAAGGCCAAATTCTTGGTCAGATCGATGATACCAGCGCGGCCTCCAACTTGGGCGAGCTTCGTGCCAAGGAGTTGGGGCTGTCTGCGCGTGTCGAAAGATTACGCTTCGAAGCGTCTGGAACTGAAAGCGGCACGCTCCGCTTTGATGAGGATTTCCGCAAGCAGGCACCCCGAGTTGTCGAAAGCGAACAAGCGCTCTTTGCGGTGCGCAGCCAGGCGCTCCAAAATCAGCTCAAGATACTGGATGAGCGGTTTAAACAGCGCCAGCAGGAACTCGCCGAGGTCCGCGAGAATCTGACGAGGCTAAGAAACAATGTTCGGATTGCAAATGAGGAGCTTGAGCTCAAAGAGCCGCTGGCTGCGCGTGGCATCGTTTCGCGAACGGATTTGCTACGGCTGCAACGCGACATCTCCGATCTGACAGGCGAGCTTGCGGCAACGGCAGAATCGCTGCCAAGAATTGAAGCGGCCATCCGTGAGGCGCAGGAGGCAAAGCACGAAAAGACGCTTGGCTTTCGCCAGACCGCTCAGGCGGAGCTGACCTCCACGTTGGCTGAGCTGTCAATCGTTCGCCAATCGCTGCATGCCGCTAAGGATAAGGTCAACCGGACAGACATGCGCTCGCCCGTCGATGGCATCGTCAATAAGATCCATGTCAACACGGTTGGTGGCGTGGTGCGTATTGGCGAGCCGATCATGGAGATCACGCCCATCGAGGAAAATCTGCTGATCGAGGCGCGAATAGACCCCAAGGATGTTGCATTTGTTCGCCCAGGACAGGACGCCACAGTTAAGTTGACCGCGTATGACTTTACAGTATTCGGAAGTATAAATGGTAAAGTAGATGTTATTTCCTCGGATAGCATTTTAGATAAATCTGATAATACAAGTTACTATCTAGTAATAATAAGAACTGATCAAGCATATTTACGTAAAGGGAAGGAAACTCTGCCTATCATCCCCGGCATGGTCGCGTCAGTCGACATCATAACGGGGAAGAAGAGTGTCCTGGAGTATCTTCTCAAGCCAATCGTCAAGGCGCGCTACGAGGCGCTGCGGGAGCGCTAATTGTGCTGCCGCCGGCGGGCTGGCTATCCCCAATGCAGCGCCCCTACCTGGCCGTCGGCTCTTCTCGTCCTTCGGCACCGCGCTGCGAAAGTGGCTGGCAGGTGTACTGATACTGATGTTGTCGTCGATAAGCGTGTCCGCCTTGAGCGAAAAATCGCGCACAGTATCAGTCAGCAAGCTGCCGCCGATTTCGATTGTTCGCACGCCCGCGAACCATTCGTTCGCGCAGCGGAGCCAATTACCTCCAGCTGAATTGTTGGCGGCATCGCGTGCCGATACGGCAGGGGTGATTGAGGAGGAATTATCGCTTACTCCATTACGCCGCCCCGTGATTGCCCCTCCAGGGCCGACCGTTACCATACTGCCACCTTTGTACGAGCCGCTGGCACGACCTGTGCCGGAAAATATGTTCGCGCTCGAGCGCGAGCGGATGCCTGAGGCGGTGGCTGATCCGCCCAAAATCCAAAAAGCGCCTGTACCAACACCACCATTTGGAATTCTGGGTTCGTTTGAATTGAAGGCCAGTGGCATGAGTGGGGTTAAGGATTGGACAGATCTCCTGTCGCGGCTCGCAAAGGAACGCCATCGCTACGAGTCTTGTGGCAATGCTGCACCCAACTGCCCAGCGAGCCTGACTGCATGGCGAATGAAGTTGAAGTCATTGGCCGGTTTGCCGCAGATGCAACAGCTTGTTGAGCTCAATCGATATGCCAACAGGCAGGCATACTATCAGCACGACCCGATTACTTTCGGCAAGCGCGATTATTGGGCTACGCCAATTGAATTTCTTCGCGGTCGCGGTGATTGCGAAGATTTTGCCATCTTCAAGTTTGTCAGCCTGCTCGATTTGGGATTTGCGCCAGACCGGTTGCGTATCGCTATCGTTCGCGACAGTCTGAAGCGTGCAATGCATGCCGTTGTTACCGTTGAAGTGGATGGAACCACCTACGTACTGGACAGCCTCAGCAGTAGGGTTGTCGAACAGTCTGCCATGCTCCGTTACCAGCCGCTTCGCTCCTTCTCCATGGCGGCAAGCTACATGCATATCGTCTCAGCCGACATTCGCAGCCAGTGGGCAAAGTTCAACACTGCAAGAGGCTCGGTCAATAAGGTGCAGACGGCAAATGCAACCGCTGGTGCTGACCCACGTTAGGGCCGAGATGGCTTTGTTTTCTGTCAATACCGGCTGCCGTGACGGAGAGGTGTGTAGCTTGCGCTGGTATTAGGAGGTCAAGCTAAGTTGCTGGAGTCATTGGTAGCGGAGGAGGGACTTGAACCCCCGACACGCTGTTCATGTGAATACCGACATTGACCAAAGCCAACGTAGAACATCAAGCTCGTAGTCAGAATGAAAACCATTTAAACCAATGGGTATTCTGACTCTTGGTGCGGAGGAGCCGTATAGGGTCAAATGCTTGGCTTTCGAGTCAGAATGGCGCGTTGACACTTTGGGACGACTGTGGCCCACATCATGTTGGATCCTGAACTCCTCCAGTGTCTGGTTGGCGCGCGCCGAATGCGGCCGCCGCGCTTTCTCACTTGCAGACCTTCCTCACGGTAGAGTCGGCGGAAGCGCTTGTGGTTTAATTGCACACCTTCACGGCGAAGCAGGATCAACAGACGCCGATAGCGGAAGCAACGTCGTACATTTGCAAGCTCACATGTACGCTGCCGGTGAACGGCGTCGCAGGCACGACGGCTTCGGTAGCGCACCATCGACCGATACGCTTGTAAGACGGAGCCGGCGCGGCGCTCGGAAACCTCAAAGGTTGAGACCAGATGTGCCACTGCTTGCCGCTTAGCCCATGGAGTTGTCGAGCGACAGATCCGCACCGAGCTTCTTTAGATACACGTCCTCCTCTTCCAGTGCCTTCAGTCGCTTGGCGTCGGAGACATCCGTGCCGCCGTACTTTACTTTGCGCTTGTTGAAGCTCGCGGGGCTGATGTTGTGCTTAGCGCAAACTCCGCTGTAGGCACACTGGCTTCGTGCTCCTTCAAGATCGCGATGATCTGCGCTTCGGAACACTTACTCTTACGTATCGTCCGTCGCCTGCCTGAGGCTACGGACTCTACCGAAATCTGGAAGACATTACGGGGCACAGGTTGTTTGCCGCGTGCACGTGCGGCAGTGATACGCGAAAACAGCAACTGCGGCAGACGTTGGCGTTGAAGGCTTCTGGACATTTAAGGTGGCGATTTGGGCAGCTTTAGCGCTGGGCGCCACACACCAAGCACGATATTTGCAATTGATAATGCTACGATCGCGCCAAGTGAAACCCATTCGGATCGAAGAGCACTGTCAAGTGCAGTTGCTGGTTCCTCGCCTGTTGCAATCTTCGCTGCGATTGCTGCCGCGTAATCCGCCTTGGACTGTATGACAGCCAACGTCCCCTCGAACATGCTCAGCCCCAGAAAGGCTTTGATCCATACCCATCGCAATTCTTGGAACGGCCGGTGCACGGCCATCGCAAGTAGTCCGGTGACCAATGCAAGGGCAAGCGAAGGTAACAAGAGATAGTTGCACAAGAGGCTGATCGTCTGGCGCATCTGCGCAAACGAATTGGATGAGTCTTGGGGAGCGTAAGACAGTATGATTGCATAACCGAGAAGCGCACCTACTATTCCGCAAGAGGCTAGTGAATGGAGGAATTTTAGTGTTTTTTTCATGCTTGGTTGTACAGAAACGATGTACTTGCCGACGCTGTGTCGCGTTCACTCAAGTGCGGTGACGCCTCACCTGTTGCGGCATCCATTGAGGATCGTCTTTGAGCTTTCAATGGTTGGAGATGGCGAAGACAATATTTGATCCGAAAAAGTTCGTGACATCTTCCCAATAAGCCAACTTGGCGGTTGCGTGGGCGCTCATGATAGGCTGGTGCGCACATCAGTAAGCCACACCAATCATTGGTTTCGATGTGTTCTCCTGCTTGCCGACTACTGCGTCGCTTGGCGCACCGAGCGCTAGTTATGTATTTCTCGCGCGAGAGTTTGGAGTTGTTCGCTCTTCTTCGCCGTTTCAGAAATTTGAAAGTCGAGGACGTCTCGAATGCTTATCACGCCGAGAATATCGCCACCATTCACAACGGGCAGATGCCTAATCTGATTCTTGCCCATCAATTCAAGGGCGGCCGAAACTGTATCGTCGGGCGAAATCGTGATGACTTTTTTGGTCATCAATTCTTCTACTCTCATGTTGTGCGTTGTCTCATCGTGTTCTGCAAGCGCGCGGACGATATCCCTTTCGGATATGATCCCAACTAGGTGGTGTTCATTGTCGATCACAGGCATCGCACCTATACGCTGCTTTGAAAGTGATTTAGCAGCAGTCGAAATTCTATCGCTTTGCCGGCATGTGATTAGCGTCTGTCCAATTGACGCAAGCAATGGTGCAATTTTCATTGGTTGTCCTCCGAGAACCGAAGTCTAAGGGGCTGAATTTTGGTCGCCTGACATCAATATTCGATATTGCAGATTTTTCTTCGTTTGGCTGTTTCGGCTTTCCCGAAATACGGCGCCTCCTGCAGACGGTGAGGGCTGTGCTCTGTCCAGAGTGCAATTGCGCTGTCCGACAACCGCCGCTGCGCAACCCACTCGGTGTTTCTTCTTCTTTTTCTTGCGTAATAACAGCGTGTTGGCGCTAGACCGTCTGGCATAAAAACTGAGTGACGGAGCCGCCAAGTCTGTGCTAAGCATACACCATGTCAGAAAAGTTGACACAACTAAGTGTAATGTTAGCGAGACCGCGTGGCTTTTGCGCTGGTGTTGTTCGCGCGGTGGATATTGTTGAGACAGCGCTAAGAACCTATGGCCCGCCAATCTATGTTAGGCACGAAATCGTGCACAACAAGTCAGTGGTCGACAGGCTCCGGCGGATGGGGGCGGTGTTCGTCGACGAAGTTAATGAAATTCCAGTGGGGGCACTGACGGTGTTCAGTGCGCATGGCGTATCTGCTGCTGTTGAAGATGAAGCAGCAACGAGGTCATTGGACGTCATAGATGCCACTTGCCCTCTCGTGAGAAAAGTACATAGCGAGGGCAAACGATATATTGCGCGCGGTTATGATGTGATTCTGATTGGTCATGCCGGACATGTAGAAGTGGAAGGAACCATCGGCCAAATCGGAGGCCGGGTTCATCTTGTTGGATCGATCCAAGACATCGACGAGCTGGACGTAAGAGACGAGCGCCGCGTCGCCTACATCACACAAACAACGTTAAGTGTTTTGGATACACGTGAGATTATTGATGCGCTGCGTGAGAGATTTCCGGAAATCGTTGGGCCGAACACACGCGACATCTGTTTTGCGACGCAAAACCGGCAGCTCTCTGTTCTGAAGATGGTGGAACGGGTTCAAGCCTTGATCGTGATCGGATCTCAGAACAGTTCAAATTCCAATCGATTACGGGAAATCGGTGCCAACGCGGGTGTTCCAAGCTACCTCATCGACGAGCCAGCAGCCATACAGGATGACTGGCTACGCGGCGTTGTGATGCTCGGCCTTACAGCGGGAGCATCGGCACCGGAATCTTTGGTTCAGGCAACCCTCAAGCACTTGGCACAACAACGGGACGTGAGGGTTGAGACGCTTGATGGTGTCGATGAGAACGTGGAATTCAGGCTTCCAAAAAGGCTTGAAGCAGAAAACGTGTTTGTGCCCGAAACTGCTGGGGTTCCTAGTCGATAGAAATTTGTTGTACCGGATCGGCCTCCACAGTGACCGGCGGTGACCGACAAAGGTTGTTGTAAATGGGTGATGCGATGACAATTGCCGATATCAGCAGTCATTCAATTTCAATGTCATATCCATTCAGCGCGATTGTCGGGCAAGAGGATATGAAGCTCGCGCTAACGATCGCTGCGATTGAGCCGAAAGTTGGTGGTGTCCTCGTTTTTGGAGATCGTGGAACGGGCAAGTCGACAATTGTGCGCGCCTTAGCCAACTTGTTGCCGAAGATGCCGACGATGTCCGGATGCAGATTTAATTGCAAACCTGGTTCTGTTTCGCCTGAGTGTCCGGATTGTATTGGTGCCTCTGTGCAAGGCGAAGCGTTGCGTCCGGTTCCGGTTGTTGATCTGCCGCTTGGCGCAACGGAGGATCGCGTTGTGGGGGCGCTCGACCTAGAACGGGCACTGACTTGCGGGGAAAAGGTATTCGAGCCGGGGCTGCTGGCTCGGGCGCATCGCGGGTTCTTGTACGTCGATGAAGTAAATTTGTTGGAGGATCACCTCATCGATTTGCTTCTCGATGTCGCCGCATCTGGAGAAAATGTCGTTGAGCGTGAGGGCCTCAGTATTCGTCATCCGGCTAGCTTTGTCCTCGTCGGCAGTGGTAATCCGGAAGAAGGTGAGCTGAGACCTCAGTTGTTGGACCGATTTGGTCTTTGCGTCGAGGTGACAACACCCACAGATCCAAAAGCTCGTGTCGAAATTATACGTCGGCGCGACGCATTTGACAGGGATCGAAAGGCCTTCCAGGCGGAGTGGTCCGTCGAAGAAGAGTGGATTCGAGGACAGATACTCACTGCATCTGCACGGCTCAACTCCATAACTGTTCCTGTTGAGGTTATGGAGCAAGCCACAAATCTGTGCATCATGTTGGGCACGGACGGTCTACGCGGTGAACTCGTTTTGATAAAGGCGGCACGGGCTCTGGCGGCACTGGAACAATGCGATTGTGTCGAACACAAGCATGTTCGCGGCGTCGCGGCGCTTGCGCTTCAGCATCGTCTCAGGCGTAGTCCACTCGATGAGTCTGCTTCGGCAACGCGCGTAGAACGTTGCGTTGTGGAGATCTACGGCGAGGAGCACTCGCAGCGCGAGGATGCATGACCGTCGAACCAGGCGAAAACAAGCTGGAAAGTGAAGACGTATTTGCGATAGCGGCGCTTCTGGCGGTTGATCCGTCTGGGCTTGGCGGCGTAATCGTTGGCGCGCGTGCAGGCCCGGTTCGGGATACCTGGATCAATTACCTTTGCAAGCTCCTTCCCGCCGGCTCTCCGGTTCGAAAAATTCATCCCAACATCGCTGATGACCGTCTCATTGGAGGTCTGGACTTGCCGGCCACGCTTGCCGCAGGGCGTCCGATCGCCGGATGTGGCGTCCTTGCAAGTTCTGATGGTGGTATCGTGTTGCTGACCTCAGCTGAACGGCTGGGGCATGACACGATTGCGAAGATCAATGGCGCAGTCGATACCGGTCAGGTGGCCATGGAGAGAGATGGTATACGCCTGCAAATTTCATCCAAGTTTGGAATAGTTGCGTTGGATGAAGGTGAGGCTACCGACGAGCCCGTCGCGGATGCGTTAGCGGACCGGCTCGCTTTTCGCGTGGACCTGGACGGATATCGGGACACGCTTAAATCTAATTGCCCAATTTCGGCGGACGACATCGGCAAGGCCAGAGCGCTATTGTCGAGCGTAACGGCTGGAGACGACACCATCGAGGCGCTGGCAGTTGCATCGCTGTCCTTAGGAGTAGCGTCTCCCCGAAGCTTGGTTCTTGCTTTTCGGTGCGCGCGCGTTGCCGCAGCACTTGCGGGACGTTGCGAAATTGGGGAAGAGGACCTCATCCTGGCGTCGCGATTAATCCTTGCTCCACGTGCGACTGTTATTCCGCCAGATGACATGGATCAAGATGCGCAATCTCAGCCTCAGTCGAGTTCAGGCGATGTGATGGGCAATGACGCCGACCAGAGCGGAGAGGAGAAATCTCTTGGTGACATTGTGGTTTCCTCCGTCACTAGCGCGCTGAGTTCAGATGTTCTCGGCAGGTTTTCCGCGGATGACATGCGATTGAGATCCAAGCTAGGCCAGGGCAAGGCCGGACCGGTGCAAAAGGCACTGCGTGGCCGCACCGTGGGCGTGGCCGCCGGGGAGCGGCTGAATGCAAGACGGATCAATATCATTGAGACAATAAAGGCTGCTGCACCATGGCAGAGATTTCGGCGAATGACCGATGGCGATGACTTAGCCGACGGTACAGCCGGATTTTTTCCGCTCTGTATTCGCCGTAGCGATTTCCGGTACAACCGATACAAAAACCACACTGGAAAGGCAGTAATATTTGTCGTGGATGCATCCGGTTCATCAGCCATGAGCCGCATGGCGGAAGCCAAGGGTGCCGTGGAAACGTTGTTGTCGGACTGTTATTCGAAACGCAATCAGGTCGCTCTGATCTCGTTTCGCGGGGACAACGCCGAGACGCTGCTTCCGCCGACGCGTGCACTTGCACGTGCGCGACGTTGTTTAGCTGATTTGCCGGGAGGTGGGGGGACGCCCTTGGCGGCGGCACTGCGTGGTGCGGCTGGCCTGGCAGAGTCAGTGCGCAGAAAGGGGCTTTCGCCGTCCCTGGTGCTCATGACGGACGGACGAGCGAATGTTGCGTTGGATGGTGCACCCAACAAAGGGCGCGCCGTCGAGGATGCCATGAGAGAGGCCGCAACGCTGCATACTTTGCAGTTGCAGTGCCTTTTTGTGGATACCGCGCGCACGCCACAACAAAGGTCACAGGAAATTGCCCGGGCGATAGGTGCAGACTACTTGCCTCTACCCAGCAATGCGCCTGACGAACTTAGTACAGCGGTGTGGCAGAGTGGTATGTTAGCATCATGATGGATGTCTGCCTCGCCCCTTTTTGGTGAGAGACCACGGTGCATGGCTGATCCAGCGGAGTAGACGGCATGGATTGGCAGCGCTACGAAGATCAATGGCCCAACAGAGAAGCAAGTACATTTGTCAAGGCGTCAGGTTTTCGCTGGCACGTACAGCAGATGGGTGATGGGCCCTCGGTCCTGATGCTCCATGGCACCGGTGCATCCACCCATTCTTGGCGCCGTCTTGCACCTCTTCTGGCACAGAAATTCCAAGTCTTTGCGCCCGATCTTCCCGGTCATGCGTTCACCGAGCACCCTTCCTCGCTGGGCCTTACGCTTCCGCTTATGGCGAGAGCGGTTGGTGATTTGACAAAAACACTGAAGATCGATCCAAACATCGTGATCGGCCATTCAGCGGGTGCGGCGGTGCTCGTGCAGATGTGTCTGGATGGATTGATCGCGCCCAAAGTGGTTGTTGGACTCAACGGCGCATTTTTGCCTTTCAGGGGGCTTGCAGGACAAATATTCTCGCCCTTATCGAAGCTCTTATTCGTCAACCCGTTCGTACCAGAGATTTTTTCTCGTTTGGCCGACCCGATGGCCGTCGGACGACTTGTCCGCAATACGGGCTCTCACTTGCAGGAAGAAGACCTATACTATTATGGACTGCTGCTGCGCAGTCCTGATCACGCCCGCGGCGCACTCGCAATGATGGCAAATTGGGACCTGCAGACATTGAAAAAGAAGCTCCCGCAGCTATCGACCAACCTTCACCTGATCGTCGGGGGAAATGACAAGGCCATTAGGCCGGACGACGCATTCGTCGTGCAAGGCATGGTCGGTGACTGTGATGTCACTCTTCTGCCCGGTCTAGGTCATCTGGCCCATGAGGAGGAGCCAGAAAAAGTTGCAAACCTGATCGTAACGATCGCTGACAAACTGCGCATCAGTTGATGCCGATGCCTGTTGACTGGATTTGTTAGCGTGAGAGGGGGGCGACAGCAGAACTATGCTTCACTTTTTACTTGCACTAGATTGATTTACACATGTAATGTCAACTTATGTTGACACTATCTGAGATAGGTCGCTCTTCCGGGCTGGCGCGCAAAAAGCCACATGCCGTCGTGATTGGTAGTGGTATCGGCGGACTGGCGGCAGCCATTCGCTTAGGAGCTAGGGGATACCGCGTCAGCATTTTTGAACGTTTGGATGCCCCGGGCGGGCGGGCCTACGTGTTTCGCAAGGATGGTTTCACCTTTGATGGTGGTCCCACAATAATCACTGCACCTTTCCTTTTTGAGGAGCTTTGGAGGCTCTGCGGGCGCTCATTCGAGGACGATATTGAGCTTCGCGAACTCGCACCTTTTTATACAATCCGGTTTGACGACGGCGATTTTTTCAGGGTGTCGGGTGACCCTGAAGAGATGCGTCGCGAGGTTCAGCGCATCTCCGCAGAAGATGTTGAAGGCTATGAACGCTTTATGGCCCACACCGATTTGCTTTACCAAATCGGGTTCGAGCAATGTGGCGATAAGCCGTTCAGCTCCGTGTTGGATATGGTGAAGATCGCGCCGGATCTAATCAGACTTCGCAGTTATAAATCTCTTCACAAGCTCGTCGGTCAGTATGTTGTCAATCCAAAGCTCAGATTCGTGCTTAGCTTTCATCCGCTGTTCGTTGGTGGAAACCCGTTCAGAGTGACCTCAATATATGGATTGATTTCATCCTTGGAGAGGCGCTGGGGGGTGCACCATGCGATGGGTGGGACAGGTAAGCTCATCGATGGTATGGCAAACCTGATTGAGGATCAGGGAAGCTCATTATTCCTCAACTGCGATGTAGCTGAAATCCTGGTCGACAACAATCGAGCAACCGGCATTCGCCTTGCGACCGGCGAACAGGTGCGAGCGGATGTTGTCGTGTCCAATGCAGATTCAGCGTGGACTTACCGACATCTTCTTCCGCGCCATGCGCGACGTCACTGGACCAACGCGCGTATCGAGTCGGCGCAATACTCGATGAGCCTATTTGTTTGGTATTTTGGTACAAACCGTCAATTCACGGACATTCCCCATCACACCATTCTTTGCGGTCCTCGATACAAAGACCTGCTGACAGATATTTTTGAACGGAAAGTTCTCGCAGACGACTTCAGCCTTTATCTGCACCGTCCAACCGCAACGGATCCGTCACTGGCACCGCCCGGTTGCGACACATTTTATGTGCTCTCTCCAGTGCCTCATCTTGACAGTCAAATTGACTGGAACAGGCAGGCAGAATGCTATCGAAAACGTATTGAAGAGAAACTCTCACAGACGCTTTTGCCTGACTTCGCCAAGAGTGTTGTCACGTCGCGCGTCCTGACCCCAAACGATTTTAGGGACCGGCTTTTGTCCATGAAGGGTGCTGCGTTCGGTATGGAACCGCTTCTAACGCAAAGTGCGTGGTTTCGTCCTCACAACAAAAGCGAAGACGTTGAAAACCTCTTCTTGGTAGGTGCCGGCACTCATCCAGGTGCCGGTGTACCAGGTGTCCTGTCCTCCGCCCGTATCCTCGATAAGGTAGTGCCAGATGCTGCAGCATTCACGAGTTAGAATGCAATCCTCGACAGCTGATCTTCATTTTTGTCGCGAGCTGCTGAGAGGTGGATCGCGTACGTTCTTCGCAGCGTCATTCCTTCTGCCACCACGCGTGCGAAAGCCGGCTACAGCGCTCTACGCGTTTTGCAGATTGGCGGACGATGCCGTCGACCTATCAGATAAACCTTCCGCTGCACTCAGAATGTTTCGGCAACGGTTGTCGCGCATATACGCCGGTGAGCCTGACGACCATCCCGTTGACCGGGCATTTTGCAATGTTGTCCATGAATTTGGGGTGCCGGAAGAGGTGCCGCACGCATTGCTGGAAGGATTACAGTGGGACCTAGAGAGCCGAACCTACGAAACGATAGACGATCTATGCGGATATGCTGTACGCGTTGCGGGAACAGTTGGCGTGATGATGGCGGTCCTGATGGGCGTGCGAATACGCGAACAGCTTTCTCGGGCATGTGATCTGGGGATTGCAATGCAGCTCACGAATATCGCGCGTGATGTTGGCGAGGATGCCCGCAACGGCCGTATGTACCTTCCCTCGAATTGGGTGCGCGAGGCTGGCGTCGATCCCGACAAGTGGATCAAGGCTCCTGAATATTGTCCGCAGTTAGCTGAGGTGGTCGAGCGTTTATTGGCGTACGCAGAGGGACTATACGACAGCGCAAAGGTCGGCGTTGAGGCATTGCCACGGTCTTGTCGCCCGGGCATTGAGTCTGCGCGCATTCTGTACCGGGAAATTGGGCGAAAGATTATCAGAGATGGTCTCAATGTTGTCGAACGCAGATCGGTTGTTGGTCCGCGCCGGAAGGCTGTGTTGGTCGCCGGCGCCCTTTCGGGTCGTGACAGAACGACAGGGTCCAAAGGCGCCAGCACCGCTGCACTAGGCTCGTTTCTCGCGGATGCCGTCGTGCGAACGCAACCCATCGGTAGCGGCCGTACGTCATCGCATGAGTGGTGGGATATTCATGCCGGCGCCGTGGCGGCCTTAGATCTTTGCCTTCAGTTGGAGCTGCGAGACCGTGCAGCAACCCAAAGCGGTTTGCACAACAATGATGACGACTTATTCCAAAATAGCAGCATTTGTGCTGAGCGTTCGTAGGTGATTGCTATGACACAACCAAAAGACAAGATCGTGAACAGCAGGACGCCACTTCTTGATCAAGCCGACACTCCAGACCGCTTGCGACAATTGCCGCGCTCCCGCCTCAACGAATTCTCTGCAGAGCTTCGGCAGGAAACAATTGATGCCGTTTCGGTGACGGGTGGGCATCTCGGTGCCGGTCTCGGCGTGGTCGAGTTGACGGTAGCAATTCATTGGACGTTTGATACCCCGCAGGATCGGGTTATATGGGATGTCGGTCATCAAGCCTATCCGCACAAAATTCTCACAGGACGGCGCGATCGCATTCGTACATTGCGGCAGGCCAACGGGTTGTCCGGTTTTACAAAGCGCTCCGAGAGTGTCTATGATCCGTTCGGCGCGGCGCACTCTTCGACGTCCATCTCCGCTGGTCTCGGCATGGCGGTTGCGCGCGACTTCGAAGGCAAAAAGAACAACGTCATCTGCGTCATAGGTGATGGCGCCATGAGTGCCGGAATGGCTTATGAGGCCATGAACAACGCAGGCGCGTTGGATGCACGTTTGATTGTTATTTTGAATGACAACGATATGTCGATCGCACCGCCGACTGGGGCGCTCTCGGCCTATCTGGCGCGTGTAACGTCGAGTGGGACGTACATAAACCTTCGCGATTCAGCCAAGCAATTGGCTAAGAAACTTCCAAAAGCCTGGGAGCGGCGGGCGGCACGCTTTGAAGAAATGACGCGCACTTATTGGTCGGGTGGAAACATATTCGAGGAACTTGGATTCTACTATGTTGGACCGATCGACGGACACAACCTTGAACATCTTCTGCCCGTCTTGCAGAACGCGCGCGATACCACGAAAGGACCGATACTCATTCATGTGGTGACGGAAAAGGGCAAAGGATACGAACCAGCCGAAATGTCAGCGGATAAATACCACGGTGTCGCGAAGTTTGACGTGATTACAGGAAAGCAGTCAAAGCCGAAGCCCATTGCGCCATCCTATACAAAAGTTTTTGCGCAAAGTCTTGCGGACGAAGCGCGTCGGGACAGGCGGATTGTTGGAGTTACCGCCGCTATGCCGGCCGGCACCGGTCTGGATATTTTCGAAAAGGAATTTCCAGACCGCATGTTTGATGTGGGCATAGCAGAACAACACGCGGTGACCTTCGCTGCCGGTATGGCCAGCGAAGGCATGAAGCCATTCTGCGCGATCTATTCGACATTTTTGCAGCGTGCGTTTGATCAGGTTGTTCATGATGTCGCGATACAAAAACTGCCTGTTCGCTTCGCAATTGATCGGGCTGGTCTGGTGGGCGCGGATGGACCAACGCACGCAGGATCATTTGACATCGCTTGTCTCGGCTGCCTGCCCGGATTCACCATAATGGCGGCATCCGACGAAGCGGAACTTTGCGATATGGTTGCGACGGCCGCTGCCTACGATGAGGGCCCTATTGCATTCCGTTTCCCGCGTGGGGAAGGAACGGGCCGGCAGTTGCCGGATAGTGGGCGGCCATTGGAGATTGGTAAGGGCTATATTGTGAAAGAGGGCTCCACCGTGGCCCTTCTATCACTCGGTGGACGGCTGCAGGAGTGTCTCAAA
This sequence comes from Hyphomicrobiaceae bacterium, assembly GCA_965222485.1. Taxonomy (GTDB): domain Bacteria; phylum Pseudomonadota; class Alphaproteobacteria; order Rhizobiales; family Hyphomicrobiaceae; genus CBDCUC01. Next base: position 27,657 of record CBDCUC010000030.1, read on the forward strand.
GCCGCTGATCAGCTTGCGGCCCAAGGATTATCAACAACTATTGCCGACGCACGTTTTGCCAAACCGATAGACTGTGAGCTTATCGATGAGCTGGTCCGAAATCATCATGTTGTTGTCACGATCGAGGAGGGTTCCAGCGGTGGTTTTGGTGATAGCGTCGTGCGCTACTTATGCAACAAGGGCTCTTTGAGCGGCAAGACGCAGCTCCGCACATTGGTGCTTCCAGACCGTTTCATTGACCATGGAAGTCCAGCCGCGATGTATGAGGACGCCGGACTTCATGCCAACGGAATTGTGCAGACGGTGTTCTCAGCGCTTGGGCGTCGGCCAAGTGTCGAAGCAAAAATTGTTAGCGCGTGACAGCTCTCATCATTCAAAAGCATGAACGCGGCATCCTGAACGGCAGCATCAATTGCACGACAGGACTGTTGAACCGGTCCAGATCAAGGCTCTCGTGAATGGCCGGCACGATTGTATTGTCTATCCTGCTCTCAATGATGGAACGGGAATAGAATGGTGTATCTTCCAAGGTCTTGATGATGCGTGCGTCGCTGGGCGTTTCTGATCTTGTCGCTCTGGGTATTCTCCAAATAGAAGTTTTTGGTAGGGGAACGCCAGGGGCTGGTGCGATGGGCGCGACGTGGCCCGTTTCATCGAATTGCAGCGAAAGGGTAACCGGTGGACCATTGCGAGGGACGATGTCGTAATAGACCCTCGTACGGTGTGTCTCTACGCTCCTTGACCAGTTCCACGCTGAGAATACGTCTTCCAGTGGGGCATCGCCAGAGTTGGAGTCGATATAGGCTTGTCCGCTCCAATTGATCGAAGGATTTTCGAGTTTGACTTCAGCGGTTGCGATCGGGGCAATGGGGTGCCACTCGTGGTTGTTGGATTCATCAAGCGAATACACTTGCCCCACCATTGCAGGCACGGTGATGCGAACCTGGCCGCGGATGCGTGACGGAATGGGCATGGCCAGTTCGTCCAAGTCGATGATGAGGCATTCATCCTCCCAACGCAGGTGACTTGTGCCGATCTGGAGTAAGCTGCTCTTGCGGTATAGCGACTGACTGTTGCGTTCGGTCATTGCCCATCGGGAATGCCTTTTTCCATACAGGCAGACATTGATTGCGCAAAAGTTTTCGGGGTTTGTGGTGCCACTCCGACGGCAATATTTGTAGTATGGCGAGAACACGCTTCCAACGAATGCGATTATTGTAATGCCTTGATGACCGTCGTCGCTAAGAGCATCAACATACCACCAAGCATAACCCCCAGGCGGCACAGGGCGATCTAGCCGATGTCCCTCATCACACGCGCGGCCGCCAGACGCCCTGAAATTGCCGCCATTGGCACACCTGCTCCCGGATGCGTGCTCCCGCCAGCGAGGTAGAGACCCGGCAGCCTCGTTTCTGTTCCGGGCCGACTGAAAGAAGAGCCCCAACCATGACTGGATTGGCCGTAAAGCGCGCCCCCGGTTCCAGGATAGAGGCGATCGAATTCGTAAGGGGTTGTTATGATCTTCGCTTGGTCCGTGCACTTGAGTTGCAGGCCACAATCCATCAGCTTTTCGAACACTTGCTCTTCGCATTTTCTTAGCTCCTGTGGACCAAGCTTTCTGGTGTCGCCGGTAGGTGGTGCGTTGATGAGGCAAAGGACTCTCTCATTACCACCAGCGGCGGTAACTTCCTTGTTCAGCCGATCTTGGGCACACACGTAGACTGTCGGGTCCTTCACGTAGTCACTCTTGTCAAAGAGGGTACGGAACTCGGCAGAGTAGTCTGCGGAGAAAAATACATTGTGCCGCGTAAGATCGAACCCCGAGGGTTCGCAAAGAGCTGCCCAGGTTATTGCCGAAAGGGAGCGTTCGCTTTTGTGTATTGGCCTAATGGAATATGCCGGTTTGCGTCCAAGTATTCCGTTCGCAAGGGCCGCGGTGTCCGCGTTTACGATAATAAGATCAGCTTCAGCGACTTCACCGTCTGATAGCAAGAGGGCTTTTGGGTGCCTATCCTCGATAATTATTTCGACAACCGCAGTATCGTAGATAAAACTTGCGCCATTGCTTATGGCGAGTTCTTCTATCACCTCAGCAAGTCGATACATCCCGCCATCAATACTCCAAACCCCCTGCTGCTCGACGTGCGCTATCAGCATAAGTGTAGCTGGCGCATGGAAGGGGGAGGAGCCGCAATACGTCGAGTATCTTGCAAAGAGTTGTTGTAGACGTTCATCGCGAAAATGGGTGTGTAGAGTATCCCAAAGGCTTGTAAACGGTGAGATTTGAAGCAGGTTGTGCCATCCATAGGGTGCACTTCTTGCGACCAGATCGAAGACAGAGGGACGCGAAGCGCAAATGTAGCTTGCTTCCAAAGTGTCATACACACTTTTTGCCCGGCTACAGAAATCTTTGTAGCCCTGCGCTTCGCGAGGTCCGGCGAAGTTGGAGATAGCGTCTACAGATCTCTCAATGTCGTGAAACAGATCCAGTCTGTTATGATCATCCCATGCATGGCGCGCAAGGATTTCCAATGGTGTTAGTTTTATATGGTCAGTGAAGCTATGGCCGATATCCTCAAACAGTTTTTCAAAGACCCAGCTCATTGTGAACACAGTTGGACCGGCGTCCAAGTCTCTGCCTGCAATGCTGACTTGCCGAAGTTTGCCCCCAGGTTTAGAGGCTTTCTCAAACACAGTGACGTCTATCCCGTTCGCCGACAACTCCAGGGCTGCGACCAGGCCAGCAATTCCTGCGCCTATAATGCCAACACGATACTCGGCCAAGGTGTGCGGATCCTCACAACATTAAGATTGATTGCCGTATCATAGTGTGTCTATTATAACTTACACGCTATCTGTAAATATAGCGATACAGTTTTGTGGGTGACGTCATGGTGGATGCTCTATCTCGAATTGAGAAAGCTTTGGAGATGGCGGTGTCCAGAGTTGAGGTGCCCGGCAAACCACGAAAACTGGTCGACGCTATAAGGCATGCCGTTTTCCCGGGCGGGGCTCGCATTCGGCCACAGTTGTGCGTTGCGGTGGCAAGCGCCTGCGGCGAGGATAATCCAAAGTTGACGGATGCAATTGCCGCCTCGATCGAGCTGATGCACTGCGGCTCGCTCGTCCACGATGATATGCCATGTTTTGATAACGCCGATATGCGCAGAGGCAGGCCCTCGGTACATTGCGCGTTCGGGGAGGCAACGGCCTTGCTTGCCGGTGATGCACTCATTGTACTCGCATATGAAACCATAGTACGAGGCAGCCTGACCGATCAGCGTCGCCTTCTGGGACTGCTCACAATACTGAGTCGGGCCGTCGGACTTCCGACAGGGATTATTGCAGGACAGGGGTTGGAATGCGAGGCGCGAACAGATACGAGCGAGTATCACCGTGCGAAGACGGGCGCGCTTTTTGCTGGCGCAACGATGGGGGGTGCGATCGCCACCGGGAATGATCCCGAGTTATGGAGGGCGCTTGGGGAAAAAATTGGTGCGGCGTATCAGGTGGCGGACGATATTCTTGATGTGATCGGGCGGCCGCAGGATGTCGGCAAGCCATGTGGACGTGATGCCACCCTCATGCGTCCAAGCGCCGTTATGGATCTGGGTGTGGCGGGAGCGGAGCAAAAGCTTATGCGCCTCCTCTCAGACGCAGTTGACTCCATTCCTCCTTGCCAGGGGAGCGCAGATCTGCAGGCACTCGTTGCAACGCAAGGCAAGCGCCTTGCGCCGAAACGACTGGCTGAGTCTGCCGCCTAATACAGTGCGTGTTTTCGTGCTCCAGTACGAGTTCAATGACCAACACCGAACAAGTTGCCGCGAATGTGCCTTGGTGCGGTAGACTGCGGAATGTCCGCAACAAATTGCTGCAAAATCCGAGCTTTCGAAAGTGGGCGTTTCGGTTTCCGCTCTCGGCATGGCTTGCCCGGCGCAAAGCGCGTCAACTATTTGATTTAACTGCGGGTTTTGTGTACTCGCAGGTGCTCTATGCTTGTGTCGAGCTCAAGCTTTTTGAATCTTTGTCAGAGGGTCCAAGGACGCTTGATCAGCTTGCAACGGATAGCGGGCTGGCACCGGAGCAGGCGCGCCGCCTTCTGAACGCAGCATGCGCGTTGGAATTGCTGCATCCGTTTGGAGACGAGAAGTACGGCTTAGGTGAGCTCGGGGCCGTTTTGTCAAGCGAACCGGGCATCGCTGCAATGATCCGGCATCATAAATTTTTATATGCCGATCTAGCCGATCCGATCGCCATGCTAAAGCAGTATGAGTCCCCAACGCAACTGTCCAAGTTTTGGGCTTACGCTAAATCTGACACGCCTCGCGATACCAGCCCATTCATTGCAAGTCGCTACACAAGCCTAATGGCTGCCTCGCAGGGCCTGATTGCTCAGGAAATTCTCGACGCATACGACCTCATACGTTACCGGAATATGCTCGATATTGGCGGCGGGGACGGAACATTTCTAAGCGCGGTTGCGCAACGATATCCCGATATCAATTTGACACTCTACGAGCTGCCAGCTGTCGCGACGCTAGCGCGGCAGCGATTGGCGAGCCATCCATACAGCCCACCCCTCCGCGTGGTGGATGGAGACTTTCGACGTGACCCGCTACCGGTCGGGGCAGACATCATTTCGCTTATACGCATCTTGCACGATCATGACGACTATGTCGTACGCACTCTGCTGGTTAAGGTGCGTCAAGCGCTTGTTCCCGGAGGGGCTGTTCTAATCGGGGAGCCTCTTGCGGACACGCCCGGTGAGGTACGGATGGGGCACGCTTATTTCGGAATGTACCTGGCCGCCATGCGGCAGGGGCAGCCACGAACCTTCCAGATGCTTTCAAAAATGCTGACCGATGCGGGATTTCATGCCGTCCGTCGTGTCAGGACACATTCACCGTTGCAGACAAGCGCCATCGTCGCCCGCAGAGCCTGAATGAAATGTAAACAAAGATTGACAATTATAACTGTCAATCTAAAGTGTCTATGTATTGTGCGTCGATGTGACCTCTTATGCGGGGTTGGGACGCTCGCGTCATTCGATTGTGAAGCCGCAGATGGACACGGTAGCAGTTGTTCTCGAAAGGCCCCGAGAACTGAAGCTCAATGAGCTGCAGTTGGAGTCAGTCGGCGAAAACGACGTGGCGGTAGATGTTGACTGGAGCGGCATCAGCACGGGAACAGAGCGACTGCTGTACACCGGTCGCATGCCCGATTTTCCCGGCATGGGATATCCGCTCGTTCCCGGATACGAGTCTGTTGGGCGCATCAGCGAAGTCGGCAACGCGCAAATGGGCCTGGAAGTTGGCGATAATGTCTTTGTGCCAGGAGCACAATGTTTCGGCGAAATTCGTGGGTTGTTTGGCGGAGCTGCGTCCAGGCTCGTTGTGCCAGCACAACGCGTTTGGAAAGTGGATCCCGACCTCGGCGAATTGTCGACCCTGTTCGCGTTAGCGGCAACAGCCAGACATGCAATTGCGCCAGCCGCCGCTGAGCCACCGGATCTCATTGTGGGGCACGGGATTCTCGGCCGGCTTTTGGCACGCCTTACGATTGCGCTTGGGCATGAGCCGCCAACTGTGTGGGAGACGAAAGCCGATCGTCGTGATGGTGCAGCTGGCTACGAGGTGATCGACCCCTCACTCGATATAAAAAAAGATTATCGAACAGTTTGCGATGTGAGCGGCGATGCCGGTTTGCTGGATGGCCTCATCGGTCGAATACAAAAAGGCGGCGAAATTGTTCTGGCCGGTTTTTACCAGAACCGACTGTCGTTCTCCTTCCCGCCTGCTTTCATGAAGGAAATGCGCATGCGCGTTGCCGCCGAGTGGCAGGCAGAGGACATGCAGGCGGTGAGGGATCTCGTTTCAGGCGGACGGCTTTCGCTGGACGGTCTGATTTCGCATCGAAGCGACGCCACCAATGCCGCCGCCGCCTATAAAACAGCATTCAACGACAGCACTTGCGTAAAAATGATCTTGGATTGGAGAAGCCTTCAATGAGCGAAAAAAGCCAATCACAGAAGGCTAAAGCTTCCAAACGGGCTGTTTCTGATTTCATCAGCGATGGGACCGCGCCGGAAAACTTGGAAACGCCAAAGAAAGAGCCTGAGAAGAAAACGCAAATTATTGCCATTTACGGCAAAGGTGGCATTGGCAAAAGTTTCACGCTGGCAAATCTGTCTTACATGATGGCGCAACAGGGTAAACGTGTGTTGCTCATTGGATGTGATCCCAAAAGTGACACGACGTCTCTTTTGTTTAGCGGTCGTGCTTGCCCAACGATAATTGAAACCTCCGCGCGCAAAAAAGAGTCTGGTGAAGAGGTTGCCATCGGCGACGTCTGCTTTAAACGCGATGGTGTGTTTGCAATGGAGCTCGGCGGTCCTGAGGTTGGGCGCGGTTGCGGCGGTCGCGGGATTATTCACGGCTTCGAACTTTTGGAGAAACTAGGTTTCCATGATTGGGATTTTGACTTTGTCCTTCTCGATTTTCTAGGTGACGTCGTTTGTGGCGGATTTGGCCTGCCGATTGCGCGGGACATGTGCCAGAAGGTGATCGTCGTCGCCTCAAACGATCTTCAATCTCTGTATGTTGCCAATAACGTGTGTTCTGCCGTCGAGTACTTCCGAAAACTTGGCGGCAATGTCGGTGTCGCGGGCATGGTCATCAACAAGGATGACGGAACAGGCGAAGCGGCTGCGTTCTCGGACGCTGCGGGCATACCAGTTCTCTCGGCCATCCCGGCGAATGACGACATTCGACGCAAGAGTGCCAATTACGAAATTATCGGACGGCCGGGAACAGACTGGAGCGGTTTGTTTGCAGAGCTTGCGCAAAACGTGTGCGAGGCACCGCCAGTGCGCCCATCGCCGCTTGGGCAGGAAGAACTTTTGAACTTGTTCAGCGGAGAAGAAGTCGGGCGCGGCGTTCCGCTCAGTTCAGCAACGGCTGAAGATATGTGTGGTGGAAAGATCGTTGAGAAGCCATCACTCGAGGTGATCTACGACACGGTTTGATGGACGAGGTTGGAATTGATTTCGCATGACTGATGGTCTGAAACGCAACCAGACGGGACGGGTGGCAAGCTGCGAAGTTCGCTACGAGCCGGATGATGTTCCGGTTGACCGTCGCGATGCTTGTCAAGTGACGGATCATTGGACCGTCCAGACGGCGCAGTCAGAGACCACAAGCCCTCAATCATCGAACGTTGGGTGTCACGCCGGCGCCGACACGATGCGCGCGGCAGCAAAGTCCGCTGGCAAGAGCGATGTTCTGGATCAATTTGAAAAAGACTATCCGCGAGGTCCGCATGATCAACCCCAGAGTATGTGCCCGGCGTTTGGATCATTGCGGGTGGGGCTTCGCATGCGAAGAACGGCAATGGTTCTTTCTGGTTCGGCGTGTTGCGTTTATGGCTTGACGTTTACGTCACACTTTTATGGTGCGCGCCGGACTGTCGGGTATGTTCCCTTCAATTCCGAAACACTCGTAACAGGTAAGCTTTTTGAGGACATTCGTGATGCTGTCCATAAGCTTTGCGACCCGGACCAGTACGATGCGGTTGTCATAATAAATTTGTGCGTTCCAACTGCGTCAGGGGTTCCATTAAAACTGCTGCCTGGCGAGATTAATGGTGTACGCGTTATTGGCATTGATGTTCCCGGATTTGGTGTGCCGACGCATGCTGAGGCAAAAGACGTCATTGCCGGCGCGATGTTGAAATATGCCGTTGGCGAAGTCCAAAGTGGACCCGTGCAAGAGCCACGCGCGGGCCGGTCACAAAAACCTACCATTGCTCTTGTCGGAGAAATGTTTCCGGCCGATCCTGTAGGCATTGGAATGTTGGTTGAGCCTATGGGTCTAGCGGCAGGCCCAGTTGTTCCGACGCGTGAATGGAGGGAACTCTATTCGGCTTTGGATTGCGCCGCCGCAGCAGCAATTCATCCGTTTTATTCGTCAACGTTGCGTGTTTTTGAAGACGCAGGCCGCCCCCTCGTCGGGTCAGCGCCCGTCGGCTATGACGGTACGGCATCGTGGCTTGAAAAAATGGGTGACGTTTGCGGCATCCCGACGTCTAAGTTGGAGGCTGCGAAACAACGCGCACTTCCCGCCATTCGCGCTGCGCTAAGCAATTGCCAAATTGAGGGGCGAATTACGCTTTCCGGCTACGAGGGATCAGAACTTCTTGTCGCTCGGCTGCTGATCGAAAGTGGCGCAGACGTACGGTATGTCGGAACGGCGTGCCCGCGGACCAGATTCTTAGAAGATGATCACAGTTGGCTTCGCTCCAAAGGCGTCGAAGTCAACTACCGGGCGTCTTTGGAGCAGGACATTGCCGCCGTTCAGGAATTTTCGCCGGATTTAGCGATCGGTACGACACCTGTCGTGCAAAAATCGAAAGAGATGGCGATCCCGGCACTTTACTTTACGAACCTGATTTCGGCACGACCGTTGATGGGACCTGCTGGCGCTGGAAGTCTGGCACAAGTCGTGAATGCGGCGCTGGCAAACAAATCCCGTTTTGATGAAATGAAGACATTCTTTGCTGGCGTAGGTGAAGCGCACGCTGCTGGCATCTGGGAGTCCGTGCCGGAAGATAACAAAAAATTCCGAGAAACTCACCGCCGCCGTATAGCGAGGCTCACGCAGTCCCGCGATGTCGAGGAGGTCGCTTAATGCTTGTCCTCGACCATGATCGTGCAGGCGGCTACTGGGGGTCGGTCTATGTTTTCACCGCGGTGAAAGGGCTGCAGGTCGTCATCGATGGACCTGTGGGTTGCGAGAACCTTCCAGTGACTTCCGTCTTGCACTACACCGACGCGCTTCCTCCGCATGAGTTGCCCATCGTGGTCACCGGATTGTCGGAAGAAGAACTCGGAAAGACTGGGACAGAGGATGCAATGATACGGGCGCACAAGGCGCTCGATCCTGATCTCCCGGCAGTCGTTGTGACAGGGTCAATTGCCGAAATGATCGGTGGCGGCGTTACGCCAGAGGGAACCGGAATACTACGTTTCCTTCCGCGCACTATCGATGAAGACCAATGGCAAAGTGCCAATCGGGCGATGGCATGGCTTTGGACGCAGTACGGGCGCAAGAAGGTTCCTGCCGTCAAACCTCTAAAGCCTGGCGAGATACCGAAGGTCAATATCATTGGCCCGATCTACGGGACGTTCAACACCGCGTCAGACCTTGCAGAAATTCGCCGACTTGTGGAAGGTGTCGGGGCCCAAATCAATATGGTCTTTCCGCTTGGCAGCCATATTGCCGATGTTCCGAAACTAGCGGATGCGCATGTGAACATCTGCATGTATCGGGAATACGGCCGGCTTCTTTGCGAGGCTTTGGAGCGCCCTTATTTACAAGCGCCAATCGGGTTGCATTCGACGACAAAATTCCTGCGCAGTCTGGGTGAGCTGACCGGACTTGATCCCGAACCGTTTATCGAACGGGAAAAGCACACCACGATCAAACCGCTCTGGGACCTGTGGCGCTCGGTGACGCAGGACTTCTTCGGTACGGCCAATTTCGCAATTGTAGCGAATGAGACCTATGAGCGCGGTGTGCGCCATTTCCTTGAAACGGAATTGGGGATGCACTGCTCGTATTCGTTGGCACGTCGCGCAGGTGACAAAACAGACAACGATGAAGTTCGAACGGCGCTACGAGACAAACAGCCACTCATTGTATTCGGCAGCTACAACGAACGAATGTATTTGGCAGAGTCGACGTCTCGCGCAGCATATATTCCAGCTTCATTCCCTGGCGCCATCATACGTCGGCACACCGGAACTCCGTTCATGGGGTATTCCGGTGCGACCTATGTTGTTCAAGAAGTCTGTAATGCGCTGTTTGATGCGCTCTTTCACATTCTTCCCCTGGGTACCGAACTCGACAAGGTAGACGCGACGCCATCGCGAATGCTTACGGAAATCGAGTGGGACGATGATGCGAAAGAGCTGCTTGATGATCTCGTCTCTGCGCAACCTGTATTGATACGAATTTCGGCGGCGAAGTCTTTGCGAGACTCTGCAGAACGCTCGGCGCGCTTGGCGGGCTTAGCGAGTGTGACCGTTGCGCAGGTTATGGAGGCTGGGGGCAGTACAGCCTGCCAAAGGCAATAGTGCGGGAAAACTGGGTGAATTTCTATTTGGGTATGGAGGCAAAGATCATGGCAGTCGCAGGAATCAAGGCCAGTCCGGCTCGAATTCGCCGCAAGGCTAAGAAGAGTTTTGAAAGCAGGATTATCTTTGCTGTGTGCTTTTGCGTGTTCCTTCCAATCGCAGTTGTCGAACGCGTGCTGTCGATTTCTGACAAGGAAGAAAAGTCCCAAACACGTGCCTCGGTTTTCCAGGAGGCGCGTGCCTCTGCAAGCACGTGCACTGGTTACGCATTCATGGGGTAGGGATGAAAAAAGTTTCGTCCGGTCGTCTGGGCGGAAAGTTGCCTTGACTTTAGAATCCAAGGCGCCCCTGCCGCGGGGGATGCGCGGTAACGGCTGTTAGCAGCTATTGATCAGGAGAACATGAAAATATGGCTGACGACAGACGAAGTCCATTGTCGGGCTTAACGGAGCAGGAGGCGAAGGAATTTCACGGTATCTTTGTGACAAGTTTCATAATTTTTACCGTGATTGCGATCATCGCTCACTTCCTCGTTTGGCAATGGCGTCCGTGGCTTCCGCCTGAAGGGGGATACGCGGCGCTGACCGACCAAATGAAGCTGGCTTCTGACTACTTGACCACTTTGGTGGGCTAGGAGGACTGAAATGTGGAGGCTGTGGCTTCTATTTGATCCGCGACGCACATTGGTCGCGCTGTTCACGTTCCTATTTGTGTTGGCAATTGTGATTCATTTCATCTTGCTCAGCACAGATCGGTTCAATTGGCTTGAAGGCCCCCGGAAGAAAGCAGCAATGCTGACGCCGGCATCAGAGGTTACTTATCTCGTTGATAAGACCGCTGCTTAAAGCCAAGCAAGATTGTTGGTGGTGGGCGGTTGAGGCGCCTTGAACGCTGGATTGTCCACCACCCACGAAATTAATGAATCTGAATTGATCGACCCGTACCGAGGTGCGCAAAATGGCTATGTTGAGCTTTGAAAGAAAGTACCGAGTCCGTGGCGGTACCTTAATAGGCGGAGACCTGTTCGATTTTTGGGTTGGTCCGTTCTACGTGGGATTCTTCGGTGTCACTACGATCTTCTTCGCGGTCGTCGGTACGGCGCTCATACTCTATGGCGCCGCAATCGGACCGACATGGAATCTTTGGCAAATAAACATTGCGCCACCCGACCTTGAATATGGTCTAGGACTTGCGCCGCTCAAAGAAGGCGGCCTGTGGCAGGTGATCACGATATGCGCGTTAGGTGCGTTTGTGTCTTGGGCGCTGAGAGAAGTGGAGATTTGCCGGAAACTGGGTATCGGTTATCACGTTCCGTTTGCGTTCGGCTTTGCAATATTTGCGTATTTTAGCCTCGTCGTAATCCGCCCGGTACTGCTAGGTGCATGGGGCCACGGATTTCCGTACGGGATAATCAGTCACCTCGATTGGGTTTCGAATACGGGCTATCAATACCTGCATTTCCACTACAATCCCGCACACATGCTGGCGGTGTCCTTCTTCTTTACGACGTGCCTGGCGCTTGCTCTTCACGGGTCTCTAATTCTGTCGGCGGCCAACCCTAAGAAGGGTGAGCCGGTGAAGACGCCTGAGCATGAGAATACATTCTTTCGCGACACGATCGGTTATTCGGTAGGAACGCTTGGCATCCACCGACTTGGTCTGTTTCTGGCCCTGTCCGCCGTGTTTTGGAGTGCCGTTTGCATCATCATTAGTGGGCCCTTCTGGACCAGAGGTTGGCCTGAATGGTGGAACTGGTGGCTCAATCTACCGATCTGGCCTTAAGGCGAGGGTGTCAACATGGCTTACTATCAGAACATCTTTACGAAGGTTCAAGTGCGCGGCGCACCGGAAGCAGGTGTTGAGCCGGATACCACGAGTTGGGAACGGCAAGGGACGCCCTGGTTCAGTACGCTTGCAGGAAGAATTGGTGATGCGCAAGTCGGCCCCATCTATTTGGGAACGAGTGGGCTTGCCGCGCTGATTTGCGGGTTTGTTGCAATTGAGATCATCGGTCTCAACATGTTGGCATCCGTAAATTGGAACCCTGTCGAATTTATTCGGCAGCTGCCTTGGCTCGCATTGGAGCCGCCTTCTCCGAAATATGGATTGACGCTTCCTCCGCTTGCTGAGGGTGGATGGTGGCTAATGGCCGGCTTCTTCCTCACTGCATCCATTTTTCTGTGGTGGATTAGAATGTATCAGCGCGCGCGGGATTTGGGCATGGGTACGCATGTTGCCTGGGCGTTTGCCGCAGCCATTTGGCTCTACCTTGTGCTTGGCTTTATTCGGCCGTTGCTGATGGGTAGCTGGTCGGAAGCCGTGCCATTCGGCATCTTTCCTCATCTGGATTGGACGGCGGCGTTCTCGATCCGCTACGGCAATCTCTTCTACAATCCGTTTCACATGCTTTCGATAGCGTTTTTGTATGGCTCCGCGTTGTTGTTCGCGATGCATGGCGCCACGATCCTTGCAGTGAGCCGGTATGGTGGCGAAAGAGAGCTTGAGCAAATCACGGACCGCGGAACAGCATCGGAGCGTGCCGCATTATTCTGGCGTTGGACCATGGGTTTCAACGCAACGATGGAATCGGTCCACCGCTGGGCTTGGTGGTTTGCGGTGTTGTGCCCGCTAACAGGCGGTATCGGGATCCTGCTAACAGGTACGGTTGTCGATAACTGGTACCTGTGGGCTGTGAAGCACGGCGTTGCCCCAGGATATCCTCCTGTCACTCCGCCTGTAGTTGATCCCACTCTTGCAACCGGAGGTGCGCCATGAGCACGCGTGTATTGCTTGCCACCGTCCTAGCCATTTTGCTCGCAATCGCGGGGCTGTTCACCGTCGGATGGGAGCGACCGCCGATGGACACCGTGCAATACGGTTACCGCGGGCTAGGGATGGAGCAGGTTATCAATCCAAGAACAGAATCCATCAAGCGCGCGTCGCTTGGAATCCCAGAGCCGCAGGACCCTGCGTCTGAGTCCGGTCCCAGGGCATCGCAAGAATACACAAACGTGAAGGTGCTGGGTGATCTAAGCGCAGAGCAGTTTGATCGTATCATGTTGGCAGTAACGGAGTGGGTGTCTCCCGAACAAGGATGCACGTACTGCCACGATGATGATGGGAATTTCGCATCTGACAGCAAATACACCAAGATTGTGTCGCGGCGCATGTTCGAAATGACGCGGCAAATCAATTCATCTTGGTCCAAGCATGTCGCCGAAACAGGTGTCACCTGCTATACCTGTCACCGTGGAAAACCGGTCCCCGACAACATCTGGTTTTCCGAACCGGCTGACAGCGCCGCTGGTTATGCTGCATCGATGGCTCACCAGAACATTGCAGCTGAGTCGGTGGGCGTGACGTCGCTGCCGGTGGACTTCTTCCAGGGTTATCTCAAGGCAGACAAACCGGATGACATTCGCGTCATCTCCCAGACCGCGCTGCCCGTCAAAGGTGCTGACGTCAAGGATATCAAGGACACCGAAAGAACCTACGGGCTGATGATGCATATTTCGCAAGCACTGGGGGTGAACTGCTCCTTCTGCCACAATAGCCGATCGTTCTATGACTGGGGGCAAAGCACCAAAGAACGCGTTACGGCCTGGCATGGTATTCAAATGGTACGCGAATTGAATGCAAGCTATCTGACACCGTTGAAGGACACCTTCCCGCAAAGCCGGCTTGGACCCACTGGTGATGCGCCCAAGCTCAACTGCGCAACCTGCCACAATGGCGAGAGCAAGCCGCTCTATGGTCAGTCGATGCTGAAGGACAATCCAGAACTCGCCAAGAAGTAGACAACAGATCGCAACAACTTGATTGTTGCTATAGCGGCGCGAGAGTAACTCTTGCGCCGCTTTCTATGTGCCCCTGATAAAGGGCATACATAGGTCAAAGTCCGTCGCACGGACGTTTGTGGGTGCCTGTGGCAAATCCAATTTGACAACGCCGAGAGGGAGAGACTGTCCGGGGCTCAACCTGTTTAGGCCATTGATGTCCGAGGGCTTGCCTCGTCCATTGAGACCAGGCCCGAGTGCCTGAGAACTTTCGGGCAATACGAGATAATCAAGCTGCGAACAGAGCACCGGTCGACGATATCCGGCGGCATTACAGGCATAATGTTACGCGATTTGGTATACGCTCCCACGTTACGTGTTGGACGCAGGTATTGGGCGAGCGCGCTTCACCATCAAGTAGTCGACGGTTCAATCGATAGGCTTGCTCAGCCAGGTGGGCGCTTTGCTTAAAATTACATGTGGGCGGCTATTCTCAATCCCAACGGTACAGATCAGCGCCAGTTGGCACGCCTCGGTGTATAGCTATTGCCGCATCCAAATCGCGATGGTGCGCATTGGGGGATCGCTTTTTTGGCGAAACGCACGCGTCCTGTCAGATCACCTTACGCGTTGACACAAAGACCTCTATTCGGCTGCAAGGCGAACGTATTCACCGTTCGCCACCGGACAAGCCACCCATAGTTCCTTCAGCGCAGCGAGCAACTCATCCATCTTTTGGTCGCAGTGCAACGGTGAGGGGGTGAAGCGCATTCTCTCCGTGCCCCTTGGCACCGTTGGGTAGTTTATTGGCTGCACGTAAATTCTATATTTCATCAAGAGCGTATCAGTGACAGCTTTGCAGTGCACTGGGTCACCAACCAATACCGGCACAATGTGGCTTGGATTATCCATGATAGGAAGCCGCGCATCTTTGAGTTTCTTTTTCAGTGTTCTGGCCCGTTCCTGGTGGCGCTGGCGCTCTAGCTGACTGCTCTTGAGGTGCCTGATGCTTGCTAGCGCGCCGGCGGCAATAGCCGGGGCCAAGGATGTGGTGAAAATGAAACCGGATGCGAAGGATCGGATTGCATCACAACAGGCTTTGCTTGCAGCGATGTAGCCCCCCATCACGCCAAAGCCCTTGGCCATCGTTCCATTTATGATGTCAACGCGATCCATAATCCCTTCGCGCTCGGCAATACCGCCACCTCTCGGCCCGTAGAGCCCAACTGCGTGAACCTCGTCCAGGTAGGTGATTGCATTGTATTTCTCGGCCAAATCGCAGATCGCTGCAATTGGTGCAATGTGTCCATCCATCGAGTAGACACTCTCAAATGCGATGATCTTTGGCACATTATGCGGGTACTTCTTTAGCCGCTGTTCGAGATCGTCTAGATCGTTGTGCCGCCAGATTTCCTTTTTGCAGCCACCTCGCCGAATGCCGGCAATCATGGAGGCATGATTTTTTTGATCAGAGAACACGATCGTGTTGGGCATCAGCTCTATCAACGTCGATAACGTCGCGTCGTTTGCTACATAGGCCGACGTAAAAAGCAACGCGGCTTCCTTGCCGTGAAGATCGGCAAGCTCTTCTTCAAGCAGAACATGGTAATGGTTGGTCCCGGAAATGTTGCGTGTGCCGCCCGCTCCGGCGCCGCACTTTTCAAGCGCTTCGCTCATTGCGCCTAAGACCTTGGCGTTCTGCCCCATGCCGAGATAGTCGTTCGAGCACCAAACGGTGACGTCATCAATTCCGTTTTCAGTGTATCGACTGGCTTTGGGAAAACTGCCGGCGCAGCGCTCCAGTTCGGCGAAGATGCGGTAGCGACCTTCGTCTTTCAGAGCTTTCAATCGATCTTGAAATAGAGCCTCAAAGTTAGTCTGTCTTTGTGGAAACGCGTTTTGATGATTTGTGCTTTTCATTTTGTGACCCATCCTACACGCAGCTTTTGTAAGCTGTCGGTTATTTCGATCTCTTTTGTGATCGGCGCGGCCCCTGTAACTGACTGGGGTTGTGCCAATTGGTGCGTGCTTTCTGCTCTTGCCTGGAGGGGATATTTCGCTTGCTCCTCATTCGGCGAAAGGCTCCAGCTCCAGAGGGCCTCTGCTGGCAATGGCAGAACCATCAGCCAATGCTCTAAGATCGCGAGCGCCAGGAGGGTCGTGAGAAGCAGATAAGCAGTCTGTTCAAATTGGGTAATATTTGAAGCTGCGGCCGATGTTCCCAGCACAGCAGCTACGATCGTCGATGCAGTGACCGCGATAGGAAAGAACAGATTCATCGAACGGCGGCCGAAGTAGCTCTTTAAGAAATGCAGGTGTGAAGGCAAGAACTCTTCGGTCACATTTGGAACGCCGAAAAATATATTGAATTTTGCGCTGAGCCTCATGACCCACAAAACCAGGAAGGTCCAGAAACCAACCTGGTTAGGCGCGCCCCAAGTTGCAACCAGAATACATATCCCCGCAATGAGTAACGATAACTCGTGATAGATGAGGGACTGTGTTGCAAACGTAAACCGTTTCCAATCGGTCGCATCAGCGGGGCATTCGGTTTTTCTTGAACCTGTGATGAGGCCTGTCAGAAAACCGATTTCAAGGGCCGCCCAGATCAGCAAGCTGCAGACAAAGGCGACGTAAGCGGCTGTGGGCGTCGCTGCCCACGCGTATTCAAGCAATGCAATGAAAGATCCCGTTGCAGTCAAACCTGCAATGAGCAGGTTCGACCAATATGTGCCGCGTGGCAGACCCAATAAATACAGGATCGCTCCGGTGCTAAACCACCAGAGAAATACCGTGAAAACGATGGGTCCCAAAACACTTGTCATCGCGAGTGCTTTCCTTGCTCCTACCAGGCAGGTGAGAGACGGCTGTGTTCGGGCAACACATTCTCTTTCGTGGGAAGCATGAACAGGCGCATGAAAATAAGTCCCGCGGTGGCTCCAAGCGCCGCCAGTTTAGCTTTTCCCAAAAGCCCACCCTTTGCCCGCGCTTCTTCCATCGAATCATTCAGCACGCGTAAACGTTCGAGTAGCGCACGGAACTTCGGGCTATCGAGGTCCAAAGTTATTGGAAAGACTTGCTTCGAAATTTCCGATGTGATGTGGAAGACACGGTAGTCATAGTCCGTCGGTTTAATTCCCAACGCCTCGTGAAAGTGTGGCCGGGCATGATCCCTGACGTACATTGTTGAAAAGACTGCAAGCAGAAAAAAGCGAACCCAAAGCTTGTTTCGTCCTTTAAGCAGCTGCGGGTTTGCCCGCATCAGCAGCGCAAATGCTTCACCGTGCCGGAATTCGTCGTTGCACCACTCTTCGAACCACTTGAATATCGGATGAAAGCGGCGGTCCGGGTTTTGCTGAAGGTGACGAAAGATTGTTATGTAGCGGGCGTATCCAATCTTTTCAGATAGGTACGTCGCGTAGAAGATGAACTTCGGCTTGAAGAAGGTGTACTTCTTGGTCTTCGTAAGGAAGCCTAAATTTACTCCGAGGCCGAAGTCTTTCAATGAGTCATTTATAAATCCAGCATGGCGCGACTCGTCGCGGCTCATATGCTTGAAGAGCTCGCAAATATCGGGATTCTTCCCGCGTTTTTTCATCTCCGAGTAGAGCACGCAACCGGAAAACTCTGCAGTTAGCGAACTGACCAGGAAATCGATGAATTCTTTCCTAAGCCCAGGAGGCAAATCTTCGAGCTTGACGTCGTCCCATTCGTCGTTGCGCTTAAAGTGGCCTTTGTTTGGATCGCTGCGCATTTCTGAGATCAGTTCGTCCCATTCCGCACGAACGGAAGAGACGTCCATGCTGTCGAGTTCGTCGAAGTCCGTTGTATAAAAGCGCGGCGCTAACAGATCGTCATCAATGGCCTGCTTGGTGGTCTGGTTTGGGGCTGGCGCGCCAGGGATTCCTATTGTCATAGTTTGCTCCCCGATGAAAAACTGAACTCACACAATTCCATGAACTCCAGGTCGCCAGTGGCGCGGGTCCATGCTCGTTCCAGCCAGCCAGCGCGTGTGACGGTGGCGTTGCGGCGAAGAACGGCCTTTTCGCCGTAAGGTACGCGGATGGGATCACCATGAACGCAAACCTCATCGCCGGGCTCAATTTCTACGTTTCCATCGAGCTCCACATGAGCATGCAGGCTCTCATAGGTATTCTCGATCTCGATTGTGCAGGGAACATCAAATCGTTCCCTAAGGCTGAGCCCTGTTATCATTGCTGTGTTCTCCTCGTGCTTAGAAGACTTGCAAAAGTGGACAAGTTCGTTTGTCCAAAGGCGACCAGTTCGATGCGCTGACGCGTGGCGGGGTCGGCGAGTGTAAGACGACCGTCTTCTTGCAGCTCAAGGGCAAATGGTGCTTCCGCTCCAATGCCATTTAGTCGTCTTTCGCGGGTGAGGCTGCGAAAAATGCCTCTTAAAAATCCATCCTTGCCGGGGTGGACGACGCGTACGATTTCGTTTGTTCCAGCTTCGGTGAGAATGACAGCTCCGTCGCCGCGATCCGCAATATGCAGCATGCGCTTGGCGATAACCGTTGTGTCGTCCACTTCTGTCACGCCAACACCGGTGAGGCGGCCCAAGCCAGCAGCCACGATGGAAAACATGGCTAGCGAGGCCATCGCAATTAATGCGCTTTTGGGAATTTCTGATTTCTGTCTCTGTTCCATCGTCAAACTTTGCTTGTTACGCCGCGGCTGATGTTGGTACGGCCTCAGGTGTGGTCAGGGTGCCCAGTGACGGTTCTGCAATACGTCCTATCTCCGGCGTCGCTGACCGCGAAAGAACGTTGGCGAGTTCTTCTGCATTTGGGATGGAACGCAGCGTTGGTTTTGGGGAGAACCAATGCCAGCGACGGGCATGCGGCCAGAGAAAAATGTAGCCGAGTGATTTGTTGCCAGTCACAGTCAGTGAAATGTCACCGGTCTTGTCGCCGAATAGTTTCAGGTCAGCTGCAGCAATTGATGTGAATGGAATATTCACCATCATTGGTAACGCCAAACCATAACGCAGAACGACCCGCTTGCTCGTCAGTGTGTAGACTGTCGTTTTTGCGGTATACCAAGTCAGCAATGCGAGGAGACCAAGCGTAAAAAAAGCGCCTGCTACTAGCCAAACGGATTGTGTCAATACCGTCGCAAGCGTTTCTCCTTCCGCCATACCCGCGCTGAGGCCCCAGGCGAATAGGCAAGCGAAGTAAATCGCAACCTTGTCCAAATGAAAGACGTGCCGCGCTGTAGACAAGAGATCGGGTTTGGCTTGCCACAAGAGCTTTTCATCGGCAGGCAGGTATCCGGGCAGACCCAGAACTTTTTCC
Organism: Hyphomicrobiaceae bacterium; assembly: GCA_965222485.1. GTDB lineage: Bacteria > Pseudomonadota > Alphaproteobacteria > Rhizobiales > Hyphomicrobiaceae > CBDCUC01. Next base: position 46,879 of record CBDCUC010000030.1, read on the forward strand.
GTATCGTATTCGTTCACAGCAATGACTCCGTACGTACTGGATATGCGTAAAGCGTGCCGGCGCCGTAGTAGGCGACGATCTTTTCTTCTTCGAGCCGTGTGACTGTGTCCGGCGATTTAAGTTTGGGGACGTCAGCGAATTGTGACGCCAAAATTGCGTCGACCCATACTTGCCCGTGAGCACGGTCTATGTCCGCGAATGTGACGGGGAGTAGAACGGTTCCGCCGCCAGCGCTTTTTGCGTCATCGCCAGACTTTGCAGGCTTCGTTGCAAGTTCTACTTCGAGATAGCGCAACAGCGTTTCAGACCGATCCACCCATACATCACTGACGACGCCAGCCGGTGCCCGGTCTGCGCCAAACACCTGCATGCCTTTTGGATCGGGATCGGCGGCCGCAATGGCGTATTCCGCATCAGCGCGAAGCGGCACGATTTTCGGCTTTCCTTCAAAGGTTTTCTCGACGATGTCGGCGCGTTCGGCATATGACCCGGGGCCAACGCCGGCCTTCATTGGTTCACCGACTGGGTGGCCTGGTGCGCCGGGCCATGGCTCAACAGGCTCAAGTTTGTGTTGCCGCGTATCGCGCTCGAAATTCGGCGCCTCAACGGTGCTGCCGTCCGGTAGCGAGAATGTCTTTGGCCGCGGGATGGGGAAGAACAACGAGAACTTGCTTGCGACAACACCGCCTGGATCGGACTCCAAAGGATAACCTTCACGTCGGTCTTCTTGGCGCAGATAGTAGACGAGCGCGGCAAAGAAGATCCAGAACGCGTATAGCGCAAGTTGAGCAACATCGATGTAGTCTGTTACAGCTCCGATTTCCATCTCATTTCCTCCAAATCAACTCGGTTCAGCTCGGAAATTCCGCCAAGCCAAATCGCATGGTCATTGATCGCTTGTGATTGACGTTGCTGCGCACGAGCGGCCCGATCGCCACGAGCGTTGCAAAAAGCAAAAGTATTTCGATGTGATAGACGACCGTATATCCGACCGCCTTGCCTTGCAGCGCTGGGCCGAGTGCACCCGCCGTGGCAAGTGAAGAGAACACGTCACGGATGGCACCGCCCATGGCAATTGCCAGCCCAGCCGCGGTTGCCTGAACAGCTCCCCAGGCACCCAATGCCAAGCCCACCTGATCATTTGTCGCTGAATTCATTGCAGCCGTCAGCGTACCGACTGCGAACAATCCACCACCGAACCCGATCAGTGTCGTGCCAATGCGGAAGAGAAGGGTCGAATCCATTGGTGCGGCTAGGATGACGGTTGAGAAGGCGGCAATACCGGTCACGACTCCCGTTGCCGCCAACCTGTAGGGGTCGGCGTTGCGCGCAAGCTGTCTTGCCGCGAAGTAGAGGCCTGCAAGTGTCCCGATTGAAAGCAATCCGGTTAGTGCCGTTGTTGCGCCAACACTGAGATTGAGTATTTCGCCACCATAGGGTTCCAGCAGGATGTCCTGCATGGTGAACGCTGCGGTACCAATTCCCACTGCGACAAGTGCCCTGGCAGATTGCCTGTCGGTCCGGAAATCCCTCCAAGCGTCAAGAAATGACGGTTTGGCGTGGCCCGCTGGCCTAGCTGTCGGTTTTCGCGCCTCTTGCTTCCAAAGTGCCAGGCAGTTCAGCACCATCGTTATGACCGCCGCGCCTTGGATCACTTGAATCAGTTTCACCTGGCTAAAGTCCTCAAGCAGAATTCCGAATGCGAAGGAACTGAACACCATGCCGAGGAGCAGCATTACATAAAGGAAAGCGACGACGCGGGGACGCGACTCTGACGGCGCCACATCGGTCGCAAGCGCAAGGCCGGCTGTTTGCGTCGTATGTAGTCCGCACCCCACCAGCAGAAATGCGAGTGCGGCGCCTACATGACCGATCCAGACCGGTCCGTGCGTGTCCCCCGACATGACAAGAAGCGCAAACGGCATAATGGCCAAGCCGCCGAACTGAAGCAGCGATCCAAACCAAATGTATGGAACACGGCGCCACCCAAGCGCCGACCGGTGTGTGTCAGACCGGAATCCGATGAGTGCTCTGAATGGTGCAAAAACAAGCGGAAGGCCGACCATGATAGCGACGAGCGTCGTGGACATTCCAAGTTCTACGATCATTACTCGGTTAAGCGTGCCGTTCAGCAGTACGACGGCCATGCCCACAGACACTTGGAACAGGGAAAGACGCAGGAGCCGGTTCATGGGCAGCTCTTCGCTGGCCGCATCGGCAAAGGGGAGAAATCTTGGACTGATTTCTCTCCAGGCCTTCCAAATTTTGATCGATGCCAGTGTCATTGGCGGTGCAGCTCCATTGCCTGCGAAATGTAGAAGCCGTTTTTGATCTGCTGTGTCCGTTCAAGCTGCCAATCAGAAAGAAGCTTTGCCTCGTCGAGCTCTTTGAGAAATGCGGAGAGCGTTGCGGGTTCGATGGATGGCGCCCGATCAGATTTTGGGAAGAAACGCCCAACCGAGTGCATCAAGGAGAGCAAGGGTGTTCGGGGTGCAAATGTGAAAAGCACCGATACTCTCGATCGCGCTGCCAATAGCTGTACTGCACTGACTGCATCGACGGACTGATAGTGAATGAGAGAGTCCATGGCGACGACATGATCAAATCTGCCGTACTCAGGTGAGAGCATATCGCCGGTGACAAATCGAATTGATTTTGCAGTCCCGATTTTTTCGGAGCGTTTCTTTGCGAGCTTGACCAATTTTGGGGACAGATCAATCGCCACGACCTCTGCACCACGTTTGGCCGCCTCAATGGCGAATTTTCCGGTGCCGCAACCCGCATCAAGAATTCTTTTGTTCGATAGGTCTTTTGGGATCCATGACAGCAATGTATCAAGCATCTGCTGGCGGCCCGCGCGCACCGTTTCCCTGATACCGCTTAGCGGCACATCGGAGGTCATGCGCGCCCACGCATCAACCGCGGTCCGGTCGAAATAGTCTTGAACCTGGCGGCGCTTTTCAATGTAGGTCAGCGTTGGCATCAATCGAATCCCAGAAAATCAAAGATTTCACGGTCCTTCATGGGAGTGGCATCGAGCGCGTCTGATCCTTCCCATAGGTACTGAGCTAGCCGCAGATATTCGTCGGTTACGGATTGGAGCTCGGGCGTCGGCTCCATCTCAAACAGTGTCGATTTTTTGAGGCGGCTGCGTCGAATGGCGTCCAGATCAGGGAAATGCGCGACGCGCTTCAGTCCAACTGAATCATTGAACCGGTCGATCTCGTCAGTCGCTGCGCTTCGGTTCGCAATGACTCCGCCAAGTCTAACATCATAGTTTTTGGACTTGGCTTTGATGGCAGCTACGATCCGGTTCATCGCAAAAATGGAATCGAAATCATTCGCTGTAACGATTAACGCGCGCGAGGCATGCTGAAGCGGGGAGGCAAATCCACCGCAGACAACGTCGCCAAGAACATCGAAAATGACGACATCTGTGTCTTCGAGAAGATGATGCTCTTTGAGAAGCTTTACCGTCTGCCCTACAACATAACCGCCGCAGCCAGTGCCGGCAGGCGGCCCGCCTGCCTCCACGCACATTACGCCGTTGTAACCCTCATAAACAAAATCCTCGATACGCAGTTCCTCGCTGTGAAAATCGACTTGCTCCAACACGTCGATCACAGTTGGCATCAGCTTTTTCGTAAGGGTGAAGGTGGAGTCGTGCTTTGGGTCGCAGCCGATTTGCAGGACGCGCTTTCCAAGTTTGGAAAAGGCAACAGATAGGTTCGATGACGTCGTGCTTTTTCCGATGCCACCTTTGCCGTAAATGGCAAAAACCTTGGCGGTACCAATGTCGACGTTGGGGTCAAGTTGGACTTGAACACTACCGTCTCCATCTTCCCTCGACTGGGATCCCGATGGCACGATGGGGTTTCTTATGAGAAGATTCATGCTGCCTCCACAACGATGCCTTCGAGCCTGTCCTCAAGCTCTTCACCAGCTTCCCGCAAGGCTTCGAGCGTCTCTTCATCTGGTTGCCAGTACTTGCGTTCATGCGCTTCCAACAGCCGGTTTGCCACGCGCGCCGACGCAAGCGGATTAAGTTCAGCCAGACGGCGTCTCATCTCTTCGTCAAGAACAAACGTTTGGGAAATGCGCTGGTACACCCATGGTGCTACCTGGCCGGTTGTGGCGGACCAACCCAGGGTATTTGTGACATGGCTCTCGATATGCCTGACACCCTCATGGCCATGCTTGAGCATGCTCTCGTACCATTTGGGGTTCAGTACCCTTGTGCGGGTTTCTAGGGCGACTTGCTCGGAGAGGGTGCGTACTTTGTTGTCGCCCCGTGTCTGGTCGCCGATGTAGAGCGGAATGTCCCTGCCGGTTGAGCGCTTGACGGATCTGCTTATGCCACCAAGGGTGTCGAAGTAATGGTCGACGGTCGTGACGCCGAGTTCAACTGACTCAAGGTTCTGGAAAGCCCCGTCGACGTTGCACATAATGGACTTAAGCAAAGCGTTTTGATTATGCCCGCGGCCGTCTTTACCGTAGGCGTAGCATTTGCGCCTCTCGTAGGTTTCCGCCAGTTCTTCTTCGTCAGTCCAGCGGCCGCTGTCGATAAGATGATTGACGTTTGATCCGTAGGCGCCTTCAGCATTTGAAAATACACGCAAGGCAGCCGTTTCCAGATCGCACCCTTGTTCATTCTGGTAGGCGAGGGCGTGTTTGCGAACAAAGTTTTGATCAAGTGGCTCGTCCGCGCTCGCTGCTAGATAAGATGCTTCCGCCAGGAGTTTCATCTGCAGCGGCAGAAGGTCTCTGAAGATTCCGGAAAGCGTCATGACAACGTCAATGCGCGGACGTCCAAGCTCTGCAAGCGGTGTGAGCTTTGCGCCCACCAGCCGTCCGTACGTGTCAAAATGCGGCTCGGCACCAATGAGTGCCAATGCTTGCGCCATTGGGCCGCCCTCGGACTTCAGGTTATCCGTTCCCCAAAGGACAATGGCGAGCGATTCAGGATAGGACTGTTCGTCCTTAAGGTGGCGCTGGAGAACAATTTCAGCCTGTTTTTTTGCATCCTGCATGGCGAACTTCGATGGAATGCGGAACGGGTCAAAGCCATGCAGATTTCTCCCGGTGGGCAGGATTTCGGTTGACCGGATTAGGTCGCCAGCAGGAGCAGGCCGAATGAAACGACCATCCAGCGCTCTCATCAAGCCGGCTAGTTCATGTTCTTGAGATAACAGCGCAGCGACCTCGCGGAGGGCTGCTATCGTTTCGCTGTCGATTTCACTTAAGTCACGGCCGACGTCGCTGTCGCCTGCAATTTCTGCTGCAGCTTGTTCGGTCAGGTCTATGCCGTGTGATGCCTCAGCAATCGATTGCAGAAGGGCGATGCGCTCTTCGCGTGAGGGCGGTTGGCCAACAATATGAAGGCCGTCTGGAATGAGGGAATACTCAAGCTCCAGAATTGCGTCCGACAGCTGCAGAATGTGCTGTTCTGCATCCTCAAACCAAGTCGATCCTGATGCGACGAGATCGAGTTCGACGCCTTGGGCATGAATCACATCGGCAATCTGTTTGCGCTCTTCAACATTGTTCGGTGGCAGATTGCGCCATCGTTCGATGGAGGCCTTGATGTCCAGGAGCCCGCGGTAAAGGCCGGCTTTGGCAACGGGTGGCGTTAGGTAGCTAATGAGAGTGGCTGCAGTTCTACGTTTTGCCAGCAAACCTTCAGAAGGATTGTTGGCTGCGTAAAGGTAGAAGTTGGGAAGGTCACCGATCAATCTGTCGGGCCAGCAATCCTTGGATAGGGCCACATGCTTGCCAGGCATGAATTCCAAGGCACCGTGCATGCCAAAATGCACAACGCAGTCTGCTTGGAACACTGTCTTGAGGTAACGGTAGAAGGCACAGAACGCGTGCGTGGGAGAAAACCCCCGTTCGAACAGTAGACGCATCGGGTCGCCTTCGTATCCAAACGCTGGTTGGATACCCACGAAGACATTTCCGAAGGTTTCGCCCAGGACAAAAATCGAGCGGCCGTTTGCCTGATGGCGACCCGGGGCAGGCCCCCACTGTGCTTCTATTTCGGCGAGATACTGTTCGTTACGAACGTGGTCGTCGGTTGATATGAAATCGCAAACATTGGCATCAGTGCCAAATTTTTCAGCATTACCGACAAGAATGCGTTGCTTGAGTTCCTCTATTGAGCTGGGAACTTCGACTGTGTATCCCTTCGCCTTCAACGAAGTGAGAACGCGATAGAGCGACTCAAAGACAGACAGGTAGGCGGCGGTGCCTGTTCCGCCCGAATTTGGTGGGAAGTTGAATAAAACAATAGCCACCCGCCGTTCTTCTTTTTCCTTCTTGCGAAGGGCAACCTTGCGGGCGATCCGCGCGGCCAGCATGTCCGCGCGTTCCGGTTCGCCGTGGAGGTCACGGGCCATTTTTCCGCTGGCGTGGGAAGAACGGCCGCCGTAAAGCATAGGTCCTGTCGCGCCATCAAGTTCGGGAATTGCCACCATCATCGTGGCCTCAATCGGCAAGAGGCCCTGTTCGGAGGAACGCCATTGTTCCAAGCTTTGGAATTCGACGGCCTGTGCCGCAACATATGGGACGTCGAGCTGGGCGAGCAATTCTTCAGCCGCTTTGGAATCGTTGTAGGCAGGCCCGCCGATGAGGGAAAAACCTGTAAGAGAAACGAGCGCATCAATTGAGGGGTTGCCATCCTCGTAGAAGAACTTCTCGATGGCCGGCCGCGCGTCTAGACCGCAAGCAAATGCAGGAATAACGCGAAGCCCGCGTGCTTCGAGCGCGCGAATGACACAATCGTAGTGGTCGGTGTTTCCCGCCAGAACGTAGGCGCGCATTATGAGGAGACCGATCGTGCCCCTGACCGGTTTTTCGAGCGGTGGCAGATTATGCGCATTCTCAAAAATCCGAACAGAAGAACGCGGATGATAAAGTCCAACCTCAGGATATTCGGCAGGTGGTGCAGGATCGATGTTATGGCGAAGGTGTTTTCGCTGTCCGGCGGCATAACGACCAATCAGGAACCTTATCAAGTTCAGGGCGTTGTCTTCTGATCCTGCAAGCCAGTACTGCAGGGTTAGGAAATAAGCGCGTACGTCTTGTGCTGTGCCAGGAATAAACCGGAGTATTTTAGGAAGGCGTCGCAGCATCGCCATTTGCTGTGCGCCGGCCGGTTTGCTTTGTGTCTTTGATCCACGAAGCCGTTTCAGAAGCGCCATGATGCCACGCTGCTGCTCGTCTAAGTGGAAGTTTCCCAGGCGGGTGAGCTTTATGATCTCGCCCGCAGACATGCAGCCAATGATTGCGTCGCATTGATCCCGGCGCGCATTGAGCGCAGGGAGTACAGACTGCACGTGATCATCCATGAACAGCATTGTAACGAGGATAATGTTCGCCCCGGCGATGTCCGAACGACACCGCTCCAAAGCTTGTGTGTCCTGGCCCCATTCAGATGCCGCGTGGAGCTTGAGCGACAATCCTGGAACTTCGTTACGTAGAGTGTCTTGTACGCGCTCGATGGTGCCCGCGAGGTGGCTATCAAGCGTGATGATCACGACGCTAATGCTCTGCGCTTTATCGTCCAAAATGTGCTTTTGCATCGTACAAAGTCTCAATTGTTATTGTGTCAATGCCATTCATGTCAGCGAAACGCTCGGTGTTCCGGCGCGCCTTTCCGCGAACAAAGAATGGAATTTTTTTGAGTTCCCGTTCCGCCTCATCGCCCCATCTGTTCTCAATGGCGGGAGCCACTTTGACTGCGTCCAGCTCCGCGTTGCTGGTTGCTCCATTGGAAGCGTCAGAGCCTTGCGGTTTGATTGCGTGGAGATGTGAGGGTGTGGTCTCGTCGTTAAACTCAAAGTCTTCACGAAACATGCCGAGAAGGTGCTCTTCAAGACCCATCATGAGGGGATGCACCCAGGAATCGAAAATAACGTTCGCACCTTCTGGACCCATCTGCGGTGAGTAGCGTGCGGGAAAATCCTGAACATGAATGGGCGCAGAGATGACGGCACACGCGATGCCTGCGCGCTTTGCGATGTGGCGCTCCATCTGGGTGCCAAGAACCAGTTCAGGCTGTAGCTCTAGTATCTTTTCTTCAACTTCGAGGTAATCGTCAGTGATAATTGCTTCGATGTCATAGGACTTGGCTGCACTGCGTACGTCACGCGCAAATTCGCGGGAATATGTGCCAAGCCCGACGACGGTGAACCCAAGCTCTTCTTTTGCGATTGCCGCGGCCGCGATGGCGTGGGATGCGTCACCAAATATGAAGACACGTTTGCCGGTGAGGTAAGTGGAGTCGATGGATCGCGAATACCACGGCAAGCGTGAATCGTGTTTGTTGACGAAACTCTCACCGTCAAGTTGGGCTAAAGCTGCAACGTCATTGATGAATTTTTTTGTCGCTCCGATTCCGATGGGTACCGTCATGCAGTAGGGCTGGTCGAATTTGCGGGCCAGCCACCGCGCTGCCTGCTCAGCAATTTCTGGATAAAGGACGATGTTGAAATCGGCCAACCCCAAACGCGTCAAGTCGAGTGGGGTTGCACCAAGTGGTGCCATGACATTGATATCGACACCCATCTGGTCCAGCAGTTTGCGAATCTCAGTCAGGTCATCGCGGTTGCGAAAGCCCAGCGACGTTGGACCCAGGATGTTACAAAGGGGGCGCGAACAGCTCGTGGAACGAGCAGACGAACTATCCTCGTTGGCCGCTTTGGGGAGAGCAAGGTTGCGGACAAGCTGATAGAAAGCCTCGGACGCGCCCCAGTTCTCCTTTTTTTGGTATGCGGGCAGCTCGAGAGGAATAATTGGGATGGGGAGATCAAGCGCCTTTGCCAAGCCGCCCGGATCGTCCTGGATAAGTTCTGCGGTGCATGATGCCCCCACAATCATCGCTTGGGGTTTGAAACGTTCGTATGCACTTAAGACGGAATTTTTGAACAACTCCGCCGTGTCGCTTCCCAGGTCTCGCGCCTGGAATGTCGAATACGTGACAGGTGGCCGCTTTTCGTTGCGCTCTATCATTGTGAAGAGCAAGTCGGCATACGTATCACCCTGAGGCGCATGCAGGACGTAGTGTAGTCCCTCCATGGACGCAGCAACTCGCATTGCTCCGACATGGGGCGGTCCTTCGTATGTCCAAACAGCCAATTGCATACTATCAAATCATCAGTCTTGTTTTGCGATCAAGCGGCCTGGCGAACAGTTCCGCCAGGTCGCCGGCTTGCTCGTATCCTTGAATCGGGGTGAAGAGCAGTTCGATTGACCACTTCGTGGTCAGACCTTCGCTCTCAAATGGATTGGCAAGCCCAAGCCCGCACACCGTGATGTCAGGTCTGGCGTTGCGGCAGCGCTCAAGCTGCTTTTCAACGTCCTGTCCTTCTGCGAGCTGAATGTTGGGAGGCAGCTGCTCCAGCTCTTCGGACAGAAGTTGATGGTTGATGTAGGGTGAGCCTACTTCGAGTGGGCGCATGTTGAGTTCGCTCGACACAAACCGTGCAAGCGGGATCTCAAGTTGCGAGTCGGGGAAGAAGAACACCGTATTGCCGGCGAGCTGCTGTCGGTAATGCGAGAGCGCTTTTTTGCAGCGTTCGCGCGCAGGCCTGACTGCGTTTTCGAAGGTGCTTTCGGCAATATTCCACGCACTCGCGGCAGCGCGCAGCCAATGGGTAGTGCCTTCACTACCAAGCGGGAATTGGGCGGGTAATCTGCGCGCGCCCCGTTCCTGAAGAGCCCGCGTAGTGTCGGTGAGGAAGGGCTGTGCCAGCAAAAACCGGGTATCTGGACCAACTGGCGGCAACTCCGATGACCGCCGCGGCGGCAGGAAATCGACTGAGTCTATACCAATCCCCTGGAACAACCGGCGAAACTGATCCTCAACAATATCCGAAAGCGCGCCGACAACGAGCAGCGACTGCGGCGAACCTTCACGCAACGTTGGCAGTTCCGGCACGAGTGCAGCGAGACAGGCATCCTCCCCTTGGGTAAAGGTCGTTTCAATCCCGCTGCCGGAATAGTTTAGAACCCGAACGCCTGGAGAGTGCTTTGAAGATAACCGCTCAGCGGCTCTGGATAGATCGAGCTTTATGACTTCTGATGGGCACGAGCCCACCAAAAACAACAGCTTGATGTTGGGACGCCGGCTCAGAAGGCGGTCGACGATGCCGTCAAGCTCATCATTTGCGTCAGCAAGGCCGGCAAGATCGCGCTCATCGATGATTGCGGTTCCAAACCTCGGCTCCGAGAAGATCATCACGCCCGCTGCAGACTGAATGAGATGAGCACAAGTGCGCGAGCCCACCACAAGGAAAAATGCGTCTTGGATCTTCCGGTGAAGCCAAACGATCCCGGTCAATCCGCAGAACACTTCGCGCTGACCGCGTTCGCGAATGAGCTGCAGCCCGCCAAAGCTCGGCATTGGCTGCGGTGCACAAGCTGTGACGGGACTGCTCATCTGGTGACCTCATGCACGAGTAGAAGGTCACCAAGATTCCGTTCGCGCTGTTGGCGCGCCTGGCGAAGTTTGAAAAGAAACTGGGCGGCGTTGATCGCGTACACGGCGTATGCCGCAAGTGCGAGAAGCATAAGTGGGACGGGTGTTAGCAGCTCTAAAAACAGCGCGACCAGATAGGCGGTATGGAGGAGCAGCACGGCGATGCTAACGACATCTTCCCAGAAAAACGCAGGCGCAAAGAGATACTGGCCGAATACGTGCTTTTCCCAGATCGAACCAGTCACCATTATTGTATACAATATCAATGTCTTGGCGACGATTGAGAGCGTAGCATATGAATAGCCATCGCCAGTCGTAAGGTAGCGAACCACGAGCCACAGACTGATCAGAAATACGATGAATTGGACGATTGCCAGCTGGCCCTGCACGAGTGTCCAAGGGGACGTATCGCGTCGTTGGCGCTCTTCCGCCGTGTAGATCGGTTTGCGCTGGTACTGAACCCGAGCCGACATCTGGTTTGTGCACTCCCGACCCTCCCGTTTGGAAAGGCCACATTCCTGCTCATGCACAAGCTTAGGTCTAAGCGGAGCAATGTGTCAATTTATATAGACGTAAATTTTACTTTACACATCGATATCTCTACGCGAGTATTTGTTGCGGCGCGTGCGAGAGGTTCAAATCTTTTTCTCTAGCGACCGCGTTGCTTTTATGATGTCTTACAGGCTGCGGCGCGCGCACAATGTAAAGCGTGCGGTCGAATGTAGACAGGAGAACGATCGCGTATTCTAGGTTCCGACCTAAGTGTGGAGTAATGGCGTTCCCCGCTTTGGCCGATCCCGACGGACGGAGTAGGGGGCAGCATGGGCAATCCCAAACCGTTAGATCACGTTGCCGACCAAGGAAAAGGTGAGGGCCACTATGAGCCCTCTATTGTCGACGTGGAGTGCACCGATTCCTTGGGAGGGTCGTCCGGGTGTAGGGCATCTGATGGCTTAGGCGATGTTGTCGCGTCTCAAATTATTCCGCGTTTAATGCTTATGCGAGGCCGCTTATCCCTTACGGATGATCGATCGCCTGAAAATTCTCGAAAAGCCACAGATGATGAGGTCATCGCGCTCAACCAACGGCTGCTTAAAAATGATACGGCCGGTGCCTCGCGGCTCGTGTATGCGCTGCTTGCCGATGGCATGTCCCTGGAGACTGTCTACCTGGATTTGATGGCGAGGGCCGCACGCGATCTTGGCAAGCTTTGGGAAACGGATGATCTATCGTTTGTGGACGTGACGATCGGATTATCGGGGCTACACTTACTGTTACGCGAGTTTGGAGCGCCGTCCGAACAACTGGCTGATGGGTCAAGGCAGAAGGTTAGCGGCAGGGCAATGCGTAAGGCTTTGCTTCTGCCAGCACCCGGCGATCAACACACGTTTGGGCTGGTGCTCGTCGCTGAATTTTTCCGTCAAAGCCACTGGATTGTAGAAGGCGGCGCGGATATGGCGCCTAAAGATTTTGGGGAGCTGATAGAGTCGGAAAAATTTGATATTATTGGGTTTTCCCTGAGTCGCGAAGGCTTGCAGAGTGATCTGGCTTGCGCTATCGAAAAGTGCCGTTTATCGAAGCAAAATGCTTCAACCTGCGTGATGGTCGGCGGCCGGGTATTCAGCGAACACCCGGCTTTGTGTCAGGAAGTGGGTGCCGATGCAACGGCGCCAACGGCCCTAGATGCAGTTCATCGTGCCGAAAATGAATTAGCCTCTCCTAAGTCTATGGAAACGTAGTCTGTTTTGGGCGGGGTCCTGGATTCGAGAGAGCATAATGAGACCAACCCGCACCAACCTGATGTGTGTGAAGGACGTGCAACTGTCTGGCAAATGGTTCAAGGACCTTGAATCTAGGTCGTTGGCGAGGCTGATATCTACCGCAGCCGACGTGGCCTTGGTGGTTGACAAGAATGGTTTCATTCGCGACTTGGCCTGCGAGTCAGACGCCCTTCCAAAAAAGGAACTTGAGGAGTGGGTTGGGCAACGGTGGACCGATACCGTTACGGTTGAAAGCAGGACAAAGATCGAAGATCTCCTGCAGTCTGCAAGTACCGGCAAGAGCCCGGCAAAATGGCGCCAGGTCAACCACCCCACATCCAAATTTGGTCCTGACATTCCTGTCAAATACTCTGCCTTCTCCATCGGTGACCAGGGCCGGATCGTGGCATTTGGGCGCGAACTCACCAGTTCGTCGCAGTTGCAGCAACGGCTTGTTGAATCGCAACAAGCCGCTGAGCGCGAATACACGCGCATCAGGATGACAGAGCGACGGTATCGTGCCCTCTTCCAGGTTTCTTCAGAGGCAGTCATTATTGTCGACGGCAACAGTTTGAAGATTGTCGAGGCCAATGCTGCAGCTGTCGAATTTTTGGGTCTGGGCCCTAAGAAGATTCTTGATCGGTCTGTGTTCGATATTGTCAGTGAGCGAAGCATTTCGAGTTTGGAGCGGCTGCTTGATTCGGCAAGTAATTCACCTGAGGCTGCTGAGAAGCGGGTTTCGCTTGCAAAAGGTGGAACCAAGTGTTTGCTCAATGCGTCGCTGTTTAAGCAGGATCGCGGCTCTTTCTTCCTTATCCGGTTGATCCCAACGGCAGGAAAGTCCGGCACGTCCCAGGCTTCAAAATCAGATTCACATTTGTGGGATATCGTTGGGTTGATCCCTGACGGTTTTGTTGTCACCGACACTGATCGCCGGATCGTAACCGCCAATGCGGCATTTGTGGAACTGACCGACTTGGCCTCCGAGGATCAGGTAAAAGGCCAGTTGCTGGAACGTTGGATCGGACAAAGCAGGGTCGACGTTGACATCCTTTTTGCAAACCTGAGGGAGCATGGTTCGGTCAATCGTTTCACAACGGTGCTGGAAGGTGAGTTGGGCTCCAGCGTTGACGTTGAGATCTCGGCCGTTGCGATTTCTGAAACCGATAAGCCCTATTTTGGTTTTACTGTTCGAACGATCCGACGCGATAGTGTCAATGCCGATAGGATGGAACAGTCATTGCCAAGGTCCGTGCAGCAGATGACGGAACTCGTTGGGCGCGTTCCGCTTAAGGACCTTATTCGCGATACGACGGATATTATTGAACGCCTTTGCATTGAGGCCGCGCTTGAACTGACAGACGATAACCGTGCGTCCGCCGCCGAAATCCTCGGGCTCAGCCGGCAAAGCCTGTATGTGAAGCTTCGCCGCTACGGTATGGTTGATTCAGATTTGACAGACCTCAATTGATCCCAACAGGATTATTCTTTAGCGCAGCCGTGAGCCATTACGTGCTTGAGCACGCCGGAGCTCTAACAGATTTTTGTTTCTTACTCGCCGCATCGTGCGGACTACACAAAGTGTAAACTTGAATTGACAATTGATATCGTCAGGAATACCGTTTCAACCGAGTAACGGTTAGGAACGCTGCATGCCTAGCGACGCGTCATCAGCAGTGCGTGATGCACGGCATTTTTCGCCGCCGGCTGCTTCAGCTGTTCTGGAGCTATTGAAGCCAATTACCTGGTTTGCGCCCATGTGGGCGTTTATGTGCGGTGTCGTTTCTTCCGGCGTGAATGTAGTCGAAAGGTGGCCAGAACTACTCCTAGGTATTGTGCTGACCGGGCCTCTTGTTTGCGGAATGAGCCAGGCCGCCAATGACTGGTTCGATCGGCACGTGGATGCGATTAATGAACCCTATCGTCCCATACCCTCGGGTCGCATACCCGGACGATGGGGTCTTTATATTGCAATCGCCTGGACCCTGATTTCACTGTGTGTTGCAAGTTACCTTGGAGCATTTGTATTCGGCGCGGCGATGGTCGGCATTGTTTTAGCCTGGGTTTATAGCGCGCCTCCCATTCGGTTGAAACGGAACGGCTGGTACGGCAATGCAGCCGTTGGTGCCTGTTACGAGGGACTGCCATGGGTTACAGGTGCTGCAGTCATGGCGTCCGGGCCCCCAAGCTGGCAGATCCTTGCGCTTGCCCTGCTGTATAGCATCGGAGCGCACGGCATTATGACGCTGAATGATTTCAAGGCAATTGAAGGCGACATGAAAATGGGTATCAGGTCGCTGCCGGTACAATTGGGTGCCAGAAAGGCGGCGTTGGTTGCCTGCTGTGTAATGGCGCTTCCACAAGTTGCTGTTGTCGCGCTGCTTGCCTCTTGGCAACTCAACGCGCATGCAATCGCGGTTGCGCTTTTGTTAGCGGCACAATTGATACTGATGACCCGGCTCCTGAAAGATCCGAAAGGGCTTGCGCCTTGGTATAATGCAACGGGTGTAAGCCTCTATGTCATTGGTATGTTGGTGAGTGCGTTCGCGGTGCGCTGGGCAGCGGGGGGAGCGGTGTGAGTAAACCTTCTCTTGGTTGGTTGGGGATTGTTCGGCTTGGTCTCGTTCAAACGGCACTGGGCGCTATTGTCGTGCTGACAACGTCAACACTCAATCGCGTGATGATTGTGGAGTTGGCGTTGCCCGCGATGCTTCCAGGTGCACTCGTCGCCTGGCACTATGCCGTGCAAATGACGCGGCCACGCTGGGGGCATGGTTCTGATGTCGGCGGACGTAGAACGCCTTGGATCATCGGCGGAATGATCGTGCTCGCTGCAGGCGGTATTCTTGCTGCTACGGCGACCGCGATCATGGAGACACGCCCAACGAACGGTATAGCGCTTTCAATTTTTGCATTTGCATTGATTGGGATCGGTGTCGGGGCTTCCGGAACATCGCTCCTGGCGCTGCTTGCAACGCGTGTTACCCCCTCACGCCGCGCGGCGGCCGCAACCATTGTTTGGATGATGATGATTTTTGGCTTCATCATAACGGCGACGGTCGCGGGCAGCTTTCTGGATCCATACAGCCCAACGCGGCTCGTGGTGGTCACTTCAGTTGTGGCGTTTGTAGCAGTAATTGTTGCGGTTGTTGCCGTCTGGGGCGTTGAAATACAAGGACCAGCTGCTTTGCAGTATGCTGCACCCAACAACGCGCGAAATTCAGTGGCGTTCAAAACAGCGCTTGCAGAAATTTGGGAAGAGACGGAAGCGCGCCGGTTTACGATTTTCGTATTCGTCTCGATGCTCGCCTACAGCGCCCAGGATGTCATTCTGGAACCATTCTCCGGCATTGTGTTCGGTTTCACACCGGGTGAATCCACAAAGCTCTCCGGCATTCAACATTCCGGGGTATTTCTCGGAATGGCAGTCGCCGCCTTGGCAGGAAGCAAACCGTTTGGACGCAATCTGGGAACCTTGCAGACATGGACGATTGGCGGCTGCATTGCATCTGCCATAGCACTGTTGGCGCTGTCCTATAGCGGTTATTACCCCGACGTCTGGCCCCTGAGACTGAACGTTTTTCTACTTGGTGTCGCAAACGGTGCGTTTGCTGTTGCAGCGATCGGTTCGATGATGATGCTTGCCGGTCACGGGCAAAAGTCGCGAGAAGGAATTCGCATGGGACTGTGGGGTGCGGCTCAAGCCACCGCATTCGGGATTGGCGGTCTGCTCGGCGCGGCTGCGATAGATTTATTTCGGAATACCTTTGCCTCGCCCGTCACGGCGTATGGTTTGGTTTTCGCTGCTGAAGCAGTCCTCTTCCTGCTGTCCGGCATGCTTGCAGCATGGGTTGGAAGCGTTAAGAGCCCAGGTCGGCTGGAGCAGGAGCATGCGCGCATGATGCCCGCAGCAGATCCAGGTAGGGGTTAGGTCCTATGACGGTTCGCGAAACTTTTGATGTTGTGGTGGTCGGAGGCGGCCCTTCAGGTTCAACTGCAGCACATGATCTGGCGAAGCAGGGCCGTTCAACGCTGCTTCTCGAAAGAGGCCACCGCATTAAGCCTTGTGGAGGTGCTGTTCCACCGCGACTTATCGAAGATTTTGATATTCCGGAACATCTAATTGTAGCGCGCGCCCGGTCGGCGCGTATCACCTCGCCATCAAACGAAATCGTCGATATGCCAATAGACGGTGGGTTTGTCGGAATGGTCGACAGGGAAGTCTTTGACGAGTGGCTTCGAAACCAGGCAAGCAATGCTGGTGCTGATCGCCGAAACGGTGTGTTCACCAAACTGGATCGCGATCAAGATGGCACTGCGATTGTGGAATTCACGCAAGGTCCGCCGAACTCGAAAGATGAAGTCGTCAGAGTTCGGGCACGCTGCGTGATTGGTGCGGACGGCGCTCTATCGCGCGTGGGACGGCAGGCAGTTCCGGGCTCACGCCGCATGCCCTATGTGTTTGCTTATCATGAAGTGTTACAGGTCCCGCGAAGGACTTTGGAGCATTATGACGGGGCTAGGTGCGAGGTTATATACAATGGCACTCATTCTCCAGATTTCTATTCGTGGGTGTTTCCACATGGGGACACGTTAAGCATCGGTACAGGCTCTGCGAATAAGGGGTTTTCGCTCAGACAGTCGGTTAGAGGATTGCGTGAAACGGTAGGACTGGAGGGTACCAAAACAATCAGGTGCGAAGGAGCACCAATACCGTTGCGGCCACTTGCACGTTGGGACAACGGTAAGGACGTTATTCTGGCAGGTGATGCTGCAGGGACAGTGGCTCCGGCGTCGGGCGAAGGGATTTATTACGCGATGTTGGGAGGGCGGCTGGTTGCTGAATCAGTTGCGAGTTTTCTGATGACAGGAAGGTCGAAAGATCTACTAACCGCCCGGAAAAAATTTATGAAAGAACATGGCCGAGTTTTTTTCGTTCTCGGGTTGTTGCAGTATTTCTGGTATAGCAGCGATAGTCGGCGGGAACAGTTTGTGAAACTGTGCAAGGATCCTGATATTCAGAGGCTGACGTGGGACTCATATATGCACAAGAGATTTGTGCGTGGAGAACGCAAGGCGCACCTTAAGATATTCATGAAAGATGTGGCCCATTTGTTTGGCTTGACGCGCGAAGCATGAGATCCGGGGCCAAAATATTTGTTCCGATTGCGATTGCGGCGCTCGCTGCAGCAGGGGTCGCCGCGCTTGGGGCCTCGATGACCCGACTTGGGCCATGGTATCAACAGCTGATAAAGCCGGACTGGCAGCCACCTGATTGGTTGTTTGGTCCAGCGTGGACATTGATCTTTGCGCTTATCGCACTTTCCGCCGCAATTGCATGGACCGCAGCGACATCGTTGGCGACGCGTCAATGGCTCGTTGTCTTGTTCGCACTCAACGGCATATTGAACGTCCTTTGGAGCACACTCTTCTTTCACTTGCAGCGTCCAGACTGGGCGATGATTGAAGTCCTGGCGTTATGGCTGTCGATTCCAATACTCATGGTGTTTGCGGGCAAACAGTCAAAAACCGCAGGCCTCCTCCTTCTGCCCTATCTGTTGTGGGTATCATTTGCGACTGCACTCAATTATGAGATCGTTCGCTTGAATGCACCATTCAGTTGAGTGTAAGTCCGGCTGGCCCAAAAGGGGCTAACTAATGCAACTTTCGAATGCGCTAACTCGGCTCATTGACGTCGCGCTTGCCATTATCGCAATCGAATTTGTGCTGGTTTCTCTGTTGAAATTTTCGGTACTTCAAACTCGCGAAGTAATTTCCTATGCGGGTACGTGTGTCGCTGGCGCGGCACTTTTGGTGACGTTGAGAGGGGCGCTCAACGGTGTGGAGAGTGCTTGGTTGATCCTTGGATTGACCATTGCTGGGTTGGCGCACGCAGCCGATGTTGTGTACAGGCTGGCAGCTTAACAACGAACGCCGTGATGCTGACATGCCCGCTTTGTTCGTTGTTAAGTGCTCAATAGTGGGCTGGTGTCGTTGTTGCCGGACTTTTCGCGTGTTCGAATCTCCATACGCAGATTACCGAAATTGTCGGCCATCGCACGATGTGCCACTCTCTTAGTGCAATGAGACGCTGTCGACTGTGTTTTATGCATTGTCGCTTCGTTCGGCACTAGTTTCATTTTTAAGAAGGCCAACCAAAGGGCCCATGGGTTGCCGGGATTCGGCTGCGGGAGGCGCGTGTGCGCGCTGCCTGTCTGTGCCTGATCGTCGATGGGCTTTCGTCCTCCGTAATGAGACCGCGCAAATGTACAGTTAACCAATTGATGGGCAAGTGTTGTGACCGATCTTCAATCAAGTCAGGGTTCATTCTCGGCAAGCCGCCCCCGCAGCGGCGGCTCATTGAGTGATGATTGGTTGCTGGCGGGTGCACCACCTCTTTCAAATGTCCCGTCGCTGCGATCCGTTTTCATGTCAATGAACGTAGTATTTCCGCAAGCTTTCAACCTGATTGCGCGTTCCTATAACCTGGCATTTTCCGATGCAGGATTTAATTGGTGCTGGGATAAGCGGACGTGCATTGAGTTGTTCCAAAGAACACGCCGTGACAGCAGGGTTGCGACCTATGCCAAGGAAATTCTGGGCTGGAATATTACAAAAGATTCACAGTGCCTTTTCCGAGTTTTGGAGCGCCGCAGATTTACACACCTGACCGCGCTTATCGAAAACGAGCGCCTATCAATCAACAGTTTCTTGCTGCGTGAAGCAGTGGCTGGCGCTGCGTCTGATGTGCAGTTTGTATTATTTGGGCCAACAGCATGCGCGGACCTGCGACTATTTCTCGATGATGCGGCCCGGTCCCCCGAATTGATGGCAGACCAGGTTGACCAGACCAAGGGACTTGCCGCACTGCCGGTCGACGTTGCCAGCGATTTGTCTGCCGCAGACAAGAACTCTCTGTTGATCGCGATGAACGAGGATTGGGAGTGGTGCCGACCCGAACTCTCGTTGCCGAGCATCATCGTCTCACAGCATCAAGACTTTGCAGCGATTCTGGAGCGGGGGAAGCCTGCATCAACCAACGGTAGCACAAGCCCCAAAGCAACAAGGGCCCGGCGCATAACGCACAGTGAACCAGAAGTGCTGTACGCATTGAGAGAAATGCATGGCCGAATTCGCCGATCACAGGCAATCACAATCCCACTGAAGCTAGAGACCAGAAGAAAGTCAGGAGTAGGTGCAATGCTTGTTGCAGATATTCTGAAATCAAAGGGTAGTTCGGTTATCTCAATAAATCGCGATGCCGGTATCGCGGAGCTTGCAAAAAAACTTCGGGAGAATACCGTTGGCGCAATGTTGGTCATGTCGGAAGACCACGATCTGCAAGGGATCATATCGGAGCGTGATATCTCCTACGGATTGGCCGCGCACGGTGAAGACATTCACAAAATGTCAGTGAAAGATTTGATGACCAAGACGGTGATCACTTGCAAGCCTACGGACACGCTTGCGTCGCTGGAACAGATCATGACACAACGACGAATTCGGCATGTTCCCGTCAAGAGCGATGACCGGATTGTCGGCATCGTGAGTATTGGTGATGTGCTCAAATCACGTCTGAGCGAGGTGACACTGGAAGCGAATGTCTTGCGGGATGTTGCAATTGCTTCACGCTGATCATGCGTTCTCCGAGCCATGCGCGAGCATGCCAGCTGGCAAACACGGCACTGAAGGCCATGGCATCTGCGCACTCGGCTGCGGCTGACATAAGCGGGCAGCCAACACTTATCAGGAGGCTTTGTTAGCGCGCTCCATTAGCGCTGTCCGGCGTGCAATTCGCCTTCTGCGCTTTTCTTGGGCGGACTAGACGGCCGCGCTTTGGGATGCTCGCTTGTTCTTGCCGTAGAAGTTTCAAGGGCCTTCGCTGCCGCAACGATCTTACGAACGTTTTTGCCTGAATAGCCGCGACGGTTATCAAAGGCACACGACTTTGCCGTTGCCAGCATCCGCTCATAGGTTGCGATCATCGGCACGCCGGAGTCCAATCTTCCGAGCAATCGGAAGCCAGGCCACATTGCCAGCTGTCCCAGGAACACCTGCGCGAGTTCGAAATGGTCAGACTCTTCCCTCTGGCAAAACCCAGGAAAGAGAACGTCTCGTTCGCGGATGAGGTCCCTTTCAGTATTGTGTAGCCGATGAAATGAAAACTGCAGATTGTGGTAGAGCTCCAGCGCTTCACGCACAAATTTGCCAGCTTCCAAGTTTGGCGCTTTGGAGCGCACGGCCTCAAGGTCCTCTGGAAATATGTCCTCCAAACCGTGCTGAAGGACGTGCATAGCGCGCCGGTGGGCATCGGCTTTGCTGGTCGATAAGCCAGAAAGCACCTCATGCAGGCGATACAATATCAGTCTTTCGCTATTGCTGAGGCCCATTGCCAACTCCATCCGGCTCTGTTGAGATATCGATATTGCACAGTATTGTGGCAGGAGCGAATTATACTGAGCATTCTATCCGTTATTAGCGGCCTTTCAAATATATTGTTAACTGAGCCGTTCTGGACAATGACCGGTCAACCCGCCGCGCCAGATGAATTCATCTGCCACACTGTGAAATTGAGCGCCGCAGCAATGCAGACCCAAGTTAGGTAGGGAACGAATAACAAGCTGGCGATTGCTGAAATCGGCCAAGACACGACAGCGAAGGCCAAGACAGCCGCCGCCAGTAAGACAACAACGACAAATGCCCAATCCATGCGATAGAGCCCAAAAAATACGGCTGACCACGCACCGTTTAGAAGGATCTGAATGCCCCACAATGCAATGGCCAGGCCGGGACCATCTACTTTCCAAACCAGCCAGCCCGCTATTGCGATCATGATATAAAGTATGGTCCAGACAACTGGAAAAACCCAATTGGGTGGTGTCCAGCTTGGTTTGTCCAGGCGCTCATACCAATCACCGGGGCTAAATATTGCCCCAGTGGACGCTGCACACATCACTATCAGGATAAAGACGACAATGGACAGATCAAACATTGGTATGCGTTCCTTGGATGCATTGCGAGCAGGGCAAGCCGAGCATGTGCTCACACTGTTTTTCGCGTCACATCTTATCTGAAACGGGCGAATAAACTATCGGGATGTATACGGCCGCACGAGTTTCCAGATATGAGATGGGATCATTGTACGCATTCTGCCCGGGCGTTCCCGGCGCAAATGCAGAACGGTTTCAATAGCTTTCATTTCGACGCGCGCTCGCGCGAACTCAAGACCTCTCGGGCCCACGCGCGGCATCAACCAGCCAACGACAGGCCGTAACCAATTCGGTATCGACCGGACGGGCAATCCACCAGCAGCGCGTTCGAGGTTCTTCTTAAAACCACGAACGGAATTTCGCCGGTTGCCGGAGCTTGTCGGCGGTTGTGTGAGGAGTTCATCACCCAAAAACCGGACTAGGTCCTCACCTCTTTCGTTTCGTACGATTAGCCATTGATCGCCATCGCCCCCCATATAACCGACCGTGACATCCGACAGCGCATTTGTATAGTCTACGCATGTTCGGCAGGTAAGCGGGAAAAAGTCTGGTGGTAGCTGCGAGATCGGGAGCATGAGGAATGGTATTTCGCGTACCTTCCCATCATTGAAACGAAGCTCGACGTAATAATCTGCACGAAATTCGCAGTAGGTCACCGTCTCCGGCCTGTCCGTCAACAGCTCAAGGAACTTGTGAAAGTTCTCAGTCGTCGTGTTATCCGAACACGGCGTTCCAATGACGAACAAGTCATCGAATCCGAGTTCCTTTTCAAGGGAGCGAAGTGCGAAGATTTGGCACGGAATTCCTATTACGGCCAGCCGCCGGTAGCCCATTTCGATGGCGGGCTCTAGGAGGGCGAGCAAAGGGGCATAGCCCATTTTCATTCCGCGGCATGGCCGTAGGTCCTGCGACCGCGTGACAAGAACCGGGACTGGACGCCAACGATCAGATGGGTGCGACGTTACGGTCAGAACGGCATCAACCATTTTGTTGTCCAGTAGGACTTCTGCCATTCGGGTCGTTATTCCAGTCCATTGAGCGTTGCGGCGAGGCTGACGTAACCGCGCGCGAAGCATTCGTGTATATGGTCCGAAAAATTTTTCGTCTCCGCCATCAGTACTTCGCGAACGCCCATGAACGCGCACTTCTAGGCTTTCATAGTCTGGCTGGATGAACTGGCATGCGTGAGCGCACTTCTTGGGGTTGGATGAACGCGATATCCCGCAATCGGTGCATAGGTTTCTCGGTACGGCGTCGGCGAAGTCGTAGCTTGCATCAAGCCCGGGCTTTAAATATTCATGTGCCATTACGACGAACTCGAAGCGCGGACAGTGCCGAACGAACAGACCGACCGAGACATATACAAGTGGTAAGAGTTGGAATATTTGCGGTAAGAACCGCGCCGTCACGCAGCAGTAACGGGCATTGTGTTCAGACGAACAAGTCTACGACTATCGCCGCTACTCGCGTTTCCTAGATGCCGAGGATAAATAGATGCGCCGTATTTCGCTAAGCAACCCCAGCTGAATAAGTTCGCGCGCCGCTTCATGTGAGGAGACAAGAGAATTTGCTGCCCGCCAACCTTCGACAGCTGTGAATTCCTCGTCCGTGAGCGAGACATCAATACGATGTGGACGGCCTGTTTGTTGTTCGTCGGTCATCCCTGCAACCTTGCCGATTGGCTACATCGACTTGGATAGCCATACGCGCCGCAATGAAAGCGTTTCCCTTCCAACAATGATAACGAAAGTTGAGCGTTGGTTTCTATTGCGGAAAAATCCGTACGTATAATACCGAGATATTTTTAGGCCGGGTGGACGGTAAGCACTCAGGCTCGTTGCTGTGTCAGGTTTTAGCGCAGCATACGAATTAGATCTGATAGGCCATGCGCTTCCATTTTTTCGCGAACACGGGATCGATGAATCTCCACGGTTCGCTGACTTATGTTCAATTCTTCTGCAATCAACTTATTGGTCTTTCCAAGTAGCATATGATCGAGAATTTGCCGTTCTCTGGACGTTAAGCGTGCAAGGCGCGCCTTGACCACATCAGCTGGCACGGATTTGAGCGGTCGATTGGCAACAATGTCGCCGGCGGTTGCCAGCGCATTCAGTAGCTGGGTTTCCGAGGCCGGCTTTTCGATAAAATCGACAGCCCCTGCTTTCATTGCCTCGACCGCCACTGGGACATCGCCGTGACCGGTGATCATAATAATTGGGATGCGTATACCAAGTTGCTTCAGACGCGACTGTATTTCAAGTCCGCCCATCCCAGGCATGCGAAGATCCAGCATCACGCATCCTGCCCGATCCGAATCCAAACTGGCCAAGAATGCTTCCCCAGAGTCAAATGGCAGCGCAACAAAACCATGTGATTTCAAAAGCGCGCAAAGGGATTTGCGTACCGAGGGGTCATCGTCAACGACGTAGACCTGGAGCTTTTCGCGTGCCTCAGTCATTGTTCCCATTCTTGAGCGGTAGGGAGAAGACTATCTCGGTGCCGTTATTCATGGTGTCCGCCCATATGCGCCCGCTATGGGCCTGAATTATTGAGCGACATAGCGAAAGGCCAATGCCCATACCGTGCGTGGTTGAGCTGTGAAACGGCTCGAATAATGTTTCGTGCAATTCATCAGGTATGCCGCGACCGGTATCCCTTACTGATACGAGCACGAATTGATCGCGGATTTTGGTTGAAAGCTTGAGCTTGCGTTCCTTCGTGTTGTCCATTGCAGTAATACTATTGCGAGACAGATTTAGTACGACAAGCCCAATTTGAACTGGGTCAGCCCAAATCTTGGGAAGAGCCGGTTCGAAATCAAGCTCAACCTGCAGTGCAATATCATGTGTGGGGGCTAACGCCAGCCCGACGCTCTCGCGAATGACCTCATGAAGGTCAATATGTTCGGTGGCCAGATCGCCTTGAAAGACAAAATTGCGAAGACGTCGAATGAGGTCGGCGGCTCGAGCAGACTCAGAGACGGCATTGTCCATCAAGTCCGAAATGCTTTGCTCAATGAGAAGTCCTGCGTTCTTAAGTTCTTGCCTGCTCGCATTGACATAGTTTGTAACCGCGGCAAGCGGCTGGTTCATCTCATGCGCCAAAACTGAAGCCAGCTCACCCATCGATGACTTGCGAAGTGCATCAAGCAAAGCCAATTGCAATCTAGCTTGTTCTGCCTCGGCGTCCTTCTGCAACTGGACGGCTGTCCGTTCTCGTTCCAAACTGGAAAGTGCAAACAATGCGCGCCTTACGATTCGCAGGGCTTCCATGTCGCTTTCATCGAATGGCTTGCTATGTCCAAGCCGTTCCTCTCTCCACAATGCAAATGAACCTCGAGGCGTTAGCCGGACGATACCGTCGTCTGACTTCCGTTCGATTTTTTCTGGTTTTCCAGCCCATTTGATTGTCTGCTCGAAATGCTCACGCAGTAGGACCAGATAGTCCTCTCCATCATCAGAGAGTTCCATATAGGCTGCGCCTGCGGCTTGTTTCTGCTGATTGGAATTCATTGTTAGAACGGAGGATAGGTTGGAACTTGTTGCGATACCGTCTTGCACGATCGTGCGCATGGGGCTGAAGCTGATCGGACTGTTTGGAACATTGCCGATCGACCGCACACTTGATCCAATCTTCACAATCAGACCATGGGCTTGAAATAAATCGAATAGTGGTGCTGAATTTTTCGATATGACATCGATTAGAGAGTGATCGCCGCGCGCTTCCATCTCCATACCGAATGATACTTTTTCAGCCAAAATACTCTTTTGTAGTTGAGATGTGTTCTCCAAACTCTGAAGTAGGGATGAAATCGTTGCTCCGAGGAGCTCTGCGAAGCGAATACGGCTCGTCGAGATGTGCTTGGGTGAATAGTGGTGACAGGCAACAAGTCCCCATAACTGGTCTTGTGTCGTCAATGAGATGGACATCGTGGCGCCTACACCCATGTTGTTTAGATACTCCACGTGAACCGGTGATACAGCGCGAAGTTTGGAATAAGTCAGATCAATACTGGGGGCGGCCGAACTCGCAGTGTTTTCTGACGACGACGTAACCAATAGGCTGGGCGTTGCGTTAATGTCGGGGATTGCTCTGACGACATTGAGAAAGAAGTGTCGCCGGGCGGGTTCGGGAATATCCGACGCTGGGTAATGAAGCCCCAAAAAGCTATCTTCACGGCAAGTGCTTTCCGCAATCACTTCGCCATGCTTGTCGTGAGCAAACCGATAGATCATGACGCGGTCAAATCCCGTCACCATGCGGACAAGTTCGGCGCTGACCTGTGCCAGTTCGTCGAGCTTTGCCGGCCTCACTAGCTCTGAAATAACGGCTTGGCGGAGCTTGTCCTGCTCCCAAATTTCTGACGGAGAGTTCTCGGGACGCAGCAATTCGAGAATAAAATGGTCTGCGTATCTATGCGGCAGACATTCAAGTTCTACTGCACCGTCAGCACCAGTATTCAGCGTTACAAACCATGGACGAAAAAGTTCTGGCGTAGACGGTTCAAGTGGCAGTGTTAGCAATTCTGAAAATTGGTCGTTGCCGAGAAGGTCCGGCAGGGCGGTCCCCAACAGAGACATGTGATCGGAAATGTTTAGGTACCTGGCAATATTCGCACTGACGTGTGTTACCTCGAAGGTGGTCGCGCGAGCGGCTAGCAATGCACCGTGCGGTTGAATTGCGCCAATTAGATGTATTGGTTCAGTGTCGCATGTTGTCAGATCGACATTGCCGATTTTATGTGTCGTCATCGAGAAGCTTCTATGCAGGCACGCTGTTTTTGCTGATCAATGCATCAGCCATCTTTTCAAATGTTTCTATTGCTGCTTTGGTAATCGTTTGGACGTCTCCCCTTTCGAGGTGTATCTGGTTCAAAAGGCAGAGCAGCTTTTGCCACCTGTCCTGTCCATTCCGTTGGCACCATGCCCAATAGGACGTATCCGAAATTTCCTTAAGTCGAGGGCATTTTGCCAGAGCCTTGTAAATAATGCTTCCTCCCATCGTCGATCCCTCTATCACATAAAGTATGCCACCGAGTTCGGCCCTGGAACTAACTAGGGGGACCAGCGGTGGGAGGTTTTTGCGCGTCGTTTCGATCTCGCTGCAGCCAAGATTCAATAGATCACGAGCGAACATTGGAGCTCTCGGTTCATAGGTGAGAGGGCACGCACTCAACTCTGGTTTTTCGAGTGCCTCCAGCAATTGCCCATCGACCTGTGCATAGAACGCATAAAAACGCAGAAGGAGGTCGCAGTATTCGGATTGCGAAATGGAGCCGGAAAACAGTGCGCGAAAAGCATCTAGCTCGTGAAGTTGTTCATGGATGTCCTGGGTTTTTTCTCGAAGGATCGTTCTGATACTACAGTCTGTCATGGAGGCTCCAAAACGATCCGATTAGCATGCAGGTGCTTAAGTGCATCACTTACCTATTGGTACGTCAAGGAATTAGACGGCTGTATGAAATTTTCGGCAGTGGATCCGCAGCGATATGGCGCTGGGCACGCTATTGCTGCGTGAATTGTCATCAAGCGTGCCGTGCGTCGTGATCGCGTTGCAGCGCGTTGATTTCAATTTAGATGCAACTCGAAGCGACAGACGCGACCGTCGTTGGCGCAGCATTCGGTGTGTCGAACTCGCGTATCAGGTGTAACGAGCTCGCGAAATAAGCGCTCAAAAACGCCTTGGTGCCATGCGCATTGCGGCATGGCGAGCGGATTACGCTCGATTTCGATGACGGCGTAGCGCCCGTTCTTAGTGCGACACCGTCCCGACCCTGCGAAGGTCCAGGCGTTTTTATGGATCGCTGAGAGAAGGACCGGACTGGCGAGGGGAGGCGGTAGGCGACGGATGATTGCCTGGGCAAAGCTTGGAATGCGGTGCGCGAGCACATAGTCGGCTGTGCGCCGACCTGCATCTCTTGCTATTTCTTTCGCTGTGGTCTTTGGCACGGTCTGCCACAACGCTGCGAAAATAGCCGCCGGAATCCTTTCATCGATCATCACGACTGGTGGATTGTCGATCAGAGCATCGTAGCCGGCGGTTTGAAAGACCTGACGCATGGTGGTGTGCCCGGCTTTATCGCGCAACGCGTGTGCCAGCTGAACGACCGCATTGGGTCCCACACGGTCAAGGTGTTCCTGCCCGATGTTATCTTGTCGTGCACCTGCCATTGCAGAACACATCGCATCATTCTCCAGGAACAGTAGTAACCTGCGCGTCTGCATGTAATTGCTGTGAGCCGCCGCCGCAAGCTTTTGCTGCTAGGGTGCCGTCGCGTCGCGCCCGCGCCCGAGACGCACGGTCGGCCGCTGCCTCCCAATCATCCAGTTGTGCAGGAGCGATTTTGCGCGTGCGATCGAAATTGAAGTTGACTTTCTTCTTGGACTGCGGCCCCCAGTAGTTGACTTTTCCAAGGTCGTAAAACTTTCGCTGGAACCCGGCCTTGAGAAATGCTTTGAGGCAACCAAGTAGGTACCGCCGCCGGAAGCCCGTGCCGCGCCAAGGATAATGAAACAGGGCCTTTTGTGAATAGAAGCGGCGATAGTTATTCATGACGCCGTCAAGCAGTTCGCCGCGATCCATCGCATCTGGCTTCATGATGGGGGTGACGAAATTGTACTTGGAGAAATCGAAGATCTCGACCTTATCACCAAGGTCCTGGAAGAGCGGCGTGAACGGCCACGGCGTATACATTGCCCAATTGGCAAGGTCCGGCTGCCAGTCCCACGCCATACGATAGGTTTCTTCCAGCGTCTCAGGTGTTTCGTTGTCGAGGCCGACAATAAACTGGGCTTCAACAAAAATATCTGCCTCGCGCAGCAATCGGATTGCTTCTTTGTTTTCGGCGACTTTGGTTTCCTTATTGAAGCGATCAAGCTTGAGTTGGGCAGCTGCTTCAGTGCCGAGGGAGACATGCACGAGGCCTGCGCGCCGGTACAGCGGCAGCAGTTCCTTGTCGCGCATGATATCCGTAACACGAGTATTTATGCCCCACTTGATCTTGTCGGGTAACCCACGTGCAATCAGCTCTTCGCAGAACTTGACAAATTTCTTCCGATTGATCGTTGGTTCCTCATCGGCCAGAATAAAGAAACCGACCTTGTGCTCATTGACCAGAGTTTCGATTTCATCGACAACCTTGATTGGATCGCGCACGCGATAGTCGCGCCAGAATTTCCATTGTGAACAGAATGAGCAGGTGAAGGGACAACCGCGAGCCATGTTCGGAATGGCCACACGAACACCGAGTGGCACATAGATATACTTAGCCCACTCAAGCAGCGACCAATCGGGGTCAATTGCATCAAGGTTTTTGGCGGTTGGGGCTGCCTGGGTAGCGACAATCTTGTCGCCATCTTTGAACGCGAGCCCTTTGATTGTGTGCCTGTCCGACGGCCAACGGCCTTCTGCAATGGTGCGAACCAGTTCAACAAAAATCTCCTCGCCTTCACCGCGAACGATGACATCAACGCAGGGAGCTTCGCTTAGAACCTGCTTGTACATAAAGGTGGCGTGGATGCCGCCCAGCACGCGCGTCGCATTGGGACATTCTTCCTTTGCGATTTCCAGCACGCGTTCGGCGGTGTAGATGGAAGGCGTAATCGCAGTGCAGCCGACAATGTCCGGATTCAAGTTTGCGACGCGTTGGCGCAACTCATCCTCTGATAGATCATTGGTCATCGCATCTATGAAATGGATGTCCGTAAAGCCTTCGGCCTTCAGCGATCCGGAGAGATAGGCAACCCACGCCGGTGGCCAGCTGCCGGCGATCTCGGCACCGCCAGAATGATAATTGGGGTGAATAAGGACTATCTTCATATCTGACAACTCAAGATTACATTAATAATAGTCAATTAATGATTACACAAGTTTTTATTGCTGTGCTTGACACAAATCAACTGTTGTGACCCTGGTGCTTCCCCCCCCCTCCCCCCCTGTGAATTGGTCCACCTGCTAGCATGCAAAAGGAGGACCTTAGATGGGCAACAAATGACACCAACCGGAAGAGATTGTCTCGAAGCTGCGGCAAGTTGATGTAGTGTGCGGTCAGGACGTGACGGTGGCAGACGCGATCCGTCAGATTGGTATCACGTCACTCACGTCACTCACGTGCTACCGCTGGCCACAAGACGTACGGTGACATGGGTGCTGACCAGGTCAAAGACTTGAAGTCGTTACAAAGAGAGAATGAGCAATTGCGGAAAGCAGTTGCAGATCTTTCTTTGGATAAACAAATCCTGGTAGCTGCCGCCAAGGGAAACTTCTAAGCCCCGCTCGCCGCAGACGTTGCATTGATCAGTTGCGCACCAAGCTTGACGTCTCAGAACGCAATGCTTGTTGTGTCCTTGGCCAACATCGTTCAACGCAGCGTCATGCTCCCAAGGGGCGAGATGATGAAACGCGCTTGATTGCTGATGTGACCGAATTGGCTCGGCAATATGGGTGTTATGGCTATCGTCGTATCGCAGCCTTGCTGCGTAAGGCCGGTTGGCAGGTCAATGACAAGCGAGTGGAACGCCGGTGGCGGCAAGAAGGGCTGAAAGTACCGGCAATACAATCAAAGAAAGGGCGTCTCTGGTTCAACGATGGGTCGTGCGTCAGGCTACGTGCTGAAGATCCGAACCATGTCTGGAGTTATGCCTTCGTGCATTGCCTTACGGATGATGGCCGGCTGATCAGAACTTTGGACCTGATTGAAAAGTTTACGCGAGAATGTCACGCAATCCGGGCTAAGCGCAAACTCAACTCGACCGATGTGATCGATGTATTGACCGATCAGGTCATTCTGCGTGGTGTGCCAAGCTTTATCCATTCAGACAATGGACTGGAGTTCATTGCGGAAACCGTCAGAATCTGGATCACGGCGGTCCGTGCAAAGACCGCTTATATTGAACCTGGAAGTCCGTGGGAGATTGGCAATGTCGAGAGCTATAATGCCCGCCTGCGCGATGAGCTTCTGGACGGAGAAAAACTTCTCTACGCTGATGGAAGCCCGGATCATCATTGAAGACTGGCGCCGTTACTACAATCACAAACGCCCGCATTCGTCGCTCAGATACCGTCCACCAGCACCCGAGGTGTTCATTCCATTGCACCGGGAGCCTGCAATGACCTATCGTTCGAACAGGGTCGGCCAAATTGGGGGCGGATCGTATGTCGGTCGCCGAACGAGGCCGACAATTGGATGCAGGTTTGACGCGATCAACGTGGGGTCCCCCGATTATTTCGCGCGAGCGTGAGACGAATACGTATGACACAGAAGTCCAGAGCGCGTGAATCTCTTGTCCGGCGGAACGCTCAGGCAAGGGTCGATGCGCCAATTTTTACGCATTCGAATGAGGATCGGTTTGTACCCGGCAGTGGTCAGGACAATTGGTTCAAAGATATCGAATGCGGCCCGGAGATGGTGGTTATTCCGGCGGGTCGCTTCACGATGGGGTCAACGCCTGACGACATAGCGGCGCTCAGCCAAGCCTACCCGAACGGCACGACTGGGGTTTATCCGGATGATACGGATTGGTGGGAAACGGAGGGGCCGCAACGCACTGTAACCATCGATAAGCCGTTCGCGATCGGTCGCCACGCAGTTACCCGCGACCAATTTTCCGCATTTGTACGCGACACAGCGTACGAGGTTCAGCCTGGTGCGTATGTGTGGATGGGTGACGCCTTCGTTCGCGATCCAAACGCGACGTGGAAGGCGCCCGGGTTTGATCAGACCGACGAACATCCTGTGGTATGCGTCAGCTGGAATGATGCACGCGCGTTTGCAGCTTGGCTCTCGTCGAAGACAGGAAAAACATATCGACTTCCGACAGAAGCAGAGCGCGAGTACGTAACGCGCGCTGGAACCGCAACACCGTTCTGGTGGGGTGCTTCGATTTCGACGTCTGACGCCAACTATGATGGCAACCATACGTTTGGTGGCGGTGCGTTAGGCGCTTATCGCAAGGCGACGGTGCCAGTCGAGACCTTTGCAGCAAATCCCTGGGGTCTTTACCAGGTGCATGGAAATGTCTGGGAGTGGTGCGAGGATATTTGGAACGACGATTATCGCGGCGCGCCAACAGACGGTTCAGCGAGGAATACGGCACGCAACGAGAGCGATGCCGGTCGGCGCGTCATTCGCGGCGGATCTTGGGTGCTCTCGCCGCAGTTGTTGCGCTCGGCGAATCGCCTATTCAACCCGGCTGTTGAACGGAGCCACGACCTCGGTTTTCGTCTAGTACGGACGTTGCCACATTGAGAAGGTAGACTTCGGGTCACGTAAATCGGCTGATCTACCGATGGTGCGGGTGCACGATCTGAAGCACACCTTTGGGAGGCGATTGCGCGCTGCTGGTGTGAGTTTTGAGGACCGCCAGGATCTGCTTGGTCACCGGTCAGGTCGCATCACAACGCACTACTCGGCTGCAGAGTTATCGCGTTTGATTGAAGCTGCGGAGACTGTGGTTGTGAGCAATAATCGGAGACCGCAATTGGTGGTTCTCAAAACAAAATTGCAAAAAACTCCCGCAAAACTCCCGCACGCGTTCGTAATGCAGGAAGGGAGGTTAAGTTAAGTTGCTGGAATCATTGGTAGCGGAGGAGGGACTTGAACCCCCGACACGCGGATTATGATTCCGCTGCTCTAACCACCTGAGCTACTCCGCCAAGAGGATCGGTCTATACGGATGAGCGGGCTTCGTTGTCAAGGCCTGGCCGGACCAAATGGCAGGTTCGTCCAGGCAAAGCTATCGGGGGACGCTGCGGCGTGCCAATCTGGCGCAGAAATTGTGATGTGTTGCGCGCTATGGTGCGTTTTTTACTTGTCGGAATACGGTTCGATTTTTTTTCCGGCTAGTGAATACCCCACACTGACATCGGCACTGCCGTCGGCCAGGTTGAGGGCCTTTTTGGTCGATTTGGTTTGCATGGTGCCGGTGACCCAAACGGGCGTGTAGATATCTTCCACCCGAAAGGGCTTGTCGAGTTTGATGAAAATCAGCTGGTTGGGTGGCGGTGGAGGTACGTGGATGCACGCTCCTACATAAGGGACAAGTAGGAAGTCCTTTTCACCCTTTTCGGAAAATTCAAGCGGCATGAGATATCCGGCGATTTTTATTAACTGACCGTCCAGATCGGTAACGAGCTCTTTTCCCATGTCGTTCTGTTTGTTGCGCCAGTCTTGCCACTGCAGAATGAGAGCATCGATGTCGATACCCTGCTCTCTCAGCAGTCGCTCGGATTTTTGGACCTCTTCGGCCGCACCCTTGTTATCAGAAAATTTGTACTCAGGCCCTTGCTGTCGGTAGGAGGCAACAATGTCAAAGTCGTAGGTCTGTTCGGGCGTCAGGACGCTGAGCGGGTTTGTGATCGGATCGGATTCGGGAATGAGTGCGGTCCATTCCACCACTTTGGGTTTTTCGGCGCTGGCGCTTAGCGCAGAGAACATAAGCACAAGAATTGAGAGCGCTGTTCTCAGAACTGCATTCATGGCGTTGATTCCTGGATGTTTGGTGCCCCGTGGCGGCATGACTTAGCAGCCGGGGCAAACCGCCACCAAACACATTGCTGCGATGCTTGGTGACTTTTGTGTCGGTGTTGAGACTGCTCACCTGGCAAGTCTCGCTAGATGTATCTCACGTTCTTATCATCATACCGTCGGCGAGAGACTGTTTGTAGGCCCGCCAGGCGGGCAGAAACCCCGCCACAAGGCCGCCGCCCAGTATCAGGGCAAGGTGCGATAGCTCCGTCAGAGATGGGGGATTGATGTCGATATACAATCCGTAGGCGGTGTCGATGATGGGTCTAGCTGCAAAAAGTATTGCATAAATGGCGATCGTTCCCAGCAAGACCCCCAACATCGTCAGGATGAAGGCTTCGGATACTAGAAGGGACAGGATTGTGCGGGGCCCTGCGCCAACGGAGCGCAGAATGGCGATTTCCCGGCGGCGTTCGTTTAGCGTCGCAAGGATCATGGTCAGCATGCCGAGCAGCGCCGTGATGACGACCATGGCGCTTACCGCGCGCAATGCCGTCTCGGCCGTTGCGACCAAGGACCACAACTCATGCAGTGCCACGCCTGGAAGGACAGCAGACAATGGTTCAGCGCGATAGGTGTTTACAAAGCGCTGGAATTTAAAGATGTCTAGGCGTGACTTGAGACCAACGAGTGCGGCTGTAACGGATTTGGGCTTCAATTCCATGGCGCGGATGGTCTCGACCGGTGTCATTTGTCCCGGCATGTGCGCACCGCCCTGCCAATCGACATGGATGGCCTCAATCGCTTCCAGGCTGACGTGCAATGTGCGGTCCACCGGGGTCCCCGTTTTTTTCAAGATGCCGGCAACCCGGAACGGCGCGTCTTCGTGTTTTGCACCGATCCCACCCACGCCATGCGCGACGACAACACGATCGCCGAGACTGTAGCCGAGCGCCTCGGCAACATCCGCACCGATCACCACATCGAACAAATCATCGAACGGAACTCCTTGCGCGAAGGAAAGGCCCTGGTCGCGCCGATATCGGTAACGTGTGAAGTAGTCTTTGGTTGTTCCCAGCACACGGAAACCGCGATGGCTGTCACCAAGCGACAATGGAACGATCCAGGCGACCTCTGGGCGGGAAGCCAGGTCGTTGAAGCTGCGCCAGGTGACGTTGTTGGTGGCGTTGCCAATGCGGAAAACAGAATAGAGAAGAAGCTGAATGTTGCCGCTTCGCGCGCCAACGACAAGATCGGTTCCGGAAATTGTGTTGGCGAAACTTGCGCGTGCGCCGTTACGGACTTTTTCGACACCTAGCAGCAGCATTACGCTGACGGCGATCGCGAGAACGGTCAGCAGGGCTGTCAGCCAGCGGTTCTGCAGCGATTGCAGGGCGAGACGCAGGACGGTCATAAGATCGCTTGCTCCTCTGCAATGATATCGTCGAGATTTAGTGCGCGATCGAATTTGGGTGTGAATCCGCGATCGTGGCTCACCATGATAAGGGAAGATTTTGTTGCATCAATTTGTGCGAATAAAAGATCCAGAAACCTGGTTTGGCGGTCGTGGTCGAGGGCCGACGTCGGTTCATCGGCGATTATAATCTCAGGCGCGCCGATGAGTGCGCGTGCAGCGGCAACTCTCTGCTGCTGGCCAACGCTTAACGCAGATGTGCGAGCAGCGATTAAATCCTCGTCCAATCCGAGTGCGTGCAGGAGACGGCGGGCTTCCGTGTATGCATCGTGATGGCGTGTTGCGCGTGCGTGTCGGGCCGGTGCAAAGCTCAAGGGCAAAACCACGTTGTCGATTACTGCCCCGTAGGGGAGCAGGTTGAACATTTGAAAGATGATTCCAAAGTGCTCTGCACGGAAGCGGTCGCGCGCGGCTGACGACATGGCGGTGGTGTCCTGGTCTAAGACTTCGACCTTACCGGTAGCCGGAGTGACGATGCCTGCCAGTAGACTAAGGAGCGTGGATTTGCCGCTTCCAGAAGGTCCCAGCAGGAGAAGGCGTTCGCTCTTGCCGACACGAAAGTCTCGTATGTTCAACGAAAAGGAGCGCGCGCCAGGCCACGTGAAGTGTACGTCGTGCAGGCGCACGCAGTCTTCCGCCAAATCTGACGACTGTGCCTGTGGACTGTTTGAGCTCACGCCCGTTCTCTCCTGCAGGTTCTATGTCAAAATTCAATGCGGGGTTTGTCTGCTGATATCTCAACCCGCGTCTGGCCCGTGTCCGTTACCACCGTGACTGCTAGCTCTTTGGCATTGGGGAAGCTCTTGAAGTAATTCGTCTGGATCGGTGATAAGGCTGTGGTGCTTGCGCAATCAAACTTGTAAGTTGCGTGAAACTCTGAGTGGTCAGCGCTGTCATGGGCTTTCGCCTCGCCAGCGTCATGGTGCTTTTCTCCATGCTCGTTGTCGTCATGGTCATCGTGGGCATGAGAAGCGTGGTCGTCGTGGTCGTCAACCTCTTCCTCCAGATTCACGTTGGCGTTAGAGAGTTTGCACCTGGCTTCTGCAGGGAATTGGAACAGGGCTGCGACATCGGTCAACGTCTTCCTGGCCTGAGCGACGGCAGCCTTTTGCTCATCCGTTTTGGCCTCGTGCTCGAATCCGACAATATCTGCTCCCGGTGCGATGAGCTCCATTGCGACCTGTCTGTTGTCGACAGCGATGTTGAGTGTGCCATGGCCATGTTCGTGGGCATCGAGCTGGCGCTCTTCTTCAGCGGTTGCGGTCGACCCGCACGTCAATATTGCTGTTGCAATTGCAAATGCTGCTCGGTTCATTGTCTTTCTCCATTGCATTCGCGGCGAACCAGCCGTCCTGAACTGGCTGGTTCGCCGCTGAAAAGATCACCCGATCCAAGTGGCTTAATTGAGTTTGAGGCTTCCAAAGAGGCGCACGCTGGCGCCAGGCAGAAGCACGTCCTCCCTGCGTTTGAACGAGGCGTGGTTTAGCACGACGTCATCTGCCAGGTTTTCTCCCTTGATGCCGATGGTGAACTCGCGTGCCGTGAACGATGCCGCGTTGCTAAGTTGTGTGGTGTAGCTCAACTCGGCGGAGACCAGAGTGTAGTCTGGCGTAGCGAATTCACCTTCACCGAACTCATCTTGTTCAAACGCGTGCAGGATGCCAGCGCGAGCAAAGAAATTATTGTCGCGATAGAATAACCCGCCGCCGAGCCTGTGCGGCGGTATGCGCGGCACATTTTCTCCACCATCAAGCCGGGCGCGGACAAAGTCATACTGACCTTCGATACCCCAAACGCCATTCCAGATCCGCGCAACGTCGTACTGCCCGGCAACCTCTACACCATAGAAGGTGGCGTTTCTCTGCTGGAAGAGGACCTGGTCGAGTGCTTCATGGCCGTGGCCATCTTCGTCCCCGTGATCTTCTTCCTCGCCACAGCTTTCCAGCGTTCCGTCGCACTCAACACCTGTGAGGCTTTTGAAGATGAAGCCGTTGAAGCGGGTGTAAAAGGCGGTCGTGTCGAACCGGAAGGGGCCAGTCGCTTTGCGCAGGCCAAGTTCGATGGTTTTGGCGCGTTCCTTCTCCAGGTTGGGATTGCCAATTTCAAATGTGCCTGTCGCTTCGTGGATGCCGGCGGAAAAGAGTTCTGCTGCATCGGGAGCGCGTTCCACATATTGGCCGGTAAGGCTCAGTTTGATGTCGGACGGAAGCCCGTAAATGAAACCCAGGCTCCCGCTCGATGGTGTGAAACTCCGGTTTTGACGCGTTAGTGGTACATTGGCATTAAGTGGGTCGAGGCGGCCAGAACCTTCAACATCAGTGTGCTCGATGCGCGCAGCGGCCTGGAATGTGAGTTGTCGAGAAAGCGCCAGCTCTTCGAACCAGAATCCGGCTATCGACTCGGTTTCAGCCGGTGCAAGCAGCGAATCTCCTTCGAAGCTCTGCCCGCGGGTCGAGCGGTCGACGAAAGATATGCCAACGGCGCCACTCAATTTGCCGAGGGAGGTTGCAAATGGGGCGTGCTGTAGCTCTGCGCGCCCTTCGTATTCTTCGTTGGTAAAGCGTGAGCCGACTTCACCGATTTCGCCATCCTCGTCGACCAGTTCGTTGTGAGCATAGTCCGAGGCGCCGAACCAGAAGCGAAGCGTTTCGATGGCAAGGCTATTGATGTTCCATTCACCTTTCGCTTGGAAGCGGTCCTGGACGAGGTCGATGCGTGGGCGCAGCTCAGGAGCTTCTTCGCCGGGGATGCCGTAAAGACTTTCGTAACGCGACACAGAGACGCCGACATAGCCGTCAGAACCAATGAGGGAGGTTCCGACGGCCCCGCCTTCCGTATCGGCAAACGTGTTGAATTGCTCGCCACGGGGCGTGTCGTAGTCCTCGCTTTTGCGTTTGAACGCATCAGCGTAGACGGCAACTCCGTTTGCGCCGGCTGTTGCGCGCAGGGCTCCATCACGACCCTCGTCGGCGGACGACCAGCCGCCTTTGACTTCACCGCTAAAGCCGTTGCGCGGAATGTATGTTGGGATTCTGCCGTTCTCTACAGAGACGACTCCGCCGATTGCCTGACTCCCATACCGGAGTGTTGCGGGCCCGCGAATGACTTCAACACGGTCGGCTGTAAAGGGGGCGACAGGGACAGCATGGTCTTCGGACAATGCGGATACGTCGTGTGTGCCAATACCGTTTTCCTGCACGCGCACGCGGTAATTGTCGAGGCCGCGAATTATAGGACGGTTGGACGCTGCAGAGAACGTAGACCCGATGATGCCAGGACGGGTGTCGAGTGAATCCGCGATGTTGACGCCAGTTGAGTTTTCGATGTCGCGGCTGGTTACCACGGTGAGGGGCACAAAGGCGTCGTCTACGACAATGAGTGTCCCAGGTAATGGCTCTTGGCGAGCCTCCAGATCCGGAGCCTGCTGCACTTCGCTCGCTGGTGCGGTCTGGACGGTGTTTGCAGTCTTGCGTTTTTTCTTGACCACAGGCGTTGGTGAGGTCACTTCGACGTCGATTGTAGGTAGCTCCGCGTCCACTTGAGATGTGTCTTGTGCGTATGCTGGGCCGGTGCCAGCCATCGCTAGCACAAGTGCGGCGATGGCTGCTCGCGGCCAATTTGGGGCGATGATCATAAAAATCCCTCGGAATTCAGAACTGTCTAGTTGCGCACCGATGGCAGAAACGCCGCGGCCGTCCGTCTGGGGCGGCCAAGCGTGTTCCTCGATGAGGAACCGGTGGGCAATGATGCGTTTATGTCTTGATCAGTTCAGCTGGAGGGAGGTGCGCGCGGCGCATGTTCGTGGCTCAGGCGCCTATAGTGAGCTTGTGTGCGTGCGACCGTCGTGATCCGCGCCGTGCCAGTCGTGGAGGCGACTTTTAGGCTGGAGGCTTGCGGTGCGGCGAGTGAACCGCCGACCTTGGCTAGCCAACAAGCTAGGCACGAGTCATGAGACGTTGGGTTGTCCGCAGGCGCCTGGTGTTGCGGGTCGTCATCGGTCGTGGAGCAGTCATGATGGGCGTCATGATCATGATGTGCCGCATGGTGCCCGGCGTGATGTGCGTGATTATCTGTGTGACCAGCAAGGTAGGCGAGATGGAGTGCAAGTTGGGTGCTCTTGTCGTCATGAGGCTCGTCGCCAACATGGACGTGACCGAAGCCAGCCGCCAGTTGCAGCAGAAGCGCCGACAGGGCCAATAACGGCAGAGCCCGGCTGCGCCGCAAACGGCGCAATATGTTTACTTTACCACTGGCCAACTGAGACAGCCCTTAGTTTCCGGATTTTGTCAGCTTCCGGCGCCTGATCCCAACTTGTCAAGCCGCTATGTGTTTTTTGGCACCGTTGGCCCATGTCCGGTGCCGATGTGTTGCGCAACTGGCACGAAACGAATGACGTGGCTGTCGTTCACGCCTTTGTAGGGCCCAACCGTTATCCGGTTTTTTCAAACTGCATCATGGTGAAAACGCCGAACGGCGACAATGAGCGTCGTCCTACCAGCTTGAGATCCTCGCAGACCATCACACGATCCACATCGAAAACTGGGTGCCAGCCCAATTGTTCGGCAAACGGCGCCATCTGTCGTTCAATCCAGCCTCGCACGCCATGTGTTTGTGAGAAGTGATTGACGAGTAGTACGCGTCCGCCAGGCTTTGTAACCCTCGCCAGTTCCCGCATGACCTTCTCTGGGTTCGGGACAACGGTCAAAACGTACATTGCGACGACGGTGTCATAGGAATTGTCAGAGAAGCTCAGTTCGGAGGCGTCCATTTCATGTAGACCACGAACATGATCAAGGCCCTCGCTTGCAACCCGGTCGCGCGCTTTGTCCAGCATGTCGGGGGAGAGGTCGATACCCGTGATCCGCAAGTGCGGTTTATATGACGGCAATGACAGTCCCGTGCCGACCCCGACTTCAAGCACATCACCACTCGTTTCGTTTATGATTCTTGTGGCGTGGTGTCGGCCCGCGGTTGCAATAAGTCCGAACGTTCTGTCATACATCGGCGCCCAGCGTCGATAGGCGTCGAGGACAGCCCCTTCATCGAGATGGGCTGGATCGGAGGAGGCGCGACGGCGATGGGCGTCATCAATAACTGCGGCATCCTGATGGGCCCCAGGCCGAATTAATGTTCTCATTTTTCTTCTCGCACTCCAGTTTGACTGCTCGCGCCGAAATGTGGTCCTGGCGGTAACTTTTGCCTTTGTTGGACCGGATGTTCTCAACATCTAAAGCTTGGCCTCCTGTAACGCATTCCCACGATGCGATTGCCGTATGGCCGGGTCGTGTTCGGCCATGGAGTCGGTGGCGGCGATCCAGCCACCCCCGAGTATCAGCGCGTCGTTGGCGCCGGAGGAATAAAAGACGCAAGCCTGGCCAGCTGCAACACCCTCAGCTCCGTCGTCGAGCGTGACACTTACACTACCATGGCCATCGCACAAAATTCGGGCGGGTTGCGGGGGTTGCGTTGAACGGACGCGAGCATAAATCGCCATGCCAGCTGGGCCCAGGCCGTCGAGTGAAGTGTCGCCAAGCCAGTTAACGTCACGCAGGTGTAGCTTAGACGTTAGTAGGTTTTCACGGGGGCCGACGATCACGCGGTTGTTGTCGGCATCCAGCTTGATGACATAGAGGGGCTCGCCGCATGCGATCTTCAGGCCGCGGCGCTGGCCGATGGTGTAGTTGATGATGCCGGCATGGCGTCCCAGTTTGCGGCCGTCGATATGAACGATGTCACCTTCGCGCACAGCGCCAGGCTTCAACCTTTCGATCACATCGGTGTAGCGGCCGGTGGGGACGAAGCAGATGTCCTGGCTGTCAGCTTTGTCGGCAACCGACAAGCCGATCTCACGGGCAATTTCGCGGACCTTATCCTTGCGCATGTCCCCAAGAGGAAACCAAAGGTGGCTCAGTTGCTCGCGCGTTGTAGCGAACAGAAAGTAACTTTGGTCGCGATCGGCATCGACGGCACGTGCGAGACAGGGGCCGTGAGGCTCGTCGACACGACGGATATAATGACCGGTGGCTAAAACGTCAGAACCGAGCTCCTTGGCTGTGTCCAGAAGGTCCTTGAACTTGATCTGCGTGTTGCAGCTGACGCAGGGGATTGGCGTTTCGCCGGCAACATAACTGTCGGCAAATGAATTGATGACCGAATTGGCGAAGCGCTGCTCGTAGTCCAGGACATAATGCGCAATGCCAAGGTTCTGTGCGACCCGGCGGGCATCATGGATGTCCTGTCCGGCACAGCAACTGCCGGAGCGGGTCGTGGCGCCGCCGTGGTCGTATAGCTGCAGCGTTACGCCGATAACCTCATGTCCGGCGCGAACCATCAGGGCGGCGACAACGGAAGAATCCACGCCACCTGACATGGCCACGACAACCCGCTTGCGGGCCGGCGTGTCAGCGGAGTCGGAATTGCTCGCCGATGTCTGGCGGTCTGGTGTTGCCATTCTTCTGGTTAACCGTTTGTTGGCCAATCCGCCTGCGGAGGACGTGCGGTTTGCCGTTCCAAATTGCTTTTCTTTGGCGCCGGCAGGGCTCCTGCCTGTTGTCGTTGCAGTGTGGCCCTGCGGTCTCCCGTCTGGGTTCATATCACGACTGGGGGGAGATGATAAATTGCAAGTAGCGACACTTATGTGTTGTCAGCGTGTTGGCAAGGGGTAGGGCCGCCCGTTTGGGTTGCCGGCAGAGGTCCAACCGGCCGATTTGGGCGGGCAATCGCTGGGTGGGGACGGGGGCGGATGAGCGAATGTGGCCGGCCATCTGGTCAGGGATTGTGGCTCCTTAGCCTGAGGCGGTTCGGGCTGATTGCAGGAGCGAGCGCAGTTGGGTTTTGGTCGCATTGAGGGCAAAAAATACAATTAAGTTCAAAGTGATACGCGTCTTTCTTGTCTGTAAAGTATGTTTAGCCCGAATTACTGAATTAGGACAATGGTTTATCGTAGTTTTACGGTAGCTTTTAGGTGAAACTTAATTGCGATAGCTTAAGCCTATGGTGTGGTCTGAGTGAGTGTATGAGTATCATGGCCGATCAACATATGAGAGCGCGGGTGCGCTACGTAATGGGTCCCGATGGAAGTCCGCTAACGGTTGCGGACTTGCCGCCTAAGGACACGAAGCGCTGGGTTATTCGACGTAAGGCGGAAGTCGTAGCTGCCGTGCGTGGGGGGCTGTTGAGCATCGAAGAGGCGTGTGAGCGCTATAAGCTCACGGTCGATGAGTTTCTGTCCTGGCAACGTAGTATCGATAAGCACGGTCTGCCCGGACTGCGTGCAACCCGCATTCAGGACTACCGGGAATAGTCCTGTCCTCCACTGGACTTAGACCAATTACTTGGTTGCGGTCCGGTGCGGAGTCCTAGCTGGCACGGGTTAGCGGAATTGCGGCTGGGGCCGGCGTTCACGTGGGTTTACCTCCCCCGTCCCCTACTTCTTTTTTCCTGCGTTTTTCTCGCTCTGGCTGGGTTCCCACCCTGATTGTAGACCGCCGGGAAGGCAGCCCTCTTCAGCAGCAGCCCAACGGCTGACATCGCGTTGTAGCCGGCGGGCCTGCGGCGGCGGCAGGTTCAGGTTGCGCATGATGACACTTGCCTTGTCCGAGCCACCGTCCTGGCGAATATCGACTGTGAAGGATCTACGCCCACGCGGAGCGCTTTTTTTCTTATGCCGCTCGTCAAGGGCGATCCGGGCCTGACCGCCCTTACTTTGAGGTGCGGCTTCCGCATGAAACACGTGAGTTTTGCGCAATGGACCGTTGGCGCCCAGCCAGCAGGTCAACATGCCGCGCGCAATGCGTGCATAGACTTCAGTTGGTGCGCCGACCGGTGTCTTGGAGGATTGGACCGGTCCGGATTGAGCCGTGGCCTCCTCCTCAGGCGTGATGTCTGGGAGTTCGGGCAGGGCCGCAACGGCTCCAGCTGCTAGTTCAGCAGGGTTTAGGCCGACACTTTCGCAACCCGACAAGGTAACGGTTGCTAGGATGGCGGTCATGGCAATGGTGATGCGCCGCAGCATGAATGTTGGCCAGTAATCGCTTGAGATGTGTTCGAAACAGTTTGCTCGACCAAATGCGAAGGGTGAAGCAAAGCGGTCATAGTCACTTTCTACAGAGACAGCAATTTCGGCGCGGGTTAGGCGGTAGCTTCCTGTGGATCATGGAAAACTGTGTCGGCGTCGCTCGGAGCGAGCCGTAATCAGCGCCTTGGGGGGCTTGCCGCCGCATCGGTCTGCAGTGTCTCTGCAACTTACTGTGTCTGTAGTGTGGTGATTAGTCCTCGATCGGGGGCCAAACGGGGTCGTTCGCCGCAGGTTCGATTGCCAGAGGTTGGAATTTAGAGGGCACGAAGTCGGTGGTGGCAGGGCATACAACTGCATGCCAGCCGTCTCACACAAGCATTCGGGCCGGCACGTATGCCAGCCCCACTGAATTGCCTGCCGGTCTAGGCCGGCGGTTTAGCGAAATGCGACGCTTGAATGCTGGTCAACCGGTTGGCCGGCGCCCATATCGGAGTGGCCTTCCTTGGCATCGGCACGATTGATCATATCGAGCGCATCGTCTCGGTCACGTTGGGCTGCTTCGAGTTTCTCACGCAACTCCTGAACCGAAGACATCAGGTTATCGCGCCGCTGGGCGGCCGATTTAGCGAAAGTAGAGTACGCAAAATGCGTCGGATCGTTTACTCCGGTGCGCTCTTCTTCCATTTTGACCTGGCGATCGAGGTCGGCCGCCATTTGTTCGAAGTCGTTGATCATGTACTCCAGATCCGCGACTTTGCGAGCCTTCTCGTCAGCCTCGAATCGCTTCAGACGAAGTGCTGCTTCCCTTGATTTCATTGTTCGATACCCCTGACACATCCGAACTGTTGACGGCTTAGTTTTGTTACTGCCCTTAACCAATCAAGATCCGTGCCAATTTCGGCAAATTCGGCTCATGTAAAGTCTTCGTTTTAGGTGTTAACCTACTTTTTTATCGGCAAAAGGACAAGTTGGACGTGTGCCGCACGACCAACAGCAATAGTGTGGCATATGCCGCTTAACGTT
The DNA here is from genome assembly GCA_965222485.1 of Hyphomicrobiaceae bacterium. GTDB lineage: Bacteria > Pseudomonadota > Alphaproteobacteria > Rhizobiales > Hyphomicrobiaceae > CBDCUC01. The sequence goes on from CBDCUC010000030.1 coordinate 90,084, forward strand.
GCGCTAAAGCAACGTAATAAAGTTTGTGGTCGGATCGGGCTTCAATCGAGCCAAAAAATGCCTGGCGGGGACTAGGGCGGTCGGGCGAATAATGATACCTGTTGATTCAGTTGGTTTCGGGGTTGGTGTGTGACTGATTCGGCTGTGGGTAGCACGTTAGGCGGCGCGGAGCCGTTGATGCGGTGGAGTGGCCGGTAGGTACCGAGTTGGGTGGCTCTAGAGTGCCGCGTGCTGGTCGTTACGTCCGCCAGAAAAATCAGGAATGGATCAAAATGGGTCACGCGGGGCGCTTTGTTCGTGCCGCGAAGGGATGGTGTTTGCCGTCCTGGACAGACTTACGACCGCGTATTGAGCCATCGATTAGAGCGAGATTGACCAGAGGTTACCTGTCTGCCCGAAAATATTGAGGGTGAGGACAAGACAAAATTAGGAATTGTTAAACTTTCTCGTGCGTAAATTTCCATTGATGATCTGGCGGAGACCTAAAGTCGCGTTCTCTTCGACATCGGGGCAGCGGTCCTGGTCCGTGGACCAGGGAAGAGAGGAACTGAAATGCGAGTGCTTCTAATTGAAGACGACAGTGCCACGGCGCAAAGCATCGAGCTGATGCTGCAGTCTGAAGGCTTCAACTGCTATACAACTGATCTGGGTGAAGAAGGCGCGGATCTGGGTAAGCTCTATGACTACGACATCATCCTGCTGGATATTAACCTGCCGGATATGAGTGGCTATGAGGTGCTCAAGGCGCTGCGTGTCGGTAAAATCTCCACGCCTATCCTTATCTTGTCGGGGCTTGCTGGCATTGATGACAAGGTACGCGGACTGGGTTTTGGCGCGGATGACTATATGACCAAGCCGTTCCACAAGGACGAGCTTGTCGCGCGCATCCATGCCATTATCCGCCGGTCAAAGGGGCATGCCCAATCGGTTATCGAGACAGGCAGCCTGAAGGTCAATCTGGACACCAAGACGGTGGAAGTTGGCGGACAGCGCGTGCATTTGACGGGCAAGGAATATCAGATGCTTGAGCTACTCTCCCTGCGCAAGGGAACGACGCTCACCAAGGAGATGTTCCTCAACCACCTGTATGGTGGCATGGACGAGCCCGAGCTCAAGATTATCGATGTGTTTATCTGCAAGCTGCGCAAGAAGCTGCAGGCCGCGACGGGCGGCGAGCACTACATCGAGACTGTGTGGGGCCGCGGTTATGTTCTGCGCGATCCTAACGGAAACGGAGAAACAGCCGCCGCTTAGGCCGCTGCAGCTAAACCGAATTGAGATTTCGAAGAGCGGGAGCCCTAGCGGCTTCCGCTTTCTTTCTTTGTTCAAAGCCCCACCCGGATTTTGCGGCAATGCAGTACTTCAAAGGCGCAGAACCCATTTGCGCATTCAAGGCGAAAAGGGTCATTTTGTCGTGCATAGTCGATCGCTTCCTGGTATGCGCCTGGGCACGCGGCCTGCTCGGGAAAGCGCAAACTGAGCGCGTGGGCGCCTGGTGGCGGTCCGTTGCGATGTGCTGGGCCGTTCCATTTGTGCCAAAAGACGAGGTTGGGACAGATCGATGACGCAAACCAAGGCAATAGCTCTGAAGGCCGCCATAATTCCGGTGACGCCGTTTCAGCAGAACTGCACGCTGCTCTGGGACGACGATAGCAAGCGTGGGGCGGTTGTCGATCCAGGCGGGGAGGTTGAGCGCATCCAGGCGGCGATCAAAGAAGTCGGAATAAGTGTGGAGAAGATCATTCTTACACACGGGCATATCGACCATGCCGGCGGCGTTGTGGATCTAAACGAGAGCCTCAATGTGCCTGTCGAGGGGCCGCACGAGGCGGACAAATTTCTGCTCGACGGACTGGAGGCGCAGGGGCGCGAATATGGCATCCCGGCGCGTAACGTGACGCCGGACCTTTGGTTGCAGGAAGGTGACACGGTCAGCGTGGCGGGTGCTGAGTTCGATGTGCTGCATTGTCCGGGCCATTCGCCCGGCTCGGTTGTGCTGGTGCATCATCCCCAGAAGTTCATGCTTGTGGGAGATGTTCTATTCCGAGGCTCCATAGGACGGACCGATTTTCCCTACGGCGATCACGATGCGCTCATTTCCGCAATCAAGACCAAGCTCCTGCCGCTTGGCGATGCATACCAATTTATTTGCGGACATGGTCCAGGCAGCAGCCTCGCCATGGAGAGGGTGTCAAATCCGTTTCTGAAGTGAACAGACGAAGCTATTGTTTGCGGACGGCGGCAGTCTCAATGGGCTATCAAAAATTCAGCCCGCGCTAGGTTCTGGCGCGGGCTATGCAAGGCAGGCATCAAAGCCGTGCCCTTTTTCTTTGTATCAGGTCTCAGTAATTGATCCCGAAGTCGAGGCAGCCGAAAATGCCGCACTCCTGGGTCAGGCCAACGGTGCCATTAATCCGGCCTTCCCAAAAGTCGACCGTTTCGACGCGCAGTGTTTCGGAACAACTGCGGCGACAGTTCACCCATGATCCGCTAGGCAATTGGACCTGATGTCCGTAGCGGGCAGGGCGGACGGCGCCGCGCTGGGAGCCATTTCCAAAGCGGCTGCGAGCAATAACGTAGCCCTTGTTCAGGTCTTCTGCGAGACGGTTGCGGAACCCGGCATCAACGGGACTGCTGATGCTCATCATGGCTGTGATGGCTGCCAAGGCAAGAGTCAGGATCAACTTGTGTATGGTCATAGAACCTCTCCGGGTAGAAATCTTACGGTTGCGGTGCCGCAGTTCAAGCCAGCCGCTTAAGCGACGGTACGAAAAAAAGGAACGGCAAATTTTTATTAGCTGCGCTTCTTCATGCTGATCGTAACGCTTTGCAGTGTCGAGCCCGGCGTGGAGATTTGGACCTGCTGCGATTTGGCTCCGTAGGATACGTTCATGGAGCCCGATACCGTACCGTTGATAGATAGCCGGATGGACCCGCTTTTTGCACGTCCGGTGACGTCGCCTGCGGCGTTGAATGTGCGCTCTTCCCAGGAACCGGTGATCGATCCGCCGCTGTATTGCAGCTTAGCTCGCATCTCGATCTTGTTGGACGCACTGGCACATCGGATTGCGATGCCGAGATCCGATTGTGTCGCTCCGGTGTAATAGCCCTTGCAACGAATGCGCTCGGTTTGCCCGCCTTCGAGTCTGATCTTGCCGCCACCGCTCCAGGTGCCTTTAAGTGAAGCGAACGGATTGGCGACAGCAGAAGGTGTGCCAGCCAACATAACTATTGCAGCTGCTGTGAGAGCAAAGACATTCATCGTCGTATTATGGCGCATAGCGCTTGCCTTCCTGGATATTGGGCCGGGCAATGAATTCGAGGGGAGTATTAGCATCTCTCTTGACGTTGGCGAACCACATTTGGATCAACTAATCTAAAGTTCTGAGTCATGGCGGCCAAAAGGCAATATAGGTCGCGGGCCGGCCAATTCAAAGCGTCCTCAAGAACACAATCGATGCAGAATCAACAAGATACAGAGACATTTCGTGCCCGACTCGTGGCCAAAAAGGAAGAGATCCAAAAGCTCCGTGATATGAGCAAGGATGCCCGCGACGCTGTGGAACTCGACCAGACGACCGTTGGACGCTTATCGCGCATGGATGCCATGCAAGGCCAGGCGATGGCGCAAGCTACCGAGCGAAGCCGCCAGGCAGATCTTGCGCGAATCGAAAGTGCATTGAAGCGTTTGGATGATGGTAGCTTCGGCCGGTGCGTTGTTTGCGACGATGACATTGCACCGAAACGATTAGAGTTCGATCCGGCCGTGCCGACATGCATTTCCTGCGCAACACCGTCGTGACGAGAAATCGCTGCGGTTGCTTTTTCTAGTCCGCATGGGTCAGCACAACGTTGAGCTCTGCTTGAGTAGAACGTTTGCTCGTAACGCTGGCGCTAAGAGATTCTGGGTCCGCCGCGCATTGAGGTTTCGTCGCAGCGTCGGTGGAGCACTGTGTCGACCAAGGCCCGCCGTTGCCGGATCAAGGCAGATCCGATTCCGCCGAACCTTGGTCGTTTTTTCTACCGCCATTGCCGTTTGGCGCCAGCTTCAGGAGCGTAGAAGGTGCTCCAGCTGATTTGCGTCGTGGCGCAACCTGTACAGGCTTGCGCGTTCCGCTGGCAATGCAAAGCGTGCCTTTGCATTGGCAAAGGGCTGCCAGATGCGCTGCCACTGCTTGGCGCTGATCGGCGGTTCGCTGCCAAGATGCATGTCTTTGGCAAAATCGCCACGCGAGCGGTCGACCCACTCGTTTACTGCCTTGCGCAGTTCTTGCGAGACAGGCGAGTTGCCTGGACCCTGCAGCTGCACGACAGCGAAGTTTGGGCGTTTACGCGAGCGTGGACGAACTTCTACCGTGGCCACACGCAGGTTGCCGTGCCTGATGGAAAAGATCAGGCATTCGCCGTTTGCCACCATTGATGCATAGGAGGCCACACAGTGGTTCATCACGCGGCCTTCCTCGATCAGGGCTTGGCGTGTGATCAGCGGCTGTACCTGGTAGCCAGTGATCCCACGGCCGGAATAACGGCCGGGACCGCGGCGGCGCGGTTTGACCGTAAACTCCATAGCGATGCGATCGACCCACTGGATCGTCTCATCAATAGCCTTGGCGAGGCCAATGTTGCGCCGCCAGGGCCGCCTGATCAGTCCACGTGCCGGCCCACACTCCTGATTGGAGAACCAGGCGTATGCGGCCAATGGCAGAACCGGCGTTCCAACAACGTCACCAACGGGTCCGTAGATACGCTGGCGTGCAATCCACAGAGCGAACTGCGAATTGCAGGAGGCGTTGGCAAACGACAGCCACTTCAACCACATTGCGACGCCCTCATCCGTGTCGGGGATGAAGTTCACGATCTCGCGGTTGAAGTCTGGGCCGTCCGGAAGATCTCCCAACGGCACGGTGTAGGCTTCCGGTTGCACACGGCGCAGCCACAAGGGCAGGCCGAGTGTCGCGGCGAGCTCTTCCAGTCCAGACCCGTTCTTTACCAGCGCAACTCCGCGTCCGCGGATCTCCGGCGTTGCGTGTCCAGAGACAAGCGCGAAGGCCGCACCTGGAAAGCTCCAGAGCAGATCGCCCAGCCGCGATGAAATGCCGGCCAATTTGCGCAGACGGCGGCGGTAGGATTGAGGGTAGCGCCTGACCTGTGTCTCAAGCGCGCCCTCGCGAGGGGACTTGCAGACCATTTGTCATCTCCGGTCTTAAGGTCTTCCTTAACCGGCGTCGTGGTGCCGGCATTGCCAGACCCATGCTTGAGACGTGACCCCACTACATTCAGCCTCGCGATCGAGGTCGTTATGCTCTCAGCGGGATGCAGTCCGGTTGAACTGCGCGCACGTGCTCTCAGGCTGCGCCATGCTGCAACGAGAGGACGCAACTTGATTGCGGATCTGAGCGGTTCTTTTTTGGGAAGCTGCGCGGTGGCACCCCTAGGGACTGATGGCTGCGTCCTCTAACATGATGAGGTCGCGGTATGTCCCGGATGACGGTTCAAAGCGTACTTAATCGCAGAGCGTGTGAACCGTGGATGCCAGACGTTCAGTCGTCGCAAGTAACGCGCGCACATCGCCACGCGCCACAGGCCGGACTTCCCAGCATATGTCGTGTGGATCTCTGCATGCGTTTTTTGACTCCTGAAGAAATGCAAATTTGATGCGCGCGGGTGATGCGGGAAAATAATGTTGGAATAATGACAACGCAAGTATTGCTGCTGACTACTGCGCGCGTGCGGGTTCTTTTGCCGGATCTGAAGTGCGGCGGCCCTCTTCGTTAATCAAAACGGCTAGGAGGCGCATCGGGCCGTTGCCAGTGTTGCTGCCGTTATGTGGCGTCTTGATTGTTTCCAATAGGCTGTCACCCTTTTTGAAGGTGCGTTTGCCATGCGGGCCGTAATCGACGGTCAACTCGCCTTCCAGGACATAACCGTAAATAGGAAAACTGTGTGTGTGCCAGCCCGTCTGCTGACCGGGCTGCATGGTGATTTCTACAGCCGTGATCTTTGCCGGTTTGTCTGAGGGATAAACGATTTTCTCACCAAGTACAGTTGTGTTGGATGAGAGGAGAACAACCGATTTTAGCTTGTCGGTGCGTGCGTTGGCGCCGACCCACGCCCAGCTTGCAGCAATAGCGACCAAGCAAGCGCCGACCACCAATGCACCGGTTCTGCGGAAGATATGTTTGTTGGCGGTCTCACGGTGCGACATTTTCATGGGCGGCCTCCATTAAGAGTAACTCGGGACATTGTGCGCGTCTGTATCCCGTCAATGCCTGTCTGGGACAGCCGGGCACCAAATGTGCATGCCGACGCTTGTTAATGGCCTTGAATTAACTTTGCCTACAGGCGTCAGCTTTCGCATAATCCCTGCGTTGGCGGCAATAAGAAAGAAAACGATGACCTCTTACCTGACGACCAAGGAAGTTGCAGACCTGTTACGGTTGAAGGAGCGCAAGGTTTATGACCTTGCCGCGTCTGGCGATATTCCGTGCACCCGGGCGACAGGCAAACTGTTATTTCAGCGCGAAAGCATCGAGCAGTGGCTTGTCAATAACACGACCGGCGTGGCTGCGCAGGGCGGTGCGAAAGTTGCCCCGCTGCCGCTTGTGCTTTTGGGAAGTCATGACCCGCTGCTCGAGTGGGCGCTGCGCCAGTCGAAATGCGGTCTTGCATCCATACTTGATAGTAGCCGTGAAGGACTTCACCGTCTGGCGCGGGGCGAGGGCGCGCTTGTCGGGCTGCATTTGCCGGGAGACAGCGCTCAATCATGGAACGTTGAGACCATTGCTGGTCAACCTTGGTCCCGTGATTGTGTGCTGATCGAATGGGCCTGGCGCAAGCGGGGGCTGCTTGTGCCGTCTTCTCTTGAACAGAGAGTCAAACGTTTGCAGCATCTCAAGGGCCTGCGCTTGGTGCCGCGGCAGCCGGAAGCTGGAAGCCAAGCTTTGCTGGAGCAGCTTCTCAATGCAGAAGGATTGCCGGCTAAGGACGTTGAAATGCTGGAGCCGGTGCGTTCCGAAAGCGATGCCGCGGAGCTTGTGGTTTCAGGCAAGGGGGACGCAGCGTTTGGGCTTGAAGTGCATGCCGCCCAGCATCAGTTGGCATTCATTCCCATTGCAGATGAGCGCTTCGATCTGTTGATCGATCGAAGGGCGTATTTCGAAGCACCTGTTCAACAGTTCCTGGCGTTCTGCCGCTCGGATGCGTTTCGCGCGAAGGCAGCAGAGTTGCCCGGCTATGATGTGTCGGGCCAGGGACGGGTGCATTTCACCGGCCCTGGTGGCTGATGTTCAACTCGCTTATTCGTCGCTATTTCGCGTTGGGAAAGAACAGCTGTTTACCGTCCAGTTTGTAGGCGGCAATTGTGGACTGGCCTTCTGCCGACAACAGCCAGTCGATGAATTTTTGTCCGGCGTCAGCCTCTACGTCGGGGCACTTTTCTGGATTGACCAGAATAACGCCGTATTGATTGAACAGGGCGTCATCGCCTTCGACCAGGACTTTGTAATCGGCCTTGTTTTTGAAGCTAATCCATGTGGCGCGGTCGGTCATGACATAGGCCTGCATTCCGACGGCGGCATTAAGCGTTGCTCCCATGCCTGAGCCGAGTTCGCGGTACCAGGTGCCGCTGTCTACGGTGGGGTCAATCTCAGCTTTGGTCCAAAGCTGCATTTCCTTTTTGTGGGTGCCGGAGTTGTCGCCGCGCGATGCGAATAGCGCGTTCTTCGTTGCAATCGCGGCAAAGGCCTCGGCAACACTTTTCTTGCCGGCGATTTTTGCAGGGTCGGTTGCCGGGCCGACGATTACGAAATCATTGTACATGAGGTCGCTGCGCGTTTTGCCAAACCCCTCTGCAACGAACTTTTCCTCCGCCGATCTGGCGTGCACCAGAAGGACGTCACCATCGCAATTGCGCGCATTCTTTATGGCCTGACCAGTGCCGACGGCAACGACATTCACGGTTATGCCGGCGGCCGATTTGAATGTGGGAAGGATATGGTCGTAAAGGCCGGAGTTGGCGGTTGACGTTGTGGACTGGACGATGATCGATGTGTCGTCGGTGTGCGCGCCGGTTGTCCAAGCGGTGAGTATCATCGCTGCTGTAAGGGCGGTTTTGGTGCGTGGCCGTGACGCGTGTTTGCGCCGGCTCCAACCCGTCTTGATCATTCGTGTCTCCATTATTAGGTGGTCGCGCCAACTCAAAGGACGATGCGGCCGGCCAGGTAGTTGCGTGCTGGTTGGGATTGCGGCAGCTCAAAGAATTGCTCCGCAGGCGTTTGTTCCAGCACGCAGCCATGGTGCAGAAAAATGATCTCGCCGCCCAAGCGGCGTGCCTGGGCAATGTCGTGTGTGACAAAGATGATCTTTGTGCCGTTGGTGCGCGCCTGCTTAACGGCATCTTCGATCACTTGCACGGAGGCGGGATCAAGACTGGCCGTTGGTTCATCCAAGAAGAGGACCGCGGGCTCAAGACACAGTGCGCGCGCGAGCGCGAGGCGTTGCTGTTCGCCGCCGGATAGCGATCTTGCAGGCTGGTCCTGGTAAGACTCTAGGTTTGCGAGTGCAAGTGCACGGTCGCGTGCATCTGGCTTAACCGGACCGCGTAAACGCAAGGCAAAGTCTATATTGCTGCGAACGGAACGGCGCAACATCACGGGCTGTTGGAAGACCATTGCTTGGCGTTTGCGCACTGGCTCGGTCAATGGCTGGCCGGCCCAAGTGATGTTGCCGGACGTCGGTGTGATAATGCCGTGCAATAGCCGTAGCAGTAGACTTTTGCCAGCGCCATTCGGCCCCATGATCGTAGTGATTCCGCCGTCAGCAACGGTTAGAGAAATGTCGTTTATTAAGCGGCGACCTGCTTGTTCGAGACAGAGGCGGTCGGTAACTAGAGGCAGCAGCGATTGTTCGTGACGTTGCGTGCCATGTGGTTGTGACAGCTCTGCCCCTTCACCGATTGAGCTTGTTGTGCCCCAAGTTAATTTACTGAGCATGGGCGTGCCTATCGTTACCGGCTCTCAGCCACATGGCCGATGCATTTATCAGAACCGCGATCATCAGCAGGACGAGCCCGAGCGCCATCGCCATTGCCAGGTCGCCCTTGGAGGTTTCAAGCGCGATTGCCGTCGTCATGACGCGGGTGAGATGATCAATGTTGCCGCCGACAATGATGACGGCGCCGACCTCGGCGATGGCGCGGCCAAAGCCTGCAAGCGAGACCGTGACGAGAGCGAGACGTGCATCCCACAGCAAGGCTGAAACGGCAGTGCCGGTCGGCACGCACATGGATCGGAACTGGTCGGCATATTCGGCGTGCAGATCCTCGATAACCTGCCTCGATAACGCTGCAACAATAGGCGTGATCAGGATTGCCTGGGCGATGATCATGGCTGTCGGCGTGTACAGAAGCTGCATCCAGCCAAGTGGTCCGCTGCGCGACAATGTCAGGTAGACAAAGAGCCCGACGACCACCGGCGGCAAACCCATGAGAGCGTTGATGAAGACGATGGCGAGGCCGCGGCCGGGAAAGCGTTGCACGGCGAGTATTGCGCCGAGGCTCAGCCCGATCATGCAGGCGACCGCGAGCGCTGTTAGGCTGACGCGCAGCGACAGGGCGACGATCTCCAAAAGATCGGCGTCCAGCGTCACCAACAGGTGAGCGGCCAAGCCAAATGAGGTAGTTAGATCCTGCATAAATCTGCATAATTTACGAAAATTGAGGGTAGCGCACGACAATTACGTAAATTATGCAAGAATTCAAGAGGGCTTAAGCCCCAGGACGGCCTGTCTTTTTGGGCCTGCCGCGACGTTTGCGCCGCTTCTGCGAGGCGTCATCCTCAATCAGGGTGTTTGGTTTGGCAGGCTTTGCGGGGGCGTTGCCGGACTTTAGGGGCAGTGAGGCGTGCGGCCCCATCTCGTCGAGCGTGGGTTTGTGAGGTTGGCGCAGTTTTTCTCCGAAGGCGCCTGCACGCGTGCGCGGGTCCACAGCGGCTGGGGTTGTGGTCTCCGCCTCGCCGCGTCTGGGTATCGTCCGGTCGGTTCCCGGGCCCATGTCGTCCAAGGACGGTTTGTGCGGCCGGTTCTTTTTGGGTTTTACGGCTTTGGGCAGATTGCCCTTGGCGCCGTATTTGCGCTCACCAGTGTATTCGCCGGCGGCGTCTTCAATTGCCGATTGGCGCGCCAGTGGATCGTCGGCAACGGCAAGTTCGGTTTCGCGCAACCGCTTGATTTCGTCGCGCAGGCGGGCTGCCTCCTCGAATTCGAGATCGGCTGCCGCAGTCTTCATCCGCTCTTCCAAGCCTTCGATGACGGCGATGAGGTTGTGGCCGACGAGTTCGCCTTCGCCCGCCATGCCTGGGTCTATAGTGACATGGTCTTGCTCGTAGACTGATTGCAGAATGTCGTGAATGTTTGTGCGGATGCTTTCGGGTGTGATGCCGTGTTTTTTGTTGTAGGCAAGCTGCTTCTCGCGCCGACGTTCCGTTTCATCGATGGCGCGCTGCATGGAGCCGGTCACCGTATCAGCATAGAGGATGACACGGCCGTCGATATTGCGCGCGGCGCGGCCGATGGTTTGAACCAATGACGTTTCTGAGCGCAGGAATCCTTCCTTGTCCGCATCTAAGATGGCAACCAGGGCGCATTCGGGGATGTCGAGGCCCTCGCGTAATAGGTTGATGCCGATCAAGACATCGAATGTGCCAAGGCGCAAGTCGCGAATGATTTCTGTGCGCTCCAAGGTGTCGATGTCGGAGTGCATATAGCGGACGCGGATGCCTGCCTCATGCATGTATTCGGTGAGATCTTCCGCCATCCGTTTGGTGAGCGTCGTGACAAGCGTGCGGTAACCCTTTCCCGAGATGTTACGTACTTCGTCGAGCAGATCATCGACCTGGGTCTTCGCAGAGCGGATATCGATCTGCGGGTCGGTCAGGCCCGTGGGGCGGATAACCTGTTCGGCGAACACGCCGCCGGTCTGCTCCAGTTCCCAATTGCCCGGAGTTGCCGAAACGTAAATTGTTTGCGGCCGCATGGCGTTCCATTCTTCAAAGCGCAATGGCCTGTTGTCCATGCACGAAGGCAGGCGAAAGCCGTATTCGGCAAGCGTCGCTTTGCGGCGAAAGTCGCCACGGAACATGCCGCCGATCTGTGGTACGGTGACGTGGCTTTCGTCGGTGAAGACGAGCGCATTGTCGGGCAGGTATTCAAACAGCGTCGGAGGCGGGTCGCCGGGTGCGCGGCCTGTCAGATAGCGTGAGTAGTTCTCAATGCCCGCGCACGATCCGGTGGCCTCCATCATCTCCATGTCGAATGTTGTTCTTTGCTCAAGGCGCTGGGCCTCCAGCAACTTGCCGGCTTGGTAGAGTTCGTCGAGCCGCTCTTTCAGTTCCGCCTTGATCAGTTTAATGGCCTGCTGAAGCGTCGGTTTGGGGGTGACATAGTGTGAATTTGCATAAATCTTGACGAGGGAGAGTTCGTCGCACTTTTGCCCGGTGAGCGGATCGAATTCCGTGATTGTTTCAATCTCGTCGCCAAACATTGAGATACGCCAGGCGCGGTCCTCCAAGTGGGCGGGGAAGACTTCGACGGTGTCGCCGCGCACGCGAAACGTTCCGCGCTGAAAGGCCTGATCGTTGCGTCGATACTGCAAGGCAACAAGGTCGGCGAGCAATTGATCGCGCGGGAGTGTTTCGCCAACCTGCAGAGCGAACGTCATGGCTGTGTAGGTTTCCACCGAGCCAATACCGTAGATGCACGATACGGAGGCCACGATAATAACGTCGTCGCGCTCCAGCAATGCGCGTGTTGCTGCATGGCGCATGCGGTCGATCTGCTCGTTGATCGAACTTTCCTTCTCGATGAACGTGTCAGTGCGCGGCACATAGGCTTCCGGCTGGTAGTAGTCGTAATAGGAGACGAAGTACTCCACTGCGTTCTCAGGAAAGAAGCTTTTGAATTCACCGTAGAGTTGCGCTGCCAGAGTCTTGTTGGGGGCAAGAATCAAAGCCGGGCGCTGGGTGCCGGAAATGACATTGGCCATGGTAAAGGTCTTGCCGGACCCCGTGACGCCCAGCAGCACCTGGTCGCGCTCAAGGGCGTTGATCCCATCGACGAGTTCTTCAATCGCTTCGGGCTGGTCACCTTTTGGCTCGTAGTCGGAGCTCAAAACGAAGCGGATGCCGCCCTCGCTCTTTTCTGGTCGCGGCGGTCTGTGCGGGGTGAAGTCCGTTGCTGCCCCGGACACGATCGGATGCTCTGCCATCATTGGCTGTTGGAGTAGGATCTGGCGTGCTTTCTCACTGCGCTCCTGGGGTTTGGCAAGAAGGGCGTTGAGGTAGGTTGACGGCCCGCCGTCTCCTATAGGCGGGCGGCCTCCGGTCTGACGCAGGGCGGGCAGGGTTGGCAGTGTGCGGGTTGCGCTGGCGTCGTGCTGGAATGGTGTCTGTGCCGCTTCCGAAAAACCTTTTGGTGCAGGCGTTCCAGCTTTGGTTTCTTCCGGTGGCGCTGGCGGTTTGCCCGACTTGCCGCGTGACGCACGAGGCGATTTGCCAAGCGCCTTTTGCTTTGCTGCCGGTTTCGAGCGGCTGGAGTTTTTTGTTTTCGGGGGCTGTGCCATGCCTGTGAATATGGATTGGCGCGCCCACCATCGCAAGCGATGCTGTTCTACGTGAATAAGTGCTTTTCACCAGGGTTCTGTTTGGCGGCTCGACCCGGGCTGAGGCGTGCGGTATTGCATGGGTGGCACAAAGCCGTTTCGGCTATTTGAGCATTGAGACACGATTGGCCGGCATGGCCGAGGTATAAGAGGAAGCGGGCATGACGGAAACCAAGGTAGCGTTGGTCACAGGCGGCAATCGTGGAATCGGGCTTGAGATCGCCCGCGAATTGGCGCGGCTCGGCGTGATGACGGCCTTGGGTGCGCGCGATTATCAGGCGGGGTTGGCGGCGGCGGATAAACTTCATTCCGAAGGCCTGGAGCCCGTCGTTGTCGAGCTTGACGTGACCAGCAGGCAGAGTATTGCGGCTGCGGTTGCAAAAACCCATGATTTATTTGGCCGTATAGACATCCTGGTGAATAACGCCGGCATATTGATTGATGGCGACAGTTCAGGTGTCGCGGGTGTTGTTGATGTATCCATCGAAAAGGTGATGCAGACGTTTGCAACGAACACTGTCGGGCCGCTGATGATGATGCAGGCTGTCATTCCTCATATGCGCGAACAGGGGTATGGACGTATCGTCAACATGTCGACGGGACTTGGACAACTGTCGGAAATGGGGGCCAAGTATCCTGCCCACCGGTTGTCAAAAGCTGCCCTTAATGCGCTGACACGCACAGCAGCAGCGGAACTGGACGGCGGCACCATCAAGGTCAATGCGATGTGTCCCGGTTGGGTCCGAACGGATATGGGTGGCGCGCAGGCAGCACGCAGTGTGGAGGAAGGCGCGCAGACTGCCATTTGGCTTGCCATGCTTCCCGAAGATGGCCCCACGGGTGGCTTCTTTCGCGACATGAAGCCTATTGCATGGTGAGGCGTTCGCGTCTCTCCGGCATCTTGGTTCGGCCAATAACTTGAGATCCGCCTGACCGCGATGACGAGTAGCTGCGAGACATCACAGGCCACGCACGAGATTACCTATCATGAGCGTAAAGTAGGCCGTGATTGCGAGCCAGTATTCCTGATGGGGAAGATAGCGGGGGACCGGGACGAAGCCCATTTTGGTCACGATCGCCAACGCGGCGAGCACGAATGAAATAAAGAAAATAATGACACTTGGTGGATTAAGGCGCATGACGTCCGTCCTGTTCATTGTTATGGGCGGGTAGCTTGTTAGCATGCCAGCAAGCCCGGCGTTTGTTCCGGCAACTTGCCAATGCCAGCCGCAGTGATCAACAGGTTTTAAGGTTGCGCCGTTCGGATAGTCGCATTTGCGGGTGCGCCCGGGGGGTGTGCCTGAGCGCTTCTACATGCACTTTATGCCCGCCACTGCGCCTGAGGTCGGGGTTTATTAGAGGGCATGCTGCGGTATGAGACGTGTATCGCCCTGCGCGTTGCCGTTGTCGCCGTCCAGGACAAAACGAACGAATTTTCCAGCTGATGTGCCTGGAGAAATATCACGGCCGGTGATCACCACCAGGTGACCGGACTTTGGGTTTTCGCTGAAGATGCCGGACGCGCCTTCCAGCAGGTCCGACGGGATCTCCCTTACGTCCACAATCACAAGCGTCCTGTGTGCCTTGCCCATTGTAATGGAAATCGTTTCGCCAATCGAAGGTGCGGTAGTCCAAGCGGCTGCGCTGAGTTGTGGGCTTGTCGGGTCAGCGGGTTTAGAAAACTGAGTGTGGCCAAGCCAATAGTCTTCACCCGCCGAAATATTTTTCTGAGCCGAGGGTCTTGATGCGTAGCGACCAGAATCGATGCCTGATGCCGTTTTTGGTGTGGATGTCGCTCGGTGTCGTTCGCTGGTCAAAGCGGTTTTGAACGCATCTTCAACCAAGCGTTCCGTGTTTGCAGCCGACACTGCAAATAGTGCCAAGCTGCCGGTCGTCATGGCGATTGCCGCTATGACTGATAGAGCCGCGTAACGGTTTAATGGGGCGAAGCACGCGGCAGCCAGGTGCCGCTGCGTCTGTTCCACGCGCAAGCTTGGTTCATGGTCGGACATGCGATTGCTCCCAAGTGCTCATAATCGATGCCTTGCGCCTCAGCTTTACTGCAAAGGACACAGGGATCAGTTCATTCCCCTCATGCGCCGAACAGGGCGTGCGTACAGCCTGCGCAAATGCCGGAAGAATGCCAAGTTAAAGGCAACCAGCGCAGAAAATACGGCAGCCATCAAGATCAACGCGGTCTGTTTGTCCGTCCGCTGGAACATGGTTAGTGATGGTCGATGAGGCAAGTGCGCCGCTGCTTTGACGGTGGTCGCGTGGGGCGGGTGTGCCGCGTCGGCCTTAATCGTTGGCTGTACACCAGAGGAAATTACGGACTTGTCGCTGCTGCCGATGGCAATAGCGGCTGCTCCATCCGGGTATACGAGGGCAACAAGGACGACAAAAGCAGCTAAGCCGGCTGCTGCGTCCTTGACGCCGTTGCGCACATTGATCGGTAGGGAGGGTATCCTCGACATTGGTAGTCCCCGCATAATTCTATCAATTTCTCAAACTCTTAACCCCAACCAGGATCGATAGTGAGAGGACTCGTGTGGCAGAGCGTTGCCGACATTGTGGCGCCCGGAGGGATTGTTGGGGGCACAAGTCTGGATCGTTGGCAACTGTGAGGGACATGCAACGGCTAACTTACCTGGGCAGATCACATCTGCGATTTTGTTCTCAGTTTGCAGCCTTGCCCATACGTTCGGTAGCGATTAGGACTTAAGCCGACTTGCTGCGCCGCAGCATTCGGTTGAAACTGGCGACTCGCCGGTTTTCTGCGGCGATTAACGTGTGCTGCCGACAGGCGCTGCTCAACAATGAGCAATCGGAAGGAATGACCACGTCATGGGCTTCATTGCCGACAGTCTCAATCGCATCCAACCCTCAGCGACTATTGCGGTCTCGACCAAGGCGCGGGAACTCAAAGCTCAGGGCCGGGATATCATCTCGTTGTCTGCGGGCGAGCCTGATTTTCCAACACCGTCCAATATCAAGGATGCAGCGAAGGCGGCGTTGGATGCGGACAAGACGCGTTACACGGATGTTGACGGGATACCGGAATTGAAGCAGGCCATTGCCGCGAAATTCAAGCGCGACAACAAGCTTGACTATGTGCCGGAGCAGATATCCGTCGGTACAGGTGGCAAGCAGGTTTTGTTCAACGCGCTGCTGGCCTCTCTCAATCCAGGTGATGAAGTCATTATCCCTGCACCGTGTTGGGTGTCCTATGCCGACATTGTCCTGTTGGCTGGCGGAAAGCCGGTTTTCGTTAAGACGACAATGGCAAACAGTTTCCGTCTGCAGCCGGATCAGTTGCAAGCAGCGATTACCTCCAAAACAAAGTGGATGCTGTTTAATTCGCCCTCAAATCCGACAGGATCGGCGTATGGACGAGAGGAGATCAAGGCGCTTACCGATGTGTTGTTGCGTCACGAGCAGGTTTGGATCTTGTGCGACGATATATACGAGCACCTGTTATATGATGGGTTGACCTTTTTCACTCCCGCCCAAGTGGAACCGCGCCTTTTTGATCGTACGTTGACGATGAACGGGCTGTCGAAAGCTTATTGCATGACGGGTTGGCGTTTGGGTTATGCCGGTGGTCCGGTCGAGCTCATCAAGGCCATGCGCAAATTGCAATCGCAGTCGACATCCAATCCGTGTTCGATCACGCAGTGGGCGGCTGTCGAGGCATTGAGCGGTCCGCAGGATTTTATTGCACGTAACAACGCAGAATTCGTCAAACGGCGCGATCTGGTGGTTGCTATGCTGAATGATGCGGAAGGTTTGGAGTGTCCAAAGCCCGACGGAGCGTTTTATGTCTACCCGTCCTGTGCCGGAGCAATCGGGAAGACGAGTGCGGGCGGCGTCAGGATTGAGACGGATGAGAATTTTGTCACCGCGCTTTTGGAAGAACAGGGTGTTGCGTGTGTGCACGGTGCTGCATTTGCCGGTAGTCCGGCGTTCAGAGCGTCTTACGCCACGTCTACGGATGTGTTGGAGGATGCCTGCAAGCGCATCCAGACATTTTGTTCGCAGCTAACCTGATGCGCTAGCAATTCGCCGGCCGCGATAAATTGGGCCCACATTATTCCCGGTAGTGGGCCGCGACGCGACGTGCACGTCGCGTCGCGGCTATTCTTTCTGACAACGTTCTGATAGTCAGTTTTTGTGATGTTCGGCGGCGCGGGCGAGTATCGCTTCTGCCTCCTCATCGATGTCAAGGTCGTCTTCGTGAATGACGCCGGCGTTCGGGTCGTCGAAGATTGTTTGGTCAAATTTATTTTCGCTTTTTGCGACAACCGTGGTGACAACCGCGTCGCCTGTAATGTTGACGGCCGTGCGGATCATGTCCATGAGGCGGTCGACGCCGAGGATGATGGCGATACCCTCAACCGGCAAGCCAACTTGCCCGAGTACCATCGTCAGCATTATCAGGCCAACACCGGGCACGCCTGCTGTTCCAATGGATGCGAGAACGGCCATCATTATCACCGTCAGGTAACCGGTCAGGCCGAGATCCACGCCATAGACATTGGCAAGGAAGACTGTGGCGACACCCTGCATGATTGCGGTTCCATCCATGTTGATGGTGGCGCCGAGGGGTACGGTGAACGAGGCAACAGAATTGTGTACGCCCATGCGCTCAGTGACGGAGCGGAACGTAACAGGGATCGTTGCGTTTGAACTCGCCGTTGAGAACGCGAAGATCTGCGCTGGGCGAATTTTCTTCAAGAACTCGATTGGGTTGAGACCCGATAGAAGTTTCAGGGCTATCATCAGGGTGACGAACAGGTGTATCGCCAGCGCGCTCACAAGCGTCAAAACGTAGGCGATCACAGGCATAAATAAGTCGATACCCTGCGCTGCGAAGGTGCGCGCGATCAGACAGAACACGCCGATGGGTGCGAACGTCATAACGATCGTCACGACCTTCATCATCAGCTCGTTCATATACTCGCACGCGCGCACGAACGGTTCAGACTCTTTACCCATCATCAGCACGCCAATTCCCACGAGAATGACGTAAAAAATGATTTGGAGCATTTTGCCTTCGGCAAAGGCATTGATGGGATTCGTCGGTACGATATTGGCAAACACATCCCAGACGGAGGGTGCTTCCTTTGCCGAAATTCCCGAGACGTCGATGCCCTGCATGTTGAAGCCCTGACCGGGGCCGACGAGCGTGGCAATAAAAATGGCTGTGGCGATCGCCACAGCGGTAGTGCAAAGGTATAGGGCGAACGCCTTACCGCCCATTCGGCCAAGTACAGCTATGTCGCCAATGCCCGCGACGCCACACAGCAATGAGAACGTAACAAGTGGAACGACCAACATCTTCAACCCGTTCACGAACATTGTGCCGATCATGTAGAACAGGCCATCGACGACATAGGTGTTGATGAACTCGGAGGGGAAGTTATTGAGAATGACGCCCAGGACGAGGCCGGCGCCCATGCCTATGAGCACCTTCGCCGTCAGTGACAATTTTTCATTGTTATCCGCATCAGTCGTTGCCATGTCAGCTCTTGTCCTTCGTGTTTGGTGCAATGGTTGAACTTGAAAGTTCGTGCTGCCGCTGCTGCGTACAGACTTTAGCGCGCGGGACACTAACATGCGTGTGGCGCGGCGGACCAGCGCTCACGATTATGCGCTCCATTTGCTGTGCAAAGAGTGGGAGTGGTTTGGTTCCGTTGATTCTTAAGGGCCGCGGGCGTCGTCGTAGCGACGTCCCTGGATTTCGGCAGGATAAACTCACGGAGTACCCCTGGGGCGACCAATGGACAGCCGTGTTTGTGTTGGAAGCCAAATGCTGAGGAACGAAGACGGGGCTGCCATTGCCCTGCTTCCTGACGGCCGCGATATGGCGTATCGCGAGTGTGGCGATCCGGCCGGAACACCGGTGATCGCGCTGCATGGGACGCCGGGGTCGCGCCTTAAATTTGATATGGCGGCACGTGAGGCTGCAGGTTTGGGTGTGCGGCTCATTAGTCCTGACCGATGGGGATACGGCCTCAGCGATGCCCCGCGCGATCCGCAACTTTCCAATTACGGTCGTGATGTTGGGCAACTTGCTGACAAATTGGGCCTTGAACGCTTTGCCGTTCTTGGTGTTTCGGGTGGTGGACCGTTTGCTGTTTCCGTTGCCGGGCATACCGACGTTTCTGGCCGGGTTTCGCGTATGGCACTTGTCGCGCCAGTGGGTCCTATAGAAGTCACGACGCGCATGTCGTTGTTTCACAAATTCTGCTTTCTTGCTCTTCCCCGCATTCCCGGTGGCGTGCGGTGTTGCTTTGCGCTGTTCCGGTCGGGGTTAAAGCATAGGCCTGAGCTGACAATGCGCGCATTGGCATTGCGCGCGGGGCCGGCTGACCGGGGGTTGCTCGCAGATGCAAGTGTGCGGGACAATCTGGTTGAAGCGTTCAGGGCCGGCTTAGAGACGGGGATCGAAGGGCCGGTGCTCGATATGCGATTGTTTCGCAGCGTGAATGACCTTTCGCTTCGGCAGGTTGCGTGTCCGGTTCGCATTTGGTCAGGGTCGTCCGACCGAAACGTCCCATTGGAGCCAATCAGAGAATTGGCGAACCGACTTGGTCGATGTGAAAAGTGTCATGTTCCTGGTGCGGGTCACTATTGGGTGACGAAGGAACACGGAGCCGTTTTGCGGTGGCTCGCGGCGTAGGATGGAAGAACCTGCATGTCCTGATCGCTAGTTAGCATCCGATCAGGCATCAGCGTGCGGCGACCGCTGCCGGGCACGCGCAAATCATGCCATGTCAGCACACGTTTCTCATGCCGGTGAGCTTTATCTTTGGGGGTTGTGGCAATGTAGGCCGGCCGTGGCGAACGAGCCGAACGCTTAAGCCGTCATGCGACCGCCGAACCACGGTGCAAATGCGCCGCGTAACCAGTCTGTGGCATGACTAGCATCGGGTTTGATTAGTTCCGGTGACCTGCGCACAGGTTGGGCTTCCCGATGGCGTTGATCAATGGTTGGCATCTGGTCGTCTTCGGGAAGGAGTTCGTCACTTGATCCGCACAGCAGGTCTTCAGAGTGAGCCATTGCATAGCCGGCGGCATCGGCGGCAGAAAGTAAAGACTTCATCGTCATATCGTACGACCTTTCAAGCCTCTGCTTGAACGAGGCCTTCGGCCTCCTTGACTACAACTCGCCACCCCGTATGCGCCGGCAGTGCCAGCCCGGCCCCCGTTCATTTCCAACACCATCCCGCAAGCGAACTGGCCACGGGAAGGTTGGCTATGAGGAACGGTTGCCGACAGCCAGAGATTCTCAAGACCGGCCATCACCTCAATTGCTTTAGAACGCATGATTATTTGCATCTTGAGGTGTGTTTATGATGAGGCAATGACATCGCGCGTCAAGGCTTTTCGACAAACGTGACGCGTGTTTTTCTATTTGTGCAAACGCAGCAATTGTTGCGCTGCACGATTCAATTTTGCGCTGGGTGCCGGGAGGCTATGCTCTTCCTGCCTATTGCCTTTGATTTAGGGCTTTGTTTGGCATGTTGCGTTGCACGCGCTCGGCCGCTTGAGAGGTCACAACGTGTGCGTTGCCAAAAATGTCTGATGGCTGGTTTGGCCAAACGCAGGCGTATGGCAAGCCTCTAGCGAAACTATTTTAGCGTTTGCGGCGTTTGATTCCCGCCTTCCTCTTGCGCTTGCGAGACTTGAGCGCGAACATGCAATCAGGCTCGCGCGCTTGTTGCTCGCTGTGAGCAAATGTTCACCGCGTGCAGGGCGGGCGTCCGTGTTGCCCTGCGCCGCCGTACTTCACATTCGACAGCCAGGGCCTGGCAAGGCCGCTGCAACTGCCTTTACGCCCGCCGTTCGCGTTTGGGCAGGCTGGGCCTGTTGCCTCGTCAGTTGGGGTTTGTCGTTGTTTGAAAGGAAGGCTGCAATGGGCCAATCAAAGGCTTCGGGCCAGGAAGCAAAAGGAGGTCGGGGCGCGCGTATGATTGCGCTCATGGGACCATATTTGTCGGGAAAAACGACTCTGCTTGAGGCGATTCTGGCGCGCACCGGCGCGGTTCAGCGACAGGGGACGATCGCAGAGAAGAACACGATCGGGGATGCGTCCGCCGAGTCGCGTGCGCATGGCATGAGCTGCATGCTTAACATGGCCGATGTCGAATACCTTGGCGATACCTTCACATTTGTCGATTGCCCAGGCTCTGTTGAGTTCCAGTACGAGGGGATGCAGGCGGTGACTGCATGTGATGCCGCGGTTGTGGTTTGCGAACCCGACGCCAAGCGCGTGCCTGCCCTGCAGGTCATATTGAAGCAATTGGAAGATCGCGGCATTCCTCACTTTCTATTTCTAAACAAGATCGACACTTTTGCGATGCACGTGCGCGACATTTTGCCGATGCTGCAGCCGGCAAGTGCGAAACCATTGGTACTGAGACAGATCCCAATTTGGGAAAACGATATTGCTACAGGCTTTGTCGACCTGGCCTCAGAGCGTGCCTACGTTTACCGGGAGCATGCGTCCTCTGAAATTATTGACCTTCCGGAGGATTTAAAGTCACGCGAGGAGGAAGCTCGCTTCAGTATGCTGGAGCAGCTTGCCGACTACGATGACGAACTGATGGAGCAGTTGCTGTCGGATATCATTCCGGCCAATGATCAGGTTTTCAACGACCTGTCGGATGACTTGCGGGCCGGGTTGATTTGTCCAGTGCTGCTTGGTAGCGCCGAGCACGGAAACGGCGTCGGGCGCTTGTTGAAGGCGCTGCGCCACGAAGCCCCCTTTGTAGAGCAGACGGCGAAGAGACTGAAAGTCGAGAACACCAGCTCAGCTGCTTATGTGTTCAAGACATTGCATACGGCGCATGGTGGCAAGCTGTCATTGTCGCGAATCTTGACCGGGACAATGGCCGATGGCGAGCAGGTTTATGGGCCAGCGGGTGATGAGCGGGTTTCCGGCGTTTTTTCGTTAAAGGGCGAGGAAATCATAAAGCGCGGCCCGGCTGCGGCTGGAGATACGGTCGGGCTTGGGCGGCTTGAATCGATTCATGCTGGTCAAACCATTTCCCGCGCAGAAAAGGGTGTTGTTCAGATTGCAGGACCGGATGTGCCCGCTCCTGTTTACGGTATCGGCCTAGGCCTGAGCGACAGGAAGGATGAGGTCAAGCTCACCGGTGCATTGGCCCGTTTGATGGAAGAAGACCCCTCGCTGATCATGGAGCAGAATGCAGACACTCATCAAATCGTTCTTTTGGGACAAGGTGAAATGCATCTGCGCGTGGCGATTGAAAGGTTGCAGCGCAAGTATTCAGTGACTGTCGATCGTCTGCCCCGCCGAGTGCCGTACAAGGAGACAATTCGCAAACCCATTGAAATTCGCGGTCGTCACAAGAAACAGTCAGGCGGACATGGCCAGTTCGGCGATGTGGTGGTGGAGATCAGGCCGGTTGCACGCGGCGGCGGGTTTGAATTCAGCGAGTCCATTACAGGCGGCGCGGTGCCACGCCAATTTATCCCGTCCGTTGAGATCGGTGTGAAGGACTACTTGCAGTCCGGTCCCCTCGGATTTCCAGTCGTTGATGTTGCCGTTGAGCTTAAGGACGGATCATATCACTCCGTTGATTCATCTGACATGGCATTCCGCCAGGCTGGTCGGCTGGCGATGTCTGAGGGCATGCCACAGTGTCAGCCGGTTCTTCTGGAGCCTGTCATGTCGGCAAAAATCATGGTGCCAACCGATGCAACCGCACGCGTCAACGGCATGATCCCACAGCGGCGTGGTCAGATCCTGGGGTATGGCCCGCGCGACGGCTGGCCAGGCTGGGATGTGGTGGAAGCCATGATCCCGGATTCCGAAATGGATAATCTCATTGTTGAGCTTCGCTCTGCGACTTCCGGTGTCGGTACGTTCGAGGCCAACTTTGATCACTTGGCGGAGATCAGTGGAAAAATCGCCGACGATGTGCTCGCGGGGCATGCACAGGCTGCCGAGTGACTTAGTGCGAGGCAGCGTCTGTGAATAAACGGCCGGCTTCACATTTTGAGTGGGGCCGGCCGCGTTTTTTTAAAAGTACTGTTTCCAGAGAGCCTCGGCTCTCTCTAGTAAGAGGCGACAAATGGAAATCCTAGGGTCGTGACTTTCCTTTTGCCCCACAATTCTCGCAATCGCCGATCGCGCCCACAGCCGTAACGGTAGTATTGATATTTAAGTGGATTCTTTTTGTAGTAATTTTGATGATATTTTTCGGCCGGGGTGAATTTTGTCGCGTCATGGATTTTTACGGCGATTGGTTTTGAGAAGCGCCCGCTGTTTTGCAGCGCTTTCTTACTTGTTTGCGCAAGCCGTTTCTGTTCCGGAGTGTGTGTAAAAATTGCCGGCCGGTACTGGTTGCCGCGATCGCAGAACTGGCCTTTGCCATCCAACAGGTCAACGTTGCGCCAATAATGGTCCAGCAGACGCTGATAGGTGACTTTGCTGGGGTCGTACGTCACCTGGACGGCCTCTGTATGGCCTGTGCTTCCCGAGGATACTTGGCGGTAGGTAGGGTTCTTTGTGCGTCCGCCGATGTAGCCCGATATTGTTTTAAGAACACCTGGAACTTTATCGAAATCGGACTCCGTGCACCAGAAGCAGCCTGATGCAAACGTTGCTACCGCTTTGCTCCGCTCCTGCGCCTCGGCGGCACCTAGTGGGTGCGTCAGCAAGCACATCGCAAGGAGCAAGGCGCAGGCTGTGGCGAGGAATATCACGAGAGTGCGCAATGTGCCGGGCATGAACATGGCTTGGGAGGTATTCCTTTGTCTGTAAGTAGAGATTCGAAATGGGTAGAGAAGCCGCTGTGTATTACGTCTGTGACGGATTTGTTTCAGCGGGCTTGAAGCTTAGTGCCAGGCCGTTCATGCAATAGCGTTGACCGGTCGGCGGCGGCCCGTCGGGAAAGACGTGGCCCAGGTGCCCGCCGCAGCGGCGGCAGTGAACCTCCGTACGTGTCCAGCCGAAGCTCTTGTCAACGGAAGTCCCGACCGCTTCGTCCAAAGGCTGCCAGAAACTCGGCCACCCTGTGCCACTGTCAAATTTTGATTTTGATGAGAACAGCGGGAGATCGCAAGCAGCACAGTGATATGTGCCGGGATCATAAAGTTTATCCAACGGGCTCGTCCCAGCCCGCTCCGTACCGTGCTCACGAAGCACATAGTACTGCTCGGGCGTGAGAAGCTTTTTCCACTCGGCCGCGGTTTTGGTGATCTCGAATGTCTTACCCGACCTCGCCGTGGCGTCGCCCGCGCGCCAGCCCAGTGTGCCAGCGGCCAAGGCTCCAAGCCCGGCAATACCAAGATCCCGTCGCGTCATCATTCGTTCTTTCCTCTGTTGCATGGGCCGCGGCACGTCTTGAGCTGCGCGGTTTACGCACTTCATGATTAGCGTGCTGTCATCCATGAGAAGTTCATTATGAGCTTAAGCTTTGGCTGGAATGTGAGGCTCTTTGCAATTGCTGTCACATCAAGCGTCATCAAAAAGGCGTGGGCAGATGTTCATCGGGATCTGGTCATTGGTTTTGGGGTTGCCGGTGGGGAGGTCCACCGGCCATCACAGACGGATAGGAACGGATTTTTCGACCTCAATGCCTACCGTCGACATTCGGCAGCGATAGGCGAGTGTTTCAACGCCGCGTTGACGTGCGCGCTCAAGGCTTTCGGCATAAGTGGGGTCGATGTCGCCTGCAACCGTGAAGCGTGTTGCATCGGAACGCTGGATCAAGAAAAGCATTACGGCGCGATGGCCCTGTTCGGCCATATCGCCCAGTTCATCCAAGTGCTTGGCACCTCTTGCAGTCACTGAATCTGGAAACTCGGCAAGGCCGCGTCGGCGCATCAAGTGAACATTTTTGACCTCGACGTAGGCAGATCCTTTGTTCTCGTCGGTCAGTAGAATGTCGATACGGCTGTTCTTCCCATATTTTTGTTCGCGCTTCAGGCTGGAATATCCACGTAACGGCGCAAGGCGTGCGTTCTCGATTGCTTCCGTCACCAGCTTGTTGGGGTGGTTGGTGTTAATGCCCACAAGGACAGGCCCCTTACCTAAATCGTTCTCGACCAGTTCCCAGGTGTGGCGGTACTTGCGTGTCGGACTGTCGCTTGTCGACAGCCATACGGTGCTGTCAGGCTCGCACAGGCCGCGCATGGAACCGGTGTTGGGGCAGGTGGCAGTGATGGTGCTGCCGTCTTCCAGTTCGACATCAGCGAGAAATCGCTTATAGCGCTTTAGCAGTCGCCCGCGAGAAAGGGGGGTGGCAAATTTCATATGTCGACCTTTGCGTAGAGACTCCGTAGGTTCAATTTGAATGAAGACAGAAAGATTGACCAGAGGCTTGCCGGTGACGCAGGTTTGAGGTGTGCTTGCATGCCAGTCGGCGGAAGACAGTTTTTAATAAATCGAGAGACGTTATGACAAGTGAGCGGCCGAAAGAAGTGGTGGTGCAGCAACACGGATCACAGCACGCCGATGAAAATGTCAGCGCGGCCGTGCTTGTCATTGGCGATGAGATCCTTTCGGGGCGTACTGCCGATCGCAATATCGCATTCATTGCAAAATATATGACGGAAATAGGTGTGCGCTTGAAAGAAGTGCGTATCGTTGGGGACGATGAGGTCGAGATCGTTGCATCCGTCAATGCGCTGCGCGCCCGTTACACTTATGTGTTCACTACAGGTGGTATTGGGCCGACGCACGACGACATCACCGCAGACAGTATTGCGAAGGCGTTCGCCGTTTCCATCGATGTCGATGACCGGGCGCTTGATTTGATGCGTCCCTTTTACAAGTCGCGCGGCTTGGAACTGACGCCGTCACGTCTCAGAATGGCGCGCATACCTGATGGCGCCCGGCTGATAAAGAATTCGATATCGATTGCCCCGGGCTTCATGCTTGAGAATGTGATTGTTTTGGCAGGCGTTCCGGAGATCATGCAAGTGATGCTGGACGATGCTGCGCAATACCTCACGACGGGCCGGAAAATGCTTAGCGAAAGTATCGTTGTCGGCCGGCCGGAAGGTGAGCTTGCTGATTTGTTTGCGACACACCAAGCCGAGTTTCCCGATGTGGCGATGGGAAGTTATCCCTCGCTCCTGGGAAAGAAGCTCGTCTGTGAATTGGTTCTGCGGTCGATCGACGCAGAAAAGCTGGAAAAGGCTTTCACTTCGTTGAAGGAAAGGCTGGCCGCGAACGGGTTTTTATAAAGGATTCCCGCCCGCTAAACGTCCGTGTGCGTTCTGTCGCCGCAATACTTATGACAGATCTGCGTTAACCATAAACGTTAACTCGTCATCGATCGGCCATCTCTCATCTGCTGATCTCCCGGCGCTGTCGGCTCGCGATGGTTAATGGGCACGCTAGATGCCCTGCGCCTGCAGCATGAGTTGAGATGATGCGACGGGGTAAAATCAATGAACGGATTAACAGCCGCGCGGGCGCGTTTGCGCTCCGGTGCGTTGAGTATGTTCAGGTTGCGATATGCAACTTCTCTGGTTGGGCTTGCGCTGGCGTTTGCCGCCGCCACAGGCGGCGCGGATCTGGCGAATGCAAAGGCACCGGGGCATACGTATTGCTTCTACGGCAAATGCCATCGGGTCAAAACACTTGGCGAAACTTCCAGCCTGCTCGGGCGTCAGCACTCGCTGGTTGCCTCCCATTACAGTCACTGTAGCAAGGACCCCTACAATCCTTGCGGTCTGACCTCATCGGGTGAGAAGTTTTATCCTGGTCGCGCAGACAATGCGGCAAGCCCGATTTATCCGGATGGCACAACACTTCTGTTGTGGCACCGCACGTCTAAAGAGGCCGCTGTCGTGCGGGTCAACAATGCTGGGCCCTATTGGGGCAACCGGACATTGGACGTTTCTTATGCGTTGGCCGAGAAGTTAGGATTTCGGAGTAGGGGCGTTTCCGCGCTTGAAGTGCGTGTGCTCAAAGCTCCAGAGGCGTTTGAAGCACGCTATCGCAAGAACAGATCCTATCGCCGCGTGGCGGGACCGATTGGCCGTTTTGAGAGTATGGACGGGGCGTATCGCGTCGTCGCGGCGATGATGGCGGCGGAAGCGATGGCGGGAAGTGTTTTTGCGCCGAGTATCGGAGGCATGGCCGCGGATGCGCGCAATGAAACCGATGCGGATGGCAAATTGAGAATAGCAGTTGATGCACAGGTGAAAGAGCTTGCAGGCGCGCTCCGTCGTGGGCTGGAAATGCGCTCAATTGACGTGCGCGAGTCCCAGATTGCGTTCGCCGCCGCGGCACCTGTTCCTAACGTAGATGACGTTGCGGTTGCGCCCTTGAGGGCAACAAGCGCAGAGTTTGCAGAAGATGCGGGCATGCAGCCTGGTGATGCGACTGGCGTCGAACTTAATGATGAGAGCGGCGCGGCTGAGTTTCATGTTGTTGCCAGTCTGGATGTCGGTGGGCCATCGATGACGACGGATGATGCCTTGATCGACCGAAGCGTTTGGCTCCCTGATCTATCCGCGCGCCAAGATGTCCTTGGTGTTGGCGGCAGTGTTCCTATGGATCCGCCGCCCTATGGCGGAAGGCCTGCGCGAATGCCCAGATCGGCGCGCGGCGGTATGCTCGGCTAAGGTGCGTGTTTGACGCGTATCTTTTAGACAAGGTCGGTGGCAGTGCTTCTTGTGTTGCCGCCGGCCTTTTATTGTTTTGAGAAGGCAGGCTCTTTAAGGCGCCAAATGGCGGTTAGGGCTCTTTGTCAGGCCGTCGTTCCCGCGGGATCCTCATCAGGATCCGTCTCACCTTCGGTGGTGGCGGCTGGGTAGAGGTCATATTCGACATCAAGCGCGTCGAGAAAACGCGCGGCATTATCTAAAATAACGGCCGTTGGGATCAAACCCAACACGGGAAAGTCCTCCGATACCGTGATCATGTCCCACGCAGATTGTCCGGGAGCGTCATCGGCGATTAGATGGCGTGCGCGCAAATAGGAGGTGAGGTCGTCACCTGTTTGAAAGTCGTTCGTGGTGGTGTCGGAACATTTCAATGCCGCGTCATAAAGCACGTTTGTTCCTGCTACGAAGGCGCGGGCAAGTGGCGCGAAGCGATCATTGGTTCGTGCCAGTTGTTCTGCATGTTTACGCGTGCGGATCACGCGAGCGACCAGACGCATCTCGAGCTCTCTTACCCGTGCAACTGCGTCGCGCCGGGCCTGTCGAACGGTGTCGCTATCGGTCGCCTGGCGTAGTGGCAACCCAGAAGCTGGGTCGCCTATGTCGCCAGCCGGGGTGCAGTTGACCGGAGGCATGATCCTGCCAAGCGCAATCAGATCTTCACCGATGGCCAACGTGGTATCAAGGTGATCGGCGAGCAGGTAAATGAATGCCGGTGCCGGTCCCGCGCTTGCGGACAGCGTCTTTCTTTGTGAACGGGCTAACAGTGGTACGCTCCTCGTTACATTTTTGTCGCGCTGGAAATGAGGTCGCGACTAAAGACGCGGTTTTGGCATGAGGTTTAGAAGAGTGGTGAGATCCTCGGCCAAATTGTGCTCATGTTCGCGGCAGGATGCGCTCAGCCAAAGCCCGAGGTTGGATTGAAATGCCGTGCTCCACCGGTCACGTGGAGCGGTGCGCTGGGCGATGGCTTTCAGGCTTGCGAGAATTGCATCGTCGGGAAAGTCCGGTCCGACTCTGAGGCGCTCTCGCACGATGGGAACGAGTTCCGCCAGGTGCAGCACATCTGCGGGTGCGTGCGTGTCGTTGCTTGGTTCACCCAGCTGTTTTTCGATTGATTGAGCATCGGCGGCAGGGCTGGAATTCAGCCCTTCATATTGGTCGTTCCTGCCCATAATCGCGTCCCTCGAATTCCACAGAATGGTAACACCGCAATCACCTGTCAGCCTTGGCTCCTCAGACCTGCCTGAGGCAATCTCAAGCGCGGATCAACACAGGCCCCATCCCGTCGTTTTCACCCCGCCAATTGGCAGCGTAAGCAGATTCGGGTGTGGGGTGTGCACGATTTCGTCCACACCCCACCGATACCCACGCGTTATCCCGTGCCTTTATCGTCGCTCGGGACACGGGGCTGTGTTTGCCGATCAGCTGCAGCCGCTCGTCGATCCGCAGGTGTCGCATTTGAGGCACGTTCCGTTGCGCACGAGCGTGAAGTTTCCGCATTCGCGGCAATTTTCGCCCTCATAGCCACGAATTCGCGCTTCGGCTCGCAGGTCCTGCTCGCTTCGTGCTGTGGCCGCAGCGGTCGTTTCCACCGTTGTGGTTTCTACCTCCGCGTACATGACCTCGGTTTGCACTTTGAGTGCGGTTGCCCCGTCGGTGCCACCGGTGAAGGCGGAGCCGAGGTCCTGCTGCATGTTTGCAACGGCGTTGGCCTGTTCCGATGGCTGCGGTACGGCGTTGGCCGCGGGACCGATACGCGAGACAATGCCGCGAACGAGCCCGTGACTGACATATTTTTGCGGGTGAGGTTCATCAAGCGCCAAGTCGTCGTCAGTGTCGGCGTCCGATGAGCCCAACCCAGTTTCGCCGACAATTTCGCGCGGATCGACGTGGGCGAGGTCATGACGGTCGAGGTAGGAGACGGCCAGCTCGCGGAAGATATAGTCGAGGATTGAGGTCGCGTTCTTGATGGCTTCATTGCCCTGCACGAGGCCGGCGGGCTCAAAGCGGGTAAACGTGAACGCCTCGACGTACTCCTCAAGCGGCACGCCGTATTGCAGACCGAGTGAAATGGCGATGGCAAAGTTGTTCATCAAGGAGCGGAAGGCTGCGCCTTCTTTATGCATATCGATGAAGATCTCGCCGACGCGGCCGTCTTCGTATTCGCCGGTGCGCAAATAAACCTTATGCCCGCCAACGGATGCTTTTTGTGTGTAGCCCTTGCGTCGGCCTGGCAATTTCTCACGCTCCTGAGCGCGTACACGTTCAACGATCCGCTCAACGATGCGCTCAGAAGCGACGTCGGCGCGTGCAGCCATAGGCTTGTCGGCGGCGAGTTGCTCTGCAGTTTCTTCCTGCTCGTCCGCATCTTCGCCTAAGACCTGCGCATTCAGTGGCTGCGACAGTTTTGAGCCGTCGCGATAAAGAGCGTTTGCTTTCAATGCCAGGCGCCATGAGCGTGTGTAGGCTTCCTTGCAATCCTCGACACTTGCTTCGTTGGGCATGTTGATGGTCTTGGAAATTGCACCCGAAATGAAGGGTTGCGATGCGGCCATCATGTCGATGTGGCTGTTGACCGACAAATAGCGCTTGCCTTTGCGTCCGCACGGATTGGCACAGTCGAAGACGGGCAAGTGCTCATCCTTGAGGTGTGGTGCGCCCTCAAGCGTCATAGCTCCACAGACATGCTCGTTCGCAGCGTCAATGTCGTCCTTGGAAAAGCCGAGGTGAGCTAAGAGATCGAATGTCGGATCATTGAGTTCATCAGCCGAAATCGACAGTTTCCCGGTGAGGAACTCTTCGCCCAATACCCATTTGTTGAAGACGAACTTGATGTCGAATGCGCTTGCCAGTCCGTCTTCGATTTTCGCGATCGCGTCGTCATCGAAACCTTTTGAGCGCAGCGTCGTGTGATTAATGGCGGGTGCCTGGGCAAGAGAGCCGTGGCCGACCGCGTACGCTTCGATTTCCCCGATTTCGGCTTCGCCGTAACCCAGCGTTTTAAGTGCCTGGGGAACGGCCTGGTTGATGATCTTGAAGTAGCCACCGCCTGCGAGTTTTTTGAACTTCACCAGCGCGAAGTCCGGTTCGATGCCGGTGGTGTCGCAATCCATCACCAGACCGATGGTGCCGGTCGGCGCGATAACCGTGGCTTGCGCGTTGCGGAAACCATGTTCCTGACCAAGCTCAATGGCGCGGTCCCAGGCGCGCTTGGCGGATTCGACAAGCTGTTGGTCCGTGCATGCGGCGTGGTCGAGTGGGACGGGTGTAATGGCCAGTTTTTCGTAACCGTCAATTTGGCCATAGGCAGCGCGGCGATGGTTGCGCACGACACGCAACATGTCATTGGCGTTGGGTTCATAACCGGGGAATGGCCCCTGCTCGGCTGCCATCTCTGCACTTGTTGCGTAGGAGGTGCCTGTCATGACGGCTGAGATGGCACCGCAAATTGCGCGACCTTCAGCGGAGTCATAAGGGATGCCGGAGGCCATGAGGAGGCCGCCGATGTTTGCAAAACCGAGCCCCAGGGTGCGATAGCGATAGGAGAGTTCCGCAATCTGCTGCGATGGGAACTGTGCCATCAGGACCGAGATCTCGAGAACAATCGTCCAAAGGCGGCAGGCGTGTTCGAAGCTTTCGGTATCGAATTCGAGGTTCTCATCGCGGAACTGCATCAGATTCAATGACGCTAGATTGCACGCGGTGTCGTCCAGGAACATATACTCCGAGCACGGGTTGGATGCACGGATGGGGCCGGATTGCGGGCAGGTGTGCCAATCATTGATGGTGGTGTGGAACTGGATACCTGGATCGGCCGAGGCCCAGGCTGCGTGTCCGATCTGGTCCCACAGATCGCGTGCCTTGATGGTCTTGGTTGCGCTCTTATCAAGGCGCGATTTGAGTTCCCAATCCTCATCGTCGGCCACGGCGTTGAGGAAATCGTCCGTTACACGCACCGAGTTGTTGGAATTCTGGCCGGAGACGGTCAGGTAGGCCTCAGAATCCCAGTCAGTGTCGTACGTGGCAAAGTCGATGTCGGTGTAACCCTGACGCGCAAATTGGATGACGCGAAGAATGTAGTTGTTAGGCACCTGGTCGCGCCGCGCTTCCTTGATGGCGCGTTTAAGTGCAGGGTTTTTGGCGGGTTCAAAGCAGTCATCGCCGTCGGCTTCACAATTCACGCAAGCCTTGATGACAGCCTTCAGGCGCTTCTGGCAGATTTTGGAACCGGTCACGAGGGCTGCAACCTTCTGCTCTTCCTTCACCTTCCAGTTGATGTATTCCTCAATGTCGGGGTGGTCGACATCGACAACGACCATCTTGGCGGCACGACGTGTGGTGCCACCGGATTTGATTGCACCGGCTGCGCGGTCGCCGATCTTCAAAAAGCTCATCAGGCCGGATGAGCGTCCGCCACCGGATAGCTTTTCATTTGCCGAACGTAGGGATGAGAAATTCGTGCCCGTTCCGGAACCGTATTTGAACAGACGCGCTTCGCGCACCCACAAGTCCATAATGCCGTTTTCATTGACGAGATCATCGTCGACGGACTGGATGAAACAGGCGTGCGGTTGGGGATGTTCGTAGGCAGACTGGGAGGTGGTCAGCTTGCCGGTTTCAAAGTCAACATAGGTGTGACCCTGTCCAGGTCCGTCGATGCCATAGGCCCAGTGCAGGCCAGTATTGAACCACTGTGGCGAGTTGGGCGCGGCATACTGCATGGCAAGCATGTAGCGATGCTCGTCGTAAAAGGCGCGCGCATCGTCTTCCGATGAGAAGTAGCCGCCCTTCCAGCCCCAATAGGTCCACGTTCCGGCAAGTCTGTCGAACACCTGGCGGGCATCGTTCTCGCCGTCGAAGCGTTCCTGCTCGGGTAAGTCAGCCAGCGCGGCTTTGTCGGGTGCCGAGCGCCACAGCCAGGATGGAACCTGCGTTTCTTCGATCCTCTTCAGGCGCTGGGCGACGCCGGCTTTGCGAAAGTATTTCTGCGCCAGGATGTCGACCGCGACCTGTGACCAGTGTGCGGGAACTTCAAAATCTTGAAGTGAAAATACAACTGAGCCGTCCGGATTCTTGATCTCGGAGGTGGCACGGCGGAATGGGATTTTTTCGTACGGTGATTTACCGGCTTCTGTATAGCGCCGCGTGATCTTCATAGTGCCCCCGTGTGGTCATTCTTGAGCGGCGCCAAACGCAAATACGGGGCAAGCGCCGATGTCATTTCCTGGATGCGGGGCCTACGTAAAACCAGCCGACGCCGCGTTATGTTTGGTGTCTTTTTGCCCTAGGCTTTAGGCGTCGCAAATTGAGGCTGATCCCAACCGAATAAGCGCGCACTTTCCCCTTCGCGCGCAATCATGCTGCGCGCGATATTGTATTTCGCACACTCGTTTCAGTGATTTACATCTGGGATCTGCCCGCACGCGTACGTTAAGCTCGGAGCAGTGGACGCTGTAATCTAGTCGTACGCGTTTCGTGCTTACCTGCCATACTGGCGCCAGCAACGTCCCGCTGTGACAAAAGTGTCCGATTCGAGGCTATGTGCCAACACTTAGTATTGGTGTACGTCGCACCATACAAGATGTAGTAAGTTGGGGATGATTAGGGGAAAAGCTGTCGACCGGCTGTTCGGCTAATCGGTTCGGGCGCCTGTGTTTCTCGGCAATTTGGATATTGTGGAAACCACACCGTTCACGACTGCGACTGGCAGAGGTTAAAACGATTCCAGGCCAATCAGGTGTGGCAATGATGCATCTGGCATGCTGCCACGTAGACAGATGGCTGCAGACTGGTCTAAGCGATAGGTCTCTGGTCGCGTGAAACTTCCAATATCAGGGGCACGTTTTGGGCATTTTTAGCGAGATTTTTAGCTGGTGGGGCGGAAACACGTGGGGCACGCGCCTGACGATTTTCTGCCAGGGCCGCTATGTGGGAACCGATGAGTTCGGCAACCGCTACTACGAGCAAAAAAAGGGCGTCGGGCCACTGGGGCGTCCCCGCCGCTTCGTCATCTACCGCGAGCTTGCCGATGCGTCGAAAGTGCCCGCGGACTGGCACGGCTGGTTGCATTACACGGTTGATGAGCCACCAACTGAAACTGAGTACGAGCCCAAGCTGTGGCAAAAGCCGCATGAGATGAATATGACCGGGACGCGTAAAGCCTACCGTCCGGCTGGCTCAATTCTGTCGGCTGCCGAGCGCCCGCCTGCCACTGGCGATTATCAGGCGTGGAAGCCTTAGAGTCCTACAGGGTCTGCGCGCGATCGCGGCTTGGCCGAAAATTAAGTGAATTGGCGTAGTTGCAGACTTCCGGGCCGCCTTATATGCGTCGGGTTCGGCGATTAGGTGTCGAATTTCCTCAACGGCCGCCGTATGCCCACTTGCTTCATGCGGACCAAATCGTGAATGTTCGCACGCAGGAAAACAACGTCCATGAGCGGGCAGAATTCCGACAACCGGGGTTCAGAATGATTTTAGACAATGCCGTTCGGTGGCAACAAGCAGTCCGGTACAACGCGATTGGTGCATGTGCGTCGTTGGTCGTGGCGCTGTTTGTGTTCTGTGTGATTGCCGGTGAAGCGCGTGCGGAACGCTTGGAGAATGCGGTGGCTGTGTTTGCTGCGCTCGACAAGGTAACTGCGCGGATTAAGAAACTAGAAGTGGCGCTGAACGATACGGTCCAGTTTGGTTCGCTCAAACTAACACCGCGTGTGTGCTATTCGCGCCCGCCGACCGAGCCTCCGAAAACGACATCCTTCGTTGAAATTACAGAGACGGAACTTGATGGGCAGGAAAAAAAGCTGTTCAGCGGTTGGATGTTTGCCGAAAGCCCAGGCCTTAATGCGGTCGAGCATCCGGTTTTCGATGTTTGGCTGACAGGGTGCGATAAGCCTGCTGGCGGTGAGACAGGCGATACCGCCGCTGCCGCTGCCGCGGCTACCGGCGAAGGTGGGGTTGAATCCGAGCGGCCGGCGGCAGAGCCGAGCCGCAAACCACGCCGTCGCCGCGTCAGGCGCTAGCTGTTCATTAGGCGAGCCGCGTACGGGGCTAGAGTGTTTCGCTCACGGCAATTCCTCGCCCTGAAAAAGTCAGGGCTCGGGCCTGCGCGGGCGCGGCGCAACGCGCCGGGGCCGCAGTCGCGGCCCTGCAAGCGTTCCCGGGGAGGGTAATAGCGCGGCCGCTGGGGTCAGCTGTTCAACAAACGGGCGGCATGGGGTGCAAAATAGGTGAGTACGCCGTGGGCACCTGCGCGCTTAAAAGCCGTGAGACTTTCCATAATGACTCGATCTTTGTCGAGCCAGCCGTTCTGAGCAGCTGCCATTAACATCGCGTACTCACCTGACACCTGATAGGCGAACGTCGGCACCGCAAAAGTGGTGCGGATGCGCCGCACGATATCGAGGTAGGGCATGCCCGGCTTGACCATCACCATGTCGGCGCCTTCGGCAATGTCGAGGGCGACTTCATGTAGCGCCTCGTCGGTGTTGCCCGGGTCCATCTGATAGGTGCGCTTATCGCCCTTCAGATTGGACGATGAGCCTACGGCGTCTCGGAAGGGCCCGTAAAATGCCGATGCATATTTGGCGGCATACGACATGATCTGCGTGTTCTGGTAGCCCGCCGATTCCAATTCGGCACGAATGGCGCCGACGCGCCCGTCCATCATATCGGACGGCGCCAAGATATCCGCGCCCGCTTCAGCCTGCACAATGGATTGTGCAACCAGAATTTCAATGGTCTCATCATTGACTATGACGCCATCGTGCATCAGTCCGTCATGACCATGTGTGGTGTAGGGATCCAGGGCGACGTCAAGGATGATTCCGATGTCGTGCCCGGCATCGCGGACCGCACGGGTCGCACGGCAGACCAGGTTGTTGGAGTTGGTGGCTTCGCGTGCATCGTCTGAGCGCAAAGATTGCTGGGTATACGGAAACAGTGCGATTGCGGGGATACCTAGAGAGGCTGCTTCGCCTGCGGCCTTCACGGCGAGGTCGATGGAAAGGCGTTCCACGCCGGGCATGGTGTCCACCTTTTGGCGCTCGTTCTCACCGTCTATGACGAATAGCGGCCAAATGAGATCAGCGGGCGTTAACTCCGTCTCGGATACCAGCCGTCGTGCCCAATCGCTTTTGCGATTGCGGCGCATACGTGTCTGGGGAAAACGAGTATCGGCCAGCGTGCTGTGGCGTTGAAAACGGGTCATGACGGCAACAAGAGCCTGATCGGCGGCGGGTGGCAAGACCTTGCCGCATGCTGAGATTAAATTTGTCGCCGATGGGCTTCCAAATCCTGTCTATTCGCAATAGTTGCGGCGCTTGCGTGGCGCTAGGTCGACGTGGAAGTGATTGCGATGGGCCTCGTTGGCTTCCGGTCCCAGAGTGGTGCCGAATCTGCGGCAGGCGCGTTTGTGGGCCGCGCGCAGGAACAAGCTTGTGCCGCTGGGGGGCTTGGGCTTTGAGGTGTGACGTGCAGCGGTCTTCTGTTTGGTTGGTCTGGCGCTGGCGACCGGGCGCGGCTTAGCGCCGCCAAGTTTGGCCGGCGCGGCTTTGAGGTCTTTGTTTTTCTCGCCCGACGCCTTGTTGGCTTTGCCACGGGGCACTTTGGCAGGCAGCCCATCATGCAGAGGTTTTTTCAAGAGGACCGCGGTTTTGTCCCCTTTTACCGAAACCAGCGAGGTGTTCTTTTGTTTTTTGGCATTCTCCTTAGCCGCTTTCAGGATGCGCTGAGCCTCTTTTTTCGCTTTGCGTTCTTCTTCTTCCCTGGCCTTTTGTTCCGCTAGCCGCTGAGCCTTTATGTCCCGCTGCGTCGGGCCCCAATGCTTCAACAGGTCTGCCGTCTTGGCCTTGGCGGTCACGAAGCCAGCAATGTCCAACGCGTTGGCGCGCGCATGCTCAGACAGCCGGGTGTTCTTGCGGCCATAGGCATTGCGGCAGGAGTATGAGCTGATGTTGTTGATCCTGATGATGGGCGCGCCGAGAAATTTTTTTGCCAGCGGTTGCAGGTCTTTTTCCAGCCAGTCGTGCAGTGTGACGACCATGTTGCAATTAAGTAGTGCCGGGGGAGAGATCGTTACCTTGGGTTTGGTGCCCAATGAAACGAGTTTGACCGGTGCGGCGTTGCCGCACGGACCCTTCTTCACCGGATCCTGGCTGATCGTCACCGCGTCGACTTTCTTGAGCAGGAGCTTGCAGCGGGCCTTGGCAATATTGATCTCGACGTCGGTGTAGATGTCCGGAGCCGTTTCCTTCGCAACCTTGCCCTCGGTGCTGGCGGCTTCCTTGTCCGGCAACTTCACTTTGGACCGTTTGGTGGCGTTCCGCTTTGCCGGCACGGCGTTCTTCCGTTTTAGCGTCGCCTTTTTGGTTGGCGCGGCAGCAATGGGCCGTCGAGATGAGGCCTTGCGGGAGGTGTCACCATTTTCATTTTCAGCCCATGGGCGGGGTTTGCGTTCTGGAAGCGGTGGAATGATCTGTCGGGCTGTTCGCCTGTTATCGGCCCGCTTGTTCCGCGACTTGCGTTGTTTTGTGTTTGCGCCATCGATCACAGACTGCGCATCTCGCATGGTTTTTGCGATGCCGCGGGCTGTATTATTGTAAAGCTTTTGCAATGATTGAGCCTGGGCAGGCGAGGCGGCACCAAAGCTCGCGGCCGTGGTCGCCAATACGCCTACGAGCACCACAAAAGCGGGTTTCAGCGGGCGCATCAAGCGCGTCTCTCCATGATCGGTCTTGGGCACAGATCTGTGCGGCAATTCGAATCAAGTCTCCAAAAAAGACATCGGTTGTGCAGTGCATTCACACGCAGAGCATCCCGAATCTTAACATACGGGGGCTGTGTCACGTCAGGAAAAGCCGTGTATAGAGCCAAATTGAGGCGATGCAAGCGTTGGCGCTGTGAGGTGGACGTATTGTCCGGGGCGAATGTGAATTAGGGGAATGAGGGGGAATGCAGGATGGACGCAGCCAGTAATACGGATATCCGAATCAGCAGGGTGGGGGCGCTGGCTGTCATCGAGCTCACGCGAACTAAGGCACTCAATGCGCTGACCGTCGATATGCGGGCGCAGATGGCGCAGGCCATTCCTAACTTCATTCTCGATCCGGAAGTCTATGCGTTGGCGATCCGCTCTGATTCGGAAAGGGCGTTTTGTGCCGGCGCAGACGTTAGAGAGATCTGCCAGCTGTGGGAGAAAAACCAGCAGGCGGCTCGGCAGGCATTTGCGGCCGAGTATGGGCTCAATTGGACGATGGAATGCTTCACTAAACCCACGGTGTCCCTGATGAGCGGGCTTGTCATGGGCTCTGGCGTGGGAATTTCAGCCTTTGGCACGCATAGGGTAGCGGGAGACGGCTACCAGTTTGCGATGCCCGAAACAGCAATCGGACTCTTTCCCGATGTCGGCGTCGCGCATGTGCTGGCCAGGATGCCCGATGAGATCGGCCTCTACCTTGGGCTGACCGGGCGGCGCATCAAAGCGGCGGATGCATTTTTGCTGGGCCTTGTCACCCATTGCATTCCGTCGTCGCGATTTGAGCAGATCGTATCGGACCTGTCGGATGTTCAGCCTGTGGACCCGTTGCTCGACGCCTTGCACGAGGATCCTGGCGTCGGCGAGCTGGCCACAGTTAAAGAAGATGTCGCACGTTGTTTCAGTGCGGCGACCATGGAGGACATTGCTGACGCTCTCAATGCGACGCAGGGGGTGAACCGGCAATGGGCGCTCGACGTGCTGGCTGAGCTGGAAAAGAAGTCACCGCTGTCGCTCAAAGTTACGCTCAAGCACCTGCGAGGAGCGCGCTCATTGACAATTCGTGAAACACTGAAAGTCGATTACCGGCTAGCGTGCAGCTTTCTGGAGGGGCATGATTTTCATGAAGGCGTGCGCGCAGCGTTGGTCGACAAAGACGGTGCGCCAAGGTGGCAGCCTGCAACATTGGCCGAGGTCGACGACACTATGGTTGGGCGTTGTTTTGAGGGTCGACCGGGCGATGAACTGGAGCTGTTGGAGCGGCTGCAAATGCAGGGTGCACATCGCTGAAGGTGATTTGTGGATGACTACCTGCCGGTTTTGCACCGTGTCGGTCGCATAGGCGACTTATGGTAAACAGCTCCTTTTTGGGAACCCCCCGTTACTGTTCTTTTACTATGCCTATTTAGGTAAATTTTAAGAGTGGCTGCTAGGTTTTACGCAACACAAAAAAAGAAATCCAATCAAATTGGAAGTTGCGTCAAACAGTAAAGAGGCCACCAATGAGTACTGCGATCGAAAAGGTGCGCGACGAGGCACCTGAACAAGATGAATCCGTCAGGTCCGAATATCTCCAATCATTGCGTTTGATCGAGCGCCTGCACAGGCTGCTGCTCGATGTCATCAAGGATGAGTTTGATCGCGAAGGCGGTTCGGACCTCAATAGCGTCCAGGCATTGCTGCTCTACAATATCGGTGACGGTGAGTTGACCGCCGGTGAGTTGAAAACTCGCGGTTACTATCTGGGATCGAACGTGTCCTATAATCTGAAGAAACTCGTCGACATGGGCTACATTCACTACAAGCGCTCGCAGACGGATCGCAGATCGGTACGCGTCAGCCTGACCGAAAAGGGCATGAGCGCATGTGGCATCGTCTCAAACCTGTACGAACGACAACTTGGCTCGATCCAAGCCGTAGGTGAGGTCGGCGAAGACGATTTGGGACGGCTTAATCATGCGCTCGTCCGGTTGGAACGGTTCTGGTCGGATCAGATCCGCTATCGGCTCTAGTTGTGTTCGCCGGACGCGGACGTGCCAAATCACGAGGCGTCCGGATCGGTGATTGACAATGCTCTTGGCGCACGACCGTCGGTGGTGGCCTAAGTGCCCGCTAAACTATAGATAGCTTTATGGAAAGGCCGCGAACTTCAATCGCGGTCTTTTCGTTTTGTTGCTTGCTTGCATCATTCGTGTGCCTGCGGTACTGCGCGCTAGCTTCCTACTTTTCAACTGCCTCCGAATATCGCACGGTGCTGGCGATCGTGTGCTACAGCCTGAGGGATGTGGCACTATTACGTGTGGTATTTGGCCAGCGAAAATTGGTCCAAGAGGTTTGCAATATGTCCCTAAAAATAAAGCGGGGCTGGGGCTGCTTTCTGGGCGTGCTCTTGGCGATTGGCTCCGGTTTGCCCGCCGCGGCATATACCCCGGAACATTTCAAACCCTTTGGTGGCGGGCACAACAGTAGCGCTGACCGCTCGTTCGTGCGCCATTGGGAGGCCAACCCGCCGCGTGGTTACCCAACCTTATCTCCCGCCAACATCGGTGCGACCAAGCGAGCGATTAAGAATTTCGAAGCGATTGTCAAAGCCGGCGGCTGGAAGCCTATTCCCGAGGTTAAATTGTATGCCGGCGTGAGCGACCCGGCAGTTGAAACCTTGCGCGCGCGCCTCATCA
The DNA here is from genome assembly GCA_965222485.1 of Hyphomicrobiaceae bacterium. Classification (GTDB taxonomy): domain Bacteria; phylum Pseudomonadota; class Alphaproteobacteria; order Rhizobiales; family Hyphomicrobiaceae; genus CBDCUC01. The sequence goes on from CBDCUC010000030.1 coordinate 129,820, forward strand.
TGACCGGAGAGTTGGAGGGCGAAGGCTGGAGTCCTCAGCATTACGACTATTACGTTGAGAAGGCAGTAAAGCGGTTTCAAGCGACGAACGGGCTTACCCCGACCGGTGTCGTGGATAAGCGCACGCGTGCTGCTCTCAATGTTTCCGCTAAGATCCGCCTGAAGCAGCTTAGAAAAGGCCTCACCCGCCTTCGCAGATACACGAGCAAAACGAAAAAGCGGCGGTATGTCGTAGTAAATGTGCCGGCTCAGCAGATCGAAGCCGTTGCAGGCGACAAGGTTATTTCGCGCCATTCCGGCGTCGTAGGAAAAATCAACAGGCAAACGCCTATTCTGTCGTCTCGCATTCATGAGATGAACTTTAATCCGATTTGGCGTTTGCCGCCGACCGTCGTGCGCGAAGATCTGATTCCGAAAGGACGTCAGATGGAGAAGCGCGGCAAGAGTGTGCTGGATAAGTTCGGCATCGATGCCTACGACGGAAATGGACGCAAGGTGAAGCCGTCAAAAATAAAATGGCGTTCCGGTCAACCCTACAGTCTTTCCTATCGGCAAAAGCCGGGTAAGGATAATCCGTTAGGCTTCCTCAAGATCAACTTTCACAATGCGCATTCGGTTTACATGCATGATACGCCAAAGCCGTCGCTGTTCGGACGCAATTTCAGGGCCGCCAGCTCAGGCTGTATCCGGGTGGTGAATATCGAGAAACTTGCGACGTGGTTGTTGGCCGGACAGGGTGGTTGGGACCAATACGCTGTTGAGGCCGTCAAGGAGAGCGGCGAGCGCAAGGATGTGCGGCTGAAAAGGCCTGTGGCGCTACATTTCGTCTACATCACAGCTTGGGCCACTGCTGATGGCATGGTGCAATTCCGCCGTGATGTCTATCGCAAGGATGGCGTGGGAAAGGAAGCTTCCTCCTACTGAGGGCCGATTGCTTCACAGAACTTCCAGATTTGCCTTTGATCAAAGACAGGCTTGTGGCCTGGGCGGATGCTCTGCCTTGGGCGAAATTTCTGGGATTGGGCGTCAAGGGTGGCCAGTGACGTGGTGAGATGCAGAGCAGGCATGGGCGTCAGCCCACCATCTTGGGATTGTGGCGGCGGCAGGACCCGGACCGTCCGGCTTGCAAGTCGAGTTTGCGGTAACTAATAGAAATATAGAGGAAAACTTGCTTCGCGTCGCGAAAAATTGCGTTGCCCAGGTTGAGGCAAAAAGCGATGAGATAGTTGTTGGCCGCGACATTAGATGCTGTTGATTGCGCGAGCGATTGAGGCATTGTGCGAGGATGGTGGGGCCAGCCGCCGCAGAATTTAGTCAGGGACGTTAAATGGACTATGCCGGTAAGTTTAGAGGCGCGATCGACGCGATTCAGCGTGAGGGTCGTTATCGCGTTTTTGCCGATGTAAAGCGCCGGTGTGGCGAATATCCGCAGGCCATTCAGACGACAGAGCGTGGAACTCGGCCGATTACCGTTTGGTGCTCGAACGACTATCTCGGCATGGGGCAGAACAAGAACGTGCTTACTGCCATGCATGAAGCCATCGATCGGGTTGGGGCCGGGTCTGGTGGGACGCGCAACATCTCCGGCACCACGCACTATCATGTGGAGTTGGAGCAGGAGCTTGCCGATCTGCATGGTAAGGAATCGGCGCTGCTGTTTACCTCAGCGTATGTTGCCAACGACGCGACGCTGTCGACCATCTCCCAGCTTATTCCGGGTCTCGTGATCTTCTCCGACGAGAAGAACCACGCTTCGATGATCGCCGGTATCCGGCATGGTCGTGGCCCGAAAGAGATCTGGCGCCATAACGATATCGGGGATTTGGAAGAACGGCTGAAATCCTATCCGCTCAATACGCCGAAGATTATTGCGTTTGAGAGTGTGTATTCGATGGATGGGCATATCGCCCCGATCGGCAAAATTTGCGCTCTGGCCAAGAAATACAATGCGCTCACATATCTGGACGAGGTTCATGCCGTGGGGCTCTACGGCCCACGCGGCGGTGGGATCGCCGAGCGTGACGGCGTGATGGATCAAGTCGATATCATCAACGGCACGCTGGCCAAGGGCTTTGGTGTTATGGGTGGCTACATCGCTGCCAGCCGGGATTGCTGCGACGCGATCCGCTCGTATGCCTCAGGATTTATTTTCACCACGTCGATTGCACCGGCGATTGCGGCGGGCGCACTGGCTTCAATCAGGCACTTGAAGTCCAGCGGCGAAGAGCGGGCACAGCATCAGGAGCGTGCGCGCATCCTGAAAGAGAGGCTGACCGAGGCGGGCCTGCCCGTCCTCGATGGCCCAAGCCACATCGTTCCCGTGATGGTGGGCAATCCGGTGCATTGCAAGGCCGTCACGGATGCGCTGCTCGATCGCTACGGCATTTATGTCCAACCGATCAACTACCCGACGGTACCACGGGGGACGGAACGCATCCGTCTCACACCGTCACCTCTGCATACGGATGAGCAAATGGACGAACTGGTCAATGCGCTGACCGAGCTGTGGCAGGCCTGCCCCGTTTCGCAGGGCCAAACTGTGTGCCTTGCGGCCGAATAGGGCGTCTTTACCAACATTGCTGACCAGAGGGCATGGCGCCCAGGGCGGATCAGTCCTCAAATTCCGGCGACAGGAGCACGCGACGGGCGTCGGGCCGGGGTGTGATCGGGCGCCGGCGGACGCTTTGCCACGTTGAGTGGGGCGGCATTTATCGTCATAGAGCCTGGACGCAGTGGTTTCTTGTCAAGTGTACTTTCGTTATGATGCACTGCCCATAAGGATATGCGGCCGTTTGCGACAAGCAGGCGCATATTCAATCAAACGTCGCCAGAATGTGAGGAAACAACGCCCATGTCGACAGCTGTTGCCGGTCTCTCGACCCAGAGCTTCTTTAATGCATCCTTGGCCGAGAGCGATCCGGCCGTAGCCTCGGCCATTGCACAAGAGTTTGATCGTCAGCAGTACGAAATCGAACTCATCGCTTCGGAAAACATCGTGTCACGCGCCGTCTTGGAGGCCGCCGGCAGCGTTCTCACGAACAAATATGCCGAGGGTTATCCCGGCCGCCGGTATTATGGCGGATGCCAGTACGTCGATATCGTCGAAGATCTGGCGATTGACCGCGCCAAGAAGTTGTTCGGCTGTGGATTTGCGAACGTTCAGCCCAATTCGGGAAGCCAAGCAAACCAGGGTGTTTTCAATGCCCTAATCAAGCCAGGCGATACGATCCTGGGTTTGAGCCTGGCTGCTGGCGGACACCTGACGCACGGTGCGACCGTCAATCAGTCAGGTAAGTGGTTCAAGGCGGTGCACTACGGTGTACGTGAAGATACTCACCTCATCGATATGGATGATGTGCGCAAGCTTGCTCAGGAGCATAAGCCTGCGTTGATCATTGCCGGTGGTTCTGCTTATCCGCGCACAATCGACTTTGCCGCATTCCGCCAGATCGCCGACGAAGTTGGTGCATTATTCCTTGTCGACATGGCTCACTTTGCAGGTCTCGTGGCGGCAGGAACCTATCCTAGCCCGTTCCCGCATGCGCATGTCGTAACGACAACCACCCACAAAACACTACGTGGACCGCGCGGCGGCATGATCCTGACCAACGATGAGGCGATCGCTAAAAAAATCAACTCGGCGATCTTCCCCGGAATTCAGGGCGGTCCGCTGATGCATGTTATTGCCGGCAAGGCGGTAGCCTTCGGCGAAGCGCTCAAACCTGAGTTCAAGACATACATTCAAAGCGTGGTCGCCAATGCGAAGGCGCTTGGCGAAGAATTGGTCAATTCCGGTTTTGCACTGGTCTCGGGCGGAACGGACTCACATCTCATTCTCGTCGATCTCAGGCCGAAAAAGCTCACTGGAAACATTTCCGAGAAGTCGATGGAGCGGGCGCATATCACATGCAACAAGAACGGTGTTCCGTTCGATCCGGAAAAGCCAATGGTGACATCGGGTATCCGGTTAGGCGCGCCGGCTGGTACCTCTCGCGGTTTTGGGGTTGCGGAGTTCCGCGAGATCGGTTCCATGATCGCTGAGGTGCTTGACGGGTTGGCCGCAAACGGTCCGGATGGAAACGGTGCCGTGGAGCAAAAGGTCAAGGAACGGGCCATCGCGCTGTGCAAGCGGTTCCCGATCTACAGCTAACACGGGCCCAGACCATTAACGTGCGTGTGAGTTTGCCCGCGTAGGGGTTACTCTATCGCCCGCGGTTCTGTATTGTGATCGAAGGCGTCATTGGTATATCCAGGGCGCCTTCCTTTTTTCAGGAGAGCAACGTCATGCGCTGCCCTTATTGTGCGGGCGAAGACACGCAGGTCAAAGATAGCCGTCCGACCGAAGAGAACGCGGCAATTCGGCGTCGGCGTGTGTGCCCGGACTGCGGCGGCCGGTTCACGACATTTGAGCGAGTTCAATTGCGCGAACTGACAGTTGTCAAGCGTTCCGGGCGACGCGTTCGGTTTGATCGCGACAAGTTATCGAATTCAGTGGCCGTTGCTTTGCGCAAGAGACCAATCGATCCCGACCGGATCGAGCGGATGATTTCGGGAATTGTGCGCCAGCTTGAGAGCGGCGGTGAAGCCGAGGTTACCGCGGCGGACATCGGTGCGTTGGTTATGGATGCGCTGCGTGGCTTGGACCCAGTTGCCTACGTGCGTTTTGCATCTGTTTATCGCGATTTTCGCGAGGCGGCCGATTTCGAGAATGTGTTGGGAGAGATCGCCGGCGACACCGCGTCAAAGGCGGATGCGGACGTGCTGGACAATTCGGGTGAGGGCAAGGGTGCAGATCCTGCGCCGACCGACAAGGAGCATGTGGTGCTGGCGGCCGTGGCCGGCAGTCGCCTGACGCGCAATGGTGAGAAACGTTAGACCGCGCAATCATGGTGCACTCACCGGCAATTTCAAAATTCGACGAGCATATGATGCGTGTGGCGCTTGTCATGGCGCAACGTGGTCTGGGTAGAGTTGCGCCAAATCCCGCCGTTGGTGCAGTTGTTGCCGACGAAGAACGCGGTGAGATCATCTCCAGGGGGTGGACACAACCAGGCGGGCGACCGCATGCCGAACCTGAAGCCCTGGCGGGTGCCGGCGCAAGAGCGAAAGGTGCTACTCTCTACGTTACGCTAGAGCCGTGTTCGCACCATGGACGAACCCCGCCTTGTGCCGATGCGATTATTGCCGCCGGTATAGCCAGGGTCGTGGTTGGCATTCTGGACCCGGACCCACGTGTCTCCGGGCGCGGCGTCGACCGCTTGCGCGCCGCTGGTGTAGAGGTGGTACGCGGTGTGTTGCCAGGCCAGGTCCTGCGCCTCACCAAGGGTCATATTGTGCGGGTGAGCGAGCGTCGGCCATTCGTCCAGCTGAAGATGGCGGTGGGTGCGGATGGTCGTGTTGCGCGCGGGCAAGACGGCCGGATCAATTGGGTGACCGGGGAGCTTGCCCGCCAACGCGGCCATCTGCTGCGCGCTAGAAGTGATGCGATACTGGTTGGCCGTCAGACGGTCATTGACGATGATCCGGATTTGACGTGCCGACTACCTGGGCTGGGCGCGTTTTCACCGGTGCGCATTGTACTTGCGGGAGCTGATCTGATTGCCCGGCAAAGTGTATTGGTGCGCGGTGCGTCGAAGGTGCCGGTATGGGTGTTTGCGGCTGAGGTGTCGGATGAGATCCAGCGCGACCGTCTAGCCGAGGCCGGGGTTGAGGTCATCCGCGTGCCGCAGGTTGCAGGACGCTTGTGGCTTCCCTCCGTCATGGAAGAACTTGTCGCAAGGGGTATTACGAGATTGCTCGTGGAGGGCGGCCCCACGACATGGCTCGCCTTTGCCGAACGTGGGCTTGTCGATGAGATTGTCGAATTCCGCCCGATTGCAACAGTGTCTGCGTCATCGTCTGCTGGCCACTCACAGTGCGGGGCGGGTACTGCAGTGGAGGCTGCTACTCATCCGCTGTCCGACTTAGGCTTCCAAAATGGGGAAGGTTTGGACGCCGCGTCGGCACAGCGTTTGGGAAATATGGCATTCAGGCTTGTTGAATCGCGCGTCTACGAGAATGACATGATGCGCATCTACCGCCGTGATTGAGGATCGATAGCATGTTTACCGGCATTATCAGCGACATTGGTACAGTGGAGGAACGCATTGGCGATGGGTTCGCTATCCGGACCCGATTTGCGCCGCAGACCATTGACGTGGGTGCATCGATGGCGTGTGACGGTTGTTGCTTGACTGTGACGTCGGTGCGTGAGGCGAACGGTGACGGCCTTTTTACGGTAGATGTTTCAAATGAGACGCGCTCAAAAACGACATTGGGAGATTGGCAGGTCGGGGCCCGTGTCAATTTGGAACGGCCCCTGGCTGCAGGGGATGAAATGGGCGGGCACGTCGTGTCTGGCCATGTCGACGGATTGGCGCGGATTGTCGATATCAAGGACGATGGTGAGTGCCGGCGTATTGCATTTGAGGCGCCTGAACACTTGGCGATGTATATTGCACCAAAAGGATCGGTGGCGCTTGATGGTGCATCGCTGACCGTGAATGAAGTATCGGGCAACCGCTTCGGCGTGAATCTGATCCCGCACACCTTGACGGTGACTACCTGGGGCGCGAAAACAGCGGGGCAAGACGTCAATCTCGAGGTTGACCTTTTCGCGCGGTACGTGGCGCGATTAATGGAGTTCCGTCAGTGACCGATCAAATCGCAAGCCCGCTTGTTAAGAACGATGGCTCGTTCTTGTCGTCTTGCGAGGACATCATCGAGGATATGCGCAATGGCCGGATGGTCATTCTTGTCGATGCACATGACCGAGAGAACGAAGGTGACTTGGTGATCCCGGCGCAAATGGCGACGCCGGATGCCGTCAACTTCATGGCTAAGCATGGTCGCGGCCTTATTTGTCTGACGCTGACAGAAACGCGTGCAAACGAGCTGCACCTCAGCCAGATGGTGCGCACAAACGCATCGCGCAACCGTACTGCGTTTACGCAATCAATCGAGGCGCGCGATGGTATTTCAACAGGGATTTCCGCGCACGATAGGGCGCGCACAATCGCTGTAGCGATTGATCCTACGAAGGGACACGAAGCTATCGTGTCGCCTGGCCATGTGTTCCCACTGGTGGCCCGCGATGGTGGGGTTCTAGTGCGCGCAGGCCATACGGAGGCATCGGTCGATTTTGCGCGGCTTGCAGGCTTGCAGCCGTCTGCTGTCATCTGTGAGATTATGAACGACGACGGCACGATGGCGCGGGTGCCCGACCTCATACCGTTCGCTGCGCAGCACGGTTTGAGAATCGGGACGATTGAGGATCTGATATCGTATCGGCTCAATAATGACCGCATCGTCAAAAGGGTGGCGGACAGGAAGGTTGATACGGCGTTTGGCGGAGGCTTCAAACTGCACGTTTATGAGACGACCGTGCAGCCGGCCGAACATATTGCGCTGGTCAAAGGTGACCTTACTCAACCGGGCCCCGTGCTGGTTCGCGTGCATGCCGTAAATGTTCTGAATGATCTTTTGGGAGTGGACGCCGGCATGCCCGTGGTGTCCCATATCGAAAAGTCTGTGCGCGCTATTGAAGAAGAAGGACGAGGTGTTCTCGTTCTTATCAGAGACCTTGGGCCGAAAAACATTTCCAAGTGGATTGAGAAGCATGCCACGTCGGCGCAGGACCAGGCTGGATCGCGCGAACGGCGGCAAGTGGAAATTGGTGTTGGGTCGCAGATCTTGAGCGATTTGGGTGTCAGCGACATGGTTCTACTGACGAATTCTCCTGCTCACGTCTACGTGGGGCTGGAAGCATTTGGACTTAGGGTCGTGGGTACGCGCGCAATTAGTTGACAGGTTTGAAATGGTCGTGAAATCGAACGAGCCCCTGTCAGGGATGCCCTCTGCCTTGCAAAAGCGTGGGCGGGCAGACGTGCTGATCATAGAGGCCCGTTTCTACGACGACGTTCTGGATGAATTGGTGTCCGGCGCGGTGGCGGAACTGGAAGAGCACGGTGTCGGATACGACAGGGTGACTGTGCCTGGCGCGCTGGAGATCCCGCAGGTGCTGGCACAGGCGCTGGGCTCAAACCTTATCGGGAGCAATGCGCGTGCGGCACGTTTTGGCGGTGTTGTGGCACTCGGGTGCGTGATCCGAGGAGAGACATCGCACTACGACATCGTTGTCAACAATGCGAACCATTGGTTGATGGAGCTGGCGGTCCAGAACCAGGTGCCGGTTGGCAATGGAATTCTAACGGTCGACACAAAGGCTCAGGCGCTGGCCCGAGCACGTGGCGGACGTGCCGGTAAAGGTGGCGACGCGGTGCGCGCATGTCTTACGCTTATGGATCTGTCATACGAATTTGAAAATCAGGGTGCGTGATGGCGCGGCGTAGCAGCAAATCGGCAGGCTGTTCCAACCCGCGCAGTGCGGCGCGCACAGGTGCTGTGCAGGCGCTCTACCAAATGGATATTGCGGGTACAGACGTTGCGGATGTTATTCACGAATTCAATACGCTTCGTTTTTCGTCGACGGAAGGCGATATAGAGGTTTACCGTCCTGACCCAACGTTTTTCGCCGAGTTGTTGCGGGGCGTCGTGCGTTGCCAGCGCGAAATTGACCCTATGATAGATGCACAGCTTGCCGACGGTTGGCATCTCGTACGCGTGGACTCAATTCTGCGTGCCTTGCTGCGTGCTGCAGTGTTTGAGCTTATGGAGCGGCAGGATGTGCCGGCCAAGGTTGTGATCAACGAGTACGTCAATGTCGCCCATGCGTTTTTTAGTGAAGACGAACCGAAAGTCACAAACGGTGTGCTCGATCGCTTGGCGCGGACGTTAAGGCCAGGCGAATTCGAGCTAGGGCGTTCCGGAGCGGCCAATGGGTGACGCCGGTAGAGGCGAGGGGGGTGAGCGGGTACTGATCTCGCGTTTCCTGAAGCCGCTGACTGCTGGTGCCCCACCGCATCTTCAATCCTTAAACTTGCGCGATGATTGTGCGCTGCTGACACCTGTAGCCGGTCGAGATCTTGTTGTAACAAGCGACGGCCTTATCGAGGGTGTTCACTTCTTTGCTGATGAGCACCCCGAGCTTGTTGGTTGGAAAGCGCTTGCGGTCAATGTGTCTGACCTGATCTGCAAAGGCGCGGCGCCAATGGCGTATATGCTGAACCTGGCTTTGAACGACAGATGCGACGACGCCTGGCTTGCGCGTTTCTGCGACGGGCTTTCGCGCGCACAAGCGAGTTTTGGCTGCTACCTGGTGGGCGGCGATACGGATAAAACGCCCGGTCCGATTTCGCTTTACATAACAGCGATCGGCGAAGTCGAAACCGGTCAAATGGTCAAGTGCGCCGGCGCGTGCGCGGGAGATCTTATATACACGTCAGGCACCATTGGTGATGCGCATCTTGGGCTACGGCTGCGGCAAGATCAGAGGGCTGCCGGCAATTGGGAATTGACTGAAAATGAGCAAAACGAGCTTCTGGCGGCCTACATGCAGCCCCGCCCATGGGTGGGCGTTTCAGACATTGTGCGTGCGTATGCGTCTGCCGCAACGGACGTTTCGGACGGCCTAATTAAGGATGCCGCAAAGCTTTGTGCGTGCGCAAATCTTCAGGCAACCTTGCGTCTAGGCGATATACCACTAAGTGATGGTGCAGCGCGCATCGTGCGCGGTGGCCGCGTCGGGCTTGTGGACCTGGCGACAGGCGGCGAGGATTACGAGGTGCTTGCGACTATCAGCGCGAGTGATGCGGCAGCGTTTGAGGCCGCAGCGCGCGACGTCGGCGTCAGGATGACCTGTGTGGGAGAAATGGGAAGCGAGCAGGGGGAATTGATCGTAACCGGGGTTGATGGCGAGCGTGTTGAGGTGCCGCGAATGGGCTGGGATCATTTCTAGATCACAAAATCTCCAATGGACTTTTGCGCTCGTTCGGTGACATGAGGAATGTTACGCCCTAGCGAGTTGCGGTGGAATGTTTTACCCGCCAATCCGACATTGCGGCGAACGTATTGGAATATCGCTGGAATCGCTGGTAATTGGTCTTTGTTTGGCCATATCCATGCCAGTTAGGTAACCGGCGGGGCACGGCCCGGAACTTATGGGGCGCGCACTTGTTAGGCTCTGTAATCTGTAGGTGCGGATTATGGCGTTATGGCCTCAGCTAAGAACAGATTTGGGACCCAAGGCGCAGAGTATGCCATTTGATCTTTTCGACCCTAGACCACCCGGCTCGGCCTTAGGGCACCAACCGACCGGCTTGGCCATCGCGTTGGGAGCTGTAGTTTTCACAAGTATCTTGTTTGCCTCTTCAGCATGGCTAGCTGAGCCTGCTCGTGCGGAGTTCGGCGATTCAAACTGGTGGAACAATGTGAACCGGTTTGGCGGGAGCACCGGCGGGCCGAAACAGCGGAAGAAATCCAGCCGCCGCGATGTTCAGATCGATGATTTGCGTCCCAACACAGTTCCATTTCGCAGCGAGGAAATGCTCGATGCGCTTGAGGTGGCGATTGCGCGATACGAGAAGATTGCTGCCAACGGTGGTTGGCCGGTTGTTCCTGGCCCACGGATGATGCGGCCGGGAGACAGTGACAATCGCGTGCCAGCATTGCGTAAGCGATTGCGTGCGTCCGGGGATCTTGAGCCTTATGCTGGCACGTTTAGCTACGAGGGTTATGAATACGACAATGCCTTGGAGGCGGCAGTGCGCCGTTTTCAAAAGCGGCACGGACTGCGTGTGCGCGGGCGGGTCGATCGATCAACATTTGCCGCACTCAACGTGCCTGCGCACAAGCGCCTTCATCAGCTTCGTCTTAATTTTCGACGTATCAGTGAGCTTCTCAGCAATCCCATTGAGGAGCGATATGTTCTCGTCAACATACCCGCATTTCAATTGGAAGCCGTCGAGCGTTACGAGGTAGCTTCGCGTCATCGGGTGATCGTCGGACGGGTCGATCGCGAGACCCCGTCGATCAAAGCCACGATCAAGGGGCTCAATTTTCTGCCCTACTGGCGGGTGCCTGAAAGTATCGCGCGCAAGGATCTCGTGCCGCGCATGCAGAAGGAGCCGGACTATCTGGAGAAGGAACACATCAGGGCGGTCAGAGGTCATTTTGACGGTCCGGAAGTGCAAATTGCTAGCATCGACTGGACGCAGGTCGATACCGAGGTCTTGAAGTTCCGGCAGGACCCGGGGCCTTGGAATGCGCTCGGGCTGGTGCGTATCAATATGCCGAATGAGCACATTGTCTACATGCATGATACGCCGATGAAGCAGTTGTTCCGCCAGCGCGCACGCGCGTTCTCCGCCGGGTGTGTGCGGGTGCAGAACGTCATGGAACTCGTTGAGTGGCTGGCACGCTATGAACCTGGTTGGGATCAGCCTGGACGCGTACAGCAGGTTCTGGACGTTGGCGAGCAGCTGGATGTGGAATTTTCGCGGCCGGTGCCAGTTTATTTCACCTATATTACGGCTTGGATGGAGCCAGGCCGCGGGAATGCCGTGCAGTTCCGACCGGATATCTACAGTCGCGATGGTGGGCGCGAATTCGTCGGAGAGCAAGACCTGGATGATCCACCGCCGGAACCGCGCCAGGTGCTTGCGCCATAAGTGTGCGGTTCGATTTTTTCCGGTTCGTTGGGTGGCAATTTTGCGCGCTGGCTGTGGCCGGGTGCGGGGCCGTGGAGACGAGGTCAATGGTAAGACCCGTTAAGCGATCATTTTCGATCAAGGGACATCGAACGTCGTTGTCGTTGGAGCCGGCGTTTTGGGACGCGCTTAACGAGGTTGCGGCGACAGAAAAATTCTCGATTACCGCGTTGGTGACAAAGATCGACGCAAATCGCGGTGATACCGGCCTTTCCAGCGCGGTGCGTCTGTACCTTCTCGATCATTTCCGCGAGGCCGCTGAAACGCAGCGCAGAGGTGCGACTGTCAATGTTGAGTGACGGTGCGTGATCGCGTTGTCGGCCCTCAAACTTGGAAACACATTGAGACGATGGCGCACCATGCGACTGGGCAGCACGAGAAGTGCCGCGGCGTGCAAGTTCGATTTACAAAGTTTGCGGCTGGTGACGAGCGCTTCAACGGATTGAAGTGCTTGGCGAATATGACTCCGCATTGTCAGTCCTTCAACAGAAGCCCGCGTTTCATCCGTCACACGTCAAGCGATCCACCCGTGCCAGGCTGCGGTGCCGCACGCGGTTGAAATGAGCATGGATGGTGGTGTTGTCCGATTTTTTCGATGATCCCATGCAGCGTGCAATGACATCCTGAGCCACTTTTGCGGCCGATCTCCACCCAGTGCTCGACCTGCCGACAAAGCTTCTGATTTGCGTCGCACAGTCCGATTTCGGTGCCGCCCGCCCTGTGAGATCGACATGGCGGAACTCGGGAACCAAACAGCAGGTGGCGTGTTAGGCACATAAGGTTTGCCCGCCCGCATGACTCCAAATGGCGTGTTACCGGCAATCAAACCGAAAATGATTATTCACGAAATTTGGTGGAGGTTCGAATGGACAGAATATTCGCAGCTATCGGAACAGCCGTGTGTGTCGTCTACTTTACGGGCGCAGCGTTGGCCGGAGAGGGCTTTGCAGGTGTCTGGAGCGTCAAGGATACAGACGGCAAGGACTTTAATATTACGCTGACCGCGGACGGCAAGGCATCGGCCGAACGGTCAGGCGAAGGCATGTCTGGCACCTGGAAAAAAGACGGCGACGCTGCGGTTATTACATGGAATTCCGGATGGACCACGAAAATTAAGAAGAGTGGTGATGGTTACGTCAAGAGCGCCTATGGCAAAGGTGTACCACTGGACGGCGAGCCGACGAACACATCAGCCGCAAAAATGGTCAAGTGAGCTGCTGCCGCGAGAATTTTGACCGCGCAACATAACTTACGTCGCAGGGATACTCTTTCGGAGGTGAAGACATGTACCGGCTCGCAATTCTCCTGACCCTCATGGTCTATTTTACCGCCCCGTCCAACGCTGACACCGCAAATGAGGAAAACAGGGTCATCTTCAACACCTATTGCGGCACCTGCCACAGGGTCGAGGAAGGTGACCACCGGCTGGGTCCGTCCTTGTATGGGATCTTTGGCCGTGAAGCCGGCAAAGCCACCGGCTATGGCGGCTACTCGGGAAGTCTGACGGGCCTAACGTGGGACGAGGAAACACTGGACAAATTCATGGCCGATCCAAAAGCAGTTGCATCGGGTACAACCATGATCTTCCCTCCCCTCACCGATCCCGAACCGAGAAAGAAGATCATCGAGTATCTGAAATCCGCAAGCGCGCCCAAATAGTGTTAATCTGCGTCACCTTGCCCGTTGGATGTGCTGCGGCAGCTGATCGTTGTTGGCGCAAAAACGCGTGGCCTTACGTGTGATGCGCGCCACGTTCGCCAGCGGTGCCTCGCCACTCCACTCAATAAGGAGAACGGTGACATCGCGCTGGGTAACGTGGTGCGCTCAATGGTGACCTGCGCCCCGACTTCCATCCAGTCAGAGTGAGAGTCCTGGGTTGAAATCGTGCCCTTTGCCAGCCGTTTCGGCAAGAGCAAAATATTGGATCCTGAACTCCTCCGGTGTCTGGTCGGCGAGCGCCGAATGCGGCCGCACGCGGTTGTAATCGGCTCGCCAGTCCGCAAGTAGTAACCTGGCCTCCGTGAGCGTTGAGAATGCCGTCTCGTTCAAGCACTCATCACGCAATCGACCGATAAAACTCTCGGCAAAAGCATTCTGCTGTGGCTTGCCGGGCGCAATGTAGTGCCAGTCGACGGACCGCCCTTGGGCCCATTTCAGGATTGCCATGCTGGTGAACTCCGTGCCGTTGTCGGAAACGCATATCTCGGGCTTGGCTCTGCGCTGCGCAATGATCTGGTCGAGTTCACGGGCAACGCGTGCACCAGACAGCGACGTGTCGGCGATGAGGCCAAGGCACTCGCGGGTGCAATCATCAACCACCACGAGGACGCGGAATCGCCGGCCATCCGTAAAGCCGTCAGAAGCGAAGTCCATCGACCAGCGAACATTCGGGCCGGTTGGTAATTTGAGCGGTGCCCGGGTGCCGAGCGCACGCTTGCGCCCGCCGCGCTTCCTCACCTGCAGACCTTCCTCACGGTAGAGCCGGCGGAAGCGCTTGTGGTTCATCTGCACGCCTTCACGGCGAAGCAGGATCAACAGACGCCGGTAGCCGAAGCGACGCCGTTCACTGGCAAGCTCACAAATACGCCGCCGGTGAACGGCGTCGCAGGCACGACGGCTGCGGTAGCGCACCATCGACCGATCCGCTTGCAGGACGGAGCAGGCGCGGCGCTCGGAAACCTCAAAGGTTGAGACCAGATGCGCCACTGCCTGCCGCTTAGCTGCCGGCGTCACCACTTTCGGCTGTTGACGTCCTTTAGCATGGCGTTGTCGAGCGACAGATCCGCAACGAGCTGCTTCAGTCGCACGTTCTCGTCTTCCAGCGCCTTCAGTCGCTTGGCGTCGGAGACATCCATGCCGCCGAACTTCGCTTTGTACTTGTAGAAGCTCGCGGGGCTGATGTTGTGCTTGCGGCACACCTCCGCTGTCGGCACACCGGCTTCGTGCTCCTTCAAGATCGAGATGATCTGCTCTTCTGAAAACCTGCTCTTACGCATCGTCCGTCTCCTTCTTAAGGCTACGGACTCTACCCAAATCTGGAGGAAATTACGGGGCGCAGGTCAATGGGATTGCAGCTGCGCGAGAGTTTTCCAATATCGCTGCGGTGACACGAATTGACGCGAGCCGCGGCGGACACCCGTCGTACCGGTGCGGCGCGTCTGTACCTTCTCGATCATTTCCGCGAGGCCGCTGAAACGCAGCGCAGAGGTGCGACTGTCAATGTTGAGTGACGGTGCGTGATCGCGTTGTCGGCCCTCAAACTTGATGGGACGTTGGGGCGATGTAGTCGGTTGGGATGGGGCAGACCCAGACACCCGATCATCACCGAACGATTATGGCAACAATGCTTCGCCGAAGAAGAATCTCGGTTGTCCGAATTCAGTGTCTAAGCCGTAGATGCCATTGAGGCTCATGACGTTGTCAACACCCAGATCTTGAACGTGTTCGCGACTCTGACCTAGGAGGCTGGAATTCTCGGCTGCTCCCAAAGCCATCCGGAATCTCACGCCACCCTCGAAGTAGTCGACTTCGGTCGAACGTGTAAAGCTGGTGGAAGAGAAAAAACCCGCAAAAAAGCCTCTACCCCTGACGCTGGTTGACAGCTCCTGGCGCCCCTCGGTCCTAACATAATTTCCAAAGATCGACACACTGAGGGGTGACTGCTCAACTTGCCAACGACTTTCCAGCCCAAGTCGAAGAACTTCCGCACGTAAGGTGTTAATGCTGCGCTGCGACGCGATTAGGGGTGTTGCAGGCGTTGTTTCCACCTCCCTGGTGTCTGCGTCGCCATAGCCCGCATCAAAAAGGACGGCCCAGTCCGGTGTCAGAAAGGCCTCGGCGGAGGCAGCTACATACCAGCTATCCAAATCCACCTCGCCGTCGCCTATTCCCCCGTTGACGCGGACGTTGACGGGCCTGTTAAAAACGGATGTGAAGAGCCCGCCAGAAAGACCGAATGTTCGTGCATTCGCTTCTTCGTTACGCCCGGCGGCAACAAAGCCTCCCAGAAAACCGAGGGCAGGATCATGTGCATAGGCCCCTACGAGACCGGTGAGACTTAAAGCGTCGCCACCGCCCACTTTCCCGGAAATAGCATCACGATCTGAATCCGTTACGACACCATTTTGGCGGGCCACAGAGTTAGTAGACACCGAAAAGCTTATATCGTCAGCATGCCATTTCCGCCCCGATGCGCTCGCTTGAAATCGCACTTGAGGGCCAGCAGGTGCCCCAAATATCGCAAACTCCGTGATGGCCTTACCAGACAACGCATAACCATCTGTATCGAAATTGAGGAACTGCTCTAACTGTTGTGAGAATGTTGTTCCAGGTATGCGTGTCTCCAAGCTCGCCTGGCCAGCAAGCTCTTGTTCAACCTGGAAACCGGCGGCACCGCCGCTCAACAGGATGCGGACCGGCGATGGCCCTTCAGCCCTGACATGGGAAATCGAGATACACAAAAGAATAAGTGCAGCAGATGTTCGTGCGACGGCCGCTACGGGTCCAAGACGAAAGACACGACCGAGACATACACGACGCTCAAGATGGCTCATGTCACAATACCCAACCATTAACGCGAGATACCCTGGAATGGGGTACACATAACTTTGGTTCACTAGTGAGCAGAAATATCACGGAATGGCATTGTTGGACCTTGGCTGAGTGGCTTCGCCGCCACGAAGTGGTTGCCGCGTGGTATTGCAGCAACAGACGTCCCTGAATTGTCGCTTTTTTTTGGAGCTATCGTTTTATGTGCCTGTGGATGGCCCCTTAAGAAATACGTTTCGAGGTGCGGGGCCGACATGCCGGTTCGCGATAACGAGGCATTACCGGGCGGCTTTGCACGACGTTGAAAAAATCAAGTATGCCAAGTCCGGCAAACGATCAGCAGGCGCGGCCGACACCGACGGATGTGATGTTGGCTTTGGCCTTAGCAACAGAAACACGGCACTACTTTGTTTGGTTCGTCCCTCAGGTGCAGAAGAAATCTTGGCGAGCCATCAGGGCCGTTCGGAGCCTTGAAGCAGATGTGCTGCTCAAGGTGATACGGCGTACTCGTGTTTGTGGAGGCTTAACGGGCTAACGGAGGAATGACGAACGCGGCTGTCCCAACAACGTTTGCTGCACCAAGGTGCATGGGCTAATTCCAAGCAATTCCTTGTGAAAGCTGGACCCTAAACGATAACCTCTCCCTATCGCAGCAAGGCATGCCTTCAAGAAAAGGAAGAAATATGGACTACAAGTTGAAGGGCAAGCGTGCCCTGGTAACCGGATCGTCGAAGGCGGTAGGGATTGGCCGAGCAACAGCCAACCTGCTTGCTGCAGAGGGTGCACATGTCATTCTGCATGGTCGGTCAAAAAAAGCCTTGGAGCCTGCCCTAGAGAGCCTTCCATCAGCATCGATGGTGATCGGCGATCTCTCCAACCAAGCAGGGATGGACGACGTCATCTCACAAGTCGAAGCGATCGGTCCTGTCGACATACTCGTCAACAACGCTGCGACCTTCGAACCGAAGGATTTCTTCGATATTCCCTATGATGAATGGGTCTATTTTTTTGAAACCAACGTGATGTCTGGCGTCTGGCTTTCTCGTGCGCTCATGCCTGGCATGCTTAAACGAGACTGGGGGCGCATCCTGTTCATTGCAAGTGAATCGGCCGTCAATATTCCCGTTGAGATGATTCACTACGGCATGACCAAAACGGCACAGCTCGCCATTTCACGCGGATTGTCCGAAAAAACGAAGGGTACCAACGTTACCGTAAACGCGGTCATGCCTGGACCGACGATGACCGATGGTGTTGATATCTTCCTCGATGACTTCGCTCAAACCCAAGGGATCGACAAGGACAAGTTTGTAAGTGAAACCTTCTTCCGCGAGGCGCGACCATCCTCGCTATTGCAGCGCTTCACAACTCCAGAAGAGGTGGCGCACATGATCGTTTATCTATGCTCCCCGCTATCGAGCGCCACCAACGGCTCCGCGCTCCGTGTCGACGGCGGTGTCGTGAAATCCGCTTTTTGAACTCGCAATCCCGATGTTGGCGGAAAGGTGCATTGAGCGATGCAAATGGTGCATTTCTCCATTCGTCGTTTAAGTGTCTTTTGCGCCGCCGGGTTGTTTTCTGCATTCATGTTGCTGCGGACATGTCAGGCTCGCAAGGTCAATTCAGCGGCGCGACTGTGGTTGCAACATTAGGGAGTTGGCAGAGACCAGTTTTTTGTTAGGTGGAATGCGCGCGACTGACACGACCACGCTCCGCCCAACAATTGATCACGGGTGGGTGCCGAATGTCAGCAGAGGTCCAAGGGGCGAATCCCCGGCGGCCTACATGCCGAACTGCTTTTGAAAGATGTCGTTGACCGACTCGTACTTTTTGGGCCGTTTCCGCCGCCGTTTCCGCCGAGGTTTTGCAGGC
Organism: Hyphomicrobiaceae bacterium; assembly: GCA_965222485.1. Taxonomy (GTDB): domain Bacteria; phylum Pseudomonadota; class Alphaproteobacteria; order Rhizobiales; family Hyphomicrobiaceae; genus CBDCUC01. The sequence continues at coordinate 147,884 of CBDCUC010000030.1, forward strand.
GCAGCTTCGGTTGCCTCATCAGGGGCCGCGCCGTCCACCAATTCCTGTTGATCCGAAGCTTGTACTTGAGCCTGGTCGGGCGGCGGCGCGTTCGGGTCGATCGTTATTTCTTCCCCAGATGGGACTTGAGATGGGTCTTCGGGAGCGGTGCCCAATGCGTCAGGCTGCTCGGCCTCTCGCATTCGTTCTAATTCACGCTGCCGTTCCAACTCGCGTTGACGCTCAAGTTCGCGCTGTCGTTCCCGCTCGCGCTGTCGGGCGGCGGCCTCTTCGTCCAGTTTGCGCAGCCTCTCCAGTTCCTCGACGTTGCGCTCCATACGCCTGACCGTCAGTTCTCGCTGGAGGGCATCGATCTGTAAATTGGGTTGCAGTTTTGCGACCTGGGACAGTGGACCGTAATACCCGAGCGACACTGCTGGCCAGCTACGCTTTTTGTTTTTTGCTTTGGCCGTCAGGCGCCATCGGCTGTTCACGATGAGTTTGTCAAGGTCCACGGTTACGGCCAGCCGCGTTTCGCCGGCCTTGTTCGTTGCGGTCAGATCTTCGATCTGCACGGCGCCATCCGCAATGGTGAGCGAAAGTGTGCGTGCACCCAAGTCGAGCCGGCCGTTTCTTAGCGCCATTGCCAGGGCTCGCTTCAATTCGTCACCTTCAGGTTCAATGTCACCTGAAAGAACGGCGTTGGCGGTTTGGCTCACGGCCTCAGGAGACATACCGGCGATACTGCTCTTGGAAAGTTTTATGGTGCCCTGGCCGGTCATGATGGAAGCCAAGGCGCGCGGGCTCAGCGCGCGTCCTGAGAAGGTGAGGTCAAGGTCCGCCGACCCGGTGGTGGCTTTGGCACGCGTGTTGCCTTCTTTGGAAGGCGCAGCGGCTTTATCGTTGTCGCCTTCCTTTGATCGCCGGGCTGGAACGGGGGCGGGTACGCCTTCGGGTGCGGCAGCGATATTGGTCGAAGGAGTTTGGGCGGTGCCTAATGGCGCCGCAGAGGCGCCTGCAACATCCCGCAGTTGCGCGCCAGCAACTTTGAGGGTGCCCTTGACGTCGATACCAGCACTTGCTTGCGCCAAGTCCAAGGTTGCGTCAATCGTTCCGCCCAGTGCGCGGCCGCTCAATTTCTTCACATCGACGCGGTCGGGGCCGAGGATGGCTTCGATACTGCTGGAGTGCATGGCCATACCGGGTGCAACGATGAGTTTGTGAACCTTGACGTTGAGCGTGCCGGTGAGACCCGCTAGAGCGTCGAAGTCGAACATCTTGTCGGGAAACACGGGTGCGGCTGTGAGGCGAGGTGTCTCGGCATCGCTCGGTGTCACATCGTCGGGGTTGGCCTGGCTGTTTGCCGAGGCGTCTTTTGCAGCTCCGGTTTCACCACTGCCTTGCTGATCGGCGGGCGTCGCCGTGTCGGAACCGGCCTGAGCGGCGGATGATCGTGCGGAAAGCAGTGGCGATAGCAGCGCTGGCAATGATGCCTGTGCGACAATGAGATCGGCAGAGACGTTCAGCGGAGTGTTGTCGTCTTCCGCTGCTTTCAGGGCGATGGTTCCGCCCAGTCGCGATTGCCCGATTAACAGATCGCGTGGGGCAAATGTCAGTTCGTTGTCCCTGATGGTGAGTGCCACGGAGCCTTTCATTGGCGTTCCAGCCGCGCCTTCGCCGATAGGTAGCCCGACGAGTGCCAGGATGTCGGTGCTGTCGCTTGCGTCGATGGCAACATTGCCGCCTTCACTCTCCAAGCCGGAGTCACCGGTGCGGAACCGGCCGCGATAGGTAACGGAGAGACCTTCGCCCTTCATTTCGATCAGTCCCGCCATACCGGCGTCCGGCGTCCCGATAGCTTTGATCAATCCGCGTCCGGCGCGTGCCGTGCGTCGTGTGTTGCGAGATGATGAGCGCGCATTGAGTAACTGTTCGAAGATGCGCGTAATGTCGGGATTTTGAAACGAAGCAGTTATGTCGGCGTGTGATGTGCGCCAGGCTGCCATGCCGCCGCCAAGTTGCATGTTTGCAACCATACGGCCATTTTGAACAGTACCGTCCACATCAATGTTCGTCGCATTCTTCTTGTTGTCTGCAAGGCGCATCACACCGGCCAGTCGCAGTGGTGCAAATCGGCGTGCGCGTTCTTTCAGTGCGTTGGTGCTAGCGTCACCGGACAACATCTCGATGGCTTCCTCAATGGCCTCTGCGTCACTTGCAGCCACGATCCAATTGACAATACCCTTGGGTTGATCTGTTTCGAGTGAAAGTTGTCCATCGAGCTCCAGCTCCAGACCAGACTTTGTCTTGAGCTCGATATGCGGAATGGTGATAACACCATTCGCAAGTGTGATGTCAGCGGCAACGTCGCGAAAGGCGGGGCCATCGCTGGTCAATACACCGGCCTTGATGCGCAGTGACAGGTTGTCGTCTGCTCGACGCAGCCAATTTGGCTGCCCCAACGATGCCGGCGATTTTTCCGATGCGTCGTCCGGGGATGTTTGGGCGGCTGTACTAGATGCGGGCTTAAACATCTTTGCGAGGTCTGAAAGATTGATACGCTCAAGGCCAAACCATCGCGTGTCGACTTCGTGACCTTCCAATACGATTGCAATTTTCCGCGTCTTGGTGTCGGCAAGTGTCAGGCTGCCGCGGACCGGAATGCCGGCGAGTTCTGCACTGGCTTGCGACAGGCGCACCATATTTTTTGCTAGTTTGAGATTTCCAGAAAGAGAAAACGGCCGGTCCGTGAAACCTGAGATTGCGGTCTGGTTTGCGAGTGCCCACTTTGCTATCCGCGATGCGCTCGGCCCACCGAGAAAAACCGGTCCGGAGAATTCCGGAAATCCCTTCTTAGTTTTTACCGTTCCAGATGTCTCCAGCCGCGCGCCGCCGGGCAGTTTCGCGCTGAGTTTTTCTAATTTCAGAGGTCCGTCTTCACGCGTGAACCGGAGATTGAGATCTGCGACGGATTCGCCGCCCAAATTCACCTGTTCTGCACCAAAACGAGCGGTGATGCCTGAATCTGTTGGCAATTGGTTGAGTAAGCCAACCATAAGGTCGCGCGCCGCCGCCAGCGGACCTCTGCGTGCAACAGCTTCTTTGGCAAGTTCGGGAGCGAACTGGGGAACAATGCCTTTGTCGCCTTCACCCTCGTTGTCAGCGGCTTGGCTAGCCGGTGCTAACGCGACCCATAGACGGTCAAGGTCAAGCCAGCGCGCAGAGAGCGACATGTCATAACTATTGCGCGTTTCCCACAGCGACGTGATCTCGCCCGTAATGATCTGTGGCTGAGCGACATTCTCGAATGTGGCAATGATGTCGGTGAGCTTTGCTCCGGATGCATCACCCTGCAGATTGCCCTTGATGTCGACAGTGGCATCACGATTGGCGGGGTCGAAGACCATCTTGCCGGACACGGCAGCTTTCAGGCTCGGCCGGTTCATCAGGTTTTCGATCTGTCCGTCGAGTACGTAGCTGCTGCCAACATTTTCAGGCGCGTGCACTTTCATTTTGAAACGAAGCGTGCCGTCGTCTGTAGCTTGCGTGGTGGTCATGCGCACGAGGCGTGTGTTGCCTTCGGCGAGGCGTGTCGAGCCGCGAAATGTGTAGGGCCCGGAGATGGAGCCTGCAGAAAGTTCGCCGGCGATGTCGTTGACCGCGGCCAACTCGCGGCCGCCTGGAAGCTCAACGCGCAGGATGCCGTCAACGATATTGACGGATTGAAGCTGGATGCCTGCCGGTACGAATGGAAGCGAACCGGGAATAATGCTGAGATTGCGCCAGTTGCCTTCACCCTTGTCGTTTGCCACCAGTCGAAGGATCGGTTTTTCCAGATCGACCTTCTTTGCTTCAAGAATGCCTTTGAGAAGCGGCGGTACCGATAGCCACATGGTGAAGCTCTCGGCGCGAAACAAAGAACCGCCATTCTCACTGTCGGCAATGCGGATTTTCTCAAAACCGACGTAGGGGGCCGGCAGTAATCTCAGATTGACGTTGCCGCGCACGCGCACGTCGCGTCCAAGAATGCGGGTGGCCTCTTCTTCGAATACACCGCGATATCCATTCCAGTCGATAAAGTGGGGCATGGCAAAGAGCGCTGCGAGGACTGCTATCAGCAACCCGCAAACCCACATCAGCAGCGTGTTCATACCCGCCTCCTCGATTCTCCTGCCATCCGGCACGAAGAAAACATGACCGCCGCCGCAATGCCGCTTACGCGGTTGATGCGCACACGTTTATCAGTTCTAGCAAGCAATGGTGCACCCAACATTCAATTCTTTGACGGCATCTGCAAGATATGGAAACGAGGTCATCGGATCGGTTGTAGAGCTTGGTTGATAGCACTTTGTGTGAGCGCAGAGAAACATGAATGCCGGGTTGTGCAAGTTGGCAAAGGCTCCGCGTGTTCGTCTTTCTCTCCCGGTTTTCGATTGATCACGACAGTTCCACCACTCTGCCTAGTTTTGCAGCCGTTTGTTGTGGGGCCTGCTGCGACCAACCAACCGACAAGCAAAGGTCGAGAAATTGTGCCGGTGGCATGCATTAAGCCCCAGGCTGACGGCGGTTCTGCGGCAAGGTTCCGCCAGTGAAGATCGTGCCCTGGGCCAAAGCGGCAATGCCACCGCATGTCCGGAGCCCAGACATCCAAGGGCTCTAGTGGTTTCGTGTGTGCGAGACCTGCTATGGTTATGGCATGAGCGAGGACATGTTGGGGCTACAATTTGGGGTCGCGTCGATCACGGTTTCGACATGCCCGGGGCCTGTTGTCTTGATCCGTCGAAAAATTGATCTGGAGTTGCAGGCGGCGAGTTCTTTTGTGGGTCCTTTGAGCGGAACACACTGGATAGTCCTGGTTTGGTGTGCGTGCTGGGTTTGCCAGTGAATGAGGGGAAGGGCCAGTGCTTGGCAGATTGAGCAGGAGGAGTAATGGCTTACGGCGGAATGTGCGAGTGTTGCGTGTCCTTCAAGGTGCTGGACAAATTTCTCGCCTCATCGGATCGCAGCTGCAATCGGTGTTCTCTGGTCGCGTGGTCCCGAACGTGCGCAGCTTTGTCGCCGACCGACAGCCGCTGATCTGGGGTCTCGCTATCGTCATTGGGCTTGGAATTGCCTATGCCGCGATCGTGTTTCGCTTTCTGATTGGAATCGTTCAGCTGCCGTGGCTGTTCACGACATCGGAGCGGGTTGCCACTGCCGCAGCCTCCGTTGCGTGGTGGCATGTTCTTCTTGCTCCCGCGCTCGGCGGTCTTGTTGTTGGTTATGTTCTAGATAAGTTTGTTTCAGGCAAGCGTGGGCACAGCGTTGTCGATGTGATCGAGGCGCGTGCGATCAGCAACTGCCGTATCGATGCGCGCACAGGCGTGTGGAGTGCGCTCCTTTCCGTACTTTCCATTGGAACAGGGGCAAGTGTGGGTCGTGAGGGTCCGGTCGTTCACCTGGGCGCAACATTGGCGGCGACGGTGCAGCGTGTGTTCGATTTGCCTGCCAGCGGCCGTCGTACGCTGCTTGCGGCGGGTGTTGCCGCGGCTGTGTCTGCTTCGTTCAATGCGCCACTCGCAGGTGTGCTGTTTGCGCATGAAGTTATCCTTGCGCACTACTCGTTCCGGGCAATGGTACCCATCGTTATTGCAAGTGTCGGTGCTGCCGTCGTTGCGCGCCTGCACTTCGGTAATTTTCCAGCTTTCATACTGCCGGAATACCAGATCACGTCGTACTGGGAGTTTCCCGCTTTTGCGTTGCTCGGGCTGACGTGTGCGCTGGTAGCAATCCTATTGCAATTTGCAATCATGGGGACAGAGCGTGCCTGGGGGAGTTTCGACCTGCCGCTGTGGTTGCGTGGGGCGATCGGCGGTGCGGTGGTTGGTGCAATAGGCATTGTGTTTCCGCAGGTGCTTGGTGTTGGTTATGAGGCGACCGACCAAGCGCTATCGCAACAGCTCGGGCTAGGGCTCATGCTGGCGCTCATTGTCGCCAAGACGGCCGCGACTTCAGTGTCTCTTTCGTCGCGGCTGGTGGGTGGGGTGTTTTCTCCCTCGCTTTACTTGGGAGCCATGACGGGTGCCTCGTTCGGAATTGTCGCGACCGCAGCGTTTCCCGATGCGTCTTCCACCTACGGACTTTACGCGATCTTGGGGATGGGCGCTGTGGCCGCCGCGGTGCTCGGTGCGCCGCTTTCGACGACGCTAATCGTATTCGAACTCACAGGCGGTTTCGCAATGGCCATTGCGCTCTTGCTCACCGTTTCAATTTGTGTCGGCCTGAGCCAGGCGGTTTTGGGACAGAGCTTCTTTCATTGGCAGCTCGGCAAACGCGGTGTGTTTTTGCATGAAGGGCCGCATCAGCTGATTGTGCAAAGCCTTCACGTCAAAGACTTTATGGAGCCGCTTGCGGATGGGGATGACGTTGAGTTCAAACAGTCCGAGGATGGGCGTGAGGGTGCAGAGATGCCGCCTTGTCTCATGCCCGAGGACACGCTGGAGCGGGCGCTTCGAATTTTCAATGTGACGGGTTTGGCGCGCGTTGCCGTCGTCAACGCCACCGAGCCAAGCGAAGTCGTTGGCTGGGCTTCCAAGGTCGGGGCCTTAAACGCATTCAATGAGGCGCTGATTGCGGCCAATATTGAAGAACATAGGTAGGGGTGTTTCCGGCATTACTTCGTGCAACGCGCGTGGCTGCACCGGTGCGGTGTCCAGGCCGGGTATACTATAGCGAGATGTCGAGCCTTGGAGGGATGGCTCCGCAGGTAGGATTCGAACCTACGACCGATCGATTAACAGTCGATTGCTCTACCACTGAGCTACTGCGGAATACCGGACGTTTGTCTCCGAGAGGCGGGAGATAGCAGAGTTGCGCGCCGAGCCCAAGACTAAAAAAGGAAAAAAGCGGCTTCGTGCGGTAGCGTGCGTCAGGCTGATGTCCGCGAGCGGGGGCGGCATTGCCTTGGCCGTCCGGATCCGACCGCAGCTTGGCCGTCTTTTGGGTCGGCTTGCGCGCGCGGCGCGGCACGACTTTTTCAATACCCCTGTATTTGCTGTGAAAGCCTGGAGGCCACGGCCGGAATCGAACCGGCGTATACGGATTTGCAGTCCGCTGCGTCACCACTCCGCCACGTGGCCTTTTGCACCATTTCTATGCCGGATTGCGTCGTGGTGGGGGCGCCCGGTTCGCCGCTTTGGCCCAAAACCGGGGTAAAGCGACGGTCGTATTGGAGAAAATGGGTCCGGTGTCGAGCCGGAGCGGCTGATCTATCACATCGATTGTGGTGTGCGCAATCGCCAGGACAGTATTTGCCGGCATGGGAGTTCTTCGCCTGCCTGCCGTTACTTTGACTGTGCCAGCACGCCAAGGGGGCCGGCGCCTTGTTGTGTTGAGCTTTTTCTGATGACCCCGCCGCCGCCGAGACTGATGCGTAAATTGAGGCTGGTTCAATTGGTCCTGGTCAGAGATGTTCCAATTCCTGATTTATTGGCCTATGTGACGTCATGCAAAGAGCGACGACGGCTGATGGCGTCGCTATTCATTTGTGAGATTTGGTTTTCCACGACTGCAGGGGCAGGCTGGGCGATGACCGTTGGTGGAATTTTTGCTGGGAGGTGGCGATGACTGACGCGGCAGTGCAACGTCTGAACATGGTTGAATCGCAGGTTCGGCCAAGTGACGTGACGGACCGGCGCATAGCACGCGCCATGCTTGAAATTCCCCGTGAGCGCTTCGTTTCAACGGCACTGAAACCATTGGCTTACATGGATGACCACTTGCCGGCGGGAGAAAGCCCGCAGGGTTCTGAGCCGCGCAAGCTGCTGGCCCCCAGGACTTTTGCTAAACTGATAGAATTGGCCAACATCGGGACGGGTGGGGTTGTACTCGATGTCGGTTGCGCAAGCGGCTATTCATCGGCGGTTTTAGCGCGCCTTTGTGAGACCGTGGTGGCGGTGGAAAGCAGTTCAAATTTGGCCAGTTCGGCCACAGAGACCCTGCGTGAACTTAACATCGACAATGTTGTCGTCGTGACGGGGCCGCTTCAAACCGGTTACGCCTCAGAAGGGCCTTACGATGCAATCGTGGTGCAGGGTGCGGTGGATGAGGTTCCTGATGGTCTGCTGGATCAGCTGAAGGATGGTGGCAGGCTGGTTGCGATCGAGGCGGGCGAGGGCGTAATGCATGCCGTCGTGTGGCGCCGCCTGGGTGAGACCTTTGATGAGCGCCGGGCTTTTGAGGCGTTTGCGCCTAGGCTTCCCGGCTTTGAGAGGGCACCTTCATTTGCGCTATAGTCGTACATTACCGGTCGCGGCGAAAATATTCGAGTTGAGATTGCTGGCGGCACTCTGTGCCGCGTGATCCGCCGGGCCCAGCGGTGTGATGGCTTTGAGCTGATTTACACAACGTTCACCGAATCGGTGCGCAATGAAAAAATGTATACTTGAGGTCGCTTGGCCGCATAGGCGTGCGTCTGCGGGCCAAAGCCTTGAGAGAAACTGTGTATGGGCTTTGGCAGTACCACGGCGTGGGGGAGACAATCACGCCACATGCCCATACAATACCCGCCTTGTTTAGGCGCTAACATCTGCCTAAAACTTTCCATTGTTTTCAGCTAGTTGTTACGCTCGAATGAAGTGAAATCACAAGTTTTGTGCTGCGACCGGGAGTTGTCGGCGTTCAGGTTGTATCGTTTGGGAGTGTGTGCTTGCGGCCACGGCTGGGGGTTGTTGTGCGGTAAGTGGTTGATGTTTATTGGCCCTTGTGTGCTACTCGCAAGTCAGGTCGATGTATCCAAACGGTGGACTTGGCGCCCGAATCGGTGGGGAATAGGCGCGCTCGCAGCATTCCTGGGAGGAATGTGGTGTGCTTAGGGGTGCGGGTACGGATTTTTGCCCAAGTTGCGGATGGTTTGGTGGCTCGCGTGTCTAGTATTTTGTGACGCGATTGCTCGATACGGAGCATGTGAGGGAATGAAGGACCACAATAGGAAAGCACTGAAGGGCCGCCGGGCGGAAAGCCGCCTTCTGAGCGTGGCCTTGGCTGTGTGCGTCCTGTTCTCGGCGCCGCCAACACCGTTGCAGGCTGAGACACTTCGTCAGGCGCTTGCCGCAGCCTATCGGTACAACCCGAGGCTGGAGGCTGAGCGGGCTAGGTTGAGGGCGACGGACGAAAACGTCAATCAGGCTATCGCGGGTTACCGGCCGCGTTTGAGCGGCAGCGCGGATATTGGCGTCAACGATACCAATTCGGACTTTAGTGGTACGCGCGGTGCCTTTGGTGCCTCCGGGTCCGGTACTGTTCATCCCAAAAGCTATTCGTTCAGCCTGTCGCAGAATATCTTTAACGGGTTCCAGACGACGAATACGGTGCGCGAGGCCGAGGCTGGTGTACGCGCCGGCCGGGAAACGCTACGGGATGTGGAGCGCGCGGTATTGCTGGAGGCGGTCTCGGCGTTCATGAACGTCATCCGCGATCAGGCCGTTGTCCGCCTGCAGGAAAACAACGTCAACGTGTTGTTGCGCGAGCGGCGCGCCACCGAAGATCGGTTCAAGGTCGGCGAAGTGACACGTACTGACGTTGCGCAGGCTAAGGCGCGCTGGGCTCGTTCCGTTTCCTCGCTCGATCTGGCGCGCGCCAATCTTAAGACCAGCCGTGCAAATTATGAGCGCGTCATAGGCGCACCGCCGAACCGGTTGGTAGAGGCCTCAGCTCCACTAGGGCGGATTCCAAGAACGCTACAGGCCGCAATAGCCAAGGCAGAACAAGAAAACCCGTTGCTGGTCGCCGCACTATATCGGGAGCAGGCTGCCCGGCACACGGTGGACCGTATACGGGGTGAATTGTTGCCTCAGGTTGATCTGGAGGCGAGTTACCGGGAGCGGTTCGATAGTAGTGTTGGGGTTGATCGCACCGAGTCGGCTGAGGTTACCGGACGGCTCAGTGTCCCGATCTACCAAGGCGGGCAGGTATATTCCCGTGTGCGGGCGGCCAAACAAACCCATATCAGTCTGCTGTCGGAAATCGAACGGTTCCGGACCGAGGTGCGGGAGTCTGTCGTTTCGGCTTGGTCACAGTTGCAAGCATCACGAGCGCAGCTGCGCTCCGATCAAATCCAAGTGCAGGCTAACCAAACCGCTCTCAACGGCGTGCGCGAAGAGGAAAAAGTCGGCCAGCGTACACTGCTTGATGTTCTGGATGCTGAACAGGAGTTGTTGAATGCGCAAGTCTCGCACGTCACGACGAAGCGGGACTTGGTCGTTAACGCATATTCGCTCCTTTCTGCCGTTGGATCGTTGGAGGTGGCATCACTCGGTGTCGCAGGAACGGTCTACGACGCGGAGGAGCATTATCACGAAGTCCGGCGGAAGTGGTGGGGGCTTAGCATTACGCACGAAGACGGCCGCCGCGAAGACGTGGACTTGTGGTCGACACACGGCGAACGTGAGAGCTATAAATAACCTCACATTGCGAACAATCGGCATTTGACGAATTTTGGTCCCGTGACGACAGAAATTTGGTCGCTTCGGGATTATTCGTCATATAGTCGCCCCTTATGACATCTACCAATTTGAGTGGTTGAGGTGATGGGGGCGGCCACCAATCCTTCCCGCATTTCCTGACCTACCTGTTTTTCGCGGCCAAGCGCGGTTGACTTTGCTGTCATGGCTACGAATTTGTTAGTGGTTTCGATCGCGGCCGGTTTTAGGTCTCAGCGGTTGGGATGTGTACAGGTCTTCGTGCCGAGAGGAGTATTGAGTCTTGTCGAGTAGTACCAACAACGGCAGCGAAGCAAGCATAGAAGCCATTTTGAATTCCATTCGCCAGACGGCGGCACAGGATCAACCTGGCGAAGAACAATTAGCAGACGGTGAAGCGGGTAATGCTGAGGTCGGCGGTGCCAATGCCGGCAACCCGTACGATGTGGCGCCTGGACACCGTTCACTTACAGATTCACTGCATGCCGCTGCGCCAACGGCGGAGGGTGGGGATGGTGTGTCTACCGGTGATGCGCCTACCGGTCCTGATTGGGACCGGCCGCAGCTGATTATTGGACCGCTGGCAGATCTTGCCGGAGAACCTGTAAATTCGCGGGCTGGGAGTGTTGGGGGTACGGGCGTGGGTAGTGTCGATGAGCATCTGCAAGCTGCGCCGGCTGTGCAGGGTACCAATGCGGATGCCGCGGCTTCGCCTGGAGCTACAGCCGCCAACCCGCCTAAGGAAGATGATCAAGTGGCTCGGCAGATGGTTCCTTTTGCCGACACACGTATGAACCGTATGGGCAGCGCGTCGACGGACCAAGGTCCAAGTCCCTCCCCTAGTACCACAAATGGACCGGTGCCAGCGCTTTCTGCAGGAACGCAGCCCTCTCCAACTGTCAGCAATCCTACCCAACCTGTTGCGCCGGCACCTGTGGCGCCGACTAGTGCGGCGACGGAGACCCCGCCGCCGCTGGGACAGAAACCTGCTTCGCCGCCGGTTGGCTCTGTGGTCCACACTTCACCACCTGCCAGCCTTCCGGCAGATGGCGGAACGGCTCTTCCTCAAAATGCGCATGACGCCGCCGCTGAATTGTTACGCCCTGTGCTGCGGCAGTGGGTGGGTGAAAACATGCCGCGGATCGTGGAAAAAGCACTACATATCGAACTGGCCGAGAGCATAAAGAAACCGCTCGGACAGGATGAAGAGAAATAGCGGTCTGATCGTTTCGTCGCAGGGTGCGGGTTGGGGATCAGCTGCGTATTCGATTATTGGAGTGCGGTTGAACTGCCTGTCAGGGGTTTCGTAGGAACAAGTGAAGGCCAGCGGGCATTTTTGAGAGTAAGGGCTAAGTTCCTGCCGCGTACTTTTGGTGGTTATTGAACGGGCGGCCATTCCGGCACAGGTCAGTTTTTAGGGTTTAGGTTATGAGTAGGACAGCTACGGGGGATGAGCCAAGCATGGACGAGATCCTCGCCTCCATTCGCAAGATAATTGCGGACGGACCAGGCCTGGAAACTCCGAAGCCTAATTCGCCTGAGCGCAATTTTTCCCAAGTATCAGAAGCCCGAGCCTCTCGTGGCCCATCGAGTGGGCGCGCGATGAACGGTGAAGCGGTTGCGGTCGCTGATCCCATTGCAGCTGATGGGTTCTCCGAAAACGGCCAATCTTCTCATCGCGTGAAACTGGGGTTCGTCGACCATGGTCGGTATGATGCAGATCATGATCATGCAATGCGTCAGGATGGTGTTTCTGGCAATGGCCTGAATGGTGAACCGCAACGTTCGTATGCCGGACTTGGCTCGTTGCCTGGCCCAGGCCAGACCCTTGAAGATGATTTGGCGGACCTGCTCGAAGAACAACAACCTGAGCCTCGCGAGCCTGGGTGGGCGATGCAGTTGCCCGCCGATGGGGGCGGTGCTGGGATCGCTATGCCTGCCGATAGCGCGCCGGAGCGTGCCGCTGAGATTGACGACGAGCCTGACCAAACGGTGAGCGCGGACCGTGAAGATGATCCGGCGCAATCGATCGAGGACATTTCGGTTGAAGAGGCGCTGAAGGCGATCGATGCGCAAATCGCCGCCGGACAAGCTCTGGACGAGGGGCTGGATCCTGACATTGGGTCGGAGGAAACCGGCGCGTCCGATGAGTTGGCGTCGGATCCGTCGTCCGTTAACCCGGAGAGCCATTCAACCTCAGGTCCAGAAGTAGATCGGTCGCGTGCAGAACAATTGCTTTTGGGCACGCTGAAAGGGAACCCCGATATTAATGCCGTGGAATCGGACGCAGCCGCGAATGTAGAAGACCTGATAGATCACGACATGCGGACTGAGCGACACGATGCGCTGGCCGATGGTGCGTGTTCGGAGGATGCGTCGGTAAGCGATGTGACTTCAGACGAGCATTTGTTGAACGGGGCTCCGGTGAGCGATGTGCTGGATGATGACGGAGCCGGATGGTTGACGATCAAGCCGGAGGCGGAGGCCGCAGGCGTTGCTGCCCAATTCGCGACGTCGGAAGAGTCGGTCGCCAAGGACGCGTTTCCGATGGCGTCGTTACGCAAGCCATTTGGGTTGTCTGCTGCCTCTTCTGCATCGTCGATGCCTGCTTCAACAGAAGCCACCGGTCCCGCAACGGCTGAGCAACCGGTGGATCAAGAGCTTCCTGGAATTGACGAGCCGTTGGAAGAAACGCAATTCACTGAAGTCCAGACGTCAGGTGAAGACCGCGTTGAACATGGGGTTAATGAAGAACCGCAGGAGGGCTTGGAGGTAGCGGGCGAAGAACTCGATGTTTTTGAGGAACTGGTCGGTGTGCCGGAATCCGACGTCGTTTCCCCGCTTGGTGCGCTTGCTGCAGGCTTGGCAGCGTCGGCACGCAAGCCGCTGGACGAGGAGACCTGGACCGATCCTAATTCTGCTGGCGACCCAACTGAAGATGTGGCACCCAACGTGCATAATCCTAACGTGCATAATGACGTGTTGCACGAGCCTCTATCTGAGCCAGTGTTCGAGGCAGCCGAAATCAGTGAAGTGATTGAGCCAAGCGGCAGCCTTTTGTTAGCTGCAGCCGGTTCCGGCGCACTTCAGCCTCTGAGTGGTGGCCCGACGACGCGCTCGCTCGAAGATGCCGTGTCTGAGATGTTGCGCCCATTGTTGCGGGAGTGGCTGGAAACGAACATGCCGCGGATTGTGGAAAATGCGTTGCGCATTGAAGTGGCCGAGGGGCTACAGGCAGACACTTCGCGAGAGCGTGGGCAGTAATGGTGATGCCAAGTCGCATGTGGCTCTGATGCCGGCCAGTGGGGCTCGGTCTATTTCTATTCCAATTCCAGAGTTCGTGGCGAAAGTGCCTCTCATGTTTTTGGTGAGACGGCTACCCTGCGCGGCAGTGACTTCTGTTGTACGGTGATCTTCGTCGAAATGGCTCCGTAAGGCCTAATCTCCTATGCTTCACCGACTTTCGTGGCACGAAAGTGGGGAATGATTGCACTCATTCAGCCCGAACCTGCTTGAGGATTTGACACGCACGCGGGGGGGCGACAAATAGGCCTGTTAAGACTGCAAAAAACACGAGAAACAAACGTTTGAGATTTCATGCTCGATAAGACATACAAGCCGGCCGAGATCGAGCCGCGCATTCACGAGGTTTGGGAACAGCTCGAAGCATTCAAGTGCGGGCAGTCCTCGCGCGAGGATGGGGAGGGGGAGCCCTTCTGCATTGTAATCCCTCCGCCGAACGTCACCGGCTCGCTGCATATGGGCCATGCCCTCAATAACACGCTGCAGGATGTACTGTGCCGGTTTGAACGGATGCGGGGCAGGCAGGTGCTTTGGCAGCCGGGGACGGATCACGCTGGCATCGCCACGCAGATGGTGGTTGAGCGCCAGATGATGGAGCACCAGGAACCGGGCCGCCGCGAGATCGGCCGAGAAAAATTTCTGGAAAAGGTTTGGAAGTGGAAGGATGAGTCGGGCGGGCAGATCGTCAACCAGCTGAAGCGGCTTGGCGCCTCATGCGACTGGAGCCGCGAGCGCTTCACAATGGACGAGGGTCTGTCGCGCGCGGTTCTGAAGGTGTTTGTCACGCTCTATCGCGAAGGGCTCATTTACAAGGACAAGCGTCTCGTCAACTGGGATCCTAAATTTCAATCTGCGATCTCGGACCTTGAAGTTGTCCAGGTTGAAGCATCAGGCAAATTCAAATGGACTGATGGGCAGAAGGACGAGGCGGGCGAAAAGCTTGAGCTCGACTTCGGCGCGCTTAACAAGCAGCTCGATCGCAATCCCGGCGGACACATGTTTCACTTCCGCTATCCGCTCAAAGATGACCCGGCTCGTTTCATCATTGTTGCGACGACGAGGCCGGAGACGATGCTCGGCGATACGGGCGTTGCTGTTCATCCGGAAGATGAACGCTATAGCGATGTCGTTGGAAAAAAGATCGTGCTGCCGCTGGTCGGGCGGGAGATTCCAATTGTTGCGGATGAGTATTCCGATCCTGAAAAGGGAACGGGTGCGGTCAAGATTACACCTGCGCATGATTTCAATGACTTTGAGGTCGGACAACGCCAGGGTCTTCAGCAGATCAATGTGCTCGATGCACACGCTGGGATCATTGCAGGTGCGGAAGCCGATGAAGCTTCAATTCCGGAAGCGTATCGGGGGCTGGACCGGTTCGTTGCGCGCAAAAAGATCGTCGAAGACTTTTATGCACAGGGGCTTCTGGAAAGGATCGAGCCGACGACGCATCAGGTGCCGCACGGTGATCGCTCCAACGAGGTGATCGAGCCCTGGCTCACCGACCAGTGGTATGTCGATGCCGAAACGCTCGCCCGTCCCGCAATCGAAGCTGTTGAGACGGGTGCTACGCGCTTTGTGCCGAAGAACTGGGAGAAGACGTACTTTGAGTGGATGCGTAACATCCAGCCGTGGTGCATTTCGCGGCAGTTGTGGTGGGGGCATCAGATCCCGGCTTGGTACGGGCCAAAGCTTAGCGACGAAGGCGAACCAATTTACCAGGGCGTGGAGTTGGAGGTGTTTGTTGCGCGCGATGAGCAACAGGCAAAGGAGCTCGCGGTAGCTCATTATTCGTCACTCGGGTACGACAAGCGGATCAAGTTTTTCGATACGCTGGCTGAGTGTGATGATGCGGACAGTTATGAGGCTGGAAACGAACTAGGCTTGTTCCGTGATCCTGATGTCCTCGATACCTGGTTTTCATCTGCTCTTTGGCCATTCTCCACATTGGGTTGGCCGGAGACTACGCCGGAGCTTGCCAAGTACTACCCAACGAGCACGCTGATCACAGGCTTTGACATCATCTTTTTCTGGATTGCGAGGATGATGATGATGGGGCTGCATTTCCAAAAAGAAGTGCCGTTTCACGACGTCTACATTCATGCGCTGGTGCGCGACGCCAAAGGGCAAAAGATGTCGAAGTCCAAGGGAAATGTCATGGATCCCTTGGAGATCATCGATAAGTTCGGTGCAGATGCGTTACGGTTTACGCTTGCCGCCATGGCGGCACAGGGTCGTGACATCAAGTTGTCGACGAGCCGGGTTGAGGGCTATCGCAACTTTGCAACCAAGCTTTGGAACGCTTCACGCTTTGCGGAGATGAATGAGTGTGTGCGTCAACCGGGGTTTGAACCAGCTGATGTTGAAGAGACGCTCAATCAATGGATCGCCAGCGAGACTCAACGGGCTGCTAATAGCGTTACGGCTAGTTTGGAGTCCTACAAGTTCAATGAAGGGGCGACGGCGGCCTATGAGTTCGTCTGGGGTGTGTTCTGCGATTGGTATCTTGAGCTCATCAAGCCAATTTTGAGTGGTGATGATGAAGCCGCGAAGGCCGAAACCCGGGCTATGGTGGCGTGGGTTCTCGATCAGATCTTGAAGCTTCTGCATCCGTTCATGCCGTTCATTACTGAAGAGCTTTGGGCGCATATGGTTGAGCACGGTGTAAAACGCCGGCGTATTCTGGCGTTGTCGCAATGGCCGGATGCGACCGGTCTGGAGAATGCGGATGCCGATGCAGAAATAGGTTGGGTCATCTCGCTTGTCTCTGAAATCAGATCCGTGCGCACAGAGATGAATATTCCGGCAGGTGCGCGCATTCCACTTATGCTTACCGGTGCGGATGCGGCAACGCGCAAGCGCGCAGATCGACATGAAGATACGATCAAACGCTTAGCGCGACTTGATGAGATCAAGTTTGCCAAAACGGCACCGAAAGGCGCCGCGCTGCTCGTTGTCGGCAAGACGACGGCGGCTATTCCGCTCAAAGGTCTCATCGATATGGACGCTGAGAAGGCGCGACTGGGTAAGGAGATTGCTGAGGCCAGAGGCAACCTCGATAAAATGAATGCGAAACTGGATAACCCGAATTTTGTGGCGCGCGCCAGGCCCGAAGCCGTTGATGAGACACGTGAGAGAAAGGCTGAGCTTGAAGGGATTATCAAGCGTCTTGATGCTGCGTTGAAGCGCGTTGAGGTTGCAGGCTAGCCTGCGGGAATTAGCTTGGCGATCTGCGCTGGCGGACGAATCCGCACGCGCAGCTCCGTCAGGACCCACGTGAGCCCGCGCAAACTTAGAACGCCGCAATAGATACGGTTGCGGTCGTATTTGTCCGCCAAATCCAGTTCAAAGCGCGTTGGTGTCTTAAATTCCGCACGGCGAACGCGGCTCCAAAGATGTGAGAGACGACCCAATGGAGATAACTCCGCGACAGGGTCTTTCTGGCGTAGGATATCGTGGCGGACTGTGCGTCCATAGGAAAAGAGGCGTGGCAGTCCGTGCGGTGTGGCGTATCGCTCGACCATGCGCGAGACCATGGATCGGCCGTAGTAGCCCTTGATGCGTTGCCAGAGTGTTCGTTTTGTTTTTTGTGGGGTGCCGAGTGCTAGATGTCCGATGGACTCTTTTAAGGTCGGCTTGACGGATTTCCAGTCGATGCGGTCGACCAGGTAGGCGGCATCACCGCCCTTGATCGCGGCGCGAATGGCCCAGGCGCTGTAAAGCGGTGAGACGATGAAGGCTGTGGTGCAGGCTAGGCCGAGTGCCAGGATTAGGATGCACTTGCGCATTCTTCTGAGGGTTCCCGCTATAGTTGATCCGCACGATAGCTGTCCCCCAACAGCTCGTTACTTGATGCGATGAATGGGGCCAGTTTTCGGCTCGTATAAGGCGCGAACACGATCATGGTGTTCGGTCGCCGGGATAACTGCTTTTCTGCCGTTTCCTGGGGTCCATTCGGTGCCCACGCGCTGTTACCACACCAAATCCGGTCAGCGTGGCGCTTGCCAATGGACTTGATTGACCGCGCTCTTGTTCAGCCACTCAGTTGCGTAAGTCACGGGCTGGGGCTTGTGGTGTTCGCGCAGATCTTCTTCAACGCGCTCCAGCCGGCTTCATCAACGGCAGGTGTTGCTGGGTAGGGTGGTTGCAGACGGATGCGTTTCAACCGGTCGGAGGTATGAGGGTGGGTGCTTAGGACGTCGAGGCTTATGCGCTTATTCTTGCTTTGGTCAACGTCGCCCCGTTTCGGCTGAGTTCGTTTGATCCGATTGAAGAAATCGGCAAGACCGGCAGGTGAGATCGCGGCACTTTTCAAAATGCGTAGAGCGTGACCGTCGGCCTCGCGCTCGGCGGCACGGGAGTATGACAATTGTGTAAGCATGATGCCGATATTAGCGATGGCCCCTCCACCGCCACCGAACAACATCTCTGCTGCTGCTGCCAGACCGATGCCGCGCACGATGCTTGTTTCGGGGTGGAGTTCGAGCCCGTGTCCCATTTCGTGTGCAATGACACCGGCGAGTTCGTCCGGGCTATCCGCGCGCTCGATCAATTCACGCGTTAGAATGATGCGTTCTCCAGGGGCGGCAAAGGCGTTAAGCAAATTCCAATCGACGACGGTGACGTTGAATGGCTTTTTTGTCTCCGCTGCTTGCGACAGGCGGGCCATGAGTTTTTGAAGTGCGGCGGTTCCTGCAGTGCTCTGACAGGTGGCGTAATTTGAGGTCATGCTGGTGACGACCTGCTTGCCCATGGTATCGCGAATGCCATCAGGAATAGCCGATGCGAGCGTGCGTGCGGGCGAAAGCCCACTCGCCATGATGGCTGCGGTTATCAAACCTGCCAACGCCGCGGCGATCAACCAGGGCCGGGCTGCCCGCCATCGTACGGCACGGGTGGTCAAATGTGGTGCCTCAACCGCAAGGCGGCGTGCAAATGTGGGGTCCGCCACGAACAGAGTGACACCTCGCTGGTAGCTATATGTGACAAGAGCATCGATCGCGTGCGGACCCAACGGCTCGGCGGTTCGCAAGGCAGCGTAGGGCCAAATCAGAGGCTCTATTTGTTCGCGGCTTCTAATGGCGAGGCCGCGTTCGGTGAACATGACCTCTACATCTTTTGTGCCTGCGGACTGACCGTCGCTGTAGTGGGCGGCAAATCTTGGTCCGGCTGAGCTTGCGTCAGATGCCATCGATGTCGAATGCCTCCGCCAGTCCTTCGCCGCGCGTAATGCCTTGATCAGCGCCTTGCAGGATTTCGTCGACCGGGATTGCACCTTCGATGGCAAGGTGCTCGACAAGGTAGCGAAGCGTGCGTGCCTGAACGACGGGTGCAAGAATACCGATCGATAGAATGAAGATCAGCAAATTTGTTAGTCCGAGCCAGATCAGTCCGCCGGCTGTTGCAGTGCCGACGAAATTTGCCCCTTCATAATGGGTTGAAGCGGCAAAATGGTTGATTTTTTTCGCCCGATACCACGCCCCGACAATGGATGAGACAAAGTACAGAACCGCAATTACAGCAAAGATCAAAGCCATCACCCGAAAGTGCACCATCGCGACTTCCATCGACGGCTCCTCGTTTTGCAGCATCTCAGGCGTAAGATAGGGGCGTGCTGCATCAAGGCCAATTGCAATTACGCCCGCACCAATTGCCGTCAGGATCGCCACCACAACCCAAAGTGCGGCAAACTGAGGGTAAAGAGGGCGGGATGTTCCAGTGAATTTGAACGCGCGGTCGCCGAAGCGCGTGTCGTTGGTCAAGATGCGCTGTAAGTGCGTATCCCGCCAAGGCATGATCCAACCCGCAGTCAGTGGGATCAGGATTGCCGTCCCAATGAAGGTTAGCGAGAAGTCGAGAGGCTTTCCCACCAATGTGCCACGGATACCGCGCCAATTCGTCCGTGACAGGCGATAACGGCGGGCGCGGTAGATCGCGATTCCAAAAAGCATCGCGAAGAGGGCGTAAAGCGTAAATTGCCAACCGGCGACATACGGTGAATTCTCGCCAAAGTAGATCACCATTCCTATCGTGCCGACAACTACAGGCAAAATCACAAGCCCGAGCACGATCAAAAAGCCTAACAGTAGTTCCTTGCCGGTGCCGGTGTATACGAGTGGCTCGCCGTTGATCCGCACAGAAGACCACAGGCGTCGTCTTACCTCTGTCTTTCCCCAGAAGTGATACATACCCAGCGTGATGATACGCAGAAAGAAATTGGTGATCGACACCCCAATCATACTCGTGGTTTGCAGCCACTGAAGTTGGAGCACTGCCTGATCAGCAGAATTTGTCGTGCTGGCGGGTGGTGGTTCGGACCTGTTTTCTTGGTAGGGCATATGGGTTTGCTCGTTGAATGAAATCTGGCGGTAATGCTCAACTCTGACACTGCGGAACACAATCAAAACGTTGAAACGTGCGAGTTCAGACATAATCGCGTCGTTGCGGTGCCCGTTTCAACAGCAATAGTCGCGCTCTGTGTAGATTTGGTTCACCTCGTCCGTGCCAGTTCGTGAATGTCTGGAGTCCAGCGGTCTGGCAGGTGGTTTACGCTCATTGCGGTATTGGCCTAGCAGTATCGGCACAATGGCGAATCGGGCGGCAGATTGCACGCGGATGGGTGTGTCATTCCGGTCTCTCTGTTTGGAAACCAAGGGCGAAGGCGGCGTGGGTCGTGGATCAACTGTTAACTGTGTCTTTCCTGATACTTGTAGGGCTTTCATGCGCCTCTTTTGAGCCACAAAAAGAGAGCAGTTTACGGATGGATCACAATACCGGTCATGCGAAGTGGGTGGCGCGCCAGAGGAATGCGGCGGCGTGTCGATCCGCTCTCTTTACACATATCTGCGCCAAGAGGCGCGACGCGGTTCAGTGCTTCGCGTGAGATACCGGTTTTTTGCGGTTCGCCTCATCAGGCGTGATGTGTGGGTGGACCTCGTTAGTTGTTGTTGGTGGGTTGCGCTTCTTGGGGGGAGCGCATTTGAAGGATTAGATGGCCGCTCCTCGTGGCGGTGTGGGAAGACAGCATTTTGGGGCGTGAGGCCTTCGCGGTAAGGCACGCGCTCCGGTGGAAAAGGGCGAAAGTATTGTCGATGTGGAAGTTTGGACATGCGGCAGGACGGTCGCGGCGCGGGGGTGCCGTATTTGCCGTCTTTGTCGTTGGCGTAGCAGGGTTGTCGGGAAGTGTTGCTTTGAGCAGCGCCGTCGTAGCTGCCACGCCTGAATTTGCAACTCCGGTACAGGCGCTTCGCCAAGGCGTGAGCGCTTATAGGGGGGGCTATTACGAGATCGCGATTCCAGCGCTTGAGCACGCGGCGCAGAAGGACATGTTCCTGGGGCAGTATTACCTGGCGCAGATCTATGCGGACAATAACAGTGCGCATACCGATCACGCCAAGGCCTACGTGCTGTTTCTTCAGATTGCGAATGCCTATGCCGATGTGGATCCTGAGGATGATGGGCGTGCGCGGTTTGTAGCCCGGGCCCTGGTCCGATTGGCCAAATACCTACAGCAGGGACTGCCGGAGATCGGTGTAAAACGGAATCCGGAGCGCGCGGCGGACTACCTTCATCACGCGGCAATCTTTTTCAATGACGAAGATGCGCAGTTCGAGCTCTCCAAGCTGCAGCTAACCGGCGAGGGCGTGCGCGCCAACGTGGCGGGCGGCAAGCACTGGCTTTCAATACTCTCCAAAAAGGGACACGCGGGCGCACAGGCATTCCTTGCCAATCTGTATTGGCGGGGGCGCTATGTTGAGGCCGATCCGATCCGTGCGCTGGCGCTCATCTCCGTTGCGGTCAAGAATGCACCGAGCCAGGACCGTCTTTGGATCGAAGATATTTTTCAGGACATTTTCTGCGGCGCCTCGACGGGTGTTCGCAAGCAGGTCACGGGAATGGTGGCGGAGTGGGACGACCGCTACGGACGTAAGCCGGCTTCCAACCCGGATCGCTATGATGTCGGATTGCTCGATGCACGACCGGTTAGAACATGCCGCGACGGCGAGGTCGTACCGGTTGACACCGGGTTGGCGGGTCCGGATGGGCAAATGGTTGGAAAAAAGCGGGGCGATGCGATGCGGTTGGCCAAACCAAAACCTGGCCTGAAGGGATCGCAGCCGCCGAACTCCAAGCGTCCCCAGTTCATGACTGGCTCAGCGGCAGGCGGGCGAGGTGCCGATAGCGGCATCCGTGGTGTTGGTGCGGTGGATATCAGTCCTGCGGCCGAGGGCCGGTAGAACCCGGTTGGCGGGCGTCACCGGAGCCTTATCAACCAACATCTATTTCGGTCCAAACCGGGACGTGATCAGAGGGCTTTTCCCAGCCGCGCGTTTCGCGATCTATGCCGGCTTCCTTGAGGCGGTCGGCTGCTTGCGGCGACAAAAGCATGTGATCAATGCGGATGCCGTTGTTTTTGTTCCAGGCGCCGGCTTGATAATCCCAGAACGTAAAGATGCCGTCTTGCGGATGAGCGCAGCGAATTGCGTCGGTAAGCCCTAGATTGAGTAGTTCGTTGAACTTGGAGCGGCTCTCAGGCTGGAACAATGCATCTTGTGTCCAGTCTTGCGCTCTCTTGGCATCCCGGGGGTCGGGGATGACGTTGTAGTCACCGGCCAGCACGGTAGGGATTTCGTCGTGCAGGAGCTGTGCGGCATGCTGCGTTAGGCGATCCATCCAGGCAAGCTTGTAGGGAAACTTGTCGCTGCCGAGGGGGTTCCCGTTGGGAAGATAGATCGAGGCTGCGCGAATGACAGCGTCCGGTGTGGATACGAGCGCCTCAATGTAGCGGGCCTGTTCGTCATCATCATCTCCCGGCAAGCCCCGCTTGATCTCGTCAAACGCAAACTTCGACAGGATCGCTACACCGTTGAAGCTTTTTTGGCCGTGCGTGGCGACGTTGTAACCAAGATCCTCGAATGCGCTGGCAGGAAAGTTGTCGTCGATACTTTTTATCTCTTGCAGACAGGCAATGTCTGGTTGTGCTTGGCTGAGCCATGTCAGCACCGTCGGTAGACGGGCCTTGATCCCATTGATGTTCCATGTGGCGATTTTCATCGGCGCATCCTGGTCGCGATCAGTCGATAAATCGGCGGGAGTGGGTGTCGTGGTTATGTGCGCTACATGGAGAAGCTGGTACCGCACCCGCATGAGGCGGAAGCGTTTGGATTGCGAATTTGAAATGACGCCCCGATCAGTTCGTCAACGAAATCGACTTCAGCGCCGCCCAGAAAATTGAGCGAGACCGGATCAATCAATACCGTGGCACCATCCCTGCGCAATATGGTGTCGTCGTCCTCAGACGTCTTGACGAGATCAAACTTATACTGAAAACCCGAGCAACCGCCGCCCTCCACGCTTATGCGCAGCATCTTGTTTTCAGGCTCGCTTTCAACGATCTCATTGATGCGCTGGGCAGCGCGGGCGCTTAATGTAACGGTCTCAGTCGACATGCGAATCGCTCATAAGGTTGAGGCTAGGGAGGGCTTACTGTGCGCGGGTTCTGGCGTTGGCGAGCCCATTTGGTGTGCCCAATAGATATGTTTGTGCTCCGACATGTCAATCTGGTCGGGCGGACGTCGAGCGCAGGATAGTGGTTTCTAGCCGTAAGTATCTACGTTAATGCACAAATGCGGGAGAATTGTTCTTTTGAGCAAGACAGTGCCAGCCGACGGACAGGTGTATGGGGCCAGTCTTGAACCGGGTGAGCGTTCGCCTGCACCTTATTCCGCAGGGGCGATTGCCAGTCGTGGCAGAGCCCACGTCGAAGCGGACTGTCCCACGCGCAATACCTTTCAACGCGACCGTGACCGGGTTTTGCATTCCGCACCGTTTCGGCGCCTCACATACAAGACGCAAGTGTTTTTGTTTCATGAAGGCGATCATTATCGCACGCGTTTGACGCACAGTCTGGAGGTGGCGCAAATCGCGCGTACAATCTGCCGGCAATTGCGTCTCGATGAGGATTTGGCAGAGGCCCTTGCACTGGCGCATGATCTTGGCCATTCGCCGTTCGGACATGCTGGCGAGCGCGCACTTGATAAAGCCATGCAGGAGTTTGGTGGTTTCGACCATAACGCCCAGTCGTTGCGTGTTGTTACTCAGTTGGAGCGTAAGTATCTCGCTTTTGACGGTCTCAACCTGGCGTGGGAAACGCTAGAAGGGCTTGCCAAACACAACGGGCCGCTGACGACTGGCGCGGATGAGGGGTTAAATGGCGATGGGAGTTTGCCCGTGCTCAAGGTGGCACGTGCAATTGAGCGCGGATGGCGCGCGTTGGCGCTTGACGGTCACGCCAGCGGTGAAGCCCAGGTAGCGTCTCTTGCCGACGATATCGCCTACCTCAATCACGATATTGATGACGGGCTGCGTGCCGGTCTCATCACTCTTGACGACGTTGCAGACGTGCCCGTGGCTGGTGATGCGGTTTGCTCCGTGACCGGCTTGGAAGGCGCGACTTCGGCGGTCAGGGCGGGAGCGCTCGATGCCCGGCTCATATATGAGGTGACCCGGAGAATGATCACCACGATGATCAACGACTGTATTTCTCGGTCGCGGTTGCGGTTGGCTGCGCTGGCTCCGCAAAGCCCTGATGACATTCGTGCGGCATCTGGGCCAATTGTTGGTTTCAGTGAGGAGATGGATGGTGGGATAACCGCCCTACGTTCGTTTCTGTTCGACCATGTTTATCGTCACCCGCGCGTCATGGGGGTGATGACCAATGCAGAGATGATCGTCACCGACCTCTTTCAGCGTTATCTCGAAACCCCAGCGGAGTTGGAACCACAATGGCGGCATGTGGCGGAAACCTTGAATTTGCGCAAGCGTGCGCGGCTGACGGGCGATTTCGTCGCGGGCATGACGGACAGGTTTGCCATCGCCGAGCACCAGCGGTTGTTTGACGCAACTCCGGAATTGAGATAGGCGAGCGGCCTGTTGTTGAGGCTTGTCTGGCGATGTGTTGCCGCCGAACCTGCGTGCTTCAGCTGCCCGTGACCCTTGCGAATTGCTGCTCAGGCTTGCAGTGGCGTTTTAGAGCCGCGGCAGACCGACTGGAAGAGGTTTTTATAGATGGACGTGTTTGCACACGTGGAGGGGCTGATCGCCGAAGCGCTTGCGGCGCTGAAAAAGGATGGTGCCCTACCCGCCGACCTTGACGTCTCGGGCATTGAGGCGGGACGGCCGCGCGAAGAGGGGCATGGAGATATTGCGTGCAATGCTGCCATGGTGCTGGCTAAGCGTGCGAAGATGCGCCCACGTGATATCGCTGGCCTAATAGAAGACAAGCTTGGTGCCGTGTCTGAGCTGGCCAAGGTGGAGGTTGCCGGCCCCGGTTTTCTGAATCTCACGTTCGAGCAGTCATTTTGGCAAGGACTGATCCGCACCGTGTTGAGCGAGGGGGACGCGTTCGGTCGCGCTGATATCGGCGACGGGCACCGTGTCAATGTGGAGTATGTCTCGGCCAATCCGACAGGCCCGATGCACGTCGGACATTGCCGCGGTGCAGTTTTTGGCGATGCGCTTGCGAATCTTCTGGACTTCGCTGGATTTGAAGTGACTCGCGAATACTATGTGAACGATGCAGGCGGTCAGATAGATATTCTGGCAGCGTCGGTTCTGCTGCGTTATCGCCAGGCGCTTGGCGAGGATATCGGTGAGATTCCTGAAGGGCTTTATCCCGGTGACTATCTTGTGCCGGTTGGCGAAAAGCTGGCGAAGGAGCATGGCCGAGCGCTTCTCGATATGGGCGAGGATGAACGGCTGGCCGCGATCAAGTCCGTCACGGTCGAGGCCATGATGGATATGATCCGCACAGATCTCGATGCGCTCAACATCCGACATGACATTTTCTTTTCGGAAGCATCGCTGACGGACGGTGGAGAGGACCAGATCGATCTGGCAATCGCGGCATTGCGTGAAAAGGGGCTGATCTATGAAGGGCGCCTGCCAAAACCGAAAGGGCATGATGACGGCGAATGGGAGGACCGCGAGCAGACGCTGTTTCGCTCGACGGATTTCGGTGACGACGTTGACCGGGCATTGAAGAAGTCCGATGGAAGCTACACCTACTTTGCTGGCGACATTGCTTATCACTTCAACAAGATCCGGCGAGGCTTCGATCATCTGATCAATGTGTTTGGCGCCGACCACATCGGTTATTTGCCACGTATGAAAGCTGCGGTCGCGGCCCTCAGCGGCGATAAGATCGACTTCGACATCAAGGTCTGCCAGCTGGTCAAGCTTTACCGCGCGGGCGAGCCCGTGCGCATGTCCAAGCGTGCAGGAACCTTCGTTACTTTGCGCGACGTCGTGGAGGAAGTGGGGTCCGATCCGGTACGCTTCATGATGCTCTACCGCAAGAATGATGCACCGCTTGATTTCGACTTCGCCAAGGTAACCGAGCAGTCAAAGGACAATCCGGTTTTCTATGTGCAGTATGCACATGCCCGTGTGGCCTCATTGATGCGCAATGCACGGGAGGCTTTTCCAAAGCTGGATCTGTCGCGCGATGCACTCGGTGCGGCGGACTTGTCGCAACTCACCGACGAGGGTGAAATAAATGTCATGCGGCAGGTGGCACTTTTCCCCAAATTGATCGGAGGCGCGGCACGTGCCCACGAGCCTCATCGGCTTGCGTTCTACCTCTATGAGCTGGCTTCAGCGCTGCACGGGCAGTGGACAAGAGGCAATGATTCGCCACATTTGCGCTTTATCCAGGCGGATGATGAGGGGGTCAGCGTGGCCCGTCTCGCCATGGCTGGAGCGGTCCAGCAGGTTCTATCCTCAGGTTTACGAGTGCTAGGCGTACAGGCCCCTGAAGTGATGCGCTAGACTCCTGATTCGTGGGGTTATGGTGCAAACGGGTTTGAGGGATTCTTGAACATGGTACGTTCAAATCGTCCCACTGGCGGGGATGGACGACCGCAACCACAACGCGATCCGCGGCAGGAGCAAGATCCTCGCAACTGGGGAGAACAAGGTTGGCAAGACCCCAATCTTACGCCGCCGACTGGATCGCCTGGGCTGTCGAGTTATCAGCAGTTTCCTCAAAGCGGGGGTGTGCCGCAGGATAACCAAGGACACGGCGGTCAGACTCCGCAAGGAAACGACTACGCATTTCCTGATCACTACGCGACACAACCGGGTGCGCAGGGCGGCGACCCTCATGCGCCGGGTTACGACTCCTATGCGCATCAGCCACCTCAGCAGGGGCAACCGGTGTTCGATCAACCCGGTGGGTTTGAGCATGGCGGACCTGCGACACCAGGCGAGGTGAACGCTGGACAGCCCAATCGAAATTTTGGCGGTTTGCAGCCGGACTTCGGCGCCGACCCCTATGCGCACACTCATGTTCCCGGTACAGCAACGCAAGTCCCAGGCCCGGCAGGCCATCCCGCACCGATGCAACAGCATCCGCAGTATGCCGACTACGGCTCGGGTGTGCAGGATCAATGGGCGGACGTTCCCAACACGGGTGAGCCTCAGCTACACGGTCAGCCGGAGTTTGGTGCCTATCAAGCGGGGCATGAGGGCACAGAGCCAGCGTTCTCAGATTGGAACCATGCAGCAGACCCCTACGGACAGCATGTCGGTGGACAAGCCGGTGGTTACGATGCTGCGGGTAATTACATCCCGGCCGAAGGCGAAGCTGGGTACGGTGGGGAAGAATACTATGAGGAGGAGTATGAGGAAGCTCCCCGGTCTTCACGCAAGTGGATGATACTCGGGGTCCTCGGTGCCGCGATCGCAACGGGTGGTGCACTGACATTTGCCTATCAAACCGTTCTCGGGCCAACTGCAAAATCCGGTTCGCCGCCCGTCGTCAAGGGCGATGCACAGCCTGCAAAGATGCGTCCTGACGACCCCGGTGGGCGCAAGTTTGCACACACGGATTCCAAAATGATGGGACGTCTGGGCGATGGCGGTGGAACAGCTGGGGCATCATCGGTTGGGGCCGATGGATCAAAAAAGGTCCCGACCCTTGTGATCGGCAGAGATGGTAGCATTCAGACGCCGACCGCCTCGGTGGATGGGGCGCCAAGTCCGGATGTGAGTGGCGCCGCATCTGGAGGAATCCCAGGAATGGTGGTCGTGGACACATTCGGTGCCGGCGGAACCGAACCGCCAAGTGGTGAACGGCGACCGCCGCCACAGGAGCCGCTGGTGATAACACCGTCTGCAGGTGGTAGTGCCCAACCGCCGAAAGTGACAAATCCCGCGCCTGACACGGCAACCAAGAAGCCGGTGGAGATAGCAAAGGTAACGCCAGAACCTAAGGCCCCGCAGCCACCGCCTTCAGTCCCGGAGGTTGAGAAGCCAACACCGGAAGCGACAGCACCAGCGCCGTCGAGCGGACCTGCGTGGACGACGTCGGGTGCGGGCTATGTGCCGGTGCTGGCGTCCGTGCCGGTTTCGTCCTCAAGCCGAATTAATGCGCTTAAGCAGTATGCAGATATAACCTCGAAGTACGGGAGCGTTCTTGCAGGCAAAACGCCGGACGTGCGAGAGGCGAACCTGGGAGCGAAGGGAAAATATCATCGCTTGCTTGCAGGTCCGCCGGTTTCGCGCGAGCAGGCCATCGAGCTTTGCAAGAAACTAAAAAGCGCAGGCTACTCAAGCTGCTGGGTGACGGCTTACTAACCATTGGTGTCGTCCGTCCGTGATGCGCGGGCGGATTGCTCGGGCCACGTTGTGGTCGCAGGAGGGCGTGCAGCGGTGCCGCTACCCTCCCCCGAATGTGTAGTAGGCGTCTGACGTGTGACCGTGGGTGAGAGACCGGCGTCATTGCCCTGATGTGATGCGCCTTCACAGCGGCAGGTTTTGCCGTGGCATGGTTCAAGCCTTGTTGCCGCGTTCTCTCTTCCGGAAAATTTCAGGAATCCACTCGATGCGTGCAAGCCTCATTTGCGGAGTTTCGGGCGCGCAACTTTCCAGCCGCGAAAGAGACCTTTTTAGAGACGCCCAACCGGCCGGCTTCATTCTGTTTGCACGCAATCTGGTCGATCACCAACAAATCCGGCAGTTGGTCGGGGACGTACGTGACGCCATCGGTCACGATCATGTGCTGGTTTTGATCGATCAGGAAGGTGGGCGCGTGCAGAGGCTGAGGCCACCGCTTGGCAGGGCATTGCCTGCTGCCAAAACGTTTGCGGAGGTCTACGAGCGGGACAGACAGGCCGCTGCCATTCAGGCGTTTGATGTGGCACGCTTGATGGCCGATGAACTTAGTGACCTCGGCATTAATACGAACTGCGCGCCCGTATTGGATTTGCCGGTGGAAGGTGCACACGACATTATCGGTGATCGAGCCTATGGCAGCAACGTGGATCAAGTGGTGGCGTTGGGCGAAGCCGTTGCCCACGGGCTTATGGCCGGGGGTGTGTTGCCAGTAATGAAACATATTCCCGGACACGGGCGCGCGAAGGCAGATAGCCATCTGGCGCTGCCAAGTGTCGATACGGCACATGATGAGTTGTCGGCAACGGACTTTGCAGCGTTTCGCGCCTTGCGGGATCTGCCAGCGGCGATGACGGCGCATGTCGTGTTCAGCGATATCGATGCCGATGCGCCCGCGAGTACGTCGACCAAGGTTACGCAGGATGTGATCCGTCAAGAGATTGGGTTTGACGGGTTGTTAATGAGCGATGACTTGTCGATGAAGGCCCTGTCGGGGCCGATGCAGGAACGTGCACGCTCAGTCTTGGCTGCCGGCTCTGATATTGCGCTTCATTGCAATGGGGATTTTGCGGAAATGGACGCGGCAGTTTCCGGTGCGAGGGTGCTCGAGGGTGATGCTTTGCGGCGTTTTGTGGCCGCCGGCCGCGTGATTGGTAATCAGGAGCCGTTTGACAGACAGCGTGCGGAGATGGCTTTGTCGGACTTGCTATCTGCTTGATGCGGCCGGGAGGTCTCGCGCGCTTAATTGGAGTAGACTTGGATAATGGCGGAAGACGACCAAATCGTTGGCGACAATGATGGCGATTGGGATTCCCCAGTGCGCGACGGTGATCCTGATGCCGGCGCTGAACTTGTCGTGGATGTGGAGGGGTTCGAAGGGCCGCTCGATCTTCTTTTGGCGATGGCGCGGACGCAAAAGGTCGATCTGGCGCGTATTTCGGTGCTGCAGCTGGTCGAGCAATATCTTGCGTTCATAGCCGAAGTTCAAAAGCTCAAGCTGGAGCTTGCGGCTGACTACCTTGTCATGGCGGCGTGGCTGGCATTCCTGAAATCGCGCCTATTGCTGCCAAAAGAAGTGGAGGAAGGCGATCAGGCTACGGCTGAAGAAATGGCTCAGCGGCTTGCCTTTCGGCTAATGCGCCTGGAGGCAATGCGAAATGCAGCTGCGCAATTGATGACACGCGGCCGGCTGGGTCGTGATATTTTTGCGCGCGGTAGTCCAGAGTCTGTCAAAACGCTGCGCGATACGCACTACACCGCCGATCTCAACGGTCTTTTGAAGGCCTATGCCGTGCAGCGCCAACGCACCATCAAAGTCACGCATGTCGTTAAGGCGCGTCGCGTGTGGTCGATTAAGGACGCGCGCGAGAGGCTGGAGCAGCTTTTCGGAAAGTGTGTGAACGGCTGGGTGCAGCTTGAAGGTTTCCTGCGCGAGTATTTGCCAGGCGGCGAGGATGAGAAAACGGTCAAGGCAAGCTCCTTCGGTGCCACGCTGGAAATGGCGCGCGAGGGGATTTTGGAGTTGAGACAAGATTCTGCGTTTGCACCGCTTTATATTCGCCGGCGCGGTAGCGACGATGAGTGGCAGAAGATCGGCTAGCTGGTGGTGAGGTTTTCTTGCGCACGTGCGTAGCCAGCCAAATGATAAAGAGAAGAAGAGATACGCTTTATGTCAAAGGATCAAGCCAAACGGCCACCCCGGCTGAAGTTGGTGTCGGCTGTAGATGGCGATAACGAAAGCAGTACGCCGGGTGAAATTGACGCAGCGTCTGCGGCTGGTGAACAGCTAGCGCATTCCGCACAGCCTGCAATTGCCAACGATGCCGACGAGGCGAGCGGTGCTGATGCATCAGCACCGCCGGGTCAACGTTTTGATACGCTGACGGCTGTGCCGGCGAGTGGCAGGAACGAAAAATTGCGCATTGTTGAGGCAGTTTTGTTTGCCTCCAGCGAGCCCGTCGATGTGGCAAGGCTTGCCAGCCATCTGGAAGAGGGTGACGATATTGCGTCGCTGCTGGTTGAACTGCAGGAGCTCTACAACGGCCGTGGTGTCAACCTTGTGCGTGTTGCCGGGAAGTGGGCGATGCGTACGGCAGCGGATCTTTCCTATCTGATGGAGCGGCACGCGGTCGAACAGCGCCGCCTGTCGAAAGCGGCATTGGAGACGCTGGCGATCATTGCCTATCATCAGCCGGTGACCAGGGCAGAAATTGAGGATATTCGCGGCGTCACTACGTCCAAGGGTACGCTCGATGTCCTGTTGGATACCGGGTGGATCCGTCCGCGTGGCCGACGGCGTGCGCCAGGACGTCCGATAACTTATGGGACAACGGAGGCGTTTCTTGATCACTTCACGCTTGACAGCATCAAGGATTTACCAGGATTGCAGGAGTTGAAAGGGGCGGGGCTACTCGACAGCAACCTGCCAGCAAACTTCTCTATGCCCGCGCCCACGGATGTGGCTGCGTTAATGCCTGATGAGTTGCCGCTTGAGGATGACGAGGGCGAAGACGCTGAAATGGTGGAGCCTGAGGCCGGCGAGAGGGAAGAGGAAGACTTGCGGGATCGCGGCGTGGACGATAAGGCAGAGAACTCCGAGGCTTGAGGCTACTGGCTAGGACAGAGGCGCGCGATTGATTTTCAAGAACAGGCTCCCAGGATGGTCGGCGGAAGAGTCCGGGCCTGACAGCGTGTCGCAAGGCGGCTTCGGTGGCCGTGCTGCCGCCACGTTTGCGGCGCGTCTGACGTTCGAAGGTGTCGAGCGGCGCTACGGAAACACTCTTGCTCTCAGAAGTTTCGATCTTGATATCGCACCGGGAGAAGTGGTCTGCCTGCTTGGTCCATCGGGTTGCGGTAAGACAACGTTGTTGCGGGTTGCGTCAGGAATTGAAAAACCGACGGCTGGTCGCGTTCTGATCAATGATCTTGAAGTAGCAGGACCAAACAGATTTGTGCCGCCCGAGCGCCGCAGCACCGGGCTCATGTTTCAAGACTTCGCGCTCTTTCCGCACCTGACAATCTTGCAAAATGTTGCATTCGGATTGAAATCTTCACCGACGGAGGAGGCGCGCCGCGAAGCCCTTGCGGTGTTGGCACGTGTCGGTCTGGAGCGCTATGCTGACGTCTATCCCAACGTCCTGTCAGGAGGACAGCAGCAGCGTGTGGCTTTGGCACGCGCAATCGTACCGCGTCCCTCGGTTGTTCTCATGGACGAGCCATTTTCCGGCCTCGACGTGCAACTGCGCGATAGCATTCAGGAGGAGACGCTTGCGCTGTTGAGGGAAACGCGCGCTACGTCGATGATTGTCACTCATCATCCGGAAGAGGCCATGCGTCTGGGTGATCGGATTGCGGTTATGCGGGCGGGAAACTTGGTGCAGGTTGCCGATGCGGAGGACCTTTATCACCATCCCGCAGAGCTTTTTATCGCGCGGCTATTTTCTGAGATAAACGAGATACGTGGCCGGGTGAGTGGCGGCAGAGTTGAAACGGCGATTGGGACGTTTCCTGCCGGTGCGCTTGAAGAGGGCGCGGCGGCTATTATCTGCATACGTGAGCGCGGTATTCGGCTGGGGTCACCGGGCGATGGGCTGGCCGGGCGTATTCTGCATGTCAAGTTTCTTGGCGACATTTCACTGCTGGAATTGGGCGTGGCGGGTTTTGATGCGCCGCTGCGGGCCCGGGTTATGGCCGGTGAGGGTTGGCAAAAGGGTGCGGAAGTGGGTGTTTCGATCGACCCAGATCAGGTGCTTGTGTTTCCCGAGAACGGCGAAGCAGGTAAGTAGTATCAGCGACTTAACCTCGTTTTTGCGGCTTGGTCGTTTGCTTGCCGGTCGTTCGTGTTCTGTGCGATAGTGCCGACCAAATGGTCACCATGTTGGTTGGCTGTGCGCTTGGACAATTATTGTTCCAATAGCGGACGGGCGATACGGATTTGCAGGTGATCGGACGCGTAAATAAACCGGTTCGGTTGGTAAGGGTGGGCTACATAGCTTTCGGACACGTGTGTAGGCGCATACATCCGACAAACTAACGCAAGGCGATCCCTCGACGTTAAATGGTGTTGCCTTTTCGTCCGAACTGGCAAGCAAGGAGAGTTTTCAAGGTGTATCCAGGTTTCTGGCAGATATTGGTCATTATCCTGCTGCTCGTGCTGTTGTTCGGCCGCGGTAAGATCTCGGAGCTGATGGGTGATGTCGCTAAAGGCATCAAGAGCTTCAAAAAGGGAATTACCGACGATGAGGACGAAGCGTTGAAGGCTGATAGCGCCAAGTCAATCGATCACGAGTCAACCTCGACTGAAAAATCGCAGCAGTAGTGGGTGTGGTCGCACGCTGTTCGTTTATCAGTTGAGTGATGAGCGAGCGAGGCGGCCAGGTCCGGAGCCTGTTGCGCGTCCTGCTGTGCTAGTTTTCGCGGTGTACGTGGATGCCTTGAGTGGTCCCGTCAAAATCGGTGCGACATGTTTGATCTCGGGTGGAGTGAGTTTCTAATCATCGGCATCGTCACCCTGCTTGTTGTGGGGCCAAAGGAGTTGCCGGGGTTCATGCGCACATTGGGGCGTTATCTCGGCCTGATAAAGCGGCAGGCATCGGAGTTTCGTGCGCAATTCGATGAGGCTATTCGCGAAAGCGAATTGGACCAGCTTCGCGACGAGGTTACAGGACTGCGGACTGGTGTTGAGGAAAGTCTGCGCGAGACAAAGGCGCAGATCACCAAGGAAATTTCCGATGTTGCCGATGCTGTCGAGGGCAAAGATAAGGCTGCGGTAGAGGGCACCGATGAGGACAAACCAGCCGCGCCCGAGGTGGCTGGCGGTGGGTCTGAGCCGGTGTCGGCGGGTGCGGCGGACGATGCCAAATCGCAACAGGCTTGATGCGGGCGGGACATGACGGCGGTGCAGGATCAACTGGAGAGCTTGACGGACAAAGACGATATCGAGGCGTCTAAGGCGCCGCTTATCGAACACCTGACCGAACTCAGGCAACGGCTGATTTATTCGTTGATCGCGTTTGCCATCATGTTTGGCGCCTGTTTCGCGTTCGCACAGCAAATCTATGACATCCTGGTTTGGCCTTATATCTGGGCGTCTGGAAACCCAGAGGTCCGGCTCATCGCGACGCATTTTCTGGAACAGCTTTACACGCATTTGAAGCTTGCTTTGTTTGGTGCGGCGGCGTTGTCGTTCCCGGTGGTTGCAATTCAGATCTACAAGTTCGTTGCGCCGGGGCTTTATAAGAACGAGCGTGCGAGTTTTGTGCCCTACCTTGTCGCGACGCCGGTGTTCTTCCTCATCGGGGCTGCGGTCGTCTACTTCGTCGCAATGCCGATCCTCATTCAGTTCTCGATCGGACTGACGCAACCGGCGGCTGAAGGCCAGCCGGCCATCGAACTCATGCCGAAGGTTTCGGAATATCTGTCGCTCATTATGACGCTGATATTCGGCTTTGGTATTGTGTTTCAGTTGCCGGTCGTGCTGACGCTGTTGGCACGGGCTGGAATGGTTGGTGCTGACACGCTGCGCAAAGGTCGGCCTTATGCGCTGGTGGGCATTTTCTGCGTCGCTGCGATCCTGACGCCGCCCGATGTGATCTCCCAAGTGATTATGGCGCTACCGACCCTGCTGCTTTACGAACTGGCGATCCTGGCGGTCGTACGTGTTGAGCGCCGGCACTTTTCAACAGACAACGATGATGACGATGCCGCCTAGCAAGTGACGGGCTTGCACGGAACTCAGCCATGACTGATTTGGCTCAGGCACAATGAGCGTACCCTTGCTCTGACTTTTATCTTTGCATGGGACTTAGAGGCCGATGGACGGATTGCACATCGCGTCCTATTAGACAGCGTCAAGTAACGTTGATGCGGCTTAAGACTTAAGAGGACTTATCGAACGTGTTCGACCTAAAGTGGATCAGAGAAAACGGTGACGCCTTCGACGCAGGGCTGGCACTGCGCGGATTGGAGCCGCAGTCGGCTCAGATCATCGCGATGGACGATGAGCGCAGGAAGATATTGACGCGTTTGCAGGACGCGCAGTCCCGCCGCAATGCAGCGTCAAAGGAGATCGGCAAGGCGAAAGCGGCCAAGGATGAAGAGACCGCCTCAAAGTTGATGGCTGAGGTTGGTGCGCTTAAGGACGAGATTCGCGATGGTGAGGAAGAAGAGCGACGCATTAATGGCGCGCTTAGCGATGCTCTGTCGGTCATTCCCAACTTGCCGCTCGAAGACGTGCCGAAAGGTGAAGATGAAAACGATAATGTCGAGGTACGCAAATTTGGCGAACCTCGCGTGTTCGATTTCGATCCTAAACAGCACTTTGAGGTGGGTGAAGCGCTGGGCTTGATGGATTTTGATGCTGCTGCAAAATTATCAGGGGCGCGGTTTGTTGTCCTCAAAGGCGCGCTGTCGCGTCTGGAACGGGCATTGGCGTCTTTCATGATCGATATGCATACCGGTGAGAATGGATACACCGAGTATCTGCCGCCATTCCTGGTTCGTGATGATGCCGCCTACGGCACTGGAAATCTCCCCAAATTTTCCGAAGATCTGTTCCAGACAACCAATGGTTTCTGGCTCATTCCAACGGCAGAGGTCTCGTTGACCAACTTAGTCCGCGAGCAAATTGTCGACGGGAGCGAGCTTCCAATGCGGATGACGGCATGGACGCCGTGTTTTCGCTCGGAAGCTGGAGCGGCCGGCCGTGACACCCGCGGCATGATACGTCAGCACCAGTTCTCGAAAGTGGAGCTTGTGTCGATAACCAAGCCCGAAGACAGCCTGGCCGAACACGAGCGCATGACGGAGTGTGCCGAAAAGATATTGCAGGCTCTTGATCTTCCGTATCGTACAATGATGCTGTGTACGGGTGACATGGGATTTGCGTCGCGGCGCACCTACGATATCGAGGTCTGGTTGCCGGGGCAGGAGGCCTACCGCGAGATCTCGAGCTGTTCCGTTTGCGGTGACTTCCAGGCGCGGCGTATGAATGCCCGTTACAGGGAAAAGGACACGAAAACGGTTAACTTCGTGCACACGTTGAATGGTTCGGGGCTGGCCGTTGGGCGTACGCTTGTCGCGGTCCTGGAAAACTATCAACAGGCCGACGGTTCTGTCACGATACCGGAAGTATTGCGGTCCTATATGGGCGGCAAGGACAGTATCGAAAAGGATGCCTGAGGCGCTTTTGGAATTTGGAAGCAAACGGCATTGTTGTTCCGCCCAGAAATGTGCGGCGGACACGCACTGCGACTTGGAGTGAAATAGATTTTGCGAATTCTAGTGACCAATGACGATGGTGTGGAGGCGCCTGGGATCAAGGTCCTGCAGAAAATTGCAGAGCAGTTGAGTGACGACGTTTGGGTTGTGGCTCCGGAAAAAAATCAGTCGGGTGCATCACACTCTTTGACGTTGCATGAGCCGCTGCGGTTTGAGCAGGTTGGTGAGCGTAAGTACTCCGTCCGCGGTACGCCGACGGACTGTGTTATCGTTGCGTTGCGCCACATCCTGATCGAAAATCCGCCAACGCTTGTTCTTTCAGGCGTTAATCGCGGTTCGAATATTGCGGAAGACGTTACATATTCAGGCACAATTGCCGGCGCGATTGAAGCATCGCTGCTTGGCGTCCGCGCAATTGCCATGAGCCTTTCCACCCACGGCGATCACGATGCATCGCTGCATTGGGACAGTCCGCTAAAGCATGGTCCGGAAATCATTGAGCGCCTGCTTGGTGCCGATATGCCTCAAGGCGTGTTTGCAAACGTCAATTTCCCGGACCTTCCTGCAGAAGAGGTCAAGGGACTCATGGTGACGAGCCAGGGGCGGCGCGATCAAAACCTACTTCACATTGACGAACGCTTCGATCCCTGGGGCGCCCCATACTATTGGCTTGCCTTTGAACGCCGCCGGTCTAGCCCGGCTGAAGGAACGGATCTTTGGGCAATCTATGAAGGCATGATTTCGGTGACGCCGCTGCATGCCGATCTTACCCACCCTAAAACGCACAATGCATTACTGCGCTCGCTTGAGGGAATGGAACGGCCGTTGCGTCGTACGGCCGGTTGAGGCCTGTTGTTCGGGCCCTACAACATTGTTTGCGGCAAAGGCGCGGCAATCGCGCATAAATTTGTCATGGTGTGGCCAAAAGGGTGCCGCCGGCGCAGCACATTCGCCTGCTAGGCAACTTGAAGTGGAATGGCGTGTTCGCGAGGGGATGGCGCGGCGGTCGCAAGCGGGCGCGGACCAGCGGCCGTGACGATTGCTGGTGCCTCTAACCCGTTTTTCAAAGTCGATGTGAGCGCGCTTGATCGTCGGTGCGGGGGCGGAGCGGAAGCCTCTCGTTAATCACCTGTTAACCCATGATTGGTTAACCATTGGGCAGGTGTAGAGGTGCGTATCATGGATTATGTGATTTCCAATTCTCGCGGCGAAGGTCTTTCGGCCAGCTACTTGGTGAGGACCGCAGTCGCATTCGGCGCCGGGCTTTTGGTGACCGGCTGTAGCGCTAACGTTTCGCGCTTCGATTATCCAGCATTCAATTTGAATGGGGATCCGGGAGAGACCGGCGCTTTGCCGAGGTCTTCCGACTCAGGGCAGCCGGACGCTTCATCTGCTGCGCCGGCTCGGTCTTCCAACAGGGGTAGCGATCCGCGCCAGTACAGCCGCAATGGCCGTCGTGTCGAGGCTGCTGCACTTCCTGAAATTCGTGATAATTCCCGTCCTCAGCGCTCAACCCTTCCGTCGGCAACTGACCAGCGGACGGGCGATACGGCCGAGTTGGCGCGTCGTCCCCGGCCGACACCGACATTTAACAGCAGTGCCAACCGGGTTGTCGCGAGACCTGTCGATTACAGTCCGCCTGAAGATAATTACGCGACGAATTCGGATGGACATATTACGGTTCGTAGGGGCGATACGCTTTATGGATTGTCGCGTCAGCACGGTGTAACGGTGCAAGCGCTTA
Organism: Hyphomicrobiaceae bacterium; assembly: GCA_965222485.1. Lineage (GTDB taxonomy): Bacteria > Pseudomonadota > Alphaproteobacteria > Rhizobiales > Hyphomicrobiaceae > CBDCUC01. The sequence continues at coordinate 185,756 of CBDCUC010000030.1, forward strand.
TGCGGGCAAACGGGCTGACGTCGACCAACCTAAAACCTGGCCAGAAGTTAAGACTTCCTGAGGCTGCCGGTTCGCTCGCTGCGCCTGGTGTCGATAGTGGCCAGGGTCGTGCTGAATATGGTTCTGGCACGCGCAGCGCTGTCGCTCAGCCACCTGCTGCGGGTGCTGCTTCTTCCGACTGGCAAGGGTCGTACACGGTTGTTCCAGGCGATTCACTTTATAAAATTGCACGGCACTACAACGTTAAGGCCGCAGACATCCAGCGCGAAAACCGTATCAGTGATCCAAGGCGTGTGCGTCCGGGTACTGTGCTTCGCGTGCCTGGTACTGGCAGTGGTTCAAATCGCCTAGCTGCGGCGGTCAACACTGACAGGCGCAGCGATGTGGCGCCGCAGGCACCTTCGTCGACGGAAGGGCTCAATCTGCCGAAGGTCATCAATGGATCGAAGCGTTCGACCGCCTCTAATGATGCACCGGTTGCTTCAAAGCGTGTTCAGGTTGTCAATGTTTCACCACCGTCGGCCAGTGCGCCTGTAGAAACCGGCTCGACCACAGAGACGCAAAAGCTGCGTTGGCCTGCAAAGGGACGCATCTTGTCGAGCTTCGGGCGCAGGCAGGATGGGACGCATAACGACGGGCTCAATCTCGCTGTGCCAATGGGTTCGGACATTCACGCAGCCGAAGGTGGTGTGGTCGCCTATGCGGGCTCGGAACTCAAGGGGTATGGCAACCTAATTCTCGTGCGGCATGATAATGGCTGGGTGACGGCTTACGCACACGCAGACAAACTTTTGGTCAAACGTGGGGACAAAGTTTCCCGCGGGCAGGTGATCGCTAAAGCTGGAAAGTCGGGCGAGGTCGAGCAACCTCAGCTTCATTTCGAGTTGCGTCAGGGCTCAAAGCCTGTTGATCCTCTGCCCTACCTAGCAAAGATCTAGCTCGTCGCGCTAAAGCGGTACCTAGAGCTTTCTAGTGAGTTCAGTATTCCTAGACCTAAAATGGCCGGGCTTTGTCCCGGCCATTTTTATGGCTTGTGCCGGGTAGTGCCTGGGGCTAGCTGCGGATGGGGATGGAGCACGCGATGTGCGCAGAGCCAGGTCAGGTCTATTGCGTGTTGTTAAGGCGAGGAAACACCCCAATGGCGACGCGTAGGGAGATTGGGGGCTTGTGGCCGGCTCCGGTGCAGATCAGGAACTTGCACCACAGCGTGACAGAGGTTCCTGCAAAGATGAGCTGACGTCGACTTTTGATTTGCGTGAGTGCTGCGCGCACTGGGGTGTTGCCGCCCCTGTGCTCGTGCATGGGAAGCACTTCCAGCGTCGTGCGCAGGCCCCGAATGGGCCCGCCGTGCCTACGTTTCCGTCTGGTTCTTTCGCTCAGAAACCATTTCCATTTCCGAACGGTGAAATCTGGAAGTTGTTTAGCGTGCTGCGCTTGCGCTTTTTGTACTTCTTGTACTTTTTGGGCTGGGGCCAAGGCTGGGCCTGTGGCGAAGGCTGCTGCCACCAGGGCTGGAGTCCTGAATTGAATGCAAAAGGATCGGGTTGTTGCTGATAATATGGCTGGGCCTTGGCCAAGCGTTCATTTTCCCGCTTTTGAATGCGAGCCGGGTCGTTGCGCGCAATGAGTTTTGCCGACTTGCCGTTCAGCGCATCGCGGATGCGTTTATCGTGTCCGTAAATGTCCTTCAGCGTGACAAGGGTCCCGTCTTCCTCGACAAGCATTGTGAAGTAGACGTTGTAGACCGGGAATGTTTCGGGAAGCTCGAAACGGTTGTTGGGGTCCGCGCCCTTTGCAAGGTGAAGGTCGATGTTTTCACGTGACCAACCAGCTGTTTCGTCCAGAATGACCTCGGCGAACTGCAACGGGTTACGCACGCGTATGCAGCCAGCGCTGTGGGTGCGCACCTCGGTTTTAAATAGGTGCTTCTTTGGCGTGTCATGCATGTAAACTGCATGCTTGTTAGGGAACAGGAATTTGATGCGGCCAAGAGGATTGGAGGGTCCAGGTCCCTGAACGATGGGAATTGAGCGGATATCGGTCTTGGCCCAATTGACGCGATGGGGCGATTTGGTGCGCCCGTTTATTGAGATGCGCATGCCACGGCGACGCAGAACATTGTAGTCACCACCGCGCAGGCGGGGCAGCAGGGTGCGCAGTTTGATTGACGGTGGAACGCCCCATTCTGGCTTGAACACAACGACGCTCATTTTGCCTGTGAATACAGGAGTCTGCGTTCTTGTTTTTCCGATAATGATCCGTTCGCGATGAACGGTCTCACCGTTGCGCACAACCTGTGTTTCGAAATGCGGCAAGTTATTCCAAATATAGAAGTTGCCCAAGTCCCGCGGCAGCCAACGCCACTTCTCCATATTTACGAGGATGGCGCGCATTTTTGCGGCCTTGCCCGTTGGCTTAGAGCGACCGTTGCGCGCGCGAGCCTTGTTGAGGGCGCGGCGCACACGATGATCTATCGTAGTTTTGCGTCGCCAGCCGCGCTTACGCATGAAGGTATAAACGGCGTCGACCAAGTCATCGTCGTAGACGTCCGGGTCACCGTCGCTGACTGGCACGTCGAGGCGTTGGCGCACAAGCGCGATGTGGGCGTGGCGAGCGCCGGGCCGAAGACGCGGGCCTTTCGGAATATAGATATCTTCAGGCTTCTTTTTCTCGACGGCGGCCTCTTTGTTTCCATCGCGTAGTTCAAGGTAGGCTTTTCGCAGGGCCTGGAATTGTGGATGCTGGGGATGTAATTCCCGCAGCAAAGCGGCTTTGTCCGATGAATGGGCGAGTTTTGGTAGCAGAACTAACGCATCGATAGCGCGCGGGTTTTGGTCGAGCCACAGGCTCAAGTCGGTCGGATTGATGCGTCCGCCGTTGGCGTGCCATGCGTATTTGAGGGTGGTGAGTGACATTGCGACTTCAGCAGCGGCAATGCTGGGTCGAGCTGTTCCGGATGTGGTGTCTTGTACCCCGGCGCCTGAATCTTGAACTTGGTCGATGGCAGGAAATCGGAAGGCGGTTGCATCAAGACCCCAATCGCCGGCCTTGCGGATTTCGGCCATGACTTCGTTGGCGGCGTCATTAAAGCCATTCTCGTCGGTCCAAAGCGGCGTGTTACCTACTTGTGCGTAATAGGTGCCCAGCTGATCCAGCCAGGAGATGAGCTGTTCGTTATGTTTGGAGCCACGTTTGCTGACGGCCCTGGCCTTTCGCGAGGTGATGTCGAGGAGTATTCGGTTTAACAGGGACCCGTCGGTCTTCTCGATCGCACTTGCGGTATCAAGCTCCACCGGTTCCCTTGCCGAGGCTGGAAGCGCCGACATGTGATTTGCAACAAGGAAGAGACCGAAGACTACGGCCACTGCGGATTTCATTACGCGACGCCTCCGCTAAAGATAGGCAACAATGCAACTATACAGCTAGTGTGTAGCGACCATGCGGGTTGTGCGCAGGCCAAGTGGTTCGACCCTGCGTCATGCCGCTGTTTCACCAATAGAACATGATATGCATGCCCGCTTACATCATGCATGCACTTTATATGCTTAATTTGGTGTTGAGGTTCGTAAAACATTTGTGTGACGATGGCACAAATGGCGCACTTTACGCGCAAATTTCCCTCGCGGGCCGCCACTATCGATGCGGCGCAACATCGTGCGGTCGCGGTTTTTCTTGCCGATAGGTGTGCGGGCATCCGCATCAACCGGGTTTTAGACATTCATTGGCGTGCCGAGCCGGCCGGCGAGGTCCTGAATGTATTGCCATGCGACGCGGCCTGAGCGTGCCCCACGCGTGGCCGCCCATTCCAGTGCGTCGCGTCTGAGTTCTTCAGGTTCGATATCCAGCTCGAAATGGCGTGCGTAGGCCCGCACCATCTCCAAGTACTGATCCTGAGTGCCGTTGTGGAACCCGAGCCATAGACCAAAACGATCAGAAAGAGAGACTTTCTCTTCAACGGCTTCGGATGGATTGATGGCAGTTGAGCGTTCGTTCTCTACCATATCGCGCGGCATCAAGTGGCGCCGGTTTGACGTGGCGTAGAAGACAACGTTTTCCGGGCGGCCTTCGATGCCACCTTCAAGGACGGCCTTCAGAGACTTGTAGGATGTGTCATCGCGATCGAAGGATAGGTCGTCGCAAAAGACGATAAATCGGTGCGCCGACGTGCGGATCAGGCTCAGTGCACGAGGCAGGCTCGATACGTCCTCTCGGTGGATCTCGACAAGCTTCAAGGCCGAGCCGGCATCTTTGTCCGATGCACTCTGGCGGAGCTCATCAGCGATTGCCGCGTGCGCAGCTTTAACAAGCGAGGACTTGCCCATTCCGCGTGCGCCCCACAACAAGGCGTTGTTGGCCGGCAGTCCTTGCGCAAAACGGCGGGTATTGGCGACAAGCAGGTCGGCACGATGCTCCAGACCTTTGAGCAAATGAAGGGGTACACGGTTTACTTCAGCCACCGGCTGAAAGGTTTGGCTGTCAGCATGCCAAACGAATGCGTCGGCTGCATTGAAGTCGGGTTCAGGCGCTGGGCGGGGGCCCAATGCTTCCAGCGCGGCCGCGATGCGGTCGAGGCGGTCAAGTAATGCGCTGTCGGGGCGTGTATCCATTGTTTTTAAGATATCCGGGTGCACGGTTGCCGTTGTTCTCTCAGGGCGCCTGAACCCACCGCTAATCCCAATAGTGACGGGCCTCTTGGAGGGTGGGCATCGTCCTTCCAGTTATGGTGTGGCGATGCAACGCTTCGATGTTGCAAAGCTGCCGCAGGCGACTATATTCGCCACCGATTACCAAGAGATGCGCACCCGAGGGCGAAGTCTTCGAGCGGCGACGTTTGCTTGTCTTGTACCAATTAACGCAAAAGCTCAAGGACAGTGCGCGGACATGTTTATTACCCCTGCCTATGCCCAAAGTTCAGCTTCCGGTGGCGATCCGTTGCTTTCGTTCCTGGTGCCAATGCTGTTGATGATCGTCATCTTCTATTTTTTGATGATCCGTCCGCAGCAGCAACGGGCGAAACAGCATCAGGACATGGTGTCCGGCGTGCGCCGTGGCGATACCGTCGTCACGTCCGGTGGTTTTGTCGGTAAGGTCCTCCGGGTGCCGGACAATTCCGATGAGATCGAAGTGGAGCTTTCGGACAGCATGAAGGTGCGCGTTATCAAGTCGACTTTGATGGATGTGCGCGCCAAAGGAGAACCTGTGAAGGAGAGCTGAGGGCGCACGGCCAGCGGCTCCCGCCCGCTCGGAGTGCGGGCTCGTTGAACGCTTGGCGTTACGCGCAGGGCAATCAACGGCGCATACGCTTTTTGGTTGCGTACCGTTTTGCAGCGCGTGGGGTATGTGAACGAATATCGACGGGTGTCTGATGTTGTTGCGGTCAGTTTACCGGTGGCGACTACCTCAGGCTCGGTCGGAAACACTGCGGGGGCTTGGTCCCCGCGTTATGTCCATTGTCGGGCCTATCGGCCAATCTGCCTAAGGAAAGGCGTCACTTCATCATGCTGCATTTTTCACGCTGGAAAATTGTTGCGATTGCGCTGGTCTGCCTTGGTGGCCTGTTGGCCGCCCTGCCGAATGTTCTTTCAAAGAGCACCCTAGAGGCGCTGCCTGGTTTTCTGCCCAACAAGCCGTTGAGCTTGGGGCTTGACCTGCGCGGTGGGGCTCATCTGCTCTTGCAGATGGAGGAGGCTGATCTGAAAAAGGATTGGCTGGGCAGTCTGCGTGGCGATGTGCGCAAAACTCTGCGTGACAAGCGCGTGCGGTTTTCGGGCCTCGGCGTGACGCCAGACGCGGTGCGCGTGAAGCTGTTGGAGCCCAATCAGGTGGATATGGCGGTCAAGGAGCTGGAAAAGCTTTCGCAGCCGATTGGCAATGCGATTTTGGGGTCAACGGGTAATGACCTTGTGGTTGAGCGCGGTGATGACAACGTCATCTTTGTAAAGCCCAGCGATCAGGGATTGCGCCAGCGCATTACTGATGCGTCCGGTGCGGCGATCGAGACCGTGCGCCGGCGTGTGGACGCGGCCGGCACGACTGAGCCAAACATCGTGCGCCAGGGACGTAACAGAATTCTGGTGCAAGTGCCTGGTTACGACGATACCAACAGGCTCAAGGAGCTTATCGGTCAGACGGCCAAGTTGACGTTCCATGAAGTTCATCCCACCGTGTCGGCGGAAGAAGCGCGTTCTACGCGGGTGCCGCTCGGGTTTAAAATCTATCCTTCGTTTGAGCCTGAAGAAGGCGATCTCGTTTTGAGAGAAATTCCGGTGGTTCAGGGTGAAGACCTTGTGGACAGCCAGCCGGGCTTCGATAGTCAGACGAACGAGCCGATCATCACCTTCCGCTTTAACCAACGCGGTGCGCGGTTGTTCGGGCGTTTCACATCCGATCACGTACAACAGCCGTTTGCCATCGTTCTGGATAAGAAGGTGCTATCGGCGCCCGTCATCAGGGAACCTATTCTCGGCGGTTCGGGCCAGATCTCCGGCTCGTTTAACGTTGAAAGCGCTAACGACTTGGCGATCCAGCTGCGCTCGGGTGCGTTGCCGACTGAGCTAACAATTGTGGAAGAGCGAACTGTCGGTCCATCGCTGGGTGCGGATAGTATCGAGGCGGGACGGCTTGCGGCTATCGTCGGCACGTTTGGCGTCGCCGGATTTATTTTGTTTGCCTATGGCCTGTTTGGATTGTTCTCGCTGGTCGCGGTTTTTATAAACCTGGTCCTGATCGTCGGTATCATGTCGATGATCGGTTCGACGTTGACGCTGCCGGGTATTGCCGGACTTGTGCTCACGGTCGGTATGGCGGTGGATGCGAACGTGCTTATTTTCGAGCGCATTCGTGAGGAAATGCGCAATGGAAAGCAGCCGATTTCTGCAATTGATAGCGGGTTTTCGCGCGCGTTCGGCACCATCATCGACAGTAACTTGACCACGCTTATTGCGGGTATTGTGATGTTCTGGCTTGGCTCAGGGCCGGTGCGAGGGTTCGCCGTCACGCTGTCGCTCGGTATCTTCGCCACGATCTTCACTGCGTTTACGGTCACACGCCTGCTGGTCTCGTTATGGGTTGCCCAGCAGAAGACCCGTAAGATTCCATCGCCGCTCTAGATTACGGAGAAACAAAAGCATGCTGTTCAAGGGCGTCGATTTCTGGCCGCATGGGGCCAACTTTCAGATCATGCCGCTGCGCAATATCTGTGCGGTAATTTCTGCCATCGTTCTTTCTATCTCGATCGTATCCTTGGCGACGGTCGGATTGAATTTCGGCATCGATTTCAAGGGTGGGTCGCTGTTCGAAATTAAGTCAAAGAGCGGTCCGGTTGATGTAGCGGACTTGCGCTCGAAACTAGGTGGGCTCGGGCTGGGTGACGTTCAGATACAGGGGCTCGATGAGCCGACGGATGCGCTCATTCGAATTGAGCAGCAGAAAGCAGGTGCTGAGCAATCTGAAAGCGCCGGTGAGGAAAAGGTGCAACAGGCGGCCGCGGCCAAAGTGCAGGCAGCGCTTGGAGACGATATCGAAATTCGCCGTGTCGAGGTCGTCGGACCTGCGGTGTCAAACGAATTGAAGCAGGCTGGTGTCATTGCCGTTAGCTTTGCGATCATCGGAATCCTCCTCTACATCTGGTTCCGGTTTGAATGGCAATTCTCAGTTGCGGCCATCCTGGCTCTGGTCCACGACATCACGATCACGCTGGGTGTATTTTCTTTACTGCGCATGGAGTTCGGACTGACGGAAGTTGCCGCGCTTCTGACACTTGCTGGCTATTCCATCAACGATACGGTGGTTGTGTTTGACCGTATTCGTGAGAATTTGCGCAGGTACAAGAAGATGGCTCTCGATCAACTGCTCAACCTGTCGATCAATGAGACGCTTTCACGCACAGTGATCACATCGGGTACGACATTCCTCGCCGTCGGCTCTATTTATGTGTTTGGCACTGAAGTCATTCGCGGGTTCTCCTTTGCCATGTTGTTCGGCATTCTGATCGGTACCTGGTCGTCGATTTTCGTGGCCTCGCCGTTGCTCTTGTGGCTTGGCGTCAAGAGAGACTGGAGCGGCGAAAGTGCGAAGGGTCTGCAGGCAAAAGCCTAAAGGCCAAAGGCCTGGCCCATACTGACAGCGACACCGGAGGCAGACGGATTGTCGAAGACGGCGTCCTATCCTGGCAGAGCGCCAATCGACGCCTATGGTAATGGCGGCTTCCGATTTGCGGATATGAGCCATCGCGGTTCTATTCTGTGCCTCCCGCACGGAGTATACGCGTGGGATGCGGTGACGGCTGAGGATTTGCAGGCAGCTGACTTTGGGGCGGTCTTTGAGGCTGTCGGCAGTATCGACCTGCTGCTTTTCGGGACAGGCGAAAGCCAGTTATTTCCATCGCCCGATTTGCGCAAGACGTTTGCTGAAAACTCAATCGCCCTGGAGCCAATGTCGACAGGGGCTGCGGCTCGAACCTACAATGTGCTGCTTGCCGAGGGGCGCAATGTCGCGGCTGCGCTTATTGCTGTCGATTAAAGTCGGGCGGCCTGTAAAGCGCATCGTCCTAATGAAACGGCTAGCTTGGTGCAGGTTCTAGGTTCGGCTAGTTGACGTCTTCAGTTGCGGTTGTTGTTTCGAAGGGCTGGCTTCTTGGATCCCGAAACGCGGCAGATCACCTACGGCGCTGCGCGCACGCATGCCTATGAGCACTATCTGAGCGCGATTCTTGCAGGTCATGCGCGCGACGACCTGATTGCGCTGGCGGCGTTTTACGGTGACATCAAGAGCATTGTCTGGCGTGTCAGCGAGCCGCACCTCGGTGAGATCAGGCTGCAATGGTGGCGGGACTGGCTGAACCAGTTAGCAGTAAGTGGGAAAGGCTGCGTTACCGGTAATCCGCTCGCAGATTCCTTTGGCGAGGTCGTCATGACATACAATCTGCCGCGGCAAGCCATCACTTGCGCTATCGATGCCGCCGGTAGAGATCTTTATTCGGACCCGGTTGTCACGTGGGATGAGGTGCTGAGCACTTGCGATGACCTGGAGGGCGTCTGTTTCGGTCTTGCCGCCCGGATTATTGGGATGCATTCGACTGGCGACTGCTTGGAGGCTGAAACCGGGGTACGCGGCGCTGGAATGCGGGCCGATGATGAGATTTGTGTCGATGCAGGTCGGGCGTATGGGTTGTCAAGACTGTTGCTGCGCCTTGGGGCGCTTGCCGCGCGCGGGCGTTGGCCACTGCCGCAAAGGGACGGCTCCGTGCCGGTTGTGGCCGAGGCACTTGCTGATCCGGAGGTCCGAAGGGCAGCACATTCGGGTGCCGTCAAACTTGCGCAATTGGCACGTAGCGACCTTTTGAAAGTAAGGGAAAATTGGGCATCTGCGCCACGTGCAACACAACAAGCAATCCTTCCCGTCGCCCTTGTAGAGCCCTATTTGAAGGCTTTTGAGAGAGCAGGGCAACAGGCCTACTCAAGCCCGGTTGAAATCTCGCCCCTTGCCTGCGTGTGGCGGTTGTGGCGGGCAAATGTGTTCAGACGCGTCTAGGGGACATGCAGTCAGACGATCTGGCGATGTAGCGGGAATTTCTTGGTTGTGATTCAAAAACTGCTTTGTCTTGTGCTTCTTGTTGCAATTGAAGGCGCGCTTACTAATGCTCTGGCTGGCGAAATGCCGGCAGCTATGCACGTCGCACAAGCTGAGGTCGAGCCGGCGGACGCGGTGTTGGAGACGGCACCACCTGAAATCAAATGGCGTGTTGAGAATCCTTTTCGGTTTTTTGGCGATCCGGTGGATGTCACTGTGCATCGTGCAACTTATGATGCGCTTTCCGCGGCGGAACTGGATTCGCCTATCTTGTCTGCAGAGCGAGCGTTAGCATCGCGCCATACGGACGGCTGGGCTGCGGCTATGGCGGGGCATGTGTGCTGGGACAGCGACCGCAATCGTCACAAGTGTCCTGACGGCAAGGCCTACATCAAGCCGGAGTCGCACACGATCATCGCAGAGGTTTCCAACGTTCGCGATGCCGCGTTGGTGGAGTGCACCTGGCTGACTGCGCCTAAGGGTGGCAAGAAACTGCGTGGCCAATCCGAAAAACGAATGTGTGACGACCCCATTGCCCTCAGCATTCCTTATCCGCACGGGGCCATGATCGAGGTGGAGGTCGGTGGGCGTAAGATTGCGGCTACGACGGTTGAAGTTGAAGATCTTTTTATCGTTGGGATGGGTGACAGTTTTGGTTCTGGCGAAGGTAATCCGGATGAGCCCGTAAGGTTTTCGCGAGAACGTACTGCTGACTACGGTGCCTCTACGCCGCAGTTCAACCTTACCGGTTATCCGGCCCGCGTGGGGTCCTGGCAGCAAATTGGTGATGCCGCATTTATGAAGGCGAACGCACGTTGGCTCGACCAAGCCTGCCATAGATCGCTTTATTCGCACCAATTGCGTGTTGCGCTACAACTCGCGATCGAAGATCCACACAGGGCTGTTACGTATGCGGGGTTTGCCTGCTCGGGTGCGGAAATAACGCGTGGGCTTTTTCTCCGGTACAAGGGCAATGAATGGGTGCCCAATCCGCCGGACCTTTCGCAGATTTCCGCCGTTGCGGTGGCGCAGTGCGAAGGTGCGCGGGCACGTGAGCGCATTCTGCCGGAAGCCTATCACATCAAGGGGCACATCAAGGATCTCAAAGGCGGGTTGGTCTTGCGTAAGTGCGACCGCAGACGCGCGCGCCGGATCGATCTTGTGCTCTTGTCCATTGGTGGCAACGATATCGGTTTTGCCCGGCTTTTGGCCAACGCGGTGCTCTCCGACAAATCGAAGCTGAAAACGCTTGGCGGTTGGCTCGGGCAGGTTTACGGGTCGGCACAGGCGGCACTGCAATTGAATACGTTGGACGAGCGCTACAAGGCGCTCAATCGTGCTTTGCACTACATCCTGCATGTACCGTGGAAGCAATCGGACCGAATTATTCTAACTGGTTATCCCGGGATGGCGCTGCTTGGTGACGGTAGGCGTGTCTGCCCGAGCGGCCGGGCGGGCATGGAGGTTGCGTCCGATTTCAACTTGAGTGCCAAACGCGCAAAAGAAGGTCTCAAGGTTGCTGACAAACTGCATGCGGTCATGGGCCGGAGCGCCCGTCGGCACGGGTGGTCGTTTGTCCAATCACATCGCCGGTTATTCAATGGTCGTGGAATTTGCGCCGGGTTCAAGGAAAGCTCTTTTTCGGTCGCCGATGACTTGCGGCTGCCCCGCCGGATTGACGGCAAATGGGTGCCCTTCAATCCAGCCGAGTACCGGCCGTATACGTCCCGGCAGCGATGGTTTCGAACGCCGAATGATGCGTTTATGACCGGAAACTTTCATGTATCGCGGTCATTGGCACAAAAGGTCTTGGAGTTAGAAAGCTTCTCGTACTTCCAGCTCTTGCTGGCATCGACCTATTCAGGTGCGTTTCATCCCACCGCGGAAGGGCATGCGGCGATCGCAGACGCGGTGGCAGAAACGGCGCGCGCGGTCTTGCGCAAATACGGGCAGGGAGGCTAGCGAGATTGCGCGGCGGCCATCGTAGCGGTCTCGCTGTTCTCGCTTTCGATGACATTCGTGGTCCTTAGCCAATCTTCAATGTGCTGGATTGCGCGATGGGATATGGCGCGCTTTTTGGCTACGCCTCGTTGCTTTCCCTTTAAGCGGCGACCATCGGCATCGACTTTTGGAATTTCGTCAGGCGGCGGAAACAGCCCGTAGTTGATGTTCATGGGCTGGAAGGAATTCTTCGCATTGCTCGCTGCATCAGGCTCCGCAGCGAGGTGACCTTGTGTGATGTGCATAATAAGAGCGCCAAGAGCAGTGGTCGCCGGCGGTGGGCAGATTTCATTTGCAAGGGCCTGGTGCGCGGCAAAACGGCCAGCCAGAAGACCGGTTGCAGCACTTTCGACATAACCTTCGACACCGGTGATTTGCCCAGCAAATCGAAGACGCTCGTCTTTTTGAAGTTGCAGCGAAGCGTTGAGCAATTTTGGAGAGTTGAGGAACGTATTACGATGTAGGCCGCCCAGGCGCGCGAACTGAGCCTCGGTCAGTCCGGGTATCATGCGAAAGACGCGGGCCTGTTCGGCATGCTTCAGCTTTGTTTGGAAGCCGACAATGTTCCATAGCGTCCCGAGCGCATTATCCTGACGGAGTTGGACAACGGCGTAAGGGCGTTCATCGTCACGGTGCGGGTTTCTCAAGCCAACGGGCTTCATCGGACCGAAACGCAAGGTTTCGCGGCCGCGCGCGGCCATCACTTCGATGGGGAGGCAGCCGTCGAAGTAGGGCGTGGACGCCTCCCATTCCTTGAACTCGGTTTTTTCGGCGGCAAGCAGTTCGTCAATGAAGGCGTTGTATTCGTCTTCGTTTAGTGGGCAGTTTAAATAGTCGGCGCCGGTGCCTGCGGGGCCTGGCTTGTCGTAACGTGATTGGGCCCACGCAACGGCAAGGTCGATGCTCTCATGGTGCACGATGGGTGCGATCGCATCGAAGAACGCCAATTGGCCCACACCCGTGAGGTCGAGAATGGCCTCGGCCAGTGCCGGTGACGTCAACGGGCCGGTGGCAATGATGACGTTATCCCAATCGGCCGGTGGCAGACCGGTAATTTCTTCGCGTGCAATCGTGATCAAGGGGTGGCGTTCCAGCGAGGCTGTGACCTCTGCAGAGAAACCATCGCGGTCGACGGCCAGCGCGCCGCCTGCGGGAAGCTTATGTTTGTCTGCGGCTGCCATGATGAGTGATCCGGCGCGGCGCATTTCTTCATGCAACAGGCCGACGGCGTTGTTTTCCCAATCGTCGGAGCGGAACGAATTGGAACAGACGAGTTCGGCAAGGCCGTCGGTGTGATGGGCATCGGTGGCACGAACGGGTCGCATTTCGTGAATGACGACAGGTAGGCCATGGGATGCGACCGCCCATGCCGCGTCGGAGCCTGCAAGGCCGCCGCCAATGACGTGAACGGCTGCTTTTTCGCTTTTCGGAGTTTTCATGGGTGGACGTTAGCCTGCCCGTCTTTGTGTGTCACGAGCTGTCATCACAGCGCTGTTGCTCCTCGTTCGCCGACGTGCTTGGCCCCTTGGCCGACTGTGTTGCATCTTCGGCAATCTCGCGGCGTGCCTGGGTTAGTATTTGCCAGGCGGAGTTGGTAAAAAGACCAGCCATGACAAAGGCAACGATGACGTCTGGCCATCCGCTGGCGCTGGCCCAGACCGATCCGGCGGCGGCGATGACAATCAGGTTTCCGATGGCGTCGTTGCGTGAACAAAGCCAGACGGAGCGTACGTTTGCATCTCCATCTTTGTATCGTACTAACAACAGAACGCTGACGACGTTTGCGATGAAAGCCAGAGCCCCAATGCCCCCCATCAGTTCCGCGCGTGGCAGGCCGAGGTAAAAGACTTCAAAAATGGTTTTGGCGAAGACGTATAGTCCCATCAAGAGGAGGCTGATGCCCTTGAAGATTGCCGCGCGTGCACGCACCGTTGCCGCGCGGCCGATCGCCCATAGGCTAAGTCCGTACGTGAGACTGTCGCCCAGAAAATCGAGCGCGTCAGCTTCTAGCGCTCGTGATCCGGCGGCATGCCCGCCCCACATTTCGATGACGAACATGGTTCCGTTGATCAGAATGACGGCCCAGAGCAGGCGCTGATAACGCTGGTCCAATCCGTCAAATGGTTGATCGCATCCGCACGAAGCTGCGGGGCCCATGGTCATGGCGTTAACCCTTTCGAATGAACCATTTTGGCGACGCCTTATCGCCATTTGGCAGCCTACATTGGTTCCTAGCCTAAATGCTCTAGCGACTAGAGGATCAAGAGATTTCTTATTTGTTTCTGAGGCCCAGGTGATCGCGGCGGGCCACGTGGGTGTGACGGCGTTAGAAGAGCTGCAGCACGGGATAGTCTATGAACGACGTTTCCATCGGCCAGTTGGCCGCCATGACCAGCGTAAAGGTGCAGACGATCCGCTACTACGAGAGCATCGGGTTGTTGCGCGAGCCGCACCGCACGGCCAGTAACCGGCGCGTTTACGGACAGGCGGATGTGCAGCGTTTGTCCTTTATCAGACATGCGCGGGAGTTGGGATTTTCGGTCAATGAGATTCGGTCGATGCTGGTGCTTCAGGATCAGCCGCAGAGGTCTTGTACACAGGTTGACGACATTGCCCGCAGGCGGCTTGCGGATGTGGAGGACCGTCTCGTGCGGTTGAACTCCCTCAAAGTCGAACTGCGCCGTATGATTGACCAGTGTGAGGGGGGCAGTATCGCTTCGTGCAATGTCATCGAGGCGCTTTGTGACCACAGCCAGTGCCTAAGTGATGACCACGGCGGACCTGGCCGCGGCATCGGTAACCAGCAGTGATCTCGTCAGAGATAACCGGGCGTGCGGCTCAAGTTGATGCGAACGGGGCTGCAAAGGTAGGTTGGGCCCACACTGCATTTCTTTTGGAGACCTGACCATGATCCGATCCCGGCGCAAACTACTCGACGACGTTGTGCGCTGGCGCGAGGCCGGCTGGGTGACGACAGAGGGCGAGGCGGCCATTCGCGCTGAAGTTTTGGAACGCGGGTCAGGCCTGAAGCTTGCTTCTGTGTTGTCAATCCTCGGTGTTGTGCTGATTGGGTTTGCCGCCATGAGTTTTGTCGCGGCGAACTGGCAGGATATGCCGAGGCTGATGCGTTTCGGTCTACTGGTGGCGGGGCTTTGGGGTGCCTACTGCCTTGCGGGCGGCCTCCTTTCCAGAGGACTTGACCTGTTTGCACATGCGGCAATCCTATTGGGGATCTGTCTGTTCGGTGCCAGCATCATGTTGATTGCGCAAATGTATCACATGGATGGACATCCTCCTGATGCGGTTTTGACATGGTGGCTTGGTGCACTTTTGGCAGGCGTGTTGCTTCGCTCAAATCCAGCATTGGGACTGACGCTGCTTCTTGTCGGGCTGTGGAGCGGATGGGAAACGGCGGTTAGCGAAAAGGTTCACTGGCCATTTTTGGCCGGCTGGGGTGCCGCAACGGCTGCCGTCATCTGGAGACGATGGCGTCCGGGGTATTATCTTGCTGCCGTGATCATGAGTATCTGGGTGATCATGCTCGGATACCTTCTGATGGATGGACACGCGCATTCCCTCGTGCTGGCCGTGGGTCTTATAGCCTGCGGTGTTGCGATTGCATTGATGACTTTTGGGCCTGACCTGACCACCGGCCTGGGTCTGACGGAAGACGTGCACTATGGCGCCGATGTCGCATTGGAAGCGGGGATGGTTGTGTCGTTTGCCGCACTGATGGCGCTACAGTTTATCGAGAATCCTGGGCTCAACGGTTTGATCGTTTTAGCTGTGCTTACCCTGGCGCTGCTCATTGTCGCTGTGGTCTGGGCGCTGCGCAACAAGCACAGTCGAGTCCTATGGCTCGGCTACGCCGGCTTCTCGATCGAAATCCTGTCGCTCTATTTCAAGACGGTCGGGACGCTGCTTGGATCGTCGTTGTTTTTCTTTATCGCGGGCCTCATTGTTCTGGCGCTGGGATGGCTGGCGTTTCGGTTGCATTCGGGACGCGACCTCTTGCGGGGTGTTGGATCATGAGCATGGAACGGACTGCACCGACGCGAGGTATTTCGTCAGGTTCGTATTGGCCGCTTGTTATTCTTGTCGCTGCCGCGCAAAGCCTGGTGCTTGGTTACATGGTCTGGGATCGAGTTAGCCTGTTGACTTCAGGCCGCGAAGTCGTTTTGGACGTCATTCCGGTCGATCCGCGCAGCCTGTTTCGCGGCGACTATGTGATCCTAAATTATAAGATCTCGCGACTGGGCGGGGACGTGTTGAAGACGCCCGTTAAACGTGGAGATCCGATTTACGTGACGTTGGCAAAGACTGACGGTGGGGAATGGTCTGCCGTCGCCGCCGCTCCTCTTTGGCCTCAGCAGGTCGGGGAGGGGGAGATTGTTCTGCATGGCACCGTCACCCGGTCATGGCAACCTGTGCGACGGGACGCTGGGGCGGATGCAAGCGGCAGTGGTGCTTCAAGCCCCTCCAGCGCGCCGACGGCTGATGAAACCACTCCAGCATCGCCACCAGCGAGAGCAACCCCTGTTGCGCGTGTGCGCTATGGACTTGAGAGTTATTTCGTGCCGGAAGGCGCGGGGTTGGAGCTGGAAAAGAAGGTAGCGGACCGGAAGATTCAGGCGGCTGTTTCGATCGATGGCAAAGGGCGAAGCGCATTGAAAGCGCTCATCGTGGATGGGAAACGGGTGCACGAGCAACCCTGGTGGTGACGCACCAGGGGACTGGTAGGAGGCAAGCTTCGGCGGCGCGCCAGGCTGATGGTCAGTGGCTAGCATTCCTTGCTCTTGATGGAAGCCCCTTGCAGGCGCAACGCGGTGCTGCGGCATCATGTGTGGCACGTTTGCAGCGGCCCCCTCGGGAAATCTCACGGCGTTGATTCATGTCGGGGCGACACGAGGCGAATTCTGGCAAGGTGAGATTCGTAATCCGAATTTGTTCAACACATTCCAAGAGGCATATCATGGCCCTGAAGCGCATGAGTGCGGCGGTGTTTGCTGCCCTTGTCCTTGTTCCTTTTCCGTCTGCGCAGGCGGATGATACTGGTTTTGCCAGCATCCACGACTGGCGCCGGGAAGGGCGAAAGACGTGTTTCACCGACCATTTCCATAGTGGCACGGGTTACGCAAAGTCGAAGAAGGCAGCATTGCGGCAAGCCATTATCTCCTGGAGCAGCTTCACGGCGACAGAGTACGGGTCCGATTGGGCGCGCTGGCGGCTTGCAAGCAGCAAGGGAAAGAGGTGCGACCGCACTGGCGGGGGCTGGGATTGCTACGTCGAAGCTCGTCCGTGTGCACGTGGGCGCCGGTAAATTGGGTAACCAAGTACGGTAGAGTTTGGTTGGCTGCAGTGGATGTGAAGTTTTTTGGTTTGTCGAGACGGGAATAGGGTCCTCTCTCCGACCCATGAAGATAAAGCCAGCGCTCTGTTTTGAGCGCTGGCTTTTCTTTTTTTGTAGGCATGCCGGTTCACGGAACCTATCGGTGTTCGGGGCGAGACCGGCAGACTCAAACCTTTCTGCAGGCGCAGACGGCGTGCTTATCGGCCAAGGAAGACCCGCGTCAGAATGCGCTTTAGGAGTGCCCAGCCCCACCGCATGACGACAACCCGGATTATCCAGCCCATTATGCCGCGGCTTTGAAAGCCGAGCGCCGCGCCAATGATGGACCGCACGATATTCCAGGCTAATCCGCCACTGGTACTGCCTGCACCACCGGGCGTGCGTCCTCCGCGACGGATGATGTCGGATAGATCGTCAAGCGGGTTGGAGGTGCGTCCTGCGGGAGAACGGGCGATTGTGTCCGGCGGCATGGGTAAAGGTTTGTGTCCTTCAAACGGGTCGCTTGTGACGCTTGCAACTTTGTTGAGGGCGGGTTTGGTTTGGCGGGACAGACCACCCATGAACATCGCAGCAATCAACGGGAGCAATTTCTTAATATCGTTTTCGCTGGCGCCTGTTTTGCGTGCCGTCCGAGCGGCGACTGCACGACTGGCGTCTTTGCTGCCTAGGATGTGTCCCAGGATTTTACTTCCGTCTTCTATTGTTGATGGCTGCTCCAGTGTTTCGGGTTCCTCAACGTAGCGTTCATGGTGACCGTCGGCGAGGGCACCGACAAGATCAGCGAGCCCACCGCGGGATAATGTCAGGCGTTCCAATGTTTCGGACAGTTCGGTCGTGACCGAAGAGATGACACGCTGTGTCTGTTCGGCGCTCATGCCGACTTGAGGTGCCAGTTTTTCTGCCATTTGTTTGCTCTCGGCACTGGTGAGTGCATTGGCTATCTGCTGCAAGGTCTGCCTCCGTTCGAATCCTGGGCGTGCTTGTTTTTCGATTTAGGAAACTGCTTCACATGTTTCAGCCGATGTTCGCAATGCCGATTGCTGCATATCTGTTCTCAAAAAACGCTCCGATGGACGGTCGTTTTGCGCGGCGTGATTGTCTCTGCACATGCTGTGTCTCAATCTAGGACCGTACAATTCTGGCGCTCCTGGTCGCTGCGGGAATAAGGTCTTGCTGCCCCGCCACGCGGAGTCCTCACAACACTGTGTTGGCTCGATTGTGGCCAATTGATTTGGGTTCGCCGCTTTTTTGTTGTTTGATCAGTGATGTATCGGGATTTAAGAGGTGGCGCCGGTTGCCGCGAAAAGGTGTCGGTACGTGTGAGTCAGACGTTCTGCTGTTGCAGTAAGTCAAATGTGCAAGGCAAACCTCGAAAGGTTCGGCTGCACGCGGTTGCAGGCAGATGCGTGCGTGAACAACCCCACGTCGACGTTCCTGTGGGTGGCGCGCAAAGAAGCGGATAAAATAAATGCGGTCGATTGTTCGCCCGTTCAGCGCGCAATCCAGGTTGATCGATTACACTTGTCGGCGGGATTGGTTGTCGGCGTGCGTCGCCGATACAATGCCAGCCCGTCTTAGGACACGGGAGAAGACAATGCGAAAGTTGTTGGCAATCATGTTGGCCGGTTTGTGCGTCGCATTCTTTGCCCCGCGCGACGCAAGTGCGGCTGCTGCTGGCGCGCTTGCAGCGGGTAAGGTTCCTATTGCGCAAGAAGCGGGTGTCGTGGAAAAGGCAAGACGGCGTTATCGCCGGTGGCGGCGTGGGCGTCGGTTTAGATTCCGTTTTGGGTATTATCCGCGCCGTTATCGTTGGCGGCGGTACTATTACCCAAGGTTCTACGGTCACTACTACCCACGCTATCGCTTCTACTATCCGCGTCGCCGCTATTACAGGTACAGGCGGTACTGGTAAGTTTTGGTCGCCGTAGCTGCGCGTCTCTCAGCGGGTGCGAACACCCCCGATGCGACACCGTGCACATTGGGCTAGGTGTCGGCGTCAATGAGACAACGACAGTCTTGTTGATGCCGACGACCTCGATCGCCACCGTGTTCTGAGCGCAAGTCAAATGTGATTGCTGCTGCCAAACTGCATTGCTGCTCGCGGTGTTGGCACGTTCTTATCGTCGTTTTGCTCTAAAGCCGTTTTCATTGTTTGCGTGATAAATGTGGTGAATGCGATGCACCCCTCGAGAATTCGTCAAGCCACGATGGGTGTGTAATCCGTAATTGGATTTTGTTCTGCGCAGAATTGGTGTTGGATGGAAGTCGCTGAGCGTGAAGCTCTGTGAGCCAGATGGGAGACGCCAATGAGACATTTGCCTAGCATTTTGTTTGGGGTCGCGATCGCCATAGGGGCTGCAAGTTTCCCGCAGGATAGTGTGCACGCAGGTAGTGCAAATGGAATGGCTGTGCGTGATGCAGCGGGTGGTGTGTTTGTTTCCACGGTTGAACACGTGCGCTATCGTAAGCGCAGACAGCTTCGCGACCGGCTCTACCGACTGGGGATGCGCCGCCATCGGGCGAAACGCAGATACCGTGTCAGGCGTTTTGGCTACCGAAACGGCGGCAGGTATTTCATCGCTCCGTCGTATTACTATCGGCCATACTGGCGATATCGCCGTTTCTACGGTGGCGAAAGGTTTGGGTTTTACGGTCCCCGCTATCCGTATCGCTTTTAACTGTGTCTTAGAATTGCGGACCGGAGGCTCTGGCCCATTGCCGCTGTCTCAATCGTGGCACAGTGGAATGCGCAGCGTCCGGGTTGCTGAATATTGACCGGAGTTAGTTGCATAAGGCGGTCGCCGTTACCTTCGACTTTAGGACGAGCGAGCGCCAAAAACATGAGCCTTTACAACACCAAGCTGCTCTAAGGCAGCAAATTGAGGCGGATAGCGGTGTGCAAGCCGTGTTTTCGTTGGTGTCCTTGTTGCAACTGCGCTGCAGTTTTGGCATGTTCCGCGCGCCTAGGGCCCGATAAGTCCCGATGCGTCTCGCATCGGGGCACCTATTCGGGTTCTCATCTAATGATCAATGTGTGCGCTTTGTTTGCAGGGCCGTGGCGGCCTGAGGCGAAGTTGCGCGTCAGGGCGCCGTCCGGGGGCGGGCGCCCGGGCCTCACGCAGCCTTGCGTGAAGCTTCATTAATCGGACATAACGCCCGGCCCGAAGGGACCAGCACATGACTGAAATTCTCTGGGGGATCATCGCTTGCGGTGCACTCTCTCTCGTTTATGCGATCTACACGATTCAAACGGTGATGAATGCAGACGCCGGCAGCGCGCGGATGCAGGAAATCGCCGGCGCCATCCGTGAAGGGGCGCAGGCGTATCTCAACCGCCAGTACACGACCATCGGTATTGTCGGTGCGGTGATCTTCGTAATCGCCTGGGTTTTGCTTGGTGGGCTTGTGGCACTCGGCTTCCTCATTGGCGCCGTGCTGAGTGGCTTGGCCGGTTATATCGGCATGCTTGTCTCAGTGCGTGCAAACGTGCGTACGGCTCAGGCTGCGTCTAAATCGCTCGCTAGCGGTCTCGACATCGCCTTCAAGTCGGGTGCGGTGACGGGCATGCTTGTCGCTGGCTTGGCCCTTATCGGAGTTGCCAGCTACTACTTCTTTCTTGTAGGCGGGCTTGAGCTCGACCCGGCAAGTGATCGCACAGTCATCGATGCATTGGTTGCGCTTGGTTTTGGTGCCTCTCTGATCTCGATCTTTGCTCGTCTGGGTGGCGGTATTTTCACCAAGGGTGCGGATGTTGGCGGCGATCTGGTCGGTAAGGTTGAGGCCGGTATCCCCGAAGATGATCCGCGCAACCCGGCAACCATCGCGGACAATGTCGGCGATAATGTTGGCGATTGTGCTGGTATGGCTGCTGACCTTTTCGAAACATACGCCGTAACGGTTGTCGCGACGATGGTGTTGGCGGCAATTTTCTTTGGCGATCAGCCAGGTTTGGCGCAGGCCATGGTCTATCCGCTGGCTGTCTGCGCGGCATGCATTGTGACTTCCGTCATTGGTGCATTCTTCGTGAAGCTGGGTTCGAACAACTCCATTATGGGTGCTCTTTATCGAGGCTTTATTGCAACGGCCGTGCTCTCAATCGCTGGCCTTTATGCAGCAACCCATCTTGTATTTGGTGAAACGGAAGTTGTCGGTACGGCAGCGGGGCGTGAGATCCTTGCACATAACCTGTTCCTGTGCGGCATTGTCGGTCTTGCGGTTACGGGACTCATCGTCTGGATCACCGAGTACTACACAGGGATCGGCTTCCGTCCCGTACGCTCCATCAGCCAGTCGTCAGTAACCGGGCATGGCACGAACGTCATTCAGGGTCTTGCAGTTTCACTTGAGGCGACAGCACTGCCGACGATTGTCATCGTCAGTGGAATTTTAATGACTTACAACCTGGCAGGCTTGTTCGGTACGGCTATTGCCACGACGACAATGCTTGGACTTGCAGGCATGGTTGTTGCGCTGGATGCCTTTGGGCCCGTTACCGACAACGCCGGTGGTATTGCGGAGATGGCTGGACTACCTGCCGAAGTCCGCAAGTCTACAGACGCGCTCGATGCGGTGGGTAACACCACAAAGGCTGTCACCAAGGGGTATGCGATCGGTTCTGCCGGTCTGGGTGCGCTGGTGTTGTTTGCAGCTTACAACTACGACCTGGAATACTTCACCAAGAACGCCGACAAGTTCCCGTACTTTGACGGTGTGACACCGGACTTCTCGCTGGCGAATCCTTATGTGGTTGTCGGTTTGTTTATCGGTGGTCTCATTCCTTATCTGTTCGGTGGAATGGCAATGATGGCTGTCGGTCGTGCCGGCGGCTCGATCGTTGAGGAAGTGCGTCGTCAGTTCAAAGCCAAACCCGGCATCATGGAGGGAACGGATCGTCCTGATTATGCACGGGCCGTCGACCTGCTTACACGGGCCGCCATCAAGGAAATGGTTGTGCCGTCGCTGTTGCCGGTGCTGTCGCCGATTGTCATGTACTTTGTCATCCTCACGATCGCCGGCGGTGGTGCGGAAGGCAAGAGCGCGGCGTTCTCAGCTGTTGGCGCCATGTTGCTCGGTGTGATTGTGACGGGGCTGTTTGTGGCCATCTCGATGACATCAGGTGGCGGTGCCTGGGACAATGCAAAAAAGAGCTTTGAGGACGGCTTTGTCGATAAGGATGGGCAAAAGCACGAAAAGGGCTCCGAAGCGCACAAGGCGTCAGTGACCGGTGATACCGTCGGCGATCCATACAAGGATACGGCAGGTCCGGCTGTGAACCCGGCAATCAAGATCACCAACATTGTGGCGCTGTTGCTACTGGCGGTGCTGGCGCACTAACACAACAAGGGCCAATCCGCTGTTGGTTTGCCCAACGGCGGATTGGCCCGGCCAAATAAGAAGGCGAGCTCCCTGGGGTCAGCCTGCAAAGTAGACAAATAGATGACCCCGCTTAATCGAAGCGGGGTCATGTCAATGGCGCGGTCTCGCACCGTGCAACTAGACGCAGCCTTGTGGGTTGGCAAACAGCGTCAAGCGCCCGTGTCAAAATTGGCCGGGGTCGAAGATTTTCTGCTGACCCTTGCCGAGATTGCGGAACAGCTGGTTGAGAAGACCTTCGTCCTTGCCGCCGGGCGCCGGCGTCTTGCGCGAAATGAAGTCGAAGACTTTTCCGTCCTTCAGCCCATAGTTGGCGACGCGCTCGACCAGCCCAAGCTGATTGAAGTAAATCGCCGCAACTTTGCGATCTACTTCCTGCTCCTTGAAGAAAGCGGCTTGGGTTGCTGTCGACGAAATATAGTAATAGGCATTGCCGGTGCCGACACTCGCAGTGGTTGTCGGTGTGCCCAATGTGAGACGTACCTGCTCTTGGCTCATTCCGGGTTGAATTTGCTGAATGTCGCTTTCAGTAAAGTAGTGACCATGCTTGATGACGTTGCTTGAGCATCCCGACAGCGACAATGCGGCAAGAGCGCCAATAATCAATGCGGGTGCAGCCGAGGATTTGCGCGATCTATGTCGCCGGGAGCGCGCGGCGCCAGGCTGGTATCTCTTGGGTGATCGGCGCATATTACCTCCGTCTTTGTCGCAAGACGACAATCAGGTTCGTCGAATTCATCGGTCCGACCTGCAGCTGGGGGTCAGGATCCGCCAGGCAGCGCAAACGTGACATGTGACTATCCCTCAACCCGCAAGTTTCGAGAGTATAGGATTCATTTTCATGTTGAACTGGTTACGTTCACGCGCCGTCCTTCGCAGTAAAGCAGATCAGCTTTATGGCGCGGTCGTGGCGCAGGCAAGAGCGCCTGAGCTCTATATCCACATGGGCGTGCCCGATACCCCCGAAGGACGCTACGAAATGATAGTTTTGCACCTATTCTGCCTACTGGAGCGTCTCAAGGGTGCCGGTGCACAAGAACTGAAGCTGTCTCGGCTCATGATCGAGCGATTCGTCGCAGACCTGGATGGCGCTATGCGGGAGATGGGCGTGGGCGACGTCGGTGTTGCCAAAAAAGTTAAAGCGGCGGCAGCGGGCTTTTACGGGCGTGCTGCCGCGTACCGTCAGGCCGTTAAGTTGGCACGCTCGGGAAATTGCAGCGATCTTGAAAACATCGTGCTGGATGTTGTCGGTGAAGACAATGCGGGAGAATGTGCCGTGTTGTCAGACTATGTCTTGAAGGTGAGCTTCATGCTTGAGGAGCAGCCGTTGGATCAGCTGATAGCCGAGGGTCCGCGTTTTGCACCGGGAGGCGATTGATATGTTGGATGATTGGGGCGTGCGTACCGACCAGGTTGGCAAGGGCGTACTCAGTGTAGAGCGTGCAGCCACCGAAGAGGAACTTGCAGCGTTGGCGCGTGCCACGGAAATTGAAGCGTGCACTTCCTTTCGTTGCAAGTATGAAGTCTCTCCAGCCGCGGGCGGGCGTTACTTGGTGCGCGGGCGCCTTAATGCAAGCGTCGTCCAAGCCTGCATTATTTCGCTTGCCCCCCTCGAAACAAAAATTGAAGAAGCCATAGAGGCAGAGTTCGTACCGCCGCATATGCTCGGCTCCGGTGAGGAGGGCGAGCAGGAGATATTGGGTGGTGTTTCGGTGGAAGTGCTTGAGGGGGATGAACTCGGTATAGGACGCCTGCTCTTTGAGATATTCTCGGCGAGCCTCGATCCGTTTCCTAAGACGGAGGGTGCGGAATTTGATTGGTCGGACCATGCAACTCAGGCAGAGCAGCAGGAAGGCGGGCCGTTTGCCGGGCTGAGCAAACTCAGGCGGTCGACCTAGGAGATCGCTGGCCGGGTGGCACTGGGGCCGGCTCGTGCCACAAAGCGTCGGCCCGGTCGAATGGGCCATCAGAAAGAAGTTGTCTGGGATCAGCAAAGAGGTATGTTCCACGCGCGCTTGCCCGCACTTTGCCGGCAGGTTACAGGCGCTGCGGCAGGGGATGCGTGCGCGTGTGTTGGGGTTAATTTTTGAGGTACGGCGGGTCTGGTTATGTTGGCGCCACGCACGATAGCGCTTGATGCCATGGGCGGAGACCAGGGACCGGACGTGGTTGTCCCCGGTGCCGCGATTTCGCTGGAGCGGCACCCGGCTCTCGATTTCATTTTTTTCGGCGATGAAGCCGTCATTACGCAGAAACTTGAAGAGTTTCCCGACCTGAAAGAGCGCTCGCGCGTTGAGCATACCGATATTGTTGTTTCAATGGGCGATAAACCGAGCCAGGCCTTGCGGCGGGGAAAGGGCTCGAGCATGTGGTGCGCCATTCAGGCCGTGAAACATGGGCAAGCGCATGTGGCCGTGTCTGCCGGAAATACCGGTGCGCTGATGGCTATGTCTAAGATCATTCTGCGTCCGATGGCGGGAATTGAACGGCCTGCAATTGCCGCGCTTTGGCCGACGGTCGGGTCAGAATGTATCGTGCTTGATGTCGGCGCAAACATCGGTGCGAGTGCGCGTCAGCTGTCGGACTTTGCGCTGATGGGGGCGGCCATGGCGCGCGCCTTGTTCCACGTTGAATTGCCGACCGTTGGGCTTCTCAATGTCGGTGTGGAAGAAATCAAAGGTGCCGATGAAGTCAAGAAGGCGAACTCCTGGCTGAAGGAGACGGAACTGCCGCTGGATTATCGTGGTTTCGTTGAGGGTGATCAAATCGGCCAGGGGCACGTGGACGTCGTTGTGGTGGAGGGGTTTGCGGGCAATATTGCCTTGAAGACTGCGGAAGGTACGGCCCGGCAAATCAGCCAGTATCTACGCGACGCTATGATGCGTACCTGGGCATCGCGGATTGGCGCAGCTCTGGCCCGCGGTGGATTTCGCGTGCTCAAACACAAGATGGATCCGCGGCGCGTTAATGGTGGAACATTCCTGGGATTGAACGGCATTACGATCAAGAGCCATGGAGGAACGGACGCGCTGGGCTTTGCCAGCGCCGTCGACCTGGGGTACGAAATGGCTGGCAGCGGGCTTTTGGAGCGGTTGGCGGCCGATCTGGACGCGTTTCATCATAAGCTGGCCGAGACGATCGACAATTGAGCCAGTATTGACAAATGCGTGGTGCCGCGTTGGTTGGCGGCGAAAGGGACAGTCGCGATGTGCAAAGGCAGGAAACATTCTGCGCGGTCAGTGCGCATGATCGTCGATATGTTGGCATTCATCAGGAGCTAAGGGAAAAGCTGTGGCAGTCATTCGGTCTGTAGTTCTTGGCGTTGGCGCGCATTTGCCCAAGCGCGTGATGACCAATGACGACATATCTAAGATCGTCGACACGACTGACGAGTGGATCGTAGAGCGCTCTGGGATACGCCAGCGGCACATTGCTGCGGATGATGAACTGACATCCGATCTTGGCCTAGCTGCCGCGCGCCAAGCGCTCGTGCGGGCCGGTATTGATCCGGTGGACATCGATCTCGTTATTTGCGCAACGGCAACGCCGGACCGGACGTTTCCGTCTACCGCTGTCAAGATCCAACATGGTCTGGGTGCGACGAGGGGTGCTGCGTTCGATGTTCAGGCTGTGTGCTCCGGTTTCGTTTATGCGATGTCCATTGCGGATAATTTTCTCAAAACCGGACAGTTCAAGCGCGCGGTTGTTGTGGGAGCGGAGACGTTTTCGCGCATCCTCGACTGGACGGACCGGTCAACATGCGTGCTGTTCGGTGATGGCGCCGGTGCCGTTGTGCTCGAAGCGATGCCGCAACACGGTGATGATTCTGACCGTGGGGTCCTAGCGACCCGCATCCGATCGGATGGTCGCTATGAAGAGCTGCTTTATGTCGACGGCGGTCCGGGTTCGACAAAAACGGTCGGGCATCTGCGCATGAACGGACGTGAGGTGTTCCGGCACGCCATTCACAAGATCAGCGGTGTGATCGAGGAAATTCTGGTGCAGACGGGACACGCCAGCGACGAAATTGATCTGTTTGTTCCGCACCAGGCCAACAAGCGGATCCTTGATGGCATTGCCAAAAAGCTCGGCGTTCCGCCAGACCGGATCGTGATGACGCTGGGCGATCACGGCAACACCTCGGCTGCGTCCATTCCGTTGGCGCTCAACCAGGCCTTCGAGGACCACCGCATAAAGGAAGGAAGCCTTGTGCTTCTCGAGGCAATGGGCGGAGGGTTCACCTGGGGAGCGGCTCTGGTGCGCTGGTAAAGCCCGCTCTGCTTCGGGCATTGGCAGGGTCGGATACTTTGGCCCAAACGGTCTAATCTTCGCTGTTCTTGTTGTATTCTCGCCCTTCAAATTATGCTCGTGTTTTCAGCGGCTTGGGAAATTCTGTCGTTGACCGCAGGGCGCTGGGCCAGTAGCATCTGGCCGTGTCAAAGACCGCTGGGGAGGTTACGGGGCTATGGGTGGTAAGACTTTAACGCGCGCAGATCTTGCGGAAGCGATTGTCCGCAATGTCGGGCTTCCGCGTAACGAGTCTCAGGAACTCGTAGAAATTGTGTTGGGGGAGATATCCTCCTGCTTGGCAAATGGCGAGCAGGTTAAGCTCTCATCGTTTGGATCATTCGGCATTCGCCAGAAGGGCCAGCGTATTGGGCGTAATCCGAAGACCGGACAGGAAGTGCCGATCACGCCACGACGCGTTCTTGTTTTCAGACCAAGCAATATCATGAAAGAGCGCATTAACGCTGCATTGGTAACGCGTAAAGCTGCCGAGTAACGTTTGCCGTACCGGCGGAATTCAGGCAATCTGACCTGATAGAATGTGTGAGCCTTCACGTTCCTTCGTGAGTGCGCGCTCGCCAATTTTAAACGCGGAGACCAGGGCACGATGAGCAAAGCCGCCGAAGCCTTTCGGACAATTAGTGAAGTTGCCGAAGAGCTGGAGGTTCCCAAGCACGTGCTGCGTTTCTGGGAGCAGCGCTTTCCGCAAATCAAGCCAATGAAGCGTGGTGGCGGCCGGCGTTATTACCGGCCGGAAGATCTCGATCTTTTGCGCGGTATCCGGCGGTTGCTGCACGCCGAAGGCTACACGATTAAAGGCGTGCAAAAGATTTTGCGCGAACAGGGCGTCGACCGCGTCAAGCGGGCAGGTGGCGTGGTGAGCTTTGCTGGTTCTCCACCAGAAACAGACCAACCTAGGTCACGCCGTAAAGCAAAGTCAAAAGGGGATGCTGCGGCGACGTCGTTTTCCGGTGAGGGTGGACCGTCACCTTCGGCGGCGCGCCGTGTCGGCGTTACGCGTGGGGGGGCGAACCGTGCAGCGCGTTCCGGCGCAAAAGCGGGAGGTAAGTCGCCAGTCGGTCCGGAGAAGCTGAAAATCATTGCAGGCGCCATTGCCGAACTTGAGCAGGTGCGTGAGTTATTGAAGCAGTGCGCCACTCGTGGCGAGCCTGTTAAGCGGGCGCGCAAACGTTCACGCGCGGGCGGCGGTCGCGCCTAGGCGGGCCAAAATGTAAGGGCTGGTAATCCGGTCTGAGGTGTCTGAAGTCCTACCCAGAGCACGTGGCCTGCCAATGCTGCCATTCGAGCCTTTTGACACCCATCCCTTCTCCGGCTTGGAAGTTTGGTTTGTCGATCTTGAGTGCGTCCGTGATGTGCTTGAAGGCTCGGAACGCACGTTACCCCGGCTCAGCCAAGGGCAGATCAATCGCTTTGATGCCATGAAGGATCAAAACCGTGCGCGCGTGAACAGATGCGCGCATATCGCCTTGCGATTGTTGGTGGAGCGCGCATTCGGTCGGCATTGGCGAGGTGTAGATTATGCCACTGCGCCCGGCGGGAAACCGTTACTCGACACTCGCCATGCCGCGTCGATGGCTGGAGGTGGCGCGGTGTCAGCGTCACTATGCCAGCCTGATGATTTCAGTTTGTCGCATGCCGGTTCTTATGCGGTGATCGGATTGGCGCGCGGTGGTCGTATCGGCGTTGATCTTGAGGTGCGCGATCGTTTGCGTATGAGTGAGGCGCGGCTCAACCGCGTGCTTGCTGCCGGTGACGCACTGTCGGGTGCTGCGTTTGGTTCAACGGTCAACGGCTTGATCGAGGACGCTGTGGATCCAACGGCGGGTGCCTTGCAGGCCTGGGTACGGCTGGAGGCTTTTGCCAAGCTCGATGGTCGTGGCATTGGCGAATTGCTAACGCGGCTGGGTGTTGTTGGTGGAGAGGCTCGGAATAAAGATGGCGAACCCATCGCGGCTGGTGAGATCATGATGCAGCTCCTCGGACCCGCACCGTCCTTGAGCGTTGTGGATCTCAATGCCGGCCGTGATCGATATGCCGCCGCTGTGTATGATCTTTCTGGTTCCGGTGGCAGTAGGGGACCGCGCTTATTCGAGTTCCCCGACAACGAGCAAGGCGTTGCAGCGTTGCTCGATAACGGTTGAGGGGGCTGTCTCCATTGGCCATTGACCGCACGCGCGGCTGCGTGCGAAACATGGCGCCGACGGAGCGTGGCGCAGCCTGGTTAGCGCACCAGTCTGGGGGACTGGGGGTCGCGAGTTCAAATCTCGCCGCTCCGACCATCCGATTTTTTGACATCTAGCTCCTTTGATCCGTATTTGCAGGACGGTTCTGGTGCTCCATCAGCCGACAGTCTTCGGCGCGTGCTGTCATGGTTAACGCTTTCCTAACGAGCGGAATTCCCATTCTTTTCAAGTGTCTACTGGTTGGTGTCGCAATTTTGCGTTTGCGAGACGAATTGACGCGGCGGGGTAGTGCTGCCGCGATCGCCTGATTTAGTGCGCCGGTCCTACATCTGAAAAATCCAAATAAGGACCGATAGAGATGAGCATGAAGACGATCGCCATTGCAGTGGCGATGATGGTTGCGGCCGCCGCTACACCAGCGCAGGCCGACCTTTCCGCAGGCGGCATTTTCGACAGGGTCGATGGTTCGTTCTTTAAAAAGTCCGGCCGGCGTTCATCGCTGGGTGCGGGCCGTCGCAGTGGTGGGTCGGCTTCCTACCCCGTGACACGGACGTACTACTCCGGTGGCGGATATAAAGTCGGCCGGCGTCCGCGCAAGTGGTGCGGCTGGTGGATGCGCACGCAGAAGGGTGGCGGTCCGAAGTTCAATGTCGCCTGGAACTGGCGGCATTACGGTCGCCCATCCGGACCTCAAATTGGTGCGGTTGTCGTGTGGCGTCACCACGTCGGTATCATCACAGGCCGGGCTGCCGATGGCCGTTGGATCGTGAAATCGGGTAATGACGGCGGTCGTGTGCGTGAGCGTGCACGTTCGGTTCGCGGTGCGATCTTCCGGATCTAACTTGAGAAACTGTTAGCGCTTGTTCTTGTCGGACGCGCTATGGGCAAACCAAAAGCAGGACCGGATCATTCGTCCGGTCCTGCTTTTCTTTATCGTCATGCGGCGTATGCCGAAGCCCGCATCCTGTTTTGTCTACTCGGCGTCGCACGGCACCGTGATGGTCATGCCGGCTGAGGGAATGAACTTCTTGCAGCTATCTGCAGCGGCAATGCTTTCATCAACCAATTCAGTTGCGCCGGTTTCGATTGTGCTTGCGTTGCCTTCCTCATTGGACTTTTTTGCCTTGTCGGTCTTGACGACTTGATCAAGCGGTTTGCCAATTGCCGCCAGTGCTGACACGTTGACGGAGTCCTTGTCCGTTTCGCCTGCACCATCATCTTTGGCGACGTTCTTTTCCTCAGCTTCAGTGTCTTCGGAAGCCTTTGCGGTCTCTGCCTCTGCTGCTTTCTTTTTCTCTTCTTTTGCGCGAGCAAGCTCTTGGGCTTTTTTGCGCTTCTTGGCAGCCGCAATGGCTTTGCGCTTCTGAGCGGCCTTGCGTGCGGCAATAGCCTTTTTCTTCTCAGCTGCTTTGTGTGCCGCAATTGCCTTTCTGCGTTCGGCTGCTTTGCGCTTAGCAATAGCCCGTTTTCTGGCTGCGGCTTTCTTCCTCTTCAACGCCGCGCGGCACGAATGGCCGCACTTGTGTGCGCTCTTGCGCCCATTGCCTTTTGCCTTGAATGCGCCGAGCGGGCCGCCAAACTGTAGTTTGACGTTCTTGCCGGCCTCGGCAGGCGTACTCTGCGCGAACGTGCTGGCAAACAGTACTGCCGCTATCGCCATAAAAAACTGTTTCATAATGGTTCTCCATCCGCCTTGCGGTGAGCCTGCGGCCACCGCCGCCATCTGTGTACTGGATTGATAATGCGTTCTTCTGGCGAGGATTTCTGTTCCCGCAGGTACATGGCCGAATGTTGGCTGGCATTTTGTTGCCGATGCCGGCAGTCAGGCAATGCGTGGACCGTCCAAAATTCGGGCATCACGGCGATATCTCGGCGCAGGGGCAGTGAGCGTTCTTTCTGGTGAAGCGGTCATCATGCCCCAGACCATGGCCATTAACAGGTAGAAGAAACGCCAGTGATCGGTGTCGACAATAACGCCCTCCAAGGCTGTTGCCAGGAAGCTTGCGTAGACGATCAGAAAGAGCGGACGCGACTGTGATGCACACAGCGTGTGGCGTAGCCCGAGGACAATGGTTAAGCCCACGAGGATGCAGTACACCCCGCCACCGAGCCAACCGGCGTTCATGAACATGCTGAGATAGACGTTGTGGGCTTCTTCGGCGTGATGGACGGTTGAAAAGACCTGCGGGCCCAACCCGATTGGGTTTTCGGCAATAAGACCGATGGCTTTGGACTGTCCGCCAAACCGTCCTTCCGGGCCCACATCGTAACTTTGGGTTACGGCCGCACGACTGTTCAGGAGTTCTGCGAAGGTGTCGAACTGGAGGGCAATAATGAGTCCAACCACGGCCATTGATAGGCCGGCGAGCGTTAGAACTGTGATGCGGAGGCGCTGCACGTTTCTGCTGGACGTTACGAAGAACAGGTAGCCAAAGAGGGCGCCTGCACCGAAAAGGTTCAGCCATGCGCCTCGGGAGAACGTGAGAAGAACTGCGAGCGATAGGACGCCGGCGATAACCAGCGCGGGGATGGCTTTGGCGGCAGACCGGGTCAACGCCAGATGAAGCATGTAAAGGATCGGTGCGACAAGGAAGGGGCCCGCGACGTTAGGGTCTTTAAATGTGCCGGCTAGCCTGCCGAATTTGGTGAATAGCTCGTAGGCTCCCGGGATGATGCCGAGGTAGCCGCACAGTCCTGTCGTGGCCGCTATGAGAGCGGCGACGGTCCATGCGTTGAGGATGAGCGAGCTGTGTGCGATCGGTGCGCGCGCGACGAAACCTGCGAAGACGAACGAAGCGACGGTCAGGTAAAGCGAGATGGCTGAGAATTGAATCGCGGTTGGGACGTCGTGCGCGTTTGCGGATGCGAGAAATTCGCAGGCAGCAACGATAAGCCATAGCGCGATGTAGATAATCAGGGCGCGGTTGATGCGAACCAGGGCGATGACCGGCAAAAGGATGATGAGGCCGAGTTGCAATACATCGACCGGTGCGGGTTCAGAAAATACGATGCCGCTTGATGCGATCGTCAGCCATACCGCCGCCAGGCTTAGTAAGTGAACAAGGCTCTTGCGCCCGCCGCTTGCGAAATGATCAGCGCCAGGTATCGGCGCCCCGTTGAGGGCGTAGATGTTGTTTGCACTGGCGGCGGGTGTCATCGGCTTTTAGCTTCGCGGCTCAATAGGCGTTTTCAGTCTTGAGAAGCGCGAATGGCGTTTTGATCAAGATGTACAAGTCAAGGAGTAACGACCAATTCTCAATGTATTGGAGGTCGTGCTCGACGCGCTTTTGTATCTTCTCAGCTGTATCGGTTTCGCCGCGCCATCCGTTAATCTGCGCCCAGCCGGTGATGCCTGGCTTTACCTTGTGGCGGGCATAGTAACCCTCGACGACTTCATCGTAGAGGTGATCGGCGGCTTTTGCTGACAACGCGTGCGGACGTGGGCCAACCAGTGAGAGATCGCCCAGCAGGACGTTGAAGAGCTGCGGCAGCTCGTCAATGCTTGTCTTGCGGATGAAACGGCCGACTTTCGTGACACGTGGGTCTTCGCGAGTGACAAGCTTCGCGGCATTGGCATCGCACATGTTGGTGTGCATTGAACGGAACTTGAAGACTTCAATCAGCTCGTTGTTGAAACCATACCGCTTTTGGCGGAAGAAAATGGGACCTGCGCTGTCGAGTTTGATGGCAGCGGCGACAGCGGCCATAACCGGTGCCAGGAGAACAAGTGCGGCCAGCGCAATCACCTTGTCAAAGAGCCATTTGGCAAGTGTGCCCCAAGCGGAAATGGGCTTTTCAAGGAGATCGATCATCGGGACATTGCCGATCAATGAATACGTGTGTGGGCTGAAACGAACGCTTGTGGCACTTGCGGGAAGCTTGATGTCGCAAGGTAGTTGGAACAGTTCTCTCAAGACGCGATTGATGCGGTTCTGAGCACTGATCGGAAGTGTCAGAATGATGAGGTCGATGCGCGAATTGCGTGCATATTCGATCAGGTCCTGTACGTTACCCTGAACTTGGTAGCCCTTCAGCGATGTGGGTGCGCGCTCCCCGGTGCGTTCATCGAAGACACCGCAAATTCGGATGTCGCCTGCCGTGTCCTCTTCCAGCTGCGTGATGGCATCGCGCGCCAGATCACCTGAGCCGAAAATGATGGCACGACGGTAGAGACGCCCTTCGCGTTGCCAGGTGCGAGTCATGTGTGCGAGGACGGCGCGCTGGCACGTCAATGCGCCCAGACCTGCGAGAAACCAGGCAGCGATCCAGGCGCGGGAGAATTCAATGCCCGCCTTGAAGAAGAAAACTGCTGCCACAAGGAGGGCAAATGCTGCAGTCCATCCGGCAAGTATGCGCGGGAACTGGCGCAGTAGCGACGCGATCGTTGATGTGTCGTAGAGTGCGAGTGCATCAAAGACGACAATTGTGACAAGCGCCATTGCGGCAATCGTAAGCGGATAGGGGCCGGCAAGGGAGAGCGCATAATCGCCGAGGTATGCGGTTGCGAGAATAAGTCCAAGGCACGAGATCAACGCTGCATCCGCGAGTCGTATGCAGCCGGCTAAGACCTCTGGTGAGATGAGATCGCGCGCGGTAGCCGGTGTGGCTTCAGCAAGCCGTGGCACCTCTGGATGCGAGGACGCGGCGCCTAAAGTGGACTGGGCCGTGGATGTTTGTAGAGCATTGAATTTGAACATCTGCAGATCGCCAACCTGGGACAACTGTTAAGTTATCCTCAGGCTAAGCATCTGGCGTGCCAGTTCGGCCGGGTTGGCAACGGTCGATTAAGAAACAGCGGCCGTTATGGTTGATAGTTTGTTACCTCGGCATAGAAGCCGAGGACATCATTAACCATGGTGCTGACCGTGAAGCGCTTCTTGACGGCGGCTTGTAGACGCGTGGCGCGGGCATGGGCCGTCTTGCCGTCCCGTAATGCGACATACATTGCCTCGGAGAGTGCGGAGACATCGTCGGCGGGCACAAGCGTGGTGTCAGTGCCGTCAATGATTTCAGGAAGACCGCCGACATGGGTGGCGATGAGAGGCATGGAGGCTGCTGCGCATTCAAGTGCAATGTAGGGCAAGCTTTCGGCGCGCGATGGCATGACCAGGATTTTGCCAAGCGGAAATGCCGCGCTTGCCGGTAACACGCCTGCAAAGTGCACTCGGCCATGAAGTCCCAGCTCATTGGCCAAGGCTTTGAAGCGTGCCGCATCCGGTCCGTCGCCGACGATGACCGCTTTAGGCGGCCGGTCGTTGTGGATTGGTCGGCGGGACAGCTGATGGAATGCGCGGAGCAAAACGTCCACACCCTTAAGATCTCGCAATTCACCTACAAATAGGAAGTCTGCTGCGTCCTTATGCGGCTGATGGGAGGTGAATTCGCTTGATTGCAAGCCGTTGGGAATGACACGCGATTTGGCATTCGGTTGACCGATAAGCCTCTGGTAGGTTCGGCGCGCGAAGTCACTTTCGAATATGAACCCATCGGAAAGGCGTGACAGCGCCTGCTCAAGACGCAGGTAAATCTGACCTGACAGCGTATCCGGCCGGTAATGTAGACTGCCGCCATGCGGCGTGTAGAAACGCTTTGGGCGGCGGTCGCGTGGTCTGAATGAGGTGCCCACGAGGCGGGCATAGGCGCCGCCCTTGGCTCCGTGGCCATGAACGATGTCGATATCGAGTTGGTCAACGAGCTGGCGGGCACGGCGCATGGCTGCCAGATCGGAGAGGCCGGCGTAGCGGCTGATGGGAATGCGGTGAATTCCCAGCGTAAGCTGAGGTGCCAGGTCTTTGAAAGTCTTCTCGGTAAGAGCATTGCCGCCTTCGGCATCAGCGAGAATGCCAACGTCATGACCGCATTCGGCCTGCGCTCGTGACAGGTCTACGACGTGGCGGAACAATCCGCCGACGGGTGCTCGCAGTACGTGCAGGATGCGATAGGTGCTAGGCACAACTTTCGCTCTTTCTCGTTGAACGCTTGGTTTGCCGACTCCGACACTTTGCTTGCAAAGTGTCTATGCCGGAAGACCCGCCGAGCTTTTGGTTGTGTTCTGGATTCACAAACGCTTGACGACCTCCGCCCGAGGGTCAAGCGTTTGATCCAGACCATTAGAAGAAGCGTTCATAAACGAAAACCGTATCGCCCGGATTAATGGTGTAATCGGCTGGAACCTGGAACTCTTCGGTGGTGCCATCTACACGCCGGGTCAATCGATAGGAGCGCATGCTGGCGCGTTCGGAATACCCGCCGGCGATGGCGATGGCGGTCTCAACGGTCATACCGGAGATATATGGGTACTGACCTGCATTTCGCACTTCACCCAAAATGAAAAATGGTCGGTTTTGGTGAATATCAACCGATACCTTGGGATCGCGCACATAACGGGAGCCGAGCTTGCGGCGGATCACGGAGGCGAGGCCTGAGGTTGTCAGGCCGCGTGCGTTAACGTTTCCGATCAGTGGAACGGCAATGCGGCCATCGTGTCCGACCGTGTAAAGGCGGGATAGGTTCGGCTGGCCATAGATGAAGATACGAAGGCGGTCGCCGGTATCGAGCCGGTAGGGACCGGCGGCTTGAGAGTCATATGCGGTTTGCACGACCGTTGTCGTGCTCCAGCCATCCTCGACTGCCACTACATCTGAGTTATCGGTGTAAGAGGAGGATCGATCGGTCGTAGTATCGAAAACAAAGCGTTCAGCATCGAGAAAGTGCGCATTGTGGGCACAACCCGGCAATAGAGCTAGGGCAAAAATGGAAACAATCCAGCTACGCGACCTCATGCAACTTAATCCTCAACCGGACAAAACTTATCGCCAACGGGAGGATTAAAGCGAAGGAGAGTTAATAAATCCTGAGGAGGTGAGTTGATTTGGGACGGTTAAGAGAATGCTTACCGGCCTGTGTCCTAATTTGGGTCATGCGTTTCATGTTTTGAAAGTGGACCGATGCCCCAACATATTCACGCCTCACCCGACGACATCGATATCACACGTGTCTGGATGGCACTCAGGAAGAGCCTGGTGCGCCTCATCGTGCTCGCGGGCTGTGCCGGCGGATTGACATATCTCGCCCTAGCGATGATGGCGCCGCAGTATGCGTCAGAAGCGGAGATTGCTGTGACCGCAAAGGGGGCTGCTAATCCATTTAGCGGACCACAGTCCACGACGGGCGGTCAGGAGGTATTGGCGACGCCTGTAGATAAAGAGGCGGTCAATACTCATGTTCGGGCATTGATGTCTCGCGATCTTGCCGCGCAAGTCGTAAAAGAGTTCAAGCTTGGTGAACGCCCTGAATTCAATTCGGCTGTTGGTCCGAAAGATCGATGGGAGAGCCTGCTGCGCACGGTAGGCTTGGCGAAGCCCGGCAAGAAGGAGACCGAAACCGATCGGGTTTTGGAGGCGTTCTATGACCATCTGCAGGTTTACTCGCCCAAGGAAAGCCGCGTCATAAACATTCGTTTTAGCTCATTGGACCCGAAGCTTGCCGCGGACGTCGCTAATGGGCTTGCCGCGCGTTATCGTGAACGGCTGGCGCGCCAAAGCATTGTTGAGACCGACGATGTGCAGAAGGCACTAGGTCCTAAGATCAGCAAGTTGGCGCGCGAAGTGGCCAGTGCGGAGGCCGAGGTTGAGGCGTTCCGAGCAAAAGCCGGTTTGCTTCGCGGCGGTGCGCAGCGTACGCCACTGAATGCGCAGCAGCTCGCTGACCTCACGACGGAATTAACACGTGCAAGTGCGGCGCGGGCGCAGGCTGAAGCACGTGCGCAAGCTGCACGCGACCTTTTGAACGGCGGTGGTGGCAGTGCGCTGCCAGAAGTGCAGCGTTCTCCGCTCATCCAAAATCTTACCGAACAGAAGGTGCGGGTTGAGCGCCAGATCTCTGAATTGTCGGCAGCGCTGCTTCCCGGACATCCGCGCATGCGCCAGCTTCGTGCGGATCTGGCGGGACTGAAAAGGCAGATCGACGCGGAGGTTGGCAAAGTCGCAGACAGCCTGGAACGAGAGGCAGAGGCCGCAGGCTTACGAGAGGCGGCGGTGAAGCGTAGTCTGAACGACTTGAAGAGCATGGTTGCCGGCAACAGTTCTGGAACGGTGGAGCTGCGTCAACTGGAGGCTGCGGCTGCTTCAAAGCGCAAGGAACTGGAACGGCTTCAAGCACAGTATCAGGCCAATGCGACCCGCGCGGAAGCCGGCGTTGTTCCCGTCGTAGCGCAGATCCTGACGAAGGCACGGGTTTCGACACTGCCGATTTCTCCGAAGAAGGGTGCTTACAGCGCATTGGTAGCCTTTGCGACCCTGCTGTTCGGAGTGGCTGCAGTTGTAACGCGAGCGCTCGTTATTGAAGCACGTGGCGGGTCGACGGCGGCCGTCGATAGCGTTCAAAATAGAACGCAACCGGCGCACGACCCGCAGGTCACGCAAGTTCAATCACCTGTGCCAGCGGGTATGCTGACACCTTCCGGTGAGGCTGGGGTTGTCGACGACACCGCGGGCTCGGTTCTGGCAGGTCAGGGTGCACGGTCTGCCCGTGTCAAGATGGAAGGCATCTTGGAGCCAAACGGTTTCATGCGTTTTGGCACCGTCGACACGCTGGCTCGTCATATGGCCGGCCGGAAAACATCCGGTGGAGGGTATCGCAGCCTTATTTGCGGTGAGACGGATGACATGGACATTGTGGAGGATGTCGGCGAATTCGCCATGGCATTGTCGGATCTTTCACAACAGACGCTGATTGTTGATTGGAGCCCGGAGGGGCGCGGTCTTGCAGGCGAATGGGGTATCCAAAGTGTTCCTGGATTTGCCGACCTGATGAGTGGTGAAGCGAAATTTGGAGATGTCGTACATGCCGTACCGGACTCGCGCGTTCACATCATTGCCGCGGGTTCGTCGAAGAGCGGGCGGTCAGTATCGCTCGATCCCGACCAAATCAATCTATTGCTCGATGCGCTCGATGAGGCCTATGACCACATTCTTGTAGCAGCACGCACCGAGCCGGCGCGGAAACTGTTTGAGACAATCCAGGGCCGCTTTGATTCCGGTATTATTGTATGTGATTCACGTGCGGAACGGCGCGGCTACCATGAGGATGCTGCCGGTACGTTCCTCGGGTTCCAGGTTGCCGACATCGAACTTGTGCGCCTGGACCGTGCACCCGTGACAGCGCTTATGGAGGGTGCCGCAAGTAGTGAAATGCGCCGTAGCGGACAAATCAGGCTACAGTAATCAGGTCTGTTTGGTCTTGACGAGCAACAGTTAAGACCGTCGGTCGAAGTTCGTTGCTGGCTGGCGGTCCCTTTGGTGCAGTTTACCTCACTTCTTTACCAACGCGATCGG
Source organism: Hyphomicrobiaceae bacterium (assembly GCA_965222485.1). GTDB lineage: Bacteria > Pseudomonadota > Alphaproteobacteria > Rhizobiales > Hyphomicrobiaceae > CBDCUC01. Next base: position 223,876 of record CBDCUC010000030.1, read on the forward strand.
TTAATCGCCCGGGTAGCCCTGGGCGCCCGGGTTCGCGTCGTTTGGTTGCACGACTTTTGCAGTGTTTTTTGTGCCTCTTAAGCAATTGCCGAATTGATACAGCCGGCAAGTGCGGGTGTTTATTATTTTTAAGTCAGAGGATGTATTGATCGCGGTATGAGCAGGCGGTCCACCGGCGTTTTGAAAGCAGCATTGGCTGCGATGCACTATTCCGGTGCCTCGCGGCTTGCCGCCCCTTTGACGTCCGGCGCCGGCGTCATCTTTATGCTGCATCATGTGTCGCCCAAGCCGGTTGAGGGGTTCGAGCCCAACCGGATATTGAGGGTGCATCCCGATTTTCTGGAAGACGTCATCTGTCGCGTGCGCGGTGCCGGTTTTGACATCATCGGACTAGACGAGGTTCCGACACGGCTTTCGGAAGCGGCTGTGGGCGAGGGAAGAAGAGCACCATTTGCGTGTTTTACGTTTGACGACGGATATCGTGACAACCGCGATTATGCCCTTCCGGTCTTCAAAAGACATGGTGTGCCGTTCACCGTTTATGTTCCTACAGGCTTTGCTGACGGCCACGCGGACCTTTGGTGGCTTAACCTTGAATTGGCCATAGGCAGGAAAAACAAAATTGAAGTGCTGCGCGATGGCGGCGTCTGGCAGTTCAACACCGAGACTCCGGAGGCAAAGTACAGCGCCTTTCATGAGATCTACTGGTGGCTGCGCTCGCTCAATGAACAAGAGGCGCGCGGTATTGTGCGCGACCTTGTTGCAAGTGCGGACTTTGACGCAAATGAGGCTGGGTGCCGCTTGGTCATGAGCTGGGATGAGTTGCGTGAGTTCAGCCGCGAGCCGTTAGTGCAAATCGGAGCTCACACATGCACGCACCGTGCGTTGTCAAAGTTGGATCTTGACGAAGCCCGCCGGGAAATCTCAGTGAGTATTGAACGCATCGAACATGAACTGGGTCTAAGTTGCAGGCATTTCAGTTACCCCTACGGTAGCGTCTGTGCTGCCGGAGAACGGGAGTTCGAATTGGCGCGCGAACTGGGAGTGAAGACGGCTGTGACAACGCGCAAGGGATTGCTACATGCCCATCATGCAGATGCGTTGACGGCGCTTCCCAGACTTTCGTTGAACGGTGATTTCCAAGACTGGCGCTATACGAATGTGTTGCTGTCGGGCATGCCGTTTGCGTTGGCAAACGCGTGGGAGCGTGTTTCGCAGCCGGTCTTGCGTTCAGCATCCTAGGCCTGCTCGACGGGCCGGCGTCCCGATAGGTTGGATTGACATGGCAGACGGCCCTGCGGATGCCGGCGTGGGTCTGACCATCGTCATTGTTTGCCCGGACTGTCGGGTTTTGCCATCCACTTGACAATTAAGCCGGCCGGTATCACCCAAACGAGGCCGGCGATGACGTAGTAGGCAAGCTCGCCGAACTTGCTTGTGTTTACCTGCAGGATCGCGGCGACAAACATTGCCAACAATGCGTAAGTCGCAAGGAAAAAGAAGAGGGCGATCGTGCCGATCAATTTGCGCGTTCTCATGGTCATGCGCTGGTATAGTGCTAATCAGGTCATGGCGCCAAGTGCTGATTGCGCGGTCGAGTTGTTCAGGCGGGGAGCGGTAACGGAATGACGACGGAACAGGTGCGCGGTTCGACTATCGGCGAGCGTCACGATGGTGAAGCGGCGGTTCGCTGGTGGCTGTTTGTGGTTGCGGGTCTCGTCTTCGCAATGGTTGTTGTCGGCGGTGCCACGCGCCTTACTGACTCAGGCCTGTCGATCACCGAGTGGCTGCCAATCCTCGGTGCGATCCCTCCGCTCAATGAGGCGGATTGGTGGGAGGCTTTCGAGAAATACAAAAAAATCCCCGAGTATGAGCTCGTCAATAAGGGTATGTCGCTTGCCGAATTCCAATTCATCTATTGGTGGGAGTGGGGGCACCGTTTCCTCGGGCGGGCGATCGGTATCGTCTTTGCGCTGCCGTTTGCTTACTTCTGGTGGACCGGGAGGCTCCGGCCTGGGCTTGCACCAAAACTCCTCGGCATTCTTGCGCTGGGCGGGCTGCAGGGTTTTGTCGGCTGGTACATGGTCCAATCGGGATTAAGCGAACGCGTGGATGTCAGCCAATATCGGCTGGCGCTGCATTTGACGATTGCGTTTGTGATTTTTGCGCTTCTGGCGTGGACCGCGTTGGGGCTTTACCATCGAGATGGTAGCGTCATCGCTGATCCGGTTGCCGGTTGGCAGAAATACTTGGTGGGGGTGTTGGTCGGTCTGATTTTGGTTCAGGTCGTTCTTGGCGGTTTTGTTGCCGGCCTGAAGGCGGGTCTGGCTTATAACACGTGGCCGCTCATGGAAGGTGCGCTTCTGCCCGATGGCCTTTGGTCGATGTCGCCATGGTATTTGAATCTGGCTGAAGACATGTTGACCGTGCAGTTCAATCACCGGATTGCGGCCTATATTATTCTGCTGCTGACGGCGGTGCATGTGGTCGTGCTCCTTGCGCAAGGTGCAAGTGCGCGCGTGCTGGTATCAGCCGGTACATTGCTGGTGTTGGTTGTCGTGCAGGCGCTTATCGGGATCTGGACGTTGCTAGCAGCACCGGCGGCCGACGGCATTCCAATCGGTCTTGGATTGTTGCATCAAGGTGGTGCCGTGGTTGTACTGGGTTTCGGCATTTGGCACCTGCACCGCGTGTGGCGCGGGTGATCGGACGGCCGCAAAGGGAGAGCTCCGCGTTGCTTTGATGATCCGCGTCAGGCTTCAAAGCCCGAGCATCAGCGACATGTTTTGCACGGCTGCGCCCGCCGCGCCCTTGCCGAGATTGTCGAGCCTCGCGACCAGAACGGCTTGGTGCGTTGTGTCATTGCCGAAAACGCGCAACTCCATTTTGTCGGAATCGTTCAGGGCGATGGGGTCAATCCGGCCGCGTCCAATGGCGTCGTCGGCGCCAGCCTTGCAAATGGTGACGCGGTCAGCCTGCTCATAGTGGCGCGCGAGTGCATCCTCAATGTCCGCGGGTGTTGGTTTGTCCGGCAAAGACGCCAAGTGCAGCGGGATCGAGACCAGCATGCCTTGTGCGAAGTTTCCGACCGAAGGCACGAAGATGGGATCAATGGTCAATCCAGAGTAACGCTTTAATTCAGGCAGATGCTTATGATCAAGCTTCAGTCCGTATATTTCGAATGGAGGCGCTTCGCCCGCATCGTAGGCGGCGATCATGCTTTTGCCGCCGCCCGAATAACCGCTGACGGCATTAACGGTGATCGGATAATCGTTTGGCAGGAGGCCTGCGTCGATGAGCGGGCGTAGCAAGGCAATTGCGCCCGTGGGATAACAGCCGGGGTTGGCCACGCGCGTTGCCTGCCGAATGGCGTCAGCTTGAGCGGAGGTTAGCTCGGCAAAGCCATAGGTCCAGTTGTCGGAGACGCGATGCGCGGTCGATGCGTCGACGATTTTGGGCGCTTTGTCGCCAAGGCTGTCGGCCAGGGATACGGCGGTGCGGGCGGCATCATCGGGCAGGCACAAGATAACGAGATCAACCTCGGCCATGAGATCGCGACGCGCGTCATTGTCCTTACGCCGGTCGGGATCAATGGAGCGCACGGTAACGCCATCGAACGCGGCAAGCCGTTCGCGGATTTGCAGGCCCGTGGTGCCCGCTTCGCCGTCGATGAACACGGTTGCGGTCTTATTATCTGTGACTGATTTTGTGGCCATTGCTTAATTCTAATGTGTTTTGTTCACGTGGCCGTCCGGTTTGCCCGGTTGTGCGCCCGTGCAGCTCACCGCGGAACTAAACCTCCTAAGCCAAACCACATCCCTACTCGATGCTGGATGGCTTCGATCAGACCTTCCGAACACCCAAAGTTATAGGCCTGGCACATGACTTCGTGCGAGCCGCGGTAGATCATATCCAAGGCGACATACAGGATGATCAGCAAACCGACCCAGGTGATCCATGGGTAGCGCGACAGCAGTCGTGCGATCATGTGGGAGGCGATGGCCATGAGTATGATGGCGATGGCGAGGCCGACGACCAGTACCAACGGTTCGCCTTTGGCAGCGCCCGCGACGGCGAGAACGTTGTCGAGCGACATGGAAACGTCGGCGATGACAATGTGCATCACGGCAGGCCAGAAGGCTAGCGTCGTGCCCGCCGCGGCCGGTGCAGCGAGTCCCTGTTCGACCTGATCGATGTCCATGTGGCCATCTACGATTTCGCGGTACATCTTCCAGCAGACGAACAGCAAGAGCAATCCGCCAGCAAGTGTCAGGCCGACGATCGCGAGCAGCTGATTGGTGATGGCTGCAAAAATAATGCGAAGGATAACGGCGCCAGCGATGCCCCAGAAAATAACCTTGGCGCGCAAAGAGGGTTCGACGCGCGAAGCTGCCAGGCCGACGACGATGGCGTTGTCGCCGGCAAGCACAATGTCAATCATGATGATGTTCAAAAGGGCGGCGTAGTTTGCCACGTACCAATCGATATTCAGTAGATTTTCGAACGCCAGGGTCGCGGCCTGAACAAAACTGGACGCGTCGAGGAGTATCAGCATGTTCATGGCGCTCTTTTCCGTCATTTATGGCGACGGGCGGGCCGTCGCGAAGCTGTGCGGTTGGTGTTTAGCCGGACTTTCGGCTCAATGTCTATCTTTCCAGCCGTTGCATCGGCTGCTGGCCATCCGGTCGCCAGCATTTTGGGTTGTCAATCGGGCAGCATCAATCAGCGGCGGAGAGAAACAGAAGCTCTCCATTGGCTGAAGCAATCGACTGAAAAAAGTAGGGCGTAGCGAGTTTGACAGCGAAAAAAGGGCACTGCCGGAAGCAGTGCCCTTGGACTTGCAAAATTTGCAAAAAACCTGCCGATTAGCGCTTCGAGAACTGGAAGCTGCGGCGTGCTTTCCGGCGGCCGTACTTCTTGCGCTCGACCGTGCGGCTGTCGCGCGTCAGGAAGCCGGCTTTCTTGAGCGTGCTGCGCAGCTCCGGCTCATAGTAGGTGAGCGCCTTGGAAATGCCGTGGCGTACCGCACCGGCCTGTCCGGACAACCCGCCCCCCATGACCGTGACGTTGATGTCGTATTGTGTCGAGCGATCAACTGTCACCAGCGGCTGCTGCAACAGCATTTGCAGAACCGGACGTGCAAAGTATTTGGTGTAGTCCTTCGCGTTGACGGTGATCTGACCCTTGCCTGGTTTGAGCCAGACGCGGGCAATCGCGTCCTTGCGCTTGCCGGTCGCATAAGCGCGGCCAAGGCTGTCCAATTTTTGGACGTGAACGGGCGCTTCGGCTGCACCGGTGTTCAACTCGCCCAGGTCTTCTAAGCTCTTCGCCTCTTCTGACATTGGCTTTAGACCCTCACATTCTTGCGGTTAAGCTTGCGGACATCGAGTGCTTCTGGCTTTTGCGCCTCATGGGGATGTTCGGTGCCCCGGTAGACTTTGAGGTTGCGCATCAGCTTGCGCTGCAATGGCCCGCGGCGCAGCATGCGCTCAACGGCCTTCTCGACGACGCGTTCGGGAAACTTGCCTTCCAGGACCTGGCGGGGAGAGCGCTCCTTGATGCCGCCTGGATAGCCTGTGTAGTGGTAGTAGCGCTTGTCTTCGCGCTTCTTACCGGTGAACACGACCTTGTCGGCGTTGATGACGATGACGTTGTCACCACAGTCGACGTGGGGTGTGTAGATGGCTCTGTGTTTGCCCTTGAGGCGGGTGGCGATGAGAGCGGCGAGGCGTCCGACCACAAGGCCGTCGGCGTCGATCACGATCCACTTCTTTTCCACCTCGCCGGGTTTGGCGACATAGGTTTGCATGGGGCAGAACTCCTGCCAAAATTTGGGCCCGGATTGGCCTAAGCGCTAAACCGGACCGCCTGCTTACGGGTTGCGGGAGGTGGCAAATGCTCCGCCCGCTGTAAAACGAAACTGATCAATTCTGGAAGACTGCACGCTACCTATCCGGGCGGTTTCCTGCCGGATTCTTGGATGTGCATCAACCACCGGCGCCGTTGAGCGCACGGGTTTGTGCGGTGCGTTTAGTGGCAGCCGGGAGCAGTGTCAACTTCTAATTCGTTAACAGCGGATTTTATGTGTTGGTGGAGGGGGTTAATCTGTGTGGTACTATGATACCACCGATTATTTGGTCTTTTTCTGCCCGTTCGGCTGATTGTCCGAATCGACGGCTAGAATTAGCGTTTGGGAGAGCTAGCGCATGGCCCGGCGCAGCAGGGTTGCCATTTCTACGGGCTCGTGAGTTTATCCGCATGATCACATTTTTCGCGAGAGCGTTTTATGACTCAACGAAGTATGTTTCGCGAATACAAGTGATTGGGCGCGAACTGTCTAAGATGCACGATGGCCGTGCTGCCGGGCATCCGCTTTCTGAGTCGATGTCTGGGGATCTTCGCCGTGAATTTAGAAAACTCAGCGATGGTTGTGAAATTCTAAATTGCTCCAATACAGACAAGCTTGTTAAGCGCTCAATTGCTCGCCTTGATCCGGGAGGTGGTGACGCACTAACCATTGGTGAGTTGTCCACCCTAGTAGCCGAGATCGCGAGCCGCTTTGAAGATGAGATCGAAGCCGTGCGGCTGTTTGTATTGTCGCCTGGGGACCAGAAGTATTATGAAAATGCAGTGATGCTGTTTGGCGACGACGTGGCCACCAGTTTTCCATCGGCGCTTGAAGACATTGAGGAATCGGGCAAATGTCTGGCACTTGATCGACCTACCGCCGCTGCATTTCATTTGATGAGGGTCCTAGAAGTTCCGTTGAAAACTCTTGCGTTCAAGTTTTGCCCCAATGATCCCAAGCCGAACTGGGACCCCATACTCAGAAAGATCGACGCAGAGCTAAAGAGCACCCACAAAGAACGAACTATTCAAGGAAATGTTGATTTTTATGCCAACGTGTCGGTGCACATGCACGCAGTCAAATTAGCGTGGAGAAACCGAGTTAACCACATAGATGACGTGGTGCCACCGGAAAAGGCACGAGATATTTTCGAGGCGACCAAGGCGTTTATGCAGTACATGTCTACTTATCTTCGCGAGCGGACTTAGCGCCATCCACTTGCATTTGGACGCTTTCTCCGCAGCCGCCAAACAGATGCTGGATTTGGGGGCAGCCTCCTCAAATCGTTTGAACTGTTCCTGCCGATCAAGCTCTGGTTTTTCGCGCCTGGGCCTAGGCGTTTTTCAATCAGACGCTTACCGAGTGAGACTTGTACGGTCCTTTAACGGTCGAGAAACGGTCTAGCAACAGCCATGCCTACTTGCCGCCACACGGTGGCAACACTGTCGTGGGCATTTGATGAGGGCGTGTGCCCCACAAAATCGTTCACCAGTGGTTCAGGGGAATTTTTATTGATTGGCTGAGAGTGATGCGCGCCGCCGTGATGGCGCGTGCCGCAAGTCTGGCCGATTGTGATGATCCTGTTCCCGGCCTGATCTTAAGGAGTGAGCAAACATGACGCGAAGGAGATTTGCACGCATGACGTCTTTGGAACGCCAGCAGCGGATAGAGGTTGCTTGCCAGGCGCGCGCTTCCGCGTTTGGTGACCGGTTTGTTGCGATGCTCATCGCCTTTGTTGCCGCGATTGGTGTCATGGCCGCATCTGTTTCGACGTTGCGTGCGGCGGACAACGACGAAGCTGGCTTTGAGAAGGTGGAGCAGATCAAGCTCACCGAGAAGCAGGTCAAAGGTTTCATCGCTTCGCAACAAGAACTCATCGCGCTTGCAAGTACGGTCAAGGATGATGAATCGGCAGCGCCGGATCCGTCTTTAGAGGGCAAGCTCAATGCGCTCGCAACCAAACACGGCTTCAAGGACTTCGATGAATTAGAACTCGTTTCGCTCAACATCGAGATGGTGATGGACGGGCTTGACCCTGAAACCGGCAAATACACGGACATCGTTTCCGCCCTTAAAGAGGAAAGATCAATGGCGGAAGCGGACAAGCAGCTCAAAGGGGCTGAGCGCAAAAAACTCCTCAAGGAAATCGACGACGCCATCTCTAATAGTGAGCCGTTGCGCCACAAGAGCAACATCGGGCTTGTGCAGAAGTACGCCAAGGACCTTGAGAAGGCGATGGAGGAGTAGGCGGGAGGCACCTGGCCGGTTTTCCCGCTCATCGTCGCCCAAGCTGTTTGACTTTTCGTGACTTCGCGGGCCCGCGTGGTTGCGCTCATCCTGCTCTGCGTGATACCGCCAATATTAGTGTCATTCATGATTTGAAGTGGTCGCAGAGCAGGGAAAAACTGACAGATGGGAAACGCTGCTACGACGAGCGCGCGTGTGGCGCCTGAAGGTGCATCGGACTTGTTGGAGATCTCCAGACCTGAGGCGGGCGTGGCGCTGGTGCGGTTGAACCGGCCCCAGGCGCGCAACGCGCTGTCGCTCGATATGATCGCGGCGCTGCATACGGCAATCGATCAACTCGGCTCCGAGGACGAGACAAAAGCGATTGTGCTTGCCGCAAACGGTCCGGCCTTTTGTGCCGGCCACGATCTGAAAGAACTTACCGGACATCGCAGCGATGATGATGGTGGCAAGGCGTTCTACGCGCAGACCATGACGTCGTGCGCTGCCATGATGATGGCGATTGTGAATTGTCCGAAGCCGGTGATCGCGAGCGTGCATGCCACGGCGACCGCAGCAGGCTGTCAACTTGTGGCGACCTGCGATTTGGCGGTTGCCGGTGAGCAAGCGCAGTTCTGCACGCCGGGCGTGAACATCGGGCTCTTCTGCTCAACACCGATGGTTGCGTTGTCGCGCAATGTGTCGCGCAAGCGTGCGATGGAAATGTTGCTGTTGGGCGAAATGCTGCCGGCACGACGGGCGGAGGAATTCGGGCTGGTCAATCGTGCAGTTGCAACCGACCAGGTGTTAGGTGAGGCGTTGTCGATGGCGCGGGCCATCGCGGCGAAGTCGCCTGCGACCGTGGCTGTCGGCAAGCAGGCGTTTTATGCTCAACTGGAAAAGCCGCTTGAAGAGGCTTACGCGTACGCTACCGATGTGATGACCGAGAACATGATGTTTGCCGATGCCAAGGAAGGTATCGGGGCATTCCTGGAAAAGCGCCCGCCTGAATGGAAGGGCCGCTGAGTTGGCACACGACAATTACAGCGATGACGAGATCCAGCGAATTCTGTCGGACGCGCGCGTGTTCGCTTTTGTTGGCGCTAGCGCCAACGCCAGCCGTCCCAGTTATTTTGCGATGAAATACCTTTTGGCGAAGGGATACACCATCCATCCCGTCAACCCTGGGATTGCCGGCCAACAGCTGCTTGGGCAAACCGTCTATAGCTCGCTCGCTGATGTGCCTGCGCCGGTGGATGTGGTGGACGTCTTTCGCAGTTCCGATGCGGCCTTGGCCGTGACGCGCGAAGCGATAGCCAATAAGGATCGCCTTCAATTGAAGGTGGTCTGGATGCAACTGGGTGTGCGCAACGATGAGGCTGCGGCCGAGGCAGAGGAGGCCGGGCTTACCGTTATCATGAATCGCTGCCCGAAGATTGAATACGGCCGGTTGTCCGGCGAGATCGGCTGGGCCGGTGTCAACTCACGCACAATTAGCGCGGTGCGCCCGAAGCTTGCAGCGTCCGGCGTTCAGGGACATGTGCTGCGCGATAAGTGAGGTTTGCGCTTACTTCGCCAAAGATCTGTGCCGATCCAAATCAAGAGCGGTACGTAGAACGTCAGCGTGTAGACAATGGTGTTGCCAACGAGTTTTTGCGGTGCGTTCATTGAGATACACAACAGCGTCATAGCCAGGAGCGCAGGGTGCGGGACGCGCACGGCCAATGGTACGAGAAAGCCAAAGTACCAAGCGTAATGCGGGGACGAGAAAAACACGAACGCGGCGCCAAGGATGGCAATGTGCTCTGGTTTAATCGTATCGCGCGGGCGTGCGAACTGTATCCACAGCGCGAGCGCTCCCAGTACGATCAATGCTGGGATGACGTGAACGGCTGCAGGCGGGTCGGCGAGCGAAAAGTCGCGCAACAGCCAGATTGAGTGAAACCCGTAGCCTGCCTCATAGCCTTCATTGGCGATATGTTTGGAGAGGAAGCCGGCGAGGTTTGCCGGGTGGCCGGCAAGATAGGGCAGATAGAGGATGGCGGCCGTCGCAATCAGTGTTGCCGGTAGCCGCCAATCCCATCGGCGCCAGAGGGCGGGCAAGAGAACCAGCGGAAAATATTTGACCAAGACGGCGCAGGCAAAGAGCGCGCCGCACAGCGCTTGCCGGTGGCGCACGGCAGCCCAGATTCCGAGTGTCACGAATGCGGCCAGTGCGGCGTCCACATGGGCCTGACTTGCAAACTCCCAGATGGGGAGCGGGTGCCAGGCATAAATGAGGACGCGTGCGGGCGGCAGACCGTCGGCTCGAAGCCAGCCAATCAGTGCGACAATTGTCGCGGCCTCGAACAAGAGCATCATGGCTTTCATGCCACCGATGCCGTTCTCGATCGCGACACCGCCCATGAAAATGAGCTGAGCCATGGGCGGATAGATCGTGACCGCTTTTTCCTTCTGGTTGATGTGTGGGTATAAGGTGTCGTCGCGTAAGTGCGCGAGGTCCGGATCCGCTGGTACGTGGGCGTAAGGGTTGAAGCCAGCCCACTGGATGCGGCCGTCCCAGACATAGCGGAAGGCATCCGTGGTGAGGTATGGCAGCGCTGTTACAGCAAGGCCCCGCATGAGTGCGGCTGCGATCAAGATGACAATGAGATCGCGTGTGGTTGTCGGTCGGTTGAGAACCCACCACACACAGAACAAATAAATGACGGAATGCAGGCCGGTACTTGCCAGAAAATCCATCTTGTTGCCGACATCGATCATGGCGGCTGCATGCGCGACCGGTACGAGCAATACGAGGCCGGCTAGGAACAGAACCCGGCTGTCCTGAGGTGCCAAGCCAGGTGCATCGTGCGTCGAGTTCTTGTTGGCAGCTGTCATTGAAAACTCAGGCCAATTTCAGTGATCATGAGTGTAGCCTACTGAAGCGCTCGGCGGTGGTCTTATCTGACGGGGGCATGCCGGGCGAGATGTGGCCAATGACGTCTCCTTCACAATCTGTTTTGTCTATTGGCAACAAATAGGGGCAGGCGTCTTGCCGATGGGCGGTGGACCGGGCCCAGCGTGGTGCAGACAACCCACTCCGCGACCCGGTGCAGTATGATCAAATTTACGAATTCGTGATGCAGAATTGCGCATCTTCTCACTTGTGCGATAGCCTGAACAGTGAGACTTCCTTGGGCCTACGAATTGTTGCCGCAGCGCTAGGCCACGCTCCTGACCAATTTCGCAGGTCAATGGTCGTTTGGATGCCCGAATTTGTGGTTGCAGTTATTGTGTTTTGGGCCAAAGTTTCGTGTACGATGCGTTCCCCGCATGTACGTTGGAGAATATAATGAGCACAAGCGCCGTGAGATCTATGGCTCTTGATATTGACTGGTCGGCGCAGACGATCCTGCCAATCGATTTTTCCGGGCGTGAAATTTCGTTTGAAGCGCGTGCGTATCAGGGCAAAGACGCAACGTATCAGGCGCTGGTTCTCATTAATCGTGCGCAGGGCGATGCCGCAACGGACATTGCGACGGTACGTGTGCACAGCGGCTGTGTCACCGGTGATATATTTCACTCGCTGCGGTGCGATTGTTTCAAACAGTTGCAGGCCGCGCTGGACGTGATTTCGACGACATCCAACGGCGTGATGATTTATCTGCCGTACCACGAGGGGCGTGGCATTGGCCTCGTCAATAAGATCCGTGCCTACGCCTTGCAGGATGAGGGGCTCGACACGGTCGATGCGAATGTCGAGCTTGGCGAGCCGATTGATGCCCGCGATTACGGATTAGCGGCGGCGATCCTGTTTGATTTGGGTTTCTCCACCATTAAGCTCCTCACCAACAACCCGGCGAAGGTCGAGGCGTTGAAATTTGAAGGCATCGATGTGGCGGAACAGGTTCCGGTCGTCACAGAGCCGAGCCATCATAACAAGCGCTATCTCGATACCAAGCGTACCCGCATGGCCCACAAGCTTTAGCCTTTTTTGCGCAGGCCCAAGCTCGCCTCATCTTCGGGACCTGATTACTTTTTATCCTGTTTCGGTACGGCGAATCCACCGTCACGCACCATGCGCGCAAACAGGCCTGAGGTGCCTGCGAGTTCCTCAAACGTGCCGCGCTCAACGATCCGGCCTTTGTCGAGTACGAGGATCATGTCGGCAGCGGTGACGGTCGAGAGCCGGTGTGCGACGACGATCGTCGTGCGGTTCAGGCGCAGCGCATCGATGGCGCTGCTGATAAGATTCTCGGTATGCGTGTCGAGCGCGCTTGTCGCCTCATCCAACACCAGAATAGGCGCGTTCTTTAATAGCGCGCGCGCAATGGCGATGCGCTGGCGTTCGCCACCGGAAAGTGCGGTGCCACGCTCACCGATGACGAAGTCATAACCGCCGGGCTTTTCAACAACGAAGTCATGCGCCTGGGCGATACGGGCTGCTTCGACAACCTCGTCATCGGTGGCGCTGGGACGGCCAATGCGAATGTTTTCTGCAATTGTGCGGTTGAATAAGCCGGCGTCTTGGAACACGACGGCAATGGCGTTACGCAGCGACTTCAAGGTGACGCGCGCGATGTCTTGACCGTCTATTTCGATTGTACCTTGCTGGCATGTTCGCAACCTTTGCAACAACGCCAGCGCTGTCGTTTTGCCCGATCCGGTTGCTCCTACTAACGCAATCGTTTGACCGCGGCGGGCTGTGAACGAAATGTCAAAAACACCCTGGCTGGTACCTTCGAACTGGTAGGTCACGTGGCGGTAATTGATCTCGCCTTCTGTTACGACAAGGTCTTCCGCCCCGGCGTGCTCAGTCATCGCGGTGGCTTCGTCGATCAATGCAAAGTAGTTCTGAATTGCGGGCGTGGCTTGTTGGATGCGGATGACGAATGCAGACAACTGGTCGAGACGGCCGATCAGCAAATTTGCAAACGCAACGAAGGTAACGATCTCGCCAATGGAAAGTTCGCCGAGGCTGGCAAGGTAGGCGCCAACCGCAAAGATCAATACCATGGCGATTGTAGCGGCTGAACGCTGCAGTATTGTCAATGCTCCCCACCAGGTCAGCACCGGATATTGGGCGTTCAATAGCTCGGTCATCATGGTGCGCATGGCATCGACTTCTGCTGCAAAACGCGCATAGCTTTGCACGATCGCAACGTTTCCAAGTACGTCGCCGATGCGTCCGGACACGTGATAGCGGTGGGCTTCAACTTCGGCCTGGCCGCGCGAGGTCCTGGATACGACATACAGATTTAAGGTCGCGTAGATGACGGCGAGGACGACCAGAATGGCGGTCATACGCGCATCGATGGCTAGAGCAAGTGGTGCTAACAGGAGAATGCCGACGATCGCGGGCAGCTGTTCGCGCAAAGTGCCGAGCCACAGCCAGAACAATTCATCGGTTCCGCGCAGGACGGCTCCGATAACGGCGCCAGAGCCGCGTTGACTGTGGTAGCTGATCGGCAGCATGAGTGCGCGCTCGAACGCTTCGTCCATCGCCTTGAGCCGGAGACGATGGGCTAGCCGGTCGGCTTGTACGGCAACAGTGACGCCAGCCATGATTCCGACAAACCCGAGCCCCGCCCAGTAGGCGATCAGGTGCATCGGGTTGTCGGCCTTGGCCAACGCATCGACCACCCATCCAAACAACACCGGTTCGGCAAGCTGAATCAAAGCGATCAGGATGCCGGCAAATACCAGGAAGCTGCTGATTGCCGGTTCAGTTGCTAGAATCGAGGTGGCGCGAATATAGGTGGCGGGGAGCCTCATGCGGGGTGTGTTTTTCCTCAATTCTGCCGACGGCTTGTCCGACCACCTCATGAGGGGATAGTCGCTTGGCGTCGAGGCATGCCTGCTGGGGCAATTGGCTCAATGGCTGATGTCGTTTGTAAACGTGTGGTTTGAAATCGCAATCACAGAAGGCCGTTTGAAGACACGGCAGTGATCGCATGGTCAGAGTAGGCCTGTAACGGCGGGGATTTGCCAGTCGGTCTCAAAGGGGCCGCGCAAGCAGGTGCAGTGCCTTGAGGTTGGCCAAATGGCAAGGCAGAACCTCTCGCACCGTTGACAAGGTTGTGTGTTGCGAAATTGTGCAGTCCTGGCTTCTTTTTAACGCCGTGCGGCCGCGTGATGCGAGCGGGCGGGACACAGGAGAACGTATGACGGCCTGGGATATCAAAACGGGACAGGCGCAGGACAGTCTGCGGCGGCTGCGTTCGGTTGCGCCAGGCGCGACCTTTGTTGTCGCGCAACTCGGTCAGTCACTCGACGGGCGCATTGCAACACGACAGGGCGACAGCCGCACGATCAATAAGGGATGTGCTCTTGCCCACCTGCATGCTGTCAGAAGCCTCGTTGATGCGGTCATTGTCGGTGCTGGTACGGTGGAGGCGGATGATCCGCAACTCACGGTGCGGTTGGTATCGTTGGCTCCCGGCCGGGGCCAGCCGGCTCGGGTTGTCATTGATCCGACATTGCGGACGCCAGTGAACGCGAACGTGTTTGCTGCGGACGGGCAAAGGCGAATTGCAATTTGCACGAGCGGACCGACGGAGGAACAGCGCGAAGCAGGACTTAGCCGCCGCGCTGAGCAACTTTCTGAGGCCGGTGTTGAAGTCATTGACTTGCCGCGCGTCGATGGACGCATCGAACCTCAAGAGATACTCACCGTGTTGCGAAAAGTGGGGCTTCGCAGCCTGCTTGTTGAGGGCGGTGCGTCGACCGTTTCATCATTTATTGAGGCCGGCGCAATTGACCGGCTGCATGTTCTCGTTGCACCTTTGATCCTGGGTTCTGGCAAGCCTGGGCTTGCATTGCCCCCAATAGATGTTGTCGGAGAGGCTATTCGTCCGACGGCAGATGTCCATGTCTTCGAGGACGGGGATGTACTGTTCGACTGTGATTTGAGACGTTTGAAATAAGTTTTAGCGCAATCAATGGGTGATGGGTCATGTCCACCAATTCAAGTGCGTCAGGTTCTAACATCGTTTCCGGTGTCGAGGTTTATTCTCCGGCGGCACGTTTTTTTCACTGGCTGACAGTGTTGCTCATTCTCGTACAGGTGCCGATGGGATTCTACATGGTCTATCGGGGCGTGGACCTGAAGATTTGGGATAGCGTAACGAACACGCTTTATAGCTCACACAAACTCCTAGGCGTTATTATCCTTGCGCTCATAGCGTTGCGATTGCTGCGACGCTTGTTTGGCGGAGTGCCGGGCCACGAGCCGACCATTGAAAACTGGCAAAAAGTTCTGAGTACTGTTGTGCATTGGTCGCTTTATGCAATGCTCTTCATCGTGCCTGTCCTGGGGTATCTTGGTAGCGCGTATTTTGGCGCGTTGACGCTCTTCGGCGTGATCAAACTGCCGGCGCTGGTGCCGGTCGACAAGGAAATGGCGAAGCAGTATTTGGAGTATCACCACCTTGCGGCGCGGATCTTCTTGGGGCTCGTGGCAATCCATTTCGCGGCTGCGATCTACCATGCCAGCATCCGTGGCGATAATGTTCTTGGCCGGATGTGGCTTTCGATGTTGCGGCAGAAGTAGTCAGGTTGGATCGGGTCGGTGAAGTGGCTTGGTAGGGTCTAACTGCTAGCCAGGGTAGGCAAGTGTATCGGTGTGCCCGACGATAAGTGAGCGGGGCTGTAATCCTGACCACGTGTCTAGTGACTTGCCGTCAATCTCGCCAGATTCCCGCGCGACGCTGATATACCCCTCGGTAAGCTCCGCCAGGAGCGCTTTGTCTCGGGCGGGTTCGAGGCACCAAGGGCTGTCATCCTCCACGACCGTGTAGCCTGCGAGGCGGAATTGGTCGGCGAGTATTTTCGCGGCTTGCGGTCCGGCTGCAGGCCCAAAACCTTTGTCGGTCGTTTGATGCCTGTGAAAGGCTTGGCGCACTGCGTTATCGAGAAAGTGACGCGGCTGCCAGGTTTGTATTCCATTGTATGTCAATGCTGTGTGAAAGACGGCGCGTCGCGCGGTGACCTCGCTTGCCAGGTGGCGGATGAAGTCTGCCGATACGAGGTCAAAGAAGGCCGATGCCGTGACCAGGTCTGGCGCCGTACCGTCAGTCTCTAGGCTGGCCACTAGGTCTTGCGCGAGGTTGGCGGTTTTGAAGCGGACCGTTATTTGGCGGTTGTCCTTTCGGAGTTGCAGTGTTTCGTCCAGCGCAGTTTCTGCTTCGTCGGCCCAGTCCTGCAGAACTTCTGCCGACCGTTTTAGAAGTTCTGTGTCATTGTCGATCAGCGTCCATGTCTGCCGGCTTGGCAGTAAGGTGGCGGTTGCGCGCAGGTTCGAACCAGTGCCGCAGCCCAGATCTACAACCGAGATATGTTCGCGGGTTGCAAATTGCGCGCCCAGGCCATCGTCGATCTGACTGGCGCGCGCGCGGTGATCGGCCGGTTCGCGCAACTCCAGCCAAGTGCTTTTGAACGCGCTGTCTGTCATGCGTGTATGTCCATCACGGCTGCCGCAACGCGCCGCGCCGTTTCGTTCCAGGTCGGCAGTTGACGGCCCGCTTCCCAGGAGGCATCCGCAAGGCGCGTTCGCAATTTGCGGTCGCCTAAGGCTGTGACAAGTGCATCGCGCAGTGCTTCCGCGTCTCCTGGCGGAACTTTGAGGGAGGCTGTGTCAGGAACCGTGACGGCGGCCGCGCCTCCGGTTGTGCAAATGATGGGAAGTCCCCTGGCCATGGCTTCGGCAAGGACCATTCCGTAGCCTTCAAATAGTGAGGGCATGATGAAGATGTCGGTGCTCGCATATAAACGCTCCAACGTGGCCGGGACGACGACACCAGCCAAGGTGATGCGTTCAGACAACCCGGTATTGGCAATTGCCTCTTCAAGAGCGGCGACAGCTTCGCGGTCACGGTCGAGCGGCCCAGCAATGGTCAGGCGCCAGTCGTGATCCTTGAGTTCGGCCAGTGCTGCGACCAAGACCCGGTAGCCTTTTCGTGGTGCAACCGCACCAACGCTTAAAAGCTGCATGGGTGTGCCGGTGCCGGTCGCGCGCAGAGCCGGATCGGTTCCGGGCTCAGTGATCGTTATGCGTTTTTCTTCGACTGCGTAGTCGGTAACCAGCGTTGCTTTGGTCGTGGGACTTGTGACGATGATGTGGTCGGCAACCGCGAGTGCACCTTTTTCACTTTTTGCCAATGCGGCGCGACGTTCTTCGCTCAATCCGCTTTCCAGCGCAAGCGGATGGTGGACGACTGCGATTACGCGCCTAGCGAGACGCTTAATCATGGAGGCCGGAAACGTACCAAAGCTTAAGCCGTCGATGAGAAGGACTGCGTCTTCTGGCGTAGCTGCAAGTCGTCGTTCGGCTTCCTGCAAATCCTCTTCGCTGGGATCGGGAAATGCACCAGGAAGTTCGAGATGGCGAAGTTCGACACCCAGGGCAGGCAAGAGATCCAGAACCCGGCGGCTGTAGCCATAGCCACCCGTGGCGGTGTTGAGATCACCTGGAATTGCAAAAACAGCATCAACCACGCAATGGTCCCTCAAAGCTCGCGCGCGCAAGATCAGTCTCGTGTAACGTGACGCGAATTTTTGCCAAGCCTACGGCATCTGGACCCAGCTCGCCGTTGGCTGCTGCTTCGACAATGCGATCGAAGATATGGCGGGCCAAGAACTCTGTCGTCGTCAACTTGTTCTGGAATTGCTGCAGCTCATCAAGGTTTTTGTATTTCAATGGTTGTAGGATGCGTGCGAGGAGATCGAGTGCCGCTCCTATATCAACCACGACGTTTTTGTCGGTAAGCTCCGTGCGGAAAAACGCGACATCAACAACGAACGTTGCGCCGTGCATGTTGCTCGCCGGCCCGAAGAACGGGTCGGGCAGCGAGTGAGCAATCATCATGCGATCGCGGACTTCAACGGAGTACATATATGGCTGGCTCCTGGCAGGCTCCCGTCGAACGGGATAGACATTAACAATTCGTGCTTATGCCGATGAAGGATAAGCGATGAGCGGTGGAAGTCCGCGCGCGTCCGGCGCGAGGATGGCAGGAAGTTGTGCCGGTGTGTCGGCAAACGAGATTTGATCGTTAACCAGGACGTCGAGCTCCGGATTTTGCAGAAGTTGGAGGGCCTTGGCCAGGCGCCGCCCGCGCGACCACCTCGGTCTGTGGGACGGTGCCACATGGCCAACCTGCGATGATATGAGCCGAAGGCGGTTTGAATGGAACGTTCCGCCGAGGGGGAGTGTGGCCTCTTCGCGGCCATACCAGGAGAGTTCGACGATTGCCGCTTCAAATCCCGCACAGTTTATTGCGGTTGCCAGTCCGGCGGATGTTGCCGAAGTATGAAAGATAATGTCCGCATCCGTGGGCGTGTCTCCGGGTGGCTTCATTTGGAGCCCCAGTTGTTCTGCAACGGGCTGTTTTTCTGGATCGACATCGATCAGGGTCACGTCTGTACCAGGGATTTTTTGCGCAATAAATGCGGTCAGCAAACCCACGATGCCGGCGCCGATGACGACAATTCTGTCGCCTGGCGATGTGCCTGCATCCCAGTGGGCATTGAGTGCGGTTTCCATGTTTGCGGCAAGCGTTGCCCGCTGCGGCGGTAGCTCGGCGGGGAACGGTGCCAGCATTGTGACCGGAGCGGAGAACACGTCTTGGTGAGGGTGTAAGCAAAATACATGGCGATCGCGTAGACAGTCGGGACCGTCGATTACGATTCCGGTCGCGCTATAGCCGTATTTGACGGGGAAAGGGAATTCTCCCTGTTGCAGTGGTGCGCGCATGCGTTCGTATTCGGAAGCTGCAATTTGATTGTTGAGGACGAGGCGCTCTGTGCCGCGGCTGATGGCACTGTAAAGCGTACGCACGGTGGCATGGTTAGGGAGCGTCGCGACCTGCTCTGTACGGAGTTCGACGGCGCCTGGGCCTGTGTACCACAGGGCGTGGGCGATGTGCCTTTTGCCGATGGAACGTTGCTCGGCCATGGGTCAAACCTCGGAAAACGGAACGAATTGATTGAGCGATAGTCGGGGCAGAATTTGCATGAGTGATGGCATGAAGTCCGCGGGTACATCAGATCTAGGACAGTTCCCGCCGGTGCTCAACTCACCGGCAGGTCTGCAAAGCTTGACTGTCCTTCGTCGCCGGCGCGTTGTTGTCCTTGCTCTCAACCTTGCGACCTATACAGCGCTTCTTGTGCTTGCTGCGCAAGTACTAGGCGCGGGAGGGTGGAGCATTGTCGACGTTATCGGCTTTTGTTGTTTTGCCCTCGGTAGCCCGTGGGCCGTACTGGGTTTCTGGAATGCGGTCATCGGCCTCTTTCTGCTGCATGGTCATCGCGCGCCGCTCGCGGCAGTTGCGCCTTATTTGACTGCCGCCTCGCAGTCCGGTCCAATAAATATACGAACCGCCATTTTGATGACACTGCGCAACGAAGAGCCGGAGCGAGCGCTTCTGCGCCTTCGGACTGTGAAGGCAAGTGTGGATGCAACCGGTCACGGGAAGAATTTCTCCTATTTCGTCTTAAGCGACAGCGATGATGAAGATATTTTCAGCCGTGAGGCTGCGCTTGTGGATCAGTGGTGCGTGAGTGAGGGAGAGGATGCGCGTATCATCTACCGGCGGCGAGCACAAAACACCGGTTTCAAGGCTGGAAATCTCCGCGATTTCTGCGCGCGTTGGGGTGATGAATACGAGCTCATGTTGCCGTTGGATGCCGACAGTGTGATGTCGGGTGAGGCGATCGTAGGCATGGTCCGCACCATGGAGGCGCATCCTAAACTTGGCATTTTGCAAAGCCTTGTTGTCGGTATGCCCTCAAGGAGCGCGTTTGCACGCATATTTCAATTCGGTATGCGTTTTGGCATGCGCTCCTACACGATGGGTCAGGCTTGGTGGACGGCTGATTGCGGTCCGTTCTGGGGGCATAACGGGCTTGTGCGCATCAAACCATTTGCTAAAGCTTGCGAGCTGCCAATCCTTCCAGGTACGGGCCCTCTCAGTGGTCATGTGATGTCGCATGATCAGGTCGAGGCGGCCCTCATGCGGCGTGCAGGCTACGAGGTGCGCGTTGTTCCAGTGGAAGATGGATCGTGGGAAGAGAACCCGCCGACGATCATTGACTTTGCCGTGCGTGATGAGCGCTGGTGTCAAGGCAACCTGCAGTATTTGAAGCTCCTGGATTTGCCCGGTTTGGAACCGATGAGCCGGTTTCAGCTGGTCTGGGCCATTTTGATGTTTGTCGGTATTCCGGCATGGACAGTGATGATCGCGCTTGCGCCAATTGCTGCCTGGGAGGCGCGGACGGTTGCCGACTTTCCTGCAGGCCTTGCAGCGTTCCTTTATGTCGGCTTTCTCATCATGTATCTCAGCCCGAAAATCGCTGGTGTTATCGATGCCGCGTTGACGAAAGGCGGTGCTCAGAGTTTTGGCGGGTGGTTTCGGTTTTTATCCTCTGTTGTGATTGAGCTTGTGTTTTCGTTTCTGCAAGGGGCGGTGTCGACGATGCGGACGACGCTTTTTATCGGTGGTCTAATTTTGGGGTCCGGGTCGCATTGGAGCGGCCAGTCTCGCGAGGCTAGTGGATTGCCCTGGTCTGTTGCGTGGCGTCACTTGTGGCCGCAAACATTGTTCGGCGTGGTTGTGTGCGTTGCGCTCGCGCTCATTTCACCGGAAGTTTTTTATTGGAGCCTGCCGCTGACGGCGGGTTACATTCTTGCTGTGCCGTTTGCCGTCATTACAGCGTTGCCTGCTGCGGGTTCGGCGTTGCAGCGGTCCGGCCTGTGCGGTGTTCCGGAGGATTTTCAGATGCCGCCGGAAGTGGCGGCAGTGTTGTCACCGTCTGCGTTGGGTGAAATTAGTACCGCCCAGCTTCGAAGTGTTCGCGCCGAAGGGTTGTGAGCAATGGTTTCGCCGGCGTTACAAGGCGTTTTCAGGTCCCTTCGCCTTTACCACGGCGATGGCGCGCGAAACACAAGGATGGATGCGTTATACGCGCGCTTTCTGAAACCAGGTGATCTGGCATTCGATATCGGTGCGCACGTTGGCGATCGCGTCTCATCGTTTCGCCGGCTTGGTGCGCGCGTGGTCGCCGTGGAACCACAGCCACGGTTAGCGCGCGTGTTGCGTCTTATTCACGGGCGAGATGATGGCGTTGATATCGTGGAGTGTGGTGTTGGTGCTAGGGCGGGTGTTGCGCGGCTGCTCATGAATTCAGTGAATCCGACCGTGTCGAGTTTTTCACCCGCATTTATCGAGAAGGCCCAGGGAGCGCCGGGCTGGGAGTGCCAAGTCTGGGATGACGATATCGAAGTCAAGGTGACAACGCTTGATAGACTAATTGATACCTACGGCCGACCGGAGTTCGTAAAGGTCGATGTAGAGGGTGCTGAACTGGATGTACTGCAGGGCGTTAGCTGTGCGCTGGGAGCCTTGTCGTTTGAGTTCACGACGATCCAGCGTGACGTTGCCGTTGCTTGCGTGGAGCGACTGCAGGAGCTTGGACATTACCGTTTCAATGTAGCGTTGGGCGAGAGCCAGAGGTTTGAATTCGAAGAGCCTCAGGGGCCAGGGCGCGTCCGCTCTTTTCTGGAGGCATTGCCGCACAGTGCTAACTCTGGCGACGTCTATGCGCGGCTGCAGATATGACGCCGTTGAGAGTGGGCGGCTGTTACCACCTGAGATGAGCCATCGCTGCAGTGGCCGGGATTTTGTTTGCTGCGAAAAGTTCCGACAGTGCTAGCGCGTCAATGTGTGAACCCTGCATGACTTGCGGCTGGTGAATGCCGGATGCGATGAACAGTGCGTCCAGGCCCTGGTTGTGCGCACCCTTCAGATCGGTGCGGATGGCGTCGCCGATGACAAGGATGCGTTTGTCGTCGACGGGTTTGCCGCGGATAGACCGGGCCTTTTGCTTCGCGGCAGCGTATGCCGAAGCGTGTGGCTTGCCGGCCCAAAATACCGAGCCCCCCATGTCCTGATAGATGTCGGCAATGGCGCCAGCACATAAATAATGGGTGCCGCCGACATCGACGACCAGATCGGGATTGGCGCACACGAATGGAAGCTTGCGATCTAATGCTGCCTGCAGGCGGCTGCGATAGCTCTCCGCTGTTTCATTAAGGTCGTCATTCAGGCCCGTGCAGACGATCGCCTCTGCCGCGTGCATCGGTACGTGCCCGTTTTCAAGCCGGTCAAAGAATGCGGCGTCGCGGTCGCGTGGGCCAATGCCGTAGAGGCGCTGGTAGCCTTTGTCTGAGATGTGAGCCAGGGCGATGTCGCCGGAGGAGACGATTGCGTCCCAGGCATCTCGTGAAAGCGCACGCTCGTCCAGCATTTCGGCAACACGTTCAAATGGGACGGGAGCGTTTGAGACGAGTATGACGGTGCCGCCGTTTGCGCGAAATCGTTGCAGGGCCTCGTCCGCATCCATGTGAGCACGGTGGCCGTCGTG
Organism: Hyphomicrobiaceae bacterium; assembly: GCA_965222485.1. Taxonomy (GTDB): domain Bacteria; phylum Pseudomonadota; class Alphaproteobacteria; order Rhizobiales; family Hyphomicrobiaceae; genus CBDCUC01. Next base: position 246,353 of record CBDCUC010000030.1, read on the forward strand.
CACGACGCCCCAGACATCGCAATAAAGAACGTCGTAGCTTGCAAGCAGATCTCCTGCCCGTTCCAGAATCTGCGGCGGTCTGGTGTTTACGGCGGTGGCGGCCGCAGCGCTGGCGGGTTCTGGCTGTCGCGGCTGTGAGATGTCGTTCATTGTCCTGGATCAGGCTACCTGGATGTTTGTGCGGTCTATCCTGTGTCACGAAAACCTGCAAACGGTGAAGGTCGGCTGGCCGAAATGTCATGTTGACGGCCGGTAGTTTCAATCCACTGTGATGGGGCGGGTTATGCGGTGCTGCCTTGGGCGGCGATATGGAATTTCGATCCGCTTGGCGGGTGTGCAAGAGCATGGATGAGTGCAATCAGACTGATTTGAAAAATATTTTTGACTAATCCGGCCTCGCGAAATGATTTTCTTTCTTTGCATGCAAATCTGCTATCCAAAAGGAACAATTTTCCTTATATAAAGGCAATCGAATCTGGGAGTCGCGCTCATGGGGCACGAAAATGGTGAATCGGCCGCAGACGGCGTAGAGGCTGCGGGCGAAGAGTTCATGACGCTCAACGTCCGTTTGTGCGACGGCCGCCACTTTGCGTGTGAGGCGGCGAGCGGTTTTCACCTTGTGGAATTAATCAGGGCGTACGGCGTCCCGATTAAGGCGGAATGCGGTGGCGCTGGGGCCTGCGCGACGTGTCACATAAAGGTGGCGGACGCTTGGGCGGAAAAACTGCCATCGCCGGGTGACGAGGAGCAGGACAAGCTCGATGAAATTCTTGGCGCGGATGACCATTCCAGGCTCGCTTGCCAAATCGTCATGAAGGACGAGCTGGACGGGCTTGAAATTGAGTTGCAGGACGACAGCCTGCTTGATGATGCGCTGAAGGCGACGGGTTGATTGGAACGATGGCTGGTTTTCCTGTCTTTATTGAAGTGGGGCGAACAGCGCCTTTGATTGTCGGTGGCGGAAATGTCGCCGCGATCAAGGCTCGATTGCTGTTGCGTCGTGCTGACAGGCTTACTTTTGCCGCCGATGCCGTGGTGCCGGCGATTCGCGAACTTGTCGATCAAGGCAAGGCCGATTTGATCGGTGGTGGCGTTGGCGAAGCGCAGCTGCGCGGCAGGCCTCTGGTGATCTCAGCAACAGGCAATGATGATGAGGATCGGCGCGTTTCGGAACTGGCGCGGGCGATGGGTGTGCCTGTAAATGTGCCGGACCGTCCCGAGCTGTGCTCGTTTTCCTTAGCTGCCATCGTTGATCGTGGCCTTGTCACAATTGCCATTGGGACTGAGGGTGCGGCACCTGTGCTGGCCACACGTTTGCGCGCAAAGTTAGAGCAGGAGCTCAGCCCGCGGCTTGGAGCACTGGCGCAGGTGGCGCGCGAGTTTCGCGATCAGGTGGGCAAACTGTTGCCAGAGGGTGCGGCCAGGCGGGCTTTCTGGGATCGCGTTTTCGGCGGGCCTGCTGCAGATGCAATTCTTGACGGTGATGAAAAACGTGGACGGGCGCTAATTGAATCTGCGTTGTTAGACAGTGACCAGCCGGTGCCGCAGGGACGCGTTTATCTTGTGGGTGCCGGTCCGGGCGACCCTGAGCTGCTGACTTTAAAGGGCGTGCGAGCACTCAAAGATGCCGATGTCATATTGACGGACTTTCTTGTTGGCGATGGTGTGTTGGATCATGCCAGACGCGAAGCAGAGATCATATGTGTTGGCAAGGCGAAGGGGCGTCATTCGCGCTCGCAAGCCGAAATCAACGCGATGATTGTGTCACTGGCCTCACAGGGCAAGACAGTGGTGCGGCTGAAGGGCGGAGACCCATTCTTGTTCGGCAGAGGCGGCGAGGAAGTCGATACGCTGCGTGCATCGGGCATTGCTTGTGAAGTCATACCTGGCGTGACTGCGGCCACGGCGGCGGCGGCTTCTGTGCAAATCCCGTTGACACAGCGCGACCTGTCACGATCGGTGACGTTTATCTCGGGGCATGCGGCGGGAGATGGCGTGCCCGACTTCGACAACGTAGATTTTCGCGCGTTGTCAAAGGGCGGTAATACGCTTGCAGTCTACATGGCGGTGTCGACTGCGGGCAAACTTGGCGAGGCGCTGTTGCGGGCGGGCTGGTCTGCTGCAACTCCTGTCATGGCAGTGGAGCGGGCCACACGTTCCGACGAGCGGCGCGTGCTGACGACGCTGGATGTTCTGGCTGGCGAGACAGAAAGTCTCAATCTCAAAGGGCCGGCCATTCTCATTTGCGGTGAGGTTGCCGGTCTCACGCCGGTTGGCGCCGTTGAGGAAGTCCTGCGGCGCGCACAACCGCCATGCGAACCAGGTGAAGAATTGGTTTCCGGTCAAGAGGGATCGAAATAATGGCAAGTGTCTTGACCGCTAACCGATTGCGATCGGGAGAAGTGGTTTATCTGGGTGCAGGAGACGTCTGGGTGCGCGATCTTGGGGATGCGCGGGTTGCACAGTCTGACGAGGATGTGTCCAAGCTGGAAGCATTAGGGCAGCACTTTGAAGATGTGCGTGAAGTAATCAGCGCATACGTCATGGATGTCGATGTGGTGGACGGGCGCGCTGTTGCCACTTCCGTGCGCGAGATCATTCGGGCGGCACACGGTCCCAGTATTTAGGGGCCCAGCATTCAGGGCGAACAAGCAGGATAACGAAGATGTACCGTTACGACGAATTTGATGCAGCCTTCGTGCAGCAACGGACCGGGCAATTCGCCGACCAAGTCGAGCGACGCTTGTCGGGTGAGCTGTCGGAAGAACAATTTCGTCCGCTTCGATTGCAGAACGGTCTTTATCTGCAATTACATGCCTACATGCTGCGTGTTGCCGTTCCCTATGGTGTGCTGTCCTGCGAGAAATTGAGGGCGCTAGCCGATATCGCACGGCGTTTCGATAAGGATTTCGGACATTTCACGACGCGCCAGAATATTCAATACAACTGGATCAAGCTGGATGAGGTGCCGGAGATCTTGTCGGTGCTGGCCGATGTTGAAATGCACGCCATTCAGACCAGCGGCAACTGCATCCGCAACGTGACGTCCGACCCTTATGCCGGTGTCGCTGTCGATGAGATTGAAGATCCGCGTGTCTGGGCGGAGGTGATGCGCCAGTGGTCCACGATCCATCCGGAGTTTGCGTTTCTGCCGCGCAAATTCAAAATCGCTATTACGGGCGCAGCAGAAGATCGTGCCGCTATTCTATTTCACGATATCGGTATTCGCATCGTCAAGGATAAGGGTGGGGAAACCGGGTTTGCCATTTATGTTGGTGGCGGTCAGGGGCGTACGCCTTATGTGGCGCATGAAGTTCGCGGATTTCTGCCGAAGGACCGGCTGCTGTCCTACCTGGAAGCGATCATGCGTGTCTATAATCTGCATGGACGTCGCGACAATCTTTACAAGTCCCGTATCAAGATTCTCGTCAATGCATTGGGGATTGAGAAGTTCCGGGAGGAAGTGGAAGAAGAATGGTCACGGATCGATCAGCCATCCGTCGACTTACCGCAGATTGAATATGAGCGGATTGCTGCTTACTTCAAGCCGCTGGATCTGGAGCAAGCAGAAAACACGTCCCACTCCGTTGCCGAAAGGCGCAAGTCCGATGCGGGCTTCGATCATTGGATGCGCAACAATGTGCTAGCGCATCGGATTCCAGGCTATCGCATTGTGAATATTGCTCTTAAAGAGCCGGGCAAGGTTGCTGGTGATTGTTCCGCTGAACAGATGGATGTCGTAGCAGACCTGGCTGAGCGTTATGGGCACGATGAAATTCGCGTGACCTACACGCAGAACCTAGTGTTGCCGAATATCGCACTAAGAGATGTCGAGGTCGTTTACGACGCCTTGGTCGCAGCGGGTCTGCACTCACCAAATGCGGAATTGATCACTGATATGATCGTGTGCCCCGGGCTTGATTACTGCAACTTGGCCAATGCGCGTTCGATTCCTATCGGACAGGACATTGCGAATAGATTTGCAGATATCAAGCGGGCGGAGACTATCGGTCCATTGAGGCTCAACATATCGGGCTGCATTAATGCTTGCGGGCATCACCACTCCGGTAACATCGGCATTCTTGGTGTCGATAAGAAGGGGACCGAACATTATCAGATCACGCTTGGGGGCAGTCCGAAGGACGATGCGGCGGTCGGTTCGATTTTGGGACCGAGTTTTCCAGCCGAAGAAATCGGCGATGCGGTCGAGGTGATTGTCGAAGCGTATTTGCGGTTGCGTCTGAATGAGACGGAAGATTTCCTGAGCGCTTACAGACGGCTGGGCAAAGAACCATTCAAGGACGTGCTGTACGGAGAGAACGCCGATTGGCGGTCCAAGGCGTCGGCGCGATCTTCGGCGGACATGCAAGTACGGGGGGCATAAGTGAAGCTTTTTAAAGCCGATCGGTTTGTTGAAGACCAGTGGGTACGCGTTGGAGACGACGATGACGTGCCTTCGGATGCGAAGGCGGTCGTTTCGCTCAAACGATGGCGTGAGGAACGCGATGCGCTCAAAGGGCTCTCGTCCGAGATCGGTGTGCTGCTGGAGCCAGGCGATGAAGTGGATGATGAATCCGATGCGCTCGATCAGCTCGGGCTTGTCATTATTCCGTTCACTACGTTTACCGATGGTCGCGGTTATTCGATCGCGCGATGCTTGCGTGATGCGGCGCATTACAACGGTGAAATTCGTGCAACGGGCGATGTTTTGCTCGACCAGCTTCCGCTGATGTTGCGATGTGGATTTGACGCCTTTGAAATCGTGAGCGAACCGACAATCAGCGCCTTGGAGAAGGGACACTTGCCGGCGATTACAAATATCTATCAGCGGCCGGCACGCGGCGGGGTCGCGCAGGCCGGACGGCATTTTAATCTGAAGCGCATTACGCAAAAAGCTGCCGAGTAAGGCAAGGGGTAACGGACGTATGGCGACAGCAATAAAATCATCCCCCAAATCTGTGGCGGCTGAATTGGATTCGCGGCTGGCTGCATCTTCGGATGTTGGTGAGCGGCTGCGCATCGTTGCCGAGATGGTCTCAGGCCGTATCGCATTTTCGACGAGCTTGGGCATTGAAGACCAGGCGGTTCTCAATGCCATTGCTGACAGCGGTGTCGATGTCGACGTCTTCACGCTGGATACGGGCAGGCACTTTCCTGAGACATTGCAGACGCTGGAAGACAGTGAATTGCACTTTCGTCGCCGCATCCGTGTCGTCATGCCCGACCGTGAAGAAACGGAAGAGCTCGTTCAGCGTGATGGTGTATTCGGGTTCAGGACTTCGATAGAAGCGCGCAAGGCCTGCTGTGAAATTCGAAAGGTTCGCCCGCTTAACCGCGCGCTCAAAGGTGCGGCGGTTTGGATTACGGGATTGCGGCGGTCACAATCGTCGGGGCGGATGGACATTCCATTTGCCAGTTTTGAAGACGGCTCCGGTCTCATCAAAGTCAATCCGATTGCTGATTGGTCATTGGAGCAGCTGGAAGCCTACGTTGCTGAGAACAAGGTTCCGGTGAATGCGCTTCACGCGCAAGGTTTCCCGTCGATCGGATGTCAGCCATGCACACGCGCGATTAAGCCGGGTGAGGATATTCGCGCCGGACGCTGGTGGTGGGAAAATGAAGACGGCAAGGAGTGCGGTTTGCATAACCGACCGCAGATCGCTGAGCCGGTTGCAAAGGAAGCTTAAGGATGACGCAGGCAGTTTCTCATCTGGATCTGCTCGAAGCGGAGAGCATTCACATTTTCCGCGAGGCGGCAGCGCAATTTCGCAATCCGGTGCTGATGTATTCCATCGGCAAGGATTCCACTGTGCTGCTGCATCTAGCGCGAAAGGCCTTCTGGCCGCAGAAGCCGCCGTTCCCGCTGCTGCATATCGACACGACGTGGAAATTCCGGGACATGATCAAGTTCCGCGATGACACCGTGAAAAAATTCGGCCTGGACCTCGTGGTCTATACCAATCAGGACGGCGTTGAGCGGGGCATGAACCCATTTGATCATTCGCCCTCGGTTTATACCGACATCATGAAGACGGTTGCCCTGAAGCAGGCGCTCGATCAGGGCGGGTATGACGCTGCCTTTGGCGGTGCACGGCGCGATGAGGAAGCAAGCCGGGCGAAAGAGCGTGTGTTCTCATTCCGCTCACCCGGGCATCGTTGGGACCCGCGCAAGCAGCGTCCGGAAATGTGGCGGCTGCTTAACGGTCGTCTCGGTACGGGAGAGACGGCGCGTGTCTTTCCAATGTCGAATTGGACGGAGCGGGATGTCTGGCGCTACTTGCTGCGCGAAAAGCTTGAGGTTGTGCCGCTGTATATGGCAGCCGAGCGCCCGACGATTGAGCGGGACGGTCAGTTGCTGGTGGTCGATGATGACCGCATTCAATTGCGCCCCGGCGAGGTGATCCAGCAAAAAAGCGTGCGCTTCAGGACGTTGGGGTGCTGGCCGCTGACGGCGGCCGTGCCATCGACAGCGAAGACGATGGAGGACGTTGTTGCCGAAACCTTGTCGGCACGTACGTCTGAGCGACAGGGCCGGCTGATCGACCACGATCAGGCCAGTGCCATGGAGAAGAAGAAACAAGAAGGCTATTTCTGATGAACGCGTTGCCACAGCCAAAGGCTCAACTTGACGCCGATGCGGTGACATTGCCGCTGCAGGACCTCAACGGTAGTCTCAGATTGCTGACGTGCGGTTCCGTCGACGATGGCAAGTCGAGCCTGATCGGTCGTTTGTTGTGGGATGCAGACGATCTTTATGATGATCAGCGCGAAACGTTAGCGCGTTCGAGTGGTGCGGGGGTGAGCGGAAACCAGCCCGATTTTTCGCAGCTTGTCGATGGACTGGCAGCTGAGCGCGAACAGGGCATCACCATCGATATTGCCTGGAGGTATTTCGATACCGATAATCGCCGGTTTATCATTATCGATAGTCCAGGCCATGAGCAATACACGCGCAACATGGCCAGCGGCGCGAGCCATGCCGATGTGGCGATCATGCTTGTTGATGCCCGCCATGGCGTCAAAACGCAGACGCGCCGGCACGCTGCCATCCTTGATCTGATGGGTGTGAAGCGGGTCATTCTTGCCGTCAACAAGATGGATCTTGTCGAATATTCGCAAGACACGTTCCTGCAGATTGAGAAGGATTTTGGTGAGTTGACGAAGCGTTTTGGTTTTGTCGAAGCGCTTGCCATGCCGGTTTCGGCGGTCATGGGTGATAACGTCGCGAGCCGCTCGAAGAATATGAGCTGGTATAGCGGGCCGGTTCTGCTGGAGTTTTTGGAGGGCTTGCCGTCGCGCGCTGAGCAGGTTGACGGACCGTTTCGCATGCCGGTGCAGATGGTTCTGAGGGACGGGCTTGATTTCCGCGGTCTGGCGGGAACGGTCAGTGCCGGCCGTGTTGCCGTAGGTGACCATGTTGCTGATAGCCTGAGCGGTAAACATGCCCGTGTTGCACGCATTGCAACCATGGATGGCGACTTGGAGGTTGCGGCCCAGGGGCAGGCGGTCGTGTTGGAACTCGATACCGACATAGATGTTGCGCGTGGTGACCTGCTTAGTCATCCGCAACGCTTGCCGGTGGCTGCCCGCAAGGCCTCAGCACAGATCGTTTGGTTGTCGGAAACCGCGTTTGATGCCGGGGCAAGTTACCTGTTGCGCACGGCGACGGACCTTGTTTCCATCGAACGGCTGAAGATTGCCGAATTGCTTGATCTGGAAACACTTGCCACGACTGCGACGGACAAGTGCGAGATGAACGATATTGCTATTGCGCAAATCGATGTGGGGCGACCTGTCGCACTCGACACTTTTGGGGCGGCTCCGGAAACCGGCAGCTTTATGATTGTCGATGCGGTAAGCGGTGCTTCCGTTGCGGCGGGCGTTGTTGTGGAGGCGCAGGCTGGCGGGGCAGCGGCAAGTGACGATGAGGGTGTTTATGTGCTCGATCGTGCCACACTGGCGCGGGGGATATGCCAGGATCTTGGCGAGGGGGCGGCTGCGGAGGCTGAATTCCGCCGGCGTGCCGACGAAGTGGCAGCATTGCTCAGAGGCGCAGGCGTGCGCGTCCGGCTGGCCCTTTAGTCCATAATGTTTACCTTGAGTTTTTGCGATATTTCGCACAAAGACGTTCTTGCGCTCTGAGCTTGGTGCGCTGAAGGGCCGATTACGAATTTGGACCGGTATTTATGGAATTTGTCTTACAGCAGCATTGGGCCCTGATCGCAGCAGGCGGCTTTATCGTCGGCGTGCTCGTCGGTGCAACCGGTGTTGGTGGGGGTGCTGTAACAACACCAATGCTGATTAGCGGTTTTGGCGTGCCTCCTGCCGTTGCCGTGGGGACGGACTTGCTTTTCGCCGCAATTACGAAGGCGAGCGGTGCGTGGCGCCACCATGCGCTTGGAAATGTTGATTGGCCTATTTTGCGATGGCTGGCGACAGGCAGTGTGAGTGCGGCGGCGCTGACACTGCTTTGGTTGCATTACGTGTCGGCAGACTTGGCTGTGCTCGGTATGTGGATACGGCAAGCGCTTGCCGTTGCACTTGTTGTCAGTGCTATTGCAATTCCGCTCTTCCCGCCGTTATTGCGTTGGCGCCAACATTCGCCTGGTGCAGCAGAGAAGGTGCGCAAGGTGCCGACAGTGCTGTTCGGGGTTTTGCTTGGTGTGACGGTCACGCTGACGTCGGTCGGTGCCGGCGCCATAGGCGTTGCCGTTCTGTCCGCACTCTATCCCGCCCTGATGGCGCGCAGAATTGTTGGTACTGACATTGTGCATGCTATCCCGTTGGCATTTGTCTCCGGTATGGGACATCTGGGAATGGGCAATGTGGACTTTGCCATCCTCGGTGCACTTCTTGTCGGTTCTGTTCCTGGGATCATCCTGGGCTCGCGTTTGACGGGCGTTGTGCCGGATTGGCTGCTGCGCATCGTGTTGTCGGCAGTGCTGCTCTACGCGGCGTATCTGGTCGTCGATCCAGCAGTGATCGCGTGGATCACAGCTTTTCTGTCATAGAGCAAAGCTTAGACCTCCCGCCATACGGGCCAGAGACCTTGTGTGAATTCGCGGCGACTTGCGCAGGTTCCTTTCTCGCGCTCTTGATGCTGGTTTTGTCCCAGCGGTCCGCTAATCTCAATTGGCGGGGAAAAACCCATCCCACCAGCTTGAGGCCTGTTTCTTCGGCTTTTTCTTTTGTTTCTTTTTGGCCGTTTTTGGTGTTGCCGCGGCGCCGTAATTTCCGCCCTTCAGAATAGCCGTGAGACGGCTGTCGTAGCCGTAGACGTCACGGGCTATTTTGAAATTGCCATCGTCGTCGAAAGTGGCTGTGAAGTAAGTGATGTGCACGGGGACAGGGTGATCGAATACCGCCTTGTGCAGCACTTTTGGTCCTTTGAGGATTTCCTGAAGCCGTTCGGCGGTCATAGTCTTTCTGTGCTCAACCAGCAGCTCGGCCATGCGTTGTGGTTTGCTTACGCGAATGCAGCCGTGGCTGTACATGCGCAAGCCGCTTGAGAACAAACCCGGCTTGTGGGTGTCGTGCATGTAGACGGAGTGACGATTTGGAAATTTGAACTTGAAATCACCGAGGACGCTCTTCGGCCCGGGCGGTTGGGTGAAGCTGCATTTTCTTATATCGATCGAATTCCAATCAATCTTTTTGTAGTTGCTGCCGTAACTACCGCAACTTACGCGCAAATTATAGCGCTCCATGACGGTTGAAGTTTTCCGCTTCAGGCTTGGCAGGATGTCGTTGACCTTGATTGATGCTGGCACGAACCACGTAGGGTGAATCTCGATCCATTCCAGGAGTTCTGAGAAGACAGGTGTTTTGTGCGAACTTTGCCCGATAATGGCGCGCTCAGAAAAGATCGTTTCGTTTGCGTCGCGCACGAGGCGGACGCGCAATTCGGGAAGATTGGCCCAGACGTAAATGCCGGCATCGCCGTACAGGTTATCGGGTAGCCAGCGCCAACGTTCCATGTTGATCAGGATTTTGTCGACCTGCGAGGTGTTGCTGTCTCCGTTCATTGCATTGCGCGTGCCGTTGCCGACGACACCATCGACGGTCAGGCCTGCCTTGCGCTGAAAATCTTTCACGGCCTTTTCGACCGCTTCGTCAAACAACTTGGGATCATCGGCCGGTTCACTTACCGAGAGGCGCTTGCGGAGGAGCGCCACATGTTCATGCGTACTATCGCGTTTGAGAACGGGTCCGGACGGAATGCGTGCGCGGGATGTATCGTTGTTTGCCCCTCGCAGCTCCAACAGCTTATCGCGTAGCCGTACGAAATGAGCATGCGTTGGATGGAGGCTGCGCAAATAAGTTTGAACGCCGCTCGCGTTTGCGACGTCGCCTAATACTTTTACCGGTTCTATCAGGCGGGGCTGATCGGTGCGTTGTAATCCAACCTGTCGAGGTAGCACCCGCCCTCCCTTGGCATGCCGGGCGTAGAGGAGGACGGCGGCAGTCAGTTTCAATTCTGCGGCAGCTTTGGCAGCGACATCGTCGCTGACGCCAGTTAGATCGGGGGTTGCGAAGTCAGCGGCGCGCAAACCTTGGTCGTCGGCCTTGGAGATTTCTTCAACGGCCTTCCGGGCGCGCTCGGTTGCGCCCTGTTCCGTGATCCAAATAGGTTCGTGGGCGCCTTCGGCGTAATAGGACTTGACGGCTTCACGTTCTTTTTTCGTGAGCTTCTTTACGCTTGTCGGTCCGGCTGCCGCTAACCTGCCCACCTCGTCTGAGATTTTCTGATCGGCCGAAAGTTGCGGTGTTTCAACGGCGGTGGTGTCTGCCTCTTCTGGATCCGAAGTTGGGTCTTTTGCTACTGCCCGAGTGGGATTTTCGGTCTTCGTTACCGAAGGCTTTGCGTCAGTTGCAGCAGTCTTGGCTTTCGAGCTTGCAGCGTCCGTGTCAGATGCTGCAGGTGTGCCGGCGGGCGACTGTGCTGACGGACGCTCCTCGACAATCTCCGGTTCCTGGGCGGTTGCGGTTGAGTGCGATAGGGACGTCATCGCCAAGAGTGAGAGCAGCGTTGAAATTGTCCAGCGCATTGTCGGCATCCATCCTTCTTGGTTCGCGGTCACACAGCCATCTATCGCATCATTGCACGCAGTGCAGCGTACCATTCCATACGCATTCGGGTCATTTCAAGTGAGGACCTGTGCACAATTTCGTTCTGTGATGTGTCGGGTAAAATTTCGGCCCGCATCCGGCTGCCTAGCGGGTTTTTTGCCTCAACGGGCGCCTAGCAACTCACGCATCAATGCCATATTCGCTGCGTCCATAACGACCAGCCAAAAGATGCTAGCGACAATGACGCCCGCCATAAACCACACAAACTTCTGTCCCATTGCGTATGTTCCTCAATGTTTGCGTGTTATTCGCGTGCTCAAATTCCAGGTGGCTTCTTCTTCCATTTGTAGCCTTCACGGGCAACCTTCTCACCTAATGCGAACAATTGGCCCATATACTGCCGATCGAAGGCTTCTTTGCTGTCGGCGGTGAAGTCGCGAGGGATTCCTGCAAGATTGAAATCGATCTTGTTTTCTTTTGCCCGCAAGTAAATTTTGATGAGATCGCCTTCGGTTTGCTGCCTGATGAGAGTCGAGATGGACCGGCCGGCAATTTCCAGCGTAGTCCCTTTTACGCTTTTGGGGCTTGGCGCGGTCTTTGAGTTGGCGATAACGAAGATGCGGCGCTTCCAGCTCCTGCCCATCTTCTTGTCCAGTTTGCGTATATCGATATGTAACGGAAGCAGGAAGGCATTGTCTGTCGTGCCTCCGTCGACGTGCATTTCCTCAAAGGTGTTGCCACCAGATTCGACTTTTATGAAGACGGGTGGAAAGACGCCGGGAATGGATGCGGAGGCCAACAGGACCTTGCGAAACAGTTCAAGGGCACGGTCATTGTTCTTGGAGGCAATACCGCCCATGTCCCATATGACCGGTCTTTCTTGATCGAGATTTGTGGTTCCGACGAGTAGCCGCCGGCCTTTGCGATGTTCGCGGGCGATTTCAGCAAGAAATGCTCGATCGACATAACGCGCGATGAGTTCTGCTAGCGGTTTTGAGCTGGACAACGCATCGCCGCCGAGCAGCCCTGCCAGCACCTGAGGCTGTAGCAGATCCTTCGTCGAGTAGAGGGTATAAAGTTCCTTGAGCTGTTTGTCGTAGGCGGGCCCGAGGAAGGCAAACGGCGCCATCAGGGCGCCCGTGCTCACGCCGCTGACAATTTCAAAGGTTGGCCGTTTTCCGGTGGCGCTCCACCCATTGAGGAAGCCGGCACCAAATGCGCCATCGGAGCCCCCGCCGGACAAGGCCAACATATACATTGTGTGGTTCTTGCGCTTAGCGATCTGCGGCCTGTTCTTGAGAATCTGTTTTTGGCGCTTTGCCGCCAGTTCGTCCAAGTTTGCAATTGGCACATCGCCCCAAATGCGAACCTGGTCGAGCCCTTTCACATGTACCTTGTCCACAAGCGCTGCCGGCACGGCGTTACGCAAGTCGGCGGCACACGCGCTCAAAAAGGCGAGCGCGAAAAAAAATGCCATCAGCAAGCTGAGGGCTTGTCCTGCTCTATGCGATGGGCTGCGGTCGTACACTCAAGATGTCCCGTGCTGTCAGAGGCAGGCGCGGACAGGCGTCCTCAGGGGTACCCCTGTTCGTGTCTTGTCGTCCAACAGGATAGTCAAAGATTGATTATATCGCCCCTTAGGTTATCGCCTCGATGGCGATCAGAATTAAGGCATTCGGGCAGGGCGCGGGCGGCGCATTGCCATATCACCGCTGACCGCCGGTCGCAGGCGGTAATGGCGGAAATGTTGCTGGAGGTTAATGGTGCCGGCTGAGAGGCTCGAACTCCCGACCCCCTGATTACAAATCAGGTGCTCTACCAGCTGAGCTAAGCCGGCACGGGGCGCAATGTGCTGCCCGTGATTGGGGCGGGTTATATCGCCTTGAAGAAGATTGTGCCAGTGCCTTTCAACAGGTGCTTCGTTGGCGGTAGGTCTGCCACCACTGGGGTAGAGTTTGAGGCGCCGGCCCACGTGCATCATGTGGTCAATAGCTGGCGGGATTTAAGGGAACATTATGCTTTTTCGGTAATTTTCAGCTAAGGTTTCAAGCCGTAGGGCTTGGTTTTTTAGGAGTTGAGTATGCGTCTGTTCAACATCTTGGCAGGGCTCGCCATTGTGGCCGTGGCCTGTGTCAGCCTGCCGTTTTCCGCCGAGGCCGGTCCGCGGACCTACAATCATCCGCCAGGTTTTTCCTATAAAGCGCGCGCTTTGGCGCGTGGCTATTCTGCGGCTGATCCCTACTTTTATCGCTACGAGCCACGCGGCTATTATCCCTATTACAACTCGCATTATTGGCGCCCTGCGCATGAGGTGCGCAAGAGCCGGCGCAAATACGTGCTGCCGCCCTACTACAAGGCGTGGGGCTACCCAAAGCGCAAGTACCGGCATGGTGCGTGGCACCGCAAGCACCACGGCCGCCACAGCCTAGGCCATTGGTAGAGACTACTTCGCAGGCTGTCGCATCGCCGCAAGGTGGAGGCTGACAGCGGCCGCATTGGAGACGTTGAGGCTTGCCAGATCGCCTGTCGCCGATATCCGGCACAGGCGGTGGCAGGTCTCCATTGTGCGTTGACGCAGGCCCTTTCCTTCCGCGCCGAAAATGAGTGCTGCCGGCCGGTCGAAGGCTTCATCCTCAATCGCATGTTCGGCGGTGGCGTCCAGCCCGATCAGCGTTATGCCGTTGTCCGCAAGTGTTATGAGTGCGCGGGCGAGATTTTGCGCTAAGTGCACTGGAACAAGCTCAAGCGCACCTGATGCGGACTTGGCTAATGCGCCGTTCAATGGTGGGCTGTTACGGCGGGTGATAATGAGGCTGCTTGCTCCGAAGACGGCGCAAGAGCGCAAAACCGCACCGACGTTGTGCGGGTCGGTGACCTGATCAAGGATTACAATGGGACCCTGCTCGTGGGCTCTCTCGGCGCACTCGGCAAGGTCAGGTTCCGGTAGCGGCGTTGTCTCAATCATGACGCCCTGGTGCACAGTGTCAGGCCCGAGCATTTTGTCGAGCTGGCGGGGAACGACCTTTTGCGGTTCGATCTGCAGGTCGCGCGTGGTGAGGGCATCGGCGAGTTTGCGTTCGGCGTTTTCTGTAATGACTAGCGTGTGGAGCTTGCGCCTCGGGTTCAGAAGTGCGGCCCGTACGGCGTGGAGGCCAAACAGCGTGACGGTGTCCGGATCGTCAGGCGGCCGCCGGTTTGCCGCAGTTGCTGGTTGGCGCCCATGTTCCTGGCGGCGTTTATGGTATGGCGGTCGCGGTTTGCGGCCAGTGTTGGGTTTGCGCTTGTCCGCCGTCATGATGCGATTTAGGGCCTATGCAATTGGTGGGTTGTTTAAGAGCGGCCGCCATTGGCGGCGAAAACCCGTCAGGGCGGCGGGCACTGTGGCGGTCCCGTTACGGATTTGCAATTGACATCGGCGGCCTGGATCATCATAACGCGGGCTCAAGCCCCGCAGGCTTTCGATTGCGGGGCGTTTTTCTTTGCGCTCACGCCCGCCTTGACAAAGCGGGACAAGCGCAAATCATACGGACGGGCCCGTTTCGGAGGAGTGCCCGAGTGGCTAAAGGGGACGGACTGTAAATCCGTTGGCTATGCCTACGTTGGTTCGAATCCAACCTCCTCCACCATATTTTGGGCTCACGGTGGCTGTTCTGCGCCGTGCGGCGCGGGCCACCTCCGACGGGGCGGCGCACGTTTGGCACTGCCGATTCACGCCGCGTCAATAGCGACGCGATGATCGGGGTGCAGGCCGTCGGGTCGCTTTGCTCCTTGGCCCTTTGGGCCGAGTTAAGCGGGTATAGCACAATGGTAGTGCAGCAGCCTTCCAAGCTGAATACGCGGGTTCGATTCCCGCTACCCGCTCCATAATTTGTCTCACGCAGCTAATCCTCGCTTGTCGCTCGGGCTGCTCCGACCTGGCGGCACAATGTGCCGGGTCGCGTTGCTCCCAGACTGCTGCGCAGTCGATTTCTTATGTCTGAGGTGTGCTAACCGGGCTGCGCCCGGCACGCTCCGGATGGGCGGCGCTGCTTTATTCTTGCGCCGACGCCGATGGCATCGTGCTGAAAGCGCGTCTCCGACACAACGGCTGCCGGGGCGGCGGGAGTTTGCCCGCAAGTTTTGATTTGCTCTCGGGCTATTCCTCGCTCCGCTCGGGCCCGTGAGGCCGGCGACGGGTACGCCTCCGGCTACACCCGCGCCGGGAAGTACCCACGGTGGTGGGGGAACCGCTGCAACCGTAGCGGCGAATGATCCGGCACGCGGTGAGTTGACCGGCGCTGCGGTAGGCGGAGCCGTCGCAGTTGCCGCAAGAAAAAAGCTGCGGCGAGTGATCCGGCTGACGTCGAGTTGACCGCCGTCGCGGTAGCCGGAGGCGTCGTGATCGGCGCAGATTAGAAAAACTCCCCGTTTCACCAATCCTCTTGAACTGTTTTGCGCTTGGGCTTAGAGGAACGGGCTGGATGAGGCGATGCCGGCCGCTTTATGACGCGCGGGGCTCGCCGGACAGTGACCAGTAGGAACGGACTTAAGGACGAAGTCGATGGCGAAGGCAAAATTCGAGCGAACGAAGCCCCACTGCAACATCGGAACGATCGGTCATGTTGATCATGGCAAGACGTCATTGACGGCAGCGATCACGAAGGTTCTGGCTGAGGCTGGCAAGTCTGAAGCCGTTGCCTTTGAAAACATCGACAAGGCGCCTGAAGAGCGTGAGCGCGGTATTACGATTTCGACGGCTCACGTTGAGTATGAGACGGACAATCGTCACTACGCGCACGTGGACTGCCCAGGCCATGCTGACTACGTGAAGAACATGATCACGGGTGCAGCGCAGATGGATGGTGCGATCCTGGTTGTGTCGGCCGCCGACGGGCCGATGCCGCAGACGCGCGAGCACATTCTTCTGGCGCGCCAGGTGGGCGTTCCGGCTCTTGTGGTGTTCCTGAACAAAGTGGACATGGTCGACGACGAGGAGCTTTTGGAGCTTGTCGAGATGGAGGTTCGCGAGCTTCTGTCTTCGTATCAGTTCCCAGGCGACGACATTCCTGTTGTGCGCGGGTCCGCGCTTGCAGCGCTAGAAGACAAGACACCTGAGATCGGTAAGGACGCGATTTTGAAGCTGATGGAGGAGGTTGATGCCTTCATCCCGACGCCTGATCGTCCGAAGGATCAGCCGTTCCTGATGCCGATCGAGGATGTGTTCTCGATTTCGGGGCGCGGTACGGTTGTGACGGGCCGTGTTGAGCGTGGTGAAGTGAAGGTCGGCGAGGAAGTTGAGATCGTCGGTATCCGGGATACGCAGAAGACGACGGTTACGGGTATCGAGATGTTCCGCAAGATCCTTGATTCTGCGGAAGCAGGCGACAATGCGGGCGTTCTTCTGCGCGGCACGAAGCGTGAAGACGTTGAGCGCGGCCAGGTTCTTGTGAAGCCTGGTTCAGTGACACCGCATAAGAAGTTCAAGGCTGAGGCTTACATCCTGACGAAGGAAGAGGGTGGGCGTCATACGCCGTTTTTCACGAACTATCGTCCTCAGTTTTACTTCCGGACGACGGACGTGACGGGTGTTTGCACGCTTCCTGAGGGCACGGAGATGGTTATGCCGGGCGACAACGTCTCGATGGATGTTGAGCTGATCACACCGATTGCGATGGAAGAAAAGCTTCGCTTCGCAATCCGTGAAGGCGGCCGCACCGTCGGTGCCGGCGTCGTCGCAAGCATTACTGAGTAAAGATAGGTCGGCGGGCTGGCAGGATAGCGGCCGCGCATGGCCAAAATTTCACCAGGCCTTGCGATCTCGGGTGGCTGGGGCCAAATAGCGAGCGTGTTGCGAAGCTATCGATGGAACAGGAGGCCTGCCCTTGATCGTTGTGACGACGAATGAGCTGCCCGGATACCGTATCGTCAAATATCTGGGTGTTGCTCGGGGTATTTCGGTGCGGTCTAGGGGGCTTGCGGGCAATATCGGTGCCTCGATCCAAATCCTGTTTGGCGGCAACATCTCTCTTTACGGCAAGCTTGCGGAACAAGCGCGCAAAGAGGCTTTCGATCTGTTGATCCAGGAGGCGGAAGCCAGGGGCGCCAACGCGGTGCTGGCGATGCGCTACGATGCCAATGAAATGGCTGCGGCCGTGACGGAGGTTTTGGCCTACGGAACGGCGTGTGTGGTGGAGCCTGTTTGAGCACGGAACGGGTCGCTGATTGTCGTTCCGAGACCCTCCGGAATGTAGGCGCAAGTCGTCCTGTGGTGCCTATTTGTCACAATCAAGCGAAAACTGAAAGAACTGAGTGACAAGCTGGGTAAGTTCGGCTAAACGTGCCACTCCCCGGGATAGGGTTTGCACGCCGGCGTGTGCCATTTCGAGGGCGATCTAGGGGTGTAGCTCAATTGGTAGAGCGTCGGTCTCCAAAACCGAAGGTTGGGGGTTCGAGACCCTCCGCCCCTGCCACGCTATTTTGGGGGCGGGTTCGTAAATGAGGGCGGCGAATTCGTTGAACGGCCGAATGCAAGACGCACGCGGCCGTATTGGCATGCCCTGGGATTGACGGTTCATGGCATCAACTAATCCGTTTCAGTTTATCCAAGAAGTTCGGCAAGAAGTGGCAAAGGTCACTTGGCCGTCCTGGAAAGAAGTCTGGGTCACAACCGTGATGGTTCTGATCATGGTGACGCTCGCAGCGATCTTTTTCATGATTTCAGATCAGATCCTGAGTGCGTTCGTACGCATGATACTCGATCTGGGAAGCTGATGACAGGGATTGACGGCGTAGACCCGGTGTCGAGCGAACCACTTAAGGCGATAAACAGAGACGGACTGATGGCCAAGCGCTGGTACATTGTGCATGCCTATACAAACTTCGAGCGCAAGGTCGCTGACGCCATCAAGGAACGGGCGAAGGCGGAAGGTCTTGAGGGCTTGTTTGATGAGGTGCTCGTTCCAACCGAGGAAGTCATCGAGGTTAAGCGGGGCCGGAAGGTGCAGACGGAGCGGAAGTTCCTCCCCGGTTATGTACTCGTCAAGATGCAGATGACCGATCCTGCATTCTTGCTGATCAAGAATACACCGAAGGTGACGGGCTTTCTGGGTGCTGACAATAAGCCCATGCCGATCTCGGACGAAGAGGCGATGCGCATCCTCAATCAGGTCGAGGAGGGCGTGGAGCGGCCCAAACCGATGATTACGTTTGAGGTTGGAGAGCAGGTGAAGGTCGCCGACGGCCCATTCGCCTCCTTCAGCGGCCACGTGGAAGAGGTCGACGAGGAGCGGGCGCGGCTCAAAGTGGCGGTATCGATTTTCGGCAGGCCGACGCCGGTGGAGTTGGAGTTCGGTCAGGTGGAGAAGATCGCGAACTGATCGATTGTTCGCATTGCCGTTCGTGGGTAGCGGTGGGCGAAGCGAAGGAATTCCGGTGCGAAATGTGCCGGGTGTTGTGTGAGGTCAGGTCCGGTTGGACATGATCGCACGTCACTGGTGCGGGAGGGAGAGTGCAGACCGGGCGTTGTTCGGATGTTGCTCACCCGCTTGAACCGCTAACCCTGGGAAGGCCATGCCTTCCTGTAATGCATAGGGGACGTAATGGCCAAGAAGATTGATGGCTATATCAACCTGCAGGTACCTGCAGGCAAAGCCAATCCGGCACCTCCGATCGGGCCCGCGCTCGGTCAGCGCGGTGTCAACATCATGGAGTTCTGCAAGGCGTTCAACGCCAAGACCAAGGATGTCGAGCCGGATACGCCGATACCGGTGAAGATCACGGTTTATACAGATCGCTCTTTCTCGTTTGAGATGAAGACGCCGCCTGCCTCCTTCTATTTGAAGAAGGCGGCGAAGATTAGTTCAGGCTCGAAAGAGCCGGGCCGTTCGGTTGCCGGCAAGGTGACGATGGATCAGGTGCGTGAGATCGCCAAGATGAAGATGGCCGATCTTAATTCCGACGATGTGGAGCAGGCTGCTCGCATCATTGCAGGCTCGGCCCGTTCGATGGGCCTGACGGTGGTGGAGTAGGATCATGGCGAATATTACTCCAGAGCAGATTAAAGCTACGCGCCAGGCTGGCGGTAAGCGCATGGCTGCGGTCCGCGAGGGCCTGGACCGGAACAAGGCTTATGCTGTCGATGAAGCGGTGAAGCTTATTAAGAACGGTGCGAAGGCGAAGTTCGACGAGACCGTGGAAATTTCCATGAACCTCGGGGTTGATCCCAAGCATGCCGACCAGATGGTGCGCGGTGTGTGCATGTTGCCAAACGGTTCGGGTCGCACGGCTCGTGTTGCCGTCTTCGCGCGTGGCGCTAAGGCAGATGAGGCGAAAGAAGCCGGTGCTGACATCGTCGGCGCGGAAGATTTGGTGGAGCAGGTATCGAAGGGTCAGATCAATTTTGACCGCTGTATCGCGACGCCAGACATGATGGCTCTCGTTGGCCGGCTAGGTAAAGTGCTGGGCCCACGCGGACTGATGCCGAACCCGCGTGTTGGGACCGTGACAATGGATGTCGCAGAAGCCGTCAAGGGAGCCAAGGGCGGCGCTGTTGAATTCCGTGTTGAGAAGGCAGGCATCGTTCATGCCGGCGTTGGCAAGGCGAGCTTTGGTGATGAGGCGCTTGTTGAAAACATCAAGGCTTTCGTCGATGCCGTTGTGAAGGCGAAGCCAACCGGCGCGAAAGGCACCTACCTGAAAAAGGTTTCACTCAGTTCAACCATGGGGCCGGGCGTGAAACTGGATACCAGTTCGGTATCGGCTGGCTGAGTGTAAGCGCTACTTGCCGGAGCTTTTGCACCGGCGTCATGAGGTGCTGGAAAACGCACCAACACGAATTCCGGGTTTTGCCCGGAAGACCCCGGAACGGAGGGATGGCCTTTCGTTTCGGACCTGTCCGAGACTGCAGGTGTTTTGTGTCACTCGTGGCTTGCTACGTTTGATGCTGCTTAAGCCAGATGGGCCTGCATGAGACGGGAGTGTCAAACCGGTATCCGGGTTTCGCGAATGCGTTCCGGGTCTCCGGTCTGAGCCTTTCCGGGTCGCACGTCGGCCGGTCGTTTTTTGGCGGCCAAGCCGGCAGGACAGGACGATAGCGCTGCCCATGGCCGGGCCGAAACGAGGATCGGAAATTGATCCTGGCTTGGTTGTTGGTGGCAAAGTGCAACCCGTAGGGCTTGAGGTACTGGTCTTTGTCTAGATGTAAGGCCAGGGCTTTTAATAAAGCTCTGCACGAACTGGAGCGAGGTTGATTAAGTGGATAGAGCCGCGAAACGTGAGCTCGTAGCGACGCTGCACGACGTGTTCAAGGAAAACGGCGTGATCGTTGTTGCCCACTATGCCGGGATGACTGTCGCCCAAATGACCGATTACCGCCGCCGGATGAAGGCGGCCGGTGGTTCGGTCAAGGTGGCGAAAAACCGGTTGGCCAAGCTTGCGCTCAAGGACACCGAAGCAGAAGGGATTGCCGAATTTTTAACAGGCCCGACTTGTCTGGCCTATTCGGAGGACCCGGTTGCTGCGGCGAAGATTGCCGTCAATTACTCCAAGGAGAACGACAAGCTCGTCATTCTTGGAGGAACGATGGGCGGCAATGTTCTTGATGCAGGTGCGGTCAAGGCATTAGCCGATCTGCCTTCACTGGATGAACTCAGAGCCAAGCTGATTGGTCTCCTTAATGCGCCGGCGACAAAGGTCGTGCGAACGATCAAGGAGCCTGGTGGACAGCTTGCACGGGTCATTCAGGCCAAGGCTGCTCAAGGCGAGGCTGCATAGGTGGAAGCCAAAAGCTGATAACGCGCCGGCGGGACACATTTTGGTGGGCCGGCGATTTTGAAACAAACAAATGAGACGCGAAGAGGAATGTAACAATGACTGATCTGGCAAAGATCGCAGATGATCTGTCGGCACTCACGGTGCTTGAAGCTGCCGAGCTGGCAAAACTCCTGGAAGACAAGTGGGGCGTATCTGCCTCCGCTGCTGTTGCGGTTGCTGCAGCTCCAGGTGCTGGTGGTGCTGGTGGCGGCGCTGCTGAAGAGCAGACTGAGTTTGACGTCATCCTTAAGGCGGCGGGCGACAAGAAGATCAACGTTATTAAGGAAGTCCGCGCCATCACCGGACTTGGCTTGAAGGAAGCCAAGGAACTGGTTGAAGCCGGCGGCAAGGCCGTCAAGGAAGGCGTGGACAAGGAAGAAGCTGAAAAGATCAAGAAACAGCTTGCTGATGTAGGCGCTGACGTCGAGGTCAAGTAGGGCCCGTCAGTTTGATCAGGGCATCGGGAGCGGCGTTTTTGCCGCTCCCGATGCCTCCTGGCCCAGAGCAAAAAAGCGGGCCAACAAAGACTAAAAGACGGTTCTCCGGAGGGTCTCCATTGGAAGCTTTTTGAGCTTCGATTGGGGTCCTCCGGCGAGCCGTTTAAGGCGCGAGGGATGGCGGCCCTCGCCTTAGCTTGAGCTATGTCGCTGGCTCGTCACCGGCGACAACAGACGTGAGGATCGGAAATGGCTGAGACGTTCAATGGTCGTAAGCGCATCCGTAAGCAATTTGGTTCCATCCGTGAGGTCGCGCGGATGCCCAATCTCATCGAGGTTCAGAAAAGTTCCTACGATGACTTCCTGATGGTCAAGGAGCCTGAGGGTGGAAGGTCGGACGACCACGGATTGCAGGCGGTATTCAAGTCCGTGTTCCCGATTTCCGATTTCTCAGGCAAATCGACGCTGGAGTTCGTCCGTTACGACTTTGAACCGCCAAAGTACGATACCGACGAATGTATGCAGCGCGACATGACCTATTCGGCGCCGCTGAAGGTCAAGCTGCGCCTTATCGTATTCGATGTGAACGAAGAAACCGGCGCTAAGTCGATCAAGGACGTCAAAGAGCAAGACGTCTACATGGGTGACATGCCGCTGATGACGCCGAACGGTACGTTCATCATCAACGGTACGGAACGCGTGATCGTCAGCCAGATGCATCGTTCGCCAGGTGTGTTCTTCGACCACGACAAGGGGCGTACTCATGCCAGCGGCAAGCTGCTGTTCGCAGCACGCATCATTCCTTATCGCGGCTCTTGGCTCGACTTCGAGTTCGACGCAAAGGATGTCGTGCATGTGCGCATCGACCGTCGCCGTAAATTGCCGGTGACGACGCTTCTTTATGCGTTGGGACTTAACGACGAACAGATACTGGAGACTTTCTACGGTCAGATTCCGGTTAGCGATTCCAAGCGTGGATGGAAAATTCCGTTTGAGCGCGAGAAGATGCGCGGCCTGACGCCAACCGGCGATCTGGCCGATGCCAAGACAGGCGAAGTGTTTGCCACGGCGGGTGAGAAGATCACGGCGCGTCGGGCGCGCGACTTGGAACAGCAGGGTATCAAGGAAGTGCTGGTAACGGCGGATGACCTGTCCGGGCGCTACCTGGCCGAAGACATCGTCAACATGAAAACCGGCCAAATCTATGCGGAAGCCGGCGACGAGATCAACGAAGAGATGCTGGCGGAGTTCAAAGATCAGAAGATCAAGGACTTCCCGATCCTCGATATTGACCACGTCAATATAGGCGCCTTCATTCGCAATACGCTGAATGTCGATAAGAACGCCAACACCGAAGAAGCGTTGATGGATGTTTACCGGGTTATGCGGCCTGGTGAACCGCCGACGATCGAGGCGGCAACGAACCTGTTCCATGGTCTGTTCTTTGATGCGGAGCGCTATGACCTCTCCGCGGTTGGCCGCGTGAAGATGAACATGCGTCTTCTCGAGGTCGACGGGTTTGAGCCAGCTGAAGATACGGTTCGTGTCCTGCGGCCGGAAGATATTCTTGGTGTGATCCGCACGCTTGTCGGCTTGCGCGACGGGCGCGGCGATATCGATGATATCGATCACCTCGGCAACCGGCGCGTTCGCTCGGTCGGTGAGTTGATGGAGAATCAATACCGGGTTGGTCTGCTGCGTATGGAGCGCGCGATCAAGGAACGTATGAGCTCGGTCGACATTGATACCGTGATGCCGCAGGACCTCATCAATGCAAAGCCTGCGGCTGCGGCAGTTAGGGAGTTCTTTGGCTCCTCGCAGCTGTCTCAGTTCATGGACCAGACAAATCCGCTGTCCGAAATTACGCACAAACGCCGCTTGTCGGCGCTTGGTCCGGGTGGCTTGACGCGCGAGCGTGCCGGCTTTGAGGTGCGCGACGTGCACCCGACGCACTATGGACGTATCTGTCCGATTGAAACGCCGGAAGGGCCGAACATCGGTCTGATTAATTCGCTGGCGACGTTCGCACGCGTCAACAAATACGGCTTCATCGAAAGCCCTTACCGCAAAGTCGTGGACGGTAAAGTGACGGACGATGTCGTCTATCTGTCTGCGATGGAGGAAATGCGTCATCACGTTGCCCAGGCAAACGTCGTCCTGGACGAAAAGGGACGTCTGGTTGATGACCTTATCACCTGCCGTTATCAGGGAGACGTGCTCCTAGAGCCGCGTGAGAAAGTCGATCTAATCGACGTTTCGCCGAAGCAGCTCGTCTCGGTTGCCGCGGCTCTCATTCCGTTCCTTGAAAATGACGACGCCAACCGCGCGTTGATGGGTTCGAACATGCAACGCCAGGCGGTTCCGCTGATCAAGGCGGAAGCACCGCTTGTCGGTACGGGAATGGAGGAAGTTGTTGCGCGCGATTCCGGCGCTGCGATTGCTGCGCGCCGGACCGGTGTCGTGGACCAAGTGGACGCAACACGTATCGTTGTGCGCGCGACGGAGGAAACCGATCCTTCGAAGCCTGGTGTCGACATTTATCGCCTGCGCAAGTTCCAGCGGTCCAACCAGAACACCTGCATCAACCAGCGTCCGCTGGTGAAGGTCGGGGATCGTGTGCACACGGGCGAAATTGTTGCTGATGGTCCTTCAACGGACCTTGGCGATTTGGCGCTTGGCAAGAACGTGCTCGTCGCGTTCATGCCGTGGATGGGATACAACTTCGAAGATTCCATCCTGATGTCGGAGCGTGTTGTCACCGACGACGTGTTCACCTCAATTCACATTGAGGAATTTGAGGTGATGGCCCGTGATACCAAGCTTGGACCGGAAGAGATTACCCGCGATATTCCCAACGTCTCGGAAGAGGCGCTGAAGAACCTCGATGAAGCAGGCATCGTCTATATCGGTGCCGAAGTACATCCCGGTGATATCCTGGTTGGCAAGATCACACCGAAGGGCGAGAGCCCGATGACGCCGGAGGAAAAACTTCTGCGCGCGATTTTCGGTGAGAAGGCTTCCGACGTGCGCGATACTTCGCTTAGGCTTCCGCCGGGTGTTGCCGGAACGATCGTGGAAGTGCGCGTGTTCAACCGCCATGGTGTTGAGAAAGACGAGCGCGCGATGGCGATCGAGCGCGAAGAAATCGAGCGCCTGGCCAAGGACCGCGACGACGAGTTGCAAATTCTCGACCGCAACGTTTATGCGCGACTGAAAGATGCGCTTCTGGGCAAGGAAGTTGCCAAAGGCCCGAAGGGCGCGCGCAAGGGTACTAACCTTGATCAGGCGGTCCTTGATGACATTCCGCGCAGCCAGTGGTGGGAAATCGGCCTGGCAGACGACAAGGCGCAGGCGGAAGTCGAGGCGATCAACAAGCAGTACGAAGACGCCAAGAAGAGCCTGGAACGCCGCTTTGTAGACAAAGTCGATAAGCTGCAGCGCGGTGACGAGCTGCCACCGGGTGTGATGAAGATGGTCAAGGTCTTCGTGGCTGTGAAACGCAAGATCCAGCCTGGTGACAAGATGGCTGGCCGTCACGGCAACAAAGGTGTCGTTTCGCAGATCGTTCCCGTCGAAGATATGCCCTTCCTTGAGGATGGCACGCACGTGGACGTCGTGCTCAATCCGCTCGGTGTGCCAAGCCGCATGAACGTCGGACAGATCCTGGAAACCCACATGGGTTGGGCGTGCCGTGGTTTGGGGCGCGCGGTTGATCAGGCGCTGCATGATTTCCGCGCAAGCGGTGAGGGCAGAGCGCTGATGGAGACGATGGAGAAAATCTACGGCAAGAACGTCCTGGACAGTCAAGTCGGCGGTGATGAGAAAGTCGTCGAGTTGGCCGAACAGCTGACAACAGGTGTTCCGATTGCGACACCCGTCTTCGATGGTGCGCGTGAAGGTGACATCGTTGAGCTGTTGGACGCGGCGGGCTTCGATTCCTCCGGCCAGGTGACGCTGTGCGATGGGCGCACGGGCGAGCAGTTCGATCGTAAGGTAACTGTTGGCTACAAGTACGTGCTGAAACTGCACCATCTCGTGGACGATAAGATTCACGCCCGTTCAATCGGGCCGTACAGCCTTGTTACCCAGCAGCCGCTAGGCGGTAAGGCGCAGTTCGGCGGTCAACGTTTCGGCGAAATGGAAGTCTGGGCACTGGAAGCATACGGCGCAGCCTATACGTTGCAGGAAATGCTTACCGTCAAGTCGGATGACGTTGCCGGCAGAACGAAGGTCTATGAGGCCATCGTGCGCGGCGATGACGCGTTCGAAGCTGGCGTGCCGGAAAGCTTCAATGTGCTTGTGAAGGAAATGAGAGCTCTCGGGCTCAATGTGGAGCTGACCAATTCAGATCGGGGTGAGCTGGAAGGTCCGGATGAGGAAGGCGACGCCAAGCCGCTTCTTCCTCCGGCGGCCGCCGAATAGAGAAGATGGATTGATGTTTCGGGTTCAATCGCTGCCGCGTTCGTTTTTTGCGCGAAAGCTAAGCCCGGGACGCCGGTTTCGGACACGATCGTAGCGAGACCGGCCAAGCGTTTGGAATGTCCGGATGTGGCGGTAGCCGCCATATACCGGTTTAAGAATATCGACCCTAGTCGCCGCGGGTCGACGTTATGCCTTGAAAAAGGACCGCAGGGGATCAGGCGCACCCTCTGGGGTTCACGAGGAGAGATGCAGATGAACGAGATCACCAACCTGTTCAAAAATCAGCAGACGCTGCCGACGTTCGATCAGATCAAGATCTCGATTGCGAGCCCGGACGACATTCAATCCTGGTCGTTTGGCGAAATCAAGAAGCCGGAAACGATCAACTACCGCACGTTCAAGCCGGAACGGGATGGCCTGTTTTGTGCACGCATTTTCGGTCCGGTGAAGGATTACGAATGCCTGTGCGGCAAGTACAAGCGGATGAAGTACAAAGGCCTCATCTGCGAAAAGTGCGGCGTTGAAGTCACGCTGACCAAAGTGCGCCGCGAGCGTATGGGGCACATTGAGCTTGCTGCGCCTGTTGCACACATCTGGTTCTTGAAGTCGCTGCCGTCGCGCATTGGTCTGTTGCTCGATATGCCGCTCAAGGATCTGGAGCGTGTACTCTACTTTGAGAACTACATTGTGATCGAGCCGGGCATCACCCCGTTCCGCGAAAAACAACTTCTGACGGAAGAAGAGTACTATCAGGCGATCGATGAGTTTGGGCAGGACGAGTTCACCGCTGGCATCGGCGCGGAGGCCATTCGCGAGATTTTGTGCGCAATGGACTTGCCGCAAATTGCCGTCGATTTGCGCCAGGAAATTGCCGAGGCAACTACAGAGCTGAAGCCTAAGAAGTTGGGTAAGCGTCTTAAGGTCATCGAGGCGTTTCTGGATAGCGGCAATCGTCCAGAGTGGATGATCCTCACGCACGTGCCGGTGATCCCGCCTGAGCTGCGCCCATTGGTGCCGCTGGATGGCGGCCGGTTTGCGACGTCTGACCTCAACGATCTGTATCGGCGTGTGATCAACCGTAACAATCGTCTGAAGCGGCTGATGGAACTTCGGGCGCCGGACATCATCATCCGTAATGAAAAGCGCATGCTGCAGGAATCGGTTGATGCGTTGTTCGACAACGGCCGGCGCGGTCGCGTCATTACGGGTGCCAATAAGCGTCCGTTGAAGTCGCTTGCCGACATGTTGAAGGGTAAGCAGGGCCGATTCCGTCAAAACCTTCTGGGTAAGCGCGTCGACTATTCAGGCCGGTCCGTGATCGTGGTCGGTCCGGAGCTGAAATTGCATCAGTGCGGTCTGCCGAAAAAGATGGCGCTTGAGCTCTTCAAGCCGTTCATCTACGCGCGATTGCAGGCGCTGGGTCAGGCTGCGACCGTGAAGCAGGCAAAAAAACTGGTCGAGAAGGAAAAGCCTGAGGTTTGGGACGTGCTCGACGAGGTGATCCGCGAACATCCCGTTATGCTGAACCGTGCTCCGACATTGCACAGACTTGGCATTCAGGCGTTTGAGCCCACGCTGATCGAGGGCAAGGCGATCCAGCTGCATCCGCTGGTGTGTGCGGCGTTCAACGCCGACTTTGACGGCGATCAGATGGCTGTGCACGTTCCGCTGTCGCTTGAAGCGCAGCTTGAAGCGCGTGTGTTGATGATGTCGACCAACAACATTCTACATCCAGCTAACGGTTTGCCGATCATCGTGCCGTCGCAGGATATCGTTCTGGGCCTGTACTACGTCTCGATCGCTCGCGACAAAGAGCCTGGTGAAGGCAAGGCGTTTGGGTCTGTTGCGGAGGTGCGTCATGCGCTGGAGCAGGGTGCGGTTACTCTGCACGCGAAGATCAAAGGTCGCTTCAAGCATCTTGACGAGGAAGGCAACGAGGTCAGTGCGGTCTACGAAACGACGCCTGGCCGCATGCTGCTTGGTGAACTGCTCCCCCGTCAGCCCGGTGTGCAGTTTGAACTCGTCAATCAGCTTCTGACTAAAAAAGCCATCTCCGGAATGATCGATGCGGTTTACCGCAACTGCGGACAGAAGGAGACCGTGATCTTCTGCGACAGGATCATGGAGCTTGGGTTCCACCATGCGTTCAAGGCCGGGATCTCGTTCGGAAAGGACGACATGCTTATTCCGGACAGCAAGACCAACATTGTCTCGGATGCAAACGAAATGGTTCGCGAGTTCGAGCAGCAATATAACGACGGTCTGATCACGCAGCTTGAGAAGTACAACAAGGTCGTCGATGCCTGGTCGAAGTGCACCGATCAGATCGCGAAGGAGATGATGGACCGTATTTCATCCGTTGAGGTGGATGGCGATACCGGTCGCGAAAAACCGATCAACTCTGTCTATATGATGAGCCACTCTGGCGCGCGCGGTAGCCCCGCCCAGATGAAGCAGCTTGCCGGCATGCGTGGGCTCATGACAAAGCCGTCGGGTGAAATCATTGAGACGCCGATCATCTCCAACTTCAAGGAAGGGCTATCGGTTCTTGAGTATTTCAACTCCACGCACGGTGCCCGTAAGGGGCTTGCCGATACGGCCTTGAAGACGGCCAACTCGGGCTACCTGACCCGGCGTCTTGTCGACGTGGCTCAGGATGCCATCATTTCGGAATCCGACTGCGGCACCGATGCAGGTATTAACGTGCAAGCGGTCGTCGACAGCGGGCAGGTTATTGTCACGCTGGCGGCGCGTGCCTTGGGACGGACTGTTGCGGAGGACGTGACACATCCGGAAACCGGTGAGGTCATTGTCAAGAATGGTGAACTGATCGAGGAGCGTCACGCGGAGGCTATCGCCAAGGCGGAGCTGCAGGAGGTGCGTATCCGGTCGGTTCTCACCTGCGAGACGGCGACGGGTGTATGCGCGAAATGCTATGGCCGCGACCTTGCACGCGGTACACCTGTCAATATCGGTGAGGCCGTTGGTGTGATTGCGGCTCAGTCAATCGGTGAGCCGGGCACCCAGCTTACCATGCGCACGTTCCACATTGGCGGTACGGCACAGGTGGTCGACCAATCCTTCGTCGAATCTAACTTCAACGGTACGGTCAAAATCAAGAACCGCGCCGTCGTTAAGAATGGTGATGGGCATTTAATCAGCATGTCGCGCACGATGTCGATCGGTATCGTCGATCAGTCGGGCAAGGAGCTGGCGCAGCACAAGCTTGCATACGGTGCACGGCTGCACGTCGATGAGGGTGACACGGTCACGCGCGGCACGCGCCTGGCGCAGTGGGATCCATACACGCGTCCGATCCTCACGGAAGTCAATGGTACGGTGGACTTCGAGGACTTGATTGAAGGTGCCTCGGTGCGTGAGCAGACGGATGAGGTCAAAGGCACAACCAATCGCGTTATCGTCGACTGGCGCGCAACGCCGCGAGGTGCTGACTTGAAACCTGCGATTGTCGTGAAAGACGGCAAGGGCAAGCCGGTAAAAGTCGATCGTGGTGGAGATGCCCGCTATCTATTGTCGGTTGATTCCATTCTCTCGGTGGATCGGGGTGAGAAGGTAAAGGCTGGCGACGTGCTGGCCCGTATTCCGATGGCGTCAGCCAAGTCCGGTGACATCACCGGTGGTCTGCCGCGGGTTGCTGAGTTGTTCGAAGCGCGGCGTCCGAAGGATCATGCCATCATTGCGGAGATCTCCGGCACGATCGAATTCGGCAAGGACTATAAGAACAAGCAACGTGTGATCATCAAATCTGATGAGGAGGAAGGCGAGACGGCCGAATACCTGATCGCTCGCGGCAAGACGATCGCGGTTCAAAACGGCGATCACGTGGACCGTGGCGATTTCATCTATGATGGTCACCCGGCGCCACATGACATCCTGGCGATCAAGGGTGTGGAGGAGCTTGCCAACTACCTGATCAATGAGATCCAGGACGTTTATCGTCTGCAGGGCGTTACTATCAACGACAAGCATATCGAAGTGATCGTGCGTCAAATGCTGCAAAAGGTGGAAATCACGGATGTCGGCGAGACTGACCTGATCAAGGGCGAGCAGATGGACCGCCTCGATTTCGAGGAAGCCAATCTCAAGTTCGAGAAAGAGGGCAAGCGTCCCGCAACGGCGATTCCGGTGCTGCTGGGCATTACGAAGGCATCCCTGCAGACGCGGTCGTTTATTTCGGCGGCCTCGTTCCAGGAAACGACACGCGTGCTGACCGATGCTGCGGTCAACGGCAAGTCGGATACGCTGGACGGGTTGAAGGAAAACGTGATCGTTGGGCGACTTATACCGGCCGGTACAGGCGGCATGCTGCGCCGCTTGCGCAAAATCGCGTCGAAGCGGGATGATCTGATCACGAAAGAGCGGGCACGGACCGAAGCTGAAGCGGCATCAGCGATAGAGGGTGAGGCTGTGGAGGCGTCTGAGGACGGGGCCACTTCGGCGGAGAACGCTGCCGAGTAGGCGATCGCCGCTCCAAAAACGTGAGTTTTCGCGCATACAACCAAAAGCGCGGGTCCTAATTGGGCTCGCGTTTTTGCCGTGCAGGGGCTGTGCATAAACAGCTATTGGGCGGATCAGTGTCGGTTTGCATCTGGACTTCGTTATTCGCTTGCCGAATGCACTATTTGTCGCTTCTGGTGGCGCGACAAAAAAGCGGACCGTCAGCCCGCAAAAATATTTCGTTTTGAGGCGGCACGGTAGTTGACCGCTTGGTAGCCTGTGTATATAGCTCACGGACTCTCAAGGTAGGCGGTAGGTAAATTGCGGCCATTGCAACGGCTGTTTGCGGTTCCTAGACGCTACCTGCAAGAAGCAGAGACGATTTTTGATCCACGATCTGACGGACCTGAGAAGGACCGCAGATCCTCTGGTGTTTTCGTGCCGGGTGCTCGGGCAGGTCCGAGGCTCGGCAGATTCGGCTTGGCGCATGCGGATTTTTCAGGTCCCCAGGCGCCGGATGATGGACGAGGCGTATGCCGACAATACAACAGTTGATCCGGAAGCCCCGGAACCCAAAAACGTACCGTGAGAAATCGCGTCATATGGAGTCGTGTCCGCAGAAGCGCGGCGTTTGCACGCGCGTCTATACAACGACGCCGAAGAAGCCGAACTCGGCTCTCAGAAAGGTGGCGAAGATCCGCCTGACGAATGGCTACGAGGTCATCGGGTACATTCCGGGCGAAGGGCATAACCTGCAGGAGCACTCGGTTGTGCTCATTCGCGGCGGACGTGTGAAGGATTTGCCAGGTGTGCGCTATCACATCGTGCGTGGCGTTTTGGATACGCAGGGCGTGGCGGACCGCCGTCAGCGCCGTTCAAAGTACGGTGCAAAGCGGCCTAAGTAGGCCGTGTTTTCATAAGGGCCATAGGCGAAACGTTTCGCGTTGGCCCTCGTTGAAGATGCAAAAAATGTCTGTCGATGCGGCGCGGGGTGTGCGGTCGGCAGGAAGATGTCAACAGGTAAACCAATCAAGCGAAGGGCTGACGCATGTCCCGTCGTCACAGTGCTGAAAAACGCGAGATTATTCCGGATCCAAAATTTCATGATCAGGTGATCACGAAATTCATGAATGCGGTTATGCGCGATGGTAAAAAATCGGTCGCAGAACGCATCGTGTATGGAGCGCTGGACCGTATTGAAGACAAGGCCAAATCGGACCCTGTCGCAATGTTTCATCAGGCATTGGAAAATGTCATGCCGGCCGTGGAGGTTCGTTCACGCCGCGTTGGTGGCGCGACCTATCAGGTGCCGGTGGAGGTTCGTACTGAGCGCAGACAGGCGCTGGCAATTCGCTGGCTGATCTCGTCTGCACGTAAACGTAACGAAAATACAATGGTCGAGCGGCTGTCGGGCGAGCTTATGGATGCAGCCAACAACCGTGGAACGGCCGTGAAGAAGCGGGAAGACACGCACAAGATGGCAGAGGCCAACCGGGCCTTCTCTCATTATCGCTGGTAATAGATACGCAAAAGGCAAGCTCCCATGGCTCGCGAACATGCAATTGAGGACTACCGCAATTTCGGCATCATGGCACACATCGATGCTGGAAAAACGACGACAACTGAGCGGATTCTCTACTATAGCGGCCGGTCTTATAAGATCGGCGAGGTCCACGATGGTGCGGCAACCATGGACCATATGGATCAGGAAGCTGAACGCGGCATTACGATTACATCGGCCGCGACGACCTGCTTATGGCCAGGCCGCGATGGGCGCAAACGACGCCTGAACATCATCGATACCCCAGGCCATGTGGACTTCACGATTGAAGTGGAGCGCAGCCTTCGCGTCCTTGATGGTGCTGTGTGTGTGCTCGATTCCAACCAAGGTGTGGAACCGCAGACGGAAACCGTGTGGCGGCAGGGCGACAAGTACAATGTCCCGCGCATTATCTTCGCCAATAAAATGGATAAAACCGGCGCCGACTTTTTCATGTGCGTCGATGACATCAAGGACAAGCTTGGCGCACGGCCAGTGCCGATCCAGATTCCGATCGGGGCGGAGAACGACTTTGCCGGCGTCGTCGACCTTATCGAGATGAAGGGGATTATTTGGGACGGAGAGGACCTTGGCGCGTCGTACAAGGAAGTCGATATCCCGGAAGATCTGGTGGAGAAGGCGAACGAATTCCGTTCGCTCATGATCGAAGCCGCTGTCGAACTCGATGATGATGTGATGGCGGAATATCTGGAAGGTAACGAGCCGGACGCCGACACCATTCGGCGACTGCTGCGCAAGGCAACGGTAGCGGGAACGTTCTACCCGATGATGTGCGGCTCTGCCTTTAAGAATAAGGGTGTGCAGCCGCTGCTCGATGCGGTCGTCGACTTTCTGCCATCGCCGCTCGATCGCGAGGCTTACACAGGCATCGATCCGAAGACGGAAGAGCCGATTACGCGCAAGCCTTCCGATGATGAGCCACTGTCGATCCTCGCATTCAAGATTATGAACTTTGAGCATGTCGGATCGATTACGTTCTGTCGCATCTATTCCGGCACGATCCAGCAGGGGCAATCGCTTCTGAATACGACGCGGGGTAAGAAAGAGCGTGCAGGGCGGATGTACCTGATGCACGCGGATGATCGCGAAGAAATCAAGACGGCAAGCGCAGGCGATATTATCGCCCTTCAAGGTTTAAAGGATACGCGCACGGGTGAGACGCTGAGCGACCCCAACAAGCCTGTTATCCTAGAAAAAATGGAATTCCCTGAGCCGGTTATTAAGATGAAGGTCGAGCCGGCGACGAAGGCGGACCAGGAGAAGATGGCGCTAGCGCTCAATGAAATGTCGCTAGAAGATCCATCCTTCCGCGTTTCGGTTGATCAGGAAAGCGGCGAGACCATCCTTGAAGGGATGGGCGAACTCCATCTCGACATTAAAGTCGATCTGTTGAAGCGTACGCATAAGGTGGAAGCGGTGACCGGTGCACCGCAGGTTGCCTATCGCGAAGCACTCGGCAAGGCGACAGAGGTTGATTACACGCACAAGAAGCAGACCGGTGGTACGGGGCAGTTTGCGCGTGTGAAGCTGCGTCTTGAGCCTAACGAGACCGGCAAGGGCAACGAGTTTGGCTCTGAGATCGTTGGTGGCTCCGTGCCTAAAGAATACATCCCCGGCGTCGAAAAGGGTGTCCGCTCGGTGTGGGACAGCGGTGTGCTGATCGGCTTCCCGCTGGTGGATATGAAGGTAACGTTGTTTGATGGTGCCTACCACGAAGTCGACTCCTCCGTCGTGGCGTTCGAGATCGCTTCCCGCGCGGCCATGAAAGAGGGCTGTGATAAGGCCGGCATCAAACTTCTCGAACCGATGATGGACGTTGAAATCGTGACGCCGGAAGAATTCGTCGGTGGGATCATCGGTGATGTGAACAGCCGCCGCGGCCAGATCCGTACGCAGGATTTGCGCGGCAACGCCGTCGTGATCAAGGCGTACGTGCCGCTTGCCAACATGTTCGGCTACATCAACACGCTGAGGTCAATGTCGACGGGGCGCGCGCAATACTCCATGCAGTTTGCGCACTATTCGGAAGTCCCGCGCAATGTTGCCGACGAGGTGAAGGCGAAATTTGCCTGACGTGACAGGCAATCAAGAAAACATGCCGGGCAACGGTCCGGTATGCAATGTGGAAATTGGAGAGAGTGGCCGCTGATTTTGTGATGCGGCGGCCTGGAAAAATAGAAGACGGAGTGCCAAAAAATGGCGAAGGCAAAATTCGAGCGAACGAAGCCCCACTGCAACATCGGAACGATCGGTCATGTTGATCATGGCAAGACGTCATTGACGGCAGCGATCACGAAGGTTCTGGCTGAGGCTGGCAAGTCTGAAGCCGTTGCCTTTGAAAACATCGACAAGGCGCCTGAAGAGCGTGAGCGCGGTATTACGATTTCGACGGCTCACGTTGAGTATGAGACGGACAATCGTCACTACGCGCACGTGGACTGCCCAGGCCATGCTGACTACGTGAAGAACATGATCACGGGTGCAGCGCAGATGGATGGTGCGATCCTGGTTGTGTCGGCCGCCGACGGGCCGATGCCGCAGACGCGCGAGCACATTCTTCTGGCGCGCCAGGTGGGCGTTCCGGCTCTTGTGGTGTTCCTGAACAAAGTGGACATGGTCGACGACGAGGAGCTTTTGGAGCTTGTCGAGATGGAGGTTCGCGAGCTTCTGTCTTCGTATCAGTTCCCAGGCGACGACATTCCTGTTGTGCGCGGGTCCGCGCTTGCAGCGCTAGAAGACAAGACACCTGAGATCGGTAAGGACGCGATTTTGAAGCTGATGGAGGAGGTTGATGCCTTCATCCCGACGCCTGATCGTCCGAAGGATCAGCCGTTCCTGATGCCGATCGAGGATGTGTTCTCGATTTCGGGGCGCGGTACGGTTGTGACGGGCCGTGTTGAGCGTGGTGAAGTGAAGGTCGGCGAGGAAGTTGAGATCGTCGGTATCCGGGATACGCAGAAGACGACGGTTACGGGTATCGAGATGTTCCGCAAGATCCTTGATTCTGCGGAAGCAGGCGACAATGCGGGCGTTCTTCTGCGCGGCACGAAGCGTGAAGACGTTGAGCGCGGCCAGGTTCTTGTGAAGCCTGGTTCAGTGACACCGCATAAGAAGTTCAAGGCTGAGGCTTACATCCTGACGAAGGAAGAGGGTGGGCGTCATACGCCGTTTTTCACGAACTATCGTCCTCAGTTTTACTTCCGGACGACGGACGTGACGGGTGTTTGCACGCTTCCTGAGGGCACGGAGATGGTTATGCCGGGCGACAACGTCTCGATGGATGTTGAGCTGATCACACCGATTGCGATGGAAGAAAAGCTTCGCTTCGCAATCCGTGAAGGCGGCCGCACCGTCGGTGCCGGCGTCGTCGCAAGCATTACTGAGTAAGAAGAAGATCTTTTTGAGGGACCGGTGAGGAGAACCCGGAGGCAGTTGAAGAAGACATCGGGGTGAGTGTGATGCTCACGTTTGTTGTTCGAGACTTCTTCCGGGTGATCCTTCCAATATCGAGAGTTTGAATTCGATGAACGGCCAGAACATACGCATCAGGCTCAAGGCGTTTGACCATCGTATCCTCGATGCATCGACGCGCGAGATCGTGAATACGGCGAAGCGGACCGGTGCGGAGGTGCGTGGACCGATCCCGCTGCCGACGCGCATCGAGCGTTTTACGGTCAACCGCTCGCCGCACATCGACAAGAAGAGCCGGGAGCAGTTCGAGATGCGTACCCACAAGCGGTTATTGGATATCGTCGATCCGACACCGCAGACGGTTGATGCGCTGATGAAGCTCGATCTTGCAGCTGGTGTCGACGTTGAGATCAAGCTCTAAGGTTTCTTGAGACAATCATAGGTCCTCTGTACCGGGTTCTGTCGGTGGAATGACCAACAAACTAAAGGAAGGAATGCTGATGCGTTCCGGAGTGATTGCACAAAAGGTCGGGATGACCAGGATCTTTAACGACGCCGGCGAGCATGTGCCGGTGACGGTGCTGCGCTTGGAAAAGTGCCTGGTTCTCGGACATCGCACGAATGACAAAAATGGATATACGGCGTTGCAGTTGGGTTCAGGCAGCCGTAAGCCATCGCGCCTGACGAAGTCGGAGCGCCAGTCATTTGCCGTCGCAGAGGTCGAACCAAAGCGGAAAATCGCTGAATTCCGCGTAAGCCCGGAAAACCTTATTGAGGTTGGTGCGGAAATCACGGCTGACCACTTCGTGTCTGGGCAATTCGTTGACGTCACGGGCGTCAACCAGGGTAAGGGTTTTGCCGGCGCGATGAAGCGATGGAACTTTGGTGGCTTGCGTGCCTCGCACGGTGTTTCGATTTCACACCGTAGTCATGGTTCGACGGGTCAGAATCAGAGTCCGGGCAAGGTCTTCAAAGGCAAGAAGATGGCGGGTCAGCTCGGTGATGAGCGGGTGACAACACAGAACCTGGTGATCGTCAAAACAGATGTTGAGCGCGGTCTGTTGATGGTGCGCGGAGCGGTGCCTGGTGCGAAAGGCGGTTGGGTGCTGGTGCGCGACGCCGTCAAAAAAGCGCTGCCAAAGGATGCGCCCAAGCCGGGTGCGTTCAAGGCGCGTAATGGCGGCGAGGAAGCGGCGCAGAGCGCGAGTGAGGAGCAGGCGTGATGAAAGCGGATGTCACAACGCTTGAAGCGAAATCTGCCGGCAAGGTTGAACTTGCCGAGGCTATTTTCGGGCTGGAACCGCGGCCGGATCTCCTGCATCGAATGGTGCGCTATCAGCGTTTGAAGCGGATGGCTGGGACGCACCACGTGCAGGACCGTTCAGAGGTATCGGTCACGGGCAAAAAAATGGTGCGGCAAAAAGGGTCTGGTGGCGCGCGCCACGGCAACCGTGCAGCGCCACAGTTCCGAGGCGGCGGTAAGGCTTTTGGACCAAAGCCGCGCAGTCACGCCATCGGTTTGCCGAAAAAGGTGCGGGCCCTAGCGTTGCGCCATGCACTTTCGGCAAAGGCGAAGGCGGGCGAGATCGTGGTGCTGGATAGCGCGTCTTCCAAGGATGGAAAGACTGGGGCACTGCGTCGGCAGTTTGAAAAATTAGAGCTCACCAATGCTTTGATCATTGATGGATCGGAACTGGAATATTCGTTTGCAATCGCTGCCCGCAACATTCCGAATATCGATGTGCTGCCGGTCGAAGGCATCAATGTCTATGACATTTTGCGCCGCCGGAAACTGGTGCTGACGAAGGCTGCGTTGGAGGCGCTTGAAGAGCGGTTCCGCGATGCCAAGGTCGGCGGGAAGGCTGTCCAATGACAAAGCTAACTTCATATGACGTCATCGTGGCGCCGGTGATTACGGAAAAGTCGACCCTGGTTTCGGAAGCAAACCAAGTGATCTTCAAGGTTGCACGTCAGGCGACGAAACCTGCGATCAAGGCTGCGGTCGAGAGCCTGTTCAACGTCAAGGTCAAGGCGGTTAACACGCTCGTGCGCAAGGGCAAGAAAAAGTCGTTTAGAGGCCGTACGGGCCGGTTGAGCGACGTGAAGAAGGCAATCGTGACACTCGAGGAAGGTCATTCCATCGATGTCACGACGGGTCTTTAAGAGGAGAGGCGAAGAATGGCTCTAAAGACCTACAGACCGACCTCGCCGGGTCTGCGTCAGCTGGTTATTGTCGATCGACGAGACCTGTGGAAGGGCGCGCCGGTGAAGATGCTCACCGAGGGTAAGAGCAAGACTGGCGGGCGCAACGCGCACGGACACATCACGACGCGTCATATCGGTGGTGGTCACAAACAGACTTATCGCCGAATTGATTTCAAGCGGCGTAAATTCGACGTGGCGGGTGTCGTCGAGCGTCTGGAGTACGATCCAAACCGGACGGCGTTTATTGCGCTGATCAAGTATGATGATGGTGAGGTTGCCTACATCCTGGCGCCGCAACGTCTGGGCGTTGGCGACAAGGTCATGGCGGGCGAGAACGTCGACGTCAAACCAGGCAACGCCATGCCGCTGTCGTCGATGCCGATCGGAACGATTGTCTACAATGTCGAACTCAAGCCTGGGCGCGGCGGTCAGATGGCGCGTTCGGCTGGAGCGTTTGCGCAGCTGGTTGGACGTGACTCCGGCTGGGCAATTTTGAAGCTCAATTCCGGCGAGACCCGCAAGGTTCGTGCAGATTGCATGGCGAGCGTGGGTGCGGTGTCCAATCCGGATCACGGCAATACGGTCAAGGGTAAGGCGGGGCGTTCGCGCTGGCGCGGTGTGCGCCCAACGGTGCGCGGCATTGCCATGAACCCAATCGATCACCCGAACGGCGGCCGCACGAATGGCGGTAAGCACTGGTCGACGCCTTGGGGTAAGGCAACCAAGGGTGCGCGCACGCGTAAGAACAAGGCAACGGACAAATTTATTGTCCGCAGCCGTCACCTGAAGAAAAAGAAGTAAGCACGCGCAAGGCGGTGCTTTCGAGAGGAGAATGCCGGTGGCACGTTCAGTTTGGAAAGGTCCGTTTCTTGACGGTTACCTTCTGAAAAAGGCGGAGAAGGTGCGCTCATCGGGGCGTAACGAGGTCATTAAGATCTGGAGCCGGCGCTCTACGATCCTGCCGCAGTTCGTTGGTCTGACTTTTGGCGTCTACAACGGCCGCAAGCACATTCCGGTGAGCGTATCGGAAGACATGATCGGCCATAAATTCGGTGAGTTTGCACCGACCCGCACTTATGCCGGGCACGGTGCCGACAAGAAGGCGAGGCGGTAATGGGTAAGCCGAAACGCGAACGCGCGTTGCCCGATAACGAGGCAAAAGCGGTAGCGCGCAATTTGCGGGTGTCGCCGCAGAAGCTCAATCTGGTCGCGGGTCTTATTCGCGGCAAGAAGGTGGACCAGGCGCTGGCCGACCTTGAATTCTCGCGCAAGCGGATTGCGCAGGACGTGCGCAAGTGCGTGATGAGCGCTGTTGCCAACGCGGAAAACAACCACGGGCTCGATGTCAACGAGTTGGTCGTGTCGGAAGCCTATGTCGGCAAGAACCTCGTCTTGAAGCGCTTTCATGCGCGCGGACGCGGTCGTGCCAGCGGAATTAAAAAGCCGTTCTCGCAGATAACGGTTGTGGTTCGTCAAAAGGACGAAGAAGAAGTGGCCGCAGCGCCTGTGAAGGCGGCCAAGAAGTCCAAGGCGCCAGCTGATGCGAAGGAGGCCGACTAATGGGTCAGAAAGTCAATCCAGTCGGCTTGCGTGTCGGCATCAATCGGACCTGGGACAGCCGCTGGTTTGCAGGTGGACGTGAATACGGTCAGCTGCTGCACGAAGACCGGGCCATGCGCGCGCACATCATGAAGCAGCAGCGCCAGGCTGGCATTTCCAAGGTCGTGATTGAGCGCCCTCACAAGAAGTGCCGGGTCACCGTTCATACGGCGCGGCCAGGTGTGCTGATTGGTAAGAAGGGCGCTGACATCGACAAACTGCGCGGTCAGCTGGCGCGCTTTACCGATAGCGAAGTGCACTTGAACGTCGTTGAGGTGCGCAAACCGGAGGTCGATGCGACGCTTGTTGCGGAGACGATTGCACAGCAGCTTGAGCGACGCGTTGCATTCCGGCGCGCCATGAAGCGCTCTGTGCAATCTGCTCTAAGGCTTGGTGCGCAAGGCATTCGTATCAACGTTGCCGGCCGTTTGGGTGGTGCGGAAATCGCGCGCACGGAGTGGTACCGAGAGGGCCGCGTGCCGTTGCATACGCTGCGCGCCGACATCGATTTTGGCTACGCCGAAGCAACAACCGCGTACGGCATCATCGGGATCAAGGTTTGGATCTTCAAAGGCGAGATCATCGAGCACGATCCCATGGCGTCCGAGAAGCGGGCATTGGATATGCAAGAGGGTGGCGGTGGCCGCCAGCGCCGCGATCGCGGCGACAGAGGCGACAGACGGTCGGAGCGCCCTTCGGGCGCGTAGGCGGCCGATGGACCGGTCATGAGACCCGATCCTGGGAATTAGGAAGAACGAGCGATGCTGCAACCGAAGAAGACAAAGTTCCGCAAAGCGTTCAAGGGACGCATTAAGGGAACGGCCAAAGGCGGAACGACGCTTAATTTCGGCTCGCACGGTTTGAAGGCGGTTGAGCCTGAGCGCATTACAGCGCGTCAGATCGAGGCCGCGCGCCGGGCGATCACGCGCCATATGAAACGTGCGGGACGCGTTTGGATCCGTATTTACCCGGATCTACCGGTGACGTCGAAGCCGCAGGAAGTCCGCATGGGCTCTGGTAAGGGTTCGGTTGACTATTGGGCGGCGCGGGTCGCGCCTGGCCGGGTGATGTTTGAATTGGATGGCGTGCCGGACGATATCGCGCGCGAGGCGCTGAAGCTTGGGGCAGCGAAACTGCCGATCAAGACGCGCATCGTGACACGGATCGGCTGATGGATCCGGTGGCAGTCAGGACTTTAGGGACGAGTGCAAGATGAAAGCAGCCGAGTTCATGGATTTATCGCTCGATCAGCTGGATGATCAGCTGGTCAAGTTGAAGAAAGAGCAGTTCAACCTGCGCTTCCAGGCTGCGTCGGGGCAGCTTGAGAATACCGCACGTGTGCGGCAGGTGCGGCGCGATATTGCGCGAGTGAAAACCATTGCCCAGCAGAAGCGTGCTGGCGGTGCCAACTAAGCGGCGCGATCAGGGAAGCGAAAAGATATGCCGAAGCGTGTTCTACATGGTGTGGTTGTTTCAGACAAAAACGACAAAACGGTCGTTGTGATGGTGGAGCGGCGCTATACGCACCCGTTGTTTAAGAAGACCGTACGGCGTTCGAAAAAATATCACGCGCATGACGAGAGCAATGCATGCAAGGTCGGCGATCGCGTTCAGATTATCGAAACAGCGCCGATATCGCGAACCAAACGCTGGGCTGTCTTAAGTGAACCTGCGGCCTGACGCGGACTGAATTTGAAGTTGCCGGGCATGTGCACGCTGAGCGCAGCCCGTGGGATTGTGGCGCCGTCCATTTAGCGTAGACGGCAGGAAGAAGGACTTGAGCGATGATCCAGATGGAGACAAATCTCGACGTCGCCGACAACTCAGGCGCTCGGCGCGTTCAGTGCATCAAGGTGCTTGGCGGGTCGAAACGCAAGTATGCAACGGTCGGCGATATCATCGTGGTGTCGGTTAAGGAAGCCATTCCGCGGGGACGCGTGAAAAAGGGCCAGGTGATGAAGGCGGTTGTTGTGCGAACTGCTAAAGGTGTGCGTCGGTCAGACGGATCACTTATCCGCTTCGACCGCAATGCGGCGGTGCTGATCAACCCGCAGGGTGAACCGGTGGGGACGCGTATTTTCGGTCCGGTTACACGTGAACTAAGGGCTAAGAACCATATGAAGATCGTCTCTCTTGCTCCGGAGGTTCTTTAGGCAATGGCCAGTTCAAAGATCAAAAAGGGCGACAGCGTTATTGTCCTGACCGGACGTGACAAAGGCAAACGCGGAGAAGTGGTTGAGGTTCGCCCGCGGGAAGCCCGGGCCCTGGTGCGGGGCGTCAATATGGTGCGGCGCCACCAACGCCAGACTGCGCAGGAAGAAGGCGGGATCATCTCGAAGGAGGCTGCGGTTCACATGTCGAACCTGGCCCTAGAGGATCCGCGCGACGGCAAGCCCACGCGGGTTGGATTTAAGATTTTGGAAGATGGCAGCAAGGTGCGCATTGCAAAGCGCTCCGGCGAAGTCATTGCGGAGAAGAAGTAAGCCATGGCTGAAAAGGACAAGGCGAAAAAGAAGGCCAGCAAGCCTGCTGCAGCTAAGCCAGCAGACTATGTGCCGCGCCTCAAGCAGCACTATCAGAAGGTCGTGCGTCAGGCTCTAACGGAGAAATTCTCCTACAAGAACCCGATGCAGGTGCCGAAGCTTGAGAAAATCGTGCTCAACATGGGCGTTGGTGAAGCCGTCAACGATCGCAAGAAAGTTGATAGCGCGACGGCTGATCTGAAGTTGATTGCCGGTCAAAAGCCGATCACGACCTACGCGCGCAAATCCATTGCGACCTACAAGGTACGCGAGGGCATGGCGCTGGGTACGAAGGTAACGCTGCGCGGCGACAGGATGTACGAATTCCTGGACCGCTTTGTCACCATCGCTTTGCCGCGGGTGAAGGACTTCCGTGGCCTGAGCGCGAAGAGTTTCGATGGCCGCGGCAACTACGCGTTGGGACTGAAGGAGCACATCGTGTTCCCTGAAATCGACTACGACAAAGTCGATCAGATCTGGGGCATGGATGTCGTCGTGTGCACAAGCGCGCGCACCGATGATGAAGCTCGTGAACTTTTGCGGGGATTTAATTTCCCCTTCCGCAACTAAGGGACCTCGGAATTTCCGAAAGGCCTTTGGAGGATTGAATGGCCAAGACAGGTAAGATCAACAACAACAACCTAAGGCGCAAGCTTGTTCAACAATACGAGGACAAGCGCAAACGCCTCAAAGAAATTGCTAATGATACGTCGAAGCCGTCCGATGAACGCTTCGCGGCTCGACTGAAGTTGGCGGAGCTTCCTCGCAACTCGTCGCCGACGCGCGTGCGCAACCGGTGCGAGATTACGGGTCGGCCGCGCGGATATTATCGCAAGCTGCGCATGTGCCGGAACCAGCTGCGCGATTTGGCCAGCAAGGGCCTTATTCCAGGCATGGTTAAGTCGAGCTGGTAAGGGAGACGTGGAAACATGGCAATGAATGATCCACTCGGCGATATGCTGACCAGGATTCGTAATGCGCAAATGCGGCGGCGTCCCAGAGTGTCGACGCCAGCTTCCAACCTGCGCGGCCGGGTGCTCGATGTGCTAACAAGCGAGGGCTATATTCGCGGCTATGCGCGCGTTGAGCCCAAGGGCGGTCTGGCAGAGTTTGAGATCGAATTGAAATACTTCAACGGTCAGCCGGCAATTCGTGAAATCGCTCGCGTTTCCAAACCGGGTCGCCGTGTGTATTCGCCGGTTAAGGATATTCCCACCGTGGCCAACGGATTGGGCGTCGCCATCCTGTCCACGCCAAAGGGCGTGATGTCGGATGCGAAGGCGCGCGAAGAAAACGTTGGTGGTGAGATCCTTTGCAACATCTTCTAGGAGAGGCCCGGCGGTCTGCCGGGGACAAGGTTTAAAAAGTCATGTCGCGCATTGGAAAAAAGCCTGTCGCAGTGCCGTCCGGAGTGACGGCCAAGCTCGACGGTCGCACAG
Source organism: Hyphomicrobiaceae bacterium (assembly GCA_965222485.1). Taxonomy (GTDB): domain Bacteria; phylum Pseudomonadota; class Alphaproteobacteria; order Rhizobiales; family Hyphomicrobiaceae; genus CBDCUC01. The sequence continues at coordinate 289,266 of CBDCUC010000030.1, forward strand.
TAAAGATGAAAGGCTCCAAGGGTGAGCTGGAGTTTATCGTGCCTGAGGAGATCAAGGTCGAAGAAGGTCCGGACGGCATCGCTGTGTCGATGGTATCCGACACGAAGCGCGCGCGCGCAATGTGGGGCATGTCGCGGACCATGATCGCCAACCTCATAACGGGCGTTAGTGAAGGCTACTCGCGGACCCTGGAGATTACTGGTGTTGGCTATCGTGCTGCGCTGAAGGGTAAGGCCCTGCAACTCAACGTCGGGTACAGTCACGAAGTGCTGCATCCGATTCCCGATGGGGTGAAGATTGAGGTTTCCGGCGCCAAGCAGGAAGTCATCACGATCACAGGTATCGACAAAAAGCTGGTTGGTGAAGTGGCTGCCAACATCCGCAGCTACCGGCCGCCTGAACCCTATCAGGGCAAAGGTATCCGCTATCAAGGCGAATATATCTTCCGCAAGGAAGGCAAGAAGAAGTAGGGACAGTTGTCATGGCTTCGCTGAAATTAAAATCCGAGCAGCGCAAGGCGCGCGTTCGCCGCGCGGTCAAAAAGCGCGCAAATGGTCGTCCGCGGTTATCGGTGCACCGGTCCTCGAAGCATATCTATGCGCAGGTGATCGATGACGGTGCGGGAAAAACGGTTGCCGCGGCATCGAGCTTGGACTCGGATCTAAAGTCGAGCCTCAAGACGGGTGCGGACAAGGACGCAGCTGCGGCGGTGGGCAAGCTTGTTGCTGAACGCGCTGTCAAGGCAGGGGTTGGGGAAGTGTTCTTCGATCGCGGCGGATATCTTTATCATGGGCGGGTCAAAGCGCTCGCCGACGCTGCCCGCGAGGGCGGCTTGAAATTTTAGGAAAGGACCTCAATCGTGGCACGTTCCCCGGGAAGAGATCGCGGTCGAGATCGTGACGAGCGCGACAGCGAATTCAGCGACAAGCTCGTTCACATCAACCGTGTCGCCAAGGTTGTAAAGGGTGGTAAGCGGTTTGGCTTTGCCGCTCTCGTGGTCGTGGGAGACCTCAAGGGACGGGTTGGTTTCGGCCATGGTAAGGCGCGTGAAGTTCCTGAAGCGATCCGTAAGGCGACGGAGTCGGCAAAGCGCGAGTTGGTGCGTGTGCCGCTGAGGGACGCGCGTACGCTGCATCATGACAGCGAAGGGCGTCACGGCGCTGGTAAGGTCGTCCTGCGGTCCGCGCCTCCGGGTACCGGCATCATCGCGGGCGGTGCGATGCGCGCTGTGTTCGAAATGTTGGGCGTTCAGGATGTTGTTGCTAAGTCGTTGGGCTCGACCAATCCTTACAACGTCGTGCGTGCAACGTTCGATGCGCTGAGCCGGCAGGAAAATCCGCGCACGGTTGCGTCGCGTCGCGGCATGAAGGTCAGTGATATCGTAGCGCGCCGGCGTGATGCGTCCGCCCAGACGGACGTTTCGGCGGAGGCATAGCATCTTATTTGGCGTGCTCGGCGGTTGGCACCGTTGCTTCGGCGAGTTGACGGCAAGCGCAAATAACGGACGACGTGATATGGCGAAGAAAAAGACGATAACCGTGGAGCAGATCCGGAGTGCAATCCGCAGGCCGGAGACCCAAACAAAAACGTTGATCGGCCTTGGGCTCAATAAGCTGCACCGCCGCCGGACGCTGGAAGATACGCCTTCTGTGCGCGGCATGATCAACAAAGTCCACCACCTGGTGCGTATCGTCGATGAGACGGCCTAGGCGGCACTAAGACTTTAAAGGAGCATTTGAGGTCCCATGCGGCTCAATGAAATCAAAGATAATGCCGGAGCGAGTAAAACGCGCGTGCGTGTCGGTCGCGGTATCGGGTCAGGCGTCGGCAAGACCGGTGGACGTGGCGTCAAAGGCCAGAAATCACGTACAGGCGTTGCGCTGGGCGGTTTCGAGGGCGGACAGATGCCGCTGGACCGGCGGTTGCCGAAGCGGGGTTTCAGCAAATGGCGCCGCAAAAGCTACAATGAACTTAGCCTTGGAAAGTTGCAGAAGGCCATTGATGACGGTCGTATTCCGGCCGATGTCGACCTAAACAACACCGCACTTGTCGAGGCAGGCGTTTTGCGCCGTGAGCGTGACGGCCTGAGGTTGCTGGGTGGCGGTGAGCTGACGTCGAAGGTCAATATTACGGTTGTTCATGCGACGGCTTCGGCAAAAGCTGCGGTTGAAAAGGCTGGCGGCATGGTGACGCTGGTTGAAAAGAAGGTCTTGGCTGCGGACGAAGAAAAACGGGCCAAATCGGCTGCGAAGAGGAAAGCGGCGAGCAAAGGCAAGTAGCCGGTTCGTCTGTTGCCGGTTTGGCACACCGACTGGAGGTCGGGTGTTTGAACCAGGCTTTGGTGCAACCGGCAAAGTGAATTATGCAATCCGGCTCTTGCCGGTATACGGCGACGGTCCCATTTCCCTCAAGGGGAAAAGAATGTCGGGTCGGGCGATAGATATCTGACGCAGGTTGCTTGCGTGAGATTGGGAGAAAGAAGCACATGGCATCTGCTGCCGAGCAACTTGCTGCCAATATCAATTTTGGGGCCTTTGCGAAAGCGGAGGAACTGAAGAAGCGCATCTGGTTCACGCTTGGCGCGCTTCTCGTCTATCGGCTTGGAACCTTTATTCCGATACCGGGGATCAATCCGGTTGCGTTTGCGGAAACGTTCAACAGCCAGGCGGCCGGTATCCTTGGCATGTTCAATACGTTCGCAGGCGGTGCGATCGAGCGTATGGCGATTTTTGCGCTCAACATCATGCCTTACATTTCCGCTTCGATCATCATGCAGTTGATGTCGAGCACGTCTCCGAAATTGGAGGCGTTGAAAAAGGAAGGCGAACAGGGCCGCAAGCAGATCAACCAGTACACCCGGTATCTGACGGTGGTGCTTGCCGCGTTCCAAGCCTATGGCATTGCGATCGGTCTGGAAGGATCGCGCAGTAGTGTTGGCGCGGTCGTCATCGACCCGGGCTGGTTTTTCCGTATTACGACGGTGATTACGCTGGTCGGCGGCACGATGTTCCTGATGTGGCTGGGCGAACAGATCACACAGCGCGGCGTAGGAAATGGCATATCGCTTATTATTTTCGCCGGCATCGTAGCGGGACTGCCCTCGGCAGTGGTTGGTCTGTTTGAATTGGCACGTACGGGCTCACTTTCAACATTCCTGCTGCTGGCGTTGCTTGCGCTCATGTTGTTCGTCGTTGGTGCCATCGTCTTCATCGAGCGGGCTCAGCGGCGGCTACTGATCCAATATCCCAAACGGCAGGTGGGTAATCGCATGTTCCAGGGCGATAGCTCGCACCTGCCGTTGAAGCTCAATTCAGCCGGTGTTATCCCACCGATCTTCGCCTCATCACTGTTGCTGCTGCCGATCACAGCTGCGCAGTTTTCGGCTGGGCAGGGTCCAGAGTGGCTGAATACGATCGTGGCTGCGCTGGGTCGCGGGCAGCCGCTGCATCTGGCCGTGTTCGTTGCGCTCATCATGTTCTTTGCGTTCTTCTATACATCGGTTGTGTTCAATCCCGCCGATACGGCTGACAACCTGCGCAAGTATGGTGGTTTTATTCCCGGTATCCGTCCGGGTGCGAAGACGGCCGAATACATTGACTACGTTCTGACCCGCATCACCACGGTTGGCGCCATCTATCTGGCAGCGGTGTGCGTATTGCCCGAATTTCTCATATCCTATGCCGCAGTGCCTTTCTATTTTGGCGGCACTTCGCTCTTGATCGCCGTTAGCGTGACCATGGACACGGTCGCGCAGGTGCAAAGCCATCTGCTGGCACATCAGTATGAAGGGCTGATCAAGAAGGCGAAGCTGCGAGGCGCTTCGAAAGGTAAGAGACGATGAAGAATATCATTCTGCTTGGCCCTCCAGGGGCGGGTAAGGGTACCCAGGCCCAGGAGATTGAAAATCGTCACGGACTCATTCAGCTGTCGACCGGAGATATGTTGCGCGCTGCGGTGAGTGCGGGGACAGAGGTCGGGCTCAAGGCCAAGGCGATTATGGAGGCCGGTGGACTGGTTTCAGACGATATCGTGATCGGAATTATTTCAGAGCGGATCGATCAACCGGACTGCCAGAACGGCTTCATTCTGGATGGCTTCCCGCGCACGCTGGCACAGGCTGCGGCCCTGGAAAAACTGTTGGCGGACAAAGGTAAGACATTGGATGCCGTCGTTGAGATCAAGGTGGATGACGATATTCTGGTCGACCGCATCACCGGGCGGTTCTCGTGCGCAAAGTGCGGTGCGGGCTACCATGACGAGTACAAGCAACCCAAGGTGGCAGGAACGTGCGACGCTTGCGGCTCGAAAGAGTTCTCTCGCCGAGCCGATGACAATGCGGAGACCGTGCGCAAGAGGCTGATGGCCTATTACCGGGAAACAGCGCCGCTCATCGGGTTCTACTTTGCCAAGGACAAGTTGCGGTCAATCGACGGTATGGCCGGTGTCGAGCAGGTGACTGCCGCTATCGAGGAGATTGTGCGCTAGCCGCCGGAGCGCCAAGTCCTTGGGATGGGAAGGATTATTGACGCCAGAGGATTGCTCGGATAAAACGGGGCGATTTTCTGACGTAAAGAATGACCGAGGGTCGGGCCGGCGGATTGTATGCTGCCGGGGCGGCGCTCGTCGCGTCGTTTGTAACATGATGCGGCTTTACTCGCCGGCCGGCGGGTGGGCGGCTCACGAATTATGAAACAGCTTCAAGGCTTCAGGAGACAATCGTGGCTCGTATCGCAGGCGTGAACATTCCCACGCAAAAGCGTGTCGTTATCTCGCTCCAGTATATCCATGGGATCGGGAATAAGTTCGCAAACGAAATTTGCGAGAAGGTTGGCATTCCGCTGGACCGGCGCGTCAATCAACTCACCGATGCGGAAGTGCTGCAGATCCGCGAGGCCATTGACCGCGACTATGTCGTGGAAGGCGATCTTAGGCGCAACACGGCGATGAACATCAAGCGGTTGATGGATCTTGGTTGCTATCGGGGCTTGCGCCACCGTCGCGGTCTGCCGGTTCGTGGCCAGCGCACACACACGAATGCGCGCACCCGCAAAGGTCCAGCAAAACCGATCGCCGGTAAGAAGAAGTAGTTTTTACATACGAACAGGTCGGCCTGGGTGTGCCGTTGGGCGCGCATAATTGGTCGAGCGCACGGATATGGCCCCTGTTGTGGCGGGCGGCGAAGAATTTGGAGTTAGGATCAAATGGCCAAAGAGCAGCGCGGCAAAGTGCGCCGGCGAGAAAGAAAGAACATCTCGTCGGGTGTGGCGCATGTCAATGCGTCCTTCAACAATACGATGATCACGATTACCGATGCACAGGGTAACACCATTTCGTGGTCGTCAGCGGGTATGATGGGCTTTAAGGGCTCGCGCAAGTCGACACCGTTTGCGGCTCAGATGGCCGCGGAAGATGCCGGCAAGAAAGCTGCCGAGCACGGCATGAAAATTCTTGAGGTCGAGGTGTGCGGGCCGGGATCGGGCCGTGAATCGGCGCTGCGTGCGTTACAGGCGGCAGGTTTCCAGATCACGTCTATTCGCGATGTAACGCCTATTCCGCACAATGGGTGCCGCCCACGAAAGCGCCGCCGCGTCTAAAGATCTTTATTTGTATCTTTCGATTGTCGGAGGGCCGCCGCCGGCGCTTTATGGCGCTGGGACCTGCAGATGCAGGAGCACAAGTGAAGCGCTAGGTGGAGTGTTTCATTGGTCAAAGCAGATAGTCGAATTTGAGTGGATTATCCCCGGTGACCCGCGCGTGGCTTTAAGGCGTTAGAGCCGGTAGCGCAGGGAAATGAGAGCGAGGCCAACCGTGACCAATACGTCCGTATTGCAGAAGAACTGGCAGGATCTGATCAAACCGTCGAAGCTGGACATAGCTCCAGGACGCGACCGTGCGAAAGTGGCAACTGTGGTTGCTGAACCGCTGGAGCGCGGATTTGGCATGACGCTCGGCAACGCATTGCGCCGGGTGCTTCTGTCTTCGCTGCAGGGTGCCGCCATCAAGAACGTGCAGATTGATGGCGTGTTGCATGAATTCTCCTCGATCCCGGGTGTGCGCGAAGATGTGACGAACATCGTTCTCAACATCAAAGAGATCGCGCTGCGCCTGCATTCCGAAGGGGCCAAGCGCATGGTCCTCAAAAAGGAAGGGCCAGGTGCCGCTACTGCCGGTGACATCGAGGCCGGCTCGGACGTCGATATCCTCAACCCGGAGCATGTGATCTGCCATCTGGACGAAGGGGCTTCGATCCGGATGGAGTTCGTGGCCGATATGGGTAAGGGGTATGTGGTTGCGGAGCGCAACCGTCCGGAAGACGCTCCGATCGGGCTCATTCCCATCGACAGTCTCTACAGCCCGGTCAAGAAGGTTTCCTACAAGGTTGAACATACGCGTGAAGGTCAGATCCTCGACTACGATAAGCTGACGATGACGGTGGAGACCGACGGGTCGCTAAAGGCAGAGGACGCAGTGGCACTGGCGGCGCGCATTCTGCAGGATCAGCTGGCGATTTTCGTCAACTTCGAGGAGCCGCAGAAGCCGCAGGAAGAAAAGCGTCATCCGGAATTGGCGTTCAACGCGGCGCTCTTGAAGAAGGTGGACGAACTGGAGCTTTCGGTGCGCTCTGCCAATTGCCTGAAGAACGACAACATCGTTTACATCGGCGATCTGATACAGAAATCAGAATCAGAGATGCTGCGCACGCCGAACTTCGGCCGCAAGTCACTCAACGAAATCAAGGAAGTGTTGGCAGCCATGGGACTGCATTTGGGTATGGAAGTTCCCAACTGGCCGCCTGAGAATATCGAAGAGCTCGCGAAGCGCTTCGAGGACCAGTACTAGGGCTGTTAATTTTAAGAACTAAGGGAGAGGCCGAAGAACCTCCCCGTGACAAACATAAGGGTTAAAGACAATGAGACATCGCAAGACCGGGCGTCGCCTGAACCGCGATAGCGGACACCGCCAGGCTATGTTCTCCAACATGGCCGCATCGCTAATTCAGCACGAGCAGATCGTCACCACGCTGCCGAAGGCAAAAGACCTGAAGCGGATCATGGACAAATACATCACGCTGGCCAAGCGCGGTGACCTCAATTCACGCCGTCTTGCGGCAGCGCGCCTGCGCAATGAAGCCATGGTCAAGAAACTCTTCGATGTATTGGCCGAGCGCTACAAGGATCGTGCGGGTGGTTATACGCGTGTTCTGAAGGCCGGGTTTCGCTATGGCGACAGTGCCCCTCGGGCCGTGATTGAGCTGGTTGATCGCGACGAGAGCGTCAAAGGCGCGGAGGATCGCGCGCGTCACGAAGCCGAAATGGCTGAGCGGGAAGAAGAACCCCAGCAGATGCCGGTGTAGCGCGGATTGTAACGTTACAGCTTGGGCCCCGCTTCGGGGCGCTAGGATCAAGATCCGACCCTACCGGCCAAATTGGCGGGTAGGGTTGTTTTCTTTTCGGGCGCGCGTTTAGACGCTGGTGCGCGGACATAAGCGGACTTGCCTGTTTCGCGCCCGGTTCTTTTGTTTTGTTGAGCAAGGTCGTCCAGTGGCGTTGGCGGTGCGCATGTGGCGTCCCTTCACGCGGGTATGCATAATGCATATATGAGCAGCTATCCGATTTGACCCAGCAAGGGCTACGGACAGCGTGTCGTCCACATTTGGCTCACGGGGGCTGGGATGACGCGCCACTGGCACCAGTATTTGATCGATAGAACGGGCCGACGACTTATGACTACTCCCAAACGTAAACTTGTCCTGGTTGCATTGGTTCTTGCGGCGTTGTCTGCAGTGTTGGCGGGATTTGTTTTGAACGACAATGGTGCGCACCCGGTTGCCACGGCGCAGGCGCGCGATCGTGTCGTTCCTCCTTCGCGCGAGGCGGTACAATATTCGTTTGCCCCGATTGTGCGAAAGGCAGCCCCAGCTGTCGTCAATGTCTATGTCCAGTCGCGCGTTCGTGGATCTCGGCTGCCTTTTGCTAACGATCCATTGTTCCGTCGTTTCTTCGGGGATGACTTTGCGGAGCGTTTGGGGGGAGGGCGAGAACGCTTGCAAAATTCGCTTGGCTCCGGCGTTCTTGTTAGTGAAGACGGCGTTATTGTCACGAACACGCACGTGATCAAGGCGCGCGGGCAAACAAAGATCCGCGTGGCGTTGTCGGACAAACGCGAATTCGATGCCACGGTTCTGACGCAGGACAAGAAGACCGATATCGCTGTGTTGAAGATTGACGGCAACGGCGAAGATTTTCCCTATCTGGACTTTGAAGACTCCGACAGCCTAGAGGTGGGCGACCTTGTGTTGGCGATCGGCAATCCGTTCGGCGTCGGACAGACGGTAACGAGCGGCATTGTTTCGGCGTTGGCACGCTCGCAGATAAAGTCAGAGGCCGTGTTCATTCAAACCGATGCAGCTATCAATCCTGGAAATTCCGGTGGCGCGCTTGTCGATGTTTCCGGCAATCTTGTTGGCATCAATACGGCTATCTTTTCCAAATCCGGCGGGTCGCATGGGATAGGTTTTGCCATTCCATCCAACCTTGTGCGTCTGTTCGTGGATAGCGCCGTGGCGGGGCGCAAAGTGGAACGGCCGTGGCTCGGCGCTAGGTTAAAGCCTGTGACGCGGGAGGTTGCTGATACGCTAGGGCTATCGCGCGTCGCGGGAGCCTTGGTCGATAGGGTTTATGACAAGGGACCGGCGGCGGGGGCCGGTCTAAAGCCAGGCGATGTCATTGTTCGCGTCGATGGTTTCGAGGTGTCCGACGAACGTGCTGTGAACTACCGTTTGACCACTCGGGGTGTTGGGCAAGTAGCCCGCCTGACTGTGATCAGGGATGGTCAGCGCAGCGAAATCGATATTGGGTTGCGTGCCGCACCTGAACCTGGGCGGGATGATGTGCGCAATCTGTCTGGCGACCACCCTCTGGACGGTGCACGTGTTGCCAATATTCTGCCTACGATCGCTGAAGAGCTCTTGATCAACGAGACGCGCGGTGTGGTTATCTTGTCCGTGCAGCCCGGCTCCATCTCCTCAAAGTATTTCCGAAGAGGGGAGGTCATTACGAAAATCAACGACACCAATATCGAGACGTTGCGCGATCTGAACCAGATTCTTCGTGACCGCCGGAGCGAGAGCTGGGTCTTTCACCGTCAGTACCGAGGCAAGCGGCTGCGGCCCCTTCCCCTACAAAGGTTGCGGCGGTGAGTACTTTATTCGAAGCAGCCGGTCTTGAAACCGAAGTCGGCCGCCCGCTGGCGGATCGCCTGCGGCCGCAGAGCTTGGGCGAGGTCGTCGGACAGGATCAGCTCGTTGGCGCTGAGGGCACGCTGACCCGGATGCTGAAATCAGGACGGCTTTCAAGCATGATCCTGTGGGGGCCGCCAGGCAGCGGCAAAACAACACTGGCGCGGCTTCTGGCCCATGAAACGAGCCTGGAATTCGAGCAGTTGTCTGCGATTTTTTCTGGTGTGCAGGATCTGCGTAAGGCCTTCGACCGCGCAAAGGCGCGCCGGCAAACAGGCAAAGGTACACTCCTTTTTATAGACGAAATCCATCGCTTCAACCGGGCGCAGCAGGATAGTTTTCTGCCCCACATGGAAGACGGCACCATAACGCTTGTCGGCGCGACGACGGAAAACCCGTCGTTTGAACTCAATGCAGCGGTACTGTCGCGCGCCACCGTTCTCGTTCTCAACCGCCATGACGAACAATCGCTTGTGCAACTTCTGGAGCGTGTCGAAGACGTCGAGCAGCGCACATTGCCGCTGGATGATGATGCGCGCGATGCCTTGATTGGATTGGCGGACGGGGATGGCCGGGCGTTGATCAATCTGGCGGAAGATATCTTGAATGCGGTGGGAGAGAACGAGCCGCAGCTTGATCGTGAGACGTTGACGAAGTTGGTGCAGCGCCGCGCACCGATTTACGACAAGGGGCGCGATGGACATTACAATCTCATCAGCGCGTTACATAAATCGGTGCGCGGGTCCGATCCTGATGCGGCGCTCTATTGGTTGGCACGCATGCTTGAGGGTGGGGAAGACCGGCTGTTCATTGCGCGGCGCCTCGTGCGCATGGCCGTTGAGGATATAGGTCTTGCGGACCCGCAGGGGCTTGTGCAGGCCTTGGCCGCGAAGGACGCGTTCGATTTTCTGGGCAGCCCCGAAGGTGAATTGGCACTTGCTCAGGCGACCATTTATCTTGCCACCGCGCCGAAATCGAACGGGGCTTATGTGGCCTACAAGGCTGCGATGAAGGCGGCTAAAAAGCATGGGTCGCTGTCGCCGCCCAAGACGATATTGAATGCGCCTACAGGGCTGATGGAAGATGAGGGTTACGGGGCCGATTACGAATACGACCACGATGCGCCTGAAGGGTTCTCCGGCCAGAATTACTTTCCAGATGAGATCAAGCGCCGTCCGACGTTTTATGAGCCGCCGGAACGCGGGTTTGAGCGTGAAATTGTCAAGCGTCTGGCGTATTGGGCGTCTTTGAGAGCGAAGCGAGGCAAGACCTGATACCGTCACGCGGTGCCCGTGCCTTCGGGCTTGGTGGGCAGCTTCGCCTGATCTAGACCGCGATGGCTGAACCCCCATCGCCTTCAAGGCACCTTGCTAATGCCGGCCTGGCCTGGACCAGGGGGATATCAGCGGATACGCTGTATTGCTGGGTTTGAACATGACGGAAGGGCCGTATCGGGTTTTACTCGCAAATAAAAGGTGATGTGCTGCTGCTCGAAATTGAGGCAGCGGGCGTCGAAAACCGGGAGAGCAGATAATGGTTGCGTTCAGAGATCTCTGGTTCGGCCATCCAATCAACGAGAGTATCAGCACGCCGTGCATTGCGCAGGCGACGATCACCAATATCGAAGGCCGCACAATCCTAAAGGGGACGCCGGTTTTTGCGAACCAGTGCGCGATCCGAATGGGCGTGTCGCTTCGCCGGGCTGGAGTGACGCCGGATCAGCTCAGTGGGCTTGCGTATTGTTATGCGCACCCACGTGAAGACATGCATTTTATTCGAGCGGCTGAAGTTGCGAATGCATTGGCGTCGCGCCAGTTGCCTGGCTTTGGGCCGGTTGAGAAGTACAGCGGTGAAGATGTCGCGGCATTCTACCCCAAATTATTCGGGCGGACAGGCGTCATTTTCATCAAGGACTATTGGCACCGGTCCACGGATGCAGCAGGGCGACCGACGGGCGACCACATCGATGTATGGAACGGATATCGTTCAAGCGCCAAGTGGTTGATGGAGTGGTTCTCGTGGCTTGGCTATTACTCGAATTATGCCGGGGCGAAAGAGATTTGGTTCTGGCCAGTCGACTGACTTCAACACGAGACATGTGCGTAACGGTTCACGCGCGGGAGATTTTGAGATGCGGTATCTATTGGCCATGATCTTTGGAATTGGAGGGGCGTTGTTGGTGACGCTGTACCTCAGTACTCCGATCGCAAGTTACGTGGTTGGCCGCTATAGTTTCGATAACCCCGACGATGTTGCTAATCTGCATTCGGCCCTGTTTCTCGGTGTCAATCTTGTTGGACTATTAATTGGCTGGACCGTGGGTTGGGCGATCGGTGGTGGCCTTGGTCTGGGAAAACGCCGCTAAGGTCTGGCTAACCAGAGCAATTTCAGTTGCAATGACGGGTGCGGTTCGCGCCCGGTTTTCGGGCGAGGAGATGGCATGAAGTTGTGGCTGTTGGCGTCAGCCGGCGGTGCGATTGGAGCGGGCGCGCGCTATCTTGTGGGTGTTGGGGTATCGCGTTGGCTGGGGGCTGCTCCCACGTTTCCCTGGGCGACGTTGTGCGTGAACGTCGTCGGTTCCTTCTTGATGGGGATACTGATTGAGGCCTGGGCTTTGCGATTTCAGGGGTCGCTGGAAATACGAACATTTTTCGCGGTTGGAATCCTTGGTGGTTTCACGACTTTTTCGGCATTTTCGCTAGAATTGTCGAACATGCTTGCACGTAAACAGGAGTTCCTGGCTGCCGTTTATGCGCTGTCGTCCGTTACCCTTAGCGTTCTGGCGTTGATTGCGGGGATGTTGGTGGTGCGTGCGGTGCTGACATGAGTGCGCCTGTTGAAACCATAACGGTAGAGCGTGACGAGGACGGCATCCGGCTCGACCGCTGGTTTAAAGTGCATTTTCCCGATGTCACTTATGGGTACTTACAGAAACTCCTGCGCTCGGGCCAAGTGCGCGTGAACAGTAAGCGGGTGCAGGCGAATGCACGGCTGCAGCCCGGTGAGCAGATCCGAGTGCCAAGCATCGTACGTGAACCGCGCAAGGTACGTCCAAGTGTGAAGCCGCCACCGGGGTTGTCGAAGGCCGATCGGCGGTTGATTGAGGACATGATCCTTTTTGAGGATGATCATGTTTTGGTGTTGAACAAACCGTTTGCGCTCGCGGTACAAGGGGGCACAGGGACGAAGCGGCATATCGATGGATTGCTGGAAGGGATGAGCGATCGCTTTGGCGACCGGCCCCGTCTTGTGCATCGTCTCGATAGGGACACGACCGGCGTGCTCTTGGTCGCGAAACACAGAAATGCGGCAGCTAAGCTCGGCCGAATCTTTCAAACGCGTTCAGCTGCGAAAACCTATTGGGCGCTGGTTTCAGGTGTGCCGCGGCCGGCGCAAGGCAAGATCGAGGCGGCCCTTGTTAAAGCCTCGGGCCCTGACGGCGATCGCGTTCGAAAATCGCTTCCTGGAGAGCAGGCGCAGGCGATGCATGCAACCACGTACTACTCCGTTATTGAGCGTGTGGGACAGAAAGCGGCTTGGGTTTCGCTGAAGCCAGTGACGGGGCGTCAGCATCAACTGCGTGCGCACATGGATCTGATCGGTCATCCGATCGTCGGCGACAACAAATATGGGGGTGATAAGGAGCTGCCGGCGGCCAACATGGAGCCACGGCTGCACCTGCATGCGCGCCGTCTGGTCCTGCCGCATCCGTTCGAGGACGGAAAGATCGATGTCACGGCGCCACTTCCGCCGCACATGTTAGAGACTTGGGAGCTATTGGGGCTTAATCCCGATCATTTTGCACGCGATTGACGGCGGCGTTTAGCGTGCAGGTGTCGGGTCAGAATGTAAAGGGGGCAGGCATAGGCGTCGTAGCCCTGCATGGCCCAGGACGTTATTGGAAGATGGGACTGCCAGTGTGGCGATGAAACTGGTGATATTCGATTGCGACGGCACGATTGTCGACAGTCAGCATATGATTGTCGAAGCCATGGCTCGCGCCTTCGACGCACATCAGCTGGATGCACCTGATCGTTCCGCTGTGTTGGGCGTGGTTGGTCTATCGCTTGATACCGCCATCTCCCGGTTGCTTCCTGACGATGAGCGCAGCATTGATGTGTCTTTCCTGTCGGATGCTTACAGATCGGCCTTTCGGGTTTTGCGCAGGGAGCAGTCGCATCACGAACCGCTCTATGAGGGCGCGCGTGCGGTCATCTCCTCTCTTGCTGAGTGCGATGATGTTTTGCTTGGCGTGGCTACGGGCAAGTCGCAGCGCGGCGTCGAAGCGCTGTTCGAGCGTGAGTCCCTGGGACAGCACTTCTTCACCGTGCAAACGGCTGATGATCACCCGTCGAAACCGCATCCAGCCATGCTGCATGAGGCCATGGTGCATGCGGGCGCGGAGGCGGCCAATACGGTGATGATCGGGGATACGACCTTCGATATGGAAATGGCTTTGGCCGCTGGCGTGGGTGCGATCGGAGTGACCTGGGGCTATCACGATGCTGATGCACTCAAGCGGGCGGGAGCACATGAACTCATCGATGCGTATCCTGACCTCACAGAAGGCATCGACCGCGTGCTGACAAGGCGGAGGGTTGCGGTGTGAGCACGCGTAAGGAGTTGGAACAAGCCGCAGGTGGCGTGGCATCAACGTCCACCGAGACTAGCGATGACCCACATCAGGCGCTGGACCGCGAGGATGCGCGGCGACAATCGCTGCCAAAGCGTTTTTATTCCAGTGTCGACTTGGGTGAGCATGAGGGCGGTCATGTCATTTTGCTTGATGGACGACGCGTGAATACACCCAAGCGTGCGGTTTTGGTCGTTTCAAGCGAACCGTTAGCGATAGCAATCAGGGACGAGTGGACGGCCCAGGATGAGGTGATCGATCCGGCCAGCATGCCACTCACCAAGCTTCTCAACACGGCACTTGATGGTGTGGCAGCGGCCAGACCTTCAGTGGTGGCGGATGCCGTTCGGTTTGCCGGTAATGATATGTTGCTTTATCGCGCCGAAGCACCTGAGGCGCTGACGCGAAGGCAGGCAGACTTATGGGATCCGGTGCTGTTATGGGCTTACTCAGAGTTCGGTGCAGCGTTCACAGCGGTCCAGGGCATCATGCCTGTCGAACAGCCCGAAGCGTCGCTCGTGGCGATCAGGGGGGCATTTGACCTTTTTGACGACTTGGAGCTGACGGCGGCGCACGTAACGACGACGCTGACCGGTTCAGCGCTGCTGGCACTGGGCCATTTGCACGGATTCCTGGATGCTGAAAAAGCTTGGGCCTTGGCGCATGTCGATGAGGATTGGCAGATTGCACAGTGGGGAGAAGATGCCGAAGCGCGCGCTGTTCGCGACTTCAAGAAGGCGGAATTCGACGCTGCAAGCCGGTTCGTGAGCCTGCATCGCGCAGCCCGCAAGACCTGACGTGCCGGCCTGATGGCTTAGGGCGCGTGGCTTCCCTTAATGCATCTCGGATGACATACAACGTTTTTCGGCGCTGGGCAGGTCTAACCCGCCCAAATTCCGCGGTGTCCAGGCCTTATGGCGCGGTGTGGGCGCCAATTGCCGCTGTAGGGCATTTGTCCCGTTTGCATGGGGCTTGGCGCATGCTATTTGAGCCCGTCTAATTCAACGATCCCGCGCACGTCGAACAGGTAGAAAATATGAAAGAAGTCATCGAGGAGCTGGAGAAGCGCCGCGCTGTAGCCCGTTTGGGTGGTGGGCAGAAGCGGATCGACGCGCAGCACGCGCGCGGGAAGCTGACTGCTCGGGAGCGGATCGAGCTCTTAATGGATGAGGGCTCGTTCGAAGAGTTCGACATGTACGTGGAGCATCGGTGCAGCGACTTCGGCATGAGCGACACCAAGATCCCTGGTGACGGCGTTGTCACCGGCTGGGGGACGATCAACGGGCGTACCGTCTATATCTTTGCCAAGGACTTCACGGTGTTTGGCGGTTCGTTGTCGGATACGCATGCGCGCAAGATGACAAAGATTCAGGATATGGCGCTGAAAAACCGTGCGCCGATCATCGGGCTGTTCGATGCTGGTGGTGCACGTATCCAAGAAGGTGTCGATGCACTGGGCGGTTATGGCGAGGTTTTCACGCGCAACGTTCTGGCGTCGGGGGTTATCCCGCAGATATCCGTGATTATGGGGCCATGTGCGGGAGGTGACGTCTATTCTCCGGCGATGACCGATTTCATCTTTATGGTCCGGGACACCAGCTACATGTTCGTGACCGGTCCGGATGTGGTCAAGACGGTGACCAATGAGACTGTCACGGCGGAGGAACTTGGTGGCGCGAAGGTTCATACAAGTAAGTCCTCTATCGCCGACCGGGCTTATGAAAACGATGTCGAAGCGCTATTGCAGATGCGCAGGCTTATGGACTTCCTGCCATCCAGTAACCTTTCGGGCGTACCGGAGATTCCCACCAAAGACCCAATGGATCGTGTTGAGCCTTCGCTCGACACGCTGATCCCTGATAACCCGAACCAGCCTTACGACATCAAGGAGTTGATAGAGAAGGTCGTCGATGAAGGTGATTTCTTCGAGATACAGGACCAATTCGCCAAAAATATCGTCGTTGGATTTGCCCGCGTCGAAGGGCGTACCGTGGGGATTGTCGCCAACCAGCCGCTGGTGCTAGCAGGCGTTCTTGATTCAGATGCAAGCCGGAAGGCTGCGCGCTTCGTGCGGTTCTGCGATTGCTTCGAAGTGCCGATTTTGACGTTTGTGGACGTACCGGGCTTTTTGCCGGGCACCGCGCAGGAGTATGGCGGGCTGATCAAGCACGGCGCGAAACTCCTTTTTGCCTACACGGAAGCTACGGTGCCCAAGGTCACCGTGATTACACGCAAGGCTTATGGTGGTGCTTATGACGTGATGAGTTCCAAGCACATCCGAGGCGACGTCAATTATGCTTGGCCGACAGCCGAAATCGCTGTGATGGGGGCGAAGGGCGCCGCTGAGATCCTTTATCGGTCTGAGCTAGGTGACCCTGAGAAGATTGAAGCGCGCATCAAAGATTACGAGAAACGTTTTGCCAATCCCTTCGTCGCGGCAGAGCGGGGCTATATCGACGAAGTTATCCTACCGCGCAATACGCGTATTCGTGTCGCCAGGGCCTTTAACATGTTGCGCAACAAGACCCTGGAAAACCCCTGGAAGAAGCACGATAATATTCCGCTGTAGGAATAGTTCGAACAGCGCTTCAGCTATGAGCACGTCAGAATAACGAGCGGATCCAAGTCACACGCCTTTGGCTTGCCTCACAGAAAGCAGCTGCTGGAATTGGTCCTGCCTGGCTTTTGGGGAGCTGCCCGGAATGAACCTGTGGTTGCGACTGATCGGATATTTCCTAACGCTGTACTGGCGGCCGGGTATTGATGTGCCTGACGAGACCTCTGTTGTGCGGTTCCGCGTTTGGCCGCACGACCTCGACACCAGCTTGCATCTCAATAACGGCCGATATCTGCAATTCATGGATCAGGGACGGTTGGACCTGATCGTGTCGGGTGGCCTTTTGAAGGCGGCCTTGAAGCATCGTTGGACACCGATTGCTAGCGCCGTCCAGATACGATTTCGGCGAGAATTGTTGTTGTGGGAGAAACTGGAGTTGCGGTCCCGTATCCTTGGATGGCGGGACGAAGACGTTGTTATTGAGCAGGTGTTCGTACCTGTGACCGGCCCGCGTGCGGGGCACGTTGCTGCACGGGCGTTGTTTTCCGGCGGGCTATACGATCGAAAAGCAAAGGCGTTTGTGCCCGTCGCACGCATGATGCATGAAATCGGTATTGACCGCCCTTCTCCAGAGTTGCCGCCAGAGGCGCAAGCGTTCTTAGAAAGCAATGCGCGGTTACGGGATGTTGACCGGCCGCAGCACGCTGTGGGCTAAGGTACCGCTATGGTGCAGTCACTTTCACGCTAGACCCAACTTTTCTGAGAACGGGTCCCACGTGGCGTCGCGGTGCCAGTCATATTCGGCCCAATTGGCGACCTCCTCGGCTTTTTCCCAGCCCAGTACGTGGGCAATGACCGCCAGACTCATGTCCATTCCTGCCGACACACCGGCCGATGTGAAGTATTTGCCGTCTTCAACCCATCGGGCGCGTTGAACCCACGTCACCGCGTCGCGCTGCTCTGCCACCCACTGAAAAGCCAGTTTGTTGGTGGTTGCGCGCCGGCCGTCCAATATGCCCGTGCGGGCGAGGAGTGCCGCACCGGTACAAACGCTCAAAGTCAGTTCGCTGTTTTTATCCGCGCGCTTAATCCACGACAGCGTTTCCTGATCGTCCACGAGCGTGCGCGTTCCGATACCACCAGGCACAAGGAGGATGTCAAAACCGATTGCAGTGGTGAAGGTCTCAGTTATTGCAACGGCTGGTCCTTGGCGGCTGGGGACGGGATCAGTTTTCTTGGCGATGAGGCTTATGGCGAATTCGTCGGGCAGAATGCCGAACAGTTCCAGCGGGCCAAAAAGGTCAAGAAGTTCAAACCCCGGGAAGGCAAGAGCCCCAATTTTCCTCATGTGAGTCCCCTGACCTTTCTTAGCTCTACGGCGGTCCCGCCCAAAATGAACAATTGCTGCAATGGCCGTTCAGATTGCGTTCAAAGCGACCGCTCTAGTTTTCATCCCCAGCCGACAAGATTACCAGGGCATCTGACTGCCCCATGATCATCTGGGAGTTGAACGACATGATCAAGACCACCGTGCTTTCTATCGCCGCCGCTGCTGTTATCGCTTCGACGACCGGAGCGTTTGCCCATTCGACGGCTGGCGTCGAACGCCGGATCGACAGGCAGGCAGAGCGCATTGAAGCTGGACGCCAGCGTGGCGATCTCACGTTTCGCGAGGGGCGCCAACTACGCCGTGAGCTGCGCCGTGTTCGCAGGGAACTACGATGGGCCAAGGAGGACGGTGTTGTCACTGGCCGCGAAGTGAGGGCTATCCGGAACATGTTGAACGATACGTCGCGCATGATTTATGCCGAGCGGCACGACACGCAGCGGCGCTGGCGATTTCTGCCTCGGGTCGGCCGTTAAGGCCAGACGCGTTGCGAGGATTGCCTCGCTGTTCGGCCACGCGCGAGATTGTGGCGGCTTCGCGGGTCTACGACTGAATGGCGAGATTGCAGGAACCGGCCCTCTTCAACGAAGAGGGCCGGTTTTTGTCCCTTGGTGGGTCTGGAATTAGGGGATTGGTAAGACGTCTGCAGCTAGGTTGTGGCGCAGTGTGCAAGTGTGACCGGAGTGTGCCATGAGCGGCCTGAATGCAACCGCAGCCCAGCAGATTATCAAGCGCGGCAGTATCAAGGATGAAGACGTCCTGGCTTGGCGGCGCGCATTCTACGATGACGGGGTGATTTCGCCTGAAGAGGCTGAAACGCTGTTTGCCATTCATAAGGCTGCGCCAGTTCAAGATCCATCCTGGGCAGAATTTTTCGTCGAGGCGATCACCGATTTCCTGGTTCGCCAGGCCGAGCCGGAAGGCTATGTCACAGATGAGAACGCCCGTTGGCTGATCGACCAGGTTGGCAAGAATGGCCGGGTTGAAAGCAAGACTGAGATTGAGCTCTTGGTCAATGTTCTGGATTGTTCGCGTTGGTCGCCGGTAAGCCTTGCCAAGTTTGCCCTTGGTCAAATTCGGGATGCCGTTGTTCTCGGTGACGGGCCATTGCGCAGCGGGGCGAGCGATGCGTCGAAAGGAACTATTCTGGACAGCGAAGTGGAGCTTTTGCGCCGCGTCATCTATGCATTCGGCGGTGATGGGAATATCGCGGTGACGAAGCCCGAAGCTGAGGTGTTATTTGAGATCAACGATGCCGTTTCGGAGTCCGGTCTCAACGAAGCGTGGACGGAGCTTTTCGTCAAGGCGATTGCCAATGTTGTCATGGCATCGTCCTTCTATACACCGCCGTCGCGTGAAGAAGCATTGCGCTCTGATGCCTGGGTTGAATCACGCGGTGAGTTGTCGCCGACCGGTCTTGTCGGTGCTATCGTTTCAAGCGGCCTCAGTGGCATTTTTTCCGCCTATCGGCAGCAGACGCCAGAAGAGCGAGCGCTGGCTCGCCTGGAGCGGCAGAGGCTCGAGATCATCACCAATGAGCAGATTGATGCGGATGAGGCCGATTGGCTTGTCGAACGGATGGAGCGGGACGGGGCGTTAAGTCCGGCCGAAGATGCGTTGCTCGCCTTTTTAAGCGCGGAACACGCGGAGCTGCATCCCTCGCTACAGGGGCTCGTCGACCGTCACGGAATGGCTGCCTGATGCTGGCCCGCACAGGGCCTTAGCCAAAACTCGCCGGTTCATTAAATTAGGGCTTCAGGTTCGCGCCAAAGTCTGCTCGTATCCCCTTTATGTGCCCGATGTTGCGTCCGTTTCAGCGCGGGCTCGGCGAGGTTCATAGTGTCTGCGAGGGGATGACGCTGCGATGATTTTCAGCAAGGTAGGTGTGCAGACGCGGGAAACGCTACTTGTGGCGGGGCCTGCGCTGATCATTCTTGTGGCCGCATTTTGGTTTGCCTTGCAGTTCGTTGAGCCTGCACCGCCCAAAATCGTCAAGATGACATCAGGCAGCGAGACGGGTGCATACTACAAGTTCGGCCGTGACTATGCGCAAGAACTTGCTCAGTCGGGCATAACGCTCGATGTGATGACGTCGGCGGGCTCCATCGAAAACAAGAAACGGTTGCTGGATGAGAAATCCGATTTCCAGGTCGGTCTGATGCAGGGCGGGCTGGGAGACGACCGGTCACGCAAAGAGCTCGTTTCATTAGGGCGTGTATTTCTGGAGCCATTGTGGGTCTTCTACCGCGGTACGCAGGAAATCAACCAACTCGTTCAACTTACAGGCCAGCGGATTGCGGTTGGTAAGTTGGGTAGTGGGACGCGGCTGTTGGCGGAAGCGTTGTTGCAGAAAAATGGCGTTAACTCGAGCACGGCTACATATGTGGAGTTGGGGGGAAGCGGTGCGGTTTCCGCGTTGTCAAAGGGTGAAGTTGATGCCGCATTTCTGACACTGGCGCCGGAAGCTGAAGACGTGCAGACACTGTTACGTATGGACGGTGTGCGGCTCATGAATTTTATGCGCGGTGAAGCCTATACGCGTCTTTTTCCATATCTGTCTGTCGTTACCTTGCCGCGCGGTGCGATCGATATGGTGCGCGATCTGCCCCCGTCAGATGTGACCCTCGTAGCGCCGAAAGCCGCGCTTGTGGCGCGGAGGGATTTGCATCCCGCCTTAGCCGGAATTCTGGTCCAAGCAGCGCAAGAGGTGCATGGCGGTGGTGGAATGTTCAATAGGATTGGTGAGTTTCCCAAACCGATTGATCCGGAGTACGAGCTGTCGTCAGATGCAAAACGCATGTACAGTTCCGGCCCGCCGTTTCTCAGGCGCTTCCTGCCGTTTTGGCTGGCGACCTTCCTGGAGCGCATGTTCGTCATGGTTGTACCGATTGCGACCATCATGCTGCCGCTCTTCAAAATCGTGCCGATGGTCTACGAGTGGCGCATCCGCAGTCGAATTATGCACTGGTATGCGCAGCTAAAGACGTTGGAGAAGGATATGGCTGCGGATGGGGCGGGTGAGCGCCATCAGGAGCATGTCAGCGAAATTCAGCGTATCGATGAGGCCGTGGGGCTGATCCCTGTGCCGTTACACTACTCCGACCGCTTTTATGAGCTCAAAGCTGCCGTCGACCTCGTGCGCCAGAGGATACTTGGCCGCGTGCGCCCGGTCTAAGCCATGCGGCGACTTCCCTACTGGTGGGGGCCCTGAGCTAGGGGTTGTGACGTGCGTGCAGGGGCAATTCGGGACGGGGAAGTCTTGGCGGTGCAAGCCAACGGCCGATCGTGCAACTTCGAGCACGTTTTTGTCGCCTAATCAGTGTTTTGCCCGTGGACGCAGATGATGGTCAATAGTATTTATCTGCGCTGGTTTACCTCCGGCCGAGCAGCGGCTAGAACACGCCACCTGACCCATCTTCTGTCCAGATTTGCCAACACGGGACGCCAGCACGCAATGTTCAAGAAAATCCTGATAGCCAACCGTGGCGAGATCGCTTGTCGCGTCATCAAGACTGCGCGCAAAATGGGAATTGCGACGGTTGCCGTCTATTCGGACGCGGACCGTGATGCACTGCATGTCGAGATGGCCGACGAAGCGGTGCATATCGGTCCTGCGGCGGCGGCGGAGTCCTATCTTGTTATTGAGAAGATTATCGATGCCTGCAAGCAGACTGGCGCGGAAGCCGTGCATCCCGGTTATGGTTTTCTGTCTGAGCGCGAGGAGTTTCCCGTTGCGCTGAAGAAAGAGGGCATTGTCTTTATCGGGCCGAACCCGAAGGCCATTGCCGCGATGGGTGACAAGATTGAATCGAAGAAGGCCGCGGCAGCAGCGAAGGTGTCGACAGTCCCCGGCCATATCGGCGAAATCGCGGATGCGCGTGAAGCGGTAAAGATCTCCAAGCAAATCGGTTTCCCGGTGATGATCAAGGCATCGGCAGGTGGCGGCGGTAAGGGCATGCGCATTGCATGGAGCGAAAAGGAGGCTGAAGAAGGTTTTGAGTTGGCCCGCTCTGAAGCGAAGTCGAGCTTTGGTGACGATCGTATCTTCATAGAAAAGTTCATCGAGAACCCACGGCATATCGAAATCCAAGTGCTTGGTGACAAGCATGGCAATGTCATCTATCTGGGCGAGCGCGAATGCTCCATCCAGCGGCGCAACCAGAAAGTGATTGAGGAGGCGCCCTCACCCTTGCTCGACGAAGCCACGCGGAAGGCCATGGGCGAACAGTCCGTAGCCTTGGCGAAGGCGGTCGACTACGATTCGGCAGGAACGGTCGAGTTTGTCGCGGGCCAGGACAAAAGCTTTTACTTCCTGGAAATGAATACGCGGCTGCAGGTGGAGCATCCCGTTACAGAGCTTGTGACGGGGATCGATCTGGTAGAGCAGATGATCCGTGTGGCTGCGGGTGAAAAGCTCGCCATCAAACAATCGGACGTGAAATTGAACGGATGGGCGGTGGAATCGCGCATTTATGCGGAAGACCCCTACCGCAATTTCCTGCCTTCGATCGGCCGGCTTACGAAATACCGGCCGCCTGAAGAGGGGACCGAGGCAGGGCTTACCGTGCGCAACGACACCGGCGTTTTTGAAGGTGGCGAGATTTCGATGTTCTACGATCCGATGATCGCGAAACTCGTAACGCATGCGCCAACACGTGAGGCGGCTGTGGATCTGCAGGCGGATGCACTCGATGCGTTCTACATCGATGGCATTCAGCACAACATTCCCTTCCTGTCGGCCTTGATGCAGGATGAAAAGTGGAAATCGGGAAAGCTTTCTACCGGCTTTATTGCCGAGACTTATCCGGACGGGTTCCAGTCGTTTGCGCCGGCTGGTGATATTCTCAAAGTTATGGCGAGCGTCGCTTCCGCTATTGACCATCTTGCCAATGACCGAAGGCGTGCGATTACCGATCAAATGGACGGGCGTGCGGTCCAGTTCTCACACGACCGGGTTGTTCTGCTTGATGATATTCGTCAGGACGTGCAAATGGTCGGCGCTTCCGGCGCGAGCATTTCTGCGTCCCTAATAGACGCATCCGGGTCCGTTTCCGAAACGCTGGAGCTTTGCTCAGATTGGTGGCCAGGAGATCCCGTGTGGAGCGGCCGCGTCGGTGGGCGTTCGGTCAATGTTCTTGTCCGGCCAATTCTCAATGGCTTCAATCTCGCCTATCGGGGTGTGCAGGTCGATGCACGGGTTTACACCAAGCGTGAGGCGGCACTTGCAGCTCTGATGCCCGAGAAGGTCGCTGCCGATATGTCGAAGTATCTGCTGTGCCCAATGCCGGGATTGGTGAAGGTCGTGCATGTGGGACAAGGCGACGAAGTGAAGGCGGGAGACGCGCTGGCGGTCGTGGAAGCGATGAAGATGGAGAATATCCTGCGTGCCGAGCGTGACGGTAAAGTCAGTGCGGTGAAAGCCGGTCCTGGCGATAGCCTGGCGGTGGATGAAGTCATTCTTGAGTTTGAATAGGGCGTGTGTGGCATTTTTTGTCTCACGCGCCAAGGGCACTCCGACGGGGCGGGCTATTTGCCCGGCGACGCAGTCGCGTCGCTTAAATGCGCCTGCACGTCTAGGCGCGAGTTCGAAGCCTGTCCTTCGAGGCGCGGACCGTTCCGGAACGGTCTTTGGTAGGTTGTTAACCCTGCCACAACGTTACCTGCCTGCGGTTGCGGATGACTAACCGCTCCTAAAGCCTGGCGGAACAAGATGGTGTGCGTCAGCTTCCATCTGTATCTGCTAAAGGCGCCATCATGGCCTTTCCAAGTACTATTTATCACCTGTTCGATCCGCGTGGCCGTTGCAACCGCAAGGGGCTGTTTATCGTCGCCCTATCGCTGCTGGCGGTGGAAATTGTTGCCGGGCTTGCCTTTTGGATGGGTGAGGTGAGCTTATCCGGCCCGTTTGGGATGGCCGTAAAAGTGCTTTTCTTCTGGCTGGCGACCGTCGCGGTTGCAAAACGGTTGCACGATCTTGGGCGTAGCGCATGGTGGATTGTTGGCGGCTTCGCCTTCTTGATCGTTTGGTCCGTCTGCGGTTCGCTGATACTTTTACTGAGTGTGGGTGAAAGCGTTCTCGATCCGATGTCGCGTGGCTTCATGGCATCGGTCATGCTGACGATGTTTCCTGTTCTTGTCGCGACGCTATGGCTGCACTTTGCAAGGGGACAGGCTCATTCGAACAGCTTTGGGCCGGTGCCACAGGCAAATGGATTTTCGCTTAAGCCTCGCGGCTGGCAGGAGGACACTGGCGTAGGGCAGGCTGATCGTGATCGGTCAGCCGCTGAGGCCAGTTTCGCCTGATCTGGCAAAACCACCTCTTGACGTGCGGTGGGCGGGATTGTCGCCTCCGCAATGCCAATCAAGTCCACCGCATGGCTGATCTCGCTCAAGCGCTAGCCAAAACGCGCTACAGAGCGGCGCAGACCATCGAGAATGGGCTCATAAGCGTCTTCGTCACGGGTTTCGGGGTACACCATGTATACGGGATAGACGAAACGGCGTGCCCGCTTCGGCTGGCGCAAGCGGCCCCTTGCAAGATATTTGCGTACCATGCGCAAGGGAAAGTACGCGGAAGATTCATTGGCCAACAGATAATTGATCCCGGCTGAACCGATATCGAGATTAAGGCCAGCGTTGTCCCGATCCGGGTAGGTGGCGTCGTGATCCTGCTGAAAATCCGGTCCCCAGTCGATAAAGACGTAATCGGTGGCGGCACGCCGACTATTGGCTGGCGTGGACGTGACAAGCACAAACTCCTCGTCAAACAAGTGCTCTGTTATCAAACCCGGCGGGTGCGAGGGGCGGTACATGACCGCCAGATCAAGCGTGCCTTCAATGAGGCGCTGAGTGAGATTTTCCGCGCCGCCTGAGCTTGCTGTTACCGCTATTTCGGGGATGTTGCGGCGGAGCCACGCGACCCATTTGAGCAAAAAACCGTCCCAAAAGGTCGTTGGAGCGCCGACAGCGAGATGATCGGCATGTTGAGCGGACAGTCCCACTTCGTGGCGTGCATGCTGCCAAACACGAACAAATGCCAGCGCATGTTTGCGAAACTGTTCGCCGGCTGATGTGAGCTCTGCACCCGTCTTGGAGCGCTCAAACAAAGGCCTTCCGAGCAGATCTTCAAGTCCTCTGATGCGCGCTGACACGGTTGATTGCGTAACATTCATCCGTCGCGCGGCGTCAATGAAACTACCTGTCTCCGTGACAGTCAGGAACGTACGTGCAAGAGTGATATCCATTGTTGTCGATCAATACGCGTCACACCGATATCATCTATCTATCGGAATCATCGATATTGGTCACCGGAAAAATCCGTTTGTAGGTGAACGGGTTTGTAACCAGAGTGGCGCATGTGCGGTGTTTAAGCCTGCCGCGTTCGTTTGATAACGAGGACAGGAAAGAGGATTGTTAGTATGATGGCTCGTAAAGCTCGCAAGCCTGCGGCCAAGAAGTCTACAGCCAGAAAGGCTTCTGCGCGTAAACCTGCTGCGAAGAAGGCAGCTGCGAAAAAGAAGGTCGTACGCAAGAGCACAGCTTCTGCGCGAAAGTCGGCGGCGAAGAAGACGACAAAGAAGGTGCAACGGCGCCGGCCAGCAGCAAAAAAGGTTGCAAAGCGCAAACCTGCGGCCAAGAAGAGACCCGCAAAGAAGGCTGTGACGAGTAAAAAAGCGGTAAAGAGGCCGGTGGCGCGCAAGAAAGCAGCGAAGAAGCCGGCAGCCAAGCGCGTGGGCAAAAAGGCCGCAAAGCGTGCGACAGCCGGTCGGAAATCTGCTGCAAAGCGTCCCGCGGCAAAGCGTGCGGTGGGAAAACGGACAGCGACAAAACGAGCTACAGCTAAGCGCTCAACCTCGCGCAAAGCTCTGGCGCGGCGAGGCAGTGCGCGTAAGTCGGCAGTTCGCAAGAGTTCAGGTCGCCGACGCTAGTATTCCAACTTTGGCGCTTGAGTTCCAAGCGTCAACACCAGGCCATAGGCTATCTATTCGGTCTGTGTGTAGGGCTTCGCAGGCACAATCCGCTGTGCGCCCGGGCTCGGATGACCCAACCAGAACGGCTGGGCCGGTGTCCCATGCGACCTGAGCTTTTCGTATGCCCTGAAGCCCAGCCACAGCGCCTGGCAGACGGGAACGTAATGTCGGCGGTGCATGAGTGCCATAAGCAGACCCCAATTGTACCTTTCAAGGTGGCTTCACTGCTAAAGCGCAGTATTGGCACCAACTGATACTGCCTGCGTTCTCTCCGAGGGGCTTTTGGTTGTTTGGATATGATAGGGTCGTGGTTGGCTCCCGGCAGAAATCGACGGGGCCGGAGGACATGCATGAAACATGGAATGAAAAATCATTATCGGCGGATCGACAAGCTTCTCACCGCTGCTCTGGCGATGTCCGTCGCAATAATTGCCGGAGCCAGTAGTTTTGTATCGGTGGCCTCGGCAGCGCAGATCACGAACAAGGATAGCCGATCCTATAGACTTCTGATCCTGGAGAGCCGCGCGCGAAAAGAGCAAGTGATTGCCGCATCGCAGGTCATCGAGGATATTTGCCCCAATGGATGTGTTCTCAGGCTCGTTGGTGAAAAGGACAGCGACTACATAATAGAAACCGGCGAACGCGTTTCCATAGAAGAGGGGCTTGTTTACTATGACGATGCTGCAGAAACGCCGGATACATCGGCTCGCTAGTATGTTCAGCTCCGCTCACAGTCAGTTTGAGCGAGGAATGTCGGATTAAGTCAGTACGCTCGCCTGCGCGTCTTCGTGATGGCCGGTCATTGGGTCGTTAGCTAAGCATGTGGGTCCAAACTTATTCTCGAAGACGCTTCGTAGAGCATCGTCCAAGTCGTGCATGGTTGCGGGAACCGACAGATCGGCAAAACTGGTGACGCCTTGATCGGAAATACCGCAGGGAACGATGCCCGCATAATGAGCTAGGTTGGGGGTGACGTTGATGGATAAGCCGTGGAAGCTAGTCCAGCGTCGCAGCCGAATGCCAATTGCAGCGATTTTGTCCTCACGCCCAGGGCCTTTATCCGGGCGGTCAACCCAGACGCCGACACGGCTAGGCGTCGTATGTGCCGAGATGCCCAAATCTGCGAGTGCATCGATCATCCAGTTTTCGAGTGCTAAGACAAACTTGCGTACGTCGCCGAAGCGGCGCTTCACATCAAGCATGCAATAGACAATACGTTGACCTGGCCCGTGATAGGTCAATTGCCCGCCGCGGCCGGTCTGGTACACGGGAAACTGTCGCGTAAGCAGATCATCCGGCTTTGCGCTTGTGCCTGCCGTATATATTGGCGGGTGCTGCAGCAGCCAGATCAGTTCAGGGCTGCGACCAGCGACAATGTCTTCGACACGCTGTTGCATAAGCGTCTCGGCGGTTGGGTAGGCAACCAACTCGTCGGATTTGGCCCATTCCACGACGGGCGGCTGTGTGTCGCGATTGGTCACTTGCTGGCGGGCTCCGGTGGGGCTTGGCTTGGTTTGTTCGTTTCTGTCTGCTTTGAAGGGCCGGGAGGCAAAATAGCTTAATTTGGTGGACGGCGCGACCATGCTTGAGGTGCATCGCTCGATAAAGCAAGCTCGTAAGGGGCCTGCGCAGAAGAAGGGATTGCGCCTATGCAGGGGCTTGCCATCCATGGCGGCGTCTGGTACCCGAAGCAGCCTTGGCGGATGGGTTCAAATCCCCGCCAATCTGGGCGCAGAACTCCCCCTTCGGGAGTCGAAGCCTGAGTGTGCGGCCGTGGCGGAATTGGTAGACGCGCAACGTTGAGGTCGTTGTGGGGAATACCCGTGGAGGTTCGAGTCCTCTCGGCCGCACCACTCTTTCGCTCACGCCAGATATCGCTTCGCTCATTGGCTCCGCGTGGGCGGGCCAACAGCCCGGCGCCGCAGTCGCGCCGCTTAACAGGTTCAACTCTTCTCCTGAACGGGGCACCAAGACTCCTTAAAACAAGCTTCCCCTAAAACTCTACGGCCACGGTTTTTTGATTCTCGTCAATGCCGGCTGTCGAACGTCCGCCGCAACGTCGGGATCATGTCATCTCACCACGAGTTCGATGTCATTCTTTGGGGTGCAACCGGTGCGGTTGGGCGCCGTGTCGCGCACCATCTTGCGACTCGTAACGAGATATGCGGATTGAAATGGGCGATCGGCGGTCGCAACGAGGAAAAGCTCAAAGCGCTACGCACCAGCCTGCCTGAGAGTGCCAAGAGCGTACCGATTGTTGTCGCGGACAGTTTCGACAGGACTTCGTTGGATGCATTAGTGGCGCGCGCCAAAGTTGTCTGCTCCACGGTCGGGCCATATGCCAAGTTCGGATCGGAATTGGTTGCGGCGTGTGTAGCGAGCGGCACGCATTACTGCGATCTTACAGGAGAAGTACACTGGATGCGTCGAATGATCGACGCTTATCAGGCCGAAGCACAGAATTCTGGCGCCCGTATCGTCCACGCATGCGGCTTCGATTCTGTTCCGTCGGATCTGGGCGTTTTTTTTCTCCAGTCAAACGCGCAAGAAAAGTATGGACGTTTCTGCCATCACATCAAGATGCGGGTGACGGCAATGCGGGGTGGGTTCAGCGGCGGCACGGCGGCGAGCCTCGTCCACGCAACAGAGCAGCGGCGCCGTGACCCTTCCGTCTCTCGTTACACTATCGAGCCCTATGCATTGAACCCCGATGGTGAGCGTCACGGTCCCGACCGCCGTGACGAGATTATGCCGTTCGAGGTGAGATTTGACCCACATTTGCGTGGCTGGACCATGCCGTTTTTCATGAGCCCAGTTAACAACAAGATCGTTCGCCGCAGCAATGCACTGCTCAATTATCCCTATGGCAGAGGGTTTCGCTACGAAGAAGCCATTTTTGCCGGCCGCGGTCCGTTGGGCTGGGTCTTGGCTGCAACCAGTGTGTTCGGGGCGCGCGTGTTTGTGGCTGCAATGGGATTGGCTCCCACACGCTATCTGCTGAAGAGGTACGTACTGCCCAAATCTGGAGAAGGACCAGGGCGAGAGATCCGCGAGAACAGCTCTTACGAGATCGTACAGATTGGCGCGCTTGAAATGAGTAAATCAATGATGGTGAGGGTTCGGGGCGAAGGCGACCCAGGCGTTGAATCGACTAGCAGAATGTTCGTTGAAGCTGCGCTTTGCCTTGCTGAGGACGCCGACAGATTAACAGTCGGTGGAGGATTCTGGACACCAGCTTCAGCGATGGGGGATGTCCTTCTATCAAGATTGGGAGATCATGCGGGGCTGAGATTTGAGATCGTGAAAGACAAAGCGCAGGGTGACCGAGCAACCGAGAATTGAACTAAACGGACGCCGGAGTGGGTGCTGTTGCTGCTGTACAAATTGTGCACCGGTACATCGGCAGGCAATTTGATTGAGAATTTGATCTCTGCTTCGCTTAAGCGCGAAGCGATTTAGGGATCGGGTATTCCCAGCAACGTATTCGTCGTCAGCGACCAGCTAGAGCTTGATGGTTTTTTCTTTGGCTTTGCCTGCGCGGATGGGGTCGGTTTGGGTGCTGGTTTTGGCGTCTGTTGTGCCTGCTGTGGTGGTTTTTGGGTCGGCTTTGGCTTCGCTTTTGCCTTGGGTTTTGGTTTGTTTTCTAGATTTGGTTGCTTCGGCGGTTTCGGCTGTACGGTCTTTTTTGCGGGACTCTTGACGCGCTTGCGTGGTGGCGGCTGCAGTTCGGTCGTGGGCGGACCGATTGCGGCAAGTATTGCGTTGGCGGCACTTGGGCGCGCCAGGAAGCGGAATGGTTGGTCCTGGCCGGTGGCTGCGTCCGTTTCGTTTGCCGCCTCATTTCCGCGATCGATACTGCCCGTTGTGGTGACTTGCGAACTTGTTTTGGGTTCCTTGGACGCGGCCGCCGCAGCAGAATCGTTATTGACGGTCTGCGTATTTTTTTCGTCCTTTGTCACAGGAGAACTTTGCAGCCGCTTTGTTTTCAACCTTTTGGCGGCCTCGGCCATCTCAGCTTTTGGCGGCTTGTACATGTACTTTGAGCGAATGTGCACCACCGAATAGCCACGCTTTTTTAATTCATCGAGAATGCTGGGCAGGGCTGTGGCTGTCTGCGGCTTGATGTCGTGGAATAGGATGATGCCGCCGTTGCGTTCTTCAACCTTTTTAAGCGTGTGTTTCACCAGGAAATCTGCTGATGGCGCGAAGCTGTCGTTGGATATAACGTCGACAGACATGGTTGTGATGCCGCGCTTTTGCAATTGCGACAATAAGGGGTTGGAGTCATTCAGGCCGGGGAAGCGGAAGAGAGGGGCAACGCGCTGGCCGGCGGCAACCGCGACTGCTGCGAAGCCGCTGTTGATTTCCGCCGTAGCGGTACCGATCGGCATGCGTGCAAGATTGCCTGGGTGAGAAAAGGTATGCGATCCTACCGTATGACCGTCGGAGATTGTTTTTCGAACGATGTCAGGGTAGGCGAGCGCCATTTTGCCAACCGGAAAGAAGGTTGCCCGTGTGCAATGGCGTTCTAATGCCTCCAAAATTGGCAAGGTGATTTTTGGTGCTGGGCCGTCGTCGAAC
The DNA here is from genome assembly GCA_965222485.1 of Hyphomicrobiaceae bacterium. Taxonomy (GTDB): domain Bacteria; phylum Pseudomonadota; class Alphaproteobacteria; order Rhizobiales; family Hyphomicrobiaceae; genus CBDCUC01. The sequence goes on from CBDCUC010000030.1 coordinate 319,632, forward strand.
GTCAGCACGACTTCCTTCGGCTTAAGAAAGTTTGGTTCGTTTTCCAGCTTCGTGACGCGGCCGTAAAGTGCACCTGCGGTGGTGTCGATCTGGACGATACGGCTAACGCCCAGCCGGTCCTCGGTCGCAAGCGTCCCCTTTTCGCAGTCAGCTTTTGCCGGCTGGGCGAATGAGGTCAGCAGGAGGACTAAGACGGTTGAAGCACTAGAGACACGCATTAGGCTGCTCCATAATGTGCCTGCGCGGCGTAACAATGGCGATCTTTTAGGATTTGAGGGCGATGGACAAGGTGGGGTTCTATAGAGGTAGTTAATCCGGTACGTGCGTGCCACACCGTCAGACTGCTATCAATTTCTAAATAAAGTCTTTTTTATCAATGTGTTGGTGCGCAACTGTGTACCAACGGCAACTAAAAAATACGCTTCTGACGGGGTTGGCATAACTGTGGAGAGGCGTTCAGTTGCCTGGAGGCTGCGCGCTTTGCCGTGTTGGTCAGGCTGGGGTCTCCGGACTGCCGCTTGCTTAGGTCAAACCAATGCCCTTGTGCACGATTTTTGGCCTATCGATTGCTCCAGGCTCCGATAGCGCCAGACCGTGCGCTAATAGCTTTGGAAGGGGTTGTTGAGCGGAAAAATGCTCTCACCCTTTTTTGCGCGTTTTGATGATCGCGTTTTGTTGCGCCGTTTTGGCGTTTCTTTCGACTGATCATCGTCTGACGGCGTTGTGGACGCACTGTCGGTGTCTGCATCGTTTTCGATCTTGCTGGTCGGTTCTGCCTTGGCCGTCCGCTTCGGTTTTGGCGTGTATGTCAGCGGTTCCGGATCCGGCAGGTTCTGGGCGATGGGCCAAACGATCGAACGGGCGACCAGTGGGCGGCTTGATGCTGCGCGTTTGCGCTTCTCGATCTCCTTACGCGCCAGAATGTCGTACTTTTCTATCGTCTTGGTTGGTTCCTTGGCGACGATGTGGACAATCTTATAGCCGTTACGCTTTAGCTGGTTGAGTAGACTTGATATGGCACTTGCGGTGGAGCGCTGGATATCGTGAAAAAGCAAAATGCCTTTGCCCTTGCGCTTCAAACCGGCAAGGATTCGGCTGTTTACGCTGCTTCCCGATCGTGTCTTGTAGTCTTTTGAATCGACATCGATGGAAAAGATACCAATCTGGCGTGCCTGCAGGCGCCGCTGTGATTGCTTCGGATCGCTGAGATAGGGGAAGCGGAAGAATGGCGCGACCGGTTTGCCCAGTGCTTGCGAGACGGCGCTGATGCCAAGCTCAACTTCTCGTTCGCGTCGCGATGCCCCAAGGCGCCCCTGATTGAGATGCGACCAGGTGTGCGTTCCAACGGTGTGGCCACGTCTGGCGATCTCGCGAACCATATCGGGGTCGCTGACGGCCATGCGGCCAACCATAAAGAAGGTCGCTTTGGTGCAATGAGCTTCCAGCGCGTTCAGGACCTTTGTGGTGTAACGGCGTAATGGCCCGTCGTCGAAGGTGAGCACAACCTCGCCCGGTTTCAGGAAATCGATCTCCGGGTACTGTTGAAGGCCAAACCGTGGGCCGCTTTTGGTATCGATCTCGACGACGCGAGAGACGCCCAGTATTCCTTTGCGTTCGTTGCAAGGTTTGGGTGCGGCCTGTGCAGTTGGTGCGGTTGCGGCCGACGAAATCGCGACGGCGCAGATCATGGCAACAGTGCGCAAGGATGTTTCGAACCGGGCTCTTTGGGACCGGCAATGCAGACCGGCCGACTGCGTCGCCAAACCAACGTACGCTTTCCTATCGATGTTTGACCACATCGGGGCGATCCTCCTGGGGACACTGTTTGACTGCGTCGGTTCCTCTCGGCGATTTTGCCGCGCTACCGCGCATTGCATGCGAACCTGAAAACATTACGAAGGCCGTTGCAGCAAAATCGGTTCTGCCCGGCAACATAAGCTGCTGTCGATCGATATAATACAGTTCTCATGGATTGCTAAGTGGCCTGATGGCTACAGATCCCGATTTATTGGCGCAGGGCGTTGCCGCAAAGCACCAAAGGAACAGGGACTTGCGCACAAGTTGCGCGTGCCGGGCGTGATTGATTGTGCTAAGCGCAGGACGCTGACGCGATTGTTACCCAAGACAAGTGCCCAAAGTTCCAATTCTGGCCATCGGCACGGCCAACTTACGGCGTGATACAGGGGTGTTGAATTCAATGAGTGAGCAAGGCGGGCAAGCAGCGCGAAGCGAAAGCGCCTTGGGCAGCACGCGCGACAGCGGCGAAGTGGTTCATGCCGTGTCCGAGGCCCTCGGGTCGGGGGCGGTCGAGACCGTCAAGTCACTCGTTGCCGAGTTCACGGCACCTGATCTTGCAGATCTCATCGAACTTTTGGATGCCGACGAACGGGCCTCTTTTGTCAAGGCAATGGGCGCTGAGTTCGACTTTGAAGCGTTCTCCGAACTTGATGAGACCGTTCGCGACCAACTCTCAGAGGAATTGCCCAACCAACTCTTGGCGCAGGCGGCCCAAGAACTCGATACAGACGATGCGGCCTACCTTCTAGAAAACTTGGAGGAAAGCGACCGGCAGGAAATTTTCGAGCAGCTGCCGACGGTCGATCGCGCCGCGCTTGAGAGAAACTTCGAGTATGAGGAGGATACCGCCGGGCGCCTGATGCAGGCCGATTACGTGACGGTCGCGCCTTTTTGGACGATCGGCCAGGTTATCGACTACCTCAGGGCGAGCGAAAATCTTCCCGACGTGTTCTCCGAGATCTTTGTTGTTGACCCGGCCTACAAGGTCCTTGGCAGTGTCGATCTATCAAGGCTGGTCCGCACAAAGCGGCATGTGCGCGTCGATTCGATCATGAACAGTGAGCGCGTGATCGTTAAAGCGACCGATGACCAGGAAGAAGTTGCGCGGGCCTTCGGCCGCTTTGACCTGATGTCTGCACCGGTTGTCGATGACAATGAGCGGCTTGTCGGCGTGGTTACCGTCGATGACGTCGTCGATGTGATCCAGGAAGAGGCGGACGAAGATATGCGTGCACTGGCCGGTGTCGGCGACGAAACCCTGGCCGACAGCGTCTATTGGACGACGCGTTCGCGCGTTCCCTGGCTGGTTGTCAATCTGGCCACCGCGATTCTCGCCTCCCTGGTGATCAAGCTTTTCGATGCGAGCATCGAGCAAATGGTGGCGCTTGCCGTGCTTATGCCGATTGTGGCGTCGATGGGAGGCAACGCCGGTACCCAAACCATGACCGTGACCGTGCGTGCGTTGGCGACAAACAAGCTGGGGCGGGTTAATGCGCCGCGTGTGATCATGCGTGAAACGCTGGTGGGTGTGCTCAACGGGTTGATCTTGTCCGTGATTATGGCTGCTGTAACATTTGTCTGGTTCGGATCTGGAATGCTTGGCGGGGTGATCGCGGTGGCGATGGTGATTAACCTGCTCGCCGCCGCGCTTGCAGGTATTCTCATACCTCTGGCTATGGACCGGATGGAGTTAGACCCGGCGCCTGCCTCTGGTGTTTTTGTCACAACAGTGACCGATGTCGTCGGGTTTTTTGCGTTCCTAGGACTGGCGGCGTTGTGGATCTTGTAAGCGGTTGAAGCCGGAGCGGGTGCGATTGCTGACGTTGGCCACGTATGATGATGCCTGGCGAATGACTCTGCACTTACGAGGTGGGGGCATCCAGTCGGCGCGTGAGGTTTTCGAATTCGCGCCGCAATTCTTCGTTCTTAAAAATCTGATCGAATGTTGGTGCTTCCAATTTCTGAATGGCGTCGAATGAGGCGGCGCCGTCACGCATCAGATTGCGCAGCTGGAAGCTGGCTTCAACTGTGTCGTAGGTATTGTCGGCAATGTTGAGGTCATGGGTGGCACGGGTGCGTGCGCGGGCAATCTGCTCACGCTGCTGTTGAAGATAGCGCTTGTAGCCGCGTGCCGTTTGCTCAGCCAGCTGCTGGCTCTTTTGATTGGCGCGCAAAGCCTTCTTCTGATCCGGACGGTTGTTTGCCTTCAATAGCCTGCGGGTCTTCGCGCGCGCCTGCGCAATGTCGTTTAGAATTGCGTTGAGCTTGGGCAGGTAGTTTTTGTCGATCTTTTCGATTGTTTGGTTCTGGGCGTGCACCAGCATGGCGAATAAGGTCGCGTGCATGGCAAAGTACTTGCGGGCGGCCTTGAGGTTGTCCCCACTCACACCCATCAATTCGCCAAGCTGACGGTCGATGAGTTTTGCGGCGTTGAATACGGCAACGAGCCTTACGAGGTCTCCGGACAGGACACCGTCGAGCAGGAGATCGAGTTGTGCATCGGTCAAGTCAACGCCGGAGTCGCGTAGGCCCGTGCGGATTTCCTTCTTGGCCTTGATGATCTCGGCCTCATTTTCCTCGATACGCTTTTCGGTATCCTTGATCTCAGTGGCAAGGCTTTCAACTGTGTCGGTCAGGACACCTGGCAGTAGGCCGTCTTTGGGTGCGGTGATGCGCTTTTCTTTCAGCGCTGCGATGTGGTCTTCATTTTGGCGAATGTTCTGGCGCAATTCCTCGACACGTTTTTGCACTTCCACGACCGGTACGTCTGTCACGATTCCTAGTGCTGAATCGAGAAGGTCGCGAATTTTGGCCTGACGGTCTTCTTTTGTCTCTGTCCAAAGCGGGGCGACAAGAAAGTCGTCATTGCCAGGTAGCCGCTTGGCTTCGGAACGCTGCTCGGCGGTGTCAGCCAAGATGGCGTCAACCGCACGCATCAGGCTGCGCGCCTGCTCGTATTCCTTTTCGCCGGCACGTGGGTCGGCGGGTGTTGCTTCGTCTTCCGCCTTATCCTTTTTGGCGATCTTCAGCTTGGCTTTGATTTCGCTGGCGCTCTCCTGCAAGAGGCGCGTAATTGAATCAGCCGGTTCGGCATTGGCCTGGACAGTGACAAAGCTCATGGCCGCCAAGGCGGAGCCAAGCGCGCCCAATGCTGGCGTACCTACCTTCGATTGCCAACATTTGGCGGTTTTAGTTGCTGTTGTTGCCTGAGTTTTCATGGAGGCAGTTAAGCTTGGCGATTAGGGCGTGGTCATGGTGTCTTGGCGTTAAGACTACCGCGTGCTGGAAAAAACAGATGTTTTTCCAGGGTTTTTGGTCATTTGCCGCTGTTTTCGTGCCCAGGTTTCCGTGGGCGCTGGGGTGCCGCCTTAAGCCCGTCAATTAGGTATTGATGGCGGTGTTTGCCTTGCCAATCAGCTCTACCAACGCATTGTCAATCTGGCGTGCGTCGTCGAGCAGGATCATATGCGAAATGGTATCAGGTACCGATGCAGCGCCAGCGGGAAAGCGTGGCTGCACAAGCTGATCTGAATAGGGATGGTCCGGTCGGAGGCTCAGTCCCAGGTGCAGTTGACGTGGCGAGATGGCCAGAATGGCGAAGATATCGGGATTGGCAAACTGTATATGACCGGTGGCCGCCTGTACCGTGGTGTCAGGTAGTTGGCGCCTAACCTCCTGGACGAGGAAACGGGCAAGCGGCGCATAAGCTTTAGCGCGTGCGTACAAAGCCTCAAGCTGTTCGTCGTTGGTTGTGGGATCGCCTTTTCCAGGAACCGTGTCCGGGCGTATAGGTTTGGCTGCCGCCGGAGAAGTTGCCATGGGCAATGAGCGTTTAGATCCGAGCCCTGAGGGACGGCCTGCGCCCGCAGTTGGTGCTGCCGGTGCGTCATCAGTGATGACGTGTGCGACCGCTGCCGGTTGGTTCTCGATGGAATCGGGGACATCCATCAGATAGATCGGCTGTCCACCGTTATGGTGGATGCGTTCCAGCCAGGATGCGCGTGCAAAGATGAACCCCTGCTGGCGCAGCCAATCGATGATGTCGTTGCGGTGTTCCAGCTTCTGCGCGGCAATTGCCGACATCCACTCCGCCAGGTCTCGGCCGGTGTCGGCCTTCAGGTGCGTGAGGAATTCGCGTTCCTTCTGGGCAAAATCAGCGCTCATGGTCTGGGCCGCATTGTCCTCAAATCCAACGGCGGGTTTTGGCCATGTATTCTTTATAGGCCTCACCGAACCGTGCGGTCAGGTGTTTTTCCTCGGGGAGTATAGATAGCAGCGTTACGGCAAGCACAAAAACAGGCGTCAGAATGACGAACCAGATGTTCTTTGTCAGCTCTGCAATCCCGAACAAAATCAATGCATCGGCAAGATAGATAGGATTGCGGCACAAGGCGTAGGGTCCATCAGTTACCAGCTGATCTGCCGCCCGGTGCGGCATTGTGGTGGTATTGTTTCGGCGCAAGGTTGCAATAGCCCAAATCATCAATGCGATGCCAGAAACACCGATTGCGTAGCCGACAACGCGGCCGGAAATATCGTCCAGTCCTGGCCAATCCAGCGGGTAAATTCGTCCTAGTTGCCATGCACCCAGGATAGTCAGGGCCAGCAGTAATGGTGGCCATGGGACGGTCGCTGGCGGCTGCTGGTTGGTCTGGTTGCGTGCTTCCTCGTGGTTCATGGCTGTTTGACTCGTCCGTGGCGCAAGACGAACTTGCGCCGTTGCTGGTTGCTGACGATTTCCCGTTTCAAAATCGGATTGTCGGTCGCATAGGTGCCGTCTGGAGAACTTATAGCAGATGCGCGCGGTGATTCTTAGAGTTTCGACGACTGCGGCCTGCCCGCCTTGTCCAAGTCTTGGGATATGTGAGAGGTGCGCCTGAGCCATTTTTATGGTGCGTGCAGAGCTGGATCATGAAAACGAGGGCTTGGAGTTTCTAAGCAAGAACTGCCAGGTTTGGTCGAGTTTTCGTCGTTGCCACGCTTTGGACAGCATTTAGCATTTTGAAATGTGCGCAGAAGGGCACTTTTTCCGTTCACGTTGTGGCAGTGGTAAAGCGAGACAGAAATTGACTTGGCATCGTGAGCGTCGTTCTTGAATTGGCGTATGGAGCAACATCAATGAAAAATATTGCACGTGTAGTAATAATCGCATCGGCCGGGCTTTTGATTTCCGCGAACGCAGGTCTTGCAGATTCTACAAGCCGGCCGAAGTACGGGTGTTTCAAGGTTACGGCTGATAGCCTCAATATCCGCGCACGGCCTTACGCCAGTTCAAAGGTTATCGGAGCGGCCAGCAAGGGTGATATTCTTATCAAGCGTTACCGTTTTTGTACGCCTCGCGGTTTCTGGTGCGCCGTCACTCACGGCGATCTGAAGGGGTATGCCGATAAGAAGTTCATGAAGAAGACCGCCTGTCCTGCAAGTATGTCGAAATAGGTGCAAGTGATTTTGCCTTGGCGCCGGGTTCTCCGCGTCTATCATTCGTGGGTAAGTATCGGTCGGTATTGACGCGATGGATGGATAGCCTGCGTCGCTTGCTATTGTCCGCTGAGCTGAGAACCCTTGCATGTCCTATGTCCTCTCCAAGCTCGGTGCGCTGCTGATCCAACCCTCGTTTCTTACGGTGTCCGCCATTGTCGTGGGTCTGGCGGTTGCGGGCTTTACAACGCGAACGCGATTGGGGTTGCGGCTGAGCTTCGGTGGCGTGGCTTTTCTTTTGCTTGCCGGTTTTTTGCCTTTGGGCAATGCCGTCGTGTTGCCGCTGGAGGAACGGTTTGCAGGAGAGGCGTTGCCCGGCCCACGGGAGGATGTTGCAGGCATCATCATACTTGGTGGGTTTGAAGACGGGTGGGTGAGCGCGGGCCGAGGCGGTTTGGGTGTCAACGAGGCGGCGGAACGACTGACGGAGGGCGTGAGGCTCGCATTACGCTGGCCTGAGGCAAAGGTGGTGTTCACAGGTGCTGCCGGAGGCTTGTTTGTCAGCCCGACGGATGCGGCTGCGCCGGTTGGACGCTTTCTTGCCGATGTCGGTATTGGCGAAGACCGCATTGTCTTAGAACGCAACGCCCAGAACACATACCAGAATGCCCAGTTCGCTGCGGCACTGGTAAAACCGCGACCGGATCAGCGCTGGGTTTTGGTGACATCGGCCTATCACATGCCGCGGTCAATCGGCGTTTTTAGACAGGCTGGTTTTAATGTGATCGCGGCGAACGTTGATTACCGTACGCGCGGGACACAAGATTTGATGCGAAACTTTGGCAGTATACCCGCGGGCCTGCAACGGCTTGATCTTGGTGTACGTGAGTGGGCAGGGCTGCTGGCCTACTGGTTAAAGGGGCGCACGGACGCGTTTTTGCCTGGTCCCAGGAAGTGACCGCGAGGGGTGCGGATGCCGAAATACTATTGTGGGCGCGGCGTTTCGCGGAAGTCTTTTGATTGCAGCTCCGCGTCAAGATTGAAGGTGCGGCAGCCCTTCTTTTGTAACTGGCCATTGTAGGCTTCAAGCATTGCGCGATCTCTAGCGTACTGCGCATTCTGGTCTAGCCTTTGAGACGTACCTCCGACCAGTGGCTCAACAGCAGACTGGAGCGCGGCGGAGATGGACGAGCCAGATGTGCGCTTCGCGTGATCACGAAGCTCCAGAATTCTAATTTGCATCCGGCCGGTGAGTTTGCCGCAGTCGAGCTTCTTTTCCTCTTCGCTCAACATGTAACTGCCGTTGACGTACTTGGGTTTGGCCGGCGTTTGACTGTTGGACGTGAACATGCTGCCACTTGGCAGGCCGACGCTTGGCAGGGAACCTGCGCAGCCAGCGAGCAAACAAGCGCAAAAAACCGCGATGGCAACGCCGTGCGGTGACGTCTTAGCTTTTCGGGCGTGCGGTGGCATCGCTGGCATTGGGCTTTTAAAAATGGCGCTTTGTTGAATTCCGGTTCGAAGGGTGTTGTCGCGACCGGTTTGTCCTCAGTGCACATTGTGCGGCAAACGAATCTATCTACCTGCCAACAAACCATTAATCCCGGCGCATGTGAGGCGTCAAATCGTCCGTGTATTGACCATTGGGTGGCGCGCTGCTGTCAGGTTTGGATTTGGAGACCGTGAGGTCGCGCAGACGTGATTGCAAACAAGCTCAAGGTGCCCGTGTCTCACACCCTTGTGGATTGGATGTGATCAGCCGATGTGAGAAATCATGATTGTCCCTCGTGCACATACCCTCGTGCACCCTCGGCCCGGATGGGTTTGCCTCCTGTCCCCTCCCCTTCCCGGCGATGCCCACCGGGCCGATTTTTCCCGTCCTGAATGGTCTGAAAAAGCTTTTCTTGGTTATCGCCCCTAAAAAGCGGCGCTGGGTCAGGCTAGGCAGGCTTTTGTCCAATACGCTGGTGCGTCGCCCAAGGCCGTATGTTTGCTTGACGGCTTATGTAGCCAGCCCACCGCTATTGCGTGCCACAATTTCTCAGGCTTTGATGGTGGGCGCGCTGCAAGATGCAGGCGCTTCTTTTGGCTACCGGGAGTTGGGGTTTTGACGAATTCGATGCGTTTGGGTGTTTGGCGCGTTCTCATATGCACCGTGATGATTTGCTTGGTGGGTTCGATCGCCGCGGTCAAAGTTTCTGCTGAGGGCTTGCCCGCTCATCTGACGTGCGCTTTCACCAAAGGCAGTTCCGGTAGTTATGAGGACGGTGCGTTTACATCCGGGACACCGGAGGCTTTGCAGTTTGAATTGAAGGGTATCGATTTAGAAAAGCAATCTGCGCAGCTTGTCGCAAAAGACGAAAAGAAGGCGGGTGGTTTGCGCATTGTTCGGGCCGTGAATGCTAATCATTTCCTTGAGGTGGTCAACGAAGGCTTTCTCAACTTGACGACTGTCTATGATGAAGATGGCAAGACGGGAGATTTCCCGGCTGTGCACTCGCGCCATTTCGGTCTGCTGGGGCAGCCGTTTTTTGCACAATATACTGGCAAGTGCCGCGTCAAATGAGTCGGCTGCTAGGCCCGCCGCGGGAAAAATCGCATTGCTGCTGTGGATTGCGCCCGCCTTTGGTCGCGCCGACGGGTGCCTGGGGGCAAACTGCGGGTTAGAATGCCTCAGCCTCATGACTACTCAAGACCTGGTGGGGCATCTGCAATTGAGGGACTGGCAATGCCGCTGCATCTCATCAAGCTTAGCGTGGGGGCGAGTTCGGTCGACGATCTGGCACGCTGGCAAAAAAACCGTCTGGCGGACCAGAAGAAGGCCGGCGTGAAGCCACAACTGTTTCATGCAACGTTGCAGTCGCCCCGGCGTGAGGATGAACTCCTGGATGGCGGATCGCTGTATTGGGTGATCAAGGGTGTTATTCAGGCGCGCCAACGGCTCGTTGGTTTTGAAGCCGGTACGCGCGAAGATGGGCGGAAGTGCTGCCTCATTCTTCTCGACAAAAAGCTTGTTCCTGTGCGTGCGCAACGCCGGCGGGCGTTCCAGGGTTGGCGCTACCTGTCCCCTGAGGATGCTCCAGCCGATCTTACGAACGGTAGAAATGATGCTGGCGAAATTCCCGCAAAAATGGCGCGCGAGCTTGCTGAGCTATGCTTGCTGTAGACGGTTTGCGGATCACTTAAGGAAATTTGCGGGATGGTCCAATCTTCACAGCAACAGCTGCTGACACCGCTTGTGCGCGAGTTGCCTGCGACAACACCTTTTGTCGGACCAGAGGCGTTGCAACGGCGCGGCGGCGTGGTGATCACAGCGCGTCTTGGGGCAAATGAGAGCGCATTCGGTCCGTCGCCACGCGTGATCGACGCGATGCGGGCAGCATTGGACGAGAATTGGATGTATGCGGATCCTGAAAGTTGGGATCTTCGTCACGCTCTTTCTAGCCACCACAATGTGGATGCGGGCAATGTCGTGATCGGGGAGGGTATCGATGGGCTTCTTGGGCTCACGGTGCAATTGACTGTCTCCCCCGGCGAAGCGGTCGTAACGTCGGATGGTGCTTATCCTACATTCAATTTCCATGTCGCCCAGCATGGCGGCCAGCTGATCAAGGTTCCGTTTCGTGATGATCGCGAGGATCTGGAGGGATTACTTCACGCAGCGCAGTGTACGCGAGCCAAAATCATCTACGTTTCTAACCCCAACAATCCGATGGGATCGTGGTGGCCTGCAGAAGAAATAAATGACTTTTGCGACAATCTACCGGCAGGATGCCTGTTGGTGCTTGATGAAGCTTATTGTGAGTTGGCGCCGGACGATGCCGTTCCTCGCATTGATGCCAGCAATCCGTCGGTGCTTCGGTTTCGGACGTTTTCGAAAGTTTACGGAATGGCCGGTGCGCGGATTGGCTATGCGGTCGGTGAGCGCGACATGATTGCGGCTTTCGAGAAGGTACGCAACCACTACGGTATCAATCGTGTCGGACAGGTCGGCGCATTGGCTGCCGTTCGCGATCAAGCATACGTGCAGGACGTCGTTGGGCAGATTGCGCGCGCAAGAGGTCGGCTGTCCGAAATTGCAAGTAGGCACGGATTGGTGGCGCTTGAGAGTGCAACGAATTTTGTTGCGATAGATTGCGGCCGCGATGGTGCCTATGCCCGTGCAATTGTCGATGGGTTGCTGGAGGAGGGTGTGTTCATTCGCCAGCCGGGTGTTGCGCCGCTCAACCGCTGTATCCGGGTGAGTGCGGCGCCAGATGATGAATTGTCAGTCTTTGACAGGGCGCTTGGTAAGGTGCTCGATGGGTTGAAGTAGGGGTTAGGGCCAGCGTTTCAGACTGCCCATGGGAAATGTCCACTCAGGCGTTGCAAGCGGCCAGGAGAAATTCGAGGAATACCAGGGAGAGCCATCCGCGTTGGCAGGGTTTTTCAAAATGTGAATTTCCTGTGCTGGCATGTAGCTTTGCAAGAGCAAAAAGCGTTTCTCGCCCGATTGCGGATTGACGGCAACGTCTGCAACCAGGACGGCATGGCCGGGAAAACCGCCATTAATAAAAACGTCTCCGGCGCGGAGGTTGTCTGGATCAATCGGTTTTAGCTCGCGCGACAGTGAGTAGGTGCCAGCATAAGCAAAGATCTGGATCATATATTTTTTGAAAGAGGCATAGCTGGCGTCGCGTTTGCCGCGCCGGGACCATCGTTTTCCACTTTGCGATGGCCGTTCGCCGCGTGCCCAGCGGGAGAACGGAACGCGGCCACCGCCGGTGTAGTTGAACGCGATTTTGGATTTTTTGTTGATGCTCCAAAGCCATTCGGCTCTCAAGCGCATGACCGCATCGGCGCACTGCTGCAGGTCGCGTTTGCCCACATCAATATCAACGACGGCGACGTGGACGTCCTGGCGGCTTTTATGTGCGCCGGTGAATAGCAGCACTGGTGCGTTTTTGGGCTTTAGCGGCAGGCCACGCAACCAGTGTGCGAAACTGTCGGCCTTCGCTGGCACGCGCTCAAAGCCAGCGGGCGGTGTGATGCGGCCGACGATGCGGTCTTCAACCGTCGCAGGAGAGGTATGACGCCATGCGTAGGGCCCGTAGGCGCCAGGGTCTGCAGGCTGGGCGCCTGGGCTGCCGGTACTGGCGAGCAGAACAGCAACTGCGAATGCTGCAACTGCGATGTTTGTCAGGCCAAACGTGTGCCCGCGTGTCGATACCGGCGTCATTCGAATCTGCGAATCCCGTTCTTCAAGGTTTGAGGGCAACATTGCTGGTCGGTTGTGGCCAGAACGTGAAGAACGGAATGTGTCTGAATTTACGTGACGAGGAAATGTGCGAACGCGTGGCTGCTTGCGAGGATCTTCGACCCCAGCCAAATTGCCAATGGGACGGTCCGTGCCAGTTCAGCTGGTGTTGGCCTCAGAAAAGACCAAGCCCGGCAGGCGTTTTAAGCCTCCGGGCCCGTCTGATGTTGCTTGGGCGTACGCGTGTTTAGAGTGGCACGTCGATGCGGATTTGAAGGTCTAAGCGGCTTAATGCCTGCGGCCAAGCCAAAAGAACCTTGTTCTCAATCCCCTTGTATCGATTTTATGCCTTTACTCTCTTACTCGGCCCAACTCGTCACATCGAGTTTTTCAACGGATGCTCATACATTCTGCGCGTGTTACAAACAGGTGGCTGCACTGTTTTACTTGCGCCATTTTTGGTCGCCACATCGGCGATCAAATCTGCCCTCTTCATAAGTCGGCACAGCATGCACTAACGTCCGAACATAAACGTTCAGATTGTCGGATCTGCTGCTGCGCGGTGCATGAGTTAAGACCCTTTACGCAGCAGCTTGGGCTGACCAGGTGGAGACATTTTCATAAACCTCCTAATCGGGCGTTGAATAGATGGTGCGCTTCGATAGCACTTCTGTCAATGGGCTTTCGATATTGCAACGCATGAACTTTTGCCGATGACAACATGGCGCCTGTGTGAGCTGTGAAGTGGCAGGAGGAGGCGTAAACACTGTTCGCGACTTAGGTATTTTTTAACCAGTTCTTTGTCGTTGTGACGCATCCTTAGATCATGCAGTGCGTTCGCATGTCAGTGTGCGGCGAAGGTTTTTGGAGCGGGCAAATGGTCCTACGATTTGTGCTGACTGTGGCGGTTGGAGTTCTTGCGTGTGCCGGTGCGGTCCATTTTCTTGCCGCGCCATTAGAGGCATCCGCTGTTGCGCGGGGACTGGTGAATGACGGACAGATAGTTATTGCATATCCCTCGCTCTTCATCGGCGTGGCAGGTGGTGTCCTGGCCGGTCAGCTTTCGATGACGCAGTGGAGCGAATTGCCGGAGAAGGTCGGCGAATGGCTCTCGGAGAACACGTGGAATTTTTACGGCGCCGTACTTGCTATAGGGAGCGTCGTGGTTTTGCTTGCACAATGATCGCGTACGGATGAACTCCACAGTATTCATTGTTGTGCATAGAGAAAAGGAAAAGGGGCCGCGGCAGAAACCGCAGGCCCCATTATCTTGTCTTGGAAGTCATCGTCCGGATGGCATCATTTTGCCGCCGGGTGCGCGCTGATTAGACCGAGTAGTATAGGTCGAACTCAACCGGATGCGGTGTCAGTTCATATCGCATGTTTTCTTCCATCTTCAGATCGATGTAGGCGGAGATCATGTCGTCGCTGAAGACGCCGCCGGCCTTGAGGAAGTCCCGGTCTTTATCGACGCTTTCCAACGCCTCGCGCAGGCTGCCGCAAACCGTGGGAATGTTTGCAAGCTCTTCCGGTGGCAGGTCATAGAGGTTCTTGTCCATGGCCTCGCCCGGATGGATCTTGTTGTTGATGCCGTCAAGGCCCGCCATCAGCATTGCGGCAAATGCCAGGTATGGGTTTGCGGTCGGATCCGGGAAGCGGACTTCGATGCGCTTCGCCTTCGGGCTGGAGACGTGCGGGATCCGGCACGATGCTGAGCGGTTGCGAGCCGAGTAAGCGAGCAGGACCGGTGCTTCGTAACCAGGCACGAGGCGCTTGTAGGAGTTCGTCGACGGGTTGGTGAAGGCGTTAATAGCCTTGGCGTGCTTCAGGATGCCGCCAATGTAGTAAAGGCAGGTTTCCGACAAGTCGGCATACTGGTTGCCAGCAAAGACCGGCGTGTCGCCGCTCCAGATCGACTGGTGGACGTGCATACCGGAGCCGTTGTCGCCGAATACAGGCTTGGGCATGAACGTCGCCGTCTTGCCGTAAGCTTGCGAAACGTTGTGTACCACGTACTTGTAGATTTGCAGGTGATCCGCAACGGTGATGATGGGGGCAAACTTGATGCCGAGTTCATGCTGGGCAGCAGCCACCTCGTGGTGATGCTTTTCGACGGTGACACCCATTTCCGTCATGACGGAGAGCATTTCGGAACGGATGTCCTGGCAGCTGTCGATTGGGGGAACGGGGAAGTAGCCACCCTTAGTGCGCGGACGATGGCCGAGGTTGCCCATTTCGTATTCCGTTGCCGTGTTGGACGGCAGCTCGGTGGAATCGACGCGGAAACCTGTGGATTGCGGTTCGGTGGAGAAACGTACGTCATCAAAAATGAAGAACTCCGCTTCCGGACCAAAGAAAACCTTGTCGCCTATACCCAGAGAGGACATGTAGGCTTCTGCTCTCTTTGCGATGCCGCGCGGGTCACGGTCGTAAAGCTGCCCGGTTGAGGGTTCGCGAATGTCGCAGAATATGGCCAGTGTTGTCTGGGCGAAGAACGGGTCAAGATGGGCGGAGGCGGGGTCAGCCATCAGAAGCATGTCGGATGCTTCAATGGATTTCCACCCGGCGATTGAAGAGCCGTCAAAGGCGTAACCGTCTGCGAAAACCTCTTCGTCGATGCACGATGCGTCGGCGGTGACGTGCTGCATCTTGCCCCGTGAGTCGGTGAAACGGAAATCGACGAACTTAACGTCCTTGTCCTTGATCAGCTGTAGGACATCGCTTGCAGTCTTCATGGTAGCTCCCCTGTTATGAGCATGGAGTTCTTGTGTGATGGGTTGAGATTGTGCGGTGGGAGGAGTTCAGTGACGTCAGATTGCCTCTGCGCCGGTTTCGCCCGTGCGGATGCGGATGGCTTCGTCGATCGCTGAAATGAAGATCTTGCCGTCGCCAATACGGCCTGTCTTAGCGGCGGTTTGAATAGCTTCGACTGCCTTGTCGAGCATGTCGTCATCAAGCACGACCTCGACTTTGACCTTGGGTAGGAAATCCACGACGTATTCGGCACCGCGATAAAGCTCTGTGTGGCCCTTCTGACGGCCAAAACCTTTGGCTTCAACGACGGTGATGCCCTGCAGCCCCACTTCCTGCAGCGCCTCTTTGACCTCGTCGAGCTTGAAAGGTTTGATGATTGCTTCAATTTTTTTCATGACTTCCCCCAGGGTCTTCCGCGCGCGCGGAAATTTCCTTTGCGTGGCCGGTCGCGCATGGTGATTAGCACAGCCCATGCCAATTCTGAGTGCCTCGGAATAACTCCGTGGTTCCAATAGTTTGCCGTTGGATAGAGCATTTGGCCCGTGGTTGCTAGCCACGTTTGTGAGTAAATCGTGTGCATTATGCACAAAATATGTGCACATGAGGCGGGCGACATGTCGCTACGTGGGCTGGCGCGTGGGGTGAAGCTTTTGTGCGGCAGTGCTGCAAATCGAAAAAGCTGACAACGTTGGCTAAATTATCAGGGTGATGACCGCAACAATGGCCAACAACTTGCGTAGTGAACTGCTTACCAATGATCAAATGGGGGCGGCCGACAGGGCAGCGATCGAGGGGGGTATCGCCGGGCTATCACTGATGAAGGTGGCCGGTGGCGCTGTGTCCAAGGCCGTGATCGATCTTGCTCAACCGTCGTCTCGCGTGTTGGTCCTGTGCGGCCCGGGTAACAACGGTGGCGACGGGTTTGTGGCCGCCAAGCTGCTTGCAGCGGCGGGGTACGACATCCGTCTTGGGTTATTGGGGCCGCGTGGCGACTTGACGGGTGACGCGGCCCTGGCTGCGGCTGAGTGGGGCGGTCCAATTGAACCGGCGGGGCCGAACCTTATCGACTCAGGTGTGTCAGTTATTGTGGATGCGCTTCTGGGGGCGGGGCTGCGCCGGCCGATTGACGCCCAAAGTTCATTGGGAGCATTGGTTCAAGCTATCAATACGGCGTCGGCTACGGTTGTTGCCGTGGATGTGCCGTCAGGGCTTGATGGCTCCACCGGGCTGGCTGCCGGAGCCGTGGTTGCTGCGGATGTCACGGTTACGTTTTTTCGAAAGAAACCCGGGCACGTATTATTTCCGGGGCGGCGTTTGTGCGGTCGCACCGTACTTGCCGATATCGGGATCCCGGAAAGTGTGCTGCCTGGCATTCGTGCTGGCGGCGGGCCCGCCGTGACCGATCTAAATGGCCCAGGTGTTTGGGGTGGGGTTTTGCCTCAGCCAGAGCAGGACGCGCACAAGTATGCACGAGGACATGCGGTGAGTGTGAGCGGGCCCGCTCACACCACGGGGGCGGCACGCTTGGGCGCTCGTGGTGCTGCCCGTATAGGAGCAGGTCTGGTCACCGTTGCCAGCCCCGTGGACGCGCTCGGCGTCAATGGTGCGCACCTTACCTCGATTATGCTGGTTGGTTTTAAAGATGTGACAGCACTGGCGACGGTTTTTGATGATCAACGCAAGAACGCGGCGCTGATTGGGCCCGGATTTGGAGTTGGGGAAAAGACACGTGAAGCGGTCTATGCGCTGCTGGCAAAAGATGCCTCGTTGGTTCTGGATGCCGACGCGCTTACGTCATTTTCAGGCCATAGCGATGGATTGTTCGGTGCAATTCGCGGTCGAGGCAAACAAGACGGCTCAGCAGGCGAGGTGGTTTTGACGCCTCACGGGGGCGAATTTCATCGTGTTTTCGCTTCCTGTCTGAGTGGTGAAGATCAAAGCAAATTGGATCAGGCGCGCCGTGCTGCTACCGCAAGCGGTGCAACGGTGGTTCTAAAAGGGGCAGATACCGTCGTGGCGGCGGCGGATGGGCGTGCTGCCATCAACGACAACGCGCCGCCGTGGTTAGCGACGGCGGGATCGGGTGATGTGCTCGCAGGCTTCATTACCGGCCTCCTGGCGCAGGGCATGCCTGGTTTTGAGGCTGCGTGTGCCGGTGTGTGGCTACACGGAGAATGTGGTCAGTTGGCCGGGCGCGGGCTGATTGCAGAGGACTTGCCAGAGGTTCTTCCACAGGTGCTGAAAAACTATTGGAACGATTAGTGAAAGTGGTCCGTTCGCGTGGGGGAGGGCCATGTGATTTCCAGAATCATACGTATGTATGTATTGGCCGATATCGATTTGCGGCGGGGGGTGGTGATGACGGCCAGCGGCCAAATTCGGCGCATAAGGCTTAGGTGTGGTACTAGTGACGGCCGTTGGCGGTCAAATTATAACGCGTGTCGCATGTTCGGTTTGGACGGCAGGTGTGAGGTCTAAGTGTTCGAAGGCATGAAACCACTTTTGGTGGCGTGTGCGCGTGGTGTTTCGATCGCGTGCAGGTCTGCCATTGCAGGTGCCTGGCGAGGCCGCCCGTGTCTGTCATCGGTTGTGCTTTCTGGTGGGCGGCTTTGGCTTTGTGTTGTCCTGGGCGCATCGGTGGCGCCTTTGCAGAGCGCGATGCTGGCCGCGGCCCCATCCGCCTCAGTAAAAATTCAACACGGTGCGGCAGCTCTGGTTCGTGGCGAAGCTGCTGCGGCGGTTGAACATTTTACCAAAGCTCTGGCTGACCCCGCCCTCGACAAAGACCGTCGTGCGACGATACTGAATGACAGGGGGGTTGCGTTTTCCAAGCTTGGGCAGACGCAAAATGCGATCAATGATTTCAATCGTGCGGTGAAGTTGTTTCCAGAGTATGCCGGCATTTACAACAACCGCGGAAATCTTCTGCTTTCACTTGGCCTGTACAAGGAAGCGTTGAAGGATTTTGACCGCGCACTGGTATTGGCCCCCGGATATGCCGCAGCTTACAACAATAGGGCGGTAACCCGATTGCGTTTAGGCGACAGTAGCGGGGCGATCCTCGACTACACACGTGCAATCAAATTGCAGCCGACGAATGCTGCTCCGTTGTCTGGGCGCGGTCGTGCACATTTTAATCTCGGTCGGCCGCATGCGGCGATCCGAGATTTTTCACGCGCCGTCACCGCCGATGCGCGATTTGCATCGGGCTATCGCAACCGTGCTGAGGCTAAGTTAGAGGTTGGGCACTACGCGGAGGCCATCGAGGATTTGTCGCGTGCGGTCGCCTTCGACGTGAATAATGCTGAAATATACCTTCTGCGTGGCCATTCCTATCTTGCCACTGGTGAAATTCCTGCAGCAATTGTCGACTTTTCTAAAGTGATCGAACTTTGGCCGAGCAGCAGCATCGGTTATGAAGCGCGCGGCCTAGCCTATGTGATGTCGGATGGGTTGGACGAAGCCTTTGTCGATCTTAATCAGGCGATCACGCTCAATCCGCGTTCAGAGACTGCATTTGCTTTTCGCGCATACGCCTATTCGCGCAGTGATCAGACCGATGTGGGCATGAGAGATATTGAGACCGCGCTTAAACTTAATCCCAAGAGTGCAGAAGTCTACTGGGCGCGTGCGCAATTGCGCGAGGCCCTGGGGCAAACAGACCTTGCCATTGGCGATCTTCGCGAAGCATTGCAGCTCAAGCCGAATTTCAAACGCGCACGCGATTCTTTGATCCGGTTGGGTGATGGGGATGAGCAGATCGGCGATAAGCTTGTAAAAGGTCGAGGCATTGAAGGCTGGGACGTGGTCCAGCGCGATGGCCGGTATTACGCGGTTATGGATGGCAAGGTACGCATCCGTGTGCCGCTGGAAATGATGGGGAAGGGCGCACCTAAACTGCTCGAATGGACGGTACAGCCTGAACCCTTCAAAGACATCGGGGTGCTACGCTTCTTTTGTGGCAAGGTGGCGGGAGAAAATGGGCCGGAGCCTGTAGAACATGCCGCGATTATCGACATTCGGCGTGCCACGGTGGTTGCCATACAGCCGCATCGCCAAGGCAAACAGGTGGCGAACTGGACCTGGGAGAATGGCAATGTCACAGTGGCGAGTGCTGACGGCGTAACAGATCAGTTTGCACTTCGGGCATTGAAGCCGAAGGTGACGCGAGCTTACAAACCCAAACGCCGTAAAAAGCGTAGAAAGCCGAAAACGCTGTTTGAATTGCTATTCAGTAATTAGGCGTCAGTTTGCTTGAATTGGGCATCCGTATTTTTTTAGTCTGGCAGTTTACATCCATCCTCGACCACGTATGGTAGGAGATGACGGCGTGCCGTCTGCCTGCAAAAAGCGCAGTAGTTGTGTGCCTTGCGGTTTCCGGCTCACTTTTTGCGGCACTTTGTGAAGTTGGTTTGAGCTTAAGTTGAGCCGCGTTCTCACTGCCGTGGTGGATGTGTTGAGTTGGTCGTAGGGGTTGGGGTTATGTGTAGGGATTTTATCAGGAGTTGCGTCGGCGTTCTTTTGGTTTCGATTGCGTTGGTAAGTGTGTCGGCTGTGTCGGCATATGCTGCCGCGTTACGTGTGCATATCGACCGCGGGTCTCAGACCATGCGCGTCTATGTGGGTGGCTACCAATCCTATCATTGGCGTGTGTCGACGGGGAAACGCGGCTACCGCACGCCGCGCGGTACATATAGACCGACACGATTGGCGCGCCGCTGGTATTCGCGCAAGTACTATAATTCGCCGATGCCGTATTCGATCTTCTTTCGGGGTGGCTATGCCATCCATGGCACGGGCTATCTAAAGCAATTGGGACGCCCGGCCTCGCACGGCTGCGTGCGACTGGCCCCCGGTAATGCGGCCACACTGTTCCGGTTGGTGAAACAGTATGGACGCGGGCAAACCCGCATAACAATTCGTTAAGCCGCACAATTCGGATCAAGGTACTTTCGAATTCCCTCCAGAGACTTTGGCGGGCGCGATAATGCTTGCTGTCTCGATATGACGCCATGGTTCAGGTTTGGCTATCAAAAAATATTGCATTTTACGTGCGTTAGTGCGCTTGCGTTAAGCCTTTGGCATCAGCGGTGCGGATAACAATAGGCCCTGTCGTGTCTCAGTTTTTGTTTTGCGTGGGAGACTGTTTATGAGGGTTTATGGAGCGGGGGCGGCCATGTTGTTGGCGGCTCTCAGTGTGTCGCAGGTAATGGCGGCCGAGAAAGGCGAAGTGGCGACATCAGGCGGAGGGGCGCAGGCTCACAGCAAGCCTACTGCTGCTAAGGTTATTGCACGGGTCGAAACTGATCAGACAAAGACGAGTGTATCGTCGAGTTCTGAATCCAGCGAACAGAAGGTTGCTGCGACGGAGGCTGCCGGCACAGAGGCGCCTTCGACGTCGGTGACCGAAGAAAAACCGACTAAGCCGGTTGTAAAAGCCAAGCCAAAGAAGGTAGCGCCGAGCCTTGTGGCATCGGTGAACCTTTCAACGCAACGCATGACGGTATCGGTCAACGGATCGGTTCGCCATGTATTCAAGATTTCGTCGGGTCGGGCGGGGTATCGTACGCCGACCGGCACATACCGGCCACAATGGCTGGCGCGCATGCACTATTCGCGCAAATATAACAATGCGCCGATGCCGTATTCTGTATTCTACCACCGCGGCTATGCCATCCATGCCACGTATGCCACGAAGCGGCTTGGCCGTCCGGCATCGCATGGATGCATCCGTCTGTCGCCAAGCAACGCAAAGACGTTTTACAGATTGGTGCAGAAGCACGGACGTAGCCGTACGCGCATATCGCTGCATGGTGTTGCTCCGCGTTCGCGGGCGGTGGCAACGGCACGCAAGCGAGCCAAGCGCGTGAAATACGCTTATGCCCAGCCTAATGGATTCTGGCAGTCGTCAAAGCCGAAGCGTCGCGTGAAGACGCGCTACAAGAAACCGAGCCCCAGCCTATGGGCGCCGTCAGGGACGACTTATCGGTGGCCTGGCGATTGATAAGGTTGGTGGGCTGAACCGGCCCATCCATACGATGCAAGAAATTTGGTCAGCGCGCCGATTGTTAAAACCGGCGCGCTGATTTCATTTTTGCTGAACATCACAAGTTGCAATGGGCAGGCGTTGTGTCAGAACGGATTCCAGGTGGCCTGCGGGGTGAAGCGAATGTAGCCGATATTGGCGCCGATCCTGAGGCCCAAACCGGTTCTGATCGGTGCCATGATCACTTTGCCGCCTGTGAGCAGTGTGACGCCGACGCCGCCGACGAGATAGGCGGAACCATCGATGCCGGTGTACGTCCTGAAGATGTCCTCAGGCTCTTTCATTTTATAGATGAGGAACATTGTGCGTGAGCCTTCCGCACCGAAGTCATAGCCTAGCGAGGGGCCGTGCCAGTATACGCGGCGACGCTGACCGACCCGTGGGAACAATGTTCCCTTTCCGTATCGGAGCCCTGCGAGAAACGCACCGCCGCCCTCGTTGCCAAGAACATAGGCCGTTGGGCGTCCCCAATTCTTGAAGGCATGTTCGATCACTTGGGCGAGGTTGGTAGAGATGGTGCCGAAGAACCCGCGCGTTGCCTTCCGGATCTCTTCTACCGTGTAGCCTTCTTCGTCTGGCACGAATGCTTCAGGCATGATGGCGGTACCATCACTGTGTGTCGGAGGCGCATTGGCAACCCGTTCCTGGCCGTTTGTCGCGGAACCGTTTTGCGGGAGATCAGGTCGTGTTTTGGCTTCGGTCTTTGTTTGCCAACCGTCTGACGGGTCAGCGGGCGCTGCTTTCGGAGGAGAAGCCTCTACCTGTTTTGGAGCCGGTACTGCGGCCACTTTCTTTTTGGGAGCGGCTTTTTTCGGAGCGGGTTTGGGTGTGAGTTCCGCATCGATTTTATCGATGGTGTAGGCTGATTTGGTCTTCATGACCGCGAGGAGTTCCAATCCGGCGGCCTTTAGTTCGGTGAGGCGAGAGCAATCCGAAACGCCATTTTCGGGCACCTTTCCAAGTTGGTCGATCTTGGTCAGATAATCGGCGGCCTTGGTGTCGAGCCCCGCCATTCGCGCATCATGAAGATAATCGAGCGCCTTGTCCGTATCGTCGTCCCCAGTCCAGCCTTTTTTCCTTTTAAGCTGTTCCAGCTTGGCTTGAAGTCTGGGTGCTGCTTCGGAATTAAATTTGCGTAACGAGGCGCCTGCTTCGTCGACGGCATTGGCGAAGTCATCGCTGGTGCATTTTTGTGCTTGAGCATGTGCCGACTGAAGCGGAGTGATAGCGGCTATGAGCAGCGCTACAACGCACACAATGGCCGTTTGAAGTCGAGCGTGCACTGCTCTGGCCTTGGTGAGTTTGCTATTGCTCGTCAGCATGCCCTGTTCCTTCGCTGCTGCTCGGCCGCGCTTCTTGATGATTTGCGGTTGTGCTGTTGAGGCCACGCCACCGCGGCCCGCGGCAGCCGTGATGAGGCGGTCTATCGCGGTTTTGGGATCTTTTGACGACAGACTACGCCATTTTTGAGTTTGCGCCAGTAGAGTGTTTTTCAGTGCACTTCAGTGCCATGCCAGCCGGCATTAACATACGAAATGTGGGAAATCCCGCGTCATGGAGGCGGCTGGTTCTGGGCGTTTGCGGGCGCGCGTGCCGCCGTCATTGAGGCGTAATGGGTTTAAGGTCCTTTGGCTTGACCGTTTTCACGACGCTTGATGTCGGCCGTGCATTCTTCATCGGCCCGCTGAATTCGGCTTCGGCCTCTTTGTCAAATTCGGGCAGTGTGCTCACCGGGCCCTTGGCCTGCATGTGTACGACCTTGTAGCCACCCTTTTTCAGCTCATTCAACAATTCGGGCATCGCGGCTGCGGTAGCCTTTTGGAAGTCATGCATCAGGATGATGCCTTTGCCCTTTTTTTCAAGTTTCGACATCACCGACTTGATCACTTTTTTTGGTGAGCGGTGCTTGAAGTCGAATGAGTCGAGATCCATGGAAAAGATCGCAATGTTACGCCCGCCCAGATAAGAGATCTGTTCTTCAGGGTCTTGCAGGAAGGGGAAGCGGAAAAATGGTGATGGTGCGCCTTTGAGCGCCAACTTTATGGCGCTGAATCCCTTCTCGATCTCTGCCTTTGCCTTTTTGCCTCGCATCTTGCGCTTCGCCAGATTTGCGTGTGACCAGGTGTGCCCACCAATGGTGTGACCGGCTGCGGCTACCTGCTTAAGAATGTCCGGGTGCCAGACGGCATGTTTACCGATGATAAAGAAAGTTGCCTTCGTGCAGTGGTCGGCAAGTGCCTTCAGCACTGCAGGTGTGTTCTTGGGCCAGGGGCCGTCGTCAAAGGTCAGGATGACTTCTTTGGGCTGTAGGAAATCGTGCGCCTTGTATTGTGCCAGTCCGAAGCCCGGACCTCCTTGGGTGTCGATTTCTACCGTTCGTGATACGCCCAGCGCATTCTTGTTGCCCTGGCAACCGGCTGCCTGCGCCTGATCGATTGCAACCACCGGGCATAGAAGCGCGGCGGCGGAGAGGGCGGCAATAGTCGTGCGCAGCATGATCGTAATCCTCGGCTTTTTGAAGTCTCAGACTGCCGGACGTTTTCGGCAATTTAACGGTTTTGGATAATGCTCCGGTCGGAGAGCCAAATGCAAGGCTGCGCGAGCGCGATTGCACGTTTCGCTGCAGTGGTGATGCATTTGGTGAACAAAAGTTCGGAAACTCAGGGCGTTGTCCACAAGAGGGTGTGGGGCAAGGTGGCCCGAAACAGCCGTGTGTTTTGGTCTGCAGGTAAGTGAATTTTTCGGTCGGCGGGGCTGGTGATGCAACCTGTTATTGGTGCAAAGCGGATTTTTGATGCTCTCAAGGAGCCAGTGCGCGTGCTGCAGGACGTTGACCGCAGCAGTTGGGTGAGCTGGATCTGCTATTTCATCGGCTTTGTGTTAGCGTCGGCACTAAATCCAGCTATGGTTGGCATGCTGAAGAGCCTCAGTCTCGGGCTCGTCATTACTGTCTTGTCTCACGTTTTTTTCTTTGTATCGATCGCATTCATTCAAAAGTATATGGCGTTCTCGCTGTTGGCCAATTCATACGGTTCGCCGAAGCGAGTGGTGACGTCCGGTGTGTTTAAGTATTCGCGCAATCCAATTTACGTTGCGTTCCTGGTTCCGCTGTTGGCGCTGTCCTACTTTTCCGTTGTCGCAAGCCTTGTTGCGACCGTGCTCTATCTTGTTGTCATGACGTTTTATGTCGTGATGAACGAGGAGCGTGATCTCGCGGCAAAATTTGGCGAAGAATACGAGACCTATAAGCGTGCCACGCCGCGCTGGCTGTTTGTGTTCTAAACCACTTACCTTATCTCGATGCCGTTCATCGTGAGCCATCGTTGATGTGTCCAGCGCAGGCTGGGCACGGGTCCGTGGGACTAACTGCCTTCAGCTCAAAAAAATTGCAGCCTGTTCCCTTGGTGACATCCAGGAGGCGCGCCTGCGTCTATTTTCATGCTCATCAGATCGGCGGCCGGGTGCCGACGGTGGTCGAAAAGTAAAGGAGTTTACCTTCATCCCCGTGCCTGATCCATGTCGCATCGGGTTGCCGATCTGCCCCCTCCTAGTTTACACGCTTCCCCCGTGCCTCAAGGTCTCGCATCGAAAGATGCGGGGCCACTTTTTTTGCTTCGGCGCCAGCTCAACGTGTCGTAGGACATGAGCCATCTGAGCACCGGAAAGCGAGGCCTGTGAGGGTTATGGCAAAAGGTCAGTTCCAGTTTGGGCAGGACGGAGGGCAGGACTTTGGCGACGGGCGGCTTGATGCGCCGGCTTTTCATCGCAACCACCAGGCGATTGTTGAAGCGATAACCCCGTATGTGAACGGGCTTGAGGGTCATGCACTCGAGATTGGCAGCGGTACGGGTCAACACGTGGTTTCCTTTGCCGAGGCTTTTCCCAAGCTTATGTGGTGGCCAAGCGATCCTGTGGACGCACACCGGGTGAGCATCGATGCCTGGGCCGCGGCGAGCAAGCTTGCCAACATTGCTCCATCCGTTGCGATCGATGCCGCCAAACACAAGTGGCGCTTGGGTGAAGAGGGGTATCCACCCGGTAACAACATTCGGCTGATCGTTTGCCTCAATGTCATTCACATTGCGCCGTGGGAGGTTGCCACAGGGATTATTGAGGGCGCAGCGCATGTGTTGCCCGCTGGCGGTTTAATGGTTTTTTATGGGCCGTTCATGCGCGCGGGCCGTCACACGGCGGAGAGCAATGCTCGTTTTGATCAATCATTGCGTGCGCGCAATGACGCTTGGGGTGTACGCGACCTAACTGATGTCAATCAGTATGCCAGGGCGTGCGATTTCTCGCTGTTGGATGTTGCAGAGATGCCTGCCAACAATCTGACGGTCATTTTCGCTAAGTCGTAAGGACGTTTATTGTGGCAGACGTGCACCAATTGTCGCGCCGGTGTTGTTCTCCATCAAGCTCCTGGGAAATATTCCTGTTTTTTTGAAGACACTTGCCCTCATGTTGAGTTGCAAGAAAATCGTGCAACGTTTGCGCAAAAGTTGGACTTGTCAGATGCGTAAGACTGCGCCAGTTTAGGCGCCACAAATAAGAACATGTGCTCGGGGGAGTGGTAGTAGCGTCATGAGTATTCTTTTTGCCGTGTTTGGTTTGGCCATAGCCGCACTGGTTGCGGTCATAGTTATCGGTGATGCTTTTGATGATGTAGACTAGCCAGTGTTGGTTTGGGCAATATTGAACGCTCCTTGGTCTTGGGTGAAATCGGTAAGATTGCTTTATATCAGACGACCAGTTTGAACCCGTTGTTCGTCATGACTTGAATACTTGCGTGCATAACGGTGGTGCCCGTTGCAATCACCGCGTGCGGTCTGTGCATTCGCCATCCCGGTCTTTGGGTATTTTGTTTGCCCTGCGGTCGCAATCATTGCCGTAGGTGATCCCGTCGCAGCCGCATACAGGCCGGTAGTCGCGGGTGCACATCGGCGATGGGGTGATGCAGGTGCCGGCAATGTCGGCGCCGTTGCAATTGCCCGGTTCTGGATCACACCATAGGCCCTCTGCACACGCTATTCCGGCGATGCCACCGCACATTTCACCTTCCTTGGCGATTGTCGCCGCCCGCGCATTGGTCAAGGGAAGTGCGACGAGCACCAGAACAAGTGCAAACATCAGCAAGGTGGCATTCCGAAGCGTATTTTTTGCGGGATGAGTTCTAGGATTGGCGGTCATGATAGCGGCTGCCTTCTGCTTTGTGCTTGCGCCGTGGCGAAGTATGACGTCTTAGCCAGCGAAGTTAAATTTTTGTACCAGGAATCTGGCTCCGTCGAAGCGTTCAAATTCAACAATTATCGCTCCGGCGCCGTCGCCGGTATCGGGGCAGAGAACTGTGACTGAAAGTTTGTCGTCATCGAGCTGTTCTTCAAATTCGAACTTGGTGCTGCATTTGCCAAGCATTGTGATGGCTGTGGCAACGGCGGAAAGCGCACCAGGTTGTTGCGCGAGGCGCTCCCAGTCAACTGGATTTGCTACAGCGGCTGTGGCGGACAGCAAAAGCAAAGCAGCGCCAGCAGAGTTTTTCCATAGGCGGTGCATGGTCGTACTCCATATTTCATGCCCTGAGGTGCTTGGGACAAGCCATGACGTTTTGTGGTTGGGTCTTGGTCAAGTCTATGTTGTCATGCCGTGTACGTACAGATGCTGTTTGGCGGTCTTGAGAGCCTGCTGCAGCAATGGGCCGCCCCGTCTGGCGAGCGCCCTTGTTTTGCTGCAGTCATTTTTTCGAGCGTACATTGCCTGAGGGGGAGCTTTGCTAGATGTCGCTTGTCTCATTTACGAAATCACGCTGCCCGGATCTGGCGGATTATCTGGAGAGCTGTTGTACGACGCCACTTCAGTTTGAGGGTGAACATCCTAACGGACATTCGGCGGATAACCACCGACATTTGTGGGCACTTGAGTGGTGGGCAGATCATCACGCCTGGATTGACCTGGAGTATCGCACTGAATTTGTTGAGTTGATATTCGAGCGCTGGCGCGGCCGCCTTAAGGGCCTGGAACCTTATCGGCAGGCTGGATACCGGTTTTATCTGTACGAGGATTTGGCGCCCACGGTTTCTGCTGTTGCAGAAACGCCCTTTGGTTTCGCATACGACGAAGAAGCGGCGACATTTGTCACCAGCGTACGGGACGTCATGGCGCTTTATCTTGACCGCAGCTGGCAAGCGAATTTTGACTTTGGCGATTGGGAGGTTTCTCAGGACAAACTTCTTGCGACTGTTGAAGCTCATAGTGGATCGATCGGAAAACCCACCGCACAGGCGCTCGGGCTTCAGGTGGGCAAGCTTAGAACTCTCATTGAGCAGATGAGCCTGCAGCACGAGGTTAATGTTATACGAAAGCGCTACAAGCGGAGGCCTGCGGAGTTTCGGGACGACGAGGATATGCCCTACAAGTTTCACATCTACGAAACGAGGCTGCCGGCAGGTTATCGTTGAGCCAGCTCGGCTTCATTCGTCTCTAACGGCATCACTACAGGTCCTCTATGAATAGGATCGACATCGCGCGGCAGTCACCGGTCTGGAAGTTGCGTTGTGAAACGGACACCTGCATTAGACGCGACTGCATTTTGCACAAAGTAATTATTTGCGTGTCGGCGTGCACATTGTCGGTCGGGGGTTTGGGGAGTGGAGTGCATTGCCGTAACGTGGCCAGTTTATCGATTGCTGTTCTGAGCTCCGCGAGCGGTAAGCGCGTCTCGTACTCGATCCAATATGTCTCCGGCGACAACCCGTCCTGAAATCGATAGCTGTAGGTTGGAACGCTGCACGGGTTTAAGATCGGAAAATTCTTGGCCGCCGAGGGAATGGCCAACAGATATGCGACGGACCCGGGTTTGGCCCGATGGGGCTCCCAGAACATAATCGCGAGTAGCCCGTAAAGGATTGTCGCGGCGGCGAGAAGCAGCAAGAGAACAGCTGAGAGTGACGACCATAACAATCGCATGCGCTTGAACTACACAGAATAATCAGGCGACATATATGCGTTTGAAATAAACGAATAGGCGCTTCAGATCAATTGACAGGGGCTTTGGTATGAAAGGCTGCGAGATAGTCGCCGACGCGATTGATGTAGTAGGTGACGATGAATCCGGCGTAGCCGAACGTCACCAGCCAATCCCATCCGACGGCATAGGATTTGTACGTTCGTGTTCGGACAAACGCCCTGAATGCAATCAATGCGAGCACAAAGGTTGCCGATATGCTGACATGGAAGCTGATATTGGTGGCGAGCGATCTGTGAGCCGGCGACACGTCTCCGGGCTGAATGAAAAACTGGATGATGTTGAGGTTTGCCATTTGAAAATCCAGACGTTCGGTGAACCCATAGACAATGATAAACCAGGCCGCCCAGATAAGGTGGACCAGGATGCCGACCACGAAGAGGATTGTGAACTCAGGTCGCATATAGTCCGGCGTGCTTTCCGTAGCGCGGTAATCGCGAAAAGCGAGCGCACCGAACATGATGCAGATCATGAGTGCCATGGCGAGTTCCAGGGGGATCATCGCGAGGGTCAGTTTTGAAAACGCAATCGCTTCGGCTGGAGTGAGTGCTTCTTCGCTGGCGTTGAGCTCGAGTTTGTAAAGCTCATAGGTGAGGATGATGCCGCTGGTCCACGTCATGATGGCGAACAGAAGGATTAGCCGCTGCCAGAAAATGGATTTCAGAAGGTTGGCGGGGTCTTGTGCAGCCTTTGCCAGCATGCCGAATGCGACGACCACAATGCCAATGATCAAGGCCTCTTCCATCAGCTGTCGTATGAGCGGAAAGACGAGATCGATATAGTGGAATTCTATGGCACTCGCGTTCATGGGAAATTCCATTTCTGGTGATGCGGCGTGTTCCTGTCATTCAGGATTTCATTCTCCGAGTTTAAGCTGCCTGAAGGGTGTGGCCGATAGTTTTAGGTGTTTCTTGGAACGTATATGGTCGCAATCGTGTCGATATCTTTGTGAACGTTATTGAGCCTAATCATTGTCAACTGGTGAGTGTGATGAGGCCGCCCCTGTGTGGGCGAACCATTACTCGCCGCTTCCTTGCCGAGACCGCCAGATGGCCAAGCGCCGTGCCGACAGTAAACTCCCTGCGCCATTTCTTAAGCGATTGACGTTGCGCAAGGATCGGATTTCCGATCAAAGCCGCTATCCGTTCAATCTGCCTTGGCTTGCCCAGGATGACTTTGAAATTTGTTTTACCTCTCCGGTTACGATCATCGTGGGCGAAAATGGAACCGGGAAATCGACGTTAATCGAAGGTATAGCATCATTGTGCGGGTATGACGAAGCAGGCGGTGGCAAGGGTTACATGCCTGTCGATCACTCCAAGGCCATTGATGAAAGCGGTAGTGTGTTGGCGGAGACTCTGGTTGGAGCGTGGCTTCCCCGGGTGACACAGGGGTGGTTTTTCAAAGCGGAAACATTCTTTTCCGTGTCGAGGTATTTGGATGTTTCGGCATTGGAGGCCGGTGCGGCGCCGCCAGATTTCCTTTCTTGGTCCCATGGCGAGGGCTTTGTGCGCTTTTTCGAAGAACGGATGTCAAGGCAGGGTATCTACTTTATGGACGAACCAGAAAGCGCGCTGTCGCCAAAACGTCAATTGGAACTTCTTCGTGTGCTCGATGCTATTCAAAGATCAGCGAAATCACAGGTGATCATGGCAACTCACTCACCGATACTGATGGCGCTACCTCAGGCAACGCTTTTGGAGATTACGCATCGCGGTTTGGTTGCAATTGATGTTCGTGATACGCAGCATTTCAAGCTCTACCAAAAGTTTATGGCAGATCCTGAAGGTTTTGTCCTGAATGCGCTTGAGGAAAAGGCGAGCGAATAGTTTGAGGAGAGCTGCGCATGGCATGGAACATCTTGGATGTGTCTTGGGGTGAGTCGTTGGTTAGGGATGTGTCAGCGATGGACAGCTGTGACGCGGCTTTCGCGAGCCAGGTGGTGAGAGGCTTGAAGAGAGGCTTGAGAAGACCTTTGATAGTGGGCGGCGGGGACGTTGGGCAGCAACGCAAATGATCAACCGGATGTGTGGTTCGGTGTCGGTCGGTTGAGCGATCAATCCGAGGCAAGCGATGCTGCCTCGTCGACTGCTGCGGTAAAGCTCCGTATCCTTGTGGACGGCGATGCTTGCCCCGTGAAGGATGAGGTCTACAAGGTCGCTGCCCGATACCGGCTTCCGGTGGGTCTTGTTAGCAACAGTTTCCTGCGATTGCCCCGAGACCCGCTTGTTCGCCAAACCGTTGTGAGTGCGGAGCCTGATGCAGCGGATGATTTTATAGCCGAGCGTGCCGATGCTCTGACGATTGTAATAACGGCAGACATTTTGTTGGCTGATCGGTGCATCAAACAGGCAGCGACAGTGATCGCGCCAAACGGCAAGCCATTTACCGAAAATTCCATCGGGACCGCTGTTGCTACCCGCGCCATTATGGCCGAGTTGCGTTCGGCGGGCGATACGGTTGGAGGCCCACCGCCGTTTCGCAAGCAGGATCGGTCGCGTTTTTTGTCCGCGCTTGACAATGCAGTGGTTCGTCTGCGGCGCAACGCGTACTGAGTCGTAAAGGGACAACTGCACTTCGGGGGGTATTGGTGCCACTGCCCGGCTGATGTCGCGCAGCCTTGCTGGTCGATCATCAAGTGACTATAGTTCGACCAGTTTGGCGAGGGTTAAGCTTTTAAGGGTTTGGCCAAGGGGGGAAAGTGCCGGCGAGACTTCTTTGGATGTGCGCGGTGTTTCTGGCTTTGCTCCTGCCATCGGAAGCGACGCAATACTCTTCATCCATCCAGAGTTCTGATCCCGCTCTGTCGGTGCCAGGTTTTGTCATGCCTCAGCAGCTGCCGTCGAAGGATGTGCGATCATGGCAGGTTGCAGAGGAGGTCAGCGAAAAGGAAGCCTTTGAGCTTGCCAAGGAACTTGGAACGGTTGAGGGGTGGCAGGCCTTTTTGAAGAAGTTTCCTGAAGGCTTTCGCGCGGATATTGCCAGGTCCTACGTGCAAAAGTTAAAGGGTGCGAGACCAGCGCGACAGTCACGCGAAATCGGACCTGATCCGAGCGGCGTTCGGAATTTGTACGCTTCATCTTTACGTGGTGCTTACCGCATTGAGGTGAGGGAGCAGTCCAATCTGTATGTAAACAATACGGACACCGGAGTGATAGGCGTCGGACCGAACGATGCGCCGAGCGGTAGCGGAAATTGGAGCATGGAGAAGGTGGGGCATACCAAATTCATGCGCATCCGCAATGTCTGGAACGGCGCATATCTGTTCTCGGCCGACGGGGTTGCGCAAAGCGGCAATGTGTCGAGTTCCGGACAATCGTCGCATTGGTCGATGGAGCTTGCCGCTGATGAGTCCGGTCACGTGGTCATTCGCAATCGGCAAACCAATGGCCACTTAACGTTGCTGCCGGAGGGAGATTTTTTGTTTGTAAGGGACGGGGAGCCAGAGCTTTCGATGGGTCATTGGCGACTGGTCCGGGTGGAGAGTGCACCGCGGGCATCTTCAGCACCGGCGAAGAGTTCAAATTCGCCAAGTCAGCCGAAGATCAAATGCTCCTATGGCTATATCAAGAGTGGATCGTGCCGTTGCCGTACGGGCAGGGTGCGCGTGAAGACGGGGCCGGGCCGCTACGTATGTCAGCGCAAGAAAAAGAAGAAACCAGTGGCGTGTGGCGATAAAATTCCTGGCTGTCTGGCGAAGTGCAAGACCGACAATTGTCGGCTCAATTGCAATCAGATGTGCTCGTATCATTAATGTTTGGGCTGCCTGAGGGAGCCTATTGGCTCCCTCGGTTTTCGTGTTGAGCGTAAATTAGAAGACAAAGTCGTCTGCTGAAATTTCACTCATTGTTACGCCCTCAAGGACGATGCTGTTGTCGCCGAATGAAATTTCTATTCCCGTCTGTTGGAATGATCCACCCACGCCTTGTTCGTAGACGTTGCTGAAGTCCAGGTCGCTCATATCCCTGATGCCGGCCACAGCCGATAAGTCGATCACATCGTTGCCGTTACCGAAGTCTATGATCGTGTCATTGCCCCAGTTGTCGTCGAACACAAAGGTGTCATTACCGCCGCGGCCTGTTAGCTGGTCGTTGCCGCGGTTGCCTTCGATTTGGTTATCGCCGGAGGTTCCGAAGATCACGTCGTTCCCGCGTCCGCCAATGACATTTTCGAAGGAATTCACCGTTTCCATCAATTCAACCCCATTGACGGCGAAGTTCGCTCCGAGGTCGATGTACCAGTTGGACGTGGCGTAGCTGTAGTCGACGGTGTCGTTGCCGCTGCCGCCATACATGATGTCGCGGCCGGATCCGCCGGATACGATATCGTCGCCACTGCCACCGTAAATGCGATCTGCGCCCGACCCTCCGCTCAGTTCGTCGGAATGTGACCCGCCGTATATGCGATCGTTGCCACTGCCGCCATCGATCACATCGTTGCCGCCCTTACCATACAGGTAGTCATTGCCTTGTTCGCCGGTGAGTTCATTGGCATTTGCGTCTCCAACAATGTAGTCGTCGTTGCTGCTGCCGATTACATTCTCGATGTTCTTGAACGTTGAAAGGCCATACTGAGAAAAAGAATTGATGTAGCCATATTCCATTTCGAGGTTGACGTACCAGCCGTGGAAAGACTCTCCATCCAGCGGTGCAAATACCTGTTCCAGTTCTAGCGTGTCGATGCCTTCACCGCCGTCGTAGTATCCGGCCGAGGCATCCACGCCGAAATAGGTGGGGGCTGCAGAATGCTTCATTGAGAGCAGGTCGTCGCCGGTGCCACCGCTTAGGAAGTCATATCCGTTTCCTGCGTAAAGAGAGTCGTGTCCACTGCCGCCGAGCAAGGTGTCCCTATCGGCGCCGCCGAAGAGATGGTCGTTGCCTTCTCCGCCTCGAAGTGTGTCGTTGCCGGAATCGCCGTAAAGCTTGTCGTTGTCGTCGCCGCCGTCGATAAAATCCCGGCCGGAACCGCCGTATATCGTATCATTGTCGTCCTCGCCGTAGAGGACGTCGTTACCGGAGTCTCCATAAATCGTATCCCGACCGGAACCGCCGCGAACCGTATCGTTGCCTTTGCCTGCGCGAACCGTGTCATTGCCACCGTATGCGAAGATATAGTCGTCGAATACGGTTCCATAAATTTTTTCACTGTTGTTTGTGTAGTTGAAACGAAATGCCATTGCTCATGTCCCAAAGTTGGAGTGCTCATTTTTTTTAAAATTGCAGCTTAGGCCATGATGCAAGCTGCATACGGACTTTATTTTTCGTTGGGAAGAGTTTGGCTGTTCCGCGCAGGACATTGGCTGAAATATTTTGAAAGACATATGCTTATAATATTTTGTTCGGGTCTTCGTTGGTGCGATCAAATAGGCGCTGTCTGATTGGAGGGGGTGCACGCTGTTTGGCGCGGATCAGTACCGTGAGGCACAATACAAGATGAGATGCATCGCGGGTTGGCTTGGTTTTCGCACCTGCACCACGACGACTGCAATCATTTGGGTGCAGGGGGAGTGCAGGTCAGCAGGCTCATCCCGGTCGGAAGAATTCTTTTAGATTGGCTGCCGTTTCATCCGGGACCTCCTCCGGCACAAAATGAGCGCATGGGAGTGCGGTCCCTTCGACTTGTTCGGCCTTTTCTCGCCAAGTCTCGATAACGTCATAGAGCTTCCCGACCAGGCCCTTCGCACCCCACAGGACGAGCAGCGGCATTTGCAGTTTCGTGTCTGCGTCGGCTGCGTCATGGACAAGGTCGATTGTTGCTGCCGCGCGGTAGTCTTCGCAGGCTGCCGAAATACAGGCTGGGTCGGCAAAGCACCGAACGTATTCGCTGACAGCATCGTTGGTGAATGCAGAGATGTTTCCTTTGCTCCAGGCTGCAAGTTTCGCGCGCAAGTAATAGTCCGGGTCGGAACCGATGAGCTTTTCAGGCAATGGTGCGGGCTGGATCAAGAAGAACCAGTGATAGTAGCCGGTGGCAAATTCCTGGTTGGTTTGGGCATACATGGTTGCGGTCGGAGCGATGTCTAAGACGGCAACGCGTTCCACACTATCGGGATGATCAAGGGCGAGGCGATGGGCCACGCGGCCGCCACGGTCATGTCCTGCAATAGAAAATCGGTTGAACCCGAGCTGGGACATTATTTCAATCTGGTCCGCGGCCATGGCACGTTTGCTGTAGGTTTCGTGGCTCTCGCATGAAGTGGGTTTATCGGAGTCGCCGTAGCCGCGCAGGTCGCTGACGACGACTGTAAAACCTGCCGCAACTAGTTGCGGCGCGACCTTGTGCCAGCAAACGTGCGTTTGGGGATACCCATGCAGCAAAAGGACCGGCGGGCCACTGCCGGCCATACGCACGCGCAGACCAATACCGTCCGAGACTTTGATGCGTTGATCGCTAAACCCTTCAAGCATGAAAGGCTCCCAATGCTATGCCTCCACTCTTTGTCGTTCGCGCTCAATCGCCCCGTTGCAGTGCGGGCACGATGAGGACGCTGGCCAATGCTGAACATATTAGCACAAGCGCGGTAAATTCCTGCCAGCCCACCGGCTCGCCCAAGATCAATGCGCTGGAATAAACGCCGACAACGGGCACGGCGAGCGTGCCCATGGAGGCGATGGCGGCAGGGAAGATGCTGACCACCTTGAAGAAGGCCCAATGGCAGAAAATGATCGGTAGAGCGAAGAGATAGATAAGTGCAACAAGTGCTTTGGTGCTGAGCTGGGTGAGGTCTGGCACCGGCTCTAGAATGATTGCCATAATCGTGATGGGAATGATCGCGGCTGCAAATTGCCAACCCACGCGGGCGGAGACCGGCGTCTTCCAGGTGTATTTCTTAAACAGCACGGTGCCGATCGCCCACGAGACGGCTGCAGCGAGCATGAAGAGGGCCCCCACCGGGGCGGTGCCAAACACCAACAGATCTTTGCCCATGAGGATCGCCAACCCGGCGACACCCAGTACGAGGCCGACGATCTTGGGACCTGTAAACGGCTCATTGATCATGAGCGTTCCCAGTAACGCCGCCCAGACGGGCATGGTGAAGGCGATGATGGATGCGCGCCCGGCAGGCATCAGGGAGACACCGTAGGCTGAAAACATCTGCCATCCGAGCATGGCGAACACAGACACGATTAACAGTTGCGGGACTTCTTCGCGTGGCAAGCGCAGCGAATTGCCGGACAGTCTCGAGATGGTCAGCAAACCAACGGCCCCCACCGCAACGCTCATGGCGCGAAACCACCAGATGGGTAGTTCTGCCACTACGATTTTCATGCCTGGCCAATTGGCGCCCCAGAATAATGTCACGGCTGCGAGAAGGACGTACCCGGTTGCAGGCAGCTGCTTAGGGCGGCCGACGGGCTGTTGCGTGCTGCTCATCTGGGTAGGGCCTTTAGCGGAATTTGAAGCGCTTTCGTCTACGTGGCGGTTTTCGTGCGCCAAGACGCGGGTTGTGACATGTGCAGGCGACAGGAGCAACATATTCCGGAGCGTGCGTTGCGGCAGTGCCATGGCAATGATGATGCTGAGGTGCCGGGGTTCCGGTATAGTTGGGATCAGGTGACTGTTTCGGAGGCGGATCATGTCAGAAAACCGCATGATCTTCGCGATTGCCGCGTCGGCGTTGTTGCTGGAGTTAACATTTCAAGTTGCGTATGTGGCTGCTCGCGAGGCAGACCGGAGCTGCAAAAGGGCACCGACAAAAACATCATTCTGCAAGCGTTCGTTCAGAAGTGTCTTAGCTGATCCAGCCGTTGCGCTTAGCGTACATCGAATACCACATCAGAAAGGCCGTCACCGCCAGCTGACTTAGGCCGCCGACCAAGGCTCCCACGGGTAAATCGGTCATGCTCAAGATTGGAACTTGCGCGACGAGTGCGCCAAGCAATGAGGCGATGAAGGCGTAGTATGCCGCCGATTTTTTGAACAGGAGCAAAACCGCGCCAAGTGCGCCGCCGAAAACTGCGACTGCGAATGCTACGGTGGCCCACGCAGGGCGGCTTTCCACGATCGCGCGGTACGCTTCCGGCATCGATGCCACCATCTCCGCATTCATTTGCGAGACGAAATTTGCGCAGCCCAACAGATTGAAGATCAGTCCGCCGGCGCCGATGACCCAAAAACTCCAGGGAGTGCTTTGCGCATGTTCGTTCATCGCGTTTCTCTATGCTGGTTGTTGCCTTGTGCGAGATTTATTGATGATAGCATAGTTTTATACGCTGATGCGCGAGCCTGCTACTCCTCCGATCGTGGCGGATCGCGCGGAAAACGTATTTCCGTGATGGAGACTGCCGCAGCGGCTGTAGGTGTTCACGCTCTACATTTTTTTTTGATAATTCAGTGCCAGGACGCCATACCATGCGACTGTCGGTAAGACCTCACTGGACCACAACTTTTATTTGTGATGGCGCGACTTGTGAGCCGGGCGGTGGGTTTCCCTGACAGGCTGCGGCGTCAACCGCATGAGCGTTTGCAAGCTTGAGATTTGGAGCGCGCTTTTTCTCTCTCGTGGTGGTTCGGTTGGTCTGCTCGCGCATTGGTGCTTTTGCAACGGTCCTCATGTCTGGAACGCGTTTAGCGGAAGTTCCTTTTCCAGATTCAATATTTTTGGCAGGCGAAAGAGGCTGATTGCACTGTGCCCGCGCATCCTCGCCCAACGCGCACAATGCCAATCCTGTTACGAGCATTATTGCAATCTTGTACATGGGTTTTGCGCACTCCAAATGACGATCATATGCGACGTGACGAGGTGACAAACCAACGTCGATTGAACCTGCTTGAATGACCGACATAGATTTTTGGCGCTGTTCCAAACGGAACATGCGCGTGACGATCCTCGACATACTGTTCCCTAGCGAACACATGTTCGCACAGAAGACGCTGCAACAACCAGGAAGGTATTCACCATGAGGACTGTTCTTTTTGCTGCTGTCGCTTCGTTGGCTGCAGTCGCGATGACAACGTCAGCCCATGCCGTCAAGCGCGGCTGTAAGGCGCAAATCTATTTGAAAAAAGGAACGCTTGTTCTTCCCATTGATAATTTCGACGCTCGAGGTTGGGCGGTGCGTAATCCGAACAAGGCGCGCAGCATGGCGGCCCGTTTGGCCAGAAAGTGCGCTGAAGCGGCCAGAGACACGCGCTTTCAACGCAAAAAGCCGCATCAATGCGAACCGTCCAATGTCAACGGTTATGACATCAAAGACATCAAGGCCAGTATCGAAAAGACCGCGTGTTCCTATAATCGCGACAGGGGCACATTCGAAGTCCGCGTCAAGACTTGGGGCGATAAAGGCTGCGGTGGCGACGTTAAGTTTATGAATTACGACATCACGCCAAAAATGTGCAGTTAGCACAGTTATAGCGCTGAAGGGGCCGTCATTTCGGCCAAGAGCGCTCTAGCCGGTGCGAGGTCTTATACCTTCACCCCGCACCGGCACCACACTCCATCTCAAAAGATGCCGAACCAAACACGCTACGCGATATGTCAGTCGCGGAACCGGAGTAAGACATGAACCGGACCATTTTCGTTTCGCTGACAACTGTCCTGATTCTGACACTGCCGTCGGTCGCCGCGCAAGCTGATAAGGCTTTTAAGGCCTCAAAAAAGTTTAGCGTTCGTGGAGCGAACGCTGCATCCACGCTTGCGCCCCAGTCAGGTAAAAAATGGATTGAAGGTCAGGGCACACAAGCCCAACGCGTTATTGGCAAACCCGATGTCATCATATTGGACGAACCACCCGTCTTCTGGCCGGTGACAACACCGCGCCCGAGAAACGACTAACGCATTGATTGAAGAAAATCGGTGGTCGGGGCGACGACGCGCCAACTCGGTGTAGTGGTGGGCATATTTCACACCTAGCCTGGAGGATAGACATATGACATTCAGATCAATTGAAAAAATAGGGTTGCCAGCCACCTTATTGGGTGTTGCCCCAATTCTTATTGGAGTTTTTGCGCTCCCGTTGGAAGCACAAGAAGTATCCATACAGCGAGAAAGGGCGGGTCAAAGTGTGCCCGCTTCACTTGCAACGGCGAGAACTCAAGGACACAAACAGACGCTCACCGGATCGTCAAACACTGGTGCGAATAAAGGTACAATCCGTCGCCGCTGTGGACCTGGTGGCAAGTATACTTGCACTCTCAAAACGCGGTGACTTGGCCGTTGGGCTTAGCCTCCACAGTCGGTGCCAGGCATTTTCTGACTTGTTTGCCGGCAACGCCCCGCTCAGCTCACGCCCATCGTGTCCCACGTCACCGTGACGCGCGCACCGAGGCTGACACGATCGTAGAGGTCGAGCGCGTGCTCATTGAACATCCGGATGCAGCCTTTGGAGACCGACGCGCCGATCGTCCAAGGCGCGTCCGTGCCATGAATCCGATAGGTGCTGGTGCCAAGATAGAGTGCACGCACGCCGAGCGGGTTCATGGGATGTCCGCCAGGCACATAGGTTGGCAGCCGCGGATTCTCGCGAAGCATGTCCTCGGTCGGGAACCAAGCCGGGTTCTCCCGCTTGGCGGAGACTTCGGTTACGCCCTGCCAACGATCCTCTTCGCGCGGAATTGTAATCGGATAACTTAACGCGCGGCCGGGCGCGTCGATGTAATAGAGGCGGCGGTCGGCAAAGCTGACGATGATCTCGCCGGGGCGGTACTTGGAGGAGACGGCGACAACGCGTCTGCCCTCTGCTCTGGCACGCGCCGTCGTGGCCCGCTGTTGCGGCGGCTCATAGTTGTAATAGTCGTTACCGGAATAATCACCGTAGCCACCGGACCGGCTCTCGGTCGCATAATAGTCGGCCGGGCCGCCGGCATAGCCGTAGCCTGCGGTTGGTGCGGCGGGGTAATTGGTGGCGCAGCCACCCGCGATCAAGGCAAGGGCCATCACAACACAAAGCGAAACTTGGCGCCCAAGGCTAGAGAGCATGATGGGTATCCCGACAAAAACGCCGATACAATTCAGCGAGATACTCTTACAACTGACCTAAGGCTAATCGCCGAAAATGGCACCGGCAAGGTGATTTTGGTTAACTGGCAAATGTGTGCGGCGCAAAAGAGGAGTGGGGGTGGAAAGCACCGTGCCAAAGCCACACCCTGTCATCCCAAGGCTTGTCCTTGGGATCCAGGTTTCTTCTTTATGTACGCCGATCGCGACGCCATCGTGCTGGAAGCGCGTCTTCGACACGACCTACCGCGACGGCGGGAGTGTTCCAACTTGCGCTGAGCGTGCTGGTTAGCGAGACAGAGAGCATGGCCTTATCGGTTGCGTGGTGCATTCCAACTCTGAATCACGGCAGGTTGCACCGTGGATCCCGCGACCAAGTCGCGGGATGACAGTTGAGTGTAACGAGACCGGACGCCAAATCACAACCGTCACCCCCGCGAAGGCGGGGGGCTGTCCAAGTCTCTTTTGTCACGTAACGTTGATGGTTGGGCGGATCGCGGGCCAAGCCCGCGATGACGGTAGAGGGAGTGTGCGTCGGTGGTTTCGTTTTTTGGTTTGGGCAGATGATTGTGAGGAAGACATGGATCGAGGCTTGGGATCTGGAATAGACCATTTCCCTAGTTGGCAACTCGTACATGTTAATCCATAGATAGGGAAAATCGGAGACATCATGAATGCTCGGAGCAGATCGGCATCAGGGATGGTTCAGCCACTTCGAACGAATGAAGCAATGGGAGACAAGAGCAACGATAGCTCTGGAGGATCTCCCGCATACGGATTTCCACGAGGCTCTGGACTATTCGCTAGCTTACTTCGTTTGGTGCCATTCTCTACGCGAATGGATAATCAAAGACAAAGCAATGTCTCTGTCCACTGTTGAAGACGCGCTCAAGGTTTATCCAGAATGGAAAATCGTACGCGATCTGGCCAATAGATCCAGGCACCTAGTGATCACGCAAAAACCAACCGATGCTGAGTGGTCGGTGTTCAGAGAGTATGATCCATTTGCTCCCACAATTGAAGGTCGCGAAAGGGTTTATGTGAACCTGTTTTTCAACAGTCGAAAGTATCGCTTGGTTGAACTCGTGGGCAAAGCCGGTCGAATGTGGGACCGAGTGCTCGCCGATGCGGGCCTCTTAGTGTCCAGGGCAAGATAAGTGCTCGGTAGCACGAATTTTGGAGATTGGTGCTTAGCAGGACATTATGTTGTGCTCGTCCGTCGTCCGATGCCCATCGTGCTTCGGCCCCCACCCTCACTCCGCAGCCTGACGCTTTGATCGTGGCGCACGTTTGGCGGGTGCTTTCTTTGCAGTTTTCTTCGCGACTTTCCCGCGGCGTTTGAGGGCCTTTTTGAGATATTGCCCGGTGTAGCTTTCGGGCACGGTGGCGACATCTTCCGGTGTGCCGGCGGCAACGATCTGTCCGCCGCCATCGCCGCCTTCCGGTCCGATGTCGATGATCCAGTCGGCGGTCTTGATGACTTCCAGGTTGTGTTCGATCACGCAAATCGTGTTGCCGGCATCGACAAGCTCGTGCAGCACTTCCAACAGTTTTGCCACGTCATGGAAATGCAGGCCCGTGGTCGGCTCATCAAGGATGTAAAGTGTGCGTCCCGTTGCGCGTTTGGACAGTTCCTTGGCGAGCTTGATGCGCTGGGCTTCGCCACCTGACAATGTCGTCGCCTGCTGGCCGACCTTGATGTAGCCCAGCCCGACGCGACGCAGCGTTTCCATCTTGTCGCGAATGGATGGCACGGCGGAGAAGAAGATGGCTGCTTCCTCGACTGTCATATCCAACACGTCGGCGATGGATTTTTCGCGGAACTTTACGTCCAGTGTTTCACGGTTGTAGCGCTTGCCCTTGCATTGGTCGCAGGTGACGTAAACGTCGGGCAGGAAGTGCATCTCGATCTTGATGACGCCGTCGCCCTGGCAGGCTTCGCAGCGCCCGCCCTTGACGTTGAAGGAAAAGCGGCCTGGGGCGTAGCCGCGCGCCTTGGCTTCGGGCAGGCCGGCGAACCATTCGCGGATCGGCGTGAAGGCGCCGGTGTAGGTGGCCGGGTTTGAGCGCGGCGTGCGCCCGATCGGGCTCTGGTCGATGTCGATCACCTTGTCGAGGTGTTCTAAGCCTAAGATGCGGTCGTGTTCGCCGGGATGCGTGCGCGCATTGTTGAGGCGGCGGGCGACCGACTTGTAAAGCGTGTCGATTAGCAGCGTCGACTTGCCGCCGCCGGAGACGCCGGTGATGCAGGTTAGGAGTCCGAGTGGCAATTCGGCGGTGACGTCCTGCAAGTTGTTGGCGCGTGCACCAACGACGGTGAGGGATTTTCCTTTCGCTGGTTGGCGCCGGGTCTTGGGGACGGGAATTTCCAAGTCGCCAATGAGATAGCGGCCGGTGAGGCTTTCGGGTGCCGCCTTGATGACCTCGGGCGGTCCCGAAGCAACGATCTCCCCGCCATGTACGCCTGCGCCGGGGCCAATGTCGACGACATGGTCGGCCTGTAGGATGGCGTCCTCATCGTGTTCGACGACGATCACCGTGTTTCCGAGATCGCGCAGGTGATGCAGCGTTTGCAATAGCCGGTCGTTGTCGCGCTGGTGCAGGCCAATGGACGGTTCATCGAGCACGTAAAGTACGCCGGTGAGGCCGGAGCCGATCTGGGAGGCCAAACGGATGCGCTGGCTTTCGCCGCCCGACAACGTTCCGGCGGAGCGCGACAGGGTGAGATATTCCAGGCCGACGTCATTCAAGAAGCGCAAGCGCTCGGTGATTTCCTTCAAGATGCGGGTGGCGATTGCTGACTGCTTTTTGCTGAGCGCTTTGGGTAGTTCGGCGAACCACTGGTTGGCAGTGCGAATGGACATGTCGCAGACTTCGCCGATGTGCAGTTCGCCGACTTTCACGGCGAGCGCCTGTTCGCGCAAACGAAAGCCGCCGCACGCTTCGCAGTCGTGCGCGCCCTGGTAGCGAGACAGTTCCTCGCGCACCATGTCGCTTTCGGTTTCGTGCCAACGCCGTTCGATGTTGCCGATGACGCCTTCGAACGGTTTCTTGTTGCGGTAGCGGCGTACGCCGTCGTCATAGACGAACGTTACCTCCTCGTCGTCCGAGCCGTAGAGGAGAGCCAGCTGCACGTGTTTGGGCAGCTGCTCCCACGGCTTTGTCATGGAGACGCCGTAATGCTTGGCGAGCGCTTCCAAAGTCTGCTCGTAGTAGGGTGAGGTGGTGCCGGAGCGCGCCCAGGGATAGACGGCGCCTTCGCGCAGGCTTAACGAGGGATCGGGTACGACAAGATCGGGTTCGAATTGCAATTCGGTGCCGAGCCCGTCGCAGGATGGGCAGGCGCCGGCAGGTGAGTTGAAGGAGAACAGCCGCGGTTCGATTTCATCAATGGTGAAGCCGGAGATCGGGCAGGCGAAGCGGGCGGAGAAGATGATCCGCTCGTGCGTTTCGTTCTTGGATTTGTTGGCGCCCTTGGTCTTCGCTTTGGCAAGCGGCTT
Organism: Hyphomicrobiaceae bacterium; assembly: GCA_965222485.1. Taxonomy (GTDB): domain Bacteria; phylum Pseudomonadota; class Alphaproteobacteria; order Rhizobiales; family Hyphomicrobiaceae; genus CBDCUC01. The sequence continues at coordinate 362,337 of CBDCUC010000030.1, forward strand.
GTCGGCCAGTTCGATAAAAGCAAGTCCGTCCGACAATCCGATTGCGGTTTCAAAGCTGTCGGCGAGGCGTGAGGCGGCATCGTCGCGAACAACCAGACGATCGACGACAACGTCGATGTCATGCTTGTACTTTTTGTCCAGTTTGGGCGCGTCGGGGATCTCGTAAAAGGTGCCGTCGATCTTGACGCGCTGAAAACCTTTCTTCTGCAGCTCCGCCAGTTCGCGCTTGAACTCGCCTTTGCGCTCACGCGCGATGGGGCTCAGCAGATAAACGCGCGTTCCCTCATCAAGCTCCATCACGCGGTCGACCATCTGGCTGACGGTCTGACTTTCGATAGGAAGTCCGGTTGCAGGAGAATACGGGATGCCGACGCGTGCAAACAGCAGCCGCAGGTAGTCGTAAATTTCGGTGACCGTTCCGACGGTGGAGCGCGGGTTCTTGGATGTCGTCTTTTGTTCAATGGAAATGGCGGGAGACAGGCCATCGATGTGGTCGACGTCCGGCTTTTGCATCATCTGCAGGAATTGGCGTGCGTAAGCCGACAGACTTTCCACGTAACGTCGCTGGCCTTCGGCATAAATGGTGTCGAAGGCGAGCGAAGACTTTCCCGAGCCGGACAGGCCGGTGAAAACCACCAGCGCATTGCGCGGGATCTCAAGGTCGACGTTCTTCAGGTTGTGCTCGCGCGCACCCTGGACGTGGATTGTGTCGCTGACGGCTGAGCTAGAGCGATTACCGAGCGGTTTCGCCGGCCGCTTGTTTTGAGAGTTCGCCATGGGCCAGTTAGGTAGCCGATGAGCGCGCAGGCGGCAATGCGTCCCGGTGCCTGGCCCGTGATCCGTGGACAATAGGTTCCAAATTTAGGGCTCGCGGGGCTACGCGGTTGCCCGGACGCCAGCGTCGCAATTGGAGGGTGGGCGTGCGGCGGGGTGAGCTGAACGGTTCATGAACCGGGCTGTCAAACTCAGTTCACATAAATTCGAGTATGTCTCCTGCTCATGAGCTATGCCAATATGATACCCGCCGCTGCCATTGATGCAGGCGGCTACTGTTTCCGGGCTGGAGGAGAGGTTGTTATGGCTGAAAACGACAAGAAAGGGCTTCATGAGACCATAGAGACGCTGACGACCGCGCCTCCGGGTTCGACGCTCAGCAAATGGCAGAAGCTGGTTCGTGTAATTGCGATTAGTATTCCGGTGATCGGTGCCATTCCGACGGCATGGACGATCTACCAGTCGTTCGCACACGACATTCCCTACGATGAGGTTGCGTATCGCGAGGCTCAGCACAAGCTTTGGGTGAAAAATATCGATTGCTTGCCGGAGTTTCAGGCGCTCAATACGGGCAAGGGTACGCGGATCGATGTCGGGTCGTGTCCCAAGACCGGCGATATCGCGATCCGGATCGCGTTGCAGGACGGTGCTGCGACCCAGGAATGGATTTCGTTTGAGGACCTGAAGAAGAAGACGCAGACTGCATCCCTGATGGACTTCATTATCGCGCCTGCACTGGCGGCACGCAGCAGCGGGACGGATAAACCTGTCATACGTCGCCGTGGCCAGCAGTTGGCCTTGGAAGGCATCAAGGTGATGTGTCAATCGATGTCGGACAAGAAGATGATCGTCAGGATCGTCAACGATGGCGGCAAGTGTTATCGCGAGGTTCTCTCGCCGTACCGCGGCAAGGTTGAATCGCGCGAGGAGGTGCCCTGCGACACGCAATGTCAGCCCACGGGGTGATGTTGTTGGGGCGTGTGCCGACTAGGCTAGCGCCAAATTAGATAAAATGAATTGGGTCGTCCCGGCTTCCAGGCTGAGGCGGCCCATTTCTTTTCTTGCCTTAGCGGGTGTGGCGGAGCCGTTGCTGTATAAGAGAATTGTTGGTTTCTGGGATTTGTTCCTGACGGTGGTATACGTAGATTGGGCCGGGTTTAGGCGCGATTCGGAGGCAGGTTACGTGGCGGCAGGCGGTTCGACAAAAATTGTACTGATTGCGCTGGGTGCAAATCTCGGTATTGCGATTGCCAAATTCATTGCAGCCGCATGGACGAATTCGTCGGCAATGTTGTCCGAAGCCATCCACTCATTGGTCGATACTACCAACCAGGGGCTCTTGCTCCTGGGGATCAAGAGGTCAGCGCGACCCGCCGATGAGCAGCACCCTTTCGGTTATTCGAAAGAGCTTTATTTCTGGAGCTTCATTGTAGCGATCCTGCTTTTCTCGCTTGGGGCAGGGGTGTCGCTTTATGAGGGCGTCCATAAGTTACTTCACCCGCATCCGATCTCTGATCCGCATGTCAATTATATCGTGCTGACGTTCGCGATGATGGTGGAAGGCTATGCTTGCTACATGGCCATCAAGGAGTTCAACAGGCAGCGTGGTGACACGCCTGCGTTCGCGGCCGTTAGGAAGTCTAAGGATCCTGCGCTTTTTGCCGTTGTCCTTGAAGATGTCGGTGCCATGACCGGTTTGTTCCTGGCGCTGTTTGGCGTTATGGCGGCACATCTCCTGGGTTGGCAGGAAGCCGATGGCATTGCGTCGATCTGCATCGGGCTTTTGTTGGCATCGATTGCGATCATGATGAGTATTGAAATCAAAGCACTCATTATCGGTGAAGCGGCCGACGCAGACATACGAGAGGGGCTACAGCGGCTAATCGAGGCAAAAACAGGCAAGGATGGGTCGATTCTGGCGATCAACGAGATCCGTACTATGCACCTTGGCCCACAAGATGTGCTGGTCGCAGCGAGTGTCGACTTTCGCGACGATCAAAGCGCAAAGGTTGTTGAAGTTACGACAGCAGCGCTCGAACGACAGATCAAGAAGGCTTATCCGGAAGTGCGCAAACTGTTTTTGGAGGTACAATCGCGCCGCGACCATAAGGCAGCGCAAAAGGCCTCGTCCGATAGGCGCCAGTCCTAGTGGTGAGTGGTGGACATCCACATCAGTTCTTATTAGTGGCGGGTGCCTACTCGGCCTGCCAGCGTGCCCGGCCACGCTCGCAGTAGGCGTGCAGGTTAGGTAGCTTCTTAGCCTTTTCGTGGTACGGATTGTCAAAGACATCGCATAGCAATCCGGCAACCGCGGGGAAAACGCTTGCGTCGGCACCGCAGGGGTTGTCTCCCATCAGAAATTTCTTGTCGCCCAGTTGTGCTGAGATTGCCGTTAATGCGCGCATGATGAGGGTTGTGATTTCAGATGGCGAATGACGGCCGAAGCCTTGACCGTGCAACGCCTGCTTTACGTCCTTTCGAATTTTGGAAATGACGATCGGGCGAAGTAGCGCAGGGATCGGTTTGAAAAAGTTGCGTGGGCCGCGGTCGAAGTTGGCATCGATCATCCAGCGCTGTTGGACGGTCGCCCAATAGAGCTGGTCTTCGCACATTTTTTCAAAGGCCCAAGCGATACCTTTCTGCGCGTCAGTCAGGCCGGGATCGAAATCGATGCCGTGCTGGTTTTCCAAGTGAAAGCGAATGAATGTTGAATCGCTGACGAGCTCTTCATCATCATACATGTAGGGGGCTTTGCCCTTGGGCGCCTTGCGCAGGTCCGCCTTGGCGGTTTGAAACGGCAGGCCCGACATCTTTAAGAGGACAATCGCTTTGGCACAAAAAGGGCTAGCATCAATTTGCCCGAAGTGGGGCCCAAAGACGTGAAGCGTGATCATGGCGCACATCCCTTGTTCGCAAAGCGTCTTGGTCGGGCTTGACCGACGAAATTGCCGTCAGGATGGCGCCGCCGTTTAGGAATTACAACTCGTGATTGGTCACGGATACATACTCCGGATCGTCTTGGGTGCGCCGTTCGAATCTCAAAAAATCGTAATAGCCGCATCGTTTGGTATCGGGAAAATCGCGGCAGACTTTGGGGCGCGCTTCATAAATCGTGCAACGGCGTTTCTCGGTGTCAAAGAACCTGCAAATCTTGCCGAAATGCTCGTCGGGCTGGCGGCGCATTGCGTACTTGCGGCCGTGTTCCTCGCGTGTAAACGCCTTCTTGGCGGTCTCAAAGTCCATGTCGTGATGTTTGGCAAGGCGCTCAACATCACGCTTCTCCAGGGCAATCAGGGGATAGGAACAGCAGTAGCCGGGGCATTTTGAGCAGTCGTACACGGTTGTTCTCGTCCTTTCCGTTTTTGAAAAACAGCCAGGCAGGCAGCTTGGGCCGATGGCGGATGCTGCCGTTCGTTGTGTATTGGGGTTACGCGACGCTGTTTTTACAGAAACGCTAGCATCAATGGTGGCAAACGAAAGACGGGTTGAGTCTTTTCTGCACAATCGGAGCACCGAGTCTGACGCCAAACTTTACCGTCACGTTGCCTCGAGGGCAGGTCAACTTCCCTGTTGTTCCCCAACGGAATGTGGACAGAGCAACGTGACAATACGGTGCAATCAAGCTCAGTAGTCGTTTGGGCACCCTGATCAGGGGTGGCCGGCGCAACGAGATTGCTCCTAAGAGGGTGCGGTAGCCGGATTGCGACTAGCTGGCAACACGAGTTATGGATATAGTCAGCCTTTGCAAATTGGTGCGCTGCAATAGTCACACTTTTTCCGCTATGGTCCGTCTCCGTAGCGGCCAAGTCAGGGCCCGGTGTGTGTGCGTTGGGGGACACTCAGATGAGTGAGATGTTGGGTAATTCGGTTGAGGGTGAGGCGCAGGTCAACCCCTATAGCTTGCTGGAAGCGGTCAATCGCTCAAGCGATACGGCGCATACCGCGTGGCTGATTTTCTTAGGTATTATGACCTATCTGATGATCGCGGTAGCGGGTGTAACCCATCGCGATCTGTTGCTGGAAACACCAGTGTCACTGCCGATATTGCAGGTTGAGATCCAGCAACGGCAGTTTTTCCAGTTTGCCCCGATTGTTCTGGTGCTGTTCCATCTGGGATTGGTTTCGCAACTGGTGCTGCTGGCGCGCAAGACCCTGGAATTCGATCACGCGATCAGGCTTTTGGAAACGAGCGATAAGAGGACGCATCCGCTCAGGCTGGAGTTGCACAATTTCTTCTTCGTTCAGGCAATTGCGGGCCCGCATCGCGCGCCCGTCATGGGCGGATTTTTGCATGCGATGAGCTGGCTGACGCTGGCAGTCTTGCCTGTCATTCTGATCCTATACATTCAGGTGGTCTTCCTTCCCTACCACAACATCGGCATTACTTGGACGCATCGTTTGTCGCTTGTGGTCGATATTCTAATGTTGTCGATTATCGGCGTATTTCTCGTGCGGGCGGAGACATCGTTCTTTTCGGCGCTGTTTCGAACCAGCATGGCAAATCCATTGAGGTCGGTGCTTTCGCTTGTGATATTCGGCGCCGTCTGGGTGTTCTCGTTTTTCGTGGCCACCGTGCCCGGTGAGTTCATGGACAAAATTGGGCGTACGTTTTTTATGAGCCCTGCAGAGGATACGAGCCAGGCGGATATTGGCGGGTTTTCACTGCCATTTGTGTCGGCAAGCAGTGATGGAGCGCTGTTTGGCATCTTCCGTCGAAATCTTGTGGTGACCGATACGGATCTAGTTGTGGATCGTGATGTTACGCCTGGGGAGACAACACTCAATCTGCGTGGCCGGGACCTGCGCTATGCCCGCCTTGATCGTTCGGATATGCACCAAGTCGATTTGACCGGTGCCAATCTGGACTATGCTTCGCTCGATGGTACGGATTTGCGTGGCGCTTGGCTGCAGTGCGCTGATCTGAATGAACTTTTGCTTAGCGAAGATCGCAAGAAGGCGTTGTGCACATCGGCGCGGCGCGCGGACTTTTCTCGTGCCAAACTTGGGAACGCGCACCTCAACGGTATCAACGCTTCAGGGGCGAAGTTCGAGGAGGCACAGCTTCAGCGCGCAAACCTTGCTTACGCGGTTTTGATCGGCGCGAATTTTTCCAGTGCTCGCCTGGAGATGGCGGATTTGACGGGAGGTATTCAAGCCCAGGGTGCTAACTTCCTCATTGCTACGTTGCAAGGTACGGATCTTACAGGTGCGAAGCTCGTTGCTGCGGATTTCTCCAGCGCTTCCATGCAAGGTGCACTTCTCAATTACGCTCAATTGCAAGGCGCGAGCCTGCGTGATGCGGATTTGGAGGCCGCCAGTTTGTTGCGGGCAAAGTTGCAAGGTGCGGAAATGAGTGGCGCAAAAATCAAGGGCGCGGATTTGCGTTCAGCATCGGTCTGGATGACGGGTCCGCCGCAGCAAGATGATGAGGGTTTGGCGGACCTTGCACGTATCAAGATGGAGCCACTCGGCGCTGCAGACGTGGATAGCCTGGCGGGGCAGATTGATCGGGTCAAAAACAAGGCGCTTAACCGGCAAATGCGCGATACGTTGAAGGGCATCATGGATGTCGCGGGAAGTGATGCCTGGTCCAACAGCGATGGCCATCAAGCTTGGCAGAGCATGATCTCGAAATCAGGGGTCTCGCCGGCTCCTGCACCTCGCCCGGTTGCCGAGACGCCGGCCGAAGGTGAGGAAGAGCTGGCAGGTGCACCGCCTGCGCCTGCGCCAGTGGAGGTTGCAAGCTACGGAGACCGTTTGACTGATCATCTGGTCAAGGTGATGTGTCGGCCACGGTGGAGCAATGGGGCAGTTGCGACAGGCATTGCGCGACGGGCTCAATCACAGCACTTCCGTGGTGATTTGAGTGAAATCTATCAGCGCCTGCAGTCATCAAGCTGTGCCGCCTCGAAGGCTGTTCCCGTCGATATCATGCGCCAGCTAGCGTCTGCGGCCGATCTGTCGCGCACCCAGTAGGCGCGGCCCGGCTAGCGATATGGTTGTGCGTTAGAACAGACGCGCGACGGAAGCTGCACGGATCACAACGCCGAAAGTGGGTACATCTTATTCGGATGTTATTCGGATGCTTCGGCTTCTACGTTCGATGTTGGCGTATCTTTTAGGGTGAGGGGTTGCGGGCAAGGCAACACTACTATAGAACATAAAGTGAACAATTTTGCGGAGAACATTTGGACCTGACGCCTTTGCGTATTCGCTTTGGGCTCTTCTATGCCGGGCCAGGAAAGCGGTGGACAACATGAGCTGCTCGTCCCCGGTGCGGATGTGGCACGCTAGGTTGATGCAACGCGACTCGGTCAGATGAGCGGTGCGTGGTCGTTAGGCAGGGGTACGGCTTTTGGTTTGCGTCTCAACCGCTGTCGTCTTCCGAGGCTAATCAAAATGCTAGGCGCCGCGTCGGGTCACGCGATGCAAGCGAAACAATCAGGGAGTGCAGCATGGCTGGTTCCGTAAACAAGGTAATACTAATTGGTAATCTCGGGCGAGATCCAGAGATCCGCCGGACGCAGGATGGCCGTCCGATCGCCAATCTGCGCGTCGCGACGACGGAGAGCTGGCGTGACAAGACGTCGGGTGAACGCAGAGAGAAGACCGAATGGCATTCCGTTGTCATCTTTAGTGAAGGACTTTGCCGCGTGGCTGAGCAGTACCTCAAGAAGGGTGCCAAGGTTTATATTGAGGGTCAGCTGCAGACACGCAAATGGCAGGACCAGCAAGGGCAGGACCGGTATTCCACGGAGGTTGTGCTGCAGGGCTTCGGAGGTACGTTGACGATGCTCGACGGTCGGTCGGGTGGTGCTAGTGCCGGTCTGCAGGACAATGGCCAATCCGACTACGACGCCGGTCAATTCCAGGGTGGTGGTTCGGCGCGTGGCGGTTCATCGGAAAGCTTTGACAAGCAGCTCGATGATGAGATCCCGTTCTAACACCAACAGCTTTTGACTAAACAAAAGGCCAGCGGACTTTCGTCCTGCTGGCCTTTTGTTTGCTTGTTCTTACGTTGTTGGTTTGGACTGAATCTGACGCGGGGGCATATCTTTCGCGATCAATGCCGATGCCTCAGTCTTAAGGCCTGCATGGCCTTAAGGTATCAGTTTGCGGGTGCTTCAGATGAATTGTCCGCAGGAGCACTCGCGCCGTCCTCAGGCGTTGCGGCTTCCTTGGCGTCGTCAGCCACTTCCTTTGCCTTGTCGATGGCTTTCTTGGCACCTTCCTTGGCGGCCGAATAGGCTTCCGAAGCTTTTTCTTTGGCAGCCTCTAGCGCTGGGGTGGCTTTCTCTTTCGCCTTCTCGTACGCGTCGGTGGCGGTCACACTGCCTTTGTCTGAGAGTTCTTTTGCTTTTTCCATCGCGCGTTCGATCAGTGACTTCTTGGCCTTCGCGCGAACGAACTCCGGCATTGCTTCAAGCACGCCTTTGGTTGCTTCAGGAATCGTTACGATCGTCTTGCCGTCTTTTTTGACGTACTGCAGGGCTGACAGGTGAACGCCGATGCGTTTTTCCGCAATGCCAAGGAAGCCGCCGGTACCCATGATAATACCTTCAACGACATTGGCATCGTTCAGGATCAAGTCTTCGATGTCACCGATGATTTTGCCGTCTTTGTCGTGAACCTTGATCCCGATCAGCTCGTCGCGGGCCAAATATTGGGCGCTCGTCTGGCTCTCAATAAAGACATCGGCCGGTATGTTCACTGGATCGGCCGCCTGTGCTGGAGCAGCCAAGGCCATCGCGGCGGTGAGGGTCAAAGTAGATAACAGTTTGTGCATATATTCGCCTTCCTTGAATTTTGGCTCGGACAACACAGCGGTGGGGTCTCCGGTTCCGTTCTACCCTTGAGGAATGCACCTCATGAAAACGTTCCGACCGTGTTGCATCCCGGCGCGGTCTAGCCGGTCGATGTGACGCTAGCAAGTCTCGGTGCAAGAATATTGATTTTCTCACCGTAAATGGCGATAAACTGTTGTGTTATTGGGGAAAACTGGGGAGAACAGGCGTTGGTGACGGTGGCATGATTGCTGTTGTGCAGCCATCGCGATAATGTCCGTCATATGACTCTCGAACGGCCGCTGCTGGTGAATTGATTCGCTGGCATGTGGTAGTTTTTGTGCCTCCCCTCAATCATCTGGGTCCTACGTGGCAGATATTAGCGACAACACCCCGCCGCAAGGCGGTCCAAGCGACATTCGTCCCGTCTCAATCACTGATGAGATGAAGCGGTCCTATCTCGAATACGCAATGAGCGTCATTGTTTCGCGCGCGTTGCCGGATGTTCGCGACGGATTGAAACCGGTTCATCGGCGTATCCTTTACGGGATGCACGTGATGGGACTTGAGTGGAACAAAAAGTACGTCAAGTCGGCGCGCGTCGTTGGCGAGGTGATGGGCAAATATCACCCGCATGGTGATAGCGCCATCTACGATGCGCTGGTTCGCCTGGCGCAGGACTTTTCGATGAGCCTGCCGCTTGTTGATGGACAGGGCAACTTCGGCTCAATCGACGGCGATCCGCCTGCGGCCATGCGCTACACGGAATCGCGCCTCCAAAAGGTCTCGCAATATCTACTCGACGATCTCGACAAACAGACGGTCGATTTCAAGCCGAACTACGACGAGCAGTTGGAAGAGCCGTCGGTCCTGCCGGCAAAATTACCCAATCTTCTTGTCAACGGCGCCGGCGGTATCGCGGTCGGCATGGCGACGAATATTCCACCGCATAATCTGGGTGAGGTCGTTGATGCGTGCATCGCACATTTAGACAACCCTGATATCAGCATAGATGAGTTGATTGAGCTTGTGCCGGGACCTGATTTCCCGACCGGTGGGCTCATTCTCGGCCGGGGTGGAATTCTTTCCGCCTATCACAAGGGGCGCGGGTCCATCATTATGCGCGCCAGAGTGGAAGTTGAGGAGATTCGCAAGGACCGCTACGCGCTTGTTGTGGGTGCGATCCCCTATCAGGTCAACAAGCGTGTTCTGATCGAGAAAATTGCCGAACAGGTGCGTGAGAAACGCGTCGAGGGCATTTCTGACATATGGGACGAATCCAACCGTGAGGGCATGCGTGTCGTCATTGAGTTGAAGCGTGATGCGGTTCCTGATGTCGTGCTCAATCAGCTGTGGCGTTATTCGGATCTGCAGACGTCGTTTGGTGCCAACATGCTGGCAATTAATGGCGGGCGACCTGAACAACTCAATCTGAAGGATATGATTGCGGCATTCACCGCCTTCCGCGAGGAGGTGGTGACCCGTAGGACCAAGCACTTGCTTGCCAAGGCGCGGGACAGAGCGCATGTGCTCGTCGGACTGGCGATTGCGGTTGCCAATATCGATGAAGTAATCAAGCTCATTCGTGGAGCGCCAACGCCTGCGATCGCGCGTGAGCAGTTAATGGAACGGCATTGGCCCGCGCGCGATATTGCGCCCTTGGTTGAGTTGATCGCCGATCCGCGACATCGCGTTGCAGACGACGGCACCTATCAGCTTAGCGAAGAGCAGGCGCGCGCCATTCTCGATTTAAGACTGCAACGTCTTACGGCGCTGGGTCGTGATGAAATCGGCGATGAGTTGAAAAAGATCGGCGAGGAGATCAAGGAATACCTGGCCATTCTGTCGTCGCGGTTGCGCATCGTTGAGATTATTCGTGACGAGCTGAAAGCGATAAAGGCGGAATTTGCCGTACCGCGACGCACGGAAATTCTAGAGATTGCCGGCGATGTCGAAGACGAAGATCTGATCCAGCGCGAAGACATGGTGGTGACCGTTACGCACAAGGGCTACATCAAGCGAGTCCCTCTTGCGACCTATCGCGCGCAACGTCGTGGTGGTAAGGGCCGGTCAGGCCTGACGACGCGGGAAGAAGATTTCGTCACGCAGATCTTCAGCGCTTCGACGCATACGCCGGTGCTGTTCTTTTCTTCACGCGGCATGTGTTATCGCATGAAGGTGTGGCGTTTGCCGGCGGCCACGCCCCAGTCGGTTGGAAAGGCGCTTATAAATCTGCTGCCGCTGGAACCGGAGGAGTGGATCACGACGATCTTGCCGCTACCGGAGGATGCGGATACGTGGAGCGAATTGCAGCTCATGTTCGCGACGCGCTCTGGCAATGTGCGGCGAAACTCTTTGAGCGATTTTGAGAACATCAATCGCAATGGCAAGATAGCCATGAAGCTTGGTGAGAATGACAAGATTGTTGACGTTGCGATTTGCACGCCGGACGACAACGTGCTGCTGACAACCTCCAACGGTCAATGTATCCGCTTTCCCGTCAATGATGTGCGTGTCTTCAAGGGCCGCGACTCCCTAGGTGTGCGGGGGATTCGGCTGGATGGCGACGACCATGTGATTTCCATGGCCATTCTTGGTGGTATCGATGTGACGGCTGAGGAGCGTAACGGCTATTTGAAGATGGCCGCAGCGCAACGGCGTGCTGCCTCTGTGGAAGATGAAGATGGAGGTGTGCCGGAAGCCGGTGCACCGGAAGAGGAGCCAGAAGAGAGTGGCGAAGATGTCGTCTTGAGCCAGGAACGCTTCGATGAACTGGCCGCGCGGGAGCAGTTTGTGCTGACGCTGTCAACGCGAGGCTACGGCAAACGATCTTCGTCTTATGAGTACCGGACTTCGGGTCGCGGTGGCAAAGGCATTGTTGCCATGGTGGTGAATGAGCGTAATGGCAAGTTATGCGCTTCATTTCCAATCGAGCAGACTGACCAGATTATCCTTGTGACGGATGCCGGCCAGTTGATCCGGTGCCCCGTGGGCGATGTACGGATAGCCGGCCGAAACACGCAAGGCGTGCGTGTTTTCCGGACGGGTGACGATGAGCACGTTGTATCGGTCGAGCGCTTGCGAGACGACGGAGCGGATGATGATGTCGATGACGGGAGTGAAGTGTCCGGCCAACCAGATGCCGCCCCAGGTGACAGCGCCACTAACAGCGATGACTAGCGTTTCGGCGGTTGTTGCCAAATCGGTTGTGCCGCGCCGTGACTGAAACAGCAGCAGAAGACGGACGATAATGATTGTGTGCTTGCCGCGCCGCATGGGCGCTTTGCATACTACACGCTGATGGCGTGGGGCTGCGACGAAGAGTGTAGCTTGATCAATTCGTCAGTCAGCGGACATTGTGCGTACAGGGCATCCAAATCCCGGATGCTGGTCATGTCGCGCGATTGAGATGTAATAATCCCGTCAGCCTTGAACCTGGAAACGATGCGACTGAGCGTGTCGGCATTGAGCGCCAGATAGTTGGCGGTGTCGGCGCGGCAGAGAGGCTGTTCGAAGGTCACGGCCTGTTCGTACGTGCGCCCGGTTCGCAGTGCGAGTTCAATGAGAAGTGCGGCCAGCCGCTGCGGTCCGCTCAAAATGCCCAGGGAACAGATACGAAAGCTTTGTCGCGCCATCTGCATGGCGGTACGGCTGGTGATTTGCTCGAAGACTTTGCTGTTTGAATTCGCGATTGCGCTGACCTTGGGCCAGGATGCCCGGGAAAGAACAGCGGCAGATTGTGCCCGCAACACAGTTCGTGACGGCACGGGTGCGAATGAGGAGCGGTAAACATCGCCCGGATAAAGGATGGAGACGATGCGATCGGCGTCGTGGATGTCCGTACGCACTGTGACGATACCGTCGCGGATCCAGTATAGGGTTTCAGTGTGATCGATCTCGGTTGCCAAGCTTTGGTTCTTGGTCGCGTGGACGTCGACCGCGCTGGTGGCGAGTATGTCGAGCGCATCCGGCGAGGTTGCGCTAATAGCTGTCGGACCCGTGGTAATGGCGAGGTCTCCCATCGCTGACGTGGATTGGCCGTTTCCGGCTTTGCTTCGCTCGTACACGTTGAAGCTCCCGACATTGGACGCCCGCGTGAGCCGCGGCCTTGATTGTGATCAAGCCGGCCAAAGGCGGTCGCATGTTCAGGACCTGCGGATGGGAACTGCTTCGGTCTATTTGACCCAGGGCCTATTAGTGAGATGCCATGTTTCGGGGGAATTCGATTGATCAAGGTCAATGGAAGTGTTGCGGCTGTGCAACTGGCGTCAGGGGGTGCGCCGTATGCTGATTCATATCAGGTGTTGCAGCAGGTTAGCGGTGGCGCAGGCGCTGGAATCGCGCTGAATTCGATCTACATGAGCTGCCGGCATTTGGTGGCGCTTGGAGGGGTCGTGGGTGCAAATTGGCGCCCAATCTGGAGACGGTAGAATAGAATGCATGAAATGATGAAGCTTCTGCGCACTGGTATCTTTGCTAGCTGCGCTCTTGCAATGCTCGGTGCTAACGGCGCTGCAGCCGGGGATCGCAGCGGGGATTTCATGATCCGCGTCCTGGGGACAGGGGTCATCACACAGGATAGCGTTAATAGTCTGACACTCGATGCCCCTGGGGCATCGCTTGATCTCCGGGCATTGGGCCTGGATGCGGAGGTGAGCAACGAGTTCATTCCCGCGACAACGCTGACTTACTTCCTGAACAATAATCTGGCGATTGAGCTGTTTTGCTGCTTTGCCAAGCACGACATCGACCTGAAAGATCCAGTGTTGGGGCTGAGCGGCGAAGTGGCAGATTTTTGGATTTTCCCGCCAGCTTTGACGCTGCAGTATCACTTCACGGGCATGGGCGGCTTGAAGCCGTACGTCGGTGCAGGTGTGCAGTACATTGCGTTCTTCGACGAAAGTGTTGGCAACAGCCCGCTTGGCGGCACAGGAGTCGATATTGATTCGGCCTTTGGGTTTGTCTTGCAGGCCGGCATCGATGTGGAAATCGGCAATGGTTGGTACCTCAATGCAGATGTTAAAAAGACTTGGCTTGATACCGAAGCGCAGTGGCAGAATGTTTTGGCCGCGCCGGGTCTGAACGTAAATGCTGACGTTGATGTTGATCCACTCATCGTCTCCGCTGGTATTGGTTATCGGTTCAATCTGTCAGATATCTTCGGCCGCCGCGGTGGGGTCGAGCCGTTGAAGTGACGGGGCCGTTGCTCCGAACCAGTTCCTTGTGTTGAAACGCAAGCTGGAACGGGGCGCGAGACGGGCAAAGGGCAGACACCTATGTCGGGGTGTCTGCCCTTTTTCTTTACCTAATCGATTGCGCATGAGCGCCAAGGCTTGTCGCGACCTGCATGCGCGGGCTATGTGTCGTCGGGTCGCTTTGTGAAACGCATTCTGGCAGGCTCAAATGGCACGCATTGGTTTTTACTCCGGTACATTCGATCCCGTGACAGTGGGGCATAGCGATGTCATCGCGCGCGCGGGCGAGCTGGTCGACAGGCTGGTGATCGGCGTGGGTGTGCACGATGCCAAGACGCCGCTTTTCTCAGCCGACGAGCGGGTGGCAATGTTGCGCAAGGAGACCGTTGTCATCGCCGATAAGCTCGGGATCGATATCGACATTGTGACGTTCGGCAACCTTGCCATCGAGGCAGCGCGTGAAGAGGGTGCGACTGTGATTTTCCGCGGCCTTCGCGATGGAACCGACTTTGACTATGAAATGCAGATGGCTGGCATGAACGGTGCAATGGCGCCTGACGTACAGACGGTGTTCGTGGCCGCTTCTCCCTCGGTGCGCCATATCGCGGCGAATTTGGTACGCCAAATCGCCAAAATGGGGGGTGACGTTTCACCGTTTGTGTCCTCGGAGGTGGCGAAGCAGTTGGCCGCCAAGGTTGCCGGAGGCTGATCTTGTGGATCCGCGAACCCGCGCATTTCTTCCTTTCCCGTTGAGTCTTGGCGCCAAAAGTTGCTTTCAGGTCCAGAAATGGCCATAAGGGCGGCCGATCACTCCGGGCATCCACATTTGACCTGCGTGCAAATGTTTTGGGGCTGTCGCTGGCCTTTGGCATGGTGCCGTCGGCGGAGTGGGGTTGAGCTTCTAACGAACTGATCGAAGGTGACTTTAACATGCGCTTGTTTTCGACTTTGATTGCCGCCCTTGTGTTGTTGGCTTCGGCTGCAAGTGTGCAGGCCCAGGGGACCTCAGACCCGGAAAACACACTGGTTATCGAATTGAAGACCGGAAATGTCTTTATCGCGTTGCGTCCTGATCTCGCGCCGAAGCACGTGGAGCGCTACAAGAAGCTTGCGCGTGAAGGCTTTTACAACGGTGTTAAGTGGCACCGCGTGATCCCGAGGTTTATGGCGCAGACAGGTGATCCGACCGGTACGGGCGCAGGAGGATCGGATTACCCCGATCTGCCGGCTGAGTTTACGCTCACCCCGTACGAGCGCGGGACGGTGGGTGCGGCGCGCACAAACCACCCCGATACCGCTAACAGTCAGTTTTTTATTACGTTCACCCGCTACCCTTCGCTTAACGGCCAATACACAGTCTGGGGGAAGGTCGTGAAAGGCATGGAACATGTGGATGCCATCAAGAAGGGCGATCCGTCCTCCGGGCAGGTAGATAAACCCGACGTCATCAAGAAAATGTACGTGCTCGCAGACAAGAAATAGGCGAGTTGCCGGCAATTGGACCAAGTATTTGCCGGCGGTAAAAATTTTGACCGCGGCGGACTGTCGTATGGGTGGCTGAGTTTGATGCGAGGCTGACATAGCACCCGCCGCGCGAGATACAATACGAACAGGAGGGCCGGATGGCCGAGATCAAAGACCCGGAGAACACACTCATTATTGAGACCACACAAGGCCGTGTCGTCATAGCCATGCGGCCAGACCTCGCGCCCGGTCATGTTGAGCGGATTAAGACGCTGGCGCGCGAAGGGTTCTACGACGGCATCGTGTTCCACCGGGTGATTGACGGATTTATGGCGCAGACAGGCTGCCCGAATGGCCGTGGTACCGGGGGATCGGACTATCCAAACTTGAAAGCGGAGTTCAACGCGGAGCCACATGTGCGTGGCGTTTGCTCCATGGCGCGCGCGCAGTCTCCCGATAGTGCCAATAGCCAGTTTTTCATCTGTTTTGATGATGCAACTTTTCTTGATGGCCAGTACACAGCCTGGGGCAAAGTCATTGAGGGCATGGACAACGTCGACAAGATCAAGCGCGGCGAGCCTGTGCAAGACCCTGACAAGATGGTGTCGGTGAAAGTGGCTGCCGACGTTGCCTGATCATTTTTGAAATTTGCCGGCGGTTGTCTCCTTTGCTTGTGTTTATTGTCGTCTGGTCGCGGCAGTTGTCGGTGGATTTAGGTAGGCGCAGGCTGGCTCGTCTTTTGAGATGGTGCCATGCGCACTGACCTGTTTGATTTTGTCCTGCCTGAAGACCTCATTGCGCTTCGTCCTGTGAGTCCGCGCGATCGTGCGCGGTTGCTGGTGGTGCGGCCTGGCGCGTCCAATGCGCTTGAGGATCGCTGCGTTCTCGATCTTCCCGACCTGCTTGAGCCTGGTGATGCGCTGGTTTTCAACGATACGCGTGTTATTCGGTCGGCGCTCAAGGGGCGGCGCATCAACAGGGGCGAGCCCGTCGGCGTCCATTTCAACCTGCATCTGCGCAGTGATGCAAATATCTGGCAGGCGTTTGCACGGCCGGCGCGGCGTTTGCGCCCGGGAGATCAAATTCTTTTGGTGCCATTTGATGCCTCGGGCTCGGTGACCTCAGGCGTTCCTGCACTTGAAGCGTTGATCACGGACAAGCGCGATGGCGGAGAAGTCACGCTTCAATTCAACGTGTCTGGCGCATCTTTGGACGAGGCCATTGCCGCGTTGGGTCGTATGCCGTTGCCTCCTTACATAGAGGCCCGTCGTGAGGCAGGGTCAAAGGATGAGAGTGATTATCAAACGATCTATGCAACCCGCGAGGGTGCGGTCGCGGCGCCGACAGCGGGTCTGCATTTCACGCAACGGCTTCTCGACGCAATCGACGCGCGTGGAGTGTCCCAGCATTTCGTTACGCTGCACGTCGGTGCCGGTACGTTCCTGCCCGTGAAAGCGGAAGACACCGTGGACCACACCATGCATGCGGAATGGGGTGATGTATCTGCTGAAACTGCAGATGCGCTTAATGACGTGCGCGCGCGCGGCCGGCGGATCGTGGCGGTAGGAACGACATCGCTCAGGATATTGGAAAGTTCGCAACAGAAGCGTGGGACGATTTCAGCGTTTCGAGGTGAAACGCAGATTTTTATTACGCCTGGCTATCGCGTTGGCGCAGTCGATGCCCTTATGACGAATTTTCACCTGCCTTGTTCGACGCTGTTCATGCTTGTTTCAGCATTCACTGGACTTGACCTAATGAAGAGCGCCTATGCTCATGCCGTGGAGGAACGGTACCGTTTTTATTCTTACGGTGATGCAACCCTTCTGTTTCCAGGTGCGGGTCCCGACGATGTATGAACCGAGCTTTTTGCAGTTAGAGCGTTGGTGGCAGGATGGGTGTGAGCCTTAGGTTGCGGAAGACGAGAGTCCCAAGCAAATGGCAGGGCGGGTGAATGGGGATTTGACGTGCTATGCAGGATGATGCGGCCAAGTTTGTGTTCACGCTGAAAGCGCAGGATGGTTCTGCGCGCACTGGCGAGATCTCGTGCCCGCGCGGGGTTGTTCGCACACCTGCCTTCATGCCGGTTGGCACGGTTGGAACGGTCAAGGCGCTTTATCCCGATCAAGTGAAAAGTGCCGGTGCGGATATTGTTCTTGGCAACACCTATCACCTCATGTTGCGTCCAGGCGCGGAGCGCGTCGCGCGTCTTGGTGGTTTGCATGACTTCATGCGCTGGGATGGGCCGATCTTGACGGATTCGGGTGGATTTCAAGTCATGAGTCTGTCGAAGCTGCGCCGCCTGACAGAGGAGGGGGTGGAGTTTCAGTCTCACATCGATGGGTCGCGCCACATGATTTCGCCTGAGCGTTCGATTGAGATTCAGTGTCTGCTCGGTGCAGATATTCAGATGCAGTTTGATGAGTGTATTGAGTTGCCGGCGTCTTTAGAGGACGTGGAGCGCGCGATGGAACTCAGTCTGCGCTGGGCGGAACGTTCCAAGGCTGCGTTCGAAGATCTCGGCCGGCCGGGACAGGCTTTGTTTGCCATCGTGCAGGGTGGGATCGATGCGGGCCTGCGCCGCCGTTCGGCTGATGCGCTGACTGGTATGGATTTTCCGGGCTACGCCATTGGTGGGCTGGCGGTTGGCGAAGGGCATGAAGCTATGTTGGCGACGCTCGAGGCGACACTTCCGCATCTGCCGATTGAAAGGCCGCGTTATCTGATGGGAGTAGGGACGCCGCTCGATCTTATCGAGTCGGTACGGCGGGGCGTTGATATGTTCGATTGCGTCATGCCGACGCGTAACGGCCGGCACGGGGTGGCATTTACGTGGGGCGGGCGGATCAACCTGCGCAACGCCAAATACGCGGAAGATCTCACGCCATTGGATCATGAAAGTCGTTGTCCGGCTGCGCGTGAATACAGCAGGGCTTATCTGCATCATCTCGTGCGTTCCGGCGAATATCTAGGCGCCATGATCCTGTCGTGGGTCAACACCGCGTTTTATCAGGATTTGATGGCGGCCATGCGCGAAGCTATTGCGGCCGGCGAGTTCGATGCGTGGTCGCAGGCGACCAAGGCACGCCTTTCCGCTACTGAGCGCCCTGCAGTTGAAACATGATTTTGCACCCGATGGTTTCTCCGTCGGCGCTCGAAAAGGAGGAAGACGTATCAGTGCTTTGCCGTAACGCGCTCGCGGTGGAACAGGTAGACGCCAGATGCAACGATGATGGCTGAGCCTAGAAGTGTCCAGATGTCAGGGACATCATCAAACACGAGATAGCCAAGTATTATCATAGAGATAATCTGCATATAGATGAATGGTGCAATGATAGCCGCTGGGGCCAGGCGGTGGGCGATGATGAAGAGATAGTGGCCGATACCGCCGAACAGACCCAATGCGGCCAGCATCAACCACGCGACAGATGACGGCGGCCAGACCCACACGTTGAGGGCAAGTGGAGCGGCAAGCAGCACGCCGACATGCAGTGAGAAGAATAGCGTGGCCAGAGGCGGTGCGCGTGAAGCGGTGTGGCGTGTTAACAGGATGAAGGCCGTATAGGCGAGCATCGCGGCAAACGCGAAGCCAACGGCGGGGTGGACGTTGCTGATGCCGGGGCGCACCGCGATAAGGATGCCGCAAAAGCCAACAAGAATTGCCAACAAGCGGCGCCAGCCGACCCATTCGCCGAGCAGCGGGCCGGCGAGCAGGGACACAACCAACGGCGTTAAGAACATGATGGTGATGGTCTGGTCGAGTCTGAGGTATTGCAGGGCGAGGAAATTAAATGCCGTGGTCAATGCCATCGCCAGCGAGCGCAACATCTGAAAGCCCGGCTGTTCAACCAACACAAGCTCTTTTAACGACAATATTCCGGTGAGCGGGATGAGCGTCAGCATTACCAGCGATTGCATGGAAAAGCGCATCCAAATTACCTGGGGTGCCGGGATCTCGACGCGGGTCAGTAACAGCTTGGCCGTCGTGTCCAGCATGGAGAACAAGACCAATGCCAGGATCATCAGGCCAATTGCTTTGGTCGTATCTGTTTTGCTGCCGGTGTCGGTACCGGCGAGGGGCTGTGTTTCCTGCATTCGCTTCTTATTGATGTGTACTCGATAACCGCGTCAGCGCACCGTCACTGCGAGGCGGGCTGCTCTAGTCTTCGGAAGGGATTAGGGCTGACACGGTGGTAGCACAAAGTTCTGTTCGCTGTTGCGAGGATTTGCGCGAAACCGTGGCCTGAGGCAAATGCCGGCCTTGGGTCCGGATAACGCTGGGTATTTATCCCAAAGCTATAATTATGTGGAACACACCGCGCCGGTCATGCTCGTCAAACCAAAACCGATAAGGTATCAACGAGCCGGATGCCTAACCGAGCGAAGGTGTAATCGCGCCCAGGTGAGCCTGGGCGCGTCCAGCCGATGGCTACCCGAAGATTAAGCCGGCCATTGCGCGTACAGGAATTACAGATGACGAAATTGGATTTCATTGCCTGCGGCTTCTTTATAGTCAGCTGGCTGTCATTCGTTTTTCTTGTTGAGAAGAGCCGTTGGCGAGACCTTTGCTTGTCAGCGCAGATGAACAAGCAGCGCGCGGCGTGGATGCAGGTCATGTATCAGCGCGATCTACGTATCGTCGACACCTCAATAATCGCAGGCCTTCAACAAGGAACAGCGTTCTTTGCATCGGTTACAATGTTCGCAATCGGTGGGTGTTTTGCTCTTTTGGGGTCCGCTGAGAGGGTGCACAATGTTTTTGAACACCTGCAACTCAACACTGGTAGTGCTTCGTATTTTTGGGAAATAAAACTACTTGGATTGACGCTGATACTTTCCTACGCATTCTTTAAGTTTGGTTGGGCGTATCGGTTGTTTCATTATTGTTCGATCGTTATGGGCGCTGTTCCCATGGCCCCTGCACAAGCTAGAGAGGGCGTTGAAGAAAACGCTGAACCGGACAGGGTGGCGGTTCAGGCTGCCAACCTGAATATTCTGGCGGGCCGACATTTCAATGCAGGCCTACGGGGAATGTTTTTCTCTATCGGATTTCTAGGCTGGTTTGCCGGACCTTATGCCTTTATGGCGGCAACCGCGCTCATCTTGATCGTATTGGTGCGCCGTCAATTTTTCTCGCAGGCACTGAAGATCGTGACGTGCGACGACGTAGGTGGGTCAGCTCGCCCGTAATAACCCGGGCTCTCGATTGAGATGGTGAGTGTGCCGGCGGATACTCCCGGGCCGCGTTTATGGTGGGTGTGGCACTGTTTCAGCCGTGCTGTGGGCAATATACGGCAGGGGTTGGGGGTTGATGTGGGCTAGCGCTTGCCAACGGGCGAAAACACCAGTATGGACGAGGCCTTCGGCGGCCACTGCGACCAGAATCAAAGGGTGGGCGTTGTTACAATCCTGATTGTTGGGCCCGTAGCTCAGTCGGTAGAGCAACTGACTTTTAATCAGTGGGTCGGAGGTTCGAATCCTCCCGGGCTCACCAGCAATACCCAGCCGCAAACTAATACATTATCGTTGGGCAGGCGTTCGAAC
Source organism: Hyphomicrobiaceae bacterium (assembly GCA_965222485.1). Taxonomy (GTDB): domain Bacteria; phylum Pseudomonadota; class Alphaproteobacteria; order Rhizobiales; family Hyphomicrobiaceae; genus CBDCUC01. The sequence goes on from CBDCUC010000030.1 coordinate 383,098, forward strand.
AAACGCACGCGTCCGACTTATTGTCGGCGAGCATTTCCGTCTTTTTTCAAGCCTTCTCCTGGTGTGCTCACGCGGGCGTCGCCATGTGAGTCCGAAGCTGCCAGGCTGACGCCACTGTTACATCCATTTGGGTCAGGACTTAAACTCGACTGTCACGAACTTCAGCACCGTGTCTCCGATGTTATTGAGATCGTGGACAAAGAACTTGCCGTCGCCAAGGTCGAAATGCGCCGTTGTGCCGACCTCGTAGTCCGCCTCTTTGACGCTTCCGTCGTTGTAGTAGGAGAGGGACTTGCCCGAGGCCATGCTGGTCCAGAAATAAGGCTCGTCATGCCTGTGAAAAGGTGCGCGTTCGCCTGGTTTCAGCACTAGATGCCACACACGGACCTTGTCCGTTTCCGAAACGATGCGCGAACCGACCTTACGGTTATTCCAGTTAGCGATGATTTCGTCTCGCTTTTCGGCAGGCCACTCTGCGTATTTTTTAATGTCCGGTTCCGTGCCCATTTTCTGCTCGCATTATTCGGTTGATCAATAAGTTTCCCGTTATTGAATGCTTATATTTAGCAAATTGACAAGCTCTTGACCATAGAGCCTATGTTCATTATTGGTCATTTGACTATTTATTTTGGAGGGGATGCGTCGGCTGCCCAACCGGCGAATGCTCGGCTTTTGGTCTGATTGTGCAAGCGCTTTTTTCTTCAAGTCTAAGAGAGCGCCGATGATATGATTTTGCTGCCGGCGAACGAGTGTTGGGCGTATAGTCGATGACGGCGCAAACCAGTAACGGACATGGCCGTGCAGTTGCCGGGGCCGTCATAGGATAGGAAGCTTCATGATCAATATGCCAAGTCGCCGGAATTTCGTCAAAAGTGCTGCGGTGTTTGCGGGTGCGGCCACGCTGCCGGCACCCGTAATTGCGCAAGGCGGCACGCAATTGAAAATGCTGACGTGTTGGCCGAAGAATTTTCCCGGTCTGGGAACGAGTGCGCAACGCTTTGCGAAGCGCGTTGAGGCGGCGAGTGGCGGTAAATTGCGCATCAAGGTTTACGGTGCCAAGGAGATCGTGGAGCCATTCGAAGTGCTGGATGCCGTCGCGTCCGGCGCAGGCGATCTGACGCATGACACGTCTTACTATTGGTTTGGTAAGGACCCTGCTTTCGTTTATTTCGCTGTTGTTCCGTTCGGATTGACTGCAGATGAGCACTTTACCTGGCTCAAGTGGGGTGGTGGTCAGGAGCTGTGGGATGAACTTGGCGCTGCACACGGCGTAAAACCATTAGCCAACCTCAACACCGGCGCACAAATGGGTGGCTGGTTTAAAAAGCCAATTGAGCGGGCTTCTGATTTGCAGGGTCTACGCATTCGCTATCCCGGACTGGGCGGGCAGATGATGGCCCGGCTGGGGGCGACGCCCGTCAATATTCCAGGCGGGGAGCTTTTTACGTCCTTGCAATCCGGCAACATCGATGGGCTTGAATGGATTGCGCCTTGGAATGACCTCGCCTTCGGGTTCCACCGCGTCGCAAAGCACTACTATTATCCTGGTTTTCATGAAATGGGGCACGCGCTGTCATCTTACGTCAACGCCAAGGTGTGGTCGGGGCTCAGCGAGGTAGAGAGAGCGATCATGCAAAACGCGGCTGACGCAGAATACATCACGTCGCTTGCTGAGTATAATGCCAGGAATCTCTCTGCTCTTAATGCGCTCATTAGCAAACATGGCGTGCAGCTGCATGAATGGCCCGCTGAGATTATTGAGAGGATGAAGAGTATGGCGCCCGAAGTGTTGGAAGAAAGTGCTGCAAAGAGTCCTCTGGCGACCAAAGTACATAAGAGCTGGATCGCGTTCCGTGACTCTCAGCGCAAATGGCATGAGATCGGCGAATACGCCAATGTCCGACTGAAGCAAAAAACCTAGGGCGCTCCAGATGAAATTTGCTGAATTCAAGGCCTGTCTTGAGCGTTTCCGTCTGGTGGTGGGGACAAAGAAAGCTCCCCGGCTGGTGAAGAGTGCGGTCGGTTGCAAGGTTTTCTGATCAGTGGAACGCCTCATTAAAACCGGGCGTGTATGAAGCTCATTTACTGTATGCGTGCGAGGTAGTATGGCCGAAGACTACAACCACTTGAAGGGTTCCAGCCTGGTTGACAAAGCAATCGAGAAGCTAGGCCTGGCCGTTAGATGGTTGGCGGTTGCCATGGTGCTCTTGCAGTTTGTTGTGGTCATTGCTCGCTACTTATTCAATGCGGGTTCTGTCATGGCGCAAGAGGGCATCTTGTACCTGTTTGGCACGATGTTCATGTTGACGCTTGCCGATGCGCTTGCCTCGGATCGACATGTCCGTGTTGACATGTTCTACCAATCGTTCACGCCCGCAACGAAACGCATGATCGATGCCCTCGGCATTATCTTGTTTCTGCTGCCGCTCTGCCTGTTCATGCTCTGGGCCTCGAAGGACTACGTGCTGAGCTCCTGGACGGCTTTAGAAGGGTCTCGCGATGTGGCAGGGTTGCCAGGCGTGTTCCTACTGAAAACCGTGATACCCATTGCGCTGCTTCTCGTGATTGCTCAGGCATTAGCAATTTTATGGCGCTGCCTCGGCCAAATAGAGAAGCGCGATGTCTGACCCCAATGTGATTTTTCTGACGTTGCTGTTTGTCGGCTTGCTCGCCTGTTTGATGTCGGGTTTTCCGGTGGCATTTGTTCTAGGCGGCGTATCGCTATTGCTGGCCGGGTTGGGAACTTTGTTGGGACAGTTCGATGCGTCCTTCCTTGCCGCCATCCCGCAACGTATCTACGCGGCAATGACGAATGAAATTCTCCTTGCAGTACCCTTGTTTGTCTTCATGGGCACCATGTTGGAGCGCAGTGGTATCGCTTCGGAGCTTTTGGACGGGATTGGGCGCTTGTTTGGGCGCCGTCGCGGCGGGTTGGGCTTCGCTATTACGCTTGTGGGTGCTCTGCTGGCCGCATCTACCGGGATTGTCGGTGCCACTGTAACGACCATGGCACTTTTGTCTCTGCCCGTGATGCTGAAATGGGGTTACTCGCCGCGACTGGCGGCAGGCTCAATTTGCGCTGCCGGAACGCTAGGACAGATCATTCCGCCGTCGCTGGTTTTGGTCTTGCTTGCCGATACGATTTCTTCCGCGCACCAGAAGGCCCAATTGGCGATGGGCAATTTCTCGCCTGACACTGTATCTATTTCCGACCTGTTTGCCGGAGCGCTTATTCCAGGCCTCGTGATGGTCGCCGTGTTTCTGGTTTATCAAATGCTGCTTGCCGTTGTGAGGCCGGAAACCTGTCCGCCACCGCCCGCCAACGAGGCGGAAGAGTTGCAAATTGGTGTGGGCGAACTGTCGGCGCGGTTGGTACCGCCGCTTGCGTTGATCGTCGGCGTACTCGGTTCTATCTTAGGCGGTGTCGCAACGCCGACAGAATCAGCTTCGATCGGGGCGGCGGGGGCAATTCTGCTTGCAGGTTTTGGCGCTGACGGGCGCCGTCACGCCAATGCTGCTATTGCTTTCCTGATGTTGGCGGTGTTGTTAAAACACGTGCTCGTCGGGTGGACCGATGTGTCCATCGGGGTGGAGCGTGCTGTTGTCGCCGTACCTGTGATCGTTTTTAGCGCCTATTTTGGAGTGGCGCTGTTAAGGACGGCTAGACTTGGTGCTTTGGCGAGTTGTGCCACCGAAACCGCGCGTCTAAGCGCTATGGTTTTCATGATCCTCATTGGTGCGGCCATGCTGTCGCTTGTGTTCCGTGGGTTTGGGGGCGATGAAGCCGTCCAGGGGTTGATCTCCAGTGTTCCAGGTGGGCCGTACGCTGCCTTGGCGGTCGTACTGGCTGTGATGTTCCTGCTCGGTTTTATTCTCGACTTCATAGAGATTATTTTTGTGATCGTTCCCACGATTGCCCCGGTCCTGCTGGCTTCAGGTATCGATCCAATCTGGTTGGCAATACTGATTTCACTGAATCTGCAAACCTCGTTCCTGACACCGCCGTTCGGATTTGCGCTGTTCTACTTTAGATCCGCTGCGCCACCAGAGATAGCAACGAAGGACATATACCTCGGGGTTGCGCCCTTCATTGCATTGCAGTTGCTGGTTTTGATCATCGTAGCATTTGTGCCCAGCATTTCGACTTGGCTGCCGTATGCACTTCGTTGAGGTCTCGATGTTGTCAAAACTGATGATAAGGTAATGGGCATGATTGCGAGTGCGATGCTGCCAGACGGTATTTGCCTAACCCGTAATGAGGCTTCCTGCTGAGCAAATCACCATGGCTATCACCACGAAGGCACACAAGAAACAACAACGCTTGTCACCGCAGGAGCGCGAACACCTTATTGTCACGGGTGCAATAGAGTTTGTGGCTGAGCGCGGCCTTGCGTTTTCGACCCGCGAACTTGCCAGCCATCTTAAGATCAGCCAGGGCCTGCTTTACCGGTATTTTGCAAACAAGGATGACTTGGTCGAGAAGATCTACGAGCGCGTGTATCTGGGGCGGTGGAATCCGGAGTGGGATGAAATCCTTGGCGACCGTCAACTGAGCCTGCAGGAGCGCTTGGAAAAATATCTCAAAGACTATGCAAAGGTCATCATGCAAAAGGACTGGGTTAGGATTTTTCTGCTGTCGGCATTCGAAGACCCGGTTATTTCTCAACGTTACACGGCCATGTTGCGCCGCCGGATATTTGAACCAATTCTCGCTGAACAGCTACATGAGTTGGGCCTTAGGAGTATTCGCAAACGGGCGGACAAGGAAATGGCGCTTGAACTTATTTGGGGCTTTCATTCAAGTTTGTTTTACATGGGCGTCCGCCAATGGGTATACAAAGCTCCTCCCAAGGTTGACATTGATCGCGTCATTGCCGTGCGGGTTGCAACTTTCCTCGAAGGGTTTCGGACTTTCTTGCGTTCATTGAATGCGAGATGACGTTCCGAACTTTGATGCTTGCAAATCTTTGGTAATGTGATGCGGCGGGTTTGTGCGCGATTAGCGCTGGGGAATAGGCTAAACTAAAGGTGGTGTGTATCGCCATTTCGGCCTTTGCGCTACTTAGGCAAGTTTGGTGTACGCTGTCGTCTTCGTCAGTCTATGGGATGGTCGTTGCGGTGTGCTTTTGATATGTCCTTTTCTGACCTGTTGGAAGTAGACAACATCGAACGGCCAAGGTGTCGAAATATGCGTAGGCGCGCGGGCCGTTCTGCGGACGCCTGTCCAAGTTTCTTTTCCCACTGGGTTCTCTCTAATCTGGAAATCTGCTGTCAATGATCTCACACGTAAGCCGGTTCTTGCTCGCTGCAGTTGTAGCGTGCGGCGCATTGTTATCGTTCGAGCATTCCGCGTTCGCGCAGTCTCAGGATGAGAATGAGGCTGCGGAACGTAGAGCGAAACGTCAGCAAGAGATTCGCGACGCTATCGAAACACTCAGCAATTTGCTTGCCAGTCGTGTGGAGCAAAAAACGGGTATTGAGGCGTTGAAGAAAGAGCTGCAGGAGGCCAAGGAGGAGGCCTCAAAAAAGGAGCTTGAGGAACAGATCAAGGTTGCCCAGGACAAACTCGCGAAGACACAGTCGCAGATCTCTGCTCTCGCAACTGGCGTTCGTGACGATTCTTTTGAGACGCGAGCAGATAAGCCCTTCGAATTGCAGCGCGAGGTCGTCGGATTGGCAGAGCCGTTCGTGAAGATGATGAAGGAGGCAACCGCGACGACGCGTGAGATTGAGAAATTAAACGAGACGATGAGCGATGCGAAGAACCGTCAGGATCTGGCGAGAAAGGCGCTCGAACGCATTAGTTTGCTGAAACAGGCGCTTGCGCCAGTTGCCGACGACGAAGATTCGAGGCAAGAGCCGCAATCGGAACGTGCTTATTTGGATGGGCAGGAAAAGACTTGGCGCAAACGGCTTCAGGAAGCGGAGGACGCGGCAGAGACGGCGGAGCAACAACTCACGCTGCGCCTTGATGAACAGGCAAGTACACCCAGCGGGGTCGGTCAATATGCTACCGGTTTTTTGCGCAAGCGAGGGGTAAATCTGTTGACGGCACTTGCCGCCTTTTTTGGTGTATTCGCTTTTTTTCGTCTCGTTGCGCGGGGGGCCGAATTATTTTTGCATAGGCGCGGCATTAAGAACAATTTCGCGCTTCGCCTAGGCGGCCTCGTTTATCAAGTCGCTACGGTGCTTGTTTCACTATTCGCGATGCTCATCGTGCTCAATATGCTGAATGACTGGATCTTGCTGGGTGTGACATCTGTTTTTGCGGTTGCTCTTGCATGGATGGGCCTCAAGATGCTGCCGGCAATCATTGAGCAGGCGACCCTGCTTTTGGATCTGGGGGCTGTTCAGGAGGGTGAAAGGGTGCTCATGAGTGGTGTGCCCTGGCGTGTGGAGAAGCTCGACTTTTATACTGACCTCGTCAATCCGGAGCTTGAAGGTGGCACGTTCACGCTGCCGGTGCGCGAGCTTGTCGGCCTTCATTCGCGTCCTGCAGCCATCGACGAAGCTTGGTTTCCTACGCGTAAAGGGGACTGGGCTGAGTTGTCCGATGGTCGGACTGGAAAGGTTGTCATTCAGACACCTGAACTTGTTCAGCTCGTCGAACTTGGCGGTTCGCGCATAACGTATGCCACGAGCGATTTTATCGCCAAGACGCCGCGCAACCTTTCAGCTGGTTTTCGTGTTGCAGTTCCGTTCGGCATCGACTACCGGCATCAGGCGGATGCAACCGACAAGATCCCGCGGCGGCTGGAAGCCCATCTGCGTCAGGGGTTAGAACAGGTGTTCGGTGATGATGGAGGCGTTCGTCACGTGAGCGTTGATTTGGCAAATGCAGGGGATTCGTCACTCAACTATGACGCGGAGGCCGACGTGGCTGGCAAACTTGCACACCGCCATGAGGATATCGAACGCGAAATGGTGCGTTTGCTCGTGGAGGCCTGCAACGAGAACGATTGGACAATACCGTTCCCGCAGATGGTCCTGCACCGCAGCGGATGATCTTCGCAATTGCCAGAAAATGAAGCCGATGTGGTCCATTTTTTTTGGTAGGTGCGTAGCCCATATGGTAGCTTTCGCAGCGCAAGTGAGATTCTTACCAAAGGCTGTGCCTGAAAGCCGGGACACCGATTAATGAGTGACGAGGGTTTGGCCGAGGCCTGGTTAGAGGCGGCAGATGGGCGCCAATGGCCGCTTGAAACGAACTGCCCTATTGGCAGGTCGCCGTCCAACCATATCATTATCGACGACAGGAAAGTGTCGCGACGGCACGCGGTTGTGCATCGACAGGATGTTGACGAGTATTGGCTTGTTGACCTTGGCAGCGGCAATGGTTCCTACGTCAATGGCTTGCGCGTTTCGCTGCCATCGCGATTGAATGACGGCGATGTCATGAGCCTTGGTGATTTTTCACTGACCTTCCGACAGGCTTCACCTGCAGGGGCGGAGAAGAGTGCCGTCCAGGCTTCGTCCATGACTGTGATCGACGTGCAGAGTATCGATTGCTGGATGCTTCTTTGCGACATTGTGAATTCGACGCAGCTCTCGTGCGAATATGAAAATACCGTGTGGGCATCGATGGTAGGTTCTTGGGCGGGCGATTGCCGGCAAATCATCGAGCTTCATGGCGGGGTGATCAACAAATATCTGGGTGATGGGTTCTTAGCGATTTGGCCGGGAAAAGAAGAATCGGTGGAGCATGTCAAAGGAGCTTTGGAGGCACTGCTGAGTGTGCAAACCGAATCCAAGTTGCCGTTCCGTCTGGCGCTGCATGTTGGCGAAGTTGCCCGCGGCGGAGGCAGGGCTCTGGGAGAAGACAATCTGTCAGGGTTTGAACTCATACTCCTTTTCCGAATGGAGAAATTGGCAGCTTCACTGGGGCGGAAATTTCTGTGTAGCGAGGCGGTAAACGAACTTCTTGGCCCGCGTCTTGCGCTGGAAAGCGCAGGCGAGCACGAAGTCGCTGGCTTTATCGATACGCGCCCGCGCGAATTCTTTGGTATCGCCTCAGCCGCACGCAAGGACAAGCGTTGAGCTTGAGCGCGTATTACTTGGCCACGCGCGCTGCCGTGCTGGCGCTATATCTCTTGGCTTTTGGTTTGCTAGAAGATGATGACGGCGAGGATGAGCAAGGCGAGTGCGGCCGCAGCTGCTGCAATGATCGGTTTTGCTTGTGCCTGATCCTTAACGGTCTGGATAGCGGCTGGGGCCGCCGGGATTTTTTTGGTCAACGCGGCAGGACTTAGTGTGGTTGCCAAGTTTCGTGCCATGCCAGGGCGCGATGACTTTTCGACTCGAACAACCACTATCGTGGTATTGTCCTGACGTGGGTCGTGCTTTGCTTCGACTGAGGACATCAAACGGTTCGCTACATCTTCGGCGGATAGATCCTGGGTGTCATGAATGATGGTTGCGATTTCATTTCCTTCAAGCGTCAACAGCCCGTCGCTTGAGACGATCACCCAGTCGCCCGCCATCAATGGATAGGCCTGCAGCTCCAGATCCTGCATTGGGATTGTCTGGCCGGTGAGTGCGGAGTGCAGGGCGCGGCGACGGCCGTCAGACTGGGCGACCTGCTCAGATATAATTCCGGCTGCGACCTGTTTGTCGAGAAGTGCGCCGTGGGAGTGATCGGCATTGAGACGATGCAGCTTGCCGTCGCGGTAGAGCAGAAGCGTTGAATCACCCACACTGACCCAACGCAGTCCGTCGGCGTCGAGATGCCCGGCGACAAGTGTGCAGCCCATGCCTTCGAGCGTGCTGTCTTGTGCTATTGCTTCAGTTAGCGCGGCGTTGCTTGCGTCAAGTGCGTGTGCCATGCGCGGGCCGATGTCGCCCGCTCCTGCCGCGTAGGCATCGATATAGCGCTCACAAGCGAGTCGGCTTGCAAGCTGCCCCGACACGTGGCCTCCCATGCCGTCGGCGAGTACGACAAGCAACGGCGTATCAGTCCCCTCATCGCTGGTGGGTTGCCAGAGGGCGCTAAAATCCTCCTGTCGCGCACGCCGTCCTTGGCTTGCGCGTGTCGCATGAGAAAATGTGACGAGGCTCGCTGTCATGATTGGCACACCGCCCTGAATTCGTCATGAACCGGTGGCGGGGCCGTCTTCAGCGGCCAGCCAGTCGAAGTTTTCGCCGCATAATGCGACAAACATCATAACGGTCTCACCGATCGATATTTCATCGCGATCCTTCAATTCCACAGGCGTCATTACGGGTGCGTTGTTGTGGCGAACTAGATTGGCTTTGCCGTTGTCGCGAAGATAGAACTTGCGAGCAATGTCGTCATAGATAATGAAGGCATGTGAATCCCTCGCGACACGTGTGTCGCCAAAGTTGAGCCGGATGCGCTGGTCGTCGCTGCGGCCGATGGTGTTCTGTCCATAAAAAACAGGGCAGTGGTTGCCGCGGCCCGGCCCATCGGTAATGACCAGCCAGCCGACGGCAGGGTCGAAGCCTTGTTCGCTTGGTTTATCTGAACCGCTCGGTAAGAACACGGTGCGGTCCTCGTTTTCATCTTGTGCGACATCGGGGTCGGACGATTGCGCCACACCGATTACTGGCCCGGGTGGATCCTGCTTAGAGGGCGTCGGCGACTTTAACGGTAAAATTCGTGTGGCTTCGTCGTCGTTGTCGTCGGCGGCATCCGGCTGGATTATGCGCGTCGCGTCGTCGGACGGATTGTTCGTAATAATGCGTGTTGCGTCGTCAGAACCAGAATCATCTTTTGGTTCGTTGTCGTCGTCGCCGGAACTTGCATGTGTCATTTGCTCAATTCCTTCTTGAAAATTCTCAGGCCTGCTGCACGACGAAGCGAAGTTTCACTTCTCCCAGCTCAATGATATCGCCGTCCGCCAGATCACGTTGGGAGCAGCGGTCGCCATTGACGAAGACCCCATTCTTGGTGCCCAGGTCGTGGATCGAGAGTGTTCCGTCCTCCGAAATCTGTAAGAGAGCATGGCGGCGGTGTACGGACCTGTTGGTGAGGCGGATGTCGTTGTCGCTTCCGCGTCCGACGCGCATATTGCCCGGCCGCAGCGCTACTGGCGGCGAATTTGAATTGAGCAGCTCCAACCAGCCGCTCTGGCTGGGTTGTTCGTCTTCGGACCAGTTCGGCGTCAGAATGCGCGTTTCGGCATCGCCTGCCTGTGTTGGTTCGACCGGGTCGTACTCAGCTGTGCGTTCTTGTAGTCGCCCCTGCAGGTTTGCTGCCGCGTCACCTAGGGAAAACGCTTGCGAGGAGGCGATGAGGATGGCCCCGGCAGCGAGGCCGACGATGGCGAGGATGAGTATTAGATTGTCGGAAACAAAGTTACCGGCATCCACATGCCAAGGGTCTTCGGTTAGTCGGCTTATTGTGATGGGATCAGATGAGACCGCCCCTTGCCCCTCCATAACGGCAGACACCGTAAACTCACTTGTCTTAGGTAGCCCTTCAGCATCGATCGTGAGAATGAAGCCGTTTTCCAGCAAAGAGAAAAGGCGTGAAGCAAATTCCATTGTATCGGACTGCGAGAGTTCGGATAGGTCGTAGGTGCCGCCGTGTGTTTTTGAGCCGATGGTCGAAAACGCTTTTATGGGCGCCTGCCCCTTTTTGCCGAAGCTGACAAAATAGACCGCGACATCGTTGTCTTTTGCAGCGTCGATAACCGCTTGCTCGTCAACTCGTGCCGGCTTGGGTTTGGCGTCGGACAGGACGATGACTGCTTTGCGGTCTGACGAAGATTCAGACGCCTTCTCAACAGCCTTCTTTAGTGACGACATCAGGATAGTGTTGTCTTTGGGCGGTGTGCTGAACCCCAGCGAACTCGCGATGTTGCTTAGTTTAATCCGCGAAGAGCCAAGTGGTGCCTCTTCTACGAGCGTTTTGCCTGCCAGGGCCACGCCAATGGTCTGTTTGCCCGCCGGGTAGGCGGCACGGTCAAGGAATTCGCCGATGCGCTTCAATTGTTCACGCTCTAGCGCAGAGGATTGAACGAGGAAGTAAAACGCTGACTTGTGAGTGGTCCAAGCGTAGGACTCTTCGGCGAAGTCAAGACGTTCACCGTCCGACAGCTCGACCTCAACGTCGCTCAAAGCCTTTCCGGAATAGGTGCGCACGTGGCAGATGATTTTTTCACCCGTGTCGCGCTCTTCTGTTTGGCAGGACGTGTGGATAGGTGCGGCTGCGGCACCGGCTAAGGTCCCGAACCATGATAAGACTAGAAAAATCGCGCATAAGCGGCGCATTGTTGTCATCACCCTACCCCGTTTTCCCGAATCCCGATGATCGTGACTATAGCAATAGTGCATGGGGTTCGCGATTTCCAATCCGGTGCCTACAACTAAGACTTAGAGCTGACATTTACCCGGCACAATGTGGCAGGTGTGGTTTGATTAATGAAAACACTGCCAAATCAAGTTGCGCTTGGAGAAGCTGCCCTTAACTTGGCCGTAACCAATTCGTTCTCCTGCGGGCTACTTTTCAATGGTCCGGTTTACGCGCTTTTGCTCTGTCCAGTGGGGCTTTCTGGATGATTGGCATCTATCCTATGCTTCGCAGGGGCCGTGCCCGTGTTCCTTGCGTGACAGTGGCAAGCCCGTGAAGTGCTATAGATCCGTCGAAATTGAGCGGGGGATGTGGTGCCCTGACGTCGCCTGGATACAATTTTCGTTAACCGGTACGGAAATAGTGGTCCTGGGCCCGAGACACGGAGGCCAGACTAAAAAATTGAAGCTTGTGAGATAGTCTGAATCGGAGTTCGTTGCGGTGCATTATGTTAAGGTTCTACGACTCGCAAGTTTGGTAACCGGATGTGGGGTATAGTGAATATGGCTTCGTGCGAGGCCTGCGGTTGACCTGAATGTTTGCCCAGGTCGGTGTGTTAGTGGACCGGTGCTCGTAAACCGGATTGTTGTCAATGTGTAAGGAACCGCCTGGCTGCTGTGAGACGGTGGCAGGCGCGGTGCAAGGGAAGGATGAGGTCCGCCGGGACAGCAAGTGCGGCGGTGCCTGATAATGGGAATGGCTTACCAACAGACATTGCCGGTCGATACGGAGCTGATTGGTGACTTCCGCATCCTTGGTCTTTTGGGGAGCGGCGGTTTTGCCAATACCTATCTTGCGCTTGATCTGACGCTTGGCCGCGAAGTCGCGATCAAGGAGTTCTTTCCCTCTGAGTTGGCTGTACGGGCCGATACGCAAAGCGTCACCGTCAAAAGCGCTGCGCAGGAATCTCAGTTCGAATGGGCGCTGGGGCGGTTTGTCCGCGAAGCAAAAACGCTTGCAAAGTTCCGTCACCCGAGTGTTGTGCGCGTGTTTCGCGTTTTTAACGCCAACGATACCGCCTATATCGTTTTGGAGTTTGTGCGCGGCGCCAATATGGAGACGTGGTTGAAGCGCCTGGAGAGGCTTCCGACGCAGGAAGAATTCGACGAGGTGCTGCCGCCGTTGCTCGACGCGCTTGAGGTCGTGCATAAGGCAGGCATTCTTCACCGCGATATCAAGCCGGCAAATATCTACATCAGAGAGGCGGATCAGACGCCTGTTCTGCTTGATTTCGGCGCTGCAAAATACGCGGCAACTGCCGCTGGTGATGCGGCCAACACGACCGCCGCTATCGTGTCGAAAGGGTACTCGCCTAACGAGGCGTATGTAACCGATAGCCGGATGCAGGGTCCCTGGACTGATATATACAGTCTTGCGGCCACGGCTTATCGGTCGCTTACCGGTTCTGCTCCGCCAGAGTCGACGTCACGCATTCTCGATGACGATTGTGTGCCGTTGTCGGAAATGCCGGAACTTAGAGATCAATATCGTCCAGAGTTTTTGAGTGCCATCGACCAGGCGCTGGCTGTGATACCAAAGGATCGTCCACAGTCCATCGCGCATTGGCGGAAAATTCTGTTTCCGGGGCTTGGCGTGGCGCCAACAAGCGGGGATCCTGCCGGGTCATCGTCGACCAGCGATGCGGAATGGCACCCGCTGTCGGACACGCCTTCAGATGCTGCAACGGTCTATGACAGTGGCGGATCTCTTGGCAGGAGCGGTGGGTCGTCGGGCGGCCGCGCGTTTCAACCTGTGCGGGGCTCGTCGGGTCCGCAGCCGGCACAGGTTCAGATCAGGGGACGCAGCGTCGGCAAGGACCGTAGTGTGTCGGAGCCCTCGCGTGGGGCTTCGGCCGGAACGCTTCAAAGCGAAGTTGGCGATTCTGCTCGCGAAACGACGTTGGCGCGGGTTCCTGTCGACAGGCCATCGGGTCTCGCGAACAGGCCACTCATCATTGGCCTGGCGCTGATGGTTGCGGGTGCCGTCGGGCTGGCAAGCCAGTGGATTGGTGGCGATCAGGCCTCTCGCGGCAGTGCGGGCGGCGTGACGCAGGAGGCTTCATCGGCGCGGCTGGCGGCACGTCAGGCAGAGGACGAGAGGAATCGCAAGGGCGAAGCTGAGAGACTGCGCAAGGAAAAAGAAGATGCAGCCGAGCGTCAAAGACTAGATGTCGAACGCCGTGCTGCCATGGAAGAGCAGCTCAAACAAGTAAAAGCTGCTGCCGCGTGGAAGCAGGCGGAGAAAGAACGCCAACGTGTTGCGGCGCAGGCTGCGGAGCGGACACGTGCCGAAGCAGCGCGAGCCCGTGAGGAAGAGGCTCGCCGTGTTGCCGAGGCGGAAAGGCTTGAACGTCAGCGGCAGGAGGAAGAGCGCCAACGGGTTGCTCGCGAGGCGGAAGCTGAGCGTGAGCGCAAGGAAGCAGAGGCCCGCCGCGCCGAACAGGCACGACTCCTTGCCGAACTGGAAGAGGAGAGGCGCAAACAGGAAGAAGAGCGCCAAGCCAAACTGGCACAGGCAGAAGAAGAGCGTAAACGTGCCGAAGAGGCGCGCCTCAAGCAGGAAGAAGAGGAAGCTGCGCGCAAAAAAAGCGAAGTTGCTGGCACGTCTGAACGTGCAGGGGAATTCGACGTCGCTGCGTTGGAGCCTAACAAAGTCGTGCCGGCCGGTGATGCGCGCCGTCAGTACCTGATCAAAATGCAGACGGCGCTGAAAGACGGCAAGTGCTACGACGGCAAGCTCAACGGCGATATCGGTGATGCCAGTGGCGCTCTAGAGAAGTTTGAAACAACGTACACGAAGCAGAAGGGCAAACCGCAGGCCATTAACCTGGCCAGCGCGACGGCGGGTGAGTTTGAAGGCTGGCTGAACTGGTTTGGCCGCCTCGAAGGCTTTGTTTGCCCGAAGCCGCCTGCGGTCGAAAAGAAAAAGTCGACGCCAAAGTACAAAAAGCGCCCGTCACAGCGCAGCAAGCCGTCGACGCGAAAGAAGCGTACGCGCAAGAAGAGGTCTAAATCCCCTAAACCGTCTGGTGGGACAAGCCGTGGCGACCTGTTGCGTGGCAACCGCTAAAGAGACAAGTGAACACTCAGTGGGTTGCGCATTCCGGGCAGCCACTCAAATGCTCCCACCGTGTGAATAACTGCAGTAGGCGGATGGTGGCATCGGGCAACGACACCTGCGGCTGACGGCGCTCGGTCTGAGCTAGTTTTACTCTGCATTCATCGTTTTTTGTCCCTTGATTTCCTGTGTTGCCAGATGGCTACGCCCCGTAGCTGTCTCGGCAGGTTTCGCGTGGATTTCAGGCTCTGTGGTTGGTGGAGGGAGGCGAATCACATATCGCGAAATGTAACGCTGTTTGGCGTGTGTCAGCCGGACGAGCCGGTCTCAACTGGCGCTGCGGCGCAAAGGGGGTATTTCATGAAGTGGGCGCTCAAGGCTGCGGTTATCGTTGCCAGCACCGCATTGGGGCTTCAGTCGGCCACTGCCGCGGACCTCGGCGGTGATTGCTGTGCGGATTTGGAAGAGCGAATTGCCGAACTGGAAGCGACTACGGTCCGCAAAGGAAACCGCAAGGTTTCTTTGACGATTTACGGGCAGGTCAACCAGGCTCTTTTGTACTGGGACGACGATTCAGAGAGCAACGTCTACGTTGTCAACAACAAGACGTCGACCAGCCACTTTGGGTTCGTCGGGACCGCGGCGATCACGGAAGACTACTCGGCTGGCTTCCGCATCGAGTTAGAAGTGGCGGCGGCAAATTCCGACTTTGTTGATCAGGGGCAGATACCCGGCGACCCAGCTTCGTTGGTGCCAGGCGGCTTTATCGGTGTCGGCGATGACGGGCGGACAGGCGTGTTCCTGAGGCATTCCAACTGGTGGATTGACAGCAAACGCTGGGGCCGCATTACGGTTGGTCTGCAGTCGAACGCCACTGACAATATTGCCGAGATGGATTTGTCGCAGACATCCGTTGTGTCGTTGTCCGCTGTAGAGACCTGGAACGAAGGTTTCTTCCTGCGCGATGCGGATACGGGCAATGCTGTCCTGTTTCCAGGTGTTCTTGCGATTTCCGGCGCTGGCCTTTCGGTCATGGGTGACCTCTTCCGAGGTAACCTAGACGGTGGTCGCGCCAACCTCGTGCGGTACGATACGCCTGTGATTGGCGGTTTTGTCTTCTCTGCAGCTTGGGGTGAAGACGACGATTACGATTTTGGCTTGCGCTACGCGGGAACCCTTGGGGATGTGCGCGTGCGGGCCGGCATCGGCTATCACAACGGTAAGACGCTGGATACCGATAACATTATCGCGCTTACAGGCGGTGCAAACGCGATTCCCGATCACGAGGAAGTCGTAGGATCCATCGCGCTGCTGCATGAACCGTCCGGTTTGTTCGTTACGGCTGCTGGCGGTGGGCGCAACTGGCTTGAAAGTCCGGTTGTAGGTGTGGAGCTGCTCGGTGAGAAGTACTTCTACATCAAATCCGGTTTTCTGCGGAACTGGCTGCCGTTTGGTAAGACGTCGATCTACGGCGAGTATTATCGGATCTGGAACGTCGGGCTAGAGTTTGGATCTCCACTCGACCCACGTTTCGATGAAGAGGCTGAATCCTACGGGTTTGGTATTGTGCAGCACGTAGATGCCGCTGCTATGGAACTCTACCTGGCTTATCGTCACTATACGGCTGATGACATCACCGATTTTGCGATCGCGCCGGGGGCTGTCACGTTGACGGATCACGATATCCGTATGGATATGATAATGACGGGTGCACGGATTAGTTTCTGATCCATAGTCTGATACGCGTCAGTGTGGTCAGCAATAACGAAGTACTGCTTCATTGCTTCGTTGATGGGGACCACGTCACAAGACTAGAGACACGGCTCGGGGGGACTCGGGCCGTGTTTTTTTGCCGACTGCGGCGCGTGTGCAGACGCGGATAGATTTGAAATTGGGTTTGGCGGCTGCGGGTTGTGGGGCGACGGATGCGTGCTATTTTGGGCTGATGGAGCTGAAGTTCGGCCTTGGGAGCTGAATCCTGATGGGTGTCGCCCGCAAGTGGTTTACCTTTGCGATTTTTCTGGTTGGCTTGCTGCAGAGCGGGCCGGGCATTCGAGTGGCAGCCGACGATAGTAAGCCGTTGGAGTCGGGCTCGCCCAATGTATCCGCTGAGATTGAATTCTGGCAAAGCGTGAAGGACACCAGCAATCCGTTGGAACTGGAGGCCTTTATCGCGGCCTACCCAACAGGAAAGTTTTCCGGCCTTGCCATGATCAGGCTGCAGGCACTGCGTGAAGCGCAGGAAAAGTCTCAGCGTGACGGCGGCTCAAGTTCGACAACCGGTGTCAAAACGCAATCTTCAACTTCAGAGCCGTCGGTCAGTTCCAACGGTGTTATTCCCCCCGCACCCAAATCGCTTACTCAAAGCGGGTACATCGGAATGGAGCTGAAAGAACTGCCTGGTCAGGGTGGCGAAACGGCGAGCGGTGGGCGGCCGGTCACGCTGCGGGTTGAGAGGCTGTTTTCCTTCGGACCTGCAGCAGAAAGCGGAATTCAGGCGAAGGACGTGATCATTTCGGCAAATGACCGTCGGTTTGAGAGTGTCGGTGAATTCGTGCGCGTTATTCTCAATTCACCGGTGGGAACACCTTTGGACCTTGTCGTTTTTCGGGATGGGCGGCGCAAGTTGCTCACGATACGCGTTGGTGACCGGTTGGAATCCTACTGGCGCGGTGCGCATCGCAACGATCCTGTTGCAATGGCGTTTCTCGGGTCTGCCTATCAGTATGGACGGCTTATCACCAAGGACTATGACAAAGCGTACTCATGGTTGAAAAAATCTGCCGATGCCGGCGAACCATTTGGAGAGCGGCAATTGGCTTTGCTCTACCAAGACTCCGGCTGGAGCAAAATGGATTGGGCTCGTTCGCTAGAGTGGTTGGAAAAGGCGATAGGCCACGGTGATACCCACGCGAAAGTTATGGCCGGCAACATTCTGCTCTACGGGACAAAGGGCGTGAAAGCGGATCCGATGCGTGCGGTTGGTTTTTATAGAAGTGCTGCGGCGGAAGGGTCGGCACAGGCCCAATACGGATTGGGACGCGCATATACTTATGGGCGTGGTGTAGAGAAAGACTTGGGTCAAGCCTTCAAGTGGTTTCGCAAGTCCGCAGAAAACAACTTGGGTGATGGACAATTTCAGGTCGGCTACATGTTGGATGTCGGACAAGGCGTGAAGGAAGATAACAAAGAGGCGGCGGCATGGTATGAGAAAGCGGCCGCACGCGGGCAGAGCCAGGCGATGATCAATTTGGCGATCCTGTATCATCTTGGGGATGGTGTGCCAAAAGATGTGACGAAGGCGGCTGAGTGGTATGAGAAGGGCGAGGCGGCCGGCAATCTGGAAGGCAAGAGCGGCGTTGGCTGGATGTATGAATTTGGCGTAGGTGGGCGGCCGAAGGATTATGCGAAGGCTGTAAGTTACTATCAGGCGGCGGCAGACAAAGGGAACGCTTCAGGCCAGTTCAACTTGGCGCGCTTGTATGAAATGGGCAAGGGCGTCGCGAAGGACCGTTCTGAGGCCGTTCGGCTCTACCGGCTGGCGGCGGCAAGCGATGATCGTGCGACCAAGCGGCTCAAAGAGCTCGGTGAAGCGCCCTACGATTTGCGCGAAATGCAGCGTAATCTGATACGCCTGGGATTTGACCCGGGCGGTGCTGATGGAAAGTTGGGGGGAAAGACGCGCGCAGCCATTCGTGCGTTTCAAGAGCGGGAGGGATTGAGTTTGACCGGGCGTCCGACCCCGGAGTTGGCGCTAAGATTGCGCAATGCCGGTAACAAATAAGCCCATCTGTTATTTGGACTGGTCAGATAAGGTTTTTCTATACTGCGTGTTTTTCAATTTGATGTTGGTGCGCTTCAAGACGGAACGCTTAGGAACGTTGTTCCGCCGCACTTTTCAGTTCGGCAAGGTCCGCTTCAAGCATTTTTTTGACGGAATTTTTCATAAATAGGCCCAATGGACTCAACAGGCGGGCAAAAAGCGTTACTGGCGTGCCTTCGAACGACATCTTCATCCGCGTGTTTTCGCCGTCAGGCTCCAGCACGTGTTCGGCACGATAAAACGTGCCATGGTTTTCTGCCGTCAATACAAACAGGTATGGCGCTTTGAATTCGGCGACCGTCATCTCTTCGGTGGCGGTGCGGCCGTACATCTGGCGGGTTTCGCGGAATGTCGTTCCGATGGCCGTAGGGCCTGCCGTTAGCACCTCAATATCGGATATGCCAGAGATGATATCCGGCCAACGCTCAATCTCCGTCATGGTTGCGAAAACCGCTTCGATCGGAGCCATGATGGTGGTCTCAAGCGTAAGCTTCATAGTTTGTGCCTTGTCGGATCATGCGCCTATCGTGAGTAACGATAAGACGCAATTTGCGTTGTGTCCTTCCACTCTACCCGTGAATCAGGGCACATAACGGATTGTCAATTAGGTCTTGTATTGTTCGAGTTGGCCGGTTTGATGATTTGTGCGCAATTCGATTGAGGCCAATCGGCTGGCTGTGACCTTGTTGTTGGCCGGTCTTGGATTTTAAGATTGCTTCTAGGCCGCTGTCACACTGGACGGCGTGGAGTGTCGCTCGTCGTTGGGCATGCAGCTGCTCGCTATTCGTTTGTCTGAGATGGACTTGAGATGCGCGATTTGAGTTATGTATCGTTGAATGATCCTGCGTGGAAACGCTGGACCATGGCTGCGATTGAAGACCTTTCCGGGCGCCGGCGCTATCTGCCGCTCTACCATCAATGGCGCGCGCGGGCCGCGACCAATCCCGATACCATGATGCGCGATATGCTCGATCTCATCGACGTTTCGCTTGATATCAAGGGGCCGGGTGCTTGGCCGCCTGAGATTTCGCACGATTTGCCTTTGGTGATGATTGCTAATCATCCCTATGGTCTGGCTGATGGTATCGCTGCGCTGGCGCTCTCAGAGTCACTACAGCGTCCCTACCGTGTCTTGATCAACAAAGACCTTCTAAAGGTCCCTGAGATTAAGCATCTGGCACTGCCAATCGATTTTTCTGATACGCGCGAGGCGTTAGAGACCAACTTGGCATCGCGCGCAGAAGCGCGCCGACTGGTGCGCGAGGGTGTAACCATTGTCGTGTTTCCCGCCGGCGGTGTTGCAACGGCGTCAAATCCGTTCGGACGCGCTGAAGAGCTACCGTGGAAGTCTTTTACGGCCAGGCTTATCCAGCAGGCCAAAGCGTCGGTTCTGCCTGTGTTCTTCGAAGGACAAAACAGCGTACCGTTTCATCTCGCAAGCCATTTTAGTTTGACATTGCGGTTGTCGCTCATTGTTTCGGAGTTTCGCAACTTTCCGGGCAAGCCGTTCGCAGTCCACGTCGGTGACATTATTCCATTCGAGCGTTTTGCGAACGGGCATGACCGTCAGGCTCTGGTGGATGAGCTTTATGTACACGTGCATCGACTAGACCCTCTGGCACATGGCTTGAGCAATGATGATTTGCTCACGCGCCGAAACAATAGCCCGCGGCTGCGCTACCCGTGGGCATAAAGTGCCCGAACCTGCCGGCCCGTCAGTTGCGCATGCTGGAAGAGTTTTCAAGCGAGGGAGTTAGTTTGCGGCCGGGCCTGTTGCGAGTTTTGGTCCGTCGGGTGCTCCCCACTCGGTCCAACTGCCGTCGTAGACTGCTGAAGTCGTGATTCCGGTGACAGCCAATGCCAGCGTCAGGATCGAGGCCGTCACGCCTGAGCCGCAGGTGGTGACGATGGGTGTGTTGAGATCGACCCCCGATTGGGAGAAGGCCTCACGAATTTCGTTTGCAGACTTCATCGTCCCGTCATCGTTCAGGACAGCCTTGAAGCAGACATTGCGCGAGCCGGGAATGTGGCCTTGGCGAAGGCCGGGCCGTGGCTCCGGTTCCTCGCCGGTGAAACGTGCAGGCGGTCGCGCGTCGACGATCTGGGCGGAATTGCTGTCGATTATTGTGCGCACGTCAGCAAGATCTCGAACCAGACTGGCGTCGTGACGAGGTGTAAAATGGCGCCCCGTACGCGTAGCCGGCGGCCCATCTTCTAACGGGCGCCCCTCAGCCTTCCACTTCTTCAGCCCTCCGTTGAGAACTGCAACCTCGGCATGTCCCATCGCGCGAAACGTCCACCAGGCGCGCGGTGCGGAGAAGACGCCGTGCGTGTCGTAAATGACGATGGACTGACCGTCTCCGACGCCCATTGCTTTCATACGTGCTGCAAACTTGGCTGGCGGTGGCAGCATGTGTGGTAGATCGCTTTGCGTGTCGCTTAATTCGTCAATATCGAAAAACAGTGCGCCGGGGATGTGCTCCTGCAGATACTCATCGTGTGCGTTGCGCTGCGCTCCAGGCATGTGCCAGGTCGCGTCGAATATGACGAGGTCAGGGGCATTAAGACGCTCTTGGAGCCAGTCGGTGTCGACGATCCAATTGTTTGTGGTCAGGGACAAGGACGTGATCTCCTTGAAAGTCGGTCGCAGAAAAATGACGGTGGTTACTTGGTACGATGGCAAACAAACGCGCGGTCGGGAGAACTAACTGTCGTCAGCAAATACATTTGGTAGGCTGGCGTCTTCATTTAAGTCGAGCCAATCCGGTGTCGGGAGATCCTTGGATTTGAGGAATTCCGCATTGAAGAGGCGCGATTGGTATCGCGTGCCGTAATCGCAAAGAATGGTGACGATGGTGTGCCCGGGTCCCAAGGCGCGCGCAAGCCGGATGGCGCCTGCGATGTTGACGCCGGAAGACAGCCCAAGACACAGACCCTCATGCTTTAGGGTATCGAATACTGCGCTTACTGCTTCAGCGTCGGGAATTTGGAACGAATGATCGACGCTCAATCCTTCCAGGTTTTTTGTAATGCGACCTTGGCCGATGCCTTCACTGATGGATGAGCCTTCGGCCTTCAACTCGCCGCTTGTGTAGTAGCTGTAGAGCGCTGCGCCGGGCGGATCGGCAAGTCCAATCGCAATGTCCGATTTTTTTTCCCGCAAACCGGCGGCGACGCCGGCCAAAGTGCCTCCGGAGCCGACGGCACAAATAAAACCGTCGATTTTTCCATCCGTGTCCTGCCAAATTTCAGGGGCGGTCGTTTCGATGTGAGCCTGGCGGTTTGCGACGTTATCGAACTGATTGGCCCAGATGGCGCCGGCAGGCTCCGTTTCATTGAGCGCTTCAGCAAGCCGCGCGGAATACTTCACGTAGTTGTTGGGGTTGCGATAGGGCTTTGCAGGGACCTCGACAAGCGTCGCGCCCAGCACACGCAGTGCATCTTTCTTCTCGTCCGACTGAGTTTCGGGAATGACGATAACGCTGCGGTAGCCCATGGCGTTCGCCATGACGGTCAGACCAATGCCGGTGTTGCC
Organism: Hyphomicrobiaceae bacterium; assembly: GCA_965222485.1. Taxonomy (GTDB): domain Bacteria; phylum Pseudomonadota; class Alphaproteobacteria; order Rhizobiales; family Hyphomicrobiaceae; genus CBDCUC01. Next base: position 404,824 of record CBDCUC010000030.1, read on the forward strand.
GGCGGTTCCTTCGACAATGGTGCCGCCTGGCCGCAACTGACCGCGTGCGACTGCGTCATTAATAATGTAGAGGGCTGCGCGATCTTTGACCGATTGGCCGGGGTTCATGAATTCTGCTTTGCCGAGCAACGTACAGCCGGTGGCTTCAGAGGCGTGCCGCAGTTTGATAAGGGGCGTGCGTCCGACAGCGTCAACGACACTGGAGCAATATTTCAATGGAGCGTCCTCCGGGCAGAATTCAGGTGGGCAGCACAACTCGGCAGATGATGTCTTAAGGACGGGCCGTCGGTTCTGGCCCGCTATCGAAATCGGCTGACTTTAGACCGGGCGACAACCTAGCGGTGCCGGTGGAGCGCTGCAAGACGCTGGCGAGTCCACGTTTGGGGGATATCGGTCAGCCCCATTCGTTTCAGAACAAAACAGCGCTTAACCCCGTCTTAACCAGCACTTTCTAGGGTTGGAGTCGGCAAACTGGAGGTTGTGCAGGTCGCCAATCATGAGCGCCTGTCGGTTTTAGGGGTACAAGGACAATGAGACCATCGATGAAACTGGGTGCGGTCGGTCTGGCGGCATTTGGGGCGGCTGTGATGACGACGCCATCAACGGCTGCGGACCTTAACTACGGCGGTTCGCTGAAGGACACCGGTTACACGGCGCCGGTGGCGGGCGCAGGTCCTTGTTATGTGCGCGCCGATGTCGGCTATGCCTGGGCACCCGCGCCGGACGTTGAGTGGCCTGTCAAAAACGAACGCTTCACGGGTGACGCCAATGCAAACGGCATCATCGATTCCGATGAAATCACTTTCATCGATGCAGGTTCGGCGGTCAATGCGGTTGATTTCAACGGTTCGTGGCTAGGCGAAGTCGGCGCGGGTTGTGGACAGGGCTCGCGCGGTTGGCGTGGGGAGATCATGTTCGGTTTCCGCAGCAAACAGAAACTCACAGGTATTCCTGCGGAATATGAGGGGACGCTCGTCGGTGATCCGGTCAACACACCACCTGAGGATATTGATGACCCTCTAAACACCAGTATCCGTTCGCTGACCCTTATGTTCAACCTTTATCGCGACCTGGGCCGCTGGGGACCAGTGGTGCCCTACATCGGCGCCGGTATCGGCATGGCGTTCAATGAGATGAGCGAAGTTTATTTCACGGGCAATCCGAATCTGGTCAATCGCATCGAGGGTAATGAAGAAACCAGCTTTGCCTGGTCGGTTATGGCGGGTGTCGCTTATCAGATTTCACCTCGCGCCATTCTAGATCTGGGCTACCGATACATCGATCTCGGCGATATCGAGTCCGGCACGATCGACGATGCGGGCTTTAAGAATCCGGCCGTGGAAGTCGAGGATCTGTCTGCTCATGAGATCAAACTTGGCCTGCGCTATCACTTCGGGGCGCGTAGCTCGCACGTGGCGCTGAAATAGTCATATTCGGCTCCCATTCAGAAAAATACCGGCCGGGCCAGGTGTTGGACCCGGCCTTTTCTTGCGTTTTGCCGACGGCCTGCGGGTTATTCGTCAGGAAGCATCCTATGGTCCTTAGGCACGGCTCAAGCCTTTTAGGCCGCGGATGGGGTTGGGGGCTCGACGTTGGAATTCTTCCTCCCAGCCCCAATATTGATCGGTATTGCCTCATGTACACGTCGGGATCTTGGCTGTTAACCGACGTGTACAGGTTTTGGCGCACTCCAATGATTCAGCGGGTTTAGGGAACTTCGGTTATCGTGGCTGAAAGCAGGTGCGCAAGGCCGATTGCCATGTTATGGAGCCGCCTCCGGCTAGCAGGCATAGATTCCAGCTCCATAATTGGAGGGGGAATTGGTTGGTCTGATGCATATGCGGGCGTGGTGGAATTGGTAGACACGCCAGATTTAGGTTCTGGTGGCTTAGGCCGTGGGGGTTCAAGTCCCTCCGCCCGCACCAACTGCATCGAATTCGGAGTGTTTTTTTGCACGTGGTGCAAAGGTCGAGCGGCGCCAAGTTTTGATTTGGTCCGTTTTGCCAGTCAACGAGATGTAGGCAGGTCCACTCATCGTGGATCCTAGAAGACAAGAAGTTCAGGGCAGGTTTGGATCTATGCAGATCAAGGAAACGAGCAACGAAGGCTTGAAGCGCACCTTGCAAGTTGTGGTTGGAGCAGATGAGCTCAATGAGCGCTTCAACACACGCCTTTCGGAAATGAGGGGGCGGGTTCATCTTAAAGGTTTTCGCAAAGGGCACGTGCCGGTCGCGCATCTGAAAAAGATCTACGGCAAGTCGGTTATGGCCGAGGTGGTCGAGCAGGCTGTGCGTGAAAGCAGCAGCAAGGCGATCCAGGACCGCAACGAGCGACCCGCTTTGCAACCTGATATTGCTTTGCCGGAAGATGAATCGGAGATTGAAAAGATCATCAGCGGCGAAGCCGACCTGTCCTATTCAATGAGTTTTGAAATCTTGCCTGAGATTGAACTTGCGGATTTCTCGAAATTGAAACTGGAGCAGTTGTCGGCTGATGCAGACGACGAGGCAATCGACGACGCGCTGGGAGAATTGTTGAAGCGCGGGACGACCTTTGAAGCTGAGGAGGGTCGCGAAGCACAAGAGGGCGACCAGGTCACAATCGATTTCGTCGGCTCGATTGACGGCGAAGAGTTTGAAGGCGGCAAGGGCGAAGACGGTAAGGCCGTTATTGGTCAGGGCGGCTTTATTCCAGGATTTGAGGAAGGACTGAAAGGTGCCAAGGCGGGAGAGGACCGTGTGATTGACGCGGACTTTCCCGATGATTACTCGGTCGCGGATCTTGCGGGGAAAAAGGCGCAGTTCGCTATCAAGATTAAGGAAGTCGGCGCGCCGAAAGTACCAGAATTGAACGATGAGTTTGCGAAGACGCTTGGTCTGGATAGCCTGGAAAAGCTTCGTGACGTGGTGAAGGCGCAGCTGCAACAAGAGCACGATCAGGCCGCACGCATGAAGCTAAAGCGTGAGTTGCTCGATGCTTTGGCAGAGGCACACGATTTTGAGGTGCCGCCGAGTTTGGCGGAAAAGGAATTCGAGGCGATCTGGGAACAGCGCGAAAAGGAAATGGCGCAAGCTGGCAAGACGCTTGAAGACGAAGGCAAGTCTGAAGAAGAATTGCGGACCAATTATCGCGAGATCGCCGATCGGCGGGTGCGGCTAGGTCTTGTTTTGCGCGAGATTGGCGACAAAAACGAGATCAGCGTCTCACAGGATGAATTGCGTCAGGCGTTGATGGAGCGCGCGCGTGCTTATCCAGGCCAGGAGAAGATCGTCTACGAATACTACCAGAAGACGCCCGGTGCTCTGGAGGAATTGCGCGCACCGATGTTTGAGGAAAAGGTGATCGACTTCGTGCTGGAGCTGGCAAAACCTACTGAAAAGAAGGTTTCCAAGGAAGAACTCTACAAGCTTGTCGAAGAGGCGACTGAATCAGAGGACCTTTAGGCTTTCAATTCCTTTGGTCCCCAGTGCAGCGTCTAAGGCCCAGAAAAAAGGCGGCGCGAGATTTGCGTTGCTGACGGTAGGCGGTGGAAAGAAACGGTTGGCATTGCGGGTTCGTTCATGACCCGTGGTTGACCTTGTGGTAGATCGGATCGGGCCTAGTGAGGCTGGTGAGGTCATGGTGCAACCCGCCCCGCTTACAATGGCGGATGTCCATACAGGAGAGAAACTAATGCGCGATCCCATCAATACGGTGACAAATACGTTCTGGCCGATGGTGGTGGAGCAAACCAACCGTGGTGAGCGCGGTTATGATCTGCCCTCGCGGCTTTTGAAGGAGCGCATCATCTTCGTCACAGGGCCGATTGAAGACCATATGGCCGCGTCGATCTGCATGCAGCTTCTGTATTGCGAGTCGGAAAATCCGACCAAAGAGATATCGATGTACATCAATTCGCCCGGCGGGGTCGTGACCGCAGGAATGGCGATTTACGATACGATGCAGTTTATTCGCCCGCCGGTTGCTACGTTGTGCATTGGGCAGGCCGCATCTATGGGCTCGCTGCTCTTGTGCGCGGGTTCCAAGGATATGCGCTACGCGCTACCGAACGCACGCATCATGGTGCACCAGCCATCAGGCGGGTTTTCTGGTCAGGCTTCTGATATTGAGCGGCATGCTGAAGATATCATAAAGATGAAACGGCGCCTCAACGAGACCTACGTCAAGCATACCGGCCAGAGTTACGAAGTAATCGATAAAACGCTGGATCGCGATTACTTTATGACTGCTGAGCAAGCGCTTGAATTCGGCATCGTAGATAAGGTTCTGGAGCAGCGGGAGCTGTTGCCGTCTTCAGGCGGTGAGACCTCATCAAGCTAGGCCGGCTGGCCGGCCCGTTTGCAGTTCCTTATTTGCGCATAGGCACGGCCCCGTCCGTGTTGTGAATAACGTCAGGTATTCCAGCCAGTTAAATCTCTGATGGGCTTGGTGGCCGGTGGCGGGCTTGTTTTTATGTTGCGCGCCATTGCATGTGCCGGCCGGCGTCGGAGGCGTCGATCCGGGGCCCTGTCGAATCAATAGAATTGATCCGTCTGGGTCTTAATATGAGCCGCAATCCGGTCAATTTGGCGCGTGAGAGTGGGTGCTAGGTGATTGTGGTGCCACTGGGATAAAGGTTATCGCGGGAAATTTGCCAATATTGCCACAGCTTTGTGGTGATTTGGGCGGGATAACCGGGTCGGCAGGCATGGAGCTGTTAATCCATTCTTGATCTCGGCCGCACTAGCATGTTGAGATCGTGCTGAAGTGGATTCTCAGGTGCCGATCGGCGCCGGCCGGAAGACGTGAGACGAGGACCTTTCGCAGCTATTTGCGACCATCGGCAAGCTTTGCTGAATTTGCGTATGTAAAGGTCCACCTGCAGAAAAAAGGGTGAGATAAACGGAATGGCAAACGACAAGAACACCCTGTATTGCTCGTTCTGCGGGAAGAGTCAGCACGAAGTGCGCAAGCTCATTGCGGGGCCGACAGTGTTCATCTGCGATGAATGCGTCGAGCTTTGCATGGATATCATCCGCGAAGAGAACAAGAACACTCTTGTTAAGTCGCGCGATGGCGTTCCATCGCCGCAGGAAATTTGCAGCGTCTTAGATTCCTATGTCATCGGACAGGACCACGCAAAGCGTGTTCTAGCGGTTGCGGTCCACAATCATTACAAGCGGCTCAATCACGCCAGCAAGAACAATGATGTTGAGCTTGCCAAGTCTAATATCCTCTTGGTCGGCCCGACGGGCTGCGGCAAAACGCTGTTGGCGCAAACCCTGGCGCGCATTCTTGATGTGCCGTTTACAATGGCGGATGCGACGACGCTTACCGAGGCAGGTTATGTCGGCGAAGATGTTGAAAACATCATTCTGAAGTTGCTGCAGAGTGCGGACTACAATGTGGAGCGTGCGCAGCGCGGTATCGTCTACATTGATGAAGTCGACAAGATCAGTCGCAAATCGGACAATCCCTCCATCACGCGCGACGTGTCAGGCGAGGGTGTGCAGCAGGCGCTCTTGAAGATCATGGAAGGAACGGTTGCATCTGTGCCGCCGCAGGGTGGGCGCAAACATCCGCAGCAGGAATTCTTGCAGGTGGATACCACCAATATCCTGTTCATTTGCGGTGGTGCATTTGCCGGTCTCGATAAGATCATCTCCGGTCGCGGCAAGGGTACTTCGATTGGTTTCGGTGCTGATGTTGCCAGTGCAGAGGACAAGCGCACTGGCGAAATCCTGCGCAAGGTCGAGCCTGAGGACTTATTGAAGTTTGGTCTCATTCCTGAATTTATCGGGCGCCTGCCGGTGATCGCGACGCTTGAAGACCTGGATGAAGATGCCCTGGTACAGATTCTGACAGAACCCAAGAATGCGCTCGTAAAGCAATATACGCGACTGTTTGAAATGGAAGACGTGAAGCTGACCATTACGGTTGATGCGCTAAAGGCGATAGCGCGCAAGGCCATCGAGCGTAAGACAGGTGCACGTGGGCTTCGCTCCATCATGGAGGGAATACTGCTGGATACAATGTTCGATCTGCCGACTCTCAAAGGGGTTGAAGAGGTTGTCATTGGCCCAGAGGTCGTCGACGGTGGAGCGCGGCCACTGCGCATTTATGCAGACGTTGCTGAAGAGCAGGGTACAATCGCGTAAGTGGCGGATGCACACCGGTTTTTCTGCTGCTGACGCCCGCGGCCACCGCAGAAGTATGTGACACGCCTAACGGGGTGTGAGCGGTTGGTATGAGCAGCGCGTGGGGTCTTACCTCTTGATTTGAGTTGCCGGGGGTACCATTTCGAGCATGTGGGACATGTGTCGTTCAACCTGTGGCGCTGGGCTTTTTTGCGCTCTCAGAATGGTCCTCACTCCCCATTTGCGTGATTTTGGTTGACCGCCTGTCGTGCCGCCGAGTGAAGTGGGGCATGCATGGTGCTTTGTGCTGAATGCGCGTAGAATAAAAACGTAATCAATCGGTCCGGGTGAATGGCTCATGCCAAGATGCATTCCCTGGCGATGCTGCAGGACAACGATAATATGAGCGAGCTTGAGACGTCACACCCTGAAAATGCTGGTCAGGAGCTGGTTCCAGTCCTGCCGCTGCGTGACATCGTCGTCTTTCCCTACATGATCGTACCGCTGTTCGTCGGGCGTGAGAAATCCATCAATGCGCTTGAAGAAGTGATGCGCACCGACAAGCAAATACTGCTTGCGGCGCAGAAGAACGCTGGCGACGACGACCCTACGAATGATGCCATTTATGAGACCGGTACGCTGGCTTCGGTGTTGCAGCTTCTGAAGCTACCTGACGGCACTGTCAAAGTGCTGGTGGAAGGCGTCAATCGCGCACGGGTCGTGGAGTTCACGGACAACCCGGAATATTTTGAAGCGCGTGTCGCCCCGGTTGATGAAGAGCAGGGTGCGGAAGAAGAGATCGAAGCGCTGGCACGCTCGGCTGTTTCGCAATTTGAAAATTACGTCAAGCTCAACAAGAAAATCTCTCCAGAGGTTTTGGGCACGATCGCGCAGATTGAGGACTACTCCAAGCTCGCCGACACGATTGCCTCACACCTGGCTGTGAAAATCTCTGAAAAGCAGGAAGTGCTCGAGACTGCTTCGATTTCGCAACGGCTGGAGCGCATCTTTGCGCTGATGGAAAGCGAAATCTCCGTTCTGCAGGTCGAGAAGAAGATCCGTTCGCGCGTTAAGCGCCAGATGGAGAAGACGCAGCGCGAGTATTATCTCAACGAACAAATGAAAGCGATCCAGCGTGAGTTGGGTGATACCGATGAGCGCGATGACGTTGCCGAGTTCGAAGAGAAAATCGAAAGCACGAAGCTGTCGAAGGAGGCTCGCGACAAGGCGCAGGCTGAGTTGAAAAAGCTCAAGCAGATGAGTCCGATGTCAGCGGAAGCTACCGTTGTGCGCAACTACCTGGACTGGCTGCTCTCGATTCCCTGGGGTGTTAAGGGAAAGATCAAAAAGGATCTGGGCGAGGCAGAAGAGGTGCTCGACAAGGAGCACTACGGCCTGGACAAGGTGAAAGAGCGCATCGTCGAATATTTGGCTGTGCAGAACCGCACCAATAAACTCAAAGGGCCGATTTTGTGCCTGGTGGGTCCACCGGGTGTCGGTAAGACGTCACTTGGCAAGTCGATCGCCAATGCGACGGGTCGTGAGTTTGTCCGCATGAGCCTTGGCGGGGTGCGGGACGAATCTGAAATTCGCGGGCACCGCCGGACCTACATCGGGTCGATGCCAGGTAAAGTCATCCAGTCGATGCGCAAGGCAAAGCGGACCAATCCGTTGTTCCTGCTCGACGAGATTGACAAGATGGGCTCGGACTTCCGCGGTGACCCTGCGTCGGCCTTGCTGGAAGTTTTGGATCCGGAACAGAACGCGACGTTCAACGACCACTACCTGGAGGTCGATTACGATCTGTCCAACGTGATGTTCGTAACGACGGCGAATACGCTCAATATTCCTCCGCCGTTGATGGATCGGATGGAGATCATTCGCATTGCCGGTTATACGGAGGATGAGAAGACAGAGATTGCTCGCCGGCATCTGCTTCCCTCACAGGCGCGTGCGCATGGGTTGGAGGAAAATGAATGGTCAGTGTCCGATGAGGCTCTGTTAGAGATCATCCGGCGCTATACGCGCGAAGCTGGTGTGAGAAACCTTGAACGTGAGCTGGCAAAGCTCGCTCGTAAGAGCGTCAAGGACATCATGACGTCGTCCAAGGAGTCTATCGCGATCACATTGGAGAACCTGGAAGAGTATCTTGGTGTTCCGCGCCACCGTTACGGTGAGGCGGAGCAGGAAGACCAGGTTGGTATTGTGACCGGGTTGGCGTGGACGGAAGTTGGCGGCGAGCTGTTGACGGTCGAAGGCATCAAAATGCCTGGCAAGGGCAAGATGAGTGTCACCGGCAACCTGCGTGATGTGATGAAGGAGTCTATCCAGGCGGCGAATGCTTATGTGCGCTCGCGCTCGGTCGATTTTGGTATCGCACCACCGATGTTTGAAAAGTACGACATCCACGTGCACGTTCCGGAAGGCGCGACGCCGAAGGACGGTCCGTCTGCCGGTGTGGCTATGGTCACCGCAATAATTTCTGTTTTGACGCAGATCCCTGTTCGTAAGGATGTGGCAATGACCGGCGAGATCACGCTGCGCGGGCGCGTACTGCCGATTGGCGGGCTGAAAGAGAAAATGCTGGCGGCGTTGCGCGGCGGGATCAAAACAGTGCTCATACCGGAAGAGAATGTGAAGGACCTGGCTGAAATCACCGATGAGGTGAAGAGCAAGCTTGAGATTGTTCCGGTGGCACGGCTTGAGGACGTGCTCAAACACGCACTTGTGCGCCCGTTGGAGCCCATCGTTTGGGATGAAACCCAGGAAGCTTCGGGCGCGGTGACCGAGGAAGAGGGCGGCCCTGCGGACGGCCGGCCGTTGGCCCACTGAACGGTGTCCAGGCGTTAGGCCGCAACTCATAGCGTTGTGAATGCAGCCGATCCGCATAACGGTGGATCGGCTGCAGTCGCATAAAACAGGGCGTTTTCGCTTCACTTTTTAGCTATTGGGGGCATTTGGCCCTAATCGCAGTGGGTGTTTTGGGGACAAAGGGCTGCCGGGTTTCATCTTGGCTGCGCTAAACGCTTTGTATCGCACACTTTTCCTGAAATTGCGCCCGTGCGTGGTCGAAACCGGCCGAGGTAAGAGATTTGTACGTTCCGTGACCACAAACCACGTAGTTATCCCTGCATTTTCGGGCGATTTGGGGTGTTTTACCCCTTGACGGGCCCGGAGTTTGGGGGCTTGTCTGCGGCTCTGTTGCGCGCGCCGCTGCGCGGGCGTGATCCGCGCAGCTACTGCTTTAGGCGTTGGCCCGGGCAGATCTCAGATAGATTTCAGAGGACGGAATAAAATGAGCAAGAAAGACTTGATCGATGCCGTCGCAAAAGATTGCGAAATGACGAAGGAGAAAGCGGGCTCCGCAGTCGATGCTATGCTTGATCATATCAAGCAGACCTTGAAGCGGGGCGACGAAGTTCGCATCCCGGATTTTGGGACCTTCAAGGTTTCGCAGCGTGCCGCCCGTGACGGCCGTAATCCGGCGACTGGGGCGACAATCAAGATCCCCGCATCAATCGTCGCGAAGTTCACGCCGGCCAAGGGATTGAAGGATCTGTTGAATTAGTGCCGGTTGGGCGCCAGGCGGGATTTTTACTCGCACAGAAGAGGGGGCCTGGGGTCCCTCTTTTTTGTTTCGGTGCCAATTTGGCGGGCTTTGTGTGGCGCGACATTCCGCGGGCAATAGAACTTGCCGGTGCGCCCGCGCCGGGCAGGCATCCGCGACTGCGGGGGCTTTGCTTGTCCGCGTGACGTCAAGATTGGGGCTGATGGTGCATGAAATTCGGCTAGGAGCTACATCCCCACTTGACCGAACGGGCGGGAAGTGAGAAGGCACCAACGATGACTTGTGGGCGGCTAGCTCAGTGGTAGAGCGCCTCGTTTACACCGAGGATGTCGGGAGTTCGACCCTCTCGCCGCCCACCATTCGTTCTTTGGTTCAGGGGCGAGCGTCCCTTGGGCCGTTTGAGGGCGAATGGTTGTCCGGTATCATTCTGGACATTGGCGCGTAATTGGTCGCCTGGTTGATGCCAAGTGCGTTCGCGCGATGACGTGGATGAGGTGCTTGACTAAGACCCGGTGAACACGTACATCAGCGCCTTCTGCGCGACCCGCACAAGGGTCAAAGTGTTGCGCAATCGCGCTGCGGGAGTAGCTCAGTTGGTTAGAGCGCCGGCCTGTCACGCCGGAGGCCGCGGGTTCAAGTCCCGTCTCTCGCGCCATATCCTCGTTTAAATCCACACCTTGATGCGACCCGGTGCCCTAGCAGGCTAGGTGCAGTGGTGTTGTGTGTCCTGATTCTGGCTGCTGCCGCCTTTAAAAAGAGTGAGGGTGGGGTGTCATCCGCAGGGCACTTTCGTTCGGTAAAGAACAACGTGGCAGTCTTGTGCACAATATGGCTGGCTGGAGGTGCGGTTTTGCGCACAGACTTGTGTGTCCGCAACCTGAACTACGACAAAAGGTGGCGGTTTTGGCTGGTTGCGCCGCATTGGCGGCTGGGATAACACGGTTGCTACGACTTGGGATGGCCTGAAAGGTTCACGATGACGCAACTGCTGCTCGATTACCTGCCGATCGTGGTGTTTCTCGGCGTTTCGTTTGTGATTGCCGCCGCACTCCTTGTCGCGCCGTTCCTTGTTGCCGTTCAAAACCCAGATCCAGAAAAAGTGTCGGCCTACGAATGCGGGTTTAACGCCTTTGACGATGCGCGCATGAAGTTCGATGTACGTTTTTACCTCGTGGCCCTCTTGTTCATCATCTTTGACCTGGAAATTGCGTTCTTGTTTCCCTGGGCAGCAGCGTTCCGGGACATCGGCGAATTCGGATTTTGGTCGATGATGATCTTTTTGGGCGTGCTCACCATCGGGTTTATCTACGAGTGGCGGAAGGGAGCGCTCGAATGGGATTGATACGTCCGCCAGGATTGGTCTTTGAGCGCGCTGACGAAGGTAGTGGTGGCCGCGGCGCTGGTTCGGCGGGTGTGCCAGACCCCTACTTTGCAGAGATTTCGGACGAACTTGCTGACAAGGGTTTCCTGGTTACGTCGACGGACGAATTGATCAACTGGGCGCGCACGGGCTCGCTGATGTGGATGACGTTCGGGTTGGCGTGTTGTGCTGTGGAAATGATGCAGGCCTCGATGCCACGCTACGATATGGAGCGCTTCGGGTTTGCGCCGCGCGGTTCGCCGCGTCAGTCCGACGTGATGATTGTTGCGGGAACGCTGACCAACAAAATGGCTCCGGCATTGCGCAAGGTCTACGATCAGATGCCAGAACCGCGGTATGTCATCTCAATGGGCAGCTGTGCGAATGGCGGCGGTTACTACCACTACTCTTATGCCGTTGTGCGCGGGTGTGACCGGATTGTGCCGGTCGATATTTATGTGCCGGGCTGTCCGCCAACGGCTGAGGCACTGCTCTACGGTGTCTTGTTGTTGCAGCGGAAGATCCGCCGCACGGGTACAATTGCACGCTGAGGCGGGCAGGGTCGGCGGTGTTGAGCTATTTCAGCCGTGGCATGTTTGGTGCTCTTGGTTTAGGCGGGCCTATTGGTGTTATGGCGGGAAGCGATGAAGGCAGTTGGCAATGGATGAGGCCGTGAAGGAGCTTGGCGACTATATTGGTGCCAAAGTTTCGACCGCGTTTGTGTCGGCGGATGTCGCTTTTGGCGAATTGACCATCACTGTTTCTACGGAAAATATCCCGCAGGTTCTCAAATTCCTGCGCGATGACGCGCGTTGCCGTTTTGAGGTTCTTATTGATATTTGCGGTGTCGATTGGCCTGCGCGAGAGAAGCGGTTCGATGTCGTCTATCATCTTCTGTCACCGCGCGTGAACCAACGCATCCGTGTAAAGGCTGTTGTAGGAGAAAACACTCCCGTGCCGAGTGCGGTCGGTGTGTTTTCAGCAGCAGACTGGTATGAGCGGGAGGCTTACGACATGTACGGCATCCTGTTTTCCGGTCACCCTGATCTTCGTAGGCTGCTCACCGATTATGGATTTCAGGGTCATCCCCTGCGTAAAGATTTCCCGCTCACGGGCTATGTCGAAGTTCGTTATGACGATGAGCAAAAAAGAGTCGTCTATGAGCCTGTAAAGCTGACGCAGGAGTTTCGGAATTTCGATTTTGAGAGCCCGTGGGAGGGTGTTGGGGGCGTTTTGCCTGGCGACGAGAAGGCATCGGGTGAGGACAGCGCTGATAAGGCATGAATGGGGTATGAAGGATACGCTCACACCAGGTATGCGTGCCACATTCGCATTTACGGTGCCGGCGGATAAGACTGTGCCGCATCTCTATCCCGAGGCGCACGAATTTCAGTTGATGCCGACGGTGTTTGCTACCGGGTTCATGGTCGGGTTGATGGAATGGACCTGTCTTAAAGTTCTGGCACCCCACCTTGATCCGGATGAGGGATCGTTGGGTGTTCATATTGATGTCAGCCATGTCGCGGCAACCGTGCCGGGACAGACTGTGACGGTGGATGCCGAGTGTACGTTGGTGAAGGGACGGCGTGTTACCTTTCACGTCAAGGCACATGACGGTGTGGAGACCATCGGCGAGGGGCGGCACGAACGGGTGGTAGTGCATTGGGATAAGTTCGAAGCGATCGTCAACAAGAAGGCCAAGCTCGCTCGCGTTTCGCCGATTGCGCGTAAGGCCGACGGTTAGCGATTGTAAATGACTGAGAGAATTCATGGCTGAAACAGACATCCGCCAGTTCAACATCAATTTCGGGCCCCAGCATCCGGCTGCACATGGTGTCTTGCGGCTGGTTCTGGAACTCGATGGCGAGGTGGTGGAGCGGGTCGATCCGCATATCGGGCTTTTGCATCGTGGCACTGAAAAGCTGATCGAGCAGAAGACGTACCTGCAGGCGATCGGTTATTTTGACCGGCTCGATTACGTCGCGCCTATGAACCAAGAGCATGCATTCTGCCTGGCGGCGGAGCGCCTGCTCGGCCTAACGGTGCCGCGCCGCGCGCAATTGATACGTGTCCTGTACTCGGAGATCGGGCGCATTCTGTCGCATCTTCTCAACGTCACGACGCAGGCGATGGATGTTGGTGCGCTGACTCCGCCGCTGTGGGGTTTTGAGGAACGCGAAAAACTCATGGTGTTCTACGAGCGGGCCTCAGGTTCGCGTATGCATGCGAAATATTTTCGCATTGGCGGCGTACACCAGGATTTGCCTGATGAACTGGTTGAGGACATTGCAGACTGGTGTGATCCGTTCCTGAAGGTGTGCGACGATATCGAGGGCTTGCTGACGGGTAACCGCATATTCAAGCAGCGCAATGTGGATATCGGCGTCGTTAAACTCGAAGACTGTTTTGACTGGGGCTTCTCCGGCGTCATGGTTCGCGGCTCCGGTGCGGCCTGGGATTTGCGTAAGGCACAACCTTACGAGTGCTACGACGAATTTGAGTTTGATATTCCCGTCGGCAAAAATGGCGATTGCTATGACCGCTATCTGATCCGAATGGAGGAGATGCGCCAGTCGATCAGAATAATGAAGGAGGCCTGCGCGCGTCTTCTGTCGGCGGACGGGCGCGGTCCGCATGTCTCGCCCGACACCAAGGTGGTGCCGCCTCGACGCGGCGAGATGAAGCGTTCCATGGAAGCGCTCATCCACCACTTCAAACTCTACACGGAGGGCTTCCACGTCCCGCCTGGCGAGGTCTATGCGGCCGTTGAGGCGCCGAAGGGCGAATTCGGTGTCTACCTTGTTAGCGATGGATCAAACAAACCCTATCGCTGCAAAATCCGTGCACCGGGCTTCGCTCACCTGCAGGCCATGCATTTCCTCAATAAGGGGCACATGCTGGCTGACGTTTCGGCAATCATCGGTTCAATCGATGTCGTTTTCGGTGAAATCGACAGATAGACGTGTCGATGCGGTCGCATTCGTGTTGAACGGGTGGATTGAACAGGGCCTGTAAGCGACCGGGGTGTGAAGAGTAACTTTGGTGCCGGGTGTTTTTCACATCTGCTGCGAAAGTGTGCGAAGGTTTGCGCGTGTCTTTACGGGGCCATGGGCCCGCGCAACGATAGGTGCCAAAAGCCAATGCTTGGCAAAATGCCATCACTCACTGCCCGCCAGAGACGCAATTTATGGCTGGCCGGACTCATTGGGTCTGTTCTCACATTGATCGGCATCAGATTTCTTGTGGTGCCGCATGGCGCGTCCTTTACGTTTGGACTCGGTGCGGTTCCGGCCAACGATACCTACCCCCTGCATGCCGTCATTGGGTTCAGAGATATCTGGCTTGGGCTGCTGGCCGTGGCGCTGGCAGTCCTTCGCGAATGGCGCGCCTTGGCGTTGTGGCTTGCTGGGGCAACCCTTGTGTGCCTTGCGGACGCCGTTCTGGTGGTGAGCTACGGTGGTCCAGTGGCCGCCATCGTCTTTCATCTGCTCTCCGGTTTGTTGTGCATCGCCTTGGCGCGGGCATTCCTTATCCATCACCGTGAGCGGCAGGGTCCTTAACCTCACGCATCATGACGGCTGGTGAAGTGGCCATTGTGGTGCCAAGAATAGGGCCGATGGCTTATTGGCGGCCTAGACTTTTTCATGCAACTCTGTGTCGGCGGCAGCCCATTCGGGCCGTAACACGTGCAGGAGGCTGACGAACAATGATCGACAATCTATTCCTACTTGCGATTGCTTCGCTGGGGTGGGGGTTGAGCCTTTGTACCTACCGCATGGTTGCGCAACGCAATCGTTGGCCGATGGGTGCGCTGCACGCCGACCTGCCGATTGTACCTGTCTTGATTGGTCTTGTGGCCCTCGTGGCCGGTCTTATTTTCGCGGCTGCGCGCGGTTCGGATTACGGTGGCTGGGTTATTCTCGGGTGCGGGCTTCTGCTGTTTATGTTTTGGACCGGATTTTTGCGGGTTGGTTCGCAGGTGTCCTTGTTTCTTGCGCCCCTGGCAACGGTTCTATTGCTCGTGGGCTGGTTGGCGGAACCGCTGGGTTACGCGCCGGCAGAATGGGCCCATAAGCGACCTGGAGAATTGTTGAGAAGCGAGAAGGAAGCGCCGCCGCGCTATTTCCCGGATCGTTGACAGACTAGTCGGCAAGTGCGCGCCCGGCCTTGTTCCCGAAAGTTTTACCGCAACTATGCACCGCAGAGCCTCGCAGCTGCTGCGGTGAATTTTTGTGCACGTGATGCTTTTTGTGCGTTGTTTCAAGGCGTTCGACGCAGGCAGGTTGAAACGTAGCTTGTCGACCCGTTTGTGACCCGGATTCTGGCACTTTAGGACATATTTGCCGTTGGCTGATGTTGCCTCAGGATAGGCTTGCAGTTTCGGCTTACCCGCATACCCGGGAAAATATGTGTCTGCGTCTATTTGCAGACTGGCGATATCGAAAATTTTGAAGCTGTTTGTGGGCTTGATCATGCCGGATGCTTGACGCATGCACTTGCTTTACAACGACGATGGACGTAGTGGATCATCAGTTCGCTGCACCGCGTTCGTTTGCGCTTTTGTCGTGTCAACGGCACTGTTTGCGGTTCATTGATGTAGCGGCGAACCGTTTCGCTGCCGGATGGCGTATCGAGCCATAGAATTCGAGGAGGTGTTGATGGCCGTACGCCGACTGCATCCAGAACAACCTGCGGGGTTCAAGTTCACGCCGGAGAATGAGTCCTGGGCGCAGCAAGTCATTGCCAAGTATCCCGAGGGCAAACAGGCATCGGCCGTCATTCCGTTGCTTTGGCGTGCGCAAGAACAGCACGATGGCTGGTTGCCGGAGCCAGCTATTCGGTGTGTCGCCGAGATGTTGGAGATGGCCTATATCCGTGTCTATGAGGTCGCCACCTTCTACACCATGTTTCAATTGGCGCCGGTAGGCCGTGTTGCGCATGTTCAAGTTTGCGGCACCACGCCATGCATGCTCAGAGGCTCGCAAGACCTGATCAAGGTGTGCCGGTCCAAGATTGCCGCGAATGCACACGAGGTTTCACAAGATGGTGCCTTCTCATGGGAGGAGGTCGAGTGTCTCGGGTCTTGCGCCAACGCACCGCTCGTTCAGATTGGCAAGGATACATACGAAGATCTGACACCAGAACTGCTTGAATCGGTGTTGGATGGTTTTGCGAAGGGTGATCCACCTGAGCCGGGATCGCAGATTGGGCGTACGGCATCGTGTCCGAAGGACGGCCCGACAACGCTCAAGCATGTAGAAGACTTAATGCGTGCCGCGCAGGGTGCCGCATCGGCGCAGGTTCAGTCCGCTACGCAGAATGAGCCAGGTCGCCCCGCGGGTATCGATTCGGCAAGGGCAGCGGGCAAGGATGACTTGAAGCTCATCAGCGGCGTTGGGGAAAAGCTTGAGTCATTGCTCAATGGCCTTGGTATTTTTCACTTCGACCAGATTGCTGCGTGGACGACTGAAAACATCGCTTGGGTCGATTCATACCTGCAGTTTTCGGGTCGCATTGCGCGCGATGACTGGGTTGGACAGGCCAAGGTGCTGGCGTCCGGAGGCGAGACGGAGTTTTCAAGGCGTGCTGCTGAGGGGGCGGGCGAGCACTAGTCGGCGGCGATCGCGACGGAGCACGTGTTATGGCGCAGTCGAGAAGGGTAGAGTGGCCCGGGCAGGTGGCGTGAAACGTTGGGCGGCTGTGAGCGTGGCCCAAGCCTGACCACAAACGATCAAGCGGGCGTTTTAGCCCTTCTATAGCGCCGTACGCGGCGTCTTATTGGGAGACACGGCAGTAATGCTGGCAGATAAAGACCGGGTGTTTTTGAACCTTTACGGTTTCCATGACGCGGGGCTTGCCGGTGCACGTGCGCGCGGTGCGTGGGACAATACCAAGTCCCTTATCGAAAAGGGACATGACTGGATCATTACGGCCGTCAAGGAGTCGGGTCTGCGCGGACGTGGCGGTGCCGGTTTTCCAACGGGCCTGAAATGGTCGTTTATGCCGAAGGCTGATCCGCGGCCTTCCTATCTCGTGGTCAACGCCGATGAATCTGAGCCTGGCTCGTGTAAGGACCGCGAGATACTGCGTCACGATCCCCACCTGTTGATCGAAGGCGCACTGTTGGCATCCTTCGCGATGCGTGCGCACACCTGCTTTATTTATTTCCGTGGTGAATATATCCGTGAGCGCGAGCGTTTCCAGGCCGCCGTTGATGAGGCTTACGATGCGCGTCTGATCGGCAAGAACAATATCCACGGCTGGGATTTTGATATCGTCGTGCATCACGGTGCCGGTGCTTACATCTGCGGTGAAGAAACCGCGATGCTGGAGAGCATCGAAGGCAAGAAGGGGCAGCCGCGGCTGAAACCGCCGTTTCCGGCAGGATGCGGTCTTTATGGTGCGCCGACGACGGTGAACAACGTGGAGTCTATTGCCGTCGTTCCCGACATATTGCGGCGTGGGGCTGCATGGTTTTCCTCACTGGGTAAGCCAAACAATACCGGAACCAAGCTCTTTCAGATTTCCGGCCATGTTGAGCAGCCGTGCGTCGTGGAAGAGGAAATGGGAATTGGCCTTCGCGAATTGATCGAGAAACATTGCGGCGGTGTCCGTGGCGGATGGGATAACCTGCTTGCCGTTATTCCTGGCGGTTCTTCGGTCGCACTTATTCCGGCTGACGTATGTGCCGACATGACGATGGATTTCGATGCGCTGGCGAAAGCCAAGTCAGGCCTTGGAACGGCCGCTGTCATCGTGATGGACAAATCGACCGATGTCATCAAAGCCATTGCGAGGATTTCCTATTTCTATAAGCACGAAAGCTGTGGTCAGTGCACACCGTGCCGTGAGGGAACGGGATGGATGTGGCGCGTCCTGGAACGGATGGCGGAGGGACGTGCAGAGCCGCACGAAATTGATATGTTGCTTGATGTCGCCAACCAGGTGGAGGGGCACACGATCTGCGCGCTTGGTGACGCGGCAGCCTGGCCGGTACAAGGGCTCATCCGCCATTTCCGACATGAGATCGAGGCGCGGATGAAGGCGCCTAAGTCAGTACAAGTTGAAGCGGCGGAATAACGGAACTGGCGGACGAAATGCCGAAGAAACTGATCATTGACGGCAAGGAAATCGAGGTTGAGGACGGAATCACCTTGATGCAGGCCTGCGAGGAAGCCGGCGCTGAGATTCCGCGTTTCTGCTACCACGAGCGTTTGTCCATTGCCGGCAACTGCCGCATGTGCCTCGTGGAAGTCAAAGGTTCACCAAAACCGATCGCCAGTTGTGCGCAGACGGTGAACGAACTGCGCCCCAATCCAGATGGCAGCCCGAACGTCGTCTCCACGAAGAGCGAGCTTGTACGCAAGGCGCGCAAAGGCGTCATGGAGTTCTTGCTGATCAATCACCCGCTCGATTGTCCAATTTGCGATCAGGGCGGGGAGTGCGACCTGCAGGACCAGGCAATGGCGTTTGGTGTCGGCGGTTCGCGTTATGACGAAAACAAACGTGCCGTCGAGGACAAATACATTGGGCCGTTGATCAAGACCGTTATGACGCGCTGCATTCACTGCACGCGTTGTGTGCGTTACATGACGGAAATTGCCGGTGTTGAAGAACTGGGCCTGGCTGGGCGCGGCGAGGATGCGGAAATCACCACATATCTTGAGCACGGTGTTCATTCCGAAATGAGTGGCAATGCTGTGGATCTATGTCCGGTTGGGGCATTGACGCATCGGCCTTGGGCGCACAATGCGCGACCATGGGAATTAAAGAAGACCGAATCTTTCGACGTAATGGATGCGGTGGGTTCAGCCATCCGTGTTGATACGCGCGGACGTGAGGTTATGCGTATCCTACCGCGCAACAGTGACGATGTGAACGAGGAGTGGATCTCGGACAAGACGCGGCATGTGGCCGACGGGCTTCGGGCCCAGCGTTTGGATCAACCCTACGTGCGTAAGGATGGTAAACTTCATCCGGCCACTTGGGGTGAGGCTTTGGAGCTTGCCGGCGCGCGGCTTAAGGGTACAGACAAAACACGCATCGGTGCAATTGCCGGAGACCTCGCGGGCGCGGAAGAGATGTTTGCGTTGAAAGACCTGATGGGACGGCTCGGCGTGGAAAACATCGACTGCCGCCAAGCTGGCGAGCAGATTGATCCTTCGCTGGGGCGCTCAGCTTACATCTTCAATTCGACGATTGCAGGTATTGAGGACGCCGATGCTCTTCTGCTGATCGGTACGAATCCGCGCGTCGAAGCGGCGGTTCTGAATGCGCGTATTCGCAAGCGCTGGCGGCAAGGCGGGTTTTCGGTTGGTGTTGTTGGGCCGTCAGCCGAACTCAATTATGCGCACCAGAATTTTGGCGATAGTCCCGCCGAGTTAAAGGCAATGGCGGAGGACTCGCATCCGTTTTCGAAAGTTCTGCAAGACGCCAAGCGGCCGATGGTTGTTATTGGTGCGAACGTGGCGGCCCGTGCCGATGCCGCTGCCGTGCTGGGGTACGCGGCTCGTATCGCTGTGAGCGCGGGTAAGGGTGCGGACGACGGCTGGCAGGTTTTCAACATGCTGCACAATGCGGCTGCGCGCGTGGGTGGATTGGATCTGGGGTTTGTGCCGGGTAAGTCGGGCATGGACGTTGCTGAAATGTGCAACGCGGCCGGCGCTGGCAGCCTGGAAGTGCTCTATCTGTTGGGTGCAGATGAGATCGACGCCAGTTCGCTTGGATACGCCTTCGTCATATATCAGGGCAGTCATGGAGATGCCGGTGCTCACCGCGCGGATGTCATTCTGCCGGGGTCGGCCTATACGGAAAAGAGTGCGACATACGTGAACACCGAGGGCCGCGTACAGATGACGTTGCGGGCCGGATTTGCGCCTGGAGAAGCAAAAGAAGATTGGGCAATCGTCCGCGCGTTGTCACAGCACGTTGGTCATACGCTTGGCTATGATAGCTTAGAGGCGCTGCGGGCTGAGATGTACAAGGCTGCGCCTCATTTGCAGGAGCTTGATGTGGCCGGCAGCGATGATGAAAGTGGCGTCAAGGCGCTCGCCGACGCCACCGGTGAGGTGTCCGATACCGGATTTGCACCAGCGATTGAAGACTTCTATTTGACCAATCCCATTAGCCGGGCGTCGTCCGTTATGGCGGAGTTGAGCGCGCTTAGGGCCGCGCATGCGCGAAATAGCTTGAAGGCGGCGGAATAACACGACTGGAGATTTTGCGCGGTAGGGCGCTTAGTTGACCAGGCAAATCGACATTGCGGCTGATGCCGAAGGATAAGAGATGAAGATGAGGGTAAGGGGCTAGCGCGAAATGAGCCAGGAAACGCTGGACATGCTTTGGCAATATGGCATCTGGCTTGCCATCGTTGTGGGTTTCAGCCTGCTCTTGTTGGTGTCGCTTCTAGTGATCATTGCGTTCCTGTTGTTGATGGATCGCAAGGTCTGGGCGGCTGTTCAGCTACGGCGTGGTCCGAATGTGGTGGGCCCATTTGGTCTCCTGCAATCATTTGCAGACTTTTTGAAGTTTGTTTTCAAGGAAGCAACCATTCCTGCCGGTGCTGACAAGGGTGTTTTCTTGTTGGCGCCGTTGGCGATGTCTACGCTGGCGCTAGCGGGCTGGGCCGTCATTCCCGTCAATGAGGACGGATGGGGACGCTGGGTGATCTCGGACCTGAATGTCGGTATCTTGTACATTCTTGCGATTTCATCACTGGGTGTTTACGGCATCATCATGGGGGGATGGGCATCCAACTCGAAGTATCCGTTTATGGGTGCATTGCGCTCCGCGGCACAGATGGTGTCGTACGAAGTTTCGATCGGTCTCGTGATCATTACCGTTCTGTTGTGTGCCGGCTCACTCAATCTGACGGAAATCGTCAATGCGCAGCGCGACGGGATCGGCTCGCGAATGGGCTTGCCGAATTCCATGATGGATTGGTACTGGCTTCCCCTGTTTCCTATGTTTGTGGTGTTCTTCATCTCCGCGCTGGCGGAGACGAACCGTCCACCCTTCGACCTTCCCGAGGCGGAATCGGAGCTTGTGGCCGGGTTCATGGTTGAATACAGCTCGACACCCTATCTGCTGTTCATGCTCGGTGAATACGTGGCGATCGTGCTGATGTGCGCTTTGACCACGATCCTGTTCTTGGGGGGCTGGCTGCCTCCGATTGATGTCGCACCGTTCAACTGGGTACCCGGGATATTCTGGTTTATCGGCAAATGTGTCTTCGTTTTCTTCATGTTCGCCATGGTCAAGGCGATGGTCCCGCGCTATCGCTATGATCAGTTGATGCGCCTGGGTTGGAAGGTCTTCTTGCCGTTGTCGTTGGTGATGGTCGTGGTTGTCGCTGGTGTTCTGCAGTTCGGAGGTCTGAGTTGAGGATTGGGTCCCAGCAAGGGAAGACAAGCAGATGAGTGTCGCACAGGGCATAAAATCTCTGTTCCTGACGGAGTTCGTCTCGGCATTTTTTCTGACGATGCGCTACTTCTTCAAGAAGAAGGCAACGCTGAATTATCCGTTTGAGAAGGGCCCGCTCAGTCCCAGGTTTAGGGGTGAACATGCGCTGCGCCGCTATCCGAACGGCGAAGAGCGGTGTATTGCGTGCAAGCTGTGTGAAGCGATTTGCCCGGCCCAAGCCATCACAATCGAAGCGGGTCCGCGACGGAATGACGGTACGCGGCGTACGACAAGGTACGATATCGATATGACGAAGTGTATCTATTGCGGCTTGTGCCAAGAGGCCTGCCCGGTAGACGCAATCGTCGAGGGTCCAAATTTCGAGTTTGCAACGGAAACGCGCGAAGAGCTGTTTTATGACAAGGAGCGCCTGCTCGCCAATGGCGATCGCTGGGAGCGGGAGATCGCAAAGAACATTGAACTGGACGCCAAATACAGGTGAGGGCTGGGGGTCTCTTCTTGGTGTTCTAACCGATGAGGAACTCGGACAGTACGCACAAGTGGCTACGGACCAGATTGCGCGCGAAGTGCGCTGGTGGTGGTTGCATGCTTTGATGGTGGTGAGCGCGGTGGCGCTTGCTGGTTGGGTTGGTATCAGGTGGTTCAGCGAAGGACTGGGGATAGAGCGCCTGGTTTATGGCATTGGGGCGGTTTTGTTTTTGGCCTACTGGCCTTATCGCAGCGCCAAGACAAAGCGGTTGTGGCGGGAACATCGTAATGCTGTCGAGGGCGAACTTGCCAGGCGCAAGGGGAGTTGAGATTGGGACGAAGGGACAGCGCCTGAAATGGCTTTGACAGCGATCTTCTTTTATCTTTTTGCCGTGCTGTGTGTCGGTTCGGCGGCGACGGTTATTATCGCGCGCAATCCGGTGCATGCCGTTTTGTTTCTCATTCTGGCGTTCTTTAACGCGGCCGGACTGTTCATTCTATTGGGCGCTGAGTTTTTGGCGATGCTGCTGGTGATCGTCTACGTAGGTGCCGTCGCGGTGCTGTTCCTGTTCGTCGTGATGATGCTTGATGTGGACTTTGCGGAGCTGCGCGGCGGATTTGTCAAGAACGCGCCCGCGGGACTTCTGGTCGCCGGAATTGTCGTGGTGGAACTCGTATCGCTCTATATGTTCCGGGGCTTCAGTGTTGGTACCGGGGATGTGCGTGCGGTGGCGCTGCCGACGAGCGGGTCAGGATTATCAAATATCGAGGCGCTGGGCCGCGTGCTCTACACCAAGTACATCTACTTCTTCCAAGGTGCGGGGCTCATACTGTTGGTGGCGATGGTGGGTGCGATCGTTTTGACGCTGCACCACAAGGTGGGTGTCAGACGCCAATCGATCTCAGAACAGGTTGCCCGTAGACCTGCCACCTCGGTGGAAGTGATGCAGGTGGCGTCCGGCAGTGCAATTCTGCCCTCACAAGACGAGCAGGGGGGGTGAGCGCTCCTTACGGCGGTGGCTCAAGGTCAAGAGGGACATCATGGAAATCGGGATCGGGCATTATCTGACTGTTGCCGCGTGTTTGTTCACGATCGGTATTCTCGGCATTTTCTTGAACCGCAAGAACGTGATCGTCATCCTGATGTCGATTGAGCTCATGCTGCTGGCGGTCAATATCAACCTTGTGGCGTTTTCATCCGCTCCGCCTATTGGTCTAGGTGAGCTATCGGGGCAGGTGTTCGCGCTGTTCGTGCTGACCGTGGCAGCCGCGGAGGCGGCGATAGGTCTTGCCATCGTGGTCGTCTACTACCGCAACCGTGGGTCTATCGCGGTTGAGGATATCAATATGATGAAGGGCTAAGTCGTGTCGCGAATGGGAACCAGGGGACCTGTCGTTTCCATTGTGGAAACTGTTCGTCCTGATTTGCGCCAACGCGCGCGATCGGGCTATGCATCTCGCGCGACCGGGGTCGATAGCGGCGGCCGGGTGGAAGATTTGGAACTGTCATGATCTATATCGCAATTCTCTTTCTGCCATTGGCAGGCGCTGTGATCGCGGGGTTGTTTGGACGTTTGATTGGTCCGCGACCGTCAGAGGTTATTACCTCCGGACTGGTGCTGATCGGCGCGGTGCTGTCGTGGATAGTGTTCGTGCGCGTGGGGTTCGACGGCGAAACAGCGCGCGTGCCGATCGCACGGTGGGTCACATCGGGTGAGCTCGATGTCACTTGGAGTTTGCGGATCGATACGCTTACGGCGGTGATGCTTGTCGTGGTCAACACCGTGTCGTCGCTGGTGCACGTCTATTCGATTGGCTATATGCACGACGATGACAGCCGTCCGCGGTTCTTTTGTTATTTGTCACTGTTCACGTTCGCCATGTTGTCGCTGGTGACGAGCGATAATCTTCTACAGATGTTCTTCGGCTGGGAAGGTGTCGGGCTTGCTTCCTACCTGCTCATTGGTTTTTGGTACAAGAAGCCTGAAGCGAATGCTGCCGCCATCAAAGCATTCATTGTCAACCGAGTGGGTGACTTTGGTTTTGCGCTCGGTATTTTCGGCCTGTTCTTTGTGTTCAAGACGATCAATCTGGACGCTGTTTTTGATGCAGCGAGCGGCGCGGTCGATCATCACTTTACGTGGTTTGGCTATCAGGTACCGACGCTGACGACGCTGTGTCTGCTGTTGTTTATGGGTGCCATGGGCAAGTCCGCCCAGTTCCTGCTGCACACCTGGTTGCCGGATGCGATGGAAGGCCCGACACCGGTTTCGGCACTGATCCACGCCGCAACGATGGTGACGGCGGGTGTATTCATGGTGGCTCGATTGTCACCGCTGTTTGAGTTGTCGCCCGTCGCGCTTGAAGTGGTCGTCGCCGTTGGAGCGATTACGGCTTTCTTTGCCGCAACAGTGGGCCTCGTCCAGAACGATATTAAACGTGTGATTGCCTATTCGACTTGTTCGCAGCTTGGCTACATGTTTGTGGCGTTGGGTGTCGGTGCTTATGGCGTCGGCATTTTTCACCTGTTTACGCATGCGTTTTTCAAGGCCCTGCTGTTCTTAGGCGCGGGCTCAGTTATCCATGCCATGCATCATGAGCAGGACATGCGCAATATGGGTGGCCTGCGCAGCAAGATTCCTGTGACGTGGGCCTTGATGTTGATTGGAACGTTGGCGTTGACGGGCGTTGGCATTCCACATCTTGTCGGCTTTTCCGGGTTCCATTCCAAGGATGCGATCGTGGAGGCGGCATTTGCCGGGCATTCGCCGCACAATTATGCGTTCTGGCTTCTTGTCGTGGCAGCACTTATGACGTCGTTTTACTCGTGGCGGCTCATGTTCATGACGTTCCACGGCAAGACGCGTGCAGAACCGGAAGCATTCAAGCATGCGCATGAGAGCCCGCAGGTGATGCTCATACCGCTCTACGTGCTCGCGCTGGGTTCGGTTGTCGCGGGTGCTCTCTTTGCGCCCTACTTCATCGGGCATGGCTACAAAGAGTTCTGGGGCAGCTCACTTTTTGAGGGTAGTGCCAACCACATTATGCACGATATGCACGAAGTTCCCGAATGGGTGAGATGGGGACCGACGTCGGCAATGATCATCGGGTTCGCTCTGGCCTGGCTATTCTACATCAAGGCGCCTTCGCTGCCTGACGCCATGGCTCGCGCATTCCGGCCGCTCTACCTGTTCCTGCTTAACAAGTGGTACTTCGACGAACTCTACGATGCGATCTTCGTTCGCCCAGCGATGGCACTTGGCCGCGCCTTTTGGAAGAAGGGCGATGGTGCCGTTATCGATGGAACCATCGATGGTGTGGCAAGCGGTGTGGGATGGGCGACGAGTAAAATCGTGCGGCTTCAAACAGGATACGTTTATCACTATGGATTTGCGATGCTCATTGGGCTTGCTCTGCTGCTGACCTACTTCATGTTAGCGGGAGGAGCAGGCTGATGATGTTTGCTGATGCACCCTTCTTGTCGATCGTGACGTTTCTGCCAATCGCCGGCGTTATCGCGATTGCTAGCCTCAATGCAGAGGCCAAGGGGAACGCACGTTGGATTGCGCTCTATACGACGGTGTTCACATTCGGCGCGTCGCTGCTCATTTGGATCAATTTCGATCCATCGACGGCAGAGTTCCAATTTGTCGAGGACTACGCTTGGCTCGGGACCATCCGTTACAAGATGGGTGTCGACGGCATTTCGATGCTGTTCGTCATTCTGACGACGTTCCTGATGCCGCTGTGCATCCTGGCAAGCTGGGAAAGCATCCAGGACCGGGTCAAGGAATACATGATCGCATTCCTGGTGCTGGAGACGTTCATGATCGGCGTGTTCTGCGCGCTTGATCTGGTGTTGTTTTATGTCTTCTTCGAAGCCGGCCTTATTCCGATGTTCCTGATCATCGGTGTGTGGGGTGGAAAACGGCGTGTCTACGCAAGCTTCAAGTTTTTCCTCTATACGCTTTTGGGCTCGGTGCTGATGCTGTTGGCCATGCTTGCGATGTGGTGGCATGCCGGCACGACGGATATTCCGACATTGATGACGGCCGGGTTCCCGCCTGAAATGCAGTGGTGGTTGTGGCTGGCATTTTTCGCATCTTTCGCGGTTAAGATGCCAATGTGGCCAGTGCATACCTGGTTGCCGGATGCACACGTGGAAGCGCCAACGGCGGGATCGGTCATTCTTGCCGGGATCCTGTTGAAGATGGGCGGTTACGGCTTCTTGCGGTTCTCCGTGCCGATGTTCCCGCTGGCCAGCCAGGAATTTGCGACCTTCGTGTTTGTTCTGTCCGTGGTTGCGATCGTCTATACATCTCTTGTTGCGTTGGCACAGGAGGATGTGAAGAAGCTTATTGCGTATTCCTCGGTGGCGCATATGGGCTTTGTCACGATGGGTATTTTCACCTTTACCGCGCAGGGCTTCGACGGTGCTATCTTCCAAATGCTCTCGCACGGGCTTGTATCGGCTGCATTATTCCTGTGCGTTGGCGTCATTTACGACCGTATGCATACGCGTGAGATTGCCGCCTTCGGTGGCATCGTTGAGCGCATGCCGATCTTTGCGGTCTGCTTTATGGTGTTCACGCTTGCTAATGTCGGACTGCCAGGAACGTCTGGGTTTGTCGGTGAGTTCCTGAGCCTCGTTGGTGCCTTCCAGGTCAATCGCGCCGTGGCGACGCTGGCGACGCTTGGTGTCATTTTGTCGGCGGCCTATGCGCTTTACCTTTATCGCAGGGTCATCTTCGGTGTGTTGGAGAAACCTGCGTTGATGGCGCTTAAGGATATGAATGCCAGGGAGATCGTGGTTATGGCGCCCTTGGTGATCCTGGTCATCTTTTTTGGGTTTTATCCAGCGCCTCTTCTGGATGTTATGGCTGTGTCGGTTCAAAAACTTGTCGGTGACTATCAGACGGCCGTGTCGCAAGCGGCTGCTATGGCGGCCAATTAGAACGAAGGGTTTTGAGAAGAGATGCCCAGTCTTGCCAGTCTGGCCCCGATCTATCCAGAACTGCTGTTAGCAGTCGGTGCCATGGTTCTGTTGATGTACGGCGCCTTCAATGATGAGAATGAGCGTCAGTCGGAGGCCGTCGGTTGGCTCAGTGTCCTGCTTTTGGCTGCGGCAGCCGTGCTGATCGCGATGCAGCCGGCCGGTACGCAGCGCCTGTTTGACGACAGCTTTGTCGTGGACACGTTTGCGCGCTTCATGAAACTTCTCGTGTTGGCGGGAACGGCGTTTGCGCTTCTTTTGTCTGCCGACTATTTCCGGGACATCAAGCTGTTCAAATTCGAGTACCCGGTGCTGGTGCTCCTGTCGGCCGTCGGCATGATGATGATGGTTTCGGCCAACGATCTCATTGCGCTTTATCTTGGCTTAGAGCTGCAGAGTCTTTCGCTCTATGTGCTGGCTGCGATCCGTCGTGACTCTCTTCGTTCAAGCGAGGCGGGCCTGAAGTATTTTGTTTTGGGGGCGCTGTCCTCAGGCATGCTGCTCTACGGCGCGTCACTGATCTACGGCTTTACCGGATCGACTAGTTTTTCGGTCATCGCGACGCTTAGCCAAGAGGCCGGGATCTCCTCCAACATTGGCCTTACGGTGGGGCTTGTGTTTCTCTTGGTCGGCCTTGCATTCAAAATATCGGCCGTGCCTTTCCATATGTGGACCCCGGACGTCTATGAAGGTGCGCCGACACCGGTGACCGCTTTTTTTGCCGCGGCGCCGAAAATGGCCGCGATGGCATTGTTGATCCGGGTCGTCGGCGGCGCGTTCCAGGGACTTGAGCCGCAATGGCAGCAAGTCGTCGTGTTCATGTCCATCGCCTCGATGCTTTTGGGTGCCTTTGCGGCGATCGGGCAGACGAACATCAAGCGGCTGATGGCCTATTCATCAATCGGTCACATCGGTTTTGCGCTTGTCGGACTTGCTGCGGGTACGCAAGAAGGTGCGCAAGGCGTCCTGGTTTATCTCGCCATCTACCTCATTATGACGCTGGGTGCTTTCGCCTGCATTCTCTCAATGCGCCGGGCCGATGGCATGGTGGAGGACATCGAGGAGCTTTCCGGGTTGGCAACCACGAATCTGCCGATGGCATTCGCGCTAGCGATGTTCATGTTCTCCATGGCAGGTATTCCGCCGCTTGCAGGCTTTTTTGCCAAGTTTTATGTGTTCGCCGCGGCCGTGAAAGAGGGGCTTTATGCCTTGGCAGTTATCGGCGTCTTGGCGAGCGTGGTCGCGGCCTACTACTACTTGCGGATCGTCAAGATCATGTTCTTTGACGATGCGAAGGAACGGTTTTTGGCGGTGCGGGGACGGGCTGGACTGGTAATGGTGCTTGCGAGCCTTCTTGTCATCGGCTTGTCGATCGTGCCAGCGCCATTGGTGGATGCTGCAGGGGCTGCGGCCAAGTCTCTTAGATTCTAAGAAGGCCGTGCGATGCCGGATTTCACCCAACGGCTGAGCAATGGTGTCCGTGTCTACTATCTTGAGGAAACAGGCTCGACCAATTCGGACGCGCTGGAGTTGGCGCGCCACGGCGAATCCGGGCCGCTTTGGGTGTTGGCGAAGCGGCAGACAAAGGGCCGGGGACGCAGCGGCCGACAGTGGCAATCTGCAAACAGCAAAAACCTCTACGCGACTTTTCTGACGACACTGACGTGTCCGGCCGATGTTGCTGCGCAGCTGGCGCTGGTGGCAGGAGTTGCGGTGGCTGAATCTGCATTGCACTTCGGCGGGGAGAAATTCGTTGGCACAGACGATGTACTCACTGTCAAATGGCCCAATGATCTGCTCGTGGGCCGCCGCAAATTGGCGGGGGTCTTGATTGAATCCACGGTGTCGCAATCGTCCGGTGATTTGAGCGTTGCCATGGGATTTGGAGTCAACACGTCTGAAGCGCCGTCTGAGTTAAAGGAGACGGCGGTCAGCTTGGCTGATATGGGCGTCGTTGTTGAAGATTGGACGTTCCTGGATCGTCTGGCTTGCGATGTGGCGCGGTGGCTTGAGGTCTGGGATCAGGGTAACGATTTTGCGAGCGTGCGTATGCGATGGCTTGACCTTGCCTGCGCGATTGGCGAACCAATTCGTGTGCATGGCGTGGATGGCGTTGTTACAGGTCGCTTTGGGGGGCTTGATGAGACCGGTGCGTTGAAGCTTGTTGAGGGGGATGGAAACATCCGCGTCATTCGGCATGGGGATGTGGCGTTCGTTGACGGTTGGACTATAAAGGACGGATGATGCGTAGGCCGCCGGCCGTTGGCTGTAGGTCTAGCAACGTCTTTTTGCGGGTTAATGCGTATAGCCATTATGGTCAGCCCCGCTGATGCATATGAATAACGGGGCGCGGATCGCAGTGAGGGTGGGAGCCAGACTCTTGTGATCGCTTTGCCTGAAAGCGAGATGACAGGGTATGGCGGGTAAATCGCCCAAACAAAAAAAGAAATCCGGTAGCAACGAATTGGTCTTTGCCGCGTTGGGCGGCTTGGGCGAAATCGGCATGAATGTTTATCTGTACGGGTATGGACCGGCGGATAACCGGCAGTGGCTGATGGTTGATCTGGGGCTGACGTTTCCCGGCCCGCGTGAGCCGGGTGTGGATGTTGTTCTACCTGACCTGAGCTTTATCGAAGAGAACAGCGGTGCTCTCACCGGCATCGTGATCACGCACGCGCATGAAGACCATATTGGTGCGGTTTTGGAACTTTGGCCTGAAGTGCGCGCACCGGTTTTTGCCACTCCCTTTAGCGTTGGCATGCTGAAAGCCAAGCAAGGCGAATATGGCCGTGGGTTGGAACTGCCGATTACTCAGGTGGACGTTGGCGCGCGTTTTGACGTCGGTCCTTTTGATGTCGAAATGGTGCCGATGGCACATTCCATTCCAGAGCCTTCCGGGCTGGTGATACGCACCGATGCCGGTACGATCTTTCATACAGGTGACTGGAAACTCGACGAGCATCCCGTTGTCGGTCCGCCGACCGATGTTGTCCGGCTTAAGGAGCTTGGCGAGGAAGGGGTGGATATTCTGGTTTGCGATTCCACAAATGCGCTTCGGGACGGGACGTCGCCATCAGAAAGTGATGTGGCGAAGTCGCTTGCCAGAATCGTCAAGGCGGCGGACGGGCGTGTGGCGATCACGACATTTGCGTCGAACGTCGGGCGTGTCAAAGCGGTAGCGGATGCGGCGCGTGCATCGGGGCGCCGACTGGTTGTGGCGGGGCGTGCGCTTCATCGCGTGATCAATGTGGCGATCGAGACCGGGTACTTGCCTCCCGGCTTTAAATATCTGGACCAAGATCAGTTTAGTTATGTCGATCGCAAGGAGGCGCTGCTGCTGTGCACGGGAAGCCAGGGAGAGCCGCGTGCGGCAATGGCCCGTATTTCGGATAGCGATCATCCCGCGATAAAACTTGGCAAGGGTGACCTCGTTATATTTTCATCGCGCAACATTCCGGGCAATGAAAAGTCCATCGGCCGGGTGCAGAACAATCTGTCGGAGCTTGGATGCGATGTGCTGACCGACAGCGAGGCACTCGTGCATGTGACCGGCCATCCTCGGCGCGACGAATTAAAGAAACTATATGGGTGGCTCAAGCCGAGTGTGGTTGTGCCAATGCACGGGGAGGCACGGCATTTGAAGGCAAATGCCGACCTGGCGAAATCGCAAGGTGTGAAGGAGGTTCTCACGCTTAGCGACGGCGATCTTGCCAGGCTACGGCCCGGACCGGCCAAGATCGTTCAGCGTGTCGAGGTTGGACGACGCTATAGGGATGGAAAGCTGATCGTCGATGAGGACGATGGAGTGGTTCGCGCGCGCCGGCAACTGTCGATGGTCGGTGTTGTAGTCGTTGGGGTTGTTATGTCCAGCCGCGGCGAGCTGTTGGACGAGCCTGAAGCTATGATCGATGGTATTCCAAACTTCACAGGCGACGACAGCGATATGATTGACGTTGTGCTTGATGCTGTTGACGGTACCTTGGCAAGTATTCCGGCAGGGCGGCGCAAGGATGTGGAGCTTGTGCGCGAGGCTGTGCGCAGGGCTGTCCGGGCGGCGGTGGCTGACGAATGGGGCAAGCGGCCGATCGTCAAAGTGATAATCAATGTGGTCCGGGGCAAACGGGTCTGAATAACCGTCACGCGCTGATTGTATACGGTTAAGCCACTGGATCGGAACAATTTCTAGAGTGCCGTCTTGCCGATCCATATCACCTTGTGCAATGACGGCACGGGATGGGGTGTGTGTTGCCCCGCTGGCGTGCTGACGGTCGATAGTGGAGTGGTGTGCGAGCGCGCCGTCAGCTTAGCGAGAAGAGAAGTAGTAATGCAAGGAGACGTGTAATGATCGGGCGACTGAACCATGTCGCGATTGCTGTGAAGGACTTAAACGCGGCGGTTGCCGTCTATAAGAATGCGCTGGGCGCAGATGTTTCGGACGCGATGGCCGAGCCCGATCACGGCGTGACCGTTGTGTTTGTCAACCTGCCGAATACGAAGATCGAATTTCTAGAGCCGCTCGGTGAGGGGTCGCCAATCGAGAAGTTTCTTGAAAAGAATCCAAACGGTGGCATTCATCATGTCTGCTATGAGGTGGACGATATTATCGCGGCACGCGATCAACTCATGTCCCAGGGTGCGCGCGTGCTTGGTGATGGAGAACCGAAGACCGGTGCTCACGGCAAACCTGTTTTGTTTTTGCATCCAAAGGATTTTTGCGGAACGCTAACAGAGCTGGAGCAGGCGTAGTGCTTGTCCTTTAGGATACCTGTTGTCCGTAAAGATAATTGTGATTGTAGCTCTGATTGGAATGCGAGGGGAATAGAACATGAGCCTGACTGTCTCGCTTGCCCTCTACTTCATTATCTGGTGGATCGGCCTTTTGGCGGTGTTGCCGTTTGGTTTGCGCACGCAAGGTGAAGCGGGTGAAGTCGTTCCTGGCACGCCTGAAAGCGCTCCGCAGTCTTTCCGGCTTTTCAAGGTCTTTGCAATCAATACGGTCGTGGCCTGCGCGGTTTTTGCGCTCGTCTGGTGCGCCATCGAGTATCAGTGGGTCACCGTTGAGATGCTGTCATTTGTCTAAAGCGTGGGTTGCGTGAAGCCGACAAAGCAGCGTATTCGCAACGCTCGTTTCGGCTCACCTCGTATTCGATTTTCCACGAGGGAACGCTGCCTACACGTCCGGGCGGCAGAATCCATTCATCGGTGTCAGATTATTTGGACGGGGCCTCACGCAAAGCCCACGTCCAACTCGCAAAACAAAGCCCCCGCTTTGCTACAAGTACACCGGCTGGGTGCCGGTTTCGGTCTCCCTAGACCTGGGCACGTCATGCCGATTTTTTGACGGCTTGTGACGTTTCGGTACTGGCGTGCACACTAACGTATATGCGTTGTTCTGTCACGTATGAGTTAGCAAGAAAAAGGTTGTTTTGCGCGCACGCGATGACAGTCAGAACGGCCACGGCGGTGTTGCGTTGGGGCAACGTACTCACCGAAGCCGAACTGCTTTTGGAGGCGGACGGTTTGGGCCGATCAATTTGCTGCTAGAGTCGATGCGGGGTGCGCGTTGCGGTTGCATGCGTCTTTGCGGGAGCGTGGGGTTTTTATGTCTTCGTTGATGCGTTTTGTTTTTGTCGGTCTGCTATGCGGGTGGCTGATCGCGCTGCCGAGACTACCAGCGCACGGCGCCGAGCTTAGAATTAGCTTTGAAGAACTTTCCCAGCTCGTTGGGCGGTTTGCCGATACGGTCTCGCTTCGTTTGCACAACGTTCCGCCCGGATTTTTCGATTTTTCGTCCGGTTCGGAGCTGTCCGTGGGTGGTAACAGCATACCTCTATCTGTACCGGTGCGCTATTTCGACAGAGCAGGCGGGCGCTATGTCTATTATCTCAACGATATCAACTCCAGCTCCATAACGATCGGTGCCGTATCGGGTGCTGTTCGAATTACCCTTCGGTTTGAGTCGGACGATGTGGAGCTTATCGGCCGTTGTGTTTCCGGGACATGTCCATCGGCAGGTCTCATACCTGATATTCAGTGGCAGCGTCCGCAGGTGTCGCTTGACCTTGTTCCCGTTCGGTTCGGCAACTCAATTGCCCTGGACGTAAAGCGGGTTGCGATCGGGGGGCGGCCAACCCCGACCTGCAAGAGTGGCGGGGGACTGTTTGTGAGCGGTCTGTGTCGTGCATTGCTTCCCTATGCACGCAGAATTGTTGGCAACATGATTGGTGACCTCAATCGTAGTCTCAGGGCGCAGGCCAATCAGGATTCGGTGAAGGAGA
Source organism: Hyphomicrobiaceae bacterium (assembly GCA_965222485.1). GTDB lineage: Bacteria > Pseudomonadota > Alphaproteobacteria > Rhizobiales > Hyphomicrobiaceae > CBDCUC01. Next base: position 438,029 of record CBDCUC010000030.1, read on the forward strand.
AACTTGCCGAAGCCCTGAAGCCATATTTGGTGCTTGGGCCTGTCGGGGAGGTCCGGATAAGGGATGTGACAACGGCAACCAGCCGGGCGTCTATCACGTTCTGTATTGGGTGCTGAGGCCCTACAGTTCCTCGCAAAAATGCTTGCGCGAAACCCCAATGACCGGGGAGAGAGCGTGCGATTGTCGCTTAAAGCTGTGGATCGCTGGGATTGCGTCTGGGCTCAGTCCTGGTAAAGAGCCTGCTGGCTAATGCTTCGCGTCGATGGGTTTGGACCGGCGCGCCAGTTCGTTTGATGCCGGGCGGGGTTCCCATTGGGGCGCAGCTGGCCGGGAAAGTAGCTCACGCGCGCTGGAGGAATTCCGACCCTTTGTTTTTCTAGGTCCTGTGTTGGGACGTCCTAACCGCTAAGGCTGACATGCTGCTGTCCAGATACTTTCTACCCGTCATGCGCGATGTGCCCAAGGAGGCGGAGATCGTTTCGCATCAGCTGATGCTGCGCTCAGGCATGATCAAGCAAGCCTCGGCGGGCATCTATTCCTGGTTGCCGTTGGGTTTGCGCGTTTTGCAAAAGATTGAAGGGATCGTGCGCGATGAGCAGAACCGGGCCGGTGCCATCGAGCTCCTGATGCCGACCATTCAGTCGGCGGATCTGTGGCGTGAATCCGGTCGCTACGAAGCCTACGGCAAAGAAATGCTTCGCATCACGGACAGGCATGAGCGCGATATGCTGTTCGGACCTACGGCGGAAGAAGTGGTCACGCAAATTTTTCGCGATAGCGTGAAGAGCTACAAGGATCTGCCCAAGAACCTCTACAACATTCAATGGAAATTCCGGGATGAAATCAGGCCGCGGTTCGGGGTGATGCGCGGGCGCGAGTTTCTGATGAAGGATGCTTATTCGTTTGACCTGACGGTGGAGGACGCACGCGCCGCCTATCAGCGGATGTTTGCGGCCTACTTGCGCACCTTCGCGCGCATGGGTTTGCAGGCTATTCCAATGGCGGCTGACACGGGTCCGATCGGCGGTGACCTGTCACATGAATTCATCGTTTTGGCGGAAACGGGGGAAAGCGCCGTCTTCTGCCATAAGGATCTGCTCGAGCGCGACGTGCCGCCGGCGGACGTTGATTTCAATGGCGACCTTTCCAGCATTGTCGACGATTGGACAGGGCTTTATGCCGCCACCGAAGAAATGCACGATGCGGCGAAGTTTGAAGCGGAAGTTCCCCAGTCTGAACGGGTCAGTGCGCGCGGAATTGAAGTCGGTCACATTTTCTTCTTCGGCACCAAGTATTCCGACGCGATGGGTGCAAAGGTCCAAGGGCCGGACGGCAACCTGGTGAGCTTGCAGATGGGGTCTTATGGAATCGGTGTTTCGCGGCTTGCCGGAGGGATCATTGAGGCCTGCCATGACGATGCGGGTATTATTTGGCCGGTACCGGTGGCGCCGTTCGAGGTGGCGCTGATCAATCTGCGCTCCGGTGACAAGGCAACGGATGCGGCGTGCGATGAGATATATGGAAAATTGCGAAGCGCAGGTGTCGAGGTGATCTACGACGATCGCGACGAGAGGGCGGGCGCAAAATTCAACACGATGGACCTTGTTGGTATTCCCTACCAGGTGATCGTGGGGCCTAAGGGTGTCAAGAATGGTGAGGCGGAATTGAAGGTGCGTGCCGGCGGTGAGAGAGAGACGCTGGGTGTCGAGGCATGCCTGTCGCGGGTCGTCGATCTGGTCGAAGGCCAACGCCTGCTTGTGTAAGCATGGCCGGTGCGCACAACAGCAATAACGGGGAAGGCAAAAGGCTTATGGCAGGCACGCAGCAAAGTGGAGACACGATGCCATTTTCGCCTTTTGAGTGGCTTTTGGCGCTGCGCTATTTGCGGGCGCGGCGCAAGGAAGGCTTCATTTCCGTCATAGCTGGGTTTTCGTTTGTCGGGATCATGCTCGGGGTCGCCACGCTGATTATCGTTATGGCGGTGATGAACGGGTTTAGGAAAGACCTGTTTGAAAAGATTCTTGGGCTTAACGGCCATGTGATTGTGCACAAGATCGGTGAGCCGTTCAAAGACTACAATAGCGTCGCGGAACGACTGCGTAAGGTCAAGGGTGTGCAGTCGGTTCTGCCGCTGATCGAAGGTCAGGTTCTGGTCTCGTCACATGCGCAAGGTCTGGGCGGGCTCGTGCGTGGGCTGGACGAGACATCGCTGAAAGGCCTTCCGCTCATTTCAGACAACATTCAGGCCGGCACGTTGGATGGGTTTGATAGCAAGCGCGGTATCGCGATCGGCACGCGGTTGGCCAATGTGTTGCAGGTTTCGGTCGGCGACACGATTACGCTTATCTCCCCGCGCGGCGCTGCGACGCCGTTCGGGACGGCTCCACGATCGCGCACGTATCCAATTCTGGCGCTGTTTGAGATGGGTATGTCGGAATACGACCGCACCATGATCTTCATGCCGCTTGAGGAGGCGCAACGATATTTTTCGCGCGGGCGTAGCGTCGACGTTCTTGAGGTTGTGGTCGATGATCCGGAGCGTATCGATGGCTATAAAGGCGCTATGCAGGAGGCGGGCGGGGAGACAATCCAACTTTCCGATTGGCGCCAGCGCAATCAGACGTTCTTCACCGTGCTAGAGGTGGAGCGCAATGTGATGTTCATCATCCTGTCGCTTATCATCCTCGTTGCCGCGCTCAATATCATTTCCGGCATGATGATGCTGGTGAAGGACAAAGGGCGAGATATTGCGATCCTGCGTACGATGGGGGCGACGCGCGGCGCAGTGATGCGCGTCTTTCTAATTACGGGCGCGTCCATCGGTATCGTCGGGACAATTGCCGGTTTCATCCTGGGTATTGTCTTTTGCTGGAACATCGAGGCGGTTCGTCAATTCGTCGCGTGGCTGACGGGAACCACAATTTTCGATCCAAATGTTTATTACCTGACTAAGCTGCCGGCAGAGATTAATCCGCAGGAGACGGCCTTCATTGTGTTGATGGCCTTTGTCCTGTCGGTACTGGCGACGCTTTACCCATCATGGCGTGCGTCCACTCTCGATCCTGTCGAAGCGTTACGGTATGAGTGAGGGTGCAGGATCGTGAACGAGCAAAACCCGCAAATACCGGTGTTGTCGCTGTCCAATCTGCGCCGGACGTTTCATCAGGGTCATCGCGACATTCATGTGCTGGCAGGCGCAAGTGCGGACATTTGGCCTGGCCAAGCGGTGGCACTGGTTGGGCCGTCAGGTGCCGGCAAGTCGACTTTGCTGCATGCGTGCGGACTGTTGGAAACGCCAGATTCCGGCCATGTCATCGTCAATGGTACGGATTGCGCTGGGCTCAATGACCATCAACGCACGCGGGTTAGGCGTCAAACGATGGGGTTCGTTTATCAATTCCATCAATTGTTGCCGGAATTCTCAGCAGTTGAGAATGTCATTGTCCCGCAGATGATTCTGGGCCGGTCGCGCAGGCAGGCGAAAGCGCATGCTGAAGAACTTCTTGGCGCTATGGGCTTAAGCGAGCGGCTCAATCATCGACCGGCGGAGTTGTCCGGCGGTGAACAACAGCGCACCGCGATTTGCCGTGCTCTTGCCAACAATCCGTCATTACTACTTGCCGATGAGCCGACGGGAAATCTTGACCCCAAGACCTCCGAACGCGTGTTCAAGGCACTGATGGACCTCATTCATATGACGGGTGTGTCCGCGTTGATCGCAACGCATAACATGGCATTGGCGGCGCGGATGGATCGCGTGTTGGTGCTCAATGATGGATTGTTGCAGGAAATGGCGCCGCAGCAGGTCGGTTGATCTCCGGTTCGCATGTGGAAATGCATGCCCTTGGCGCTAAATTTCCTAGCGTGACCTCCAAAACAGCGTGCAGTCTATCGTTTCATGGACAAGACGATTCGAGATAAGCGCGATTTGGTCACGGAGGAGCGCCGCGAAGGGGCTGCTGCCGGGCCCGTTTTCGTGCACCTGAAGGTCCATTCCGCTTATTCGCTGCTTGAAGGTGCGCTGCCAATAGCAAAGCTCGCCACCTTGGCGAAGACGCACGGATTTCCCGCGCTGGCGCTCACTGATACCGACAATCTTTTCGGAGCATTGGAGTTTTCGGAAAAAATGGCGGCTGCCGGCCTGCAGCCGATCATCGGTGTGTCATTGGCCATCGATTTTGAGGAAAGTGGTGGCGATGAGGGTTCGCTCGCTGCTTCGGGCCGGCCGCTGCAAAAACCAGCATTGCGAGATGGCCGACTGACGCTCCTGGCAATGGATGCACGCGGTTACCGTAATCTGATGAAGCTTGTCAGCATCGCGCATCTGGACACGCCCGATACGGCATCCCCGCACATCGCCTTTGCAACGCTGAAAGAGCATTGCGATGGTTTAATCGTTTTGTCTGGGGGACCGGATGGACCTATCGACCGTGCGTTCGCCGAGGGGCAGAGTACGCTTGGGCGGGGTCGGCTCACGCAGCTTTCGACATGTCTGGGTGACCGGCTTTATGTGGAGCTTCAGCGGCACGGGCGCGCAGGGGAACGCGCGGTCGAACGCCAGCTGGTTGAAGCAGCTTATGAGGACACTCTGCCGCTCGTTGCGACTAACGAGGCTTATTTTGCCTCTCCGGATGACTACGAAGCCCACGACGCGCTCATTTGCATCGCCGAAGGACGCTATGTCGTTGAAGACGACCGCCGCCGACTGACACCGGCCCACTATTTCAAATCGGCCGACGAAATGTCGGAGGCGTTTGCCGATCTTCCGGAGGCTCTGGCGAACACGGTAGAGATTGCGCGGCGTTGCTCATTTCGTCCGCTAGGCCATAAGCCTATTCTGCCCCGCTTTGTAAGGACAAAAGCCGGTGCGAGCGAAGAAGAGGCATTGGCAGCGGAAGCGCGCGAATTTACCCGCCAGGCCAGGCAAGGATTGCGCGCACGACTTGCAGCCAATCCGTTGGCTCCGGGGTTTTCTAAAAAGGACTACGAAGACCGGCTCGATTATGAAGTAGAAATTATCAAACGGATGAAGTTTCCGGGCTACTTCCTCATCGTTGCCGACTTCATCAAGTGGTCGAAGGCGGAAGGTATCCCGGTAGGGCCGGGGCGCGGTTCGGGCGCCGGGTCGCTTGTGGCGTGGGCACTGACGATTACCGATCTTGACCCATTGCGGTTCGGCTTGCTGTTTGAGCGCTTTCTTAATCCGGAACGCGTGTCGATGCCCGACTTCGATATCGACTTTTGCCAGGACCGGCGTGATGAGACCATCCGCTACGTGCAGGAGAAGTATGGTCGCGATCGGGTGGCACAAATTATTACGCACGGAAAGCTGCAGGCGCGTGCGGTGTTGCGCGACGTCGGCCGCGTTCTTCAGATGCCGTATTCGCAAGTCGATAAATTGTGCAAGTTGGTGCCCAACAACCCGGCGAAGCCGGTGACATTGTCCGAAGCTATCGAGGGCGAACCGAAGCTGCAGGCTGCGCGCGATTCTGAGGCGATCGTGCACCAGCTTTTGGACATCTCCCTGAAGCTTGAGGGTCTTTATCGTCACGCATCGACGCATGCGGCAGGCATGGTGATCGGCGACCGTCCGCTCGATCAGCTCGTTCCGCTCTATCGCGATCCCAAGTCGGATATGCCTGTTACGCAGTTCAACTGGAAGATGGTTGAGGCGGCGGGGCTTGTTAAGTTCGACTTCTTGGGGCTGAAAACGCTTACCGTTCTGCAAAAGGCGGTTGAGCTGGTGAAACGCGGACGCGGTCTTGATGTTGACCTTTCGAGCGTGCCACTTAACGACGAAAAGGCATTCCAGCTGCTTGCTAGGGCAGATACCGTTGGAGTGTTCCAGTTGGAATCAACGGGCATGCGCGAGAGCCTGAAACGGCTCAGGCCGGACCGGTTTGAAGACATTATCGCCATGGTCGCGCTGTACCGGCCCGGTCCGATGGATAACATCCCTACCTACATCAACCGCAAGCACGGTGAGGAACCGGTCGATTGCCTGCATAAGATGCTTGAAGGGATTTTGGCGGAAACATACGGCGTTATCATCTACCAAGAGCAGGTCATTCAAATTGCGCAGGTCATGGGCGGCTACACGCTCGGGCAGGCCGACATGCTTCGCCGTGCAATGGGTAAGAAAGACAAACTGGAAATGGCGCGCCAGCAGGCACGGTTTGTGGAAGGTGCGCTCGAACGTGGTGTTGATAAGAGGGACGCGGTCTACATCTTTGAACTGGTCGATAAGTTTGCCGGCTATGGGTTCAACAAATCGCACGCCGCCGCCTACGCGCTGGTCAGCTACCACACGGCATATATGAAGGCCAATTTCCGTGAGGAGTTCCTGGCGGCGTCGATGACGCTTGATATGTCGAATACAGACAAGCTCGCCATGTTCGCCGCAGAAGCACGGCGCAGTGGTATCGAGGTTCTGCCGCCATGCGTCAACGCATCGGAGGTTGACTTTCTTGCAGAGGCGGGAAGAGAGGATAAACGCGGTGCAATCCGCTATTCGCTTGCCGCGTTGAAAAATATCGGCGCAAGCGCGGTTGAATCCATCGTGGGTGAGCGTGACAAAGAAGGTGCGTTCGGTTCGCTCGGCGATTTTGCATCCCGTATTAGCACCAAGTCTATCAACAAGCGGGGATTGGAAACGCTGGCTCAGGCCGGTGCGTTTGACACGTTGGAGAAGGATCGCTCGCTCGTTCATGCCAACGTCGACGGGATAATGGCGCTGGCGCAGCGAACAGAGTCCGATGCGGCAGCGGGCACCGTGGACCTTTTTGCAGCCACGGACGCTTCGCCACGATTGGACTTGCGTCCGGTTAAGGCTTGGACACCACTTGAGCGGTTGGAGAATGAGTTCGCTGCGATCGGGTTTTATCTATCGGGGCATCCGCTCGATCAGTACGGCAAGGTTCTTGAAAAGCTTAATGTGATGACGCACGCTCAGTTGGAAAAGGCGACTGAGAACGGCGTCACTGCCGGCCGGCTTGCTGGCATCGTCATTTCGGCGCGCGAGCGTACGTCGGCGCGCGGCAACAAGTTTGCTTTTGCGATGTTCACTGATGCAAGCGGGCAGTATGAAGCCGTTATTTTTTCCGAGACGCTTGCAAATTCGCGCGATCTTCTTGAGGCCGGCAAACCTGTGCTTGTTTCGGTTGAGGCGGAGCGTGATGGCGATACGGTCAAGCTTCGTGCGCAATCCATTGAATCGCTTGATGCCGTGGCGGCGAATGTGCATCGGGGGTTGCGCGTTGTACTGGGCGATGTCGCTGGTGCAAATGGTAAGGGAAACGATGTGCTTGCAGCGATGAAAGATGCGCTTATACCGGCTGGGAAGGCTGGCGCGCGCGGCGGTGAAGTCCGTCTCGTGCAATTCGTGCCGGAACGCCAATGCGACGTCGAATTTGTACTGGGCGGGAAATACGATTGCTCGCCCAATGCTGCCGGTCAGTTGGCGACGGTTGGCGGTATCGTGGACGTTGAGGAGATCTGAGGCTCGTGGCACCGCGTTTGTCCGGCAAGATATGCTGTGGCGCATGGTGGCGAATGCGTGCGTTCGCGCTATCGTTTGCGGTGGTAACGGTTGCCGGGTGCGATGGTGCGTTGGATGAACTGCAATCCCCGATACCTTGCCCCGACTTTATGAAAAATGCCGTGCGGCTTATCCTCGTGACTGCAGATGGCTTTCATGCATCAGATGCCCGGTTGCAAAGACTTGAGCGATCACATGCAGGCGAGGCGTGGCGGCCGGTAGGTCACGGCGTTGCTGCCACGATCGGCCGGAATGGTTTGGGATGGGGCTTGCCCTTTCGCGATTATGCCGCTGCTGGAGATCCGATTAAGCAGGAAGGGGATGGACGGGCGCCTGCGGGTGTCTACACCATGGGGGTGCCGTTCGGGTTCGGGCCGTCCCCAAGTCCCGGGTATCTGCAACTTCAGTCTGGCCAGCACTACTGTGTCGATGACCCGGCATCTGAACAGTACAGCCGCATTGTGCCCCGCAGCGATGTGGGTGAGGGTGTGAGTGGAGAGGCGATGGCGTCCATCGACCTTTACCGGCACGGGATTGTGGTCGACTATCCCACCAGCCGGCAGGACCGGGCCGGGTCTTGCATTTTCGTGCACGTCTGGAAGGAGCCAGGGCATCCCACGGCGGGCTGTGTCGCGTTGGCAGAGGATCAGGTGGCAGGGCTGCAGGCGTGGACGCAGGAACGAGGAGGCGGGTCGACAGCCATTGTCTTGCTTCCTGCGGCGGCGCTGAGCAGGTTTGGTAGCTGCCTGCCGAAGCTAAATGGGGAGGGCTAACGTGCGGGCCCGTCGCAGGCGAGGGCGGGGCCCTTGAAGAGGGCGAGAAGGCACCTTGTCAGCGGTCGCAATCAGCCCTATAAGGCGGCCATCACACACGCAGATCCTGTAATCGCGCCTAGTCGGATAGAAAGCCCCGGCCTATGGCGTTCCGGTGGATGTCGACCAAGGTTTCTTGGTGCATCTTCTACAACTTGGGGTCTTGCGGAGGTACAACCGGAAAACTCAAGGATGGATACGTATGGCGCTTCCAGCGTTCAACATGCGTCAGCTATTGGAAGCTGGCGTGCACTTCGGTCACCAGGCACATCGTTGGAACCCGAAGATGGCCCCGTTTATATTCGGTGCCCGCAATAACATTCACATTATTGATCTCACGCAGACGACACCGCTTTTGCATCAGGCGTTGGTCAAGATCTCCGATACCGTCGCAGGCGGTGGTCGGGTGTTGTTCGTTGCCACGAAGCGCCAGGCGGCCGAAGCCATTGCGGAGGCCGCAACACGCTCTGCACAGTACTTTATGAACCACCGTTGGCTGGGCGGGACGCTTACCAACTGGAAGACGGTCTCACAGTCGATCAGACGCCTGCGCCAGCTTGATGACATCCTGGCTGAGCCGCAGGGGCGTACGAAAAAGGAAATTCTCAATCTGACGCGTGAGCGTGACAAGCTCAACCAGTCGCTAGGTGGCATCAAGGATATGGGCGGTGTTCCCGACCTGCTGTTCGTGATCGATACCAACAAGGAATCGATTGCCATCAAAGAGGCACGCAAGCTGGGGCTGCCGATCGTCGCGATTGTCGATACGAACTGCGATCCGGACGGTATTGATTATCCGATCCCGGGCAACGACGACGCGGGCCGGGCGCTGACGCTTTATTGTGACCTTGTCGCTCGCGCCGCCCTTGATGGTCTGGAACGATCACAAACAGCTGCCGGCGTTGATGTTGGTGCGTCCGAGGCACCGGCTGCTGAAGTGCTTCCCGAAGAAGCCGCAGCGGCTCCGGAATTCAAGGGTATTGAAGCGCCGCGCGGGGAACCCGATATCCTGACCAACATCAGCGGTATCGATGCCAAGGTGGGTCAGGCGCTCAACGATCTCGGCGTCTATCACTATTGGCAGATTGCGGATCTCGATGCGGAGCAAGCCAAGGCGTTGGATGCAACGCTGAACCTCGAAGGCAAGATTGACGCCGAGGGGTGGATCGAACAGGCAAAGAAGCTGGTTGCGGCTTCGGCTGCTTAGAGTTTGCCGCTGCCTTTCATCGGACGGGTGCGTAATGGGATTGCGTGTCCCGTGTGCGATTTTCTTGGGTGAGAGGTTCGGTCGCTTGATCGAACCTTCAAAGAACCAATGGATAAATTATGACAACGATCACTGCCAGCATGGTGAAGGACCTGCGCGAGAAGACCGGCGTGGGCATGATGGACTGCAAGAAGGCTCTCACCGAGACGGGTGGCGACATGGACGCCGCCATCGACTGGCTGCGCAAGAAGGGCCTGTCGAAGGCTGCCAAAAAAGCCGATCGCGTTGCGGCCGAAGGGCTTATTGGTGTCGTGTCCACGGGCAACATCGGCGCTGCCGTTGAGGTCAACTCTGAAACCGACTTCGTTGCGCGCAACGAACAGTTCCAGGAGATGGTCTCAAAGATCACATCGCTCGCTGTTGACGCGGAGGGGGACAAAGCCAAGCTGCTCGCTGCCGACTACCCCGGCAAGTCGATGTCCGTCGAAGCCTATGTGAAGGAAATGGTTGCCACGATCGGTGAGAACATGACGTTGCGCCGTGCTGCAATGCTGTCAGTGAATGACGGTGTGGTAGCGGACTATGTGCACAACAAGGCTGCCGACGGGCTGGGCAAGATCGGTGTTCTCGTCGCGCTTGAGAGTTCGGGCGACAAGGACAAGTTGGCTGAGTTCGGCCGCCAGCTCGCCATGCATGTGGCTGCTGCCAGCCCGTTGGCGCTAGTGCCTGAGGACCTGGACGCTGAAGCGATTGAAAAAGAACGCGCTATCTATACGGAGCAGGCAAAGGCCTCCGGAAAGCCGGCCGAGATCGTGGAAAAGATGGTCGAAGGGCGCTTGCGCAAAGAGTTCTTCCAGCAGGTTGTCTTGTTGCAGCAGGTCTTTGTTCTGGATGGCAAAGCAAGTGTTCAAAAAGCAATTGATGCCGCTGCAAAGGGCATCGGTGCGCCCATTAAGGTGACTGGATTTGTCCGATTTGCGCTTGGTGAGGGTATCGAGAAGAAAGAGGATGACTTCGCTGCTGAGGTGGCTGCTGCTGCCGGCACCGGTTGAGGGGGCTTGAGTGCTGGAGCAAGCGCCTTCCGCAATGGGCGGGATGAAGGACACCTGTTGACAAAGAATTAGGATAAGGCCGGGTGATCTATCGATTGCCCGGCCTTTTCGTAATAGGAGTGTGCTGGACGGCGGCAAGCAGCCGATAGGGTGCGTGGTGCGTGCGAGATGCCGATGTGCTCGCGAACCTGGCGCCTTTGGCCCACGGGCACTGACATAGGACAGGGTGATGAGCAAGGGTCCTTATTTGTTGCGAGGGGAGACGTAAAGCCATGGCGGGGTCGGGGCTGAAATACAAACGATTGATGCTGAAACTGTCCGGAGAAGCCCTGATGGGAGGCGCTGGTTATGGCATCGAGATGAGTGTGGCCACCCGTCTGGCAGCGGATATTGCCGAGGCTGTCCAGGCTGGCTGCGAGATTTGTGTCGTTGTAGGCGGCGGCAACATCTTCCGGGGACTTGCGGGGGCAGCCGATGGCATGGATCGGGCCACCGGCGACTACATGGGCATGCTGGCAACGGTCATGAACGCGCTCGCGCTTGAGAATACGTTGCAAAAGGCCGGCGTTGAGGCGCGGGCGATGTCGGCCATTCCGATGCCAACTGTTTGCGAACCTTACGTGCGGCCAAAGGCACTCGTGCATATGGATCGCGGTCATGTCGTGATATTCGCTGCCGGAACTGGCAATCCCTATTTTACGACGGACACGGCTGCTACGCTCAGAGCGATTGAGATGAATTGCGATGCGGTTGCGAAGGCAACCCAGGTGGATGGTGTCTACTCTGCGGACCCCAAGAAAGATCCGGATGCCAAGCGCTTTGATGAGCTTAGTTTCTCGGAGGTTTTGGTGCGCAATCTGAAGGTCATGGATGGGGCGGCAATCGCCCTTGCGAGAGATAACGATCTTCCGGTAATTGTGTTTTCAATCGACGAACCAGGCAATCTGCTCAAGGTCCTGAGAGGGCAGGCCCGGGCGACGGTTATCAGTTAGACAGGCGTCACGGGATTAGACCGCGCCACGGCGCACGGGGCCTTGCGCTGGTCTTTTCTGTGCGCAAAGGGTATTGAACACGAAAATGAGGCCGGAGCGATGCTCGGCGCCCTCGTGGGTATTCTGCGAAGGAATGACCCGGTAGAGGAGTGGTTATGACGTCAGGAAAATACGATCTCGGTGAGCTGGAAACGCGTATGCGAGCTAGCCTCGATGCTTTGAAGCGTGAATTTAGCGGGCTCAGGACAGGCCGTGCCAGCTCCCATCTTCTCGATCCATTACAGGTCAACGTTTACGGTTCAAAGATGCCGTTAAACCAGGTGGGAACCGTGTCAGTGCCGGAACCGCGCACGATTTCCATTCAGGTTTGGGATCGCAGCAATGTTCAGGCCGTGGAAAAAGCAATCAGAGAATCCAATCTCGGACTTAATCCGGTCGTCGACGGTACGATTGTGCGCCTGCCTATACCGACATTGACCGCGGAGCGACGTAAAGAGCTTATCAAGATTGCGCACAAATACGCCGAACAGGCGCGTGTGGCTGTGCGCAACGTTCGCCGCGATGGCATGGAGATGCTGAAAAAAATGGAAAAGGCGAGTGAGATCAGCGAAGACGAACACCACAAACAATCTGCTGAAGTACAAACGTTGACGGATAAGATTATCAAGGAAGTCGACGAGGCGATGGAGGCTAAGGAAGCCGACATCCAGACGGTCTAAGATTTTCGGGGCCAGGTGATTTTGGTGGGCGCGAAGACCGTCTGGAATTCCGCTCAGTTTGAGTTTGGCCTATTTGAGCGAGCTGGCTCAGCGTGTGTGTGGGTGCGTAGAGCGTTCAGCCTGACTAGGGGCAGGCGCGATTTGCAAATGCCATAGGGGCATCGAAGGCCATAACCAAAGCGACACGCTTGTGCGCGCATCATTGCACACTGAATTATCAATTCGTGAACTGGAAAGCCGTCCCAGATTTGACCGAGAGCAGCGAAACATTTGACCGAGCGCAGGGACCACGTGCCGAATTGCGGCATGTCGCCATCATCATGGATGGCAATGGGCGGTGGGCAGCTGAGCGCGGATTGCCGCGAACGGTCGGGCACCGCGAAGGGGTCGCAGCCGTGCGAAAGGCGGTGCGTGCTGCGATCGAACTGGAGATCGAATACCTGACGCTCTACAGTTTTTCTTCCGAAAACTGGTCACGACCGGATGACGAAATTAGTGATTTATTCGGATTGATGAAGCGCTTCATCAGGCAGGACCTGGCTGAATTGCATGAAGCAGGTGTGCGTATCATTGTCATTGGTGAGCGCGACAAGGTCGACGCCGAGCTCATGTCCATGGTCGATGACAGCTGTGCACTTACGCAGCACAATACGGGTCTTAAACTGGTCATTGCATTTAACTACGGGTCGCGTTTCGAGATTTCCAAGGCGGCGCGTGTGCTGGCAGAACAGGTTGAGCAAGGCGTCTTGCGCCCGCAGGACATTGACGTTGAACGGGTCGAGGCTGCGCTGGATACGTGTGGTATTCCAGATCCTGACTTGTTGATCCGCACAAGTGGGGAGAAAAGGCTTTCAAACTTTCTGTTGTGGCAATCCGCCTATACGGAGTTTGTTTTTCTTGACGTTAATTGGCCGGATTTCAGCAAAGAAATACTAGAAAGAGCAATCGCGGAATTTCATAGCAGGGATCGTCGCTATGGCGGATTGTCCCGTCAGTCTTCGGCGTAAGGTGATCATTGGTATGGAGCATGATCAAATCCCCACGCTGGATGACATCGAGCAATCCACTTCCAAGGGTTCGCGAAACCTGAGAGCACGTCTGATATCCGGTGTGATCCTTGGTATTGTAACCCTCGCGCTGATTTATGTCGGGTCGTGGCCATTCGTGCTCCTAGTGATCTGCGTCGCCGCAGTGATGAGTTGGGAATGGGGGCATATCGTTCGCGACGGGGGGGTGGACTTTAGTTTTTTCGTCCACGCACTTGCAGTTGTCGCTGCTGCCATCTGCGCATATGCGGGCGTTGCTGCATTCGGCTTGGTGGCGCTTGCGATTGGGGCGATAATTGTCGGAGTGCTCAACTCTGGGCAAGGCGGCGCCATTTCCGGCTTGGGGGTCCTGTATGTCGGGGTTCCCGCCCTTGCACTGGTATGGACCCGACTTGATGACGGATTTGGGTTCCTGGCAGTTTTGTTTTTGTTTTGCGTTGTGTGGTGTAACGACACGGCGGCCTACGTGGGCGGCAAGTCGATTGGCGGCGCACGGTTGCTCAAAAGCATTTCCCCAAACAAGACCTGGGCTGGTGCATTTTGTGGGCTTATTGGTGGCGCCCTTGCCGGCTATGTGTGTAGTCTTTTGGTGGAAGGTTCGAGCGTGCCTTATCTAATCGTGTGCGGTGTCGTGCTGGCAGCGTTGGCACAGGCCGGCGATCTCATCGAATCCGCATTAAAGCGCGGATTCAACGTGAAGGATGCTAGCGATTTGATTCCCGGTCACGGTGGTTTCATGGACCGCATGGACGGGCTGGTTGCCGTCGCCGTTGCTGCCGGATTGTGGGCGCTCTTGGTCAATCCCGTATCACCGGCGCGCGCATTGTTGTTTGGTGCTTGAGAAAAAATGGATCGGGTAAAGATGCAGGTGCCCTTGGCTGCGCCGCTAGCCGGTCCAGGAGCCGTTACGGAGAAAGACGTTGGCGGTCCGTGCAGGTTGAGCATCCTTGGCGCGACTGGTTCGATCGGCCAAAACACACTTGATCTTGTGCAGAGAAATCCGGACCGCTTCGAAGTGGTTGCGCTCACAGCGCAAAACAACGTTGGGGAATTGGCGAAAGCGGCAATTGCTTCGTGCGCGCAAGTGGCGGTGATTGCAGATGAGGCGCTGTATCAAGATCTCAAAGCGGAATTATCGGGATCTGGAATTGAACCTGCCGCAGGGCGCAAGGGGCTGGTCGACGCCGCTCACAGGCCTGCAGATTGTGTGATGGCGGCGATCGTCGGGGCGGCAGGATTGGAGCCAACGCTTGCGGCCGTCGGGCAGGGTTGCCGGGTGGCCTTGGCCAACAAGGAATGCCTGGTGGCGGCCGGCGACGTGTTCATGCAGGAAGTTGCTGCCGCGGGAGCAGAACTTATCCCTGTCGACAGCGAGCACTCGGCAGTGTTTCAAGCGATTTCGGGCAACCCACACGAGGCGATTGAACGTGTCGTACTGACCGCGTCGGGGGGGCCGTTTTTCGACTGGCCGATCGAGCGGATTATCGAGGCGCGACCCCATGAGGCGCTCAAACATCCCATTTGGTCGATGGGGGCCAAGATCAGCATCGATTCTGCGACGATGATGAACAAGGGGTTGGAGCTGATCGAGGCATACCACCTGTTTCCAGTGTCGGAAGAACAGTTAGATGCGGTCATTCACCGGCAATCGGTCGTGCACTGCATGGTGTCGTTTCGAGATGGCTCGGTGATCGCGCAAATGGGCGACCCGGATATGCGTTCACCGATTTCCTTGGCGCTGGCTTGGCCTGAGCGAATGGACTCACCAACGCGACGGTTAGATCTGGTTTCGTTAGGCCAATTGACCTTCGAGGCGCCCGATGCGGCACGTTTTCCAGCACTCGGGATTGCCCGGCAAGCCTTACGCCGTGGTGGCAGCGCTCCGGCGATCCTGAACGCGGCCAATGAGGTCGCTGTAGCCGCCTATTTGGAAGGGCGCATTGGCTTTTGCGCCATCGCCGAAACTGTCGAGCAAGTCCTTGATGTGGCTGAAGGACACGGGATTGTTAAGTCGTTGGGCAGTATAACCGAGGTGCTGGAGGTGGACGCGTCCGCCCGCACACTGGCAAAAGCCGCAATCGCTCGCTAATTAGTGCAGAATCAGGCAGTCCGATTAAAAGGCTCCATTAGCTCCTGATGTTGGTGGGGTCAGCTTGAGCGGGCGCGCCGCCCGTATTGACTGATGCGTGCCCATTGCGCCATGTGCCGGTGGTACAGGTGTGCTTGCAACATCGGCGCACGCGAAATCTATTTGGGAGACTTGGCAGGTATGGAATGGCTCACACAATTCGGGATAAGCGCGAGCTGGGTCCTTTTGGTGGTCGTGGCATTCGTCGTTCTGCTAACTGTGGTCGTGTTTGTTCACGAGATGGGGCACTTTCTCGTTGCCCGCTGGTGCGGCGTCACCGTCAAGGCTTTCTCGATTGGCTTCGGCAAGGAAATTTTTGCATTTGTCGACCGTCACGGAACACGGTGGCGGGTGGCTTGGATTCCACTTGGCGGCTACGTCAAGTTCATGGACGATGAAAACGCGGCAAGCGTGCCTTCTCGTGACTCACTTGAGAGCTTGAGCGATGAGGAGCGTGCAGGTGCTTTTCAGCTGAAGCCGCTTTGGCAGCGTGCGGCAGTTGTCGCGGCCGGTCCGATTGCGAATTTTCTCTTGGCGATTCTGATATTTGCCGGGCTTTTTATGGTCCATGGCGTGACCAAGATGGAGCCTCGGATTGCAGGCCTAGTTGAGGGAATGCCGGCGGAAAAGGCGGGTTTTAAGACGGGAGATTTGGTCAGAGAAATCGACGGGCGGGAGATCGATTCTTTCGCTGATATTCAGCAGGTCGTGGCGGTGAACGTCGGTCGCACCCTGGAATTTATTGTGGAACGGGGCGGTCAGAATATTGTTTTGCAGGCCGCGCCTGTCCTGATAGAGCGCGATGACCCTATCGCCGGCAAGCACGAAAGGCCTGCGATCGGGATCAAGGGGTCGACCCAGGTTTCAACGATGGTCACAAACCCTGTCGGTCCCATCGAGGCCGTTGCTTTGGGGGCTGAGCGCACCTGGGTGATCATCACGACGACGCTGAGTTTTATCGGAGACGTCTTTGCCCAGCGCCAAAGCCCGGATCAGATTGGTGGCGTGGTTCGAATAGCGGATGTGGCCGGCAAAGTGGCGGCGCATGGAATTGTCGATCTTATTTTTTACACGGCGTTCATTTCGGTGAGCATTGGACTGATAAACCTGTTCCCGATTCCATTGCTCGATGGCGGTCACCTTATGTTCTACGCTTTCGAAGCAGTTTTGGGGCGTCCGTTGAGTGAAAACGCCCAGGAAATAGGGTTCAGAGTAGGGCTCGTTCTGATCATTATGTTGATGGCGTTCGGGTTCTATAACGACCGTGGGATTCTGGCGAATTGGCTGTCTGGGTTGGGGTAGAATCACCGTTGGTGACGTATTCTTGCCACTTCCAAAATCCTTGCTGAATCGTTAAAAGATCAGGGTGACTTGGCAAGTTTGCGCCTAAGGGACTCACATCGTTCAGTTTATGTGAGGGGCGGGGCTTGTCTGTAAATTGAATGCGCATAGCGAATTGACGCCGATGGTCGCTGTGTTCTTTTGGGGGATCGGCAAATAGTGAGGGCAGATCCGCGAATGTCTCAGTTTCGGATCATGTCGTTGGGGGGCTGGCGCCTGGTTTTGGCACTGGTCTTGACCAGCGTCACCGGGTTTACGGCACAAAGCCTGGCGATCGTAGACGTGGCTCAAGCCGCCGGCGCCGTGCGGGATATCCGCGTGGTGGGGAACCGCCGCGTTGAGCCCGAAACCGTCAGATCGTATCTGCAATTCAGCGTTGGTGATGCCTACGACCCAGGCCTAGTGAATGCGTCGGTGCGGTCACTGTTCTCCACAGGGCTGTTCTCCGATGTTTCGATCGACAATTCCGGTGGGGTCGTTGTTGTCACGGTCGAAGAAAATCCAATTATCAGCCAGGTGGCCTTTGAGGGTAACAGCGAAGTCGATACCGATACGCTGCGGTCCGAAGTCCATTTGAAGCCGCGCTCCGTGTTTACACGTGCCCGCGTCCAGGCAGACGTGCAGCGCATTTTGAATGTCTATCGCAGCCAGGGACGCTTTGCTGCCAGCGTCGTCCCGCAGGTCATCCACTTGGAGCGCAACCGGGTTAATCTGGTTTTCGAAATCACCGAAGGTGTTGCGACGAAGGTGAAGGGTATCAACTTCATCGGCAACAAGGCCTTCTCCGACAGCCAGCTGCGTGACATCATCTCGACGACGCAATCGGGATGGTTCGATTTCTTGAAGGGTACTGCGATTTATGATCCAGACCGCCTCAACTTGGACCGCGAGTTGCTGCGCCAGTATTACCTGAAGAATGGTTACGCCGATGCGCGTGTGGTAGCGGCCAACGCTGAGCTGGACGCAGACGGTTCGGGCTTCTTCTTGACGTTCACGGTGCAGGAAGGTGAGCTCTACACATTCGGTGATGTGACGATACAGTCTGGTTTCCCGGATCTGGACGTGGATTCCTTGCGTGGAGAACTGCTGACGAATACCGGCAACACCTATGACGGTTCAAGGATTGATAAAACGGTCGAAAAGTTGACCCTTGCCGTCGCTGGCCAAGGTTACGCGTTTGCTCGTGTCAGACCGCGCGCTCTGCCGGATATCTATACACGCACGATCGGGCTCAATTACATCATCGATGAAGGTCCGCGCGTCTATATCGACCGTATCAATATCGTCGGTAATACGCGCACAAAGGACTATGTTATTCGCCGCGAATTCCGGCTGGCCGAGGGTGATGCCTACAACCCGTTGCTGGTTGATCGGGCGAAGAAACGTCTGACGCGTCTTGGCATCTTCAAAAAGGTTGATGTCAATCGCCGACCAGGCTCGTCTCGTGACCGAGTTGTGCTCGATGTCGTGGTGCAAGAGCAGTCGACGGGTGAGCTATCTTTCGGCGCGGGCTATTCGACAAGCGAAGGCGTGATCGGCGATGTCTCGATCTCAGAGCGCAACCTTCTGGGTAACGGTCAGTTCCTGCGACTGAAGCTGTCTGGTTCTCTGGAGCGCTATCAGGTCGATTTGAGTTTCACCGAGCCTCGCTTCCTCGACTACAACATGTCGGCCGGCTTCGACCTGTTCCACAAGGAAGTTGACCAGACCGACACGTCAGGCTTCCGCAGCCGCAAGACTGGTGGCGCGTTGAGGCTAGGCTTCCCGCTGGCTGAGAACCTGTGGATGCAAACTCGCTATTCGCTGGCGCGGGATGAAATATTCGACGTCGATCCGAATGCATCTCTGGCCATTCAGGAAGCGGCTGGTGAACTGCCTGGCTCAACTGATGACGGCATCTCGTTCACATCCGCGATTGGTACGTCGATTGTCTACGATCAGCGCAATCATCCGCGCAATCCAACGAAGGGCTACTACCTGAGCGCATCGACGGATTTTGCCGGCGTTGGTGGTGATGTGAACTATGTGCGGTTCTCTGGCGAAGGCCGTGCCTATTATCCAATTACAGACGGTATCACGTTCGTTTCGCGCGTGATTGGTGGCCACATTGAGGGCTGGGGCGGCGATGATGTGCGCCTGATCGATCTGTTCTTCCGTGGAGGTGAAACCATCCGTGGTTTCGATCGTGCGGGTTTTGGTCCGCGCGACCTGCGGACAGACGATGCGTTGGGTGGACGTACGTTCTGGGCCGCCAATGCGGAAGTCAGGTTCCCGATGCCGCTCTTGCCTGAAGAGCTTGGGATCAGCGGCGCGTTTTTCGCGGATGCGGGCTCGCTGTTTAACGCTGGAGCGAGTGCAGAGCGGCTGGTCGCGGACTTGGCAGACGATTCAACCGTGCGCTCGTCGGTTGGCGGCAGTATCCTTTGGAATTCACCCGTCGGGCCGCTGCGCCTGGATTTGGCGCACATCTTGAACAGCGAAGAATATGACGACGAGCAGACATTCCGCTTTG
The DNA here is from genome assembly GCA_965222485.1 of Hyphomicrobiaceae bacterium. Classification (GTDB taxonomy): domain Bacteria; phylum Pseudomonadota; class Alphaproteobacteria; order Rhizobiales; family Hyphomicrobiaceae; genus CBDCUC01. The sequence continues at coordinate 457,375 of CBDCUC010000030.1, forward strand.
GTGCTCAAAGCAGGTTCTGAGGTTAGGACTAGAGACGAACAGTTAATGACGCGCGGGTAGATGGCCCGCGCGTTTTTTTGTTTGCCCCCTGCCAGGGCGAAGACGTTCGCCAGGCCTAGAGGGGTTGCCTAAGTCCGAGTGCGCGTGTGTTGGAGGCCTTTCCGTGACAAACGCCGTCTAGCCACGTTTGGCATGCTCAGGCGGGGTGATCGATTGCTTTTGCCAACTTCGTGCAAAACCGGTTTTCAGCACACAGCAACGGCACTAAAGTATTTTTCATTGCGCGCTTAATTGCCTGAACTCTTTGCGGGTGCGGTTTTTGTGAATCATCGATCTGGGGGTTCCTCAGGGAACGTATCAGGATCATTCGTACTGCTATGGAGGCCGTGTTTGCTGCGTGTTTTCGGTGTGCTGCAATGCGGCCGGCGTGTGGGATAAATTGTGCGTTTGGATAGAAGAACACATTGGTCGTATTTGCCAAGCGGAGATCTGCCCGTCGGATCGGGATTGGCAGGCGACTATGGTCTTGGGCCGCGTGCCTAGGCGGCGGACTGAGCTCTTTGAATGAACATCCTGTGGGGTTTGTTAAATGTCGGGCATGGATCACCCCGGCTTCTTTGAGAAGGCTGGACCGTTCCATTTGAAGGACGTGGCAAAGGCCACAGAGTCCGAGATCATTATTGGTGCCAGTGCGCGTGATGACATGCTGCTGACTGGTGTCCAAGCATTGACCGATGCGCAGCCCGATATGGTTTCATTTTTTGATAACCGGAAATACATCGAGCAATTGCGTGCGACGAGCGCTGGAGCGTGCCTGGTTGCTCCGGCATTCGCAGATAGAGTGCCAGAGACGAGCGTTGCGTTGGTGACGAAGGCGCCCTATCGGGGCTTTGCGCTGGCGCTTGATTTATTCTACCCAACGGCCCGTTGGTCCCGCGCCGGTGAGTTGGCGGGCACCGAGGAAGACGGGGTCCATCCGAGCGCAGTTCTTGAGGATGGTGTCGTCATTGAAACCGGTGCTGTTGTGGGTGCGGAGGTGCATATCGGCACCGGCAGCAGAATAGGGGCAGGCGCGGTGATCGGATATCGCTGTCATGTTGGTCGAAACTGCTACATTGGTTCGCAATCGGTCGTGATGCATGCCTTGGTGGGCGACGGTGTAATTATCCACCCAGGGGCTCGACTGGGTCAGGACGGATTTGGCTTTGCAATGGGGCCGCAAGGGCATCTGAAAGTTGCGCAGATCGGCCGGGTGGTGGTGCAGGATAACGTTGAGATCGGTGCCAATTGTACAATCGACCGGGGGGCTCTTAAGGATACCATTATCGGGGAAGGCACGAAAATTGATAATCTTGTGCAGATCGGGCACAACGTAGTCATTGGCCGCCATTGTGTAATAGTCGCACATACCGGCATTTCCGGTTCGACGGAATTAGGGGATTTCGTCGTGATGGGAGGGCAGTCGGGTACGGTCGGTCATATTAGGATTGGTACAGGGGCACAGGTTGCAGGCGCGTCACATCCAAAGGAGGATGTCCCTGCGGGTGCCCGGGTTGGTGGAACGCCTGCGCGCCCCTTGCGTCAGTGGGCGCGGGAGTTGGCAGTGCTGGCTAAGTTGGCCGGGCGGGGAAATTGAGCTTAGGGCCGAGGTTTCAGGAGTAGGACCGAAATGGACGAGGTCACGGTAAAGGATAGTTTGGAAACTGTGGACATCATGGGTGTCCTCAAGCTTCTTCCGCATCGCTATCCTTTTCTGCTTGTTGAACGGATGTACGACATGGACGGCGACGAAAGTGCTGTCGGCATAAAGAACGTTTCGATCAACGAGCCTTATTTCCAAGGACATTTCCCGCAGTATCCGGTGATGCCTGGGGTGCTGATCATCGAGGGCTTGGCGCAAACCGCTGGCGCTTTGTGCGTGCACTCGCTCGGCGAGGGTTACCAGGCGGAGTTGGTCTATTTTATGGGGATCGACAAGGCCAAGTTTCGCAAACCCGTGGTGCCTGGCGATCAACTTCACTACCATGTTCGCAAAATCAGGAATCGGGGGCGTGTATGGCGTTTCTCGGGTCTTGCAAAGGTAGACGGCGTGATCGTGGCAGAAGCAGAAATCAGTGCGATGCTGGCCGATACTGCCGAAGCGCGGGCATTTGCGAGCAAGAATGGCTGAAGCGGAAATCCATTCCACAGCGATTATCGAAGACGGTGCGCAGCTCGGTGAGGGAGTGCGTGTCGGCCCTTATTGTATAGTGGGCAAAGACGTCACGTTGGGTAACGACGTTGAACTTGTCAGCCATGCTGTTGTAGCAGGGCGTACCACTATTGGTGAGAGAACACGCATTTTCCCATTTGCATCGATTGGGCACCGGCCGCAGGATTTGAAGTACAAAGGGGAAGCGTCAACTCTCACGATTGGTTCTGACTGCATGATCCGCGAAGGTGTGACGATCAATCCTGGTACCGAGGGCGGAGGAATGTCGACGACGGTCGGAAACGCGTGCGCATTCCTTGCGAATTCACATATTGGTCACGACTCTCACGTCGGTGACAACGTCGTGTTCTCCAATAACGTCATGTTGGCTGGTCATTGTATTGTTGGTGACTATGCCATTCTGGGCGGCGGAGCGGCTGTTATTCAGTTTGCACGGGTTGGACCGCATGCGTTTGTCGGCGGTATGTCCGGTTTGGAGAACGATCTCATTCCCTATGGGATGGCACTTGGCAACCGCGCATTTCTGTCGGGGCTCAACATCGTCGGTCTACAGCGGCGCGGGTTTTCGCGCGACGACATTCATGATTTGCGTCGCGCATATCGGTTGTTGTTTGCTGCGGAAGGGACGCTTAACGAGCGCGTTGATGACGTTGCCGACGAATTCAAGACCCACCCCATTGTGACCGAAATTATCGCGTTTATCCGTGAAGGGGGTAAGCGTTCTTTGTGTACCCCGCACAATTCCGCAAACTCCTGAGTACTAACGCATGCAAAAGACGCCGCCGCGGGCAATTGGTATTCTGGCCGGTGGTGGCTTTCTGCCGATTGAATTAGCTCACAGCATACGTCGGCGTGGGGTTCGCGCTGTCATTCTGGGTATCGACGGTGAAGCGGACGCGGTGCTCAGCGAGCCCGACGTTGAAATCGTCAACTGGGGCGAAATCGGCCGTATCCTGTCTATCTTAAGGCGCAACAAGTGCAGGCAGCTGGTGTTGGCCGGAGGCGTGCGCCGGCCCGATCTGGCTGCGATCCGCCCGGATGTTGGATTTTTCAAGGCGCTACTCACTATTCTAAAGCTGATACGTGCCGGTGGAGATGATGCTGTGCTGCGCGGCGTTGCCGCGTTTTTCGAACGCCGAGGAATTCAGATTGTCGGTCCAGCCGCGGTTGCTCCGGATCTTCTTATCGGCGCCGGGGCGATGGGACGGGTCTCGCCAGGATCAAGCGATGAGCGCGACATCGGAATTGGCATGGATTTCATCGCCAGGCTTGGACGGTTCGATATCGGGCAAGCGGTCGTTGTTGCAGACGGTCGTGTTGAGGGTATTGAGGGTGTCGATGGTACCGATGCGATGCTGGCGCGTCTGGGGCGGCATGTCCGCGAGCAGCTGGGTCGCACTGGCGGCAAGGCCAAGGGCGTTCTGATCAAGCGGCCGAAACCGGAGCAGGAGCTGCGTGTTGACATGCCTGTTATCGGACCTGACACCGTGGTCAAGGCCGCCGAAGCTAATTTGGCTGGTGTTGCGGTGCTTGCTGATCATGTGCTTGCGATTGACCGGGCGGAACTGGTCTTGCGTGCTGATGCACTGGGCTTGTTCGTAACCGGGCTGCCGGTCGACGATGTGCCGGTTGGTGGTGAAAGTCTTGGTCTGACTACGGTGCCGAAATCGGGTCGTGCGCGACGCCTCGGCCGGCGCCGTCTGTCGCGCTCCGGAATTGCCGATGCTGAAAAAGGCGGGCGGATTATCGACGCTGTTCGCCAGTTCGATGTGGGGCGTGTCGTGGTGGTTGTGCGAGGACATGTGCTGGCCGTCAGTGCCAGCGAGGCACCGCTGGAAGTTATCGAACGCGTGGATGGACAACGTCAGTGGGGAAGTCAGCGTTGGCGGCGGCGCTCAGGGGTTGCGGTGCTGGCTGAAGGTAGGGATGTAGACGTTGTGCTGCTGCGCGCGGCGGCCCGCGCCGGGCTCGCCGGGGTGGCTGTTAGGCTGCAACCATTTGCGGCACGCGTGTCGGAGGAAGACGTGCGAATTGCCAACGAATTGGGATTGGGCGTTCTGCATCTCCCGCCAGAAGTCAAAGGAGCCAATCATGAGGGGTGATGTGGCAAAACCGAATGCATCAGCTGCTATTCGAAAGACACGGCAAGATCAGTCCGTGCGGGAGCCGGTGTGGTGTTGATTTGTCTGGTGGCGGGCGAGCATTCCGGGGATGCATTGGGCGCGAAGCTCATGGAAGCGCTGCAAAGACTATTTGGCAATGACGTTGAGTTTATGGGCGTTGGCGGCGATGCCATGCAGGCGAAAGGATTGCGTTCGCTCTTTGCGTTGGACGAGGTTGCCGTCATGGGGCCTTTGTCAATCCTGCCGCGCTTGCCGCGTATCGTTCGGCTTGTTTATCAGACTGTTGATGCAATTGTTGCAGCGAAACCGGACGTCATTGTCATCATCGACAGTCCTGAGTTCACTCACCCGATTGCCAAGCGGGTGCGCCAGCGATCGCCGGAGATACCGATCATTGATTATGTCTCTCCTTCGGTTTGGGCGTGGCGCCCTGGCCGTGCTCGCAAGATGAGACGATATGTCGATCATGTGCTGGCGCTGTTGCCGTTTGAGCCTGATGCACACAAACGGCTTGGAGGTCCGGCCTGCACGTACGTCGGGCATCCACTCGTTGAACGGCTGGAATGGATGGACAGTATTGATGCGTCTGCGTTGCCCGGTGAAATCGAGTTGGTGGATGATCGTCCGATTCTGGTCGTGCTGCCGGGTAGTCGCGCATCGGAAGTCTCGCGTTTGATGGAATGCTTTGGAGGTGCGGCAGCGGAGCTTTTCAGGCGTGGTGTCAATGCGCAGGTGGTTGTTCCCGTGGTTGGATCCGTGCGCTCCATGGTCGAAGAAAAGCTCGCCGATTGGCCTGTGGGGGCTACGCTAATAGAGGGCGATGATGCGAAGTTCAGTGCGTTTCGCCAGGCCCGTGCGGCTTTGGCTGCCTCTGGTACGGTGACTTTAGAGCTGGCGATGGCAGGTACGCCGATGGTGGTTGGCTACCGCGTGGACCCGGTGGCGGCCCCATTTCTTCGCCGTCTGCTCAAAATACCATCGGTCGTGCTTGCGAATCTGGTGTTGGGCGAGCTGGCGTTTCCTGAGCTGATACAGGAGGACTGTGTTCCTGAGAAATTGGCCGGGGCGCTTGAGGGCGTCATGCGCGATGGACCCGCACGGGAAAGGCAGTTCGCAGCGCTGGCCCGCATCCGAGACATCATGAGAGAAGATGGTGCCGCTCCTAGCGACAGAGCCGCGCAGGTGGTCGCTGGCTACGTGCGCTGATCGTTGAACCGCGCCAAAGGTGCGGAGACTCGCACCCTTATCCGCGCTGATCCACGGGAACAAAGTCGCGCGGTGCAGGGCCAACGTAGAGCTGTCTCGGGCGGCCGATGCGCTGTTCTGGGTCTTCGAGCATTTCTTTCCACTGTGCGATCCAGCCAACCGTTCGCGCGATGGCGAACAGAACCGTGAACATCGACACAGGGAAACCGAGGGCACGCAATGTGATGCCCGAATAAAAATCGATATTTGGATAGAGCCGTTTCTCGACGAAGTACTCATCCTGCAACGCGATGCGCTCCAACTCCATGGCGACCTTCAGCATTGGCTCCTCGCGGATGCCCAGAGCATCGAGCACCTCATGGCAGGTGTGCCGCATCACTTTGGCGCGCGGGTCGTAATGTTTGTAGACGCGGTGGCCGAAGCCCATGAGGCGGACGCCAGAGGTCTTGTCCTTGGCTTTGGCGATGTACTCGGGAATGCGGTCGACGGTCCCAATCTCTGCCAGCATATTGAGTGCGGCTTCATTGGCGCCACCGTGTGCCGGTCCCCAGAGGCAGGCGATGCCGGCTGCGATACAGGCGAACGGATTTGCGCCCGATGAACCGGCAAGGCGAACGGTTGATGTGGATGCATTTTGTTCGTGGTCAGCGTGCAGGATGAAGATTCGATCGAGCGCACGGGCGGCGACAGGGTTGACCACATAAGGTTCACACGGGACTGCGAAGCACATCTGGAGAAAATTCGACGTGTAGTCGAGGTCGTTGCGCGGATAAATGAATGGCTGGCCTATTGAGTATTTGTAAGCCATGGCCGCAATTGTCGGCATTTTTGAAATCATGCGCATGCTGGCCAGCATGCGCTGGTGTGGGTCAGCGATATCGGTGGAGTCGTGGTAGAAGGCAGACAATGCGCCAACCGTGCCGACCATAATTGCCATTGGATGTGCGTCACGACGAAACCCGGTAAAAAACCGGGTCATTTGTTCGTGCACCATCGTATGATTGGTGATGGTGTGGGTGAAGGTGTCCAGTTCTGATCGCGTTGGCAATTCGCCGTGCAAGAGCAGGTGACAGACTTCAAGGAACTTTGCGTTTTCCGCTAACTGGTCGATGGGATAGCCGCGGTGCAGCAGTACGCCGTTTTCACCGTCGATGTACGTGATCCGGGACGAACAGTTGGCTGTCGACGTAAAGCCGGGGTCATAGGTGAAGTAGCCAGTGTCGCGATAAAGGCGGCCGACATCTATGACGTCGGGGCCAACGGTTCCGGAGCGCGTTTGTAATTCGGATTCAGAGTCGCCAATTGAAATTCTAGCGCGTTGCAATGTGCTGTCGGCGGCTTTTGTATCCGTCGCGGTCATCGGTCATGTCCTCGAGGCAAGTGTTGCGGCTCGGGTTCCTGACGGCGTTGTTCGTTGTATTTTTTTGCCGGCTGGAAAGGCTTGCGAGTGTGGAGGTGGTAATACACATTGCCGCGCGCGGCAAGTTGGGCAAGGGAACGAGTTGACAAGTGCGGCTGGCTTTGAGCGACTAATGTTGCTCAAGTTTTTGACACGTGAGTCGCAGTTCTATCGCAGGACCAGTAAATAGGCGTTTTGTTGCCTAAAATCAGCAGGCCGTGCGGAAATATTGTGCTCGGGCAGGTGTTATGGTCGCGTAATTGTTACATGTTGCAACGTTGCGTGGCGCACAGCTGGTGGCCAGTTCATTTACCAAGTTGGTCGGCAATCCGCGCCAATGATTCGCTGCGGCCGATGACGATCATTACATCGAATATCGGTGGTGAGACATTGCTGCCGGTGAGGGCGGCGCGCAGGGGTTGTGCAACTTTTCCAAGCTTTAAGTCAGCACTCTCAGCAAACGCGCGGACTTCACTTTCTACGGCATCGAGCGTCCAATCGGGTAACGCTTCGAGCCGGCCATGCAATGCCCCCAGGTGCTGGCGGGCATCCTCATTCAATATCTTCTGCGCTTTGGCATTGAGCGTGAGCGGGCGCGTTGCGAACAGGTAGTCGGCCGAGGCTACCAGCTCGACTAGTGTTTTGGCCCGCTCCTTGAGACCGGGCATTGCAGCTTTCAGTTTGGCCCGGCCGGCTTCGTCCAACTTTGTTGCGAGTTCGTCGCCGCCCTCTAGCTCTGGGAGGATTTCGACGATCCGTGAGACAAGCTCGTCGTCGTCAGTATTGCGAATGTAATGGGCGTTGAGGTCTTCAAGTTTAGCGAAGTCAAACCGTGCAGGCGACTTGCCGATGCCATCCAGATCAAACCATTCGATGAGTTGCTCGGTGGATATGATCTCGTCGTCGCCATGACTCCAGCCAAGGCGCACCAGGTAGTTACGCAGTGCGGCTGGCAGGTAGCCCATTGCCCGATAGGCCTCGATGCCCAACGCGCCGTGGCGTTTTGATAGTTTGGCGCCGTCAGGGCCGTGAATGAGTGGCACGTGTGCCCATTCCGGGACCGACCAGCCTAGTGCCTTGTAAATCTGCGTCTGGCGCGCGGAATTCGTCAGGTGGTCGACGCCGCGCACAACGTGGGTCACTCCCATGTCGTGATCGTCGACGACGACGGCGAGATTGTATGTGGGGTTGCCATCGGAGCGCACCAGGATCAGGTCGTCGAGATCCTTGTTCGGGAACGTAACGTCGCCCTGAACGTGATCGCTAACGTGTGTTTCACCATCGCGCGGGGCCCGAAGACGGATCACGAAGGGGGCGTCGGCTGGAGCCTCGCTTGCGTCGCGATCGCGCCACGGGCTTTCGATTATAAGGCGCCGCTTCTCGACTTCGGCTTTTTCGCGCATTGCCTGTAGCTCTTCGGGCGTCATGTAGCACCGGTAAGCATTGCCGCTGGCGAGCAATTGTTCGGCAATCTCGCGATGGCGATCTACGCGGGCATACTGCGATACCGGTTCGCCGTCGCAGTTGAGCCCCAGCCACGCCAGTCCGTCGATAATCGCTTCAACTGCGGCTTCGTTGTAGCGTTCGCGATCGGTATCTTCGATGCGCAGCAGGAACGTTCCCTTGCTGTGGCGGGCGTAAAGCCAGTTGAATAAAGCCGTACGGGCTCCGCCAATGTGCAGGTAACCGGTTGGCGAGGGTGCAAAGCGCACGACCGGCGCAGAATGCGATGACGTATCAGGCATGTGTGGGGTTCTGTTCGCTATCTTTGGTTTTTTGGCTGATGGATGATGACGACGCTACCGAGGCCCTTACAGTTGACTCGTGTTAGGAGGCCTACGGATTGGGCGCGTGTTCGACAGTATGAAAGTTGCGCAAGGAAGGTCTCGGGCCGTACGGTGGTTTGGGGGGTCCGTTTAGCATAGGCGGCAGCCGGGGTTAAGTGGAGAGCGACGGCGTCGCCATGGTCAATGGGGCAAAGCAGCATACCGGACGTTTCGCCGCTTCTGGGCGGGAAAGTGGCCAATGGGGTCTCGTGGGCGAGCAACGAGCAGGGCTGCTGGCTAGTCTAGCCGCAATCCTTGAAGGGGAACGGGCCCGCTGGTTTTATTGGATCCCCGTTCTATTTGGCGCCGGTATAGCAATTTATTTCTGGCTGCCATTCGAGCCTTGGATGCTTGGCTCGCTTGCGGCCGCGGGCGCATGTGTGAGCCTGCGCTGGGCTGTGAGCTCCAGAGGCGGGCTTCTCACCGTGATACTGGCTGCTGCTGCCATCGTGTCGATGGGGTTTCTGGCTGCCAAGGTGAGGACCGAATGGGTGCGTGCGCCGGTGCTTGATGCGCCAACATCCCGCGGTCTTTTGCGCGGCCACCTTGAGGGCATTGAGCCGCGTGCGGAGCGTGGCGGTGTGCGGCTTACTGTACTTGTCCGCTCGCTTGGCCGGTTGCGGCCTTATCGCACTCCGAGGCGGGTCCGTTTCACCAGTGTCGCTGACATGACAGGTTTTGCTGTTGGCGACGGGATACGCGTCTCCGTGCATCTATCACCTCCACCTGGTCCGGTCTGGCCCGGTGGTTTTGATTTTGCGCGTTATGCGTGGTTTCAGGGGCTTGGCGGGGTCGGTTACGCGATCTCGGAACCGAAGCATGACGACACGCTGGGTGCGCCGCCGCTACAGCTGAGGCTGATGGCGGGTGTGGCGTCTGTACGACGTGCCATTTCGGATCGGGTGCGCGCAACTCTCGACGGCCAGACCGGCGCCATCGCGGTCGCTCTGATTTCAGGTGAGCGTGGCGGCATAACGCAGGCGACAAATGATGCGTTTCGCGACTCCGGATTGTTTCACATCCTGTCGATATCCGGATTGCATATGGCGATCATGGGTGGTGCGGTCTTTTTCTTTGTGCGCGCCGTATTGGCATTGTTTCCACCCATTGCAGAGCGATACCCAATCAAGAAATGGGCTGCCGTGGCCGCCATCATCGGGTCGTTTGCTTATCTGCTGATTTCAGGCGGTGCGGCCCCGACCGTGCGGTCATTTTTGATGATCAGCGTTATGTTTCTTGCCGTTCTGCTCGACCGGCCAGCGCTGGCCCTGCGCAATGTTGCCGTCGCTGCGCTCCTCATTCTGATTGTGACGCCGGAGGCGCTCAACAATGCCGGCTTTCAAATGTCATTCGCCGCTGTGGTCGTACTGGTGTCGGCATTCGAAGGTGGTAGAGGGTTGGAGCGGCGCTGGTTTGCGCGGGAGGGATACGGCGTTTGGGTGGTGCCTGCGGCGCTCGCTGGAATTGTCATATCCACCTTATTGGCGAGTGCGGCGGTCGCGCCATTTGCCGCTTATCACTTTCACAAGAGTCAGCAGTATGCCGTTCTGGCAAATCTTCTTGCTGTTCCCGTTTGCAATTTGGTTGTGATGCCGGCTGCGCTGGCGACACTTGTGTTGATGCCGCTCGGGCTGGAGACCTTAGCGCTCGTTGCCATGGGTGCGGGTATCGACGTCATGATTTGGTGCGCGCACCAGGTGGCGGCTCTGCCAGGCGCAACGTCTCGTGTGCCGAGCATCCCAACCGTGGCGTTCGCGTTGATGGTGATTGGTGGCCTCTGGCTGTGTCTGATGCATCTGCGATGGCGCTGGGCGGGGCTGGCGCTCATTCTGTCGGGGCTTCTCATTGCGCCGTGGCAAGTGCGTCCGGATGTTTTGGTCGGTCGGAAAGGACAGACTGTCGCCGTGCGTGGTTGGGATGGCAAGTTGCGCGCACTGAAGATGATGGGTGATGACTATCAGCTGGCGCGGTGGTTGGAACATGACGGTGATCGCCGGCCCGTAGACGCAGCAAAGAGCAGGCAGGCATTTGCTTGCGATGCGAGCGGCTGCGTGGCCCATGTCAAAGGTGCTGTCGTGGCGGTTTCCACGCATGTGCGTTCGCTGCGAGAGGATTGCGCCCGCTCTCAAATCCTCATCGTTACAGGACGGCGTCCGGGATGGTGCACAGGACCGGCGTTGGTCATTGACGCGAAGGCAAGGCGTTCACAGGGCATGCACGCAGTTTATCTTGAGCCGCAAAGACTGGCACAGGAGGTGCGCCACGTACCATCATCGGAACCTTCTGAAACGGCTGCGGCACCGGCAGATGCAAATACGGTTGCGAGCCAACGGCCCATTGCCATTCAAGATAAAACCTTTGCTCCGATTACGATCCGAGCGGAGACCGTGGGCCAGTATCGCGGCCACCGCCCGTGGGTACGATAGACAATGGGAGGTCAATAACGCCGGATGAGGCCTACAAGACGACCTTGGATGTCGACCTGGTCTGGGCCGAAGATACGTGTTTCGTATTCGGGGTTGGCCGCTTCCAGTGCGATTGTGCCGCCTTTTTTGCGAAGCTTTTTAAGCGTCGCTTCTTCCTTCTCCACCAACGCCACGACGATGTCGCCGTTGTCCGCAGTATGACAACGCTTGATGAGCACGGTGTCGCCATCGTGTATGCCTGCTTCAATCATGGAATCGCCGCTGACTTCCAAGGCAAAGTGTTCGCCTCCCGCCAGCATATCGGCAGGGTAGGGGACGTCGTTGGTGTGCTGCTGAATGGCACTGATCGGTGTGCCCGCCGCAATGCGTCCCATCATGGGGATCGATACGACGCTGGCGTCAATGACCGCGGGCGGCGGTGACTGCAGATTGGTTGAGGCGCTGGGCTTGGTGCCTTGGATGACGCTGGGCTGGAAACCACCTGACGGTTTGCTTGGTTGGTTGGCGCCTTCTGGAAGTTTGATGACTTCGATGGCGCGGGCTCTGTTGGGCAATCTGCGGATGAAGCCGCGTTCCACGAGTGCTGTGATCAAACGGTGGATGCCTGACTTGGATTTTAGGTCAAGCGCATCCTTCATCTCATCAAACGATGGTGGGACCCCAGTGTCCTGCATGCGTTCATGGATGAATAGCAGCAGTTCTTTTTGTTTGTTCGTCAGCATCTGTGTGTCTCCGGTTGCCGCATGTGGGGCGCTGTCAGTGTTGTTGCGCGGAGTTCCGCGAACGCACTGCCGTTATGAGCGCCTGGGTTACGCATCATGCGGTGATCGACTCGATCCTGTTCAGGCGAATCGGCGGACAAAACATGAACGTACACTACCCGTTCTTGAGCTGTTCTTCAACCCACCCGGATTTGCTGTCCATTGGCGCCCTAGAAATCGATGGGAATCACGGTGACGACAGCGCCTTCGGGTAGGGCCGGGTCGTTGGGCGGACGTACAATCAGCACGTCTGCGCCAGCGAGTGGCTTTAGGAGCGAGCTGTCTTGGGAGGCGGCTGGGGTCACAGTTGTGGTGCCAGTTTCAAGCCTCTGTGTGAGGGCGCGCATGTAATGCTGGCGCGGGCCATTGGGCCCGAGTGGTTGGGTCAACTGTGCGCTTGTCAGGTTCCAATCCGATTGATCTGTGGTGTTCAGCATCTTCAGGATCAAGGGCACGATAAACACACGTGTGCAGATAAGGGAGGAGACGGGATTGCCCGGAAGGCCAATGACGCGCTGGGTCCCACGTTTGCCGAATAACAAGGGTTTGCCCGGGCGCATGGCGATCTTCCAGAAATCGATATCGTAGCCGCAGGATTTGAGTGCGGGGATGACGAGGTCGTGGTCGCCCACCGAGGCGCCACCAATGGTCACAATGATGTCTGCTTCCGCGCACTCGTCGATCATGCGTTTCAGCTCGTCGAGTTCATCGATCGCAATGCCGCGCAGGTCGGGTGCCGCACCGGCCGATTTGAGAAGCGCTGCAAGCCCGTATGGGTTGGAGCTGACGATCTGGCCGGGTTGCGGTGTCACGCCCGGGCGCACCAGCTCATCACCCGTGGCGATAATTGCGACATTCGGTGGACGGCGGACCTCCAGCTCCGCATGCCCCATGGCGGCGGCCAGCGTGATATCACGTGGCGTCAATCTTCTATTGTCTTGGACCAGAAGATCGCCTTCGGCAAAGTCACATCCGCGCTTACGAATATGGGCTTCGTCGGGTGTTCCTTCGCGCACCTCGACGTTCGAATCCCGTGCGGACGTATTTTCCTGGATGACGATTGCGTCTGCTCCGGCAGGAACGGGCGCGCCTGTGAAAATGCGTACGGCTGTTCCGGCATTTACTTCACCATTGAAGGGATGACCGGCCGCCGCTTCGCCGACGACCTGCAATGTAACAGGGGGATTAGCGACATCAGCGCCCCTGACGGCGTAACCGTCCATTGCTGAGGAATTAAACGGCGGCTGCGTTAGCTTGGCGGCGAGCGGGGCCGCAAGGACATCGCCGGCCGCTGCGGCAAGGTCGCGACGTTCGGTGTTCGTAACCGGCATGACATCGCCAAGAATGCGCGAGAGCGCTTCGTCCACCGACAGCGGTTTCATATTCAGGCGCCACCATGGTCGTGATCGGATGCCAGGTAGTGGCCGGAGCGGCCGCCAGTTTTTTCGACGAGGCGGATTGAGTCAAAAGTCATGCTCTTATCTGCGGCCTTCAGCATGTCATAGACGGTGAGACAGGCGACTGAGACGGCTGTCAATGCTTCCATTTCAACGCCGGTGCGGCCGCTGACCTTGACAGTGGCACTGACGTGGATGCCGGCAGGGTCGTTCGATGGTGAGAACTCGACCTCGGCTTTCGTGATCGGTAAGGGGTGACATAGCGGGATGAGTTCGTGCGTGCGCTTGGCCGCCATAATGCCGGCAATGCGCGCGGTGGCCAGGACGTCGCCTTTTTTGGCTTGTCCGGTTTGGATCAGAGCAAGCGTTGCGGGTTGCATGGAAACGAAACCTTCAGCGGTTGCCGTGCGCGCGGTGATCTCTTTGTCTGAGACATCGACCATGCGCGCTTCGCCCTTCTGGTTGAGGTGCGTTAGCGGTCCATTTCCGGATTGTTCTGTCATGTTTTCCGTGCGTTCGGCCATGTCTTTATCGATCACCGCACCGTCGATTGCCGTGCCAATCACCTAGTTCGTCGTTTGCGGTACTTTAAGAAGCTCTGCGGTTGCTTTTGTAACGTCGGCCTGGCGCATCAGGCTTTCGCCGACGAGAAACGTGTTGATGCCAGCCTTTTGTAGCCGCGCGATATCCTTGTTGGATGCGATTCCGCTTTCGGCAATTACTACGCGTTCAGGCGGCACGCGCGAAGCGAGGCGTTCGCTTGTTGCAAGGGTCGTCTCAAAGGTGCGAAGGTTGCGGTTGTTGATGCCGATAAGTTCGCTGTCGAGTCGCAGTGCGCGCTCCATCTCGTCATCATCGTGGACCTCGATCAAGGCGGCCATTCCCCAGTCTTTTGCTGCCGCTGCGAGATCTGCGGCACAGGCATCGTCAACTTGCGCCAGGATAATCAAGATGCAGTCGGCGCCCCAGGCGCGGGCTTGAACAACTTGATAGGTGTCGAGCATGAAGTCTTTGCGTAGCGCCGGAAGGCTGGTTGCGGCGCGTGCTGCGGTAAGGTACTCGGGTGCGCCCTGGAAAGACGGTGTGTCAGTCAAAATGGACAGACATGCCGCGCCGGCGGCCTCATAGCATCGCGCCAATTGAGGTGGATCGAAGTCTTCGCGGATGAGGCCCTTTGATGGGCTTGCTTTCTTGATCTCTGCAATCAGAGCTGGCCGTTTCTGAGTAGCTTTTGCGCGCAGGGCCCCGGCGAATGAGCGAACCTTCGGTGCACTGCGTGCGTATTCCGCCAGAATCTGTAACGGGGTCGCGGCCTTTGCTTCAGCTATTTCTTCAAGCTTGTAGGCAGTGATTTTTTGCAGGATGTCTGCCATGTCTCGCTTAATCAGTTCGGTTGAATGGTAAGTGGGTCTACTATTCGTGACTTTTTATGGAGATGCCAATCATTCAGGTGTTTGTGACGTTGATGAGCGTTTCCAATGTTTTCGCTGCGGCTCCGCTGTCGATGGCTTTTGCTGCGCGCGCCGCTCCTTCGGCAAGGTTTGCGACTTTTCCGCCTACGATCAACGCACTTGCTGCATTGAGCAGGACGATATCGCGAAACGGGTTTTGTTCTCCGGCTAAGACGTTGGTGATCGCTTGCGCGTTGGCCTTAGCATCTCCGCCTTGCAAATCTTCAAGTGTTGCCGTCTCAAGGCCAGCGTCGGTCGGTGAGATTTCGAACAATGCGATTGCGCCATCGATCAGTTCAGCAACAACGCTTGGACCGGTTGTTGTCAGTTCGTCCATGCCGTCTGCCCCGTGCACCACCCAGGCGTGTTCGCTGCCGAGGCTCTTCAAGACGTGGGCGATGGGCTCGACCAAATTCTTGTCGTAAACGCCGACAACCTGGCGTGTGACGCGGGCCGGGTTTGCCAATGGTCCAACGAGATTGAAGATCGTGCGCAAGCCTAGTTCTGCCCGTACAGGGGCCCAATGCTTCATGGCAGGATGATGCATGGGCGCCCACATGAAACCGACATTGGCTTCCTCGATTGCGCGTGAAACGGTTTCAGGATCGATATCAAGCTTTACGCCGAGGGCAGCGAGTACGTCGGATGCTCCTGATTTGGACGAGACAGACCGGTTGCCGTGTTTGGCCACCTTCAGGCCGGTCGCAGCGGCAACAATGGCAGCACACGTGGAAACATTGTAGGTGCCGTGGCTGTCACCGCCCGTGCCCACGATGTCGACAGCACCGGCGGGCGCAGAAACGGCGGTCATGTGTGCACGCAGCATCATTGCTGCCCCGCAGATTTCTTCGACGGATTCACCGCGCATGCGAAGACCCATCAGAAATGCAGCGCGTTGTGCTTCCGTGGCATCATCCGACATGAGCATGTCGAGGGCTTCGACGGTTTCGCGTTCGTCGAGCACGGTGCCGGCGGCAAGTTTGTTGAGCAACTCTTTTATGTCGGCGTGTGGCATGTCCGTTTTTGTCTCGGCAAACTTGTGTTGGTGGCCTAATGCTCTGGCACTGTGGTCTTGTCGTTTGTCTTGTTTGGGGCAGAAAACCGATAGGTACGCCTAGGTCGGTTGCATCTGGTGGCCTAGGCTGCGCGTTGTGTTGCGATGGATTTTTCAGTTGCGGCTTTGCGTTTCTCTTTGTCGGGCGGCATACCCGCGATATCCAGGAAGTTAGCCAATAGCGCGTGGCCGCAATGTGAAGCAATGCTCTCGGGGTGGAATTGCACGCCATGAACGGGATGCGATTTGTGCTGCAGTCCCATGATGACGCCGTCGTCGGTCTTGGCGGTAATGATAAGGTCTTTGGGCAGCGTGTCGCTGTCAACCGTCAGTGAGTGATAGCGGGTTACGTCGAAGGTCCTTGGCAACCCATTGAAGACGCCCTTGCCGGTATGGCTGATGGTCGAGAGCTTTCCATGCATAGGCTCTTCGGCGCGAATGACATCGCCACCATAGGCTTGCGCAATAGACTGATGGCCCAGACAGACGCCGAGGATGGGAATTTTGCCATTCGCCTTTTTGACCAAGTCCAGGCAGATGCCGGCTTCATTGGGGGTGCAGGGACCTGGAGACAGCACAATTCCCTTTGGTGCTAATTGGAGAGCTTCGTCCACGCTTATCTTGTCGTTGCGATGGACGACACAATCGGCACCCAATTCTCCTAAGAAGTGCACGAGATTATACGTGAAGCTGTCGTAGTTATCGATCAGTAGGAGCATGTTGCATTCTATCGGTGCTGTAGGCTGAGAGAGTGCCTGTGGCAAATGAGATCGTCAGGTGTAGGTAGCCCATCGGAGGGCGTCAAGCCAGCTCGCGCGGTTGGATGAATGCTTGCAGCGTTCCGCTTGCGGAGTTCAGTGGGGTCCAGGAGGTGCTGTCTAACGCAATCACCGCGACAGCAGCTGTAGGAAACTTCATGGCGAGTGCGCGCATGGTCTTGCGATTGACCTCTCCGGACAATGACAATGCCAATGCATGCAGGCCCGGGTTGTGACCCAGAATCATGATTGTTTTCTCATTATTGGCCTCTGCAGCCAATCGACTTTCGATGGTCCTGGGCGAGGCAAGGTACAAGGCGTCGTCATACACGATGCGCGGCGCGGGCCGGCCGAATTCCGGCAGGGCCAGTGCGAGGGTTGCGCGTGTACGCACGGAACTTGAGGAGATGATGAGGTCCGGTATTAGCCCGTTTTCGGCGAGGTGGGCCGCGACGATCGGTGCCGCCTTGGTTCCCCGTTTTGTGAGCGGCCGGTCAAAGTCGTCCTGGTCGGGCGTGTCCCAACTCGACTTTGCATGACGCATGAGAAGAAGTGTGCGCATTTAATTCTTGCATCCGAGTTGTTGGCGCCGATGAGATTGTTCGAACGGCGGGGATGGCTCATTACACTCAGTCAAATGGACCGCCGTTACCTTGGCCACTCGGACCGCTTTTCCTGCCGGCGGCAAAACGCAATGCTTCTTGCGCGGCATGGATGAGCGCCTTGGCCTTATTGATGCATTCCTGTTGTTCATTTTCAGGTATCGAATCGTGAACCAAGCCCGCGCCCGACTGGACGTAAAGCGTGCCGTCCTTGACGATGCCTGTGCGCAGAACGATGCAGGTGTCCATTTCTCCGTCGGCAGCGAAATAACCCACGCAGCCGGCGTAGGGGCCGCGCTTGGATTTCTCCAGCTCATCGATGATCTCCATAGCGCGCACTTTGGGTGCGCCGGAGACTGTGCCGGCGGGAAAGCCGGCCATCAAGGCGTCGACAGTGTCGTGTTCGGGGGCGAGTTTGCCGGCGACGTTGGACACAATGTGCATAACGTGGCTGTAGCGCTCGATTATGAATTGATCCGTAACGTCGACGGTTCCGACTTGCGCAACCCGTCCCACATCATTGCGTCCAAGATCCAACAGCATGAGGTGTTCGGCACATTCTTTCGGATCGGCAAGTAAAGCTTCGGCAAGGGCGGCATCTTCTTTGGCACTGGCGCCACGCCGGGCCGTTCCCGCGATTGGACGGATCGTGACTTCGCCGTCGCGCACTCTCACCAGGATCTCAGGCGAGGAGCCGACGAGTGAAAAGGCCCCAAAGTCCAGATGGAACAGAAACGGCGATGGATTGGTTCGCCGTAATGCGCGGTAAAGGGAGAATGAGGGGAGTGCGAACGGTATCTGAAAGCGTTGTGATAGGACGACTTGGAAGATATCGCCAGCGACGATGTAGTCCTTGGCGCGGCGGACCATATCCAAGTAGCGCTGCTCTGAAGTGTTGGAGCGCGGTGGTGATGTTTTTAGGTTTCGCGACTGTTTACCAGCCTGATGCGATAGCGGGCCCTCAAGTTTGTTTATGACCTGGCGCAAACGCTTAGTTGCCGCCTTATAAGCGCCCTGCGCACTTTGGCGCGGCTTTGCGCGCACAGGTGTCACCACTATAAGTTCATCTTTTACGTTATCGAAGATGACCATGATGGTCGGGCGCATGAAGATCGCATCCGGCACTTGCAAGTCGTCGGATGGACAATCAGGCAGCCGCTCGATGAGCCGAACGGTGTCGTAACCCATATAGCCGAATACGCCGGCGGCCATGGGGGGTAACTCGTCGGGCAGATCAATTCGACTTTCCGATAACAGGGCGCGCAAGGCGTCGAGTGTCGGCAGGGGGTCGGGCTTGAAAGTGTCAGGGTGTGTGGCTGGCCGGCGATTTATTTCCGCCTTGTTTGCATTGGCGCGCCAGACGAGATCGGGTTCCATGCCGATGATTGAATAGCGCCCGCGGTTGGCACCGCCTTCCACCGACTCCAACAGGAAACTCATCGGTTTTTGCGCTGCCAACTTGAGGTATGCGGACACCGGTGTTTCAAGGTCAGCGACAAGGCGCGTGAACACAACCTGCGGCGTGCCGGCTTCGTAAGCGGTTTTAAACGCCTTGAATTGAGGCATGACGTCAGCCTGCCCCATGCGTCGTTCCGGCGTGCTCAAAGTCGGCTCCGGCTACTGGTTTTCGGTGTCGGCGCCCGTAATGCGTCGGAAGGCGCGGTCATCGACGCTCACGCCCTTTTCTGCGCGAAGCGCGGTGATATAAGCGTCAATTTGGTTGCTCTGCATTTGTTGAGCGAGTTCCTTGCGAATGGCCTCACGTTCTTCCTTCGTGGCCTCGGTTGCAGGCTCGATAGAGACAACTTTCAAAAGGGTGCGTGATTTTCCATCTGCGGTTGCTGCCGATCCCGCGCCGTTCAATGGTAGCACAAAGGCCTGTGTCACTGCGGCTTCGGTCAACCCGTCCGGCACAATTGAGCGTGTGATGGAAAGCGTTTTTTTGGGTGTGCCGCCCGCGGCGTCGGCAACCTTGTCAAAATCTTCTCCCGCGACCAGCTTACTGACCAGCTCGTCGGCCAGTTTGGCGATTTCTGCGTCGCGCTGCTTCTGGGTCCAGAATTTTTCGACGTCTTCTTTCGCTTCTTCGAACGGGCGCTGCTTGGCTTCGGTGATGCCGAGTACGTCGACCCAGGCATAGCCGCCGTCGGTCAATTCCACGGGCTCGCTTTCAAGTCCGATTTCACCTTCGAAGCCGGCGCGTGCCAGTAGTCCCGCGTCGGGCCTGTCCAGTGCAACGCTCCCGCTCGGCGTCCTGTTGTTGCGGTCGGTCGCTTCAATTTCGTAGAAGATAAGGCCGAGAGCTTCGGCAATGTCATTCAGCGGCTTTCCCGCCGCGCGGCCGTCGTCGACTTCGCCGTAGATTTTCTGCAGCTGGTCGTGTGCGATGCGTTCGGCAAGTTTGTCGCGCACTCGCGGTTTTACGTCTTCATATGTCGACAGCCTCGCGGGCTGTATTTTTGTCACGCGCAGGATAACTGTTGTGAATTGCCCCTCGATAACGTCGGAGATTTCATCCTGTTTGAGCGCGAACGCAGCATCAGCGATCTTCGTGTCGACCAGTTCGGTTTTTTCCTTCAGACCTAAATCGACTTCTTCCTCCGAAAGACCGGCTTCCTTTGCGACCTCAAGGAAGTCCTTGCCACCATCTAGAGCTTTCTTTGCTTTGTCGGCGCTGGCGCGATCCTTGAAGGAAATCTGCTCGATTTTGCGCAGCTCCTGAATGTCATACTCAGCCTTGGTTTCTTCGTAAGACTGCTTGATATCGGCTTCCGGAACTTCAGCCTTCTTTTTGAGGTCGTTTATGGACAACAACAGAATTGCCAGGTGGCGCATTGGTGGCGTTTGGAATCTTATTTTGTTGTCTTCGTAGGCCGTCTTCAATGTCTCCTCGTCGGGCTTGTCGATCTTGACGAGCTTTTCCGCATCGATCGTGACGTGCCGGATCTGACGGGTTTCATTGCGCCAGTTGTGCATGTTGTCGATCATCTGCGGTGGTACGACCGTTGCGTCGATAAGGGCGCTGGTGATCTGATCGCGCAATTCGTCTCGACGGCGCAATGTCAGGAACGTGCCTTCACTCATGCCGATCTGGCGCAGTGTTGAGCGCAGCGCGGCTTTTGAGAACCTGCCGTCGGATCCTTGCAATTGAGGGTCATTCTGCATTCCCTTGAGCAATGCTGCATCAGATAGCGCTAGGCCGAGGTCGCCGGCATGTTCTTCGATCGCTGCGGCGTTGATGAGCTGCGTCAGAACCCTTCTATCCAGGCCGACGGCGCGTGCCTGTTCCTGGGTGATGCGCTGGCGCGCCTGCTGCGAGATGACATTGATCTCATTTTGGTAAGCGCGCTGGAATTCCTGTGCGGTCACGGTTCGCTCGCCGATGGTTGCCAGGTTACCGGCGCCGTAGCCTGTGAAAACATCTGCGACGCCCCAGATGGCGAAGCTCAGGATCAAAAATCCGATAAGAATGGAGGCCACCCAGCCGGAAGCCCATTTCTTCAGCGATTGTAGCATTTCGGTATTGTCTTCCCGGTCATTTGGCGGTCAGTCAACGCATGAGGGTCATCGATCTGGGTTATGGCCGTTGCCGGCGAACCAAGCGACCGATTGCCTCAAACGAATCTGAGTTACGCTGTTCCTTCAACTCTCGGGCGTGATATGAAGCCCAGCGGGTGCCTTAAAGCAAGGTCGGGAGGGCTCTTTTGGCTCTCATGGGCCGATATCTAGGTGAATTTGAGCGGGACGCAAGCACAGTTTGAGGGGAGAACCATGTCGGAGACCATAGATCCTGAGGCTGCAGCAGTTACCGGTTCCTCTGACTCTGAGGCTGCCGGCGTGCGTGCCCTGATTGCGGGTAACTGGAAAATGAACGGGCTTAAGGAGGGCCTAAGTCAGGTTTTCAAGATCCGCGATGCGGTGGAAGCTGAAGGAGGTGGATACAACGCGGATGTGTTGATTTGTCCCCCGTTCACACTCGGCATGGTGATGGCGGAACTGACCAGCGAGAGCAGGATTGCTGTGGGCGCGCAGGACTGCCACGCCGCGGCTGCAGGTGCTCATACGGGCGATATCTCAGCGCCAATGCTGAAGGATGCGGGCTTGAGTGCGGTTATTGTGGGTCACTCGGAGCGCCGGGCTGATCATGGTGAGATGGATCGAGACGTCAGGGCCAAGGCTGAGGCTGCGCACAGTGCGGGGCTTACGGCAATAATTTGTGTCGGCGAAACAGAAGGCCAGCGCCGGTCGGGGTTGACGCTGCAGGTTGTGGAACGTCAGCTTGAGCAGTCGGTGCCGGACAATGTCACGGCGCTCAATACTGTGATTGCCTATGAGCCTGTTTGGGCGATCGGTACGGGGCTAACGCCGACGCTGGCCGATGTTGCGGAGGTGCATGCGGCCATGCGCAGTTACTTGCAACGGCGGTTCGGTGATGCAGGCATGAAGATGCGGTTGTTGTACGGGGGATCAGTCAAGCCGGGCAATGCAGGCGAACTGATGGGCGTGGAGAATGTCAACGGCGCCCTTGTCGGTGGGGCCAGCCTTAAGGCCGCCGATTTTCTTGGGATCCTTGATGCCTATAAGTTGTAGTCCAGGTATGGGTAGACTTGCGTCATCTATTTCGCCATCGGTGCTTTTAGTGTTGCGCCCTAAACGATGAGGCGTGGGATTGGTTTGCGGTAATTCATGCGGGCCCTTTGCGGGCCGGGACAAGAGATGGCATGATCTGGCGGATAAGCATGAGTTGCGGCAGAGTGTTTGATAAACTCACCATATCTTCTGTAATGCTGGTGGCGGTGTTTGTGTTGACAAGCACGTCCTCCTCCTATGCTGCGCTCGATGTTGCGAGTTGCGATGCGCTGGAAAGAGAACACCAGCTGTTGCAGGCAGAAGGTCTGGAGATTGATAGATCCAAGGGGCCGGAGTGGGCCCAGGCGAACCTGTCAGCCAAGCGCGTCAACAAGATAATGAGGTTCATCCGCGTCGAAGAGTTGATCAAGTTTCAGTGTATCGATGTCTTTGCCCGTGCGGACATCGCTGAGGAGTTAAGGCAGGCGCGCGAAGAGACCAAGCGTCGGCTTGAGGAACAGCGCAGACGAAAGGCCGAGGAGCGGGCGGCAGCTTTGGCCAATGTTCCTCCATTGCCGGAACGCAAGCCCTTTACCGAGCAGGACACCCATATATCGGGCGTAGATGGCGCTAGCGGAACTGGTGGGCCGCCGCTTCCGGAGCGAAAGCGGCGTTAGTGGGATCAGTGAGTAGTGCAAGTTCCCCGTGTTAGGTCGGTTTGGCCGGCTGTCAGCGGGGAAAGGCGGGCAATGTGGCCAAATGCGCCAATTAACGGGTGGCGGGCGCCTTGTACGTGGTGTAGAAGCCGCTGATTGTCGAAATGTTTGAAACCTGAAAATCCAGGCTGGGCTGACCAACATGGCTACCGTACTCCTTGTCATTCACCTCATGATCGCAGCTGCGCTTGTCGGCGTGGTGCTTCTGCAACGGTCAGAAGGCGGCGGCCTTGGAATGGGCGGTGGTGGAGGCGGCGGTGGAGCCGGCGGGTTTCTCACCGGTCGTGGCACGGCAAATCTGCTGACGCGCACGACGGCTGTTCTGGCCGGCCTCTTTTTCCTGACCAGCATTTCGCTGACGATCCTGGCGCAGCAAAACACGAAGCCTGGTTCGGCGCTTGATCAGCTGGGCACACCTACCGAGGCCACTGATGGCGCGGCTGAAAAGGCAGCGGATAAGCCGGAAGGCCGAGGCGGTATCCTAGACGATCTCGAAGGCGAAGGGGCTGGTGGACCGGCGGTTCCACAGTCGCGCTGATCCTCCTGGCGTTCTAGGCCAACCATTGCGTGGCGTTTGACGTGTCCCGACACAGGGGGCGCCAATGCAGAACGTATTTCACAATTGATCGATTGCCTGGCGGATCGATAGGTGGGCTTGCAGGTGCGTCGCCCAGTACTCGCTCATCGCTCGCCTGCAACTTTCGCGCGTGAACTGCACCCGTGGGTGCAAAGGCATGTGGATGTGGCGATAATGCCGCTTCGAATCAACGCCGATCCGTGTCAGAACCAAGGCCCATGCAACGGTATATCTTCATTACCGGTGGCGTGGTCTCCTCCCTAGGTAAGGGCCTCGCATCGGCCGCACTCGGCGCGCTTCTACAAGCGCGCGGGTATTCTGTCCGTTTGAGAAAACTGGATCCCTATCTCAATGTCGATCCGGGCACGATGAGCCCGTATCAGCATGGCGAAGTTTTCGTCACCGACGACGGTGCGGAAACAGATCTCGATCTGGGTCACTATGAACGCTTTACAGGCGTGCCGGCGCAGATGACGGATAACATCACCGCCGGACGGACATATCAGGATATCCTGGCCAAGGAACGGCGTGGCGACTATTTGGGCGGGACCGTCCAGGTCATTCCGCATGTGACCGACGCCATCAAGGATTTTGTGCTCAACGGCAACGAAGGCGTTGACTTCGTGCTGGTCGAAATCGGCGGTACGGTTGGCGACATCGAGGGGCTGCCGTTCTTCGAGGCAATCCGGCAACTGGGTAACGAATTGCCGCGAGGCGCTTCGATCTTCGTTCACCTTACTTTGGTGCCGTTCATCCCTTCTGCCGGCGAGCTTAAGACCAAACCGACGCAACACTCGGTCAAGGAGTTGCGCGGGATCGGTATTCAGCCCGACATATTGATGTGCCGTTGTGATCGCGAGATTCCAGTATCGGAGCGCAAGAAGATTGCGCTGTTCTGCAACGTGCGCGATGAGGCTGTTATTCAGGCGCTCGATGTGTCGTCCATCTACAACGTGCCGCTCGCGTATCACCGCGAAGGGCTGGACCAGCAGGTTCTCAATGCGTTTTCCATCGAGGATGCGCCGGCGCCGGATTTGTCGCGCTGGGAGGACATTGCTCAGAACATTGCCAACCCCGAAGGTGAAGTCGTCATTGCCATCGTTGGCAAGTACACGGGGTTGAAGGACGCGTACAAATCGTTGACCGAGGCACTGGTTCACGGCGGCTTTGCCAATCGGGTTTCGGTAAAGCTGCAATGGATTGAGGCAGAGGTTTTCGAGCGCGAAGATCCGGCACCCTATCTGGAAGACGTGAACGGTATTCTGGTGCCCGGTGGGTTTGGTGAGCGCGGCGCGGAAGGCAAGATCCTGGCGGCGAGATTCGCGCGCAATCGAAATGTCCCCTACTTCGGAATCTGCTTTGGAATGCAGATGGCGACCTTGGAAGTGGCGCGGTCGGCCGGCATTGAAAATGCTGCTTCAACTGAATTCGGTCCGACCGAGGACGCGGTTGTCGGCCTGATGACGGAATGGATGCGCGGCGATGAGCGCGAAAAGCGGGAGCGCGATGGAGACCTAGGTGGGACTATGCGTTTGGGTGCTTACCAGGCGCGTCTAGAGCCCGGCAGTCACGTGGCGAAAATCTACGGCAGCGAGCAGATCTCGGAACGCCATCGGCATCGCTACGAGGTGAATATGCGATATCGTGAAAAGCTTGAGGCGGCGGGTTTGCGATTTTCCGGCGTGTCGCCGGATGGTCTATTGCCTGAGATTGTAGAGTTTAACGGACATCCCTGGTTCATCGGTGTTCAGTTCCACCCCGAGCTTAAATCGCGTCCGTTCGATCCACATCCATTGTTCAGTAGCTTCATAGCCGCTGCGGTTGAGCAAAGCCGTCTCGTCTAACGCCGCAACCGGGCATTGAGTGTCAGGGCGTCCAGTGTGCTCGGGTGGTCAATCACGCACCGATCAAGCCAGTTTTATTTGGTTGTCATTGCCCTCATCCGTTCAAATCGCAGGACGTCGAGTTTTGCGATTTATTGGATGAGGCTTTTCGATGGGTCATGGAAGCTCCCAGAAGCCAACGGCTTTCGTACTGGCTGGCGGCGGCAGTTTTGGCGCCATCCAGGTGGGGATGCTGCAAGCGTTGGTGGAAGCCGGCGTCAGGGCAGACATGGTCGTAGGAGCCAGTGTCGGGGCGTATAACGCTGCGGTGTATGCTGCCGATCCGACAGTCGACGGCATGCGGCGTCTGGCGCAGCTATGGCGTGGGCTCAAACGGTCTGACGTCTTTCCCGTGACGCTTTCTTCGCTGTGGTGCTTTCTAGTTCGGCAGGACGTACTTATTAAACCGCGGGGCCTGCGCAGTCTGGTGGAACGCAATCTTCCGTATCGCAATTTGGAGGACGCGCCGCTGCCGGTTCACATCGTTTCCACCGATTACCGCAGTGGAGCGCCAGTTGTGTTGTCAACCGGGTCCGCGGCCGATGCCATTCTGGCTTCAAGCGCCATTCCAGCCGTTTTTCCGCCTGTGAACGTTGATGGGCGCTATTTGGTCGATGGGGCAATTGCGAGCAACACGCCGGTGCGTACTGCCGTCAATTTAGGAGCAAGGCGTGTTGTTGTGTTGCCGACCGGCTTTGCGTGCGGGCTTGAGGCACCGCCTAACGGATCAATCGCGGCGGCGCTTCATGCGTTGACGTTGTTGATCGCCCGGCAGTTGGTCTCGGAGATCGAGTCGATCGGACCCAGTATCGATGTTTCAATCGTCCCGACGTTGTGTCCGCTCGTGGGCTCGCCATACGACTTCACCCACAGTGACCGGCTCATAGAGGATGCTGCACGCGCAACAGCGGATTGGATCGCAAGCGATGGTCTGGCATCGCCTGAGATACCGGATCAATTACGCTTGCATGACCATGGCGCAGGTGAACACGGTCACTCGTAACGCGGCACGTTTTCTGTGCCAAGGCTATTCACAGCGTTTCTACGCCCATGTATTGGGGTTACAGCGGCACATTTGCGGGCCGGGGCAATGCGCGCCCGGCCCGATTAATCCAAAGATAGCGTTGGATTGTTCTTACCACTATTAATGAGCGTAGGGCGTCAACTTGAACGCGCCTCGGCTGTTGGATGCGACCTTGTAGGATTTGGCCTTCGTGGCTTTCTTGTACCCAATCTTCGGACGTTTGCCGTTTGCTGCGTACCGCTTGGTCGACTTGACCCGTTTGCTTGCCTTGGATGTGTAACGCTTTTTGTAACTCTTGCGCTTTGATGCATAACGGCGGCTTTTGCCAATAGGGCGTCCACGCGCATTGACGCAGTGGTGAAAGCGTACGCGAGGGCCGTTGTCGATATGCACATGATGCATGCCGCAGCTGTAGGTTCCGACGCCCCCTGCGTGGTTGGCTTTGAGCCAGGCAACAACCTGACGATATTTGCCCTTGGGAGGATGAAAATCGACCGCGCGGCATGAGGCGTGATAGCTGCGCTTGCCTGATCCGGCGATGCGGGCTCCACGTCGATGTGTGGAGACGATGCTCACGGGGCCGAATTTGGCGCGTATTTGGGAAAGCTTTGACTTCAAAGTGGCGGGCAGGCAGCCAGCGGCGTAAGCTTTAGTGGCTGGTGTCGTAACGGTGACGGACAAGACGGCCAGCATGACGATTGCTGCCAGCCTTGCCGGGCCGGACACGATGCTCATGATATCAACTCCGAGATTGCTCTGATCAACCGTGCTCGCGGTAAGATTTTTTTGTTTGCTGCAAGTG
Organism: Hyphomicrobiaceae bacterium; assembly: GCA_965222485.1. GTDB lineage: Bacteria > Pseudomonadota > Alphaproteobacteria > Rhizobiales > Hyphomicrobiaceae > CBDCUC01. Next base: position 484,161 of record CBDCUC010000030.1, read on the forward strand.
CGAACACGTGGAGCCGTCTCGGAGGAAAATGTGTCGAAATAGGGGCAGCTGAACGTACGATATCGCGGCAACAGCTATCTCTATGCCTTTCGTGTTTTCCTAACTAGTTGTAATAAATATGCATTTTTATGAAAAACATGCGTAAGCTGATTGTTTGTGAAGATTGTTGCATCGCATCAATTTTGGCTTGGACTAGTTCTTTGGACGCATAAAAAAGCCCCCTCGGAATGAGCGAGGGGGGTAGTGGTGGTGCAAGCTGGTCTGTTGTCAGACCGGTGGGATCTCACATTGTGCTTTTGTTTGTTTTGGCAGGATGGTCGCTAGTTCAGTGCCACCGTGATGCAGCTTCCAACCGGGCAGCGCGGCCCGGCGCTCATACTGGCTGCGTTAAGAGCAGCCACGCTCATGGCGGTAATGAACAGGCCGGTCGTACACATAAATGCAATATGGCCGGCTGCACGCAAAACGAGATCAGAGGACATAGCAGGTTCCTTGGGATGATTACTGGTTCCTGTTTTTTGATCGGCGCGCCGCCTTGTCGAAATTGGGAGAAACGCGAGACGGCATGCCGATCCCGTTCACGCTATGTCAACGATGGTTAAGAGGCTGTTAATGGTTAGCAGTTGGTTATCTTTTCGCGCACGTCGATGGCAGCAGGCTTTTCCTGTACGGTCGGTGTGCCAGTCCAATCGGAGCGCGGCTTGCGGTCGATGAGGAAGCGACGGGCGAAGCGGAAATAGGCGATATTGGTAAGGATGCGTCCGAGCTTTAAGACGGCTACGAGCGATAGCGGAAATGCGATTTCGTATCGCTGTTTTTTGAGACCTTGAAGGATGCGTTGGGCGGCATCGTCGGCCTCGACGATGAATGGCATTTCAAAAGAACGCTGCTGGGTCATTGGCGTGTTGATGTAGCCGGTATTTATGACGGAAATTGTTAGGCCCTTTGGCTCTAACCCCAAGTGCAAGGCCTCTGCCAAGTTTATCAGTGCAGCCTTGGTTGGACCGTATGAGGTGCTGTCTGGCAACCCGCGGTAGCCGGCAACGGACGCGACGATGGCAATGTGCCCACTCCCGCGCGGGACCATGGATGCAACAAGCGGATCCACAGCATTGACGACGCCGAGGTAGTTTACGGACACTTGCTCTGCGGCCACCGTTGCACTGAAATTGGCAGCGTCATGAAGTGTGCATATGCCGGCATTCAGAATGGCCAGATCGACCGGGCCACGTTCTGCATGGATCCGTCGGGCCGTTTGGGCAACGGCTGCGGCATCGGTTACATCGAGCGGGTAGGATGTGATGGTGTCATGGGATGCGGCAAGGGCCTGCAATTTTTCATGCGAGCGGGCAGACGCTGCGACACACACACCCTCATTTGCAAGTTTGATTGCAAGTTCGCGACCCAGGCCGCTACTGGCTCCTGTGATCCATACGCATTTCCATGGTGGCGTCGTGGGCATGTTGTTTTGGGTGCACTCTATGTTTGTTTGGCGGCCGTGTGCCTTGAGGGCATCGGAAGGCCTGACAATCGGCATATCAGGATTCCCGGCTTGCCGTTCGGTTTGTGTTGAAAGGACTGCGGGGCGCCTCGCGGCAATTCGCGTTCCCCTTGAACATAATGAATTCGTGGTGAAGCAAGTGAAGGTTTCGTGATGGTTACCTGCTGTCGCACGAGTGTTACGGCAGCGGAAAACCTTCAGAATTATGACGATTGGGTCTTGCCCGGCCAGGTAGAGGCGGGTGAGCGGTCCCGCAGCGGCGGACGACGGCGGCGTCTAGCTCTGGTTTAGCGATGTTCCTTCGTTGCCGCGGTGGGGACGCCATAGATGTGGATCGAGGCTCCCAAAAGAGGCTGAATTTTCGCAAGGTGCGCGCATTAATACGGTGATTTAGTGCCGCATGCCGTAGACGCCCGTCGGGTGGGCGGCTAAATGTGCCGACAATCTTGGCATCCAGGACACGAGGGAAGTGGATATGGGGCAGGCCGAAAACGCCGGCGGGCGGGGAAGCGTGGTTGCGCATGCGGATTTGGCAAATGCAATTCGCGCGCTAGCGATGGATGCGGTTCAGGCCGCCAATTCCGGGCACCCAGGCATGCCAATGGGCATGGCTGATGTTGCGACCGTGCTTCTGCAAAAGGGTATGCGATTTGATGCTGCCGATCCGGCATGGGCGAACCGGGACAGGCTGATCCTCTCGGCGGGTCACGGCTCGATGTTGCTTTATGCGCTGTTATATCTGACGGGCGTCGAAGGGGTTTCGCTGGAGGATGTAAAGAACTTCCGCCAGTTGGGATCGAAGACAGCGGGGCATCCCGAGTATGGGCATGCGCCTGGAATTGAGACGACCACTGGTCCGTTAGGTCAGGGGATTGCCAATGCGGTCGGCATGGCGCTTGCGGAGCGTATGCTCAACGCGCGGGTCGGGTCCGAGCTCATCGACTACCACACCTTCGTTATCGCTGGCGACGGCTGCCTGATGGAAGGGATATCGCATGAGGCGATATCGCTTGCAGGTCATCTTGGACTTGGAAAGCTCATTGTTCTTTTCGACGACAATTCCATTTCAATTGACGGTCCGACGGATCTGTCCGTTTCAGATGATCAATGTGCCCGCTTCGCTGCGAGCGGGTGGAATACGACGGCAATTGACGGGCATGATCCTCAGGCCATTGCGGCCGCGATAGAGGCGGCAAAAGCTGATCCGTCGAAACCCTGGTTGATCGCGTGTAAGACAGAAATTGGATATGGCGCACCAACCATGGCGGGTACGGCCAAAGTGCACGGCTCACCGCTTGGTGCAGAGGAAATCGCAGGTGCGCGGGAAAAGCTGGGTTGGCCGCATGAGCCTTTTGCAATACCTGACGGGATTCTTGCGGCATGGCGGGCCATCGGAGCGGCTGGTCATGACGCTTGCCAGCAATGGAGCCAACGACTGTCCTCAAGCGATCAAGCCGTGCGGGACGTGCTCGCTGAACCTGCCGCGGCGTCGCGGGTAGAGGATATTAAGAAGGCGATCGAAAAAGCCAAAACCGACTTTGCCGGCGACGAAAAGACACGTGCGACCCGTGTCTGGTCACAGATGGTTTTGGACCGGCTCGTTCCGGTCGTGCCGGAGCTGATCGGCGGGTCAGCCGACCTGACAGGATCGAACGGCACCAAAACTGGCCAGCATAAGCCTGTTACGCCGTCCGATTTTTCAGGAAACTACATTCACTACGGGGTGCGCGAGCACGGCATGGCGGCCGCCATGAACGGGTTGGCACTCAGCGGCAGGTTCATTCCTTACGGTGGCACGTTCCTCGTCTTTACCGACTACTGTCGCCCGTCCATGCGCTTGTCAGCACTAATGGAGCAACGGGTCATTTACGTAATGACGCATGACTCCATCGGGCTTGGCGAGGATGGTCCGACGCATCAGCCGGTCGAACATCTGGCGGCGTTGAGAGCGATTCCGAACATGCTTGTGATGCGGCCGGCAGACCAGGTTGAGACGGCGGAATGCTGGGAAATCGCTTTGGGTGCGGAAAAGACACCGTCTGTGCTGGCACTGACGCGCCAGTCGGTGCCCTCTTTGCGCAAGGAGCCGGGTGCTGAAAACTTGAGCGCGCGTGGCGCCTACATCATCAAGGATGCGGACGGCGTGCGTGATGTGACGTTGCTTGCGACCGGATCGGAAGTAGGATTAGCAGTGGACGCTGCCGGTGTATTGGCGGAGGTAGGCTTGAAGGCCGCAGTCGTGTCCATGCCGAGTTTCGAGAAGTTTCGCGAGCAGCCTGAATCATACAGGACGGACGTGCTTGGCGCATGCCCGCGCGTGGCCGTGGAAGCTGGCGTCGGCTCGTGCTGGTACGAATGGCTGCGTCCTGGAGATCGGTTTGTCGGCATGACCGGATTCGGGGCTTCTGCTCCCGCGCCAGCGCTTTACGAACACTTCGGTATCACGGCAACAACTATTGCTGAGGCTGCGCAGGCGGTAGTTGGCGCATCGGATGCCTGACGTCGGATTTGTTGGAGTCGTCTGCCTATGAATTTGGAAGGTCTTAAATCCGCGGCGGACGTTGACGTTGCCGGGCGGCGGGTATTGGTACGCGTCGATTTAAATGTGCCTATGAGCAACGGTTCTGTTAGCGATGCCACGCGGATTGAGCGCGTGGCGCCAGGACTAGCCAAGCTAGCACAAGGCGGTGCCAAGGTTGTCGTGCTGTCGCATTTCGGGCGTCCGAAGGGAGAGGTGAAGCCGGATCTGTCTCTTAAACCGGTCGCCGATGCGCTGGGGCAAGTGCTCGGCCGCAAAGTTGTGTTCATTCCTCACACCGGTGGACGGCAAGCGGAAGCTGAGATTGCGGCATTGGCCGATGGCGACATCGCGATGTTAGAGAATTTGCGTTTCGATGCGCGCGAGGAAAAGAATGATGCCGGGTTTGCAAGCGAGTTGGCGGCTTGTGGTGATATCTACGTTGGCGATGCGTTTTCATGTTCCCATCGTGCGCATGCATCAACAGAGGGTATAGCGCGTATTCTTCCAGCTTATGCCGGACCGTTGATGATGGAGGAGATCAATGCGCTGCGCGCGGCGCTAGAGATTCCACAGCGGCCGACGATGGCGATCGTTGGCGGTTCGAAAGTGTCCACAAAGATTCCGGTCCTTACCAACCTGGCTGCCAAAGTCGATAAACTCGTGATCGGCGGTGGCATGGCGAATACGTTTTTGCAGGCGCAGGGTGTCAACGTCGGCCGGTCTTTGGCAGAGTCCGATCACAACGAGACGGCGCGCAGTATCCTTGCCGAGGCTGCTGCGAAAAACTGCGAGATCATCTTGCCGGTGGATGTTGTCGTGGCTGATGACCTCAATGATGGTGCCGGGGCGTCGACGGTGGGTGTCGATGCCGTGCCCGATGACCGGATGATCCTCGATGTGGGCCCTGCGAGTGTGGAGCACCTGAAAAGTGTTTTGCAGACCTGCCGGACGCTATTGTGGAACGGGCCGGTTGGCGCATTCGAGTTCCCCCCTTTTGGGGAGGGTACGTTTGAACTGGCGCGGGCTGCTGCCCTTGCAACGCGTGCGGGACAGCTGGTCTCGGTCGCTGGCGGCGGCGACACGGTTGCCGCATTGAACACCGCTGGGGTGACTTCAGACTTCAGTTACGTCTCGACGGCGGGTGGTGCATTCCTGGAGTGGCTGGAGGGTCGCGAACTACCGGGCGTTGCCGCGCTGGCTCAGGCGTGACGTGGTGTTTTCTGGCTGAAGGGCAAACCTGCGGGTAACTGTGCCGGCCCACATGATCGTGATCGGCTTTGTGCGGACTGACGGCTCAATTTGCCCCAATAGGATTGAGTGCCACAGACATTGCTGGAATGGTCATCGGGAAATGGCCTGGACGAGGACTTCTGATCTGAATGTTTGCTGATGTGCATATTTACGTTGGCGTTGCGCTCGCCGGGTTGGTGAGCTTTCTCTCGCCGTGCGTCTTGCCACTGGTGCCACCTTACCTAGGCTATCTTAGCGGCACGACAATTGATCAATTGACGCGCGAAGAGGGTACCGAGACCGAGGTCTGGCAACGCGTGGTCATGGCCTCCATATTCTTTGTGCTCGGATTTACGACCGTATTTGTGGGGCTGGGTGCAGGGGCGTCGGTGTTCGGGCAGTTGATCCAGGCTTATCGCTCTGAACTCGCGACGATTGCCGGTATCATCATCATCATTTTCGGGTTGCACTTTCTCGGTGTTTTTCGAGTTGCGTTGTTTCACACTGAAGCGCGCTATCAGGCACAGGTCAGTGGTGTCAGCTTTTTGGGTGCGTACCTGATTGGTCTGGCATTCGCGTTCGGTTGGACACCATGCATCGGGCCAATTCTGGCGACGGTTTTGGTTCTGGCAGCGAATGAAGCCAGTCTTGGTGCGGGCGTCTCATTGTTGCTCGTCTATTCTCTTGGATTGGGTGTGCCCTTTGTTTTGGCCGCCGTTGCCATCCGCCCGTTTCTTTCATTTATGAAGAAGTTCCGTCAACACCTGGGTCGGGTGGAACAGGTAATGGGCGTTCTATTGATCATCACCGGCGTGTTGTTCCTCACAGGCTCGATCAACTGGTTCGGGCAGTGGATGCTTGAGAATTTTCCGGTGCTCGGACAGTTAGAAGAAGTATTTGCGCCAGACACTCTGCGTGACGACATTCTGGACAAACGACAGTAACAAACGCGGCGTACTCCCGTCGCGCCTGCGAAGATTGAGACAAGGTTCAAACTGGAAGGTCCCACATTGATGGGTGCATCGGCGACACCGGCTATTGCATTGAGTATTGCCGGTTCAGACAGTAGTGGCGGTGCCGGAATTCAGGCCGACCTGAAGACATTTGCGCGATTTGGTGTTTACGGTGCCAGCGCGATCACGGCGATTACCGCGCAGAACACGCGTGGTGTGCAGTTTGTTCATCCCGTGCCAGCGAACGTCATCTCAGAACAAATTCGTTCGGTTGCCTCAGATCTCAAGATCACCGCCATCAAGACGGGGATGTTGGGAAGCGCGGAGGCAGTTGCCAGCGTCGCGTCTGCAGTTGAAGCTTATCGGCTGCAGCCGCTGGTGGTTGACCCAGTAATGGTCGCAACGAGTGGCGACAGTTTGATTGCAGAAGATGCCGTTGCGGCTTTGCGCGACAGGGTCGTGCCACTGGCTCATATCATTACGCCGAACTTGAACGAGGCGGCGATGCTTCTCGATGAACCCGTTGCGCGGACGCCGGACGATATGGAGCGGCAGGCGCGTGCCCTTCTGCAACTGGGATGCAAGGCTGTGCTGGTCAAGGGCGGGCATGGGACCGGTGCGGACGCCATCGATATTTTGGCGATTGAACAAGAGTGCATTTCTGTAACGGCGCCGCGGGTTGACATCGGTGATGCCCATGGAACGGGCTGCACGCTGTCTGCTGGAATTACCGCCTTGCTTGCGCGCGGTGAGGACACCGTCACGGCGGTTAAGCGAGCAAAAAAGGACGTATGGGAGGGGCTTCGTTTTGCAATGGATCAGCGTATCGGTGCGGGCTCCCGGCCGGTCGATCAGCTTCGTCGCTGATCTGATAGGGCTCTCACAGAGCGCGGCGAGTTCGGGCGGCTGTGCCTTTGCAAGAACCAGGACGTTTCGCGCTTCAGGCGATTGGGTTATCGTATGAAAGGGCGTCGTTCGGTTGTTGAGCAAGTGGCCGCTGGCCGACGTCATGCACGGGCGGAGAATTTGGATTGGATCAAGTGATGCGTTTGATGTTGGGAAAACCTTGGGGCCCAGGCTTGCTCGGTTTGGTGTTGGTCGCAATGGTCGTAGTATCGGTGCCTGCATTTGCCGCAAGTCCAATCAATAAGTTGTCTGGCCGCTGGTCAGGCTGGGGTTCTGTCCAGTTCCTCAGCGGCGCCAACGAGAAGGTCAAATGTGTCGCGACTTACTTTATCAAAGAGGCTGGTCGCGCGGTCCGCCAGAACCTCAGATGTGCTAGCGCCAGCTACAAGATCGACGCCGTCGCGAATTATGGCGTTAGCGGCTCGCGGGTGACGGGCCATTGGCAGGAGAGGGTGCATAGCACGCAAGGCCGCGTCAGCGGAACGTCGCGAGCGGATGGCTTCTCGCTCACAATCGTCGGCGAGTCATTCAGGGCGCCAATGACGCTTTCGACAACGGCTTGCAAACAGTCCATTTCGATCCGGCCGCGTGGACTCGACATTTCCCGCATCTCCATCAGATTGCGGAAATGCTAAACGCTGTTTTGCTTGTCTGGGTGCATCTAACGGGTGGCCGTATGCCATGGATAGGGAGCATCGGGCTTAGATGTTGCGTCGCTTACCTGTATGCATCGAAATGTGACTGAGCTTGCCAGCGAAATTTCGGGAACTATATACTTGACTGAACAGTTTGCGTAACCTATCTTGGGAGCAATCAAACAAAGGTTGCTCCCAATGCATTTCGATATCACCGACCCCGTATTTCATGACGAAGCCAAGGCCCGTGAGTTCTTAGAAGCACAGCGTTGGCCTGACGGCCCCGTGTGCCCTTACTGCGGTGAAGCCAAAGACGTGCAACGTCTCGGCGGCGAAGCTGGCAAGAAGGGGCAGGTTCTCTGCCGCCCTTGCCGTAAGAAGTTCACGGTCACAGTTGGCACCGTGATGGAACGCTCCAAAATTCCTCTGACCAAGTGGCTCATGACCTTCCGCCTGATGGCTTCAAGCAAGAAGGGTATTTCCGCGCATCAGGTCCACCGCATGCTTGGCATCACCTACAAAACAGCTTGGTTTCTTTGCCATCGCGTCCGCGAAGCCATGGGCATCCCCAAAGAAGCTGGACCCATTGGCGGCAAGGAAAAGATCGTTGAAAGCGACGAGACTTTTGTTGGTGGCCGCTCGAAGAACACCCATCGCGGCAAACCTGTTCCTAAGAAATACCCTGTTGTTGCGCTCATTGAGCGCGGCGGCGAGATGCGCGCCAAGCACGTTGCCGACGTTACCGGCAAGAACGTCCGCGAGGCGCTGGTTACTAACGTCAGCCGCAAATCAATGCTGATGACGGACGATGCCGCCATCTACGAGCGCATCGGCAAAGAGTTTTATGCCCATGGTAAGGTGAACCACTCTGCCGGCGAATACACCGATGACGTGGGCTTCAATCACGTCAACACGGCTGAAAGCTACTTTGCTCTCCTGAAACGCGGCATCATGGGTTCGTTCCACTCTGTTTCAGAGGCTCACTTACAGCGCTACGCCGATGAATTCGCGTTCCGCTGGAACTACCGCAAGACGGACGATGTTGAGCGTGCCAACGCAATCATCAAGGCCACGGGCGGAAAGCGCCTGACCTATCGGCCGTCTGACAAAGCCTAAGACATTGAAACAGAAGGCTCGGCATTTCCTTAAGTGGAGGAAGCGCCGAGCCCGCGACTCGCGTAAGTTGTAGTTGTCAAGACAGCAACTTACGGAGCTAGAAATGAACGAGGCTCAGATTAACCTCGAATTGCGCCTGGCAGCAATTGAATACGTTCTCACACACATTGGTCGGATTTCCCTTCTCGCCGCCGGCGGGCCTGCCGGAGCCCTAGGCCTCGCAAAAACACTCCGACAAGGCGCCGCAGAACACCTGAAGACGCAGACGTTACCCGATTTGGATGCTGCGCTCTCAGATCATGCCGCCGACGAGCTTCAGCGGCGAGTAGATCGGCTTCTATCTGGCATAGAAGAGGTGATGGAAAAAACGCTTTCCCAACTGCCTCCTCAATCACCTTGAGTTCTCTTGCGGCTCTTCTTTGCATGCTTCGCCTTTGGCGTGAACGGCTTCGGTGGCGTCTTCAATGCCTTGTTTATCCCGCGCATGAACCGTTGTTCTGCGCCGGGCTCGTCTTCAACTTTGATTTTAGGTTTTTTTGCCATGACCCAGAGTTCCCGCCTCGACTTCAACCCCTACAATCTACCACGCGAAGCTCTGGCCGCTATAGGGCTGGCGGCGGCGTGCTCATCACAGACTGAAACAATTGTGGAAATGGGTATCGCCGGATGCGCTGGTGTCGATGTGGAATACGGCGCAGCAATCACCACCCATATGTCAGCCCCGCTTCGCGACCACGTTCTTAGGGCCCTTGCAGAGATTAAGCTAGATGACTTGGACGCACTCGACGAGCTTGACGCCATACTTGATCACATCAACAAAGAGGTTTGGCCAAAGCGCAACGCCATTGTCCACGACAATTGGTGCACAGACGAAGATACTGGCCAATTGACTCGAGCTAGGACAACAGCGCGCGGAAGCGTTGACGCTGAGTCAATCCCAGTGACCATCGACGAAATCGAAGCCGACGCATTGGTTATCTACGAGGCCGGAATGAAGCTGCTTACCTTCTTGGGCAAGCACAACCTTATCGCGTCGTTCCCTGCGCAGCCGCGCCCGCGCGCTCATAAGACCAAAGCTGCGCGAAAGAAACGCCGAAAGAAAACCTGATAAATCTTCGCCGGCCTGTCGGTTTTTATCTTCACACATAGCTCTGTTCAGTCAAGTATATAGTTCCCGAAATTTCAACGGCTTGTACATGTTTGTTGTTACGCGTTCAGGCGTGTTAGCGGCACATGTCAAGCGCAAAATCGGTGGTGTGGCCTGCTAGCATCGGCATTGGCCGGACGGCTCTTGAGGCCGTCGGTTCGGGCTTGAAAGCACAGTTGGGTTTTGTCACTTTGCGCCGGTCTTTGGCGGATTAATTTCGCTGCCACGTCTCCGGGGGGAGAGCCGGGTCTGATGCGCTCCACCAGCGCCAATCCGGCTACATGGAAAACCGGTCCGGTTCGTCCGGGCCGGTTTTTTGTGTCATTGTAGGCACACGTACCTGTCATTAGAACGGATGCGGATCGATTGGGGTGTCGCACGTGTTGCATGCCACCCAGGGCTGTGGTCGAGTAATTTCTAGCGACGAGCAATGAAGGTGATGCGTGTTGGGCTGCGTGCGCTTGGCGCAAACGGGGGGCTTTCCCGGTCATATGTGGCTCGCAACTGTTTTAGGTCAACAGCGTTCAATTGGTTGAAGCGCTGTGCCACCCAGGAATTGCGCACACAGGGTTTAGTCGCGATAACCAGCGCGATGGGCATGCGCTCGATTGCAGCTGTTTTTTGGGGCGAGGCTAGTGGGACCGATTGGCGAGGGCGCCAGAAACCCGCACTGCCTCACGTTCGGCCGAAGGGTACGAGGGAGTTGAACTATGAGTATTGGTTCGAATGCAGCAAAGGCGGTCTTGGTTGGCGGCATTGCGGTGGCGGGTTTGTCTCAACTCACCGAGAGCGCGTCGGCAGCGGGTTTTGCGATCCGTGAACAATCAGCTCAGTATCAAGGCATGTCGTTTGCCGGAAACGGCGCCGGCAGGGGTTTGAGCGTCATGTTCTGGAACCCGGCAGGTGCGGCCAACAAATCTGGCCCCGGTATCAATCTGGAAAGCCATTACTCGCTTATTGTACCGCGCTCGGAAGTGACTGTTACGTCGGTGAGCGGTTCTAATGTTGGTGCGGACGCATTTATTGATCAGGCGCCACCAGGGCTGCTTCAGGGTGCAATTGCGCAAGGGCTGGCGGATGGGTTTAACGCGGCCGTCGATGCAGCCTTCGCGGGGGCGTCACCAGTGAGCGACAATATCGGTCGGGTCGCGGTCGTGCCTGCGAGTTATGCGAGCTACCAACTGTCGAAGCAGTTCTTTGTCGGTATGGCTATTAACTCGCCGTTTGGACTCGTGACCTCGCCGGATGACCAGACTTATCAGGGCGCCGTACTCGGCCGGACGACAAAACTGTTCACGACGAACTTCAATCCGACAGTTGCTTACAAGGTTTCTCCCGGTATCAGTATCGGTGTTGGCGCCCAAATTCAGTTTGCCGACGGCAGTCTGAAATTCGCGACGGGTACACCTGACGGGAAGCCATCGGAATTTGATGGTGACGATTGGGCATTCGGTGCTACCGCTGGCGTGCTCCTGGAGCCGATGCAGGGAACCCGGATCGGTGTGGGTTGGCGTTCGAAATTGGAACAAACGCTTGAAGGGCGCTTCACGACACCTGATGAAAACGTGGCAATACCCGGCTTTACGATTCCCTTCGGCGCTGCCGCAATTCCTGTGCCGGGAGTGAATGCCCCTATCTCGACGGCGTCCGTCACTCAGGCAGAGGCCGAAATCAACCTGCCCGACACGGTTACGGTCAGCTTCGAGCAAAACTTGTCACCTGCTCTGCGGCTCACAGGTACGTTTGAATGGGCAAACTGGAGCGACTTCAAAGAGTTGCGGGTCACCAACAAGGGGACCGGTGCGACGATCGAAACCATTACGACCAATTGGGACGATAGCTACTTCTACTCGCTGGGTCTGAGCTATGACTATTCGCCTGTTCTAACAGTTCGGGCCGGCGGCGCCTATGAAATTTCACCGACGTCCTCGCCTGAGAAACGGCTTACCAGCATTCCCGATGCAAACCGTACTTGGCTGAGTGCCGGCGCGACTTACCAATGGTCTGAAGCGACCAGTTTTGACTTTGCTTACACGCATGTCTTTGTTGCTGACTCAACGTTTGTGCGTGAAAGCCCAGGCCTCGGTATTGAGCTTGCCGGTGAAGTGGAATCTGCGGTCGATATCGTATCGGCCAGCATGAAGACCAAGTGGTGATCCCACCAGTCTTGTCTGTAGTGTAAAACAAGAACGTCGAGAAGATTTTAGGATATGTAACCGGCCCCGAGTGGGCCGGTTGCTTTTTGTGCGCTCCTTTTGTGCGCAACGGGCACGCCACAATGAAACTTACCGAACGGGATCACACCGATGCACAGCACGGCGGGCGTGCCTCAACTAGCCTGAGCGATGGCCCTATGCCAGGTCATTACGGCATTAGGGTTGCGGCGTTCTACGCTGCAATCTTTCTGATCTACGGCGTCCACGTTCCCTATTTTCCTGTCTGGCTCGATTGGCGCGGTTTGAGTGCAGCAGAGATCTCCGCTGTGATGGCAGCACCATTGTTCGTGCGCGCAATCATCTCGCCTGCGCTCGGTTTTGCTGCGGATCGTGCCGGAGCGCATAGGGCGGTCATCATTCTTCTTGGTTGGGTGACTTTAGTGGGTGCCAGTGCACTCGCGTTTGAAACAGGCTGGTGGTGGATCGTTATCTGCAGCGTTGTGATCGCCGTTTCTTACGCGTCGATGATGCCGCTTGCGGAGGTCATTGCTGTTACCGGCGTTCGCCGAGCCAATTTGGATTATGGGCGCATGCGGCTATGGGGGTCGCTGAGCTTTATCGGCGCGAGTTTTGCCGCTGGCTATTTGATCGATGCTCGAGGTGCCGGCTGGATTATCTGGCTGTTGGCGGCAGGCGCGGTAGCGACGGTGGTGTGTGCTGTCCTGCTTCCTCAAGATGCTTCAGAGCTTGTGACGCGCGATGGGCGTGCGCGGTTGCCTGCTGTCAAATTCGCCTGTGTTGGGACACTGGTGCGGGCGCCTTTGTTCATTGTATTTCTGGTGGCGACCGGTTTGGCACAGGCAGCACATGCAACCTATTATGCTTTTTCCTCGATCGAATGGTTGGCGCAAGGATTGTCGGCGGAGTGGGTCGGCGCTCTGTGGGCTATCGGTGTGTTTGCCGAGGTCGCACTATTTGCTTACGCGACGACGTTGTTTTCGCGGTTTAGTGCAACGGCGCTGCTAGTGGCCGGTGCGGCAGCTGCCGTATTGCGTTGGTTCGCGATGGCCTATAGCCCACCACTCATCGGATTAATCTGTCTGCAACTGATGCATGCGTTCACTTTCGGCGCCATGCATCTGGCGACTGTCAGGTTTATCGCAGAAGCAGTCGAGGAGCGCTTGTCGGGTACGGCGCAAGCGCTGGCTATGGTCATGACTGGTGTTGCAACGGGTCTTGCGACTTTGCTTGCTGGTCGCGTTTATCCGATTGGCCCGGATGTGGCGTACTTGTCGATGAGTGTCATTGCGTGTGTGTCGCTGGTGTTTTGCATTGTGCTGTGGCGGTTCTGGGATGGCAGGTTGTTGGGATCGTCGCAGACCTGAAATGCACTAGGGTCCGCCCCAAAGCGAGGGCGAAGGCGGTGCAATAATTCCATTTGCAATTGATAGTCCGTTTTTGCGGTCGTTTTTCAATAATAGTGGCCCATCAAGATCAACCCAATCCGCTGCCTCCGTTAACAGCAGTGCCGGCGCGACGGCTAACGACGTGGCGACCATACTACCGACCATGATCTTGAGCCCCATGGTCTGAGCGGCTTTTGTGAGTTGCAGGGCATGTGAAAGGCCGCCCGTTTTGTCGAGCTTGATATTGATGGCCTGGTAGCGGCTGGCGACGCGCTCCAGGTCCTTTAATGTGTGCAGGCTTTCATCGGCGCACAACGGAACTTGAGGTGTCGTACCTGTTAGGATGTCGTCGCGATTTGCTGGTAGTGGTTGTTCGATAAGTTCAATGCCATGTTGGTGGGCCGCAGCCACAAGTGCGGGCAAGTCCTGTTCGGACCAGCCTTCGTTGGCGTCAACAATAAGGCGTGCATCTGGACGTGCGGCGCGCACGGCGGCCATGCGTTCAGTGTCTCCGGTTGCGCCAAGTTTTAATTTGAGCAAGCCATGACTTTTAGCTTCGAGGGCACGCGCCGCCATCTCATGTGGCGCAGCCAGGCTGATGGTATAGGCCGTCGTGACCGGGTGATATTGGCGGCCGATGAGTTGGGCGACGCTCGTTGCTCGTATTCGTGCTTCCAGGTCCCACAATGCGCAGTCGACGGCATTGCGTGCCGCGCCAGCTGGCATCAACTCATTTAGATCCGCGCGGTCAATTGGAGAGGGTAGAGCGGTGATCGCTGACAGCGCGCTATCGATGGTCTCATTGTATCGGTGGTAGGGGACTGCCTCTCCGCGTCCCTGGGCATGACCGTTGGAGGCTGTTACGACGATTACGTTTGCCTCGCTCTTGGTCCCACGCGAAATTGCGAATGGATGCAGTAGCGGCCAACTTTCATGATATGCTTCAAGTTTTTGCGCGGAGCCGTTCGGTTCGCCTACAGATGAATTGTCGTGCGTCATAGTCTTAGCCACCATGCGAATAGGCCACTATGACTTTGGAGTCTCCATGGGGTCCACCGGTGATGATTGGATAGTGAGTGTGTACGCGTTGCATCCGGTGGTGCAGTGCCATTGACGCTTAGGCCAGGCGACCGCTGGCGTGGGCGAGGAATAGGTAGACCCGGCCCATGTCGGACAACAGTTGCTCTTCGGTCTGGGCACCAGAAGGATCGGATTGTTCGGCCTGTTTCAGGATCTGTTCAAATTCGGACAGGTAGCGTCCGATCGTATTTTGTAAATCCGTGTCGGTGGCATAGCGACGTGTGATTTCATCGTAAGCTGTCTGACCTTCAGGGCTATATATCGATCGCACCATAATGCCACGTTGTCCCTGGCGAAGGCGCGCCCAGATGTCTGCGGCCGTGGGGCGGTTGAGGGCACGGGCCAGCACGTTTACGTCGATTGCCAGAGGCTGCTGTTGTGGGTCCGGTGCCGAGGTGGGTGGCGGCGGTGCCTTGGCCGGCTCTGGAGGTGCCGGTGCGGCCGTGGCCGCGTGCGGCTCGTCGTCAAATGAAGCCCGTTGCAGCAGATCGCCTAAAGACCATTTGTCTCCCGTGCCCGGTGCGGGAGCGGCGGGGCCAGACGCTGGACGTTGCTGAGCGGGTTGAGGAGGTGGCGGGTGTCCGTGAGCAGCCACCGCGGGTGGTTGCTGCGAACTTGGTTGCCCCACCAGTTCGCGTGCGAGGTTTGATGATAGCGTGCTGTAAGCTGGGTCCGGCTGGGTCGAGTCCGCTTGCGTGTTGGCGTAGGGCCCAGGGCGCGGCGCCGGCCTGGCGGCAATTTGCGGCGTCTCTGCAGAGGGGCTCGGCGCTGAAACGTCCCGTGCTCGCGCTTGCCGTTCTGTCAGATTGGAAAGTTCGTCCAGTGCACGTAACTGATCCTGCAGGGCTTTGCGCATGACCTTAGAATTTTCCAGGGCGCTTGCAGGCATTGCGGCAAGCTCCTTCTGGATGCGTGCTTTTTCGACAGCAATATCGCGTGCTGTTTCGGCTGCGCGCTGGCGGACCTGTTCGCTTGTTTCCTCGAACTGGGACGACAGCGAACCAAGTTTGGATGTGAATTCGCTGCTCACAGACGAGAAACGGTTGCGCAAGTCCTGAAGTGCTTGATTGCTTTGGGCATCGGTTTCCTGCCGCAGCCGGGTCATATCTGCAAGCGCTGCCTGTTGATGTTGTTCGGCACCCCGCCGGAGTTCTTCGGCTGTTTGACGTGCGCGTTTTTCGGCTTCGGTAAGACTGCCTTCGATGGAGGTGGAGTAGCCTTTGACAAAATCCCCAAACTCTTCCGCCTTATCGGTCATGTGCGAAAGTGTTTGTGTTAACTGCTGATGCCTGTTTTGCAGTGTGCTGTCGATCTTGTAGTTGACCGCCTCAAGTGCGTTGGCGGCCTTCATGATCGAAGTACCCTGGCTGTCGAATCTGTTCGTCACAGAATTAATTTGATTTAGCAGGTTCTCAGACACGTTCTTCAGCATGTCGGACTGATTGGCCAGCCCCTCGATCGCCTTGATGGATTGGCGCGTAATGTTTTCGCTGGACCGGCGGACGGAATTGATGCCCTGGGCCAGAGAATCGTCCAGGTCGGCGGCTTGCAGCGATATTGTCTCGCGGAACGTCTTGGCATGGTTCTCAAGTGCATCGTTGAGGGCCATTGCGCGGTCGCCGACAGCTTCGTCGATGGCTGTTGTCGACTGTTTGATGGCGGCATCAAATAGCCGCAAGCGATCTGAGAATGCATCGTCGAGTGCACGTGTGCGTTCGACAAGCTGCACATCGAGGGCTTGGGCGCGGCTGGCCAGCGTCGTGTCCAGGGCGCGCGCGTATTCTTCAAAAACGGCCTGGAGATTGTCGGTCCGGTTGCCGATCGTTGTGTCCAGCGTTTGCATCGATTCTTCGAATGCAACTTGAATTTGCTCAGTGCGATCGGATAGGGCCGCTGCGAGTGCGCCGGTATAATCGCTCAACAGGTTCTGCATGTTGCCGGTGCGGTCTTCCAGAACCGATTCTAGCCGGTCCGTCCGCGAACCCAATGCATCTTCAAGAGCGGTTAGGTTGTCTCCGGCACCCTGAATGATTTGCGCCAACTTGATTTGTTGGGTGGAAAGCTTTTCGATCAGCGTTGGGACTTCGGTCCCCAACGTGCGCAAGTTGTCCGTGACGCGCTCGGACGTTGTCAACAATGCGTTGCGCTCGCCGGCTAGCTCGTCGATCAGATTGCGGATTTTGCGTTCATTTTCTTCGTAGGAGTGCTCAAGCGCAGAGACTTCGTTGTGAACCAATGCCTCAAGTTCACCGGCACGCCCTAATGCCCGACTTACCGCGTCGTTCATGAACGAGACTTGGCGGCGGACGGCCTGACCTAGCGTGGCAACTGATTGCTCAGCCAGGCGATCAGGTTCAGCAAGCCGCACGGCGACTTCCGTCATTGTTGATGAGCGCAGCCGTAGCTCTTCAGCGCGCCATGCGAGCAGGGCCAGGAACCAAACGACCGCAATGGGGACTGTGATGGCCGCGAATGTTAAAAAGGTCGTCGGCTGGCGCAGGACATCAGCGAAAGACATGCCTGCGTCCAGGTCTGCAGACAATGTGATTGCTGCAAAGCCAAGCCCGAGAAGTGCCCAGATGAGGCTGATCGCTCCGGCGATCTTGAATGGTTTGCTGGTCGGCTTTTGCTCAAGGGCATAGATGAGGCCGCCGATCGACGGCGCGTCGTCGTTGGCGGCAATTCGACCTCGAACCGGTCCGGCTGCGCGGCGCCGCGCCGGCCGTCTTTGCGGTGTCTGGGCTGTCGATGTTTTTTTGTTGTCGTCTGAACTATCGCCGGTGCCGTCGAGTGCGGTTGGCGGTTCGGGCAACGTGTTGAACGGCAGCGGTCCTGTTTTTCTTTCGCTGTCGCGTTCCCGTTCATGCGCGAGCTTTAGGTTTTTCTGCTCAGCGATTTGCAGTTTCGATTTGGTCGCCGATTTTTCCTCAGCAGCCTTTTCATTCGCAGCCTCTGGTTTCTTTCCGGGCGCCTTGGCGGGCTCGCTCTTGTCACTGCCTTTTTTTGCTGTGGCCGAGCTGGAAGACGGTTCGGATGGTGATGCCGGGATCGGCGGCGGCACGGTTGGATTCGTGCTGACCTCCGCCATCTTGGCGGCCAGGTTTGAGGTTTTCGCCGGTGTCTTCTTGGGCGAGGACTTCGTGTCCGGTTTGCCGGACTGGTCATCACTCGATTGTAGCTTTTTCTTCTGAGCCATCCGCCCGCCCGCACAGTGCTGCACCGTTATTGCAGCGCGAAAAATTCAACTCTGTCGTAAGCCAGGTGGTAAGCGATAGAAGAAGGACAATTTTCCTGGACGCCATCGACTGCGATAGCGACCGTCTAGCCCACCCGAACCTCCCTCAATTGGCCTGTTTCTACGGCGCGTTTAGGGCAAAAGAAAGGTTCATGGCCAGAGTCGCCAGGACGCAATTATTAACGGGAATTTAGTGACGTTTGAAACCTCTGCGCGATATTCCACCGGATTTACACAAGATTGCAGAAGTGTGCAGAGGCTCGGATACGGTCGAACCTGCTGTGACGCGTGGCATGGGTCGCTACACGTGTGTGTTGGGGACTCTTTGTTTTCTTTTTGGAATTAACGCGTAACGGTGAGCAGTTCGAACTTTGCATGAAAGCGGGAACGGTGAAGATGGGTATAATATCGGTAGCTGGTGATAAGGTTGGCGGCCAGCCGCAAGCGGATAGGGGTTGCGGTGCCGGGATAGGTGCAGATTCATCCCGGATTTCAGCTGCCTGGCCAATCGATGGGAATGTTCAAAGCCTTCCGCTGTTTGATCAAAATTTTCTTGACCGATATACGCTTGGTGACGCGGGTTTGCGCCGCGAAATTCTTGAGCTTTTCATGGACAGTCTGGCAGGCTTTATGGCTTCCCTACGGACCGCGGAAAATGATGGCGATTGGCGTCACGCCGCGCACTCGCTTAAGGGGTCGGCCCGGTCGGTCGGGGCGTCGCGATTGGGCAGCGTGGCGGAGCGGATAGAGAGTATTGAGGGCCCGGAGTTGCGCAGCCAAGCCCTTGCCGGGGTAGAAGCCGTGGCGGCGGAAACGCTGCATCAAATCAAGGCTTAGATCCTGGTTTTCCGATTGGCGCCGCAGGGTTTTGGTAGCTCGGCGCCCAAACGTGCGGCGTTTTGGTCGCAGGGGGCCTGATTTTTGTGTGTTAAGGCCACTGGTCGTGTAGCGTTGACGTTTCTATACACCTGATCTCACAAGACGTTGTGATGGCTTGTATTGGGGGCTCCTGATCAGTAATGGTTGCGCGCTCGCAAGGTCTGCTATCCAGGGCCTCGGAAGCGCTGATCGCCGTCGAGGGGGTCATGATGGTGTTGGCTCGTCGAAGGTCTGTCAGATGGTCGAGGGCTGGTGGCAGACGTTGGTATAGGCGCCGGTTGGTTTCCGGCGGGTCAGACACAAAGCCATGCGGCGGCGGACGTCAGAGTAAGGAAGCAAGTGAGGGAGCCCGGTTAGATCCATGGCCAAAATTACATTTATTCAGCCCGATGGTACACGCCAGGAGGTCGAGGCGAAGCCGGGAATGACCGTAATGGAGGCGGCGAAGTTGAACAACGTTCCAGGCATCGAGGCGGAATGCGGTGGTGCCTGTGCGTGTGCGACTTGCCACATTTACGTCAATGAGGACTGGCGGGCGAAGACGGGTACGCCTGCGGAGATGGAGGAGGATATGCTCGATTTCGCGTTTGATGTGCGCGATGAGAGCAGGTTGGCGTGTCAGATAAAGGTTACGGACGATTTGGATGGTTTGACCGTGCAGGTGCCGGCCAAGCAATTTTGAGGGTTGTTAAGGCGCCGGGCGGTGCGGTCTGGCAAATTGGCCGACCTCAGGCATTGAATAGCGCAAGTCCATGCAGCATGCGGTTGCGGCGGGATAGGAAGTGAAAGGTTGGGATTAGATGCAGCTGCGGGAGCAGGACAACGCTGGTAGCGAGTCGTCGGAGCAAAGAATTGAAACGGATGCGGTTATTATCGGGGCTGGTCCGGTTGGATTGTTTGCGGTGTTCGAGTTGGGGCTGTTGGATATCAAGGCGCATGTGATCGATATTCTCGACAAGCCTGGTGGACAGTGCGCCGAGCTTTATCCCGAAAAACCGATTTACGATATCCCTGCGCTTCCCGTTGTTAGTGGTCAGGAACTGACCGACCGGCTACTTGAGCAGATCAAACCGTTCGGCGCCGAGCTTCACTACAATGAGCGCGTCGATGAACTGGAAAGATTGCCAGAGGGTGGTTTTCTTCTACGCACGGACGCTGGCCGGGAATTTGTCGCCAAAGTGGTCGTGATCGCTGCCGGTGGCGGATCGTTTACACCGAAGCGTCCGCCCTTGGGTGGCATTGAGGACTTTGAGGGGACCTCGGTATTTTACTCTGTGCGCCGCATGTTGGAATTTCGCGACAAGGACATTGTCATTGTCGGCGGCGGTGACTCGGCATTGGATTGGACGCTCAATCTTCAGCCGATTGCGCGCAGTCTGACCTTGGTTCATCGCCGCGACGACTTTCGCGCCGCACCGCATTCGGTCGAACAGATGCGCACGCTCGTGGCGGAAGAAAAAATGCGTCTCGTCATCGGACAGGTCACAACGCTCAATGGCAGTGATGGACAGCTCGATAGCGTAACGATCAAGACGAAAGAGGGTGAGGAACAGCTAAAGGTGACGACCATGCTGCCGTTCTTCGGTTTGACCATGAAGCTTGGGCCCGTTGCCAACTGGGGGCTCAATCTTCATGAAAACCTTATTCCCGTAGATACGGAGAAATTTGAAACGAGCGAGCAAGGCATATTCGCCATCGGGGACATCAACGATTACCCGGGCAAGCTAAAACTCATTCTTTCAGGCTTTCACGAGGCGGCACTGATGGCGCAGCAGGCGCACAAGTACGTTCACCCTGGCAAGAAGTTATTGTTCCAGTACACGACGTCGTCGTCGAACCTGCAAAGAAAGTTGGGCGTGAAGTGATCTGGGACCACGCGTCAAATCAGTTGATTTCGGGCTTGGCGGCATTTGCACCCGATCCATCCGGCCCGTTGCGGTGCAGTTCGCCCGCGGCAGGTCTACCAAAGCCAGGCTGAAAAACGCAGTTAGTGTCACGCTGTGACCGCGTTGAACAGTGACGTCTTACTGCAAGCCGGTCACAAAACGTAAGTAAAGATTATTATTGTTGGCCCACGGCTTTCTGCTGCTTTTCCCACCATTCGTCACTACCTGTTTTCGGACCGTCGTCGACGGAGTCGGAGTCTAACAGACCACCGAAAATGCCATTGTCGGCTGGTTTGACGGCTACGACCTTCTGTTTTGTAGGTGTGAAGTCGCCGGCGAGATGTCGGGTCAGGTCTGCCTTAATCTTCTGTGTCTTGGCTGCCGTGCAATAAGCGTTGTTGCTCGTGACAGCTTTGGTGACGCCGTTATAGGCAATGTCGTAGGTCTTCTCGATGCCGCTCAGCTGCGCGACAGGGGCGCCAAGCGCGGCTTCGGAAGAAAGGAAGCTTGCTCTCAGTTTTGCTGGATCGAAATTATAACCGCATTTGACGGCCCGGGCCGAGGTGGAGCCAACTTGCAGCGCGCGTGCGGTGGGGTCGTTACGATAGGCTGAGGCCGCCGATTTCGTTTTTTTCTCGCTACTGCCAAACAGTGATCCGGTCGAAAGGCCACTGTCGGACGTGGAGCATCCAGCCAGCACGATCGCTGCTGCGACAACGAGGAGAGGCCTTGCAAATTCTGCGGCCCTGGATCCCTTCTGCATCATGCCCCTTGCTCCTGTGCAGCTAGCTCTAGTGACTAGCCTATCCGTCGTAGTTCTTTGTTTTTGGTGCAACTTTCCGTTGCTGCCGCGCACCCATTCTGACGCCTGCTTTAGGCCTTGAAAGTGGCTCAATTGCGCAGGTGCAGACAATTTGTCAATGGGTGTGACCCATACGCTTCGTGCGTGCGCGGGTAACATGCCCGAGTCGCGCGGTACAATTATTTGATTTCGGCGATTGTTCAACAGTTTAGACGGGCAGTTTGCGGTGTGGCGGGGTGTTTGCAATCTTCAATTATTGTGCTGGTTCGTCCGTGAAGCCTGCAGGCGGGCTACTAGCGCATAAGCTCGGCCATTGCTTGGTCGAGGCCGGCAAGTGTGAGCGGGTACATACGTCCCTTCATCAGGTCGCGGAGCATGCCCGTAGACTGGGTCCACGACCAGTTCTGCTCAGGTGCAGGATTGAGCCAAACTGCATGCGAATAGATCTCTGTCACGCGTTGAAGCCAGACTGAGCCTGCTTCTTCATTCATGTGTTCCACCGAGCCGCCTGGTATGATGATCTCATAAGGGCTCATCGATGCATCGCCGACGAAGATTACCTTGTAGTCGGCAGGATAGGTGTGCAGTACGTCCCAGGTGGGGATGCGTTCTGTCCTGCGTCGCGCGTTGTTCTTCCAAACAAATTCATAGAGGCAGTTGTGGAAGTAGTAGTACTCCAAATGTTTGAACTCGCTTCGTGCAGCGGAAAATAGTTCCTCGGCCGCAGCGACATGCCAGTCCAT
This sequence comes from Hyphomicrobiaceae bacterium, assembly GCA_965222485.1. GTDB lineage: Bacteria > Pseudomonadota > Alphaproteobacteria > Rhizobiales > Hyphomicrobiaceae > CBDCUC01. Next base: position 506,357 of record CBDCUC010000030.1, read on the forward strand.
TGACCCGCCGATATCGAAGAACATTAGGACCTTTACGGTGTTGCGCCGTTCGGGCCGCATCTTGATATCGAGATAGCCTTTGTGGGCTGTTCCCTTGATCGTGCCAGCCAGGTCTAGCTCCTCTGCGGCGCCTTCGCGCGCGAAGTGGCGGAGCCGGCGCAGGGCTAGTTTGATGTTGCGCGTGCCCAGTTCGATCTTGTCGTCGAGGTCGCGGAATTCACGCTTGTCCCAGACCTTGATTGCGCGTTGGTGGCGGCTCTCCTTTTGACCGATGCGAACACCTGCCGGGTTGTAGCCGTAAGCCCCATAGGGGGACGTTCCTGCTGTCCCAATCCACTTGTTGCCGCCTTGGTGGCGGTCCTTCTGTTCTGCTAGCCGCTTCTGCAACTCTTCCATAATCTTTTCCCAACCGCCCAGCTCTTCGATTTTCTTCTTTTCTTCTTCGGACAGGTAAAGCTGGGCCATGGCTTCCAGCCATTCTTTCGGGATTTCCGTCTCAGCGGCATCGGCCATCAGGTCAAGCCCCTTGAAGACATGACCAAAGATCTGGTCGAAGCGGTCAAGATTGCGTTCGTCCTTGATTAGGCTTGTGCGCGCCAGGTAGTAGAAATTTTCTACCTTGCTTTGCGCAATATCAGCGTCGACCGCCTCGAGCAAAGTGAGGTACTCGCGCAGTGAGACCGGGAGCCCGGCTTCTTTGAGGCTATGGAAGAATTTGACGAACATTGATGACGACTGTGGTGCTTGTTTTGCTGTGGCTGCATGAATTTTCTGTTGCCCTGTGATAGCCGATCACAAGAAATAAAAAAAGAAAGCCGCTCCCGAAGGAACGGCTTCCTCAACTCTAGTCCTGGAGGCTCAGATTAGAAGTTAATCAGAGCACCAGCCTTGATGATGTCGAAGTCTTCCAACTGCGTCGTACCGTTGTTGAGGCCGACAGCTGCGCAAGAACCAGCTGCCTGATCGGCACAAACGATGTCGTCAGCTTCGTAGTGACGCCATGCCAGCCACAGGGACATTGCCGCAGCGTCGATTTCCTGGACAACACCGATACCATACTGCTCAAGCTCGGTATTGCTGACGCCTGCATCGAACAAAGCCGGATTGATCTTGTCGTTGTTCTGGCCGTATTCGAAGTAGAGAACAGTGTGACCCAGTGGGTTAAACTGCCTGCGCAGACCTGTCTTGATGTACCAGTTGTCGCCTTCTGGTCCGAGCTGGCCAGCACCGCGAGCAGCTTGCGTCGTATCGCTGTCTTCGGAGCTGTATGCACCATACAGGAACAAGCCGGTTGGCACGTGCTGTACATATGCACCGATCTGCCATGCAGAGGCGTCCAGACCACCGTTTGCAATGGCCTGAGCCAGAGCACCTGATGCTTCATCCGTACGGTGCGTGTATGCGACTGCGGCTGCGAATTTCAGATCGCGAACCTCACCGGCGTAACGGCCGGAGATGCCCCATACATCGTCTTCACCCCAAGATGCAGACATCGAGAAGCCAGCAAATGTTGGCGTGGTGTACTTGATGTTGTTGTTTGGATCGCCTTCGCAGTCCGCTGCCGCACCGACACCATTACCGAAGGTCTGGCAAGCTGCCAGTGACCCATAGTTAATTGCTGTGAGTGCGCCATCGTTACGGCGAAGCAGGAAGCCGTTCACGTCGTAAAGAACGTAGTTGGCCTGAATGAGCGATCCGGAACCGTCAACAAGGATTGCCTGGTTATCAGCTGCACCCGACTGAAGGCCGAGGCTCACTGTACCGTAACGGTCGCCCTTGATGAACCAGTAGGAATTTTCAACACCAACGGTGCTAGCACCAGCGAACGCGTTGCCGCCATCGTCGACGAACTGGTTCACAGTCAAGGAGTCGTTGTCCATGACCTCAATGTTGATGCGATAACCGGCCGTCCAGCCTGGTACGATCTGTGCGCTACCTGTGAAGGCAATGTGCGAACCGATCGAGATCGAACCTGTGTCGGTGATGTAGACGTTGGATTCTTCCCCGTCGTCCCAATAGAGAAGCTGCTGAGCTACCCAACCGGAAATCGTAAGAGAAACCTTGCGGTTGCCCTTGCGGGCCGTGGTGGCTTCCAATTCAGCGACCCGTTCTTCCAGGTCAGCGCAGCAATCCCCCCCGAGGTCCGCTGCATTTGCGCTTCCGATGGAGAGGCCACCTGCAAGCAGGCCGGCCGCCATCATGGCGCTTAGGCTATATTTCGTCATTGACCGTCTCCTAGTCAGCGTTGGCTTTTAAGATGGCGGACGCCGGACTCTCAAAAAACGCAAAACTAAGAACCGCTCTCTCAAACTGCGGCAAGACCACCCCCGTACTGAGGCACTGCCGCTCGATGTGGAGACTCTGCGATTCGTGACGGTCGAACAATTAATCAATGCAGATTGCCGGTACGCTGTTGGCAAGTGTGTCAGGTCTGCAACTGCTGGCGTTTTGCTGCAGTATGTGGGGCGGGTGTGATTTGGGTCTAACCTGTTTAAAGAACAGGTAAAATTGGGATGCGAACGGTTCCACAGTTGCTGGATGTTTATTGCTGATTCCAGAGCAGTTGGCGGGATGGCCCTTGCAGATTTGGTGGATTTTCGACGGACCAGTGGGTGTGTCGTGTCAGAATGACAACAAAAAAGCCGCCCCGAAGAGCGGCTTTTTCGATTTTCTTGAAGTGCCTTGGATTAGAAGGCGATCAAAGCACCAGCTTTGATGATGTCAAATTCTTCGAAGGACGTGGTGCCATTGTTAAGTCCGAAGGCTGCACAGGAACCAGCGGCCTGATCGGCACAAACGATGTCGTCAGCTTCGTAGTGACGCCATGCGAGCCACAGAGACATAGCAGCTGCGTCGATTTCCTGGACGATACCAACACCATACTGCTCTAGCTGGGTGTTGTTGACGCCAGCGTCGAACAAGCCAGAGAAGGTCTTGTCGTCGTTTTCGCCGTACTCACCATATAGCACGGTGTGACCCAGCGGAGTCCACTTCTGGCGCAGACCTGCCTTGATGTACCAGTTCTGACCTTCCGGACCGTTCAGACCACCACCACGAGCAGCGTTCGAGACGTTTACGTCTTCCTCAGAGTATGCACCATACACGAACAGACCTGTCGGAACGTGCTGGATGTATGCACCGACCTGCCAAGCAGCTGCGTCAAGACCACCGTTTGCTTTCGCGATCGGCAGAGCGTTGTCGTCTGTACGCTGCGTGTAGGCAGCTGCGGCAGCGAATTTGAAGCCGCTCAGCTCAGTTGCGTAACGTGCCGATACGCCCCAAACATCATCTTCACCGTAAGATGCCGATACCGAGAAGCCGGCAAATGTTGGCGTGGTGTATTTGATGTTGTTGTTTGGATCGCCTTCGCAGTCTGCTGCGGCACCGACGACGTCACCGAACGTCTGGCAAGCTGCCAAAGCACCATAGTTAACACCAGACAGTGCACCGTCGCTACGGCGAAGCAGGAAGCCGTTCACGTCATAAAGAACGTAGTTGGCCTGAACCAGAGAACCCGAACCGTCAACCAGGATCGCCTGGTTATCGGCTGCGCCCGACTGCTTACCAACGCTGACCGTACCGAGTTGCTCGGAACGGATGAACCAGTAGGAGTTCTCAACACCAACTTGGCCGCCACCAGCAAAGGCGTTGCCGCCATCGTCATTATCCTGATTCACGGTCAACGAGTCGTTGTCCATGACTTCAAGGTTGATGCGATAACCAGCTGACCAACCCGGCATGATCTGTGCTTCACCGGAGAACGCAACGTGCGAACCGATGGAGATCGAACCTGTGTCGGTGATGTAAAGGTTGTTCTCACCGCCGTCGTCCCAATACAGCAACTGCTGTGCGACGAAGCCGGAAATCGTCAGTGAAACTTTGCGATTGCCCTTGCGAGCCGTCGTTGCTTCAAGCTCAGCAACACGCTCTTCCAGGTCAGCGCAGCAGTCACCCCCGAGGTCTGCTGCGTTCGCGCTACCGACAGACAGTCCACCTGCGAGCAGGCCGGCCGCTGCGAGAGCGCTTAGGCTGTACTTTTTCATACTTCTTCTCCCGTCTACTTCACATCGTGGAGACACACGCGAAAAACGTGACGCTACACTCGAAGTTCAAAACCCGTCCAAAAAGGCGATACCATCGGACGACTTACAACGCGCCGTTCGAGATCCCCCCGAATCACCGCAGTCGACGTGGACTATATGCAGATTAATGCGGGGAACGGAACACCAGATTGGTGTATCAACTGTGAATCTATCGGGGTTGTGGCAAGTTAGCCACGATGCGCTTTTCTGGGTCAATTCACTGATATTGCACGGTGTTTTACTGACGCTATTCTGCGACAGCAAAAAACCCGCAGGAAAATTTCCAGCTGCGTTGGGGATAGGAGCACACTTCAATATGCCCGTGCAACCGGGGTTATCCCGCTCGAATTTTCGGTGGACTCAGGACCAACTCGGAAGCTCGCGTTCCACGCGTCTTTGCAAGCTTAGTAGCTAACATAATGATTGTGCTGTGGATTTCGTGATGGGACTCCGACGCGTGCAGATGGGGCTTTGGTTTGCGAACGCTAGGCGGATTGATTTTTGCCGCGGCCTCGCAATTTGGCGGGCATTAGGTCGGCTGCCTTCAGGTCAGGGAATAGCTCAGCCAATATCGAGCGCAGGCGTGGGGGTTTGGTGTTTATGTATGGTAACGGCCTACAGACGCGCAGGGCGGCAATCCCCAATCGTGCGGTCATGGCGCCGTTAAAAGCGCCTTCGCCCAAGCGGCGTGAGAGGCGCCTGGCAACGTCCTGGCCTAGGAACTGCCCCCACAGATCGTCCGTGAGCGCGATCGCGCCGGTTGCCGCAATATGCGCGACAATCCACCAAAACAGGCGGACACCACCGAAAAAGCCCGGCCGGCCTTCGTAAGCACCGGCAATACGGCGGATCATGCGCAAGTTCTCGAATAGTACGAACAGAACGACGATAAAGGCGATCGGAACGACTGCGGTCACAACCGCGGTGCGGCGCGCGGACTGGTAGATGACGCTTCGCGCCTCTCTGTCCGGTCCCGCTAGCAGGACACGGTCGGCGAGCCCGATAAGTTCGCCTGGTTCCTGCATGTGACGTTCTTTGTCTCGGAAGCGCTGCAAATCCCAGCGGTGCTCGCGGCCCGAAAATTGTGATTTGAGGCGACGGACGACGGCCTGTTCGTGTTTTTTTGTTTTCGATGCGAGCGCGTTTTCAGCGTCTTTGCGCAGTCTCGTAAGCCGCGAGAGGCGAAACAGTCCCAATATTTCACGAATGATCAAGACAGCGGCGGCAAATGCGGCCAGCGCAATCAGGCCTTTTGCGGTCCAGCCCAGCCAATCATCGCGCGTTAGTGCAACAGAGGTAAAGCGGGCGAACCAGATGCTCAAAGACAGCATCGTCAGGCCGATGAGGGTGGAGACGAGCAGGCTACCCCACCCAAGAAGGCTTTTGCGTGTGGACGTCTTTTTTGGGTTTGCATCGGGCTGCATTGTGTTTTCGCCGCGTGCATCGGAGAGATCTGGGGTCTCTTCTTCCGACGTTTCTGCACCGTCGCCGGGCTCGATGTGCAGGTCCGGGTCACTGGGGTCGAATGCGGCCGGGGGGCGGCGCGTCTTACGCGTACCTGTCGTCATTGGCGCCAAACTCCTAGTCTGCGCATTGCTTGGTTTATCTTCTGAGCCGATCCGCGATCAAAAACCCGAAGGCGTCGTCAAGACCAATATGGGGCCACGTTTGTGACCGGTTGCTGGCGTTGCCGTCCGGTCCTGCCGGCGGACGAAAGCGGACGAAGGAAAAGTCTGTGCTGGAGGTGTAGTCCGGGTCGAAGGCGTCAAGCGGTTCGGCAGGTAGATCACCTGGAAAGATCACGGCCTCAGTGCTGCCGTCGTAAGTTACGCCAGCGACTGTTTCTCCATTTTCGGGGCGTCCGCGCAGGCATGGAAAGTTTTCGCCGTGGCGTTGCTTGGCGACGTTTGTAGTGCTGCGCAGTGCGGCAAGTGCAAGCGACTTAGACGCGGCTCCTGAGATCTGCGTGCGATCCTGGGCGCGTGCCACCGCTTTGTCGAGCAAACGCGTCAGCCGATCATGATTGGCGCGATTTAGGTGGTCAGCCTTGGTCGCAGCAAACAGAATGCGGTCGATGCGCCGTGGCAGGACAAGTGCAAGCCAACTGTTGGCACCGGGGCGAAAGGCGCGCAGTACCGCATCAAGGCTCGCTTCCAACGCATTGAGGCTCGCAGGCCCGCCATTCAATGCGCCTAAAATATCAACGAGTACGATCTGTCGATCGAGTTTGGCGAAGTGGCGTTCGAAGAACGGTTTGACGACCGTTGTTTTGTAGCTTTCGTACCGGCGTTCCAGCAAGTCTTGCAAGCGCTCGTAGTCACCGCCTGCGCCGCTTCTTGGTGAGTGACAGGGGAGCGGGAAGAACGTCAGTAAGGGTGAGCCTTCAAGATCGCCTGGCTGCAGAAAGCGGCCCGGCCCGAGCATGGGCCGTTCTACGGGGTCGGCGTCAGCAGCTTTGAGATAATCTGTAAATGCGGCCGCGCCGGCCATGGCATGCCGTTCTGCGCGCGTTAGGGCGCTTTCATTTGTGCCCGTTTCGTGCGCTGGGTTTGTGATTGATGCGCCTGAGGGCAGGCATTCCTCGGTTATTTCGTCTACAATTCGCGCAAAGCGGCGCGCCGCATCGTGGGTTGGGTGTTGCGCAGCGACGCGGTGCATCGCGTCGCGCGTTTGCTGTGACCAGGTGTCAAAGTCTAGATCCAATAGCGCCAGGTCGCCGAGCCATTCGCCGGGGTAATCGATAATATCGATATGCAACCTTGAACGGGTGCCAAGCAGACCGCGCGTAATGCCTGCATGTTCCCACTCCAGTGTGAGGCGCAGCTGGCTGATGCGGCGCGTGCTTTCAGGCCAAACTGGATCCGGTTGGCGCAGACAGGCAAGATGATCTTCGTATGGGAAGCGCGGAATATCGTCACTCGGTTGAGGTTCAAGGTAAGCTTTGAAGTCGGGCAGCTGGCTGAGTTCACCGAATGGCGGCAGTGGGCTGGCACGGGTCAGGCAATGGATCAGAGCAGTCGTAAAGACGGTTTTTCCCGCACCCGATAGACCGGTCACGCCAAGGCGAATGGTCGGGGTTATCAGATCAGCCAGACGATCGGCGGCCGTCGCAAGTGTGGCGGTTGTTTGGGAGGCAATTTCGGAAAGGCGCACCAGCGGATCCTTTTTGCGGCGCGGCCGGTCTTGGCAAGCTTCGCGTCCGGTTGCAGCCAGCCTTGCCTGATTATTTGGAACAGACAAGCAGACGTGTTCCGCAAAGCTTCGTAGGCGATAGGCCTGACGGCTAGATGCGGGACTTGGTTAGCTTATTAGTTGCGCATTGTTTTGCTGGGCTGCAAGGTATTTTCAGCGCCTTGAGTGGGGTCGACAACGGGGCTGTCAGCGCGCGCGTGCCGCACGTCTAGGGCTGCGTGGTGTCTGTGTGCGGCGTGTTAGCCGAAAATCACTACGAACACGCCTGCGGCGATGACCGTCGTCCCCATGAGGAGGATGGTGCCGCTGCGAATAATGTGTCCCATGATCGGGCTCCGTAGGGCCATGGCAGGCCAAGTTTTCTTGACTGTTCGACTGGCCGTGCCGTTCGTTCTCATTTCTATGCAGTGATTGCCATTATAAGGGCAAGGATCTGAACATCGGATGAAGGATCACGACCTCGTTTTCTGAATTGATGGTTACGTCAATGCACCAGATCAGCACGATAGTGCCGTCTCCTGCGTGACAGGGCGTGCAATAAACGTGATCTACCGGCGAATCACTTGCGCGAAATGCACTCGACCCTGCAGGCTCGTTGCGCAATTGCGGCCTAACACGAGCACGTGAACAGTAGCCTGTCGGCGTGGCAGCTATCAGTGGCTCGCGTTAGATTGCCGAAGCGCGGTTGTGGCGCGGGTTCGCGTCGTACGCATGAGCGTTTTTTGGCGATCTAGATTGATCTTTTTAGGGATTGATTAGGTTTGTTCCTTGCGTCGCGCCATGAAGGCCAGTCTCTCGAACAAGTGGACGTCTTGTTCGTTTTTCAAAAGCGCGCCATGCAGTGGCGGGATAAGCTTTCGCGGATTTGTTTCGCGCAACGTCGCGGCGTCAATATCTTCGTTTAGCAGAAGCTTAATCCAGTCGAGAAGCTCGGAGGTTGAGGGCTTCTTCTTTATGCCTGCAACGTCACGAATGTCATAGAACACGCGCAGTGCCTCGGAGACCAGACGGTCTTTCAAACCAGGAAAATGTACGTCGACGATATCGCGCATCGTGTCGGTGTCGGGGAACTTGATGAAATGGAAGAAACAACGGCGCAGGAATGCGTCGGGCAGCTCCTTTTCATTGTTCGATGTAATTATTACAATTGGCCTGGTCTCGGCCTTTACGGTTTCACCGGTTTCGTAGACGTGAAATTCCATGCGGTCGAGTTCCTGTAGTAGGTCGTTTGGGAACTCTATGTCTGCTTTGTCTATCTCATCGATGAGCAACACAGGGCGTTGCGCGGATGCAAACGCATCCCACAATTTGCCGCGCCGAATGTAGTTGGCAATGTCTTTGACCCGCTCATCTCCGAGTTGGCTGTCGCGCAGGCGAGAGACGGCGTCGTATTCGTAAAGGCCCTGCTGAGCCTTTGTGGTTGACTTGATGTGCCACTCGATAATGGGTGCGCCAATTGCTTTGGCGACTTCCAGTGCCAGAACCGTCTTGCCCGTTCCCGGCTCTCCCTTGACCAGGAGAGGTCGTTCCAAGGTTATGGCCGCATTGACCGCGATCGTGAGGTCATCAGTGGTGACATAGGTTTCGGTACCTTCAAATTTCATGGGGGTCCTTTGGCGTCGACGGCTGCGGTCGTTTCTCTCCGGCCCAACAGGAGGCATGCCTGTCCGGAAATTGGGGTTCAGATCGCGTGTTCTTAACTGCTTGATATGGTGTCGGGCAACTCCCCTGGACTGATGCAAAGTGCTTGGTCAGGTGGGACAAGGGGTTTCGGGCCGGTGCCCAATCCTATTGAATTTAGACTTGAGATAGGTACTGCCCGTGCCGGTGCGGGAGCCGGCACGGGCTTCACCCGGGCTTGCAACAAACGCATTCCTGCGGTGTTGGGTGGATTATTGCGTTGGCACTGTTAGAGGCTGGCGTCGGTGATGTGGGCTCCGCGTTAAATGCGGCAATTACGTGGTCGTTGGGCCGTGGCCGCGTCGCCTATGCACGAGTTTTTGATTACTCATCAGAACTGCTTGACTAACGCGTTGGATCACATACATAGCAGGCTCAAATTGACCGGTGCCGCGGGCACAGTTAACCGGCCTTTTCCAAGTCTTGCCTGCGCTCAATGGGCATCGCGACCCTTAGCCGCCAAAGGCATCAGGAGGCTTATTCGTGAGCAAACAGAAAACGAAGGCACCGGCCGGCAAAAAAACACCGGCGAAATCCTCGTCGCAAAAATCGTCCAGGGCGAAAAAATCCGAGATCGTTATCGAGCCCGGGTATCATCCATCGGACGACGAGGATTTCATGAATGCCAAACAGCTCGCTTACTTCCGCGCAAAGCTTTTGCAGTGGAAAGAAGAGATCGTGCGTCAGACGCGCGAGACGCTGGCTGGGCTCACGGAAGAATCGACGCAGCATGCCGATATTGCGGACAGAGCCACATCGGAAACAGACCGGGCGCTGGAACTTCGTGCCAGGGATCGACAGCGCAAGCTCATCAATAAGATTGATGCCGCACTGGCTCGCATCGAGGACGGTAGCTACGGCTACTGCGAGGAAACCGGCGAGCCCATTGGTTTGAAGCGTCTCGATGCCCGCCCAATTGCAACCTTGTCGGTGGAAGCGCAAGAGCGTCATGAACGGCGCGAGCGCGTATATCGCGAAGAATAGTCGTTTGATCCATGCCGCCGGGAAGTGCATTGGCGCCGGCCACGGTTTTCGCCTTCTCAATTCTGCGAACAATTCCGACAGGCTTCTACAAGAGCCGCGGCGTGGGCGGCTTGTGCATGTTCGCAAATTGGTCAATTTGACCCATTCGTTAATCACTCCGTAACCTATCGCCTGGAGTGTGGTGTCTGGCCCGGTGCAGTTGACCGGATGAAACACAGGTAGCCAGATGTCGCACTTTTTGCCCGTAGCGCTCGTTGATCAGCATGTAATGTCTTCGCGTGAGGCCAGGCTAGGTCCATTTCGGATTGCGACGCGTGTGCTTCTTTTCGCAACCGTTATCAGCCTGGGGCTTGGGACATATCCATTGCCGGGTGGAGTTGCTAAAGGCGGGGCGTTGGCGTCATCAGAGCAAAACAAGCCCACTTCAAGGGATGTAACGGCAAAATCAGATGCAGGACATACGGCGGGCCGCGTCGTTTCGATCCGTACATCGCTCCTGCAACTTGATCGTCTTACAGCCGCGTCGTTTGGCGATCACTAATCTCATCGCTTTTGTGTTGTGCTCTACCAGTCGTCTCGGTAGCGCTGCCGCATACGCTTTGCAGCCAAGCGGCGTTGTAGGCGCCGGATGCGCCGATATTCCTTGAAGTTTCGTGGACGCCTAACCTTATAGATGACGACCTTTCGGCCGTACGCGTCACGAACGACGCGCTTGCGAATGAGGGGGCGTCGTTTCTTCGCTTTTTTTGCGCGCCGTTTTTTCTTCGCTTTGCTGATGCGTTTCTTACGCAGGCTGTTCTTTTTGTTCAGCTCTCGTTTTTTGGCGGCTCTGCGTGACTTGCGGCTCCTGGTTTGGTGTTTTGTTTTTGGCGTAATGGCAGGGGCGATTTCGTTTGCGTCGCGCTCATGCAATCGCGGCTTAGGGTCTTGTGATCTGTGTGCGGGTTTGGGTTCGTCGAGGAGTTCAGGCGTCGCCTCTTCTTGCAAAGGATCGGGTGGGCCGGTCTCAGGACTGGTTTTGTCTTCAAGTAGGCGGGCAGATTGATCGCCAGGCGCTGCATGTGTGTCGTTGAGCTGCGCCTCGGCGTTTTGATCGATAGCGCCTGTCGTGATTGCGTCCGGCTCAATGGCCGGTTCAGTCAGCGTGCGAACATCGTCCAGAGATACAGCGGGGAGCCCGGATTGGAGATTGGACAGTTCAGACTTGTGCGCCGCAATGTCTGCTGTTTTCGCTGCGCGTGGCTCGCCGACTTCAGGTTTACCGTCGGCCCGATCCGACTTTTCAGGCGGCGGGACAGGTGAGAGCGCTGCCAGCCGGACAACGGACGTTCGCTTGGTCGTGGTGGGCTCGGCATACTCTGCGACTTTCTCTGCGACTTTGCTGATTTTCGCCGATGCGCCGGCAGAGTTTGAGAGGGTGTGATTGGCTGATCCGCTTTGAACGACGCGCGCTCCGCGTTCATCCGTAGATGGTCCCCAGGCCGAGAATAACGTGTGGCCGGTAAGCGCCAGTATGAGTGCCGCACCGACGGCCGCGGTGGCGCGTTTCAATGTCTTCGCATTTGACGCCTCGCGCGTATCCAATTCGATTTTTGCCATAACGGCTTCGATGGCCGCTTCACGGCTCGCGTATTCGGTTCCAACGGTCTCGCCATCGATATATGCGCTCCAACTATCAAGGCTGCTGATCAGCATGATGTGGAAGGCTTTAGCCGTGTGGTGCGGTTGCCAGCTCGCGGCGAACACGCCTTCGGTGTTCTCGGTGAAGACTGGTTGGCGCTGAAGCATTGCGTGCCCCCTTTACAGTACGCGGCGGGCGCTTGCCGATCATGGCGATCTACCCCTGTTCAATGAGGCGTGCGCTCGATCGGCTTCATCAATCAGCGTGCGTCCATTGGAGCTTAGCGACAACCCCGTGGGCCGAGAAAGTGAATTGCGTGATTGCGGCAGATGTTTTGTTGGCAGCCGGGGTTGGGTCATCACCATTGTTTTGCCGGCCGGGCCTCGGCGAGGGGCCCGTTATGCTTTTCACGTAAATGGGCACAAGGATTCCTGGCGGCCGAGGGTTAATTGTGTTCCTTAAACGGGCTGGCCCGGCTTTTGCTCGTTGGTTAGAGAAGCTTAGGCCGCCCCTTAGATTTTCTTGCGCGGACGGTGCGGCTTTACCGGTCTGCCGACCGTATTTGGCCGCAATTGATGTCACCTATGGCTTGTGTAGAGGGTGTTTTTCGAAAAAATTGAGGCGGGTCTTACAGCCTCGGACAATTGATGGGGAGTGTTACGGCAAATGATGGGTGGTTCTGGAGCTCAAGCAGGTGCGGGTTCAGCCGGGCCCGGCGATATGGTGGTCAGCGCGGATCTGGCCATCAAGGGCAACGTTAAGAACGGCCGCCAGATCGACATCCATGGCTATGTCGAGGGGGAATTGGAGGCAGAAAACCTAGTCGTTCATCCCGGCGGGCGCTTCTTTGGTAAGCTCAGGGTCAACACGGCCGACATCAAGGGTGAGTTGCAGGGGGACGTTAGCGTCAAGTCACTGATCACCATCCGTCAATCCGGTTCCGTGTCTGGTAATGTGCGCTACGGGCGGCTTGCCATGGAGGAAGGTGCAAACTTAAGCGCTGATGTGCGTAACATCCCGCCTGAGATCGGCGGCGATTTGATGATTGCAGTCAGATCCGGCGGGCGCGCCCGTGTAACGACGATGGATCTCACGGCTCACGATCCCGACGATGACGCCACCGATCTGGTCTATTCCGTCTCCAACCCCATCAACGGTTACGTCGTCCTAGAGAAATCCCCCACCACGCGGGTGGAGAGTTTTACCCAGGCTGATCTGGAAGATGGGAGCGTGTCTTTCCGTCATGACGGGTCTCAGGCGCCGACGGCCAGTTTCGATGTGGTCGTCAAGGATGCGTCCGGTGCCACCTCGGGCGCGGCGCAGACCGTCAAGGTTGCGGTGAAAGCAGCTTAGGCATTTTCTTGCGCCGGCGCCCACGGCTCCGGCTTTTTCTTCACGTGCTCTTCGACGCGGTGCGCCGGCACGTGAAGCTCGCAGATCGCGACGCCTTCGGCTAGTTTTGACTTGCGGGCTATTCCGAACGCGAGATCGGCGTCGGGTACGCCTCCGGCTACACCCGCGCCGGGAAGAATGCGGGTGGCGTAGTGTGCGCGGCAACGCTTGCGACGAGTGATCCGGCTACCGTCGAGTTGACCGCCGCGCCCGTAGGCGGAGCCGTGGACGCCGGCGCAAATAAAGAGTTACAGGTAGTCCCGTCGCCCCTTGGCATACCGGGCGAAGCCCGAATAGCGCGCGAGACAAATTACTTCCCGACTAGCCAGCCCCAGGCGTGTGCCGCAAGTTGCAGTAAGTCCGCGTCGTAGGTTGCAGACGCGATGACGTAGGCAAGCAGCGCGAAGGTAAAGAAGGGGACGATATAGACCTCGATGGCATAGAACGTTTTTAAAAGCCAGGGCTTGCGGCCGATCGTCGGGTTCACCGCGAAAATCGAAAGCGCAATCATCATGGAAATAATCGCATACGCCATGACGAAGATGAGGTCTGACAGTGTGGCGTCGTCGGCATTGGGCTGATTCAATGCGAAGTACAGTGCGATTGCCGACAAGAGCGCTGTGACCTGGATGGCGATGATGGCGTTGAATTCAGCGCGTGGGATAAATATCGCCAGATAGGCGACAATCAGGATGCATGATAACGGAACGATTACGCGCAACACGTAGTCGACGACCTGGCGCTTCATCACCCACGTGTAATTGAAGTTGTAATAGGGGATCACGCGTTCCTGCGACAAAGGTCCGGAAACGGAGCGGATGATGAGTTCGTTGGTGCCGACGTAGTGATTGCGCACACTCCAGCCATCGACGTCGAAGGAATGGTTGCGGACAGCCTCGGAGGGGGGCTGCAGGAAGAACGCCGTCGATGTCTTGGCGGGTTGGAACGAAATGGAGAAAATCTGTTCGTCAAAGGGGTACTTGCGCAAGTCCGGTTCGAACATGAAGCGGCCTGAGACTTTGTAAATTCGCGTTCCGCCCGTGGCCAGGTTGTCGGCGCGATCCTGGTGAACCTGGCGAATGGAGATGAGCGGTGTGCCTGTTGCCTGTCCGCGATACGCATTCGTGAATTCGATTGCTTCGATCGGGACTTCCTGTTGGGAGCGCGTCGTAAAGAAGAACTCTGCTTCAAAGCTCTTGTCGTTGCTGTCAACGTGATAGATGCGGACCATGTCGAGATGGACATAGAGCACAGGCACTGTCACCATTTGACCAGCAACACGGACGAACTGCTCTGGCGCCAGGACGGTCTTTTCCTTGCCGGACGGCCGCCAGATCAGCAATGAGCGTTCGGCGGACGCGCGTTCCTTACTGAATGACCAGTCCTGTGCAAGGCCGCGCCAGACACGGCGCCCGGCGGATAGACTGGCGAGTTCGCGGGCAATTACCTGGCGCAGATCCATCGGCGTGGGTGAGACATCAGGTGCGGCATTGGCGGCCGCGGCAATCATGGCAATGAGGTCGGCGTAACGTGCGCCATAGCCCACGGCATAAGGCGAATAGCGCGACGTGACGTGGCTTGAATCGGGCTGGCGCATCAGTTGCTCCAACCGTTCGTTATTCAGGTTCGCGATGCCGCCTTCCGCAATCTCGTAAATGTCACCGGCGTACTCCTTGCCTTCCGGGTTCCACAGGATGCCGCTGATCGAGCCCAGCGCGACGAACACAGGTTTTGAAATGCCGGCCGCGGCGGCGCGTTTGAGGAATTTGGCGCCGCGTCGCGAGCCGATGGACAGGAAGATGATCTCTGCGCCACTCGTCTTGATGTCTTCTATGGCCGCGTCGACCGCCGGCAGGTTGTCCTCTACTTTGCCATCGAGCCAGAAGGTGGATGTGATCTTTGGCTCGTGCCCATCTTCGTTCAGGAAGCCGTGAAAGGCGCGTGTATACAAATCATCACCGGCTCCGACGAAAGCCATGCTGTTAAATTTCGACCGGGCGAAATGGGTGAAGACTTCCTGCTCCGCGCGCACGGAGCGTGTCAGGGTATAAATGTTTGGGTACTTGGCGAACAATGTTTCGACCGACATTTCGGAAACGAAGGGGATGTTCGATTTGCCAATGCGGTCGACGACGGTTGAACCTCGGGTGGAATTCCAGATCCCGATCATGGCAATGACGTTGTCGTCAGCCAAAGTCGCGTCGACGTTTGCACCGGTTTTTTCCGCCGTTGAGTGGTCGTCGTAAAAGCGGATGTTGAGCGGTCTGCCTTTGATGCCGCCTGCGGCGTTGATGCGTTGGGCGCGCTGGGAGACGAAGGCGCGAATTGCCTCGGTTTCTTCCGGTCCGGAATCGGCAATTTTGTTGGAACTGATGTGGACTGCGATCGTGTAGGCATAAGTGGCTGCAGCATTTTCAGGGTGAGGTCTGTCCTGAGCGCGTGCGGACGTTAGCTGCAGCACGCTTGCAATCAGTGCTAAAAGGAGCGTTAGCGCGGCGTCGCCAGCTTGCGTGCGTCTACGGTGGGTCGGCTCAATCGCTCCTGTTTCAAACATTGTTCCCCGCATCCCTAGACTGTCTCGATCCGATTGGATGCATGTGTCATAGCCCGGTTGTGACGTGTGCGCTGCGGGACCGTTTACGGTTTGCCGGCGAGCGGGGCGGATATGCAACAAAGTCATGCTGGTTGAAGATTAGGCGGGGCCGTCGCCTCCCCCGTCACCATCGCTTCCATCGCCGTGACGGCCGCCGTGGATGGTGGGTGGGGCTGGCCGCGCTGTTGAATCCGCTTGCGACGGCTCGTCGGCCGGTTTGGCGGCCTCTTTGGCGGACGGGCCTTTTTGACCGCGCTGTCGCGCGCGCTCTTCCATGACACGCATCGCGAACTCCTTGACACCGTCGAGGTCACGCAGGTGCACATCAGTTTGCGGAAATGGAATTTCGATACCTTCCTTCTGGAACTCCTGTACGATTGCCGTGCGCAGTTCCGTCTGCGTGGACAGAGATTTATTGATGTCGGAAATGTAGACGCGCATCGTGAATTCAAGCGCGCTGTCGCCCAGATTGTCGAATGCGACGACCGGTGCGGGATGGCGCAAAATCAATGGAGAATCGTCTGCGATCTTCTGCAGAATCTCCCGCACCCGGACCGGATCAGTGGAATAGGAAACCCCGACAGGTATGATCAAACGACCCAGCGCATTACGATGCGTGAGATTGGTCACGACGCCTGTGATGAGGTCGGAATTTGGGACGATGACGCTGGCACGATCGAAGGTTTCGATTTCTGTTGATCGAACAGAGATCCGCCGGACATGACCTTGCAAATCACTAACCTTTATCCAGTCACCGACCTTGATCGGGCGCTCAACTAGCAGGATCAGTCCAGATACAAAATTGTTGACGATGGATTGGAGTCCGAATCCAATGCCAACCGACAATGCGCCGGCAACGATGGCGAGATTGGTGACATCAAGCCCGCCGTAAGAGATGGCAATTAGTGCGGCGATGGCAAATCCGGCATAGCCAACGGCGGTAATAATGGAGTGGGCAATTCCAGGGTCTGTTCGCGTGGACTGCATCAAAGTTGCGCGCAGCCAGCGTTGAACAAGGCGGGTCAGGAAAAGTACCGCGATGAACAGCAGGATTGCGGCCAAGATGCGCGCGGCGGAGATATTCACGCCTGCGACTTGGAAGCCAAAAACGGCGTTGTGTGCCCAGTTTAAAATATCTGGTGTTGTGAAGCCCAGCGAATAGGCGAGCAAAGGTAGCGCAAGCACGGCCAGAAGAATGTTCAACAGAACGGCGATGGCGCTGCTGACGAACTGTGTCTGCCCGTCCTTCAATCCCAGCCTGTTTTCCAGGAGTGTTGGGACGAGGCGCGGTCGCTCCTCTTTTCTGGCAGGTTGCTGGGCTGCCTGATCGGGCGTTGCACCTGCTTCGGGTGAGGTGGCCGTAGCTCTATCGCTTATACCGCAGATGGACCTGATCGCGAGGTGCATAAGAATGATCAGCACGGCGATTGAGCCGGTAATGATTACCTGGCCGGCAATGAAGCGTGCGAGTGCGACATAGCCGAACAAGGCGGCGGCGGCGATGGCGATTGCTGCAAAAAATAGTGGCGGTTTGAGCCATAAGGGCCGCCATGACAGCGGGATCGCCGTCTGCCCGGTACCTGGCGCCGGTGCGGAGAGTGAGGTCCTTAGAAACGCGAAGATCAACCCAACGATCGCCAGACTGGCAATAAAGGCCTGCACAACGGAAATGGGGAATGGAAAATGCAGGGTGTCGGTCAATATGCTGAGAAACATATCAATGGAATAGACAGCAGCGAGGCCTTGAATAATGAGGTAGAGCCGTCGTGCGGCTTGATCTGGCATCCTGATAACGCGCCAGTCGGCGCGTCGGGGTGTTAGGATGGCGCGTGCGAGCGAAGTTACTGCGATAAATATTAGAACGGCAATGAACGCCGCCCAGGCAACCTCGCCTGTCTGCAAATAGAACAGATTGAGATTGTTAAGGCCGTAATAGAGAACTGCCGCCGCACCTAGGCGCGGCAATGCGTGGGCGGGTATCGACCAGCCCGCAGCACCAGCACGTTCGAGGAATCTCGGTGCGGTGTTTTCGGCACGTTCGTCTCTTGCAGAAATTAGCTGGCTTCGCACCACGCGCAGGGCGCCGTAGACCCCGATACTAAGAAGTAAGACGAACGCTATCCAGGGAACGACAAAGCGAGATCGCGCTAATACATCGCTGATCATGGCCTTCAACTGGTGGCAGGCGTCCGGCAGGAGGGCTGCAACGTTTTTCCAGGTTGCCGGCGAAAGCGGAGAGTGCACGGTTCTCGTGAAGAGTGCGTCGGCGAAGAGTCGCTTACGCAGTGTTTGAATGCGGTCCTTTAGTTGTTCGGCGCGCGTGATGATGAGGTTTGCCGCGGTAATGGTGCCTTCTATGCGGGCGGCGCGCTTTTCCAGCAATTCGCGCTCGGCGGCGATCTCGGGCGCTTCGGGCTGTGCGCTGTCTTTGGGTTTTTCTCCCAGCTTTGCAAGGAGCGCCGAGATATCTTCAAAATGGGGCTTGAGGCGGTCTCGGGCTGATAATGCCTCCGCTGCCGGCCCGTCAATTTCAAGGCGTAGGCGAGCCAGTTCAGCGTCGCTTTCCTTCGCCGCTTGTATGCGATGTTGCAGATTGTCGAGTTTTTTCGCTAGTTCCGAAATGGTGGCCAGTTTGGCTTCGACAGACGCTGGTTCCTCAGGTGTAACAAGGGCTGGTTCAACCGCCTGTTGTTCCCTAACGTCGGCCCCTGCGGGATTGGGTGTAGCTTCTGCGGGTGCGTGACCACTACGCTCATTTTGAGTTCTCGGTGCTTGCTGGGTTGTTTCCTGAGTGTCCGCCGCGGTTTGCGCGAATGCGTAGTCTATGGCGGTGGCGCTGTACGCAACAAAACCTGCCACAATGATCGCAAGGCGAATTGGGTGCGTCGGGCGGCCGTTATAACTTGGTGCTTCGTTGCGACGTTTGCTCATATTTCGAGATACTCTTGAATGACCCATCTGTTGATGACGTCGGATCGCATTTGTCCGGCTATCAATGGCTTTTGTGGTTCCCGCGCCGTGTCCTTTATGCGTGCGCGCAGACAAACGCAGGGCGACCAAGGTGTGCTTCGGCGCAGATGCGCTTGCCGGGACGCGCCAAATCGCGTGCGGATTGGGGTGCGCCTTTGTTATCCCGCTTCCGATTGACTCATGGTTCTGGGCTTACGTGAGAAGACGGGTTGGGATGGCGGCTCTGTAACGTTTGCCGGCGTGCTCAATCTGGAGGCGGCGCTTTGTCGTTCGCCGATGCCGGTTTCAATGACGACATCGACGGGGCCGCCGGTCATGAGCAGATGTTCGACGTTGTCGCGTCTAACCAGCAACAGCCGTCGTCGGCCGTCTATGGCGGATTGCTCGACAATGTCCAGCCGACGATCTATCCGACCGCCGAAGAATCCCAACGTTGGTGCAGAACCCGTCAAATAGTTGCGAAATAGTACGGCACCGGCGATGGCGAGTGCGGCGAAGCATGCGATTAAAGTCAAGTAAAATAGAAAATCGAACATGGTCTGCTTGCTCCATTGGCGTCTGGATGCTCGTGCGGCGCGTATTGGTCGTCCCGACCTTTTTTGGCTGCGTCTGGTCCGCGAGTTGGCCGGGTACGCAATCGAACATGTTGGTGCGTGTGAATGTGGCACAACGCTTAAGCGAAAAACGATTGATTCTGCCTGCTTTTCCCCAACCACGTGGGCTCAACCCGGTGATCCCCGCTGCCGTTAGCAGGTTCTACAGCAATTATTAGGCACATTTTAACTGTGATGATCGAAGTGTTGACGTGGGACGCAAGTCGGAGCGCCCCCAGGCCGCCCGACGAATTTTTTGATTCGGATGTGGACCGCTTGGATCGGCTTTCGAATGGTGGCGTTCCCGCAAGGAATTTAATGTGAGTAGAGTGTTGCGTATCTTGTTTGAGTATTGGGCCAAGTCGCGGGCCCTCATCGCGCAGATCGGCCCAGGGCTGTTGGCACCCGGCCTCATGGGTCTGCAATCCAGCTTCGTTCAGAATCAGATATCGTCCCCCGGCATGAGCGGTGCCAAGGCGGATCAAGACCACATGTCTGCCGAGGATGCAGGCTCGGGGCTGCATGATGGGCGAGGGGTGAAGGCCACTGTCGCTGTTGCTGTAGCTGCGAGCGGCGTCCTGCTTGCGCTTGTCGCAAGCGGTTCGGGCCAGCCGCTCATGATTACCGTGATGGCACTGCTGGCCATGGTCGGCGTTTTCTTTCTTTTCGCCTTTGCTGCCGGTCATGTAGTTATCGGAGAGAGGCTGCCGAGCGAACAGATCGCGAGTGCGTTAGCACAGGACTTCGATGATGGTTTGTTGCTGGCGACGCCAGAGGGCCGGGCATTCTGGCGCAACGATGCTTTTGATAGGCTTGTTGGTGGCATTCAAGGCGGAGAGCTTGGCGCATTAGAGATTGCGTTGAGCGGGGGCAGAGGTGTTGCCGGTGGGCTGTTCCGGCTTGCGCGCGCGGCTGAGCGCGGCGATGTGCATCAAGAAGATCTCGCGGTCAATCTCGCAGCCGGGCATTTGGGCGCGTCCGAGGCGGTTCGTTGCTGCCGTGTGAGCGTTCGTCCTTATGCATTGGCACGAGATACGGATGAGTTTGGGGCGCTGGTGCTGTGGACGGTCAGCGATATTACAAATGAGCGTGCCAGGGAGCATCGGCAGCGGGCGCACCTGGAGGATACACTTCAGCGCTACGAGTCGATGCCAGTTGGGCTGGTGTCGGTTGCGCGTGACGGGCGGGTGCGTTCGTACAACGCAACATTTGGGCGCTGGCTGGGGTTTGACGGGCAGTCCGCCCAGGTGGGACGAGATCTGACGCTTTCGGGATTTGTTTCGTCTGACAGCGCACAGCTCATTATGGGCATGATGCAGCGCCGCCGCGGTGGTAACACGAGCCTCGATATTGATTTGATGCGGGAAGATGGCCGTGTTCTGCCGATACGCGCCCTTTGCCAGCCGGACAAGGATGCGGATGGTGGGTTCGTCATCGCCGCATGGAACCGCGAGGCCGATGAGAGTTCCACTGGGCTTGGCCGTGCACTTGCCGACAATACGGCCATGCGCTTCCAGAGCTTCTTCAGGTCGGCACCCTTCGGTATTGCAACGGTCGGCGCCGATGGCCGCGTTCGCACCGCCAATGCAGCGTTCTCACGCATGATCATGGATGGCACCAGTGGGCTTAATGAGCCTGCGTTGGAGGTTTTGGGCCGTAGCGTGGGCGATGAGGACCTGTTGGGGACCATCAAAGCCGGCCTTGAGCGGGTCGTTTCCGGCCGGGGCAACGTGGCACCCTTCGACATCTGGGTTGGTGCCAAAAGCGAGTATGCGCGGCGTGTGTACATGAGCCCGCTGACACAGTCGCGCGGCACCGACGAAGCGGCCGTTCTCTACGTCATCGATGTGACGGAACAGAAGGAACTGGAAGCCAAGTTTGCGCAAAGTCAGAAGATGGATGCGGTGGGCAAACTTGCTGGGTTCGTCGCGCATGATTTCAACAACATGCTGACGGCGATTATCGGTTTTTCCGATTTCCTCCTGCAAACCCATCGTCCGACGGATCCGGCTTATTCGGACATCATCAACATCAAGTCGAGCGCTAATCGTGCCGCCGGTCTTGTCGGCAAGCTGCTGGCACTTGCACGCCAGCAGACGCTCGTCGTGGAGTCGTTGCAGCTTGGCGAAGTGATGACGGATCTGGCGCCGCTGCTGAAGCGGTCGATCGGCGAGAAGATCGAGCTCAAACTTTCGAACGGGCGGGATCTTTGGTACGTGAAGACCGACAAGCTGCAGCTTGAACAGGCGGTCATCAACCTGGCTGTAAACGCGCGCGATGCAATGGCGGACGGCGGACGCTTGTCGATCCGCACGCGCAATATTTCCGAGCGCGAAAGCCAGCGCCTGCAACTTCCCGCGATGCCGGTCGGTGAATATGTGCTCATCGAGGTTGCGGATACGGGCACAGGCATGCCGCCGGAGGTCTTGAAGAAGATATTCGAGCCATTCTTCACCACCAAGGCGGTCGGCAAGGGCACGGGGCTTGGGCTTGCCACCGTTTACGGCATCGTCAAGCAGACCGGCGGGTTTATCTTCCCGGAAAGCACGCCAGGCGAGGGCACGACCTTCCGTGTCTACCTGCCACGCCACCACATGGAGGAGGCGGAAGCGGCCGCACTGGCTGAGAAAGTCGAGGCCAAGCAGGCTCGCCAGTCCGCCGATCTCACCGGTACGGGCCGGGTTCTTCTTGTCGAGGATGAGGATGTGGTGCGCTCGTTTGCCGTTCGCGCACTGACGCGGCAGGGCTATGAAGTGCTCGTCGCAGAAGACGGAGCAGAAGCGCTTGAAGTGATGGAGGCTCACGACGGCGGTGTCGATATTGTCGTCTCAGATGTTGTGATGCCGGGCATGGACGGGCCGACGATGCTGAAAGAAATGCGCAAAAACCATCCGGACATTAAAATCATCTTTGTCTCGGGCTATCCCAACGAAGCATTCCAGCAGGCGCTGGGCGAAGAGAAATTCGCCTTCCTTCCCAAACCGTTCTCGCTGCCGCAGCTTGCAGCCAAAGTGAAGGAAGAGCTGGGGAAGTAGGTGTTGGCTCGCGGGCAATTCTGCGCTGAGGCAGCGCGGGCCACCTCCGACGGGGCGGCGCACTTTTTTTGGTGCGCCGGCGCCGACGGCTCCGCCTACCGGCGCGGCGGGAGGTTCCCACGCTTCCTTGACATTTGTCACGTGCAATTCGGCGCTAAAGCGCCGGCACGTGAACGCGCCGATCGCAACGCCTTCGGCTACTGCGACGGCGGGAAGTACCCACGGTGACGTGGGAATTGCTGCATTGGTAGCAACGACTGATCCGGCTTGCGGCGAGTTGACCGCCGCGCCCGTAGGCGAAGCCGTGGGTGTCGGCGCAAGCATAAATACCAGCCGCGCGCCGTCGCAGCGTGAATCGGCGGTGCCATGAGTGCGTTGCGCCCGAGCCGCAACCATTGCCGCGCATAGCGCGCCACCCGTATTCTTCCCGGCGCGGGTGTAGCCGGAGGCGTACCCGTCGCCGTAAACAAAAAAACTAGCCGAAGGCGTATGCGCCGCTGATATCCGGTGCGAGCGCGACAGCGCTGAGCCGCACCGCATTCAAGCCCGCGCGTTTTTTCTAGCGCGTGGGCTGTGCACGCCTTAAGGTTCGCGCGTGGCGTGAAGAGGGGAGGCGGACGATGTTGAAAAAGATACTTATTGCACTGATCGTTGCCGTTGCGGTGTTTGCTGCATACGTGGCCTTTCTGCCGTCGGACTTCCAAGTCTTTCGCTCGACCGTGATCAAGGCTCCGCCGGAAGCGGTTTTTCCGCACGTCAATGATCTGAAAAAGTGGGATAACTGGTCGCCGTGGGCGAAGCGCGATCCGGATGCGAAAGTTTCACACGCAGGTGCGGATTCCGGCAAAGGCGCAGTCTTCAAATGGGCGGGCGATGAGACCGTGGGCGAAGGTCAGATGACCATCGTCGAGAGCACGCCGCACGAGGCAATTGCGATCGAGCTGGAGTTCATCCAGCCGTTTCCCGGCAAGAGCGATGTCCACTTTACATTTGAGCCGGTCGATGAGGGGACCAGCGTCACCTGGTCGCTAAGCGGGCAGCAAGGTTACCTGGAGCGCGCCATGTGTATCCTCATGGGTGTCGACATGGATGACATGATCGGCGCCGATTACGAGAAGGGCTTGGCGGCATTGAAGAAGGTCGTTGAGGGCGGGGGGGCCTAAGATCTGGTTCCTTGAGCCGGGCAGCATTAGCGAATCGACGATAGTCCTTGCAAGCACACTCAGGCGAGAGTTACCGCATGAGAACAAGTTGCGAACTCTATGTGATTTCTCACTTTTCCCCAATGTGTTAGTCCCCCCTGGACAACTGAGAACAAAACATGTACATTTACCTTAATTGCGTTGATGTGCAACTCATGAAATAAGGGGATTTGACGATGGGCACGCCGGAACTTCGCGTCGTCGAAGGGGGAGCTATGGACAAGCAGAAAGCGCTTGAAGCCGCATTGGCGCAGATCGACAAGAACTTTGGCAAAGGTTCGATCATGCGCCTTGGCGCCAATGACAAGTCGATCGATGTGGAGGCCATTCCCACAGGCTCGCTCGGCATCGGCGGTCTGCCGAAGGGCCGTATCATTGAAATTTACGGGCCTGAATCCTCGGGCAAGACGACGCTGGCGCTGCATGCTCTGGCCGAAGCGCAGAAGCGCTCAGGCATTTGCGCCTTTGTCGACGCGGAACACGCGCTGGACCCGGTTTATGCGCGCAAACTCGGCGTCAATGTCGAGGATCTTCTAATTTCACAACCCGACACGGGCGAGCAGGCGCTGGAAATCGCCGACACGCTGGTGCGCTCCGGTGCCGTCGACGTGCTGGTCATCGATTCCGTTGCAGCCCTGACGCCACGAGCGGAGCTTGAAGGCGAGATGGGCGACAGCCTGCCAGGCCTGCAGGCACGTTTAATGAGCCAGGCGTTGCGCAAGCTTACCGCGTCGATTTCCAAAACCCACTGCATGGTCATCTTCATCAACCAGATCCGCATGAAGATCGGCGTTATGTTCGGTAATCCGGAAACGACGACAGGTGGCAACGCGCTGAAATTTTATTCGTCTGTACGTCTCGATATCCGCCGTATCGGCCAAATCAAAGACCGTGACGAAGTCATCGGCAACCAGACACGCGTCAAGGTCGTGAAAAACAAGGTGGCGCCACCGTTCAAGCAGGTTGAGTTCGACATCATGTACGGCGAGGGTATCTCCAAGATGGGCGAGATCGTCGATCTTGGCGTCAAGGCGGGCATTGTCGAGAAATCCGGTGCCTGGTTCTCATACAACGGTACGCGGCTGGGACAGGGACGCGAGAACACCAAGAATTTTCTGCGCGATAACCCGGAAGTTGCGCGCGAGATCGAACAGGCTGTGCGTCAGAACGCGGGGCTCGTTGCAGAAGAGATGCTGACCAATCCGGAAGGGGATGAAGCGGCGGAAGCGGAATTGACGGCGGCCGATGATACGATCGCGTTGGAAGCGGTTCCGGCGGAGGAAAAGAAGGCTGCGTCCGGCGGAAAGGGCCGTAAGGGCTAAGTTTGGACTGAGCAGCCCCTAGGGCCGTGCTGACACGAATTTGGAAGCGACTGTCATCGACGGTCGCTTTCCTGCGTTTCGGAGGCTGGGTGGACAGGCTCAGGGGTGGCCGGTAAAACGACGGCCCAGGTTGGTGCGTCGTCGCCGGGCGGTTTGTTTTGGCGTGCGTGTGCCTGCGGTATTGTCGCTTTGGGGTGGCCGCCGGGTTTGCGGCGATCCGGTACGGTGTTTGTTGGCGTACATCTCCACTGAATTCTCGGACTTAGCGTCACCTTTTAACTTTGCACGGCCGCTCCGGCCTTGCATTGTCTGGCAAAGATTGCTCGGCAGGTTTTGCACTGTCCGAACTAACATGAGGCCTCGTATATGACCGGCGTCAACGAGATCCGAAAATCGTTCCTGTCGTTTTTTGAGCGCCATGACCATGAGGTGGTAGCGTCCTCGCCGTTGGTGCCGCGCAATGATCCGACATTGATGTTCACCAACGCTGGCATGGTGCAATTCAAAAACTTGTTCACCGGGCAGGAAAAGCGCGATTACGTGCGCGCTGCGACGTCGCAAAAATGCGTGCGTGCTGGCGGTAAACACAACGATTTGGAAAACGTCGGGCACACTGCGCGTCACCACACATTCTTTGAAATGCTCGGCAACTTTTCCTTTGGCGATTATTTCAAGGACGACGCCATCGCCTGGTCCTGGGACCTGTTGACGAAGGATTTCGATCTCGACCCGAAACGTCTTTTGATCACGGTCTTTCATGACGACGAAGACGCGTTTGCGATCTGGAAAAAAGTGACAGGCTTTGCGGATGACAAAATCATCCGCATCTCGACGTCTGACAATTTCTGGCAGATGGGCGAAGTGGGACCGTGCGGGCCGTGTTCGGAGATCTTTTTCGACCATGGCGAAAAAATTGCAGGCGGACCGCCAGGTTCGCCAGATGAAGATGGCGACAGATTCGTTGAAATCTGGAACCTCGTCTTCATGCAGTACGAGCAATTGAGCGCTAAGGAGCGTGTTGATCTTCCCCACCCGTCCATCGATACCGGCATGGGACTTGAGCGTATTGCAGCCGTCCTGCAGGGGACACACGACAATTATGAAATCGATCTGTTCAAGGCGCTGATCGCGGCGTCTGTCGAGGCCACGGGCGTGGCTGCTGAGGGAGACAATCGCGCAAGCCATCGGATTATTGCAGATCATTTGCGTGCCGTGAGTTTCCTCATTGTCGACGGCGTGTTGCCGTCCAATGATGGGCGCGGCTACGTGCTCCGGCGCATCATGCGCCGCGCTATGCGTCATGCGCACATTCTGGGTTCGCACGAGCCTTTGATGCATCGGCTCGTTCCGGCGCTGGTGCGCGAGATGGGTGAGACTTACCCGGAACTGGTGCGCGGCCAGGCGCTGATTTCGGAAACGCTGAAACTGGAAGAAACGCGGTTTCTCAAGACACTGGAAAAAGGTTTGGGACTCTTGTCGGAGGCATCCGGCGGTCTCAAATCCGGTGATGTTTTTCCAGGCGATGTCGCGTTCAAGCTATACGACACTTACGGTTTTCCGCTGGACCTGACGCAGGATGCGCTACGTGCGCGTTCGATCGACGTCGACACGAAAGCGTTTCAGGCGGCGATGGACAAGCAGAAGGCGGAAGCGCGCAAAGCTTGGAAAGGGTCTGGGGAAGCCGCAACAGAAACCATTTGGTTTGAACTGAGGGATACTGCCGGCAGCACGGATTTTCTCGGCTACGAAACGGAAGAGGCGGAGGGTGCCATCGTCGCAATCGTCAAGAACGGCAAGTCGGTCAAGACGGCCAAGGCCGGAGACGAGGTGCAGCTCGTATTGAACCAGACTCCTTTTTACGGGGAGTCGGGCGGGCAAGTTGGCGATACCGGCGAGATCCGCGGTGAGCGCAAATCCCGATTTGGTGTAACGGACACCCAGAAGCGGGCGGGAGATGTTTTTGCCCACATAGGTAAGGTCGATACGGGAAGTTTCCGCGTCGGCGATGCCGTCTCGCTCACCGTAGACAGCCACCGCCGTTCGGCAACGCGCGCCAATCACTCCGCGACCCATTTATTGCATGAAGCGTTGCGTCAGGTGCTTGGCACGCACGTCGCGCAAAAAGGATCGCTGGTGGCACCGGAACGGCTGCGTTTCGATTTTTCCCATCCCAAGCCGATGAGCGATAAAGAGATCGCTGAAGTCGAAAATCTCGCCAACGCTGTTGTGTTGCAAAACGGTCCGGTGGAGACGCGACTGATGGCGCTGGAAGATGCCATGGCGTCCGGCGCGATGGCTCTGTTCGGTGAAAAATACGGTGATGAAGTGCGCGTCGTCTCCATGGGCAGCCCGCCTGATGGTTCGCCGTCAAACAAGGCTTGGTCGGTAGAGTTGTGCGGTGGAACGCACGTGCGCCGGACGGGTGACATCGGGCTCATCCGTGTCGTGGGGGAAAGTGCCAGCGCGGCCGGCGTGCGCCGCATTGAGGCGCTGACGGCAGAGGGTGCGCGTGCCTACTTGAGCGAGCAGGATGAACGGGTGAAGGCTGCGGCTGCCGCCTTGCGCGCACGCAATGAAGACGTGGTTCAGCGCATCACGTCACTGATGGAGGAAAAGAAACAGCTGGAGCGCCAGTTGGCTGATGCTAAGCGCGCTGCGGCTTTGGCTGGACCGGGAGCAAAAAATTCCTCCGCGGATGGTCAAGCAGGCGATTTGGTCCGTACCATCGGCGACATCAGACTTCTTGCGCGCTCGGTCGAAGGGCTCAACCCAAAGGATCTGAGAAGCCTCGTTGACGATGGTAAAGCCCAAGTCGGCTCAGGCGTCGTTGCCATCGTCGGTGTAACGGAAGATGGGAAGGCGGGTTTGGCGGTTGGGGTCACCAAGGATCTGGTTGAAAAGATTAGCGCGGTCGATCTCGTCAAAGCCGGATCGGCGGCGCTCGGCGGCAAGGGTGGTGGTGGCCGACCGGATATGGCGCAAGCCGGTGGCCCGGACGGTTCCAAGGCGGGTGCGGCGCTTGAAGCGATTGCGGACAAACTTGCCGGTTAACCAGTTGAAATGCTTGAGCTGGGATTGTGTTCAGCAGATTGTCATCAGTTGGCCGCCGTCATGTCGGACAAGGCGGTTAGAGCGCTAAGGTCTTTGCCTGGCATAACGTGACTGGCTGTCGGGTGGAGCATTGTTTCAAGAATGAAACAGGAATGAAAAACAAGGATGATCGTGATGTGTGTTAATTTCCTGAACCGGTTGCTTGTAGTTGTGGCCCTTGTGGTTTTGGGAGCGAGTGTGGCAAGCGCGGACGAATCGCCATGTAAACGTGTCAGCGAGGGTCCGGAGAAATTGCTGGTGGAGATTCGGGACAAGGACAAGCTGGAGAAGATCCACGAGGACGCCATGTATATTGCGTTCCAGGACAAGAAGACTTATGCGACGTGGACATTCACGCAGGAAACACATTCAGCACATCCGGCTGTCGTGTGCCGCCAACCTAAGACGGAAGGCGACACGATTACGCTGTTGATGGAAATCAACTGCAAAGGTGCGCAGTACACCTGCGAGCAGCTGGAACGTGACTTCAAACTCCTGAACCAGCGCGCCTCAGCACAGGCTAACGAGCAGCAACAGTAAGACGGATCTTGCGGCCAGCCGTTTTGTCGGTTGGGTCGAGGATCAGCGTACGCTGAACTGGAGTAGCTGGCGGTCGCGATTGCGTTCGGTCGCCGGCCAGGGCGGCGGACGCCAGCTCGTGCGTTGCGACCGCAGCCTGGAATGTGCATGCAGGCGCTGTGCGGCGGGGCGGAACGCTAATAACCTGTCTTTGCTCCATTGCGCTGCAAGTCTCCACAGGCCGTCGCACAACCAATTCCAAGTCAAGACGGCGATTGCTGAAACGATAAAATCGCGCCAGCTGAGGTGAGGAAACCACAGCACCAGATCGATAATGCTCGGGTCAAACCACAGTTCGCCGAATAGAGCTTCGATCAGGGTTTTCATGGCGCCGCCCCCATTTTGCGCCGTTTGGGATACCGGGGTTGGAAATCTGGAGAGACTTGCTTGAGGCGTCTCTCTTTCCCCCGGGGACACGTGAGGCGCGTGCTTGCTGCTTTGTGATGGGGGCAGCCTTTGCCAATACGTTCTTGGGGCAACTCCGTATTCGTATTTATTGCGCGCAACGAATGGGTTGTGGGCTGTTGTTGAGATGAGAATGTAACGCGGGGACGCCTTCGAACTGCTTTTGGGATGGCTTGAAATATTTGCGAATGCTCAACCAATAAAATCTATGTGTTTCAGCCAGTTATTTCGGCCAGTTCGAATCGTATGAAATGCAATGGTAAGTATGCAATAGAATGAAAATTGCCGGAGACCGGCTTCTCTGCCAGTATGGGATGAAATGGAATGCGCTGAATGACATGCGCGGCATTCGGGATTTTCGTTCATGCGTAAAGAGGTTGCAGAGATGGGCAACGGCGAGGTGGTCTCGGCGGCCACGATGGATGATCAATTCAAGGCACGCTGCTCCGAAGTCTTTGCAAGTGAGCTCTACAAGCCATTGCTGGCGCTGGCTGGCTCACGCCCCGACGATGTGCTCGATCTCATCGCGGAATTCCGCGAGAGCCTGGACCTGTTGGAAGCTGTGATCGGCCGGTGTGCGGTGAGCGATAGCCCGGGCAAGGGGCGTGATGTCGCTGGTGGGACGAGCAGCGAGGGACGTCTCAACGGAACGGAGGGCGTGTTGCAGGCCGCGCGCGAGGCTGTCGAGGATGTCGGGCGCAATCAGCGTTCCCGACTGCGCGAATTGGCCGTCCTGGAATACCTCTCGCGAGAAGCGCGTGCGTTTACGCTGCAGCAGGTTCTGAATGAATTGTCAGCGAAGGGTTTCAGCGGCTGCACGGAAGGGGCTGTGGTGTCCCAGCTGCATCGTTTGAAGAAGACCGGGGCGATCAATCAACCGGCCAACGGCATGTACGAAATCACCGATGGCGGGCTGTCGCACATGCGCAAACTGCGCACGAGTTTCGGCAGCCTGGTGAGTGAGGGGCGTTAGGAGACGGGTCCGGACGCGCGTCCGTCATTGGCCAGTCGTTGGCGGAGGCGGACACCAGGTCGGTTTTGGGTCCTTGTCCGGATTGTCCCAGCGCTGTGCGAGTCCTTCTTTGATGAGGATGTCGCCAGCAGATTCACCATCGATGAACAGATTGACGACCGGGCGATCATATTTATCGAATTCACCGGTTGGATATACGTGCCAGCTTTTGGTCTTGTCGGTCAGTTGGTCGCGAATGAGGCCGCGCGCGCGTATGCCCAGCACGACTTCGCTATCACAGCTATCGCGGTGGGCCTCTGGTTCGGGCGCATCAATTTTGTCCAAGCGAAGTCTGTCGCGTTCACACCAGAGTGTATCGCCGTCAACAACGCGCCACTTAAAGCTCTCCAATAGCCCCAAGTTTCGCTCCTTCTCGGTCGATCCGAACCACTTGGAAAGACCGCATGGTTGAATGACCTTGTAGCGGAATTCGGGAAACAGTGTGCCGACGAGCAGGCTGATCGCGCCGCATGTCAGTATAGCGACGACCACTAGAAGTGGACGGATCATAGAGGAACCTCCCCTTCTCCCCCGCCTGATGGGCGACGTAAATGCGTGGCAATCCGACCTTCCGGTCGGATGCTTCTAGCCCGCCGTGGCCTGTTTGGCCTCTTCTTCCGCCTTCAGTTCCTTTTTCGATAGCTTGCCAATCATCGTTTTTGGCAACTCGTCCCGGAATTCAATCTGGGAGGGGAGTTCGATCTTGGAGAGCTTGACTTTCAAGTGTTCCATGATGTCGTCGGCGGTGGCTTTTTCTCCCTTCTTGAGCTTGATAAAGGCTTTAGGGGCCTCGCCGCGGTACTCATCTTTGATCCCGATGACGGTCACTTCCTCCACGGATGGATGCTCGTAAACCGCTTCCTCGATTCGCCGCGGATAGACATTGAAGCCGGAGCAAATAATCAGATCCTTCACGCGGTCTTCGATGGTGAGCATGCCGTTGTTGTCCATGCGTGCGACATCGCCGGTGCGCAGGTAGTCCCCCACAAACACGTTCTCCGTCTCCGATGGTCGTTGCCAATAGCCCAGCATGACCTGTGGACCCTTGATTGTGATTTCTCCCTTTTCGCCAAGGGGTACCTCTTTGGTTGGGTCTTCCAGATCGCGAAGCGAAATGATCGTCGCTGGTAAGGGCATGCCAATCGATCCGGGCACCGGTGGGCCCTGCATGGGATTACAGGTGGCGACGGGAGATGTCTCTGACAGACCATACCCTTCGATCAGGCTGCATCCGGTGAGAGATTCGAACGTATTTTTGACTTCGATCGGCAAGGGTGCGCCGCCGGACAGACAGAACTTCAAGGACGACAGGTCGAATTTCTTGAGCTTCGGGTGGTTGATGATGGCGTTAAACAAGGTGGGGACACCCGGCATAATCGACGGTTTGCTGGAGTGGATGAGCTTCAATGCATCATCAAGCACGAAGCGGGGCATGATGACGATTTCGGCACCTTTGGCGACACCGAAGTTCATCACGACCGTCATGGCGAATACATGGAAGAAGGGAAGCACACCAAGTACCCGTTCTTCGCCCGTCGCTAGTTCAGGCGCCCAGGAAATTACCTGGTGCGTGTTTATGTGGATATTGGCATGGGACAGCATCGCCCCCTTCGGCGTGCCAGTTGTCCCACCGGTGTACTGAAGTACGGCAAGCTCGCGGAAGGGATCGATGGCTGGCGGCGTGGCGCCTTCGGCGGACGCGCCGGCAAGAAGATCTGATTCCAGCGTGAGCTTTTCTGCTATCGGAGAGCTTGTCGGGCGGGCCAGTTCTTTTGATTTGAAGAGTTTGAAAAGCGTGGATTTCGTTGGCGGCAGCAGCGCAGGGAAGGAACCGACGACGGCGCCTTTCAAAACGCCAATGTTTACAAGCTCCTCAACCTTCTCAAACAGCACTTTCAGATCGAGCGTAATCATGAACTCGGTCTGGCTGTCCTTAATTTGAAAGGTCAGTTCCTCTATCGTGTAGAGGGGGTTGTAGTTAACAACCACGCCGCCGGCGCGCAGGATGGCGAAATAGTATATGATGAAGGTGGGACAGTTGGGCAGGAAGAGCCCGACCTTCGTACCATGGCCAACGCCGAGCCGTTGGAGGCCGGAGCTTACTTTTCGAGAGAGATCAGCGATTTGGGTGTAAGTTAATTTTCGTCCGAAAAAGTTGGTGCAGGTGTGGTCGGGGAACTTGGCCGCGCTGTTGTCCAGGAGCTTGTAAAGGGGTTCCGCCTCGAACTTTTGCCCCCAATTCACGTCGGCTGGGTAGTTTTTCAACCAAGGGTACTGGGCTTGCTGGCCGTCAGGAGGCGCGTTAGCACTGGTATCGGAAGTCATCGCCTAGTTCCTCCTCTGGCCGCCCCGGATTGGCAGCCTGTTGCCTCAAATCAATACAATTGCCGCAGCAAGGCGTACTTTCGGTCGTCACGCGCTGGCACCTTTAGCAAATCCAGGAATTCCGGCGTCTATTGAACACTTTTTTGACAATTTAGGCCAGAGTGTCGCAGGTTTCCGCATTAGGCTATTGTGGTAGAGGAGTTTGACCATAGGCAGCGCTGCGTGATGCCCCGTGATCACGGGGTTGCGAGCTTCAGTTAACGTAGCGTTGCAGGTTGGGGTGTTAAGATGATTTTGTGCCGTGTCACGGCGGGAACATTCCCGGCGCAATTCTTGCGTTAGGGTGCCTGTAACGTCTGTATCGGGCGGGGTTGCCTGGGTGGACTTCGGCGGTGTTTAACGATAAGTGACGCCTGAATTTGTTCGCCTTGAGGGCATACGTATAGTCAACGAAACAAGCATCAAGGGCCTCTTAGCCTGAGAAGGGCGGAGAGTGAAAAGCGAGATGGACGACGTCGCAACGAAGATCACCGAGATCCTAAAGAAGCACATGAAGGAGCCGATGGATAACATCTCGGCGGATACAGCGCTGACGGATCTCAAAATTGAATCCCTGGATCTTGCAATGATTGTCTTCGACATTGAGGACACATTCGGCATCGAGATTCCTTACAATGCCAATGAGGATGTCGAGGACTTCAAGACCGTCGGTTCCGTGGTCGACAAGGTCAAGGCATTGATCGAAGAATCGTCTGCCAAGGCTTGACCACCGGTTGCCGGGAGACGGCAGCCTTTGCGAATTCGTTGGAATTTATTAGCCGGACCGTCAATGAGATTGACGGTCTGAACGCGAGCTGCTGTCTTTTTTCATAGAATGCGGCAGGCTAAAGTTTTGAATGATTGGGTTTGGATATGTCGAACAAGGATGATGCACGCCGCGTTGTAGTCACGGGAATGGGTGTGGTGACGCCCATTGGCGAGACAGTTGATGAATTCTGGGCGGGAATGAAGGAAGGAAAATCCGGGGTCAGCGACCTTGGCGGGTTCCCGCTGGAAGATTTGAAGATCAAGATCGCCGCACAGATCAAGGATTTTGATCATAAGGCGCGGCTCAAGCATTTTCAGCGCGATAAGATCATTCTGCATGCCGACCGCTACTCTTGGTTCGCTGCCGCAGCAGCCGATGAAGCGATCAAACAAGCGGGCCTTGAAATTCCCTTCACCGACCCATATCGCGCAGCCTGCATTATCGGGTCGGGTGCGGGTGGTCTGGTAACCTATGAAAAGGCTTATCGAGACCTGTTCATTCACGATAAACGGGCCACACACCCCTTGACGCTTCTGCGCATTATCGGTTCGTCCGCATCAGCGCACGTTGGTATTGAAATGGGGATCAAGGGCCCGACGTTTGCGACATGTTCGGCTTGTTCGACGGCGACGCACGCAGTTGGTGTCGCACGCGACTACATCCAAAACGGGATTGTCGACGTGGCGATCGCAGGCGCATCGGAATCGGTCATCAACTACGGAACAATGAAGGCCTGGCAGGCATTGCATGTTCTGTCGCCGCAAGGTTGTTTCCCGTTTGCCAAAAAGCGCAATGGCACCGTTCTGGGCGAGGGTGCCGGCATTCTTGTTCTTGAGAGTTTGGAGCACGCCCGCAAGCGTGGCGCGAAGATCCTGGCGGAGATTATCGGCTACGGCATGACGTCCGATGCCAAGGATATGGTCAACCCCGGCACCGAAGGTCCGCGCGAGGCGATGCGCGACGCATTGCAGGATGCGCAGATCGAAGGCGAGAAGATTGACTATCTGAACGCACACGGTACGGCGACAACCGTAAACGATGAAAACGAGACGAACGCGATCAAGGAACTGTTTGACGATCACGCCTACAAGCTCGCCATTTCCTCCACCAAGTCGATGCATGGCCACCCGCTGGGCGCAGGCGGTGGTATCGAGGCGGTCGCCTGCATCAAGGCGATGGAAGAAAATTGGGCACCGCCGACGATCGGGCTGGATGATCCGGATCCGGCATGCGACCTGGACTACATTCCAAACGTCGGGCGCGAGATGGATATCACGTACACGATGTCAAATTCATTCGCCTTTGGCGGCCTGAATGCCGTCTTGGTCTTTGGCCCGGCGCCTTCGGTTTAATTGGATTGTGGCCTCCCGCCGCGCGGTTTGCGACAGTAATTGACTGGTAACGGCGGCTCCGCAACTGGCTTGTTGCGGGGCCGTTTGCATTTGGACTCGTCGCCCAGCCTAGGTGTCGGCTGCGTATTTTGCGGTTGCCCAATTGATGCCGCCGTGTAATGGCCCTGCCGGAGTTTACGAAGTTGGCGCGGTTCACCGAGCATTGGTGTCTCAGGTAGGACTGCGTCTATTAGTATTTCTCGCCGCCTCTGTGGCCGGAACGTGGGTGCGATAGGATCATGCCGACAAATTTTTTCCGCAAAGATGCGAAACCGGAAAAACAGCGGTCGGCGGTAGCGACGTCTGCTCGGCGGACCGCTCAAAAACCCGGTCAAGAGCGCGTTATTTTGATTGAGGTAGGGAAGACCCGGTTGCGTGCGCATCTGCTGCCCACGCCCACGGCGGACAGGCTCTGGGTGGCCTTGCCACTGTTCGCGACTGCGGAAACCTGGGGCGACTCTGTACATTTCGAGTTGCCGCTGGCGATGGGTCGCGACCGCACCTCGCGGCTTAACGGCACGGCAGGTGAGCTTTACTACTGGTCTGATGATTCACGCATTTTGATCGCTTTTGGTCCGACACCTATTTCCAGACCACATGAAATCAGGTTGCCAAGGCCGTGTAATGTGTTTGGGCGGGTGGTTGACGACGTCTCGAGGTTGAAGGATGTGCAGCCAGGTGAGAAGGTATCGATAAGGGCGGCCTGAGACCGCCTATGCGAATGAGGCGCTCCGGGGACAGTAATGCGAGAAATCCTGATCAGGGTCGGTACGGTGGCAATTCGTGCGCGGCTGTTGGAAACCTCCACGGCCGATCGGATATGGGAGGCCCTGCCGATATACTCGGACGCGCAGACCTGGGGGCACGAGGTCTATTTCAGTGCACCGGTTCAGCATGGCGTGGAAGAGGGCGCGCGTGAAGTTGTTGAACCGGGAGAAATTGCATTCTGGCCGGATGGGGAAGCCATCGCCATTGGGTTTGGGCCAACGCCAATTTCGCGCGATGGCGAGGTCAGACTGGCTAGTCCTTGCAACATCTGGGCGCAGGCGCTCGATGATGTCCGGCAACTTCGTTGCGTGCACGCAGGCGAGCGCATTGCCGTCATCGGGTTGGATGATTAGGTGCGGGCGGCAACTAACACAATTCTGGCAGCCGTTTATGCAACTCGTCGGCGAGACGATCCAACGGATTTTCGCTCATCGGAGAGACATCAGTGAATGCATCGACCAGGCCTGCTGCTGAGGTACTTTGCAGGGTAAGCGTGCGCATCCAGCCCATGCTTTGTAGCCAATCGCGGTAAGCGGACTCTTTGTTTGTAAGTGTGAGCTCCCTGCCGGCAAGTGCCAGGACGGGGCGGCGCATCCAAACAGCTTCCGATAGCATGGAACTGGAATCGGCGGTGACGGCGATTGCGTCTGTCTCCTGCCAAAAGCTCGTTAATGAGCCTGGTCCGGTGACGCGGAAGTCGATAAAGCGTGCGATCGCTTCGGGCTTTGATTCCGACAGCGCGGCGAACATGTCGGAGATATCTTCCGGTGTGCGCGGTGCATTGGCGATGATCCACCTACTGGCGCTTAGATCGTGTACTTGGCCGACCAGTTCTATGAGGTGGCGCCAGTCGTCGGTGGTGAGTGGAGCTTCGCGTGACGGACCACCCAGTAGCAAACCGATCGTGGTTTTTTTTTGGTTGGTTGTGGCAACGTGCTTTCCACCAAATGCTGCCGGAGTAGGAAGCGTGTCGGGATCGAGTGCGCTCGGTTTCAGCGTCAAAAGGTGATTGGTTTGGCTGGTTTCGGCAGGGTAAGACGATAGCGTCAGGCTGAAATCCTGCGGACGGTACCGGCGTAGAGATCCGTAGAATAGGTTGGGTATGTTGAAGAGCCGTGCGGCAGCGATATTGGCAGCCATGGTGTTGCCACCAGCTGACACAACGACATCGGCAGCCGGTAGCGTATTGATGTTTAATCCATAGATGTGACGCAGGATCGTCTGTGGGCTTAGTCCGGCGTTGACAAGGTGCGACAGCGCGCGCGCCGGAATGTATCGCGGCCGGTGTACGTTCACCCTCACCGTTTCTACCCGGCGTTTGCGCGCGATGGCGGCCAGCATGCCTTCAGCCAGATTAAAGTGGCCAGGCCGTCCATCCGAAAACAACAGGGCTCGGCAAGTGCTCATGAACATCGCCTGGAAAATGGTGGGCGCACCAGGACTCGAACCTGGAACCAGACCGTTATGAGCGGCCGGCTCTAACCAATTGAGCTATGCGCCCCACCTTCTTTAAAGTCCGGTACGATTTACAACCGTCGTGCCGCACGAGCAGACGCTTCTATACCACGTGAGCTGATTTGCAAGTCTCCGAACAATGCTACCTTGGAGTGGTTGCGATATTTTACCCGGTGCGATCTGCGTGCCCTCACTTGCTCTGTTGGCCGCGAAGGTCTTGAAGACCGACAGGGGCTGATTCCAATGTTGCGCCGGGTTGTCTGCGCCAGTCGGAAAAGTTTCGCATTTCGCCGCTTGTTCGAAGCGTTCTCAGAGCGCTCAAGTCTATCGTCCCGGTGGTCCAGCCAGGCTCGTTTAGTTTGCCCTGCGCAATAACGCCGGTTTCCGAAATGCTCTGTTCGGGCGGCACGTACAATCCGGCGGCGCCATTGTTGAAGTCAACCGCGGGCGACCACGTCGCATCCCCGATGGTGTGGCTGACCACGCATGCAATTTGGTTTTCAAGCGCGCGTGCCTGCGCACCTGCCCGCACGCGATGAAAGCCAGATACACGCTCGGTGCATGACGGCACGAGCACCAATTCTACACCGGCTGAAGCCATGGCATGGGCGATGAGGGGGAATTCGCTGTCATAACAGATGGCGATTCCAATACGCCCAAGGTCTGTGTCAAAGGCGTAGACGTTTTGGCCAGGAGAGATACCCCAGTCCACTTCAAACGGCGTCATGATGAGTTTTTGTTGCTCACCGATAAGGCCGTCAGGGGTGACGAGCTGCGCCGAATTATGGACTTGGCCGTCATCGCTGCAGACAGGGCCGGAGCCGACTAGGATATGCACGCCAAAGCGTTTGG
Source organism: Hyphomicrobiaceae bacterium (assembly GCA_965222485.1). GTDB lineage: Bacteria > Pseudomonadota > Alphaproteobacteria > Rhizobiales > Hyphomicrobiaceae > CBDCUC01. The sequence continues at coordinate 543,708 of CBDCUC010000030.1, forward strand.
CGAGTTCGCAATGAAATGCGACGCGCTCTCCGGCCTGTTCGGCAACAGTGCGCAAGGTTTCGGCAAGGTTGGCGTAGACATCTGGTCCAAAGGCTGCCGCCTGTTCAATGGCGCCGTATTCGGGAAACACCAAAAGCTCTGCACCGGTGCGCGCCCCGCGCGCCACCCAGTCCTCAAGCTTTCTCTGCCAGGCGGTTAGATCGGTGGGCTTGTCAATGGGGTATTGCGCTGTGGCGACCTTCAACGATGCCCGCGCCGGGCCGCCGGTATTGTCGGCGGATTTCATAGCCATCGTTACAAGGCTCGCATCCAGAACTGCATCTTCTTCGGTGTCTCTTCGTCCTCGTTGACATCCTTCCACGGGTAGGTGGCGAGAATGCCGTCGACAGGCTCGTAACCGCGCTTTTTCCAGAAGCCGTCGAGCGGTCTGTAGTCAGCCGGTTTCAGTGGATGATCATCCGGGCGCACAACACGACAGAATGTGGAATGCGTGAAGCCGCCGAGTTTGTGGGCATGGGCTTCTCGCCCGTCGAAAAAGGCATGTCCCAAACCATGTCCGCGATGAGATTTGAGAAGGACGGATTCACCGCAATAGAAGATCTTTGAGATGTCATAGCCGGCTGCCTCGAACGGTTCGCCAAATTCATCGGCGTGTTCAATCATCGGAGCACCGGTGGACGCGCCAACGATTTCGTCTCCGTCATAGGCGGTTATGCACACTGCACCGGGGGCGGCAGCAAATGTTGCCAGGTACTCTTGCTCGTATTCCAGCGAGCCGTCGTACAGATATGGCCAATCGCGAAACACGACCATGCGCAGATGTGCCAGGTCGGGGAGTATTGACTGGAGTTCCGGACCTGTGAGCGATTTAACCGTCAGTGTCACGAATTGACTTTCTTAATTCTGTTCTTCTTGTCGCAGATGACGATTTTTGGTTCCCATTTCTGGGCTTCCCGGTCGGTCATTTCGCAGTAGGCGCAGATGATGATCTCGTCGCCCTTGCATGCAAGCCGGGCGGCCGCACCGTTGAGCCCAATTGTGCCGGTGCCGGCCTTGCCCTCAATGACATAGGTGACGAAGCGGGCGCCAGTGGTGATATTGTAGATATCGACGCGCTCGTGCACCAGCAAACCGGCGGCCTCTCTCAGGTCGCGGTCGATTGAAATCGATCCCTCATAATTGAGATCGCATTCGGTGACTGTCGCGCGGTGAAGTTTGCACTTCAACATCGAGATCTGCATCGTGACGGGCTCTTAGCCTCCCGGTGAAGTTGGTCCCAGCAACAGGGCCAATTGTCTGCTTGTCCCATAAGACATATGGGGGCGATTAGGTCAGCCCGCTACCTGGGCAATCCAGTCTGTAAGGTTATAATACGTGGTTACTCGCGTGATCTTCCCGTCGCGGATGGCGAAGAAGGTGCCTGCTGGCAGGACATAACTCTGTCCATTGGCTTCGGGCAATCCCGTATCAGTGTTAAGATAGGCGCCGTGCACGTTAAATTCGGCCGCTGCACGTGTCCCGTCCTTGGAGACCATGACGGCGATGTCTTCAAGCCGTTCCTTGTAGTGGTGGTCCATGCGTGCGACGAACGCCCGAAACTTATCCAATCCAACTCGGCGTTCGCCCTGGTTTACGTCGTGGATGACATCGTCGGCGAGACAGGCCAGCATTGTGTCGTGATCGCCAGAGTTGAAGGCATTATAATAGCGCCGGATCAATGAGGCAGTGGCAATACGTGTTTGCGACTCGATGTTGTCTTCGCTCATGCGCTGCGTCTCCGAGCTGTCAGGGTTTTGGCGGTGAATTAGGGCGCCCACCTCTTAGCAGCCCCTCGGACCGTGGCCAAGGCGTGAGCGCAAATGCCGCAAGGGAATAGGCGGTTTAATGGTGCGCAAACTGTTGGCGCTGCTGCAACCTATTGCTTCTGCAGGCAGCAAGGCTCCTCCGGCCCGGCTAAGGGCCTTGGCGCATGGTGGATTAGAAGGTAAACGCCTGAATTATGAAGACTTCGAAAAACACATTCGTCGTTGCAGCACTCTACAAATTCGCGCCGCTGCCGGATTTCGCCAATTACCGGGCGGAACTGACGGCTTTGGGTGAGGATACGGACACGTCGGGCACGCTGCTGCTTGCCGCTGAAGGGATCAATGGAACAATCGCGGGTAGCAGGCAGGGCATCGACCGTATGCTTGCCCGGCTGCGCTCGCTGCCCGGGTGTGGCGATTTGGATGTGAAGGAGAGTTACGCGTCTTCCAATCCATTCTTACGCATGAAGGTACGCTTGAAGCGCGAGATCGTGACCATGGGGGTCGTTGATATCGATGCCGCAAATGAGGCAGGCACTTACGTTGAGCCGGCCGAATGGAACGAGCTGATTTCCAGGCCAGATGTCGTCGTCGTCGACACGCGCAACGATTACGAAGTGGACATTGGAACGTTCACGGGTGCTGTGAACCCTGAGACGCAGTCATTCCGTCAGTTTCCGAAATGGGCGGACAAAACACTTGCAGGAGAGAACCGGCCCAAGTTGGCGATGTTCTGCACCGGTGGCATTCGCTGCGAAAAAGCAACCGCCTATATGAAGAGCCAAGGCTTCGATGAGGTTTATCATCTCAGGGGCGGCATCTTGAAGTATTTGGAAGAGATCCCGGAAAAGGAAAGCTTGTGGAATGGCGAGTGTTTTGTGTTTGATCGGCGGGTGTCCGTCGGTCACGGTTTGAAGCCGGGTCCGTTTCAGTTGTGCGCCATTTGTCGGGAGCCATTTTTGTCCGGCGAGGGCGAAGGCGGGTATGCGCGCAACCCTTGTCCGACGTGCGCCGATCAAGCGGACGAAAAGCAAAAGCGTCGCGCTCGCGTACGCCAGGAACAGATTGATCGCGCGAAAGTGCTTGGGCGCAAGCACCTGGGCCCGCGCAAGGCAGAGGCTTGAATGGGGCGGAGCAATGGCTCTGCGATTCCATCTTTGAACTCGTAGGCCCAAGTAAAGGATCGTTCGATGTCCTCTCCACGTAACGATAAAGGTATTGATTACGTCGAGTTGGTGGTGCGCGATATTGCGCGGGCCAAAGACTTTTATGGCCGCGCGTTCGGTTGGACGTTTACCGATTACGGTCCGGAGTACACGTCGTTTTTTGACGGGCGCCTGGAAGGCGGGTTTACAAGCGAGGGCACACCGCGACCAGGCGGGCCACTGGTTGTTCTTTATGCCGTCGACCTTGAGGCTGTGTTGAAGGCTGTTGAGGGGGCGGGGGTTGAAATCAGCAAACCGATCTTTTCGTTTCCAGGCGGGCGCAGGTTTCACTTCATCGATCCGGATGGCTACGAATTGGCGGTTTGGTCGGAAAATGAGCCTGCCGGTGACCAAGTGCCTCCGCCTATCGGGGATTAAAAAAAGACGAAGGCTCAACTGGTTAGGGCCCTGCCAGTAAAAAAAATAGAGAACAACTGGCTTTCCCAGCGACGGATTTTGCCGTCCTTCGGCGTTATAGCAGCATCACGCCACGACTTCGGCGCGCCTTTGTCGGCGCCCAAACAAGGAGACATGTCGATGAGAATGAGCAAAGCGTTGCTGCTTGCAGGCCTGGGTACTGTTGTTGCCACGGCAGGCGTCGTTGCCACCCATGCGGTTGCGGGCGACGGCTGGGGCAAACGCGGTCATCATGGCTGGGGCCATCACGGCCGTTACGGCGGCGGAAAACTGCGCCGCATGCGCAGGATGGATGCCGACAAGAACGGTGAGATCACGATGGAAGAATTGGAAGAGGCTCGTGCGGAGCGTTTCGAACAGCTCGACCAGGATGGTGATGGCGCGGTAACGCGCGAGGAGCTAATCGAGCGTGCCAAAGCCCGTGTAATGGAACGCATAGAGCGGCGCACGACACGCAGGATGAGACGTCTCGACGCGGATCGGGATGGCAAGGTCACCCCGGAAGAATTCAATCGTCACGCCAAGGAGCGTTTCGTTTGGGCCGACCTTAACGATGACGGCAAGCTTTCAGGCGATGAACTGCCTGGCCGCCGCTGGAAGCGTGGAGGCCGCAAGGGTGGCGACGACAACGAACGCCAGCGTGACTAGGCTCTTTGCCCTGCCCCGCTGATCTGGTGGGACAGGGCCCGCTGACGCGCCGGCATGCTGTGATTTGGTCCGGATCGCCGATCGACCGTGTTTCCCTGTTGGTACTTTCGGTGCATTGAACCTCTAGACTGAAGTGAGCAGCGAAGGGACGTGCGAGTGGCAGGCCAAGAAGACATGCCGGAGACGCGTGATGCGCTCCGGCAATGGCCGAAGATTGACGGCTCTGAAGACGCTGAGTTTGTCATGCGCGCGTTGCGTGGCGATCGGCATGCCTTTGAAGCCATCGTCACGCGCCACCTTCCGAAGGTGCTGTCGATTGCGCGCCGGCTCACGGGTAACAGTACGGATGCTCATGATATTGCACAGGTTACCTTTGAAACTTTATGGCGAAACTTATCAGCGCTTAAGGTGGGTGAAGCCGGGCTTATGCCCTGGTTGGCGCGGGTTGCAACCAATGCTTCAAAGGATCAATTGCGCCGGCGCAGGCATGATGACTCCGTCGAGGCGATGGAGCTCCCATCCGCTGACAATCAGCACCGGGCGGCAGAGGAGCAAGAATTGGCGCGTGCGGTTGATGCAGCGCTGCGAGACTTGCCCGAACGGCAACGGGCAGCATTGGTGTTGTTTCACTACGAACAATTCTCATTGCGCGAGACGGCCGGCGTTCTTGAGACAACACCGGATGCCGTTGAATCCTTGCTTGCAAGGGCGCGACGTGGGCTCAAGGCGAAATTTCAAGGGCGCTGGGGAGAGCTGCGTCCCGACGAGTACCCCAATGACTGACCGGAATTTGGCGCGGTAAGCGGACGTGCCTCGATATTTGGAATCTGTAGGCGATGGCGAGACATGACGATTAGGGACGACTTCAAAGATGCCGCGATGACGTTTGGGGCGGATGTGAACCGCTGGCCGGATGATGTGCGTGCGCGGTTTTCAGACGTGATTGCGCGTGGTGATGCTGCTTTGCTTTTGCGGGAAGCGGCCGAGCTTGACCGGGTCTTGAGCTTCGCGCCTGGACCAAGTTTCAGCGAGCAGCGTCTTGCGACCGATGCTGTTTTGAAGGGTATCGGCGCGTACGCAAGAGGTGACAGTGAAACTGCAACGGCAAATGAGGTTACGTCGCTCGGGATATGGCAACGGACGGGTGCAGCGTTTAAGCGTCTGGTGGATTTTTTGGATTGGATCTTGCCTGCCGGCGGCAAATGGCAGTCGGCAAGTGTGCTTACGGCGTCTCTGGTGCTGGGTGTCGCGCTGGGCGCAACAGGCAACGAATTGAACGAAGCGTCATTGTTAGACACCGATGATGTCGTGATCGTTGCAGAGACTGAGATATTCACCTCGGGGTCTTTTTTGGACGACTTCGATACAGTTGAGACGAGCGATGAGGATGATTTGCTATGAGTGATGTGTCGCCAACTGGAGGTGCGGGTGCGTCGGCGTCTAAGCGGCGTTGGGTTTGGCCTTTGCTGATTGTGTCTCTGGCCGTGAATTTGTTTGTTCTCGGGATCATGTTCGGCCATCACGTTATCGGTCGTCATGGGCCGGGATGGCATCACCGCGGCGTGCACGCAATACTTTCCCACATACCGAAGGATGACCGGCAAAAGGTTCGCGCAGCATTGTGTGAGGCGGTGCCAGATTTTCGCGCGTTACGTCGGGACATGCGCAAGCGGCGGCGTGATTTGCACGATATGCTCGATCAGGACAGCGTTGACTACCCAGCTCTTCAGCAAAGGTTGGAAGAGATCATCGATGAGCGCGCAAAGACGCGCAAGGACGCATTGCCGCGCGTAATTGAAGTAATGAAACTGGTGCCGGCGGAAGATCGGGCAGGTTTGTTGCGGCTTGCCCTGCACCCACGTGGGCGCAGAGGGCTTCACAAGTTATGTCGGTGATTTGTGGCCGGTGGGGTTTTGCCGTGTGGATATCAGAGCATGCGGCGCAGCGTGCCGTGACCGTCGATGATCTGATGTTTGAGAGCTGCGCCTGCATGCATTGCGACAATCGCGAGTAGTCCATAGGACGCATAGTAGTGCAGTGCGATTGCCAGATCGCGCAAGCGTTCTGATTTTCCCGTTAGCGCGGGAACGTCCACCAGTCCGAAGAACGAGACGTCGTGGCCGGCTGATGTGGCGATGAGATAACCTGTGATGGGTAACAGGAACATGGCCAGGACAAGGACGACGTGAACAGTGCGCGCTGCAGCCTTTTCCCAGGATTTCAGCTCTTTTTGTAGATGCGGCGGCGGCGAGGTGCGATGCCAAAGGATTTGCAAAGCAGCCGCCAATAATACAGCGAGGCCGATTGATTTGTGTAACTCGGGCGCGCGGTGATACCAGGTACTGTAATAGTCCAGCCCAACCATCCACCAACCCAGCCAGGTCAGCCCGATGATCGACAGGGCGATCAGCCAGTGCAATGACTTGCTGATCAGCCCATATTGCGATGGCGAGTTTGTTAGCATTTCCGTGCGGCTTATTTGGCCTTGAGGCCTTCAAGGAACAACTCGATTTCAACTTTTTCCGCCGAAGGCCCGAGGTTTTTGGTCATGCCGAAATCTGAACGGTTCATAACGTAGCTTCCTTCAAACCCAGCGCGGTAGCCGCCCCAGGGGTCGTCGCCTTCGCCGATTTTTTTGATTTCAAAAGAGATGGGTTTTGTCACGCCCAGGAGTGTTAGATCGCCCGATAGCGTGCCACCGTTAGCATCGCCTTTGAACCCGGTGGACTTGAAGGTCGCGGTGGGAAATTTTTCGACATTGAAGAAATCTGGACTGCGCAGGTGCTTGTCGCGCTCGGCCCAATTTGTGTCGATGCTGGTCGTGTCGATTGTCAGCGAAACGCTCTGTGCTTCCGGGCCGGCGGCGGGATCGTATTGCATGGTGCCTTCAAACTTGTTGAAGCGGCCGAGGAGCCAGCTGAAGCCAAGGTGTCCTGTGCGGAATTTGATAAACGAGTGAGATAGGTCGATCTTGTATTCGGCAGCGGCCAGGCTAGTGCTGGAAATTGCCAGCAATGCAGCGGCGAGGATAGAGGATCGGGGGTTTGCGGAAATGATTGGCATCATAAAAAACCTCTTCCAGTTCTATAATTCGGCCCGCAAGCCAAGCGTGGGTTCGTTACAGCTTGAGGCGTTTCGGTCTTAAACAAACGGTCCCAGCGCATCGTGGGAACGCGTTCGGCCGCGTTGTGGTGGCCAGCATGGGCCTGGGCGCTAGCGATCCTATGCCAAGGCACGGATGCTTGAGCGTCAAATCACAATTGCGCAAGGCAATAGCTTGCAGCAGAGGCGCCAGTGTGGCGGGCCTATGGGCAATAAAATTGGGGCGAAGTCCGTAGTATGTTTGGACTTCGCCCTGATCGGTTTAGCTGATGGATTGTTCCACGGGCCCTTTAAGCCTTAGCTGTCAAGGAAGCTACGCAATTTGCGCGACCGGCTTGGATGCTTGAGTTTGCGCAGGGCCTTGGCCTCAATTTGGCGAATACGTTCGCGCGTCACCGAGAACTGCTGGCCGACTTCTTCCAGCGTATGATCGGTATTCATGCCGATGCCAAAGCGCATGCGCAACACGCGCTCTTCGCGCGGGGTCAGCGATGCGAGAACCCGCGTCGTCGTTTCGCGAAGGTTGGATTGAATGGCGGCATCGATTGGGAGCACGGCATTGCGGTCTTCGATGAAATCGCCGAGGTGGCTGTCTTCCTCATCTCCGATCGGTGTCTCAAGGCTGATCGGTTCCTTGGCGATCTTCAGGACCTTGCGCACTTTTTCCAGTGGCATGGCGAGCTTCTCGGCCAACTCTTCCGGTGTCGGTTCGCGCCCGATTTCATGCAGCATCTGGCGTGATGTTCTGACGATCTTGTTGATCGTTTCGATCATGTGCACCGGAATACGGATTGTGCGCGCCTGGTCGGCAATCGAGCGCGTGATGGCCTGACGGATCCACCACGTCGCATAGGTCGAAAATTTGTAGCCACGCCGGTACTCGAACTTGTCGACGGCCTTCATCAGTCCGATGTTGCCTTCCTGGATGAGGTCGAGGAACTGCAGGCCGCGGTTTGTGTACTTTTTGGCGATGGAGATAACCAGGCGCAGGTTGGCTTCGACCATTTCCTTTTTGGCCTGGCGTGCTTCGCGCTCACCCTTCTGCACTGCTTTAACGATGCGGCGGAATTCCTGAATTTCAAGACCGGTTTCGGAGGCAAGTGCAAAAATTTCGTTGCGCAGGTCGTTGATGCGGTCGCTCTGGCCGTCAGCAAATGCCGCCCACTTCTTGCCGCCTTTTGACATGCGTTCAAGCCAGGTCTGGTCAAGCTCGTTGCCGAAGTACTCGGAAATGAACTCCTGACGCGATACGCCACAACTGTCTGCCAACCGCATCAGGCGGCCTTCCAGGCTGATCAAGCGCTTGTTGATTGCGTAAAGTTGCTCGACGAGGCTTTCAATACGGTTGTTGTTGAGGTGCAGGCTCTTGACGTCGGATACAATGCTTTCGCGCAGTTTGTCGTAGGCGCGCTTTTGCTGGTTTGAACTTTCTTCACCGGCGGCCTGTTGCTCCAGCTTTTTATCCTGCTGCTTGCGCAACTTCTTGTAGGCGTCAGCAATGCTATCGAATGTTTCCAGGACCTTGGGTTTGAGTTCGGCTTCCATTGCGGCAAGCGACATGGAGTTTTCAAACTCATCATCGTCGTCGTCGTCATCCGACTCGCCTTCGGTCTGTGGGCCTTGTTCGCCGTCGCCCGCAGGTTGCGGCGATGATGGGTTGGCTTCTGCGGAGGGCTGGTCCGTCTGAGTGGGGCCCGCACCCGTGGTAGCGGCTTCGTCACCTCCTTCGGCTGCGTTCTCGTCCTGCTCCTGGGGGATTTTGGCGTCGGGGCCTTCGTAGGTTGCTTCCAGATCGATGATTTCGCGCAGCAGAATGCTGGAGTCGTTAAGTTCGTCCCTCCAGATGATGATCGCCTGGAAGGTCAGTGGGCTTTCGCACAATCCAGCGATCATTGCCTCGCGGCCGGCCTCAATGCGCTTGGCGATCGCAATTTCGCCTTCGCGGGATAGAAGCTCGACGGATCCCATCTCGCGTAGGTACATGCGCACAGGATCATCGGTCCGGTCAGCCGGTTCGGATTTTGCCGGCGTCTTGGTCGGCAGGTTCTGGGTGGTGAGTTCGCGGCTGCCGCTCGCCTCCTCGGCCTCTTCCTCGCCGTCTTCGCCGTCTTGTGATTCTTCCGTGTCGTCGTTCTCGACGACGTTAATTCCCATATCGGAAAGCATCGCCATGATGTCTTCGATCTGCTCGGAGGATACTTCCTCGGAGGGCAGGACGGAATTTAGCCCATCATAGGTGACGTAGCCGCGCGCCTTAGCTGCTTTTAGAAAGCGCTTGACTGCCTGGTCAGACAGATCGAGCAGTGGGCTATCGCGCTCTGTCGATTCCGCATCCGACGCCCGTGCAGACTTTTTCTCAGCTTGCTTGACTTTTGCCATGTGTCGAAAGTCCCGAATTCGGTGTTCTTAAACAAATCCATGCGCGGACCGGCCGGCAGGCGGGAACGCGCTTGTGCGATTTGGGCCGGCAATGTGATGAAGTAGATAAGACCAAGCTCCCACTGGCTGGTGGCAATCGCTGGTTGGAGTTACTGTGTGCATCTTGGCCTTGACTGAAGTCTTCAACGGACCCGCCCCGATCTGCCGTTATGTTGGTCGTCGACGGCTGTGCTTGCGCCAGCCGCATGTTCGTCATCCGAACGCGCCAAAAGGCTAGTTATTTCGTTAATTCTGGCGAGCGCCTGCTCGCTACCGTCCGCGTCAAAATCGCGCATAGCAGCGTCAAGAGCTCTGCGCAGTCCCGATTGGCGATCATGCAGCGCAAGGGCATGGCGCCAGCCATTTTCCACCTCGTCTGCGTCGGCATCGGGTTCTGCGAACTTGTCGCACCGGTGCGTAATGGTGCGTTCGACGAGGTCCACGACCGCGTCAACGCCCAAACGGGTCAATTGGGATCGCAAATGGGCCCTGTCAAGTAAATAATGGTCTGTCAGGGTCGAAAGCAGGGCATCGCGCAGACGAGAGAGGCTTGCCGATGACAGTTCGATGCGGGCAATTTCCTCTGCCTCGGCTTCGATCAGCCAGGGGTGGTTGAGGAGTGTGCGCAGCAACAGGGCCTCCCGATACGGGGCTGCTGCGGCTTCACCCGCCACCATTGCGCTTTGTCTTAGCGACGGGCTGGCACTGGCATGAATGGCCGGGCCGCCGGGGGTTTTGTGATCTCGCGCTGGCGGTAGGGGGCCTGAACGACCGGTGGATGCGGTTGGATGGCTGCCAGCCGATTGTCGCGTGCGCCCGCCTGTTCGCAGTGGTGCTGTTCCAAGCTGTGACGTAAACCGGTTCTGGCGGCTTGGTGTTGCGCCGAATCTCTTCCATGCCTCGAACAGGCGCGTGCGCATGTCGCGTTCGTAATGGGTCCTCACCGTCCCGTTTTCGATGCGTGCGGTTGCCAAGGTGATTTGCTGCTCGAGGCGCGCGCGCCGCTCAGGCGTGGTCCATTGCCCTTGAGCCCATTCACGCTCAAAGAGCACCTCGGCGAGCGGACGGGCCCGCTTTAGCGTAAATTCCAAAGCTTCAGGTCCCGACTGGCGGATCAGATCATCGGGATCGAGACCGTCGGGCAGGAACGCGAAGCGAAGCGACATCCCGGGTTTCAGATGCGGCAGGGCGGTATCGACGGCGCGGTAGGCGGCTTTGCGCCCGGCCGTATCGCCGTCAAAACACAGGACCGGCTCGGGGCACATGCGCCACAGCAATTGTAGCTGTTCATGCGTGAGCGCGGTGCCTAAAGGAGCAACGGCTTCGCCAAAGCCCGCTTGTACCATGGCGACGACGTCCATATAGCCTTCGACCGCAATGATGCGCTGACGGTCGTGTGCGGTGGGGCGGGCACCGGCGGCGTTGAATAGAATGCGCCCCTTGTGGAACAGCGGTGTCTCCGGCGAATTGAGGTATTTCGCCGGTTGGTCGGGATCGAGCGCGCGGCCGCCAAATGCAATCACACGGCCCTTCAAGTCGGGAATGGGAAACATCACCCGGTTGCGAAAGCGATCGTAGGGTGTGGCAATATCGGGGCCATGAATGACCATGCCAGACACCGCCAGTTCTTCCGCCGTGAAACCGGCGGCCTTCAAATGGGATTGAAGTTCGGTGCGTGAATTGGGAGCATAGCCGAGCCGGAACCGGCTTATGGTCTCAGTGGTGAGGCCTCGCCCGTCAATATAGCTGCGCGCTGCCTTGCCGGCCCCGCTGCGCAGCGCAGTTTCAAAGAATTTGGCGGCGGTTTCGAGAAGCTGATAAAGCCGCTCGCGCTGATCGGCGCGCTGTTCGTCGCGTGGCTCGGGTTTTGGAAGGGCCACACCGGCTTCCTCGGCTAACCGTTCCACCGCTTCGGGAAAAGACAGTCCTTCTGTTTTCATCAGGAAGGTGAAGATGTCGCCGTGTTCGCCGGAGGCGAAGCAATGATAAAAACCCTTTTGATCGTTGACAAAGAAGGAGGGAGTTTTTTCGGTCTTGAAGGGGGAAAGGCCTGCAAACTCCCGGCCTTTTTTTTTCAGCTGCACTTTGCGCGCTACAACCTGACTGACCGACAGCCGGGCGCGGATCTCGTCGAGAAGGTCTGGGCGAAAGCGCATTAAAAACCGGCCTTGGTGAGCGGTGAGCAGTCGGCCAACGCGATCCTTGGTAGGTGGGTCGCTGTAGCCGTTGGGGTTTTCCGCACAGTGTTAGGTGATTCGGTGCGTGCTAGCTTACAGGAGCGGGTTGGGCGCCGCCGCCGCCCCCGCTATCCACAGGACAGGTGTCGGCTGCGTTCTTACACCGACAAGATTCCCGAAGAAAATCAGTCGGGCGGGACTTCAGTCCTTGGGACTAGCGGGTGCCGCTAGTCGTGACCGCGGGAGCGGGCGCTATTTCAGCTGGTCTTTGATCATCGCGCTGGCTTTGCCGAAGTCCATGCGGCCGGTGTAACGCTCCTTCAAGGCCGCCATGGTGCGACCCATGTCCTTCAGACCTGCACAGCCAAGCTCCGCCATTATTTCGCTAACCGCGGCCGTCATCTCCTCTTCGGTCATCTGCGCAGGCAGGAACTCCTCGATGACGGTGATTTCGGCGGCTTCTTTATCAGCCAGATCGATACGCCCGGCCTGGCGGTAGGTTTCTATCGATTCGCGCCGCTGCTTGATCATCTTTTGCAGCAACGCGAGTACGTCCTGCTCATTGGCCTTGTCGTGGCCCGTAGACTGACCTTTTGCATCGACACGGGCGGCGATGTCGCGATCCTTGATCGCGGCAGAGATCAGCCGCAGGGTCGATAACCGTGCCTTGTCCCCAGACTTCATGGCCTCTTTGGTGGCTTGGCTAATGCGTTCTCGCATGGAGACTCCTCGCTGCGGTCCTTTAGCGGCACAGGTGTGCGTCTTAGGGCCGGGTCAATTGCAATCATGTGATTTCGTGGTTCAGTTCCGATGTGCGGACTGGCCCATTGCATCTGCAGGTCAACGCCGACGTATTGCTCCGAATGCCAGATTTTGTCGGCTGGACCCCATGAATTTAGCCATCCTCCTAGTGCTCCGGGGCAATTGCTGCAAGGGCGAAGTTGGGCTGTTCACCGTCCAGTTCCTCTCATGGAGGCAAACAATTGACCGCGCCCGCGGCTTCGCCTAGACGTTTCCCGCCCCTGATGAATGGGCTTCAGGCCTCGTGGCAGGTTGCTATTGTGAACCAGGCGGTGGCGTCGGGCGTTGAATTGGTAACTATGCGGGCAGCGGGCAAAATCAGAAGACCGGCAAATCGACCTAATGCACTATATTGCCATCTTGTGCGCATGGATGGACCACGGCGAGGCATGGCGTGGACGCTGGTTGGGATGGGTAAGGCACGTCGAATTGTGCGTGCCGAGCAATATATGAGCGGAGCCTAAAGGACATTGAGTCAGGACAGCGAACCTGCCGCGTGGAGCGAACTTAAGGCGACAGCCAAGTTGGTGCTGTCGGATGGGAGCGTCATCAGCGGGATGGGGCTCGGGGCGACCGGTCAGGCGGTTGGCGAAGTTTGTTTCAACACGGCCATTACCGGTTATCAGGAAATCCTGACTGATCCGTCGTATGCAGGACAGATCATTACATTCACGTTCCCGCATATCGGCAACGTGGGTGTGAACGATGAAGATATCGAGACCTCCAATCTCGCCTCGCGGTCTGGTGTGCGCGGCTGTGTATTGCGGGCACCGATTACCGGGCAGTCGAACTACCGTGCAGCCAGGGACCTGGATGCTTGGCTCAAGGAACGCGGTATCATCGGAATTTGTGGCGTTGATACGCGGGCGCTGACTGTGCGTATTCGCGAAGCAGGCATGCCCAATGCGGTGATCGCGCACGAGCCTTCCGGCACGTTCGATTTAGATAAGTTGAAGGCGGATGCCGCGGCCTGGCCGGGATTGGTGGGCATGGACCTCGTGCCTGATGTGACATGTGGTCAGTCCTACACGTGGGACGAAATGCGTTGGGCCTGGGGAACGGGTTATGCACGTCAGGAACAACCGGACTTCCATGTTGTTGCCTTAGATTATGGTCTGAAACGAAATATTCTGCGTTGTCTGGCGTCTGCCGGCTGCAAGGTTACCGTTCTGCCGGCAACGGCAAGTGCGGAAGATGTTCTGTCCCGCAAACCTGACGGAATCTTCTTGTCCAACGGGCCGGGAGATCCGGCGGCAACGGGCGAATATGCCGTGCCTGAGATTAAGAAGCTCATCGATAGTGGTCTGCCGATGTTTGGCATTTGTCTCGGACACCAGATGCTGTCACTGGCGCTTGGTGCGAAAACAAAAAAAATGCACCAGGGTCATCATGGCGCCAATCATCCGGTTAAGGATTTCACGACCGGTAAGGTTGAGATTACGTCGATGAACCACGGCTTTACTGTCGACCGCGATACGTTGCCGGAGGGCGTTTCGGAAACGCATGTATCGTTGTTCGACGGAACAAATTGCGGCATTGCGGTGGACGGTAAGTCGATCTTTTCTGTTCAGTATCATCCCGAAGCGTCTCCGGGTCCGCAGGACAGCCATTACCTATTTGAGCGCTTTGCCGATCTGATGAGATCCAAAGGCGCATAGGGCTTTCTGCGGCCTAGTCAAGCGCAATGGATCACGGTTGTTGGCCGTGTATCTAGCGACGTCTGATGGCTTGGGAGTAATCCGATGTTGATTGGCAATGAGGTGTGCGCGGTTCACAGGCTAGCGTTGCGGTCGATGACGTCCATGCGATTCATGTGTTCGGTGTTTTTTGTACTACTCGTTACGGTGGATGCAGGCGGGTCTGCAGTTTTCGCTGAAGGTGGAAAAAAGGATGAGTGCGCGCCTGACGGCACGAGCGCAGCCCGCGTCATGCAAGCGTGGGCGGGGCGGTGCGCACACGAGCTGTGTGGCAAAGTGGTGCGAATGCCAAGTACTGCGCGATCTGACCTAAAGCCGAAACGGCCGCATTGCAGACACGGGGATTTGTCCGAACTGTTGGGCCTGATCCGCGACACCCACGAGCGTGGCGGTATCGTCTTTCTAGGCGAAGTACACGACAATCCCACCCATCATGATTTGCGCGCGCATTTGCTTTCCAGGCCCCCGAAGTCGCCAGGGCGTGGCGCGATTGTGTTTGAGCAAATCCGCAAAGACCAACAAAGGCTGGTGGATAAATTCAACGCCGGTCCTGTTGGAAGCGAAAATCCCGATGCTGTTGCAAACCGGCTGTTTGACAAACTGGACTGGAGCAAAGGGAACTGGCCAGACCAGAAAATTTATCGACCACTTTTTTCGGAAGCGTTGCGTCTTGGTCTGAAGGTTGTCGGCGGGGATGCGGTACGCGATAAGATCAAGAACGTTGCGCGAAAGGGTCTTGAGGTGCTGCAAGACAATGAACGCTCAAATCTCAAGCTCGACGACCCGTTGGATGGAAATGGTTTCGACGTTTTGCTATCCGAGCTTGAGAACAGCCATTGCGGGATGATGCCCAAGACTGCATTGACCGGTATTGCAATGGCCCAGCGCTATCGCGACGCGTCGCTGGCGGAGGCGGCCGTAAAGGCGCGTGCCGATGCCGGTAGCGTAACTGTGATTGCTGGAAATGGGCATGTACGGACGGACCGGGGCAGCCCGTGGTACGTGGAGAAATTCGACGCCGATGAGGCGGCGGGCACGGAAAAGCAGGGCGTTCTGGCTGTTCTGCTTGAGGAGGAGCCTGGCGAAGGTGAAACGCCGGCTCAATCTCAATCCCGCCAGATTGCTGACTTTGTGATCTATACGCCGCGCCAGGCAAGACCTGATCCGTGCGAGCAAATGCGTAAGCACATGCAAGGCAAGAGGCACAAGAAAACCGAATAAATGCAGAGGCCCGACCTGTTTTGGTGGCGGCTCAACCATAGTAGCAAAACCTGGTTGGTCTAAGCGGTGGCCATCGACGTATAACAACGTCCAGGTAACTGGGCAGCAAACTTGGAAAGAGGACCAATGCGTTATCTTCTGGCAATCCTTTTCGTTGGACTGTCATCAGTCTCTTCACTGGCGGCTACTGACTGTACAAAGGAAGCAAATGAAGCTCTCGACAAGCAGCGAGCCACTGGCAAGTACCGGATGAAGTCGAGCATGATCAGTGAGCGCGGGCTTGTGCAGATGACTGTCGACTATGAGCTTCCCGGCCGCATGCACCAGAAAATGAAAGTGCTGCCATCGCCGGTGGTATCGGAGACGCTGTTGGTGGATGGCAAGGCCTGGGTAAAACGGGAGGGGGATTGGAACGCGCTGGCTCCTATCGATGCGGAGGAACTTGCCAACAATCTCAAAAAGAACGTCGAGCAGAAGTCCAATCAGTTCCTCGCCTATTTCTGCGAGGGGAAAACCAAGTTGGATGGTGCCGACGTATTAGTTTACCGCGTAAAAGAGGCCAAGAAGAAGGTTATTCCGGGTGCGACACCCAAAAGTCCTCCGACACGGTTCTTATATGTGGATGCTAAGACAGGTTTGCCGGAGCGCACCACCGTGGCAGCCCCCAATCGGCTTGACCAGCCTTTCTTCAAGGCGATCTATTCCTACCCTTCGGAAATCGCGATCAAACCTCCAGTGCCCGAATCGCAGTAGCGACGATACGGTTTCAAAGTCATCCTTTCGGCCCCTGCATGTGTGATAGGCCACCCCAACGCTGAGCGGCGGGCAGGGCCAGGTTTGTCAGGCCCGGCGGGCATTTGCGCGGCAGAGCCCGTGTTTGCAAAGCCTGATCAGCTGTGGCTGGGTCGGGCAAGCCTCTAGCCAAATGCCCTTGGCTCAAATAGAAGACGCGCCAGCATGCCCAAACGTACAGACATAAAATCCATCCTCGTCATCGGCGCCGGACCTATTGTCATCGGCCAGGCCTGTGAGTTCGATTATTCAGGAACACAGGCGTGCAAGGCGTTGAAGGAGGAGGGCTACCGGATCATTCTGGTGAACTCCAATCCGGCGACGATCATGACCGATCCAGATGTGGCAGATGCCACGTACGTGGAGCCGATCACGCCGGAGGTCGTTGCAAAGATCATCGCGGAGGAGCGCCCGGATGCCGTTCTACCGACCATGGGTGGTCAAACGGCGCTCAACACGGCCTTAACACTGCACAAGCAGGGCGTTTTGTCGGCGCTCGGCACGGAACTCATTGGTGCGAAGGCCGAGGCGATCGACAAGGCCGAAGATCGCCTGCTGTTTCGCGAGGCAATGAAGCGGATCGGTCTGGAAACACCTCGCTCGATGATGGTGCACGATCGTTCCGAAGCCGTGGCGGCGTTGGAAGCTGTCGGGCTGCCGGCGATTATCCGTCCTTCGTTTACGCTTGGCGGTACCGGCGGAGGCATTGCTTACAACCGTGAAGAATTTTTCGAGATCATCGAGCGCGGGCTGGATGCGTCACCGACGACGCAGGTGCTGGTTGAGGAATCAGTACTTGGGTGGAAGGAATACGAGATGGAGGTCGTGCGCGATCGCGTCGACAACTGCATCATTGTTTGTTCCATCGAGAACGTTGATCCGATGGGCGTGCACACAGGCGACAGTATCACCGTAGCGCCGTCGCTGACGCTCACCGACAAAGAATACCAAATCATGCGCAATGCCTCCCTTGCGGTGTTGCGTGAAATTGGTGTTGAGACTGGCGGCTCTAACGTGCAGTTTGCCGTCAACCCTGACGACGGGCGCCTGGTCGTGATCGAGATGAACCCGCGTGTGTCGCGATCTTCGGCGCTGGCATCCAAGGCGACGGGTTTTCCAATCGCCAAAGTCGCGGCCAAGCTTGCGATAGGCTACACGCTGGATGAGTTGGCCAACGATATTACGGGCGGTGCAACGCCAGCCTCCTTCGAGCCAACCATCGATTACGTGGTTACGAAAATACCGCGTTTCGCCTTCGAGAAGTTCGATGGGGCGGATCCTACTCTGACAACCTCCATGAAATCCGTTGGCGAAGCCATGGGTATAGGGCGTACGTTCGCCGAAAGCCTGCAAAAGGCGCTCCGTTCCATGGAAACCGGTCTTACGGGACTTGACGATTATGAGTTGGAGGGGTTGGGCCAGGGTGACGATAAAAACGTTATCCGAGCTGCCGTTTCGACACCGTCTCCTGACCGATTGTTGAAGGTGGCGCAGGCTGTGCGTCTGGGCGTCGATCACGATCAGATTTATGCGTTCTCCAAGATTGATCCCTGGTTCCTGGCACGCATCCAGGAAATCGTGGATGAGGAGGCACGCGTAATCGCGCATGGTCTGCCTCAAACAGCCGATCAAATGCGCGCGCTCAAGGCCATAGGGTTGTCGGATGCGCGGTTGGCAAAACTAGCTGGCGTTCCGGAGCTCGATGTCGCCAAACATCGCGAAGCGCTTGGCGTGCATCCAGTTTACAAACGCATCGACACTTGTGCTGCGGAATTTGCCTCTCCCACGGCCTACATGTACTCCACGTATGAAAGTGCTCTGACCGACGCTCCGGTTTGTGAATCTGAGCCGACGGACAAAAAAAAGATCATTATTCTGGGTGGTGGGCCGAACCGTATCGGTCAGGGCATCGAGTTTGACTACTGCTGTTGTCACGCTTGCTTTGCGCTCACCGCTGCAGGTTTCGAGACCATCATGGTCAACTGCAATCCCGAGACCGTGTCCACCGATTACGACACCTCCGACAGGCTCTATTTCGAACCGCTGACGGCAGAAGATGTGCTCGCCATCGTGCGCCGCGAACAGGAACGCGGCAGCGTGAAAGGCGTCATTGTGCAGTTTGGCGGGCAAACACCACTTAAGCTTGCCGAAGCGCTGGAGCAGGCGGGCGTGCCCATATTAGGGACATCGCCGGATGCAATAGACCTGGCTGAAGATCGTGACCGTTTTAATGCGCTCATTCGTAAGCTGGAACTAAAACAGCCGGAGAGCGGTATCGCCAGAACGCCGGAGGAAGCGCGTGCGGTGGCCGATGGGATCGGGTACCCGGTTGTGATCAGGCCGTCCTATGTGTTGGGTGGCCGGGCGATGGAGATCGTATACGACGGCGCAGAGATCGAACGTTACATCAAGCGCCTGTCGTCGACCTTGGACCGGCCTTCGGAACTCGTTGTGTCGGACAGGCGGCCGCTGCTGATAGACCGTTATCTGACTGACGCCGTCGAGGTGGACGTGGATTGTCTCGCCGATGGCGAGGATGCTGTCATTGTCGGCATCATGGAACATATTGAAGAAGCAGGTATTCACTCCGGTGACAGTGCGTGCTCTCTGCCACCGCACTCGTTGGATGAAGATGTTGTTGGCAAGCTTGAGGAGCAGACGCGCAAACTGGCTCTGGCGCTCAATGTCGTCGGTCTAATGAATGTGCAATTCGCCATCAAGGACGGCCACATCTATATCCTGGAAGTTAATCCACGTGCTTCACGTACGGTCCCGTTTGTTGCCAAGGTCATCGGTGTGCCGGTGGCTGCGCTTGCTGCGCGCGTGATGGCCGGCCAGAAGCTTGCAGAATTCGATCTTCGACTTGAAAAACTCGATCATATTGCGGTCAAGGAAGCTGTCTTCCCGTTCGCGCGTTTTCCTGGTGTCGATCCGGTGCTCGGACCGGAGATGCGCTCGACCGGCGAAGTCATGGGGATCGACACAGATTTTGCCATGGCATTTGGCAAAAGCCAGCTGGGCGCGGGCCAGAAACTGCCTACGAGTGGCACCGTGTTCGTATCGGTGAAGGATACCGACAAGGAGCGCATTATGGCGCCGCTCGTCGATTTGCAGGCCATGGGGTTCACGCTTATCGCCACACGCGGGACGAAGCGCTTCTTGGAGGAGAACGGACTGCCGTGCGAGGTTATCAACAAGGTATTGGAGGGGCGCCCGCATATTGTCGATGCGATGAAAAATGGCGACGTGTCATTGGTGTTCAATACAACCGAAGGTTCCAAGGCACTTGTTGACAGCAAGGACATAAGGCGCACGGCCTTGCTTCACCATATTCCATATTATACAACTTTGGCGGGCGCTATTGCAGTTACGCGAGCGATCCGTGCTCTGAAGGCGGACATTCTTAATGTTGCGCCATTGCAGAGCTACACACGCCGCTTATCTTAAATCCTCATCGCCGGCCAATATCGTGTCAGCAAGGACCGGCAACTCCAACAGAGTGGGCGATAGAGACTTTTTGCAGGCTCCGGCACAAAGATGTGCCGGGCCAAGTGGGAGACATTCAGCGATGTCCATGGACCGCGTTCCAATGACGAATGAGGGTTTCAGCACCCTGGAGGCCGAACTCCAGCGGCTGAAGGCGGAAGAGCGGCCGCGCATCATTCAGGCGATAGCGGAGGCGCGTTCCCACGGCGACTTATCTGAGAACGCCGAGTATCACGCGGCAAAAGAGGCGCAAGGTCTCAATGAAGCCAGGGTGGCGGAGTTGGAGGACAAGCTTTCGCGCGCCGAAGTCATCGATCCGTCCACGCTTTCGGGCACTACGATCAAGTTTGGCGCAACCGTTGCGTTGATTGACGAGGATACGGATGAGAAGGTGAAATACAAGATCGTCGGCGACTCGGAGGCGAATTTGCGCGATGGAAAGATATCCATTTCCTCGCCCATCGCGCGGGCACTCATCGGCAAATCAAAAGGCGACAGCGTCGAGGTGACGACGCCTAAGGGATCGCGTTCGTTCGAAGTCGTCAAAATTGAGTGGAAGTAGCGTCGCGGAAAATTCGAGCACGCGTTTGAGTGTGCATCAGAAGTCGATGCGCTTTTTGACTTCAAAGATTTCCATGATGCGCGCGCCGCGGTGCGGTCCGTCACACACAAAGGTCCATTTTCCTTCGGTGTAGGTGTCGCACATTTTTACGCCCTTGATCAGGATCCAGTGACCTTCCTTGCCTTTGTGAATGGCAAGAATGTAGTGCGACCAGGCATTGCGCGGCCGCTGCATCCAGCTCCATACGGTGGGGCGTTCCTTGCGCGGCAAATGCATGAAGCTCTGGCTGACTTCCATGCTGTAGCCGAAGTGTGAGAGGGCCTGCTCGACTTCTTCGGTATAGGTGCCTTTGATGACGGGCTTCAGATGGTCGGGCACATCACGATAGGCGCGGATTTTGTCTTCGATTGTGCTGATCGAATAGCCTGTGATCGCAGCCAGTACGTAGGGTCCGCAAAAGGCGACCCTGCCGGTATCGTTCTTGACTTCATTGAGTGATGAGGCCATGCGGCCGTTTGTGGCGGTATGTGTCATGGTGAAATTGTTTTAGGACTGCCGATGGCGCCCCTGCCTATTCGTGTCAAAAACGTTAACCGAATCTTGCTGCAAGGTGGTTTACGTTTCGTTAACAGCCGTCCCGCGGGCAGCGGGAATGCGATATTGCCGCCGCTGCTGGGGCGGCTACTCTCATGTGGGTTCTGGGCTTACGCGGCGCCGTATGTTGCGAGGTGAAATGAACGTATCGTTTCTGCAGGAACTTCTGAATACGGTGGCCGAGCAGGGTCGGGCTCTGTTGCCCAAGTCGCTGTTTCGCGGCGATGCGGAAGAAGGTATCCAAGCGCTCGTCGGTGCGTTGATGTCAGGGCGCGGGGAAGCGTCCGGCGTTGCGATCGCGCAGCAGCTCCTCGCACACTACCGTGTGTTGGATGAGCGAACTCGCAATGCGTTTTTTCGCTATCTGGCGGTGATGCTGCAACCCGACGGTGCCCGGATTGAAACCGCTGCACGCGAATATCTTGCGCACCCATCGGCGCGTGCGCTGTCAGCGCTGCAAGACGCTGTTGAAAGTCCGCTGCAGGAATTTTTTCGGCGGCTTAACCTGGCGCCAGGTGCCACAGCACAGATCGTTGCCATGCGCGCTGACCTTCTGGCCATGGACGACAAAGATAGTGTTCTGTCCCAGGTCGACGGTGACGTACGCCATCTGCTCTATTCATGGTTCAACCGAGGTTTTTTGGTACTGCGGCGCATAGACTGGCAGACGTCTGCAGCCATTTTAGAGCGCTTGATGGCCTACGAGGCTGTGCATGAAATTCGAGGCTGGGAGGATTTGCGCCGCCGGCTCGATCCTGCTGATCGGCGCTGTTTTGGCTTTTTCCATCCCTCACTGGTGGACGACCCATTGATCTTTGTGCAGGTGGCCCTGACCAAGGATATTCCTGACGCAATTGCACCAGTTCTTGAGGAAGCACGCAAAAACGCTGTGGAGCCGGCGCCAACGACGGCCGTTTTCTATTCAATCTCGAATTGCCAGCCGGGCCTTAAGGGCATTTCGTTCGGGAACTTCCTAATCAAGCAGGTGGTTGAGGATCTTGTGCGGGAGATCCCCTCCTTGAAAACGTTTGTAACGCTGTCTCCGGTGCCGAAATTTTCGCGTTGGCTCGCCGACGTTCTCGCTGAGGAGGATACCAGCGAGGACGTCACGGGATTTGACCGCGAGCTATTAAAGCAATTGGAGGCGCCGGATTGGCATTTGAGCTTGGAGGCAGACAGTCCATTGCAGGACGCCCTGAAGTCGTTGGCGGCCACCTATTTTCTCAAGGCCAAGGCCAGCGATGGCAAACCAATCGATCCAGTAGCGCGATTCCACCTTGGCAATGGTGCGCGCTTGGAACGGATCAATTGGCTGGGGGACCTTTCAGAGAAAGGGATCGCACAGTCGCATGGGCTTATGGTGAACTACCGCTATGACCTGAAAGAGATCGAGCGCAATCACGAGGCATATGCCAATTCGGGACATGTTGCCGCTTCCCGGTCGGTGCGCGGACTCTTACGGTCAGGGACGCTTGATTTCTCAACGTTTGGTGTCGGATCCAAAACCGCCACGCAGAGCGAGCGAAGCGATGAGGGTGGCGGTCCGGCCGCCGGGATTGCGTCATCGCGCGCCATCACCAGTTTGCCGGAGGACGGCAAAACGCCCATAGACAAAACGAGTTAGCGCGGGTGGAGGTCTTTCAGTTTCCCTCTGCCTTGCATGCCCGCCGCGGGCATGCACTATGAAGCGGAATTCTCGTTTCGCTGGTTTTACGTGCCGGCTGATGACGATTTGGCAGGAGGCGTCATGCGCTACGACAAAGATGATCAGCAGAGTTCCAACTACGAAAAGCGTCGAGGTAGAGGAGGACTCCAATTTCCCTTTCCTCGAGGTCGAGGGCGGTCATTTCGAGTGCCAGTCGGCGGGCGCGGCGGTTTCAGCCTGACCACGCTGATTATTATCGGTGTGATTATGATGTTTCTGGGCATTAATCCGCTCGATCTGTTGCGCGGTGGAATTGGTCCGGGCGGAGGTGCCGGATTTCCCGAAATTCCACAAATGCCGAATACTGGTGACGCACAACGCAAGTCGAATGACGGTACTCGCGGCCCGTTTGACTTTGACATAGATCGCAACGCGAGAAGGGAGACAGCGCCGAGCGAAGACGAGATGGCCAGGTTTATGCGTCAAGTTCTGGCGGATACGGAAAAAGTGTGGGGTCGGGTTTTCCGGTCATTCGACAGGCAATATCAGCCGCCGACACTGGTTGACTACAGGGGAGGCACGCAGACCGGCTGCGGTTTTGGTCAAGCAGCAATGGGACCGTTCTACTGCCCATTGGATAGAAAAATTTACGTTGATAGTCGCTTTTTTGATGAGCTGAGAACGAAGTTCGATGCGCCCGGAGACTTTGCCCAGGCATACGTGATTGCACATGAAGTGGGACACCATGTGCAAAAGCTTCTTGGCGTAGCGGACAAGGTTCAAAGTGCGAAGCGCTCGATGAGTACGCGGAAAGCCAACGCATTGCAGGTACGGATGGAACTACAGGCGGACTGCCTTGCAGGCGTCTGGGCAAATTTGAATGAGAGTATGCATCAGCGTTTAGAGCCTGGTGATATCGAGGAGGGTCTGAATGCGGCAAGCCAAATCGGCGATGACATGATTCAAAGACGCACGCAGGGACATGTCGTCCCGGACGCGTTTACGCACGGGTCCGCCGAGCAACGAGTGCGTTGGTTCAAGACTGGTTTTAAGTCGGGCAATATTAGGGACTGCGATACGTTCAACGCGAGCCGTCTTTAGATCTCTTGCCACTGTCATGGACGTTGGGGCGGGTCAGGTGTCGGTTGGTTATTCTGTCGTGGAGTTTGATCAATGTAATCTAAATGTACTGAATTAATTGGTGGTGAAGTCGTTGTGAAATCGTTTGCTGTTGTGTTAGTTCTGCTGCTTGTCGCGGGCTTCGTGGTTGATTTTGGCAACGTGATGAGCCCGCTACCTGATCGTGGGTATCATATTCCCAGTCTGCCGGTTGCAGACGAAGGGGGTTCCGGTAGCGCTCAGCACGCTTCTGGGATTGATGAAGAAAAAATATTCATCAGCCGTGTATTGGCGGATACTGAAGATGCGTGGCATTTGTTGTTCAAGCAAATGGGTAAGACGTACGAAGAGCCGAAGCTCGTTTTGTACACCGGTGAGACTTATTCAGGCTGTGAGACGGTAAAGAAATCAATGGGGCCACTTTATTGTCCCCGAGATCAAAAAATTTACCTGGACCCTTCGTTCTTTGTCAGACTCAAAAAATGGTTCAATGCCCCCGGCGATTTCGCTCAGGCCTACGTGATTGCGCACGAGGTGGGACATCACGTTCAAAATTTGCTCGGAGTACTTTCTCGGGTTACCCGTCTTGAGAAGGATAATCCTGCTAACGCAAAATCATATTCAGTCCGGCTGGAGTTGCAGGCAGATTGTCTCGCCGGCGTTTGGATAGCCGTAACGGACAACATGTACCAACGTTTGGAGCCTGGTGATATCGAAGAAGGATTGAACGCTGCCAGTCAGCTTGGGAATGATACGATTCAAAAAAGGACTAAGGGCTATGTGGTGGCGGATTCATTCACACATGGGTCTGCTGAGCAACGGGTGCGTTGGTTCAAGACCGGGTATCAAGCCGGCACTGTTCAGGCATGCGATACGTTTGGAGCCGAAGAACTGTGACCGTCAAGCCGGTGGCCCAGATGGCACGCACGGCGCGGCGCTGCGGATGATACCAGTTTCTAGACCCGGCGCTGCGCAAAGGTGCGCAAGTTTACCGCTCTACAGCGCGCTGCCGGAAAAGATGCTTATGGCGCACGGAAGTCCGTTACCGCGCATCACCTGGCATATTTTCTGCGCTTCAAGTGAGGTTGTCACCGGGCCCGCGACGAGATTGTAGGACTGATGTACGGCTCCTGGGGGCGAATTGGCAACATAGCGCGGCTGTAATCCCTGCAGCGTCGGCCCATAGCGCTCCATTAGTAAGTTCCAGCTCAAACGCAGGCTGCTAACCGAGGGTCCTGTGGCCAACTCTACGGCAAGTGGGGGTTCCTGGCTGTTCTGGTTTGGTGTCACAACCGCTTCCCCGAAAAGAACAGGCTCGGGTTGGGCCGCCGGCGCCGTAGCTGGTGCAACCGCGTTTTGTACGACGGTGCGTACCGTCTCGATTGGCGGCGGCGGAGCGCGTTCCGGTGGTGGCGGTATGACGATGTTGACATTTCGCTTCGGTGGCTCTTTTTCAGGGGCCGGCTCCGCAGCAGTAGCTGGCTGAGTTGCGTCTGCGGTTTGTGTTGTTGGTGCGGCAGGCTTTACGTCGGCCGGGCTGATGGCGCCGGTCTCAGAAGGAGCCGGTTTATCTGCGCCGCTGCCGTTTAGCAGGATCGGGCTAACGTCGGCCTGCGTGGATGTGTCCGCGGGGGACCGCTCAGCGTCTGTGGCTGGCGCGGTGCCGGTCTGGTCCGTCTGTTCGACCGCGGCTACGGCTTTCGCGAGTTCGGCTTCAACCGCATCGGCTTTCGCTGTCTGCTCCGCGATCTGCTCCTTGTTTTTTTCTTCCGCCTGCTGCTTGTCGCGGTTTTTTATCTCGGTCTCAAGGCGCGCAATATTCAGCCGCGCAGCCGCCAAGTCTTGTTCAAGCTGGCGAACCTGTGCGAGCGCCTGGGCGCGCGCTCTTTGTCCTTCGTTTGTTTCCGGTTCGCTGGTGCGGATGTCAGGAAGCATCTGGCTGGCGGCGCTGGGCCACAAGGTGATGAGCGAAATGTAAGAGATTGAGACGATTGCCAGCAGCAGCCAGGCAACGACGTAGCCGGCGGGCAGGGAAGATTTGGCCGGTGACCCAGATGTGTCCACCATCGGCCTGGGTGGTCGGTTCAAAGTTGGCGAAGACGTGGTCGCAGGCATAATCAGGTTCCGAACTTGTTCGCTCTCAGACACTCGTTTTTCAGTGCGACGTCGCTTCTGCCGCCGGACAAACGCACTTGAGGCAGGCGCAGCCGCTTGCGGCGCTGTGTGCCCTAAAGTTGCAAAAACGGTGGCTGAGTCGGCCTAGGGGGTCAACGAATCGTCCCGCGTTGGCGGTGTGGACTGTGGAAGGACGAGAAATAGGGCCGAAAAGCCCCGCAACATATGGACATGGTGTGGGAGAACTGTGGTTCGATCGACACACCATGCGGCAGTCGGGCGGGTGCCTCAGCGGGTTATTCGAGATATGCCAAAACGCATGCGGCGTCAGTTGTCCATTGAGCCGCATTTGATCGGTGCGGTGCATATGGTGCCTGGCGGGCCTTGCCACCGGATGGGCGACAACGCTATGGAACTTGCCGTTGCGGGGACCTGGCACGGCGCGCGCCATAGCATGCGGGTTTTGGGATGCTGGCTGGCCACGCCCAAGCTGGCAGAGGAATACGGACGGATTGATGAGCGAAAACCCGGTGTCGATTGTCGTGTTGGCTGCAGGCAAAGGCACGCGCATGAAGTCGGCGCTGCCGAAGGTTCTGCATAAAATCGGCGGTCGTAGCATGTTGGGCCATGTTTTGGATCTGGCCGCGGTGGTTCCCGATTGCGGGATCGCCGTCGTGGTTGGTCCGGATATGGAGGATGTTCGCGCAGAAGCACTGCGCCTGGCCCCGCGTGCGAGCATTCATGTGCAAACGGAACAGCGCGGTACGGCCGATGCGGTGATTGCGGCCCGCAGTGCGCTTGAAGGTCACGACGGAGACGTCATCGTCCTTTATGCAGATACGCCCTTGATTACGCCTGAGGCCGTTTCGTCTTTACGCGCTTGCCTTGATGCAGGGCATGGTGTTGCCGTGCTGGGATTTGAGGCTGCGGACCCGACAGGCTACGGCCGGCTCCTCAGATCTCCCGACGGTTCGCTAGCCGCTATTCGCGAGCACAAGGATGCAAATGAGCAGGAACGGGAAGTCTCCTTGTGCAATTCGGGCGTGATGGCGTTTCGTCTGCCGGATATGCTCTCGGTGCTCGATCGGATCGATAACAACAACGCCAAACAGGAATACTATCTGACGGATGCGGTGGACGTTGCGTGCCGCGACGGGCACAAGGCCGGCGTTGTCGTTTGTCCTGAAGACGAAGTTCTCGGTGTAAATTCCCGCGTTCAGCTCGCTGGCGCCGAAGCGATCTTCCAAACCCGTGCACGCCGGCGGGCCATGTTGGACGGGGTCACGATGGTCGCGCCGGAGACTGTTTGGCTGTCATACGATACCGAGCTTGCCGCCGATGTTGTGTTGGAACCTAACGTTTTCTTCGGCCCTGGGGTGAAGGTTGAGCAGGGCGCCGTCATCAAAGCCAACTGTCACTTGGAAGGTGCGCATGTGGGCGCATCCGCCCAGATCGGCCCCTACGCGAGACTGCGGCCAGGAGCCATGCTTGCAGAACAGGTGCGGGTGGGGAACTTCGTGGAAGTGAAGAATACCGAAATGGGTGCAGGTGCAAAAGCCAATCACCTATCTTATCTTGGTGACGGCACGGTGGGCGCTGGTGCCAACATTGGCGCGGGAACCATCTTTTGCAATTACGACGGGTTCAACAAGGCGCGGACCGAGATCGGGGAAGGCGCATTTGTTGGGTCGAACTCGTCGCTTGTGGCGCCTGTCAAAATCGGTGATGGCGCTTACGTGGGATCGGGCAGCGTGATCACGAAAAATGTAGAACCGGATGCGTTGGCATTGGAGCGTAGTACACAGGAAACGAGACCGGGATGGGCCGCCAAATTCCGCATGATGATGCAGCGGCGTAGGGATAAGAAGCGGGCGTAAGCGCCATTGGACCGAGACTTTCCGACCGAGTTGGTGATGCGGGCGCGGTGGTGCTGAAATTCTCGGAGCAGCAACACTCGTCGCGCGGTCACGACTGAAAATGGAGAGATAAAGCATGTGCGGTATTGTCGGCATTCTGGGCAAGGGGCCGGTTTCGGGCGACCTTGTGGATGCGCTGCGCCGGCTGGAGTACCGAGGGTATGACTCTGCGGGCATTGCGACGGCGGAAAATGGCGAGTTGTCGCGGCGGCGTGCCGAAGGCAAGCTGCGCAATCTGCAAGCCCTCTTGCACGATGACCCGCTGAAAGGACAGACGGGTATTGGACACACGCGCTGGGCCACGCACGGAAAACCGACCGAGACTAATGCGCATCCGCATATGTCCGAGGGCGTGTGTGTCGTTCATAACGGTATCATTGAGAACTTCCGGGAACTGCGGGAAGAGTTGACAGCCAAGGGGCATGTCTTCGCTTCTGAGACGGATACGGAATCGGTCGTGCACTTGGTGAGCGACCACATGCGGCAGGGCAAGGGACCGGTCGAAGCCGTCAAAGCATCGCTCGGACAGCTCAAGGGCGCTTTCGCACTGGGTATCATTTTTGCCGGTGAGGATGATCTCATGATCGCGGCGCGGCAGGGAAGTCCGCTGGCGGTGGGACATGGTGATGGCGCAATGTACATGGGGTCTGATGCAATCGCGCTGGCACCGTTCACCGATACCATCACATACCTTGATGAAGGTGATTGGGCAGTACTGCGCCGTTCAGGTGTCGAAATCTACAATGAGGCTGGTGCACCGGTCGAGCGGCCCTCAATCAAATCGAGCGCAAGTTCCATGCTCGTCGACAAGGGGAACCATCGTCACTTTATGGCCAAGGAGATTCATGAGCAGCCTGAAGTGATTTCCGATACACTTTCAAACTATCTGGATATGGCGACGGGCACCGTTCTTCCCATCGACTTCGGGCGGGATCTGTCCAAGTTATCGCGGGTGACAATATCGGCATGCGGGACCGCTTATTATGCAGGCCTTGTTGCGAAGTACTGGATTGAGACTTACGCGCGTGTGCCTGTCGAGATCGATGTGGCATCGGAAATGCGCTATCGGGAAGCGCCGTTACCGCCGGACGGGCTTGCCATTTTTGTATCGCAGTCCGGTGAAACCGCCGATACGCTGGCGACTTTGCGGTACTGCAAGGCCCAGGGCCAATCTATCGCTTCGGTTGTCAACGTCCGCACGTCAACGATTGCGCGTGAATCAGATGTGGTGCTGCCGACGTTGGCCGGACCGGAAATTGGCGTGGCGTCAACCAAGGCGTTTACCTGTCAGCTGACAACGCTTGCGGCATTTGCGAT
The DNA here is from genome assembly GCA_965222485.1 of Hyphomicrobiaceae bacterium. Classification (GTDB taxonomy): domain Bacteria; phylum Pseudomonadota; class Alphaproteobacteria; order Rhizobiales; family Hyphomicrobiaceae; genus CBDCUC01. The sequence continues at coordinate 572,745 of CBDCUC010000030.1, forward strand.
CGCGCTGGCGCGGGCGCGTGGGACGATGAGCGAGGAAAAGGAGAAGGAACTTGTCAGCGCGTTGATGGAAGTGCCGCGGCATATCTCCGCGATGCTCGCGCATGAGGAACGATACGAAAAATTGGCGCATGATTTGTCCAAGGCGTCGGACGTTCTTTATTTGGGCCGCGGCATCAATTTCCCGCTGGCGCTTGAGGGGGCGTTGAAGCTCAAGGAGATCTCCTACATTCATGCGGAGGGCTATGCCGCGGGCGAACTCAAGCATGGACCGATTGCATTGATTGACGAGAACGTTCCGGTCATCGTTGTCGCTCCTGACGATGAGCTATATGAGAAGACCGTCTCAAATGTGCAGGAAGTGGCCGCGCGCGGCGGGCAAATCGTGCTGATTTCGAACGGTCCAGTGGAAAAGGCCGGCTGCGAGGTATGGTGTCACCTGCCGGTGGAGGACAGCCATCCATTTACGAACCCGCTCCTTTACGCGGTCCCCATCCAGTTGATTGCCTATCACACTGCCGTCTTCATGGGGACGGACGTGGATCAGCCCCGCAATCTGGCAAAATCGGTCACAGTCGAATAAGAAGGCCCTAGAACTATTGGTTTTTTAGGATGCGCCTTTGTCGTTCAATTGCCTCGTTCTGTTGGTTGAACTAGACTTGTTGGGCCGGAAACCAATGACTGCTCGAAGAATGGCCATCCATTGGCCTATGCCCCATAGGGCTCATCGACATGCCGGAGTTGTGGACGTGGCCGCACTATGTAGGGTTGCTGTTCATTGAAGCCCGCTTCCGCGCCATGAGACGTTCTGGACAAAGGTAGAGAATGAAGGACAGAGCTAGGCATAGTCTTCCTTATATTGTGGCAACTGCTTGCGGTGTGGTGGCGGTTTTGGATGTGTCTCCGCTTGCCGCACAGACAGCCAAACCAGATGCAGGTGCAAAGAAGCCATCCGCTGCCGCGACGACGCCCGGCAGTGGGTCGACCGCACGCTCGCGTGTGATCGCGGGTATCAAGTCCTATGAAGCAGGCAAGATGCCAGATGCAATTTCGAAACTCACAGGTGCGCTGGGCGGCGGTGGGCTTAGCTCCAAGGATATGGCCAAAGCGCTCTATTACCGGGGGCTGGCGTATCGCAGGCAAAGCAAGCCAGCGCGTGCGATTGCCGATTTGAACAGCGCCGTGTGGCTGCGCGGCGGCTTGTCGGAAAAAGAGCGTGCCGATGCGCTGTCAAATCGGGCGGAGGCCTATAAGGAAGCGGGCTTGCGGGATCCTGGATATGTGCCTGGTGGTGCGGCGCCATCGAAAACGCCGTCGGCTGTCGCAGGCGGTGGTGGCGCGAGCGCGACCCAAGCGCCGTCTTCTCCGGCGCCGGAAAGAAGCGTGAAGCCAAACGTTGCGGGAACGCCGCCAGCTTCAAACGATAGCTGGCAAACAGCAACAAACCCAGGTAGCGCTGCGACGGGAGCTGTTCCGGCGTCCCCAGCACCAAGTACGAGCGGCGGGTCTACGTCGTCGAACAGTCCTGTGGCCAGTATAACTAATTTCTTCTCTGGCGTTTTCGGTGGCGGGTCTTCCTCGTCGGCTAATTCGACATCCTCAGGAACGCAGGCAGCTCCAAGTACGCCGGCACCGCCACCGGCAAGTGCAGTTTCTGCCTGGAACAGCAATACAAGTGTGTCAGGCGGCGGCGGCGCTCAACCGCAAGCGAAGCCGGTGGCGCAGGCTGCGCCTGCCGAGGCCAATACGAAGGTTGCTCGGGCGCCTGCTCCAGCCGCAGCAGCCGCTCCTGCGCCTGCTGTCAAGTCGGCCTCGCCGCCGCCGGCAGCGAAAACGCAACGCGAACCAACAGCGCCTAAGGGTAAGTTTAGCGTGCAAGTGGCATCCAAGCGTTCAGCAGCGGAAGCAAACCAGGTTGTCAGTCAGCTGGCCGTTGAGCACAGCGCGCAACTAGGTGGCCGGATGCCTTACGTGAAGGAAGCGGTTATCGGCAGTATGGGTACGTTCTATCAGGTGCGTGTCGGTCCATTCGCCAACAAGACGGAGGCCATCCGATCTTGCAAACCGCTGCGGGCAAAGGGCTATGATTGCCTAACGGTTACCAATTGATTGGTTCGGCTGCGATAGTGCTGAAGCCTTGCTGCGTTTATCCGCAAACACGTGTTGAAGCGTCGCTTTGCTCGCGCAGGATTGGGGCGGTGCTGGGTGGATTGAACGATGCATGGCGACTCATTATCCAATTGTTTGAGCCCCTTCACGATGCTATCGCTGCCTACGGTGAGGCGCAGCGATGACAAAATCCGGCGACGAGAAAACGAAAACTGGTGACCGTCCCGAAAAACGTGCCGGTGCTGGCAAAAAGTCTGCGTCTGATTTTGCTGCTGGTCTGGAGAAGCTGACGCAGGCAAACAACGTTGGCGAACGGCACTTAGGCGCGCGATTGCGGAACTATTTTCTGACGGGGCTGATTATTGTCGGTCCCGTGACCATAACGCTTTATATCATCTGGTCGTTTGTCCACTTCGCGGATGCTTGGATTAAGCCGTTTGTTCCGGTGCGATATCTGCCGGAGACCTATCTGCCATTTGCTGTGCCGGGCATAGGACTTATTTTCGGTATTCTCGGTTTGACGATTGTCGGCGCATTGGCGGCAAATCTTCTGGGGCGGACTCTTATCAGTTCTGGCGAGTTAATGCTCGACCGTATGCCGATCGTGCGAAACGTCTATCGAGCATTAAAGCAGATTTTTGAAAGTGTGATTTCGGCGGCGGCGCCCGGCGAAGGGTTCCAAAAAGTCGGCCTGATACAGTTCCCCTCCAAGGGATTGTGGTCGATTGTCTTCGTTACCAGCGAGACTTCGGGTGAAATCGGCTCTGTCAAACCTGGCGGCGAGAGTGATCTTCTAACCGTGTTCATGCCGACAGGCGTTGTGCCGCCGACAGGTTTTGTTTGTTTCATTCCTCGCAAGGACGTCATCTTGCTAAAGATGAGCGCGGAAGACGCGGCCAAAATTATCATTTCGGCGGGAATGGTGACGCCGGACCATCAGGCAACGCTAAAAGGATTTGCTGCTGCTGCACGTAGACAGTTGGCTGCTGGCCAGGTTAAAGACCAAAATGCCGCTGCGGCCGACGGGACGAATAAAGACGGCGCGTAAGCGAGCTGAAGGCAAATTGGCGCGACGGGTCACGTATGGCGTGCAAATGTCATGGAAGGCGCTTTAAAACGGCGAGAATAGAGGTGCCGGCGCGGGCTGCGGTTTCTTCGGCTTAGCTTTATAGACTTTCTTTCGCCGTCTGCGCTTTGTCTTCCTTTTGGAGGACGCCAGGGCGGCTCTGGCACTTTGTTCCGCAGCCTTGGCATCTTGTTCGGCCTGTTCGGCAGTTTTGAGCGCGGCCTGTGCTTCCGCGAGTTCGCCGCCCAGCGATTGCAATTTTTCGTTTAGGTTTTCGATCTTTTGTTGAACCTGCGCGATATCCCCACTCAACGATTCATTGGTAATGCGGGCGAGTTCAAGTTCCCGCCTGGCCACTTGGAGTGCGCGTGTGGTTTCGATGTTCTTGATCGTGACGTGATGGAGGCGATCGCGCAAAGTGTCGATGTTGCGGTTTTTTAACACTGCGTTCTGTCGCAGGCGAGCCAAGTCTGACAGCAGCACGTGGCGGCCTGATTCCAGAGAGCCGTCATTTGCAATGGTCTGCGTTATTAGTGCGGCATGTCTGCCCATTTCGCGTTGGACACTCTCCTTGAGGCCTGCAATTTCCGCCTGTGCCGCCGTTCGCAATTTACGCTCGCGCATCAGGTTTCTCCTGAGGCTTGTTCGAATGGCGTCTTGCTTGTTTGCAGCCGCGACGGGTTCGGATGTTAATGCAGTGGTTTCGGAACCCGCGTCATCGAAGTTGCTGGAGGCGGGCAAGGGGAGATATTCCGCGAAAACCGCCTCGCCGTCTAAGAGGTACCATGCGCCCGCGCCGGTAACGAGCGATGCAATGGACAGCGCCGCCAGGCCGGTAGCGAGGCGGAGCGACAAACGTCTTGGCTGCCGTGGTTTGGTGTGGCGGATTTTGGTCGTGCTGCTTGCTCCATGCCAAGGGTCAAATGTACCGAAGTTCCACACATGACCGTAGGGGTCTCGACAGGTATAACCGCGGCCACCGGAGTCATCTGTGCTCAGTGGCAGTATGATTTCTGCTTTTGCCGAAAGTGTACGTTCGTAATGGGCGTCAATGTCGTCGACAACCAGGTAACAGCATTGGCAAATGCGTACGGCGGGGTCATCGGGCGTGTCAACGAGGCGGTCGAGATTGTGGTCGTCCTCGCTCCCGACCATGATCATGCCGCTACCATGAACCAGTTGGGCGTAGAAAATTTCCCCGTTTGGTCCACGCGCAATAACGTGCTGCTGCAAGCCGAACGTCTGGCACAGCCAATCGATGGCCGCAGCCACATCGCGATACCGCATTAGCGGGACGACGCTGCTTCGTACTTGGCTGGAGTGCGGCGCGTTCATATCGCTTGAGGGTCCCGGACGGAAAAACAGATAGGCGATTGGCTGGTCATGGTGAACCGGCCGCAAATGCTTTTCATTTCATTCATCGGCACGTCTGCAAGAAATGGTCATTGCGCCGTTTTGGAGGTTGCGCGTACGAACTTGCACGAAGGTTGCGCGGCAGGGTTGGCAAAGGTAGAGCCCTGTCTCCAAGCACAAATGCGAGACTGTCATGGAACGCGGTTACCGCCACTTCAACATTGACTGATTAGGTGCCTATTGGTGGTGTAACGACCCTGCACACACAGACGCCAACGCACTGAACTCGGCAGCTTGAATTTGGGATCACTGAAACAGATTCTTGACGTGTTGTCGCGCACCTGGGCCGTATGCTGATGACCTGTTGCGGATCGGCCTCTTTTTTTGTGAGAATCAATAACTTCGGCTCGATCCAAATATGCCGTTTTAACACTCCTGACTATATGTCGAGAGGGTAAATATAGGCGTCGCTGCGCCGCGCTTAGGCAGCGCGGAAAAGCCGAACGGCTTCGTCGCACTCAAACAGGTAAAGGAGGGTACGAACCGCTTCGCCCCGCGGCCCTGTGAGGGTTGGGTCGGCGCCAAGAATCAGGCGGGCGTCATCTCGGGCTGCACCCAACAGCTGTTCAAAACCCGGTACGTCGGCGACGCGGAGGTCGGGGGTGCCGCTTTGGCGTGCACCAAGCACCTCGCCGCCGCCGCGCAATTCCAGGTCCTTTTCTGCAATGAGAAAGCCATCTTCTGTCTGTCGCATCATGTCGAGGCGGGCCTGGGCTACGTCGCCAAGAGGCGGTTTATACAACAAAACGCAATAGGACTGACGTTTGCCGCGACCCACGCGGCCGCGCAATTGGTGCAGCTGGGCCAGACCGAAACGCTCCGCATGCTCAATGACCATGATCGTCGCGTTGGGGACGTTGACGCCGACTTCGATCACGGTGGTGGAGACGAGGATCTTGAGTTTGTTATCGGCGAACGCCTGCATGATGGCATCCTTTGCCGTGCCTGCCATTGCGCCGTGCAGGAGCCCTACATTTTTGTCGCCAAAGGTCTGGCGAAGATGAGCGGCGCGTTCCTCCGCAGCAGCAAGGTCGCTGTTGTCAGATGTTTCGATCAATGGGCAGACCCAGTAGATTTGTGCGTCCTTGTCGATGGCGCGTCTCAGGCCACCGATAATTTCTTCGATTCGGTCGATGGGTGTGGCCGTCGTGATGACCGGTTTGCGGCCGGCAGGTTTCTCGGTTAGGCGCGAAGCGTCGAGGTCGCCATAATGAGTCATCAAAAGCGTTCGAGGGATTGGCGTGGCGGTCATGACAAGAACGTTGGCGCCTCCGCCACCGCCCTTGGCCTGAAGGGCAAGCCTTTGGTGAACCCCAAATCGGTGTTGCTCATCGATGACCGCAAAAGCTAGATCGCGAAAGATGACATCGGGCTGGAACAGTGCATGCGTACCGATCAGGATATCGATGTTTCCGCTTTCTACGAGAGCGAGGACGTTTGATCGCGCTTTGCCTTTTTCCCGGCCTGTAATGATCGCGATGCGCAGACCTGCTGCTTTCGCCAAAGGCTCTATGGTTTCCAGGTGCTGGCGGGCGAGAACCTCCGTCGGCGCCATGAGTGCGGCTTGCGCACCTGCTTCAACTGCTATCGCCATGGCCATGAGTGCGACGACGGTTTTGCCGGAGCCGACGTCGCCTTGCAGCAAGCGCAGCATGCGGTGGCTTGCGGACAAGTCCGATTCTATCTCGCTCAATGCGGTTATCTGCGATGGTGTCAATGAGAAGGGAAGTGCGTCGGCAATCTTCTGACGGATGTGTCCATCGCCACTGATTGCGCGGCCAGCCTCGTTCTTGAGGCTCTGGCGTACAAGTGCCAGCGCCAGCTGGCCTGCCAACAATTCGTCGTAGGCGAGGCGTTGGCGGACCGCACCGCCAGGAGAGACATCGTTGGCATCATGAGGGCGGTGAATACGTGAAACCGCTTCGTTCCAGCTTGGTGAGGATTGCTGTTTCAGCCATTGCGGGTCCTGCCATTCGGGCAGTTCAGGCACGACGTCCAACACCTGACGGATTGATTTGTGCAACACCTTTCCGGAGAGACCTGCGGTTAGGGGATAGACGGGTTCAAGCAGTGGCAGGTCGTTGCGCGCTTCCGGCGGTACGATGTAATCGGGATGTGCCATCTGCAGCGTTTCGCCGTAGCGCTCCAGGCGGCCGGAAATATAGCGCTCTTCGCCAACAGGCAACTGGCGTTCGACAAATTGGCGATCAGCGTGGAAGAACACCAGATCAATTCGTCCTGTATCGTCTTCAGCCGATACTTTGTATGGCGCTTTTCTGTTGCCGCGCGGCGGCGGTCTATGCTTTAGGACGCGGATTTTCAATGTGGCGATGGTGCCAGCTTCCGCGCTGGAGACACTGGGCTCGGCGCGCCGGTCGATTACACCCGTGGGCATGTGCCACAACAGGTCGATGAGGCGCGCTTCGACCACTCCGGGCGGCGGTTCCAAGGCTTTGCGCAAAAGCGTCATCAGCCGCGGACCGATGCCAGTCAGTGTCTGAGCACTGGCAAATAGGGGATTGAGAAGGGTCGGCCGCATTGACGTTTTTGCCTATCAAACGTAAACCACATCGGCTTCAGTTGGGCGCTGTTCTCGCGCGCTGTCTGTGGCTTTGTACCAGCGGCTATAACTGACAGCTTACGGCCGCGCAGCAAAGCTGCATGAGTGTGCAGCGTCAAGAAATTCACATAAGATTATCCTGCGGCTTGGCAGGGCGGTCGGTTAAACCCCGTTTGGCAAAAAAAATACAGCCGGGTGCAAAGGGCGCTACAAGCCAATTTGGGATAATCTGAAAGCCAGCCGGCCATTTCCGCTGGGCCATTTTTTATGGTCCGGCGCGCGGTGCTGTTCTCGATCCGATACTTGTTAGAGCAATGAGCGATAAAGCAAAACAAGAAGAAATTGACATGCGACGGCGGCGCGCCGCCTTCCGTGCAGGCCACAGGGGGTCAAAGGAGTTGGACTTTCTTGTCGGTAAGTATGCGCAAACCCATCTGGCGGACATGGATGATGCGCAGCTGTCTGAATTCGAACGTTTGTTAAGTGTGCCGGACCCGGACTTGCAGAGTTGGATCATGAACGGGGTGCGGCCTGACGATCCGCAGTTTGAAACTTTGCTGGACAGCCTTCGCCGGTTTCATGGATTGGCATGACGGGTGGGCAAAGGTGAGGGTACGTGCGCGGTGAGTGAAATGGTGCAAGCTGCAACTGACGCAACACCGGCTCCAATGCAAGCTAGTATTTCGAGAGACACATGAGTGAAGCGCAGACCATCGATAGATCGCAAACCCCGTCTGGACAGACCCTGTCCGGTGTGCCTGAGGGGCTTGATGCGCTGGTTCTCGCCGGACTGGTGCAGGAGGGAGGTAAAGCGGACGGCCTCGCCGTGCATATTGCCCGGGACGACCGCAGGCTTGCAGCGCTGGAAGCAGGCCTTGCCTTTTTCGCACCTGCTGTGCGTGTCATATCGTTTCCCGCTTGGGACACAGTGCCCTACGACCGCGTCGGCCCAAATGTGGATTTGGTTGCAAAGCGCATTACGGCGCTATCCAAACTCAGCCTGGGTGGGCGAAAAGGTGCAACAGTCGTTCTGACGACTGCAAATGCCATCGTGCAGCGTGTGCCGCCACGAAGCTTTATCCGAAATGCCCTGAAACAGATGGCCGCTGGCCAGCGCATAGATATGGCGCGGCTTGTAAAACGTCTCACGCTTGCCGGTTATACGCGTACCGGTACCGTAATGGAGACCGGTGAATTTGCCGTGCGCGGCGGCATTCTCGATATGTTTCCGCCGGGCCGGCAAGCTCCGGTCCGATTGGATTTTTTTGGCGACACGCTGGAAAGCATCAAAAGCTTCGATATTCAATCGCAGCGCACGCTCAAGCCGGTGAGCAAAGTGGTGCTGATGCCGATCAGTGAACTTGCGTTTGGAGATGAGGCGACGTCGCGTTTTCGTAGCAGGTATGTGGAATTATTCGGCGGCGCGACGGGCGATGATCCGATGTACGAGAGCGTCAGCGCCGGTGGGCGATACCCTGGTCAAGAACATTGGCTTTCGCTCTTTCATGAGGAGTTGGAAACGCTTCTGGACTACGCGCCTGATGCGCTTTTGAGTTTTGACCATCGCTGCGATGAGGCGATACGCCAGCGTTTCGAACAGATTGAAGAACACTATGAGGCGCGCCTGGAAGCGCGTGAGGCTGATGCGTTTGGGGCGCCGCCTTATAAGCCCGTACCGCCGGAGACCATGTTTTTGGACGGCCAATTGTGGGCATCGGCTTTGGCCGAGCGCAGTTGCTACCGGCTGTCACCGTTTCAAACGGAAGAGGGGCAGGAGGCACGCTCCCATGGTGGTCGTGAGGGGCGCAGCTTTGCGCCGGAGCGGACTGATCCCGACAAGAATGTATTTGATGCGGTCGTCGCTCACATTTCGGGACTTCAAAAACAGCATAAGCGGGTAATTGTCGCCTGCTGGACACCTGGCGCACGCGAGCGGATGTCGAAACTGCTTGCTGAGCACGGTCTGAAAAAATCTGCGAAGGTCGACGCGTTCACCGATGCCCTGGCGCTGCCGGGCGGGACGGCAGCGCTTGCAGTACTTGGTCTTGAACGCGGTTTTGAGACGCCGGAGTTTGCGGTCATCGGCGAACAGGACATTTTGGGTGACCGCCTGGTACGGCAACGCCGCAAACAACGGCGAGCGGCCGACGTTTTGAGTGAAGCCGCTAGTCTATCGGCGGGCGACCTTGTCGTGCATGCCGACCACGGCATTGGTCGGTTCCATGGCCTGAAAACCATTGAGGCCTTGGGGCATTCGCACGATTGTTTGGAATTGCACTATGCCGGTGGCGACAAGCTATTTCTGCCGGTGGAAAACATTGAGCTTTTGTCACGCTATGGCGCGGAGGAGGGCAAGGCGCAGCTTGACAGGCTTGGTGGCGTGGCGTGGCAGACGCGCAAAGCACGGCTTAAGAACCGGCTGCGCGAAATGGCAGGCGAGCTCATTCAGATCGCAGCCAAACGAGAGTTGCGCGAGGCGCCACCAATGCCCCTTCCGCCGGGATCGTATGAAGAGTTTGTCGCGCGGTTTCCATTTGAGGAGACGGACGACCAGGCAAGCAGTATCGACGCTGTTGAGAGCGATCTTGGCAGCGGGCGGCCGATGGACCGCCTGGTGTGTGGCGATGTTGGATTTGGCAAAACGGAAGTGGCATTGCGTGCTGCCTTCATTGCGGCGCTCAATGGTTTCCAGGTTGCGGTGGTCGTGCCGACAACGCTGCTGGCGCGGCAGCATTACAGGACATTCTGCGAGAGGTTCCAGGGGTTGCCGGTTCGCGTCGCACAAGCCTCACGTCTCGTTGGATCGAAAGAATTGGCTGGGGTCAAACAAGAGCTCAAGAGCGGCAAACTCGATATTGTCGTTGGCACCCATGCATTGCTTGGAAAATCTATCGAATTTTCACGCCTTGGCCTCCTAATTATTGACGAGGAACAGCATTTCGGCGTGGCGCATAAAGAACGGCTGAAAAAGATGCGCGAGGACGTACACGTGCTCACGCTTTCTGCGACGCCTATTCCACGAACCCTGCAGTTGGCGCTGACGGGTGTTCGCGAATTGTCGCTGATAACGACGCCGCCAGTCGACCGGTTGGCCGTGCGCACATATATCTCACCGTTCGATCCAGTGATCCTGCGCGATGCGTTGCGCAGGGAGCGCTACCGCGGCGGGCAGACCTACTATGTGGTGCCGAGAATTTCCGATCTGGATGAGGTGGCGGAATTCTTAGACGAGATGGTGCCTGAGCTGCGTGTTGCCCGCGCGCATGGTCAACTGACGCCGACGGAAACGGAAGACGTCATGACAGCCTTTTACGAGGGCAAGTATGATGTGTTGCTGGCTACCGCTATTGTTGAATCGGGACTGGATGTTCCCAACGCCAATACGCTTGTCGTGCATCGAGCGGACATGTTCGGCCTGGCGCAGCTCTATCAGTTGCGCGGGCGGGTAGGGCGTTCGAAGACGCGCGCCTATGCCTACTTTACCACCCCACCAGGAAAACCGTTGACCGCAGCTGCCGATCGACGTCTTCAGGTCCTGCAATCGCTGGACAAACTTGGGGCAGGATTTTCGCTGGCGAGCCACGATTTGGATATTCGTGGTGCCGGTAACCTGTTGGGTGAAGAACAGTCCGGACATATCCGCGAGGTCGGTTTTGAACTCTATCAATCGATGCTTGAAGAAGCGGTTGCGGCCATGAAGGGTGGTGAATCGGGTGAGGCGGCGGACCAATGGAGCCCTGAGATTTCGCTTGGCACGTCGATCCTCATTCCAGACACCTATGTCACCGACTTGCAACTGCGGCTTGGACTTTACCGGCGGTTGTCGAGTGTTGAGACGCGCGCGGAGATCGATGAGTTCGCGTCCGAGCTGGTCGATCGTTTTGGTGAGTACCCTGAGGAAGTGGCACACCTTTTAGATGTCATGGAGATCAAAGGGCTCTGCCGCAAAGCGGGAATTTCGCGCATCGATGCCGGTCCGAAGGGATGTGTTTTGTCGTTCCACAACGATCGGTTCGCTAACCCCGAAGGACTTATAGGTTTCATGCAGAAATCGGGAGGTGCGGTGAAGATGCAGCCTGATCACAAACTTGTCTTCAAAGCAGACTGGGATCTGCCAGAGAAACGGTTGGAGGGCGCGCGCGATCTGGCGCGGGAATTAGCGCAGATCGCTGAAGCAGCAGCGGCGGCGGCCTAATTAGGGAGCCGTGTGCGTTAAGGCGTGCGCGGTGTCATTAGTGCATGTCGTGCTACGCTGCACCTCCGACAGGGTGGCTTATCGGCCGGGTCGCCTTGCTAAGGTTAGTTTCGCTCACGCTGCAATTCCTCGGCGCTATGCCTCGGGCAGCTGCGCGGGCGCGCGGCAACGCCGCGGGTCGCCTTGCTCCCCTTGGTGCCAAGCCACATGCTCGACCCAAGCAAGGATACTTCCCGCTGTGCGCGTTGGCGGAGCCGTGCGCATCAGCGTTAATAGAAAGGGCAGGTGTTGTGTCGAATACGCGCTTTCAGTGCGATGTCGTCGCGATCGTCGGACTCGCGGGTCCGGACGTGACATGCACTAGGCGGAAATTCGGGGAGCCTGTGCCAATTCCGACCTTTTGACTTTGCCGTTGGGCGTGCGCGGCAATGCTTCGACAAAAAAGATCTCGCGCGGCTGCTTGTAGGCTGCCAGGTGTTCTTGGGCGTAAGCCTTGATGCTATCGGCGGTTGCATCAAGGGACATGGAGTCTGGTTGTTTTGCTTTGTCGGTGAGCACGACATAAGCTGCAATGACGCTGACATCAGTGCGGACCTTCAGTTCAGAACATGCAATTTCGGCAATGCTTTCGTGTCTAGCCAGTGCTGCTTCCACTTCCTGTGGGGCTACGCGGTAGCCCAGCGCTTTCATGACGTCGTTGGCGCGACCAAGGTGCTTGATGTATCCGTCTTCATCCATGAACCCGCGATCGCCGCCGATGAACCAGTTGCCGCGCATGACGTCGGCTTGTTCGTCTTCACGGTTCCAATAGCCGAGCATGAGACCGGGATCGGAGCGGTGCACGGCGATGAGGCCCGCTTCTCCTATTGGCAGCGGGTCCTCCCCACATTCGTCAGGGAGAATGGCGACGCAACGTCCTGGCTGGGGCCTACCAACCATACCCTCTCTAGGTGGCGTTGCCGGGGACGATGAAACATATGTCGAGATCTCGCTCATGCCGAGAGCTTCGTAGAGTGGTGTGCCGGCAGCCGCCGTCCATGCGTCATGCAGACCTGGCGGCGGGGTTTCGCCCGCGATAAGACCGTGGCGCAACGTGCTGATGTCGGCTGCCTCAAGATCGGCATACTTGAGAATTTGTCGGAATAGACTTGGGACGGCAGCGAACAATGTCGCTTTTGTTCTTTCGATGAGACGCGGCCAAAGTTGCGGCAACTTTTCACCGGTAAAGATAATGGAAGTGGCACCATTGGCCCATGGATCTGTGAGGCCGGAGCCCAGCGTGTAAGTCCAATTAAACGCACCGGCGTGCAACATGCGGTCGGATGCTGATATTCCATACCAGCCTTCGTACATCGGTCGGCGTCCCCAGGCTGAGCGTTGCGCATGCAGGACACCTTTTGGGTTTGCTGTCGTGCCGGAGGTGTAGATCAGAAACGCAGGGTCATCAGCGGCCGTGTCCGCGTAATGGTTTTCGGTGACGCCAGAAGCTTGGTCTGCCTGGGCGATCATGGCGGCAACGGCAGTCTCATCCAAGACGAGCACATCCTGATCAAGGCCGTTCAAGTCCAGACCTTCCGCCAGTGCGACACAGCGTGCGCTGCTGTTGCGCGCTAGGAAGAGCGCTTCTTCCTCGGTAAGTTGAGACGACGTGGGAAGGGGGACAAAACCGCCCGCAATGGCACCGAAAAACAGCAGTGCGTAATCAGTCGTATTGTGTAGGCGGATGAGGATGCGATCGGTGCGTTTCAGGCCGGCGTCTTTTAGCGCGGCGGCGACGGCAAGTACGGCGCCCTCAATTTGCGCGAAACTCCACACCTGTGCTGGTTCTGCAGCGTCGATGTCGTCAATGACGATCAGGGCGGCTTTGTTGGGGGTATTGCGCGCGGCCTGCTGCAGGCAATAGCGGGCCATGTTGAAGTTTGGTGGCGGTTGGTTTGCTGCCAATTCGTCGGCGCTACCGCATAGTGATGAGGTGAGTGGCATGCTTTGTTAGGTCTATTTCTCTTTGGCTTCTTGGGACCACCACGTGTCGAGCTGATAACCGAAGAGCGAATGGCGCTTGGGATGCGCAAGGCGGCGCCAGTGCGCCACCCATTGGTGGGGTAGGTAGTAAAGCGGGATCACATAATCCCCCGATAGCAAGACGCGGTCCAGTGCGCGCACGGAGGACACAAATTCTTCTTCCGCCGTAGCTTCGAGCATGGCCTGTATCATTGCGTCGACGGCAGGGCTTTGTACGCCGGCGAGGTTATAGCTGCCCTTTGTTTGTGCCGATTTTGATGACCAGCGGAACAATTGCTCGTTTCCCGGTGACAGCGATGATGGCCAGCGCATTTGTATCATATCGAAGTCATAGTCGTTGCGGCGTGCCTGATACTGCGCGCTGTCAACCACGCGGATCCTCGCGTCAATTCCAAGTCTGGCAAGATCGGATTTGTAGCCGAGGAAGATCCGTTCCTGTGCGTTGGAGGCGGCAAGAAGCTCAAAGCTTAATTGTTTGCCGTTCTTTTTGTGTACGAGGCGGCCGTCTTTGACGTGATAGTCCGCGGTTTTGAGGAGCTGGAGGGCTTCCCACCAGTTGCTGCGGTTTTCGGCGGTGCCGTCGGAAGCGGGAAACTGATACCTTCCGGAGATAATGCCGGGCCGCACCGCTTTTCTGAACGGCGAAAGCAGAAAGCGCTCATGCTGGTCAGCCTCAAGGCCAGATGAGGCCAATATGGATCGGGAAAAATAACTCTGGTTACGTTCATAAAGGCCGTGGAAAAGATTGCCGTTCATCCATTCGAAGTTGAACATGTGAATAAGCGCGCGCCTCACGCGCGGGTCTGCAAAAACTTCGCGTCGTGTGTTGAAGACAAAACCGGTCATTCCGGCTGGCAAACCAATTTCTATATTTTTTCTTACGATGCGGCCGTCGCGTACAGGGGGAACATCGTAGCCGGAGGCCCAGCGCGACGGATCCTGTTCCGGGCGGACGTCGACCGAACCATTGAGGAAGGCCTCGAACATCGCAGAGGCTTCGCGGTAGTAATCGAAGCGAACCTCGTCAAAATTAAACCGGCCCTTCGATACGCCTAGATTGCGCCCCCACCAATTGGAATCGCGCACGTATGTGATTGAGCGTCCGGCTTGCACTTTGCCAACACGATAGGGGCCGGAGCCTATGGGTGCTTTGAGGCTTGTGCGGGAAAACGTGTCCTCCGTGTAGATGTGCGCAGGAAGGATCGGCATCAAGCCGAGAATGAGTGGCATTTCCCGGTCACCGCTGTCGTCGAGGATAAAACGTACCGACAAGTCTGAGAGGCGCTCGGTCTTGACCACCTTCTTGTAGTAGGTGCGATGGTTGGGTCGGCCGTGTTTCTTCAGGACGCGGTAGGAGAATAAGATGTCGTCGGCCGTCACAGCCTCGCCATCGGAAAAACGCGCCTCGGGATTGAGATGGAATGTGATGGAACTGCGGTCGTTTGGGACTTCGATGTGTTGAGCAAGCCGGCCGTATAGGGTGAAGGGTTCGTCAAGTCCGCGCGTCAAAAGACTTTCGAACACAAAATCTCGAATTCCGTCGACGTGTTCGCCCTTGATAATGAGGGGATTTAGGCTGTCGAAGGAGCCCAGCGCGGCGAGGGTCAGGCGCCCGCCCTTTGGGGCATTCGGATTGACATAGGAAAAATGGGAGAAGCCATCGGGATATTTTGGTGCACCGTGCATGGAAATTGCGTGCACGGGTTCGCTTTGGGCGGGTGGGCTGCTAACGCCGCAAATGGTGAGACAGAACAAAAGCAGCAGCGCACGAAGCATGAACGGGGCCCTGAATTCGGCGAACATTCTACCGGTAGATGGGTGAAAGGCTAAAATTGGGAAGGCGCTCTCCGCTTGCTCCAGAGTGATTGTCGGCGTTGAGATTTGAATAGCTTATCATCGTTTTTTGGGCGTGATCAGAACAAGAGATTGGGGTCAGGGTTGTCAACAGATGCAGCTATCAAGGTGCGACAATGAGGCATAAGAACCGTTGCGGGTTTGTCACGGGCGGCTGATGGCTGTGATTGAATGGTGTTTGGCTCTGAATCCGGTCACCAGATTGCCTCATTCCCGGCCTTAGTGCGGCCACGGTAAGCGGTGGAGTCGCCTCATCAGGCGCAGGGTTGACCGCGTTGTCGCCAGAAAATTGTTCGCGGCAAGAGAGGGGCTGAGCTGGCGGGACCAGCTCTCAAACGAAAAGGTCAAAGTATCTATGGCACAAAGCTTTTGGCAATTGAAGAAATTGGTGGCTGGCGCAGCAGTGATTATGAGTGCAGTGCTGCTGGCTACAACTGTTCACGCGCAGGATAAAAAGGCAGCAGAACCAGCCAAGAAGGCGGCGCCCGCCAAGAAGGCGGCACCGGCCAAGAAAGCAGCGACGGCCAAGAAGGGTGCTAAGGCGCCCGCATCGGCATGGGTTAAGCTGTGCGATACGCTCAAAGGCAAGAAGAAAGATAAAGAGGGCAAAGAGAGCGAGTTTTCTCAGGAAATCTGTTTGACTCGTCATGAGCGGCTGGATGAGCGCACGGGTGCAACGCTGGTTGCCGTGGGTGTGCAGGAGATCATGGGGACCGACAAAAAGGGTCTGATGATCAAGGTGCCGCTCGGCATGGCTGTCCCTGCCGGTGTGCAAGCTGCTGTTTATACGAAGGAGCAGTGGGGCAAGATCACCAAAAAGGACAACAAGGAAAAGATCGATCCGAAGGACCTAAAGCCGGTCAAGCTCGGGTTCACCGTTTGCCTTGAAGACGGATGTCAGGCGGAAGGAAGTTTGAAGCCAGAGTTTCTGGATCGGATGAAGACGGGCGGCGGTATGGTCGTTCTTGTTCGCGATGCGTTGGCGCGGCCAATCGCTATACCCGTTCCGATTGCTGACTTTCCAACCGTGTTTGCCGGCAAGCCGATGGACAACGAGCTTTATAAGAAAAAGCGCAAGGAGCATTTCAAATTGCTTTGGGAGCGCGAGAAAGCCCGCCGCCAGAAACTTGCGGCACAGCAGAAAGAACAGAGAGAAGCCTTCGAAGAGTTCAAGAAGGATCATGGCGACGACGCTTTCAAAGACGACAAGAAAGCTGCCACGAAGAAAAACTAGTATAGCGGACGTTTTGGTTGTGCGGGCGCTGGCCCGCATAACGGGCTGACGCGAACGCAAAAGAAAAAACTCCGGCCCTGCATAATTATGGGCCGGAGTTTTTTTGTGATGCTTCTTGTTATTCAGTGGGCCTGCAGGAATAGCGCGTGGTACTGACCGTCATCATCTTCAAGGAAGAGTTCAGGAACCTGCGGATGGCGCATCGGCTTGCCGGTATCGTCGGGCAATAGGTTTTGTTCCGATACATAGGCGATGTATTCGGTCTCCTCGTTTTCCGCCAGCAAGTGGTAGTAGGGCTGGTTTTTCACGGGGCGGATTTCTTCCGGAATCGATCGCCACCACTCCTCCGTATTATCGAATACGGGATCGACATCGAATATGATGCCACGGAATGGATAGAAGCGATGTTTGACCACCTGGCCAACCATATATTTCGCTTGTTTCATGACACACCAACTCAAGCACCGACCAGCCGCATCCAGACGTGCCCCCTCCGCAGGCCCTTATTCGAGGGGAGGAGGGCGTTGCTGTCAATCGAGGCGCTCAGGTTTCAGGAGGCACCTGTGTCGTTCAGGCCGCAGCCCGGGGGCCATGCCTAGTCAAAACCCTGTCATTTCGCTGATGCAACTATGATGCGTTGGTCCGGTGCAGGCCGCCGACAAGAAGGGATACCGGTCGTGAGTGAGCATCGGCGCGAACGCTAAATCCCGTATTCGGCGGCCTTTTCCGGGTCTTTAGCCGCAACCAGCTTAGCCAAATCAACGATCACCTTGGCCTGTTTCCAAGTGGCGTCGTCCTGCATTTTACCGTCGATCATGACGGCGCCGGTGCCATCAGGCATGGCCTCCAGAATGCGCTGGGCAAAGGCGACCTCGCCGGGATCCGGGCTGAAGACCTTCTTGGCGATTTTGATTTGTGAGGGGTGCAGTGACCACGCGCCTAGGCAGCCTTGCAGGAAGGCATTGCGGAACTGGGCTTCGCATGCCGCGCTATCGGCAAAATCACCGAAGGGACCGTAAAACGGTTTGAGCCCGTAAGACAGGCAGGCATCCACCATTTTTCCGACCGTGTAGTGCCACAAGTCCTGCTGATAAGCCGGGCGAGCCGCCCCCTCATCGCTCGTAGGATCTGCCAGTACGGCATAATCGGGGTGTCCGCCGCCGACGCGCGTCGTCTTCATGCCACGCGAGGCGGCAAGATCGGCAGGACCCAGGCTCATGCCATGCATGCGCGGGCTTGCCGCTGCGATCGCCTCGACGTTTTTGACGCCTTCGGCTGTTTCAAGAATGGCGTGAATAAGGATGGGTTTTTCAACCCCATGGCGGGCTTCCAGCTGTGCCAGGAGTTGGTCCAGATAGTGGACGTCCCATGGCCCTTCGACCTTAGGCAGCATGATAACGTCGAGCTTGTTGCCCACCTCTGCGACGATTTCGGTGACGTCGTCGAGCATCCACGGGCTGTTGAGGCAGTTGATGCGCGTCCATAACCCGGTCTGTCCGAAATCGGTCTCGCGCGCCATCTCAATGAATCCGGCGCGCGCATCAGCCTTCTCGTCAGCGGCAATGGCGTCTTCCAGGTTGCCGAGTATCACGTCGACATGGGTGATGATGTCCTTGAGCTTCGCTCTGATTTTCGGGTTGTGCGGTGGCACGAAGTGGATCATGCGCTCGATGCGCACGGGCAGAGACCGGATTGGTTCGGGCGCGCCGATGGCAAGCGGCTGGTAGAATTTTGCAGGCGAACGGGTGGCAGTCATCGGCTGTTTGATCCTTGGCAAAAAGAAGCGGCTGTCAAAAAAGGGGGAATTTGCGGGAAAAGGCGGGATTTACCGCGGCGCACTTTAGCCCCCGCGGGCGGGGTGTCAATGCGGGGGCGGCGGCTCAGCTCCAGCGGCGGTTCGACCACATCCACTGTTCTGGGTATTCGCGTACCCATTCCTCAAACTGCTCCTGCATGGCCGTCATGATCCAGCGCACGTCTTCGCTCTGATTGGCGCTGCGAGGCACACGCAATTCCTTCATCTCGATTTTAAAGCGGCTCGAGGTGCCAACGCGGATGGAGCGCGCCAGCCAGATGCGTGCGCCGACGCGGCGTGCGATCATTGCGCCAATGGCTTGCGTCTTGGCGGGCCGTCCAAAAAAGGGAACGGGAATGCCTGTGCGGTCGTAGAGATCGCACACCATCCCGAGCCGGCCGCCGGTGCGCACGTAGTCGGTGATGATGCGAGCTGTTTTTTGTTGGTCTCCGTGGTCGCCTTCGACTCTGCCGCGGCCGAACAGGCCGCCTGGATAGAGGTCCTTTCTTTGCTCGCGGAGGTATCGATCCACATACGGGTTATTGACCGAGCGGTAGACGGCGGCCGGATTGCCGCCGCTAATTGTCATTGGCCAGACGGCGAGTTCCCAGTTGCCCATGTGCAAGGATATGCCGACGACGGCACCGAGTTTGTCGCGGTAACGCAGGAACACTTTGTCATTGATGATGGATACGCGCTCGCGGTCCGCGATTAGGCGGTCGATCTGCATGGTCTCGACCATCACGCGGCCGAGATTTTCCCAGTGTGCGTAGGCGATCGCTTCGCGTTCAGCATCAGATTTTTCCGGAAAGGCAATTTTGAGGTTATCGAGTGCGCGCAGGTGGCGCTTACGCGCAATCTTTGGGGCACAGAATACCCATGCCTTCGCAGATAGCCCGGTTGCGGTTTCCAATGGAAAAGCGCGCACGAACGCTACAATCATGCGGAGTAGTGCATATTCCAGACGGAACTGAATATCGCGCAACAGATTTTTTGTATTCATGTGATCGTTTTGACCGTCTGCTTCTTCAACGATATCGGTTCCAATTCGCCCTACTGCCTGCTGGCACATAAGCGATCGTGCTGGCATGTCATCGCTGTCCTGGTGACGGCATGTGCATGCCTGCATTGCCTGCTTGTGGTCAAGATGCGGCAGCGGCGTTGTGACCGGAGAACGGACTTGCGCGTGTCACACCTGTGGAGAAGTGAGTAATGATGCGCCCTTATGCATGTGAAGTGGTTGTCCCAAGGGGGGTGGAGGACGGCATCTCGCTCAAGGTTTTGGGGCGCATGAGCGTTGGTAGCGAACCGCTAGGATGAAGTCCCTCGTTAATGACGCGCCTACGCAGGGCAGGAAAAAGGTTCAGCGCGTGCAGTCCGGCACCGCGTGCCAGATGCACTGGCAAGAAGGAAGAAGTAAGGGAGCGGTTGAGCATATCAACGGCGATTGTTCGGTTTTTAACGTCCGGTTGGCGCGCGGCGTCATAGGCCTGCAGCAGCGCCGGTGTGCCTGGATCGGCATCGCGCCGTAGCGCGTCGGACACAAGATCGGTCAACGTAGCGACATCGCGCAAACTAAGGTTCAGTCCTTGTGCACCAATAGGCGGAATGACATGGCCGGATTCGCCGACAAGCGCGATGCGGTTTGAGCCAAAGCGGGCTGCGGTTCGGATGGATAATGGGAACTGTGCCCTCGGTCCAATGTCGCCCAGTGTGCCCAACAGTCCCATCAAGCGCGCGCTTAAGGCACGGGTGAAGCTTTTGTTGTCCAACCCCATAAGCGTTGCGACTGTGTCTGGGCTTTCAACCCAAACCAGACTCGATTGGTAGGGTGGTAGTTTGCCCGCTTTAGCACTTGCGTCAGGCATGGGTACGGTGGTCAGGGGGCCGTTCGGTCTGTGAAACTCTGTGGACAGGCCACCGTGATCGCGCTCATGGGAGAATGTGCAAACGAGAGCGGTCTGCGGGCAATCCGTCGTGCTAAATGCGATTTGTGCGGCCTTGCGGCAAATGGAGTTGCGCCCGTCTGCCCCGACGACGAGCGGGCGAAGATGTTTCCCCCTTCGGCCAGCGTGATTCTGACGTTGTTGGTGAGGGGCTCGACGGCGGTTGCGCCTTTTGTCGGGAAGAGTTGGAGGCCGCCGCTAGATTTTGCTGCATTTGACAACGCGTCGGTTAGGACGATGTTTGGCACATTGTATCCGAACACGTCACGGGCGACTTCTTCGGCACGAAACGTAATCTCTGGTGCGCGCAGTATGCCGCCGGTATCGTCTATGATGCGGATCCCGAGAAGGGGCGCGCTCAGGTGGACGCAATCAGGCCATACGCCGAGGTTTTGTAAGAGCGTGATCGAGCCGGTGAAGAGGGCAGCGGTTCTTTTGTCCGTTGCGGCCGCGTCCCCCTCTGCCCTGTTTGGTGGGCAGGCAAGGGCAACATTGGCTCCGGCACGGGCCAGAGCCAGCGCTGCGGCCAGACCTGCCGGTCCGCCGCCCACGACCGCCACATCATAGAGTTGGTCTGAGCCCGTCATTACCCTCTTCTTTTAGCCCGATTGGGTGAGCGAACCCACAATTATGCCGCGGCGCGCGGTGACATTGCGGGCGCCACTATGG
>CBDCUC010000031.1:0-12117 GCA_965222485.1 Hyphomicrobiaceae bacterium
CAAGTCTGATTTTGGCTCGCGGGTTTGCGCGCAGACTATTGCAACGGCTCACGGCGCGCGGGCGGTTCGATCAACGAATTGCGGTTTACGGTGCGGGGCCAATTGCACGGCGCGTACGTGAACACCTTGTTGGTTCTGCATCAGGTGTCCACTTTGTTGGAACATTTGAAGACCGCAGCGAGGAGCGTCTCGCCGATACCGATGGTGTCGACGTGTCCGGCAAACTTGCGGATTTGCTTGAGGTTAGCCGGCGTGAAGAGGTTGACCGCATTATCGTTGCACTACCGCAAACCGCGGAGGGGCGCATTAAGAGCATCGTGAAGACGTTGGAACAGCTTCCGGTCACGGTGCAAATCGTCACACACATTGCTTCCGACATGATAAACCCGACAGCTTTGCACCGCGTGTCGAGCCTGGGATCTATCGGTCTTATCGACATCAAGGCCAAGCCATTGGCGGATTGGGCGCCGCTCGTAAAACGTGCGGAAGATGTCGTCGTTAGTTTGGGCATCCTGGCATTGTTCAGTCCTGTGCTGCCCCTCATTGCGCTAGCGATAAAATTGGACAGCCCCGGTCCCATCCTGTTTCGGCAAAATCGGCGCGGTTTGAACAAGCACGAGTTCAAGGTCCTGAAGTTTCGCACCATGACGGTTGCGGAGAATGGATCCAATGTTCGTCAGGCGATCAAAAACGATGCGCGGGTGACCCGGGTCGGGTGGTGGCTGCGTCGCACGTCGATGGATGAGCTGCCGCAGCTCATAAACGTGCTGCAAGGCAAGATGAGCCTTGTCGGTCCGCGCCCGCATGCAATTGTTCATGACGACCAATTCGAGCAAATGTTGGAAGACTACGCAAATCGTCATCAGGTGAAGCCGGGCATCACCGGGTTGGCACAGGTTAATGGTTGTCGTGGTGAGACGGATACGTCGGAAAAGATCAAGGCGCGCGTCGATTACGACATTGAATATATCAAAAACTGGTCGTTCTGGCTCGACATGAAGATAATTGTTCAAACGGTACTGACCGTTCTGTCTGCGCGAAATGCGTACTAGCGGCACGCAAAAAAGGATGAGGCGATAGTGCCATGAGAGTAGCTGCGACGTCAGCTCCCATTCCAATCATGCTGCTTGTGGCGAGTTTTCTGTGTCCGACGGAATTCTCGCTAGAGGTGGCGGGACTGAGGCTGCCGCCGCATCGTTTTGCGCTTCTGCTCGCATTTGGCTTTGCGCTGTTTCGGCTCTTGAGTGGGCGTGACATTCGCATCAAGGCGTTCGACGTTGTTTTCGCCGTTTTGCGGCGTGGAATGTGTATGTGTTCTCCTATCATGAGGGGTACCCGGCTGGAACGATCTATGGCGGTTCGCTGGCATTGGAGAGTTTTGGAGCCTATCTGGTGGCGCGCGCATATATTCGCGACGTTCACAGCCTTTTGGCTTCCATCAAGGTGCTCACCATCGCTATCGTTGTGGCTGCGTTGATTGCATTGCCTGAAACTCTCTTCGGCCGCTTGTTTGTCCACGATTTCCTGCACTCTTTGACCGGCTATTATCACCCCGTAGCCGTGCAGACGCGATTGGGGCTGACACGTGCCTATGGCACGTTCGATCACCCAATTCACTACGGAACTTTTTGCGCGGCACTTTTGGCGCTGTTTTGGTTTAGTGCTGTGCAGCGCGCAAGCCGGATGAAGCGCGGCGCCTTGCTGTTCGGTGCGACTGCGCTAGGGTTGTCTTCTGCTCCAATTCTTTGCCTTGGATTGCAGAGTGCGATGATCGTATGGGAGCGCGTAACACGTGGCATTCATTCGCGCGTGGCGCTTACGCTTGCCGCGATCGTTGGGCTTTACGTCGGGGCGTCATTTTTCACGACACGCTCGCCGATTGCGATTCTAGCAACGGGTTTGACGCTTGATTCATGGACAGGCTTTTACAGGCTGCAGATATGGGAGCATGGGTTCAAGAATGTCTTGGACCATCCGTGGCTGGGCCTTGGGCTGGCCGATTGGGAGCGGCCATGGTGGATGGTGTCATCAACCGTCGATTCGTTTTGGCTCGTCGTTATGATGCGAGAAGGTATCCCGGCGCTCGTCATTCTTCTATTGGCAATCGGGCTTTTGGGCTGGTCGGTCAATGCAAACCGTCTGCGGCACGGCGACCGGTTCGTTGCGCGCGTCGCGACCGGTTGGATGATGTCGCTCATCGCGTTGTGCATGATTGGCGTGACAGTGCATTACTGGAACGTGCTGCACGCGTTTTTCTTTTTCTTCATTGGCACAGGGGCATGGATTGCCGATCCAAAGAGACGCTCTTCGATGGCGTCTCGGGCTGATGCTGGGGTGCGTCAGGTCGGATGGCAGAAAAGGCCTGTGAGGCGGGCTGGGCAAATGGCTGCGCCTCAGCCGTTGCCGGTCATGCCAGGGCGTGCAGCCCGTGGGAGCACGAGTGCAGCGATGCCATCATTTCAGCCAGGAATTCGCACGGCACCTGCTCGATAGTATCTTGAGGGTGATTGATTGTGCTTGAGGTGCGATGCGTCAGGCTGCGCGGTGTTGTTGTGTGGGTTGGTCGTCGATGTTGTGGGCAAGTCCCATTTTGGCGAAATGGGACATCACAAGATCGGCCTTTGCGTCCCAGTCTTCTCCGCGCAAACGCTTGCGCGCCGGTGTTGTGTCGTGCTGAGTTTTCAGCGCCAGGCGTATCGCTGTTGCAAATCCCTCAGCGTCTTTGGCTACTGAGACGAGGTCACGCCAAGGCTTAAGGGCCGGAAATCCGGTTGTGACGACAGGTTTGCCGACGCCCAAGTATTCCTTCAGTTTAATCGGATTGCAGCCTTCGATCCACGAGCTGTCATTCCAAGGCATGATCAACACATCCATGGCCGCCATGTAGTCGGCAATATCGTCATAGGGCTTGCGGCCAAGCTGGTGAACATTGGGTTGTGTGCACCAGTCCTCAGGCAGCGAGCATCCTCCAACGAGAACGAACTGAGCTTCGGGCATCTTTTCCGCAAGATCGACAAACAAAGACGGGTCGAAGGTGTGAGCATCGATCCCGCCAATGAACCCGATGCGGGGACCTGGAATTTCTGCTACGTCCGCCGGCACTGCCTGGCGACTTCCCGCCTCGATAAAGCGCTTGAGATCGACACCATGTGTCACGAGTAGCTGGTCCTTAACAGAGCCTTTCTCTTCGTCCATGAGGTGTGGTGCGGCATAGACCACCAGATCCGCATGCGCTTTCAGTTTTGCAATTTGCTTCGTCAGGAGTTTGGCATCGCCTTCGGGAAAGGCCTCGAAGCGGTCGGTGCGCTGTAGGATGACGGCGGCGGATGGTAGTTCGTCGACGAGCCTGGCGCCGGCGGGACAATGGATCCACAATAAAGGTTTTGTGATGCCCGCGCGGCCGGCGGCCCACTTGATTTGCGGTGCCAGTGCCCAGTCTGAAACCGACTGCCCGGTGGCGCCAGGAATGGTCAACGGCGAAAAGACGTGGAACTGGTTTTCCACGTGGACCAGACCGCGCGATAAACTTTTTAGTTTTCGGGCAATTTTGGTGGCAAACAATTGATTGTTGCCTAAGCCCGGCATGCGTACGCCGAGCGAGTTCACAAAGAGGACCGGAAAGTGCTTTGCCAGGCGGCGCATGATCTGGAAATCAAAATGGCCGCGGTTGTGGTACCACCAGTCCTCGCCACCAATGCAAATGAGCCCGTCAAACGGGCGGTTCTCGCTGGTGAGGCGCTCTTTCTGGCTCATTCGGACACCTCTTTCAATCGCGTAAACCAATTCGTGGCGGATGCGCCGTCAGCACTGTGTGGCAATAGCGTTAATCTTCGATTTCCATTTCGGCCGATGCGCTAATCGGAATGCCGCTGCTTAACGAGCGGTTAGCCGCACTCGCGTATGGTTCATAACCGGTTTCATTCGCAGTTACGCGGGGCCGGAATGTTGGTGCCAGCGGCGAATAGGCGGCCGGCAATCTGTGAATGAATTTCTGATCTCTAGGATGTCACACATGCTGACAGGGCGCCGAGATAAGCTTAGCCATTCTGGTATCGATGTCTCGATCCTGATGATCAGTTTCAATACGCGGGCATTGACGCTTGCCGCGCTGCGCTCTGTCATCGACCAGACCACTGGGATCTCTTACGAGATCATCGTCGTCGACAACGCGTCTGACGACGGATCGGCTGATGCGATCAGAAGTGAATTTCCGCAGGTGCGTGTTATTGCGCTTGATCGGAATATTGGCTTTGCCCCTGCCAACAATCTTGCATCGGTTGAGGCGCGCGGAGATTTTCTGCTGCTGCTGAACCCGGACACGGTGGTTCTGAATGGTGCCGTGGACAAGCTGGTGTCGTTTGCCAAGAGATGGCCGGATGCGCGCATCTGGGGCGGGCGAACACTTTTTGCCGATGGCTTGCTCAATCCTGCATCCTGCTGGCGGCGCATGACAGTGTGGAATTTGTTTTGCCGGGCGTGCGGGCTTACCGGAGTCTTTCGCAATTCACCTGTGTTCAACAGCGAAGCCTATGGCGGGTGGGACCGTGGCTGTGAACGTGACGTCGACATCGTGTCGGGTTGCTTTCTTTTAGTTCGTCGGAACTTCTGGCAGCGCCTCGGAGGATTTGCTCCACAATTCTTTATGTATGGCGAAGAGGCTGATTTGTGTCTTAGGGCCGCCGCGTTCGGCGCCCGCCCGCGCGTCACGCCGCAGGCGACAATCGTGCATTATGGTGGCGCGTCAGAGCGTGCGCGCGCGCCTAAGATGATCAAGCTTCTTGCCGCCAAAGCGCTGCTCATTGAACGGCACTTTGGAAGGGGCACGCGCGAGTTGGGTTTGTTCTTGCTCGCAATGTGGCCGCTGTCGCGCTGGATCGGGCTTGAAGTTGCTGCACGTCTACTTCGCTCACCGGATCGATTGAAAGTGGCTCATGTTTGGCGCGACGTGTGGCGCGCGCATCATGAGTGGTGGCAGAGCAGACCTAGGAAAGTTGCTTCGGCGCGCATTCTGCAAGATGCCGACAAAGCAATGCCGGCGGGTCCGCAAGGTGCATGCCTAGGCGAAGGCGCTGGAAAGGGACTGGTTTGACGATGCAGCATTCTTTCTTGAAATGCGTTGAACCGGCTTCTGATGCTGCGTTCGTGCGCTATACGATCGCGACGCTGGTCAATGATCAAGTTCAGTATGACGAAATGCGTGCATCCATGTCGGACGGTGGCTTTTCGATTGCCGACTGCGAATTTCTCATGATCGACAATACGGGCGAACGGCAGACATGTGCATTTCGCGGACTGAATGCAGCGCTTGATGCTGCACATGGTGAGTTCGTGATCCTGTGCCATCAGGATATTCGCCTTATTGAAGATGGCCGGAATAAGCTTGATCAGATACTCGATGAGTTGACGCAGAAAGATCCGAATTGGGCCTTAGCCGGCAATGCCGGCGGCGAGGCGCCGGGCAGTCTTGCGATTCGCATTAGCGATCCGCATGGGTGCGACCGGTCGGTCGGTGAGTTTCCGGCGCGCGTCATGAGCCTTGATGAGAATTTTATCATCGTGCGGCGTTCGGCGCGTGTTGGCTTTTCAGCCGATCTGTCTGGCTTTCATTTTTATGGCGCCGATATCTGTCTTGCCGCCGATATCATGGGCTACTCCTCCTACGTCATCGACTTCCATCTCTTGCACCTGTCGGCTGGCAAAAAAGACAAATCGTTTGCCAGGATGGAGGACGCATTCCGCAAAAAATGGAGCCATGCATTGCGTCCGCGCTGGCTGCAAACAACCTGTAGTCTGCTTTGGTTGGCCGGCGAGCCGTTGGTGCGATTTGTCGGTCGGCTATGCGAAGGGCCGTTTTCCAGGGTGTCGAAGCGGATGGCGCGCCCACACACATGGAACACGCGGCAGGAACGTGAGGCTGCATGAGTGCCACGCGACCGGAGCGCCAGGATTCTAAACCATCGCTTGGCGCGCGCGTGTCGGCGCAAGGCATGCTGCTGTTTACGGGCTTCGCTGCTGCGCAGTTGGCCTCGTTTGGTCGCAATGCAATTATCGGACACTGGCTTTCAAAAGGCGACTTCGGCATTGCCGCGACAATCACGTTGTTATTGCAGCTGGTAGAGACGACCAGTGAATTGGGAGTTGACCGGCTCATCATCCAATCGCGCAATGGCGATAGGCCGAGGTTTGTAGGCTGTTGCCATTTGGTTCTGTTCTTGCGCGGTGTCCTGACGGCGTTGGCGCTTTATGTCCTGGCAGGCCCCGTTGCGGTGTTCTTTGCAATCCCAGAGACCCGATGGGCTTTTGAAGCGATTGCTGTGGTCCCACTCATCAAGGGCTTTATGCACCTGGATGTGCGCCGGTATCAGCGGCGTTTATCGAATATCGCGCAGGTGACGGTGGAAGTTCTACCGCAATTTTTTGCGTTGGCGTTAACCGTGCCCGTGCTCAAAATGACCTCCGGCTATGAAGCTATCGTGTGGCTGGCGCTGGTGCAGGCTGCCCTTATGGTGTTTGTGTCGCACCTGTTAGCGCGACGGCGCTACCAGTTCGTTTTGGATTGGGCGTATGTTGGGCAGGTCTTCCGGTTTGGTTGGCCCATTTGGCTGTCGGCATTACCGCTTTTGATTGTTCATCAAGGCGATCGCGTGCTCGTTGGGCGTTTGCTGGGCATGGAGGAGCTGGCGGCGTTCTCGGTTGCGTTCCTGATTACGATGGTGCCCAGTTTGGTTGTGTCACGCATCGCGCATGCGCTGATGTTGCCTCTCTTGTCGCAGGTGAAAGACCAAGGGTACGAATTTGGCAGGCGCTTTCGTATGATGACGGATTTGGCCGGGGTAGTGGTGGCTGCCTATGTGGCGTTGTTCGTTGCCGTTGGCGGTTTGATTGTCTCGTTTGCATTCGGCAGCAAATATGCAGGATTAGACTTGGTCGTCGCGCTGATGGCCGTCATGTGGGGCGCGCGTATGATGCAGGCGGTTCCCGGCATGGCGCTATTGGCGGAGGCCAACACGCGGCCTTTCTTCACGGCAGGGCTTATCCGGGCGACCGGCCTTGCAGGCGGTTATTTTGCGCTTCGTGCAGGGTGGGGACTTGAGGGGTTGGTGATTGCCGGAATAGTGGCGGAGTTTGCGTCGCTAGCTTACGTGATTGCCTGCGTGAAAGGTGTTGGGAGCGTTGTCGCGACGCGAGCCAGTGCTGCCGTGGCGGTCGCCGGGATTCTTGGTGTTCTCTATCATGGTGCCACGACTGATCTGGCCGGGAGCTGGATGATCCTGAGCCTGGTTGGCGGACTCGCGGTTGCGGTTTTTAGCGCCGGCCTGATTAGTCTAGTTTCACCAGATTTGCGCCGGCTGGTTATGCAACTAGGTGGGTCGTGGGGGCAGTTGCAGGTTAGGTAAGCCGGGTGGTCGCCTGCGCGTTATGCGAGCCGGCTGTCAGGTCATGAGGCGGCTATCTTGAGGCTATGACTGCCGCGTCTCGGTTGATGTCATAGGTGCAGGTGAGCGCGCCTGCTGCTTTGTCCGGCCGGACAATCAGAAACGGTGTCTTGAACGCCTCATCCCATTGAGGATGATGGATATCCCAAAATTGGACCCCGCCGGTGCTGCGGCCAATTGTCAGCTCCACAGCGCGTGGGGTGTCCCAGTGTTTGGCCGTTTCGGGGTAGTAGCGGGCGTCGCGCTTGCAGGCGGTTACGGCAGCCGATCGATAGGCGTTGATGAGTGCGGTGCGCGCGGAGTCCTGGAATATCGCGTTGTGGGCGTAGACCTTTAGCCCGGCGAGGACGACCAAAATCGTGAAGATTGTGCGCATCAGGCAGGTTCCGGAATGGTCAGATGTTGCAGGACCCGCGACATGCAAGCCCGGTTTTCGCCAGTGCCAGGGCCCTTGCCAAGCGTGAGGCCAAGCCAGGGGGTTGTGGCGTCGCGTCGCTCCCAGGCGATTTCGGCTGGGAAAATCGTTACCGATATTGGTAAACAATCGGTTTTCGTGTCTCATGAACGCTACAGGGCTTGCCAGTACCCTGTCGTTGCGGCACAAGCGAAAAAAATGCTCAGGGAAAAGAAGCGCTAATTGAGAGGGAAGAAAAGCAATGAAGAAGCGTGTTTTGATCACACGACGTCTGCCAGAGGCTGTAGAGGCGCGCGCCAATACTGACTATGAGGTCGTCCAGCATGCCGATGACCACCAAATGTCGACCGATGAGATCGTGGCGCAGGCCAAAGATGTGGATGCTCTGCTCATTACGATTACCGACAAGATGCGCGAAGATGTGATCATGGCGCTCCCGGAGCACATCAAATCAATTTCGACATTTTCAATTGGCTTTGATCACATTGACCTGGAGGCGGCGAAGGCCCGCGGTATCAAGGTTGGTAACGCGCCCAATGGTGTGACGATTGCCACGGCGGAAATTGCCATGCTGCTGATACTCGGTTCGGCGCGCCGGGCGGCGGAAGGTGAGCGTATGGTCCGCACGGACAGCTGGCCGGGTTGGGCGCCGCTGCAGCTTGTAGGTCAGCGTCTCGATGGCAAGAAGCTCGGTATCTACGGCTTCGGTCGTATCGGGCAGGCTTTGGCGCAACGGGCGCGCGGTTTCGATATGGAAATTCACTACCACGATATTGTCCGCCAGCCTGAGGAAAAGGAAAAAGGCGCGATCTTCCACGACAGTCTCGACAGCCTCTTGAGCGTGTCGCAGTTTTTCTCGATCAATGCGCCATCGACGCCGGAGACGCGCTACTTCTTTAATGAGGAGACGATTGCGAAAATGCCTCAGGGTGCCGTTGTCGTGAACAGTGCTCGCGGCGATTTGGTGAATGACGACGATCTTATTGCGGCGTTGAAATCCGGTCGTCTGTCGTATGCTGGTCTCGATGTGTTCGCAGGCGAGCCGAATATCAATCCGGCCTATCGGGACTTGGACAATACATTTCTGTTGCCGCACTTGGGTTCGGCAGCGATCGAGGCGCGTAATCAAATGGGCTATGAGGCGTTGGAAAACCTCGACGCCTTTTTCGCCGGTAACGATATGCCTTACAAACTCACGTAGTCGGATCTGCCAACGAGACACGCCGAATGCGATATTCAGCGCCCCGATGGACGACCATCGGGGCGTTTTTCATTGGTTAACAGCTACAGACAGTTGGTGCGTTGTGCGAATTGCGGCGACAGGCCCTCTGCGCTTTTGTGCAATCTGATTTGACAATGTCGAAAGTGCGGCTGAATGTCATACAATGTGTGGTGGTCTTAGCTGGAAAGGCGGGGTGAGCTTATGCGTGGGGCTGTAGGTTGCGCGTTCGTGGTCGCAGCACTGGCGGTTCTACTTGCGCTGCCGCTGCCGTTAGCGGCACAGTCGGGAGGTGATGCGGGTACTGCCGATGCAATCTCAGAAAAAGAGGCTTTTGCCGCAGCCAAGGAACTGGGAACAATCGAAGGCTGGAATGCCTTTATGGAATCTTTTCCCTCGGGGTTTCGTTCCGATCTGGCCAGAGCTTACGTTGCAAAACTCAAGAAAGGTACAAGCGGAGGTTCGAAGTCGTTTCCTGCCGCTGGCCCTGCAAAGACCGCACAACAGCGTATCCCTCCGCTTGCGGCAGGCGAAGTCATGTGGGACCCGAATTTTCCCGGCGTTAGATTCAACGTTCGGCTCGGACACACGCGAACGCTGGCGACGTATCGCTATTTCGTATCGGGTGATGTCGGGTTTCCTTTGTGCATGCAGGAATGTGCCGGCGATGAGCGCTGCGGCTTTTGGGCTTTTAAGCCAGGCGATGAAGCGTTCAAGACTGAGGACACCTGCTACCTGATGGAAGCTGCCGGTCGCGCGAAACGCGCTGGAGATTGTGCCGAGTGCGCTACTGGTCGCCGATTGGGCGTGTCTGAGCCGATCCATTTCCAGCCAAGTCTGCCCGCGTATGGGAAGATCGAACTTGAGCGTACGCCGCCGCCGCTACTGGGAGAGCGAGGGAAGAAGGTCAATGCCAAGAAGAAGCCGGACAAGAGCCCCGAGACGAAGAAGACCGCAAAAGTTTCATGTGTTGGCGGCTGGGTGAAGAACGGCGTTTGTCGCTGTTCAAAGTCAAAAACCAGAACAAAAACCGGTGCGCGGTCTTACAAGTGCGTAACCAAGAAGAAGGCAGCGAAGAAGAAGCGTTGTCCGAAGGGCCAGGTATGGAGCGAAGAGGGCAACCAGTGCAGAGATGCGATGGCCGAGTTTTGTGGTCCCGGTTATACGCCGGTGAATGGCAAGTGCGTCAATCATGCGGATCTGCAACGCAAGAAGCCGGCGAAGAAGAAAAAGAAAGCAAAACGGCGTTGTCCCAAAGGTCAGGTTTGGAGCGCTGAGGGCAATCAATGCCGAAACGCTGCAGCAGAATTTTGTGGTCCGGGTTATACCCCGGTTGGGGGAAAATGCGTTAGCAACGCTCAGGTGCAGAAAAAGAAGCCTCCTAAGCCGAAGTCCAAAAATTGCCAGCAGCAAATGAATGTTTGCCTGCAGGTCTGTGGCTACGTGAATAACGCGAGTGCAAAGGCCAAGTGCCAGTCGGGGTGCCGAAAGAGTTGCAATTGAACTAGCGCGTTGTGAATGAGTGCACGGCGCTTTCTTGCAAATGCACTACACGAGCGGGATGACGCGAAATGGTGAAGTGTCGTCTTCCCGAGACGATTGCGACAGCTGAGCAGCCGCGTCGGTGGATTCGGGTGTGGTCGCATCGCACAATATGGGGTCGACGGTGCTTGGAACCCATCGATCGGAGGGTGTGGCAGAAGGAATGTGCGGGGCGTTTTGCTCGACAGTCGTTACCTTTTTGAAACGTTCACTCAGTTCGAGCGTACGCAGCCTTTGCAGAAGCGAAAGGCTGAGCGATGCGCGCAGTTGCTCATCTTCAAGTGAAAAGCTTTCGACCACGCCGTAGGTGTACATCAGACGCAGACTGTCGTTGACCTGCTTGCGCTCCAATTGGCAGTAACGATCTATGTAGGAAAGGTTAAGCGCTCCGGATCGGGGTCCTGCATATGGCGTTTGAACAGCGTGGCGAGCTTTACCATGTCCCGCGTTGCCCAAAACTGCTGACACAGTTCGTCCAGCCAGATCTCTGCAGCGATCGGAAGATCGGAGCGTTGAAGCCCCTCGATGGACGCAAATCGGATACGGCGGTTTTCGTGCACGGTAAGGCCTTAAACTGCATCGCGGCTTGTGTGGCATCAAGCTGCGGAAAACTTATCAAGTGTTTAAAGATAAACGGTCGATTTAATTCCGGGTGAAAATGGAGCGGCTGTGCCGCGTGTGTGTTCGCTTCCCATAGCCGAAAGCTGCGAAACACGACGACGCTCCGCTCACAGATAATTGAGCCCAGAGGCTTCGGCCTCATACATCATAGGAGAGGTGAGCAGATGGGAGCGGCAGTGGTGCGAGGTTCGCTCTTTTTTAGGAATCGTTGCGGTTCTTATGTGCAGAGCTTTGGAACGCATCACGCCAGAAGTCGATTGCCGCCATGCTGACGGTCAGGAATAGGACGACTTTCAATGCGACGCTATCAACCCACAGCGCGAGTATGAGAGCGAATGCCGCGAACACGGCCAGTCCGAAGACAGCATAGATGCGGTCGGTGAGTTCCGGTCTTCTGGTGCAGAACCAGACGAGGCCGCCTACAACGATAAGAAACAAGAAAGGTAGACCGGATGGCGTAAACAGCGCCGTGAGGAAGTCTGCTCTGGCGGTGGCGAATTCGGTCATCTTACACCTCGGTTGGCAGTGCTAAGCGTTGTCTTGGGTTGAAAGACGCCCGATCAGCCAGCGCGCAGTTCGTAAAAGCCGGGCATCGTCTCGGCGTGGACCCGTCAGCTGTACGCCAACGGGAAGCCCCTCGATTTCAAGCAAAGGTATCGATATCGCAGGCATGCCCAGATAGGTCCACAGGCCATTGAAGATCGGCAACCCGGTTATGCCGTTGCTGAGCGGTGGGGCGACGCCCGTTGCAGCCGGCGTAAGGATTGCGGCATAGCGATCAAATACGGATGCAACGGCGGTGTAGGCCGGATCCCGGGAAACGATGCCATCGAGATAAGCGCGGATGGGAATGCGCGCGCCGTCGTCAAGGCGGGCGTTGAGAC
>CBDCUC010000032.1:0-17340 GCA_965222485.1 Hyphomicrobiaceae bacterium
TCTGGCGTCATGACTGCCACGAGCACACCATCCCCTTCGGTCAGGCCTAGTGCCTTTGCCACCGCTGACGTAACCGATTGAGTATCTAAACCCATCCAGGCCCTTGCGAACCTCTCCTGTCTCGCGCAACGCCGTTACTACTCGCTTAATCGTGTTTGCAGGTGTTGCAAGGCCAAGCCCCACTGAACCACTAGAGGAGGAAATTGGCGTAGTTGCCATGCCGATAACGTCCCCCGTCATATTGAGAATAGGTCCGCCGGCGTTGCCCTCGTTCATAGCCGCATCGATTTTGGAAGCGTGCACTATCGGAATTCCTGTTGTAATCCGGTGAGGCTGAAATAATGCCAGCCGTCGCTGTTCCCCCAAGCCCGAACGGATCGCCAATGGCAATGGCCCAATCACCTTTACGGGCAGCGGCGGAATCTCCGAAATTTAGGACCCTGAAGTGGTGTGCTGGACTCAACCTTAACAAGTGCAATATCCGTCTTCGGATCAGTGCCAACGACTTTCGTCGATTCTAGTTTGGTTCCATCGTGAAGCGTCACGACAATCTCGTCCGCACCGTCAACCACATGGGCAGCAGTCAAAATGAGCCCAGAGGAGTCGATGACAAAACCGGAACCTTGCGTTTTCCTGCCTTCTTCCTCTTGCCCTATCTTCATCTCATTAGGCAGGTTCTCGATGAACTCACGCAACGGATGATCTTTCGGGAGGTTCTTCAGCGGATCGGCATTTTTAGATGCTCGGCCGCTGTCACCCTTTGTGTCGAATTTTGTGATTGCGGAAACGCTTACAACAGCTGGTCGTACACGCTCAACGATTGCCCACGTCGATTCTGAAGATTTCGGATTTGTCGCGCCATCTGCCTCCGCTGAGTCACTGGTGCTGATAGCGGAAAATCGAAGTGCCACAAAACGAGTAGTTTTCTCGGCAGTCTGAATTTGTAGAACAACTGCGTCCCGTCCCGAATTCTTCGTCACCGTCAACAGATTTTGGGCCTTTCCGACTGAATCTACGGGTCTCGCTCCCACTTCGGAGATTACTTGGCCAGGCTTTAACCCTTCGCTTGCGGCGTGACTGTTGGGCTGAACTTTGGTGATGACGATCCCCGTTTTTGTGTTTTCGTTGATGCGATACTTAGTTCTGAGCTTCGGGCTAAGGTCTTCAACTGTAAGCCCTAGTTCTTGGAAGACATCTGTCGTCGATACCGGAGGCGTTTGGGAGTTCGCCCAAAGATTCGCGTCGCGCGGAGCTTCGCCGATGACGACCGGCACTGTTTTCTGGACGCTGTCACGCACTAAGTTGATTTTGACGCTCGTGCCGGGAAGAATTTGCGAAATCAATCTAACCAAACCTCTAGGTGAATCGATCATTCGTCCGTTGACTTCGACAATTACATCACCGGATTTGAGACCAGCTCTCTCAGCCGGACTATCTGGCGTCGTTACGGCCACGAGCACACCTTTTACGACGTCCATGCCTAGTGTTTTTGCGACCGATGGCGTCACCGATTGAGTAGCCAAGCCCATCCAGCCTTTGCGAATCTCTCCAGTGGTGCGCAAGGCCCTAACTATCTTCGTGATCGTGTTTGAAGGGGTCGCAAAGCTATTCTCAATTCCGACACTTACTATACCAACGACTTCTCCTCTTAAATTAAAAAGGGGACCACCTGATTGACCTTTATTTAAGCGCGCATCAATATGAATACGATTGCTATTTATACTTCTGTCTTGATCCGGAACGCTCACAGCAATGCCGACAGTTGCTGTGCCCTCAAGTCCCGAAAGAATTCCCTATTGCAAGGAGCCAATCGCCTATACGGACGGCTGCGGAATCTCCAAACTTCAACGTTTTTAATCTGTCGCTGGACTTAGTCTTAATTAGTGCAATACCCGTCTTCGGATCAGTGCCAACGACTTTCGTCGATTCTAGTTTAGTTCCATCGTGAAGCGTCACGACAATCTCGTCCGCACCGTCAACCACATGGGCAGCAGTCAAAATGAGCCCGGAGGCGTCAATGACGAAACCGGGTCCTTGCGATGTGACGCTCTTGGGCTTGTCGGCACCGTCAAGTAAATCTCCAAAATACTCCTCGAATAGAGGGTCCTTGGTTTTTTTTCCTCGTTCCACATTTATCTTCTGACGTGCGGAAACAACAACGACACCCTCTTTGACGCGTGCCAACAACTCAGGCAATTGCGTGAGGCCTGTCTTTGACCCCGCCGCTGCAGAGTTCACTTTCTCCAAATCATCCTGTGCGGCTGTGTTTTGGACCGTCTGCAACTCGCCTCGAAAACCGAAGGTTGTTTGACCGGACGCATCATTTCCCACATTGGTCCCAACGCGACTGACATTTACCTCCGCCTGAATGTCTTTGTGAGCCCGTTCACCATCTGGCACAGCCTGGGTACAACTATGAATACCAAAATCAGGGCCTTGAATTTGGGCGCAAGTCCTATTGACATCTGCCGTGGCCGCGCTTGCCAGAACAGGTGATAAGACAACGAAAATTATGGCTCGAAACATCTCGACACCTCAGAAACTCAATTGTCATTCGCAAGTGACACCAAGCACTAGCCGCTAGAACCAATATCATCGGACCTGCAGCAATCGAGGCGAACGAGCCAAACTTGATGTCGCAACCTGCGCAGAAGTGGAAATTGCGTCGTTGAACGAACCCTCCGAGTGATGGGCACCACGACACATCATCGCTCCCCCCCGTGGCGAGCGATGAGCGCCTTCGCCAGCTCAGAGAACGTGCCGTTTGGATACTGGTCCAAGTAGAGCTTCAATAATCCCGGATCGTTCGATTGCTTGACTGAATTCCAGAATTCCAGCTCGACTTCCAAATCAATCTCGCTTGCAGGAGCTGTCGCGGGTGCTGATCCTTGTGTTGCGCCGCTTGCAGCGCCTTGCCTTGTGTTCGCGCTACTGCTGTGAGGTGAGGAATCCAACTTTGCCAGCAACTTCAGGGCTTGTTGAAGTTGCGTATCTTTTTCTGGCTCCTTTGGTACGAACGTTGGCGCGCTTTGATGTTTTGAATCTAATTCGGCTGGAATGATTTGCTTCACGAGCACATCAGGCTCCACGCCCTTGGACTGAATCGACATTTTATTCGGGGTCAGATATTGCGCGGTCGTCAGTCGCAAGGCGCCGAGCGCCCCAAGTGGAAGAATAGTCTGAACGGTTCCCATGCCAAATGAACGCGTTCCGACAACTGTCGCACGCTTATTGTCTTGCAGTGCGGTCGCAATAATTTCAGAACCCGACGCCGTGCCGCCATTGATAAGAACGATGAGATTGCCACCGTTTAGAACATCTCCGGGTTTCGCCTTCGCTATTTTCTTGTCGTCAGCACTGCGCCCCTGCGTCACGACGATTACACCTTCGTTCAAGAAATCATCTGCTACGGCAATGGCCTGATCAAGCAGGCCGCCGGGATTGTTGCGCAGGTCAAGAATCAAGCCGATTTTCTTCTTGCCGGAAGCCTTCTTAAGCTTCTCGATCGCGGCAACAAGTTTACTCCGCGAGATTTCGTTTAGCGTGGTGATACGGACATATCCCACTCCGTCAATCAGCCGGGACTTAGCGGGATTGATGCGTATAACATCGCGTTTGACCTCAATGTTAATCGGCGCACTTCGGCCCTTGCGCACAATCGTTACGTCGATCGGCGTGTTTATCGGCCCGCGCATTTTCTCAACCGCTTGCCCCAAGGTAAGCCCGACGATCTGCTCGCCATCGAGATGTGTAATAAGATCGCCGGGGAGAATTCCTGCTTCTTGCGCAGGCGCCTCGTCAATAGGCCTAACGACCTTTACGACACCGCTTTCCATAGTGAGCTCCAGCCCGAGCCCACCCACGGCGCCGCGCGTTTGAACCTGCATATCCCGAAAGTCGCGGGGCGGGAGGTAATTTGAATGTGGGTCAAGCCGCCTCAGCATCCCGTTGATGCCAGCTTCAATGGCCTTATTCCAATCGACGTCCTCGACAAAATTTTCGTCGATCCGCTCAATCACCGTCCCTAGCCTATCAAGGGCCTTATATAGCTTCTTCTTGTCTTCCGCGACGGACACACTGGGAATAGCCAGAGCAAGGAGCGCCGTTAATCCGGCTGCAAAAAAAGTAAGGTTTCTCAAAAACGACATCACAAAGAGTTCCGCTCTTATAAACATGTCCCCACAAGATTACTGGCTGCGCCGATCGGGGACTTATTGGCTATTTTGAACCTCTCCACGAAGTAACTTCAGGGCGTATTGAAGCTGCGTATCCTTTTCAGCTTCTTTAGGGACGTAAGAGGTGGAGTCGGCATTACCTTTCGATTGGGCCTTCTTCATCGTTGCCTTCATTTCAGCAGGAAGTTGCTGCTCGATAATGATGTCCGGATCGATACCCTTGGCCTGAATGGACCGGTTCGCGGGCGTATAGTAACGCGCAGTTGTCAACCGCAGAGCACCGTCCTTTCCGAGCGGATGTATTGTCTGAACAAGCCCCTTACCGAACGAACGCGTTCCCACAATCGTTGCCCGCTTGTGGTCCTGTAATGCGCCCGGCAACAATCTCCGACGCTGCCGCCGACCCGCCGTTCATCAAAACAACGATCTTTGCCCCATCGGCCACGTCTCCTTTCTTGGCCTGACTTCTTTGTGCTTCATCATAGTTCCGCCCTTTGGTTATGACAATCGCACCCGCCTCCAGGAAGGCATCGGAAACCGCTATGGCCTGGTCAGGAAGCCCGCCCGGGTTATTGCGAAGATCAAGAACATAGCCCATGAGAGATGGGCCGATCTCTGCCTTGAAACGTTCAACCTCGACTTTCAACTTGTCACATGTGTGCTCGTTAAACGTCACTATTTTGATGTAACCGACATCGCCCTCTGCGCGTGCCATCACCGGATCAATCTTGATGACCTCACGAACGACCGTCAGGTCAATAGGATCTGTATGCCCACTGCGAACAATGCGTATCCTTATCGGCTCCCCGGCTTTGCCGAGCATGCGCTCAACGGCCTTGGTGAGGGTAAGTCCTGCAATCGATCGATGATCAAGGTGGGTGATAAGGTCACCTGCCAGCACACCAGCCTTGTAGGCCGGTGTTCCATGGATCGGAGCGACGACCTTCAGGACGCCGTTTTCCATCGTGACTTCTATGCCCAGTCCGCCAAACTGTCCGCGTGTCTGAACCTGCATCTTCTCGAGATCCTGCAGGCTCAGATATGCGGAATGCGGATCCAGACTTTGCAATATGCCATCGATAGTCCACTCGATGAGTTTGTCCTCGTCGACCTCTTTAAAATAATCCGAACGAACGCGCTCTAAGACATCGCTGTACAGATCCAAGGCGCGATGTATTTCCTTGTCCTGAGCCGGCGCGGAGGTGATGCCGAGCGCCAGACAGACCAGAGCGATAACGAACACTGCTAAGCAGCCCCTAACGACTCTCAAATTTGATGCAGTTGCCAAAACAAGCAGCCGCAATCCCAACCTCCACGAAGAACTTGAAACGAAGCTCTGCCAGAGCGGTGCAAAGGTTCCCCTCCGCACGCAGCGGTCAAAGGTGTTTTGCTGGGAAAGCCCTTTGAAATTATATAGCGATGGATACGAAACTTCTGCTTTGCGAGTTACACAATCCATCGCAATAATCACTTTCAGAAAAAGAGCACATACAGTTCATCGAGTTCACACGATCCCAAGGTAGAAATCAACACTATTCACCCAAAACTGGCGAGCGGTGGCGACACCGTACAGAACTGCTATCTACTAGGATATTCGTACATCTAGAGATCCAGTTGTCTCGTTATGGTTGCTGTATTTGTCACGTGGTTGACCAGCCCGCGCAAGACCAACTACGATATTTCCAGCCTGTAAAAGGAGCCAGAGAGCTATGGGCAGGACACGTGCATGTTTTGATTTTTTTGTCGGCGCATTTTTTTTAATTTTGCCGTTGGTCGGGTCATCCTTGATACCGGGACAGCTCTCAGCCGAGGCGGCTGAGAAACCGACGACAACCGATCTACAGATCGAGCTTTCGTTCTGGGAGAGTGTGAAGGATAGTCACGATCCCAAAATGTACGAGCTCTACCTTCGCAAATTTCCAGACGGCCAATTCGCGGACTTGGCAAGAGCACTGATCGAGAAGCATGGCGGACAGCCGCCTCAACAGGCAGCTCCCGACGCGGAAACACACTACAAGAAAGGCACAAAACTCAAGGATGAAAGGAAATACGATCTCGCCATTGCCGAGTACACCAAGGCGATTGAGCTTGATCCAAATCACACATCTGCCTACTTCAATCGTGGCATCCTTTATCTTTACAATGCCCAACCCGATCGTGCGATAGCCGACTATAGCAAAGTAATCAAGATCAACCCTAAGCATGCGCTAGCTCACCACAATCGTGGAATTGCACACGATAATAAGAATAAAGTGGAACTCGCGATCGCGGACTACAGCAAGGCAATCGAACTCAATCCTCAATTGACTTCGGCTTACTACAATCGCGCAGACCTTTTCCGGAAAATGGGCAAGTACGACCGCGCCATTGCCGACTATGACAAGGCAATCGAGATCAAGCCAAGGTATGCAAAAGCCCTTCTTTGGCGCGCCAGCCTCAATGCTCAGTTGGGCAATTGGCCGGACGCCCGCAGAGATTACAACACAGCC
This sequence comes from Hyphomicrobiaceae bacterium, assembly GCA_965222485.1. Lineage (GTDB taxonomy): Bacteria > Pseudomonadota > Alphaproteobacteria > Rhizobiales > Hyphomicrobiaceae > CBDCUC01. The sequence goes on from CBDCUC010000032.1 coordinate 6,665, forward strand.
CAACAGGCAGATTCTGCACTCGTCACTCGAAATGTTGGCCTTCTTTCAGCCCATAAGGCCCTCGAAAGCATGGGGGACAGAGTTCCGGAACAGGTTGAGAGCACTATTGTTAAGGTTCGTGTATCCGCGAAAAGAGAAGATGGGTCGGAAACATACCGCTGGGGCGAAGGCTTTTTCATTTCCGCGCAGGGGCATGTCGTGGTGCCGGGCCATCTGCTCGATAAAGCTGGAACCATTACCGTCATCAACTCACGGGATGAAAAGCTCTCCGCCAATGTTGTGGGAATGGATGCGCGAACCGATCTCGCCCTCCTTAAGATCGAAAGCGACGCGAAGTTTCCTTCTGCTTCACTTGCAAAAAAGCCGCCTTCGATTGGCAGTCTAGTATTTCTCTACGGCTCATCACAGTTTCTTGGACGGACATTCTCACCGGCGGTCGTGTCTCATGTCGCCCGCGATATCGGCTCAGGTCCCTACGACAATATTCAGGTTACAGAGATCGCTGTTGGGCGCCACGGTGGAGGTCCGGCCTTCAATGAGGATGGCGAAGTCATCGGCCTCATGATCTCGTACTTTTCACCAAACAAGAATCGAGACACGGGTGTCTCATTCTTAGTCCCTGCTGATCAGATCCGGCACGTCACCGATGCCTTGAAAACGAAGGGGCGCGTACCCCGCGGCTGGTTTGGTGCAAAGGTTCAAAACGTCGACGATGAGATCGCGGCAGCCCTCGGATTGAAGGAGCCACTTGGGACAATGATTTCTGATCCAACAAAGAATGGCCCGGCCGACAAAGCCGGCTTCAAAACAGGTGACATCGTTCTCAGTGTAAATCGCCGCAAGATTGAGAACTCTCGGGATTTTGCCCGGAGCATTGCCAAGTTTGAACCTGGTACAAAAGTAGACATCGGGTTCTGGCGGAACAACACAGAGAAAAGCGTTGCAGTAGAGCTGGAAGAATTTCCCTTGCGGCCAACCAAGCAGGAAGAGAATAAGTCAAAGGAATAAGGATTTGCCAAACGATTAAGTGCCAAGACGCCAACCCAGTTGCTTTTGCTAAGGCTAGCGCTCGAAACATTGCACCCCAAAACAACTACAGCATGAACCAACGAGATTTGACGCCACTCACTTAGCCTCGAAGTTCCTCGCCAAAACGAGCTATCAAGTCAACCATTGCAGCCTTGTACCTGCGGTAAGTAAGCCTATTCAATCCTAATTTCGCGAAGACGACGCAGGGCAAAATATAGAGCACATACAGTCTACTCAACTCACGTCCTGCATGTGCTGACTCCTCAATATGAAGGACGATCTTTGGTGCTATGTCATAGTACTTCTTGATGGCATCTTTCCCCTGCGGGAGATGCGGCAAGACCTCGTCGCGAAACTTGCGCAGAGTACGCAATTCGTAGCAATTGTCACTTAGACCAATGTGTCTTACGCACGCAGTTGTAATGAAGCAATCTTCAATATCGCACTTCTTTATCGACCTATTGTAGACATCATATTTTATGAAGTCGCCTTCTTTCGTATAATACCCTTTTTCTTGGCACTCTCTGTCCTTGAACGTGCCCCCGCAATATCCGATTGATCCGTCCTTCATGGGCGTGGTCCAATACGTTACTTGCCCTCCCTCAAAGCCAATGCATTGGTTGATGTCGTCCGCAGATTTCACGTAGAAGGCCGCCCGAGCTGGCTTAACACCAAAGCAGAACTCTCGAACAACCAAGGCTGCTCCGGCGATTGCTACAAAACTGCGGCGCGAAACCCCAGACATCTCATTCTCCCCTCGCGAATACAGGCCCAGTCGCGCGGCGCGCCGACGGCATCAGACACTCGGTTGTGTCAAAAGCACGACCACTGGTTGGAACAATCATAATCTGTTTTACTCGCCCCACGCGCTCGCTATACTTTCATCACCTACTCTGTCAGTGTGCAAAAGAGCAGTGAGTGAATAGCAGGATTCCCGATAGATATAAGGTGCAATCTATCTTCCTAACTTACTTGTGGTCCAACTACGATGACAATTACTTTTTTGACGAGACGATCGTTCAGTTTGCCCGCTGCCCCAAAAACAAGGCAGCTCTCCCGCCCTTGGTTGACGCTACTGTTCTCAATTTCTGTAGTGATGCTTGTTTGGATAACTGAGGCGTGGGCAAATCGATACAACAACTGCAATCAGGATGCGGATATCGAACGCCGCATACAAGGATGCTCGCAGGTCATTGAGCGCGGAAAGCGAGAGAATAGTAACAACCGGGTACTCGCCTACTACCATCGTGGTCTTGCGCACGCTGAAAATGGCGACCACGACGCTGCAATCACCGATTTTACAAGCGCCATCAAGCTGAAGCCAAAGTATGTTGTCACCTTCATGAGCCGGGGCATCTCATTCGCTGCGAAAGGCGATTATGATAGCGCCGTCGCAGATTTTACGCGGGCAATCAATAGAAATCCGAAATTCGCCTCCGCGTTCGTCGAACGCGCCGACATATATCGAAGAAAAGGCGAACTTGATCGCGCAAATAAGGACTTTGTGAAAGCTACTAAGCTCGATCCCAGGCTAGCGGTTGCCTATCACAGCCGAGGCAATAAGTGGTCCCGCAAGCGCCGATACGACCGTGCAATTGCAGAATACGATAAGGCGATCAAACTGAGCCCTAATTATATGGACGCCTACAACAGCCGAGGTCGAGCCTACTACCATAAGCGACAGTACGACATTGCCATTGAGAACCACAACAAAGCAATTGAACTAAATCCGAAAGACGCGGGCACTTACGCAAGCAGGGGCGACGCGTACAGCGGAAAGCGCCAATATGACCGCGCTATTTCCGATTACAGTAAGACGATAGATCTCAATCCAAGATATGTTTATGCCTATCGGCGTCGAGGAATCACACTCAGAAACGAAGGAGATTTCGACCGCGCCATTGCCGATTTTGGCCAGGCCATCCAACTCTATCCGAAGGATGCGTCTGCCTACCGCAACCGCGGTCTAGCGTACCACAACAAAGGCCTATACGACCGAGCCATTGCCGATTATGACAAATCCATTGAATTCTATTCAAAGCATGCAGATACCTACATTAATCGCGGCAATACATACCAGAAAATGGGGCAATACGACAGTGCAATTGCCGACTACAACAAAGCCATCAAGCTAAATCCAAAGAATGTGCTTGCCTACACCAACCGCGGTTGGGCACACCTGAGTAATAAATCACCAGGCCAAGCCGAGTCGGACTTTCGCAAGGCCCTGGAACTTGAGCCGAAAAATACGGCTGCACAAGATGGGTTGAAAGAACTGAAATCAGCAGCGGCGAAGCCTCAATCTTCCCCAAAAGCCACTCGCTCGTCCCGGCCACATACCGACGTAGAGAAGAAGATGGAGTTGAGTTTCTGGAACTCAGTCAGAAGCAGCAAAGATACAGGGATGTTAAAACTATATTTAGACAAGTATCCAAGCGGGACATTTTCTGAACTCGCGAAAGCACTCATTAAGAGCAACAGAGATCAGGACCTCGACTCTCGCGAGACAGACACTGCAAGGGAAAGGGCAGAGGGCGTCCAGCATCGTGCTGCTGGGCCAGCGACGAAACGCAGTAGAAACTTTAACAACGATTCAAATCAGGGAAGTACGCCTCGGGATCGCAAATCATTTATTGTTATGCCGATCGTAGGCGTACCATCCAATCTAGGTAAGCGACTGTCACAGCGTACAACAGATTATATTCAACAAAAAGGCATGGCTGTAATTAGTAAGCGCAATGGGCGTAAGGCTTACAACCTTCACGGATACTTTGTGGTTAAAGCGGACACTGAAAGTACAGAGATAAACTTTATTTGGATGGTTTACGACGAAGGTGGTGCAGAAGTTCACAGGTTCACCGGCGAAGTAAGCGGTACTGGCAGCACCCCTCAGTCGACTTTAATTCAACTGAACCAAACTGAAATCGACAAAGTGGCCGCCATCACATCCCAGGAATTAGCCCGCTGGACCCCAAGTGAGTAAAGGTATCGTGTAAACCCTTAAGAGCCGCGAGATAAAAAAAATTTTAAGGTGCCGATCAATTGGGTAAGCGAGACTTAGTGGGTACAGATAGAGGATCAATAGGCGAGCCCTGAAGACGGACTTCAAAGTGCAAATGAGGGATTGTAGCGAAGCCTGTTTGTCCGAGTTGCCCGAGCGCTTGACCGCGCTTAACACGCACACCAGCCATGATGTCTTCCTCAATGCGGCGAAGGTGGGAGTAGGTAGTTGATAACTTATCACTGTGACGAAGTTCAATGTGTAGTCCGTACATGCCATTTCTTTTGGCGTACACGATAAGACCATCGCTTGCTGCAACGACCGGAGTACCTCTGGGAGCGCCTAGATCAAGGCCAGTATGCATTTTGGGGGTCTGCAGTACCGGGTGGTAGTGCACCCCAAAGCCGCTAAGAAGGGATATGTCCTTACCGGATATGGGCATTTGTAGTCCGAATGCCAGGTTCGTTTTGACAGGTAAGGGTTCAGGTGTCTTGCCCCAGCCGAATACAGTGTTGGTGTCTGGGGTTGTTGCATCCTTCAGCAATTTTCCTTGCTGCGCCAGATCGGTATGAATCAGTTCCGAAGGATTGGAGCCAGGTTCCGCGGCTGAGTAAGGAGCTGAAAAAACTGCAAGAATAAATACGACGTGAATACTAAAATGATAATGCATATCACACCACGAAGGGACTCAAGGAGAACAGGTGCCATGGGTAATTGAGAGATGCTCTTGATTATCAACGCGCAATTTGTCAGCTGTGGGTCAGGGGCGGGCTTTGAGACCTTTGAGCACGCGCCCGCTTCACCCCTGATACCGTTCGTTCGCGATGCAGACCAGGAACGCCAACGCGATACCCCTAACTCCGGAAACTACGCTGCGCCGCAACGAAACGTCGAGGCGGGCCATTAGCAGTCATACTTGCACATGGGCCATTCGTGGAATGGCAATTCTCTTGCCGCACATTCAGCCTGTCATCAGCGTGTCCGACTAGCTCCACTTTCTCCCACCACCATAAACGGTGCCCAGTACGCTGGATGGGAATATTTTCCACTACTACGAATTAGTTTTAGCATTGCCTGTTGTGCAGCGGTTGCCCGTCCTGCTCTTGGTTTGGCAAGTAATTCTTTAGATGTCTGCGTAATTAATTCTACCGTTGCGTTGCTGTCGACATGCCAGTGAGACACTAATAGTGAACGCGCACCAGCATAAAAAAATGCATTAGCAATGCCGGATAGAGATTCGGTGTTTTTTCCTTCTCCGGCAGCCGTGTTACAGGCGCTAAGAATAACGAAATCGGCATCAAGATCGAGTTGTGAAATTTCTGACAGCGTAAGCAGGCCGTCATCTTCCTCCGACGCCTTATTGGCCGGTGGAGTCAATATCAATGCGGGTTCCGATAATGTGTCAGATACTCGTTCAGTTTCTTCCGCCAGAAGACCGTGCGTTGCAAAATGAATGACTCGAGTGCGGCCCAACTTACCATTGGCTGACATTTTCTTGACCATGCGCTCAGTAGCGCGAGAACCAAGAAAGACGGAATCCTCCTCGACTTTATACAACTGCGCAAGTGCGCAGACCTCATCGGCGGTTTCTGGAAGCGGTGCGACACGAAGCAGCTTTCTGATGTCTGAAAGTCCTCCTCTAAAATAGTTCGTAAACGGTTTTAACAGTAGAGTGTTGATGAATTGTCGCGGACTTTCGTGCAGGCGCGACTCTCTTGTCTCGAAAAAATATTTGCAATCTTGTCGGGCCCAGGCCTGTTTAGCCCATTTGTCGTTAGGTCCTCTGCCCTGCAGCAATGGATTACCAAAGCCAATGAATGGATGTGTTGCCCTGCTGGCCATACGCGCCTTGCGAAGAGTGGCCAGTGATTGTATCGACGGCAGGATCGATATGGCGTGCCGCTTCAAAAGCCACGGCGCCTTTGAATAACGATCCTTCCCATTCAGTCGGGTATCCGGTGGCGCGTACACTAGCGCGTTGAAGGGCAGCGCAACCATTGGGCCGGTTGGGACTATGATCAGGTGCGTCTTGTCTCTGAGCAACGCTTCGAATCCGCCGAACAACTCCTTGTACAATTTGTGCGCCAATTTGAAATCGAACGGTAACGATCCGAAATTATTGCAGTCATTTGTAGGACGATCTTTGCTGCTATGACCATCAGATTTTGAACTTGGATTTGCTGCCACGCAGGCTCGTTGATCAAGACCTTGCCGAAACGTGTCAACCCAGTCCTGGATAACCCGCACCTGATCAGTTCTTCTGCGATCGGGAAGCAGTAAGCCCCATCCAAAATTGTCGTGGGTAATTACGATTGTGCTTAAGCCAATCGGCGAACTAAATTGTAGAGCCAAAGCTTCATTCGCCGATAAAAGTTTCTGAATAGAGCCCAGAGTATACGTACGAGGAGTTATTAACTCGAAGTATTCAGGATAGTCTCGTTGAAGCTCGCCGCTAAGCACTTCGACACGTTGCTCGATCTCAATTTTTCGCTTTCTCAACAAGTCGACTACTGTAGAGTTTCTATTATTTTGTGTGCGCCCCAACTCCGCTACCAATGCCTTGGTCAAGCCGGGTATTGCCCCCGACAATTCATGAACCTCACGGACGACAGTTGCGAGACGGTCAGTGCCTTTCGACGTCCTTACAGCAACTTGCGATATCGACGCGCTTGCGCGAGAGGTGTTGGCCAGCTGACCTTCCCGCAAACGCAGCATCAAACAGATTTTGGTGTTTAACGAGATTGCCCCGATCAACGACATGCAAGAGTGCAACATTAGATAGATGCATTAGACTTTCTGAGTAGTAAGCAAGCTCCGTTCGCGTCGTAGCGCGGGTATTAAGAGTCTTGACAGAAATTTCAACCGCCCGGCGTTGGTAGGTTAAGGCGCGCGTCCATTCTCTTTTGGCAGCGTACGCCCCACCTATTTGATGAGCTAACCTAGCAACGCGCGGATGGTTGGGGCCAAATGTGTTCTCCGCAATATTTATCGCGCGCAGCAGGTGTTGTACCGCAAGACTTGATCGCCCTTCTGCCTGGTACAATCGCGCCAGGTTCTCCAACGTGATGACAATGGAAGGATTAGACGAACCGCCTTCTTTGTCGAACGCTGCAAGTGAAGCTTTGTGTAGACTTTCAGCATCATCGCGACGTCCGGGCGCAAAATACGCGCTTGCCAATTCGTCCTGGGTGATAGTCAATTGGCTATTTGGTCCGTTAGAAGCCTTCTTAATATTTAGCGCGAGTTGCAATACGGCCACCGCTTCCGAGTATCGGCTTACGCCGTTATATGCAGACCCAAGATTGTGTAATGTCGAAGAAAACTGCAGGTGCCGTGGGTGAAAATGCTTTTCCTTTATAGCCAACGCACGTTGAAGAATTGGAATGGCGCGGTTGTGATGCCCGCGGCTACTCAATGCTGCCCCAAGACTATTGAGTGACATTGCAACGTCAGGATGGCTTGGTCCAAGCGCAGCCTCCTCAACAGAAATGGTATGGAGAAACAGGTCAATTGCGTTTTCAAGATCGCCCTTTTCCATCAGGATGTTCGCAAGATTATAATAATGCCCCCTTAGTTCCACATTGTTTCTGCCAACAGACGCTTCCTTCAAAGCCAACGCATCGCGTTGCATCGTTTCAGCTTCCGCAAGTCGGCCTTCTACCGCAAGCAGTTCGGAATATTTGCGTAATGTCGCTGCTCTCAAAGAACCAATAATTTTGACGTCCGCCGGCGTCGCGTGTTTTGCGGCAGCAGAGTATATTTCGTTAGCTCTTCTAAATAGATTTTCAGCAGCAGTATGTTGGTAGTACTTGGACCGCAATGTTCCGAGAACGTGGAGTGAACGAGCATAGGCGGGCGGGTCAGATCGAAATAGGTCCTTGCTTTGAGAAACAAGTTCTTCCGCGCATAAAATCGCCTTGTGTTCCTCTCCTTTTGAATCGAAATCCCAGCACACATTTTCGTCAATAATTTGGTGGTCAGGTAGAGCGGTCGTGCGACTATGCACAGCAGAAAATACGCCACACACCAATACATAGGAAAAGACAAAGAGCTTTATAGTATGACACATGATTCTCGCCCTGCGAACATCCGCAAACAAAGTAAGTTCAGCCCAATTTTCTAGTTTTTTTGTTGGGTTGGTAGCGAACGAGGTCGGAGATTTATGAACTCATTACGAGCCACAAATTTCGCTAAATTGTCAGTGCCTCTTACATTCTTACACATATGGATTAACTGCTCTTCAGTAAGGCCAGAAACAGTAATCTGGTCATAATTCCCAGCGATGAGCGCAAGCGAAAGTTGGAGTTCCGCTAGAAACAACGCATATCCCTCACGCCGTGTTTTGAAGTAAACGTCAGCTAGAACAACCAAGTTGGATGCCACCCGGTCCTTAAGCCCGGCAGGGTCAGCACCCCAAGGCTTTTCGTGCCCCTCGGTAACAATACGCTGAATTTGATCTACTGCTTCCTGGAGCCTACACTGAATAATGTATAAGCTGACAAATTGCTACGGGTAAGCGCCTTTTCATATCCAGTTATCGAATTTGCTATCTGTAGGCTCAGCGCTCGTTGATACATGGATTCGGCTTCCGTCAATCGCTCTTGTGCTAGATACGTATCTGCAATTTTCCGAACAGTTGCAATTGTGCTGGCATGTCCTACTCCAAGAAAGGCCTCGCGAAGCTTCAACACTTTATGATAGATCTGCTCCGCATCTTTGTAGCGCCCCATGTGCCAGGCAGCCTCAGCCTCTTGTACAAGCTTTTCAGATTCATCAGGTGTGTCGGCACCTGCTGCAAGGTTCGAGCAAGATATACAAAAGTGCAGGGTGAGCAAAAAAGGCAGCCAAGAAACAATCTTGCGTGCGATTATCTGAGCAACTTCATTCATAACCTTGCGCCTATAGAAATCTCAAAAAACACCTTCGTCGAAAAGTTCTGCGCGATCGCCTCTTGATCGCCAAATCCCCGGCAGTTTGCAACGACCGTGGTGTCGCCAACACGGTAGCGAGCCTGCACGTGCGTATGTCCGTGCACCCAGTAGGGGACATTGGATAACTCAGCGATCTGTTCGTCAAGGTCGCTCGCAAATGCGCCGTCGAGGCCGTTTCCTTTGTGCAGTGCATTCAGCCCTTTAAAACTCGGTGCATGGTGTGTGATCACAACCATCTGGCCGGTAAAGCCATCGTCCCGAGATTGGCGAAGCGCCGCTAACGACCTATCAAATTCCTGCAACGCATCTTCAGGCTGAAACTTCTTCAATGCTGTCTCGCCATTCACATCGGCGCACCGCTTCTTCACAAGCAGAAACTCGCCAACTGAGCGGCGGATGTGATCCATGCAGGCCTGGCTGCGCCCTTCAAAGTCGGACCAGAGGGTTGCTCCGAAAAACCGAACTCCATCTATATCGACAGTTTCGTTATCCAAAACCGTCACACCATGAAAACTGGCCCGCAGCAGGGGTATCGTTTCATCGAACGTCCCTTGGTAGTGTTCGTGATTGCCGGCAACAAATAGAACCCGTTGAAAGTTTTTTGTTGCCGCATCGATAAATTGCAGCACACGATCTCGCTGCCTGATGCTGTATAGATCCTTTCTTTTGGGATCCAGAAACGTCGCGTTACACAGATCCCCAGCGAGAATCAATATTTCTCCATTAGGCAATAGCCCGTCGAAAGTCTGCGCTTCAAGATGTAGGTCACTCATGTAATGGCAGCGCATTGTTCAGACTTCTCGAATTATTTGAAGATTCCGCCGAGAACTGAAAGTGTAGCCAGTTAGCGCCTCTTGAACTTTACGTAGCGCAGTGACACCTACATCGTCTCACACTCCAAACCAAATTCCGTAGCAAGATCTGCGATCTTTCTCTCTGTCTCCAAGGAGATCGGCCCAAGAATATTTTTAGCCAGCAAGTCGGCATGCGCATCGACACGGGCATATGACTTGGCAAGAACGGCAATCAATAGTTTTGATTTTGAAATATCAAGTTGGGACGCCAGGCGAACAACTCTAACATTTTTTGTACCCAGAAAAAATCTTAGCGACGACCTCCCCTGGGAGCAGACCGAAGTTCAAGCCAGAATCTTCTGAGGCAAGTAATTTCCAATCAATCTTTTTACATGCGCCACGGAATTGGACACTGCGTTTCGCCTTTCTCCGTTCCACTGTGGTTCTGGCAGGCATGCCGTTAACAGCTGCGTGAGCAAAGTTTTGGCGCACGTGATGTGTTGCCGGAGTCATGAGAGAGAGCGTGCGGGTGTTTGGAGGTCCGAGACACGGCTGATTGGTATTATCAAACAAAACCAAACTCATTAGGTGGCAGACAATCCCTTCAGTTCGAGCCAGCTGAATGGCGTCAGATTGATGTAGCCTTGGAATTAAAAGGCTGGCTACAAGTGCGCGTGCGCCATGATTTTCCTGTGCCGAAGAGGGTGATGGGGCGTTAGACTGCAGTTCAACGGCCAGCTTCATGCCGCAACGATGCAAACTTATCGTTTTCAGATTGTCTTTTTGTGTTGAGTTGTTGTTCGCAGGTGATCGAATTGCGCGGAATAGAGAAGAAATAGCACCAGCAGCGTCACCATCGAGGGCAACAAAGACATTGCCACCAGATAGTGCGGCCAAGTGCCCGACATTTGCCTCCAGGCT
>CBDCUC010000033.1:0-8192 GCA_965222485.1 Hyphomicrobiaceae bacterium
TTGAGGTTGAAGCGGAAGGTTGCCACTCTCAGCCGCTTGCTTGCCTAACGCAATCGAGCCGTGCGAAAAAGGAGTGTGAGATGAAGGCTCGGGTCAACCTTGTATTGGTGAGACTTTCCATGCGAAGAGCGTCGACATTCATTCTTGCTGCTTTGGGCGTACTGGTGTGTGCAGCTAGTACGTCGGCGTTTGCCACAACAGCAAACGTGACCTTTCATTTCTATGGTGCAGTCGATTGCGGGCCATGTATGGCATTCAAGAAGACCCATCTTCCTCATGTTAAGGAAGAGGCAGAGCGAACGGGATTTGCCGTTTCGGTCAACATCATAGAACGATCGCGCGACATCGAACGCGCGGGTATTTACGGGGATAGCGATGGAATCTTACGCCTCGCAGCAAAACAGCTCGATTTCGTCTATCCACCAATATTCTTTGTGTCGCGAAATGGTGTGATCCTAGCGGCCTACCGATCAGATTGGAAAGCTGCGTTGGCGCATGCCCGACGAGAAACTGCACAGGAGCCGCCGTCAAACCGCTGAGTCGTGCTTTAATAGGCGCGTAGCACTTCAACAAAGTCAATTGACTGCCCGTTGCGGAACAGCACGACGCCAGCTGATCCTCCAAAACTGAACCCTGAAGTTCGGCTTCCTGTGCTGTAATTCCGCAGTTCGTCGCCGGGAATCGCCCGTGCCCTCAATCGTCGCCACTCTTGCGTAACGGAGAATGCGCATTCTGTGATGACGCGGTCCAGGGACTCGATCGATCCATCCGGAAAGAGTGGGGTCTCAGTGTCGGAGGCGTGCCCCTCGAGCCTCGGCATGAAAAACAATTGGCCGGGCTCGTGGACCATTTCAAGCGGCGGCCAACTCGTACCACGCTGTCGCTCGGCTGAAAGGTCCGCCCAGAGTTCGGCCAACGCAAGTGCACTTCGGAACAGTTCACCCCCGAGCCTCAAATAGGACGGTGCATGAATCTCAATATGTTCGGTCAGATAGCTATGTAGCGGGTCCCCATAACCTTTAACCTGTTGAAGGTTCGGCTTCGGCGAGTGCACCAAGACCGATGCGGCGGAAAATCTCTTGAATGGGGAAACCATCGGCCTGGAGCAGGTAAGCCAGTTCCGTAATTTCAAGAATACGATCCTCTGCGGAACCGTCCTTGGCTGCCCAGGCATCCTTGTAAGCCTTTGGCACCTTCGCCCCCGGTTGAAAAATCGGAAGCCTACGCAAATCGATCATTCGCGACAGTACCGAGATTCTGTTGGCATGGTGCATGGACTATCCTGGATGGCTGCCTTGAAGCCATAATACCACCATTGCTAGCGCCTGCGTCCGGCCGGTCGCACCAAATCTCCCACCGTCACTACGAGCTGCGAGATCTGACGCGCTGAGTCGGTTTGGAACTTTCAACGACTGGGGGCTCGGGCGATTCCTTTATTGGGTCACAGGGATGTCCTCGAACATCTTATCGCCAATCAACATGCCGGAGCATCAACCGGCCATGTCTTTCTTGTCCGTCCCTTGCTGCACGATCTGCATCTCACTTGCCGGATACGACCCAATCAACTTACGTGCTTCTTCCGTTGATCCTTCGAGCCATGCGTCCTGTGCATCTTCGCCCACAAGCATCACAGGCATGCGCGATGGATGGACCGTCGCCACTAGTTTGTTAGGCTTGGTCGTCAAGAATGCATAGGTGTCGATCTCGATGCTCTCGCCATCCTTCCGTACTGGACCTTTGTAACTGCGCCAGATGCCGGCGAATGCGAACGGGTCTCGCGCTTCATTAAGTGCGAACCAATGCCAGACAGCGGGTTTCCGCCCCTTCGGCTCCGAGAATGACGTCACGGGTACAAGACAACGTCGCTCGCGAAACGAGGCGGTCCAAAACCGGCTGTCGATCTTGTCGTCCCGGCAGTTCGTGACGCGCTTCGGTGCCTTGCCTTTAAGCAGCAGCACGAAGCCCCAGGACAACGTCACAAGTTCGCGCTCGCCGTCTTCTGCAAGACGGACGACGGGTGCAGAATTTCCAGGAAATATTGCAGGCTGCGGCTCAATCGCGGTTGCCCGGTTGTGTCCGATCCTGAACAACCGGATCATCGCTTCTCGGTTGGTCGTATGGGAGTACAGATTACACATATAGCGCTTGCTCCTAGCCCCCATGTTCACATAATGTTCTCCCATGAGCAAGCAGTACGATTTCGACGATCCCGATGAGGCACTCGCGTTCACCATCGACTTCGCCTTAAAGTCGGCAAAAGCTTCCGCCAAGACAAAGTAAGGCGGAAACACGCGAATCCATCGAGAGCCGTCGGAGGCGAATAGCACGTACAATCGTGGCGGCAATCAAGCGTTCGAACTGGCGCTTCGAAAAGGGGCCGATCGCGTGCGGGCATTCCACGAACTGGAAAAGAAAACCCGATACGTGAGGTTCAGAGCACGTAGACTGCCAGACGCACTCAGGTCGAACACGCTCCCTTCTCCCCACACTGATCGTTGGTTTTTCTCGTGAGGCGACCGCTTCCGTGTGCCCGGCACCATGGACAGGTACCCAATAACAATGGCGAAAGCGATCCTTCTCTTTCGATAAGAGTTAGGCAGCGACACCCCACAAGCATTCATTGGCGGGCATTGTCGTGGCTAAGTGAAGATGTCCGCTGCTGGTGAGAGCAGTCTTTGCAACGCAATATGCCCATGACGCGACGGGCCATAACCGGCCATGGCCTACTCCGCAATGAGGACACGGATTTTCGTCCGGTTATGGTACTCGCGGAAGTGTTGGAGGAGAGGCGACCGAGCGAGTTTACCCGTTTCGGACATGCCACTAAACAACAGTGAATTCGTTGGCCAGCGAGCATTGTCGCATTTTCTACTGCAAACGATGCACAAGCGTGAAGTCCTCGCCACGTGAACCAAAGCGCGCGGATTGCGCTCCACCGACAATGCCGCGACGAGCAACCTCTGCTCGGACTGTTGGATCTTTGACAAGTTTCGGAACAAGGTTTTGCACGTGCGCGGCCAACTCCAATACCGATATCTCGCCATTGCCGTCGCTGTCTGCATGATAAAGGGCATCGATCAGCGCTGAAGTGAACACACCATGACCAAGGTCGGTGAATTCGAGGGCATCCTGCCCTAACCCGGCCGCGGTGAGTACAGGTCGACCAGTTGCTTCATGCAAACGTCCGATGGCGGCATCCGATGCCGGGCCGTCAAACCGTGAGCGTGTGTGACCGCTGGTGAGCGCGCCGGACTCACACGTGTCAAGCAGGATCAGCGCTTTTCTGGACCTAATGCGATTTGCAATCCAATCTTGGAGCTGGAGTTGATCTATGGCACGCGTAGCAAGAGCCTGCGGGTCAGGTCCGCCCTGATAATCCTGCGGAATGAGATAGAACCGACCCTCATGAGAGTAGCCATGTGCGGCGGCGAAAAATATGAACGTATCACGTGGATTGATCTTGTCCGCTATCTGGGTGACAACCCGATCAATGTTGGCAGCGGTCGCGTCCCCGTCAACGACGGTCCTTACGATAACCTTGCGGTATAGGCCCGAACCCGCCTTTTCAAAGGCCTTACCCAGAGCGGTTGCGTCACTTACCGCGAGCTTCAATGGCGGGAAACGCACCTTTTTATTCTGTCCGGGCGCATATCCGCCAACGTCCACATAGTTATTGATCCCGATAGCTAGAACGTAGAGGTTCGGTTTTGTGTTTGGGAAAGACCTTTCCAAAGTCGTTTCGGCACGGGCTGGAGGCGAGGCAATCAGGTTAGATTTATCATAACTGAGAATCTCGACAACGTTTTCACCCTCATCAAGCACTAGCGATTCAGTGACTTCATATAGCGGACCGCTCCCCTCCGGCTTTTGCAATACTGCAGCCGTAACTCCATTGATCCGCCATTCGACTCGACCAACGCCCTTGCCTTGATCGCGAATTATTCCTTTCACGGTCATAATGTCAGATGATGTGCGCGTGGGGACACTTTGTTGATCAATCAGAACTTTCGGCGGCGGGCCGCTATCGAGAATTTTGTCCAGGTTAATATTTTCCGCCGCATGCGCCACTTCAAGCGTCGGATCTCCTTTCAACGCCTCGCGCACCAGGTCGGGAGCAAAGAGAGACTGGTGGATCTGTTGAACCGTTGTTACGTTCAACCCGCGAACCAAGCTGATCAGGTCTCCGACGGTGACATTTTTTTTGGATTGCGCCTGGGTTGACGTAAAGAAACCGACGGGCAGCATCGTTAGTGAGGAACCTGACGGATTAGCTAAACTTGTGCTTACCAGCCGTTTTTCACCCACGCTCCAAATTTTCAATGAGCCATCATCAGAACCGGTGTACAATTGCCTGTCTTTCGGCCCCCATCGTACAACTGATACGGCTCCATCGTGACGTCCTAACACTTCAGGCTTCTTGGGATTCTCAAGATCCCAAATACGAAACAACGCCATCTTGCCCTCCTGTCACCAAGAAGCGGCCGTCGGAGTTGAAGCTTAAGGAATTTATGAGGCCTATCATATGCTCGCTGGCATCAATCTCACGCTTTACGGTTCCATCGGATAGGCGCCACACCGTTACGTCATCGGCACCTCCCGCCAGCAGTGTTCCGTCGGGTGAAACATCCAGAGGGACTATGCGTGTCTTGGGGCCGTTGTGGGCAACTGAAGGCTTGAGCGCCTTATGCGTCTGCTCCTGCGTGTTGTATGTGTTCACATGATCGTTTTCGACCCATATCAATACCTCGGGCGTTGCCGATATCTCCGTTGAGTAAGTCTGGAAACCCGTCCAGTCGAATTGGAAAACTCCGGGGAGTGATGTATCAAAAAGCTTCCTCGAAACACGCGGCCGCGCACCTAGGGTCTCTTTCAAGCGGCCAGTCTTTGTATTCCAACGCAATAGGTCGTCGGTTCCGGCATCCTTCGTGCTGCCGAGCGTGATGATGCTGTCCCCGTCGGAGCTGAGCCAGTATGCCTTAATTTCTTCTGGGCCACCTGCGATTGCCGGGCGTGACCCACCCGTTACCAAATCCCAGATTAGGAGTTTGTCACTGCTTAGCCCAACCAGATGTCGACCATCAGGAAGCACCGCCGGCCTGCGAATCGATGCTGGAAATTGGCGCACATGCTGCCCTGAGCCGGACTCCCACAAGTGAGTGGAATTGCCAAATGTAAGAAGCTGGTTCCGTTCCGGAACAGCTATCATCTCTCGAATGGGATCTATTGCGCCATTGAAACGGCTGCTTAGCTTTTTGGATGCAAGATTGAATGCAGCAATAGGGATTGAGTCTGATGGCGTCATGCCAAGAAACTTGTCACCACCCAGATAAACCTGTGAACCGTCCGGCGAAAACGCGGTCCGTCCAAATGATTGCTGCAGAGAAGCTTCATAGTTCAAGCGCCCTGTTGCAAGTTCGAATAGTTTCAGGCTTTCTCCGCTGCTCGTCAGCACCGCCAAAGACTTGCCGTCCGGACTAACCGCTGTGTCTTGAGGTTCTCTTGAATAACCATCGGCGCTTGGCTCCAAGGCGTCAGAAGTCAGCCAATTCTTCAGATCCCCGCTTGATGCGTTCCAAAGTCGAACCACGCCGTCATGTCCTGTTGAAACACAGAATCGATCATCACGAGAAATGTTGATCCGCTCGGCATCTTCTCTAAACCAGGAAAACCAATGGCCAATTATAGAACGCCTGATGGTTGATCTTGCACCCTCCCAGACGCGAGCAAGCATGTGCGTGCCGTTTGGGGTCAGCGTTTTTACAAGCTTTCCAGTAGTTACGTCCTTTACCTCGATTGCTCGGCTTCCTGTGCCAACAAAAATTCGCCGTCCGTCGGAGGAAAACGCCAGGGCAACATTCCACGGAGAGTGTTTGGGAAGAACTCTGACTATCTTGCCGGATACCAGTTCTTGAATTGCAATGCCGCGAACGTCGTCCTCGAATACGTACCGCGCAAGCAATTTGCCATCGGGTGACACTGCAACAGGGCCATAGGTGTATCCTTGTTCGCGAATGAGTTGGCCCGTAGCTATCTCATAGATTTGTAGCGCACTTGACGTTCCGACAGCCAAGTATCTGTTATCGGGCGTTGCGTATATTGCGTCGACACCCAGCGCATCAATGTTCCCGATCGTGCGCATCAAAGTTCCGGTCTCGACATCCCATATTTTGAGGGTTCGGTCGTCGCTTGCGCTGAACAGGAGTTTGCCATCTGGAGAAACGCTCAAATGCCTAATCTCATTTGAGTGTCCGATCTGCTGAACCACCCGCGTTTGAAACGTCGGTGTTTGCGCAGTTGCGAAAATGTAGGGCGCATTGATGACAGAAAGAACGGCGGCGATAATCAGCGACGGGATGATCTTTTTTTCAAACATGATTTTCAGTCTTTGTGACGCGTTGGGGGGCTGACACGTGCGGATATGGCCTGTCACCTCCGTGTGGATCCCGACACGGTTGAAGGATAACCGGACGAACCCTGTAGCGGCAAGCTCCGTGGTCACCCTCTTCTCATTTGGGTCAACAGTTAGCTTCCGCTCCGCACAATCCATGTCCGCTGTTAGAAAACGCGAACATTGCGAGGTGCGCGCCCGGCAATTCACCCATGTCCGGAATACTCTGCGGAGCGGTGATTCAGTCTGTCTGTAGATCAACGTTTCACGTTTGAAACCTAGTGGTTTCGTTGTGGAACGTCATTTGCGCATTCGCTGACCGCGCCAAATCATATCAGCCATTCATCTAGCCGTGAATATATCCAGATACGAAAGCCCCCGGCCAACGAATTGGCCGGGGGTCATGAGTTCATGCTGATTTGATGCGCCGCCATGCCGTGGTTCTTGGAACCTCAGGAAATGAGTCCTGCAATTCCGCTATTTTGGGATCGCGCCCGTGGCGCTGTCTGAAGGCACGGACCCAATCAACGACATTGGTGTAAGGCCCGTCGTCGGACACGACCTCAACCGTTGCAGTGCTCTTACCACGGACCAACCCCAGCTCCTTCAGCTGGTCTTGCCGTAAACGGATCGCGCGCACGATCGCCAGCGGCAGGAGCAGGAGTAGGTCAATGATGAGCATGACCAGGATCTGCGGCAGTACCGCCATTGCACTGATCAGGCCATCGGGACTATCGTCATTTGCGACCATGATTGAAGCTCCTTTCTTCACATCGGTGTTCGCATTGGCTCCGCCGGGACCATCGGCGGGGCCTTTTTGCGCCTGAAGCGTCAAAGCCCCAGGGGTGGCTGGCCGCTGAGTCTTTTTCGTATTGCGGCCGGCCACCGCCGGAGCCGTGTGGGCGATCAGCTTCAATTGTTGTTTGAGTGATATTAGAGGGAGAGAGAGACGCGTTTCGCGCTGGGCGCTCATCAGGTGGCGCTATCTGCGAGGATTATAGCACATCGCATCATCCTTTGTAGATGGTGCACGCTGCGTTCTGCATATGGTGTGCCTGAGCAGCCTTTCCAATTGGGGCGCTCATACTGTGCATGTTTTGATAGAATTGAAGAAGCGTGCCTGCGCGTTAGCAAATTCAATCAGATGGCCTGCGACATTGAACGACGCCAAACGACAGCGTTCCATTGTAATGGCGTGCAACGTTTTCTTAGGTGCCGAATGTGATATCCTTTGTCTCAACGATCAGTACTGCGTGCCGACATCAAACCGGAACGAGGCAAGTAGGTGCTGCGACCGTTGTGGCAAAGAAAAATCATTGAAACAGGCGCGTCGACTCCAACTGCGGCTCCATCAGCGACCCCCTGCCCGACATCGCAAACGGGTTCGTCTGCGGCATCGCGTTCGCCACAGTCCGTAAGGACGCGGCCAAAACGAAAACTCGTCTACCTCTATCGTCCTGAGGAGCCAACACTAGAGCAACACGCTCGTGAGCTACTTCGATATCTTCAATTGGATGACGTCGTCTCCTGCCGTGGTTGCAATGTCTTGGCTCGTGATCTCAAACGCATGTATCCGGCAGTATGTCGAAGCTTAGGCTGGAAGCCTCGAGCCTGGAACGGAGTGGCTGTTGAACTGCGAAAGCTGACTGGAAGACGGAAGAATTACGCCTGGGTTGAAGGTCGACGTCTGCGCGTCTACCGGATCCCCAAGCGGACGGTTACGGCCCTCAAGCACCATGGGTAGAACCATGGGCTGAGTTTCCATTCCTATAAATTATTTAATGAAAACAAAGTGTTCTGGCGG
>CBDCUC010000034.1:0-8431 GCA_965222485.1 Hyphomicrobiaceae bacterium
ATTTAGAATTTCGCGGACGATGTGAATATCGCCAGGATTAATTGATCCATTGAATACGGCTTCGTGCAGCGTTGTTGCACCACCGAAATCGGCGGGATCAACCGGCGTAACACCATCCGTCGTAAGCTCCCCGTGCATACGGTTCGCCGTTGCAATTGGCGCGCTGTTGTCGGGGTCCGTCCCCGATGCGTACACACCCAGGCGAACGTTTAGCCACAAATCGCCGTCGATAATATCATCACCGCCTCGGCCCTCGATCAGGTCACTGCCATCACCACCGATGATGATGTCGCCTTCTGCCCATTCCGTCACACCTTCGTTGAAAAGAACATCAGAATTCGCAGTGGTGTCGCCGGATCCGGTCTCGGCGCGCAGCCCATCAATGAGATCAAAGTTGCGCAGAACGCTGTCGCCGCCGTTGTTGAGCGTACGCAGAATTAGCGAATCCGCATCGCCACCGCGCAGAATGTCCGCACTGGCCGAGCCGGACAGTCCTTCCGTACTGTCGAAGCGATCCATTATGGTCGCCGGCGAGGGCGGTAACGGCGTTTCATCAAACGCACGCAGGAAGAAATCCGCTTCGACGCCGGTTGGATCTTCGCTGTATGTCGCCCAGTCGAAGCCGTTCAGACCTTCAAAACGCTGAACGCCAATTCCACCGACCATGATGTCATCGCCAGATTCGGCATCGTAATCATCATCACCGAGACCGGGGATGAAGACATCATGCCCTGTGATGCTGCTGTTCAGGAAGGGATCGCCATTGTCACCTTGCAGCAGGTTGTTGCCGCCGCCACCTTCCAGCCAGTCGTTGCCTTCGCCACCAAATACAATGTTTGACTCAGCACCGTTGTGGAGAAAATCATCCCCGGTACCGCCGAACGTTTCGCTAAGGTCTGGGCCTGCAAGAACAAAGTCCTTACCTGCACCAGCAAGGATCAAGTCTTCCCCTGCACCAGCGAAAATCGCGTCATTCCCGTCCTGTCCCTGGATGTTATCAAGTCCGCCAACATCGGTAATGATGTCATCTCCGGCGCCACCAAGAAGGATATCGCCACCGTCACCACCTTCGAGCCTGTCGTTGCCGCCATCACCCCACAAAGTGTCGTCACCGATGCCACCAATAATCGTGTCGTCATTCTCGGTTCCACCGAGAACCACGTGATCACCGCCGGTATAGCGTAAGAAGTTGGTATCAGGTCCGACGGTGTTGGGATCATCGCGGATAACGAGAGGAATAAGAATGCTATCGCCGACTGGGTCCGCATTTCCGCCTGGCGATTCAATAACACCACCAAGACCATCATCAGCCAGGTTCGTAACCTGAAGAGATTGATCGACTTCAAGGATGAAATTCGGAGCAGAAAAAATATCGCCCGGCAAATGATCAGCGCCATTGTCACCGATGTCGGTGTTGCGGATGATCATATTGGCGAAGGAGTTTTGCTCAAGTTGCGTGAGGAAATTCAAGCCGGCTGTGCGGCCGAGGTAATAGAACCGGTCGCCATCCTGCAGTCGCTCTAACTGATCTTCGAACACAAAGTTGAACGTTGAACCGAGCATCCCACCAAAGGGTTCGATCGCCTCAGCCAGGCCGCCAATCCAGAAATCGACCAGATTGAGGCCGGTTTCCTGGTTAGCCCAGACGCCTGTGCCGTTCAGGAAGTCAACGGAATCCGCAGGCGCCCCCGCGGTACCAAAGACGATGTCCATCGCCGCTGCGCGTTTGTCTGCAAGGGTTGTTGCACCTGTTATCGTGGCGTGTTGGCCATAGGCCGCAATGAAATTGATGATCGACGCTTCGTGCTTCAAATGAAGCGCGAAATCAAACCAACTATCGTACGGTTTCAGCTTGGTATCACCGGTACCCTCAAAGAATTGCGTGCGTGCTTCATTGAGCGTTGGAATGCCGGTGTCGCGGCCGCGCGCGATATTGATAGCTGCTAGGTCAAGCGGAAGACCGAGCAGGTTGTTACGCAATGCGCCAGTGACGAATTCATCAATTTCGTTGCCGACCTGCCGCGTCATGCCGCGCGCTATTGCACCGGCTGTCGCATTGGCGTCGAAAGCGTTACCCGAGATCACCGTCCCGTCAGCCTGAACATCCTGATGGAACCCAAGCGGATTGAGAAACGCCTCGATCAGGCCTGCTTCTGTAAGGTTGCCGTCGGTATCCAAAAGGTCAACAGACTCTGTCAACATCGAATGGCCAAAGCGATAGACCGTGTGCGCAAATTCCGCGACGATCTTTGCATCAACGGTTGCTTCGAAGCTGGCAAATATATCGACTGCCGGTTGCACCTTGCGGGCAAATTCCTCGAAGACCAAATGCTGATACTGCATCTCGGTGCCGAATTTAGCGGCTTGGAATAGGCGGTCACCGTCCCAAACGAGACTAGGGTCATTGATGTCTGTTGGAATGGGAGCTCCCGGTGCGAGAGGCACAAGAAGATAACCGTTGAGTAGGTCGAGCGAGGCCTGCGCGCCGTCCGGATCACCGACCGTAGCCAGGTCAATATTATTTGCATCAGAGAGCAACACCTCTTTGGTGTGCTCAACGAGTCTATTGTGTTCTTGGTGGAAGACGTGGTGAACAGCCGTTAGTCCAATATTCTCATTCGCACGGCCATCGCCAGCGATGAAATGAGCGTCCAAAAGATCGCCGTCATAGAAACCAGCCGGTGGCGCGCCATTCGACGGGTCTCCATCTTCAAAGCGCTGCAAGAACGTACCGGTTTGACCATCGACCGGATTTGCATCGTGAGCAATATCGAGGAGGAACGAAAAGCCTGTGCGATCTGCCGCTGGACCGAATATCGTCCCGCTGACAGAGCCAACAGCAATGCCAGCAGCATTTATAGTGATGGGATCTGTTGGATCGCCTTCGACCAGGGAGCCGTCAGCAAGAACAAGTTGCGGAAACCCATTTCCCCCTGGAAGAAAATCACCGTACTGGTCGACAGCGAACAAGGGGATACTGATGGCATCCATATCAGTGAGCTGGATGCCAAGCAGGGTTTCTGCCTGGAGCTTGACCTCGCCCCACGTCGCCATCCCACCACTGGCGCCTTCGATCAACGCACCTGTTGTGACAGGTGGATTACCAGGAATACCGCCTTCCGGTACATACTCGCGAACAAAAATCTGATGCGACGGATGTGAAGTATAGGTCTGGTTTTGGTCGACAAATGGGGACGTCCCATTAAATGCATCCGCGACATCGTCGGCTGTTCCGAGAAGGCCATCCTCACCTGGATCAACCGTCGCACGTGTCAGCAATAGTGGCGTGCCCGCTGGGATCTCGTCACCCGTCCCCGCGATACCGTCACGACCCAGCGTTACGAGCGGATCATCTGCCTGCAACGGAATAAAGATCGTTCCGCTACCACCTTTGCTAACGAGGTCGAGGCCATGATCAAAGAACTGGCCGAATAAAGTCATCCAGGAATTGAATGATGCTGACAGTCCTTCATCGGGTGCCACATTCGGAATGACGAAAAATTCGTCGCCGTTTCCGAAAATGCCGTCAGGGTCGATTACCTGGGCGTCACCAGCGACATCATCAGCCGTGCCGAAGAGACCATCAGGGCCCAAATCGTAGCCCGCGGCCTCCGCTGCAACCGGATTGTGGACTGATTGATCGACAATCAGGTTGGAAATTATACGCGGATCGGAATCGACGACATTCCCGTTCGAACCGGATGTGTTGGAAGGACCATCGCTGACTTGATAGTTGGTATTGGTGCCTGGCCCAAACGCAAACGGATCGGCTGGATTGCCCGTTGTGGCGTCGTCCCTATAACTGGGGTCAAGCAATCTTGGGAACTCACCAACAGCTCCGAAATCTTCATTGCCATCAATTACATTGTTGAGCTCACCCGTGATCGTGCGCATACCGATCGGCTCAAACGAGTTCGGCACAAGACTGAGCAGGATCTGGCGGCTGGTTTCGATATCTGCGACAATCCAAACGCCACCGCTTGTATCATTCGTCTGTCCGGCGTGGGTCTCGGAAACTTCGATTCCATCAAGGATGAATTGCAGATCATGCTTGGTGTAGGCAACCATCTTTTGTACTCCAAAACGCCGGCAACGACCTATGACTCAACTGCAACGATTAGTGCTTCAGCCGTCGACTTAAAAAGTGATGCGTTGCCCTTCGATATGTTTTCTTAAAGAGGTTCAAGCAGGGCTAGTCGCGCAATATGCAGTAGGCGCGAAGTGGACAAACGGCGAAACAGCCTGTCGGCGACAATCTCTAGGTACTCAAGTCTGCGCTCAAGCGCAGACTTTCGACGGACATGTGCGAAAACTATCGGCAATTTCCCGGAGCCATCGAGACGTGTCGGGTAAGACCAAAGTCCTAACGCTGTGCAATCGTGCGATGCTCAACTCAATGTTCAGAAACAAGCTCAAAGATAAGAAATGGGGTGTTCCTAGTCCCGACTTGGGTCGCAGCTTGGCTCGATATCAATTCCGTTTCTTACTCGGACCAAGGCAATGGGACTAAATCCCAGGCAATTGATCAAGGCGGTGCAAAGATTGAGGGCATGTCGGGACTGACACGGGCGTTGCCGAGCAACAATAATTGCCAAATGTGATCGGATCAGAAACGAGTTTGATTGAGTACAACTGAAGTTCGTACATCGATCTGAGTTGTACGCGAATGGTCAAAGAGGCGCTCAGGACAGAAATTCGCGAATTGACCTATCGGGTGGCGATTTCTGCGCAATGAGGGCCGCCTGCACTCTATTCTCCACGCGAAGCTTCTGGAGGATGTTGGACATGTAATGCTTGACCGTTTTTTCACTGATACGCAATTTTTGTGCGATGTTCTTATTGGAAAGTCCAAGGCCAACGCAATACAGGATCTCAGTCTCACGCCGCGTGAGGTCGTTGAGACCGGGTCGGATCGCCCGCGATTTTTCTTTCTTTTTGATATATTGGAATACGCTGGCTGCCAGGCTCGGCGTGACGTAGGACTCTCCTCGCGCGACGCAAATTATCGCTTGTATGAGTGACTGCGGATCCTCGCTTTTCAATATGTAGCCACGCGCGCCGTAATCAAGCGCCGAAGACACGTGCTCCTCGTCCATGGACGCGGCCAGAATGATGATTCTCGTCAATCGTTCCTGCCCAGCAGCATCCCTTACTACATCTAACACTGAGCCGCCTGCGTTTTGGTCCAGTAACAGAATATCAGGTTCGTGCTCGCTGATTATGTCGCCCGCATCTGTACAGTCAACGCCCTGACCAACGAGCTGCCATGTCGGACGTACGCTCAATGCGGTTCGGACTCCGGTCCGAAACAGTGGATGCCTGTCCACAACAGCAATGCGAAGGTTCTCACCCATTACGCGGACCTACCATTTGTGTTCGTACTTCAATCACCTGATCGCTTTTCACAACGTGACTTAAATTTCCACCAATCAGAAACCAGTGCCCCTTTCCCATTCCCCTAATCGATACTTCGACACCCAGGCCAGCCCAAACCGATCCACAGATTGGGCCACTAATGTCGCTTGTCGAAGCACGCCCCCGCGCTACGAAGACCGTAGTTGAAACCATATACCGCTCGCGGTGTAGGTATTTTGTGAGGCGCGGGGAACAGACCATCGATGTGAAACTTTCGGCTTAACAGCCAATAAACATTCGGCATAAGTCCGCGATTGATCGAAATGCATCTTACTCCCTAAAGAGAACCCGCTCTTCCAAATGCGTGCCGGTTCGCTAGAACTCAGCGCTGATTTTGATGTGACGAGCATTGCTTGCTAGCAACAATGAGCGCACACTCGTTAACCAGAATCCTTAACCAATCCAGCTCGCAACACGTTCCAATTTTTGGGCTCCCAATGTGGGTCGAAAGCAATTGCTGCGCCCATTCCATGCCGCCGCGCACTGATTTGATCTAGATCAATTAACTGTTGACATAGTGCAGAAACTGTCTCTCCATATCAAGAACATATGTCGTTTAGATGAGATTTAATTTTAACGGTCTCATGTGGGAGCAGACTTGCGTCGCACGATGTTAGAGACATGTCGCGCGAGTGAGTCTCATCCATCAACGGGCTTTACCAAGTGGTTGAATAGCGAAGAGTTAGAATGCTTGAGCACCGCCGACGCACCGCGGTTGCCCACCACGGTCCTGTAGCATTCGTCACGTGGCACTCAGTCGCCGCGTCAATACCCATTCGTCATCCGGCAACACGTCCAGAACAAGTTTCGAGTTAGGAGGAATTCTGTGTCCAGTCCGCGAACTGACAATAATGAGTGTCGTCATACGCCCGCAGATATTGAGAACTTTTCATCGCTTGTCGCAGGCGCGAAGCCTAATGGAGCCGGGAAGGCAAAACTCCGCCCAGAACATTCATCTGGGCCAGAAAAAGCCAAAGGCCAAGAGAACAAGCAGTCACAATTCAAGATATCCCAAGCCCAACAGCAGTTCTTGCACTCGCATGCCGTTGCGGCGAACTTTGGGAACATTGTCACAGTGTTGATGCAAAGTCCGCAGCATAAGGACTGTCGGCTTGCGGACCTCCATAATGTTGTTCTGCCGGCGCTCAAGAACAATCAGTTCAAACTGGCCCAAGCACACAGAAAGGACTCAGGCTATACCGTTCCCATTGGTGTCGTCCTGTGGGCGCGTGTTTCCGACACGGTCGACAACAAGCTTTCGTCGACACAAACCCGCGATGTAAAACTCAGCGCGAATGAATGGGCAAGCGGTGACACGATCTGGATAGTTGAGGCAGTTGGAGAACAACGGGCGGTCTCGTCGTTAATAAACGCTTTGAGACAAAAGACCTTCAAGGGGAAGACGGTTAAGTACCGCCATATCAGTGAAGATGGCATCAAGGTCAAATCGCTTGCATGCTAGTCCCCGGTGAACCACGGGCGGCCCCCAAGACCCGGACAGTGAACGCTGCCCGTAACGCCAATTCAAGCCAACAACATCTACTGATCGGCTAGTGAATAGAAATAGGATGAGCAAAGCGGGGGACGAAATGACATGGTCGCTCTTAATCATTCTAACTACCGGTTTCGTCTTTGGTCGCGCAGGCGTCACGATCGCGCATGTTGCCGCCGTCTCATCGTTAATTGCAATGCTCGTTGTCTATTTCGACGCCGTTGCCACCAAGCTGTCAGTGTGGACTCTCGCGAGACTTTACGGTCTGATAGCGATCTATCAATTTGCATTTCTTCTTGGTCATGCTAGCCGCGAGTGGTCGCGGAGCAGAGACTATCGGTCGGCTTTACGCATCGTCCTCACACGGCAATACTGATCAACCGATGTAACGCGCTCACATTTGCGGTGTGTTTGGTTGGCGACGTATTCAGAGAGTGGACATCCTCAATTGAAGTAACCTAGCCAACCGGGCCAATGCCGGTATGTAGCGACTGCATCATACGTTCTTCCGGTGTGGTTAGTTTAGCCCCACATAGTCTGATGACCCTAAGGGCTGCTTGTCAGCCTGTCCGCTAATAAGACCAACGGCGCGTTCGTATTCCCATCACGGCCACGGCCCGCGAGCCGGTCAAATAGACAGGATAGAGATTAGGGCTCAACAATGCTTGGAACATGCGTTCGTGGAATTCCGCCCACGGTTCGCGCGGCTGCAGCGAAACTGACTTGCCCAAATCGGGCGGGGCGGTGCGGGACTGTTCTACTGCTTCGCGACGGAATAGACCGGGGGTAAGCGAGGGGGATAATTGATAGTGTCGCGCGATCCTTCCACTCTTTACCCAACTTCAGTCATGACTGGACGTAAGCAACTGACACGTTAAAGAATCAAAGCATCATTCTGACTCGAAAGACAAGCAATTGAGCCCCTATTCAGCTCTATCGCACCGAGAGTCAGAATGCCCACTGATTCATTAGGCACTTTTTCTGACTACGAATCTGATGCTCTAAGCTTACGCCTGTCGGCTGAGGTATCGATTGATCCTCCTGCGGGAGTTTTGCGGGAGTCTGTCGTGCACTGTTGGGATTGGTGATGCGGAAACTTGCAACGGGCATCCGCTAACTTATTGATATCGTTTTGTCTTAGACTTCATTTCCTTATTCCGATTCCAAAGGTCGCAGGTTCGACTCCTGCCGGGTGCGCCATTTTTTGTCTCACGCGCCAAGGGCGCTCCGACGGGGCGGGCCAACGGCCCGGCGCCGCGGTCGCGTCGCGCATTCGAAGCGTATCCGTCAAGGCGCTCAATTTTTGTCTCACGCGCAAATGGCGCTCCGACGGGGCGGGCCAACGGCCCGGCGCCGCCGTCGCGTCGCGCATTCGAAGCGTATCCGTCAAGGCGCTCAATTTTTGTCTCACGCGCAAATGGCGCTCCGACGGGGCGGGCCAATGGCCCGGCGACGCCGTCGCGTCGCTGTGTGCCCTTCAATGCTTCTCCTTCTCTAGGCGCTCAATTTTTGTCTCACGCGCCA
>CBDCUC010000035.1:0-3925 GCA_965222485.1 Hyphomicrobiaceae bacterium
TACTAACGGCCGCACACGCCTGTTCCGAGACGTGTCATTCTTTCACAAAATCGCCGGCACACGCCGGATGCACCGCATGTTAGTCAACGGCGACCCCGGCAGCGCCATCGTCACCCGCCTGGAAACGCGAAGTGGCTGCGTTCAAGGCAAAGCGGCGGGCGTATCTGTTGTATTGAGGGGGGAGTGTCTGCTATTGCCTGGGTGCAGACAGTCGCAGCACTGTCATCCTGCGATGCGAGGGGCCAGATTCCAGAATATGGTGTGTCTAGCCCCCATCCTCAAAGTTAGGGTGCACAAATGGTTCACCCTGAATCTCGCCCGACCGATGGCGCACATACCAGCAGCGCCGACAGCTTTGATCTGCTACTTACGCTGAATACGAGCGAGGTAATCGACCAGCGCTAGCACGCGATTTCTCGCGTATTCTTTGGCATATCTTCTTGCAACATCTGGAAAGCGCGGATCCAGTAACTCCTCCCTGGCTCTAGTGCTGAAGCGGTCACCCCAAATTGGCATATCGCGCGTGCCGTGGGCGCTGGCCGCATCACTACCCTCGATCATGGCGTAGACTTTAGCCAACCGGGAAAACGCCACCGTTGTTTTTTTTGCAAAACCGTCAGATCCGCAGGCTTGGCACCGGAAAGAAATTCCGTGACTGGCCCGTCGCCCTCGCCGCTTGTGCCGTGGCAAGACACGCAACTGTTCCTGTATTCCAACTCACCAGGGTCCACATGGCTCATCCCACTTTCTTGCGCAATTGCTGCGCTTGAACCCAAGATGAACGCAAAAAGGTGCACATTAAACATCGCAGTTCGCATAGCCGTTGCTCCCTGAATAGTCATCTAAAGTTGCTCTTAGATACTCACACTGGAAGACAGCAGAGAGCATTGACTTGGATCAGGCCATCTGAGGACAGACACAAACAAAGACGCTGCAATCGTGTGAATGCGTTGTTTTTCAGCGCTGACCGATTACGCAAGGGCACCCTTCACGGTCTTCGGCGCGCCGTGGCTCGATGCAAAGAAGATGACCGCGCACCTCAATGGGTTGAAACTTCCCGGTGTGAAATTCGAAGCGGCGCGATACAAGCCGCGCTCAATCCCGCGCGTCGCCACCAACCCGCTCTATGTTGGCCAGACTATCAACGGTGTGCGCGTCGTCGTCACCGATGTGTCGCGCGTCGAACCGTTGGAGATCGGCATCCACGCCTTGACGCGCGTCCTGAAACAGGCACGCGCCAATGGCCGCACGCGGCTGTTCCGGGATGTCTCATTCTTTCACAAGATCGCTGGCACCCGCCGTCTTTTGACCAGGCGGTGAATCCGCCCTCGATGTGCGCGACGTTCGTCATGCCCATTTCGACGAGCGCCTTCGTCGCCAAGGCAGACCGCCAGCCGCTGGCGCAGAGCAAAAGGCACGCCTTGATCTCGACCACAAAAAGAATCCATTAGCGGGCAGCGCGCACCTTGCGCCACATGTAAACGATTGCAAAAATTATCCCCAAAACGAATGTTGCCAATAGCCCTCTCCTTTCCGTAGGGGTACGCTGCTGGCCCGATATTACCCCCGACAGCCAGGAGAAAGATGCCTGCCGCGCTAAAGAACAATCCGCATAGCAATGCAAGGACCGGTGCTATGATCCACGCGGCAAAAAAATTTCTTTGATCTACGCAATTGAGGAATCGAGCCCTAGCAATCCACGTCAAGAGCAACATGATCGCGCTTCCCAATAGGGAGGTAATCCAGACAAATTCTTCAGCTTTCCATCCTGCCCCTTGAAATCCCATTTCTATATTGCCAATCAAAATAACTGCTGAACTGACAAGAACGATCAGCAGAAACACCAGCCCAATCGAGAACCCGATCGAACTCCACTTGCCTTCGGCTGAGAGCTGGAAGCTTGGCAAGCGAAAGGCGAGACCAGCAAAGAACGCGGCAAGATTGCCCCTACGCTTGATTGGCGCCGGCCGATCCTTGACTGCAGTGACCTCTTCAGAGCGGACCAATTGCCGAACGCGCTGGAAGGCTGCCTGACGATGCTCATGCGTGGGATTGCGTTCGAGCCATGCCAGCAACTCATCGATATCCTGCGTGTCCTTGACGCTATCCCAGGTGCCGGCAGTCGTGGCCGCTGCCGCGACAGGCGCGACTCCGAGTTTTGTCAACGCCTTCACGATTTGCTCGCGGTTATCGATATATTCGGTATGCTGGCCCTGAAAACCGAATGGAATGTCGAGCACTTCGAGCCCCGGCGACTTCACTGCCACGAGCTTTTTGTGATGAAGTGCATAACGCGCCTCGTCGCGCACAAAATTTGATTTACACGAATCTTTGGTCCAAATGACCACCGCAGCACGGGCCTTTACAAGCGCTGCGAGGATTACATCATAGAAATTGTCGGAGCCAACAAGTTCAGCATCCCACCAAACGCGATATCCGCGCCTCTCGAGGTCCTGAGCCAATGCTTGCGCAAGCGGCCGATCCTCACGCGCGTAAGAAACAAAAACGTCCGACATGACGATGCCTCCCGTCTTCTTCGTCTGCATCGAACCGCAGTGGACGTAGGCAGTCAAGACTTCCAAGGGGAAATGGACAATCGGTATGGATCATGAGCACCACGTCACACCCTATATGAGGTCTGCTCCGCTTGCGCCCCGTTAGCCAATCCACGCTCCATCACTTCTTCTCTACGGGATCGACCGGGCCACCGCCTTTTGACCAGGCGGTGAATCCGCCCTTGATGTGCGCGACGTTGGTCATGCCCATGTCAACGAGCGCCTTCGTCGCCAGCGCGGAGCGCCAGCCGCTGGCGCAGAAAAGTAAGAAGTTCTTGTCGCTGGCAAAAACCGGTTTGTGATAGGGGCTGTCGGGATCGGCCCAGAACTCGATCATGCCGCGCGGCACGTGCAGCGCGCCGGGGATCGTTCCATCGCGCCACAGTTCGCGAACGTCCCGCAAATCGACGAACTGCGTGTTGTCGTCCTGCAAACGGCTGCGTGCATCTTCAAGACTGACGGTTTCGATATGTTCGTTTGCCTCGCGGACCAGTTCGCGAATGCCTTTTGTTACGGGCATCTCACCTTCCCCCCTATGCAGTGGACATTTGTTTCGGCTTACGCGTAGCACAAAAGCGTTGTCGATTTGATCGTCCATGTTGCCGGCGGTCCAGCGGGACCCATGCATCTCAAGATTCAGAATTGCCGCGTGCCGTTGGCACTACGATTGTGGTTAGCGTTCCGGCAAGCGCGCACAGCGTCACGATCACCACGATCGTCGTGATTTCCCCACGGCTCAGGATAAGCGTCAGTGCGACTGATCCCCAGGCGACGGCGACGGCGGTTAGTTTCACGCCAAGGCGCATGGTTCCTTCCTGCTCGAACCGGTTGGCTTCGATTACGGCGGTCTGCAGCAGAGGTACTGTAATAAGCCAGTTGTGGAGGGTTGGGCTGGACCGCGCGAACGCCCACAGAGCCACCAGCAAAAACGGCGTCGTCGGTAGCCCCGGCAAAATGGCTCCGAGAAAGGCCAGGATCGTCGCGAGGACTCCGACGATGATGAAGACAAGTTTCACGTCAGCAACTCGTGTGTCTTGCTCAGTTTCATCCAGGCACCCTACCATCCGAAAGTGTTGAGCGTGTTGCCATAGGACAAGCGAGAGGAGGTCGCGACAGCTTGATCTCAGCGGCATCCGCCCGACCGACACGTCCGCTGTTCTGCCCCTCCACATTTCATATTCTACGCCAGCCAGCTAAACTTCCAGGCCAGATCAGCATACACAACCCACCCTCTGGTGCAGCGGAGATTGCAAGATGCCGACGTATACTGTGAACACGGCGAACGTTAGCCTGACGGCCGAGCAAAAAGCCGCACTTGCAGAGATCATCACGGCGGCACACAGCCAGCATACAGGTGCACCGGGCTCATT
>CBDCUC010000036.1:0-37816 GCA_965222485.1 Hyphomicrobiaceae bacterium
CGGAGAAGGTCGTATAGGCGTCGATATACTTGAAGCCGTTAAAGTAAGCGCGCTCGCGGATAATCTCGTTCATCATCACATAGTGTGCGTTGGCCTTTGGGCGGCGCACGCTTGGAAGTCCGACCCAGTAGACTGCAATAGAGAGCTTCTTGAGGGCCTTCATGACGGCATCGATCGTGCGCGTGTATTTCTTGCGCCACGTTACCGTGCCAACCTTATGCCACTTGCGTTCGGAGTCCCGGAATGCAATCCGGTCGCCGAGTCCCATCATGACAACGGCGACGTGCACGTTGGCTTGCGAAAGTTCCGCCTTAAGATCTGACGTCAATCTGCGCACGCTTCCCTTCATAATTGTGCGGACTGACCTGCGCTTAGGCACAAGATAGACGCGTGCATCGCGGGCAAGTGTTTGGGCCAATGCACCCTTCACACCCTCAGCCAACGAGTCGCCGATGACCATGACCTGATAGGTATCGCCTTCTGGAAACGGCGTAATGTAGCTTCCTGACCCGTCCTCGGCATTCTGGGCCCGGGCAGCCGGTGTGGCGATCAACCCCGCGAGGAGGGCGGCAAATAGGGCTGCACAACCGTAGAGGAGCCGTGTCCGACGCGTGCGGTATAGGTTGATTTGATGATGATGCAAATGCATCGCGCTGCCTTCTACTGCACCGGCTTATGACGGCGTCTTATGACGATACGTCAGGATTGCTCGGCTGTATTCGGACCAGCACCATACCTGTGAAATTTGGCATGACAAGGCTGGCGGCGGATTTCCCCGGTCAATAGCAGGGACAGCCGGTTCTACCGAATCATGGACGATTGTTGCCCTCCTGGCCGCGACGCGCCGGGCAAGTTACAATTGCTATTGGCGCATGTGTTTGAGGACGCGTGCCGATGGCCAGCAGTCGATCTTCAGTTTGTTGGCCTTCTGATAAGCGCCTAATTGGCGGCGGGTGTTGGAGCCAATGAAGCCGTCCACCTTTTCAATCCCGTAGCCTGATTTTTTGAGTTCAGTTTGTACGCCGCGAATGATCACGGTTTTTTGTGGACCTATTCGCTTGAATGGAACGCGAAAGTCGCCGCCACCGCCAATACGATCGGCGAGATTGCCGACAAATACCGCGTATAGATCGGATGTATTGTAGCGACGGATGACCTGAAAGTTTTCAAAAGCAAGAAACGAGGGTCCGTGCGTGCCGGCCGGTGACATCAGGTATGCTGGTTCATCGTATAGCGCCTCAGGAAATTTGCGCTTTGCCCACGCGGCGAAAGCCAAGCTCTATCCATTGGCGCAATGGACGTGCTCCCGGAGGCCTTCCAACGAACAGTTCGACGTTGCTGGTATTAAGACTTCAAATCCCCACGGCTGCCCCTTGACCCAGCCTTTTGCTTTCAATTGGCGTGCGGCTGCGGAAAGGGCATCGGAGACAGAGTTGAATAGATCGGCAAAACCGTCGTGGCCCTCGGCACGCGCAATGGGCAAAGAATTCCGATGGAAGGAATTGCGTCATTCCCATCGCACCCGCCCAGGAGGCACGCATCTTTTTGCGCGGCACGCCGAGCTGCAACAGGCGCAGGGCGTCAATGAGTTCGTTGCGGAACATGTCTTTGCGACGGCCGACATAGGCCTGTGTCGCCAACACCTTTATGGCATCATGTGGCGGTTTATAACTGCCAAATGCTGTTTCGCGTCCCCAGATCGCAAGGACCGCATTGCGGTCAACACCGATGTCGCGCTCAATGCGGTCAAGCACTTCATTATGTTTGCGCGATAGGACGCGCCCACGCTTGGCCAGTCGTGCCAAATAGGACTTGTCCAAGTATTCGCGCGGCTCGCGCGTGGAATTCTGCCTGGCGCACTTTGCGTTTTTTTCGACCGGGAATTTCCAGATCAGGAAGCTTGTAGTCCGGTTTGAGGCCTGCGAAGGCTGCATCGAATGTCTTGCGCGATACGCCGGCCGCCTGTGCGTCCGGCCACAGGCTCTCAAGAAACGTACGGAATGACGTGTCGGCACTGGCCATGCCGATTTGGATCGTTGCTGCGAAAAGGATTGCTGCGGCACATGCTCTGTATCGAAGGACAAGTGTCAGAAACTGCATTGCTCTCACGGGTCGGCAGGACCTTTTGCGATTGGTCAAAGCTTATCGGCACAATCATGTTCGTTCTACACTATCCTGCGTTCGCCTAAGACCGGCTTGCGCGCACGATGTGGCGGCGAAAGGCCAGTTGGCCGGGGGGGAAGCCCGGAGGGTTCTGGCAGGAGATTGAGGGCTTTTTGCGAACACGTGCAAGGTTCGCCGGCTCGGCAAAGCAGGTTTGGACTGGCGGTTGCACCGATCCGGTAATCAGGCGACGTCAGATAGCTCGTCGAGCTTGGCTTCCCAATTGAGCGCCTGGGTGACAATCTCATCAAGATTATCGTGCTCAGGCGTCCAACCCAACTCGTCGCGGATTTTGCTGGTGGCTGCGACAATCGCAGGCGGTCACCGGCACGAGGTGGAGACATTTTCACCGCAAAATCGCTTTTGCCTGGCACGTTTGACAGCATCTATGACCTGAAGAACGGAATAGCCTTTTGAGTATCCGCAGTTGAAGACATCCGATTTTCCGCCGCCGCGTAGATGTGCAAGTGCCGCCATATGCGCGCGCGCCAGATCTTTGACGTGGATATAATCGCGAACGCATGTGCCATCTTCGGTAGGATAGTCGGTGCCGAAGACTTCCATACCGGACCTCTTTCCTAGTGCCGCTTCGCACGGCCACCTTAATCAGGTGCGTGGCACGCGGGTGTCGACTGGCCGGAGCGCCCTAGCGGGTCGGCGCCAGCGACATTGAAGTAACGCAATGCGACGTAGTTGAAGTCGTGGGCGCGGGATGCGTCGGCGAGCATAAGCTCGGTCATGAGTTTGGACGTGCCGTACGGTGACATCGGCTTCTGCGGCGCTGTTTCACTCACCGGGTTTTCTTCCGGCGCGCCATAGACTGCGGCGGTGGAGGAAAAGATGAAGTTGCGGACACCGGCTTCAAACGGCTGCCGACATCAAGGCGCGGGAGTTCACGGTGTTGTTGTGATAGTAGCCGAGCGGGTCGGTTACCGAGTCGGGCACAACAATCGATCCAGCGAAGTGAATGATGGCCTCGATCTCGTGTGCTTCAATGATGATCTTGACGAGTTCTTCGTCACCGGCATCGCCGTTAACGAATCTCACTCCTGCTGGCACTGCCCAGCGAAAACCGGTTGATAAGTTATCTAGAACAACGACCTTCTCGCCAGCATCGAGAAGCTCAAGCACCATGTGGCTTCCAATGTAGCCCTGCGCCGCCGGTAACCAAGATTGCCATGACCGTTTCCCAATTTGGTACTGGACTGTCTTGTTGCGCAGGCGGCAGATGTCCTTTATTGGCCAGATCGTCCCAATTTGGAGTGCGTGCGACGCCTGCGACAAACGCTCGTTACGACCTGTCGCAGGAACCGTTCCACTTGATCCGCCAACCGTTCTTATGGATTTGTCCCGGAGCTCCCAATGCCTGATAACCGCCCCCGCATACGCAAGGCCGTGTTTCCCGTGGCTGGTCTGGGCACACGGTTTCTGCCGGCAACCAAGGCGGTGCCGAAGGAAATGCTAACGGTGGTTGACCGGCCCGGTAATTCAGCATGTC
The DNA here is from genome assembly GCA_965222485.1 of Hyphomicrobiaceae bacterium. Classification (GTDB taxonomy): domain Bacteria; phylum Pseudomonadota; class Alphaproteobacteria; order Rhizobiales; family Hyphomicrobiaceae; genus CBDCUC01. The sequence goes on from CBDCUC010000036.1 coordinate 3,662, forward strand.
GTGGATGAGGCACGCGCAGCGGGAATTGAGCATTTCGTTTTTATAACGGGCCGCAATAAGGGCGTGATCGAAGACCACTTCGATCATCAGTTTGAACTGGAGCATACGCTTGAGGCGCGCAACAAGAACGAGGCGCTGCAGCAGCTCGTCGATGAGTTGCCGGCAGCAGGCGCGACGAGCTTTACCCGCCAACAACAACCGCTGGGACTCGGGCACGCGGTGTGGTGCGCGCGCGACATTGTCGGCGACGAGCCCTTTGCACTACTGCTGCCGGACATGCTGCATCTTGCAGATACGCCATGTCTGGCGGACATGATTGGCGCCCTATAAACGAGAATGGCGGCAATCACATTGCGGTGGCGCCCGGTACCGAAGGATCAGACTCATAAATACGGTATTGTCGGTGTCGAAGATGCTTCGGCGCCCGTTTCTCAGATCAGCGCAATGGTGGAGAAGCCCGAACCGGGAACAGCACCATCCAACCTGCACATCACTGGCCGCTATATTTTGCAGCCCAGCGTGTTCAAACATCTTGCGCGCCAGGAGCGCGGTGCCGGCGGTGAAATCCAATTGACTGATGCAATGCTGAAGATGCTTCAGAGTGGCGACGAGGCCTTTCACGCTGTTTCGTTTCGACGGCGACATCTACGACCACCGGCTCGAAGCTCGGGTTCCTTTTGGCGAATGTGGCTTATGGGCTCGCGCGCGACGATCTGGAGGCAGACCTGCGAACAGCCATCGCGAAAATGATCGGATAGCCGCAGTGCGTCCGCTGACTATCTGAACGATCGTTTTGTTTCGCGCGGTTGACCCTGATTGTGTGAAAGTGACCCGCTTGTGTTGCATCAACGGCGCACGCGTACACCGACGCGGACTTCGTCGGCATCGAAATCGCTCGCAGGGAAATCAGAGCGGAAACGGGAATGTTCGTACCGGCCGAAGAGTATGACGTTTCGATTGATGAAGTATTCGCTACCTAACGAGAAGGTCAGCTCGTTTTCAGCCGCATCCAATCCTTCGAACTGCCTATGATCGATTGCGAAACCAGCCATGACAATAAGATGGCGGCGGAAGGCGTGCCGCATTTCTAAAGAAACCTGATGTTCGCTCACGCCGCGTGCGCCAGCGTCGGTGGAGTCGGTCAGATCGGTTTGTTGCCGTGGCTGAAAGGGTCGTCAGAGCGCTCATACGCCAGGCTAGATTTGCATCAACCAAAAAGGCATCGAATTCCCCAAGCCGGCGATCCTTATGGTCCTGACGGCCATAACCGAGGGCGAATTCGCCACGCAAGAAGGCGCCTGTATTGCCGAACGAAATGCCTGTTCGAAATCTCTGACCGTCGGAAATCGCGAAACAGCCCGTCCGAGGTGGCGGCGGTTTCGAAATCACGTGAAACGAGTTCGATCTCGGAAAAGACGTTGAGCGTTGGTTTTGAACTCCCAGCTGGCGCGAAGCGCGCCGGAATTTTCATGGTAGTTGCGGTCGTTGATTGGTCGTGCTGCCGTCGCCACGGCCCACCGAGCCGAACTCATTGTCCGTCAAGGCGCCACGCAGCTGAAGACGCAACCTATTGAAACGGTGCTGAAGCGTACCGGCCAGCTCTTCAACGGTCGTACGTGTACGTTCGCCGGCTTGTGGTGCATCGATAGCGGACCGGCTTTCCTGTTCAACTGCGCGCGATGCGCTGACCTGCGCGTTGGTGCGGCGTGTCACGTCGAGGCGGCCCCTTGCGCGCAGGAGATGTTGGTCTTCTTCCTCGGTCTGAAACTCATTGTTGAAGTCACGATTGATGGCCGCTTCAAACTCAAGCGCATGCACGCTCCAGTTGGAAACAAGACGATGGCGGGTGGCCAAGCCCAACGCTTCATCGCTAACCGCCCGCGGCGCCTCGAAGATGTTTGAGAAGCTTGCGCCCGATAGCTCTGCTTCGGGAAACCATACAAAACTCCCGAGCTTGACGCCAATTGGATCGTAAGGCTCTGCAGTAAAGAAGCGCCGGGGACGCCTGTCGCTCAGCGGATCGATATCCTCGATTTGAAACAGGAGTGGATCAAAGCCAGCAGGCGGATCCTCGAACGCCGCGATGTCTTCCGGATCGCGCATGTCCGTCGAGGTTGTGTCGATTGCATCGTGTTGGGCGGGCAGTTCGCCGACGGGCTCGGTACCGTCAAGGATGACGGGTTGTTCCTGATCGATGGCATCTCCGTCGAGAACGACAGGGCGCAGTCTGCGCGGCGGTGGTGGATCGGCCACATCGCTCGCGATCTGCGTTCGCCGGTTGCGGTCCTGCCGGTCAGCGGCAGGGCTTCGCGTTTCGACATCTGCGTCTTCTGCCGCCACCAGCGGTGCCAAAGCGCCGCGAAGGTTGGGCCTGTCTGCATCGGCAGTCGGTGTTCGTGAGTTGCCTGTATTCGCAACGACCGGTGCGGCCGTACCTGAAGAGGAATCGCCGTCTTCGAATAGCGTGCCGCCTGGAAGATCAATTGCGGATGGCTGAGTGGTGGGCTCTGGCCCACCTGACGGGTCTGTGGCCGGCGCAACGTCCAGCGTCCCACGCAACCCCTCTTGAGCATACATGCTGCTGGAGGCGTGGATGAGCGCCGTGCAGATCACCGCAGGGGCAAGAATTGCGCGAAACCGATACAGCCGATCGCCGTCCACTTGCTGTGCTCCAATTCAGAGCGCCGACTCGGCCTGATCTGGTCCGGATCTTCTCGGCTGCGGCCCGAGCGCCCTATCCTGCCTTTGGCGGGCAATGCGACGTCGTCGAGCGGCCGACCAACGCCCCCGACGAACCGATTGGCCACGCTGTTGTTCAACAAAATCAAACGCATACGGGAACAGACCGTCAGCCTATCCGATAGTGGTTAACAGGCATTGAAGCCTGTGTTTCAGATTGGGATTCGTGCTAGAGCAAGGGTGCCAGCATTGCTGCCTGAGACCCCAAGGTCTTCCGGGCGCAGCTTGGCTTAGATCGGTCTAAAAGACGGTGCTTCAAGGCTCGTCCTCCCTGTAGAATTGGGGAGACGGTTGAATAGGCGTCCGGGCCGATTGTGCGGGGCGTTTCGAGGACGGGGAAACTGATGGCGGCAAGCTCTAAGCCACACAGAAAACTAAAAGCCATCGATGGCGGCAAGGTGGAGACAGCGCCCTGGCTCGCCTCGGCGACACGAACGCTGAAGCTGGAGCGGGAGGGCCTGAGTGCGCTTCGCGACGCGTTGGACAACGGGCTGAAACAGCCCTTCCTTAAGGCGATTGGCCAGCTCAAGGACGCAAGGGGGCGCGTGATCGTGTCCGGCATCGGCAAGAGCGGTCATGTCGGCCAAAAGATTGCTGCGACATTCGCCTCCACGGGCACACCGGCCTTCTTCGTCCACCCCAGCGAAGCCAGCCACGGCGATCTTGGTATGATAACGGACGAAGACGTCATACTGGCGCTGTCATGGTCGGGCGAAACGGTTGAACTCAAAAACATCATTACCTACTCCCGGCGGTTTAGTGTTCCGCTGATTGCAATTACGTCAAAGAAAAACTCCGCGCTGGGCGGGCAGGCGGATGTCTGCCTGGAATTGCCACGCAGCAAGGAGGCATGCCCGCACGGGCTGGCTCCTACCACTTCGACGACTATGCAGCTGGCACTGGGAGACTGTCTTGCCATTGCGCTGTTGGAGGCCAAGGGATTTACGGCGCACGACTTTAAGCTCTTCCACCCGGGCGGTTCGTTGGGTGCAAGCCTCAAATATGTGTCTGATCTGATGCATCCATCGGAGGAACTGCCGCTTGCTGGCGAGCAGGACACGATGGGTGAGGCCCTGGTCACGATGACGGCCAAGGCATTTGGCTGCATAGGAATAGTAGATGATAAGGGGCGCCTTGTCGGCGTGGTCACGGACGGCGATTTGCGCCGTCACATGGATGCAGACCTTTTGTCGGCAAAGGTTTCGCAGATCATGACGCGCGAGCCGAAAACGATTGCGCCTGGCATGTTGGCGTCTGCGGCATTGGAACTGATGAATGCCAAACGAATTACAGCGCTTTTCGTTGTGGAGAAGAACAAGCCCGTTGGCATTGTGCATGTGCACGACATGCTGCGCGCGGGCATCGTCTAATTACACGAACTGGTCAAAGTACGCATGGCCGACAGCCCCGCGAACGAGACTGCCGGCAGGAGACATGCGAACACCCAATCGCAATTCTCTTAACGCAGGAAATTCGTCGAGCTGTATTGATTGATCATGCCGCGCACACTGTTGCCGCCTGGCTTGCCAGCCGTATTCGTGCTGGAGGTAACACCCTTGTTTTTCGCGTATTTGCCAAGGTTGTTCTTCTTCAGATAGCGGTCGACATACTTGTCGGCGATCGAGTTAATGTTGGAGCGCAGTCCGCTTCCGTATGAGGGAATGCCCTGTGCCTGCGCAGCACCTGCTGCAGCCAGCATGCCCAGCGCAAATGCGCCAGCCAGCGCGGATGCTTTCGATTGCGTCTTCATTTCTTTGTCTCCCTTGTCATCTCTGACATAAAAGTGCCTCATCACTATCGGGCTGACAGCGGAGGGCTGTAATCAGTCCGGCGCTCCTTTTCGCTAGAGCACGCGTGCACAATGGCGGGAGATCAGAAAGTCTGCTGTTCCATATGGAACTTCAGAGAGTTTTTATACGAAGACATGCGAAGGCAGCGGTGCGCCAACCCTCGGCCGCCAGGCCTTGCCGTTGATTTTGTTGGTTTTTTCGATAAAGCCCAATCGATGAACTTGATTAGGCGGCATCATGGGCGACCACCAGGACTGAGCCCTTGGCGGCAACAACCGTCATCGTCTGCCCGGCTGCGACGTCGGGCCCCTCGGCAATCCACAACGTATCGCCGATCCGGACCTTTCCACGGCCGCCTGAGATCGCTTCTGCGACCTGGACGCTGCGGCCAATGTATTGGGCACTGCGTTCATTTAGGTTGGGCAAATCGCTCTTTGACGCCAGCGGGCCCGCGTAGCGGCGAACCCAGAATACCGTGACCATGGCGGTAAGCGCGAAAACAATGACTTGTGCCTGCCAACCGAAGTAACTGGCAGCTTCAGGCCCAAGTTCTGTAAGTCCGATGGCGGCAATTCCAACCAATGCCGCGGCTACGCTAAACCAGACAAAATGCACGCCTGGGATAATGGTCTCCAGCAAAAATAAGGCCGTTGCCAAGATGAACCAGTTCCACGGACCGAACCCGTAAAGAATATTCACGATGGATGTCATGGTAGCGGCCTTCTCTCTGACTTCTTGGACCAATACGCGGCACGTGTGATTATAACACGCACCTCAGACGAAACGAGCCGGGAATTTGCTAATCCTGGAGTAGGGCATGGGGTGTTGCCAGACCACCGGGCTCGCTATCTGTGCGGCTGCTAGGGCGCAGCCGCACTTTTTGCGTTCATCAAACCCGCGGGACGCTGCCGCCTGAACCTGAGTTGCCCGATTTTGACTGCTTTCCGAATGCCTCGCTTGCAAGCTCGGAAATTCCTGCCAATGACCCAATCACGGATGACGCCTCGAGCGGCATCATCAAAATTTTCTGGTTCGGCGACATGGCGAGCTTTTCCAAAGCCTTCATGTAATTGTTTGCGACAAAATAGTTGATGGCTTGCACGTCGCCGGCCGAGATCGCCTCTGACACCATTTGTGTTGCCTTCGCTTCAGCTTCGGCTGCGCGCTCACGCGCCTCAGCGTCTTTGAATGCGGCTTCCCGGCGACCTTCAGCCTCGAGCACAGCGGCACGCTTTTCACCTTCGGCTTCAAGAATGGCGGATTCACGTGAACCTTCCGCTTCCAGGATTTGGGCACGCTTTTCACGCTCTGCCTTCATCTGACGAGCCATGGCGTCGACCAGATCACGCGGAGGATCGATATCTTTGATTTCAATTCGCGTAACTTTTACGCCCCAGCTTTCCGTTGCCGCATCGACAACGTGCAACAGCTCAGCGTTGATCTGGTCGCGATTGGACAACAGCTCGTCGAGGTCCATGGAGCCCATGACCGTACGAATGTTCGTCATGGTAAGATTCACAATGGACTCTTCCAGCTGATCGACTTCGTAGGCTGCCTTGGCCGCGTTCAGAACCTGATAGAAGTTGACCCCATTAACGCGCACCATCGCATTGTCACGCGTGATGATGTCCTGGCTGGGAATGTCGAGCACTTGCTCTTTCATATTCATGCGAGCAACCACGCGCTCCATGACCGGGATCAGAATATGCAGGCCCGGCACGAGCGTGCGCGTATACCGTCCAAAATTCTCAACCGTGTAGTTATAGCCCTGTGGAACAATCTTGACCGTCGACCACAGCGTCACGACGGCCAGGATTATGAGTATGAGGCCGAGCAGTTCACCAGTTCCCATCGTAGCAACTCCAAAAAAATATCCGATCGCCCAGCCCACAGCCTATATCGGGTCTGGTTAGAGGAATTTTTAGAGGCAACAACAGAATACTTGGTTAATTTCGTCTTATTTTACAAAGGTGTAGATGAATCTTTGTTTATTTTACATCAACGAATTCAGATGGTTCCGATGGCGCTAACCAATTGATTTTGCACACCCGCGCCTTTGGATGAGACAGTATGCGCTCAAATCCAACCCATAAGTTCGCGGCGGGCCACGCGTTCTATCACGTCGATCCCTTCGTCGGTTTCGTTTAGTGCTGGCAGGTATGCGAACTTCTCACCGCCATTATGTTCGAAGATCTCGCGGTTCTCTCCATCAAGCTCCTCAAGGGTCTCCAGACAGTCGGCAGCAAATCCCGGTGCGACAAGCGCAAGCTTTTTCACACCTTCTTTGGCAAGCCGCTCAACGGTGGCGTCGGTATACGGTTGCAGCCACACGTCGTTGCCGAACCGTGATTGAAATGTCGTCAGCCACCTATCTTGGTCGATTTGCAGCCTTGCCCGCAAAAGCCGGGAGGTCTTCTGACAATGGCAGTGGTACGGATCGCCCTTCTCAAGATACTTCTGGGGCATACCGTGAAAGGTGGCGATGATCTTTTCGGGCTCAAAGTCCAGCTTGGCGAGTGAGCCCTCAATCGACCGGGCGAGCGCATCAATATAAACGGGGTCATCGTGGTAGGCGGGGGCTACTCTGATGAAAGGCTGCCAGCGCATCTTCATCAGGGCGCGAAAAGCCTGGTCGCAAGCCGTAGCCGTCGTGGCGGCGGCGTACTGCGGATAAAGGGGAATGAGCAGAATGCGCTCGCAACCCTGTTCCTGCAAATAGCGCAAACGACTTTCGGTTGTCGGATTGGCGTAACGCATCGCCCAGTCGACAATAACAGTGGGATGGTCGGCAAAGCGCTCCGTCAATGACAGGGCCTGATTGCGGGTTATGGTTTTAAGTGGCCCTTCGTCCTTTTCATTGTTCCATATGGTTGCGTAGTCCTTACCCTTGCGGCCCGGCCGCGTCGTAAGAATGATCAGGTTCAGTATCGGCCACCACTTCCATCGCGGCTCCTCGATAACGCGGCGATCGGATAGGAACTCCTTCAAGTAACGACGCATGGGCCAATAGCTCGTTCCGTCTGGCGTACCCAAGTTCAGAAGCAGTACGCCGACGCGGCCGCAATTGACCTCGGGGTGATCGGCGGGCCAAGCGCCGCGGTCAGAGCTCGTTGCATTCGTTACCGTTGCGTCGTTCATCGGGTCGTGTTCGCCTTTGGTTGTTCGTGTCTTGACGTATTGGACAGCGGCGCGTCTTGAATTCTGTGACTTTGTGAAGACCGCTTCAGCATTACGGCCTCACTCATAGGCTGGGGGGGCACGGAAGTCCATGAGTGAGCTTACGTGCACTATCGCGGGCGAGATCACCGCCATAGAGCGAACCGTTTGGAATATGTCGAAACCTAATCTAGCTTCAATTCTGGGCCCAGCGCGACCTGCCCTACGTCTTGGGACGTGAGCCGCCGGCAATATCCATTTCCGATACAGACTCGCTCGCCGCCCAGTAGATTGTGAAGCGCCGACGAAGATCGCGGGCTCGGTCGGCAAATAAGAGTTCACCGCGAGCAAACGCGGCAGCACGCAGTTCGTCCTGCCGGCTTTGCGCGATTTTACTAATGGCCGCCTTTTGGGCCGCAGTCAGCACGTCCTCTTCTTGTGACAACGCCAGCTGGTGCAGTACCGCGATATCGTGATCGTCGCCCAGAAGTCTTGAAAGTTCACGCGCCCAACGCAATGCGGGCGGAACACATACCCGGCCACAGAGTTCGAAGCAATTGCATGTGCCGCCAATGCCGTTGCACGTCTTTGCGCCATTCATGCTCCGTATCGTCGTCTGGATCTTCCAATGCTTCAAGAAATGCCTTGCGGCCCTGCCTGAAGCTGCTCTCAAGACCTTCGCCGATAGGTTCGAACCCGTGCCTAACAAAATGCAGCTTGGCCACTTCCTTGCGCGCGACGTTGAGATGCTGAAGTGCCTTTGTCGCGGCCTTCTTGTTCATCCGTTCCGGTTTCTCTGACAGGGACTTTTGCATGTGTTTGCGCAATGCGCGCAAGGCAGCTGCTTCGGTCTTCGAGTTGGAAGGCTCCGTCTCGAGCTTGGCGAGCGTCTTAGTCATAACGTGAGCATCACGAGAAGCGGCTAGCATTCGCGCGATATCTCGAAAGCGCGTATTGTATTTTTTGTAGTCGGCCTCGGCGAGACAAGGCCGGCACAGTCGCATTAGGGCGCGCAACCGTTTCAACGATTTACGTATCGAGTGGACGGCTTCGGGGCTATTTCCGGCATGGTCCAGCAGCGTTCGAGCAATATCAATCTGTTCGCGCGCAATACGGCGAAATCCGCTGTCGAACGGTTCTTGATGCTCGAAACGGTAAGACACTTGCGAGCCTCAATTGCCGGGGGATTCGGACGCAATGCGTTCCGAGGTCGCCTCGGCCCATTGCAGCCACTCAGCGACACGTTTTTCGGGCTCCGGATGAATGTAGAAATCAGTGATAACTGAAATACTGTCGGCGCCCGCCGCGACGGCCTGGCTGGCGCGCTCAGGTGTCAGACCTCCGATTGCAACAAGCGGTAGGGGTGAAACCCTTGCACTCCATTCGTTGAGCCTTGCTAAACCCTGGGGCGCCCATTTCATCTTTTTCAGCTTTGTCTCATAGATCGGTCCCAGCGCCACATAGTCCGGATCGGCGGCAAGTGCGGTGGCCAGCTCTTCTTCATCGTGCGTGGAAATACCGATGCGCAGGCCTGCAGACTTGATCACATCCAAATCGGCGTTCGCAAGATCTTCCTGGCCCAAGTGAATGTAGTCCGCGCCGCAGTCGATGGCCTCACGCCAATAATCGTTGACGATCAGCTGGCAGCCAGCTTGAGCACATATGTCGAGGCTGCGCGAGATCTGCCGTTTTATTTCAGCGTCTGACGCGTCCTTCAGGCGCAACTGTATCGTTTTAACGCCTAGCGGTACCAGCCGCGCGAGCCAGTCGTCGTCGGGTACAATTGGGTAAAACAGGTTGAGCTGTCCTGCTGACGGCTTGGTGCGCGTTAGACCCTGCACCCCTACTCTCCACGCGAGATGTTGAAGAAGGGCGTACCCGCAACAGGCGTTGAGGGTTGCGCCATGTCGCGCTCATCAATCAGACCGGAATTGAATGCGGTGCGTCCCGCCGCGATGGCATCAGCAAACGCGCGCGCCATGGACACTGGATCGGCCGCATTTGCTACGGCGGTGTTCAGCAACACGGCATCATAGCCCAACTCCATCGATTGGGCGGCGTGCGATGGTGCGCCAATTCCGGCATCGATCACAAGCGGCATACCCGGGAAATAAGCGCGCATGGTTTTCAGCGCATATGGGTTTGCCAGTCCACGCCCCGATCCAATGGGTGCTCCCCATGGCATCAAGACCTGGCAACCGGCCGCAACCAACCTTTCAGCTGCACCCAGATCCTCGGTCGTATAGGGAAAAACCTTAAAGCCGTCGGTGCTCAATTCTCGTGCCGCTTCAACGAGGCCGAAAAGATCTGGCTGAAGCGTATCGTCATTTGCGATCACCTCCAGCTTGATCCAGTCGGTTCCAAAAAGTTCACGCGCCATCTGTGCTGTCGTGATGGCATCACGGGCGGTGCGGCAACCGGCCGTATTGGGCAGCACGCGCACATTGAGCTCTTTAATCAGGTTCAAAAAGCGCTCACCGGTGCGCCCACGTGCTGTTTCCCGGCGCAAAGAAACCGTCACGATTTGAGAACCGCTGGCTTTGACAGCATCTGCCATGATCTGTGGAGAGGGATAAAGAGCGGTGCCCAACAGGAGCCGCGACCCGACCTCTTCTCCGTAAAAACGCAACGGTGCTGGGTCGCGAATCGTGTTTGACCGTACGCGTTCTGGCTTAGCAGCGCTTGCCGCATCTTGCTTGCTGGTTGTCGTCATATCTGTCTTTTGGTGGTTTCGTCTTTTGGTGGCGCCTTGCTGGATTGGCATAATCTGCCGAATTGTTCTGGTACCTATCACACACCCTGTGCTTCACGGTTTCTTAGCCGCCCTGGCGGGCCGATACGATTTCGACCGCATCACCGTTCGCGACGGTTGTTTTAGCGCGCGACTTTTCTGATACGAACTGACCGTTCACCGCCGTTGCTACGTGGGCACCCGCATAGCCGAGTTCTGAAAGCAAGCTGGCAATGTCTGCCGAGGCCGTCTCAAGTCGGTTTCCGTTGACGGAAATGGCGACCAGCGGTTGCGTTTCGTTCACGTGCTCCTCCGTGTATGCCGGCCCGCACGAGCCGACTTTCAATGTAGGATCATAGTTAAGGGGTCGTCTCAAGACATAGGCCTGATCGGCGCCATAACAATGGTTCTTTTCATACTATAGCCGGCGTTGCGCGTGCCAACGTTTATTCGCAATCGGGCGCACGCCGCCGGTCTATTGTTTAGGTAAAGGCATGGCAACTGGCGCAGGGCTGTGACAGACCCGCGGAATTGTGCGAACCTGCGCCTACTCAGCGCGATTTTGGCTCAAGCCGCCTGGACGATGGCCCTGCGCGCTAGGGGCTTGCAAGTTGATGAGGCCAGCACACGCCCAAGCGCCGCCAAATATGCCTGCGTCCATATTGGCAACCAATTCAGCTTGTAAACACCACTGTGAGCATCCCCAATTACTTGAAAATCTGGAACTTTTTGTCTAAATATTGGGCCTGAAAAAGGGAGTAGTCACGTTGCGTATTCTGGTCCTTCTGGTCGTTGTTCTGTTTGGACTTATCGCGGCTGCAGTTGCGCTCGATCTCGACCTTTCGAAACTTGCTCATTTATTCAAGTCTGACGAGTTCAGCGTCGCCAGGACCACCGGCGACGATAAGCCGGCCTCGTCGCGGTCAGAGACCAAGACCGCTGAGCAACCGGCCGATCAGGTGACCACGATGAGTGCGCCGGAAGGTTTTGACATCGCGCGCGTCACGCCAGGCGGGGTTTCTGTGTTTGCCGGCCGCACGGACCCGAAATCCGACGTAACTGTTATGGCCAATGGCCAACCGATTGGAAGCGTGAAATCCGACGCGAATGGAGAGTGGGTGCTCGTCAGCGAGCACAAGTTTCCCAACTCGGAACCGGAACTCAGTGTGAAGCCGGGCAACCTGTTGCCGAAGAAGCCGGATGTGAAGGTTGCTGCGGCCGAGCCGGAGCGGTCTGAAGAGGCAGGTCAGACCGGGACGGCAAAAACACCAGACAAGAAAAAACCGGACGATAAATCCTCAACGGCAAAACGCGTCACGTCAGAGTTGATTAAGGACCTTGAAGGTCTGGTCGAAGAAGCCCGCCGCGAGAAGCAGCCGGAGCGAACTGCCGTGGCGCCTGCGAGTGAAACTGCGGCAGAGCCTAACGCTTCCGCAGAACAGGTTGCGGCCGAAGCGACGGGCGAGACACCGACATCGACCCCATCGCAAAGCGCTGAAGCACAAACGACGACGGCCGATGCCGCGGCTGGCTCTGATGCGCAGAAGCAAGAGGTTGCCGCAACGGACACCAGTGCGCAGCAGGAAAGTGCTCAGGATGAGGCCCGGCAAGCCGAGGTGGCGGCAACTCCTGCTGTGGCGGACACCGGCACACAGCCGGAACAAGCACAAAACACTCCGGCTGCGACGGAAGAAACACAGGTGGCGGCAGCCTCCGTAGCGGCACCAGCCTCAACTGGCACGGGAGCAGCGGCTACAGCTAATGTTGAACAAGCTGCCCCGGCGGTAAACGCTGAGCCCCAGCCAGACGCGACATCACCATCAACGGCCGCGAGCGCAGAAAAAGCAGTTGAGACAACCGTCGCTGCTGCCACGCCAGAGCACGAACCAAGCCAGAGCACGACGGCAGCCGGTTCAGACGATGACAGCCTGCCTGTTCCTATCAAGTTCATTTACCGCGAAGCTACGTTTACCGATGAGGGCAAGCGCGCCGCCGAACTGCTTTTGGAATACCTGAAACTCAAACGCTTCAAGCTGATCAGGTTGTCGGGACATGCTGACGAACGTGGGACGCAAGAACTCAATCTGGACCTTTCGAAGGAACGATTGAAAACAGTTGAGACGTTTTTGCGCCAAGGCGGTTTTGAAGGCGAGATGCAGTTGACGCCGAAAGGCGAGAGCGAACCATTTTCCGGTGTCGATCGCACGAAGTTTTCTCGCGATGATCTATACGAACTCGACAGGCGTGTTGAATTACACCTGCCAAGATAACGTGCGACAGCTGTTCTGCGCTACAGCGTAACAAGTGCAGTCCCCTGACCTTTACGGTTACGCGTTGTCTGAGATGGGCGTGTGAAGAACAACGTTTTTGAAGGCAGATACAGTCGAGGTGCGTCATTGTTGCGAATCGATGCAGCACGCCATCAATAACAATGGGGCACATATATGTGCTGCCGCGAAACACTTACGGACCGAAGGGGTAATAGACACGATGGAAGAATGGAACATTTATCTCTCAGGAGAAATTCACACCGATTGGCGTGAACAGATCGAACGTCAGGCGGACGCAGCTGGACTGCCGGTTTCGTTCTCCGCACCGGTTACCAATCATGGCTGGAGCGACGATTGCGGCGCCGCAATCTTAGGGACTGAACCCAACAAATTCTGGCACGACCATAAGGGTGCACAAATGAATGCAATACGCACCCGAACGCTTATCGAACAGGCTGACATTGTGATCGTCCGCTTCGGCGAGAAATACAAGCAATGGAATGCTGCGTTTGACGCCGGCTATGCATCGGCCTTGGCAAAACCGATGATCATCATTCATCCGCCTGAGCATGCGCATGCGCTGAAGGAAGTCGATGCGGCTGCGCTCGCCGTTGCGGAAACCGTAGAGCAGGTGGTCGCGACATTGCGCTACGTTATTCGCGGGGAATTGGATACCGGCAGGATTGCTGCGGAGTAGCCGTGCGTTTGGCCGTCGCCATCCACCTGCACTGGCTATTCCTGCTCAGCTTGAGTGGCGCGGAAGCCGGTTGCAAGCACATATAGCTCAGCGGAATCGGCACGGCTCGCGGGCGGCTTGACGTGGCGGACGGTCTTAAAGGATCGCCGTAGCAAGTCCAGCAGTTCACGTTCGGTGCCACCCTGAAAGACTTTGCACAAGAAGGTGCCTTCCGGTGCCAGGACATCGCAGGCGAAGTCGGCTGCGGCTTCCGCCAAACCCATGATGCGCAAATGGTCGGTACGTGTGTGGCCGACGGTTGGAGCTGCCATGTCGGACAGCACCACATCAGCCTGGCCGCCCTTTAGCATGGACTTTAGACGCTCATCGGCGCCCTCATCCATAAAGTCCAGCTGCACAATTTCGACGCCCGGCAGCGCTTCCACGCCAAGATAATCGATGGCGATCACCTGGCCACGGCCCGTATCGGCCTTTACGCGGCGGGCGGCGACCTGGCTCCATCCGCCTGGCGCGGCGCCAAGATCAACAACCCTGTGGCCGGGTTTCAGCAGGCCGTACTTGTCATCAATTTCACTTAACTTATAAGCGGCACGCGAACGCATGCCTTCGCGTTTTGCGGCCGCGACGTAAGGATCGTTGAGCTGACGTTCAAGCCAGCGCACTGACGAGTTGGACCGCTTGTTCGCCGTCTTCACGCGCACATGGAGCTGGCGTTGTCCGCCGCCCGGGCCCATGAGTTTGCCCGGCTTGCCGCCGCCTTTGCCGTGTCCGCCCTTGCCTGCCATTAGTCCTCACATTCGGCGTTGGCGCATTGTTGTCAGACTCTGCGTGGATGCAGACTGCGCCTGCACGGCGTTGTGTCGCGCCAGCCGTGATAGCCTGCGGGACTACCGCTTCAGGCGTCGCGCTTTTTACTTCCGCCACCGCGACGGCGCCTTGCCCGGAACACGCCGTCTTCACTCATCAGCGTTGCCAGTATGCCTTCGCGCAAACCCCGGTCGGCAACGCGTAACCGCTCACAGGGCCACATCAGCAAAATCGCCTCCAGGATCGCACAGCCGGCCAACACCAGGTCCGCACGGTCACGCCCAATGCATGGCTCTGATATGCGCTCATCATAGGTTTGGTGCAGCAGTCGGTTGGTGATTTTTTGCGCATCCGCCACATTTAGCCAAGAACCATCCACTCTGTTGCGATCATATCGCGGCAATCCCAGCTGAATTCCTGCAACCGTCGTAACAGTACCCGAAGCACCCAACAAGTGACCCGGCCTTTCCTTTAGGCGCGGGGCGAACTGGTGCTCGGCCTCGAAGGGCGCCAGCAATTCGCTGACGTCTGCAACCATCTTTTCGAAAAGTTCAGCGGTGACATACTGGCCCCCATAGAGCTCGGCAAGCGTTACGACGCCAACAGGAAGGGATGTCCACGCGACCATGCAGTTTTGTGCTTCAAGCCTGTCAGCGACGCCGTTCCTACGTGTATTGGTCCGGCGCGTTAGGTCGAGCCAAATTAGTTCGGATGATCCGCCGCCAATATCAAACACGAGAACCAGATCGGAATTTGGATCAATAAGTGAGGCGCAACCCGATACCGCCAGCCTTGCCTCCATTTCCGTACTTAGAATTTCAATATCGAGGCCAACTGCATCCTTCACGCGGATAAGAAACTCATCTGCGTTTTGCGCAACGCGGCACGCCTCGGTGGCGACGAGACGCGCGCGGCGCACTTTGCCACGCTCAAGCTTGGCGGCACATACTCTGAGTGCATCGATCGTGCGCTTCATCGCCGGCTCGGACAATCTACCGGTCTGCGAGAGACCTTCGCCAAGCCGAATGATGCGGGAAAAAGCATCGACTACGCGAAACCCGCGACGCGACGGGCGTGCCAAAAGCAACCGGCAGTTGTTGGTTCCCAGATCAAGCGCGCCGTAAATTTCAGCGTCATTGGCTGCAGGATCAAAGTTCGGCCGACGTGGCCCGCCGTGCCGCTTGTTCGATCGCGATCGGTTCTGGCGCTTTTGTTCCGGCGGGCGTTTGCGCTTGCCTTCTGAATTGTCCGGTGGCTCGCCGTCATGCGCAGCAGCGGACGCGGTTGCACCCGGCTCGACCTCGCGGCCAGACGCCTTATCTTCATTGCCCTTAGACTGAGATGCAGATTTGCGGGACACGTCTGCGGGCGCTCGTGGGCCGCCCTTATTATTATGCAGTTCCTCCACGGCCCGTATCCCCAGCGCCTGGCCTTCAGCATGGGGCTTTTAATAGCCCCCGCCAATTCTTCAGGCGTCTAAACTGGTTTGTCTTGGGTATAGTGTAACAGCTCAAATTCGCCGGTAAAGTCCGTTTATGCGCAGGTGTAAATAGAGGGGACAATTGCCTTAAGAATGGCAGTGCAGCTTGATTTGCGGCGCTAATTTACCGTCTTTCGGCTTTGGATTGAGACACAGCTCATGAGAAGAACCGCACTATTGGCGCCACTGGTCTGCCTCATTCTAATCGCGCCTGATTGTGGTTCAGGGTGGATTACGAATCACTATTGGCTGGCGGCGATCGCGGGTGACACGGAGCAGCTTCGTCACAGCCGCTCAAGGATTGAGCGACTGGTTCGCGCCTACCCCGAACATCTTTCGCAGTTTGGGGAAGGTCAGCTCATCTGGCGCGATGGCACTGCGATGGCAGTTGATGATGGAGGAGGCGCCAAGGCGCATCGCGATTGGCTTTCCGGGCCAGACATCGACGACATGATGCGGTATTCCTACGCTATTGGGCGACCTACGGGCCCACCAGAATTTGAGCATGATCCCGGGCGTGCGCGTCCTGCCGCCTTCTTTAGAAAAATGTATGGAGACTGCCGCAAGGGCGAGGTGCGTGGCCACTTGAAGGAAATCGTCTGGCTGCCGTCTAAGTCGGGTCAGCGTTTGATGGTGACGACCGTCAATGGCGTGGCCAAGCGGCTACAAAAGGTGAGCCTGGAATTGGACCGACTGCCTGCCCGTTACGATGCTTACCTCATCCCATCCGCGGGTACCTATAATTGTCGTGTGATCGCGGGCACGAAGCAGGTATCGGCGCATGGCTACGGAATCGCAATCGATTTGTCGACAAAGCACGCCCATTACTGGCGCTGGAGCAAGCCTGACCGGCAGGGCCGCTATCGCTATGTCAACGCCATACCGTTCGAGATTGTCGACATCTTCGAAAGGCATGGCTTTATTTGGGGCGGCAAGTGGTACCACTACGATACGATGCACTTTGAATACCGACCAGAATTGACGGGCACCGGGGCCGGGAGGCCCTAACCGCATGGCAATCTACTGCCAGAAATGTTGTCATGCTAACTGGGTGTAGGCGGGAGACGAGTGGGGCAGACACGGGCCTGCTTGCGGTACCGACATCGAACTGGTATAGCCGCACTGTTGACAGGTCTTCACGACCGAGCTGCACTTCTGTGGCAGTCCCACAAGGCGATGGGGAATAGGTTAACGGTAGACCCACGGACTCTGACTCCGTTAGTCCTGGTTCGAATCCAGGTTCCCCAGCCAATGATTTTAAAGACCTTTCTCCCTCTTAAGCTTTGACACGAAGACTGGGTTGTCACCTTGGTTGTCACTTTTGTTGCTGAACCGTTCTATTTTCCAGTTTGAAAATAGCAGATTCTGCAAGTGTGCGTGTACGAGCCAGGTAGTGCTCCAGGATGCCGTGAACACCCTTTAGCGTATGGCCAGTAATTGTCGCTATTTCTTGCGGCGTTTGCACCTGCTTCCGATAGCATCGTCACTGCCGTTCCGCGCAAATCATTGAACGTCAGGTCATCAATTCCAGCAGCCAATTTGGTCTTGCGAAACGAACTGCGAAATCCATCCGGGGTCCATGAGTGTCCACTGCGGTTGGTGAGGATCGTTACGGCATCACGACGCTTTGCGGAATCTAATTCCGTTTTCAATACCTGTGTGCATGGGACGTAAACACGCGTGCCTGTTTTGGATTGGCGCAACGTCAACCCAGTGCCATCATAAGCCTTCCACGACAGCCGTAGTAGATCCCCCTCTCGTTGACCTGTGTGAAGGCCAACGACAAATGCGAACGCGATCTGGGGCGATGCTGCATGAAGAAATTTGGTAACATGCTCCGGCAGCCAAATCTTTTCTGACCGGTAACTTTTGTACAGCTTCCCAATGCCACGCACATGGTTATCGTTGAGCAAGCCGATATCCACACCATAGGCAACCACGATCCCAAGCATGGTGACAAAATAGTCTGCTTGCCGCAGCGATCTCAAAGCGATCTGATCGCGCTTCTGTTTGACATCTTGACGAATTCGCCGATCTTCCAGAGCTGCGAGCGGCATATCACCCCACTCATCGGCGACTTTCGCAAGAATTTTGTCGTAGTCCATACGTGTCCGCGGCGCGCACCGAGCAAACTCTTGGCTGCGCTTATATACATTGATTAGATGGCCGAGTGTCTCGTGGCGGACCGCCAATTCCGTCCGGCAAGCCTGTTCATACGATTTTAGGAACTCAGGTGAACCAGGAGCGCCAACGATCTTCTTTCCGGTATGGCGATGGTAGTAGTGTGTGCGTGTACTGCCGTCTTTCAAATGTTTGCGAGTTGTTTTGATATGCTTAAGCGGCGTCCGCATTTTGCTTCGCCTTCCAATCATCATATGCCGAGTGCGAATTCGTTACGGCGATATCCGACAGCTTATCTAGCGCCTGTTCCAGTGCTTTGCGGTCATATTTGCGTGTGCCAGGCCACGGGCCGGGTACAAGTCCTTTCCTTACCCATGCGCAAAAAGTCGATTGGGATATCCCAACCAAATCTGCCGCTTCGGCAAGTGTAAGACCGCGCTTGCTCATCAAGTCATTTATGTCCCTACAGTCGGGCACATCGTCCTAGGGCTTCACCCTATCGTCCCAGTTGCGCGACAGTATCGACGAAGAAAAAGTCGTCGCCGATGGACACTCAACACGCCAAATTGATCGGTCGTGCCTCATGCGCCGTTTTCTAAATAATTATTTGCGGATTGCCTCAACTACCAGATGTTCCAACATGTCTTTTTGGCTTGTTGCCCGCACACCAAAGAACATACTGGCAACCAGCCTAATTCGACAATGAACCAGCACTGCAATTTACGAAGTTATCCCCAATGCGCTACGAGTTGTTCACAGGAAAACTAAATGATTTATTTGGTTCTGATCAACGTGTTGCGAAAAACGCAACAAAACTTGTTCACAGCTGAAATCTTCGGGCTGTAGGCGACTTGAATAGTTCTTGACTCAAATCTCAATCAATGGGCATCGCGTCCATGCAGTTTTGGCGGGTGTCTTAGCCCCGTAAAACTGTGCCATTGTTTACTTAGTGGCCTGGGAAAGGTGAACCGCTCCCCAAGGTTGGACCACTTGAGCGTGGAAAAGGAAATCAAGGTCACAGACAAATGGATGAATTCATGCAGGAGGCACGTACGCTCATTGCACAGCATGATCGGAAGAAACGTTGTAGGGCGCGAACGATGTCGCCAAGCTGCCCTCTGCAGGTGGCACGGTGTTTAGTTTCTACAGTCCCTAAACGTGTGCGCGTCATGGAGTCCCACCACGTGGCAACCAAAGAAGAACCACACACCCAAGATGAAATCATCGCGCCGGCGCGCGAAAAGTGCAGCGAGGTCTTTGACTGTCTTGTAGCGATGGCTATGCAAGAGACTGTTGCTCATACACCGGCTGCGGCAGCCTAGCTCATACTAGAGATTGCCAACAAGCCAACCACGGAAGAAGCAGCCCCCTCAACTTCGAGGCACCCTAAGGCAACCCGATGAAGCAGTGACGCGTTTGGGACGCGTTTGGGACGCGTTTGGGACGCGTTGTGACGCGTTGTGACGCGTTGTGACGCGTCTCGAGCCCACCTACCGGGACCATGCGGACGCGTCAAACTGATGTCCGGAACGCGTTCCACATCTCGTCGTGACGCGTCCACCATTAGCGCTGACGCGTCCACAGACGCGTTCCAGCCGTGTGCCGCACAATGCGGACGCGTCCAAGATTACTAGTGCGCGCGTAGCATGAAACAAAACAGGAATTAGGCGACCAGTACGCACAGGCGCGTGCGTGCGCGTCATGGGGTGGTAGTCTGTTGGACAAAGTGCGCTAGTCGATTAGGTGCAGCGTGCACTTTGATTGTTTCACCGTGAAACAATGCCAAAGACGGGTAATGTTGTGGTAAGGTTTTCGCCGAATTACGCGTGCGCGGCAGCCTGCAAGAGTAGCGCAACAACAGCGAGGGGCAAGGCCGCAAAAAGCGAGGACTTTTAAGGGTGGCCGAAGTACGCTCGCGGGGGTGGTAGTGCTGCCGCGCCGTAGCAGTGCAGCGATGGCTTGGGCCAGGGTTCAGCAAATGTCCGCTCATGCAAAGGGCGGTCTTCGACGGCGCTTGTCATGCTGCAGTGCGGTTAGACTGGGGCGGGTCGACAGGCGCGGTCTGCGCCAACGGATTTGATGTCGGCTTGAACTTTTGCAACGGAAACTGTCATCCGCTGTGACCGGTCCACCCTCAGGTGCGGAAGAAATTCCGGCGAGCAGCCACCGCCGTTTGGGGCCACTTTGAGAAACGCGGCAGATTCGGAGCGTGATGCCTATTCCGTCCGCTTCAACCGACAGCTGACATGAACCGGACAAGATCACTTGTGGCGCGTTAGAAACCCGCCATCTGATCGCCCCGATGTACCACCGTCGAGAAGTCCACGTAGGCGATATGTCATCGATCGGCCACGGCAATAGTTGCCGAGTTGGATTTGGTTTGCCATCTCGTGGGCAAGATAAGCACCGGCGACTAGCAATTTGTGCGTTTGGCTGCCAAAATAGCATTCGTTGTCGTAGGCTCTTTAAAGGTCGTGGTCGTGCTCCTTCAAAGTGGTGATTCGACACCTTCACTTTAGAGGTCTGGTGTCTGGCCCGGACCGCCTGCCTAAGCCATGATTTTCCACACCCATTCAGGGTCTTCGATAGCCATGTTCTCCTCTGCACCAAATGTTGGAAGCAGCTTCGCGATATCGAAAACAACGACCACAAAAGAACTCATAACAATCCCTGCAAAACTTGATCGATGGCGGCGTCGGATAAAAAGATCTTGGAAATCGCATCATCTTTTGCCGCTTGATATTCAGCGCTAATCTCTTTCGCGCGGCATCCCGAGGAAATGAATTGCGGCGGATGAATATATTCGCATAAGGCGTAGGATTTGCAGCAAGGGTATTGATAGACTTCCAGATAGTCCGCTTGGGCTCCGCCATTTTGCAAATGAGTGGCAGGCAGAGGATGCCAGTTGCCGACGGTCCAGTTCGACAAAACATCATTCACCATTTTGGCTTCCTCCTCTTGAGCGCTCATTCTGAGGAAGGAATAGGCAAGGCGGAACGTTTGGCGGGCCGCAGCTTCTCGCGACAGTGGCAAGAAAAACTCTACGGCGTCTTCTAGGCGGCGCGACGCGATCAAACTGTGTAAGACCTCGCGACGCAGTCGATGGGAAGACGGTCCTTGCGCATGCGCTCGAAGGAAAAAGTCTCCGAGTTGGGCATGCACATCGCATCCACCGAACTGCGGATCATTCTCGGATGCGCGCGCAATTGCGTCGCGGAGAAAGCCGTTGCTTAGAAAATGCCGCTCCCCGCGCGGCTGAAGATATATTTGCAGCGTTTGAACTAGAGCAGGTACGTTTCGATCTGGGTCCAAGTCTGCTTCGCGCTCTAAGACAAGAGAGATGAGTTCGGGGGTTGAGAGGCCGCCATGCGTCGCGGTGAGAAGGCCGAGCGCGAGCGGGGCAAATCGGCGAGGGACAGGCCGCCCAGAGGCGTCGACAAAAATCGGGTTCTCACATAGCCTCGCAACGATGAAATCGAATAAGCTGTCGATTGTAGCTGGCAATTCCTCCAGGAAGCGCTCAAGACCTTCATAGCTGCCAAATGACGTAAGTTCGCTGAGTGCCGCTTGCAGATAGGCAGGCAGGCCTGCATCCTCTTTCGCCGCCAGACGTTCAAGATGCGCATCGCTCAAGCGCTTGCCATGTTTCTTCAAGAATTGCTCAATGAACCGTTTTCGTTGATCGAGTTGAAGTTGTGGAAGCGAAATTCTTGGCCCAAATATGTGGTTCGCCTGTATGTTTGAGCCGCCGTCGTATGAAACGATCGCGGCGCTTTCCCCGGCGAGCCATTCCGAACTCACAAAGTTCCTGGGATGTATGGCGTTCATATCGGCGCGCTTCTCCAAGGAATCGACGTCGTCCAGCAAAAACAACACTGGCTTGCCTTTGGTCTTGTTCGCAAGCGTGCGTTCAATCTCCTGAACCAAGCTATGTTCGACGCTGCGCGGATGGATATTCTGCGGCGTCGAGACTCCAATCTTTCTGAGAAGGCGACGAAACAGCGACTGGTATATGGTCGACTGTTCGCTCGCGCCTACGAAATGTGAAACGACCCGCAGATCGCTGCGGCCCTGATAGCGCCGTGCAAGATGGGCTAATAAGGCAGTGCGACCTGAACCTGGCGGGCCGGAGACACCCGCAATGCGAATGAATCGTTTCCGCTGCTCCTCCGGCGTCATTTTCGCGCATGGTCCGTCCGCGTTTGCATTCTCCTGTTCTACGTCACGAAAGGACTCCAATGATTGCGAGACGCGGAGCGCCGCAAGTTCTTCGATTTCTTGCTGATGCTGCGGATCGGGTGAAATCGGTTCCTTCAGATCAAACTGAGACCAGACGAAGGCGTCGACTTCCTTGATTTCATCGTGCAAACCGTCAGCGATGAAGTTGCTTGCATGTTCCCAGACGCGAAAATCGTGAAGCCTGTCATCGAGGTCGTTTTGATCATCTCTCGCGGCGCTGCGCGTCCCCACTTTGTTTGACAGGATCTGTCGCAGCACTTCATAGGCCGCCGCAGAAAAGCCGCCAAGTTCCTCAAAGCGCGACATCTCTTCGTTCCACGTCGCGGTGTAGCAATGAACTCCAGGGAATGCGCTTCGAATTCGATCTTTCAAGTCGAGAAGATTCTGGTGCGCCTTCGAACCGATCGGTTCGGCGAATCCTCTAGCTTCGGCTTCGGGAACACGTCGCGACGACGCGGGTTCGCGGAACAGAAAACAAGCGGCGTTGTGCATCGAGGGATTATCAAGCACGCCGTAGATAATCTCATCTGCAGTGATCGACGATGATTGTCCGTCGGGAACCCAACCATATCGCTCGGCCAGTAGACCAACAAAAATATCTGCCTCGTCGATGAGGTCTCGGCAGACATCAACGACTGGATCACCGTCGAGCACTCCCCAACGAAGATCGACCGCATCTATACGAACGCCGTTTGAACGGAACTCTCGGTTGAGTCGCGGAAAAACGTACCGAATGAGCTCGTCGCGCTCGCTTTGCATGTCGCGAAAGGTCGACGAGACAAACACACGAATGACGGGAAATAGGTCTTTCCGCTGTTTTCGACCGAGCAACCGCAACAATAATCTTAACATAGCCAGTTCGATTCGATAGGAAGTCGTTGCTTCTTTTATGCTAAACGCCGTCAAACGTTCGAGCGCGCGCGCAGCATCGCCGTCATGATCTCTTTTAACATGGTATGGCCTTCAATCAATTCGAGCGCCCTGGCCTCGAACCGCCCCTTGCTGATCTTGCCCATCTTCAGCACGTAACCGCGTTGCATGCCGCGAATGCTGAGCTTGACATCAATCAGCTTCGACTGCGGGAGCTTGCGTTCAGCCAGAAACGCCCGCGTGTAACGAGCATCAAGAGACTTGGCATGGCGTCTCCAGCAGCACCAACTCAATGCCCGCCCTGCTCAGACGGTCATGCGGCCCTTGTGATGGCGGGCCTGCCTCAAGACGGATTAGCCGATCATAGTGTTGACGCTGCACCCGTCCGCACCCATCTCGGCGCTGCATGTCTGTTTCCACCACAAGCGGCTATCGACTCAATAAAAGTTAGGCAATGCTAAAATTCAGCAGTGGGTCAGCAGTGAACTACAGGCGGCAACCGGGTCACTGCCGAACTAGCTCCAGCAGCGGAAAATTTGCTTGATCTCACCGCGATTTCAGCTTCGGCCTCAACTGCAGCCGGTTGGTTGCAATGCAGCGAAACGTCGAGGTGGGCCAGAAGGCGACGTTGCTTTAACCTGCTTGGCCACTATGCCAAATGCACGAGGTTGTTAGACAGCGGGGGTAGCGCATTGCGCACATGTGCCACGTAATTCAAACGTCATAGATTGTAATGCGAATGAGTTTTTTTTGGCCCATTTGAGGGCCGGAGCTGTCATGACGGGATCGGTCAGCTCTTCAACGCTACCGCAATCATTGCAAATAGCAAACATAGAACTTGTATGCTCATGACATTCATCATGACTGCAAGCGAGGTATGAGTTTAGCGACTCAATCCGGTGTACATGCCCAATTGCAATAAGGCGCTGCAGTGCGCGATACACCGTAGCTGGTGCAGCAATACCAGAACCCCGCAGTTTATCGATGAGCTCGTATGCACTGTGAGGCCGATGATCTTTGCGAAGTGCATCGAGGATCAAAGACTCTTTTGAACTGAGAGCTTCAGTCTTTGCGCGCCGTTTGTTCAAATTCGATCTCCAATGTCGTCGCTTTTGTTGCTCCAATGGAGCATTACCGATGTCAGCGGCCAAGCCCATATAATCTGATCTATTTTGGACAAGTGTTGGCTACTTGAAACGATAGCGGTTCGCAGTGCAACAAGCGGCTCTAACTTACCGGACAAGCCAACAACAACACGATCACCACGAGGCAAGCATGGAACGGCAGCCATCCCGTCATCCATAAGAACATCCGTCAACTGCACTTGACGGATGTTATAACATCCGTTTTTATGGCCGCAAATCCGAATTTTTCAGAACAAGGATGCTTCCGATGGTTGATGCGCCTACGGACAAAACGAATGCGGCTCCCGACAAGCGCCTGCCTGTGACTGTCTTGTCCGGCTTCCTTGGAGCGGGAAAAACGACGCTGCTCAATCATGTGTTGTCGAACCGTGAGGGGAAGAAGGTTGCGGTCATCGTCAATGACATGAGCGAGATCAACATTGATGCCGAGCTCGTGCGCGAGGGCGGCGCGAACCTTTCACGCACGGACGAAACACTGGTGGAGATGACCAACGGGTGCATCTGTTGCACCCTTCGAGAAGATCTGCTGGAAGAAGTCCGACGCTTGTCTGCCGATGGTCGCTTCGACTACCTCTTGGTTGAATCGACGGGTATCGCGGAACCACTTCCGGTCGCTTCGACATTTGAGTTTCGTGATGAAGATGGAGCAAGCCTGGACGATGTCGCGCGCCTTGATACCATGGTCACAGTGGTCGACGCTGCTAACCTTCTTCGCGATTATTCATCGCATGACTTTCTCAAGGATCGTGGTGAAACTGCGGGTGAGGAAGATGAGCGTACGCTTGTCGACCTTCTCGTCGACCAGATTGAGTTTGCCGATGTTATCGTGCTGAACAAGCTGGATTTGGCAACTCCAGATCAAGTGACTGCGGCCCGGTCTATTATTCGGTCGCTGAATGCCAAAGCGAAGTTCATAGAGACATCAAATGCCCAGGTCGCAATGTCTGAAATTCTTGACACGGGTCTTTTTGACTTCGACGAAGCACATAGTCACCCAACCTGGTTCCAGGAGCTAAACGGCTTCAAAGACCATGTTCCCGAGACCGAAGAATACGGGATTAGAAGTTTCGTCTATCGGGCCCGTGCACCGTTTGACCCGGCCAAGGCTCACGCATTTTTCAACCAGAACTGGCCGGGCGTGGTGCGGGCAAAAGGTTTTTTCTGGCTTGCTTCAAGGCCGGAGTTTGTTGGCGAACTCTCACAAGCTGGCCCGATCGTGCGCACCCAGGGAGTGGGATATTGGTGGGCAGCCGTACCTGAGGAGAAGTGGCCGCAAGACCCGGACGTTGTGGCAAGAGTGAAAAAGAATTGGCACGAGACTTGGGGGGATCGTCGCCAAGACCTCGTATTCATTGGAACAGGTGAGATGGACGAAGATGCCATTCGTCTCGCTCTCGATCGTTGCTTGCTTGATGTATCTAAGGGTAGCCGGGTGGACTCACGAGAGTGGCGCAAAATGCCTGATCCGTTCCCGACTTGGGGGAAGGAGGCGGCGGCATGAGCCTGCAAAGTCTCCAAAAACAAGCGCAGACGTTCGAATGCACACCCGAAATGTGGACCGGCAGTGCCGACAGTGAGGGGTTCGTGGCCGCAGACACAGCTGGCCCTATCTTGAACTGGAAAACATCCACCGCCGCTCTTGCAATATGGAGAAGGGCGCTGCCGGTCGGCATCATTCATGCGATTGATCACCTACCGCTCAACACTGTCGAAGGTTGGCGGCTGACGACTGACGTCGAAGTGCTCCAGGCCGGTGTTCGTAAAGCTATGTCTTCCTGCGGCATAGAGCATGAGGAACTACGGCGTTACTTCGCTTCCGATATGTGCCGGCTTGCAAGGGTGTTTGTAGCAGGCACCGGAGTTCAACAGCTCGAAGTTCGCTTCGAAGTGGTGAAAAACGATGCTTGCAGTAAGTTCCACACTGATAACTATCCCGAACGGCTGGCTGTAACTTACACGGGCCCCGGCACTGTCGCAGTCCCTAGTGACTATGCTGAAGACGCACTTCAGGAGCAACAGGCCTACTCAGGACCCATTCTAGAAATCCCGCGAATTTGGGCAGCCCTATTTGCCGGTAAGAGAGAAGACCGTGCGGGCCTTGTGCACCGCTCTCCGCGAATTGCCGGAACCGGTCAATCGCGTCTCTTTTTCTGCATGAACGCCGCAAGGAGTTGAGTGTCGCAAGGATTCCGGTGTGATCGATGAAAGCCCGGCGGCCTATAAGGACATCTCATCGGTCATCGCAGCGCAGACCGATTTGATCGAAGTGGTCCACCAGCTCCGCCAGGTCGTCAACGTCAAAGGCTGATGTTGGCGGCGAGACACGTCACTGAGTTGGCGGGCTGACGCGAGAAAACAGAGTGTTTGTGAGCATAGAGACGGCAAGTGCGATGCCCGCAACCACTGATGGCGTTGGCGTGATTCGTCCGCATTGCACTGAAACGCGGACATCATTGTATACTTGCCCCAGGTGCGCGATGGGCCATGTGCGGTCCTTCAGGGGTTGTTGCATTTCGCCAGCGAAGTGTCACATATTTTGGCACCACCAAGACGGGTTAGGCGATTGAAATTCCGTGTTTCTTTGTGCGGAGCATTTCGCGAAATGTTACACACTTACCTGAAGTGTAACACCGCGTTAAGATGTCCAGAAAACGGTGTATTAGAATTGGGGCAAAACTAGCCCGATTTTCGGCAGTCGCGCTCGGTGTGGTGCGGTGGTTGTAAAACAACCATTTCTAAAACACGAAGAACCAAATAAGCAGGGCCGCAACGATCGCGACCAGAGCGACTCGGGTCGTCCATGCACGACGCTCCGCACGCACCAAAGCGTCGTATTCGGCTTCTATGCGCGCCTCATGTGGGGTGAACCCATCGTATTTGGAAGCGGGCCGGTGTGCCCGTTCGGCTCTTAATTGCCCAAACCGTGCTTCGATCTCTTCAGCCGCGTCAAACGCCAATTCCAATGCGGCTGTCGGTGTCTCCGCGTCTTTGCCGATCGGCTCCAAGTACGTCTTATTTTGGAAAGGGTTTCGAACCGTTAGGGCCGGAGTCCATTCCCCGGATCGCTGTTGGATCACGTATCTGGACGCGTGTTCCGTGAACTCGCCCGCATAACGCTTGCCGTTTTCGTCGTCCACAAGCAGAAAGCTGCGGCCCCTAACTACTAGATCCATGCTGTTCGTCTCTTCCGCCATCACGCACATTCTTGAACCACTTCGGGCAGATTGTAACACGTGCCAAATAGGTGACTACCTACCCCATTTTGTAACATGGCTTCGCGACAACGAGATAGCTATTCATGATCCTGTCGAACATCAACACCCTCAAGAACACGCGACACCTCTTCCGCTCCTAGCGTGTCAATGACAAAACGAAATCCAGTTGCATCGACACGATCGAATGCCTTCGGTGATATCTTGTGCAATTCGGCTGCGCACTTCGCCCCCGACCAAATCTCAACGAGTGACGCCGCACACCATTCCGGATCAGAGTTACTCGTTGCACCACGCGCTAGCGCAGCATGGCGATCAGCTTGCGCCTGATGTGCTACACCTCGCAGGTAGGACACTACTACAGACTTCTGACGTCCTCCTTCTTCATCGACGTTCTCAACGTCACTCATAACTTCGAGTAGTCGGCGCGCGACCGTCATACGGTCGTCGGGTGCCATCTTTTCTCTCGCCGACTGAATATCGCTCTCAAATCCCTTTCGCATTGTGCGCGCTACAAACCAACCCAACATTGTTATCTCCGCTTAATCTGAACCATTTCCCCCCGAAGTGTTGCGGCGCTTCGGGGCGCAAATCATGTGACTGGCTACCCTATAGTGTCACATTGCCCCCGAGAGGCGCGAAATTCACCGCAGCGCCCCCCGTCGTCTCACGATCGTAAATTTTTTCCCGCGTGGCACTTTCAAAACCAAAAAAAAAGTGTCTACATACCTGTCACTACCTCAAAACGCCGACAAGACGACCCCTGTCCCCGATAACATCGGCGGGTAGACACTTAGTCACGACCTGACGAGGAAACTCCAATGACCAGCCATTTTATGCCAGCAGTCGCCCAATTCATGATCGTAGCTCCCGCGAAACCATATGAGTTTGATCTCCAAAACAGGGCAAACTTTGAGTTCTACAATCCAACTGGCGCACCCCTTGAGCTAAAGGCAAGCGATAAAGATCGATCCGTTGCCCCGGGAAAAGTTTTGCCGATCCCTCAAGTCTCATCGTTTAAAGTTCTAAGAGGAAGCGGTGCCGAAAGTGATTTTGCCTACCTCGCCTATTACGCAGACGCGGTCGTCGGTCAATTCATGATCTTAGGTGTCGCCACAGCGAACAAGTTTAAATTCGATCTAGGTAGAAAAGCCAACTTTGAAGTCTATAACCCAACCGCCGGTGACCTCGGCCTAGATACAACCACAGGCCGAAAGGTCGTGCCGCCGCGTAAAGTTTTGCCTATCCGTCAAATTGAATTTATCGATGTTGACCAAGGAACTGGCGGCGACTTTGTCTTCATCGTTTATGATGCTGGCAGCGGTAAATTGATCGACCCCAATAATGAAGGAAAGATCACTAACCCGCAAAAAGCCTAGCGCGGCTTTGGCCGCGCGTATTTCTTGCGCCGGTTCGAGTTCATTCGAGGCCCCTTATAACGGGGCTTCGAAAATGTGTGCTTCCACCCGCGCCCGTATCCATGACTGACGCGGAACGCCTGATTGAGAACCGATGACGTGGAGACTTTGTATTGGTTGCCGTCCACCGTTTAGCCGCGCGCAACAGTCGGCTCATCGCCTTCCGGTGCGGCGTTGGTACCCCATTTTATAACATTGCGCATACGCCATGACCTTCTTCTTGGTCGGTGCTTTTCTTCAATTCAGCCTTTCCGTGAACCATCGCACGGCCGCCGTGCAGCTTTAATCCCTAGCCACGAGTGGCAGGGACGGACTCAGCCGCAAGCGGCTGGCCGCCTTCGGCTGCGCCTCCGGTTCCGCGCACGCCTTTTGCCGTGCCGATAGATGGTCGCGGGCTGAATGAACAGCCCCAACAACAAAAAGGAGAAGCCCTCATGGCAAATTACTATGCAACAGCAAGATCGAACTACTTCACTGTCAAAAACTGCTCCGACTTCGAAGCATGGTGCAAGAATACCGCTCTGAAATTCTGGAACCAAAGTCCGAACAAACCCAATGTCTACGCTATCGCTCCTAATGACAGCAGCGACACCGGCTGTTGGTCATCCCACGAGGACGAAGAAGGCGACTATGGACTCCACATCTACAATGAACTGGCACAGCACCTTGCCGAGAACGAAGTCGCTATCCTTCAAGAAGTCGGACACGAAAAACTCCGCTACCTTGTCGGAGAAGCGATCGCAATTCATAGCTCTGGTGAAAGCTGTACGCTGTCAATTTCCGACATCTATGCAGCAGCACAAAAAGCCTTCGGCGACACTGCGAACATCACTCGGGCGGAATACTGATGCCGCTACCGATACAAGTCACCCCGAAGTGTCACACCGCTTCGGGTGATACGAAATACCCCATTTTGTAACAAATTCTGCACCCGCCCGACTTCCGAATTGGGTCAACCTGGGAACTTTGCACGGGCTAAACCGACTTCCGGTCTTCCATCGACGTCAGAAAATTTCCGAACGGATCGCGAACGGTTCCGCTTTTCACCCGCGAGCAAACCTAGCCCAGCGCAGCGCAATGGTCAGGGTCGGGCCAGGGAGAGACGTGGCCCGACGGAGACGAATAGCTTGAAGTTCGTCCGCTTACTGGTCGTCTAGCGGAAGTTACGGAGCAAAAAGAAAGGTCGAGGTGACCCTTACGGACATTTTCCGTCGAAAGTACCGTTACCTTTCTGTTGCTGCAGTAAAAAGTTCAAAGTGTTTGAGCCGGCGGAGCAACAAACACATGCATCACTCTATTAATTCGACAGTAGACCTGTACAGCTCGATTGCTGTGTGCCACCACCCCTTAAGTGAAAAAAAACCATTCTGCACACAAGGATTTATCGCAAAAGGATCCTTTTTATCCAGGTCTCGAAAGACAGGAATATCGAGCTCAGAAGACGTAAAAGTGTGGGCTCCCTTAAGAGCCCGCTCGCAGGAGAATTGCCTTATATCGTCGGAATTGCGTGCAACGCCGGACGATACATCCCAAAGTCGCGCATTTCCGTCTTCTAATGCAAATATTATAGCCTTTTCCGCAGGATGAAATGCTACATCCCGAATGGGCGCACTATGGCCTTTACTCATAGCCATAAGCGTACCGGTTCTTGCGTCCCAGAGTCCAACCGAACGATCATTTGACGCCGTGGCGACTAACCCACCATCTTTGCTAAATGTGGCTCTGAAAACGATGTCTTTGTGTCCGCGTAAGATAGCAACGGATTCTCCTGATGTCGCATCCCAAATACGAGCGGTTCCGTCATACGATGATGTTAATAGAAACTTATCGTCAGAGCTATATGTTGCGTAAGTTACTTTGCTTTCATGGCCCCGAAACGTGATCAGCGGCGCTCCAGTGCTAGCGTCCCAAGATCTTGCCAGTCCATCAGTGGAAGCCGTTACAATTTGTGACAGATCATTGCTAAGTTGAATTGCCCACGATCCTAAATGGCGGCTTCTAGCCACAGAAACAATTTCCGTTGTGGATCCGTCAAAAACTTTTGCGGAACCATCATTGTACATAACTGCCACTCGCTTCCCGTCCCGGCCAACGGCTACCGAATTTGCTCGAGCACCGTCATGACAGTACTCCTTGACAAGTGCCGTGGACTGGGTGCTCCAAGAATTCACGCATGTATCCCAGGCAAAGTACATACGCGGTTCGCTTGCCGGACCAAAATATGCCCCCAAGGGCTGCCCGCCGACACCTTCGGACATTGCGACCTTCTTACCTGTCCAAGGATTCCAAATGCTAGACGCTCTATCCAATGAAGAAATCAACAATCGTTCTCCGTTTGGGCTGAATCGGACCGTGAGAAGACCGTGTTCGTGACCCAAGAATTTTGTAAAAAATTTGCTCCGTGGATTGCTTCGTCGTGCTTGCCAGATGCGGGCAGCTTTATCTAGTGAGGCAGTTACGATAAAAGAGCCGTCGTGGCTAAATTTAGCTGTCGAGAGCTCTTCCCTGTGTCCAACAAGTGAAGAAATGAGTAGCCCTGACCGTGGGTTCCAGACACGAGCGGTCCCGTCTTTTGATGAGGAGACTATGAGTGACCCATCAGGATTGAATCTTGTTGTGTGAAGCCAATCGCTATGACCCCGAAGCACGAACAATTGCGTGCCTTTTTGTGCATCCCAAATGCGAGCAGTCGAATCTTCCGAACCAGTCACCACCATCGACCCGTCTCTGCTGAAGTCCGCATCTGTGATTGGTGCACTGTGTCCTGTCAGAGTAGCGATCGTCCTTGCCGACTTCAAATCCCATATCTTGGCCGTATGATCCGACGATGCTGATAGCACATGATGTCCATCTGCGCTGAATCTGGCGGTAGTAATTGGTTCGGTATGTCCGTCAAGTACCGCAATCTGCTGCCCAGTGAAAAAGTCCCAAACTCTTGCGGTATTGTCTCCTGCCCCGGTGAGCAAAAAACGTCCATCAGGACTTATATCAATAGCCCGTATATGTCCCTGGATATTCTCTCCTTGCAAACTTACAATTCCGGTGTGCCCTTCCATCGTGGCCGAAAGCTTGCCTGTCAGAGCTTCAAAAACCTGTGCCCGCAGACCATTTGCAATAGCAAGATGCTTGCCGTCTGGTGAAAAAGTGATTGAAACAAAACGTGATCCATCTTTCTCAAGTTCAATCGTTTGCTCGCCGGTAATGGCCGACCAGACTCGCACTGTGCTCGGCGAGGACGAAGCAACGTACTTTCCATCAGGACTGAAAACGATTGCGCCAACTGTTTCTTCGTGGCGTTTGAATATAGAAACCTCTTGTGCTGTTTCGGTTCGCCACACTCGTATAGTTTGATCGAATGAAGCCGTGGCTACTAGCTTTCCATCAGGGCTGATTGCCACGTCTGTCAGCCACGCTGTATGTCCTTGTAATTTAGCCCTAAGTCGGTTCTGAATTATCGCACCCTTTAACTTGGCCTCCAATTCCTCAGACCATGGAGCGAGAATATTTCCTTTCCCAGTTGGTAATCCATGCAATGCATAACGGATTGCCCTTTCGTTATCGCCCTCGTCCATTGCCTGCTGCGCAAGCGTCGTGAAAACCAAGGCTTCGCGTTTCGCAACAGCTCGCGTTTGCAACATAGATAGAAAGGCTCCAACAGCCAGCACTAGGCTGATACCAAGCAACGACCAAGCCACTCGCCGTTGCAACTTCTTGGTTCGCTCAATCTGTCTTTGTTCGGCAATATTTCGTTCACGCTGATTCTCACGACTTAATTGAATGAAACGCGACTGAGCATCGGTCAAAGACGGAGCATAACGTGGACGGCTCGTGGCCCAAAGTTCGGCGTTTTCGAGTTCTATACCGCGAATTAACGCATCATCGGATTTACCAACGACGACCCATCTTTCTGCTAGTGCAGCTAGTCGGGTATGCTGTTTGAGCCAACCCGTATCTCTATTCAAAGTATCGACGAGTTTCTGGAGGTGATCTATAAGGGTGAATAGGCCTTCGGCTGGTAAGAGGTGGATTTTTCCAATTGCCTTCGGAATTAAGGAAATTTCTGTGTCGCGGATCTTGATCGGGATGAGGCGCTTCTTTAGGTCCCCAACCAGTCCCAGCTCCCAGTTACACCAATCAGACCTGATCGAGTCGGGCGAAACGAGCCAGATCACGGTATCTGAGCCTCGGATGAAATCGCCTAGTTCCTTCTGCCACTCCTCACCGTAAGGCAGATCACGTCGGTCGATTAACACCTGAAAGCCTTCTTGTTCGAGCGCTATGACCAGTTGGTCCGCAAATGCCAAGTCGCTACGCGAGTATGAAATAAATACTCTGAGTTTCGATTCATCGTTTGAAACCGGCATTTGTTACCCCTAAAAGTGATTCAAGTATTATCACATTGCAGTCGCTAGGCGCACCTGGGAAAACAGGTGCGAATTCTGCAAATAGCCCGTTGCCTCCGCGCCCTCTCCGACGCATTCAAAATATAACCGGACGGCGTTCGGAACGGCAATCTCCGTGGTCGTCCTCTTCGGCTCCGGGTCAAGATGCGCGGTTGGCGCAGCGCACTGGGTACGCACGGTATGCCCTCAGCACCGGAAAGTTTGCCTGAACAAGCGGCAATCTTCAGCTTTGCCCTTAGCTCCGGTCGGTTGGCTGCACTGCAGCGAAACGTCGAAGCGGGCCATTTGCTGCCTCAACCCTATTTGCATAAGCATGTGCAGGCGATGTGCTAGGGTCGCTGAGGAGGCGACCATTGGCCAAGCTCGGAATTCACCACCGGACCACCTACACGTACAACAAAGAGCTGAATTTCAGCTCGCACAAGTTGATGCTTCGTCCTCGCGAAAGCCGCAGCCTGCAATTGTTGAGTCACGAGGTAGAGGTGACGCCTGCGTCCACTCTCACTTGGGCTCAGGATGTTTTCGGAAATGCTGTGGCAACTGCCGCGTTTCATGAGCCGTCGGACAGGCTGGTCATTGACAGCGTTGCGGAACTTGAACTCGACGTCGAGCAGTGGCCCGTTTTCAACATTGCGGCCTCTGCCGCAAGTTACCCCTTCTTGCTCACCGACGATGACATGGTCGACCTTGGAGCATTGAGGCTCCAGGCCTATCTCGACTCCGGAGGGCAACTCCGTGCTTGGGCTCAGGAATTCGTTGCCGAAACGCCAACCGATACGCTTGTGCTTCTCAAAGACATTAGTCAGGCGATTGCAACGCGTGTAACTTACGAAGTTCGCGAAAACGATGCCGCGCAGACACCGGTATGCACACTTGATCGAAACCGCGGTTCTTGTCGGGATCTGGCCGTCCTGTTCGTAGATGCAGTGCGTAGTCTTGGCTTCGGTGCACGAATTGTTTCGGGGTATCTGCACGATCCCGATCAAAGTTCCGTGGGCACCGAGGACGCAGGATACACTCATGCGTGGGCCGAAGTCTTTGTGCCCGGTGCGGGTTGGATCATGTTCGATCCAACCA
>CBDCUC010000037.1:0-36536 GCA_965222485.1 Hyphomicrobiaceae bacterium
AACCTGCATGCGGCAATCGGATTGGCGCAGCTTTCACAAATGGAGACAATTTCGGAAACACGTCGAGCAGCATGCAGACGATACAACGAAGTGCTTTCCGGAATCGACGAAGTGCAGACGCCCCATTCTGATTTCACAGACATCACGCCATTCCTCTATTATATTCGCGTGCCCGAAAATGTCCGGCAACCGCTGCGTGACTTCCTGCAGGCGAGCGGCATTGACACCGGAATACATTGGCAGCCCGGTCACTGGTTCACCCTCTTGAAAGATGCGCCCCGAGGCGACCTCTCCGTGACAGACCGTGTAGGGTCGGAGATCTTATCTTTGCCCCTGCATTCGATGATGGGCCTTGAGCTCGTCGATCGAATAGGTGACGCTATAAAAAAATTCTTCGCGCAAAGCTGAGAACGTCAAGCCGCAGCGGACCCTTCGTAGAAAACTAGATTGCGGCTCTGAACCACGGCATTTACCCCAGCTTCCTGCACAGAACTGACAACATCCGATCAGCTGCCTCAAGCGGTCCCAAGTCAGGCAGCGCCGTCATAAACCTAATGTCTCCAAACCCCGCCTGCTCTAGACAATACGCTAGCTCTATGGGTGTAAACAGGAGCAACTCATGGACCACCTGAAACGCATCAGTACCATCGCGGCCATTTTTTTGGAAACTGAAATATCGTATATCAGCTCGAGACGTTGATTTACAAAGTCCGGTCGCGGATGAACTTTTCGCAAGATCTTCTCATCACCGACTTCGAATTCACGCGTTACCTCCGCAGGCGGTACTGCGATCACCGCGATAGGATTCCATGCTTCGACAAAGAATAAGGCACCGGGAACCAAGCGGGCGCTGATCGCCTTGAAGTATGCCATTAGACCATCTAAGGAGCCCAGGCAGTTCACGACATTGTAGAGAGAATAAGAGAATTCAAAACCCTGATCATTCAGATCGGCAACATCGCAGGCCAGGAATTTGACCCCTTTGTGCTTATCCTGCGCCACTTCGATCATCTCGCGCGAGACATCGATGCCAACAACAGAGAAACCTTTATCCTTAAGCAAAGCAGCGTGTGTGCCAGTTCCACACCCGACATCGAGCAACCGTGCGCCCGACTTGTTCACGTGCTCCTTGATTAGGCCGGCGAGTCTCTGCGTTTCCGTCTCGTAGTCTTTGTGACCCGTTATACAATCATAGTATTTCGAAAACTTGCGGTTATACGTAGCGCTCATCGTGCGACGTGCCAATATTCCCTGCGTGCATCCGACTTCACTACCTAGGCCAAAGCGAGAAATCGTGCGCTGTTTCAACCCATACTCACGAACGGCGCCACCGGCATAGGTCATCTAAAGAACTTCCTCAAGATGAAACCGTCTGATGCCGAAATGACGTTTGATTCTCACACAAAGCAAACGTGATGCAAGGTGAGAACTTCGTTTCCTGTACTCGCGTTACTCTAAATAGTCCACTGATTTTCGGCCGCAAATAAGTTTTGACGGGATCGTGGAAGCTTCAGCCCTGATTGGCTATTGCTGGTTTGGTTCTGCTGTCTTATTACGACAACCTGAGGCCAGCAAGATGGTGCCGTGGTTCGGCATTCCCCTGTCAGGATATAAAGGATGAACAACGGATCTCAGGTGCACACAGATCGGAAGCGCAGATATTCTTATCATACACTTTCGCAACAACGGCACTGGTTTGGAGCCCCGGCAAAGCCCGCCCTCGATATGTCGGAACCGACATTGGCCCCTAACTCGACGAGGGTTCTCGTTGCCTGCATGCCAAAGAGCGCTTCCACGTTTCTCACTGCGGCAATTGCTGCACTGCCAGGCATGCGCCGAACGAGCTTGTATCCGGGGCCAGTGCGCCGGCGCGAGCAAGAATTCGATCTACTTCGCCTACTACAGGAAGAGTCGATCACGGCTCAACTCCGCAAGGCGCATTTCCGCGGCACTCTAACATCCAATCTCAGCAGATTGCTCCGCGGAAAGGGACTCGACATTAGATCGCGCCGGGCAGAAGGTTGGGTCGCCCAACAGCATACGCGCTATTCTACGATCACATCCTGTATTATCGAAGACTACGAGATCGTACCGGTCTTCCTCGTCCGCAATATATTTGATGCTCTGATCAGCATGCGCGATCACTTGCGAAACAACGCTGTCTATATGGCCATGGCCTACTTCTCACCTGACATGCGAAGTTGGTCGGATGAGCAAATGGCTGATTATCTGATTGACCTTGTAGCCCCCTGGTACATCAGCTTTTACGTGTCCTGGCAGGAATGCCCCGAGCGCATAGAAATTAACTTTGAACAAGTCCGCAGCGATCCAGAAAAATGCCTTCGAGACATATTCGCAGCAACACAGCTCAGCTATTCCGATGACGAAATCGCCGCCGCAATCGCAAAAGCGAAAACGAAGAAGGTTCGAATGAACAAAGGGATTAGCGGTCGTGGAACGGCATTCGATGACACCCACAGAGAACGCATCCGCCGTTACGCTTCATATTACCCAGATGTGGATTTTACGCCGATTGGCATAACCAAATAGCCTCGGTCAGTCGTATTCTCGCAGTAGGCAGAGAACGTGTGGGTCCTCATGAAGAATATGGGCGCGCCCGCTCAGCAATATTGGCGTGAAAGAAGTAGCTGGGATATGCCGGAACGGATTCGCAAGCCACATACCGACATCCGCGAGACCATGCGGGCTCTAGACCAGCCTGCGTTGAAAACGTTCAGCCCCGCACCTTGCGAACGAGCGTATCGGAAGAAATCTCATACCTTAGCTCCAAGGACTTGCTCTTAGCCAAGTAAGGCCTGAATCCCCGGCGCAGCCAGGGGTGCCTCATTACCAAATTGACAAAGTAAGGCTCGAACGCTCCTCCCTTCTTTCTCTTCTTTCGCAATTGAGTACTTTCACCAGATCGCAACGTGCCAGACGTTTGGTCAGGCTTATTCGAAATTTCGCCAGTCAATGACTCTTGCGAACCATAGGTCATGGCCTCCCCTTGGTTGTCCTTAGAATTGGACACCTCCTTAAGTCCCGCCACGATGTGAGCTACGCGCTGCTCCAGCTTCGATTTAGTGGCTGAGCCCTCCCTAAACAAATCATAGAAATCGCCAATTTGACGGAAAACGACCGGCTCTTGGACCAAACTTTGCCATTCCCTCGTCTTACGCCTTCGAGC
This sequence comes from Hyphomicrobiaceae bacterium, assembly GCA_965222485.1. Classification (GTDB taxonomy): domain Bacteria; phylum Pseudomonadota; class Alphaproteobacteria; order Rhizobiales; family Hyphomicrobiaceae; genus CBDCUC01. The sequence goes on from CBDCUC010000037.1 coordinate 3,188, forward strand.
AGGTCTTACCCGCCCAACGATGATTTCACCTACAAATTTCCGAGACAAAGCTTCCGCCTTCTCACGCGACAAACCGACACGCTCTACAAAATCCTCTTGGATCTGGTCACGGAACTGAATGAATTTTTCACCCTCGGCAAGAAAGCCGAGAGGGTCCTGCGGCCTCAAATAAGAATGATTAAAGTTTTGCGTCCTGAAAAACGAAAACCCTGGGACGACCGCAACTTTGCCCGACATGGCGTCATGAATCGCAAGCATGCGATCAATAGAGCCTGAGACAAGCGTGCCCTTGGCGCGTTTACAACGCTCGATCAAATGTTCCCGCCGTGTCACAGCATAGGTCGTCGCGAACGGCCACCTGAAGTAATTAGCTATTCGCGATGCTTCCTTCTCGTCGAGCAACGGATGTGCATGAGCCAGACCTGCAAACAGCTCGCCGCTCCCGAGTAGCCTAAGACGCACCGATGCTCCCATCGCCGAAACAATATCCGAATGCTTTTCAAGCAGCTTTTCAGCATTTTCCAACACGTCAAGCTGCGGATAGTCGTCATCTGCGCCAACAATTGCCACATCGTCCTTGAGACCTGTCAGGACATCTAGGATTCGGTCAAAATACGGGAACATCGCATCGTACTGACGGTACTCAACCTCTAGTGTCTTGCTGACAGTTTGGACGGCTTCCTCGTTGAACCGCCGATATTCCTCAGCGCTGCCATCGGCAACAATCACTTCAGTGCTTGGAAAGAAGCGGCATAGGTAGTTGAGCATCTTGCCCAACGAAGCAGGACGATTACGGGTTGGCACGATGAGTTTAGCCATTTCGGAAAGCTCTGCTTCAAATCACCAGATTAGAATTTTGAATCGCTTGATGCCATTCGCCAGCTGTCTACAAACGAGCCGTGAATGCCAACGGCCAAGCTGTAATCGACAAAACCCAGGCGTTCAAGCCAAGACCCGACCCGCAGCCTCTTGAGGCTAGCATCCTAGAAGCCGTAGTCCAGCAAGCTCCATGCAACAGGCCGCAGCCTATTAACCGCGGCCTACCTAAATAAATAAAAGCAGCCTGCTGGATTAATCCTGGCACTTGCTGTCGTGAAGCAAAGGAGAAGCGCAGCCGGCGATACTTCGTGTGCGGGTCGCGCGACTGCAACTTGAGCTGCTTTAGCTCGTTGCAAGAGAAGACGATCAAACGATGGAGGTTGAGCTTTTCGGCAGCATGCTTGAATTCTTACCTGGACAGACGATTTGCCAATCCAGGCGTGATGGTTGGGTACGTCTCCCCCTGTTCCCATCGAGTCTGAGTCGGCCGAGCAATAGAACTTTGGCAATTGCGTCACCAGGTGCCTGTGGCAAAAACTGCCGCTGGTTTTTGAAGGATGCCAATGAAGAGATCCCATCTTGGAAGCGGACGCTTTGACGGGCGTCGTCGTTCAAATCGCGGCACGCCTGCCACCGATGGATACCACGGTTACCCACCACAGCACCCCAGGGGCTCCGAACCGCCGATAGCCCCCATTTCGCCGGGGATCCTAGTTCTTTGGGGCGCTGAACCGACGTGAGCGACAGCCATGGGCAGCGCAGGTTTCCCTTTTGAGCCCCCCAAAGCCCGGTCGGCAAGTCGACTTCTAGAACACATCGCAATGGATTGAAATTTAATGGGAAACGGCTGGTGCCACGAGTAGAATTGAGTACGACGTGGCCACTCATGCTCAGCTGCTGAAAATGTGGGCTTGGAAGATTTCTGGTCCTCTTTGGCTGTGGCGATTGATTTCCTTGACAGCCCTCGGTTAGACCGGTCTAACGGCGCGTGAATTTCTTCGCCAGCGTGCGACCCATTGCGCTACCGCAGGGTCGGCAACACAGGGACTTCTCAAAACCGCCATGCTGCCCAAGATTTCTGACGTTCGCATCGGCATTCTCGGCTTGGGCTATGTCGGGCTGCCTCTCGCCGTCTATATGGGGCGCGGGTTCCCTGTTGTCGGCTTCGACATCAATGCCCAGCGCATCGCTGAGCTAAAAAAGGGCGTCGATCGCACACACGAGGTCTCGGATGAGGAACTTGAGGCAGCGAAAAAGCTGACCTACTCCGACAATCCTGACGATCTGAAAGACTGCAACTTCTATATCATTACCGTTCCGACACCTATTGACGACGCCAAGCGCCCGGACCTGACACCACTGCAAAAAGCGAGTGAGATGACCGGTGGCCTCCTCAAGAAGGGGGACACAGTCGTCTACGAATCCACTGTCTATCCAGGCGCTACCGAGGAAGTCTGCGTTCCAATTCTGGAAGCCAAGTCAGGCCTGGACTTCAACGTTGATTTCTTTGCTGGCTACAGTCCTGAGCGGGTCAATCCCGCCGATCCGAACCGCAAGCTACCAGATATAAAGAAGGTGACATCAGGCTCAACGCCGGAGGTTGCCGATCTTGTCGATCAGATTTACGCGAAGGTCATAACGGCTGGCACCCACAAAACCAGCTCAATCCGCGTTGCAGAGGCTTCCAAGGTTATTGAGAACGTACAGCGCGACGTAAATATTGCGCTCACGAACGAATTCGCATTGCTATTCCGGCGCCTCGGCATCGAAGTGCGTGAAGTCCTCGAAGCGGCAGAGACCAAATGGAACTTCCATTATTACCGCCCGGGCCTCGTCGGCGGTCACTGCATCGGCGTCGATCCCTACTATTTGACGCACAAGGCGCAGCAATTGGGATTTCACCCGGAAATGATTCTTGCCGGCCGCCGCATCAATGACAGCATGGCTTCATACGTTGCTCGCGACGTCGTCAAATCGATGCTTCAGAAAGGTCTGCGCGCCGACGGCGCGAGGCTCTTGGTTCTGGGCATCACGTTCAAACAAAACTGTCCGGATATCCGTAACACCAAAGTTGTGGATCTGGTGAGGGAACTGGAGGCGTTCGGTCACACCGTTACCGTTCATGACCCACGAGCAGATCCTCAAGAAGTTCTTGAGGAGTTTGGAATCCGGATATGCAGCGAACTACCAGGTGGCCCGTTTGACGCCGCCGTCCTCGCGGTGAAACACGACGAGATCGTGCAGCACGGGGTGGAAGAGCTGAGAAGGCTGCTGGTTGGCGGCGGACTGCTTTACGATATCAAGGAAGTTCTACCTCTGCAGGACAGCGATGTTCGCTTGTAATCCCAGGAGGCACCGGTGGCTCAAGTGACCCACCGGCTCACGCATTAGGCAGGAAAATAGTCTCGCACCATGACCAAAAACGCTTCCGCAACGCGATTCGGACAGATCGGTGCTGCCGGTTACATCGCTCCACGCCATATGGATGCGATAAAGAAAGTGGGCGGAGAACTGCTTGCCGCGGTGGATCAGTCTGACTCGGTCGGCATCATTGATCGCCATTTCCCGCAGGCTCGCTTCTTCGTAGATTTTGAAAGATTTGCGGATTATGTCGACGTCCTACGGCGGGAAGGACGGCAGCTGGAATTCATTACGGTTTGTTCGCCCAATTATCTCCACAAGTCACATGTGGGTTTCGCTCTTCGATCAGGCGCCGATGCGATCTGCGAGAAGCCGCTCGTACTTGACCCCAAGGAAATTGACGAACTCAGGGATGTAGAAAAAGCCACGGGACGTAAGGTCAACACGATTTTGCAACTGCGGTTGCACCCCTCGATCATTGATTTGCGTGACAAGATCGCTTCCGAAAACAGCGGGCGTGTGTTTGACGTGGATCTCACGTACATCACATCGCGCGGACGCTGGTATTATGAATCTTGGAAGGGTGATGTGGAGCGGTCCGGCGGCATAGCAGCCAACATCGGCGTCCACTTCTTCGACATGCTGAGCTTCGTCTTCGGTGGGTTGAAACGCAACGTCGTGCAGCACCGTGCCATGGATTGCGCAGGCGGTTTTCTTGAGTATGAACGTGCGCGCGTGCGCTGGTTCCTCTCAATCAATGGACGCGACATGACGGCTAGCGAAGGGTTTGCGCAGCGTTGCATGAACGTCGATGGGATTGGCTTTTTTGATTTCTCAAAGGGTTTTGAGGATCTGCACACTATCAGCTACGAGAAGATAGTTGCGGGGCAGGGGTTTCCACTAGAGGATGTTCGGCCGTCGATCGAGACAGTGGCACACATTCGCGCAGCCACACCCACTGCGATCGAAGAAGAGCAACATCCAATGCTCGAAAAAGTTTTGGCCGATCAGGGACGATACAAAGATGGCTGGCCCGTCTAGCTCTGGTGCTACGCGTGATCGCATAGCGCTTATTGACCTAAAAGCCCAGCAGGCAACCGTCCGATCAAACATTGACGCGGCGATCAAGCGCGTGCTCGATCATGGCTCCTACATTATGGGGCCTGAAGTTGCTGAGTTCGAGTCGCAGCTGGCCGCAATGTCAGGCGCAAAGCACGTTGTTTCATGCGCAAGCGGTACCGACGCGTTGTTGATCGCGCTCATGGCGCACGGCATTGGGCCAGGCGACGCTGTGATCTGCCCGGCCTTTACCTATACAGCTACGCCAGAAGCCATTCGGATGCTAGGCGCCGCGACCATTTTTGCGGACGTCAATGAAGACACTTTCAACATCGATCCTACGAAACTCGAAGACGCCGCACGGGCAGCAAAGACGCGCGGGCTGCGGCTTCGCGCGATCATACCAGTCGACTTGTTCGGTCAACCGGCCGACTACGACGAGATCCTACCCTTCGCCGAAGCACACGACCTTTTCGTGTTATGCGATGGTGCTCAGTCCTGTGGGGCTGAGCTTCAGGGAAAGAAAGTCGGGCAATTCGGACATGCCACGACCACGAGCTTTTTCCCGGCCAAACCGCTTGGGTGCTATGGCGATGGCGGCGCAATCTTCACCGACGACAACGAACTGGCTGAGCGGATGAAGAGTATTCGCCTTCATGGCAAAGGCGAGGGAAAATATGACATTGTGCGCATTGGGCTGAACGGCCGGCTGGACACAATGCAAGCAGCAATCCTGATCGAGAAGCTGAAAATATTTCCGGCAGAGATTTCACAGCGCAACACGATCGCGGATCGCTATTCCAGCGCACTTGCGCAGGCGGTCGTTACGCCGACCGTACGTGACGACGCCACGAGTGTGTGGGCGCAGTACACCTTGCGCCTGCCTCCTGAGCGCCGGGATGAAATTGCAGAGGGCCTTGCGGCAGAAGGCATTCCCAGCGCTGTCTATTATCCGCGGCCGTTACACAAGCAACCAGCTTATGCTGATCAGATCGTTCCAGAAGGCGGACTGGCTGTTTCCGAACGGCTGTGCCAGGAAGTCTTGAGTCTGCCGATGCACCCCTATCTCACGGCTGAGCAGCAAGATCGAATCGTCGCAACTTTGCTGCGGGAACTTAAATGAATTGCGGCCCAGACTGGCCCGCTCTATGAGTTCACTGCGAAGCGAACGCGAGGACTTAGACAAGTGGCAAGGCAAGCGCCCACCGATCCACTCTCGAGCATGGATCCTGACGCCTACAGGGAGTTGATGCGTCATCAGGCAGGTGCGGTCACCGTAATTGCGACGGGCACACATGATAATCGCGGGCGCTCAGGCTTGACAGCAACTGCCGTTGCCTCGCTGTCCGATACGCCGCCAACCATCCTCGCTTGTGTACAGCAAAGACTTCATGCCCACACCCTAATAGAGGAACTTGGCGTATTTAGCGTCAATATTCTCAATAGCAACCAACAAGACATCGCCGAAAAATTTGCCGGCAAGACAAAGTTATCAGGAGAGGGACGTTTTTCGGATGATGACTGGGGGTTATTGGTTACGGGCGCGCCAGTACTCGCTGGAGCACTAGCGTGCCTCGATTGTCGCTTGCTCGAATGCCACCGTTTCGCGACGCATTCAATATTCATCGGCAGCGTTGTTGCAGGTAAGTTTCGTAAGGATTCCGAACCACTGCTGTACTACCGTGGTGACTACTGGCAGCTTTCCTGATCAACCTGTTCCAGAAGAAGGGCTCGCCCTACCCAAGCCGCTACGCCAGAATGTCCTGAGCCTTCCGATACACGCCCATTCTTCACTACAAAGCAGAATGCAGAATTGTTGCATCTTCGGCGAAGTGACAGAGCCTCGTTCTTGCTGACTTGGAACCGCTACTGCTTAAGGTCTTCCCAAACCTCAGCAGGTCGTGCAATGGATTTTAGCTGTGACAGGGTGCACCTAACTTGGTTCGCCAAATGTGATTCATAACGAGTCAATTTGCACACGAGTTCGCGCTCGAGGAGCTTCTCAAGACACCTACCGATCGTTAGCCTGGCAGAATTGGTTTCGTTTCGTGTCGTGATGCCTGGAGAGGTATCATCAAGCCCGCCGATCTTGCCGTCCATTCGGCCATGCGATTCCAGCGGGACGTCGTGACACTCCGATTGTTGGTGTGCAATCCATGCAAAAAGGCTTGCCTCAAAGGCCGATGCGCGTCGAAGGCGCCACAGCAGTCCAGTGAGACGTTCGGTTAGCATCAGGGCAATGAGACTATTCGGATTAATCTCATCGAACACTTGTTGACGCAACATCTCGTATTTGTGCGGATCTTCGCCTGGCAGAATGCATGTTTCTGCTGTAAGGCCATGTTTCAATGCGTTTCGGCTGCTTGCAGTCTTGCCTTCACGTGTTCGCGGACCGGTGCTCTTTTTTGCGTTTCTTCGGTTTGCCGCGATCTGTGCCGCAGTGGTCATCTAACTAGCTCTCCTCATTTCTCCAAGGCGCACAATAAACGTGCTGCTAGCTCGTCCCGCATGATCTCTGTCCTTTAGTTTTCGACTGGGACGGTCGCTTTGCACCGTTTGAGCCGACCTCGTGACTGGCAGTTCCGCTATTGGATTGGTCTGCCCCATCGGACGGTTGGCGGTGCCTCCAACGAGATCCGCGTGCGGCAATTGCAGTATCGAGATTTGCGCCCTCGCTCTTGTTACATGCCGTCCAGAGCCGTTCTGCTACCTTCAGCGAATCAACACCGTTTCGTGCCCACCACGCCTGTTCATCACCCGTTCGATGCAGCTCATCGTGATGGCCTGCGCAAAGTGGAACCGTGAACTCATCGGATACCTTCATGCTCATTGCGCGTGGTTGAGCAAAGCGCAAATGATGGGCTTGCGCAGGTGTACGTCCGCAAATGAGGCAGGGATGCCTGGCAACGAATTTCAGATGCTCCTTGTCACGGATCCGCCGAGATTTGGGGATCGCCATCTCACCATTCTGCAACTGTTCTGGTGCTTCTATCACTTCATTGGAACCGACCGTACTTGGTTTTCTCGCAACTGCTCTACCCCGTGCCTTGAGCGCATTCAGAATTGCCGGCACTGGGTCGCTTTCCGGGCTCGTAGCACTTTGTCGTAGTGCTGTGAGTCCTGATAGGTTCGCCTCCCAAAAGGCATAGACATCCTTTAGCGTGGTGAGCCTTGAGATCTGCGATAAGATCGCGGTAACAAAGGGATCCGCACTGGAGAATGCTTCATTGCGGCCGTCGTTGAGTTGAAGCAAGAACGGGGCGCCTGGCTCTCTAGTCTCTGTCTGCGGTGTCCGAGTATTTTGATTGCCACCATCGTACAAAGAGAGCCCAAAGGGATTACCAAATGTTGCTAGCGCTCGTTTTGTTGCATCGGTTTCCGCGGCCTTGAGCGCGATTTCGTGAGCTGACTCCTCCTTTTCGCTCCGCCCAAGTCCGGCTCCTGTGCCATCGCGCAGGATCTGTGATGCTCCGGCGCGCACTGTAATGCGAACTTTCGCGGCATATAGACAGCAAAACTTACCATGCCGGCGAACCGACCAAATACATTTTGGACTAAGGGTCTCGCGGTCCCAAGAATCGTGACCGAAAATCCGATTTGCTTCCGCAATTGTGTGCCAACCCGACAAATAACTGAGTGTCGTGTCGCCTTCGGTCCTCGTTTTCACGTGACGACGGTTGACCCTTGTGGAGAGTCTGCGGCGTTGTTTGTCAGTGAAGCCCATCATTTTGTCCTCACTGTCAGTCGTGATTCTCCATCTACTAGGTGAGCGCCGGTAATAGCCCTTCCCGATTTAAGTGCTGCTATTAGCGATAGGCGATCGAGCTTTGGCGGCTGTGGGTGCCAGTAGTCCTCTGGAACGTCGGCTTCCTTGGTCACTTGCAGGTGGGGGTTACCGCGGCTGACAGATGCTGTGAATTCGGCATCAGTGATTTTCTTGATGTCGCCATTGCGCATGGCCTTAAGTGCAGCAGAACGTTTCTTTTGTGAGCGGGTGCCCAGCCGATCGAGGCGCTGTCGCATGTCCTGAATGCGCTCTTTCAGACCTCTTGCTAAGGCCTCGTCAAGCAACGCGGAACGAAGGATCGCAGAGATCATTTCGTTAAGATCGGTTAAACCTTCCAGCGTGTCTGCCAGAGTGTCATCGTCAAGGTCTGGAATAGCGCTCAGTAGCGCCTCTCGTTCGGTTAAATGGTAGGCTAGTTCGGACTGTAGCTGCTGGACACTTGGTAAAGAATTGCGCATATTCGACCTCCATGACATTGATAACGATACTATTGGTATCGTTTTGGCCACCTTGGAAGTCGCTAATCATTCTATGGTTAATGCTTATTCATGATCTTTCCGGCTCAGTTGCGCGCCGCACGCGCACTTCTCAATATCAGCCAACTCAGATTGTCTGAGATGTCCGGCGTTGGTATCGCGACAATTAAGCGGATAGAACTCGGCGACGATATCTCAGGAACAGCGCGTACACTAATGCGCCTATGCACAGCACTTGAAGCAGACGGGATCGTGTTTATTGGGCAGGATGAAGTTGGAGGACCAGGAGTACGGCTACGGGACAAACTTCCGATGCCTTAAGACTACGAAACGAAGCCAATCTGCGCCGATGCGAGACCGCCTAGGCGGCCGTCTCCCGGCGTTCGGCGACATCTTCGAAGTTCTCATCTGTTTCCGCCAGGATCGCGCGTTTGCCGCAATAGGCCTCAAAGCGGCGGATAATGACATCGCAATAGATCGGGTCTAATTCAATCAGGCGCGCTGAGCGCCCGGTCTTATGCGCCGCAATAAGCGTGGAGCCCGACCCACCGAACGGATCAAGCACGACACCGCCTCGCTTGGTGACATCCATGATGGCATCGGCAACGAGTGCCACGGGCTTCACCGTCGGATGTAATGCTAATTCCTCCTGCCGACCTTTCTTCATCCCGTTGACCCCTGCATAGTCCCACACGTTTGTGCGATACCGACCATTTTCACCTAGGCCGAATGTATTGGTGTGCACAGCGGTACCGGCTTTGAATACGAACACAAGCTCATGCTTTGAGCGGTAGAAGGTCCCCATCCCGCCGTTTGTCTTGTTCCAAACACATAGGTTTTTGAGCTCGGTAAAGACAGCTTCGCCAGCGGTTATCATCTCGCTCATGTGCCGCCAGTCCATGCAGACAAATGCTATGGCGCCATCGCGTAGGCTTTCAGCGGCATGACCTAATGTCATTTTGAGAAAGTCGGTAAATTGGGCCTTGCTCATTTCGCCTGCGGCCAATGCGAACTCACGGTGTTTGATTTGTCCGTTGCCGGATGCATGACCATCGATGCGAACATTGTACGGTGGGTCAGTGAAAATGGCGTCTGCCGGTTTGCCTTGAAACAATTCTTGATAAACGCCAGCGTCGCGGGCGTCGCCGCATATCAAACGATGACGGCCCAACCGCCAGACATCGCCAAGCCTAGAAACTGAATCAAGTGCAGGCTCAGGGATTTTATCTTCGGCCGGATCCGAACCTGAAGGCGACGCATCGCGGGCCTCTTGGAGCACAATATCAACTTCGCCAATCGTGAATCCTGTGGCCTCTACATTGTAGTCGGCTTCAATAAGGCCCTGCAGCTCAATAGCAAGAAGCTCTTTATCCCAGCCAGCGTTGAGGGCGAGTTTGTTGTCAGCTAGCACGTAAGCGCGCTTGTCGGATTTAGATAAATGCCTCATCCGCAAGCATGGAACATCCTGCATGCCAATCAATTTTGCAGCTTCCACGCGACCATGACCAGCAATGATGGCATTGGTCTCATCAATGAGAATTGGGTTGGTGAAGCCAAAACGTTTTATTGAATCGGCTAGCTGCTGGACCTGCTTTTTCGAATGCGTCCTAGGGTTGTTGGCATAGGGCTTAAGAGCGTCAGGCGACAAGTGCTCTATAGACGTGTGATCAATAAGGCTCATGATTTTCTCCGATTGATAATAGCAGTATTTTTCAGTGCTCGTTGCCGTTATCAATCGGCTCCGTACTTGAGCAGCTCAAGTAACCTCAAAAGTTCTTCGGCTAGCTCTTCGTCAAATTCCCCATGCTCGTAGTACTTCTCCAGGAAAGTCTCCCGCATCTCGCGATAATCATCCCGTGCTCGCGTTATCAACAACTCAGCGTCTTCGAAACGCTCAAACAACTTGCGAGCGGCGGTGGCACTCTTGCCCTTTATGGCTTGCTCAAACATCGAATGAAGAAGGAGCTCATGTCGCGTGAGCTGGCGCTGTTCGCCGTTGATCGTGACATCGACAATCGTGTTTTTGAAATAGATCACATCGGCATCACTGATCTTCGGCTTTTTGCGTGGCCGTCCGTTTGGATTAGGACAAAAGCCCTTCTTCCACCGGCCCAACTGGTCGCGGCTGTTATCTTCGCTGTCTGACATCTACTCGATCTCCTCTTCACTACTACCGGTATTAACGCCAGGCTCTTATTTAACCCCAATTAGGGTTTTTTAAATTCGCACGACCGGCCCAGACTTTTGAAACCTAAGTGCTCTTTCCTGGCCGGCCGCGCGGATTGAACGGGGCAATTTGAAGGAATTCGCTTACCGCCTGCGCAATGGCTGCGATCTCAAGCACCATTACGGTCCTGCGATGGAGCGGCAAAAGATCGTCCAAATATTTGGCGAGCTTTCCAACTCCACTGCAGAATTCAGGTGACAAGAAAACCGGCTTGCCTGTCTTTGCTTTTAGGCCGGAAAATACCTCGCTTACCTCAACCCGGTTCAGCACCACAAACACTCGCGCGTCTGCAACCCGCCCCCGCTTTGTTGTCGGCAGCTTGGGATGCTGGCGTGCGATATTTGTCTGCCTATCGATTAAGGAAGGGGCTGCGACCAACTTTGGAAACCAAGTCTCCAATTCCGGGCGGAGATAGCGCATGACAAACACGATCTCTCCTTGTTTAAAGCCGACGTCGAGTAGGTCCAGCGCCAAGCCCAGACAAAAGGCATCGAATGGTGCATACGCGACTTCGATGCCGCTCCCGCCTGCAGCAGATGAAACAAATGCGTATTCCGAGGGTGGTCGCAACTCTTCCCTGTCGGGATCAAACTCGCGATCTAGATCGAGCAAACGCTTGATTCTGGTTTTGAAGATCTGCGGAGGGCCATCGCCAGGCGATCGGCCAAGCGTAAACGCTCGCCAAAGCGCCCACTCAACCTGCCCACGCTTGTATGTCTTACTTGGCATACAGATCCTCGATTAAAACTACATTCGAGGTTTATATATTTTTGATTTGAAGTCTTCAAGAGGGTCTCTTTATTGCCGCGCTCAATTTTACCGGGATTTCTTGGTGCCGTTCTCACCTTCAGGACCTGTTTAGAGCCTGGTTAGGCCTCTTAAGGCGCCTGATCGGCGCCTTGTCAGTGCGTGTTCCAGCTCGTGTTTGGCACGTGTTTTCGACGTGTTAAATTGGGCTAACATTGGTGGAGACGGCGCTTACTGCATTGTAAATTGGCGCGTTTTTCGCAAAACGCCTGGCCTCAAGATGTCCTCGCGGCTTCAAAAATGATGAAAACACGTGGAATGGGTAAGAGCACCCAAAGGCTGGACTGGGTCATTGGAACGTAGACCGGGCAGTAGCTCGAAAAAAAGGGCGGTGCACCATCAGCCGGCTCAACGGCTATAGAACCTTGCCCGGATTCAGGATACCGTTTGGGTCAAAGCTGCGTTTGATGGCGCGCATCAAGTCCAACTCGACCGGGCTCTTGAAGTGGGCGAGCTCCTCGCGCTTCATGCGTCCGATGCCGTGCTCGGCAGATATTGATCCGCCCATGTCGCTAACGAGCTGATGAACTGCATGGTTCACGACCTCCCATTTTGCAAGGAACTCGGCTTTGTTGGCAGTCGCCGGTTGGGAGATGTTGTAGTGGATGTTTCCATCGCCGAAGTGACCGAAGGGGCAGGGGCGGGCGCCGGGGCATAAACCCTCAACTATCTTATTCGCGCGCTCGATGAATTCGGGAATGCGGGAAATCGGCACTGAGATGTCGTGCTTGATGCTTCCGCCTTCGGGCTTTTGTGCATCTGATATTTCTTCGCGTAGACGCCACAGGTCTCTCGCCTGAGCGCCAGAAGCTGCAATTGCCGCATCAAGAACAATGCCTACCTCCGCAGCCTCCCCGAGGATCGTTTCAAGCCTTGATGAGGTCGTGTCGTCGGTTCTGCTGCCAGATAATTCTACAAGTGCGTACCAATCATGCGATCCGGCGAACGGGTTTCTCGCACCCTCGACATGACGGGTTACAAACTGCAACGCTAGGTGCGGCATGAACTCGAATGCCGTCAGTGTGTTGCCGGCACCTGCTTGCAGCATTCGGAAGAGTTTCAAGGCAGCCCAAAGGTCCGATAACGCAACAAGTGCCGTTGCGCGCTCAGCCGGCATTGGAAATAACTTGAGCGTCGCGGCCGTAATGATGGCGAGTGTTCCTTCAGACCCCACAATCAGATCCTTGAGGTCATAACCTGTGTTGTCTTTGGTGAGCGTCTTCAAACCATGCCAAATGCGGCCATCGGCTAGCACTGCCTCCAGACCAAGAACAAGACTGCGCGCATTCCCATAGGCCAACACTCCAGTGCCACCCGCATTTGTCGCCAGATTGCCACCGATCTGGCAACTGCCCTCGGATGCAAGACTGAGTGGAAACAATCGTCCCCGTTTGGCCGCCTCCTGTTGAATTGCGGCGAGCGTCACACCGGCCCCGGCCGTCAATGACAGTCCAGCCTCATCGATGTCGCGGATGTCCTTCATGCGTGACAAAGAAAGGACAATTTCGTTGCCGGTCTCATATGGGATCTGTCCACCGACAAGTCCGGTATTGCCACCTTGGGGCACGATACCGACACGCGCCGCATTTGCGGATTTTAGGATTTCGGAGACTTCCTCGACCGAACGAGGACGCAGAACGAGCGGTGTGACGCCAACATAACGATCGCGCCACTCGGTCAAATAGGCCTTTTGATCCTCAGGCTCCGTTAGTGCGTTTGCAGAACCGACAATCGCCGTCAGCCGGTCAATGAGTTCCGGTGTCGGCTTCTCTAGTGGAGTGTCAATTTTGGTGCTCATGATCTTGATGGTTATTGGCGTCGATTTTCGTTTAGTGCGACCACCGCACGAAGCTTGAGGGGGCCTATTGCTGGATGCTGCGCTGTCATGAAGGACCTACCACATGCAGCGTACGACCGGCACCATCTACCCTGGGCTGTCCCGCAAATTCTATCCCCGCTCTAAGACGCGCGATTACGCTCGTGTTGAGCCTGTTCAACAAGCCCGGGAGCCTCGCATGAACGAGACGGACCATTTGCGCCTGCCTTATATCATGGCAGCTCAGGCGCAAAAGCACGTCACTCATAACGAAGCGTTACGGACGCTGGATGCAGTCGTCCAATTGTCGGTTCTCGATCGGGATTTGGCCACGGCGCCGGCATCTCCTGTGGAAGGGGACCGCTATATCATCGCCAGTGGTGCGACAGGTGCATGGGTCAGCCACGATCTGGAGCTCGCCGCCTACCAAGATGGTGCGTGGATGTTTCACGCACCCCAACCCGGCTGGATTGCCTGGATTGAAGATGAAGCGGCCGCTATGGTCTGGGATGGGTCGGTTTGGGCATCATTCGGCAATGGGGGCAGCAGTGGTACGGGAAGCGTTCAGCTTCTCGGCATCAATGCAACAGCCGACACGACAAACCGGTTGAAGCTCTCAAGTCCGGCTTCGCTATTCGATCACGAAGGCGGCGACCACCAACTGAAAGTCAACAAGGACACGGCCACGGATACAGCAAGCCTGTTGTTCCAGACCGGCTACTCCGGCCGTGCCGAGATGGGGACGGCGGGGGACGATGACTTCCACTTCAAAGTGAGCCATGATGGCTCGAACTGGAGCGAGGCAATTGTTATCAACCGTTCGACAGGGGAGGTCACCTTCCCCAACACGACATTGGGCGGCGGCGGCGGTTCTGGCGACGCCAGCATGTCAGACGTTTTGCGTAACGCCATCGCCATTGCGGATCTGAAAGGGTCTGCGCTTGGGCTTGACGACGGTATCGCGGATGCCTTCGACAACGAGGATAACGTCGATTCGCGTGCAAGTTCCAATCAGTCATATGATGTGGGCGGAGACTTCTACGCCCCAAGTGTGTCAGCATCATCTGACTTGACAGCTGGCAAGACTGCCAGCGCCACCTCAGAATACAGCGCCACCTTCGCAGCAAGTAAAGCCATTGACGATACCAATTCTACAACGTGGTCGTCCGCCAACTTGAGCCTACCGATTTGGCTGAAAGCGGACCTTGGCTCTGGCAGCGAGGAGGCAGTCAATCGCGTAGCGATCCGTGCACGCGATACGTTGCCGGGGCATACACCAAAAACCTTCACTATTGAGGGCTCCAACAACGATAGCGATTGGACGGTTCTGGAGACTATCTCAAACGAGACGGGATGGTCGGCGAGCGAAAAGCGCACCTATGATTTCAGTAACGCGACCGCCTATCGCTACTTTCGCATTCACGTAACGGCGATTGAGAGCGGCAGCTTCGTCAATGTCGCAGAACTTGAGCTGATCACCGTTGCTCCGCAGGACATGACACTCGTCTCCGACGCTCTGACAGCGGAGGCCACGCCGGCCCAAGCCTATGTGCAGGCATTCGTCAAGCCGATCGACCCCATCACCATCAATACCGACTTTATCATGGAGGTCTCACGCGACGGCGGCACCACATGGACGGCGGCGACGCTGGTTGAAAAGCAAACTTTCTCTGACGGCACCAAGATGTTTGAGGACGACAACGTATCGCTGGCTTCGCAACCCTCCGGCACGTCCATGAAGTGGCGCGTGCGTACACTCAACGGCAAAAATGTTGAGGTCACAGGCGTCGTGCTGAAGTGGTCGTCGTGAATGCTTTTCGCACCAAAGCTACTTCAGACCCCAGACCTCCGCACGTGCTATGCCTTCGAAGTTCAGCTTCGTGCGGTAGCGGAACTGGATGCGATCAATGAAACGGTGGCGACCTTTCAGATCGATAGAAGGCGAGGTGTCACCTTCACGCAACGTGCCTCTGATTGGCACGGTCTCTGACGAGCCGTTGCCATAGAAGATCTTCATACCATAGATCCGGATATCCTGGTTCATTGCCCGCACGCGCACGGCGCGGAACCGACCCATGTCCTTGCCGACATGAAAGACATCGGTGTCTTTGGTAAATAAGCTCGCCGTCTGCGCTCCCAGCAACTGCCAGTCACCTCTCCTCTCCGCACGTGCCCGACGCGGGGCTTGCTTCAATGCAACGCGGCCAAACACCGACAAGCGTCCGGTTCGTGAATAATTTCCAACAGAGCGGTACTTGAACGCGATCCTTTCAATGAATCGGCCGCCGCCAAAGTCGAAGAATGAAGTCAATTTTCCCGGGTGCAGCTTACGATTGACTCGCACACGGCGTTGCTGCCCATTTCCGAAGACAACAGTGAACTCCGCCAAGCGGATCTCCGAATGGCGAGCCTTAAATGCCAGAGCGTCGAAGCGACCCTTGCGGCGCCCAACCAAAAGCGTATCGGTCTCGGTCTTGCGGTCTACCTTTCTTGTACCAAGATCGACAAGCTCCCTGGTGCCAGTTTCCTGATTACCAATCGCTGGTAATGCTTCCAATTGGATTTGAGCGCTGCCGTTGGGACGCGCCATGACCACTTTTGCTTGTCTAATATTTCGACGTTCGCCCTTGAGATCAAAGTCAGCAGTCGTGCTGCCACGAGCAATATTCTCGTAGACCGAGATCAACTGGCGCTCGCCATTGCCAAAGGTGACAACAATGCGGCGGACATAGATCGGCCGGCCACGCACGGCAACTCTGATGCGTGTGAACTTCGTTGCTTTTTGGCCCACAGGCAGAATGATTGATTGCGTCCTGGAAGAGACACGTTCACTGGCAATCACCTGGTACTGCTCGAGGCGACGTTGCCCGATCAGCTCCAGGCGCACAGGTCTGCGCGAAAAGCTCGGCCGAATGCTGACGATGACCTCATCGATGAAGCGCTGGTCGCCGGCTAGATCGATGTTGGTTGTCGCATCACCTGCGCGCAATCGGACAAAGCCTGAAACACGCTGGCGTCTGCCGTTGCCGAACAGGATGTCTACTGCATGAATACTGACGCGTTGGTTGACAGCTCTCAGGCGGATTTTCTCAAGTCTGCCTGCCTTGCGGCCGACCGGGATTACAATACGATCCTGTAGCCGGGACGCCTGACTATCGGCAACCACACTCCAGCCATCGTCACGGGCATGGGCAGGTGCAGTTATGGCGACCGTGAGGAGACCAAAAAGTGCGGCAAAAACAATCCTAAACATCGCAACCTCTAGCTAGAGCACAAACCAGTTTGATTCAGCGCGCGAGATGCCCATGCCAGTAGAACGGGTCTGAGCAGCCCTTTCGTTCTGGATCACACTAGCAACCAAATGACCAAGTGTCCGTCGTGTTTCAAACTTAGCTCACGGGCAACATTCAAAGGCAAGGCGAGCATGACACAACAGATGCCTAGTCTTGGCGCAGGGGGCGATGGCAATCATCAGACTACTGCACACACCCGGGATTTGTTGGTATTGGCAGAAGAAGACCGCAATATGTTGGTGTGTATTATGTTTTTAGAATTGCTGTTTCCCCGGATTGAATAGTATCTGCTGGCCAGTTGGGCTTAGTTTTTACTGCAGCTGCGAAGGTCACGATTTCAATTGTTCTGAAAAATCGAAGTCTAACCCCGTAAGATGAACCGGCAATCCGACTCTGGATCATTGTCTGTGTATCATGCGTTGCACGAAGGTAGGGCCGCCTTGGTTCAGGCTAACCTTGTATAGATATGGCGGTGCTGTCATGAAAAATCGGCAGGATATCCTTCCCTAACGCGAAGGCCCGAGCTTCGCATGATTTTATTCCGAGGTACTCCTTTGAAGCCACCGGATTGCGCTCGTTTGAGTGAAGCGTTGCTGCCAGTCGTGCTGGCGGCAGGAGCCGAGATCTTGCGGCATTTCAAGTCGGGCGCACCGCCGGATTCGAAGAGCGATGGTTCGCCTTCGACGGCAGCGGACAGAAACTCTGAAATCATAATTACCGACGGTCTCCATCGGATCGCGCCTGGCATACCGGTTATCGCCGAGGAGGCCTTTGAAAGTGGCCAAAGATCGGACGCGGGTGACCTGTTCTTTCTGGTTGATCCATTGGATGGAACCCGGGAGTTTATTGCCGATCGGGCTGAGTTCACCGTGAACATCGGCCTGGTCGCAAATAACAAGCCCTTGTACGGTCTGATTTATGCGCCCGCGTTGTCGAAGCTGTACCTGACTGTGGCAACAGATGATGCCCGCGCGGCGGATGTCGATTGCACTGGCACGGACATGAGCTTTGGCGATCTGAACTTCAGAAAGCTTGCAACACGCCCTGCAAATCACGACGCGCCCACCATCATCACCAGCCGCTCGTTCGGTAGCGAACGGTTGCGGGACTGGCTGCAGTCAACGGCGGTAGGTGAACGGCTGATCGCAGGCTCCTCGCTGAAGTTCTGCATGATTGCCGAGGGTCAAGCCGACCTCTACCCAAGGTTCGGACGCACAATGGAGTGGGATACCGCTGCAGGTCACGCAATCCTAGCAGCGGCAGGCGGCGCTGTATGCCGGCTGGACGGAGCGGAATTAACCTACGGCAAAGTCGATGCCGGGTTTGCCAATCCAACATTTTTTGCAAGCGGGAGTCTCGATTTGCTCGAACGGCTGCTGCCAATTGCATAGCTGCGCTCATTCGCGACCTGACACGAACCAATGCGAGGACTCACAAGGCCAACTCACGAACTGAGACCACGCGAAATGTCTTTAATTGATCATCGTGTTCATTGATTGAGACATATTCGCCTGGAACGAACGCATGGGACGCAAAGCGGTAACCGGTTTCATCGTCTAGTTCGTCACCGTGGATGTCATAGTGGAATGCCCATCGTCCACCTCGCTTAAGGACGAGATGACCGACCTCATCGTCTTCACCCTTCCAAAATCGCCAAACGCGGCAAGCCTTCTTGTTTGATCGCCACTCGTCCTGGTCGATATGACCCTTCTCATCCAATGGTGCTGCGAATTCATAACCGCGCTCGCTGCTTCCTTGAGGGAATTCGTGATCGCGCGCGAGTTCCAGACGAATACGCATCATTGTCATTGTATTGCCTCCGCAAAGTGCCTTTAACGACAGCGAGGCACGCATGGCGTACATCACTTTGAGCGGTAGGCTTTGCCGGATTGCGCCGTTGACCGCCGGCGAGGCCTTGCCGTTCATGAAGAGGCTGGCGTTAAGCCAACCTCAACTTGGATCAAAGCCCATCCAGCCGGTGGAGATCGTTGACGCTGATCAAATCATCGTCTTCAGCACGGTCCCCACGGCGAACGCCAAGGTGGCAGCAGCCATCCCGATGGCAAGGGTTTCGAGCCCCGACATCCACCATTTGGTCAACGACCAGCGGCTCTTGGCAGATCCGATCGCGAAGAAAACAATGGCGGTCGCCAAAAGTGAAATGATGGCGGCGCTCGGCCAGCCGAAAAGAAAGGGAATGAGCGGGACAAGACCGCAGATCAAAAAAGCGACAAAGGTGCTCGCCGCAGCACGCGCTGGCGATCGCAACGTGCCGGCTAGGCCGTATTCTTCAGCGAGCATGAAACTTACCCAACGGTCATCGTTTGCTGTAATCGCTTTGACAGCTTCGTTTAGTGGTTCTCCGCTGAGCCCTTTCTGGCGCAGAAGCTCGCGAACCTCCGCTCTTTCGCCATCAGGCACCTGATCGATATGCTTTAATTCTATGGCCTTTAGTCGGACATAGTCGTCAACTTCCGTCTTGGTCCCAGTATAGTTGGCCGCCGCCATTGACAGCCCATCGGCAAATAGGTTCGCAAGGCCCAAGATAATCAGCGCTCGGAAACTCAGCTGTGCGCCCTCAACGCCTGCGACGATCGCAAATGTTGTAATAGCGCCGTCAATGCCGCCATATACAAAATCTCGCAGGTAACTTACAGGCGGCTTTTGGGCTAAGCGCCGGCGGATGGCCTCGGTCGTGTGATCGTGTTCCAGTTTTTGTTCTACCATCGTACGTACCATTGGTGCACGCAGGCACGGTGGAGTTCAGAGCCTAAGCGCTGCGACGGCCACCATCAAGCTCAGGCGAATTGGAACGGAGCACAAGGATTGGCACAAAAGAGATCGGATGAGACGCAGTCCCGCTTGGAAGCGATCATTAACGGTGCCGTATTCGCAATCATAACCATTGATGACTGTGGAACCGTCCAGGACTTCAACCCTGCCGCAGAGCAGATGTTTGGATATCGCCGCGCGGAAGTTTTTGGCCACAACTTGTCCATGCTTATGCCTGAGCAAGATGCGCACAAGCACGACGGCTACATCCGCAGTTATCTGGAAACGGGCGAGAAAAAAATCATTGGTATCGGCCGGGAGACGTTGGGCAAAAAAAAGGACGGGAAGATCTTTCCAATCCACCTGACAGTCAGCGAAGTTAACCTGGCCGACCGAAAACTGTTCACCGGAATGATTCTTGATATCTCTGAGCGTGTTGTGGCTGAAAAGCGCGTCCGTGAGCTGCAGGACGAGCTGATCCACGTTGCGCGCTTAAGCGCGATGGGCGAGATGGCATCGGCACTCGCACATGAATTGAACCAACCGCTTACTGCCATATCGAATTATTCAAGCGCGGCGAAGCGAATGCTTGACAGTGGCCAGCCGCAGGCGACGGATGCCGCGACCAAGCTTGTCCTTAAGGCCAGTGAACAGGCGCAGAGGGCTGGCGAGATCATCCGCAGGCTGCGCCAGTTTATTGTTCTTGGTGAAACAGATCGTGCCTGGCATGACCTTGCACCTTGCGTGCAGGAGGCGGCGGAACTGGGTATGGTGGGATCTTCGGCAAAGGCAGTTCGCTTTGAGCTTGAAGTGGAGCCTGACTTGCCGCAGGTGCTGATCGACCGTATTCAGATCCAACAGGTTTTTCAAAATCTGGTGCGTAATGCCGTAGATGCCCTCGACGACTGGCACGGCGAGAAACGTATTCACGTTTCACTGCGAAACATTGACGGTCAGGCAATTGAAATCGATGTGGAAGACACCGGGCCGGGCATTAGAGAAGATGTGCGCGATCGTTTGTTCCAACCATTTGCGACGACCAAACCTAATGGTATGGGTATCGGACTTTCAGTGAGCCGGAACATCGTGGATTCACATGGTGGGCAAATTGAAGCGGAAGACCGCGCCGACGGTGGAACCAAGTTCCGCGTGGTGCTGCCCGTCAGTCAATCATAGTGGAAGACCCATGGCCGACGACAACATTATCTGCATTGTCGATGACGATAGCGCCGTGCGCGACTCGCTTGAGACGTTATTGTCAATCGAAGGATACCTGCCACAGGCCTTTGGCGACGCAACGAGCTTTCTGAACGAGACCGGAAACAGCTCTGTCCAATGCGTGATATTGGATGTGCGTCTTCCTGATGCTGACGGCATCGAGGTTCTAAACAAGCTCAATATGCGCGGTTTTCAAGCACCCATCATTGTAATTACGGGGCATGGAGATGTCGCCATGGCGGTCAAAGCTATGAGGCTCGGTGCAATCGATTTTATTGAAAAGCCATTTGACCCTGATGCCTTGGTTGCGTCGGTCAGAGAAGCGGTAGGCGAATTCCAGAAGCAAAAGGACGCTTCAAATTTGGCTGGGGATGCGCGCTCACGCATGAGTCGGCTGAGCCCACGTGAACACGAGGTCATGTTACGCCTTGTCGGCGGCCAACCCAATAAGGTGATTGCTTTCGAGCTTGGGCTTAGCCCGCGCACAATCGAAATTCACCGTGCAAGAGTGATGGAAAAGACGGAAACAAAGTCACTCTCGCATCTCGTCAGACTGGCGATTGCGGCCGGCGTTACGCCGGTTCTTTAGTAGCGCTCGAAGGTTCCTATTTCTTCGCCGACACCGGAAATATCTGACGCTCGTCAGCAATCGCGGCGCTTTTAGGTAGTTTCCCGGAGTTTTCACAAACGTGCGATTTAGCAAGACTGTGCACTGGCGGGCCATGCCCGGCACCGGCCATTGGCTCAACTGATGGAGACACGATCATCCTGTGTTGTCAGACAATGAACGCTCAGGCGCTCCGCACTTCACCAGTTATTGCAGTCGTTGATAGTGACGATGCGGCTCGTGCGTCGTTTGAAGCGCTGCTAAATGGGGCCGGATACGATGTTACGGTATTTTCCAGCGGCAGATCCTTTTTGGACGAGCTAACCAGCCTCTCCGCCGATTGCGTGCTTCTGGAATACCGGATGCCTGACCTAGGTGGGCATATTCTTGCCCAGAGGCTTCGTACTTTAGTTGGACGTCCTCCGCTTATTCTGATGTCAACGATGCCGAAGCTTATCTCACCAGCACGTGTGCGTGAATTGGGTGCGATCATGGCGCTGGAAAAGCCGATTGAAGAGAATTCATTGTTCGATGCATTGGAGTTTGCGATCGATATGCGAACGTCGGCTAGCCCCTCCATTGGGGGTGCGACAAGGCGTGCTACGTAGTATTCCCAACTAACAATTCCTCCCACATCGCGGTTAGCTAACATGAGCGCTGAGCAGCTCCCCTTTCCACGCGGTATCAGGAGGTTTCGATGTCATTATCGGTCGTACCTTTGCACGATAAACCGAACGACGACCGCGCTATCGTCCTAAAAGATTTGTGTGCCCCCCAGACGTGCCAGAATGGAAAGTGCGGTCCGGGTAGCTGTGCCATTCTTAACCAGATCGGCATCAAGAAGGTCTACCAGCCGGGCGAGAATATCTTTTGGGAAGATGACGAGGCTGAGTTCTACTTCCTAGTGAAAACCGGTGTCGTGCGCGGCTGCCGCCTGCTCAGCGACGGGCGGCGGCAGATCAGCAGGTTCATCTTTTCTGGAGACCTCATAGCGCACAGCAGCAACGGCCACTACGCTTACACTGCCGAAGCCGTGACACCGGTCACTGTCGTTGTCATTCCACGTTGCCGTCTGGACCAGCAGGTTGGGCAGATCGAATGTCTGCGAAACCTTTTCACGCAGAGCATTCTTGACGAGCTACAGGAGGCACAGGAACAGGTGTTGGTTCTTGGCAAGATGACGGCGACCGAACGCGTTGCTCATTTCCTGTTGAACCTTGCCAAGCATACGCCCGGCGGCCCTGATAGGCCAATCGAGATACCCATGACCAGGTCTGATATTGCCGATCATTTGGGATTGACCATAGAAACTGTCAGCAGAGTGATCGGGCGGTTAAAACGCGATGGAAAGATCGCTTTGTTGAGTACCAATCGCGTCTCGGTTCCCAATCCAACGAGGTTGTCGGAACCATTAGACTGCACGGCGGCTTAGTAGGTGCCGGGCGCTGTTGTTATCTGCGCGCATGTGAGAGCCACTCATTTGCGCGCATTGCGGTTATTAGAGAAGAACGAGAAAGGAAGACGACGGTGGATGCACAAGTCCAGGACAGCCTGATTGGCCACAACTCGAAAGGCGTGCTGCTCAAGATCGAGGCTCGCTTCTTCAATAGCCTTGCCAAATACTCCGGCAAGGAGGGCCTGTGTCAGCAGCTCGAAGTGGAGGCGGGAACAACCGTCGGCGACTTGGTACAAATGTTTAACCTGCCGCTTTCTGAAATCTTTCTGGTCCTGCGGAATGGCCGCGACATAACACCTGGCATCTATCAGGGTGGCGTCGTCAATGAAGCGGTGGCGCTAGATGAGGGCGATGTCATCGCCTTTTCCGGGCCGGTGCCCTACAGCTTTGGCTATGGCGCGCCCGTCGTCTGAGCAACTCGCTACATCAAGGCCCTGCACGCCGAAGCAGCCATCTTGAATGGGCTTAGATTAAGAGGCTATGTTTCTGGGCATACCGCCCACTGGACAGCTGACATCAAGCTAGCACACAATGACGGATGCGTTCTCCCCGAGAATGGTTGAGGGCGCATCCGTTTTTCTTTGTCCTCTTTGCGGTGATGAACATGACTGGCCAAGCCTTTGACTTCCGATTTCTGGAACAATTCGGCATTCCGCTGAAGAGGTTTCGCATGGGATCAAATATTTTCACCAAAGGAGATAGCGGCGACAGCATGTTCGTCGTGCTTGAGGGAAAGGTGAAGATTGCCGAAGGAGATACCGTCCTGGAGCAGGTCGGACTGTATGGGATATTCGGCGAGATGGCGCTCATCGATCAAGGGCCACGCAGCGCCAACGCTATCGCGGAATCGGCGACGGAAGTTGCTGTCATCAACGAGCCAACGTTCATCAAGCTCGTTGGAGAACGGCCAGCCTTCTCCCTTTACGTCATGCGTCAACTCGCAGCGCGCATCCGACGCATGAACGAAAATCTCTAGCAGGATATTGAGAAGCTGACCCGCCGCGGGAGTGGAACATCACTCCAACTCCTAGGGAGCCAGCGCCAAAAATGTTACAAATCTAAACCTGGGGGTTACAACGCCGCGCAAACCCAACCTACTCCACGATGGCAGCAAGAATCCAGGCCAGGACGATGAGCAAACCTCTATCTCTCAAAACCAAAATGTCGCCAAAGCAAGATGGCCAGACGCGTCAGCGCTTGAAGCCACAGGAGCGGGAAGCCCTTATCGTCGATGCAGCAATAGACTTCTTTGCCGAACATGGGTTTGAGGGCACAACGAGAAAACTCGCAGATCAGCTGGGCATCACACAACCTCTTCTTTACAGGTACTTTCCCACCAAGCAGCAGCTGATTGAGCGGGTATATCAAGAAGTGTATGTCAGCCGTTGGAACCCCAAGTGGGAGCGCATCATCAAAAACAGAAAGCTGCCGCTGGAAGACAGATTAATCGATTTCTATAAACAGTATGCGCATTCGGTCTACAACCGCGTGTGGGTGCGAATGTTTCTTTACTCGGGGCTTTCAGAAACAGACATCAATGACCGCTATCTTGCGATTATCAAAAAAAACGTCTTGACCCCAATCTGCATCGAGCTGCGTCACGAAAACAAACTGCCGACATTGCGTAAGGCAGCCATCTCGGATGAGGAATTGGAACTTGCCTGGGGCATGCAGGGCGTGATCTTTTACCGGGCCGTTCGCCATTTTGTTTATGGCCTGCCACTTGCAGAAGATGTTGATCAGGCGATTGAGAACGATGTGCGCCTGTTTATGCGGGGGGCGCCACGAACTCAGAAAGACATCATCAAACGACAGTTATCGTGAGTTGGCGGAGGGGGTGGGATTCGAACCCACGAGACGGTTACCCGCCTACCGGTTTTCGAGACCAGCGCCTTCAGCCACTCGGCCACCCCTCCATAACGTCCGCCGGCCAGCGTCCGAAAAAGTGCCGTCCGCTTGCCTGGCCCATCGCCGGAGGCTGGCTTTTTGCCCGAAGGCAGAGGGATTGGCAAGTGCGGAAAATCCATCGGGTCAAAGACCTGTTACACATCGCGGAAATAGGCAAGCTGACGGATAAGCAACCCCAACACCGGATGGACCAACGTTAAGGTAAAACTGAACGTGTTGTCGGGCTCCTGACGGTGGATAATGGTCATGAGGCCCGGCGATAGAACCTTCGGAATTGTCATACGTATGCCGCCGATTTGAAGAACGTAGCGCTCGGAGCGAAATACGAGAGCACCGTCCTCAACGGTAACGCGAAGCGTCATGCTGATACCTGAACCGACATACTCCTCAAGGCCTGTTGGGCCTGTGAAGCGTTTGGCCGAGTGTACGACCTGAGGAAACCGGCCCGGTCTGCCATAAATGCGTGTCCAAACCTGCCCGCCGAAATGTGAGTCCTCAGTAACCGTGACGATGGCTTCGCCGATCGCCCCGTTGGTTTCAGGGAGCGGCGTTCCAATCAGACGGCCAAATAAGGCAAGCGTTCGTCCACCCAACGATAATTCCGTTGCGACGACATTGCCCGCATACAGCTTTGCACTACCAGGTGGGATGGCAGCGGAAAACCGGCGCCGGACCGGTGCCGGCAGCTGTGCCCACGCGACTGAGCCCAAAAGATTGCGAAACCGTTCGTCTTTCGCTTTGGTTATGTCGGAAGTCGGTCTGGATGGCGTTGCCCGCGCGAACACGCGGCGGTCAGGGTGTTGCGCCCCGTTTGCGGACTGATAACAGTCGATTTCGATATCTTCGTTGCATACCGGTTGGGCTACAGCGATGGCGTCCTGGTTGGTGCACTTACTAAGACCTGTTTCGCCAACTGGCGTTTCATCCATTGCTGCAACCTCCTGATATTTTCAAACCAATTGCCAAAAAAAACGCGCGTAATAAGCACCGACACGCAGTGCATAGGCGTGCGCATTAGGGCTGTCTCTTACGTGCGGGCTTCGAGCCGGCTCCGACAAAACGTGCGATCGCTCCTCCCATTCGAAGAAGCGCCATGACGGTCGCGCTCGGTAGACGCATAATTTCATCAAAGCTTCGGTCGACCACGGTCATGAATTCCAACATCGCAGCCATACGCTTGCGAGCCGTCGCGGATACATTGCGATCGCCTTGGGCTGCGTCAACGCAATGTTGAAGTACGAGAAGCGTGGGATCGAGTTCACGCTCCTTGCGGCCGCGCGCGATGCGCCGGACCATTTCGAACATATCGGCTTCGGCCTCAAAGAAATCGCGCCGATCGCCGAATTGGGGAACACGCCGGATCAACGACCACGACAGAAGCTCACGAAGGGAATTGGATACATTAGAGCGGGCCAAGCCCAACTGCTCGGCAATGTCCTCTGCGCTCAATGGTCGTTCTGCCAAAAACAGCAGCGCATGGATTTGGGCGACCGAACGATTGACGCCCCAAACCGCACCCATTTCGCCCCAATGCAGGACGAAGCGCTCAATGGCGGCAGGCATACCAGATTTTACAGTTATTTCTGTCATGACAGAAATATGCGAAAGGATATGAAGGATTTCAAGATGCAATTTGCATTGTTGACGACATTCACTGCAGTGGCGTGGGGACACAGGCGTGATGCTCCGTCATATCGTGCCTGCTCAGACGAACTCCCCTGCCATTTTAGTGGGCACTACGGGGGCGCAATCTCGTGGCAGTGTGGCCCCATGGCCTGCAAAGAAGAAGTTTGCAATTGGCGCAGAATTCCCGTACTTTGCGGCAATTCCAGACAAAATATCGTCGCTTACTGCGCATTGACCCAGAGCAGCGCAGAAGAATTAATCGTGTAAAGAAACAAGAAATCAGGCCTGAATTCTATCGGTTTGGGCTGTCTCGAGAGATTAGTGACAAGTAAAGCTAACATAGACTTGCGGGACGGCCACGGAAACGTACGTATTCTTGGACTTGACCTTCATAATCCCGTTTTCTTCGTTTCTGCAGTAGTCATAATGGGGTTTGTGCTTGTTGCCCTGGTTTTTCAGACCGGCGCCCAGGACTTTTTCGGCTGGCTGCGCCCCTGGATAACTAGCCGGTTTGATTGGCTGTTTATGATTGCGGGCAATCTTTTTGTGGCGTTTTGCCTGGGCCTTGCCGCGTCTCCATGGGGACGCATCAGGCTCGGTGGTGCCGACGCCAAGCCGGCCTATTCCTACCCTGGCTGGTTCGCCATGCTATTTGCGGCCGGCATGGGGATCGGCCTCATGTTCTTTGGTGTGCTCGAGCCGGTCTATCACTTCCAAAAACCGCCGCTTGGGATCGACAGCACGGACACGGCAGAGCTGCAGTCGGCAGCAATGGCGGCAACGATCTTTCATTGGGGCCTGCACCCGTGGGCCATTTATGCCCTGGTCGGGCTGGCACTGGCGTTCGCGCATTACAACAATGGGCTGCCGCTCACCATTCGCTCCGCCTTTCACCCGCTGTTCGGCGACGCCGTCTGGGGCTGGCCGGGGCATATCATCGACACGCTTGCCGTCTTTGCAACGCTGTTTGGATTAGCTACATCGCTCGGCTTCGGCGCGGAGCAAGTCAGTGCCGGCCTTCTCTATTTATTTGGCGTTCCTTCAACGGATGCGACCAAGGTTTTGCTCATTATCGGCATCACGTCGATTGCGGTGATGTCAGTCGTGGCCGGGCTCGATGCCGGCGTAAAACGCTTAAGTGAGCTCAACATGGTGCTGGCGACCCTGCTCCTGACGTTCGTCATCGTGATGGGCCCGACGCTTTATATCCTGACGTCGTTTGCGACGAACGCGGTCGACTATGTTTCCTACCTGCCAAGCTATGCCAATTGGATCGGGCGTGAAGACAGCGAGTTCATGCACGGCTGGACCACATTCTATTGGGCCTGGTGGATTGCCTGGTCGCCATTTGTCGGCATGTTCATTGCCCGCATCTCACGTGGACGCACCGTGCGCGAGTTCATTACATGCGTTCTGATCGTGCCGACGCTTGTCAGCATCTTATGGATGACGGCGTTTGGCGGCACTGCAATAAGCCAGTTCGTCAATGACGGATACACCGGCGTCAGCGAAGCGGTGAAGGCCTGGCAGCCTGAGCTATCACTTTACAAAATGCTGGAACCGATTCCCTACGGCAAGGCGGCAGCGTATGTCGCCGTCCTCCTTGTGATCGTTTTCTTCGTCACGTCATCGGATTCAGGTTCGTTGGTCATCGATACTATGACCGCTGGCGGAAAGCTGGATCCCCCCATCGTCCAGCGCGTGTTCTGGGCGATGACGGAAGGGCTCGTCGCTATTTGTCTATTGCTGGGTGGCGGTCTTGCCGCGCTTCAGGCGGCATCGATTAGCATGGGCTTACCTTTTGCGATCGTCCTTATCCTTATGTGTTTGAGCCTAGCGATTGGGCTCATGGCGGAGCACCAACTTCAACCTGCGAACAGCAAGAGCAGACCGGGTCCGGCAGCAACGCGATGATCGCTGACTAGCAGCGGTGACCCATGAAAAGAATGCGGCAAACTTTGTGAGGCTTAAATGAGCAATACTCCAAATAAGGATCTTATCCAGACGGAGCAATCCTATGGAAAGGAACCGCTCACGGTGCGCGAAACCGATCAATACCGCGCCGAGTACATCAAGAGCTTCGTTGAGAAATGGGACGAGTTGATCGACTGGGACGCGCGCGCGAAAAGCGAAGGTCGCTTTTTCATCGACGTGCTGAAGTCGCGCGACAAGGAAAAGGTTCTCGACGTTGCCACCGGCACCGGCTTTCACTCCGTGCAACTGATCAAGGCTGGCTTCGACGTGACAAGCGCGGACGGCAGTGCGGCCATGCTCGCCAAAGCGTTTGAGAACGCCAAATCGCGGCGCATCATCCTGAAGACCGTGCAGGCGGACTGGCGCTGGCTTAACCGCGACATCCACGGCAAGTTCGACGCCATCATCTGCCTTGGCAATTCGTTCACGCACCTGTTCAAAGAGTCTGACCGTAGACGCGCACTAGCCGAATTCTATGCGGCGCTGAAACACGACGGCGTGCTCATCATCGACCAACGCAATTATGATGTAATCCTGGACGAGGGCTTTTCCTCCAAGCACCAGTATTACTACTGCGGCGATCAGGTGGTGGCGGAGCCGGAGCACGTGGACGCAGGGCTGGCGCGCTTCACCTACACGTTCCCGGACAAGTCGGAATACAAACTCAACATGTTCCCCTTGCGCAAAAACTACATGCGCGAGCTGCTCGGCCAGGCCGGCTTCCAGTCGATCCACACCTACGGCGACTTCCAGGAAACCTACCAGGACAAGGAACCGGACTTTTTCGTGCACGTGGCAGAAAAGGCGTACCTCAATGTCTAATGGTGCTCCAGGCGCAGCAGCGATCGATGAGGCGGAGGATGTCGTCGCCAAGGCGGAAGCCTATTACGACAGTGATGATGCGGATAACTTCTACTTCCAGATTTGGGGCGGGGAAGACATCCACATCGGCCTTTACGATGAGACCGGCGACATCGCCACAGCAAGCCGGCTGACGGTTGAGGAGATGGCGCGCGTGGCAGCGCCTATCGGTCCGGACACCAAGATCCTCGATATCGGCGCGGGCTATGGCGGCGCGGCGCGTCTGCTTGCCAAGACGCACGGTTGCAAAGTCGACTGCCTCAATTTGAGCGCCACACAAAACGCCACCAATGAGCGGCTGACCAAAGAGCAAGGGCTCGACCATCAGATCACCGTCAAGCAAGGCAACTTCGAAGAGATCCCTTCGCCGGACGGCGAGTATGATCTCGTCTGGTCGCAGGATGCGATTTTGCATTCCGGCAAACGCGAGACCGTGTTGCGCGAGGTTGCCCGCGTGTTGAAGCCGGGCGGACGATTTATTTTCACGGACCCGATGCAGGCGGACGACTGTCCGGATGGCGTGTTGCAAGCGGTTTATGACCGCATTCACCTGGAGAGCCTTGGCTCGTTCAAGTTCTACCGCGACGCTGCCAAGCGCGTCGGCTTGGAGGAAATCTCAGTCAACGACCTGACGCCGCAATTGCGCCGGCATTACACGCGCGTTGGCGAAGAGCTTGCCGCCAACTACGATCGCATGGCGGCGGCGTCATCAAAGGACTACCTCGACCGCATGATCGCGGGCCTCAAGCACTGGGTCGCGGCGGCTGAAAAGGGCTACCTCGCCTGGGGCATTATGTATTTTAGGAAGTAGTTTTGTCCCGCGCGCGAATGCGCGCCGGGTCGATGAATACGGGAGAGCGGGGCGTCTAAGTGCGAACCGCTTTTTCATTTTGTGTTAGGCCGCCCTTAGGCGCCCCGCTGCAGCGTGCTGCCACTCTCGAACGGCACTTTCTTATCGGCATACTTGGGACACCCGGGACTGCGCCGGGCTGCCGCCGCCTGGCCCGGGCGAAGTTTGCGCGTTCAAACTCTTCCCGGCCGCTGCCCCCGGACTTGAGCACAACGGAACGCCTCGCGATGCGCTCCCCATTAAGCCCGGGACGGGGTTGAGTATGCGGGAGGTGTGAGGCGGGGGGATAAGGTTGGGGATGCGATTGGTGCAGAATAGCGACCCTTGGTAGTACAAAAACTCTCGATGCCTTACGGCGAGGATTGGCCCCGAGGCCCAATTTTTCCTCTCGACCGTATAGGTGCGCTTATGCAACGATTGGCCCAGGTTGCAGTTAGCGTGGGGCCTGACGATCATGTCATTTGATACATTTTTGAGTTATTCGCGTAGAGACAAAGTTAGAGTATCGCGAGTGAGGGACTTCTTGAAGGAATCTCAAATTGATGTTTGGATGGATCGAGAGCAAATTTCACTTGGCTCATTGTTCAGAGAAAGAATTTCCGAGGGCTTGCTTAGAGCGCATACCATCACGCCAATTTTGACAAAAAGAGCCTTGCGCAGCAAAGAGGTTTTTAAAGAGGTACAGTTTGCAATTACTCATAACAAGAAGGTAGTTCCGGTTGTTTTGAATCCAAAAGCTCTAGCAGATAACACAAACTGGCGAAATTTACTTAAGGATATTGATTGGGGGGATCTCAGAACTGACGCAGAGACACGCAATCTGACAGACGATGTTCTTCGCGACATAAAGCGCGCAATTGTTCAGTCTGATGAGAGAAGATGCCCAATAATTACATTTTATCATTTCAAGGGCGGCGTTGGAAAAACGACGCTTGCTGCACTTTTGGCAGCTCAGTTGTACGAGTCTTCAAAGCGGTCAGTATCAGTTTGTTTGATTGACTGCGACGCTCAAAGCAATATGAGCTCGCTCTTTCTTACAAAGAAGCGCCTCAATCAGGGTGCCAGCTTATCACAGAACCTCGTTGGTTTGTTAGAACCAGACCGGTTAAAAACTGAGACCGATCAACACAACAAGTATGGCATCGCGATAGGAGAGGTCCGTGATGATACAGTCACGAGGTGCCTGCACGACTTGTTTGTTGACCCCAATACCTTAAGGAAATTCTCTATAGTACCAAACGATATTGCGGCATCGAAATACGGAAGGGCGTCGCTTGACTCGCACCGCGGGCGTCTTTTTGCAAATTTCCAAAATGCCATTCAAAAGCTGAGCTATGAATATGACTACATCATAATTGACTGCAATCCGAGCACGAACTTCCTATCGGAATGTGCGTTGGACGCCGCTACAGACATAGTCATTCCGCTTAAGGCCGATAAGTTCACCACCGAGGGACTGGATGACATCGACGAGATACTTGGCGGCCTGTACGAGCTTCCCTATGCGCATGGTTCGTCGAGTGCCAGAAAACAAACCTGGGTTGCAGTAAATTTTGCGGACCTTTCGGAACTGCACAAGTCTAACTTAGAGCGCGTTAATAGCTCAGGACCGGAGGCGGAGTTACTTAAAAGTATCCTTCAACCTGATTTGAAGGGCAGCTTCAAGTTACAGCACTTTTCTTCAAGCCT
Organism: Hyphomicrobiaceae bacterium; assembly: GCA_965222485.1. Taxonomy (GTDB): domain Bacteria; phylum Pseudomonadota; class Alphaproteobacteria; order Rhizobiales; family Hyphomicrobiaceae; genus CBDCUC01. The sequence continues at coordinate 34,794 of CBDCUC010000037.1, forward strand.
ATTGGATACGCGAGTGCCAGCGTCGGGCTTTCTGAGGTCGAAGCCAGTAGCAACTGACCCTCTCGATGCACGACACAATAATCCCGCTGCCAACTTGTTGAGCTTTGGAAGAAATCGCAATGCTGCAAGAGTCAAATCTGCGATCGAGCAACTCGCTATTGAAATTAGAGATAAAGTACGAAGTCAGTTGGCGGTTGCCGTAGTATGAATGAGGGGACGAAACAAATTCTAGATTGCCTCAAACGGCAGCGCTCGTTTAGCGTGGCCGAGGAAACGTTTCTCGATCTGATTTCCGATATTGATCGACTTGGCGAAAGTGCTTTTGTGAGGGCCGCGCTTGACGCGACAGTTCGCTCGACAACATCCACTAAAAGGAATTCTAAGAAAGACCCATTCGTGCAAAGGTTTCATCGGTACCGCCAGCGTTCGGGAATGAAGACTTCAACTTTCATAAGTTTACTTAGTGAAATCCTCGAAATTGATCACAGCCTCCAGATTCCTGCATCCAACAAGGGTTCGGCACCAAAGTTCTTGTCTTACATTCAAACCAGAATTGATGCTGAGGTGTTGGAATCGGCAATGGGTCGTGTCTTGGAAAAATACGCATAATGTTGGCGCATAAAGGGGACCCGTCCAATACCTATCTACGCCGATAACGACGCCTTCGGCTGGTTCTTTGTTTGACGCCGACGCCAACGGCTTCGCCTACTGGCGCGGCGGGAAGCGCCCGCGCAGGTCCTTGATCTGCCCACGTGCTATTCAGCGCTATTGCGCTGGCACGTGAATCGGCGACGCATACGCCTTCGGCTACATGCGCGCCGAGAGGTGTCCACGCATGCGTCTAATGAGCTCGCGGGAAATTCCTCGCTCTGCTCGGGCCAGCGCTTACTGAAGGCTCTTTGCGACCTCAACGGCCTTTGCTAGATCAGGCAGATTGGTGATCTCCGGGACCACTTGAAGGTGGCGAACGACATTGTCCTTGTCGGTAACGATGAGTGCGCGGGCCAGAAGGTTGAGCGGTTTGATCAACAAGCCGTTCTTCAGGCCGAACTGTGCTCCCTTATAATCCGACAGAAAAGTGACGTTCTTGATCTTCGCCTCTTTGGCGAAACGTCCCTGCGCAAACGGCAGATCCATACTGACCGTAATCAATTCGACTTTGCTCACGTCCAGCCCGCTCTTTTCGCTCAGCTCGTGCGTTTGCGCCTCACATACAGGCGTATCGACAGACGGGACGACGCTTATGATCTTCGGCTTACCTTTGTTTTCGGCCAGATTTACTCCGGAGAGATCGCCCGCGGTTAGCACGGCAGACGGCAGCGGCTTGCCGACCTCGATAGCCGTACCCAGCAGCGCGAGCCGGTCACCCTTGAAGGTCACGTTTGACCCTTCGCCGGGTCTCGTCGTCTCGCCTGAGACGTTGATTGCTGCCGTGTCGGCCGCTTGAACGTTTTGGACGAACGGGAGCAGCGCAATTATTGCAAGCAAGACGATGCGTTTCATAGGAACCTCGGGCGTTATTCACAAACCAACGGCGATATTTTAGTGCACGCGAAAGCCTTGACGCAACAGTTCTGGATTAGGCTTTGCGACGAACTCTTCGGGCTAGTCTTTTTCACGTGCTGTTCGGTGCTGCGCACCGGCACGTGAAGCTCGCCGATCGCGACGCCTTCGGCTTGCTTTTTATTACGCCGACGCCAACGGCTCCGCCTACTGGCGCGGCGGGAGGTAACCTGCTTGTGT
>CBDCUC010000038.1:0-6346 GCA_965222485.1 Hyphomicrobiaceae bacterium
ATCGTTGGGCGCACGCAAACATTTGTGCCGGCTGGCTGGTTTTCGCGGACGCGATGGTGACGTGAAACCGCTGGGATTAATTCGGGGTTAGAGAATGGGCAGGCGGAACGCCTCTTCTTCCACAAAACTCGATGATCCATATCTTGGGGATCTCGAAGCACCGATAGAGGTGAGACGGCATCCGGCTGCGCGGCGCCTCACATTGCGCGTCAGCCGTACCCGGCGAGCGGTCATCGTAACACTTCCCACGCAATGTGATCTGGGCGAGGCGCAATCGTTTGTTCACAAACATATTGACTGGGTGCGCGAGCGATTGGGAAACGTGCCCGCGCCGGTCCCGTTTGAAAACGATATACTGATGCCGTTGCGCGATGTCGTGCACCGGGTCGTGTTCGACGGAAAAAAGACCAAGAATGTCAGCGATTGCGATGGTCCGGTTTCGGTCGTCGAGTCAGCTGCCGGATGTCGCGAAATCCATGTTGCAGGCGCGCGTGAGCATGCGCCGCGGCGCTTGCGCGACTGGCTATTTGAAGAAGCACGCGCAGATTTGGATCGGTCGGTTATCTATCACGCGAGACGGCTCAAGCTTAGGCCGAAACGTTTGAGTGTGCGCGATCAGGTCAGCCGTTGGGGGTCGTGCTCGACGACCGGTGCACTGTCGTTCTCCTGGCGTCTCGTTATGGCGCCACCGTTCGTTCTAGATTATGTGGCGGCACACGAGGTGGCGCATCTGGCGGAAATGAACCACGGACCGAAATTCTGGGCGTTGGTCCAAAAAACAGCGCCGCGGACGGACGAGGCAAAGAACTGGCTGCAGGTCTATGGTATGAACCTGCATAGGTACGGCGCTGAATAGTACGTTTTGTCCGGCTCGCTAAGATGCGCCGCGACTTCACCGTCACAAAATCAATCTAGAGTTTCAACATTCTTGCAGCGCAGACGACTGCTTGCCCTAATGAAATGCCGCCGTCATTTGCAGGCACCTGCCTGTGCGTAAGAATTGTCGAAATCCGCTGGCATTGAGCCCATCGACGACCCCTTCAAACAATAACTTGTTCTGAAAGACGCCGCCTGACAATGCGACCGTGTCCAGACGATGTGTTGCAGCAAGGTCGGTGGCGGTGGCGACGACGACATCAATGATCGTCTTGTGGAAGCGTGCCGCTATGGCGCCCACATCGATACCGGACGCCAGGTCCATCAGAACACCGTGCCACATACCGGCAAAGCGCAATACACCGGGCCCGTAGAGGGCCCAACCGCCAGTGACTGCTCCGCGCGCGGCCCGTTAAAATGGCAGGGGGCCGTTCTGCCGGCGAAAACAAATAAGCGCTGACGAAAAGCGGAGCCCACCGTCAGTGTCGCCTGACTAGACGCTGGCAGGTACGGAGGTAGAACGCAGTTGGTGGGCGAGCCTAACGCATTACGACGACCAACAGGGTTACCAGATTGATTGCAATAAGCGCCCAAATTGCCCAGAGCAGACGCTTTTGCCGAACATCCGCGGTCTCATTCAGTTCGCTCATGTAAATGCGAAGCTCATTGATATCAGGCTGAATCCCGTGTGTGACGTTACTTTCCACACGAGACGCAGCCTCCTGGACAACGTCGGCGGCCTGTTCGACAGTATTTGCCGTGGACGCAAGCCGATTGGCGGATACTTCTATTTTTTCTTCCATTTACAATCCGGATTCTTGCTTATTCAGCGGACCTAACTGACGTCATCTTAGCAGATAATCCAACCGTGGCGACGTTCAAGGACAAATGGGGATGTCAACGGATGCAAAATCACAGATTTTTGGCGGCATTACTGAACGGCACGCACCTACGTGGTGCGAGCGGCGCTATTGTGTTGGAGTTCACTGGCCTTCATTTCCATTCGGGCCGACTGTGACCACGTCAGCAACTAGGAGCCTGCTCATGATGGAATTGAACCTATGCAAGGGCCGCCTGCTCGGCATTGCTGCGCTGACGCTTTTGACCTCGATGGCCGGCTTAGAGGGCCAGATTGATCATGCGCTGAGCGGCGAGATCAGCAGCGCCGACGTCGTCGTTGTTCGGCCGGCCGCGGCAGAGGCCTCTAAGCAAGGTATACCGATCTTTCCGGGCATTTCCGGCAAAACCGCCGGCGCCAAAGGCATTTCGATGCTGCGGGTGGTGATACCGCCAGGCGGCCAGGCGAAGGCGCACATTCACAAGGGATACGAGACAGCTGTCTATCTTGTTCAAGGCAAGGTCGAAACACGATACGGGCGAAACCTTGCCAAGAGTGTTATCAACTCGGCGGGCGATTTTATATTCATTCCGGCAGACGTTCCGCATCAGCCGCGAAATTTGAGCCAGGATGAACCAGCGATCGCAATTGTCGCGCGTACCGACCCGAATGAGCAAGAAAGCGTGGTGGACTATTCGCCGGAGGAGGCTTCTGGCGAATAGCGGCGCGTTTAAAGGACTGCAAACTGCCTCAATGCCTCAAACGCCTCAGCAGAGTTGGCCTCAGCGTGAAGGGCGGTGTTTGGAATATTGTTACGATTTCCAAGGCCGCGCACCCGTTTGTTGAGGTGGGCTCTCGCAAGCGCGCGTACAGTATGACTGCGCTGTGATCAGTGGTGATCAACCCGGGCGTAACCTAGGCACAAACCTCAACGAAAAGTTCAACGTCGATAGATGCGGGCTGGTGCCTTCGCTGCACTAGACCGCAACAGGCGAACCTAACCGGGGAACCCCGATGTCGCCTTTAGTTGGTTTCCCGCAGCAATTTTTGGGGTCGAATAAGGTTGTTAATCGGGCTTGGAAAAATTGGACGTTTTGCAAGTTTGTCTTGTGCGGTTTGTATGTGTCTCATTGCGCTCGCAGGCGCAGTTTTGGCTACGCCTGAGCAATGGCGACGAGAGGGCTGGACACGTACTGATTTTTCGAAACGATCGATTAATTTGCGCGAAATCGAGTCCGGTGGACCGCCGAAGGATGGAATTCCACCGATTGACAGACCGGCCTTCCAGCCGGCTGAACTAGAAGATCGGTTGGCCGCGAACGAAGCAGTGATCGGGCTGACGATCAATGGCGACTCGCGGGCCTATCCAATCCGGATTTTGATGTGGCACGAAATCGTAAACGATATGGTTGGCGGCATTCCTGTAGCCGTAACGTATTGTCCCTTATGCAATGCCGCCATCGTGTTTGACCGGCGCACCGCAGCTGGCACATTGGATTTCGGTACGACCGGAAAACTTAGAAAATCCGACCTGGTAATGTATGACCGGAAAACCGAGAGCTGGTGGCAGCAGTTCTCTGGTGAAGCAATTGTGGGCGAGCTTACAGGAGAAAAGCTACGCATCGTTCCCTCGCGCCTTGAATCCTTTTCCCTGTTTCTAAAGCGCCATCCAAAGGGCCGTGTGTTAGTCCCCAGCGACCCCGATCTTCGAGACTATGGCCGCAATCCGTACAAAGGCTATGACACAAGCCGCGTTCCATTTCTTTATTCAGGCGAAATGCCTCCCGGCATAAACCCGATGGCACGCGTGATTGTTGTACGTGACGGTCAAGACGCGAGTGCAGTGACACTTGAGCTGTTGCGCAGAAATAAAAGTATATCAATCTCAGGCATTATGCTTACGTGGCGCAAGGGCCAGGCTTCGGCTCTTGATCAAGGTACCGTCGGCGGCGGCCGCGATGTTGGCAACGTCGTTGCGCAAAAAATCGACCCGGGTGGTGTGCGTATTGACGTTGCCTACGATGTCACGTTCGCCTTCGTATTCCACGCCTTCCACCCTGACGAGGAAATCGTAAAGGCCTGCAAGGCGGGAAATGGCGATGCGGGGGTCAGGATTAAATGCACTCCACCAGCTTGAATAGCCTCATCGTACTGTGAAGTAGCGAGGTTGTGACCAGCAGGCGCAGAACGTTCGTGGCGATATCCGCGCGCATCTACTAAGCTTTCCCTATGAAGCCACCGTTGGGATGAATTTGGAATGGCCGGCGCGGGCAATGTTGAACGACAGCGACGGGAACGGCGTTGGCGCGAACTGATGAGTGCGGGTCAGGCTGGAGACCAAATTGCCTATGCCCAGCTCTTGCGTGAGATGTTGCCGCTACTTCGTCACGTCGCGGCGCGGAACTGGCTTGATGGCGAAGAGATAGAGGATGTGGTGCAGGATATCCTGATCAGCCTGCACAGTGTTAGACACACCTACGACCCTTCACGGGCATTCATGCCTTGGCTGATGACAATTGCACGCCGACGGGTTGCCGATGCCGCTCGGAAGAGGGCATCCAGGCACGCACATGAAACAACCGTGAACGTCATGCCTGAAACTTTCGCCGGTGCTACAACGAATGTTGAACAGCATAGTGTCGAGGTGGCCGACGAGCTTCTTCATGCCATTTCCCTGCTGCCACAAGCTCAGCAAGAGGCCGTCAATTTGGTAAAGGTCCGTGGTCTGTCGCTGAAAGAAGCTTCCGATCAAACCGGCCGGAGCGTCACCGCATTAAAAGTCAGTGTTCACCGCGCCCTCAAGTCCATGCGAAAAATTCTAGATCGCTAGGTCGTCAACCGATGCAGACAGAGCAGATTATTTCAAGGCTCGCAAAAGACGCCAAGGCCGTGCGGCGGTTGCCGCCACCAATTTGGCGCGCGCTTTTGTGGTTTGTAATTTCGCTTTTGTTCGCAGGTGCTGTCGTCGCGTTCCTGGGTGTACGTGCGGACATCTTTAGCAAACTAGGCGAAGTGTTGTTTATCATCGAATTGTCGTCAGCATTTGTAACGAGTGTACTGGCGGCGACAGCTGCGTTTTGCACAGTCCATCCTGGACGGCCGCAGTGGGAGAAATTTGCGCCGTTGCCTTCGCTCACAGTATGGCTTGGCGTCCTGGCTTACAACACCGTGTTGTTGTGGCGGGCTGGCGGCATCGACGCGATTGCGGTCTCGCTTGATCTCATGTGTCTGCCCTGCATCGTCCTGATCGCAAGCGTTCCAGCCTTTCTCATCGTTACCATGGTTCGCCGGGGGGCGCCGGTCATGCCCGGCATTACAATGGGCCTTGCCGTACTGGCCGCAGCAGCGTTGGGCGCGGGCTCCTTGCGGCTGTTCCACCCGCAGGACTTAGGTTCGATGATTCTTGTTTGGCAGGTTGGATCCGTTGCGCTGCTGGTGCTGCTGGGCGCCGCAACAAGCAGTTATTTCTTACGCTGGCCACATGAGCGCAAGTCTGCCTGACACCGTCTCGGTCTTTCGCAACAAACAACCCACCCGTGCGTGTCTGCCATGCCTACTCAGGTGCCTTTGGGCGGGCTCTCTCTGCGGGCTCTACCTGCCTCGCGGGATAATGATGGTGGCGGCGGTACGGCAGGCGCGGAGGGTTTGTCAGGACCGGTGATATAGTTGCGCGTTAATGGTACCACGTCTATCGCCGCTGCCAGCTGAATCTGGAATACAACCAAACCTTGTTCGCGGAAGGCGGCTTCCGATCCTGCGAGGTAAAACTCCCACATTCGGCAGAAGTCTTCGCCCTTGAGCAGCACCGCATCGTCCCAATTCTGCCGCAGCCGTTTTCGCCATGCCTCAAGAGTCTTGGCATAATGCAGACGCAGCACTTCGACATCTGTCAGGAAAAGCCCTGATTTTTCGATCGCCGGCAATAACTCAGACAGTGCCGGAAAATAGCCGCCTGGGAATATGTACTTTGATATGAACGGGTTCGTGAAACCCGGTCCATCCGAGCGGCCTATGGTGTGTACAAGAGCAACGCCATCTTTTTTGAGACACCTGCGAATGGTCTTGAAATATGTCTCATAGTTCGTCAGCCCGACATGTTCCAACATGCCGACGGACACAACCCTGTCGTAACGGTCCTCCACATCGCGATAATCGCGCAAAGCGAACTCAACGCGATCGGCCATTTGCCGACGCCAAGCCAATTGACATGCCGCCTCGAATTGTTGTCGGCTCAGCGTAATGCCAGTGGTACGCACGCGTTCGGTGCGCGCCAATCCAAGCGCCAGTCCGCCCCAACCGCAACCAACGTCAAGAACACGCATGCCCGGCTTTAGTATAAGTTTCTTGCCGATGTGGTGCATCTTGCGGCGCTGAGCGGCGGCAAGATCGTCGCCGGGCTCAAAGAGCGCACACGAATATTGGCGGTTGCCGTCGAGAAAGAGGTCGTAAAACGCCAAGTCAGCGTCGTAGTGGTGGGCGATATGGCGGCGTGACAGGAAGCGGCCATTGAATTGTGCGACAGAACGCGAAGCAAATCGCAGCCAAGACAGAACGTTCTGCCAGGCCGTATTCAGAGTGAACAGCGTCTCATTACGCATTACAAGCGCGAGAAAATCGTAGATATCGCCATTT
>CBDCUC010000039.1:0-1087697 GCA_965222485.1 Hyphomicrobiaceae bacterium
ACAGTTCTCAGTCTCGGGTGCCGGACTGGTCTTTGTGGAAGCAACTGCTGTTGAGCCCGAAGGGCGAATAACGCCAGGCTGCACAGGTCTATATAATGACGAACACGAGGCCGCATTCGCGCGGATTATCCGCTTTTTTAGAGACTCGGCAGTGCTCGAATCGGTATTCACTCGCGCATGCGGGGCGCAAGGCTTCGACAAATGTTCCATGGAAGGGTGGAACGCCACTGTCGAATGACGAAGGCGCATGGCAGACGATTGCTCCCTCGGCAATTCCTTACGCGGAGGGTTGGCATCAACCTGAGGAATTTAGTGAAGAGACGTTTGCCCGAGTTAGATCTGCCTTCGAACAGGCCGCTGAGCGAGCGTCTCGACTAGGCTTCGATGTCCTAGAGATCCACTCGGCGCATGGCTACCTGCTGCACCAGTTCTTGTCGCCGATCACAAACAAGCGGATCGATAAATACGGTGGGTCTCTTGAGAACAGAATGCGCTTTCCGCTTGAGGTCTTCGAGGCTGTACGTGCAGTCTGCCCGGACCACATACCCGTTGGTGTCAGGTTTTCGGCAACCGACTGGATAAAAGGTGGCTGGGACCTTGAAAATTCAAAAGCTTATGCAGCGGCATTGGCCGAACGCGGATGCGATTTCTTCGATGTCTCATCGGGTGGCACAGCGCCGGAGCAGAACATCCAATCAGGACCGGGTTATCAAACCGGATTTGCATCTGAGATCCGCCAAGCAACGGGCGTCACGACAATTGCCGTGGGGACGAATAAACCGATCCCGTTCAAGCCGAAACCATTCTAAAAAACGGGACAGGCTGACATGATCGCCATGGCACGCGGTGCTTTATACGATCCGCGCTGGCCCTGGCACGCGGCGGAGGTCCTTGGCGACACTGCAGCCTTCCCACCGCAATACATGCGGACACATCCATCACTGCAGGGCGAACCTATTCCAGGAAATCCTCCCGTCGTGAAGAAATAAGTATCGGTAGGACCAACGTATTGAGAGAGGTGCTTCCTGCTCGATGTTGTATCCATTGCCGCAATCGAAGGAACCGCTGTAGGCGCGTTCGTCTCACCTTTAAACGCGATTGATGAAGACCAATATGGTCTCGATGAGGTCATCGTTCTCTTTCAGGACCCTCATCCATCGGACCCGGCCTGGTCCAGAATTCGGCTCGCTGTCACGATGCTGTGATCAATCACTGTACGGGTATGCGGTTTCATAATTCTGGGGCAAATGACCGGTCGTCGCCAGCCACTCGCCACTATGAAAAAGGAAGACATAATGAATAGAACACTCGTTGCCTGCTGCACAGCCCTAGCGGCTATCTCGTTCGGCGGGGCAGTAGACGCAGCTCGGGCTGCAAGCCCTGAAAAGGCCTGGGAGTCATCAAAAGCCTACGGACCTGAGTGCGTCTTCGTCGATGCCAAGGCGGGCGTATTCTACGTGACCAATGGTAACAACGATGCGACCAAAAAAGACGGCGATGGCTACGTCTCGAAGCATTCGCTCGCCGACGGCAAAGTGATCGCCGAAAAATGGACCACCGGCCTTAGCGCGCCCAAGGGGATGGATGCTGCCAACGGACGTCTGTTCGTCGCTGACGTTGATGAACTCGTGGAAATCAACCTTGAGGACGGTAGCGTTGTCGCCAAACACGCTGCCCCGGGGGCAAAGCTGATTAACGACGTTGCCATCGATAGCAAGGGTGCTGTCTACACGTCGGACACCATGGGTAACACGATCTACCGATTGGCAGACGGAAAGTTCGAAGCCTGGCTAAAAGACGATACGCTCGCCGGGCCGAACGGGCTTCTCGTCGAAGGTGACAATCTCATCGTCAACACATGGGGTGTGCTTTCAGGCGACGGCTGGAAGACATCGACACCCGGCCAACTGTACTCGGTCTCGCTTGCCGATAAATCCATCACGGCGCTTGGAAAGGGCAAGCCGTTCGGCAATCTTGACGCTTTGCAGCCACTTGGCGACGGTAGTTACCTCGTGGGTGACTTCTGGGTTGGAAAGGTCTTCAAGTTCGCTGCAGACGGCACAATTACCGAAGTAATGTCCCTGGCCCAAGGCACAGCTGACTTCGGGTACGACCCAGCAACCAAGATGGTTTATATCCCTAACATGATGGCAAATACGATCACTGCGTATAAATTGCAGTAGTCATCGACCTACGGCTTACGTTGAATGGCCGCGGCGCAGTTTGTGTCGCGGCCATTGCTTTTATGCTGGATTCGAATCCGTTCTTTCCGCTTGCAGCATTACCCTAAGCTGTATTGCTTGCCTGCAGAGCGGCCTTGATTTCATCGAGTGATGCCGGGTCGTCAATTGTTGCCGGCATCTTCCACTCTTCTCCATCGGCGATCGCACGCATCGTTCCGCGCAGGATCTTGCCTGAGCGTGTCTTCGGCAACCGCTGCACAATAAGGACGGTCTTGAATGCCGCCACCGGGCCGACCGTATTGCGCACGAGGTCGATGACCTCTGCCTCAATCTTTTTCTCTTCGCTGTCGGCACCTGCGTTCACGACGACAAACCCAACCGGAATCTGGCCTTTCAGTTTATCGGCAATGCCAACCACGGCACACTCTGCAACGTCGTTATGTGTTGCTACGACCTCTTCCAGTTGCCCTGTTGACAAGCGGTGGCCAGCAACGTTGATAACATCGTCCGTTCGCGCCATGACGAAGACATATCCGTCGGCGTCGATGTAGCCGGCGTCCGACGTCGAATAGTAGCCGGGGAATTCGGAAATATAGCTTTCGCGAAAGCGATCGTCGTTATTCCAAAGCGTCGGCAAACAGCTCGGCGGCAGCGGAAGTTTTATTGCCAGCGTTCCTGAATCGCCGGCGCTTGCAACAGGCTCGCCATGTTCATCAAGTACGTCGATATGATAGCCGGGCATGGGCACCGTTGGGGAACCATGTTTGACGGGGAGCAGTCCAAGCCCTAATGGATTGCTGCAGATAGGCCAGCCTGTTTCCGTCTGCCACCAGTTATCGATCACTGGTACCTTTAGCTTCTCTTCCGCCCAATTGATTGTGTCCGGATCGGCGCGCTCGCCCGCCAGGAAAAGCGTGCGGAAGTGGTTAAGGTCGTACTGCGAGACAAATGTCCCCTTGGGGTCCTCCTTCTTGATGGCACGAAAGGCAGTGGGCGCTGTGAAAAGCGTTACCACCTTGTGCTCGCCAATGACGCGCCAGAATGTCCCGGCATCGGGTGTCCCAACCGGTTTGCCTTCAAACACAATCGACGTTGCGCCATGAAGCAGCGGGGCATAGCAGATGTAAGAATGGCCAACCACCCAACCAACATCTGACGCCGCCCAGAATACTTCTCCGGGACTAATTCCATAGACGTTGGACATCGACCACTTCAGCGCCACCATGTGCCCGCCGTTGTCGCGCACGACCCCCTTGGGCTGTCCGGTCGTGCCCGACGTGTAGAGGATATAGAGAGGGTCGGTCGCTTTTACAGGAACGCAATTGGCCGCAAGCCCGCGCGCTTTCGCGTCTGTAACGGAGGCGGCCCAATCATAGTCGCGCTCAGGCACCAACGACGCCTGCACTTGCGGGCGCTGCAATACCAGGCAGCAGGACGGTTTGTGCTGAGCGATCTCAATAGCACCATCCAATAGCGGCTTATAGTCGATGACGCGGGAGGCTTCGATACCGCAGGATGCGGACATGATCGCCTTTGGCTTCGCATCGTCGATGCGCGTGGCTAGCTCTGCCGCTGCAAATCCGCCAAATACGACGGAGTGGACGGCACCAAGACGTGCGCAAGCAAGCATTGCCATCACCGCTTCGGGAATCATCGGCATGTAGATGACAACACGGTCGCCCTTCTGCACACCCAGTTCGCGCAAGACCCCAGCCAGCGCGGAGACCTCATCGGTCAACTCACGGTAGGTGTATGCACGTTTTACGCTTGTGACAGGGCTGTCGTAGATCAGTGCGTTTTGGTCGCCTCGTCCCTGTTCGACGTGCCGATCAAGGCAGTTATATGCTGTGTTGCATTCGGCTCCTGGAAACCACCGCCCGTACTGACCCGCATAGGGATCAAAAACTTTGTCCCACGACCTGTACCACGTGATCTCGCTGGCGGCGCTGGCCCAAAACTGTTCGGGGTTCTGTTTCCAAGCGGCGTAAACTTCGCGATAGCGGCTGTCCGACATATCGTTTCCCCCAAAAGAATTTACTTCGCTGTAGACGCCTACCGTTGGGTTCCAACAGACAGGTACTCAAGGCCCGACGTTATTCCTCTATGCTACACTAGGAGTGGCCTTTGAGGAGTGTAAACCTCTGGCTTCTTCGTGTTTTGGTCTAGCCGAGTTGATGCGATTGTTGGTAGGAGCAACAGCTGTGGTTACATATCAGCGCAAATTTTGGTTGTGTGCTCGTATGATCCGTGTGTGGATTAGGCACTGCGTTGGGACCAACTGGTCCTTACAAAAGCAATAGGCAACTGGCATTACATGCGGCTCGGCTGCACCACCAAAGCCGCAGTGAATTTTGAAAGGGTTCGCGAGCATGAAGATAGACGGTGAATGCCATTGCGGTGAAATCGCCTTTGAAGCGGAACTAGACCCAGACAAGGTTGTGATCTGCCATTGCGTCGACTGCCAGATCCTTTCCGGCACCGCCTATCGCACCATTGCCATCGTCGCAGGCGATACGTTCCGGCTCACGCGCGGCACCCCGAAGCAATACGTCAAAGTGGCCGAAAGCGGCAACCGTCGCCGCCAAGCGTTCTGCGCTAATTGCGGTACAGGCCTATATGCTTCAAGCGATGAGGATCAGCCAGCGGCCTACAACGTTCGCGTGGGCACTTTGCGTCAGCGTGCCGATATCGTTCCCCGGAGCGAAGTTTGGCGGCAATCCGTTTTGTCTTGGCTTCCGCAGAATGATGCGACGAAGAAGTTTGAAAAAGGCATCACGTAGCCGTTTCGAGCCGCATGGGGTGGACAACCAGAAAACCAACCTTACCTGCTGTTGGCTCGACTTCGATAATGCCTGCTATTGAAATGATGTTGTATCTGGGAGCGAACGCTCGTGTATTGTTGGCAACGCTAGGCCGCACCGGAGAACCCTAGATGGGCAAACACGAAGACCTTCCATTGACCAGTACGCATTGGGGGACATACAGGGTCGAGACGCGCGACGGCAAAGTCACCGCACTTCATGATTTCGAACGCGACACGGATCCTTCACCAATCGGTAGGGGCATCGTTGACGTTCTTGACGGCCCGACGCGTATTACAACGCCAATGGTGCGCCAAAGCTGGCTGGAGAACGGGCCCGGTGCCGCAACTGAAAAGCGTGGCGTGGAGCCCTTCGTCCGGGTGTCCTGGGATGAGGCGGAGCGACTGGTCGCGGACGATTTGAACCGCGTACGCAACGCCTTTGGCAACGAGGCGATCTTTGCCGGATCGTACGGCTGGGCAAGCGCAGGGCGTTTTCATCACGCCCAAGGCCAGCTTCACAGGTTTCTCAATTGCATCGGCGGTTACACGAAGTCGGTCAATACTTACAGCTTTGCGGCAGCGGAAGTGGTGGTGCCGCACGTCCTTGGAAGCTACCGCGACTATGTTTACGTGGCGACAAGTTGGCGCTCGATCGCGGAGAACTCTGACCTGTTCGTCGCGTTCGGTGGTGTGCCGCTGAAAAACGGGCAAATTGGCCAGGGCGGTGTCGGCCGTCACTGTCAACGCGACGGCGTGCTTGCTGCCGCGACTGCCGGTGTTGAATTCGTCAATATTTCTCCTCTGCGCTCGGATGTTCTTGCAGACGCGAATGCCGAGTGGCTGTCTGTACGGCCGTCTACGGATACTGCACTTCTTCTAGGGCTTGCGCACACGCTTGTCGATGAGGGACTGCACGACCAAGACTTTCTTGATCGATACACAGTTGGTTTTGATAAATTTGCTGACTACTTGACCGGCAAGACCGACGGCGTGGCAAAAAGTGCTGACTGGGCCGCCCAGATTACCGATATCTCCGCCGACACAATTCGAAAGTTGGCACGGCGCATGGCGTCGTCGCGCACCATGTTATCGGTGAGTTGGTCATTGACGCGCCAGGATCACGGGGAGCAAACGTTTTGGTCGGCAATCACTCTGGCCGCGATGCTTGGCCAGATCGGCTTGCCAGGAGGTGGAATCGGTTTTGGATACAGTGCTGTCAACACAATTGGAAGAGAAGTCACATCGTTGCCTGCGGCGGCATTACCGCAGGGACAAAACCTGGTCAAAACATTCATTCCGGTTGCGCGTATCGCCGACATGTTGCTCAACCCTGGCGCACCCTTCGACTATAACGGGAACACCTATACCTATCCTGACGTGCGAACAGTATATTGGGCCGGCGGCAACCCCTTCCATCATCATCAAGACCTCAATCGTTTGCGTCAGGCTTGGCGCAAACCTGAAACGATTATTGTCCATGAATGGTGCTGGAATGCGCTCGCCAAGCACGCCGACATCGTCCTGCCTTGCACAACCTCACTGGAACGCAGCGATCTGGCTCTGACCTCGCGCGATAATTTCGTCGTCTACATGGAGCAGGCCAGTGAGCCGGCTGGCCAGAGCCGGAATGATTACGACATTCTGCGCGGCATTGGGCGGCGGATGGGCGTTGAGGATGCGTTTAGCGAAGGGCGTGACAGTGAGGACTGGCTGCGCTGGCTGTATGACGTCACGCGTCAGCAGGCTGCGCAGCACAAAATCAGTCTGCCGCCGCTGGAAGACCTCAAGCGTGACCGTTGGTTTGAAATCGAAGTGCCAGATAAACCGCATGTCCTATTGCGCGACTTCCGCGACGACCCAATTGCGAATCCGTTGAAGACACCGAGCGGAAGAATCGAGATCTACTCGGAAAAAATCGCAAGCTTTGGATATGACGATTGCCCTGGTCATCCGGTCTGGATTGAGCCTGCTGAATGGTTAGGTTCGACTGAAACGGCATTCCCGCTGCATTTGATGTCAAATCAGCCGGCTTCGAAGCTACATTCGCAGCTTGACCACGGCAGTCACTCCAGAGCTGAAAAAATAAACGGCCGGGAACCGGTTCGGATGCATCCGGACGACGCACAACATCGCAGCATCGAAACGGGGCATTTGGTTCGTGTCTTTAATGACCGGGGGGCGTGTTTATGCAGTGCCGTTGTGGATGACTGTGTCCGGCCGGGAGTGATTCAATTGAGCACCGGCGCGTGGTTTGATCCTAGCGGGCCTGGCATGCAGGGCGGTATGTGCAAACACGGAAACCCGAATGTATTGACGATGGACAAGGGCACGTCGCGATTGGCGCAGGGCCCCATCGCACATTCCTGCCTGGTTGAGGTCGAACGCTACAGCGGTGAGGCTCCTCCCGTCACCGCGTTCGATCCGCCGAAGATAGTGGACCGGTAACGTCGCCAAGCACTCAGACCGAAAATTGGATCTGAAACGCATGGGGCGCCTGTGCATGGCTCGGAGGGGCGCGTGATTGTTGGACGCACGTCGCAGGGCTAAAGCGATGTTGCGAAGGCTCACGTGCTAACAGTAATATCGTCATCATAACAGGGCCGCGCATCTGGGCCTGCGGAAGACTATCATCGCTGTAGGCATGGGGCACTGGACGAGCGACCAGATACCGCAAATATCTCTTATTAAAACAACGCGGCCCTTGTTTCTCAATAAGCGGATGGAAGAGATGAGTGACATCAATCAGACGGGAGACGGCAGCATGCGAGGGAGCATATTCATTGGTGTCCTATTGATTCTGGCGGGCGCGGCGGCGATCGCGTTTCCCTTCTTCTCTACGATCGCCATGAAGATACTGCTCGGCTGGATTTTTCTGATCGCGGGTGCCGCGCAGATCTTTAACGTGTTCGCATGCAAAGGATGGGGTGGTGTTCTGTGGCATTTGCTTGTCGCCGCCGTGTTTATCATCGCCGGCGCCTGGTTGGCGTTCTATCCGCTGGCAGGCATCCTTCCCCTGACGATTTTCCTGGCAATCGTGTTCGTTGCTGAAGGCGTCTTCGAAACGATCATGTCGCTTCGCGCCCGGCCGCAACCTGGCTGGATGCTCGTCTTGTTCAGCGGGCTGGTTGCCATCGCCGTCGGAATACTGATCGCCATGCAGCTGCCTTCATCCGCTGTTTGGGCGATCGGTGTGCTTGCGGGTATCAACCTTATCGTCAGCGGCGTCAGCTACATTGGCATCGCGATGAGCTCTGGAAAGAGCGCTTGATGAGCGCTTGATCGCGATAAAGGCTTGGCCGGCATTCCGTTTACCCCTCGCGACATCGCAGTTCGATCATGACCGGGTGGTGGTCGCTCGCACGATTGCTGTCAGCGGTGTGAACAACTTCGCCGGCAACGACCTCAACATCTTCGTTCGCCAGCACATGATCGATGCGCATGGCGGAACTCTTGTCGGTATTCAAAAGATCCGTCGGTATAGAGTAATGCCGCCCGCCTAGCGGCACCGCATCGGAAAAACTTAGTTCGCCAAGCCTGGAAAACACCAATCGGCCGCTTTCCAAGAACCGGTCGAGGGTCGCTTCAGGCTCGGCGCTGAACGATCGGAATGCTTCAACCAGTTTTGCCCGATCGATCTCGTCTTCAGGGCTGATGCAATTGAAATCGCCGCACACGACCACCGGACCGCTGAGACCGGAGACCAGATCGACAAAGTCCTGCGCTTTGTTCGCAGGGTAGCGAGCCGGGTGAGGATGATAGGACGCCACATTCAGTGCACCGGCAGGCGTGTCGACAAGCGCCCTGAGGCCTCCGCGATTGTAAATGCGCATTTCTTCAGAACGCTTGATGGGAAACCGGCTCAGAATAGCATTGCCCCAAGCATCATCGTAGAGTGCGGCACATTGGTGCGGAAAACCAAACAAGCTGGCGTAGTCTATCTGTCTGCCTTCATGCACACGGCAATACAGCGCTTCGTTTAGGACAAGAATATCAGGCTTTAAATCGTCGACGACTGACTTGACGGCTTGGGCGCGCTCGCGATCCACGAGCCTTTGCTCGTCGGGCGAGGACGCAATGGGGCGCAGACCTTCCAGAATGTTGTACGCAACGAGGCGCAGTGTTTCAGACATTAGTTCGGTGCGTCCCTAGTCCACGGCAGACAGCGCATCTCGCGTAGCATACTTCCAGTCCCGCGTGGCGCGCGAAGTGCTGAGGCGATATAGTAACACCAAAGGGCTTGTGGGAGGCTCAATCAGATGGGCAGTAGCAGCAAATGGCTTTTTGCGCGCGGCGCTGCCCTTGGGCTGGCGCTTGCCGTGACGGCGCTGCTGACGGCCTGCGATGTTCCGCAAGACCCACCGCCTTACAGCAAGGGCGCATCCTTGCAGAAAGGGGTTGTCTACGCCACTTCGAGGCGCTGGAAAAAGCATGGGCTTGAATGGCTGAAAGCGGGCGAAGATAAAAGCGTTGCTCTTGTCAGGGAGCCTCCCGCTGCAATAGGCGGCGACACCGTGATTTTTATTCATGGCTTCAGCGCACCGGATACGCGCGTTGTCACGTATTTCGGTGAGCTGATCGAACACCTTCAGCAAGGCGACAGGCTTCAGGCCACGCCGCTTGTCTATGATTGGCCAAGCCGCACACAGCATTGGACCGAGCTCAGCGCCTGGGAGCGGATGGCCTACCAGCAGGAAGGCGTTCGAAACCCGGTGCTGTCGTGGGAAATCATGCAGTACACGGGCGATGGCGGGTTTGCACGCAGTGAGGGTGTTCCCGGGCTCGTCGCACTACTTGAAAAGCTGGCGGCAGATGCGCCGCAAAGTAAAATCGATATCGTTGCGCACAGCATGGGCACATTGGTGGTGGCGGAGGCCATGCGGCGTGAGCCAAGGGCGTTTGGTATTGTAGAGCGCATTTTCTGGCTGGCGCCGGATCTCGAATACGATGCGCTCGAAGATGAAGAGGTTCAAAAGGGCATCGCGCACATTGAAACGCTGCACGTTCTTTATTCGCGCAACGACACCCTTCTCAGACGCATCTCGGCGACATTGCACCTATCCGGCATGCTGGGCGCACTTGGCCCGAAAAACCCGGACAAGATTCCGGCAAATGTCATTGTACACGACCTCACAGATGCGCTCGGCAAAGAAAACGTGCACTCCCGCTATACTGTCCCCGGCACGGCGTCAGTCGATTTGATGGTGAAAGAACTTGGGCGAGGTGGGTGAGTGGACGTGGCTGCGTGCCGAGATCTGAGAGTGCATGTCCGCTCGGCACTCGGAAGCAGTAAGGCGGCGCTTGTCCGAGAGGGGCCAAAACCAGTCATTCGGCGCCTAGACTGGCTGGTTTGCTGGGGGCTGCGCGCCCAAACCCCCAAACTTAAGGAAATAAGGATTCAAGGAGCAAGTGTTCTGGCAACACGAAACCCGAGGTTGAGAGCCGGTTCGTCTTGAGGTGCCGAGCCACTCCAGGTACGATAAGCAGATCGAAGGAGCCTCGGAGAGTCGGTCCAGGAGCCCCCGCGCACAATGCGCTCAGCGCAATTGCCATTATTGGCTTCCAACCAGGCGGAGCCGTCCGTGGGAGCACCCTTGTAATTACCATGGTAACAGTCCTCAACCCACTCCCGTACATTGCCGTGGACATTATAGAGACCAAAGGAGTTCGGCTGAAAGCTATCGACGGGAGCGGTCATTCCACGATACTGGCCTTTCTTTCCGGCGACATAAGTATACCCGACGTAGTTGGCCTGGTCTGTCGATATGGTAGCGCCCCACCAAAATGGGGTTTGTGTTTTCGCCCGCGCTGCATATTCCCATTCGGCCTCTGTGGGTAATCGATAGTTTTTGCCTGTCTTGCGGTTCAGCCAGGGGATGTATTCCATGGTGATATCATGCCATGACACAAAGATTACCGGCCGTCTGCCACGCCCCCAACCATTATCGGAAGCCTCGTGCGTGCAGCCGCCATCCGCCACGCACGCATCCCACTCATCGAAGGTCACTTCATATTTGCCAATGCCGAATGGTTTGCCGATCTTGACTATTCTCTGTGGTCCTTCGTAATGCTCACGCCCTCCCTCCCACTTCGGCGAGCCCATCATGAACTCGCCTGCTGGTACGACCACCATCTCCGGGCAAACGTCACAGTCCTTAAACGTGTCGCCGGGTTTGTAGTTGGGTTGCGGGCTGGAGAGACGAAAGCCGTAGATGGTATAACGGGTGCCTGGTTGGTGCAAGCTGCGATCAGCTGAACGAAGGCTCCGCGGTCCGACGTACCAGGAGCCACCGCGCAAAACGCGCCTCGCGCAATTGCCATTATTGGCTTCTAACCAGGCGGACCCGTCATTTGGCGCCCCGATGTAATTATCATGCCAGCAGTCCTCGACCCACTCCCAGACATTGCCGTGGACATTATAGAGCCCAAAGGGGTTCGGCTCAAAGCTGTCGACGGGAACAGTCTTTTTACGACTCCGGCCTTCATAGGTAAGAGGCTCGGCGTACCAGGCCTGGTCTGTCGATATGGTGTCGCCCCACCAAAATGGAGTTTGTGTTTTCGCCCGCGCTGCATATTCCCATTCGGCCTCTGTGGGTAATCGATAGTTTTTGCCTGTCTTGCGGTTCAGCCAGGGGATGTATTCCTTGGTTATATCATCCCACGACACATTCATCACTGGCTGTCTGCCCCGCCCCTGGTCAGAATATTCAGACTTGTGCTTGCAGCCACCATCGGCCACACAGGCATCCCATTCCTCAAAGGTCACTTCAAATTTCCCTATAGTGAAAGGCCTGGAAATTTTCACCGTACGCTGGGGTCCCTCATTAACATATCGACCTTCCTCTTCCTTCGGAGAACCCATCTCAAATGACCCGGCAGGTACAACGACCATTTCAGGGCAGACATCACAGTCTTTGAAAGTATCGCCAGGTTTGTAATCTTCTCCATGCACAACGGTGGCAGAAATGCAGCTCAGAAGCAGACCGTACAACAGTCTTGAACTGAGCATCACGATGACTCCTTTTGAGAAGTTCATGTCAGCAACACAACAACCGGCCGTAAAATCTTAATTAAACACTTCCATATCGGAAAGGCGAATCGACCGATGAGTTCCTCCAGGGCTTGCGCGAGGCAGCTTAAAGGTGAGCCCCGAGGGGAGGTGCCAGACTACGATGGATTGCGAAATGTCTCTTTCGGGTCATGAGCACGCATCATGACGCATATGAAGTCTGTTCCGGTCGCAGTCTGGTAGCAGAAATAGTTGCCGGCCGAGGCGACGACAGAGCTGGGCCAGAAACGGTCGTGCGTCCAACGCAACGCAGCGGCGCCGTGAGGTAACATTCCGGACTGCATCTCTAACGGCTTCGGCATCTATGGCGTCGGCTTGGGGTCGACGGCGGACGACTAGTGTCTTCGCTCGAAGGTGGGTATTGGCAGGTCGCGCGTTTTGGTTTGCGCGGCGCTTTGTGTATCAGTAACGTCCGAAGTTAAGACAGGCCGGCACAAGGCGTAGATGATCGATTGTCGCGAAGTTCGGCGTCGGCCGTTCAACGGTCCAAACTAAAGGGTTCGTTGCAGAACATCTGACCATTCCGCGCCCACGTGTTTCTGTTACAGGAATTCCGACGAATCTACAGCAGCCAGAACGGATGCTAATGAAACATTATCGGTCCAACCGACTGATTCCGCAAAGAACAGTTACGGTATTTTGATCAGGTGTTACCAATACTTCAGGACGCGATTTATACGCCGCACTTAGAGTACCGCATCGTTCGATCCACTTCGCAGGACCGTTAACTCTATGAAACGTATCGCTGCTATCTCCGTGGTCACTGTTCTCGCCGGCCTAGCCTTATATTCAGTCACGACCAACGTTGGGGTTTCGGGCCCAACCAAGGCTGTTCAAGCGAAGGGGTCAGCCGCCGACCTCGCTAGGCTATCGGTGGCGACATTCGCAGGCGGATGCTTTTGGTGTGTGGAGGCCGCTTTCGAAGGGGCTCCCGGCGTGCGCCAAGCGATTTCGGGCTTCTCGGGTGGCAACATTGAGAATCCGACCTACGAACAAGTTGCCTATGGGCTGACGGAGCACACGGAAGCGGTGCAAGTGTATTACGACCCAGACGTCATTACCTATGAGGGTCTTCTCCAGGTCCTCTGGCGCACGGCAGACCCGACTGATCCCGATGGCCAGTTTTCCGATCGGGGGCGTCAGTACCGGCCCGCGATCTATTATCATGACCTTGAACAAAAGCGCACCGCTGTCCGTGCGCGTGAAGCATTGGAGCGTTCAAAGCGATATCCTGACCCGGTCACAATCGAGATCACGCAGTTTAAGTCGTTTTATCCTGCCCAGGAGTCGCATCAGGACTACTATAAGAAGAATCCGTTGCGTTATCGGTTCTACACAATCGGTTCTGGCCGTGCAGGCTTCCAGGAAGACACGTGGGGCGACGAGATTGCCATCGATTTTTCTAAGTTCCGTCCGTCTCAAACTGCACAACAGAATGACGCTTCCGGACAATCTGCAGGCATGTAGAGGAACAACAGGCTGCGCCTGCACGACGAGCACACTTTATTATTTTGAACGCGAACGCGACATGTTCGCCAACAAGACAGAGACGCTTTGTAGGAACTGGTGGGGTGTAATCCGAGCTGTGTGTATCGCCGGACAATCAACACCACACGCGCAATTCACATTTGTTGCTGCAATACGCTCGCATGAAAACGCGCAGGCGTAATAGCTGTTCCGATTCCAACCTCACGCTTCCGGCAACGCACTGACAATTTGTCAGACATGCATGACGGCTCGTCCTGCCATCTTGTCAGACGCGCGTGAGCATAACCCATCGCACATTGCACAGAATTTCGCTTTTCCATTTATAATCATAGGGATAGATCGCCTGCTCTGGCCTGGCACAAGGCTTGCTCTCCACATTAGCGTTAACGAATTTTTTCGGAGCTGATGCGGATGGCACGGACGCTCTCATTGATGGCCACAGCCTTGATGGTGTTGCTCACCATGGCAGGAACCGTAGCTCAAGAAGCGTCTCGTCAATTGCTCGTGGCAGGTACCACGCCTGATCGTCGCCCTGAACGTGCGCCCGTCGTCCGCGACACGGGCTTCACGATGTTCGGTTTGGCCACCGCAATGCATGGCATAAGCGAACCGTATCCACCGAACCTCGATTTTCTCAACGACCAAGGCGCTTGGTACACACCTTTCGCGCGTCCGGGCATGACCCATCCTTACGATATCAGAGGTCTGCACGCGAACTCCGAACATGGGAGTGCGCAATGACGCAGTTCGTATCTATGCGCAACCATCGCGCCTCGACACGTTTGGCCCGCCCAACGCGTTCGGGTGCAAACCTGGGTATCGACATCTTCAAAGGACCGCGTCTCATGCACAGAGACGCGCCAGTACGAATTCTCGTGCCAGCGCATGGGAAGAGCCGGAGCGTGGCTCCGGGACGTCGCGGACCGCCTAACCGCAAACAGTTGCCGAGGGCAGTGCGCGGGGAAACGTTTGAACCCTGGAGGAATTAGCGATGAAACGGAGTTTGGCGACGCTGGTGGCATTGTCCGTCTCGGCGATCATATTTGCCGACGCGGGCGCAGCCCAGCAAAAGGGAATGTCCGGTATGGGTGGCATGTCTGGCATGGGTGGTATGTCCGGCATGCAAGGCATGGGCGGAATGTCCGGTATGGGCGGCATGTCCGGTATGGCCGGGATGAATCCGGGTCCAGGCTGGGTTTGTGCTGAATGGGCTGCACCAGGCGCAATGGGCATGGGTGGCATGGGTGGCATGTCCGGAATGGGCGGTATGTCCGGTATGGGTGGCATGTCCGGCATGCAAGGCATGGGCGGTATGTCCGGTATGGGCGGCATGTCAGGAATGCAAGGCATGGGCGGAATGGCTGGTCGTGGCCTGACATGCGTCCGCTGGGTCCGTTCCGGCGGCATGGGCGGCATGTCAGGAATGTCTGGCATGGGCGGCATGTCCGGCATGGGTGGCATGTCCGGTATGTCAGGCATGGGTGGCATGTCAGGAATGTCCGGCATGCAAGGCATGTCCGGTGACAAGAAGAAGAAGTAGACGTCAACGCGTTTGGCCGCGGGTTGCCGAGTGTGATGCACATACTTGGGAACCCGCGCCAGCGCGCTGCAATGCGCTTTGAGGGGAGCCGCGGAATGACCAAGTGGCTGGAAAACGTGGGCGTATTTGCTGGCGTCGTTGGTGGGGTAGTTGCGTCAATTTTGGTGGGTCAGGCTTTGGCCCCGGACAGCGCGAAGACCGAATCCCTACGTGAAATGCCAGCACAACAAACCGCGCGTGCAGACGGCGCGCCGCGTGGTGCGGCTCCGGACCAGCAACCCAAACCGGCTGCAAAAACGAGAGAGAAAAACGGCGCAACATCGGCGTCAGAAGCGCAACCGCCGAAGCATTATCTCGCGGCGAAATGGGATCCGATTCACTTCAAGCCGGCGATCGATAATGCAACGAACGCGCAATGCCTCGCCTGCCATCAGGAAATCATGACGCACAAGGTTCGCGAACAATCGCCAGCCGGCGTCAATGCGGCCGAGGCGATCGCCTGGTACCAAACGCTGGACACCTACCAGGGCGCACAACAGACATTTCATGCGCGTCACCTGAAATCTGCATTTGCAAAACAGGTCATGAAACTCAAATGCAATTTCTGCCACGCCGGTTATGACCCGCGCGAAGAGGCATCGGGATCAAGTGCCACGTCCGAGTTACTTGGCGACTTCAAGATGCGTAAGCTCGTCAATCCGGAAAAGAGTTGTTTGATGTGCCACGGGACGTTTCCTGCCGAGCCGATGGGCCTTGAGGGGACATGGCACGAGCTGCGCGAGGCGTTTGAAGATGAAGATACGCCCAATGGCTGTCTGACGTGTCACCAAGAACAATTCCGCACTGTCCGTCACCAGGTGAATTACCTGAAACCGAAATCAATTGAGAAACTCGCAGCGGAGGGGTCGTCGGACGTCTGTCTCGGCTGTCATGGCGGGCGTGCCTGGTACCGCAATAGTTACCCCTATCCACGTCATCCCTGGCCGGACATGGACGAGGACGTTCCTGACTGGGCCAAAGACCGGCCGACGCAATCCGCGCCGGAACACCGATTGTCCAAGAAATGACGGACGCGCGGTGACGACCGGGATCGCACCTCGCAAAACTTACAACCGGGTGAAAGAGGAGAACACAACAATGCTTGGTAAGAACCTTTTAGGGCCCGTCGCGCTCGCTGCTGCAATGGCCCTGGCGCTAACCGCTGGTTGCACTGAACAGAAAAAGGACGAAACCGAAAACGGTGCGCCGCCATCAACGCAGGAAGATCAGCAAGGCATGAGCGGAATGTCGGGCATGCAAGGCATGGACGGCATGTCGGGAATGGGCGGTATGTCTGGCGACGCGCCTGCCACTGGCAATGATGCAAACCAGTAGTCTGATCTAAGTGATCGTGCGGCCACGACGCCGGGCAACGGAATTCCGCGACTAGAGCCGCCGCCGTCGCAATTATGTTGGTAGGGAATGACGAAAATGGTGGAACGAAAGCAATCCGAGGCAATTTCGGAGTCATCGTGGACGTCACGACTTAACCCCAACCGCCGCAGCTTCTTGAAAGGAAGTGCGGGGATTGCCGCTGTCGGCGCGGCCGGATTGGGGCCGATAACGGCAAGCGACGAAGCGAAGGCGTTCGCCTATGAACCCTACCCGCGTGACGATGACCTGACGACCGTGCTCACGAGCTGTGCGCACAATTGCGGCTCGCGTCATATGCTAGTGGCCCACAAAAAAGGCGACGTTATTGTTCGCCTTTCTACCGATGACGGCCGCTATCAGGAGGGCGGACATTTCGGCAAAGATACAGAAGCCGAGCCGCAGGTTCGCGCTTGCCTTCGCGGACGTTCCTACCGCTCGCGACTCTATTCGCCTGAGCGTTTGCTCTATCCGATGAAGCGGGTCGGTGCGCGCGGAGAGTCCAAATTCAAACGTGTAAGCTGGGATGAGGCGCTTTCCGAAATAGCAGAGCGCATGGTCTACTTGCGCTCGAAGTACGGTCCCACGGCCCTGCTTGACCAATCCTACGCAGGTGCATCTTACGGGGTCTTGCACAAGTCGGATCAGATTGAAGGCTTGCTCGCGCGCTTTCTTGGCATGTTCGGGTGCCGCACGAGTTCGTGGTCGGTGCCTTCGTACCAGGGTACGACATTCTCATCTCGGATGACCTTCGGCACCATCGAGGACGGCAATGAAGACGACGCGTTTGCACACTCCAAGTTGATGATCATGTGGGGCTGGAACCCTGCGTACACCTTTCACGGCGGCAACACATTCTATTACATGCGCTTGGCCAAACAGCGCGGCTGCAAGTTTGTCTGTGTTGATCCGCAATACACCGATTCCGCCGCTGCATATGATGCATGGTGGATTCCGATCAAACCGAATACCGATGCTGCGATGTTGGCCGCCATGGCGCAGCACATATTCGCCAACAATTGGCACGACCAAAAGTTCATAGACCGCTTCTGCCTTGGTATGGACGCTGGCAACATGCCGGACTGGGCCAAGGAACGCGAGAACTTCAAGGACTATATACTCGGCAAGTCCGACGGCCAGCCGAAGACGCCCGAGTGGGCCGAGCCAATTTGCGGTGTCAAGGCCGATGACATCAAGAAGCTGGCGCAGATGTACGCGACAACGAAGCCTGCAGCGCTGAAAGCATCCTGGTCGCCCGGTCGAAATGCGTATGGCGAGCAATTCAATCGCATGGCTGCAGCGGTGCAAGCCATGACCGGTAACATAGGCGTACTCGGCGGATGCGCTGAAGGTGTCGGCAAGGCATGGCACGCTGAGGCGGTCGCCTACCCATACGACGAATTCTCCAACGTCTGGTCCGCGTCAATCAAATCTGATCGCTGGGCGCACTGCGTCTTGAACTATCCCGATATCAAGCGTGAGGAGATCGGTCTTTGGCCGCGCACCGACAACATGGACGGTGTAATTCCCAACATCCGCGGGATCTTCTGGCAGGGCTCCGACTGGCTCAATCAGCTCACTAACATCAACAAGGAAATTCAGGCGCTGCGAAAACTGGAATCGGAAGGCGAAAAGGAAAGCCTTTTGGTTTGCATGGATTCAACCATTACGCCGACGGGAATATGGGCGGACTACCTACTACCCATCGCCACTCACTTCGAGCGCCATGACGTTGCATTGCCCTGGTACAAGGGTCACTACTACATACACCGGCCGAAGGTCATCGAACCGCTTGGCGAGTCCAAAACCGATTTCCAAGTGTTTACGGAACTTGCCTATCGCCTGGGATTTGGGGAGCGTTACAATCCGCGAGCCACCCGCGCCTACTTTGAGCGCAACGACGACGTCGATGAAGCCTACCTTGTCGCATGGTGGGAGCGCGTCAAACACCATCAGCACGTCAAGATGAGCTGGGATGAGTTCAAGAAACGCGGTGTCTACAAATTCAAACTCGACCGGCCACACGTCGCGTTTCAAGACAACATCGAAAAGGGCATACCCTTCAATACACCGTCAGGACGCATCGAGATTTTCGCGCAGCAACTCGCAAGCATCACCGATTGGACGAAGACGGCTTATGGGTACGAGATACCGGCGATCCCCAAATGGATCGAGCCGTGGGAGAGCCTCAATAGTCCAAAGACCGAAAAGCATCCGTTCCACGTAATCTCGCCGCATCCGCGCCACCGCACGCATTCGATCTTCAACAACATCCCCTGGCTTAGAGAAACTTACGAGCAGGAGGTAACGATCAATGCCAGGGACGCAAAGCGGCTGGGTGTAAAGACGGGCGACACTGTCGAAGTCTTTAACGACCGCGGCCGATGCATTGTTCCGGTTTATGTAACCGAGCGGTGCATGCCCGGTGTTGCCGTCTTACATGAGGGTGCCTGGATGGACCTCGACAAGAATGGAATAGATCGATCGGGGAACCCGGACTTCCTGACACTCGATGAGCCAAGCCCGGCAGGCGCGTTCGCCTATAACACGGTGCTTGCGGATATCCGCAAGAGCGACCTCCAGCATCGCCCCGGATGGGATCAGCTCGCCACGTCTCGCGCGCATGTCTTCCGGCGGGATCTCTAGGCGAAGGAGGAACGACTTATGGCCCAGAAAAAGGACACTGCGAAGCTCAAAGAAGCCATCAAGCGTGTCAAACGCGAAGTCTACGAACCGGTCGTTCCCGACATGCAGCTCGGCTTCATTCACCACAATGTCGACTGCATAGGCTGCCGTGCGTGCGAGATTGCATGCAAAGACAAAAACGGCCTGCCCCCCGGCCCACGTTTTCGCCGTGTCATGTACGTGGAGGGAGGCACTTATCCAGACGTGTACGCCTACAAGGTCAACATGTCGTGCAACCATTGTTCCGAGCCGGCGTGTCTGCCCACCTGTCCGACCGGCGCAATCTTCAAGCGCAAGAAGGACGGTATCGTCGATATCGATTCCTCACTGTGTATCGGCTGTCGGCGATGCGAGGCAGCGTGCCCGTTCGGAGCGCCACAGTACATTCCCGAACAGAACATCGTTTCGAAGTGCAACATGTGTGTCGATGAGATTGATGCCGGACGCAAGCCTTACTGCGTGATGGCCTGCATGATGCGAGTCCTAGATATCGGCCCGATCGACAAGCTGATCGATGGCACACACACGACCACCGCGCGTCACGAGGGCGAGAATGTTGTGCGTCAGGTCAAAAACATGGCTGATCCGGAGCTGACAAATCCGTCGATCGTATTCGTTGCGCACAGCAAAGGATCGGCGAAGAAGGACTGAAGCAGCAGGCGATTATGGTCATGACAAAGACGAGTAAGGCTGAGAAGCGGTTCCGGCACGAAGTTTCCGCCGACCTTCGTATATTGGCCGTGCTTCACGACCGGGAGCCCGACCCCACGCTTATTGAAGACCTGCGTAGCGCCCCAGCTGAAAATTGGTTCGGGATGGCGCTGACGTCCGAGACGTCGCTGAAGGGCATTGAAGTCTTTAATGCAGCGCTTGGTTCGCTGCCTCGGCCATTGACCGTTGAGGCGCTCAATCAACTTGCCGCCGACTATTCCAATATCTACCTGATCCACGCCTATCGCGTGACACCGACCGAGTCGCCCTGGCTTGATAAGGATCACCTGGAACGCCAAGGGCCGATGTTCTCCATTGCCGCATGGTACCGGCGTTATGGCTTGGCCGCACGGGATCGACAAAAACGTTCCGATGATCACCTGGTTCTACAATTGCAGTTTATCGGCCACTTGATTGAACATGCTGAAGGGACAGAAGGATTACGCGAGGCTGCGAGGTTTATGGACGCGCACATTCTCCAATGGATCGGTGAGTTTTGTGAGCGCGTCGCTGCACGTTGCCAGACACCCTATTACGCAGGCCTCGTCACAGTGACGCTCGGTTACCTGGAAGAACTTAGAGAACAACTGGTAAGTCTCGCTGATGCGCCCCGGCCAGCGGCGAAAAACGGTGATGCGGAGCGAGCTACCAAGCAGACGGAAATACCGGAACCAGCCCCCTATGTACCAGGCGCGGCGCCAAGCTGGTGACAAGGTAGGCCGCCTATGGCGCAGCCTTGATTTTGGGTAATTCGGTGGGCCAGGCAAAGCGAGGCCAATATAAACAAAGAAGAAGGAGCACCGGCGTGGCTTCCGCAAGGCAGGATCGTTGCCAAGCGACACCGATGTCGTTTCCGAACGTGTCATCAGAACGGTGCGTGCATGCTCTTGCTCCATTCGCAAGCTGCCGGGCATGTGTTGACGCTTGCCCGCATTCTGCGTGGGTTCTTGACGATGAAGGCCTCGATCTCGATGTCGGGGCTTGTGACGGCTGCGGGCTTTGCGCGCCTGCTTGCCCACAAGATGCTGTTGCGTTTGACCCTCAGGTGCACCCAGTCGTGCATGCTGGAAGCGATCATGCGACAGCTTTTGCGGCATGTGACCGCGTCGCCAGACCTGACCATTCGGGATGCATCCCTTGTCTCCACGCAATTGGATTGCGGGAGTTGGCGCGGCTTTACGCAGGGGGCGTTCGCCGGTTGGTGGTTTCACGTGGGCCGTGTGCAACGTGCCCGCGCGACACGTCAGCTACTCTTGAAAAAAGCCTGCGCGATCTTGGGCGTCTGCTCACCGACCGTGGTATTTCAGATTTTGAGTATATTGAGATGGAGCCAGACGCGTGGCGCGTGGCTCGCCAAGAAGCCGGACGAATGAGCCGGCGCGGATTTTTTCGGGCTTTGGCACCGGTGCAGAACCGCGCAGCGCGGATCTCGGAGGAGTTCCCACAACCTGTTTCTCCCTTTGCAATCCTACCCTCTCGCGAAACTGCCAATATTTCACCAGTCGTCCCGCAGATCGACGCGGCATCCTGCCGTGCATGTGGTGCGTGTCTAGAACTGTGCCCACACGACGTTATTGAGCTGGTGGGCCAAGATGGCCAAAGACCGCGCTATGAAACTAATTCCGGCACCTGCACCGGATGCAGACTGTGCATTGATGCATGTGACGTAGACGCCATTCGATTGACGAGCTGGGAAGATCCCCGTCCGCGGGGCGTTGCGCTTGTTCTAGGTCAATGCGAGGCATGCGGTAACGCCTATTACCAAACGATCGCTTCCAATTCGGCCTCGAGCCGGTGTTACGTCTGTGCTGCCAGCCAACATCAGCAGAACCTGTTTCAGGTGCTGCCATGACTCAACTTACCAACGGCTGGATGGCGCCGATTTTTGATATGCTGGATGCGCATGCTTGGCGTGGCCAATACCTCATGGCCATCCAGGCGTATCGGCCCGATGTTGTTCGCATGATCGCCAACCAGTTAGGATTGGTGTTTTGCGACTTCCGTGCGGAACACATGGCGCCGCTAGGCTGGCGTGCCGCCAGTTTGACGCTTGAGGCCCTTAACGAAGTTGTGGTCACGGCACGCGCTGAACAAGGTCTCGTCTTGCACAATGTCGAGGCGCTCTTGGCGGCAAAAACTCCAAACGAGCGATGCGGATGGTTTTCGCAATTTGTCGAAGAGGCGGGAGGGTATCCGATACTTGTTCCGGTTTCGGTATTTTGCAACGAGGCACCGAAAGACTGTGGGCGTGTCGCTTGGATTGACCCCACCGACCTTCCGGAGGAGAAGCTGCTGATGCGGCTTGCAACACGATGATTGCGCGTCTCAACCGATGGCTCTCTGAAAGTTTGTCGCGCCGACTGTTTTTTGTTCTCGCGGCAAGTTTGAGTGTAATTTCGCTCGCCTTTCTCATTCTGTTCGTTGGTTACTATCGTAATCGCTTGATCGCAGCACGGGCGACAACGTCGGCCGAAATCAACGGGTTGCTTCAGGTCGCGCTTGAGAATGCAATGCTCAAACGCGACCTCGACGGACTTCAGGAGATTGTCGAACGCGTCGGTGAAAAAAAAGCGGTTAGTGGCGTAATGATTCTCAATCCGAGCGGCGAGGCGCGATTTGCTGCGCCATCGGTTCGGCTTGGCCAAAGGTTCGATCTCGCCGCGAATGACTTCTGCCCTGGCTGCGATATCAAGGCTGGTGGCGCGACCGCAACCGCGTTCGTTTCCGACCCAATCGTCGGAAGCGTTCTTCGCAGCGTCAATCCGGTAGCGAACAGAAAACGTTGCACGGGATGTCACGGTGATGTTGCTGCCAACCCGGTGAACGGCATTCTCGTCGTAGACTACGAAGCACAACAAATCAAAGGCGATGCGCTGGCTATGGCCCTGGCTCTGACCGGTTCCGGAGTGATTGCGCTATTGACCGGGGCGACGGCCGTCGGTTGGTTGATCCAACGGTCCGTCCTTGCGCCGATCCATTCATTAAAGAACGCCAGTCTCGCTCTTGCAGATGGGCGCTTCGACTTGGACGTGCCCACGCACGGACACGATGAACTCGCCGAGCTTGCACGAACATTTTGTGTAATGAGTCAGCGCCTCGATGCTAACCGGACTGAACTTGCTCGGCGCGAGGAGTTTCTCCAGTCCATGATCGATGCGATTCCCGATGGGGTTCGTGTCATCGGTGAGGACTTTAAGGTCATCAAGGTGAACAGGGCCTTTTGCGAGCAACAAGGGCTGCCGCCCGAAGAGGTCGTCGGCCAGCCGTGTTACGCATCCAGCCACGGACGCACGGAACCTTGCGCGCCAACCCTGATAACGTGTCCTCTGCACGAGATCCAAAAAAACAACGAACCTCTAACGTGTCGCCACACGCACAAAACGCGCGACGGTGGCGAGCGTGTGGTCGAGGTTTCAGCAGCACCCCTTGAAGTCGAACCGGCAGGGAAGCACGGGCGCTGCATCGTCGAATCCGTAAGGGATCTCAGTTCCGAGATTCATCATTCTCACGAACAGCGACTTTCTGAGATCGGCCAGTTGGGCGCGGGCGTTGCTCACGAAATTCGCAACCCGCTGTCCTCCATTCACTTGAGCCTACAGTCGATGCGGAGTCAGAAGAACGGAGCGATTGACCAAGGTCTATTAAAGCACCTGAATCTTATGGACGGTGAGATCGATCGATGCATCCAGGTGACCGACCGATTGTTGAAACTCAGTTCGCCGCCCGCCGAACTTCCCGAACTTGTTTCGCTGTCCCAGATCATTCCCGAAGTGATTTCCCTCCTTCATGCGGAGGCAGAGCGCGTGGACGTCAGAACCGAGCTTGATCTCCAAGGGACGCTACGGGTTATAGCGACGGACAGCGATATGCGCATGCTTGTCCTGAATATCGTACAAAACGCGTTCCATGCCATGCCCGATGGCGGGACATTGCGGATCACGGGGAGAGCAGAAGGGGGATCGGTGCGGATCTGCTTTGCAGATTCGGGCGTTGGAATTTCACACGACAATCTTCAACGCGTCTTTCAGCCATTTTGGAGCCGGCGCGCCGATGGCGCGAGCGGCACTGGTTTGGGACTTCCCATTTGTCGAGAGATCCTACGCCGGCATCAGGGGCGTGTCGACGTAACGAGCGCCGTCGGCAACGGTTCGACGTTTGAAATTTCACTGCCATGGGCGGAAGCCGCGACCGAGGCGATATGAAAAGGCGAAGCAAACGTATTTTGTTGATCGAGGACGACGTCACTTTGTGTCGCTTGATAGCGACGCAGCTTGAGACGATGGGATACGCCGTCACAAGCACGCATACGTGGGCGGAGGCGAAAAGGGCTTTGTCCGGAGCTGATCCGTCGCTTGCGCTTCTTGATATCCGGCTCCCCGACGCTGATGGACTTGAATGTTTGCCCGATCTCGTTGCGCAGTGTCCGGTGATCGTGCTCACAGCCTACGGCTCCATCAGACACGCGGTCTCCGCAATGCGCGCCGGCGCGGCGGAGTATCTCGCAAAGCCAGTGAATACGGCAGAGTTGGAGCTTGCCGTGGCGCGCGCTCTTTCGGCCGCCTCGCTGAGGCGCCGCTATGAGTACTGCCACAACAAACTGACCCCTTCGATTGCCCGTAACATGGTCGGATCAAGCGAGGCCTTCAAGGAACTCGTTGGACTCATTGAACTCGTCGCACCCAGCGATGCGACGGTATTAATCGAAGGTGAAAGCGGGGTCGGAAAAGAGCTGGTTGCGCAAAGTATTCATCAATTGTCGGTTCGATCCAAGAACACGTTCGTTCCAGTTGATTGTTGTACTCTGCAGGAAAGCCTATTCGAGTCTGAACTCTTTGGTCACGAAAAGGGTGCGTTTACCGGCGCCGACAAACGAAAACAAGGCCTCATAGAAGTCGCGGAAGGTGGGTCTGTATTTCTCGACGAGATTGGCGAGTTACCAGCTTCGCTACAAACAAAATTGCTTCGTCTTCTCGAGACCGGCGAGTTCCGGCGCCTCGGTGGAACGCAAAATCTGGCAAGCGACAGCCGGTTTCTTGCTGCGACAAATCGAAACCTGAAGTCGTTCAGTGAAGACGGTGGTTTTCGCCGTGATCTCTACTACCGCCTTGCTGCTGTCGTCATCCATGTGCCGTCGTTGCGCGAGCGTCGCGAAGACATTCCACTGCTGGCGGAGCACTTTCTGGCGTCGCGAACCTTCCAGCGTCATATCGAGAAAAGACTCTCGGGCGAGGCTGTCAACGCGCTTACGCACTACAACTGGCCCGGCAATATTAGAGAACTCAGAAACGTCATAGAACGTGCGATTCTCGTGTCCGGTGACGCGCCGCTTATTGAGGTCGCCCACCTGGGAATGGCCCGACACGGCGAAGCGATAAATTCGGTGCCGTCGTCCACGCCACCGAAATGCGAGCTGCATTTCGATCATGAACCGACCCTCGACGAGATCAAGGAAACATATCTGTTACGGCTATTGGGCAAGCATGGTGGCCATCGCGGTCGTATCGCGACTATATTAGGTGTTAGCGAACGTAACACGTATCGTCTCATCAAACGGTACGGTCTAGAAGACAAGTCGCATTCCAAGTAGCGCTATATTTTGGATCGAGGCTCGCGGTATTCGAAGTCAACGACGGCAAGTTTTCTACAGCTCGATCAATTGACGAAAAACTTTAAGTCGTAGGACGCGCGGACGACAAAGTATCGAAGTAGCCGATTGCGTTATAGTCGTCCAAAACCTTGATTGCAGCACTATGGAAACAGCGGACATTTGGTTACCGTTCGGTTCTAAGATCAATCTCCCTAGTGTCTGCCGCCTGTAGTCTGCTCCCGCAAAGCCCGCTTCTGTATTGCTTCATTACATGACGTAATCCGGATGATCCGACCTCGCCTTTGTCGGGAATGGGTCATGAGCACGCATCGTGACGCATATGAAACCTGTTCCGGTTGCGCACCGGTAGCCGACATGAGCTCAAGCTATGCGAAGTGCAACACTGAGGAATATGGTGCTTCTCAATGAGAATGACGCAGATTTTGAACTTTAGGATCCCGAAGATCGCCTTGCGTTAGAATTGCGGGAGTCGATGCTGCACTGTGCAGCTGAGGTGGGCAAATCCTGCAACGGGCTCCGCACCAAATCATTGATATTGTTTTCTTTTGACAACCAGGGCCAGACTGAAAATCACGGTGTCGGTGGTTCGATTCCGCCCCTGGGCACCATGCCTCAGTGCCGTTCCAACACTTCAAATCGCTAGCACAAGCGGGATGTCTGGCCGCATATGCATCGGCCAAAATGACAAGCATTAAGATTTGAGCTGCTATCCCCTGAAATGGAGGTCGCCGCATGTGTGGCCGCTTTGCTGACGCGGCCTGAAGCACAGGCAGCCAATCAGGTTAGCAAGCGCATGCCATAATAGGTGGGAGCCAGAAAAGCCAAGGCCCATATCAGCGATGACGCAGCACTTGCACCTGCGAAATTGTACCACCGCATGTGCATCGCACCTGCAATCATCGGTGCCAATGGTCTCACCGGGCCAATGAATTTCGACATGACGATTGCAAAGACGCCGCGACGGCGAACCAACATGCGCGCTCTGGCGAAAAGCCTGGGTCGGGAATTGAAAGGCCAGCTTTTCCGCACTTGGTGGCGAACGCGACGGCCGACTGCGTAAGATACAATGTCGCCCGCCAAACACCCTAAAGTGCCTGCAAGCAAAATCGGCAGGAACGGCCCATCGCCAGCCGAGTGTAAGGCCGCGATTGCTAGAAACAAAACGCTCGCTGGAACAAAGAACGAAACGAAAACCAATGATTCCGCAAAGCCGAGCAAGAACACTGCGGCTTCAATAAGAGCCTCATTCTCGCGGACGAACGCGAGAGTTTGCTCCCAAAAGGTAAGTTCAGCCATTGCGCGAGGCACCGATCCTGTTCGTGTTTTCTAAAGGCCGGCTTTCGCCATGGCCAAAGCACTAACTCTGAACGTGAATGGGGCTCTGATTGCGAATCAGTTGCGTAATTCGATCCTTGAGCGCAAGACGAAGTCGTTTTAGCCTCTGTAGTGTCAAGCCATCCGGCATGGGGCGCCGGAGCTCGTCACGAATGCGCGTTTCAATGTCCGATTTGCGCTTCTTTAGTCGATTGACGATGGGTTCAACACGTTCGTGCATACGGGCCACTCCCTCTGTGAGACTTCAACTACAGGGAAATGGTGACGTGGTTAAAGCAAGTCCATCCCTCAAAGCACACTTTTTCGATCGTTTTTTCCTATTAAAGGCAGGGCCAATTCCTATCGGAACAATTCACGTAGCCCGTCGCCCGATTTATGAAGCGCACATTCTGGAGGGATTGCCACCCTCTTGCGTTTCGAAACAGTCCGGTAATCCAACGCAAGAAAAAATTTGGAAGTGAAAGCTACCCTTCGCGTCCACCTGCACCATATAGACCGTCAACGCATTGAAATCCCGCCGGTGCGGTATTGTTGTGCCAGCGTTTTTATTGCGGTCAGAAGCGTATGCCCACAGGACAGCGACGACGAATATGCAGCATCAGGTTCCAATGAAAGGAATAAGGTTAGCAGGCAGAGAAATTCATCGATCTCTCCCTGCATGGAGGCACGGCACCCCAAACTCAACTTGATGAGGAAGCTGCCGGTATCGACCACGCACTCAAACCCATCAACTATCAGCAAACTTAAACACCCCGGGGCAAAAGCTTTGATTTCTAGCATTCTTCTGATCGTTTTCGGCTTCATGTTGCTTGTGGCCGGCGGCGAAATATTGGTCAGCAGCGCGGTCCAGCTTGCGAGACGACTGGAT
Source organism: Hyphomicrobiaceae bacterium (assembly GCA_965222485.1). Lineage (GTDB taxonomy): Bacteria > Pseudomonadota > Alphaproteobacteria > Rhizobiales > Hyphomicrobiaceae > CBDCUC01. Next base: position 27,698 of record CBDCUC010000039.1, read on the forward strand.
GTCTCCGCGTTTGTTATTGGCGCCGTCGTGATCGGTTTTGGGTCGTCCTTACCCGAACTTGTAACAAGCATTGAAGCCGGGTTGCTGGGAGCACCGGTAATTGCCCTTGGCAACATTATCGGTTCAAACATAATCAACATACTCGTCGTAATTGGTCTTGCAGCCGTTATCACGCCAATTGCGGTGTCTGCCGCCAACTTGCGTATCGATACGACAATCGTATGCGCAATGACCGTCGCATTCGTCGCCATATGCACAATGCTTGAACTAACGCCCGCAATTGGTGCATTGCTGCTCGTCGGCCTCGCCGCTTATTTGATTTTTTCTGTTAGGCGAGAAGCGGAAATTTCCGATGGAGACGAGAACGCGAACTTGGATGATAAAAGTGAGATGAGCACGGCGACCGCCATTGCTGTGACCGTGTTCGGCCTGATCCTACTTATTGGTGGGGGGCATTTTGTCGTCGATGGCAGCGTAACTTTGGCAAAACTTTCTGGGATCAGCGAAGCTGTCATTGGGCTGACGATCGTGGCATTTGGAACATCTCTACCTGAGATCGTGACCGCGTTCATTGCCGCAATCAGGCGTCATGCCGATGTCGCATTGGGTAACGTATTGGGCTCGTGCATGTTCAATCTACTCGCGATCGGTGGAGCGATTGCCATTGTCGCACCATCAGCCGTGCCACCGGAAATCGTGTGGTTCGATAATCTTGTTATGCTCGCCGCAACCGCTGCGCTGCTTGTAACCGCGTGGATACTGCCGCGAATTGACCGATCCGTGGGTGCCTTGTTTCTTGGCAGCTATGCCGCGTATCTGATGGTGGTCTGGCAATAACAAATCTTGCTTGGTTTGGCGTTGCGCCGTTCCGCGGATCTGCTGACGTAAAGTTCTGTTGCGATCGAACGTAAGGCTACGCCCACCGGACAGGACGTGATGACGAATTGCAGCCTTGCACCGTCTATAAGCCCAACAATGACAACAGGCCGAGTGGTTGAGGCGCTTTGAATTCTTTCATCGAATTGGCGATCTCCGCGTAGAGCTTCGGTGTCCACACTAGCCCGTTTGCAACCGGTACTTTTTTCTTTCGCCGAAAGTCGGTCGGTGCGATCACCACCTTGATATTTCTGATCCCGACCTCTGCGGCCAGCACGAACAGCTCTTCGACTGCTTTGTCTCCGACGGCCAGGCAACCTGCCGACACGTTCTTGCCGTGGATCATGATATCGCCACCCAAGTCCTTGCGACCGTCGTTTACTGCCATCTTGCGATCGAATGCATTAGGATAGTTTACCCGCAATGAGACATGATAGCGGCTGTTCGGATTGAGGTAGGAGATGCGGTAGATCCCCTCGGGCACCTGCTTGTCGCCACGCTTCAATTTCGGACCGCTCACGCCACTTGCCGCGAGTACTTTATAGCGGTGCACATATTTCCACACGCCATCCTGAGGCCTAGCGTAGACCTCCAAAGCGTTTTCGTCCTTGATTGCAACAAACGCAATCTCGGCCGGTGGCCAATCTGCCTTTGCTGCCTCGAACTTGGCAGCGACCCGTCCCATTGCAGTCGGCGAAATTTCCGCAAGGCGTTGTTTCAGAGTGTATCGGGATTTTGCGGCGCGTCTGGCGCCTGTCTTGGATGTCGCACGTTGGGATTTCGTCGACGTGATTGGCGGCTGATTGACTTCAACCGACCAGGTGTCGCGATTGGCAATCGCCCCGACGTTTCCTTCCGTTATTTCGGGCGCAAGGATGTCCGGACGCATAAAGGTCAGACGTGAGCGCCTTGTCGCTCGCATCTCGCGAGTCGCAGGAACGGGCTCAGGTGCCAGCGATGGGCGGATGTCATGGACGGAGGGTAGGTCATGTACAGATCGTGCGACCGGAGTGGTAATGGAGACAAGCGTCAGCGTCGTTCCCGCGCATGTAACGCAGAAAAGTGCAATCGCCATAAGCGTGAAACGCTGATTCTCAAGCATGACATGCAACCCGTACCCGAGGCCATAGCGCCCCCGGCAACGAACATGTCTGATTCGCAGGCCCTCGTGGATGCTTGGCCTAGTGACCAGGTGCCCTCAGCCGCATCTTTCCAGTTGGTTTTTTTGGTATGGCGCAGCACGAGCGACCAGCCGCAACTGGCCGCTGGACACGCCCGTGCACCACAATGACGCACCCGCCGGCTTACTGCCTCGTCAGTACGAAATTCCCTTGCCCAGAGCGGAACTCAGGCGTTTGTCGGCCGGCCGTCTGGCGGCGTACCTCTGTATTGACGTAGTCGCCCAGGGAATAAATGGTTACGCCCCGCTCAAACCGATCGAGTGCTTCGTTTGCTCCTGCAAGAGCCTTCAATAGCGTAGATGTGAACGCGCCGTGCCCCTGCAATTCGAACGCCTCTTCGCCCGGCCCCGCTGCGGAGAATGCGACAAAGCGATCGGCATCCGCCTCCGCCAGCAGGGTTTTGTTGTAGGCATTGCCAGAGTGGCAGGCATCCAGGAATAGGATCTTGCGTCCTTTAGCTGCCGTTATAAGCGGGTGGATATCTGCCTGCCAGTCCAACACATTTTCGCCGATCTCACTGATGAGTGATCGTTTCACATCCGTCGGTAGGAAATGATAGCGCCCGCCTTCCCAGTTCTCGCCGTGGCCTGCCAGAAGAATGGCAATGGTATCGTTGGCCGTTGAATTTTCGCTGATGTGCTGAAGCGCGGCGACAATATTGGTTTTCGTCGGTTCACCATCTTCACCGCCGTTGACCAAAAGCTTCACATTTACTTTTTTGTGTCGGCCCGTCATTTCATCGGCCACGGTTTTAGCAAACGCGGTTGCATCGGGGACCGCATATTTCAGGTCCTTATATCGGTAGAACTTTCCGTCCGACGGGTTCTTGATCCTTTTCACTCCAGGGTACTTGTTTGCGCCGACAGCCAGAACCCAGAGCGTCTCGCGCTTGTCGAGAGCACCTTCGCCGTTGTGAATAATCTCAATCTCGCGTGGCTCGCTTTCGCCTGCTGCGTTTCGCGCAATCACCCGGACTTTGTTGATGCCTTTGAACAACGGCACCTCATAGCCCTGAACAGTTCCCCGTTCCGGAGGCGTTATGCCAGCCGGAAGTGCCGCGGACCGGGTTTCGACCACAGTTTCCTGTTTGCCGTCGCTGACGGTGATTTTCGCTTCCAGGATTGGAAGTTTGTTCTCTTCAGACGCGACATAAATGATGCCCCGCCCGCCTGCCGCGTGCTTCTTTGCCGCTCTGGCAAATATGACCGGCGGGGTTTGGGTCAACAGCTTCTCAATGGAAGCGTTTTCAAGTCCCGCTTCCTTCAGGGCAGCTTCGGCACTGCCCAGAACAATCGCGCGCTCGACAATATCGGGACGAAGTAGTTTCTGACGGAGCTGACGGCCGCGCACGTATTCAGCAGCGTTGGCCGGTCCCTTGTTGATTTGCCAGCCGACGAGTTCGCCGCCACCGGGCGAGCCGGTGTAGTAGCCCTGGGGTGTCCACATCACCCACTCGCCGTCAGTACCGTGCAGGAAAGTGACGATGAGTTCATTTGTCCTGAGGTTCCACAATCGGATCGTCTGATCAGCTGCGGCAGACATAAGGAAACGGCCATCAGGCGAAGGCGCGACGGCCCAAACCGCAGACTCATGGCCAATGAACGTGCGGGCAACTTTGCCAAAATCCCAGTATCGGATCATGAGCTGATCTTTGGTCTTGGCCGCTGAGATTACAGCTTCGATATCAAAGACGTAGATTTCGCCATGTCCGGCACCTGATATGATCGACTTTTTATCCGCTGAAAAACCATAGGCGTAATGACCGCTGGCACCTTCCAGGTCATGCTCAAGGCTGGCGACCAGTTTTCCGTCTTCCCTTATGTCGAGGATCGAATTGTAACCGCCGTCTTGATTGCTGCGGTGACTAAGCTGGTAGCGGCTGTGATCAACGCTGATGCGTCGAAAATTTCCTACTTCCTGCAGTCCATTCGCTGTGGCATCCGCATTGAGCGACTTGGGGGAGCTGAGAACTCGCTCGTTGAGAGGCAGCTGCAGAATATATTCAAACGGTCCTCGATTGTTGATCGTGTCGGAGGTGAACGTATAACCCCATCCAATGCTGTTGCTGTCGTCGGTGAACCCGGCAGCCCAGGCGGAAATGCCTTTGCCGGAAAGAGTAATAGGCTTGTTATCCTCACCATTGACGGGAGCACCGGTGTTAATATCCCAAACATCTATTTCAAAGTTTGTACCGCCTGCGCTTGCAACGTACCGTCCGTCAGAGGTAATCGCCGCGGCCAGAACGTTATTGTCATGACCGCCGTACGTCGCAACTCTCGTCGCCGATTCCACGTCCCAAACGTTAACGAGGAAGGGTCTTGAGTCTGAAGTGCGCTTGGCAGCTCCCGAAACCAATCGCTTTCCGTCGGGAGTGAATATCAGGTCAGAGACTTCCATCTGCTGATTGGTCAGAACCTTGATAAACTTGCCGGTCGTTCCGTCCCAGAGCCGAATTTCGCCGCTGGTATCTCCCGAGGCAATGAGGCCGTCGGATTTTCGAATGGCGACCCCCCGTTCAATCGGGCGTTTATGACCTTCCATCTTCGCTAGGAGCTCGCCGGTCTTCACGTTCCACAACTTCAGGGTCTTGTCGTTGCTGCCAGTTACGGCCCGCTTGCTGTCGGGCGTGAAATGCACGGCGTAAACGAGATCTGTGTGCCCCTTAAGCCGGTGCAACAATTTTGGGGGATTGTCCGCGTCGGCTGGCACGTCCCAAACGATAGCAATACCTTCGCTTCCACCCGAAATGAGGTGTCGCCCGTCGGGCGCAAAAGCAAGCGCATTCACAATATTCTTATGTCCCATGAGCAGGTGCAGCAGACGCCCGGAGGAAACGTCAAACAAGCGGATAGCATCTTGATGTTTCCCGCTGAAATATCCCCCCACAGCCAAACGTGTTCCATCGGGCGAAAGCGCCAATGAAAAAACTTTGCCTTCATTCCCTGGGCCGGACTCACCCCGGATCATGCGGACTGTTTTTCGTGCCTTCCAGTCCCAAACTCGAATGACTTTGTCGTCGCTGGTCGAGATGATGAACTTGTCATCCGGAGTAAAAGTTAGATCAGTGATCCGGCCTCGATGACCGCCTGTGTCAAGCATCAGGCGCGTCGGAGCTGCAGCAGTGGTTTCCGATGGTGGACGTGGTTTTTTGATGAGCTTGACCGTGACAGCGGCAACTTCCTTGCCGCGCATACGGTTGAGCTTTAAGGCCGATCCTACTGCCTGATTTTCTATGGCCTGTTTAAGGGCCGGTGCGTCATTAACGGGATTGCCATTGATGCTGATCACAACATCGCCTTGAGCAAGCCCCGCCTTGGCTGCAGGACTGTCTGTCTCGACCGCAGTCACACGCGCGCCGAACGGCACCGACAGACCGTGTTCCGTCATCGATTCCGGTGTTACGGTTTCAAATGCTGCTCCGAACCATGGCGGCGTCCCTTGCGCCCGAAGACCGCTGCCGCCGGCAGCGAGGATCAGCGCAAACGCAAGTGTCAGTCCCAAAATACGCATGCCACCAACTCCATACTGTTGATCAACCGGTCAGCAAAAAATCTTAGCACGAAACATTATTCGCCGACAAAGTCTCAAGCCTCGGAGCAAAAAAATGAGGCACACCTCAGGTGGCCGTCGAGAACAGCTGAATCTGATTCAGGCTAACTGTTGGACTAAGCCCTTGCCAACCTTCAATGTCTGGCAGAACCGCGCAGATACAGCGTTGTGACGGGCACGGAGTATAAAGGAATAGTTCGCCCCCTCGTATCGTCTGGACATGTGTACTGAATGTATCACGACGTGATCTCGCAGTTGCCACAGCGCGGGAACAGCCTACATTCAAACGGTCCTAGAATTTGCCGCATGATGTACCCAGATCAATCGCTCGATATGCAGTAGCAAAAAGGGTGCCGCTTCATCATTTGGCACCCATCGTCATATGGAGGGAGCGATGTCGAAGTTTGCACAGTTACAAGAAGTGGCGGGTCCGCAGGCATTGAGGGTGGTAGACGGCCCCATTCCTCAGTCAGGCAAAGATGAAGTCCTGGTGCGCATGCACACCGCTGGGCTTAACCGCGCCGAATGGATGTTTACGCACGGACAGTATTTCGTGGCCCCGGTAACCCCGGCGCGCGTGGGCATCGAGGGCGCAGGTGTCATCGAAGCGCTCGGCGAGGGCGTTGCCGGTTATGATATCGGCCAGGACATATGCATTTCTCCCAACATGCCGATCGACAAATACGGCGTCATCGGCGAGCATGCCGTTGTACCGACCTCATCGCTGATCGAAAGGCCTGCAAATTTAGATTGGGATCAGGCGGCTTCCATTTGGATGGCGTACCCTACCGCCTACGGGGGATTGGTGTTTGCCGGCGGTATGAAGGCCGGCGCCGGCCAGATCGTATTGATTTCGGCAGCAAGTTCGTCTGTTGGGCTGCCGGCAATTCAGGTCGCCAAAGCCTTTGGTGCGACCGTAATCGCAACGAGCCGTACTTTAGACAAAGAAGGCATGTTGAAGGCTGAAGGTGCCGACCATGTCATTGCAACAGGCCACGATAACTGGCCCGATAAAGTCATGGATATAACAGACGGTAGAGGCTTTGACATCGCCTTCGATCCGATCACCGGCGATTTTACTTCACAGCTCGCGCAGGCAGCGGCGCCTGCTGCAACGATCGTGACATACGGCGTTCTGGCGATGCAGGAGATAACGCCTCTGCCTGTCGGACCGATGATGGCGAAGGCGCTAAAGTTTACAGGCTTCCATGTCGTCAAGCACTTGTTTGAATGGCCTGAGCGATTGGCCGAAGCGAAGAAACATATTCTTGCCAGGTTGAGCGACGGCACCTACCAGCCGAAAATTGCCAAGACATTTGGATTGGACCAAGTAGCCGACGCTTATGCATTTATGGAATCGGGCACACAAGTCGGCAAAATCATCGTCAGACTGCAATAGGCCCCGCCGGACAGTTCAGATCAAAGCTCATCGTTGTCACGGAGTCCCAATTGAACCAAACTGCCCCCATGATCCGGCACGCCGCCATTGATGATGCAGACCTTATGGCCGAACTCGTCAATTATGCAGGCGAGGGATTCCCAGTTTACCTATGGGCACAACTGGCGGAGCCGCACGAGACGGCCTGGGACGTCGGGCGCCGACGAGCAGCCCGTGAAGACGGCGGCTTTTCTTATCGCAACGCCAGTATGATTGAATCTGACGGCAAGCCCGTTGGTTGTTTGATCGGATACGAAATCCCCGACGAACCGCAAGACATCGGAGATGACATGCCGCCAATGTTTGTTCCTCTGCAGGAACTGGAAAACATTGCTGCAGGTACTTGGTACGTCAATGTCCTGGCCGTTCTGCCGGAATATCGCGGCAGGGGCCTGGGCAGGTCTCTATTAAGTCACGCTGAAGCCTTATCCCGCAGCCTCAATAAGCGTGGTCTCAGCGTCATAGTATCAGACGCAAACCTGGGCGCTCGCCGGCTCTACGAAAGTTGCGAGTATTGTGAAATCGCGACGCGGCCGATGGTCAAAGAGGCTTGGGCGAACGAAGGACAACACTGGGTCCTAATGACGAAGATGTTTTGACTTCAGTTGATGGGCGGCGAAAACGCACTGTCCAACGCACTTAAGATTTTCCCATCGCGCTTATAGACATCCCGATAGAAGCGTGTTCCCCCTGACCACAAGGGATCGACCGTCCAATACAGAATCGCGATCTTGATTGGTTTCTTGAGGTTTACCCTCGTCAACTTGCCGCTAGCGACGATCTGATCGATTTGCTGTCTTGTCATACCGTTTCGGTTACCAAGCAGGACTTCGGCAAGCTTGAGCGGGTCGTTCACGCGAACACATCCATGACTGAACGCACGCCCCGTTTTGGAAAATAGTTGGCGGCTGGGCGTATCATGCAAATAGACATTGTGTTTGTTGGGGAACATGAACTTGACGCGCCCGAGTGCATTTGTGGGTCCAGGGGGCTGAACGACACTGTATGGAAAACCGCGACCTTTCTGCGCCGCCCAGTCGATCGCCGTCGCATCGACCTTTCGTCCATCGCTGCCGATCAAATCGTATCCTTTGCTGGCAAGATACGTTGGATCGGCCGTTAGGTTGGGCAATATTTCTTTGCGAAGGATTCCTGGTGGAATTGTCCAGGTTGGATTGAACTCGACGTACTTCATGGTGTCCGTGAACATCGGTGTCTTGTGATAGGGCGTCCCCGTGATCACGTCAGTCCACCAGACAAATTCTCCGTCCAGACGCGTTATCAGATAAAAGCCGGCCGTGTTCACGGCCACCAGATCGAGCTGATCTTTGAGAGAGCCAACGATCCAGCGCGCACGTTCTAGATTGACCCGGATCTGATCTACACGAGCTTTTGCAGAAACATTCATTGCCTCAAGAGTGGCCGGGCCAACAACGCCATCGGCGTCAAGGCCGTGTTTGGCCTGAAACCGTTTTACGGCGTCTTCCAATGGCGGATCGAATATCCCGTTATTGGGGTCTGCGGCGCCGGCATATTCGCCGGTTATTGATAAGCGGGTACGGATTGTGGGAATACGCGGGTCGCTCGCGCCCGGTTTCAGCATCGCGCCGTCCGGTATTTTCTGCCAGCCGCCGGCATTCGAAAAAGCGCGATACTTTCTCAGCGCATCCTGTAGCCTCTCATAATTAGGGCTCTGAGGGCTCACATGTTCAATCAACCTTTGAAGTTCGCCCGATTTCAGAGCCGCAGAGACAATCTCCAAACCTCGGCCAGTTCGCTTAGGTCCCTTAAGGTTCCAGTTTTTGTCCAGCCGTTGTGGGCTCACTTTTCCGAAATGAAGCTGATAGAGAAGCCGGAATAGCGCATCACTTTGTACAATGTCCCGATCGGCGGCCGACAAGCTTGCAGCTGCTCCACCTGCACTGACGCCGAGGACATCGGGATGAAAGTCACCTGCACGCAGCCCATGCGTTTCCACGTTTGCAACCGCACGGGCAAGCACACCGACATCCTTCGGGTTAGCCCACGCAGGCGCGTAGGCTCGGTGTCGATAGAAGTTGGCCAGGAACTTGATGCTGGCAAGCTTGTAAGAGCCAATCTGTTTGGCGCCGGCCTTTTCGAGCGTCTCGATCCGTTGTTCGATCGCGCCAGCCTGTGTTTCTGACTGACCGGCCGCAGACGACCCGGTGAAACAAATCAGTAGCATGATGCACACTAGGTACTTCGTTGGGGCGGTGTTTATGACGACGTGCATCGCGTCCCACTTATCCTATCTGTTCGTTTTCGTAGCGATCGTCGCATGAGAACTACGAACCCAGCGTGCCGAGAGCCCCCAATTGACAAATGACACTATCATACTCATCTACGTGTCAACGGGAAACTCGCAAGGACTGAGTATGGGCAACAGGTTAGACACGGACAAGCTGTTTGCCCCACAAATCCTTGCGTGTGACCATGACCGTTATCCGCTGAACATGAGCGCATGTCTATTGGCGCGCAGCATCATATTCGACCGGCATATGAGATGAGTGAAGTTCCGCGATCGGATGTCGATGGGCCAAACCTTCCAATGAAGTTGTCTACTGATTTTTGGCCAACGCATCTATGGCGCGTCGTGTGCCGGCGCCGAACGAACCGTCGACGGCGCCCTCATATACACCGGCGTCCCGCATCAATCGTTGTAGTTCACGACGGAACTGTTTGCTCCAGGCGCGCGCGTTCGTCTTCATCTCTTTGAGCGAGGTCGCATGACCCTTTTTGAGTGCGTCAAACATTAAGCGTGCAGCCTCTGGCCTATCCCTGGAAACGCCCTTCGCGTCGTCATGCATCCGCGCGAGAGCATACATGGCGCCCGCATGGCCCTTGTCGACAGCTTTTCGGTACCAACTGTTCGCTTGTCCGAGGTCTTTGGTGATGCCCTTACCGTTCTCCAGGTTCCACGCGAGGTTATACATGGCGTTTGCATGGTCCTTGTCGGCAGCCCTGCGAAACCACCGATTGGCCTGCGCTACATTTTTTGCAATACCGTTGCCGTTTTCCAGGTTCCACGCGAGATTGTACATGGCGTCCGCATGACCCTTGTCGCTGGCCTTCCGGTACCAATCAATCGCCCCTTTAACATCTTTGGCAATACCAGTACCGGTTTGCAGGTTTAGCGCGAGTCGGAACATGGCACCTGCATGGTCCTTGCCAGCAGCTTTGCGGTACCAGCGGTTGGCTTCCGCAATATCTTTGGCAATGCCGCTGCCGAATTGCAGATTAAGCGCAAGATTATACATAGCGCTCGGGTAGCCCTTGTCAGCAGCTTTGCGGTACCAGCGGTTCGCTTCCGCGGAATCCTTGGGGACGCCGTTACCGTTCTCCAGGTTCCACGCCAAATTGTGCATGGCGCTCGCAAGGCCTTTGTCGGCGGCTTTGCGGTACCAACGAACTGCCTCTGCAACGTCTTTGTCGATGCCGGCACCCGTTTGCAGGTTCACCGCGAGGCGGAACATGGCGCCAACATTGCCCTTGTCGGCAGCTTTGCGGTACCAGCGGTTAGCGCCCACCTCATCCTTGCTGGTGCCAATACCACTTTGCAAGTTGATCCCGAGATTGGACATGGCCCGCGCATGGCCCATATCAGCGGCTTTGCGGTACCAGCGGTTTGCTTCCTCTGCGTCCTTCGCTACACCTTGGCCCCACTCATACATAATGCCGAGATTATTTATGGCGGCGGCATATGATTTTTGCGCTGCACTGCGAACATGCGTGATGGCTTCGCTAAACGCGTCCTTTCGATGCAGTGCCCGTGCAAGCTGGTGTTCAAACCGCGCTGTGCCCGGATAAGCCTCAAGCGCGCGCCGGCACGCACTTAGTGCTTCTTCGACTTGAATGAGGTGATATGGAACTCCATCCCCGACCCCAGCCTCGTCGTCTGGCTGTCCTGCAAGCCGATCGCAATCATGAGGCGGTGGCCCAGCGGCTGTCTCGGGCGTGCTTGCTTTATCTACACCGGATGAAGCAGAGTTGGCTGCATTATTTCTTTCCGGCGTGTCATCTGCATGGTGTTCTTGTTCCGATGTTGCAGCCGCGTCCTGCCCGATTCTTGCCAGGCGCATTTGGGCAAGGTTCACAAACTTGCCGTCGGAAAAAGCGTCGATATACGCTTGCAGCTCTTTAGGGTTATCTTTGTCGACACTATCCCAAAATATATCCTCGGCAGTTTTGACGCGTGGCTTCTGGTCCGCGTTGGGAGTTTTATTACCGGTCGCGGGTTTTGCCTCGGGAGGCTCCTTGGGTAGGGATAGCGGTTCTTTGGTGGCGTCCTGTTTGGTTGAAACTTTCGGCTTCTTGGCCTCGTTCATTTCATCTTGGACGTTGGACTGAGGGGCGGGATCGTAAACTAAAAACAGCCCCGCGGCGCTGACTAGCAGTAGCGCCAATCCGGTGCCAAAGATCAACGTTCTGGAGCGAGACGGTCGGGAACTTTTTGAAGTATCTTTCGCTATAGATCCGTTGGACGGCCGATCACTGAAGTCATTGCTGATCGGTTGCCATACCTTAGTCGTCGCGAGCTGCTGGGCTTGGTCGCCGACAATCGTGGTCTGTGGCAACGTCGGGAAGAGCTGTGTGCGCCAGTCACTGATCGACTGAGGCCGCCCTGTCGGCATGACCTTCAGCGCGGCATCAATTCCTTCGAGAAACTCAGACCGATATCCTGCTTGCGTCGCAGGGAGAGTTGCTGACGAAGCATAATCGTCTTCCAGCATGCGGCTTGTCGATTCCGGTGGTGCTTGTCCGGACAATGCCCTGTAGATCGTTGCAGCCAGCCCGTAAATATCCGTCCAAGGCCCCTGCTTCTTGGTGTCAGTCGTGTAGGCCTCGTGCGGCGAATAGCCTTTCGACACAATAGCCGCCGTAGTGCCTGCCTGCTCAGCGGCAGCATGTCGGGCAGAACCAAAGTCGAGAAGCACAGGGCTACTGTCTTCAGCACGAATGTAGATATTTGCTGGCTTGATATCTCGGTGCAGAATGCCGGCAGAGTGTACCACTTCAAGAGCATCCAAGAGTGGCGTCAACAGGCGGTCGCATTCGGCCTGGGTCAGCGAACGCCCAAGGGCGTGGAGCCAGGCCTCCATATTTGAGCCCGTCACATACTCCATCACAATGTAGGCCGTGTCGTTTTCCTCAAACACACGGTGCACGCGAACAATGCTTGGATGGCGAAATTTGGCGAGCGTCTTGGCTTCGCGAATGAATCGGCGCAGGCCCCATTTAAAGTGTTTCTCATCCGATGGCGTTTTGGCTTCCACCTGCAAGGTGTCTGCCCGCACAGCTAGATCGGATGGAAAGTACTCCTTGATCGCGACTTCACGGCCGAGGCTGGTCTCAAACGCTTGATAGGTGTTTGCAAACCCGCCACTACCCAAATGGGCCAGGATCCGGAACTCACCGATCAGTTCGGTCTCAGCAGGTAGGATTTGCTGGTACGCCATGCCAGATATCGAACCTTTACCTGTGATAACCAGGAGCCAACTTCTTGTCAGTCAGACCCAACAGACTATGGGCCTGAAAATCAGTTCCGTAGTGAACCTATTAGGCCCGACGGCCAAGGGGGCAAGCACAGCGTACCCCACCTTTGGCAATCTATCGAATTCCAGCGGGCTATTCCAGAACGCTATTGCAGGCGTGGAAAACCGATTGAGGCGTTAGGTGATTGACGCATTTCAGCTCTCCCGGACCAGCATTCGCAAACATTCCAAGCGCACGGCCACGCGGTTGGGGCGGACACTGTTTGAGGGGAGCCTCTGCAGGTGGAGTTGCCGGGTCTGGTTTGCAGGTCGGACGCGGAGGGACAGAATTGTCCACCCATGTTCGTCCAACAGGTGGAGTTTCAACTCCGTTCGAAATCCCAATAATCCTCAGGCATGTGCCGGGTGATATGTTTGCAGTCCGCTACGCCAATGCCGCCAGCACCCGCTCGGGCGTGAAAGGCATGTGACGGAGGCGCTTGCCAGTTAGCCGTGCAAATGCATTTGCAATAGCTGGTGCAACCATAGGCGTGCCGACCTCACCGACCTGTAGTGGCTTTGACCCACCGCGGACAAGCTCGACGGAGATCGGAGGTACTTCGTTTGCACGCAAGATCTGATAGTCGAAAAAATTCGACTGCTGGACCTGGCCATCGACAATTGTAACGCTTTCCTTCAAAGCACTTGAGAGGCCGAAGACGATGCCTCCATTGATTTGGTTTAGCGCATTGTCCGGAGCGACAATCATGCCTGCGTCAATGGCTGCCCAGAAGTTCTGGACACTGATCTCACCGGTGTCGTGATCCAAACGGATCTCGGCAATTCCGGCCGCCTGCGCATTGCCATACCCCGCATAAGCAAGGCCCACCGCGGTGTCCTTACGTGACATGCCCCAATTAGCCATGTCTGCAACTGTCCGCAGCAGCCGCTGACCGCGCGGATTGTCCGCCGTGTGAACCAGGCGGAACGCCAGCGGGTCTTGACCGGCCTCCTCTGCAAGCTCGTCCATAAACACTTCTGCTGCAAATGCCGTGTAGCTGGCCCCAATCGCGCGCCATGGAATGATCCGGGCGCGCCGTTCAGTGATCACATGCTCGGCGAGCACATCAGCAAAATCGTAGAACTTGTTATCCGACCCTCGCATTGAGATGATATCTTTTGGTGCGACCTGTTCCCAGCGGCGCGGATTGAAATACTTGATCACAGACGGAGTTGCGACACGGTGGTGCCAGCCTGAAATCTTGCCTGCCCCGTCGAGCCCGGCGGACAGGTGCTGCGCCGCCGTCGGTCGGAACCAGCCGAATTTGAGATCATCCTCGCGCGTCCAGATAACCTTTACCGGCCGCCCCACCGCCTTTGAGGCAAGCAAAGCGTCGCGGACATATTCCTGGATCAGCGCTGTGCGGCGGCCAAATGATCCGCCCATGGTCATCATATTCAGCTTGATGCGGTCCGCCGTTGTCCCAAGCACTGTGGTTGCGGTCACCGTCGTCCAGCTCTGAGTTTGTGTCCCGGCCCAAATTTCTGCGCCCTTGCCGTCGTCGGTTACCGACGCGACAACAGCCATAGGTTCCAGCTGCGCGTGGTAGGCGTAGTCGGAGCGGTATGTCGCCGCGAGCTTGCGCTGAGCGGAAATTATTTTGGCCTTGGCATTACCTGACGCATGCCAGACTGCGGCCTCGGCTTGGCTCTCCGCAGCAGCGACATAACTTTCGAGATCCTTTGCGCTATCGGCACTCCGAAGCGCTGACGATGATGTCCAAGTGACGTTGAGCTCATCACGCGCCTGGAAGGCGACCCAGAGTGTTTCCGCCACGACGGCAATACCGTCGGGGAGCCTGACGACATCAATGACTCCAGAAACGTGCCGCGCCGCCTGATCATCAATTTTTTGCGGAGTTTCGCCTTCGACGGGCGCACGCAAAACCGCGGCGTAGACCATGTTGGGTACGCGCACGTCTATCGCATATCTGGCAGAGCCATCGGTTTTCGAGGGAATATCTCGGCGCGGAACGTTTTTGCCGATCAGGCGAAATGCGTCCGGAGATTTCAGATCAGCTTCCGTCACCTCCGGTATGTCCGTTACGAATTCCGGTCGGCCGGCAAGGGCGCCATAGCCCAGTCTTAGACCAGTCTCAGGATCGACAACATGCCCCGGTTCGGTCCGCAAACGCCCGGCAGGAACCGACCAGACCTTCGCTGCTGTCGCAATAAGCATGCGACGTGCTTGTCCACCCGCCATTCTCATCGGCGACATGTAGGCATATACGCCCGAACTACCGGCAGTGTAGAGGAAGCCCCCGAAAATTGGGTTTCCAAATCGGCGATCGTCCGAATTGAGCTGTTGAATACGGACCTTATGCCAATCGGCATCAAGCTCTTCTGCGAGCATCATCGGCAGATAAGTCGAACTCCCCTGACCCATTTCGGTCGAAGGGAAGACTATGTCAATCGCACCGTCATGATGGATCGTAAGCCATGCATTCGGACTGACTCCAGTTGCCGTTGACGTGTTTGATGCGTCAGACGCCGTAGCAATCGATCGCAGACCGTCAGTCCCGATTAGAAAGGTCACGGCGCCGGTACCTATAAGCATCTCGCGGCGTGAGAGCGTGATCGCGCCATCCGATTTGGTCTCAACCGCAGTACGCTCTAGCTTGGTGCGGGCCATGGTTATGCCTCCCGCGCTGCGCGGTCTACTGCAAGTTCAATGCGTGCGTATGTCCCGCACCGGCAGAGGTTTTGGCTCATTGTTTTGCGGATCTCATCGCGCGACGGGCGTGGGTTCTTGCTCAGTAGATCGGCGGCACGCATGATTTGTCCGCTCTGACAGTACCCACATTGTGGGACCTGCTCGATAACCCAAGCTTTCTGTAAAGGGTGAGCCCTTTCTGGCGACAAACCCTCAATCGTTGTCACGGCGCGACCAGCAACATCGGCAACTGTGAGCAGGCACGAAAATTGCGCATTTCCGTCGATGTGCACTGTGCAAGCTCCGCACATGCCGACGCCACAGCCAAACTTGGTCCCCGTCAGTCCAAGATCTTCCCGTATTGCCCAAAGCAGTGGTGTCTCAGGTGGTGCGTTCGTCTCAACATCAGCGCCGTTCAAGTTGAACTTCGTCATGCTAACCTCCGCAATTTGGGCGAGCAGTGCTTTGAGGCGCTGCCAACATTCTGATCGAGATGACGGTTATATGGTGCCACCATACGCAGGTGACAACATGCCGGAACGACGAGAGCACACATCAAAGCGGCGAGAACGCCCAGGGTGAACACCAGCCTTCCTACAGTGCCATTGCTCCGCGCGGCACAACCACTCTGGTTTCCTTTGTCCTGTTCACATCACCTAGCAACACCCTACTCCCCCAGCACGACCGCTTCCACGGTAAGGCCCGGGCCGAATGCGAGAACGGCACAAGGCAGCGGTGCGCCAGCCGCGCGCAGCCGCTCCAAAATCATGAGTATGGTCGGTGATGACATATTACCATGGTCGCGCAGCACGTCCCAAGACGCGGCAAGCGCATCGCCCGGCAATTCAAGTGCGCGCTCAACCGCACGCAAAATACTGGGCCCGCCGGGATGCACCGCCCAGGATTTGATATCGCCTAATTGCAAGCCGATGTCGCCGAGCCAGGTTTCAACCCATGGCCGCAACTCGGCCCCGATGAGGCGCGGTACGGACGGGTCGAGCCCCATGACGAAGCCATTGTCACGGATGTGCCAGCTCATGGCGTCTTCCGACCCCGGCACCAGGCACGAACCGGTCGCGCGCACGGGCCATGAGACGCCATTGGCCTGCGCGGTCCCGACAACCGCTGCCGCACCATCGGCGAAGAGCGCATTGGACAACGTGTCCTTTGTCTCCCAACCGTACTTGTAATGCAGGCTGCATAGCTCGACCGCGCAGATAAGCACATGCGCGTTCTTGTCGGCGGAACAAAAACCGTCGGCGACACGCAGGCCGTTGATGGCGCCCTGGCAGCCCATGAAACCAACCTGCGCGCGCTTGATCGTTGCGGGCAGGCCCAATGCCTTGATTAAACGGATGTCGACGCCGGGTGCCATGAAGCCCGTGCAGGTAACGGTGACGAGATGCGTGACCGCATCTGCGGAAATGTTGGATTGGTCGAGCGCACGCCGTGCCGCTGTTTCAGCAAGTTGGTGGGCGTGCTCTTCATAGGACCGCATACGCGAACTGGTCGATGGGCCAGGGTCGTCATCAACGTCGGGATTGTAAAACATGTTGTATTCAGGCGCCTCGGAGACCCAGTCGGAGCGGTCGCGCAAGACGACGCAATGGCGTTTTTCGACGCCCGAACCGCGATAGAGCGCATCAATTTTGCGGTGCGCCTTTTGTGGCGCGCGAAAAACACTCTTGGCGACGTAAAGCATTTCCTCCGTCGTCGCGTAGACCTCGGGAACTGCGCTGCCAAAGGAAATGATATTCAAGCCCATCGCATGCTCTCCCGATGCGCTTCGACGGGCGCGTTAATGTGGTCAAGAACGGGCCTGGCCAGGGCCGGGAACGCGCGCATGGCACGAAGGGCTGTGCGCGCAACGAACGGTGAGCGCAAGGCCTTGGCGATTAACCTGCAGCGCCGCTGCGGGCCGGCAACGTTTTGCGCGTGCCACGTCGCCCAGTTGGATTCAGCTTCATGCATCCAGTTTTCTGCGCATGTGTGAACAAGCTTGGCGGCAGCCGCACCCGCCGTCATGGCCCAGGCCATACCTTCGCCGGTGAAGGGTTCGATGTATCCACCGGCATCGCCGACAATCAAAAACCTTGGGCCAGCCAGCGGATTGACACGGCGCGACAGCGGCGGGGTTCCCTGCCATTTTGCCGTGTGCAGTGTATTAGGGACCGGCATATCCGCCTCTTCCATGATATGTGCGCATGCCGCGGCTGGTCCGCCGGCGACCTTGACCTGTTCTGCACTGATGGCGGCGGCAATATTTATTCGTCCCGCCTCGACGGTGGTTACGCCGACATAACCATGACGACCGACCGCCATGTGAATGGTCCCTGGTCCGATTGCATCATTTCGCTCATCAAGCAACGCGCCCGCGCCGATGTATGAGCGGCCATCAATGGAGGATTCAGGTGGATCACCCGCATCGTCTTGCCAGCGCGGTGCGGCAAGGCCTGAGGCCATGATGCAAACCTTTGCATTCAGTGTAACGCAGTGCCCAGGCAACTCCACTATGACGCTGCGCCGATCATTGCGCAGCGCGCCCATCGTGGCCGTCCATCCGTGTACAATAGTGGCGCCCGCCGCCATTGCCTCGTCCCGCAACGCCTGATCGAGGCTCCTCCGCGATAAGGCAAGCCCGGCGGGTAATGCAACACGCGCGGCCTGATCAAACCCGCGAACGTGAAAGGCTGAAAGTTCGACACCGTGCAGACGCGATACTGCCTGCGCAAGGCCCAGCCCATCCAATGCAGCCAGTGCCCGCTGATTGAGGCATCCGCCGCAAACCTTGTCGCGCGGAAACTGCGCACGCTCGACAACCAGGACACGGCGGCCAGCCCGCGCCAGCGCGAAAGCCGTCACGGACCCAGCCGGTCCACCGCCGATGACAACAACATCCCAGTCCGTGCGGTAGGCCCAGGCATTGGTTTTATCGGAAGACATCATGGCCTGACCCAACGTAGCACATAGCGGAAGGGAAACCGCGCGCGGACGTTCGCGCCCTTTAGTCCAGCGCGACGCGCAAGGTCTCGCGCCTCATTCGGCGTGAACGCGCCTTCGACGGAGCGCGGCCCGTCGGCCCTGCATATCTTGTTGCACAAAAGAAAGTTGACCCCAACTTTAGCAAAGGCATAGCCGGCCGGGCTACGCACAAGATCCTGGACAACAATACGGTCTTTCGCTTTTTGGGCGGCGTCGGCAAGAAACGCAATGGCCTTGTCGTCTGGCAAGTGGTGCAGGAATAGCGTGCACAAGATCACGTCGAAGCCCTCTGGCAATTGGTCGTTAAGTACATCGTGAGCAAAAATTTCGACGGCCTCAGCACCGGATCGTTTGACCTGGGTCGCGGCGTGCTGGAGCGCAACCGGGCTAATATCGCATCCGTAAAGTGAAATATCGATACCGGCCGACGCAGCCTTTTTAAAAAGTGTAATGAGAACATCACCGCCACCGCAGCCCACGTCGAGCACGCGCAATGGTCGATCAGGATTTCGGCGGGCCGCCGCCTTGATGTCCGGCCAGATCAGGCGGGCCGTCTGTGTAACGGCATTAATCCTGCGCAACCCGTTTAGGGCGCCGATAAACAGCTCCGGCGCGATGTCCGGATCGTCCATCAACTCCGCCTGCCTGTTGCGGATTTTCAAGTTCATCCTAGTGTGCGCCTACGGATCGCGGTGCTCAAACCTTGTTGCCGGAACTTGGGTGTCCACCCAACCGGCCACTTGAAACATCGACTTCGGACCTTGGCATTTTCGCGGCCAAGCGTTGCATGAAGCACGACGAGGCTCAATTTGTTGGCGCGTCAGCCACGATGAAGAGTAATAGCCCTATCCGCTAACGATTTTCGCCACGTGCATGTCGGGCCTGACGATAACGCAGCCATGGCGCGGCAAACCAGCATGAGCCGCTGCCTTGGCCGCGGCTCCCTCAACTGCGATCTGCGTGCTCGGCCCGGACCAACCCGCAATTTCGCATGGTGGCGCGCCCCCGAACGTGAGAACGACATATCCAGTATTTGCGAGCCATTCGAAGCTATCGCCGCCATCCCATTCAAACCATGGAAAGCGATCTCCGGAATGAATTGCACCGTTGCGCGAGCCATCGCTCAGCGCGCTCTTGCGATAATTTATTCGAGTTTGTGAGACGGTCTTAAACAGCAATCGCCTAAGCGTTTCGAACCTGAGGATGCCACTCATTACAAGAGGCAATATGTGCGTGCGCACTAAACGAGGAATCCATTTTTTTGAAACAATAACGGTGAAGGCTTGATCGGTCGTGTGCACGAGCTGCACGCCAAAGGGGCGACGCTCTTCATTGTACGAGTCTAGAATCCCAGACCCTGCCCATCCATTGACGACCGCGGCCAGTTTCCAACCCAAATTTACCGCATCACCCAATCCGGTATTCATACCCTGACCGCCGGCGGGGCTATGGATATGCGCAGCGTCGCCAACGAGAAACGCATTGCCCTGCCTGAAACTGTCGACGATACGATGGTGAACCCGATAACCGGCATGCCAAGAAGTTCCGGTGATCTTCACAGGCAGCCCGACGTTGTCTTCAATATGAGCTCTTATCTCATCGAACGAAAAGTCATCAGGATTTGAAACGGACGGCGGCAACACTCCGACCGCTCGATATTGCTGTGGTCCGGACATAGGAAAAAATGCAACAAACTCGTTCTTGTAGAGAGCGAGAAGCAACCCCTGCTTTTCAAGATCGATTTCGATATTGATATCGGCAACAAAGAACAGTTGCTCGCTGGTCGCACCGCGAAACGGCATGTCCAGGAAATGTCGCACCGGACTGCTCGCGCCTCCGCAGCCAATGAGGTATTCGCACTCGAAGGTCTCCTCAGAACCGTCCTGCTTTTTCAAGGTGCCTGCATAGCCGGTTTCAGTTTTGCGCACGTCCGCCAGTTCCGTGCTCCATTCGACATGTCCGCCTTGAGCGTTGATCAAGTCATGGATCAGGGCCTCGTTGCGCGATTGTTCAAGAATAAACAAATATGGGTATGGGCTTAGGCCGGTCCCGATATCTCCAAAGGGTATGATCGCGCGGATGCGGCCATTGACGATCAACCTCACCGTCTGGGCAACAAAACCCTGCGCGATTGCGTTTTGCGCGATACCGAGCTGGCGGTATTGTTCCATCGTTCGAGCCTGCACGCCAAGCGCTTTGCTTAAACGCGTAATTCCATCCTTCTGATCGACAATGACGTGCGGCGCACCGTAGCGATGAAGCTGCGCGGAGAGCATAAGACCGGACGGGCCGGCGCCGACGATGAGAATAGGGGTTTTGATCAATCCATTTGCCCCTCAGGCTGGTTTGCTATCAAATTGCGAAAAATAACTGAATTCTGTCTCTCACGCTGTTACTTGAACGATAGCATGAAAGTACCGGGCCCCCGGACACCATCGGGCCGGTCTTGGCGCTACGTTCGCCAAGGACTACGGGCTATTTGATCATAGGGACATAATTGCGACAGCACACATGGCTGCACGAGGACAAAATCTCTCGGCCACGCACCGCGCAACTTTACTTTCGAGGCAAACACACACTATTGGGCAGGTGCACATCACCCGGCAGACCGCCAGCGCGTAGGTTGTTCTTACCGTCCGGGCACAATCGCACGGGCCTTTGCAACCTTAAAACTGATAGATGAATGTAATCAGCCACTGCGGGCTGTGGTTCAGAAGGAATTCTTCCCACTCGCTCATCGCGCCTGTCAGGATCATGAGGGCAACGATGATCAGAAGCATCCCCAGGATCGGTTTCATCCATTGTCCCGCGGCTGCCATAGCCGTTTTCCGTGACGCAATCACTTCGCGGGTTCCATACATCAACCCGATCAATGGCGTCACGGTGCCAACAGCGAACACAAACATTGTGGCGGCCGCGTAGGAAATGTTCTCGCCTTGCGCAGCAAGCGCGATCGCCGCACCGAGAGTCGGGCCGACACATGGCGTCCAGACAGCGCCCAGCAAACCGCCTAACACAAACTGACCGGGAAGTCCTTGCGGCGAGAAGGACGAAGCCTGATTGCCAAAACCGGAAACTGCTGCCTCGGCTGCGACGGCGAAACGCGTCTGCAACGTGGTCGATAACAAAATGACCCCAAACGACAGCATCAGCGCGGCGGCAAGTTTTGACATCACAGGCGGCGTGAGTCCGATTGTGAATCCAAGCGTGGCGACCAACAATCCAAAACCCGTGAACGACAGGACCAATCCGGTGGCAAGCGCAATGGGGCCATGTCGATGTGTGCTTACCGCACTACCCAATACGATCGGCAGCATCGGCAAGATGCACGGCGAGAGTATTGTGATCAGTCCAGCGACATACGCCAGAACAAATGAAGTCATCTGAGCAGGTCCTACCAAATTTGCGGGAGTTGTGGTTGGTCGTGGGACGGCGCCCCTGCTGTCATACCCCAAAACTCTGTTTGGGATTGGGGTATGACAGTTTGACCTTGTGCGCCGTCAGCTACACACCCTTGCCTATGGCCGCGAGGATCTTCGCGCGATCGGTTTCACCGACGAGGCGCGCGACCTCATCTATCCCTTTAAACACGATGATGGTGCTCTGCTTGACAACCTTGAAGCGTGTCACCGCCTGGTTGTTGTTGGCAAAGTCAAACTTTAAGAACACCGCGTCGGGATACTGGGCTCGCGCGTCTTGCAGCGATGGCTGTTGAGCGGCGCAAGTTCCGCAGCCCTTCTTAAACACCTCAATCACGATGTGCTTATTGTTCGACTGTGCGGCTTCGAAGGCCGAAGCGGTGTAGTCTTCCTTGAATTCGGCTAATGCCTGACCGACCGATAAAACCACTGCAAGAGCAATGGCGAAGGCGCTGAAGGCTTTGGAAATCGGGCTCATAAAGTTTTATCTCCTGCGTTGATTGAGAGCTTTTGAGGCTCTACACAGAGATTTGCCGAAAAACGGCCGTTGGTTACATCGTCAACATTCTCGTGAACTTTTTTCGATTCCGCGTAACCGGTCCGCGCCCGCCGGCAA
Source organism: Hyphomicrobiaceae bacterium (assembly GCA_965222485.1). Classification (GTDB taxonomy): domain Bacteria; phylum Pseudomonadota; class Alphaproteobacteria; order Rhizobiales; family Hyphomicrobiaceae; genus CBDCUC01. The sequence goes on from CBDCUC010000039.1 coordinate 49,964, forward strand.
ATAATAAATTGGATACGTGCTTGGTGAAGAACCTGGACACAGACGGCACCAAAGATTTGTTCCTGGCCGGGCTTGGAGGCGATAAGCCCGCGTATGAGGCCGCCTTGGTCGCGATAGCAGAAGTCGTGCGTGCACATGTTGGCCGGCGCTTTTCGGCAATGGGGCTGGAGGCCGAGGTCGAAGATGTCGTGCAGACCGTCCTCATCGCCATACACGAAAAGCGCGCAACCTATGACAGGTCACGTCCGCTCATGCCATGGGTCCATGGCGTTACGAAATACAAGCTGTTGCAGCATCTGCGCACGATCGGCAGGCGGCGAAATGTGATCTCTGACCAAGCGTTTGATACCATATTAGACGCACATGACAGCCCAAGCGCTGACATATCGGCGGAAACAGATGTTGCCACACTATTGGCCACGCTCTCGCCGGATCAGCGAAACGCGGTCCACATGACCAAACTGCAGGGCCTTTCCATGGAGGAAGCAGCCAGCAAACAGGGAATAGGTGTGAGCGCAATGAAGCTGCGCGTACATCGGGCAATGAAGCGCCTCAAAGACTTGACCGGGGAACGCTGATCCATGCAGACGGAAACGTTGATAAAATCACTTGCGGCAAGAGCAGAACCGGTGCCCGACGGTATTGTTCCGCGCCAGCTGGCGCTGGCGTTTGCGTTCGGGCTGGCGGCCTCGTTCCTCATTCAAATACAGACTGGTGGTGTGCGTACTGATGTCGACAACGCATGGTTTGAGGTTCTTTGGAAGGTTCTGGCCTGCATTGGCGTCGGCGTGGTCTGGGCGATCTATCTGCGCGCTCTCAGCGCGCCCGGTTTAAAGACTGCGACCCAGAGGGTGGTTGCGGTGGCGGTTTGTGTTCTCGTTGGCGCGGCAGCTCTGTTGGCACCGCATGATTTTGATGCGCTGCGAGCTTGCGTTAGTCAGGTTTTGATGCTGTCGGTGCCAGCGCTTTTGGTACTGCTGTGGGTCATGCGTAAGGCTGCTCCAATGCAGCCCGGGAGGACTGGCTTTGCCCTTGGCATCGCAGCAGGCGCCATCGGCGCTTTCGGTTATTCGCTCGGCTGTTTGACCGATGAACCCGCCATCGTCGCGTTTCGCTATGGAAGCGCCATATTGGCGACCGGCGTCGTTGGACTTGTGCTGGGACGGTTTTTTCTCAAGTGGTGAGCAGAATGCTTGGCGGTATGAATGTTGGCAGCTCGTTAGTCGCACGCTACCGGCAACAAAAATCATAGTGGCTTGCTGCAGTTTCCCAGTCTTTCTCATTGGTCAGGCAATGGGATCCTCCAGAACCATTTATGTGCAATCGCCCAAACCAGCACCGCCATTATTAACGCCAAACCAAGCCTTCGCGGGTAATGTCGGTCCATGGCAATGTACGGGCTATATTGTGCGCTGTTGACGCTCTGGGTTCTGCTTGTGTGGCCGCTTGTGCGCCTCACCGGGTGGGCGCGTATTTGGATATTGCTGACAATTGCTGTCGCAATTCTCGCCACGCTGCATGAAATCCGTATGTTTTTCTGGACGCCAGCCGCGATCCGGATCGACATCCTCTTGATCAGCATGGTCCTGGGTCTTCTTTATTGCGTGTCCGCACTTATACTGTTCGCTTACCACCGGCGCCGGGCCGCAATGCTGTTCAGCATCGCTCTCGTCGTCATCGGCGGCGGCATGATCTACAATTGGGTGCTTGTCGCACGCGAATCCCAACGCTTGTCGAAGGTTTTCCAAGAACGCAATGTTCTGTTGTTTAGGGCCAAGTTCCGCGACGCAGAAACCTATCAACGCTATTTCGGCCCGTTTGAGACAACCTCATCAGATAAGTATCCCATCGGCCACTGGCAGGCGCAGGGAGCATCACAGTACACAAGGTTGATCGTCAATGCGGCGGGGCGAGTCTGGCTGTTTTACCAATGCCAGCAGGATGCCGAATGCCATTCGGGGCCCGGAGGAACAGGTTTGCAGAAAACCGGTTCGGCACCACAAGCGTGGCTAGCTAAACTCAATCCTCGAGCAGGCCTGCCATTCGACATAACGGTCACGCAGCAGGGGTCGGACGCACTATCGCTAGAGGCGCGTGACAAAACTGTTGCCTTTGTAAAGACACCACCGCCCGTAAAGACCACACCGGCCACGCAGCCACTTTCCTACCTGGGCACGTTCTCTGCAACCGAATGCCTGCGCCAACATGCAAAGGTCAGTCAGGTCTGGCTATGGCAGCAAGACGGCGAGCTTTACGCAGCCGGCGCATTCGTAACGCGAGTCGCAGGCCGCCGAGCCGGTTTCGTGCATCCCATCTTCATGCGCGCCGGCACGAAGGAGGACGACAGCTGGATCTTTGCCTGGCATGTGGACGGAAACAGGTTTGTTGCTTCAATCGCGTTGCAGGATAGAGGCCTCCGCTTCACGCTCACACGAAATGATAAGCCCATGGGCACCTGGCAGTTAGCGCCCAAAGCGATTTTTATCGACGATGTATTCGCGCTTGCACCTTTGACAGGTTCTGAGGATTTGCAGCACTGGTTTGACACTGTGCTTGTCGGCCACTTTGTTTCCGGGGAGATCCCGGCGTGCTAAACGGTGCTGCGCGTGGATATGAGTGCTTTGCGCAGCATCCGCTAGTCCACACTCGCACTAATGCCTTCGGGCCAAGGTCACACTGTAGACACCTTCATTCCAATAGATTTCATTTAATACCTGAATGAGTTGCTCAAGGCAGTGATAACTTGCACTGAACGTTCAGCCGGACGCAAAAAGCCTCACCGCTTCCATATTTTGGCAAGTTACGCGGGCTGGCAAATATTAGTACAAGTCATTTCTTCGCGCGGAGTTCGGTAGTGAAACGCTATGGTGTTACGGGCGCAGGACGCGGTTCGCAAGAAGACGGCAAAATGCGCAAAGATTTGCAACGTGCAGCGACATCCATGAGCGCCAGGGTGTCCGCCGAGATGAGTGGTAAATCGGACTCCCCATTTGAAAAGGCCATTCACAGCAAACTGCGTCCACTGATCACCCTGCCGGAGAGCGGGCATATCAGCATAACACATGGGCCTGCGCTAGATCCGCGCTGTGTTGACCTGAACAAGTTGCGAAAAGAGGCGAGCCAAAAGCGTGGCAAGAGTCACAAACTAGTCTCCAGTCGTGGTTTGGTGCGCACAACCGCGGTTGTAGCAATTGGCTTCGGCGTTGCCTTCCTGTTCGGGCAACTTTCCAACGACAATCGCAACAAGTTGGCTGAAACGAAGAAGCAGGAGCTTGTGCAGGACAGCCCTGTTCAAACGGTGATGACACAGCCATCCGGTGAACAGAAGGCCGAGACGGAGCCCCCACGTGTGGCTGCCCACATCGACAACATGGATCGAAAACTATCGTCGCGGGAAGAGCAGGTGCCGACGCGAGCGCCGGCTGTTTCACCAACAGGTTCGATCACGGAGCCTGCTGGTGCGGTTGCAGCGAAGAATCTAGGCGAAGAAGCCGAACCAACACAACAATCCGGTAACGACATTCAAGCGCCACCCCAGGAGCGAGCAAAACCAGACACGCAAACGAGTATCGAGACATCTGAAAAAGACACCGAAGGAAGCTTAAACTCGCAAGGAGCTTGGTCAGAGAAAGTTGCCGCACTCAACGAAAAAGAGACGGCTTCGCAACGCCCAGCGACGACCCTTAAGTCAATTGAGTCCTTGAGTAAGAATGAGTTGGTTAGGGCTGGTCAGCAGCAACTGGTAAACGGGGACATTGTCGCTGCACGCGCACTCTTCAAGCGTGCCGCTGATGCAGGGCTTGCCGAGGGAGCACTAGCGTTAGGCAGCACATTCGACCCCAAGGCCTTGGCGGCATTGGGCCTGACGACCGCCGAGGCCGATACAAGCCAAGCGCTCACTTGGTACCGTCGCGCCCACGTCCTTGCCGACGCTGGTGAACCCGGCCGGGGCGACTAGAATTTGGCGCACGCAAGGCAAGCAAGCCCAAGTAACTCCTCAATTACCTCATCCTTGTGCCACACCATTTACGCACCGTTTACTCATCCGGTCCACTATCAGCAAAATGACGGTGGAGCTGCGGGGCGCACCGGTCGGCAGTCAAAAATGCTGCCGCGCTGATGAGTTGCTGACCCTGGTTGAGTTATGTTCGTGTATCCATTCCCACGCGCTTCCCAATTTCTCCGCTCACCCAAGTACAAAGCATTCATTATGCTCCTCCCAGCGTTATTTGTGTCCGGTTGTGCATGCTTGGTTGGGTATTCGGCTGCAGGCTATGATCCGATTACGCCTCGGCACGTGAAGAAAAAACCCAAGCCCACCAAGACAGCAAAAATTAACCGTCGGTCGAAAGCAGCCACGCCACGAAAAAGACAGGTGCCAACGCATCTGCTGCGCAAAACGGTTGCCCCTGACTGCAAGACGGTGGGTGCAAACATCCCGCGCAATGGTTCAGAAACTCCAGCAGCCAATGCCGACCCGAACCTCGTGGAAATTGCCAGGCTGCAACTTGAGCGGGACTGCTACCGGCAAGCGGAAGAAGCAGCTCGAAAAAAGCTCGAAGAACTCCAAGACTCGGTGGACGACGATTAGGTCTGCACGCGCCGCATGAACTAATCCAAGGGACCAGGCTATCCTCCACTGTTCACGGCTTAGCAAGCCGGCAACCTTATTGCCGCCACATCCGGTGCGCCCACGGCAATCCAGCGATATTGACCGGAAACGAACGGAAAATCCGCCAGCCGGGCGGATGCCGTCACTTGTCGGTTTGATGGATGGCGTTCTGGCCCATACTGCGCTTAAAGTTTAGCGGTGATCGGGTCTTGGGCAGTAGTAGAGACCCGGTTCGCAATCAGGACTGCACGGCCTCAAGCATTAGCCACCGCGCCGCCACGCAATAGGAGCAAGACATGGGTAGCAGGAACGTCGCATCATTCAGGTTAGCCACAATATGGCTGGTATCCTGTCTGGCGATACCATCATATGCCGACGATAAGGCCGCAGCCCGCGAAGCCTATTGCAACAAATTGCCGACCAAGTCGGAAACAGCGATTTGCCTTGATCGGGATTTGACGCGCCGCGACGGTGAGCTCAACGACGTCTATCAAGAATTGAAAGAAAAGCTGAAACCAGCTGAGTATAAAGATCTGCAGAAAGAACAGCGCTCTTGGCTTGCTGAACGCAACACCTGCGGTGCGGACGTACAATGTCTCGCAACACAGTATACCGACCGCATTTCAGTGCTGGAGCATGCTCTGGAAGGATTGGAGAACCCTGGTAAGAGCCACGTGGAAATCGGGTGCCGCAATGACCAGGACTTTATGGAAGGTGAATGCGTTGATCGCGCCGGCGCTGAGGCTACAGCACCCGCGCCCGACCCGGATATGCGCTGGCAGGTCAACGCATTCAACGATCCCACGAACAAGGGTCGCTATACGGTTCGTCTCGCCTTTGGAATTCCCGAAACGGACGCCGTGCAGTTCGATGCCTCCTGTTCTGCCGGGTCGAGCGCGGCAACTGCCTTGGTCATTATGGGCTACAACGTAGAGGGCATGCGTGAAGGCAAACGCGTTAAGGTCAACTACACCGCCGATGGCGCGCGCTGGCAGTTGGATGGAGAGGTCTATGGCACTGAACTTGAAATCGGCGTCAGTGGTATTCTTGTCAGGCCAGGATTTAACAACCCCTTCTGGGAGCACCTTGCAGGAAGTTCTTCTCAATTTTCATACCGAACTAAGGGTGGCGCGCCGGTGCAACTTGGCTTGAAGGGGAGTGGCGTCAAGGTAAGAAAATTCATCGCCGACTGTAAGGCCGTTTACGCCGCGTCCAACACACCGTCATCTGCCGACAGTGGGGACACCGCGACCAACAAAACCTGCGACGCATACGCCAGCGCAAAGTCACAAACTTCCGAGACGCCGGTAACAATAACCTTTGTCAACAAGACCGAAGCTTACCGCAGTGTCATGTGGATAGACTTCGACGGCATGCCCAAGGACTATGCCAATCTGGACCCTGGGCAGTCATTCACGGTCAACACGTATCTCACTCATCCCTGGATGTTCACAGACGGTCCGGGCAATTGCATTGAAATGTTCATGCCTCAGGCTGGCGTGACCACCTTTGAGATATCAGCGCCCAGCCCGGCTTTTGGCCCGGAGAATGACTAAAGGACCGGTATCAAAATCCGTCACTCGTCAACGCAATAGCAACCATTGCCCCGTTACCTACTAGAACCGCCGTACCGCACAGGTCTGGCGGACGTTGAAACGCGGCCAGCGCCAGGCAATGAGCGCCGGGCGCAATAAGGGGGCTGGAGCGAATGAAGGGGATCATTCTGGCCGGTGGACGCGGTACGCGCCTGCATCCGATGACGCTTGTCACATCGAAGCAGCTGCTCCCCGTCTACGACAAGCCGATGATCTACTACCCGCTCACCACGCTTATGCTGGCCGGCATCGACGACATTCTTATAATTTCAACGCCGGAAGACATTCCCAACTATCAGGCACTTCTCGGAAACGGCAGCCAGTGGGGCTTGCAGTTATCCTATGCCGAACAGCCAAAGCCGGAAGGATTGGCCCAGGCCTATATCATTGGTGCCGACTTTGTAGCCGATGAGCCATCGGCGCTCATCTTGGGAGACAACCTTTACTACGGTCATGGGCTCCCAGAAATGTTGCGCGCTGCTGCTGCACGCAAGAGCGGCGCAACTGTTTTTGCTTACTGGGTGTCCGATCCGGAGCGCTACGGCGTCGTCGCTTTCGATGATAACGGCAAGGCGAACGACATTGAAGAAAAGCCTGCCAAACCGAAATCCCATTGGGCTGTCACAGGTCTCTACTTCTACGACGGCCGCGCAGCGCAGATCGCCAAAGGCATCAAACCATCTGCACGCGGTGAACTGGAAATCACGGACCTCAATAAATCCTACATGGAAGCTGGTGAGCTTTACGTCGAACGGCTGGGTCGAGGATTTGCCTGGCTCGACACCGGAACGCCGGAAAGCCTTGTGGATGCAGCATCGTTTGTACGCACCATGGCCAACCGACAGGGACAGCGCATCGCATGCCCCGAGGAGGTCGCCCACCAGATGGGCTTTATCTCCGACAGGGAACTCATCGCAGCAGCCGACAAGTACGCAAACTCTGACTACGGCGCCTATCTGCGCGGCCTTTTGGCAGAGAATGGCGCGCGTTAGGGCTACGCTCCGGCGCGTCGCTTGTTAGCAGGCGACGCCGTTGAAATTTTTGAACAGAGGTTAATCAGGCTTTGCAACACCGCAAAACAAAAGCGAACGCCAAATGAGCAACCTTAGTGTCGAAACACTCTCAATTCCCGACCTCAAGGTCGTGCGTCCGAAGAAGTTTGGCGATCATCGTGGCTATTTCAGCGAAACTTACAGCGCACAAGCCTTCGCAGGCGCGGGCATTGATGAAACCTTCGTGCAGGATAATCAATCGATGTCAGCAGACGTCGGCACCATTCGCGGTCTGCATTATCAGGAGCCGCCCCATGCCCAAGCCAAGCTCGTGCGCGTGCTCAAGGGGCGGATCCTCGATGTGTGTGTCGATATCAGGACGTCGTCGGCAACGTTTGGAGCACATGCAAGCGTTGAGCTGAGCGCCGAAGACTGGAACCAACTCTACGTGCCAGTAGGGTTTGCGCACGGTTTCGCGGTTCTCGAACCGTCAACTGAGGTTCTCTACAAAGTCTCAAGCTTATATGCACCGGCCTCCGAGCGCGGCATCCGCTGGGATGACCCGGCGCTGGGTATCGATTGGAAGGTCACATCGGAAGCGGCGATTTTATCGGAAAAGGACAGGGCTAATCCGTCTTTTGCCGAGACAACTTCGCCATTCGAATGAGGTGACGCGATGCATCCCCATCGGACAAACGACATGAAAACAGTAATGGTCACCGGCGGCGCCGGTTTCATCGGCGGACATGTCGTCCGCCATCTCGTGGAGACCCTCGGACACCGCGTCGTAAACGTTGATGCGCTGACCTATGCGGCTGATACCCGTCTTATTGATCCATTGGGCAAAACCGGCAGGTATCGCTTCGAGCAGGCCGATATTCGAAACGCATTGAGGGTGCGCCAGCTCTTTCTAAAGTATAAGCCCGATTGGGTCATGCATCTCGCCGCCGAGTCGCACGTTGACCGCTCCATTGAGACACCTGGTGTCTTTGTTGAGACCAACGTCACCGGAACCGCCAACATGTTGACGGCCGCGCGCGGTCATTACGAACAGCTTGATGAGCCCAAGCGTGCTCAGTTCCGCTTCTTGCACATTTCAACCGATGAAGTGTTCGGCTCCCTGGGAGATGTGGGCCTATTCTGCGAGGAAACACCCTACGACCCGTCCTCTCCTTATTCTGCCAGCAAGGCGGCTTCGGATCACATGGTTCGTGCATGGGGACGCACCTATGGCCTGCCCGTCATCGTAACCAATTGCTCGAATAACTACGGCCCCGGCCAATTTCCAGAAAAGCTGATCCCGCTGATGATCCTAAAGGCGGCGGCCGGCCAGCCATTACCCGTTTACGGGAAGGGTGAGAATATCCGTGACTGGCTATACGTTGTCGACCACGCCGAGGCGTTGGCAACGGTTATCGAGCACGGCACCCCCGGCGATACATATTGCATCGGTGGAAACTCGGAACGCCGTAATATCGATATTGTCACCCGGATATGTGATGAACTGGACGCACATCTGGGCACCGAACCGGACGGTCCTCGCCGTCGTCTCATTCAATTTGTTGCGGATCGCCCTGGCCATGATATGCGATATGCCATAGATGCATCGCGCATAGCTGACGAATTGGGCTGGCGACCGCGGCACAACCTGGAGACAGGATTGAGCGAGACAATTGACTGGTATTTGTCTCATGAATGGTGGTGGGCGCCGCTTGTGGGCGCAGAACAATCATTGGATCGTCGCGGGCTTGCGGTTTGTTGTGCTTGACGGGATGCTGGTCACACATTTTCGCACTCACACTGGCGCGGATGAATGTGACCGGTTTAATGAGTGCAAGACACCAATGAGGGCTTGAATGAGCGACCAGGCGGCACTGAAGCCGAACCGTAGCGTCAATGTCGGGACTATAGAGTTTTCCAATGACCGTCCGATCGCGGTTTTCGCCGGGCCATGTCAAATGGAAAGCCGTGAGCATGCTCTAGACACGGCATCTGCGCTCAAAGAGATCGCTTCAAAACGCAACCTTGGTCTTGTCTATAAGTCCTCGTTCGACAAAGCCAATCGCACAAGTCTGTCTGGCAAACGCGGGCTGGGGCTTTCCGGAGCCATGGAGGTCTTTGCCGAAATACGCGAGACATTGGGCTTACCAATTGTTACCGATGTCCACGAACCGGCACAGTGCGCCATTGTTGGCGAAGTCGTCGATGTTTTACAGATACCTGCATTCCTCTGCCGCCAGACCGATCTACTAATTGCCGCCGCAAAAACAGGTCGCGTCGTTAAGATCAAGAAAGGTCAGTTCCTCGCTCCTTGGGACATGAAAAACGTACTCGCCAAAGTGGTGCAGTCCGGAAACCCAAATGTGCTGCTGACCGAGCGCGGCGCATCCTTCGGCTACAACACACTTGTGAGCGATATGCGTGCGCTTCCCATCATGGCGGAGACGGGATGCCCGGTGATCTTCGATGCCACCCATTCTGTGCAGCAACCGGGTGGTCAGGGAACATCATCTGGTGGCGATCGGCGCTTTGTTCCGGTGCTTGCGCGCGCAGCCGTTGCCGTTGGCGTAGCAGGTTTGTTTATCGAAACGCACGAAGACCCCGACAATGCACCTTCCGACGGTCCCAACATGGTCCCACTCGATAGGTTTGAAGCTCTGATAACTGAGCTTCAAGCAATCGACGCTGTTGTCAAACAGCAGGTAGCCTAAGCTCACCAAGCGAACCCGGTGTTCGTGAGTTCGGACAAGAGAAAACCGGCTCCCAAATATTGGAAAGCCGGTCTTCATCTCCCGTCTTCTAACCAGTTCCGCTTGCAAAGAACGCCGCGGCGTAAACACTCTCTAGCAACCCGTGGCTTATGACGTGTAGCGCTTCCAGGTCACCAGCACGCGTGTTCCTGTAGGAACGCGTGGATAGAGATCAAGCACATCCTCATTGTACATGCGGATACACCCCTTCGAGACAGCCGTGCCAATCGTCCATGGCGCATCCGTCCCATGAATACGATAAAGGCTGGAGCCCAAATAAAGTGCGCGAACGCCAAGTGGGTTTAGCGGATGACCACCCGGCACATGTGCCGGCAACTTCGGGTTTTCGCGACGCATCTGCGGGGTTGGCGTCCAACCCGGGTTCTTGCGTTTTTGTGAGACAAACGTTCGACCGGACCAGCGGCTCTGTTTACGCGGAACGGCAATCGGATAACTAATCGCCTCGCCGCGCCGATAGACCCAATAAAGCTTCCGGTCGCCGAAGCTGACAATAATTTGGCGTGGTGACACTTTCGGTGAGAAAGAAATCACCTCACGCGATCCACCGCCCCACAGGAATGAGAACAAGTCTTGAGCAGCGGCCTGAGAAGGCGCGAGGCCAAAAAGTCCCAAGCTCAACAGGACAATTGCGAGTTTTCCGCGCGTATTTCTTAGAAACGGCATTTGCGAACCCTTGCTGACAGCGTCGATTGGCGAAAGTTGGCGAAACGCAAATACACTCACGCAAGCCCGCACGCGGGCCGTGAGGCAATTCGTAGAGCGTCTTGAACAGCTCAATGCCAGCAGTCTGCGCCGATTGGCCGTCCTCAGGCAACCGGGAACGGGCTTAAGATCACACGGCCGTGTAGGTTCTGGTGTCGGTCGTTCCAAGGGTGTGGCAGCCGAGACACGCAAGAGTCGGGCCTGCGACAATAAATGGGCCGGCCAGCGGCACGGCTCGCCCTCGACGACGCCCGCTCCGCATTTAGTACCAAAATTCGATTGGAGGCGTTGCATGCTGATCAAATACAGCCGAAACTGACGGCTGAATTCAAGGCAGTGCGTGTGGTGAGCCCGCGCGGACTACTACGGATTTGATTACAAAGAGCCGTCAGCACCGGGCCCGCTCCGCCCGGCGGCCAACGACAAGAAGAGCGTCTGGGGAGGGAATTCCGGTGTCTGCAGAAAGCAACGGCAGCCAGGGTTACTGGCGGGCGAACCTACGGCTTGTGGCCTTTTGCCTGGCCATATGGGCCTTTGTCTCATACGGCCTAGGCCTCATACTGCGACCCTTCCTTAGCGGCATCAAGATTGGTGGCAGTGACCTCGGTTTCTGGTTCGCTCAGCAAGGGTCCATCTATGTCTTTGTCTTGCTGATCTTCTTTTATGCGCTTTGCATGAACGCGCTCGATCGCAAGTATGACGTGGACGAGGACTAGGTCATGGAAGAGTTTCTCGATCTGCGCACGCTGACGTATGCATTCGTTGGCGCCACCTTCGCGATGTACTTCGGTATTGCGATTTGGGCCAGGGCCGGCAGCACCGGCGATTTTTATGCAGCAGGCCGCGGCGTGCACCCTGTCGCCAACGGCATGGCCACGGCCGCAGACTGGATGTCAGCCGCATCATTCATTTCCATGGCCGGCCTGATCGCATTCAGCGGCTATGACGCCTCGTCCTACCTGATGGGCTGGACTGGCGGCTATGTTCTGCTGGCAATGCTCCTGGCGCCATACTTGCGCAAGTTCGGCAAGTTTACGGTGCCAGAATTCATAGGCGATCGCTTCTATTCGCAAGCCGCACGCATCGTCGCCGTGATGTGCCTCATCATCGCATCGATCACCTATGTGATCGGTCAGATGAAAGGCGTCGGCGTGGCGTTCTCGCGCTTCCTGGAGGTTCCCTTCGAGGTTGGTGTTTTTGCCGGTATGGCGATCGTTTTCTTCTATGCCGTCTTGGGCGGAATGAAAGGCATTACCTACACGCAGATCGCCCAATACTGCGTGATGATTTTTGCCTACACCATCCCAGCCATCTTCATTTCGCTACAGATTACCGGCTCGCCGATTCCGCAAGTGGGCCTGTTCTCAGATGTGGCTGGCACGGGTACGCCGCTGTTGACAAAGCTTGACCAGATCGCTGCCGATTTAGGTCTTCGCCAGTATACCGCTCAGTCCGCCAGTACGTTGAATATGGTCCTGTTCACACTCTCGTTGATGATCGGCACGGCCGGCCTACCACACGTCATCATTCGCTTTTTCACCGTTCCGAAAGTATCGGACGCACGCTGGTCTGCAGGCTGGGCGTTGGTGTTCATCGCAATTCTATACACGACGGCGCCGGCCGTCGGCGCGATGGCTTATTTCAATCTCATAAATACAGTCCAGGACACTGATGCTGTCGGCAGCGCCGAGGGCAATCTGGAATATGAAAAACGGCCCGAATGGTTCAAGAACTGGGAGCAAACCGGGCTTCTGCAATTCCGTGACAAGAACGGCGATAACCGCATCCAGTACTACAATGACAAGAACCCGGAATTTGCCGAGAAGGCGGAATCTTACGGCTGGAAAGGCAACGAGCTGTTTCACAAACAGGGCGACGGGCTCAGGTCGGGTCCCGACAAGGACATCATGGTGCTTGCCAGTCCGGAAATAGCCAAGTTACCAAATTGGGTGATTGCGCTTGTCGCCGCAGGCGGACTGGCAGCAGCCCTTTCCACTGCGGCAGGACTTCTGCTGGCGATCTCTTCTGCGATCTCGCACGATCTCCTGAAAAGCATATTCATGCCGAATATTTCCGAGCGCGGAGAACTGTTGGCTGCTCGTTTGTCCATGGCGGCGGCGATTGTCCTTGCCGGTATTCTGGGCCTTGATCCTCCTGGTTTTGCAGCCGAGGTTGTCGCATTGGCCTTTGGAATCGCGGGAGCTTCAATATTTCCCACCCTGATGATGGGCATCTTCTCAAAACGCGTAAACAACATTGGTGCTGTTTGCGGCATGTTGGCCGGGTTCTTCGCGACCACCGGCTATATAGCGCTTTACAAGGGGTTCTTCTTCATCAAGGGCACCGAGCTGCTGGCCAACCAACCCAGCGATTTCATTCTCGGCATCGGGCCGCACGCATTTGGTGCCGTGGGTGCCCTAATCAACTTTGGTGTGGCGTTCGCCGTCTCCGCCATCACCGCTGAGCCTCCGCGCCATATTCGTGAACTGGTAGAAAGTATTCGCGTCCCTAAGGGTGCAGGCGCTGCAACCGGCCATCATTGATGGCCGGTGCACCGTTCAAGTGCACAGATAGTCATCCATTTGCGGCATCTGCCCAGGCGTTGACGTTTGGGTGCCCGGCTGAACGACAGATGGCGTCCTGCACACACAATCAATTGAGCGTGAGAAGTGTGTTCTGCAGTAACGCAAAAAGTCCTCGTTTCCTTCAAGAAACAAGGTCTTCTGCGTTGCGATCGCCAATTGAATGGGCTGCATATTGCCAAACGCGCCGAATAGCGTCTTGCAGTCGTCACGCCAAAGCGTAAATCTCATATGTAGGTGCGCGAGTTCCTAGGATGCCGGCCTGATGGCTTTGACAGGCAAATGCGTAGATACAAGGAAAAAATGGGAATACAAACCCCGAACCGCCGTGATGTAATTGTCCTGTCGGCTGCCATAGCAGCAACGTTGGGATTGCCCCGTGCCGTGATGGCGCGCTCGACGCCTGCCACCATTGCCGGGCTCATCGACCAGATCACGGGCGGGAAAGCACCGGACAAGAGCCGGGTTGTAATAGATGCGCCAAAGCTTGCGGAGAACGGTAACAACGTCCCCATCGAAATTAGCGTCGACAGCCCGATGACATCCGAAGATTATGTGACGGCCGTCATGTTGTTTTCGGAGGCCAATCCGTGGCCACGCGTTGCCGTGTTTCATTTTACTCCGATGAGCGGCCAGGCCTTTGTCTACACGCGCATTCGGCTGGCGAGGCTTCAGAACGTCGTTGCGTTGGCAGTGATGAATGACGGTTCGGCGTACTTCGACAAAAAACAGATTGACGTGAGTATTGGTGGCTGCGGTGCCGACAGCTAGGCGGTCCATTTGACCTTACGGCGATTGCGGTCGCAGTACGGAGCGAGAAAAAGAGAACATGGCAAAAGCCAAGCCACGCATAAAGGTACCGGCAACGGCGAAGAAGGGCGAGTTGATCACCGTCAAGGCGTTGATTCACCATGTCATGGAATCAGGCCACCGCAAAAATCCCGACACGGGCGAACCTGTGCCGCGCAAAATCATCAATAGGTTTGCAGCCTCATTCAATGGAGCTGAAGTCTTTGCCGTTGATATGCACCCGGCCATTGCGACCAACCCATTCTTCAAATTCAAGGTCCGCGCCACAACCAGCGGAACCTTCACATTCAAGTGGATCGATGATGATGGTTCTGTCTATGAGGCGGAAAGGTCCATGACGGTTGAGGGGTAGACCTTTACCTCTACAGCTGGCGCCTGCCTCGACCGCCTACAGCGCATCCTTGCGGCGCATAACGACCCGAACGTTCGGATAGACGAAATTGCTGGCGCGTTGGCTGCCAGAGCCGCTCCCGGTTATTTTGGCAAGCAATGACACAAGCGTAATTTTGGTCTCTTCCGTAGGCTCGGGAATCCGATTCGTGTCAGATGCCGAAACCGTCATACGTCGTTCCATGTACCCATGCATGGTGCACGACACAGTGAGCGGGGTAATGCGCGCATCATGCTTTGGCAGTCGCACACGGGCCGGCGTCGTCACGCTGGTTGAAGATTGAGCAAGCGATAGGACGCACCAAGCGCCTGAAAATTCTTTGCCACCCTGGTCCCCCAACCGCCCGGACTCATAAACGAAGCTTCTAATGTCGATCGTTTGCCCTGCCGACAGATCATCTTGGCCCGAATCTTCAGCGCTCCATCTCTTGCTCCAGCCAGCGATGGCGGCACCCTGCTGACGTTCAAACTCGGTCGTGCTTCCCACGTCCAAAGGTCTAGGCGCACAGCTGCAAAGCAAAAAAGCTCCAGCAAGTGCCGGCCAGCGCCACATCATGCGCAGCGCTCCTGCGGAGTTCTGTTAAAATTGAATGTCATGAGTATTAAGGTGAAACTGACTCGCGCTAACTTGTCGAGAGAACGACTGAACGCGCTGATCGTGCGTCGCCCTCGCGTGACGAATTAGCATCATCAAGTCAAACGGCGTCCGTGAAGTCCGCCTTGGTCAAAAGTGCTTTGAATGGAACGCCCGCGGCGGCGCAGGCTTCACTGGCGCCCTCTTGCCTGTCGACCACGGTTAAGAGGCACACGATGTGTGCACCTTGGCTCTTGAGTGTCTCGACCGCCTTTAACGCAGAACCACCAGTGGTGGTCACGTCTTCCACAACGACGACACGCTTGTTCGCCATGCTTTCGTCCTCGGTCAGCCCCTCGATCAGGCTGCGCGTGCCGTGGTCTTTCGCCTGCTTGCGAACGAAAAACGCGCCGATAGGCCTGCCCGTCATCGAACTGACGGCCGCCAATGCCGATGCGATTGGCACCGCGCCCATCTCCAGACCGCCGGCAAGATCGACCTCTTCCCCGCTAAGCGCATTGAACATGAGCAGGCTGATCAACCGCGCCCCGTCGGGATGCAGCATCGTTGGCTTCATGTTGAAGTAGATTGTTGACGTGCGTCCTGACGCCAGCGTCATTTCCGGCCCCTGCTGAAATGAGCGCGCAGCGATGAGCTCTCGAAGCTCGTCCCGCCATGTAGCGCCTTGTTCATCGTCGCCGACGTGTGTGTGCTGGTTCGTCATGGTATCGGTCATACCCTTCTCACCCTTGCGATCTTTGTGGCCAGCGCAAACCTGCTCAAGCTCGAAAAGGTGGTTGTTCAAATTGCTTTCTAAGGCTTCAGCGTGCGTGCCTGCCAAAGTCAAGGCTCAGGAGGGTCGGGCAGGGGCAATTCCTGTGAACGCAATCTGCCATGACCGATCTCAGCAACGTGTTTTATCGCAGTTCATGCAAACCAGCGGCCGGCGGGCCCCCCTGCACCCTGCCAAACTTGTCCACAGGCTTTGAATTCGCCGTAACAACAAGAACAGGTCGCACAAAGCGAATGTCTGTTGGGGGAACGGCGCACCAGCCTTCATCGCGCCACCCGAATCGGGCGAATGTCGCAACTACAAGCCGGGCATTGCCGGACCGACGGCATCAAAGGAGCAGAACCGATGACGGAACGAGTTTCGCGCCGCATCCGACGGGAACCACGCGAAAGTGACGGCACGTCGGCAGACGAACTGCAACGGCCGCGCACAACCGATACCCCGTCGCGTCAAAAGAAGGGTGCGCGCCAGGTAAGTAAGAGCGCAAAAAACTCTAGGACACGCACAAAGAAGAAAACGACGCGCGCAAAGTCGGCAGGTGTTCCTGGCTACAACAAAAAGGTCATAGCACTGGTCTACGACTTCGATGGCACACTGTCGCCAAAGCCGATGCAGGAATACTCGTTTCTGCCGCAGATTGGAGTTGATCCGGCGAAGTTCTGGGCTGAGACAACTGCGGTTGCTACACGCGAGAAAGCAGACCCGCTTATCACCTATATGCACTTAATGTACAAAAAGGCGCGCGAAAAAGGCGTGCGTATCGATCGCGACGATCTGGTTGCGCAGGGGCGTGATGTTGAATTATTTAAGGGCGTCGCAACCTGGTTCGAAGATATTGAGGAGTATGTGAAGCTTCGCGCGGAAGTCCATGGCATCACGTTGCGTCACTACATGATTTCATCGGGATTGCGCGAGATCATCGAAGGCACCAAGATCTATCCCCATTTTCATAACGTGTTCGCGTCCGAGTATTGGTTTGATGCTTACGAGACACCCTTTCCCAAGCGCGTCATTACAGACACCGGCAAGACCCAGTATCTGTTTCGTATCAACAAAGGGTTGGAGGACTTGGGCGACACGATCAACCAGCATATGCCGGAGGATGCGCGGCCGGTACCGTTCACCAACATGATCTATTTCGGCGATGGAGATACGGACGTGCCGTCGATGGCTGTCATCCGAAAAAATGGAGGGCATGCCATCGCCGTGCACACCCCGGGACGGTCAAAGAAAAAGTGCGTTGATCTCTTGGGCGCCGGCAGGATCGATTTTTTTGCCGCGGCCGATTACAGGCGTGGCTCGGATTTGTTCATGCGAACGTGTCTGTTGATCGACCGGATACTTGCCGATATCCGCGTCAATGAGGAAAAGTGGCGGCTTCGGCAAGGCTCGAAGTAGGTCTTGCAACTTTTTATACAGGATCAGGCCTGATGCGGCCGCCGTGCCATTGCCACGCACCGACGTGGCGCACACTGGCCTTGCTGTGCAAAGATCGCAGTCTCGATGTTTGACAAAAACAAGCGTGCCGCACCATCCCAGCTGTAGCTGAGTGATTTTTCACGAATGCCTGCGCGGTCAAGCTTAAGGGCGGTGCGCGCTGCCTCGCCCAGATCTTGTGAGATCACGCCTGTTTCGCCCTCGCTAAGCAGGTCCAGCGGTCCCGTCACCGGATAGGCCGCCACCGGCAGCCCTGATGCCATGGCTTCCAGCAATACGATTCCGAACGTCTCTGTCCGGCTTGGCATGACGAAGACATCCGCGGATGCATAACATTGTGCCAAATCCTCGCCGGTCTTCTTGCCTGTGAAGATGACCTGAGGATAGGCGTTTTTTAGTTCCTGCAGCTGTGGGCCGGCGCCGACGACGACCTTTTGGCCCGGCAGCTCCAGGTCGAGAAAGGCGCGAATGTTTTTTTCGATCGCCACCCGGCCGACGTAAAGGAAGACAGGCGCAGCGCCAAAACGGCGTATTGGCCGCGGACGAAACAACTCGGTGTCGACACCGCGCGTCCAGCCCATTGTGCGCTCAAAGCCTCGGTCTTCCAGTTCCTTCGCCAGGCTTGCGGTGGCGACCATGATGCCGGCACCCGCGTTGTGAAATTTGCGTAAGACCGACCAGGTCCACCTCTCCGGCACATGGAACCGCGAGATAAGTAATCGGGAAATCGCGTATGAAACTTGTCGTGAATGGAATGCCTCGCTTGAGGCAATAATAGCGCGTCATCCAGCCAAGCGGGCCTTCGGTCGCAATGTGCACGGCGTCAGGCTTTATGACGCCGATCCGTTCAACCAGGTATGCGTAGCCGGGAACCGACAGACGGATTTCCGGGTACGTCGGGCAGGGCAGCGTCTTAAACTCAGACGGCGTCAAAAACGTGATTTCTGAACCGTGCACCAACGCGTTCTCAGCGAGGCGCTCATAGGTTCGCACGACCCCGTTTATTTGTGGCCGCCAGGCATCTGTGGCGACAAGGATCCGCATTAAGCTGCCTCGAGTTTCACTTTCTTACCTGCCCGGGCCTTCGCCTCGCGCTCTTGAATGACATCAAGCCAACGGATCAGGACCAATTCCCCATCCGCTTTTTCACCGATCGCAGTGCAACTTTCCACCCAATCGCCGGTGTTCAAATAATGTACAGCTTCGAAATGGCGTGAGGCGGCATGGTGGATATGCCCGCAAATGACGCCGTCGACATTGTGCCGCTGCGCTTCGCTCGACAAATTCTTTTCGAACTCCCCAATAAAGTTTACGGCTGTCTTGACCTTTTGTTTGAGGTAGCTCGATAGCGACCAATAACCCATGCCAGCCTTGCGGCGGAAAATGTTGAGCGGCCAGTTGAGCCACAGCGCCAACTCGTAACCGCGATCGCCGAGGAACGCCAGCCAGCGCGCATAGCGCACGACGACATCGTATTCGTCCCCGTGAATGACCAAATAGCGCTTGCCTGCCGCAGTTTCAAAGATCGCTTGGCGCTCGATCTCAATACCGCCGAACCGTTGGCCGCAGTATTGGCGCAGACCTTCGTCATGGTTGCCGGGAATGAATATCACCCGTGCACCTTTGCGGACTTTGCGCAAAATTTTCTGCAAGACATCGTTGTGCGACTGCGGCCAGACCGCACCGCGTCTGATGCGCCAGAAATCGACAATGTCGCCAACGAGGTAGATGGTATCGGCGTCGTGCTCGCGCAGAAAATCAATGAGCTTTTCTGCTTGGGATGTGCGTGTCCCCAAGTGCACGTCGGAGATGAATAGCGTTCGGTAGCGTGCCATTGTTTGGGCCCCCAACAAACCGTTCAACGGTCGAACAGTGATCAAAGCGCCTGCAGCTTGAGGGGATTCAAATTGCAGGAATGTGACAATGTCGAGTTGGACGGTTCGGGCCTAGCATTTCCAGCTGCCGCCGATCACAAGTCGATCGTCCAGCAATGCCGGGTCTGGCCCCCGCGGTCGTACACAGGTGTTCTAAAACTCGCACCGCTTAGAGTGGATCATACACCTGAGGATGTCCAGCCGTCGCCGGTGTATCAGGCCTGCCGGCATAAAGACAGATAATTCCCTACTTGGCGCAATAAGTGTTGAAAGAACAGAGGCATAAAGCGCAATCCCCTGAGTGCAGTGTGACGCCGCCGCGTGACGATGGAATATGATTTACCTGCATCGTTCCATTGAGCCGATATCGTTTTAATAGGCTGCGCTGGCCTTTACATTGGACACGGTGCCACTTCACGGAGACCATCAATACGACCGCCAAATTGACAAGGGCATTCTTGCCGAATTGTGGCCTTGCCCAAGGGGAAGTCAGCGCCGACGAGCCGCGTGCTGCTTTGTCCTGCTGCCTCGCCCGCTCCGCTGAGACAAAATTAGAAATGTGGCTCTACCAGGCTGGCGCTCAGTAGAGGCGAAATGGAAAATACCGGCTTACAAGTTCCTCAAATCGGCCGCTGTCGCGCACACTCTGCAGGGCTCCGTCTATCTCCGATTTAAGCTTGGCGTTGCCTTTCGGCAGCGCGATGGCCATGCCGTCACCAAAGAACTTCGGCTCCATAAAGGCCCCCCCATTGAACATGCAGCATTGCTGTGAGGATGTACCGTTAAGCCAGAAGGCCAAGCCTATGGCGTCATCGAACAGGGCGTCGATCTTTCCGGTTCGCAATGCTTCGCGTGCCAAATTGACGTTGTCATAGACCCGGATACGGCTGGAGCGGAAAAACGCACGTAAATATGCTTCATGCGTCGTGCCCGCCGTGACCCCGACCTTCACGTCGTCCAATCCTTCAGGTGTGGCTTTCAGCTCTGCAGATTCTCTTCGCACGGCAAACCGGCCGGGCGTGTGGAAATAGCGGCGCGAAAAGTCGACCTGCCTGATTGTCAACGCGGTCACCGTATGACCGGCAATAACGGCATCGGCCTCCCGTGTACGCAACGCCGGCAACAGCTTGTCCCATGGCCTCACGGAAATATCGCACGTAACGTCCAGTTCCAGACAGATCGCACGGGCAAGATCGATGTTGAAGCCGGTTAGGATCCCATCCTCATCGTAGAAATTGAAGGGTGGATAATCCGCATCCGTCAAAAACCGCAAGAGCACCCTGCGCCCCTGCTCTGCGCCACCGCGCACATCCTCGCCGGCCTCTTGTCGACCGGTCTGTGCAATTGCAGACACGGAAAGTGCAGGAATGATTGCGACAGCTGCAGCTGACGCGGTCAGTAACGCGTGCACAATCGCGACCAGTGCACCCCGTATTGTTCTCATGACACACGCGCTGCCAAAACACGTGGTGCGCCCAATGTCTGAATCTCGTGCTGTTATCATGGAGTGGCCATAAAAGAAGATGTGGAATAAGGGGCAGGTACCCGGAGCAACTGCAGTGACATTGGTCAGTTGTTCTCGGCACCCAACAGTTGTTCCGGTGTGCGGCTACAAAGAGGCGTGCCAGCGTATTCGATCGACGAATCCGTTTGATACCATAAATGCACCGACCGCATCGCAACCACGAAATGTTGCGCCTGTATCACACTGCTGCCAATCATGTCGAGAATATCGACCATCAAACTGTCACGCCTCTTGCCCGCGCGCTTCTCGCCCAGCATTCTGCCTTTTTTTTAGAGAGTTTCATTTTGCGAGGGAGTAAGCGGTCGTGTCGCGGCGTCGGCTGGATAATTTGAGCGCCCGCACACAGACGCTCCGCCTTACACAATCGCCCTTAGCGCCCAGTCACCAATTGGACGCCAGCACCATCGATCACGACGCTGACAGTAGGCGCAAGCTGGATGCTGCCGTCAACACACTAGCAGCAACGCATCCGGAGTGGTCGGCAAAAATACCGATTTGGGCTTGGCAGAGATGGTGCCTTGGCGGGATTGCCGCTGCATGCGCGGTTAGCGCATTGGCCGCGCCATCCGGCCTGCTGACGGTTCTGCTGGCTTTTCTCGCTCTGCCCTTTTTTTGCGTCGTCGCACTGCGGGTTTTGGCATTGCATTATGTTTTGACGGGAGCGTTTTCCCAGCCTCAGATCCTGGACGAAAACGACGCGGCATCAGACGCTGATCTGCCCGATTACGCCGTTCTGGTGCCGCTGTACCAAGAGGCCGGCGTGATCGACAGTCTGTTGTGCGCGCTTCAACGCCTGGACTATCCGCAAGACAAGCTGGAAATCTCACTTATCGTTGAGGAGGATGATGACCTGACACGCGCAGCCATAGGCTGCCGCCAGCTTCCCGCTCACATGCGTGTTGTTGTCGTGCCTGATGGCCAACCACGCACCAAGCCGCGCGCACTCAACTATGCGCTTCAAACAGCGAAGGGCGAATTTGTCGTCGTCTACGACGCAGAAGACCGCCCCGAACCGCGCCAGCTCAGGCAGGCGTTGAAAATGTTGCGATCGGACAGCAGTCGTCGGCTGGGTTGCGTCCAGGCCAAGCTCAACGTTTACAACAGCCAGGACAGTTGGCTGTGCCGGCAATTTACGATCGAGTACACAGCTCTTTTCGATGCCATACTCCCCACCTTGCAGGCTCTCGATTTTCCCGTACCGCTCGGCGGCACATCAAATCATTTTTCCCGCGCAGTTCTGCAAAAGTCGGGCGGATGGGACCCATTCAACGTGACGGAGGATGCTGATCTCGGCATCAGGCTGGCGCGGCTGGGGTGGCAGGTTCGCGTCCTGAATTCCACCACCTGGGAGGAAGCACCAGAGCATTTTTCCATTTGGCTTCGCCAACGCACCCGCTGGCTCAAGGGCTGGATGCAGACCTTTCTTGTGCACATGCGCGAACCGGCCCGGCTGGCCGGCCAGTTGGGTGCCAAGCGCTTTTTCGGGTTTCAGGTTCTGATGGGCGGGCTGATCCTGTCCGCGCTGGTCCATCCCTGGTTTTATCTGGCCGTCGCCATCGATGCCGCCGACGGCCACGTGTTCGATTTTCCACAATCGACCTACGCGCAATGGCTTTATATCCTGGGCCTGAGCAATCTATTTGCCGGCTATGTATCTGCCATTGGACTGGGAGCCGTGGCGGTCGCGGGCCGACGGCGCTACGGCCTGGCGCTGCATGGAGTGCTGATGCCGGTCTATTGGTTGGCAATCTCTTTTGCCGCCTATCGTGCGGTGTGGAAGTTTATCTCAGAGCCCCATTTTTGGGAGAAGACGCACCACAAACCCATGAGCGCTGAGGAAGCGGATCGATTGGACGAGAGCTTGCGAAACGGGTTGTGAGGAAGCGGCGATTGGACGAGAGCTTGCGAAACGGGTTGTCAGCGCCGAGCACCCGAATTTGAAAGCAAGGATCGGGATGCACTGGCGCTGGCGCCACGCTAAGCTCCATTCATGACCAAACTTGAACAATGCCGCCGTGAAACACCAATGCGTCCAGACCTGCGGACAGCCATGACCGACGATGAGCGTTGGCAGGCAGTGCGGGCGCGCGATGCAAGCGCCGATGGCTTGTTCGTCTTTGCTGTCTCCACGACGGGCGTCTACTGCCGGCCGGGCTGCCCCGCACGCACACCCAAACGTAAAAACGTCCGCTTCTTTCTGACCCGAGAAGGCGCAGAGATGGAAGGCTTTCGACCTTGCAAACGCTGCACGCCTGATGCGTTGTCTCCGGAAGCACACCGCGTGGAAACAATCGTAGCCGCCTGCCGCAGTATTGAAAATGCGGAAGCCCCTGTGCCGCTGGCACAACTGGCCGCCGACGCTGGCATGAGCCCGTATCACTTTCACCGCATCTTCAAGTCGGTGATCGGCGTCACACCGAAAGCCTATGCAACATCCCATCGCGGTAAAGCCCTTCGCGACCGGCTAGCGACGAGTGAAACCGTAACCGAGGCGGCTTATGCATCGGGTTTCAATTCAACCGGCAGATTTTATGCCGCAGCAGAGGGCACACTTGGCATGACGCCAACCGATTTCAAGGCCGGAGGCAAAAACGAAACGATCCGTTTTGCGATTGGCGCCTCTTCGCTTGGCGGCGTGCTGGTCGCGGCGACCGAGAAGGGCCTATGCGCGCTGCTTCTCGGAGACGAGCCGCAAGAACTGAAACGTGAGCTCGCCGAGCGCTTTCCCAGGGCCCGCCTGATCAGCGGCGATCGCGCATTTGAAAAACTCGCTGCAAAGGCGATTAAGCTGGTCGATGACCCTGCGCGGTCCTGTGACCTGCCGCTGGACATTCGCGGCACGGCCTTCCAGCAAAAGGTCTGGCAGGCGTTGCGTGACATTCCGGCGGGCAAGACGGCAAGCTACACCGAAGTCGCTGAAAAAATCGGCAAGCCAAGCGCGGTCCGCGCTGTCGCAGGCGCCTGTGCCGCCAATCACCTCTCCGTCATCATCCCCTGCCACCGCGTCCTGCGCTCCGACGGCTCGCTCTCCGGATATTACTGGGGCGTCGAACGCAAAAAGGCACTGCTCGATAAGGAGAAGGGGGAGTAGGAGATGGGTAGCTAACGGAGACGCTTTCGTCGGTGACGCGAACTGCCCGCTTTTCGTTATTAGGAGGCGTCAGCTACAAGGTTTCGGCGTCGGGGCGCCAGACATTTCTATGGAAAACTCCGGTTGCAGCCATCCGCGCAATATTGTCTCCTGAATGGAGGCAAGCAGCAGGCGGAAACCAAAGTCCCAGTTGATCACAAATTTCCAGTATTCCTCAGACACGTCGTCTTGGAGAAATTCATTACTTAGAGGATGAATCAGGTCTAAGCCACCATGCACAAACTCGCTTCTCATCTCATATAGATCTTTGAATTTCTTGTTTAGCGCCCCGTCTTGTTGCTGATTGCGTACTAGCAGTGCCCTAATACGATCTCGCAGCATCCGCCGTCCTTGACCCTCGGTAGTTCCCGTCATTTCTTCGAGCGCGTGAAAAATCCATACCAACTGAGTAGGACCGTCGCTGTCTTTTGCCATATACAGAATGCAAAAAAGCGCTCGTTCTACCCGATCTGTGGCTACTTGAGATAGACCAGAACGATGTGTGAAATACCAGTGCACGACATCATCAACACGGAGATATCGAACCGGTGGCCAAGGACTTTCTTGAGCTTGGACTGCCGCCGCTTCAAAGATTTGGTCGGAAAGGGACACATCATCATCTCGGATTTTGTTGCGCTCATTGCCCCCTACTTTGGAAAGTGTCGCGCCTCGAAAATTGCACGAACCAGGTGCTGCCAAGCTGCTAATAAGAAAAATGTCGCAAATATAACATTTCGCTACGGCCTCTGTCAGAAAGCCGAGACTGGTCTGGTTTGATGGTTTTGGGCCTGAAACTGTGACACGAATAGGTACGGAGCGTCGAGCGCTTTGGAATTTTCTTCCATGAGCAATGACGTCATATTCGCCGCGAGCTCGCGCCTTATCGATCTCCTGCATGACGCTGGCATAGTGCCGGTGACTGTGAAGCATAGGCTGCCAACTTGCCTCCACAGTGTATTTGTAGTCCCCTAGGTCGTAATCTCGACGACCCAAAATTTCTCCAATACGAGCCCAACAATCGATGTAATGCCGGCGCCTTAGTTCCCAGGCTTGGTCGGAAATCTCATCGCCGGCGGGACGAAAGCGAAGCTTATACTCGTAGGTCAATTCCATGCTAACAACGCTGCGGGAAAGAAGAAGTTGGAGCGGGCGAGGAGAATCGAACTCCCGTATGCAGCTTGGGAAGCTGCCGTTCTACCATTGAACTACGCCCGCTCTGGGCTGCCGAAGACAGTGGCCGAAAGTATAACCGTCTTCAAGTCGCCAGACGACTAGCGCATTTAGACGTCTACTGCATGAACGCACCCGTGTATCAGCCATGCACCATCTAACACGGGGTTCAGCGTGCGCAAAAGCACGCAGATGGCCCACGATGTGCGCATTGCCAGAAAAGTTACACCCCAAGGAAATAAATCCATTGTGAGTTGAACGCGATCTGTTGCCTCGGCATAGCCTTTTGAATAGACGAACGGATCTGGCCTGCATTCGCCACAATGGCAGCACGGGCCAGTCAAATTGCGATGCAATGATATTGCGGCTGTTCGCTGCGCGGCTTACCGTCACCGTTATCGAGCCGGCAGCCGTGGCGCGGCCGACACAAAAGGAATGGGGAATTCAGACTTTGGACACCGAGGTAAGACCAGCCCACCAGTTCAAGAGTGCGCCAAAGTTTTCCGACCCCGATTTGACGGCGGCGGGCGAGGAACGCGCGCGCGTCGGGCTTGATCATCTGGAAACGCTTTGGATCAACACCGGCACGTTGTGCAACATCGAGTGCCGCAACTGTTATATCGAATCGAGCCCGACCAATGATCGGCTGGTCTATCTGACTGCGGCGGAGGCGGTAGACTTTCTTGACGAAGCCGAGGCGCTGGGCACGCGCGAGATCGGTATTACTGGCGGTGAGCCGTTCCTCAACCCCGACATTCTGGAGATGCTTGAAGACGCACTATCGCGCGGCTTCGAAGTCCTTTTGTTGACCAATGCCATGCAGCCGCTGCAGCGCCCGCGTGTGATGAAGGGGCTTTTGAAGATAAAGGATGAACTGGGCGAACGCCTGACGCTGCGCGTGAGCCTCGATCATTATTCCAAGGCGTTACACGAAGTCGAGCGCGGGCCTGACACCTGGGACAAGGCGCTTCAGGGCATGGACTGGTTGTCTCAAAATGGATTCAATCTGGCGATCGCCGGGCGCACCTGCTGGGAGGAAAGTGACGACGATTCACGGGCTGGTTACGCAAAGCTCATTGCCGAGCATGGATGGCCCATCGATCACACCGACCAACACCAGTTGATGCTTCTGCCTGAAATGGGCGATGAGCGCGATGTGCCGGAAATAACGACGGCGTGCTGGGGCATCCTGAAGATTTCGCCTAGCGAAATGATGTGCGCAAAATCACGTATGGTCGTCAAACGCAAAGGTGAGGACAAGCCAACAGTCCTGCCATGCACGCTTCTGCCTTATGACGAAAAGTTCAACATGGGCACGACGCTGGCGGAATCAGCGCGCGCCGATGGCGGCATGTTCTCTGATGGTGCCGTCAAGCTGTGCCATCAGAATTGCGCCAAATTCTGTGTCCTGGGCGGTGGCAGCTGCTCGTAGTCTTTCGTACGTTCAAATTCGGCAAGACCCGCTCCACAAAAAAATCCGCCCGGCGATGGCGCAGGGCGGATTACTGTTTTTAGTCTCGATAAGCCGGCAAACCGCCTAGCGGTTACACCGACCTATTTCTTGCGCAACTCGTCGCGGATCTCGGTAAGCAGAACTTCGGTCGCGGGAGGAGATGCAGCTTCTTCTTCCGCCTTTTCTTCTTCAAACTGCTTCTTCATGGCATTGATCGCCTTGACGAGCATAAAAACGGCGAATGCGACGATCAAAAAGCTGATGACGTTGTTGATGAAATTACCGATGTTCATCGTCACCGGGTCTTTGTCACCAACTGCCTCGGCGAGTTTGATCTTGATATCGGAAAAATCGACCCCACCGAGCGCAAGACCGATCGGTGGCATGATGACGTCTTTGACAAGCGAAGAGACGATCGTGCCGAAGGCGCCACCGATGATGATGCCCACGGCCATGTCGACCATGTTGCCCTTGACCGCGAACTCGCGGAATTCGTCGAGAATACTCAAGGCTTGATCCTCCCTGGTAGTTTGACCAGATATTTGTGTTGAGAGTCACGGGGGGTGCATTCCCCCCAAATACGCGGCTGCATGGTGCCGATCCGTTGGCGGATCAACCGGTTGCCGAACCTATGGGAAGCATTTCGCGTATGCAATCGGTCAGATGTCTGTGGTCCACGCTTTTCGCATGCTGTAGGTGTCTTTCCCTTTTGGGGAATATTGACCAAACGGACCAACTCTGCCCCGTCCCGCAAATCGCCGTATCAACCAGGCTTTCACGCCCCCGCAGGCTTCGGCACGAGATCGCCCGCGCTGCCAAATCGTTTGACATCAGCCGACGGTGCAAAAGCAATGGGCCTCGCGGCCTGATACTTGCCGTTTTCTTACCCCAACACACCGTTTAAGCGTTTTTGAGTGGATCTCGCCGCGCAGCCGTCAAATCCTTCAGCTTGGATGACGTTGGCACTCCGCTCATGTAGAAGTTGTGGCGCAAGCGTCGCTTGGAGCGGGCGCGGCTATGCAACACTACCGCTGGCAGCCGCAACTTGGAGCAGCAGGCATGATTGAACGCAAAGAACGAAAACCCTACTGGCTGCACACCAAGTGGCAGATGTTGGCAAGCCTCTTGCCGTTTCTTATCGCCATTATTGTTCTGCCGCTTTACGCTGACGCTCTCAACAGCAAGAAATTCATCGGCTTTCCGCTTGGCTTCTTTCTCGCGGCACATGGTGTCTTCGCCATTGCAATGATCACGGTTGCAAGTTTCGTCAATCGCCAGGACGCGGTCGATCACTGGCACGGCGCACACGAAGACACGTAAGGACGGTTAGCCGCGACCCTGAAGGTGGCGCATGGAATTTTGCGGGCAAGCCGAGCGGTACGACCACGGTGCCTACCTGCCCAAGGCAAAGCGTTAACTTGAAACGATCAACAGTACGGTCATAAATGTCCTTTACGCCCCGCACGCGTCTGATCAATCCGCGTCTTGGAATGTACTTCGGCATCTTTGCCAGCGCATTTGCGGCCCTCGCCATTCTGAACCTGATTTTCGAACAGCTCGGCGTTTCCGATCAGCTGCTCCGATTTGTCATGGCGCTTGGTCCCGTCGCATTCTACATCGCCATCGGTGTTGCCAGCATCACCAACGAGCCGATTGAATACTATGCGGCCGGCCGGCGCGTTCCTGCCGTTTATGGTGGCGTTGGCCTGGCGATCGCTGCTCTTGGCGGCACGGGCCTTGTCACACTGACCGGCAGCCTGTTCCTCGTCGGCTTTGACACACTCTGTATATTAAGCGGTGTGGTCGCTGGGTTTGTCGTGATGGCCGTGCTGCTCGCACCATTCTTGCGCAAGTTCGGAACCTTTACCTCGCCAAGTTATCTGGGGCGCAGGTTTGACAGCCGCGTGCTGCGGGTGGTTGCGGCTGCACTGTTATCAGTCCCCACGCTCCTGATGCTGGCTGCGGAACTGCGCATCGGCGCTACAATGGCGTCCTGGCTAACTGGGATCGCCTTGACACCCATGATGGTTCTATTCGTGGTCACCGTCATTGCGTGCTTATTTTGCGGCGGCATGCGCTCTTTGACGTGGAGCTCTGTCGCTGCGTCGATCGCAGCCCTGCTGGCGTTGCTAATCCCAATTGCGGTCGCCGCAGTTTTGCTCGGTTATTTGCCGGCCCCGCAATTGAGCAGCGGGCCGGTCGTTCGTGCCGTCAGCCGCGGCGAAGCCGTACAGGCGTTACCGGTACTTACGGCCTCGCTGTTTGCTTTCGATCTGCCGGGCGAAGGGCTGGCACCCATCGCAAAGCGTTTCATCGATCCATTCGGCTCGGTTGGCGCCGGCAGTTACATTGTCGTCATGCTGACGGTGATGGCGGGTATCGCATCGGCACCATGGCTGCTGCCTCGCGTGGCGACGGCGCCGGGTGTCTATGAAGCGCGCAAATCTTTGGGCTGGGCGACGGTGATTTTCGGTGTCGTCGCACTCACGCTGGCAACCATTGCGGCCTACATGCGGTTTTATGTTTTAGACGTTGCAGGCACTGCAAGCAGTACACCACCTGGCTGGCTCGCCGAACTGATTGCGAACGGTCAGGCCCAGATCGCTGTACAGTCAGATAAGCTGCCGCTCAATGGAATGCAGTTCGATCGGGATAGTATGCTGCTTGCGCTGCCGATCGCCGCCGGTATGCCAAAGGCGGTCTTATATTTTGTCTGCGCCGGCATAATTGCAGCGGCACTGACCACGGCCGGTGCCACCGCGCTGTCATTGTCCAACCTACTATCCGAGGACATTCTGAACGGTCTGAGCTGGGAACCTCAGGCAGCGTCCGTGCGACTCAACTCCGGTCGCATTCTCCTGGCCGTGGTAACAGGCTTTGGCGCCATACTGTCACTTGCCGCCCCGACCGATCCGCTGCGCCTCGTCCTATGGGCATTGGTGTTGACGGCCAGCACCGGCTTTCCCGTCCTTGTTGCTTCAGTGTGGTGGAAGCAGACCAACGTTTTTGCTGCGTTTGCCAGTATGGCTACGGGGTTTTCTGTCGCCGTACTGGTGATCGTGGCGTCCGAGGCCGGTTGGATAGGGCTGGCCAGCCCGCTTGCCGCCCTGCTCTCTGTTCCCGCAAGCGTTGCGGCACTTATCGGCGTCGCCCTGACAACAGTACCGCCAACGCGTCACGAGCTGGAACTTGTCCGAGATATTCGCGTTCCTGGCGGGGAGATCCTTTATGATCGGGAAATGCGCCTACTGCGACTAAAGGAGCGCAAGCGTTCTTGAACAAAGCGCACGGACAGCTTTCACACTCAATCGCGACGGCTGAGAGAGCCTGCATAATGCAGAGCGACCTCGCGCCGATGCGCAGCCGACCTGTGTTCGACGACGTATAGCCCCTGCCATGTTCCCAAAGCCATTTTTCCATTCAGGACAGGGATTGCAAGAGATGTCGACGTCAGCATTGTCTTGATGTGAGCCGGCATATCGTCCGGCCCCTCCATGGCGTGGCGGTAGCCTGCTCCTTGCGGTGCCATGCGATCGAGCGCATCGACGAGATCGTGCTGGACGTCGCGGTCTGCATTCTCCTGGATGACAAGTGATGCGGATGTATGCCGGATGAATGCTGTCAACAGACCGTCGTCGACGCCCGTCTGATCAAGCCACCGCCGGACCTTGTCAGTGATGTCTGTGAAGCCTGCACCTTGGGTTTGCACAGCCAGCCGAGTCTGAGCCTGTTTCAACGTCGCCATTATCCGAAGTGAGTTATCCAGAACGCCTTGCCCGGCAATGCCGCCTTACAGCTGGTGCGGCTCGTCAAGTTCCTTCTCCTTGTCGCGCCGACGATTTCGAGGCTCAGTCTTTTCTCCGAAGTCTTCGAACCGCTCCCGAAACTTGCGGATCATACTCTCAAGGTAGTCTATCGCGCGGTCCACCTCTTCTTCGTTTGGCAACCGCATGCTTGGCTTACCACTGCCGGCACCACCTTCGGACGGCGCTTCGCCCTGACGATCCTGCGATGGTCCGCTCAAACCGAACACATCTTCCATCCGTTTGATTTCAGCCTTGAGCTCGGCGTTTTGGGTACGCAGACGATTGAGTTCATCGCGCAATGATTTTTGCGAGTCTGGAATTGCCTCACATTCCCAGCTTTCGTTCTTGCGCGTACAAGTCGACATTGTTCCCGTCACCGTATCCAGACGAATGATGCTGCCGTCGACTTCTTTCATCGAATAGCGCCCCTCATCTGCGCTGCGCGGTTCAACCGCAGCACTGGGCGTAAATACGCTAACGCCGGCTGACGCAATAATCACTGCGCCAATGACCGCCATAACTGTTTGTTTTGTCCGCACTTGAATTCTCCCACAACTGCGACGCGCTCAGGACGCAAAAAAACCACCAGTACGAACCCATTGCGTAGGCTCTATCTGGCCTGTCCAGCTCTTGTAGTGGCGCCAGGGCGTCGGTCTCTCCATTGTTGCATCAAAATGAGGCGGTACATCCCACGGCCACCCAATGAAAGTATGGCATGCGAAGACCAGCGAAGGCATCGAGCAGTGCGGGTCCGCTGATCGGCTGCCTCCCAAAGGGATATCAGGTGTGCTGGACCAAATCGCAACAGCGAATCAAAAAATGAGTTTCACTTACCGTGCCGGCCAGGAAACCCCTTGACCAGCACCAAAACCCCCGATTCGCCGTGTCCGAGTGGAGCTTGAAGCTGCGATTGGAGCCAATGAGGAACAATACTTAACCGAACATTTACTGCCGCCTGCGAGTTTGGAAGCTGATTGGTTCTGTTGTCGTGCCTCGTCTGGACCACTTCGCGCGGATTGCTCCGGCTCGATGGAAGCGGCTTCTGGACCCGCCTCAATCCACCCCTTTCGCCCACCAGCGGGCTCTTACTCGGGTGTGACGGTCAACCTGCGTTTCATGGATTGCAATGTGGGATTGGGGAACGAGATGGCCGATCACGATCAAATTCCGGCGCCGGAAAGCGCCGAGGCCGACGTATTAAGCAGCACAAACGCACCCAGCGAAGATAGTCGCGACGAGGTCCGTGACATGCTGCGTCAGATCTCCGAGCAGATCGACACGGCAGATCGCCAGCACGGCGAGCTCCTCAATGAAATGAGTGATCGCATTGCCGCTCTGGGCGATCGGACAGATCAAGTTCGCGTCGGTTTGACCGACCAATTCTCACCAGCCTTCGACCGTCTGCGCGATGGCCTGGACAGCCTGTCCGGCCAGATCACTGCTGCGCTGGAAGAGCGCATGGCAACGGCAGCGCCAGAGGAATTTTCAAGTGCGAACGAATCTGAGTTTGCCTCGCAAGAGCCAACTGCTGCACCATCACATTCTGTCGCTACGCCTGAATGCACTCAACAGGAGGCAGCACCACAAGACAGTCTGCCGAAAGATGAACTTGGCGTATTCGCGATCCTGAATGCGGAGCCGGAAGCACCGCAGGAGCACGCAGAGCATGGGCCTTGGGATGCGGAATCCGCCGAAGCATTGACCCGTATCTATGAGGACACCTCAGAACTGGGCGGTGTTGGAAACCCACATGATCCGGCCGGCGAAACGCCCGACACCATCGCGCAGCCGACGGCTGACGTGACCGATGACGCGTTCGGGCAAATGCCGTTCTGTGATCCGCACACAAGTGAACCTGAAGCGGTTTCACACCCCGAACCTTCAGAGATAACCCCACCCACACCGGCCGTGGACTTCGACCGTCAATGGCTTGATGAGCGTTTTGCGATGATTGCTGAACGCATTGAGCAGTCTGCCGCAGAATCGCGCCCGCATGAAGAATTTGCCGGTCTTGGCGAAAAGTTTGATCAACTGGAATCAAGCATCAGTGCAGCACTTGATGACGTCGCCGCGCGTGCTCAAACAAGCAATGCGTTGCCCCCAGTCGACCTGTCTTCCGTTGAGGAAAACCTCGGCGAACTTGCTGGCTATGTTGAGCAGGCACAGTCGAAGCTCGCACGCCTCGACGCAATAGAAGCGCACTTGGAATCGGTGATGGATCGTTTGTCCGATGACCGTCTAATACAGCTTCTGGAAAACGGCGATCAGAACGCAAAAGACCTAGAGCGGCTGGCAATGCTGTCGGCAGAAGCTGCCGTTGCCAGCTTGCCAGGCGCAGATGCAAATCAGTCGTCCTTGAACGAAGGTCAGCTGAGTGACCTTTATGGCATGCTGTCCCGTCATATTGAGCAATCACGCGAAGGAGAACAACACACCGCTGGAGTGCTCGATACGCTGCGCGAAGCGATGCTGGGAGTATTGGATCGGGTTGAGCAGCTGGAACGTCCTGTTGTCGGCCACAACCCGATGCCGGGTAGCAATGAGGTTGCAGGAAACGAGGCCGTTGACGCCGCCCTTTTTGATGACGCGACGCCGCCGGGCCCAGTGCCTGAAGACGCGTTCGTCACACCTGCCGACCAGATGCCGATGGCGCCCCACAGCCCAATCGAAGGTTCCGACGGCACAATGGCCGCTGCCGGGTCCGGCGGATTTGCAGAGCCACCGCCACCGCAGCAAACGGGTCCGGTGCAGAATGACCAGGAAGAAGATGCCTATGCGGTCCCCCGAGCCGCGCAATCGTCGGGCGAACACCCAGCCCACGATCCGGGTCAGATACAAGCGACACAAGCCCAGCCTCAGCCGACGCCACCTGTCCATCAGCAGCAGCTACGCGGTCCCGCCGCAGAACACGTTGCGGATCCAGCGCCGCTCAACGAGTTGCCGACCATGGCAGCGATTGAGAAGCTCCGTCAGGACTTCATTGAAGATGCGCGCAGCGCCAAGGAACTGGCCGCACGCAGGGCAGCGGAGGAGGCCGCAGCTGGCCCGAAGAAAGCCGGCGGGCTTTCCGCGATGCTGCTACGCAAACGCAAGGGTGGCTCGGAAAATGCGCCACAAGCTGCCGAACCGAACGAGCCGAAAAGCGCGCTGGCAAGCAGTGCCAAGTCGCTTCGTAAGCGCCTTCTAGGGGCTCTTGTACTGCTCGCGATCATTCCGGGCGCGGCATTGCTATACAGCAAGTTCCAGCCAGCGCTGAATATGGAGCCGGCTGCGAGCACCGCAGTCATTGAAGACGGCGCTGCTGCAACAACAACGCGGCCGCCGGCAGCCCCGAAACTGCGTTCCGCCCTGGCAGACACGCAATTGCCACCCCCGGGAATGGCATTTCAAAAACCAAGACAACCGCTGTCGCCTGCTGCAATGGAGCGTGTCGAGCGTCGACAGGATTTGGCGCACATGTCCTCGAAGGTGGCTGATGCTGCCGCAAGTGCACCCTTTGCTGCCTTGCTGCCTGAGTATGCCGCGACAGGGCCACGCCAGGCCGCCGGCCGTAACGCTGACGGATCAATCGCTGAGGCTGGTGCGGTAAAGACACTTGGCTTACCGCCAGTAACCGTCGGGCCTCTGTCGCTCCGGATCGCCGCCGCGAAAGGCGACCCCTCTGCTGAATTTGAGGTTGGCGCGCGAATGGCCGAGGGCAAGGGTCCAAACCAGGACTTTAAGCAGGCCGCCCGTTGGTATCAGCGCTCTGCATCGAAGGGCTTTGCCCAGTCACAGTATCGGCTTGGCACGCTGTTCGAACGTGGACTGGGTGTAAAAAAGGACATGTCGCGTGCCCGCCTTTGGTATGAGCGCGCTGCCCAGAGCGGAAACATCAAGGCGATGCACAACCTGGCTGTGCTTGCCGCAGGCCGCAATGCGCAATCCCCTGACTACACCAAGGCTGCCCAATGGTTCCAGCAAGCCGCAGATCACGGGCTCTCCGACAGCCAGTACAACCTGGCGGTCCTGTTCGAGAACGGTTTAGGAGTGGAGCAGAACCTCACGAAATCCTATCAATATACGGCGCTGGCCGCTCGCTCAGGTGATGCCGAAGCGACACGCCGGCGCCAGTCTCTAAAGCAGAAACTTAGTGAAAGTGAGCTTGCCAAGGCGGAGGCATGGATCAAATCGTGGCGCCGCAAGCCGGTCGATAACCTCGCCAATGACGCTCGCGTCGCCGGAACAGCTTGGCAGTCCCGTGAAAGCGCAGGCTACACGGTCCAATAACCGATGGTATCCACTGGGGCCTGATGAGCGGCAATAAGCCCTCTATAACCCGAGGCCGGGCCCCACAAATCGACCATCTATCGTCTATCGACACACCTCCACAGGCCTGCAGACGCGGGCCTGTGGAGTTTGTGGTGTTTGAGGCACGAGGCAGGTGCCTTTCATCCTGATGCCGCTAATGATATCCCGGCAATGCGCGCCTTCGCATTGACCGCAGCCACAGGAAGGGGCATTGCTTGGCTCAGGCGAGAGCTATCTGCCATCGGATCTTTCTATGCCTGCCAAGGACACGGGCCATTCGGCCCTTTGCGACGATTGGGGGTGGCGGCTCGGGACGCTCATTTTGCCATCGGTCATACCCCGGGGTGCAAGCCGATTATCGATGGTAACACTGCAGACAGCGGGCCTGCGCCGCGCGCCGGCGCACGACATTAGACATTCATGACGCTTTACTTACCCATCGCCGAAATGTCCGCCAACATTTTCCTGTTTTTGGGAATGGGCGCTGCTGTTGGTTTCCTGTCGGGCATGTTCGGCGTCGGTGGCGGATTCCTGATGACCCCGTTGTTGATTTTCTCGGGCATCCCGGCTGCGGTCG
Source organism: Hyphomicrobiaceae bacterium (assembly GCA_965222485.1). Lineage (GTDB taxonomy): Bacteria > Pseudomonadota > Alphaproteobacteria > Rhizobiales > Hyphomicrobiaceae > CBDCUC01. The sequence continues at coordinate 85,047 of CBDCUC010000039.1, forward strand.
CTGTCGGTACGGAGGCCGCGCAGATCGTCGCCTCCTCGATATCGGGCGCAGTGGCCCAATACAGGCGCAAAAATGTAGACGTAAAAATGGGGATGGTGCTGCTTGCAGGCGGCATTGTCGGTTCTCTTATAGGCGTACAGGTCGTCAAGATCCTAAGGCAGGCAGGTCAGTTCGAGCTGTTTGTCTCCTTGAGCTACGTGACATTCCTGGGCGTGATCGGCACGTTGATGTTGATCGAGAGTGTCAACACAATCCGTCAGGTGAAGGCCGGCCGGCCTGTCTTTGCGCGACGCTCGGGACAACACAGCTGGATCCACGGTCTCCCGCTCAAGATGCGTTTCCACCGGTCCAAGCTTTACATCAGTGCAGTACCGCCGCTGATGATCGGCGCGTTTGTCGGCTTTCTCGGCGCCATTATGGGTGTCGGCGGCGGCTTCGTCATGGTTCCCGCCATGATCTATTTGTTGCGCGTCCCAACCAACGTCGTTGTCGGCACCTCGCTGTTTCAGATCGTTTTCGTCACCGCTGTTACGACCGTACTGCACGCCACGACCAACCAGACCGTGGACATCGTGCTGGCACTTTTGCTCATGATCGGCGGTGTTATTGGCGCTCAATTCGGCGCAGCGGCCGGTGAGAAGCTGAAAGGAGAGCAACTGCGCGCGCTTCTTGCAATCCTAGTTCTGGCGGTCTGCCTCCGCCTTGGCATTGACCTGATATTGATGCCCGAAACCCTATATTCGATCGCAGCCATCTCGGGAGGCCGTTGATGCACGCGCTTTCTCGGACTTTGTCGATCGTTGCTGTTTTCCTGGCGGGCTTTCTCGCATCCGCCGTTGTCTATGCGCAGGATCAGACTAAGAAGCCGAAGGTCCGCCAATCACAGCCGGCTGCGGCCGAGACGAAACAACTCCAAAGCGCAAAGAAACAAAACAGGCCGCGCCGCCGCAAAAAGCGCGGCCCCGACATTGCTGAACGACTGCCGGTGAAAGAGACTGTCGAAGCTGATGTATCGACACGCTCCGTTGCAGTCACCTCGGCATTTTCTGGTACGAAGATCGTTGTCTTTGGGGCTGTGAATGCAAGTCGCCAAAAGGCCGCCGAAGCAGGCCTGTACGATATCATTATTGTCGTCGTTGGAACGTCGGAACCTTTGGTTGCGCGCAAGAAATCCAATGTCGCCGGCATTTGGGTCAATACCGAGTCTATAAATTTCGTGTCAGTCCCTAGTTACTACACCATCACCTCCACACGTCCCTTGAACGAAATCACGGATAAAAAGACGCTTTTCGAAAACGGTATTGGTTTTGATCTTGTGGGAATGCATGCGTCAAAGAGAGGTGCGGGAGCACTGACGCTGCAAGAACTTCAGGACTACAAGCGCGCCGTCGTTGAATTAAAGAAGAAGGATCGGCTCTATTTTCAGGATGACTTTGGCGTCTCGTTCATCGGCACGAGCCTGTTCCGTTCATCCATTGACCTTCCTGCCAATGTTCCTGTCGGACCATTGACTGCGCGCGTGTATCTATTCCGCGATGGAAAATTGCTGGCAGGGCATACCGCCAGCGTCACCCTGCAACGCGAGGGGCTTGAAAGATTTCTGCATGATTTCGCATTCGAATACCCGCTGTTCTACGGACTGTTTGCAGTCCTGCTTGCAGCGATCGCCGGCTTGACCGCATCAGCGCTGTTTGCACGCAACCGACAATAATTGGTTTTTTTAGTGGGTGCTTCGCCCAGGATGGGCGCGCGTACAAAGTCTCAGGCAAAATTCAGTTTCCGCCTACATCTGCCCTAAGCAACCGCGTTGACACCGGATAAAGCCCTTCCTGGCCAAGCACCCATACCATCATGCCGTCTGTCCCGAACATCGGCGCGAACACATCGTCAAGAATGTTGAGACCGCCGGCATAGGTTCCGAACGCCGGAATGATGAGGCGCAACCCATTGCCGATGAAGCAGGGACGGCGAACCGTATGCCCGTGCATCGAGATTCTGGCAGCCGGATGTAGGTGGGCGGCTACTTCGTGCGTTGCGCGGCCGGGCGTTGGTTCATGTCTGAAGTTTATGCCTTCCACCCGGATTTCCCCGCTGACGTATCCACCAAGTTGTTTGGGGATCTGGCGGTCGTGATTTCCAGTGATCCAGATCCACTCGCAAGCATCCTGCATGATTGCCAGCGTCTCCAGGTCTTCAGCCGACATGCGCTTGATTGCGCCCTCGTCGTGCAGACTGTCGCCAAGTGCAATGACGGTTTCCGCGCCAAACTTATCTATCGCGGCCGCCAGTTGCGAAAGCGTTTCGCGTGTGTCGTATGGCGGAAGCATCTGCCCCTTGGCAGCAAACGCCGACCCTTTTTCAAGGTGGAGGTCGCCAACGATAAGCGCTTTTTCCGACGGCCAATAGAGTGCACCGGACATGTCGGCACGAAACGCCTTGCCGCAAATCGAAATCGGGCGGTCGGCGAAGTCCTCAATGCTGTAGCGTTCAGGCTTGAATTGAAACATGCAGGCAGTCCCGGTCAGTAGGCGTCATACGTTCTGGCAAAAGCGAATCAGAACCACAAGTATACGCAACTGAACTATCGAGCGCGAATTGGGACCAGTATTTACACAATGCTCGCATCCTCGATGAGCGCGGCGGCCGCCTCGCGCAATAGGTTGTCGCGTGCCTGTCCCGCCACCGCCTCGCGTCCGATCTCCAACAGGATCGGCACCGACAGAGGCGAAACGCGTTCCAATGCGCAATGCCTGATCGCACCTTTTATCCTGCAAAGAAAGTCGCCAAGTCTCGCGATATCCAGAAGGCCGGCAGCTGCATCCGCCCAGGCCGCTTCCAGCAGCACATGGCCGGGATCATGGTTGCGTAACACATCGTAAATGAGGTCCGTCGACATCGTCACTTGCCGGCCGGATTTTTCCAGGCCCGGGTGACGCCGCTCGATTAGACCTGAGATGACGGCGACGTTGCGAAAGGTGCGCTTCATCAGGTTTGACTCGGCAAGCCAGGATTCCAAGTCGTCACCCAGCATGTCCTCCTCAAAAAGCTCTTCGAGGTCCAGGTCACCTGTCTGCAGCATTTGTGACAAATCGCCAAAACCCCAGACCGACAGCCCGTAGTCATTTGCGACAAACCCGAGCGGGCGCGCGCCGGCGCGCTGAAGCCTGCGTGTCAGCAACATGCCGAGTGTCTGATGCGCAAGCCGTCCTTCAAAGGGATAGGCCACGAGATAGTGTTTGTTGGCGCGCGGGAATGTCTCAATCAGCACTTCGCATTCTTTTGCGATGGCGGAGGCATCGCTCTGCAGTTCCAGCCACTCGCGCACAGCCTCAGGTAGTTTGCGCCAACTTGTCTGATCGGCAAGCATGCGCCGCACGCGGGCCGCCAGGTGTGTCGAAAGCGGAAACTTCCCGCCTGCAAAACTAGGGATCATCGGATCCTCGCCTGCCGCTCGCGACACATAAGCCTGCATGTCTACGAGGCCTTCGAAGCGCAACACTTCTCCGGCAAATGCAAAGGTATCGCCGGGAGAGAGCTGGTCGATGAAACTCTCTTCCACTTCACCCAACACCCTGCCGCCTGCGAGGGGACGTGGCCCCCCGGTCACGGCACCGGGCACAGGCTCCGTTGCGCCTCGTCTTCCTTTGCGTGGGCGTGTGAGCCGCACTTTGATCAGCGGATTATCGACAATGGTGCCGGCGTTGAGACGGTAGGTCTGCGCAAGCTTTGGGTGTGCAAGCCGCAATTTCCCATCTTCCGTTGGCTTCAGTCGCGCATATTTTTCATAAGCCTTGAGCGCATAGCCGCCAGTTGACACGTAGTCGACGACGCGGTCGAACGTTTCGCGCGTGAGCGCGGCGTACGGCACTGCTGTCGTCACCTCACGATAGAGTTCGTTCGTTTCAAACGGGGCCTGGCAGGCCATGCCGAGAATGTGTTGCGAAAGGACGTCAAGGGCACCGGTTCGCGTGATGGAGTTGTCCTGCGCACCTGCTTTCGCTGCTTCCAATGCGGCACGGCATTCCAAAACCTCAAACCGGTTGGATGGCACCAGCAGTGCGCGGGACGGTTCGTCAAGCCTGTGGTTGGAGCGCCCCACGCGCTGCGCCAGGCGGCTTGCACCTTTCGGCGCGCCGATGTGCACGACAAGGTTGACGTCTCCCCAGTCGATTCCTAAGTCTAGTGTCGAGGTTGCGACCACGGCATCAAGGCGCCCCTCTGCCATGGCAGCCTCAACCTTGCGCCGTTGCGCCACATCAAGCGAGCCATGGTGTAGAGCAATACGCAAATTGTCGTCGTTGATGCGCCAAAGCTCCCGGAACACAAGCTCCGCTTGCATGCGCGTGTTGACAAAGAGAAGGGACAGCTTGTGCCGCGCAATGGCATCGAGCACCGCCTGCATCGCGTAGCGTGCGGAATGGCCACCCCATGGAACGGGATCATCAAGTTCGAGTATATCGATGTCCGGTTCCACCCCTTCGCGCACTTCAACAAGGTCCGCGAGCCGCGTCGTGCCACACGGTGTGTCTTGCGCGACCAAATAGGCGCGCAACAGGCTTGGCATCGCGACCGTCGCCGATAATCCAATTGTCATCAAATCGCCTGCGATTTTGCGCAGGCGCGCCAGGTCAAGTGCAAGAAGGTCTCCGCGCTTATTGCCGCTGAGCGCGTGCAGCTCATCGATGATGATGGTGTCCAGGTCCGCAAAGAGGTAGGACGCATCCTCGTGCGCAAGTAGCAAGGCCACTTGTTCCGGGGTGGTCAGCAATATGTCGGGTGGACGTCTGCGCTGACGTGTGCGTTTTCCCACCGGCGTATCGGCCGATCGGGTTTCCACGCTGACGTCCAGCCCCATGTCCCGGATTGGTGTTTCCAAGTTTCGTGCCACATCGACTGAAAGTGCTTTCAACGGCGAAATGTAGAGTGTCGACAGTCCCGCGCCCTTCCTGGCGCGCGCAGCCGGAGTATTGCCTTCGGTCCCTACCCTCTTATGCAGCCGCAGGAGGCTTGGCAGAAAGCCTGCCAGCGTCTTGCCCGCTCCAGTCGGGGCGATAAGCAGTGTGGAACGCCGTGCCGCCGCTTGCCGCACCAGCGCCAACTGATGCGGGCGCACGCGCCAGCCGCGCGCGCCGAACCAATTGTGGAAGAGATCGGGTAGCAGTGCTCGCGCATCGGCCGCTGCGGCTGTTGGCGCCGCGCGTTGAACGTTGGATTGAGACTGCTTGCGCAAAATTACACCAACCCGACCAGTGAAGTGGTATCTGTCCGTCGTTCGCCGCCAAACCATGGCTCGCACAGCGCTGCCAAGTATGTTATCTCGCACACCGGCGCATCTTGGCCATCCGCCACAGGCGGCACCCTCGCCACAGGGCCTTGTGAGGTAGTGAGCCGGCCTGGTGCAACTTTATGAGAAACGAGGACCAAAACCACCATGGACCGCGATACCCTTTTCGGGGGAAACCCGCTCGGCGTATTTGTGCGCCTGGTTGTGCTTTCCATCGTTGTCGGCATTGTTCTTTCAGCCCTGGGTATTACGCCCAAGAACTTGTTCTATCATTTGAACCTGCTGGCGCAGCGTCTTTATGACATGGGGTTCGGGGCCATAGAATGGATCTTCGGATACCTCATTCTCGGCGCCATGGTGGTCGTGCCGATCTGGTTCATTGCCCGGCTATTTGGCCTGTTGGGCCAGACCTCCGACAAATCAGGTAACGGCCGCTCCTGACACCTGACCGCCCTTACAGATTGTCCGTGACCTCTTGACATTGAGCGGTGCACGTTTTGCGCGGGCGTCAGTGTTGCAATTGGCTGGAAAGGACGGAAGCCCGTGCAGCTGAGGCGGAGCCGCCAAGGCGAATATAGCCACGCCAGTATTTTGGCCGTTGCATTTCCGATTATGCTGTCGGGGGCTACAACGCCTCTTGTCGGCTTTGTCGATACTATGGTGATCGGCCGGCTGGGCCAGGCCCATTTGATCGGTGCCGTTGCCGTATCGGCCAACGTTTTCTCTCTTGTCTATTGGCTCTTTGGTTTTCTTCGCATGGGAACAACCGGGCTTACAGCACAAGCTGTCGGTGCTGGCGATGCCAGAGAGGTTGCGTCCAACCTTTATCGTCCGGCGCTGATTGCGCTATGTGCTGGTCTAGGCCTAATCCTGCTGCAATGGCCCATTGCGGCCATAGCATTCTGGTGTGTGGGTGCCTCCGCGGAAGTGGAGGTGCATGCGCGTGAATACTACGCAATCCGTATTTGGGCGGCGCCCGTTGCGCTCATCAACTATGTACTTGTCGGTTGGATGATCGGCCGTGCACGCGCCATGCATGCCTTTCTACTTCAGCTTCTTCTTAATCTGACGAATCTTGCGTTGTCGGTCGTTTTTGTGGTCGGCTTGGGTGCTGCCGTTGCCGGCGTGGCATGGGCGGCGGTCATCGCAGAGTGCATTGCGGCAACAGTTGGGCTTTACCTGGCACATCGGCACCTAGGGCAAAAGGCGCAGCTCACGAACTGGGCCCGCGTCGCCGATGGCGCGAAATTGCGCGCTCTCTTCAACGTCAACGCCGATATTTTGGTGCGGACATTGTGCCTGTTGCTGGTTTTCTTCTTCTTTACTGCGCAAGGCGCCAGGTCCGGCGACGTAGTGCTCGCCGCCAACGCCATACTGCATTCCATGGCCTTGATTACGGTTTATCTGCTCGACGGTTACGCAACTGCGGCCGAAACCTTTGTCGGGCAGTCCGTTGGCGCACGCGACTGGCATCGCTACCGGAGCGCTTTGTGTCGCACAAGCCTTTGGGCAGGAATGACGGCGCTCGTGATGTCGCTTGCCCTTTGGGTGTCTGGACCTGCGATCATTGCCGTTATGACGACAAGCGAGGAGGTTCGCAAAAGCGCGGAGAGTTATCTGATCTGGCCGGCACTGACGCCGATTGTCGGCGTCTGGTGCTTTCAGCTCGATGGTGTTTTCGTTGGTGCCACCCGATCTGCGGACATGCGCAACATGATGCTCCTCAGTGCGGCCACCTTTTTCGCGGTTTGGGCGCTCCTACACTCGGCGTATGGCAATCATGGACTGTGGATGGCCGTAATGACCTTTTACGCCGTCCGCGCATTTGCCTTGGCTGCACGGCTGCCAGCACTCGAACGAGCGATATTCGCTAACTCTCGCGACCCCCTACGGCAACGTTGACGACACCAAGGGGGCTGATCACACAATGATTAGACCGCCTCAATCGGTTTCGCGGCCCACGTCGCTGCGTCGCGGCCGCAAAGTTGGCCGATGCTGGAAACCTCCTTGTCGCGGCATGCTTGTGCCAGGCGCGTTTTGATCTCGGCAATGAGGTCCGGCCCCTGAAAGATCAGCCCGGTGTAAAGCTGCAGCAGCCGCGCCCCGGCTTCGATTTTTGCAAGAGCTGAATTGCCGTCCGATAGTCCGCCGATGCCGATGAGGGGAATTTTGCCCCCCGTTTCCTGATAGACGCGCGCAAGCATAACGGTTGATCGATGAAACAGCGGCCGTCCCGATAATCCGCCTTCCTCGCTGACAAACTTTCCTACAACACCTTGTCGCGACAGCGTCGTGTTGGAAACGGCAATGCCGTCAACGCCGTGGGCCACGAGGTGCGCAGTGACACCTGCCACGTCGTCTTCAGCCAGGTCGGGCGATATCTTGACGATCACCGGCCGCCGCACAGACGTGGCCTTCTCCAGCTTTTCGCGACGCTCCATCAGACGCCCGAGAAGTCCATCCAGCGCCTCTGGCGCCTGCAGATCGCGAAGTCCCGGCGTATTTGGCGAGGAGATGTTGACCGTGAAATAGCTGGCGACGTCGTAAAAGGTATCAAGTCCGGCAACATAATCGCCGATGCGGTCCTGCGATGTCTTATTGGCTCCGATGTTGATGCCGACGATCCCGCTACGTCCTTGATCAGCCCGCCGGCGCAAACGTTCCAGCGCCGCGGCATGCCCCTCATTGTTGAACCCAAGCCTATTGATGACCGCACCGGCCGTAGCGATGCGGAACACGCGCGGACGCGCATTTCCCGGCTGGGCCAACGGCGTCACCGTACCGATCTCGGCAAAACCGCATCCCATCCCCAACATGGCATCCACAACACGCCCATTCTTGTCAAAGCCGGCGGCGATTCCCAGTGGATTGGGAAATTCGAGACCAAAGACTGTCTGCACCAGACTTGCGTCATCGCGGCCGGAAAAACCCGGAAAGACGCCAGCCTCCAGAGACTTCAGCGTGATCTCATGAGCGGTTTCGGGGTCGAATGCGTGCAGCACCGGCCGCACGAAGTCGAACAGTCTGCCTTGCACGATCTATAAATCCTCCGGCAAAACAGGATTGAGATTATCATCTAGCGCCAGCGCATGACTGGCGCGCGCCAAACCAGTTGGCAAGTCTCCATAATAATGAGGGAAGAGATCGCCGCCTCGCGCCACTTCCCACTTCAAGCTCTCACCCAGATCGTCCGCAGCAAACACAACGAGCAGTAGATTTCGTTTTCCGCTGAAGTACTTGGCTGCCGTTCCTGCCAGCTGGTGCGCCGCCGACAGATGAATGAACCCGTCGCGCTTGTCGTCCTCAGAGCCAACGTACTGTCCTCTCTCGCAAGCTTGGCGCCAGTCATTTGCATCCAGAATTTTGTAGACGTGCTCAGGCGCGTCGGTGTTTGGCCGTCTATGCATTCCCACTTGTCCAAGCTTGCTTTCGGTCGCCATCACGGACCGTAGCTTGCAGATCAAAAAGTGCCACCGATGGCTCTCAGAATAAGGTGATCTGCTAGAAAGATGAATTCCGGGACTTCAAGTGCTGTGTTAGCATAACCAAGGTGAAATGAAACCTGAGTACCGACGCCCTCGCGTCACCGTCACGCCAGCATGCCTGGGCCGAGATATTATTAGTCCAAATTAGTACGATTGAAGGATCAATGCCCAATCGCTTGCAAACAAGTGCACACACTCTTGCGGAGTTATTTGCTGACCCTTTTGCATTTTCCATCCCGGGTTACCAGCGTGCATTCTCCTGGCCGTTGGCGGAAGCTGAACGTTTGCTTGACGACATCGCGACGGCGAGCGGAATTGAAGGCGACAGCACGCGTGAGACCGACTACTTCCTGGGCACAATACTGCTGATGCAGGATGATGCCGAGGAACAGCAGGCCCTCCCCGTGGACTCCGAAGCGAAAGCGGCTGCATCCCGATGGTCTACCCAACCCTTCAGGCGGGTTTTGCGCCGGAAGAGCGCTGAACCGGCGTCGGAAATCTCCGATCCCACCGTTCAGCAGGTGCCGCGACCATTTGATATTGTCGACGGGCAGCAGCGGATTCTAACCCTTCTCGTGCTCGCGGCAGTCTTGCGCGATTTTGAGCCCTCCTCCACCAGCGGCCAAGCCGTCGACCTGGACAGCATGGTGCGAATTGGAGGTCTGCGAAGCATCTCTGGGCAGTCTGGCGACGCCCCACGGCCGTCCGTGGCCGGCAAGCGTCCTCGCATTGTTCGTCCCCATGACCCATCAGATTTCTTCGCACGCTATGTGGCCCTGCCCGGCAGCTGTTTGAGTGCGCCTGAAGACACTGAAGTCCTGAGCACTGAGGAACAATTGATACTCAGTGTCAGGGATCACTTTGTTGAAGAGGTGTCTCGCCTCAGCAGCGATCAGCGCCAAAAGCTGATCGCCTATATGCGTAATGATTGCCATGTTGTCGTTATCACAACGCAGGATATCGATCGGGCCCATCATATGTTCATGGTGCTAAACGATCGTGGCCGGCCGTTGGAATACAACGACATAATAAAGGCAGAGATCCTGCGCGGGTTACCCGCTGGTGAGCGCGAAGAGGCGCGCACGATCTGGTCCGAGGGCGAGCGACGGCTTTCGGGTCATTTTTCCGATTTCTTTTCTCACCTGCGCTTGGCGGAGGGGCACGGTGGGCACAGGATCATATCCGGAATTCGTGCTGCCATTGCCGCAGCAGGCGGCGGCGGGCCGTTTCTCACGGATGTATTTGCGCCCTATGCCGACAGCTTTGAAAAGATTCTCAGCGTCAGCGGGGAGCGGTGCACACTGCCCGATCAGATCCGTGCTCCCATCGTGTCGATGTCTCGCCTCAACAGTTCGGAGTGGATCCCCTCCACAATGCTGGTCTTAATGCGCTATGCAGAAAGTCCCGAGCAAGCGGCCAACCTGCTGACGGGCATTGAAAAGTACGCCTATCTGCTGAGACTTCTCTGTTTAAGTGGAGGGAAGCGCCAGACTCGCTTCCGTCAGGTGGCGAAAGCCATTCACAGCAACCAGGATTGGTCTCAGATTAGTGCGTCCATCCAATTGACACGCGATGAAGTACGCAACGTGCAGAATAATTTGAAGGATCTGCATGGCCGGAGCCTGCAGTCGTGTAAGCTCGTTTTGTTGCGTTTGAACGACGAATTGGACGGCCACACGCTCAATATTGACCCGAAAGACTACAGTGTAGAGCACATTCTACCGCAGCGACCCAAGGCCAAGAGTGAATGGTGCCAGTCCATTCCGGACCTTAGACAGCGAATGGTGAGTACAGCGGCGCTGGGCAATCTCGGGTTGATCACGGCTGATCAGAACCAGCGCGCACGCAATGAGGATTTCTCCAAGAAGCTTGAAATCTACAAGACCCCTGAGAATGGAAAGCCCATTCTGGCAATCACCCGCCAGGTGTTTGGCGCTGACAATTGGGGTCCAAAGCAGATCAGTGAGCGCGATCTTGCGCTAAAAGCGCTCGTCTCGCGCGTTTGGAATATCGATCTGCCCGAGCTGCGCAAAGCTAGCTAGCCCCCCATTCGCCGATAGGATTGCACCGTCGCCGTTTCGTTGCGCCGCAAAAACTCCGGTTGGCCCAATGCCTTTGCAAGCCTGATGGCACGAGCCACCGCTTCAAGGGCGATCGTGGGGATCGCGTGTCGTGGCCTAAAGGTAACTGAGAGGCGCTGGGTGGCTCACATTCCCTGCTAAACGAGGACAAGTGTATCTTTTTCCTGTAATTGCGAGGTTGCGGGCAGGGCCTGTACGATCGTGCGCGATAGCTGGCAGCAATCGTGCCACAAATCGACTGGGCGAAAGCCCGGCCAGCAGTACCTGACTAGGTTCGAAGTGACGGCAACGGGAGTATGGTGGTATGGCCGAGCAAGGTGCGCCAGCGGTAAGCAGTTTGGGCCGCGTCGCTGATTATTTGTTTGGGCGCAATACACTGATCGGCATCGCATCGTTGATGTTGCTGGTGATCTCCGGCTACGCCACGTGGAGCGGGATGAGCGATTTTATTATCGGCGTCTCGACCTCTCCTGCAGCTGCGTTGCGCGACATACCCGGCGGCCTGTCTGTTTCCAGCGAAGCTCTGATCATTGCAATTGTCGTCGCGCTCACCTTTCTGATGTGGCTGGCGCTGCGTGAATCCTTCGGCGTTGGCCGAAACCTGCGCGAACGTCTTGTCACCTTCCCGCTCTATATCTTCCTTGCCCTTTGGTCCGTCGGCTTCGGCTACGGGTTCTGGTGGAGTCTGATTGCCGGTGAAGAAGCCACACGTACAGGCTTATCGGGGTTGCAAGAGGATGCCCGCGATGCAGGGACGGTCCTCGCCGCCCGTCTCGCAGCGGTTCGCGTCCAGCTTGACAATGTTGTCACCTGGTCCGAAAGCCAAATGCAGCGTGAAGAAACAAGCGGCGGCAGTTGCGGAGTACCTTCCGGCGCCGGGCGCGGTCCGCTCTATAATGCCCGCCGCAGTGTCCGCGACGCGATCTCGTCATTGCGCGACGGCATTACGGGGTCATGGTTGCAGCCCGTTCAAACTGACATCGACGCACTTCAGCAGGCAGTAGCCAGCCTGGAAGGTGACACGGTTGCTGAGCGTCAGCAGAGCTTTGAGCAGAAGGCCGCCAACGTTCGCAGTCGTGCACTCAATATTGCCTCGCGCAGCAACGAATTGGGCAAGTCGACGGCGTCCGAAATGCGCGCGCTTGCCGAAACTGTATCTATCGAGCCGGGCAAGGTGGGTTTTTCTTGTTACGATCCGACCCTCGCCAATAGGTTGCGCCAGGCGGCCGACCAGGCAGCCCAGCCCGCTGAGCTTAAACTTCGCGAAGCTGCCTTTAACGAAGGCCCGGCAGGCGTTGCCAACGCGGTCAAGAACCTATGGACCAAGATTGGAGCCTACATTACCGGGCTGCCATCGTTCCTGACCTCAGGCGGCGATGCCTCGGTTTTCGAGACCGGCGGTGAACCGATCACAGGGCGGGACATGATTGCCCTATTGGCGACGTTAGGCGTCGATCTTGGGCTGTTCGTGCTTATGGTGCTCAATCCACCTTCGACGCCACCCGTGCGTCATCGTCCCAGTCCCGCCGTCATCCGCCAGGTCCGCTCAGCTATCGAGACGGCGATCAAGCGCGCGCCCAATGCCGACATGGAGTGGGTGCGCCGTCACTTTATTCACCACAACAAAGCGTCCTACATGGTGCTTCCCAACCTGTTCGCCGCTGACCCTGCCGATGAGGATGAATCCGCCAAGGCGCTCGCCATGAACCAGTTGGCCGGCGTACTCGATGATCTCGATCTGGTGCGGTGGCCGCACGGAGCAAGAAAGCTGTTCGGCTTTAAAGTTGGCAAGAGTGAGCTTCAGCAACTCGCCGATGAGGAAGTCCTGGGCAGCGACACCGATCTTATGGTCATTCGCAAGAAGCGCTTAGACTACCTGCAGAAAAACCATGCGGACGTTAAACTCGACCCTGAGAAAGTCGAGCAGATCAAAAACGCCGAACCGTTGCGCAATCACGGCGTCTACTCAAAAGCCGAACGCGTGCTGGAGATCAGTGGTTGGAGTGAGGGCGCCCGCCGCGACATCGAGATCTTCGTGCTTGAAGACACCGAAGGCCTGACGCCACTGCTTGCTGTTTTGAACGACGACATGGGTGGCGCCGTTTCCGTCGACTTGTCCGATAACGGCGCAGAGACAACCTGACGGCCACCATTCGTTCGCACTTGACGCCCTTCGTGCACGCCAGCGAGCAAGGACAATTGATAGTAGTGAGGCCGGCTTCCGTTAGGACCGGATGTGCCTACGCGACGTATCTCGTTGGACATCAAGCGGCGTTTTCTTCCACGAGTGCACCGCTCAGCCCCTGCTCAATGAGCGCGCGCGTTTCCTCCACACCGTAAAGTTCGATAAACGATCCAAAGCGTGGCCCTTGCGAGGACCCGAGAAGCACCTCGTAAATCGCTTTGAACCAATCGCGCAAGTTATCGGCGAAACCGTTCGATTTGCCCGCCTCAAAAACGATGTTCTGCAGCGTCTTGGCATCCGCGTCCGGCGGTACGTCAGCGAGCGCTGCCGACAACGCCTCGAGCGCCAGGCGTTCCTGTTCGCTTGGTGCGCGGAAGGTCTTCTTCGGTTTTACAAAATCATCGTAGTAGGCGATGGCGTAGCCCGCGAGTTGATCAAGGACCGGGTGCGTCTCAGCTGACGCGTCCGGTGCCAGCCTGCGAATAAAGCCCCACAAGACATCCTTGTCGTGCGCATTCGACGCCGACACGAGGTTCAAGAGCAATGCGAATGTGACCGGGCTCTGCGCCGATTTCGGTGGAGGTCCGCAATGGATGTGCCAGGCCGGATTGTCGAGTTTGGCCTTGGGCTCCTGGCCAGCATACGCGCCGACGAATTGCAGGTATTCGTCAACCGCACGCGGAATCACGTCGAAATAGAGCCGCTTTGCGCTTTTAGGCTTTTGGAACATGAACAACGAGAGGCTTTCCGGACTTGCGTATTTCAACCAGTCTTCAATCGTCAGACCATTGCCCTTCGATTTTGAGATCTTTTCGCCGCGCTCATCCAGGAAGAGCTCATAGTTGAAACCCTCCGGTGGCGTTCCTCCGAGCGCCTTGCAGATGCGCGACGACAGGGTCACAGAATCGATGAGGTCCTTGCCCGCCATCTCATAGTCGACGCCCAGCGCCGCCCATCGCATCGCCCAGTCTGCCTTCCACTGGCACTTGACGCGTCCCCCAGTCACCGGTGTCTCGACCTTCTCTCCAGTCTCAGGGTCCTCGTAGACGACGGTACCAGCTTCGACGTTGCGTTCGATCATCGGCACTTGTAAAACCTTGCCGGTTCGCTGACAGACGGGAAGGAACGGTGAATACGTCGCGCGCCTTTCCGTCCCAAGTGTCGGCAGAATGATCTCCATCACCTTGTCGTAAACGGACAGCATGCGCAAAAGCGTCTCATCCATCATTCCCGACGCGTAGCACTCCGTCGCCGAATAGAAGTCGTACGAAAACCCGAACTGATCAAGAAACGAGCGCAGCCGTGCATTGTTGTGATGCGCAAAGCTTTCGTGTGTTCCGAAGGGATCGGGGACTTGCGTCAGCGGCTTGTCGAGCGCAGCCTGAAGTGCCTCCTGATTGGGAACGTTGTCAGGCACCTTGCGCAAGCCATCCATGTCGTCGGAAAAACAGATGAGCTTGGTTTCGCGTTTGCCCTCCGTCAGCACTTCGAAGGCATGGCGCACCATGGAGGTTCGCGCTACTTCTCCAAAGGTCCCGATGTGCGGCAGCCCCGACGGCCCATAGCCCGTCTCGAAGATGACCGGTTTATCCTTGTCTCCCTTCAGCCGTCCCAGTCGCTTGATCAGCCTGCGCGCTTCTTCAAAAGGCCAAGACCTGGCATCTGCCAAGGCCGCCTCGAGCGAAGGTTCGGTACCGGTTGCCATGGTATCGTTGCTATCCTTATTGAGTTTTCAATCGCCGGCGAGGCTCATGCCGGTCACAGCCAAATCGAGCAGCACCGTAGTTTTGCGCCAACGGCCCGTCAACGAAATGGGCCACTTGCAAGTCGTTGCAAACAGATTAAATAGCACTGGCGAACGTCAACCGGTTGCCTGAATTCCCGCAGGCGTGAAAACCAGCCCTGCAAAGCTAAGGGCCAACATGCGGGCTGACTGTCAGCGGTTGTCTCCCTCCTGCCGGCGGTCCCCCGGCATTTGCAGGTATAGCCAACGTGGGACGATCCGGAGAAGAGCACCAATGTTGCCGACCCTCACCGCTCCTCAGGCTTTGATTTATGCGATGATTTCAATCTCTGCCGTGGACCGAGAGATTTCCGATCAGGAGTTGTCTCGCATCGGATCGATTGTACGCGAGCTTCCTGCCTTTTCCGAGTACGATGACGAATGGCTGATTGGCGAGGCTCAGGCGTGCGCCAAAGTAGTCAGCGGCAAGGATGGGTTACAGACGGTTCTGACGTTGATCAAAGAATCGCTGCCCTCGCACCTGTTCGAAACAGCCTATGTTCTTGCAGCCGAAGTGGCCGCCGCCGATCTGACGATCAAGTCCGAAGAGATACGTTTCCTGCAGTTGCTGGGCGGAAAACTGGAGATCGACCAATTGACGTGTGCGGCTTTGGAACGCGGTGCAAGAGCGCGTCACCAGCAGCTGTGATGAAAAAAGGGCAATGTGCCAAGGCCTTTCTTGCGAACTACAGGTCGGCGCCACCCCATCGTTTAGCTAGGTTCTCAGTTAGAGACGCTGTCGAGCGCTTGGCCGAGTTCGATCGCACGCAGTCCGGTGGCCTGCATCAAACAATCGGCCGCCATGGGTGAGGCAATCGACCCGCCTTCGAACAGGGAATACGGCAACTCGCATTTTACATCGCGCCATTGGATCCATTCGCGTTGAATGTTGCGCAGGCTCAGCTTGCCCGTACGCGACAGCTTTTCGCGCAACTCTTGATAGTGTGAGTTCAACATGTCGTCCCAAACCGCCATTTCGCGGCGCGCGCAATCTGTTAGACCCTTGGTGCTGCCCATTTGAGGATCGTGTTGACAGGCCTCGGATGCGACACCGATGCAGCGCATGGCGTGCAGCCGGTCCACACGCGCCGCCTCAAGGCAGTCTTGTACAGCACGATGGTCATCATCGGTCGGTGCAGTGGATTGACCCGCCACGCTCATGCCAGGCACCGCGATCAGAATTGCCAATATCGCGAGCCGTTGCAGGGTTAACGTCACAACAGGTCTACTGAAGCTCAACATTACAACGCCTCCAAGAACCGACAGCTTCTTTTTATCGACGTTGGGAACTATGCATCACTTTAGGGCGCTGGCAAATTTTGCCACTGCGCCGGCTGCATTCGCCAGTGCCTGGGCTTGCGTAGTCCCGGAGGCGCGCCTCGGCTTCAGGTCATGGTCTCCGTCAATTATCCAATGCAATTTGATCGTCCGGGCGAGCGTATACGCTGCAACCTCCTCGCGATTGCCGAGGGGATCGCGCTCGCCTTGAACGATGAGTGTAGAGCAATCCAGAGCGGCGAGATGTTCGGTTCGCAATCGATCTGGCTTCCCCGGCGGATGAAACGGATAACCGATACAGACCAAGCCGTCGAACAGCCCGTCTACGTCAGGTATTGAAGCGATCAGACTTGCGACCCGTCCGCCCATCGACTTGCCGCCGATGAGAAGTTTCCGTGGTCGTGAATTCTTTTCGAACCGCGCATCCAAGGCCTCGATAAACTCGCTTTGCAACATTTCTGCACGTGGCGGTGGCCGCCGTTTGCCGCCTTCGCGTCGCTGAGACATGTAAGCAAATTCGAAACGGGTCGTGGCGATTTTGCACTCAGCAAGAAACTCGCACAGATCATGCATAAACGGACTGTCCATGGGCGCGCCAGCGCCGTGCGCCAAGAACAGATGCGCATCTGCCTTCCCGTTTTCGGGATGCCTATCAAGGAATTCCGGCATGTTTCTCCTCAGGCGCGTCATTATATAGGCTGCACGCCAGTACGTCGTAGCAGGTAGTGGGTGCATATGGTCACAGGACCACTCACATCTATGTGTGATCAAAAGCCTTGGGGGCAGCGTATATTGGGCGCGGTTTTGCGCAAGCATTCGGGACGTGCCGATGGACTTTACGACAGGTTGGAATGAAACGGCGTTACGTCTCGTGGCGTTTCTCGGAATCTTTGCCGCCATGGCATGCCTGGAGTTTCTTATTCCGAAGCGGGACCTTCGCGCTCCCAGGTCAGGGCGCTGGACCACAAATCTTGCAATTGTCATTCTTGACAGCGGTGTCGTTCGCCTTTTGGCATTAATTGCAAAGCCGCTGGTTGCGGTGGGTGCAGCAATCTATGCCGAACAGCTGGGTTGGGGGTTGTTCAACAATATCGCGTGGCCATCCTGGCTTGAGATCCTAATAGCGCTCGTCGCCTTCGATTTTCTGATTTGGTTGCAGCACCTGGCGTCCCATAAGGTTCCGATGTTGTGGCGCGTGCACCAGATGCATCATGCTGACATTGATATTGACGTATCGACCGCGCTGCGCTTTCACCCGGTCGAGATCGCGCTATCGATGCTGTGGAAAGTTCTTTGGGTGTTCATATTGGGCCCAGCTGCCGTCGCGATTGTCTTATTCGAAGTCATTCTGAACGGCTGCGCCATGTTCAATCATGCCAATATTGCCTTGCCGCGATGGCTCGACGGGGGCTTGCGGTTACTGATAGTGACACCTGATATGCACCGTGTGCATCATTCGACTGCCCGCCGTGAGCACGACTCGAACTATGGATTTAATCTGTCGATCTGGGACCGGCTGTTTTCCACCTACACCGCTCAGCCCGAAAAAGGTCACCTCGGCATGACGATCGGCCTTTCACCCTACCAGTCCATGGCCCCGACCCGATTTTTGTGGAGTCTGAAACTGCCATTTCGCGGCGCTGACAGGGGCGAATAGCAGTGCAACCAACTTCCCAGCCGCAATTTTGACGTAGATCGTATTAGGTTCGGGTTGGCCGGGCACGCCGCAGGAGTGGAACGAAAATGGCTGCTCACTTCCCGGTAGCCCTAGATCTATGTTCTTGCACGAGCACACCAAGCCAAGAGGGCTGCTCCAGATGGTAGATTCATGCTAAGTCACCCTGATCAGCATTGATGGCTCAAGCAAATAATATTGCGAGTGGCAACCATGCGCACGAAATTGCAAAAACTGTTCGTTACGCCAGCCGCCCTTCTGGGCCTGTTGCTATCCGGCGCCGGGAGCCAGGTTGGTGCGCAGGAAACCGCGGCGCAGATCGCTGCTCAGGTCAAGCGAGAGGCGAAGAAGCACAAATCAGGGCCCACACCGGCAAAAAAACTTTTCGGCACTAAGAAGAAGGCCGCAAAACTAGCCCCGCGTGCGATTGGGTTTTATTCACGCGGTTGTCTTGCGGGCGCAGAACAGGTTCCCATTGATGGTCCGGCTTGGCAGGCTATGCGCCTTAGCCGCAACCGCAATTGGGGCCACCCCGTCCTCGTTGATTTAATCCAACGGCTTGCCGTGGAGGCAAAACGCGAAGATGGTTGGAATGGATTGCTGGTTGGTGATCTTGCCCAGCCGCGGGGTGGACCAATGCTGACCGGACACGCATCTCATCAAGTTGGCCTTGATGCCGATATTTGGCTTACGCCGATGCCGGAAAAACGATTCACCATCAAAGAACGCGAGACGGTGTCGGCAATTTCAATGCTGGCCGACAAGCTTTCCGTCAATCGCAAAGTCTGGACGCCTGCGCATGTCCGCCTCATCAAGCGCGCCGCCTCATATCCGGAGGTTGCCCGCATTGGGGTCAACCCCGCGATCAAACTCGCCTTGTGCAGAGATGCGGGCGGTGAGCGCGGCTGGCTGAGGAAAATACAAAGTTGGGCAGGCCATCACTACCATATGCACATCCGCATTAAGTGCCCGAAGGGCAGCACAGGATGCCGCGATCAGGGCCCGCCACGAGGCACGAGCTGCGCCGCTGCGGAAAAGTGGTACCGAGATACGAAAGCTTGGATGGAACGTGTCGCCAAAGGCGAAATCAAACCGAAGCCTCGCAAAAAGCGCAAGCCAAAGGCGCCGATCACGCTCGCCGGGTTGCCCTCAGAATGCAAAAAGGTGTTGGCTGCAAAGCCCGCTCCAGCAGTAGCCGTGGAGGACAAAATCGTGCCTCCCAAGCCAAAACCGGCGAAGCGGGCCTCTGTCAAAAAGTAATTGCAAGCGGGCGTGGTTCACACACAATCCGCCATGTTCACACGAACGCATCAGGCTTGCGCGGAATCCCGTTGGTCTTCTGGGAGCGCAACATTCGTACCCAACGGGCAGGCCACGCCGGTTCCCGCCAGTCCGCAATAACCGTGCGGAACTTTGGCAAGGTATTGCTGATGGTAGTCTTCAGCATAATAGAACTCCGGTGCGGGCAGGATCTCAGTTGTGATGTCACCGAGCCCTTGGTCGCGTAACGCAGCGGCGTACGTTGCGCGCGATGCTTCCGCGGCTTCTTTTTGCGCCGTAGTGTACCAGTAAATTCCGGACCGGTATTGTGTGCCAAGGTCATTGCCTTGCCGCATACCCTGCGTCGGGTCATGCGACTCCCAGAATGTCTGAAGAAGAGCAGCGTAACCGATATTGTTGGGGTCATAGACGACCTGCACGACTTCGTTGTGGCCCGTCCGGCCAGTGCAGACTTCCTCGTAGGTCGGATTTGGCGTAAAACCGCCGGCATAGCCTGCCGCGGTCATGAATATGCCCTCACCCAATCCCCAAAACAGGCGCTCCACGCCCCAGAAACAGCCCATACCGAACATGGCCCTTTCCATGCCCTCGGGAAACGGCCCTTTCAGCGGCCGTCCGCTGACAAAGTGTGTAGGTGCGGTCGCGATCGGTTCCGTACGCCCCTTCAACGCCGCCTCAGGCGACACCATTGTGGCCTTCATTGACTTAAAAAGCATTTGTCACCCGACTTCATTGATACCGGTCTCGCTGCTATAGTTGGCATCCTTAAAGGACCTTAGGCTGGTGCAGGATGCCAGATAGCCGGTATGTTGGATTGCTGTACCATGTAGGTTGAAGCGGTTCGGTTGCAATTCAAATTGGCGTGGCTTTTGTGTGAGTGGCGCCAAACCTCAAAAATCGCTGCGCCACAGGGCATAAGAAGAAGAGTTGGAGAGTATCGAGATGGCAGACGCAACAATCGCCGCTGACGCACCGGCCGGCAATGCAGTTGAAGGACGCAGCGTCTATGAGGCAGGCGCCATTCGTCGCGGCATCTACATGGCTGTGTTCATGATCTTACTGCCGTTCTTCGTAAGCCTTGGCCCGATGCTGTACTGGCGGATTACGCAAGGTCACTGGGACGGCACACCAGGTCTCATTATTCTGGCTATCGGTTTCACGCTGGTCATGGGTCTCATAGTCTTTGAGCTGTTGTTCTCCATAAACTCGCGCGTTGAGTTTGACGAGGATTCCGTCTACCTGCGCTTGCCGGCGGGCCGCGGTCCCACACCCATGGTGCGCTACAAATCTTATGACATCCCCTATTCGGACATTGCCGCGGTTGAGGTGCGTCGTGAGATTTACGGCGGCAGCTTGGCCCCTGTCATTTTGCGCGGCGCGCGCGTCTTGAAAAAGGACGGATCAGCCGTCAAGCTCGGTTATGTCAGCGAGGCGGAGGTCGACCCGCGTTTGCCGTATACCGAAATTGCAGAAAAAATCGCTGCGCGTGCAGGCGTGCAAATCATTGACGGCGGCCGCGTCCGTCGTTCCTGGCGGCGCAAAATGCTTGGGTTGACGGCGACGGAAGAACAAATCGCACCCGTCGAAGAGAGTGAATTCAAGCAAATCAACCGTCGCCACAACCGGCTGATGACGGTATTGATCGGAGGGATTGGTTTGCTGGTTGCGCTCGGCATTATTGCTGACCAGATCCGTATCTAGAGCCGACCAAACTTGCCAGCCCAAGCGGCTTGCGTAGCTTGCAATCGATCAATTGACACGGGTTCAATTGACGTAGAGGTCGATCTCGCGCCGGCGCCTGCCTGCAAATCCTGTGAGCAAGCTGAGCGCCCCAAACAATATGAAAGTCGGCACAGCAAGGATGCTGACGATAATGGGGTCCCACAGCCAGTCGGGTGCCGCCGCCTCGACGGACTTTTGCGCTGCGCCAAGCGCCTTGGGAACGATCGCCTCCCAATGTTGTGCCAGCGGCGTGGCCTGCATCGGACCTGTCCCATCCAGATACGGTGTCATGTCCGAGACAAGTGCCACGATGGCCACCAAAACGAAGATGTAGGCAAGGAAGCGGTTGGTCGGCCGGGCGAGCGCACCTATTCTGCGCAGGACTGCCAGAAAGAACCTGAGTATGAATTTTAAAATGGCCACGCTTGAATAAAAACCTTGTATGCCCTGTGAGAGATTGGCCCGCCGGGGACGTGCGAACGCTAGGGTTACTGACCCTGCACGCGTCCGGTCGCGCTGTTACAACGCAAAAGTCCTACCAGCACCTGCCGCCATTGTGAACGCCTGATAGAGCCACAGAAATATGTCGGCTGTGGGAGAGCTCGAAAATGGGTTAAAAGCCCTCCGGGTTGCCCGCATCGACGCTTCCGATCGGGCCAACTCATCGGACATCTGGCGCTGATCTCACGGCCCTGCCGACCCCGGTTGCGCCCAGCACGCTTCCGGGTATAGTGCGCCGCGAACTGAATGGAGGGGTGGCCGAGTGGTTGAAGGCGCACGCCTGGAACGCGTGTAGGCGGGGAACCGTCTCGAGGGTTCGAATCCCTCTCCCTCCGCCACCATTTCGCTCACGCGCCGAGGGCGCTCCGCGGGGGCGGCACTCACCCCGGGTCGCGTTGCTCCCAAGCCCTCCAGGCTCAGAATTAAGTTCGAACTCAGTCTCTCTCCCTCCGCCAGACAAGAATGCCGACCCGCAATGACTTCCCACTCGCCAGTTGCAATCGCAAATCTCACATAGGTTGACCCGCAAGCGCGCGCACATCGCCGGTCATAGGGTCAATCGGACGGAGAAGCTGCAGTCTTGCCGGTATAGACACAAGAACGCAGCATGTCGGAATCAGTGACGCTCACCAATTGGCAATCGTATTGTCCGCCGCTTTTCTAAGCGAACCCGCATCATGGATGATGACAGTGCGAAGCCCTTCGGTGTCAATAACACCTTCCGACTTCAATTGACTGATTTGTCGGCTGACGGTCTCGATGGTCAACCCGAGGAATTCACCCATCTCGGTCCGCGACAATGGTAATTCGTAGCGAGCCGAACCATCTCCATTCGACGCGGTCGGTGTCAGCCTGCTCTTGCGTTCAATCAACAGCTCAATGAAGCTTGCAACCTTCTCTCGTGCGGTCAACCGGCCAAGAACGAACATCCATTGGCGCGCTGCTTCCAGTTCAACAAAGGTTCTCTGAAGTAAAGCGTGCTCAAGTTCCGGCTGGTCGCGCAATAGCTCTTCGAACGATGCGCGCGAAAAGCAGCACATATCCAAATCCGTTGCCGCCTCGATTTGTATCGGGCCCTGCTTACCAAAGGGCCGCCCCACAAAATCACCTGGAAACTGCAGACCAACGATCAGTTGGCGCCCATCCCGCTTGGTTCTGACAAGCTTGACGACACCACGCACAATGACAGCGAACCATTTTTCCTCATTGTCTCCCGAGACAATGACCTTTCCCCTAGGGAAGCGTCGGCGGTGCGCCATCTGGTGCAGGCGCTCAGCATCCACGGCCGGTAGCGCACAGCAGAGGGCCTGGCTGCGAACATCGCAGTTTTTACAAGCGGATGGTGAACCCAACGCTCAATCCTCTTTAGAGCAAAGCAATCGACACTTCGTGGGTGCTCTTGCTCGTCATACTATCGAAAAATTAGAACCCGGCATATGCGCTCGATTGTCCTCACGGCTTCGGGCTTTCAGTGGGAGATACCTCGTAACGACGCAAGGATCGGACGACGCCGACAACGAACAGTACGCCTCCAACGACGGCAAAGACGGCACCGATACCATTCAGATAAAGCCCAACAACAGCGCCATCGACGACAACCGACTCGGCTGCAGGCGCTTTGCGCGGTGCACCATAGCCGCCAGCAAGGAAGAGGCCGATCGATGCGGCCAGTTGGCCAAGACCAAAAAGTACAAGTTGGCGGGTGAGCGCCTTCCGCGGCATCATTGGGCAACCCATGCGTGGCAGACAGTAACGCGCGGCAAGCCCCATCATCGCGAGGTTCACCGCAGCAATAACTGCGTGATAATGGGCCGGCGTGCGCGTATCCGACCCACTGATCACGAGACCCATCACCCCTCCGGCACCGAACACGATCACAGATAGAACGACTGCCACAAACGCAGGATCTCGCCATGGCAAACCATTGTTGGATCGAACTGCCATCACCGCGGCAAACCCGCTCGCTGCGACCAATATCGCAGGCACCCCCAATACAAACTTCAACCGGCGAAATGCTTCGACCTGGGACACTGAATAAGGATCGAACGAAAAATAAAATATTGGCGTACAAGACGAAAACACGACAATGATCACGACCGCCAGTTTAAATAGGCGGAGGTTGGTCACTTGATCGCCCAGGCTTTGGCGCAACAGCAGGAACCAGCCCGTCAGCAGCAACAGGCAGTTTAGAAACTGCATCACGTGTCCGCCGCCCCAGAACAATTGCTCATTGAAAGAGCGTGAAAGCGGCATATCGGTAAGCTGCAGCGAGGCCAAACACACACAAAACAGCGCCATAAGATAGAGCACGCTGCCACCAATCATGGCGAAGGTCAGCGGGCCGGATTGGGTCCAGTTAGGTCTCAGGTTCGCGAGAAGCCGGACAACCGGAAGTGCTATGGCGACGGCAAAAAGTAAAAGCCCCAAATAGTAGAACGGATGGATAATGACGGGCACATAGTTGTTGAGCGAAGCTTCGCTGCCGTCGAGAAATGCGGGCACAAACAAGAGGGGGAACGCATACGCGGTTAGTCGGCAGCCGACACGTCCAAGAACGTTCCATCTGGGCTGCATGCCGCCCATCAGCTCATCCGTCGCGATCGATACCAATAGGGCGAAAACAGTCAGGAGCCATAAGACCAGCGAAAAAACGACATGTATGACGAGCCCCTTGGAGAAAAAGTCTACCGGCCACGGCAGAAGGTTTTGCATACCGTGTATGCGCGATGCGGCCAACATCAGCGCGAATGCGCCTGCGACACCTAATGATGCAACCGCCAGCGTCAACCAGGCGCGCAACTCAGCGCGCACTTCTTCCTTCCACGGCGCGCCAGGTACTGCCTCTCGCGAAGAAGTTAGATCAGGCGTGACGGTCGTTTGCACCATGGCGATGACCCTTGGGGGACTTCTGATACGTCTAGGGGACCTTATGCGGCCAGATCAGCATCACCATGATGTAGATCACTATGCCAGAGCAAGCGACGAAGAACCACACGGGCCAAGCCCAACGTGCTAACCGCTTGTGCTTTTCGTAGTGCCCTGCAAGCGCTCGGTAGACCGTATATGGGACAAGCGGTGCAGCTATTGTGGCCATGATGATGTGCGCCGTCAGGAGTGTGAAATATATCGGTCGGATGATTCCTTCGCCGCCAAACTTCGCCAGTCCGGCTGCAAAATGGTAGCTGAGGTAAATCACCATGAAGGCGACGCCCAGAAACGTCGCAAATATCATCACCGCACGATGCTGCCTCTTGTGCCCACCACGGATTAGGATGTAACCCGCCGCCAAAGCTATAATTGTCAGGATATTGATAATTGCCAAGACACTTGGCAGATGAATTCCATAGAACATGCCGACTCATGGACCATATTGGATGATCTTGTAGATGATCGATATGTACATGAATACTGATAAGCACAAAAATGCAAGCAGGGTGACCCAGAGCGCTCGTTTTCTGCGCGCCTTTCCGGTATTGGCCAACTCCTGTTTTGCCTGTTCCATTTGTGCTATCCCGGCGGTGACCAAAAAAGCACGGTGAGCAACCCCAGAGGAAGCCCACCGCAAGTCCAATTGCTAGTTGTATTCGTAAGGCGTCCAGTTCTCGTCGACGCGTACCGGTTTCGGAAAATTGCCCGGTCCTGGCGGGCTTTCGGTATGCGTCCACTCGAGAGACTTGGACTTCCATGGATTTGTGCCGACGATCGGCCCGCGGAACGCGGATATGATCCAGCCAACTATCATCAAGGTCACACCTATCGCGATGAGCACAGCGCCAAAGGTCGCGACTTGATGATAGGGCTCAAACTGCGGGAACATTTCGTAATCCCAATAGCGTCTGGGCATTCCCTCTACACCAATGATGAACAACGGCCAGAAAGTGACCTGCGTGCCGATGACCTTGAACCAAAAAGCCACCTTGGCGATGCCGCTGTCGGCGGAGCGTCCGGTCATCTTTGGGAACCAGTGATAGACGGCTGCAAAGACAGCAAACGTGGCCATCAAACCCATGATGAAGTGGAAGTGTGCATGCACGAAGCTCGTCTCTGACAGATGAACCGTCATCGAGGTAATCGCCAGCGGAATGCCAGTCAGCCCTCCCACCAGAATGAGGAACAGGCAGACGACGGCATACCACATGGAAACATTGTAGGTGATCGCACCCTTCCACATGGTCCCCCACAGGGAGATAAGCAGCAGCCCGACCGGCACTGAAATCATAAGCGTCGTCACCATCATGCCTATGCGGATCCAATCAGGCATGCCGGCAATATAGAGATGATGGACCCATACCTCACCGGTAATAACGAGAATGCCGATTATGCCGCCGTACACCGCAGTCATGTAGTTGAAGATGCGGTTCTTAGCCTGCGTCGCGATGATCTCGAAAAGTAGACCGACAGCCGGCAGGAAGATCACATAAACCGCCGGGTGCGAATAGAACCAGAATAGATTCTGATAAAGCAGAACGTCGCCCCCTCGCGCTGCGTCGAAGAAACCCGTTCCAATGTACTTATCAAGCAACAGCAGTGTCACTGCTGCCGCCAGAACAGGTACAAACACAATCTGAATCATGAATGCGCCGAAGATCGTCCACACGAACACGTTCATTTGGTTCCAGCCAAGGCCGGGCGCTCGCATATAAATTATTGTGATGAGGAAATTTACGGCACCAAGGATCGAGGAAAAGCCGATCAGATGAACGGTGAAAACATAAAGAGCCGTATTGGCGTTGGTCGTGATGGCGTAAGGGGGGTAGCCCGTCCACATAATGTCGGGCTTGTCAGGTATGACGAACGTCAGCAGCGCCAAGATAATGCCGCCCCAGAACAACCATACCGAAAGCGCGTTAATGCGCGGAAACGCCACGTCCGGCGCTCCGATCATCAAGGGCACCAAATAGTTTGCGGCAAAGCCGGTGAGCGCGGGAATAAGGAATGCGAGGATCATGGCCGCGCCATGGAAGTAGAGCGCAGCATTGTAGGCATCGCCGGTCGTCATCTTGAACCCGAAGTCGCCGACAAAGTAATTGATGAGCCCTGAATCGCCTGGCGACATCTGCTCCAGCCGGATACCGATCGCCATAAGTCCGGCAACGATAAATGCGGCGATCGTCCCTATCAGATAAATAATGCCGATCCGCTTGTGATCGGTCGTGAATATCCATTCTGAGATCCGGACGCCGCTATCCCTGACGTTGGACTGCGTTGCGGTTGTCATCTGTCACTCTCCCTCGGCGGCGCCTGCCACGCCCTTATCGTCTGTGTTCTGGCGAAAAAATTCGCTCATACGCGTATGGGGCCGCCTACTCGGCCTCCTCCTTCAGCCACGCATCAAACTCCGCCTGCGGAACGGCACGAACCTCGTTGTACATTTGCGAATGGGACGTGCCGCAAAATTCGACGCACACGACATGCGAATTCAATGGTTTGTCAGGATAAAACCAGAGATACGTGATGCGGCCAGGCATCAAATCCTCTTTGACGCGGTATTCACTCAGACCGAAGGAGTGAATGACATCATTGGATGTCATGCGCAGGACGACCGGCTTGCCAACGGGCACGACCAATTCACTAGTGGTCGTTCCATCCTCATACTCGTAGTCAAAGTACCACTGGTTCCCGGTGACCTTGATTTCCATTGCATTCGCTGGAACCGTCCGTTGTATATTCCACAGAGTCCAACCCTTTGCGGCAAGAAGGAAATCATCCGCCATAAACAGTGCGACCGGCACAAGACACCAGGCAAGCGTCAGGTCGAGGTTGAGTGGCTTGGCGGTTCCTACATCGTCGGGAGACTTAGCCCGATAGCGTATCAATAGATAAACGGCGACAATGGCGAATACGCCCCCGATCACAAACAAGTCGACCAGGATCTCGTTCCATGTGTGGTTCCATGCATCTGTCGGACTTTGGATTTCACCCTTCTTCGCAGCCGCCTCCGCAAATACAGGCGTGGCACTCAAGATGAAGATCCCAACCACATAGTTTGCAAGCTTATGCAGCTTCGACATTGCACTCTCCCCCTTTGTGAGCACGCCACTTGCGAAAATTGAAATACAGCGCGGAACCGGAAAACGTCAGGATCCCGGTGAGAAGCGCCCCAATCCCAACAAAGATCGGAATGCTCAAGCGGTATCGGCCATCTTTGTAGTTGTAGCTGTAGCAAAGACTGATCGCGAAATTGATGATCTCAGAGGGCCGGAACTGGCCTTGCTTGGCATCCAGAACCGCAAGCTCCACGTCGCCTGAATCGACGTCCTGTTGATACAGGATGCGCACGAGCCTCCCTTCTGGTGAGAAGAAAAGAAATGCGCCGGGGTGCAGAAACACGCGGTCTTCGGGAACCCAAAAGAACTTGAAACCAAGTTTTTCAGTTTCGCTGTGCAGGGATTCTTCGCTTTTGAAAGTTGCGAATGTCCATGATCTCTTTAGGTCGTCGGAAATCGCTAAGCGGTCTCTAAATGCCGCCATCGTCTTAAGAGTGTCGTGTCGATCAAACGACAGCGTAACAATGTGAAAATCCTCACCGGCTTTGACCCGGTCAACGTCATCCATCAGACGTTGCAGCACTGCGTTGATGAGCGAACAGCTTCCGTCGCAGGAGTAATAGGCCAGAACGAGAATGACAGGCTTGCCGAGCGTCTCGCGCCAGGAAAACTCGTTACCGTCCTGATCGATGAGGACAGTTGCAGGATCGATCCTGTTGCCAAGGACGCGCTTCTCATCGATCAGCATGATGTTTGGATCGATGTCGGATACGGGACGCCTGAAATACTGGGCGCTGGATGGTGATGCTGCCGCCACAACCATCAATAATGCGAGTATCGCAGCAATTTCGTTACGACAGAATACTTCGCGCATCTTCGTCATCTGACGGCTCACCAGTAGTAGACCTGAGAGGCAACGAAGAACCAGATGACATCGACAAAGTGCCAGTAAATACCTGCCACCTTCACGAACATCGAATGCACCCTGCCAAACAGTACGCCGAACAACATCACGATGAATGACACAAGCCCGACAAGCACGTGTGATCCATGAAACCCCGTAAGCGAATAAAAGGCGGCTGAGTATTGGTTGGTTCCGGGAAGGAATCCTTCGTGCACCAAGTGATTGTACTCATACGCCGTGCAAGCGAGGAACACTGTGCCCAGCACAATGGTAATGATCAGCCAGAGGGAGAATGCACCTTTGCGCCCAGTGTTGAAGAGGTGCTCGGCATAGTGATAGGTCAAACTTGATGCGACGAGCACGGCTGTCATGAAGAGCGGCAGTATCAGGTTGATGTGCGGCGTCCCGGCAGGCGGCCAAGGTTCACCTGCAGCACCTGATGAAATGCGCATCGTCCAGTAGCTGGCAAAAAGGCCCAAGAAGATCAGAATTTCGCCGATGATGAAAACACCGACGCCGACGGGCGACAGTTCGGAGACGACGCTGGGCTGCGTCGCCCCTTCATGCACCCAGCGCGCAATTCCCGCCAACACCAGTGGCGTACCGATCCCTGCAGCGACGGTGGCGAAGAATGGCTGCCCGTAAACGAAATAGAATGTGAAGGAGAGCGGCACAAGAAACAGGACGCCCAACGAAATCGCTAGTGGCGCCCAGCTGACTTCCCAATGATGTTCGTGCTCTGCGTGAACTCCACCACCGACTTCGCTGGCCATTTGTCCCCCCCAACCCATTTTTGTGCGGCCTCACTGCTCGCCATGCCAGAGGAGGCACTCAGGCAAGGATCAGCTTTGGCCACCAACCATCCTCACGGTAGCCGCCACAAAAATGACGAGCCGGACACCTGGTTGGCATCTTTTTTTGACGACCGTTTATGAAGGCGCCACAGCAATGCGATGCCCAATTGGTCAGTTTAGAATTTTTAGAG
This sequence comes from Hyphomicrobiaceae bacterium, assembly GCA_965222485.1. Lineage (GTDB taxonomy): Bacteria > Pseudomonadota > Alphaproteobacteria > Rhizobiales > Hyphomicrobiaceae > CBDCUC01. Next base: position 114,198 of record CBDCUC010000039.1, read on the forward strand.
CAAAGCAGTGGAGGCGCTTGATGTGGATCAAACTGTCCTGCGATAATATGCGCACTGGATTGGTGTTCGGCGCACGCTTGAAGTAACTGGGACCACTTTGGTGAACGGAAAAGATCGCAGCCGCGTTTTCAGTTTGCATAAGGGAATTCGACACCGTTTAGCTGCACCGATCCGGTCCCAACAATTCGGTCACGCCCATTCAAAACACGGTAACAGTCCGACGCTGAAGCGGCAAAGTGGGCCATGGAGGCACCGGGGTTTGCCTTAATGAAAATCGCGCGAAGTGGGGATAATGCGAACGTTGCGAGGGTGACGGCGAGGCGCGCGCTCAGAGATCGGATTGACGACTTCGTCGGCGGGCGTGCGAGGTTGGTCTAGGCGGGTCTCGGATAAAAGATGTAGTTTTGCACTTTGGTCTTCAAGCCGGTCCGCCACGACATGGACAACACCGTCGTGAGCTTGAATGCGTCCATGAATGACGATGAGCCGGCCGGTCATTGTGATCTTGCGAAATTTCTCAAAAATCTTCGGCCAGACGACAGCATTGGCAACGCCCGTCTCGTCTTCGAGCGTCATGAACATCACGCCCTTTGCCGTACCGGGGCGCTGGCGCACGAGCACAACACCGGCGACGATGAGTTGTGTCCCGTCAGGAAGTTCCCGCGATGTCTTGGTTGTCGCGCAACCCATGTCATCAAAATGTTTCCGCAACAACTGCATGGGGTGTGCCTTAAGCGAAAGCCGCAATGTCTGATAATCGGCGATGACATGCTCTGAAAGCGGCATCGCGGGAAGCTCAACTTTGGACTCCTCGCCAGCTTCCAACACGTGCGCATGCGTAAACAGCGGCATCGGTTTCGCCTTGGCAAGGCCACGTACTTTCCAAAGAGCCTCCCGGCGGTCAAGGCCGATCGATCGAAACGCATCGGCATCCGCCAGTTTCTCAAGCGCACTTGAGGGAACACCGGAGTGCCAGTGGATTTGCTCAATGCTGTCGTATCGCTCATCCCGCCCAAATACGATTCTTTCCGCAAAGTCCTTGTTCATGCCATCGACTTGCCGCATGCCCAGCCGCAGCGCGCAACGCTCACCGTCGATCGGCTCAAGCGTATTGTCCCATTCACTCATGTTGATATCGACCGGATAGACATCGACGCCGTGCTCGCGTGCGTCACGGACAATCTGGGCAGGCGCGTAAAACCCCATCGGCTGGGAATTGAGAAGCCCGCAGGCAAACACGGCCGGGCGATGACATTTGAGCCAGGAGGAAACATAGGCAAGCAAGGCGAAGCTTGCCGAATGGCTTTCGGGAAAACCGTATTCGGCAAAGCCCTTGATCTGACTGAAGCACTGCCGGGCGAATGCTTCATCGTAACCACGCGTTATCATTCGGGTGATCATCAGGTCTTCAAATTTGTGGATTGTGCCGGCACGTCGGAATGTCGCCATGGCGCGTCGCAATCCATTCAATTCAGCAGACGTGAATTGTGCCGCCTTCATCGCAAGGCTCATCGCCTGCTCCTGGAATAGCGGTACGCCAAGTGTTTTGCCTAAAACATTCTTGAGTTCATCGGCATCGCCATGCTCAGGCGCCGGGGAAGGAATCTCGGATTTTTCCAACCCCTTTCGACGTCTTAAATAAGGATGGACCATGCCCCCCTGGATCGGTCCAGGACGAACAATGGCGATCTCGATGACGAGGTCATAAAAAGTTTTTGGTTTCAGGCGCGGCAACATACTCATTTGCGCCCGGCTCTCGATTTGGAAAACGCCAAGTGTGTCAGCGTTCTGAATCATCTCGAATGTTGGTGTGTCGTCAGCAGGAAAGAAGCTCGCCAGATCTCTGTTTTCACCATAGTGGGCCTTTAGCAGCTTGAGGCACTTGGCAATGCACGTGAGCATGCCGAGCGCAAGCACGTCGACCTTCAAAATGCCGAGCGCATCCAGATCGTCCTTGTCCCACTCTACAAAAGTCCGGTCTTGCATGGCGGCATTGCCGATCGGAACCACTTCGCACAACGGGTCTTCTGTCAAAACGAAACCGCCGACATGCTGCGAGAGATGGCGAGGAAATCCGATCAGTTCTCTTGATAAGGCAAGTGCACGCCTTAATGTCGTGTCGTTCTGGTCCAGACCTGCTTCACGAACGCGCTTGTCTTCGATGCCATCACTGGATGTCCCCCACACCGTTCTGGATAAAGCGGAGGTTACATCTTCCGAAAGCCCCATCGCCTTGCCGACTTCGCGGATCGCACTGCGTGAGCGATAACTGATGACGGTTGCTGCGATCCCGGCTCGTTCGCGACCGTAGCGTTCATAGATGTACTGCATGACCTCTTCGCGCCGCTCATGTTCGAAATCGACGTCGATATCCGGGGGCTCCTTACGCTCGCGCGAGATAAAGCGTTCAAACAGGAGATCGATTTCCTCCGGATTAACCGAGGTGATGTGAAGGCAATAGCAAACCACAGAATTTGCAGCCGAACCGCGCCCTTGGCACAAAATGTCCTGCGCGCGCGCCCAGCGAACGATGTCGTGAACCGTCAGGAAATAAAGTGGGAAATTCAGCTCCGCGATCAGGGCGAGTTCTTTTCTGAGCGTCGCGCAAACCGTTTCCGGAATGCCGTCGGGATAGCGTTTGTGCGCGCCTTCCCAAGCCAGATCCTCCAGATGTTGCTGGGGCGTCTTCCCCGGTGGAACAGGCTCTCCTGGATAATTGTAGCGCAGATCATCCAGGCTGAACCGACAGCTTTGTGCAACCTCCAGCGTTCGTGCAAGCGCGGCTTCATGGCCTGCGAACAACCGCGCCATATCAGATGGCGCTCGCAGGTGGCGCTCGGCATTGGCGTTGAGGTGGAAACCGGCATCTGCAATTGTGCAATGCTCGCGAATACACGTCACCACATCCTGTAGCGGCCGGCGTGCGGGAGTATGATAAAGCACGTCACCCGTCGCGATCAGCGGGCTTCCGCTTTTGCCAGCAATCATATCCAGTTCGGCAATGCGGCGGCGGTCGTTGCCGCGATAGCCATGATGAGCGGCAAGAAAACATGGGGCGGCAAGTGCCTCTGAAACAGTGCGCACCGTGCCTGCCAGAATATCGCCAGCAGGCTCATCCGGCGGCAGCAAAATAAAAATTTGCCCAGCCGCATGCGCGTATACATCCTCAAGCGTGAGCCGGCATTCACCCTTTTCCGCATGACGTTTGCCGTGCGTTAGAAGGCGTGAAAGCCGCCCATAGGCCGCGCGGTCGGTTGGATAGCAAAGCAGGCTGGGGCCATCTTCCAAGTCGAGCCTGCAGCCGACGATAAACTGAAGCCCAAGTTCCTTGGCTGCCACATGGCCGCGAACGATGCCGGAAAGCGTATTGCGGTCTGTAATGGAAAGCGCCGACAAACCAAGATTCGACGCGGTTGCGACCAGTTCTTGCGGATGTGAGGCGCCGCGCAAAAACGAAAAATTACTCGTGGCTTGAAGTTCGGCATACTGGGTCATGAGTGCCCCTCAAACACTTACGCGAACAGTCCATGGATATGCCAAGTCGGTAGCTTCTGCGGATCGGCATCGCCATAGAGCCCTTCACGAAAAAGCCAGAAGCAGCGTCCCTCGACATCCTCCACGCGATAGTAGTCACGCGTTCGCTCATGTCCCGTATGCGTTCGATGCCACCATTCCGGTGCAATCCGTTCCGGCCCTTCAGCGCGGGCCACCCGGTGGATGACGCGCCGCCATGTGAAATGTGCAGGCGGACCTTCGGGAATTTCAGCGATCACTTGGATTTGCTCTGGCGGGTCAAAAAGACGAATGGGCCGAAGCGGTTTGTTGCTTGGGTGCAGAGCTTTTCTTATGGGTGCCTGCAATGCGCTCACACGTTTTTGCGCGCGTTCTGGAATGTGGCTTTCGCACGCAACTACCCGCTGAATATTCTGCGGTCCCAGACGGTTTGATAGCCGGTCAATAAGCTGGCCAAGCTCGCCATTGCTCCAGATATGTTTTGAAGTTTTAGAAAGAGACAGTTGTCTTTCTCTCAGGTCTTCGACGCCATCTGCGGAAAGCACGAGGACATCGACACCGAAGCCAGGATTGATTGTCTCAAGCTTATCACGAAAGAGATTTGAAAGATGTTTGGGATCACGGGAGGGGCGGGCGGTCGTGATGGCAATCTGAGAAAGTCCACCATCAGCGTGATACGCTGAAAAAACCAGGCATGTTGCCCCCTTGCTGTCTTTCTCCATTCGCCTGGCAAGTTGTTCCATAAGATTGCGCAGGCCGAGACAAAAACTCTCCGTATCCAATATCGGTTCAGGAAATGCCAGGCGCTCAAAATAAGCAGGCGCTGCCTTTAGCGGTGTGATGGGTTCTGCCGCATGGCCAAGGGCCTGATCGAGACGGCGTAAAACAGCCTCACGAACGTCTTTTGAGGGGAAGCGGCGCTTGAGACTGGCGCGTGGAAGCGCACAAAGTGCACCTATCGTTTTGAGGCCGAAACGTCTGAGGAGATAAAGTGCATTTTCATCCAGGCGAAGCGCATCGAGGGAAAGCGGGTGGAGCGCCCGCAAAAGACTGTCCGGACTGTCCGCTGAGACGATCCTCTTTGTTTTTGCAAATCTTGCGATTGCCCAGGCCGCACCGGGTGTTTCAGCCAACCCCAACCTGTTTTCAAAGCCCAACGCAGTAAGACGCTGCTTAAGGTCTGCAAGAAGCCCCGCTTCACCACCGCAAAGGTGTGCTGCACCGGTAATGTCGAGCCACAGCCCGTCTGCTCCATCGACACTTACGATTGGCGTATAGTGCTGGCACCAGTTCGCAAGCTTGCTCAGCGTACGCGCATCCAATTCTGGCTCCGCGATTCTTGTTGTAAGCGAAGGTAGCAGCGCGCACGCATCGGTCAGCCGCATACCTTCATGAAGACCACACTGCCGCGCTTTATTGTTGAGTGCCGAAATCCGCACTCCATGCGCTTGCTTGAGAACAAGCGCGAGCGGTTTCTCGTCAGCCGCATGCAGTTCGCCTTTGCAGGATGTGGACTGGTGACGTGCTGACTGGCGTATCTGCCACTTGAGGCGATCGAGAGGAAAATTGCTCAGCCAAACTGAAACGATGCGTTTCATAACACCACTCCATAGTCCATGCTCCCGGCTTACCACCCCGGCAACGGGCAAGCTCAACTTGCCAGCGTGCATTGCCCGGCGCGTTCGGCACGAACGGATCAGGTGCACCAGGAGCAGCCGCGATACGCCAGCGTGTTTCAGCCGCACTGGCGGAAAAATCATTGTGCGGCCTCAAAAGCAGAACAGGTGTTCCATGCGCTGCTGCTGCAAGTGACAATCGCCGTGTTTCGGTAAAGGAGACAGCGCCAACCTCCCCCACGACAGCGAGAAGACTTGATGAGCGCGCGCCTTCTTCCAGTGCCCAAAGCGCATTGCGGTTGGAGACGGTATTGGCAAAAAGGAACTGATCAGGATCAAGCCCGAACGCTTTCAGGCCGGCACCATGGATCGCCGCGAACTCTTGACGCGTATGAACCGTCTGGCACCAAAGAATTGTGGCGTTTGAAGTTGAGCCTGCAGCAGCCATTAACCGGCTGAGTAAGCCAAGCGCATATCCTGATGCCGCGACAGCATCCGCATAAGCCATACCGCTGACCTCATGAACGGCACCGACATTCATCCCCGCACAAGGCAGGGCATCATCGATTTCCGAAACACCGGGACACCAGCCCTGCAGCAATTGATCTTCTCTATCCAGATTTATGTGTCGGCCTGGATGGTGGAGATGATCCGTGTGGCGCTGGGCAGCGCGTTGTTGCGCCTGCGCCATCAAACGTCTCAAGTTGGCGAGCTTTGTATGGTGCTGCGAAGATTGATCCGATGCGGTGTCAATAGAACCGCAGAACGTTTCAGCATTCATGGCCTGTCTCTCTTCCAGCCCTACAAATGCTCTTCACAAACTGAGTCACCGGATCAAACTGTGCCCATTGTCCCAGCTGCCCATGTCTTGCAACATGAGCTTTCAAGAGACGACGATGGACCTCGACCAACGGGCTGGGGCCGGCAAATGCAAACGCGGACTGCATGAATAAACATTAGAACAAAACAAGAACATAGTCAAGCTCAGAATGCAAGCAGAACCACAATCGTCAGACCAGCAGTTGCTCAGTTACTTTGCAACAGGCATGGAGAATTCAGCGCCCTTCTCAATCGAATCCGGCCAGCGTTGCATGATCGATTTTTGTTTCGTGTAGAACCGCACACCCTCTTCGCCGTACGCATGCATGTCGCCGAACAAGCTCTTTTTCCATCCGCCAAATCCATGCCATGCCATAGGCACCGGTATGGGAACGTTCACGCCCACCATGCCAACCTGAACGCGGCGCGCAAATTCGCGTGCGACATTCCCATCAGACGTGTAGCAGCTCACCCCGTTTGCGAATTCGTGCGAATTGACGAGGTCAAGCGCCTCCTCAAAATCATCGACGCGAACACACGACAAAACCGGCCCGAAGATTTCTTCCTTGTAAATCTTCATCGCCGGCGTGACGCGGTCAAACAATGTTGCCCCGAGAAAAAAGCCGTCTTCGCGGCTCGGCACCTTATAGCCGCGCCCATCGACAAGAAGCTCGGCATTTTCTGAAACGCCTGCCTCGATATATCCGAGGATGCGCTGTCGGGCGGCATCAGTGACGATTGGGCCCATTTCACTGCTAGCGTCGGTGCCATCGCCAACTTTTAGCGAACGCGCACGTTCAACCAGTTTTGGAATAACCTTCTCTGCAGCGCTGCCAACCAGTACGGCGACCGAGATCGCCATGCATCTCTCGCCGGCCGAGCCATAAGCCGCCCCAATGAGACCGTCCACAGCCTTGTCAACATCGGCATCGGGCATGACGATCAAGTGGTTCTTAGCCCCGCCTAGCGCCTGCACGCGCTTGCCGTAGCGCGCACCGGTCTCATAAACATAGTTTGCAATCGGCGTACTCCCGACGAATGAGACGGCAGCAACATCCGGGTGCGTTAGAAGCGCATCCACGGCCTCTTTATCGCCCTGCACGACATTAAAAACCCCATCTGGAAGACCTGCCTGCTTCAAAAGGTCTGCAACGATCAATGAGGGTGTCGGGTCTGTCGGGCTTGGTTTCAGAATGAACGTGTTGCCGCAGGCAATAGCAACAGGGTACATCCACGCCGGCACCATCACTGGAAAGTTGAAGGGCGTAATCCCAGCCACAACGCCCAGTGGCTGACGAAGCGTCCAGTTGTCTATTCCGGTCGACACCTGGTCGGTGAAATCGCCTTTAAGCAATTGTGGAATACCGCATGAGAACTCGACGATATCGATTGCGCGGTCCACTTCACCGCAAGCATCCGAAAAAACCTTCCCGTGCTCGCTCGTAATGGCCTTGGCCAGCGCCTCTTTGTTTTCATTCAGGAGTGCAAGGAAACGGTTGACAATGCGAGCGCGGTGAATTGGCGGTGTGTTTGCCCAACCGGGAAAGGTTGCTTTTGCTGCGTCCACTGCTGCGTTCGTATCGGCGATTGTCGACATCGCAACTCGGGCCGTGACGGCGCCGGTCGCCGGGTTAAAGACATCCTGAACTCTTCCGCTTGTCGCAGCGATGCGCGAACCAGAAACCAAATTATCGACAACCGCAATTTTTCCCGTTTGAACATTGATGTTCATGTCACACCTCAGTGTTGGGTATCGAATTCAAAATTCACAGCACCGCCGTACGAATGTCAGGCGTAACGGCGACAGTTGCAGTTTGGCGCCAATCGGCTCCCGCAGCGCATTGCGCCCATGTCCCGAGGCCAAGTCTATCTTGCAAGGCCCGGAAACGAAAAGCTCCCAGACATGGAGCAACGTATGGACAACACAAACTATCGACCGACAAAGGCCTGTCGCAAGGCGAGCTTGCAACTGATTCTGGGTCCTTCAGCCCAATTTTGCAGACATGCCTGGCCTAGGCGGTATTCGAATGACGCCAAGCGTGCGCAAGTGCGACCAAGACACCAAGATTGCCTGTTGACATTGGGCGCCCTTGGCAGATATCTATTGATCGAACGATAAATAAGGCTAGAGACTCTCTTTGTCAACCCGTCGAGAATTTGCGCGACCCGGTGTCTGCAACAACGCGGACACATGGACAGGGTGGATTGACGAGGCGGGTTGAAGGGACCGCGCCAAACAGCGCGGCAGGATCCGATCTGTGACACGATGACAGCTATTGCCGGGAAAAGTGATTTTTGGTTTGGCTGTAATAACTGATTGGCTGAGCGTATTGCCGACGGTCACACCATCAAAACGGAAGGAAGAAGTATGCCGTTACTACGATTTGACGTCTATGAGGGCCGCACTGACGCTGAGCTGAAAGCGGTGTTGGATGTCGTGCATCAAGTGATGGTTGAAGCTTATGAGGTTCCAGTCAGAGATCGATACCAAGTTGTGAACGAGCACAAGCCATCACGCATGATTATTGAAGACACCGGACTCGGTATCCCGAGAACAAGTGACTTCATTCTTATTCAAGTCACGACACGTCCTCGCACCAAGGAAATGAAGGAAAAATTCTATCGGCGCGTTGTGGAGGCGCTAGAAAAGACTTGTGGGATCTCCCCGAGTGACGTCATGATCAATCACGTAACGTGCACTGACGAGGATTGGTCGTTCGGACTTGGTCGCGCGCAATTTCTGACAGGCGAGCTATGACGCCAAAAGCGCCCGAGGAGTGAGGCCGCTGGCTTTCGCTTCTTGATGTAACAGTACCGAGAAAAGTTGGGGGGCGGTCAATCATGTCCACGACAGATAATCAGGCGGCAAAAGGCAGCGGCGCTAGCCTGCTCAATCGCGCCTTGCGCGCCTTCGCGCAGCCCTTTGTGGCAACGACGCAACGGTACATGCCTGATGCATTTATATTCGCTATTCTGCTTACTCTGTTGACGTTCATTCTGTCGATTGTGCTCGCCGAGGCGTCGGTACACGACGCGATTGACGCATGGGGCAACGGTTTTTGGAAGCTGCAGACCTTCGCTGCGCAAATGGCGATGATCCTTGTGACGGGCCTGGTCCTTGCGCAGACGCCCCTTGTACACAACGGCATATTGAAGGTTGCCGAAATGGCAACGTCACCGGCTAGGGCCTATGCGCTCGTCTTCATTGTCCCGGCGTTGGCGGGACTTTTTTCATGGGGTTTGAGCTTGATCGTTGGCGGCGTAATGGCGCGTGAAACGGCAAACTCCTGCCTGCGTCGTGGCATCACAGTACACTTTCCGCTTATTGTTGCGGCCGGTTACGCCGGCTTCATTGTCTGGCACCAAGGTCTTTCGGGCTCTGTGCCACTGAAAATTGCCGAACCCAATCATTTTCTTGTCGATCAGATGGGCGTAGTTCCCTTCAGTGAAACGGTCTTCGCGTTACCAAACATCATCATAGCACTCACCGTTTTAGCCACCATGCCGTTTGTCATCTTGTTAATGCGCCCGCCCAAAGCCGAGTGCATTTCCATCGACAAAGAAATACATGTTGACGATCCGGCAGCGTTGTCGGAACCGGTTGAGCGAACCCCTGCCACAATCTTGAACAACGCGCGCATTTTTAATCTGGTGATCGTTGCTGGTGCTGTTGCGTATCTGTGGTTTCATTTCATGGAGCGTGGCGGCGGGATAAATACCAATATTGTAAACTTGATATTTCTTGCGCTTGGTCTGGCATTGACGCGGTCACCGGTCCATTACATGGACCTTGCCATGGCCGAAGGGCGTGGTGTAGCTGCCATCATTCTGCAATTTCCATTCTATGCCGGCATTATGGGAATCATGACTGGAACAGGGCTCGCAACGGTGCTTGCTGCTTGGTTCGTGTCATTTGCAACGGCCGAGACGCTGCCGTTTTGGGGCATGATATCTGGCGGGGTCATCAATCTGTTCGTACCATCTGGTGGCGGGCAATGGGCGGTACAAGGACCGGTCATGATTGAGGCCGCAAAGGCTCTGGGCGCCGACATGCCACGTGTCGCGATGGGTGTGGCAATCGGCGATCAATGGACGAATATGCTGCAGCCGTTTTGGGCAATTCCGGTGCTGGCGATCGCAGGTTTGAGGGCGCGCGACATTATGGGCTACACCGCCGTTGTGTTTGTTTGGGCCGGGCTCATCTTTGGCACGGGGCTTTTGTATTTGTAGTCCCGCAATTCGTTATGAACAATTCCAATTCGGCCAACACGCTGCTGGCCCCTTGAACGCGCGTTGTCGGAACAAGATAATACGCTTCGGTTTCCGCCATAAAAACAGAAGCGATGAAGCACGTATTACCGGACTAATACGGTTCGTAAGCACTAAGGCGACCGGCTCTGTTGCAATACGTGTGCTCACAGTACACGTAACCGGTTAGCTGGTTAATTGCGGATGACTACCCGCAGATTGCATGACACCACTTGCACATTCTGACAGTTTGAATACTAGACTTGTTGCAACAGGCTGGCATGTCCAGTCGGCGCAACAACGTGGTTTGTTTGGTACGCTGCGTCCATGGAAGGAACCGCCATTGGAATTCAAAAAAATTCTCATTGCCAACCGAGGTGAGATTGCAATCCGGGTGATGCGGGCGGCCAACGAGATGGGCAAGCGCACGGTTGCTATCTACGCCGAAGAGGACAAACTCTGTCTGCACCGCTTTAAGGCCGACGAAGCATACCGTGTTGGCGAGGGACTAGGACCGGTGGCGGCCTACCTTGCCATCAACGACATCGTCCGCGTCGCCAAAGAGTGTGGCGCCGATGCCATTCATCCGGGCTACGGGCTTTTGAGCGAGAATCCTGAGTTCGTCGATGCCTGTGAGGCCAATGGAATTGAGTTCATCGGGCCGACGGCAAAGATCATGCGAGCGCTGGGTGACAAGGCAAGTGCCCGCCAGGTCGCGATTGCCGCTGGCGTTCCGGTTGTTCCCGCCACAGACGTGCTCGGCGACGACATGGATGCGATAAGAGCCGAAGCTGAGGCTATCGGTTATCCGCTAATGTTGAAAGCAAGCTGGGGCGGCGGCGGCCGGGGTATGCGGCCGATCTATGGGCCCGATGAGCTTGAAGAAAAGGTACTGGAGGGCCGACGTGAGGCCGCCGCCGCTTTTGGTAACGGCGACGGGTTTCTTGAAAAGATGATCACCCGCGCTCGTCACGTCGAGGTTCAGATCCTCGGCGACAAGCAGGGCGGTATCTATCATCTCTTCGAGCGTGACTGCTCAGTTCAGCGTCGCAACCAAAAGGTTATTGAGCGCGCGCCAGCACCTTATTTGAGTGAGGCGCAGCGCAACGAGCTTTGCGACCTGGGGCTGCGTGTCTGTTCGCACGTCAGTTACGAGTGTGCCGGGACGGTCGAATTCCTGATGGATATGGAGACGGACAAGTTCTACTTCATCGAAGTCAATCCGCGCGTCCAGGTGGAACACACGGTTACCGAGGAAGTCACCGGCATCGACATTGTGCAGGCGCAAATTCTAATCGCCGAAGGCAAGTCAATTGCCGAGGCGACCGGAAAAGCATCCCAATCCGATGTGCACTTGAACGGTCATGCACTGCAATCTCGCGTTACAACGGAAGACCCGCAAAACAACTTCGTGCCGGATTATGGGCGGATCACCGCTTATCGCTCGGCGACGGGGATGGGAATCCGGCTCGACGGCGGGACGGCCTACGCGGGCAGCGTCATAAACCGCTACTATGACTCACTGTTGACCAAGATCACGGCCTGGGCGCCCACGCCTGAAAAAGCAATCGCCCGCATGGATCGAGCGTTGCGCGAGTTTCGGATCCGAGGCGTCTCCACCAACATCGCCTTTGTCGAGAACTTGCTCAAGCATCCCGTCTTTCTGGAAAATCAATACACGACAAAGTTCATCGACGAGACGCCTGAGCTTTTCGACTTCAAAAAACGACGTGACCGGGGCACCAGGGTACTGACCTACATCGCTGACATCAGTGTCAACGGGCACCCCGAGGTGCGCGACCGCCCACGCCCCCCGCCTGATCTAAAACCACCCCGCTGTCCAAAACTGCATGCTGACCCTGCTCCCGGCACCCGAGACCTGTTGGAGCAAAAGGGGCCAAAAGGCGTGGCAGACTGGATGAAAGAGCAGAAACAACTGCTCTTCACCGACACCAGCATGCGCGATGCGCACCAATCTTTGCTCGCCACGCGCATGCGTTCAATCGATATGATCAGGGTGGCACCAGCCTATGCGGCAAACCTGCCGCAGCTCTTCTCCGTAGAGTGCTGGGGTGGCGCAACCTTCGATGTGGCCTACCGCTTTTTGCAGGAATGCCCCTGGCAGCGTCTGCGCGATTTGCGAAAAGGGATGCCGAATCTACTCACCCAGATGCTTTTGCGCGCATCTAATTGCGTAGGTTACACGAACTATCCCGACAATGCCGTTGAGGCCTTCGTCAAGCAGGCAGCCGAGACCGGCGTCGATGTATTCCGCGTCTTCGATTCGTTCAATTGGATCGAGAACATGCGCGTGGCCATGGACGCTGTGCAGGACACGGGAAAAATCTGTGAAGGCACGATCTGCTACACCGGTGATGCGTTGGATCCTGCCCGTTCCAAATACGACATCAAGTACTATGTTGGCATGGCCAAAGAGCTTGAAGCCGCAGGTGCGCATATCCTGGGTGTCAAGGATATGGCCGGCCTGATGAAGGCGCCCACCGCTTCCGTTCTCATTCGTGCCTTGAAGGACGCGGTCGATATTCCGATCCATTTCCACACCCACGACACGTCAGGCGCATCGATTGCCACTATTCTGGCTGCATCGCAGGCGGGTGTGGATTGCGTCGACGCCGCAATGGATTCCCTTAGCGGCAACACATCCCAGCCCACCTTGGGATCAATCGTCGAAGCATTGCGATTTTCCGAGCGTGAAAGCGACCTCAATGCCGTCGCGCTCCGCGAGATTTCAAATTATTGGGAAGCTGTACGCGCGCAATACGCGGCGTTTGAAAGCGGCCTTCAGGCTCCGGCCTCTGAAGTATATCTGCACGAAATGCCTGGTGGCCAGTTCACAAACCTGAAAGCCCAGGCGCGCTCACTTGGGCTGGAAGATCGCTGGCATGAGGTCGCACAAGCGTATGCCGATGTAAACATGATGTTTGGCGACATCATCAAAGTTACGCCGTCATCCAAAGTGGTGGGTGATATGGCCTTGTTGATGGTCAGCCAGAACCTCACGCGTGCCGAGGTTGAAGATCCAACGGTTGACTTGGCATTCCCCGACAGCGTTGTTGATATGTTGCGAGGAAACCTCGGCCAGCCGCCCGGAGGTTTCCCCGATGGAATAATAAAGAAAGTCCTGAAGAGCGAGACTGCTAATACAGAACGGCCGGGCAAACATCTCGAACCGATCGACATGGAAGCGACAAGAGCGGATTTGATCGAACAGCTTGAGGGTTTCAAAGTCGATGGAGAGGACCTGAACGGATACCTGATGTATCCCGAGGTCTTCCTTGACTACATGGGTCGCCGCCGAAACTACGGACCGGTTCGCACACTACCGACGCCAACATTCTTCTATGGCATGGAGCCTGGCGAAGAGATCATCGCCGAAATCGACCCGGGCAAGACACTTGAAATCTGCCTGCAAGCCATCAGCGAAACCGACGAGAACGGCGATGTAAAGGTCTTCTTTGAGCTCAACGGGCAGCCCCGCATGATCCGTGTGCCTAACCGATCGGTCAAAGCCACTGCCGCGCAGCGTCCCAAGTATGACCCGGCAAACCCAAACCATATCGGTGCGCCGATGCCCGGCGTTGTCGCCAGCGTCGCGGTCACCGCCGGCCAGGCGGTGAAGAAAGGCGACATGCTACTAACGATCGAAGCCATGAAGATGGAGACTGGCATACACGCCGAACGCGACGCAGTCGTGAAGGCACTTCACGTGCAAACAGGCGGCCAGATCGACGCCAAGGATTTGCTTGTCGAGTTTGAAGATTGAGTTGTTCAGTGGGCGCGGACCTGAGAGTGGGGTCTCCCAACCCCCGCACCCTGTACGAAAATTCATGGCACCAGAAAGATTGCCGGCGCCCTCTGAACCATCAAAACTTCAGTCCGACCGCTTCTACATCCGATTTGATCTCATCGACGCAGGCCTGCTTGTTCATGCCTTTGCCATAGGTTTTCACCAGGGCGTACATCAGCGCGCGCGCATCTATTCGTGATACGTATCGCGACATCACCGTCAGCGTGCGCCGGCAGGCCTGGCCGGCATCACCCTGATATCCCTTCTTTCCATCGGGCGTCCATGCGCCGGACTGAAGGCCGACGAGAAAGGTGCGCACGTCCGCATGCTTCTTGGACTGACTCAATAGTTCAACCATCGACAGCCCCTGGAACGCGGTACGGTCAATCCAGCTGGCAGATACTTTCGATGCATCGAACGCGCCGCGCAGATAAAGCGATGGCCGCGAGGAAAGCGTGATCATCACCGGCAAGGTCCATTTGCGATTTTGTGAATCACGAAACACCACTTTGCTCTTCGCTAACACGTCACTAACGGGAATGTCGTATTCCGCGCTTGAGACAAGGTCCTTTTTCGAGTTGCGATCATAAAACGTTTTGATCAGAGGGGTGATCGCATTAAAGACGCCGACCGTAGCAACGGACAACGGAAGGGTGCCGGCCAACGCGCCTGCAGTAAAGAGTTTTGACGTTGCCTGCATCGCGCCGAAATCGAGCGAACGTTCCCGGGCTTGATAAACATGCAGGCCGACTTCCAGGGCCTTTGTCTCGTCGGTCACAAGCAAGTTGTCGACGAGCGTCCCGTTCCATTTCACCTTCTCGATTTCGCTGACAATCTTATCAATAATCAGAAAGTCGCGCTGTTTGGTCCAGGTGAAGTTCAAAAGCGGTCTTTTTACGAGTTCTTTGCCGGCCGGCGTCCGGATATCAAGCGCAACCGTGTAGGTGCCGACGGAGTTGCCGAACTTTTGTGGCAGCGTATCGAGCATCGCCCGCACTGCCTTTTCCCAATACGGACGGTTTTGTTTGTCGCCGATCTCGTAAGAGACAACGGCATAGCCCTCGCCGATTTCGACGAGTTCGCCCGGTGCGGCGGCTTCAAGTTGCCCCCGATCCAATTCGAATTTGTTACCGAGTGTGACATCGCGAAAGGCTTGGTCGTTTTCATCGGCCAGAGCGGGCGGCGCAACTCCAGACATCGATAAGCCCGCGCAAAGAACTACGAGTGATGGCCAACGCATAAACATCTTCCTCTCCCCTGAAACATAAAATTCGCTTGCTCAAAAAATCTTACGGCGTGCGTGAGGAACTTTCAGCTCCCTGCGCTGCACGACCGAACCGGTCTGCAAATAGCTCCGTCAGACCGTCGGCAGTACTTGAGGCAAGCACGCGGTCGTCACTTTCTACAATACGCTGTAATGAGACCCACTCGCTTTGCTCAGCGACCATCTTATCTTGGATGAGGCTTATAAACTTTTCGACCGTCTCACGATCTCCATTCTCTGCTGCTTTACGCGCCGTCTCATAACCCATGCTTTTGAGAAATTTTAGGTTCTCATAAAGGGACAAATAGCGCGTGCCATTGCGCTGGTCCTCGCTGACATTCTGATGTGTCGCCAGAACTGCATAGACTGTCGAGGCAGCGAGTGCCAGGAACGCCCAATAGGTTAGTCGTTCAAGCTGTTGGGGTTCCATAATGGGCAGAATGAAATCTGGCACCGCATTGCCCTGCTCGTGATGGAGGTGCAGAAAGCTGACACCGGCAAGCACCAGCGCCGCAATGGCGATGAGCGCGCAAAACGCTGTAAAAGTGAATGACAATCCCGCCGTTTGCGTGAGTTCCTTCCCCCGCCCGCTGAAATAGCGCAATTGCACGTCAAGCTGATAGCGACGAAAATAGGCAAGCTGAAGTGGTAGCAGCGCAATCTCCTTGTCACGCACGACCGGTTCGCTTGCTCGGGTTACCTGATTAAAAAACGCCGTCCGCAAGAGTTCGGCTTCGCCGCGTGCCTCCAGCCATTTTTTTCTCGGATCGACCCGGTTGATCCACATGGCGTATCCGAGCACCAGGGCCAGACATGCGACATGCGCAATCACGAAGCCGATCTGCAGATCGGAATGATAGCCAACAAACAAGTGCAACGACAGCGCGAAGACGCCGAGAATGGCGGCCGCATAAGCGAATAGGACAAGCCAACGCCGGGCGGTCCTATACCGCTTCTGCTGATGCCCCGCTTCTTTGTCCGCAGCACGATAGCGCTGCATGATGTCGCGTACGGTATGACGTTCAAGCACACGCTTCAGTGCGCCGGCGCGTGGCGGTAGCTCGCTGGCGTGGTGCTCAGGTTTGAGTTCCCAATCTGAGCCAGCGTCATACTTGCCGACGGCAGCCTCAGCCTCTGTCCATTCAAAATCTTTGTCCATAACGGCATGCCCTTGTCGAAGCGATTCCCCAGATAGCTGCCCGCGAAAGCAAAAATTTATCCACTACGGAATGGAGCGAGCTACACGAAAACCTATGGTGTAGCTGGCATAATTCGCAGACGCCTTTTTTCTAGAGGTTGGTTTGAGTGCTACCGGTCCGCTCTTCCATGAGCCGCCCTTTAAGACCCTTTTGCATTTCTCCGCTGCGGTCACGGCAGAGCGGCTCTTGTCCCAGCATCCGTCGACCCACTCCCACACGTTGCCCGCCATATCGTAAAGGCCAAAATCATTGTGCTTGTACGACCCGACCTTGCGGGTCCCCCAATGCTGCTCATCATTGCAGGGGATGGAAAATAGGCGATTGAAGTTCCCACCATTTGCGTAGTTGCACAATTGGCCAGCCTTGTTGGTCGCCCCATAGGCCTTGCCGGACGCCACGCCGGCGGCAAATTCCCATTCAGCTTCTGTTGGCAGCCGGAACGTCTTTCCGGTTCGCCTGTTTAGCCATTCGATATAGAGTTGGGCATCAAGCCACGAGACGTTGATAACCGGGCGTTCTTCGCCGCCCCAACCGGCATTTGATGGCTCAAGCCCACGGCAGCCGCCATCTGCAACGCAGCGTGCCCAATCGGCAAATGTCACTTCATAAAGGCTGATCGCAAATGGGTCGGGCAGAATCTGCTCTTTCTTGTCCGGGGTACGCTCGCCCATGTGTCTAGGATCCAACACTTTCATTGGCGGACAGTCCGCGCAACTTGCGTCTCGGAAGACCAGATTGCCGTCACGACCAACTACGACGTCGGCCTCACCATCAGCCTTCGCGTAGACCGGTTTTGTACCGGTATCGTTGAAATAAAACTGCGCAATCAAGCCATCGCGCATCCATGGGAATTGCCGGTTACTCGTGGCCTTGAGTACACGGCGGCGAACCTCTCGGAAAGCAAGATAGGCCGGGCGGTCTGCCACCTTGAGCTCTTCCGCCAGAGCGGTTGAATAGTGGTGCGCATCCACTGCTGTCTGGTTCGGTGCTGTTGAATACGCGATTAGTAGACCACCCTGCTCCAATATCGGCGACAGCCCTCGTCCGCCGCGGGTCGGCAATGGGAATGCAACGTTGCGGCATGCATCAATGACGACGAAATTGGCCTTGGCATTTCCCTCCCTTGAAAACGCATAAATTTTATCAATGACTTCACCCAGTTTTAGGCCCTTGCTCCTGAGTTCGACTGATTTGCTGATTTTTGCGCCTGTCGGAATGAGATAGTTGTCCCCATGAGAGTCGGCGACAGCGCCATGGCCGGCAAAGTAAAAAAAGCCGACGGCGTCGCTGCCGGCTGCGTATAGATCGCGAACATACTGACTGACCTGACGGTCGAAGGTCTCCAGGTTTGCATCCTTGACATGCAGAACGCGAAAGCCCAATTCGACGAGTGATGCGCACACAATCCGGCCGTCTTCGTGCGTAGCGGCCAGCGCGCCTACCTCCTTTGGATAAGCTTGATTAGTGACGATGAGCGCAATGCGGCCAGGCTGCGTGCCCGGAATGGTAATCAACTTTTCCGGTCCGGCGCTGCAGGCGGCCGGATCAGCGCCCTGCACCGCTTCTGTCTCCTGCTGAGCGCGCGCATTCGGTATCTCTGCGACTAATCCAACCGCGAAGCTTGTTGCAACCAGCAGCCACAAAAACCTTGGCATTGGCCAGTCCCCCATTACGCAATAACAAAAAACAATATGCCCCGTTCTCTTGCGATTGGCTGGCGTGTGTGCCGGCCAACTGCAAGCGCCACGAACACAGATGATTGGCCATGAGCCTATTCTAGGCCCTGGCGTAGTGACTTTCTAGTGAGAAAAGTCAACACGTGATCCCAAAGAGAGGAGCACGAATGGGGCCGACATTAGAGGGGCGTCGTCAGCGAACCGGGGAAACGCCGAAGAGATAGGGGTGGGCAAAGAAGAAGACAGCGAAGATAACAGTACCGATAACTAGCGGTCGGACCTCCGACGACAGGGCCACAGGCTCAGGTTTCTGCCACGACCCGTCGCGCCGATTAATTAGCGCCATCTCTATCAACGCCCAAAGTCCAAGGCCGCCGAACAGGGCCAGAGATAAATTATCTCCATTCGCGAGTAAGTGGCCAGCAGCCCACAGAACGATAGCCATCAACTGCGGATGGCGAATAATCCGCTTTACGTTGGTTTTCGCTTTAGCGAGCCCGAAAAGAAGAAATGCTACGAAGATCAGTGCCCCGCCAACCGCTTGTCCCCCAATGGGTGGATCGTAGACGGCTAGCTGTTCACCAGAGCGCCAACCCAAGACCATGATGACAATAGCTGTGACGATGCCGATTGAAAAAACCGCACGATAACCGCCCTCACCCAACCGGCTTTTCAGCTGAGCGCGAACGGGTTGCGCAAGGATTGGGACAAAGTGTAGGACGCTCCAAAGCAGAACACCAAAAATCAGCAGAGTCATCGTGCAGCCTCCCCGTTCTGTTGCCCGCGCCGGACGCGTCCATGATGCAGAATTATCAAAATTGGTTTTTCGCGGCGAATAGGCGATAGGCTACGTTGCGCAGCAAGTATGTCAACGCGACACAGTCGGTAGTGCCAGTCAGAAACCGGAAAATCTGCGTGTTTTAGCGCGACGGTTTTGGCGTGATGAACAGCTGCATGGCAGGGAACAAGGCAAAAGCAACCTGGCCGGCAAGGCCGAGCAGGGCTAACCGAGTTTCGTAGTACGCGATATGCTCGCTCAGCGTTCGCCCGAATACCGAAACCGACACCACGACTTCCGCCGCCATCAAAAGGAGGAATGCAACGGCGCCCATTATAAGCCGCGGGGTCAGCCGGTCTGCAACGCGCGCCCAAGCGATCAGCCTCAGTGACACGACCCAGCAAATGAGAAGAATGATCGGCAGTTCGAACAGGCCGGCAAGATCTTCGCCAATCCTCGGCGCGAGAACCAGCACTCTGAGAACACCGAGCCCGAAGCCCGCTGCAAATACGATTGCGAAGTAAAGGACCCCCGCCTTCGACGCCGAACCCACAAGTCACCTCCATTGCTGCCATCGCAGCACAGTGCTGAGCGATAGCCGCTAGCGCAGTCTACGCACGCCGTCTTAAAGCGCACAAGCGTGCCTATTCCGAGGCTGGCGGAAGGTCACCAATTGGGCCGAGCTGGCGAGCATCGCGGTCAAACAATGCCGGGCTTTGCGCATAAAGCGCCAGCAGCCGCGCCAAGGCGATCAGTGAATCCATATGAGTTCGCTCGTAACCGTGGGAAGCATCAAGGCCAAAGCACACGAGCGCCTCGCGAATATCGTTGCCTGCTTCCAGGGCTGCTGCCGAGTCGCTGCGATAATGGTTGAACACATCGCGGGAGTGCTCAATGTCGAAGCGCTGGCAAAGACCGAGCAGGCTGCGTGTCAGGTGCCAATCAAAGGGTCCGGTGGAGTCCTGCATTGCGACCGTGACCCCGTAGTCGCAAGTATATTGCACCGACGCGATCGTTCCATTGTCAACCGAGACCATCTCTGCGACGTCGCCATGCAACACGTGCGAAGCACCAACTCCGACCTCTTCTGAGATCGTGAACAGCAAATGGCAGTCCATTGGTAGTTTTGCATCTGCTTCAAGCAGGGCTTTAGAGGCTGCCATCACAGCGGCAACGCCCGCCTTGTCGTCGAGATGGCGTGAGCAGATGAATCCATTATCGGTAAAATACGGTTCGGGATGTACGGAGATGATGTCACCGACGTGGATGCCAACAGCGCGCACGTCATCTTCATTCGAGATGCGGGCATCAAGACGCAACTCCAGATTAGTCCATGTACTCGGCTGTTCGTCGATTTCATCACCGTAAGTGTGTCCGGACGCCTTCAGCGGTAAGATCGTGCCCGTCGTCTTGCGGTCTCCATCCGAGTGAACTGTAACCCGTGCCCCTTCAGCAAAGCGCGCCGACCAATGCCCAATTGGCGATATCCGTGGCCAACCATTGGCCCTGTGAAATCCTTTGACAATGGCGCCGAGCGTATCGAGATGGCTGACAATGGCGCGGTCGGGGCTTGACTGATGTCCCTTTAGGTCGGCGCGAATGGCACCACGGCGTGTTAATTCGTAGGGGATTGATAGCTCTTCCAGTTCCGTACAGAGATAGCCAACGGCCTGATCCGTCATGCCGGTCGGACTAGCTATATCCAACAAATTTTCTAACACGCGCCGAAGGTAGCCCGCATCGATCTTTAGATCCTTCATAGTCAGCCCTTGCCCCCGCTTGGCTTGTGCGTGCGCGTCTCAGGAAACAGAAAATCGACAAACCGTTCCGCCGTCGGTGCTGGCTCGTGATTGGCGAGCCCCGGACGTTCATTGGCTTCAATAATCCAATAGGCCGGCTGGTCAATTGCCGGCACCATCAGGTCCAGACCGACAACCGGCATAGACAAGACGTCAGCTGCCTTGCATGCCGCCTCCGCGAGCGCGGGATGCAACTCACTTGTTACATCGTGAATGGTACCGCCTGTATGCAGGTTTGCGGTTTTTCTCACCGCCAGATATTCGCCATCGTCCAAAACCGTATCGAGCGCGCATCCTGCATGCCGCAGGCAGCGGTCCGTCTCATCGTCGATTGGTATTTGGCTTTCACCACGCGTTGCTGCGGCACGTCGGCGGCTTTGTTTTTCGATAAGCTCTTTGACCGTGTGCCTGCCATCGCCAACGATCGTTGCCGGCTTGCGGATGGCGGCCGCCACCATTTGCCCATCTATGACGATGATACGAACGTCATGGCCCAGAACAAACTGCTCCAATATGACGTGATCGCTGATCGTTTTTGCGTCGCGAATGGCATTCTTGACGCCGCGAGCAGACTGCAGGTCCACAAAAACGCCCTGCCCCTGTTCGCCACGCACCGGTTTTACGACAACACGGCCAAAGCGCTCCAGAAATTTCAATGAACTTTTTTCGTCGCTTAGCGGCTGTTGGGCTGGCACCTTGAGGCCTGCGCTGGCCAGCAAGCGATGCGTCAACGCCTTGTCGTCGCACCGGCTCATGGCAACGGCACTCGTCAGCTCACTTAAAGATTCCCGGCATGCGATCGTTCTTGCACCAAGCGTTAACCGGAACATCCCTGCAGCAGCATCCTCGATTTCCACGTTGATGCCACGTCGACGTGCTTCATCGACGATAATCTCTGCATAGATATTCAACCCATAATCGGGTTCAGGGCCGACAAATAGCCGTTCGTTGACGACGTTCTTTTTCTTCACGCAATAGACCGGAACCCGTTCGTAACCGAGCTTTTTATAAAGCGTAATTGCATCCTCGTTGTCGTGCATCACGGATAGATCCATGAACGACCGGCCGATCTGTTTGAAGTGGTGAGCCAGCGCCAGCGACAGCTTTTGCCCAATCCCCGGGTGGCGCGCACGCGCGTCAACGGCAAGAGCCCATAGGCTACTGCCATTGTCGGGATCGCTAAATGCAGCAACATGATCGACACCAATAACAACGCCCACAACGATGTGTGTTTGTTTTTCTACGGCAACGAGAATTTTCAGATCGTCACGCTGCGCCGCAGCCGCGATAAAGCCTTCTTGCGGCGAGATCATCCCGCGTGCAGCGTAGATCGTGTCGATCGCTTCCTGATCCTCGCCGGTGGCGTCCCTGATCAGAAGGCTGTCAGATCCCACTTCCGGCAGGTCGCTTTTTAGCATTTGCCGGAAGGTATGGGAGGGGTCGAGAAACAGTGCTTGCGGAGCCGCAGCGAGCACCAGGTGCGGCTCGCGCACATAGAAGGCGATATCGCGTCTTCCCTTATTCTCTTGCTGCAACACTTCGGCCAGGCGCGTTGGGTCGCTGAACGTTTGGCCAAATATCAATCGACCCCAGCCACAGTCCACCGTTGTCTCTTCCAAACCATGGACCTGTACAGACTCAGGGGGAACGCCCCAATTCTTGAGCGATTCCATTTCGACGCCGTCGTCATCCAGGGGTTTCTTGTTTTGATCGGCCATTCCCGCCTCCTTGGAGGCATCCTGTCATCCCTCGGATCTAGGATGCCACTCCAACAATTATCGCTAGATCTCGTTTTGCTGCAGCCACAGTTCCAGCAGTGCCACCTGCCAGAGCTTCGAGCCGCGCAAACGAGTGATGTGCTCCTTGGGCGAGGCTAGTAGCATTTCAACGTAGTCCCTTTGAAACAGCCCGCGCTCTCGCGCAACGCGAGTGCCAAGAGCATCGTTCACCAAATCCCAGACCGGGCCTTCGATGTATTTCAATGCCGGTACTGGAAAATATCCTTTGGGCCGATCAATGACGTCGGCCGGGACGACCTGACGCGCTACATCTTTCAATACACCTTTTCCATCTTGCTTCAGCTTGTGTTCCGCCGGAACAATCGCCGCCAGCTCTACAAGCTCGTGATCAAGAAAAGGCACGCGCGCTTCCAGCCCCCAAGCCATCGTCATGTTGTCGACGCGTTTGACCGGATCGTCTGCCAGCATGATTTGCGTATCGATGCGCAGTGCTCGATCGATAGTCGTATCGGCACCGGGTCTCGCGAAGTGGCCTCTGACGAATTCCATACTGTGATCGCGATCGGCGAATTCAGGTGCGACGACTTTGGAATATTCGTCATGGTCGCGATCAAAGAACTGCGCCGCGTAGTCCTGCACATCGGCATTTCCGCTGACGAGCGGCGGATACCAGTGATACCCACCGAAAATCTCATCCGCACCCTGGCCGCTCTGTACGACCCTGACGTGCTTTGAAACTTCCTTAGATAAGAGGAAGAAACCGACATTGTCATGGCTCACCATCGGCTCCGACATGGCTCGGATCGTATCCGGCAGTGCCGCAATCATTTGATCGGTTGGAACCACAATTTTCTGATGATCAGTCGCGAACTGTTTGGCGATGATATCGGAATAACGAAACTCATTGCCCTCTTCGTTGCCGACAGTCTCAAAACCGATCGAGAATGTCTTGAGCCCTTTTTGACCGGCTTCGGCGAGTAGACCGACGATCAGACTAGAATCGACACCGCCCGAGAGCAGAACTCCAACCGGCACATCCGCCACCATGCGCCGCTTGACGGCCGCGGTGAGTGCATCATGAACGCGCCGCGCCCATTCTTCTCCTGACATTTCCAAATCGCTGGCGGTACGTAGGAATGAAGGTGACCAGTAGGTGGTATCGGTGCGCCGTCCATCCTTTTCAAATACACTGATGGTTGCCGGTGGAAGCTTTCGAACGCCCTTCAAAATGGTATGGGGTGGCGGCACCACGGCGTGGAAGGTCATGTAGTGGTGTAGCGCAACAGGGTCTATAGAGCGATCGACATCGCCGCCGGCGACGACCGCCTGCAAAGACGATGCGAACCGAAGCCGTTTGCCGCCTTCGCTTTGCGCGAGATACAACGGCTTAATGCCCAGTCGGTCGCGCGCCATGATCAGCCGTCCGCTATCACGCTCCGCGATGACAAAGGCGAACATGCCGTTGAAGTGGTTCACACAGTCAGTGCCCCATTCAGCGTATGCCTTGAGAATGACTTCCGTATCGCTGTCTGAGAAGAACTTGTAGCCGAGCGCGGTGAGCTCGGACTTGAGGTCTTTATAGTTATAGATGCAGCCGTTGAAGACCAATGACAAACCCAATTCCGGGTCGACCATCGGCTGAGCACCACGCGCAGACAGGTCAATAATTCTAAGCCGTCGATGCCCTAGGCCGATGTTGTCACGCACAACACTGCCACCTGCATCCGGTCCGCGCGGACGCATGACGTCACACATTTTTTGGACCAGTGAGGACGACGCAGGCCGGTCGTCGAAGTAAACTTCGCCGCAAATGCCACACATGTTACGAGATGAGCCTTCCAGCTTGGATTATGATTTGGCGTGGTCGTTGGTCTTGGAGGCAGCTTCAACCAGCCAGTTTTCCAGCGATGTTTCCAGTTCGCGGAAAGAGGCGCGAATGCGGCACCTTAGATCAATCAACAACGCGCCGCGCCAATTTGTCCGACAGGTCTTATCGTGCCAAAGGCGTATTCGTCAAATTGTGTAGGAAGTTGTTCTAGGCGCAATGTGCCGCAATATGCCGCGCCAAAATTGAACGCCAACACCAGTGAATAGCCGGCCACAATTATGCCCATCGCAGAGAGCCAAGGGGCCTGTGGCAGGCTCTGCAAGAAACTAGGGCACTGTCTGCACATCCAGCGTGCATTTTTCTTTTCTTGATACGGTCAGCTTTCAGGCTTTTCTTTCTTTCGCGTAATGTCGTCGATCGACCAGCCTAGGATCTCCACTTCCCTTGCGGTTAGACGGAAGTCGAAGGGTTCAAGCTTTTCACGCAGCGCGCCCACCTCCGTCTTTGCACTATCCTGCAATGCTGTTGCTGTGATGCGGACCCAGTCATCCTTTTCATCCTTGGTTCCGATACTACGCACTTCAAACTTTAGCCCGTCGGCCGTTTCGGCCGAAAGTGTCGGTCCTTTCGCTTCTGCGTCCTTGGAACGCGCTCTGACATCGACAAAGCGCAACGATTCGAAAATGCTGAGCACCCGGTCGATTTTAATTTCGTCGCCCTCACGTTCAGCCGGGACGGTCTCAAGCTCGTGCTTTCCGTCTTTGCCGCTTATCGTGAAGGCCGCCGTGCCATCATCCCCCAGCGATGCCTTCACAATTTTTTTCTTGTCCGTCTTTACGAGGTTGCGTTCAAACCAGTCCGCCCGTGCCGCTGGCAGCCGCACCGATCCGCGTACCAAGTAGCTTTGCGGGTCATCCGTTGCGCGAACGTATTGCCCGCCATTGGTGCCACCCACTGAAAAGTCTTTCTCGCCCGCAACAATACTTACGATGTCTTGACCGGACGCGTTCTTTAAAGCGACCAATGTGCCCGCGCCCGTCTTTGCCTTCGGCTCACTAAGTTGGATATCTGGGTACCGCTTCGGATCGGATGTCTTCTTTTCCTCTATCGTCAAAAGTGCAACACTGGTGACAAGCCTGCGGACCATGTCGGTATTTACCGGGAAGCCGGATGCATCCAGGAACGCGTTGCTGTCCCTCTTGATGACCGTCTCGCCGTCGGGAGCCTCGACACGGATTTCCGCGATATCGTTGGCTTTGTCCAGCAGGCCAGGTGCGAACGGTTCGCCACGTTGATTAATCGCGCTGTCAGATCCTCCTGTCCAGGATGTGGCAATTGCCAGGATCACAGCCACCGCGGTTGCAATGCTCAAATTTTGGCAGACTTTAGGTGTCATTGCCGCATATCCCCTCAGGAAGTTTCTTCATTGTCATCTGCGTTGGAACGCTTCGGCAACTGCTTGCGCGGACGGCGCAGCGCAAATGCCAGCGCACACCCCGCAACAAGGGCCGGCAGCAGCCCGACGTTCAATGTGGTGAGCCACGCTTTTAGACTTTCAACATCACGGCGTAGTTCAAACTGCACCTCACGCAGCTCCGCACGTGTCGATAGCAACTGCTGGCGGAACTGTTCCACCGCATTGCTGCTTTCCGTAGAAACAATCTCGCTTTGCTGTCCGTCCTTTCCTTTCAGCTCAAGAAGCTTGGCTTCAGTGTCCTGAAGTTTCTTAACCAGGCGCTGTTCCTTGGCGAGGAATTTTGCCTCGGCCGCTTTCTCAAGCTGAGCAATTTTTTCAAACGGTCGCCATGAAACGCCACGCCCGCGCAGGCTGGCAAGTGCCGCTCCACCCGCCATCTGTTCCACAGCGTTGATCACAAATGGTCCGTTGTTGGCAAAGGCCTCTGGAACCGTCTGCCCAAATACCTGTCGCGCTTGAACCCAGTTGCGGTCCATCAGCATGTCCGCGTCTCCGACAACAATGACGTTGGCCTCGCCCTTGATCTCCTTGACAGCGTCACCCTCCCACTTGGACTCCTTTGGTTTACCGTCAGGAAAGGCGGACTTTAGCTTGCCGCTAAGGCGCCCCGCGACAACCAGCGGTTTGCCCGTGCTTTTGATCTGCGGCAGGAGCTTGCGCGGATCCGAAAACGGTGCCGCCGCGATGTTTGTTGGCAATAATCCCGCTTCTGGAGATGTGCTTAGAAGCGGCGTGAGTTTGGTATCTTTTCCAGTTGCAACCAGCGACCCTGCCGTCGTTATGACGATTGAAGACAGCTGGGCCAAAACGGCGTCGCTCGTGTCCATGCCTTCGCGGCGCACGGCGAACCATGGATAGTTTGCGACATCGATAGTACGGCCATCTGCCTGACGAGTGGTTCTGAGGGCATTTGCGGGATCGCCGATCGTTTTGCTTTTGTCGAAACCGACCCCCCAGGCGTCCAGCAATATTTTAAGGTCGGAACCCGGTTGCAATGGCGGTCTGCCCGGCTGTTGTCCAGGTTTGGTCTCGGCGTATGGATCGACAAATACCATCGTCGCGCCGCCATTCAGGACCCACTGGTCGATCGTAAACAATGTCCGTTCGGACAGCGCCTGAGGATGCACCAACATGACGACGCGTGTGCCGTCAGGCAGCCGATCAACGTCTCCTTCAATAGGTACGACCTGGAAGAATTCTTTGAGCTGCCGAAGGACGTGCTGCTCTGGCAGCCTTTGTTTGAAATCGCCCCTGACGCCCAACCCGTCCAGCAGCGCCACGATGGGCTTCTCCCGCTGCCCAAGTTCAGCGACGAGCCGGGTGAGATCGTATTCCAGGAAGGTTTCGCGATCCGGCGAAAACACCGGAATACGTCCACTGCCGTCTGTTGAGTTTGTCGCCGCCAGACCAAAGAAAAGTTCGTCTCCCGCTCCGGACAGGCGAATGCGGTTGATGCCAAGGCCGACGGCTCTGTCCTCTTCGTTCGAAAACGGCTGCGGGTCGATGACCTCAAGGGAAATCTTCCCTCGTGACAGCCGTTCATAAGACTCAAGCACGGATTGAACGCGGTTGGCGTAGGATGCCAGCTGCGGTGCCGTCTGGATCAGTCCCTTTGACAGGAACAGACGCATATGAATGGGTTCGTCGAGATTGGCGAGTAGCGTGCGTGTGCCAGAGGACAGTGAGAACAGGTTATTGTCCGTAAGGTCGACCCGTACAGAGCGCAATCCATTGCTGACGATGATGTTGGCGGCCAGGAATAGAACAATTGCAAGTGCGATCGACAAACCAATCAACTGACTGCGGTTGAGTTTCTCAAAAATCGACATCGGCGCGCCTCATGCAGCTTTCTTCAAGTCCACGATCTGGACGTTTATCCATAGGCAAAGTGCGATCATCATCAGGAAGAACATCACGGTCGGTATTTCGATGACGCCCCGGCTGAGCCTATTGAAATGCTCTATGAAGGAAAGCGACTGAACGATCTCCGTCACAAAAGTGGGGGCCCATGAGCGCACGCTGGATAGGACAAGATCATAGCCGGCCATGACCAGTATGAAGCCGGCAACCGTTGCGACGATGAAAGCAATGACTTGGTTTTTCGTGAGCGCAGACAGACACGAGGCCAGCGCCAAAAAGGCCCCCGCCATCAGCCAGCTTCCCAGATAGCTACCGATGATGACGCCGTTATCAGGTGAGCCAAGATACAAAACCGTGAACCACAACGGCAACGTTAGCAGCAGTGCGACCCCCGTGAACGCCCATCCAGCCAGGAATTTTCCGACCACAAGTTCCCAGGTGTTTACAGGCAATGTCATCAACAATTCGATTGTACCTGAGCCGCGTTCTTCCGCCCATAGCCGCATGCCGATTGCCGGCATCAGGATCAGAAAGAGCCAGGGATGCCAGGTGAAGAATGTCACGAGGTCAGCTTGGCCGCGCTCAAAGAACCGGCCAACGAAAAAGGTCAGACCTGCTGATAGCGCCAGAAAGACAACTAGAAAAATTGCGGCAAGTGGCGTTGTGAAGTAGGCGCGAAATTCGCGATCGAATACAATTCCGATTGTGCGAAGGGAGTCTTGCATCATTGGCGCTCCAGCTCGGGTTTTCATTGATTAGTCGCGCGCGGCTTGCGTGATATTGCGGAACACGTCCTCAAGACGCGGCCGATGGCGTCCGACCTCCTCGACCGTGAACTTTGCTTTGGTCAAATCTGCCACCAACTGTGCCGGCTCTGCAGTTTTGTCCGCTGGATGGATCAAGACGCTTGTGGATCCGTTGACGCGTTCCAGAAGCTCTACCCCGCCCGCGCCGGTAACGGACTCCAACCGCGCCAGCTCGTCGTCGTCGCCGGTCGACGCAATAGTAACGCGGATGGCGCGGTCCTGAGTGTCTTTTGCCATGAGGCCCGATGGCGTTTCGTCCGCGACAACTTTTCCCTCTGCGATAATGACAGCGCGGCTACAGACAGCCTCAACCTCTTCAAGAATATGAGTTGAAACGATGATCGCTTTATCTGCTGCAATCCGCTTGATGAGCTCACGCATTTCGTGTTTCTGGTTGGGGTCAAGGCCATCGGTGGGCTCGTCGAGAATGAGTACGTCGGGATCGTGAACGAGTGCCTGCGCAATTCCGACGCGGCGCTTAAAGCCCTTCGACAGCGTATCTACTGGCTTGCTCCAAACATCGGTCAGATTGATGTTTTCGACCATGTCGACGAGACGATCGTTAAGCGCCGGACCGTCAAGCCCACGCATCCTGCCGACAAATTCCATAAAGTCCGCGACCGTCATGTCCTCATAGGCAGGCGCACCTTCCGGCAAATAACCAAGCCGCCGCTTGGCCTCGATGGACTGGGAGTTCACATCATGCCCGCAAATCGAGGCTCTGCCTTCATCCGGATCAAGGAATCCCGCCAGCATTCGCATTGTCGTTGTCTTGCCCGCGCCGTTCGGACCGAGAAATCCGACGACTTCGCCCCGCTTGACTTGCAAATCGACGGAATCGACCGCCGTCACCTCTCCAAATCGCTTCGTGAGATCGTACGCTTCAATCAGATTCATGTTTGCGGCGCGTCCCTGTTCGATTTCGACCGTGCGCGAGCATGACGAGGCCTCGCTTGCAGCTCCATCAGGTGTGATCCGGGGCAGTTATGCAGCGTCAGGTCATCTTTGTGTTTGCAAATGGGGCGGCAGAAAAAACGCTCCCTAACGAGCGGATTTTGGTCACTCTTTTGACACTTTCAAGGGGGCGGCGCAAAATTTTTTTCCTCTTCGGACGTGGTTCCTAACAGTCGGAAAAAACGAAAGAAATCCTGTCGGCATCGGTCTGTTGTCGATGCCTCAACGTGGCAACAATTTGATCGTCAGTGCGGGTTTCCCCCCTTATGCCCAGAACCTCACGCGAAGCGCCGGCCGGCACCACAATCCCTTTACAAAACTTTACGCAAGCGACAACCGCGGGAAACAGGGTGCCTCCATTGTGATCGTGCGGCGGCTGAAGCGCTGCTGCGACTTGAAAAGGCCAACCAAATTTCGAGCACAAGGGAAAAGATCATGACTGACAATGCAAATCCTGAAAACAATGCACCAACATCAAATGGCGTCAATCGGAGTGGAGGACGCAAGCGCCGTTGGTTCGGGCTTGTCGGTGTCGCAATGTTAAGCGCGCTTGCCGGTGGTTTCGCAACCAAGGCCTTCAGCCACGGCCATGGCTGGCGCGGCCACTTTGGCCACGGCTCTGGGCTCATTATGGTGCGCGGAGAGATTAATCCGGAACGCGCGGCCAAACGTGCAACACGCATGGCAAAGCACTTGGGCGTAGAAGTAGACGCGACAGCCGAACAGCAGGCCAAGCTCAACGAGATTGCCAGCGGTTTGGTCTCCGACATGTTGCCGTTGCGCAAGAAACTCAGTGAAGCGCGCAAACGCGGTGTCGACTTGGTCACTGCCGAAACAGTTGACCGCAGTGCCATCGAGGCATTCCGTCAAGAACAAATGGCGACGGCCGACGAAATGACCCAGCGGCTCGCCTCAGCGCTGACCGACGCTGCTGAAGTGCTGACACCTGATCAGCGCAAGATCCTCGCTGAGCGCGTTGCCGATTTTCGCGAGCGCCGCGGCTGGTTCGGACGCCATCATTGGCGCAGATAAAACAGCACGCGCAATGGCATCAGCCTAGCTACGACCTCGGGCAGACATTTCCCTTCCCCCATCATGCCCGTGCCGCGGCATCCGGCCAACACCCGCCGGATGCCGCTTGACCCTGGCAAGGTCGTGCCGCAACGTTCAGTGAGCATTGAAATACCAATGAGCCTAACCACAACGGACGAGGCGGGACGATTGAGCCAGCGAATTCTCATCATTGAAGACGATCAAAGGCTCGGCGAAATGGTGCGTGAGTACCTTGTCGAGGCTGGCTACGACGCGAACGTTGCAATGACCGGTGCGGACGGATTAAACGCCATCAAGCGCGACAACTTCGATGCGCTCGTTCTTGATCTCATGCTTCCCGACATGGACGGGCTCGACGTCTGCCGCCAAATTCGCGTTACGCAAGATCTACCGATAATCATGTTGACGGCGCGCGGCGACGCCATGGACCGCGTCGTTGGGCTGGAAATCGGTGCTGACGATTATTTGCCAAAGCCGTTTGAGCCGCGTGAATTACTGGCGCGGCTGAAAGCCATATTACGACGGTCTGGCGCTGGCTCCAGCGACGCGCGCGATGTCTTGAGGTTTGGCGCGTTGGAGATCGATAAAGCGGCTAGACGTGCCAGGTTAGATGGCAAGGATGTGCAACTTACAAGCTACCAGTTTGCGCTGCTCCTCGCCCTAAGCGAGCACGCAGGCCGCGTCATGAGCCGTGACCAGATCATGGACTTGATGAAAGGCGAACAATTCGACGCATTTGATCGATCCATCGATGTGCACATTTCGCGCCTGCGCCAGTCGATTGAGGATGATCCAAAAACGCCGCGAAGAATAATAACTGTACGTGGCGCAGGCTACGTTTTCGCGAAATCGCAGGAATAACGAGTTTTATGATGAGCCGCTTCGCAAAAGAAAACAGCTTTGCAACCACGCTATCCCGCAGGGAGCCTGAAGCTTGAAGCGTCTGTCACACCAAATCTATTTGACGATCATCGTCTGCCTCATCGCCGTGGTCGCCATTGCTGCGGTCACACTGCAACGCTCAGGCCGCCAGGAAAACGTTCGCCACGCCTTTGCTGTTGCCGGTGAATTGGCATCGGCCGCCCTGCCTGATGCCGGCGCACCCAATGCAC
Source organism: Hyphomicrobiaceae bacterium (assembly GCA_965222485.1). GTDB lineage: Bacteria > Pseudomonadota > Alphaproteobacteria > Rhizobiales > Hyphomicrobiaceae > CBDCUC01. The sequence continues at coordinate 145,747 of CBDCUC010000039.1, forward strand.
AACAGCAGCGCGCCGTTGCACGGCTTGCGACACGACTGCGATTGGAACTGGGCCTCTATTCACCCGGAGGAGAAAGAATTGCCGCCGTATCGAGACACCCGCTTCCCGGTCCGCCGCGTCACCGTGATGAAAGCGGCTTTATCTACGGTCGCGGCGGTCCTGCCTGGGCCATCGCACTGCCCGACGGACGATGGTTGGTGGCCCGGGCCCCCCGGCGCGGCCACCGCCGTCCCATAATTGGTTTTATTCTTTTGCTGGGGGGTATTGCATTGGTTGTGGCAATTGCATCCTGGCCGGTTGTGCGAGGACTGACGCGGCGTCTTGAGCATCTCCAGGAGGGTGTGGAACGCCTTGGCGCCGGCGATCTGTCGGCACGAGTGGACGTAAGCGGACGCGACGAGGTCGCGCAACTTGCAGCAAGTTTTAATAAATCAGCTGCGCGGATCGATGCGTTGTTGCGCTCACACAAATTGCTGTTGGCCAACGCAAGTCACGAACTGCGCACGCCATTGGCGCGCATCCGTCTTGCAACGGAGCTCCTGAAGGATGATGCGGACCCCAAGCGCAAAGAGGCGCTGGAACGCGACATCGCAGAACTCGACAAGATGATAGAGGAAATCCTTCTCCTAAGCCGTCTCGATGCGCTCGACGAGCTTGAGGTGCGTGAGGATGTTGATTTGCTGGCACTGGCGGCGGAAGAGGGCGCCAGATTTTCAGATTGTGATGTTTCCGGCTCACCCGTGACGGTCAATGGCGACAGCCATTTGTTGCGCCGCTTGTTGCGCAACCTCATTGAAAACGCCGATCGGCACGGTGCCCCACCCATTCACCTGACGATAAATGAAGGCAACGACGAATCGGCTGTGATTGTGGTCACCGACAACGGTCCCGGTGTCAGTTCCGCTGTTGCCGAACATATTTTTGAGCCCTTCATGCGCGGAGCCAGTCGCGGGACGCGAAGCGGTACGGGTCTTGGGCTCGCCTTGGTGCGTCAGATTGCCGAACGGCACGGCGGAACAGTCGAGCTCTTGCCGGGAAGTGATCGCAAGCGCCTGAACCGTTTCCGCGTCACGCTCCAATCCCGCGCCGCCTGACGCGCTGTTTGGCTTTGCGCAGCAAGGTGCTGCCCCTCAATCGGCGGCAGCGTCTTCCCTCACTTCGACGATTTCGCCATGCGCTGGGATCAACTGCGGCCACTCATGTGCAGGTTTTCCTGCAAGTGTTCCACGCAGCGCACTGATCGGCCCGCCATGACTAACCGCGATGACCGGTACGGCGCGAGGCAGAGAGGTAAACCATTCCCACACCCGATCACGCATGGCGCTAGCCGTTTCCCCTCCTGGCGGACCGTAGGTATCCGGCTCGCTTATGAGGCGTGTCATGTCGTCTCCGGTTTCCAAATAAATTTCCGCCCAGCTTCTAAGCTCCCACGTTCCGAAGTTGAACTCAGCCAATCGCGCATCGGTAACAGCGGAACACCCACATTGAGCAGCTATCGCATCTGCCAGATGCCGGGCACGCGTAAGGCCGGAATGAATGACCATTGGCGTGGGTGAACCCGGGCTTACGCCTATCGCCAGTTTTACCGCTATGTCTTCGGCGTGGGCGAGTCCCGCCTCGGAAAGCGCTACATCCGATGCGCCATAACACACCCCCTGATAGCGCTCCTCAACGGCGGTGTGACGCACCAGCCTTAGCCATATCGGTCGTACTTGGTCATTGCCCTTTCCAACCGTCATGTTCTTTCTCTCGGCTTCAAGCGCATCGGCAATCCGGCGACGACCAGCTCCACAATATCTGCGGCTTGCGCCAAGTCCTGATTGAGGCGGCCTTGCAAATCGCGAAATTGCCGGCCTGTCTTCGATGCCGGAACAACGCCGTTCCCAATTTCATTTGACACCATGACAACGCTCACCGATGTGGACTGCATGGCCTGAAGCCAGCAAGCCGTTTCGCGCTCGATGTCATGGTTGTTCAACATCAGGTTCGTAAGCCAGAGCGTCATGCAATCGATGACGGCGATCGTCGGGCCTTTGTCGGGTTGCACCGTCTTTGCGATCGATTGTAGGGCACCAACAAGGTCGTACGGGGCTTCAATTGTCTCCCATGTACCGTCGCGTTCCGCCTGATGACAGCGAACACGTGTCGCCATTTCCTCATCGAAGACCTGAGCTGTCGCGATATAGAACTTGTTCGCGAAAGGTTGCGACAAGCTGAGCGCGCGAGTTGTCTTGCCTGAGCGCGCACCACCAAGGATCAGCGCACTCTGGCCGGATCTGATCAGGCTGTCGTCATTCTTCATGAGCCCGTTCCAGCGACAACGGCGGCGCACAAGCCAAGGGTGAACGCAACCACAATCGCCGCTCCGAGAATGTCGCCCGAATACCCGCCGAACATGCGATGGGCAATCAGCGCGATCAGGCCGCTGCCAATGAGACAGCCGGCGACAATGGCAAGCCCGGTCCAGACGCCGACGGTCACGCAACTGATTGTAATGCCGAGTAACAGCGCTACAGCGAGCCGCAAAGCACCAGGCTTTTTCCCTGTGGCAGTAAGGCCGTCGGTGCGCACACTCTCCATAGTGGCCAACACGACGACGATGGCTGCGCGCGACATGGCGCCGGCCGCAATCAAAACAGTCATCATTCGAAAAGATCGGGTGGCGATATCAGGAACAGTTGCCGCAATATCCCGCAAACATTCGACCTGTAACAAGAGCGCGATCACGAGGCCTGCCACACCGTAGACGCCGATGTGGCTATCGCGCATGATTTGAAGCTTGTCGTCGCGCGACGTACCACCGCCAGCTCCATCACAAAAGTCTGCAAATCCGTCTTCGTGCATGGCGCCTGTGACCAGGATCATGGCAGCTACCGCAGCGACAATGCCTGCGCCTGCGCCGAGCCCTGCAGCAGTGACAATCATGAATATCAGTCCGGCCAATGCGCCAACAATTGCGCCTAATAGTGGGTAGGCCCAAACGGCGCGCAGCACGTCCACGTGGCCGTCCTTCATGAGGTGCGGCAGAGGTAGGCGTGTCAGCACCGAGGCGGCAAGAAACACATCCCAGACGAGGCCTTGCCGCTCGAGGTGTCGCACATCTCCGCCGTTCTCTTTATCCATCATCGCGATCCGATACGCCGGCCTCGGAAAACGTGGCCATGCTGTTGTGCGTTGCCACGGCCGCACGCACGACCTGTGCTGCCAGCGCCGCGCCGGTCCCTTCGCCAAGCCGCATGCCAAGCTGAAGCAAGGGCTCTAGGCCAAATGCTTGAAGCAACCGACTATGCGCGGGCTCCGCCGACAAATGCCCGGCCAGACAATGTGCCAGGATATCTGGGTTTTGCGAAAACAATGGTGCGACGCTGGCGCATACGACGTAGCCATCGAGCAAAACCGGAATTCGTTTGTGGCGCGCCGCCAAAACGGCGCCCGCAATCGCAGCGGTTTCTCGTCCGCCCAACCGGCGAAGGGTCTCAAACGCATCTCCTGCTGCGCCCGAATGCAGCTTAAGCGCATCATCGACTGTGCGGGCTTTCAGTGCGACACCCGGTTCATCATGACCCGTCCCCGGACCGACCCAATCAGATCCACAGCCACCCATAGCCTGTGCCGCCAATGCCGCGGCGATCGTGGTGTTGCCAATTCCCATTTCACCAATCGCCAGACAATCAATGTCGTCTCCTACGGCCTCGGCCCCGCTTCGCATCGCGGAGAGTGTTTCTCCTTCGCTCAAAGCCGGCTCTATCGCGATATCTGCTGTCGGCCGGTCGAGTTCCAACGGTGTGACAAAGAATTCTAGAGCACCGCTTGCGGCAATCGCATTAATCGCGGCGCCTCCGCTGTTGAAGTTCTCAACCATCTGCGCCGTCACACTGGCCGGGTAGGGACTGACGCCGCGCTTCGTCACGCCATGGTTCCCAGCAAACAAAGCGACCGTAATTTTTTCAGCGCGAGGACGCGGTGTTGCTCGCCAACCGGCGAGAAACACGGCAACGTCTTCGAGCCGCCCAAGTGAGCCCGGCGGTTTTGTCAGCTTTTGCTGACGCGCCAGCGCCTGGGCTCGCCATTCGCCGTTCGGGGCTGGCAGGTCTTGAAGCGCGGCGTCGAATTGTGTGCGGTCTTTGAACATGGCGCAGCGTTAGCCCCCGGCGGTCGGAATGGCAACGGCTAACGCGTGCCTTACGGCTAATTCATGCCTTGCAGGGCCACGGGCGCAGAGTTCCTTATTCGTCAGCCGCATAGAGCGTGAGCTGCGCGATGCCCGCTGCGATGTTCAGCCCCTGCTGGGCCTGAATACTCAATGGCTGCAGGACAATTGAGGATTTCGAACCACCGACGAGGGCATTGGCGCCTACGCCAAGCCCGACCGTGGCTTCGCCCGTCACACCGGAATAAAGTCCTGCCAGCGCACCTTTTCCCACGGTGTTGGTCGGCGCCAGCACCCCCCAGGTAATGTTGGATACAGTCGTCGTACCGATGTCGATGCCAAACTTCGAGATCTTGCCGCGATAACGCTCGCTTCCTGCTGGGCCTACGAAATTGCAGTTTAGCGTTTTGGTTGATCCGAAGATGAAACCTGAGCCGCCTGCTACAGTGCAGTTGAGCGAGCCGATCTCGATGCGCGGATCCTGTTGAGCATGCGCGCAAACTCCGAACACGCTGGCACAGGCCGTAAGCATGACCGCCGTCTTGAGAGCAAAACCAGTCGCTGCGGACGGATATTTTGGGGCTTTTGAGTGTTTCATGACATTCACCTTCTCTTGCACACCCGCCGGATTCGAACTGCCTCCTGCGTTTGCCTGCTGGTGACCTGAATCATCTCTCCATCATCGATTGATGAGGGTAAGCCGCACGAGATGTGTGATTGGCCTGTCGCCCGCTCTTCGCATAGCATAGCAATGATGCCTGAACTTTGGCCAAAATCAATCGCAGGTCGGCGGACAAAGCGAGCGTTTCCGTCGAGATTGAGGGCTTGCTTAATGCGCAAATCCAATCTGTCGCGCTGCCACGTAACGATACTCATGTTCGCCGCTGTCGGTTCGGCCCATTTCCTGGTCTGGGCGACGCCATCGGCCGCTGAACGCCGGTGCATATCAGACTATGACTGCACACGATCGGCTGGCATGCGTAACGAGTATCGCTGCATTGGCGACACGCTCATTCGCCGCGAGACCCGTTGCGTCGCCGGCCGCTGCCAGGTCCGCGAGACAACACGGCGAAACTGTGCTGCGGTTCAACGGGGACGATGCGTTGGAAGCGGGTATCGCCGCCAACGCGGGCGCTGTGATGGGCTTGCCGGCCGTTGCGTCACGCGATCCGAGATTGAAGTCTGCAACAGGTCCTGCGTTTGTCACGATAACAGGTTGGTGCTGGCCAGTGGCAAGTGTTCGCCTGCAATAGGCTGCCACAGCGTGGTATTGCAATGCCCCGGCGGCTGCACCTGCAAGCCGGAACCGAAATGCCTGGATGGCAAAAAAGACGAAGGTGAACGGCCGCTCAGCAAGCCGGACGCGAAGGAAAATCCGGATGCTGGTGCAAAATCTCCGGCACAATGATCTTTATCGCGGCATGACAACCTGAACGTATTGGCGTATTGAGCCGCCTTCGCCCCCGGTTGGCCGAATGGTCGTACTGGGGCATCTCCCTAGACTGACAAGAAGTATTTTTTTCGATCAAGCAGCAAAGGCAATTGACGTGACCGACAGATCTGCCACGGACGATCAAGCTGCGGCGCAAGCAGAGGACAACGGCGCCGGCATGCGCACACCCAAGGTCGGCTTCGTCTCTTTGGGCTGCCCAAAGGCGCTTGTTGATTCTGAACGCATCATTACCAAGTTGCGGTCAGAAGGGTATGCCGTTGCGCCCGATTACGCCGATGCCGATGTCGTCGTCGTCAACACCTGCGGCTTTATAGATTCAGCCAAAAAAGAGAGCCTCGACGCAATTGGCGAAGCCATCGATGAGAATGGCCGGGTCATTGTTACTGGCTGCTTGGGCGTCGAAAAGGACTCAATTGTATCTGCGCATCCTGATGTGCTGGCGGTAACAGGTCCGCATCAATATGAGCAGGTCGTCGAAGCCGTCCACGATGCATTGCCGCCGGTGCATGATCCCTATCTCGATCTGGTGCCGCCGGAAGGCTTGCGTTTGACGCCACGCCATTACGCCTATCTGAAAATTTCGGAAGGCTGCAACAACAAGTGCTCCTTCTGCATCATACCAAGCTTGCGCGGCAGGCTTGTCAGCAGGCCCGCCACCAGCGTCATGCATGAAGCCGAACGCCTGGTCGCTGCGGGTGTCAAGGAACTGCTCGTCATCTCCCAGGACACGTCGGCCTATGGCGTCGATCTGAAATATGCGCAAAGCCCTTGGAAGGGCGGCCAGTTAAAAGCGCGCTTCCTCGATCTTGCCACGGCGCTGGGCGAACTGGGGGCATGGGTTAGGCTGCACTACGTCTATCCCTATCCGCATGTCGACGATGTTCTGCCGTTAATGGCGCAAGGTAAGGTCCTGCCTTATCTGGATATACCGTTCCAGCATGCGGCCCCCAATGTTTTGAAAGCTATGCGCAGGCCTGCAGCGCAGGAAAAAACGCTTGAGCGCATTACCCGTTGGCGTGAGATCTGCCCGGAGCTTGCAATCCGCTCCACGTTCATTGTCGGCTTTCCCGGTGAAACCGATGAGGACTTCGAATTGTTGATCGACTGGCTGCGGGAAGCCCGTCTGACACGGGTTGGGTGTTTTCGCTACGAGCCCGTCGCAAACGCAGCGGCTAACGAGCTTCCTGGAGCCGTCCCCGATGAAATCAAGGAAGAGCGCTGGCATCGCTTCATGGCGGCACAGAAAGAGATTAGCGAAGACATTTTGCAGTCGCGCGTGGGGAACAAAATAGACGTCCTTGTTGACGAGGTCGACGAGGAAGGCGCGATGGGGCGGTCCAAGTGGGATGCGCCGGAAATTGACGGTAATGTTTTCCTGAACGGCGATCGTGATCTGAAGCCCGGTGATATCGTGTCAGCTACCATCAAGCATGCCGATGCCTATGACCTGTGGGCGGAGCGCTAGAACAGAGTACAGCGGCCGTGGATCGGTGGGTCCGCATTCGCATATAGGTCTCGCATCTAAGTCCTTGTTATTGCAACCTGAACGGTGGAGCTGGGCTAACCAGTGGCCTGCTACCCTGCGGACATCCTCAAAGACTGCCGGGTAGAGCGCAGGGTGCAAAAAAGAAGCGAGCAAAAACAAATAGTTATACATTTTTATTGCGGTTGTATCTGTGGGAACAGCGGCGTTGGCCCCGGTACGTCATTCTCATCTCATCCAAACGGCGATGGGGATCGCCAAGTTCAACTGACTGGTGGAAGGACGAGACCAATGACCAACAAGATCTTCGCAATCGCAGCAACACTGTTCGTAGCTATCGCAACGATCGCATCATTCTCAAACACGGCCGAAGCTGGCCGCGGCATGAAACTAAACTTGGGCGGCCCGCTCGGTGTGTTCAAAGCGCACAACCAAAAGGTCTATGACTCAAACGTTGCTAAGAAGCGCCGCGCAGCTAAGAAGCGTCGTCAGCTCGCTCGTCAGCGTCAGCTTGCCAAGCGCAAGGCTGCTGCTGCAAACCAGAAGCGTGCTGAGGCAAAGGCCAAGCAGGCAGAGGCAATAGCTCAGGAAAAGGTCGAAACGAAAGCTGAAGTCGAGACTGAGACCAAGAGCGTTGAGCGCGCAGACAACGCTCAAACGGAAAATAAGGTCGCGGCTCTTGAAACCGGCTCTGTAGAAACGGACGCAACTGAGACGACGTGCAAGAAGTTTGTGCCAACTGCCGGGATGACAATCACGGTTCCTTGCGCAAACTAAGCGAGAACACAAGCGGCCGGCACTGCTCACAGCATCTGCCCCATACTTTGAACACCTCATCTTGCTACTTGCAGAGATGAGGTGTTCACGTGTCCGATATCTCGCCGATACGTGATTTGTAGTTTAGTAATTGTCTTGAGAGAGTCTAAGTCGGGGAAGGCATAACCGAGCACGTGCTGTGCCTTCAACTCGTTAGGAGAAAAACTGATGACCGGAAATATGATAAAGGTTGCCATCAGCGCTTGTGCGCTAGTCGCGCTAACAGCGACAACACATACTGCCTCCGCTGGCATCCGCTGCAAAGGCCCCTATCAGATCCTGTCCGGCGGTTCGCTGATTTATACGCCGTACTGCGGCGATGGATATCTGGCCCGGGTTGCTCGCACGTACGGTACCAGGGTGTCTGCCAAAGCAATTCGCAACAATCCGAATAAGAAAAAGGAAGTCTGTGAATTTGTTGGACAGGACATTCGTGTTAGCGAAATCTGTGAACCCTACAGCCGCAGCGTTGGACCTTCCGTGCGCTGAGCCAAGGCGACTTCCTTAGAAAAGCGCATTGGCCGCTCGCTCCCCGCATCGGTCGAATCACGTGACCACAACGATGTAGGAGGAGCAGCGGTGATTAGATCAAGCAACACCACCCTCCAGGCCGCGTGGCCTGGAGGTTTTTTTAACTTCGACGCGCCTCATCCACACAAGTTATCCGTCTCTCTCTCCCGTGGGGCACCCGAATCATATCCAACGATATGTTGCAGGCGCTGAGCGCGCGCGGCTGCAATGTCCGATGGGTGATGCGCGGGACTTGCAACATCGGCGTTGCAAGATCAATGGAGAGGTCAACATGGCGAATTATGCAACGCATATTGCTGCTGGAACGGTTGTCTCAGGCGCGCTCGCCACCCTCACACTTGCTGCAGATGTTGTCGCGCCGGAAAATCTCGTTGCGGTCACGCTTGCGGGCGTCGTTGGCTCGGTGCTTCCCGATATTGATCTGCAAAACTCGCGCGCCAGCCGTATCTTCTTTTCGACGATGGGTGTCTTCATATCGTTTTGCGTTCTGTTCGCGAATGCGATGAAGTTTTCCATTGCCGAACTTTGGATTTTGTGGCTCGGCACTCTGATTTTCGTCCGTTATATTCTGCATGAGATATTCCACAGAGTTTCGGTTCACCGCGGTGTGTGGCATTCACTACTCGCCGGCGCCTTCTGTGCCGTCGCCACGGCTGCCGTTTTTGCTCACGTGTTTGACCGCCACGAAGGTGTGGCATGGCTCGCCGCAGGGTTCATGTTCATCGGGTATATCGTTCATCTTGTGCTTGATGAGATTTATTCCGTCGACGTATTGGATCGGCGACTGAAAGCGTCGTTCGGAACGGCGCTCAAATTCTACGATAGCAGATATCCTTATCACTCTATGGCCATGGCGCTGTGCGCGGTTGGTGTGCTCTTTTTGACCCCTTCCACGCAGACGTTCGTCGATGGAATCTCGTCGCGTGATTTGTGGGCGGGACTTCATCAGCGCATGTTGCCTGAAGACAAGTGGTTTGGAGTAATTGGTGACAGTACCCGGATGAGCTACGCACCGGACGACATGCAGGGTGCACGCATTGAAACGGGATCAATCGGACAAACCGGGGTCGAGCCTAAGGCGCCGCGAAACAACGAGCCAGGAACTACGGCTCCGCCACAATAACTCTGGCACGTTTGCGCTAACGTTTAAAACTGCGCTGAAGCTGTCGACTGAAAGCACCGCAGCGGTCCTGATCGATGTGCTGTCGCGTTACGTCCCGCCGCGCGACGGCGCGATGGCACTGATACCGTCAAGATGCGTGTTGATCAGGTCGGACACCATTTCACCAGAGCATTGAGGATTGACGGGTGTGAGTTTGCCCGCGGTCGACATCGCTGCCAGCCCGTGAATGCCCGCCCAGATCACGCGCGCATGCCGCTTTACGGCATCTTTATCTGCTCCGTTGAGACAACATGCCACCGCACCTTCAATTTCGGCCACAAGGCTATCGAACTTTTCACGATACCACTCAGGCGGAACCCGCCCATCCGGCAGGTGGTGTTCAAACAGGAGATTCCATTGTTTGGGATTGTCTTGCGCGAAGCGCAGGTAGGCTTGCCCGAGCTGAGCCAAGTGTTCGCGCGCGGTGGTGCCGGGTTCTTGTGCTCTGAGCCGTTCCACCAATTGATCTAGCAATCGGCCTTCAACGACAAGGATCAGTTCATCGAGATTGTCGAAAACATTATACAGCGTACCCGGCGAGTAATGGATTTCACGAGCGATCTCGCGCGCTGACAAACCATCAATCCCTGAGGTTTTGACGAGTTCTGTCGCAGCATCCAATATCAGTTGGCGCAGTTCCTCCTGCGTATGTGATGATCTGCGTCCCATCGTGGCGCCAGCAACAACTGAGCAAAAATGACGACGTCGCTATCTATTGACAATAGGCTTAGTCGGCGGCCGCGGCAAGGCGAAGCGTTGCCGCTTCAGTAGAATAACACCGTTCACAGACCCGAGGATGGCGAAAAATTCCCGGCGAGCCTGGTCTGGTCCTTGCCAGGTTCAGGGTCGTTTTGCCCCTCCGAAGGCGACGGGCGCACGTGCACCTGGCGATCGCATTACGGGTGGAGAGCGCAAGCGTTTATCCCACCCTCTTCCAGAGTTCGCTACGGGCAGCCGGGCGTGCAGTTGTTGTTTTCAAAATCGATGCAGCTATGACGCGGGCTGTGAATAGACTTGTCTTCCCAAGACGGGTTCATGCCGGAAAATATGTCTTGTGTCACCGTGCTGCTGACCAGCAGCGGAGTGAACTGGTAGGCCGATTCAATAACAATCGCGGTTGCACCGGCTGTAAGCATGCCTTGATCCATAGGATAGCTTGAGCATTTTCCTGGCGCGGTTGCGCCGTTGTGTTTGTACGGTGGCGCATAAATAAACGTGTCGTCGGGGTCGGAGATTGACGCCATAACCGGGATGACCGCAATTTGTAATGTCGACGTGTCATAAGGCTTCATGACATGATCGATGGCATCCATCATGCCCGCAAGCGAGGCGTCGGGGTCGTTTCCGAGATCCTTCTCACGCGAAACCAAATCTCCGACCATCGCCGTGATCATATTGAAGCGGCGGTCCATACTGATCGCGCGCGTCACCTCGATCACACCGACGAGCATGATCGCCAGGATCGGTGCAACAAATGCAAATTCGATCGCCGCAACCCCGCTCTCATCGTCAGCGGCATTCCGCATCCGGCTGAACCGATTAAGCAGTCGTTTTTTGATACTTGCGAGGGACATAGCGCCAATTCTCTCCAAATAGGTCCGCATTTGATTAGGAGTGCGAAGAGCCCGCGATTATTCGTACGGCTCGGTTCTGAAAGCGGTAGAGGCCTGAATCATGGTGCCGCCGTTGGCCATGTCTCCGAAGTTCAGGAAGTCTACGTTTTTCATCATGTCCCACTCGTAGCAAACAGTGACAAGCACGACATCGCCCGCGCCTCCTGAATGATCGCCGATGCTGTCTCCATCCTGCCCTGATGAATTGACCTGCACACCGGACGTGTCGAGACACCCGTTCGGCGTCACACCTGCCCAGTCCGAATTGGTTTGAATGTGCATGGTCACCTTACCGCAATCGATATAGCTGGCTGCTTCGTCGCAGATCGATTGCTTGAAGGCGCCAAATGTTGCGGTCGGATCAGTTTGCGCGAGAGTCTGCAGTTGGCCGGTCCTGATCTTACGGGCGGATGTCTCAACGGCATGCTCTAGCGAACTGCGCGTGAAGGAATACAATCCAAGTCCGATGATGCCGATTGCCATCATTAAGAACGGCAGTGCAACGAGCGCAAACTCGATCGCCGTCGTGCCGTCCTGGTCGTTTCTAAACCGGCCGGCGAGCTTTCGCATGATCCCAGTTTCTTCGTTTTTAGCGCTCGCATCGATACTCATGATAGTCGACCCAATTTCCATCAATAGATTTGCGTTAAGCTGACAGAAATTTAAGTCAACGAGTCTGAATCAATTCTTGCTCAGAGCTTGAGGATGCTATTGTTGGTGAAGACTTTCTTAATTTTCTAGGCGGATGCGCGCAACACCCCGGCCGTTGCGAGGCTCTCAGGGCTTAACGATGTTTTGAATGTCATGGCTCGCGGGCCAAGCTATCTGCCTTTGGCGTCAAGCAGAACGCATGAGCATACACGATGCTTGCTTGGTGCGCGGCGCGAATCCACCAGGCACCGCACACTATAAAGTGCGTGGCGAGTGTGGCCCCATAAGGAAAATGAATTGGTGCACCGCTGAGCGCAAGTGCACCACTTAGACAATTAGCTGTATAGCTGATCGCTACTGACCGGCAGGGCCGCCGCCATCGCCACCACCACCGCCCTCTGAAAATGCGGTCTTATCCTTGGAGTGCTTGACCACCTGATCAAAGTAGGCCGTATCATCACCAATGGTAATCGTGGGTGAGCAATTGGGCGAGCAAGAGTAAGAGTGCCGCTGACCACCTTTGTGCAGGTTAATGATATTTGCCTCGTCACGCTGCACAATGACGCGCTGGTCCTGGATGACATTGCGGTCATGATCCAGGGAAATGATGTTGGTCATGCCAAAGGTCTTGCCCGTGACCACGAGCAGATTTGCCCCTTGAATAGTCACGTCAGCAATAGATGGATTTCCAATGATCACCTCGCTTACCGGCCTTGGGAGCCGAAGTAGCTGCGACTGGTCATAGCGCACAATGAGATCTGCCGCATGCGCCGATTGCCCTGCCGGAGACAACAAGGAAACGCCGACTGTCGCGCTGATGGCGAGCAGAGCGCTGAGCGACGTGGAGCGGACTACCTTTTTCGTCTTATGGGACATGGCCTGATGCAACCTCCAAGGAATCATTGCCGGCCATTAGGCGCTCAAATTGGTGAACGAATTGCAAACGCCCGTCGCTTTGCGAGACGGATTTGCACCGATGATTGCGGATTGGGGAATTAGCGTGGGCTTGTGTGTGCGGCGACGGTCGCAAACCACATACAACCAATGCCAAACATCATTTCGTTTGTGGGATCGGCACAAGCTCATTGCTTGCCGTCAGGTGGCTTGGGCAAGTCTCAATGTTGCTCGCAACGCGTTTTGACTACGTCTATTGGCAACTTCCCGAATGCAGAACCTACGCAGTAACCGAATGTTAGCCATGCAGATCACGGCTGTACCACGAGGCGGAAGTAAGTATGATGTAGAAATGAAGCAAGTAAAAGTATAAAATAGAGTTATGCTTTAAGCGGCACAGGGATAAACGACAATTTAACTTAAGCCGTAGTTGGATTAATCTGGGGGCATGGGTATTTTAACTTGGTGTTCATTTGTGGAGCGTAGTCTCACCCTTGTTCGGACGACAAATGCAGATCGTCGGCTACCGACAAGTGAGTATGACCACTAGTTGAAATTGGGAGAGTACAGTCATGACTAACGTTTTCGCACGCTTCATGAAGGACGAGTCTGGTGCAACGGCTATCGAATATGGCCTGATCGCTGCAATCATCGGCGTTGGCATCATCGTCAGCCTTGAGCAGCTGCAGGCTGCACTGAACACATTGTTCGGTACGGACATCGTCGCAAAGCTCTAAAGCTTACGTCGATAAGATCTCGGGATCCGACGAGGATCCCCGCACTGACCACCCGGCGGGATCGCCGGGTGGTTTTTTTTGACCGAATGCCGGCCGAGATAGCGAGCCGTTAGCATCCTAGAAAGTTTGACTACGGAAAATTTGATTTGACCGGTGGTGTTTACGGATATTGAGCGACGACGTGGGCAAGCTACAGGTGAAACAGTCGCGGCAGCTAAAGGATCGATGCCAGCCGCGCTGCGAGAGTTAGGTCTGCTTCGACGTAGCCCCAAGGTCCAATGGGAATGAAATGCTCGTGCCGGCATGAGGATGGATTCGAAAATGAACGCATTACTCGGAAAATTTTTCCAAGACGATGGGGCCGAGGTATCGCTTGAATACGGACTGCTGGGACTAATTCTAGCCGTTGGCATCATTGGAACAATTTCACTCATCGCGCCGGAGCTGAACGCATACTTTTTCGATGCAGCCGCCCCACTGTGAGGTCACATAGCATTGTTGTTACAAGCCGAATTAAGCCCGGCTTAAGCGAAAACGCTTACATTCGCTGAGTAACCCAAGACGACAATGATGAATGCCGCGAGGTTGAACGGGCCGTGTTTGAGTATGCTGTTTTGATGATTTTCCCTGCGGCCATGCTTTACGGTGCGCTGTGCGACATCGGTACGATGACCATACCCAATAAGGTATCGCTCGTCTTGATCGGTGCGTTTCTCGTACTGATCCCGCTAGCCGGGATGCCGCTTGACCAGGTAATCAATCATTTTTCGGCCGGTGCCCTCTGCCTTCTAATCGGCTTCGGGTTGTTCGCCGCTGGCATCGTTGGCGGCGGAGATGCCAAGCTGATATCGGCCGGAGCACTATGGGTCGGTTACGATAGCCTTCTGGTTTACATCATGGTGACATTCCTTGCTGGCGGACTGCTTGCATTGGTAATGCTTTTGATGCGCCGGTCTATTCTGCAGCACGCCTTGCCTTTACCCGGTTGGATGGGCCACCTCATTGACCGCCAGAAGGGCATGCCTTACGGGGTCGCCATCGCTGTGGGTGCGCTCTACGTCTTTCCAATGACGCACCTCTATAATTCGATAGTTACATAACAAACGAATCAATGAGTCACCGCACCGCGCCTTAGCGCCGTGTTTTGACGACGGTGGAGCATGCAACCATTTGCGCGCTCGCAGCCGTTGCGCGCGCCAATCCAATAACCTTCTGATTTAATTCAGGTTGTCTCAGGGGGCGCCCGAAAGCCATCGCCACATCTCGATCGATTGCCGTGTCGTATTAAGGCACGAATTAACCTCGTCTTGACGTTTGTCGCGCACAGTCAACCGCACATATTCGGGAACGTTCGTTTCCCACAAAGCGGTTCAAGGGGCTTTTCGCGCAATGAAACGAGCACAGTTGATCGGCATCGCAGTTGCTGGTGTCGCCGGGCTTGGCGCCTTCGTCTTGATGAAGGGCATGGTTGACAAGAAACCGGTAACAAAGACCACCCGCGTTCATGTGAATGCTACCGAGGTTCTGGTCGCACAAAAAGACATTGGTCTTGGCGAGGTCGTCACGCGCGCTCACTATTCCTGGCAGCGCTGGCCGAAGGACGGTGTCCGTCCTGGTATGCTCACTGGACAGCAAAAAGCCAAAGTTCAAAAGCTTCTCGGCTCGGTCGCACGCGCACCAATCATCGCCGGCGAGCCCATCACCGAACAAAAACTTATCAAACCAGGTCAGGGCGGCGTACTTGCAGCAATCCTGCCGAAGGGAATGCGCGCCGTTTCAACCCCGATCCAATCGAAGACGGCGGCTGGCGGACTCATTCTGCCCAACGATCATGTCGATGTCATCTTGATCCGGCGCAAGCGGGGCCGCGGTGGTGACGAGCATGTCGCGGACACGCTCTTCCGCAATGTCCGCGTTCTCGCCATCGGTCAACAGCTTGAAACAAAGCAGGGCAAGAAGGCAGCGGACTCCGCCAACAGTACAACAACAGCATCGCTGGAGCTAACACCAAGCCAGGCTGAGATGCTGGCGCTGGCAAACTCGATGGGTGAAATCAGTTTGTCGCTTCGCTCAATCGCCGACCTCAGGTCGGATCAACAGAATGCGTCCGGTGGTGATCCATTCAGGGACCGCAGTAGTGCCATCCGAGTAATGCGTTACGGAACTAGAACTCGTGCGTACGGCGTAAATTGACGTCCAACCTACGTCGGTAGCTCGTGAAAAGGCATCAAACAAATGCGACATTACTCGAACAAAAAATGGGGCTGGTTTATCACTGTAGTGGCAGCGGTTTCCGCTGTAGCCCTGACCGTTAGCGAACAAGATGGGGCTAAGGCAAACGGCCGTTACAAGTCAGCCTACTCCGTAGACACAGTACGTGCCGGAAGCGCTCATCAATCACTCATCCGCATTCGCGACGAGGCTGTTACGCCTGTACGCCGCAATGTCTATGTAGGCCTTGGCAAATCCGTACTTGTCGAATTCCCGCGCGATATTCGAGACGTACTGGTATCCAACCCTCAGGCCGTCGATGCCGTGGTGCTTAGTTCCAACCGTGTCTTCCTTCTGGCACGCAGAATAGGCGAATCCAACGCGTTCTTCTTCGACACAAACGGGGAGCAGTTTGCCACCCTGGAGCTGTTCGTCGAACGCGAAACAGCCGGGCTTGAATCGACACTCAACCGTCTCATTCCAGGTTCCAGCATCAAGGTCGAGATGCTCAACCAGACCGTCGTGCTGACCGGTAGTGTTAAGACACCTGCCGACTCCAAGCGCGCAAGCGCGATAGCCAAGCAGTTCGCCTCCGTCGAATACGAAACGAAAACGACGCAGGAAAATGAAGGCACGGCCGTCAAGAAGTTCGAAAAGGAAGAAGGTCAAACTGTCATCAACATGCTCCAGGTCGAGGCCGAAGAGCAGGTTATGCTGAAGGTTGTGGTTGCCGAGGTCCAGCGCACGCTGCTGAAGCAGTTTGGCGTCAATCTCGGGGCTGCCATCAATTCCGGCAACTTTGTCACTGGAATTCTGACAGAAAATGCATTGCCTTTGACCGCAGCTGCTGGTTTGGGCGGACTGCCGACAGCGGGCTTTATTAACGGTGCGCTGAATATCTTTAACACCGGCCCGATTTCTAATGGCAACGCGGCATTCGGAAACTCCGGTATCGATACGACATGGTCGACTGGCAACCAGACAGTCAATGGAGCATTGCGCGCGCTAGAGCGTGACGGATTGATCAAGACTCTGGCGGAGCCGAATCTCACGGCCATCTCAGGTGAGTCTGCAAAGTTTCTGGCCGGCGGCGAGTTCCCAATACCCCTCGTTGACAGTCAAGGACAGACCAGCGTCGAGTTCAAGCAGTTCGGTGTCGGCGTAGCCTTCACACCTATGGTGCTGTCCGAAGGCCGCATCAGCCTGAAGATTGAAACAGAAGTCAGCGAGCTGACCAACCAAGGCGCGGTGGAACTCAACAACCTGCAGATTCCTGCACTGCGCAAGCGCGTCGCCAACTCAACTGTTGAGTTACCGTCAGGCGGTTCTCTGGCGTTGGCCGGCCTTCTGTCGGAAGACACCCGCCAGAACATCGACGGCTTCCCTGGACTGAAGGACGTCCCGATCCTCGGCACGCTCTTCCGCAGCCGTGACTTCGTCAAAAACGAGACCGAACTGGTCGTGATCGTTACGCCCTACCTGGTCAAACCCACCTCCAAGAAGAACTTGGTCCATTCCGCCCATGGTCTCGCTGACGCGACTGACATGAAGGCCAACTTCCTTGGTCACATCAATCGCATCTACGGCCGCGAAACCGTCGTGCCGGACGGTGGTCTCAAGGGTGATTACGGCTTCATCGTCGATTAGCAGCACGCGCAGGAGAGGAACTATGACGTTTCCTAGTAAGAAACATATTCACGGTGCGAAGCTCGTGCTTGCAACTTCGATGTGTGCATTGGCAATTGCCGGATGCAAGCACATTGATCCAGGAACGCGTGTCGCCGGCTGGACGCTAATTGATCCACAGCAGCGCCATCCAATCCTGGTTTCGCAAGAGCCCACAACACTCAACGTTCACATCGCACGAGGCTCTTCCGGCCTTACGCCACGTCAACGTTCCGAGTTGCTGAGTTTCGCCGGCCACTATGCATCTGCTGGCAGAGCCAACAGCCGCCTCATTATATCCGTACCGAGTGGTTCGCCAAACGAAGTGGCTGCGATGAATGCCGTGCAGCAAATGCGTTCATTGTTGACACGGGAAGGCTACACGGAAAGCGACATGGTTGTTGACGCATACCACAGCGACAACGACCCTCAGCCGCCGATCCGCGTTTCGTATCTTCAGTATGTGGCACAGGCGCCTGAATGCGGGAATTGGTCGCAAAACTTGGCGTATTCTCCAAAGAACCTGCCACACCCGAACATGGGTTGTGCGACGCAGGCCAATTTGGCGGCAATGGTTGCAAATCCGGCAGACCTGCTTGGTCCGCGCGCAACGACCGGCCGTGATGCGGCACGCCGTGACCATGTCTTCGATAAATATCGAGAAGGCGAACTAACCAATGCGAAGCGTCCAACCGACCGGCGCGACAAACTTGGCGATGTCACCAAAGATTAAGGGTAGCTAAGACGATGACCAATCACGCAACAACGCCAATTCAGCATCAAGACGAGAGCACGGCTGTCGCACTGGTCGATGGTTCACCAGGTGCAGCAATGCCGGTAGCTGGCGCGGAGACGCAGGTTGCCAACGCTCGGCCGATTCCCCGGATTTCGATCCAGGCCTTTTGTGAGCAGCCGGACCTTGCCGAGGTCGTACAGGTGGCGGCAGAAGACCGGCGTTTGATGAAAACGCACGTTGCCGTACACATGGGCGGCATTGCTGCTGGCGTCAGTCACTACCAGGAGAATCCAACTCCGAACCTCATCATTATTGAGTCGAGCAGACCGCGCGACGAGATGTTGTTTGATTTGGATCGGCTGGCCGAATGTTGCGATGCGGGCACAAAGGTTGTCGTTATTGGGCATGTCAACGACGTGATCCTGTACCGGGAGCTGTTAAAACGCGGCGTCAGCGAATATCTGGTTGCGCCGGTTGAGCCGCTTCAGTTGATGGAAAGCATCTCCAATCTCTACAACGACCCAGAGTCCGAACCTGTCGGACACGTCTATGCATTTGTCGGCGCAAAGGGCGGCGTAGGGTCATCGACCGTCTGCCATAACGCATCCTGGATGCTGTCAGAGGTGTTGGCCTCCGATGTCATTGTCACCGACTTTGACCTTGCGTTCGGCACGACAGGGCTCGACTTTAATCAAGACCCCGTGCAGGGCATCGCCGATGCGCTTACAAGTCCTGAGCGGTTGGATGAAATGCTGCTCGATCGCTTGCTGACCAAATGTTCCAAGCACCTGTCGATCTTTGCTGCGCCAGCCTCCTTGGATCGCGAATACGAGCTCACTGGTGCAAGTTGTCAGAAGATTATCGATGTCGTGCGCGAAACCGTACCCTTCGTCACGCTGGATATGCCCAACACCTGGGACGCATGGACGAAGGACCTACTGCTGCAGGCCGATGAGGTCGTAATTACAGCAGCACCTGATTTGGCCAACCTGCGCAATGCCAAGAATATCTGTGACCTGCTGAAACAGTCCCGCAGGAACGATGCGCCGCCGCGCCTCGTCTTAAACACGGTGCAGATGCCGAAACGGCCCGAGATCTCAGTCGCAGAGTTCGAACAGGCTCTCGGCATGGAAGCACTGGCGGTCATTGACTTTGACAGTGAGACCTTCGGTCAGGCTGCCAACAATGGTCAGATGATTGCAGAACTGAATGCAAATGCGAAATCCGTGGCTGCATTCCGCGACATTGCCTACACGCTATCACACCGCAAGGAAGCCAAGGTCGAAAAGAAGTCCGCGTTGGCTCCGTTGTTGGAAAAATTGAAACTGGCACGCTAGGGGAGCGACTATCCCATGTTCGGAAAGCGCAGTGGTGGTGCAGGCGCGCCGCGTGAAGCAGCGACACAAAGACAAGCCGCTCCAGCTCCGGCACCCGTTGCCGCGCAGCCGGCGCCGGCCGCTCCACCGATGGAGCAAAAACCCGCAGCCCAACCCGCACCTGCTGTACAGCCGGTTATCGAAGAGCAGGCAGCTGCGCAAATGGAGTCACAGAACCGGTCGGAAGAGTACTATGACGTCAAGACGACCGTCTTCAATGCGCTGATCGATACGATCGATCTAACGCAGCTTTCTAAGCTTGATCCGGAATCGGCGCGCGAAGAAATTCGCGATATCGTCAGTGAGATCATTCAGCTTAAGAACGTCGTCATGTCGATTGCCGAGCAGGAAGAACTGCTCGAAGACATTTGTAACGACGTTCTCGGCTATGGACCGCTTGAGCCGCTCTTGGCACGAGACGACATCGCCGACGTCATGGTCAATGGCGCTGCCACGACCTTTATCGAAGTTGGCGGTAAAGTACAGAAAACCAGCGTGCGCTTCGCCGACAATACGCAGCTGATGAACATCTGCCAGCGCATTGTTAGCCAGGTTGGACGCCGCGTCGATGAATCAAGCCCCATATGCGACGCGCGTCTCCCCGACGGCAGCCGCGTCAACGTTATCGCACCGCCGCTGGCAATCGACGGCGCAGCACTGACTATTCGTAAGTTTAAGAAAGACAGGCTGAAGCTCCAGCAGCTGGTCGAGTTCGGATCGATTACGCCGGATGCCAAGACGATCCTGGAAATCATCGGCCGGGTTCGCTGCAATGTTCTGATTTCCGGTGGTACTGGCTCAGGTAAGACCACTCTGCTGAACTGCTTGACCGGCTCCATCGACGAAGATGAGCGCATCATCACCTGTGAGGACTCAGCTGAGCTTCAGCTTCAGCAGCCCCACGTTGTCCGTCTCGAAACGCGCCCGCCCAACTTGGAAGGCGAAGGCGAAATTACGATGCGCGACCTCGTCAAGAACTGTCTGCGTATGCGTCCAGAACGTATCATCGTCGGCGAGGTCCGCGGACCAGAGGCGTTCGACCTTTTGCAGGCGATGAATACCGGCCACGACGGCTCCATGGGAACGCTCCACTCAAACAGCCCGCGTGAAGCGATCAGCCGTCTTGAGTCCATGATCATGATGGGTGGATTTGCTCTGCCCGTTAAGACCATCCGTGAAATGATCACCGGCTCGATTGACGTCATCGTTCAGGCCTCGCGCCTGCGCGATGGTTCCAGAAAGATCACGCACATCACCGAAGTGCTGGGGATGGAAGGCGACGTTGTAACGCTACAGAACCTCTTTGTGTATGAGATCACCGGCGAAGACGCGAACGGAAAAATCATCGGTCGGCATCGCTCAACCGGTATCGCGCGCCCGCGCTTCTGGGAACGCGCCGAATACTACAAAGAGGAAGAGCGGCTTGGAATCGCGTTGACCAACTCCGAAGTTCAAGACGAACTCGGCAACGTTGTGGGTGATAACAATGTTTAGTCCTGAACTTGCCGGGACGCTGTTCCCTCTCATTGCCGCGGTCTCCATTGCTGCGGTCGCTTTTGCAATACTCTATCCAATGTTTTCCGGAGATCGGCAGGGCCAGCAGCGCATGGCCTCGGTCACCGAAAGCCGCGCCAGCAAGCTCGCGGTTAGGAGTGCTGCTGAAAGTGCTGCCAACCGGCGCAAGCAGGTCTCCGAAAAGCTCAAGGATATCGACGATCGTCAACAGGAAAACAAAAAAGTCAGCCTGCGTGTCCGACTTCAGCAAGCAGGCCTGACAATCACGACGCAGACCTTCTGGATTACGAGCGCAGGTGTTGGCGCCGCCCTAGGGCTTTTGGTCTTCATATCCCTGGAGACCGGCATGCTGTCCCTAGTCAGCACGCTAGTGGCCGTCTTTGTTGGCATGTTTGGCATCCCACGCTGGTTTCTCAACAGACTTATCAGGCGGCGTCAGGCAAAGTTCTTGAAAGAAATGGCCAACGCAATGGACGTCGTTGTCCGCGGCGTAAAATCCGGCCTTCCGCTCAACGAGTGCTTGCAGATTATCGCGCGCGAGTCTCCGGACCCGATCTCTACCGAATTCACGGAAGTCGTGGAGCAGCAGCGTGTCGGCGTGCCGCTTCAAGAGGCATTGGAGAGACTTGGTCAGCGCATGCCGCTGCCCGAAGTTCGCTTTCTCAGCATTGTTATCGGAATTCAACAGTCATCGGGCGGTAACTTGTCCGAAGCGCTCGGCAATCTTTCCGACGTGTTGAGAGACCGAACCCGTATGAAAATGAAGGTCAAGGCGCTGTCGGCTGAAGCAACTGCTTCTGCTGCCGTTCTCGCCTCCCTGCCGCCCGGCGTCGGCTTCATGCTCTACCTGACATCACCCAACTATCTCGCACCGTTGATAACGACGACGGTTGGCCACTTCACGATTCTTGCCGGCGCGTTCTGGATGATGTGCGGCTGCTTGATCATGCGCAAGATGATCAACTTCAAATTCTAGGCGACTAAGACACAACAATACCGGAGCTGTTTTGTCCGGTCACCGCCTCCCACAAGCTAGGACAAGTTATAGCCCGAGGATACCAGGATGCTCGAACTAGTTGACACCATCATGAGACCGCAGTTCCTGGTGACGGTTCTGGCGGCGATCTCGGCATTTGCAACAGTATTGACACTGGCGATGCCCATTCTTTCACGCGATCGCATGTCGCAGCGCATGAAAGTGATGGCCGTCGAACGTGAACAGATGCGCGCTGCCCGAATGGCCGCCCTTGCCAGCAAGGACCGTGAGGGCAAGGCTCTGCGTCAGACACCTAAGGGCTACATGCAGCAGATCGTCGATCAGCTGGATCTGCGTTCTCATTTCGACAACGACGATGTACGAGCAAAACTCAAGCAGGCGGGCTTGCGCGGACAGGCGCCGCTCGTCGCCTACATGTTCTTCCGTGCAGCAATGCCGCCGCTGTTGTGCCTGGCCTCGTTGTTCTACTTGTTCGTCATGGGCAAGACCGATTACCCTCCGTTTATGAAGGTCGTGATCTCACTTGGAGTCGGCTTCGTCGGTTATTATCTGCCAAACCTGTTCGTCGAGAACCTGGCGCAAAAGCGCCAAAAATCGATCGCGATGGCCTTTCCAGATTCACTCGACATGCTTTTGATCTGCGTGCAGTCCGGCATGTCCATTGAAGCAGCCTTTGGCAAGGTGGCGAAAGAGGTTGCTACAACCTCTATTGAACTCGCGGAAGAAATGTCGCTGACCACGGCGGAAATGGCCTATCTACCCGAACGCCGCCAGGCCTTTGAAAACCTAGGCAAGCGCACCGGCATTCCTGGGGTGAAGGCCGTGGCAACCTCGCTCATTCAGGCTGAAAGATATGGTTCGCCGGTCAGTCAGGCCTTGCGCGTCATGGCTAAGGAAAACCGTGAAATCCGCTTGTCGGAAGCTGAGAAGAAGGCTGCCGCCTTGCCGCCGAAGCTGACAGTGCCGATGATCGTGTTCTTCCTGCCTGTGTTGTTCTTGATCGTGCTTGGTCCGGCCGCAATCTCGCTCTGGGGCCCCGGCGGCCGCTGGGCGGGGTAAGCGCACCAGCTCATTATGGGCAGCGACACTCGTAAAGTTATCTGTCTCACGCGGCTACTCCGCGCCTAAACGGCGCAGGCCGCTCCGACAGGGCGCGGCAACGCCACGGGTCGCCTTGCTCCCCGTGGTGCCAGCCAGCCTGCTCAACCCAAACTAGGACACCTCCCGCCGCTGCGGTAGGCGTAGCCGTCGCAGTCGGCTTCAATCAGAGGAGAGAGTGTAACGCGCGCTCAAGTTCTCGTGGCGAGGCTTTCGCGAAATAACCCCGCGTGCCTCGCCACATGATTCTAATTCGTGCTTCAATGTCGTTCATAGCTTGCCTTGGAAACCTGCATCCCGACTATGCTTGCGCAAGCCTGCCCGAGCGTGAGACGCTGAACAAGCGGTCCTGATCGCGCAAAATAAACAACGCGAGACACGCTCCTAGTGCGGGCCAGGCGGCAAATAGAAGCAGATTTGAACCCTCATAAGGTTGCAAATATTGCTGCCAAGTCGAAAACGTCGAAACAGCATGCATGGCGAGCACGGCACCATAGGTCCAAGTACGCGCCCAGCCGAGCACAAATGCGACGATGATCGCAAGCTGCACCACACCCGCTAGCAATATGAACGGCTGTTGTAATTCACCTGCCCAGTAGAAGGTCGAGATAACGCTGGCGGCGTGGTCAGGCCGCAAGAGTTTATCGAATGCCCATGGCGCCATCAGGAGTGCGATGCTTATGCGCAGGGCCAGCATTGATATCTGCAGGTTTCTGTCTGTGGATGTGTTGGTCATTGGTTTTCTCCTTATAGAGGGTTTGATGTGCCAAAGCCGTAAAAGACGGCGGCTCGGTTCTGGTTCATTTTTTGGTAATGACGACTTCGAGATATTTGCTTGGAACGCTCATCGTACCGTCTGGCGCAACGTTCATGGACTCGACCAAGGCGACGAGATCGGTATGCAGCGCTTGTTGTTTTTGTGCATCCAGACTGTCGAAGGCTTTTTGCAGCGGACCGTAGATCGTGCGCCAGACGTCAACCCAGTGTTCTGCGGAGCGATAGCACAGCGTGTAATGGCGTTCCGTCACTGCAATATCATCGGCGTTGGGGAACAAATCTTCTATCCGCTCACGCGTGCCCCAAAGTGCGGGTGACTTCAGACCGGGCGCGGGTGGCACGTAGCTGCCGAGCAACTTGAACAATTCACCAATGAAGCTGTCGGGTGTCCAATTCGCCATGCCGATCTTGCCTCCGGATCGGCACACGCGCATGAGTTCAGCCGCGACCTGATCCTGGTTCGGCGCAAACATGGCGCCAAACGTGGAGGTCACTGCATCGAATGCGTTATGTGCAAATGGAAGTGCCTCCGCATCGGCATTTTTGAACGTCATCGGCAGTCGCTCAGCCGTAGCGCGCTCGCGCCCACGCTCGAGCAGATCCTGGACATAGTCAGTTGAAGTAACTTCGCAGTAGCGACGTGCAGCAGCCAACGAGCAATTCCCGTTGCCCGCGGCAACGTCGAGAACGCTCTGGCCAGCGCGTAGATCCATTGCCTCGCATAAGTTCTCTCCGACGATTTGCAGCGTGACGCCGACGACAGAGTAATCGCCCGCCGACCATGCGGCTTTCTGCTTGGTCTTAACCGCTTGAAACGACGGAACGGCCGGTGTGTCGATGGTCTTAAGCATCTTCAGTCTCCATTTTCGTGCGACGCCCCATGGCGGCGCTTCCACTTTGGATTTAGTCCGCTGTGGCCTGCAGGACTTGGAGGACGCCTGGAGAATTCCTGGAGATTTGTTGGATTTGCTGGTTCGTTCAGATAGTCTGGCGCCCCAGGACTCCGGTGACTGCGGTGCGAAATGATTCACAAGTTCGGCGACTGCGAACTCGACATTGAGCGGCGAGAGTTGCGCCGTGCTGGCTCGCCTATCGACCTTGAGCCGCAGGTGTTTGATTTGCTGGCCTACCTGGTTGCCAACCCCAACCGGCTGGTCACGAAGGACGAGTTAAACGGCGCCATATGGAACGGGCGAGCAGTCTCCGATTCGGCGCTTTCAAGCCGGATCAAGTCTGCGCGCCACGCGGTCGGCGATGACGGCAAGTCGCAATCGTTAATTCGTACGGTCCACGGGCGCGGCTTCCGCTTTGTCGGGACGGCGCGTGCAGGAGACGATGACGCAGGTCCGTCCGTTGGTGCACGCGAAAAACCGGTGATCGCAGCCTTGCCGTTCGAGAACCTGTCTGGTGATACAAGCCAGGACTACTTCGCTGACGGCGTCACTACGGACATTATTGCCCAACTGTCCAAACACCGTTGGCTCAGCGTGCTCGCCCGCAATGCGACTGCGCGTTTTGCGGGTGGGACGCACGGCCTCGCTGACATCGCACAGGCAACAGGGGCGCATTACGTCGTCGAAGGCAGTGTACGTTGCGCCGGCGGACGCGTCCGGGTTGGCGTGCAGCTCATCGACGCTGTCACGGCCAACTGCATCTGGTCAGAACAATATGACCGTCAGTCCGAGGACATTTTCGAGATACAGGATGACATTACGCAAACGATTTGTGCGCGTATCGAGCCTGAGATCGGCTATGAGGAGCGGCGAAAGATCGTAACCGCGGGATCGCGGAATCTGCGCGCTTGGGAGTACTTTCATCTCGGCGTCGCGCACTTTTTCAAGTTCACCGGTCCTGATAATCTGAAGGCTCAAGAGTGCCTGCAAAAATCCCGCGAACTGGATCCAAGCTTCGGGGATGCCCACGCCTGGTGGGCCTACGCGGTGGTGCTGGGTACGGTCTACTGGGACACGGAGCCCTCTGCGCAATGCCTGGACAACGCGCTTGAGGCCACGGCCCGCGCACTCGACAGCGACGAACGCAACGCCGTCTTCTTTGCTCTCAAGGCGCGCGTTCAGCTCGCGCGCGGCGAGTACGAAAGCGCCATTGAGGGCAACCGCATCGCCATCGATCTCAATCCCTCATTCGCGGCTGCGCATTGTGGACTGGCCGATTCGCTCACCTATCTTGGTCGCTATGATGAAGCGATTGAACGCTTCGAGAAAGCGATCGCGCTCAGCACCAACGATCCTCAGCGCTGGGCCTTTTACACTTACGGTGCACTCGCCTTGATTTTCACTGGAGATTTTGAGCGGGCCATAGAGTGGGCCAACCAGGCAATGGAGATTCCGAACCGGCAGTATTGGACACTGGCGCATAAAGCGGTTGCGCTGGCGTTACTGGACAGGTCGGATGAGGCGCACAGAGTGTTCGCGCTCGCCCTCACGGAGCAACCGGCCCTCTCGATCCCCTTTGCCCGCAAGAAGCTCTACTATCTCAAACGACCCGAGCAGCTGGAGCGCTATCTGAAGGGATTGTCTCTTGCCGGCGCAAGTTCCTGATCGGCTGCTTCGGGTCAAGAGCGCAACTCGTGACCTCCTCGACAATTGTCCGCATGAATCTGTCCCGGGCTTAATGGGAACGCTTCGCGAGGCATTTCTGATTTTCCGCGACTGCGACGGCGCCGTTCACCTGCTGCCCGCGGCTATTCCTCACTTGCGTTCGGGCCCACGAGTCCGCCGATCGCGACGCCTCCGGCTACCGCGACGGCGGGAGGTATCCACGCGTACCGCTAATTGGCGGCTAGCACCCCAGGGAGCAAGGCGACCCGGCGCGTTGCGCCGCCCCCTCGGAGCGTGCCGGGCGCAGCCCGAACAGCACGCGTGAGACAAAATATTTTAGCAAGGCGACCGACCCGGCCCGGCGTGTTCACGTGCGAGAGCTTACTTCACCGCGCCTTTAAGTCCGGACGTTTCTACAGCCGCCGCAACTTGCGGAGTCCAAGCGCCTTGGGCAGACGCCGTTTCGGTCGTAGCCGGTTTGAAGTTGGGTGCAGTCCCGCCCTGCGCTGCCACCTGTACCGACGCCTGAGGCACGTAGGATTTCGGCTCAAGTTTCGTCAGCCGGCGCAAGTAGTCTGCATTGGCTGCAGCCTTTGCAGGTGCCTGGTCGCCAGCCGCAACGTGTTTCGATTCAGCGTATTTTCCCTGCAGGCCCAAGATGAGCGCGAGGTTCTGGCGAATGCGTGGCGTGCTGCCGCCCGACTCTGCCGCCTGACGCAACATCTGCTCACCCTTTTCCGGCTGGCCCTGCATCGCATAAGCGAGCGCAAGGTTGTTCATTACCGAAGGTTGGTTGTGCGCAAGCGTCAGCGCTTTCTCGTAGAAGGGGATCGCTTTTTCGTAGCGGCCCTGCTTGGCATAAACCGTTCCGCGTGCGGAGATCACGCGCCAGTCTGGATTGGCTGGGTCGTCAGCTGCGGCCAAAACCTTTTGCGCAACAGAGATCTGATTGAGTGCAAGTGCGAGGCGTCCGTACTCGCTCTGCAACTCTCGGTCGCCTGGATGATAGCGCGCTGCTTGCTGCAGAACGGCAAGCGCCTGCCTTTTGCGGCCCATTGCCTTCAGGTTTTTCGCGTACGAAACGGCTGCCTCGAGATTTTTCGGGTCCTTGCCGTATTTTTCGCCCCAGTAGGTTGTTGCCGTCGCCAGGTCTGAGCGTGCCGTGTCAACATTCGTTGCGGCTTGGCCCTGCTGCGTCGTTGCTTGCGGCGCGGCAGCCAGGAGGTCGGGTCCGCCCAGTTCCGATAATTGCGCGCAGCCACCCGCCATTAGAGAGCCAGCCAATACCGCTGTAACGCCGCACCGGCGCGCCAGGTCGCCAAGTGTCAGCCAGGATGTTTTACCCCGCGCCAGATCGTGCGCCATTTTAAGTCCCCACTTAGGTGTTGCCGCAGCAAACGAATCTCTTTTGTACGTGTCAGTTTCTGGCACACCCGTGAACGAAGCCTTAACCGCTGTGACGCGGCGACCGTCAGGTTCGACTATGGCTCCCCGAAGCCCCCGGAGAGCCGCAAAACGGCCACAGCGACGGGTATTTGCGTAGGCACATCTAAGACCAATCCAGTGCCGCATTTGTGCTGCAACATAATGAAAAGACATAAGCTTACTGTGCCGGCGGCGCGTACAGGGGGGTTGCCAATGTTCAGTGGTCAGATACTGTCAGCGCCATGCCATGGGCGTTTCAGATGCAACCGGGGCCGCAGCACGGCATGTCTGAGGTTCGCGCACCGGCTTGCGGGATCACAGAGTGGACCGATCCAATGAGCGCCCGACAACGGAGCAATACGTGACGACACCGGCCCCGCCCATCTCACAAGCAATGCAGCATTCCAACGAACACGCCTCCCCCGGACTTGACCCGCGCACAAATGCCTTTCGGCCCGATCTGGCAGCCGAGGATTTACGCGGTCTCGTCGAAGCGCCGCGCTTTGCGTCCGGCACCGAAGCGCAGGTCGTGCGCGCATCCGTTCCCGTGCGGGCACAACCTGACGGGGCCTGCGGACTGGTCACAGAAATGCAATTCGGCGAGCGTGTGGATATTTTTGACGAGAACGACGGCTGGGCTTGGGTGCAGTCACGTCGCGACAAATATGTCGGCTACGTGCCTACGCGAGCACTGTCAAAAAAACTGCAGGAGCCAACGCATCGCGTGCGCGCCCTTGGCACGTTCATCTACCCGCAGCCCGACATCAAAACCACACCGCTTACGCATTTGAGCATCAATTCCCTGATCACCGCCATTGATATGGTCGAGGATTTTCACCAGTTGGAAAGCGGAGGCTTTATATCCGCACGCCACATCGCGCCGCTAGACCGCCATGCGCGGGACTTTGTCGAAGTAGCGGAGCGGTTTATCGGTACGCCCTACTTGTGGGGCGGGCGCACAAGGGTTGGCATTGACTGTTCCGGCCTCGTCCAGGTTGCACTCGAGGCAGCGGGACAAAGCGCGCCGCGCGATACCGACATGCAGCAGGAGGAACTGGGAACCTCCGTGCTTGTACCCGACGATCTGGAAGGGTTGCAGCGTGGTGACCTGATTTTCTGGAAGGGCCATGTCGGTATCATGAGCGATGGCATCATGATGGTGCACGCCAACGCTCATCACATGGCTGTAACGGTCGAAACCCTTCCAGAGGCGGTGGAACGCATCGGCAAGTCTGGCAGCGCCATTGCAGCGATCAAACGCTTCTGACCCGAAACCAGCAATTGGCCGGCCGCAGGAGCGTTCTTAGCGGCGGCGCTTCAATGTTGGCTTGAATTGATAGGGCGCAAACGCGCTAACCTTTGACAGACAGTTGAGTGCAAGGTCGGGTTCGCTTCCATTCATGTTGATGCCCGCGTAACGCCGGCGGTGCCAATAGGGCTGCGTATCCAGTTCGCCGTTCTTTCCCATCTTTGGGCGCAACACGGTCGTTTCAACGGCTACCGGAAGGTGTGTTGCTGCACTTACCCAATGGCGGTGCATGACATTTCCTTCTGCGATACCCGCAGCCAGCGGTTGGAACATGTCAAGCGACTCAATTGGGCAGTCTTCGAACGCTTCGTTCCCTATAACGATGTCGTAATGTTGGTCGGCGCGCAGCATGAGCTCGAACGGACAAGCGGTTGCAGTGTGTGGTTTCACCCAGACCTTCCAGTAGTCCGCCGTTTCGTCTTCGCCGACCGTGGCGGCATCGCCAATTGACGGCAGCCAATAACGCAAAGATGCAATCGTAACTTCCAGCCGCGATCTATAGACGTCATCCGAGTACATAGTCCGCCATCCCCTGAAGCCCTGGCAGCTAACCCCGGGTCGCAATACCCAAGGGCCCGCTGGCTTATCCTGGCTTGTCGGCGCCAAGCCAAGATCAGCCTCGGTCTAACGCCCTACCCGGCGACTTTACCGCCACTTTGGCTTAAGAGGAATGCCATTGTTCCGAAGTGGTTGAGGCAGCCGCCGACGATCAGTGGTCTTGGGCGAAACGGCCCGGTTCAACGCAGAGCCCGGCGCTACGTATTTGAAAGTAGCGCCTCGTCCTTTTCCAGCTGCCGTTTTAGTGCGGCGCGTTCAGAAACCCTTGCGGCATATTCAATGAGAGACGGCTCTTTTGGCAATGTGCCAAAGGCCAGCCCAAATCGGACCTGCCCGCCAATCACGACATCAGCAGCGCTGAATTGCTCACCAAGCAGCCAAGGCGATGCCGCGCCAAGCCCTTCCGAGAGCGCCTCCAGCATGCGGTCATAATTGCCCCAGCCGAGAGTTCCCGGATTGCCACCCTCCCAGCCGAAGGTCTTTTGAAGAACCGCGGGTTCGATACAACTTGGCCCGAAGAATAGCCATGAGAGATACGCACCGCGCTTTTTATCACCGACGGACGGTGCCAACCCAGCCTCCGGGAAGGCATCGGCAAGATAACAGCAAATTGCTGCAACCTCGGTGATGATTGCATCGCCGTGGCGCAATGCGGGCACCTTGCCCTTGGGGTTGATACGCCGATACGCCTCCTGCAAGTGCTCCCCGTTTTTCAGGTCGAGAACATGCACGTTATAATCGGTACCAACCTCCTCCAGCATCCAGCGTGCAATGCATGCCCGTGACTGGGGTGCGTGAAATAAAGTGAGATCTTGTCTTTCAATCCCATCCGCCATTGCCATCTGACACCTCCGGACACAGCGTCGGCATACCGGCGCGACCCCTCATAATGGAGCCGGACAACGCGCTACGTTGCGAGTTCCGCCTCGTGCGTAACCTTCAGATCGAACGCCGCTGCAAGCAGGGCACGCGTATAATCATCCTCTGGCTCTTCGAAAATCTTGCGTGCCGGGCCCTCTTCGACGACCTTGCCGTTTCTGAGCACAATCACGTAGTTGCACAAGGCGCGCACGACCCTCAGATCATGACTGATAAACAAAAAGGCGAGATCGCGCCGGTCCTGCAACTCCCGTAACAGGTCGACAATTTGCGCCTGCACACTCATATCGAGTGCACTCGTCGGCTCATCAAGCATCACAAATTTAGGTTCCAAAACCATGGCCCGCGCGACGGCGATGCGTTGACGTTGGCCACCTGAAAATTCGTGCGGATAGCGATCCTGCGCATCGGGATCGAGCCCGACCTCCTCCAGCGCCATCCCAACCCTGTCGCGGCGCTCTTCCGCGTCGAGCGATGGCGATTGAATGAGAAGTCCCTCTTCGATGATCTGCCCGACGGACAATCTGGGGCTCAAAGAGCCATAAGGATCTTGAAAAACAATTTGCATGTTTTTGCGCAATGGCCGCATTCCAGCGGACGAGAGCCCATCAATCCTCTCGCCCATGTAGACGATCGGTCCTTCCGAAGAAATGAGCCGTAACAGCGCAAGCCCCAACGTGGTCTTGCCGCTTCCCGATTCTCCCACGACGCCGACCGTCTGACCTTCACGCACTTTCAGCGTCAGGCCATCGACTGCTTTTACGTAATCAACTGTTTTGCGAAGAAGTCCCTTCACGATTGGGAACCAGACCTTGAGGTTCTCGGTCTCCACAACCACAGGCGCGTCGTCATTAGGTGCGGGCGGCTCGCCCTTAGGCTCTGCTGCAAGTAGATGCTGCGTATATTCGTGCTGCGGGTTTTCAAAGACGGCGCCGGTTCTGCCTTCTTCCACAATCAGACCGGATTTCATGACGTAAACACGACCCGCCATCTTGCGTACGATACCGAGGTCGTGGGTGATGAGCAGCATGGCCATGCCCATCTCCTTCTGCAGATCGAGCAGCAATTCCAGGATCTGGGCTTGTATCGTGACATCCAAGGCGGTGGTTGGTTCATCGGCAATCAAAAGATCTGGATTATTGGCAAGAGCCATGGCGATCATAACGCGCTGGCGTTGTCCGCCCGATAGCTGATGGGGAAAGGCTTGCAGCCTCTTTTCCGGATCGCGAAGGCCGACTTTGCGCAATAAGTCCAGGACTTCGCCACGAACCTCCTTGTCATCCAGGCCTCTGTGAATGCGCAGCATCTCTCCAACCTGCTTTTCGATCGTATGTAGCGGGTTGAGCGATGTCATCGGCTCCTGAAAGATGATGGATATCTTGGCGCCGCGGATGTGACGCATGTCCTCTTCGTTTGCATTGAGAAGGTTCTTTCCTTGGAAGAAAATCTCACCCGTTGGATGTGAGGCCGCCGGATAGGGAAGAAGCCGCAGGATAGAGAGTGCGGACACGGTTTTGCCGGAACCGGATTCGCCGACGAGCGCGACCGTCTCGCCTCGTTTGATGTCGAAAGTGACCCCATCAACAGCACGCGTAACTTGCTGGCCGGCGCGGAATTCCACCGATAGGTTTCTTACCTGGACGAGAGTGTCAGAGCGCTGCATGTCTTGTGATCCCTCATCGATAGGTCTTGCGCGGGTCGAGCGCGTCGCGAACTGCTTCGCCGATGAAGATCAGCAAAGACAGCATGATAGCCAGCGTGAAAAAGCCCGTAAGTCCCAGCCATGGTGCTTCCAGATGCTTCTTTCCTTGTAGGAGGAGTTCGCCCAAGGATGCCGATCCCGGTGGTAGGCCGAGGCCAAGGAAATCAAGCGCCGTCAACGCCGCAATTGAACTCGACAATTGAAACGGCAAGAACGTCAAAGTTGCCACCATTGCGTTGGGCAACAAGTGCTTCCACATGATTTTTGCGTCCGTAAGCCCGAGGGCCCGCGCCGCCGTGATGTACTCGTAATTGCGCCCGCGCAGGAACTCAGCACGCACCACGCCAACCAGCGAGACCCAATGGAACAGGAGCAGCGTAAACAACAGCGTCCAAAATCCGGGAACCAGAACGGACGATATGATGAGCAACACGTACAGGTAGGGAATTGATGACCAGATTTCCAACAGCCGCTGGAAGATGAGGTCGACCCGACCGCCGAAGTATCCTTGCACGGCACCAGCGGTTACACCGATGGCCGACGACATGATGGTAAGCAGCAGTCCGAACAGGACCGAAACACGAAAACCATAGATGACGCGAGCCAGGACATCCCGCCCCTGGTCGTCAAGTCCGAGCCAATTGGTATTGCCGAACGTCAACTGACGGGCAAGCTGATCAGGTGGTACTTTGCACAATGGTGCGGAGGACGCCCATGGTGGCGGTGCCGGATAGCCTAAACAAATCCCTTCCGCATTTTTGCGGCGTGGATAGTCCATATTGATGGTGTCGTAGGAGTAGCGGATCGGCGGCCAAATCATCCAGCCGTGTTTATTGATCTCATTTTGTATGTAGGGATCACGGTAGCTCGTCGTTGCAAGGAATCCGTCAAACTTGGATTCGGGGTAGTCCACCACAACTGGAAACAGCAGCTCTCCCTTGTAGCTCACGACGATCGGCCGGTCGTTGGCAATCAATTCGGCCCCCAGCGACGCGATGAACAAACCAAGAAAGATCCACAAACTCCAGTAGCCGCGCCGGTTGCCTTTGAAGTTTTCCCATCTCCGGCGATTGATCGGCGAGGGCGTGAAAAAATTCCGCACACCATTCCCCAATCCCGAAAACCATGTGCCCACCGAACCGGTGGAGATCTTGCGGCCTACAACGTTGCCCTGAGTTCCTGCGCGCGCCTCCATCACGATCAGACCTCCCGGCTTTCAAAGTCGATACGCGGATCGACGAGTGTGTAAACAAAGTCCGAAATGAGGTTCACGACCAGACCGACAAGAGAAAAGATGTAAAGCGTTGCAAACACGACCGGGTAGTCTCTCTTATCGATAGATTCAAAAGCGAGAAGCCCAAGCCCGTCGAGCGAGAAGATCGTTTCGATGAGCAGTGACCCCGTAAAGAACGCACCGATGAAAGCTGCGGGAAAACCGGCAATGATAATGAGCATCGCATTGCGGAAGACATGACCATAAAGGACTTGGTTCTCGCCGAGCCCTTTCGCTCTTGCCGTCAGAACATACTGTTTGCGAATTTCATCGAGAAACGAGTTCTTGGTCAGAAACGTCATCGTCGTAAATGCGCCAAGCGCCAGTGCAATAAGCGGTAGCGTCAGGTGCCAGAAATAGTCGGTAATTTTCCCCCACAGTGTCAGCTCCTCCCAGTTCTCTGAAAAAAGCCCCCGCGACGGGAACCACTGGAAAAATGAGGAGCCTGCAAACACCACAAGCAGGAGGACGGCGACCAGGAACCCTGGCACGGCATACCCGACGACAAGGACCCCCGAGGTCCAGGTATCGAACGGCTCTCCATCACGCATCGCCTTTCGAATGCCGAGCGGAATAGAAATGAGATAGGTGAGCAGCGTCATCCAAAGCCCGAGCGAGATCGACACCGGCAACTTTTCTGCAATGAGATCGAGTACAGGTACGTCCCTGAAGTAGCTTTGCCCAAAATCGAAGCGAAGATAATTCCACAGCATCAGGAAAAATCGCTCGTGTGCGGGTTTGTCGAATCCAAATTGCTTTTCAAGGCTCTTGATAAACTCAGGATCAAGCCCTTGCGCCCCGCGATATCGCGATGCAACCGCTTGCGCTGAGCCCTGTCCGGTTTGGGCAGCCGTGTTGCTTCCAGCAATCCCATCTCCACCGCCACCGCTAATACGCGACGTGAGCGACACGTCCGTACCCGTCAATTGGGCAATCACGCGTTCCACAGGTCCGCCGGGCGCGAACTGAACGACTATAAAGGCGACAGCCATGATGCCGAACATTGTCGGTACGATCAGAGCCAGCCGTTTCAACAGATATGCAGTCATGGGTGCACGCCGTGTCCTATTTTCCCTGCCCGTCGCCTTTTGCGGAGGCGAGTTTTGCAGCTTTTGCTTCGTCGTACCACCACGTGGAGATAATTCCACGATCAAAATCAGGCTTGACCGCAGGACGTGAGAATTTGTTCCAGTAGGCTAGGTTATGGGCCGCCTTGTACCAATGGGGAACCCAATAATAGCTCGCCCGGAGCACCCGGTCGATGGCTCTGGCAGCCGTAACGAGTTCGCTCCGTTTGCGCGCCTTCATCACGTCTTCGATCAGTGCATCGACCACGGGGCTGGAAATACCTGCCAGATTGAAGCTGCCATTCGTATTGGCTGAGCGGCTGCCCCAGAAATTCTTGAGCTCCACACCCGGCGTTAGGCGCATGCTGTAGCGCTGCGTGGTCAAATCGTAATCGAACGCTTCCATGCGGCGCTGATACTGAGCTGCATCGACACGGCGCAGACTTGCGTTGACGCCAATGCGGTGCAGATTGAGGATGTAGGGATTGATAATGCGTTCAAAGCTGGGCGAAAAAATCAGGATCTCGACATCAAGTGTCTCGCCGTCCTTGTTCTTGCGCCATCGACCCTTCTGCGGCCAACCAGCGGCATCAAGCAATTGGGCAGCCTTGTAGAGCAGCCTGCGATCGCTGCCGCGCCCGTCCGAGACAGGGGCGCTTGCGGCTGCCTCAAACACGGAAGCTGGAACATCGTGACGATATGGGTTCAATAATTCCAGCTCTTCTTCAGATGGCTTTCCGGTCGCCTTCATATCGGAATTTTCAAAAAAGCTCGTCGTGCGTTTATAGAGATCGTAGAACAGCATTTTATTGCTCCACTCGAAATCAAACGCTAGGCCAAGCGCCTCTCTAACGCGCACGTCCTTGAACTTCTCTAGCCGCGTATTAATGAAAAAGCCCTGCGCACCAGAGGGGCGCTTGTCCGAAATTGTGTCGCGCAGTAAGCGGCCATCTCGAACTGCGGGCACGTTGTAGGCCGTGGCCCAGTCTACGGATGTAAACTCCTCACGTAAGTCGTATGACCCTGCCTTGATCGCTTCCAATTCCGCCGTGCGGTCTCGGAAATATTCATAACGTAATTCATCGAAGTTGAAGCGGCCGCGATTGACGTTGAGATCGCGTGCCCAGTAATCCTCACGCCGGCCAAACACTACAAAACGGCCAGGCTTGAAGTCTTTAATTTTGTAAGGGCCCGAGCCAAGCGGTGGCACGAGCGTCGTTCTGCCGAATGGCCGATCCTGATGAAATGCCTTGGAGAACACCGGCAAACCCGCAAGGATCAGGGGTAGATCGCGAGTGAGGTTACCCTTGAACGTGTAGTGCACCGTTTGTTTGTCAGGGGCTGTAGCGCTGACGACGTCGCGCAATGCGATTGTGTATTGCGGATGGCCATCCGAACGCAGCGCGTCAAATGTGAACACGACATCATCTGCCGTAACAGGGCTTCCGTCAGAAAAGCGTGCTTCTTCGCGCAGGAAAAACGTAACGGCCATACCGTCGTCGGCAACTTGTGCGCTGTGTGCAATGAGGCCATAGACAGCGTCCGGTTCGTCAAAGGCGCGCACCATCAGGCTGTCGAAGGTGTAAGACATGCCTTGCGCCGGATCACCTTTGAGGATGAAAGCGTTAAAGCTATCAAACGTGATGCGGCCCTCTGGCCCGATCATCGATAACTTGCCACCCTTAGGTGCATTCGGGTTGACGTAGTCGAAATGGGCAAATCCCGGCGTGTATTTTAGCTCACCAAAAGCAGACAAGCCGTGGCGAACTTCGCCCGCGCGAGCATCATGCGCGGCCGGTATCAAGGACAAACATGCCACCAGCATTGCCAATGCCGGCGTCCGGATCAAAAATAGATTAAATTGGCGGCTTGCAAGCAGGCTTCGAAGATCGGCGCCAATTGCAAGACTAGCGCGCTTATGTAGGCGCTGGCTCACTTCAATTTCTCCGCCAGAGAAACTTTCTTCCCCTTATCGATCCACCACGTGCGCAGAATCGATGCCGTCTGAGAGGGGAGCTTTTTCGGTCGTCCGAACTTGTCCCATGATGCGATGCGTTCGAATGGGTAGTGCCACTGCGGAACGACAAAAAAATTCCATCTGAGGACGCGATCGAGCGCCCGCGTCGCCGCAACCAGCTCCTCGCGTCCACCGGCAAACACGATTCTATCAATCAGCTGATCGATGGCGGCGTCTTTTATCCCGATGCTGTTGCGGCTTCCCGCGCGGTCGGCTGCGGCCGAGCCCCAATAGTTGCGCTGCTCATTGCCGGGAGAATGGCTTTGGCCGAAGCCATCGACGATGATGTCGTAATCAAACTGGTCAAGCCGCCGCTTATAGCCCGACGAATCTATCAGTCGCGCACGTGCCTCGATGCCCAGTCGCTTTAAGTTCCTAATGTAGGGCAGCACAATGCGTTCGAACGCCTGCTGCACAAGTAGAAACTCCACCTCCAGTTTTTGTCCTTGCGCATTATGCAAAATCCCGTTCTTC
Source organism: Hyphomicrobiaceae bacterium (assembly GCA_965222485.1). Taxonomy (GTDB): domain Bacteria; phylum Pseudomonadota; class Alphaproteobacteria; order Rhizobiales; family Hyphomicrobiaceae; genus CBDCUC01. The sequence goes on from CBDCUC010000039.1 coordinate 182,874, forward strand.
GGTTTCCAGCCCGCTGCTTCCAACAGTGCACTGGCCTTGCGTAGATTTTCCCTGCGGTCGAGATCGGTGAAATTGACGGGGTTTTTCCACGTGTCCGTGAATACTTTTTCCGGAACCTTGCCTTTTAGTTCTTCCAGTATCTGCAGTTCGGTTCCGGTGGGCCGCTCTTCCGCCTTCAATTCGGAATTGTCGAAGAAGCTGCCGGTGCGTTTGTACAAATCATAGAAGAGCATCTTATTGCTCCACTCAAAATCGAACGCGAGACCGAAGGCCTCCCGGACGCGCACATCTTGAAATTTCTCTCGCCGCAGGTTGAAGATGAACGCCTGCATGCCGGCAACGCGGCCATGTGGGATCGCTTCCTTCTTGACTAGGCCCTTCTTGACCGCATCAAAGCCATATTGCAAAGCCCACGCGCCCGCCTGCGATTCCTCCCATATGTCGATCGCACCGGACTTGAACTGTTCAAACGCCGGCCTTCGATCACGAAAATAGGTGAACTTGACCGCGTCGAAATTCCATTGACCTTTTGCCACCGGCAAGTCAGCTGCCCAGTAGTCTTTTACGCGCTCGTAGGTGATGAACCGTCCGGTCTCGGAAGCGCCAACCTTGTAAGGTCCGGAACCCAATGGCGGTTCCAATGTCGTCTTGGTGATATCCCGCTTCGCGCCCTTCTCATCATTCGCTGTCCAAAAATGCTTGGGCAGAATATAGAGCTGGCCAACGATTTGCGGCAGCTCCCTGTTGCCCTTGACGTCGAAGCGGAACGTTACCTCCCGCTCGCCCGTCTTCTCAGCCTTGACGACGTTCTTGTAATAATAAGCGTATTGCGGGTGCGCGGATTTAAGCGCTTGAAGGCTGAACACGACGTCGTCCGGTGTAATCGGCGTGCCATCATGGAATCGCGCCTCTTTGCGCAGACCGAATGTTACCGACGAGTAGTCGTCAGGGTGCGAGACCCATTCCGCGATTAAACCGTATTCGGTGGATGGCTCGTCGGGACTGGAGGACATCAGCGTATCGAACACAAGGCTGATCCCGTTTGCGGGAATGCCTTTCACTGTGAACGGATTGAGGCTGTCGTAGGTTCCCTGCGCCCACATCCGCAAGCGCCCCCCCTTCGGCGCATCGATGTTCACCCAGTCGAAGTGCTTAAAGCCGGCGGAAAACTTGGGCTCACCCACGAGCGACAACGCATGGAGGCGTTTGGGCTGTTGCTGCTCTGACGGCTCAGCGCTACCGGCCTGCTCCGTTTGGGTATTTTCACGCTGAGCATCTTGTCCAATTGCTGGCGGGGGAAGAAGCAGGAACACGCCGACACAACTCAGCGCCAGCATGCAGGCAGCGCGCATGCCGCCAGAATTGATGCAAATGGCTCTCACCGAGACGATACCTCCAGTCGTGGCACAAGTAGCCAGACTAATGGATTAGCGGCACGGAAAGCGAGCGTGTAGTTAAGTTTTTTTAAGGTATCCGCCAATCTCTGGCCGCGTGGCGCTTTTGCAGCCACACACCGTGAGTAGGGCGCCGATCACACGAATTATTGAAGCGTTTTTAGGTAAGCCAGCAGATTGGCCAGGTCGCCATCTTTCTTGACTCCGCCATAGACCATTTTTGTCTTCGGCACATATTTCTTTGGTGCGTGCAGAAAGCCAGCCAATTCTTCAAGTGTCCAAGCCCCTTCCTTGGCGCTCATTGCATCCGAGTAGGAGAACCCGTCAGCGGATGCGATGTCACGCCCCACGATCCCCCACAGGTTAGGCCCTGACTTGTTGGCACCGCCGTTCTCGGCTGTATGGCAGGCTGAGCACTTCTTAAAGAAGGAACCTCCAGCGCCGGCATCGCCACCGTCAACCATTGCAACAACGGCTGCCGCGTCGAACGCCGGCTTGGCATCTGCTTTGGCAGCCGCTGGAGCTTTTTCGCCTTCTGCACCAGGGTCAGGTAGGCGATAGCCAACAACGGCATGCTCGCCATTTGAACCATGGTCCTCTTTGGACAGATCCAGAAACGTCTTGGGCAAGAAGATGAGCAGAAGGGCTGCCATCACGCATCCCAGGATCACTGTGAACTTTTCGCTATCCATGTCTTCCATCGGTAATAGTATCGGCAACCACAATGCGCGATGGCATCCGAAACGGCCAAAAACAAAGGCGAATACACTAAGGCGCGACTATAGAAAATTCCTCAATGCTTGCAACTCTACTTCCGGGCCTCTAACAGCTTTCCTACCCGGACCAATTGTCACGACGGGCAGTGCCTGACGCCAGAGCATGATCTGCACTATTCCGCGCTCGACAGGGATGGCCGCAAGCCGACACGGGAGCAAATGCCAATGCCCTCTGCACTCATTGTGATACCTGCGCGCATGCAGGCGTCGCGTCTGCCTGGCAAGCCGATGGCCGATATCGCGGGCGAGCCAATGATCGTGCACGTTTGGCGGCGTGCTATGGCTGCTGACGTTGGCCAGGTCATCGTCGCAACTGATGCACGCGAGGTATTTGATGCGGTAACTGCTGCCGGCGGTAAGGCTGAGATGACACGTGCCGACCATACATCAGGTTCCGATCGCGTTTTCGAGGCCGTCGAAACCGTGGATCCCGAGCGCCGGGTGGACATAGTCGTTAATTTGCAGGGCGATTTGCCCACGCTGGAACCTCATCTCGTAACAGATTGCATGCGTCCCTTGGAGCAAAGCGAAGTTGATATCGCGACCCTTGCAGCCGTGATCACGGATGAGCAGGAACGGTCCAACCCAAATGTCGTCAAGGTGGTGGGTGCCCAGCTAACCAACGGTAAGGAGCCGGCGGCGCATGAGGCCAACAACGTCGCAAACGCCCCTTCACCCGTCATTCTGCGCGCGCTTTACTTTACCCGTGCCACGGCGCCGTTCGGCGACGGACCGCTCTATCATCACATAGGTATCTACGCCTATCGCCGCACCGCCCTTCATCGCTTTGTCAAGCTGCCCCCGTCGCCACTTGAGACCCGCGAGCGCTTAGAGCAGCTTCGCGCCTTGGAGAACGGTATGCGCATTGATGTGGCCGTCGTTGACACGGTTCCGCTGGGTGTCGATACTCCGGCCGACTTGGAGCGGGCGAGACAGGTAATCGGCACATCGTGAGGATGAATTCTACGCTCTTACTCAATACGCCGAGGTTGCGGGCCGCCTGAGTGATTCATCGGGCCAACGCAAATTGCGGTGCGCAGGCAAACAGTATCGGTACACGAATGGCCCAACACGGAAAAACAGCGTCGAATAAGACAACAAGAACGAAGCAGCCGCTGAACAGCCCGGATTGCGGCCACATTGCTTATCAAGGTGAGCCGGGAGCCAATTCGCATCTTGCCTGTACACAGGCGTTCCCCAAATTCTCAGCCCTTGCCTGCCCTACATTCGAAGACGCCTTGGCCGCTGTCAAATCGGGCACGGCAAACTACGCCATGATCCCTATAGAGAACTCGGTAGCTGGCCGCGTGGCGGACATCCACCACCTGCTGCCAAGTGCGGAGCTTTATGTCGTCGGCGAACACTTCCTGAGGGTGCGTCATCAGCTGATGGCAAAACAGGGTGCAACGTTAAAGACGATCAAAAAGGTGTTGAGTCATACCCAAGCGCTGGGTCAGTGCCGCAAGATCCTGCATGAGTTGGGCCTGACACCGACACCTGAAGCGGATACTGCGGGATCGGCGCGCCTCGTCGCTGAAAGCGACAATCCCGAACTTGCTGCCATCGCGTCAACGCTTGCAGCCGATATCTACGGGCTTGAGATCCTAAAATCCGACATCGAGGACGAAATTCACAATACCACGCGTTTTCTCATTCTTGCTGATGAGCCCGATGATGCCGAGCCCGATGATGGTCCTGTCATGACGACGTTCATCTTCCGCGTTCGCAATGTTCCCGCCGCGCTCTACAAATCGCTGGGTGGCTTTGCAACAAACAACGTCAATATGACTAAACTGGAAAGCTATCAGCTTGAGGGAACATTCAACGCCACAATGTTTTACGCCGACATTGAAGGCCACCCCGCCGACCGGTCAGTGAGGCTGGCTTTGGAAGAGTTGTCCTTTTTTTCTTCCGAAGTTCGTATACTTGGAACCTACCGCGCAAGCCCCTATCGTGCTGAGTTTGACACTCAGGCGGGCGGTTCACGCCAAGCAACAACGTCTTAAAGTCGTGCTTTGGCAGCAGGGTGTCCAAGGCTGCACGCGGCGACGTTTGTTCACTGGTCGAACATGCGCAATTGCACCCACTACTATTCATTACATTGGCGGGATAGCGTGCCGGAAGTACGAAACAGCAAGGGAAGATGCTGATGCGTCTTGAAGGAAAAGTGGCCATCGTTACCGGAGCAGGCTCCGGCTTCGGCCGTGGCATTGCCGAAACTTTTGCGCGCGAAGGTGCAAAGATCATAGTTGCCGATATCGACGGCGCGGCGGCAGCGGCTGTGGCGGAGGGCATTGGCGAAAACGCTACGCCTGTCTGCGCCGACGTGACGGTCAAAGAGAATGTGGAACGCATGATTTCCGAAGCCGTGGACAGCTTTGGTGGCCTGGACATTATGGTCAACAATGCCGGCTACACGCACAAGAACCAGCCCGCACTCAGCGTCAGCGAAGAGGATTTCGACCGCATCTACGCGGTGAACGTCAAGGCAATTTACCTGGCCACTCTGGCCTGTGTGCCGCAGATGGAAGAGCGCGGAGGCGGTAGCATTATCAACACCGCGTCGACTGCAGGCGTACGCCCCAGGCCGGGATTGACCTGGTACAATGGCTCGAAAGGCGCTGCAATTGTCCTGACAAAATCGCTGGCGGCGGAATTGGCGCCAAAAAACATTCGCGTCAACGCAATAAATCCAGTGATCGGTGAAACCGGAATGCTGGAACAGTTCATGGGACTACCCGACACACCTGAGAACCGTGAAAAGTTTGTTGCCACGATTCCGCTGGGACGTATGTCGAGGCCACAGGACATTGCAAATGCCGCCTTGTTTTTTGCCGACCCCGCGTCCGGGTTTGTAACCGGCGTTGCGATGGAAGTCGACGGCGGCCGCTGCATCTGAGTGCACTTGTCGGAAAAGCTCACCCCGTAATACCTCGCCGCAAGTCCCACGCAATTCGGTGAAGCGATGACACGGTGATGCAATCAATTGACCGGCAGCGGCCTCACTTGACCTGATCACCCTTTAGCATCACGGCCCGGCCTTCCACCGCGACTCCACTTGACGGCAGAAAGCGCACGAACTTGCCTTCGCGAATGAAACGCCAGCAGCCTTCTTTCCCGTGGCCAGTTTCGAATTTGCGGCATTGTTGACCGTCGTCGGTCAGCCACCAGCGGCCCCGCGTTAGCGTGCCGCCCCATTCAGGTTTGAGTTTCAGCCGGATCGTGCCGTCGGCACCGTAATGCGCGACCCAATCATAGGGGGCGGCGGGTTCTTTGACCTTACCGTTTCCCGCTAGACTGTTGCCACTTAGGAGGGCCTTCAATTCCGCAGCTGTGAGTGTGGGCGCATCGTCAGCCGTTGACGGGGCGGGCGCGGATACTATGACGAGGCACGCGGCGGCCACCGCCAGTTTGCCGATTAATCCGCACATGGCTCTTATCCTTTGCTCGCTTCAATTCGACTGGAGGTCATCTCATCAAACATCTTCTCGTCTAGTCAACGCTAGTCCGCACGCAACAGCCCGCCGCCTGGGGACCTTGCTAACATTATTCCTGCGACGTGATTGGGAAAACCGGAAAAGACGCAAAAAGGTGCTGTTTAGGTATCGTTTAGGAAAGCAAATCGGACTTGCAGCAGGTTGTCGCCGGGCTGTTTTATACTTAGCGAATGTCAGGCGGCATTAGACAACAAACGGTACGTGCAACAGCAACGCTTTTGATCCTTGAGAATGCCGCAATCGCTTTAGTGAGACTAGCGATGCTATGGGGAAACGGAATGATTAGACAGACGTTACTGAGACTTGCCATTGGGCTAATGATAGTTGTCTCTTCTCAAGTTCTTATGGCAGGCGGACAGGTTCACGCCCAGACCTCAGAGATGAAACAAACTTGCGAAGGGGTTGTTGCATTTGATGAGGATGGCATGCTGCAGCTCATGGATGTGAGCGACAGCGCATCACCGTGGTGTACAGCTTATATTGGCGAAGATAGAAGTTCAAAAGTCGCAGGAGACGTCCTGGCGCAATGTCCCGTGGGAACGCGCTGCATAGTTGAAGGTTCGTTCACGGGAAGGGGGATTTTCTTTTGGACTAAGATCATTTCCGCGAAGAGGACGTGAATGCATTGATGTTCGCCCTGTGGTGGCACCGTAGCACCAAACTGCCACGATGGAATGTCCAGAACACGCAAATGTTGATGTTCGCAGAAATAGGGATTGGACGTTATGAATGCTCTATAGTCGTAACGACTAACTCACGCCCCTGCAGGCGAGCAACTGCCAGCCGGTAAAGTCCCGGCCGGAGTTGTCGTCGTTCTGTGGCATGGTGGAGCTGGGACAAAGGGGCCTAACTCAGTTTTTCGGATAATCAGCTAGCGCTTGTTCGTATCAGGCGCCGAAAACCCGCTCCAGCAATGAGCGCTTCTGGTGCGTCTGCAATGCTTTGAATATGCGCACCATGGCCATGGTATCCAGAGTGCAATACTTGCGCAGGTTTGCCAGCACTTCATTACGTAGCTCAGGGTGATTGGCACGCAGAACGACATCTATCCATGCCTGTTGGGCGGCTGAGCCATTGCCAATTGCCAGGTCGCTGTAGGACAGATCGGGCGCAAGAACCGGCAGGACTTTTTTGATCGACGCGCTGCCGGCAAACCTTTGGTCGACGTACCACCCCTTTTTGAACGGGTCCATCAGGTCGACGATGCGATTGTTGAGACCTTCCAGAAACGATGCGTGCTCCGGCGCCATGGCAGCCATATCCTCATTCCGCCCGCCTTCGAACGGCGCATACCAGACAATGATGTTGCCTTGATCTGCGATGTCCTCACGCAGGCGAGTTACCAGTGGTTCTACCGGGTTTGAATTTGAGGTGTGCAGGTACTCGCGGTGCTCCAGAGGCGCATTGGGCGCAGGCATGATGTGCAACGAGTACTGGAAAGGTGTTTGCTGGTAGGGGCGCAATCCGTCGAACGCGGGAATGACGTCCGCGAATGTTTCGTAGTCAAGAAAATACAGCGGATAGCTGAGTTCGGCGAGAAAACTCCTGATCGCTTTGCGGTCTATGTGTGGTTCACCTGACCTGACCGCGTTCACCTGGCGCTGCTGTCGTTTCGACAGATCAAAGCTTCGGGGAATGTCCCCCATCGAGCTAACGTTTGCATCTTCCAGGATTGCAACGTCATCGGGCTGAAGACCCGCCATATTGTAAATGCTGCCGTCTTCCCATTGAGGCGTGATCAGGCGATAGATGTCCAACCAGTCTTGCAGCGCGCCCCTGGCCGCGTGGCGCGGTGAGGGGTCGGGCATTGCGTCCTGGCTCATCGTACGTATGGCCTGCTCAATTTCATTTGCCGTTTCCCGTTTCCGCTCGAACACCCGATCCGTGACGTCGGTAATTTTTGACAACGACATGACGTCGAGGTCGCCGCTTCGAACATAGTCCCGGTTGACGTGAACAACCCCAACATTGCGGATTGTGAGGCCTGCGCCCTCCAAAACAGTAACTTGGAACGCAAGATCCGGAATGTGATCCGGCTTGGCGGACGTACTTGCCTTGACCTCGTAGAGGTCGAATTTATTGCCGCTCACGCGTTGGAGAACGTCGACAATGCATGTTGTCCGGTCATGCTCGAAGCGACCTTGGAAGATCGTATCGACGCCGTCGGCCAACGCCTCTGCGGTGCGCTTCGGCAGTTCCCTGTATTCAGAGTAAGTGGTCCAACCCAACGTTCGTCCACCAGGGAACAGTTGTTCGGCATATCGCTCAAAGCGATTGCCGGAGGCAAAGAGCGCCTGCAGTGCCGCATCGGGCTCGGGCAGCACCTCTTTTCGATGTTTTTTAAGCCAGAGCCAGGCGGGGTGCTTTAGGAAAAGAAGATAGTCAGATTTCGAGAGCTGCATCTGAACCGCACGATCTCTTGTTTTCGACTGGAATTTGAGATCAATCGAACGCGAGATTGCTGATTCGTTCAAATGCTGATCGTGTTTGCCGGCGTTGAACCTGTGGATGTTCGCTCAGCTGCGACGGAGGTTGGCAATGTCCTATCCAAACTGAGAGCTTGAGCTGCCTGGACTACCGGTTCTCTGGTTGCGCCCAACACCTGCCGTAGGCGGCTGGCGCCAACTTGAACTTCAAGAATCGTCGTTTCGCGGAGAAAGCAGTCATGCTCGAAATGTTTTGGGTAAGCCGGGTGATGTCCGCTACAGCCGGGAGCGGACCTAGGTTGTGCAGCGCAGAAGCTCACTGTTGACCCCTAGCGGACCAAAAAAGGGTTGCGACTCCTACTAATTCTTCTTGAGCTTCTTAAGCATGATCTCAGCGAGCTCGGCAAATGTGCCATTTGGAAACTTGTTGAGATAAGCCTGGATCATCTCTGGGTCGTTTGAGCCCTTCACGCTGTTCCAGAACGTGATATCGGCCTCTTCCGAGGATGCATCTTGTTGCGCCCCAGATTTTGTAGGTTCGTCATTCTTTTCATCGTCAGTCACGGCAGCTGTAAGACGTTCTATGCCTGCCTTGCTACCAGTCAGCTTGGGATTAATCTCCAATGCTCTGCGGTATGCTGCAATAGCCTCTTCTTTCCTTCCTACGGCTTCAAGAATATGAGCATGTGTATCATGCACATTGGCATTATTCGGACCCAAGTTCAGCGCTTTCTCAGAATCGGGCATTCCTTCGCTTGCGCGTCCAGCCTTGAAATATGTCCATGCCCGTCCATCGTAAGCGATGGCATCTTTAGGATTAATCTTGATGGCAGCGGTGTAGTCCGAAAGGGCTTTTTCATGGTTTCCTAGCGAATTGTTTGCTTGTCCGCGGTTCGTGTATGCCGTAGAACTTTCGGAACCTAGCTTAATGGCACTGTTGAAATCAGAGATGGCTTTTTCGTATTCTTTTTTTTGTAAATATAGGGCCCCGCGGAACAAATAATAGTCTCCGTGCTCTGGAGATTTTTCAATTGCCTTTCCCGCATCGGCAAGTGCCCGATCATAATTTCCCTTTCGATAATATGCTTCGCCGCGGCCCTGGTAGAAACCGGCTGCGTATTCGTTGTTCGCATCATGCTTGATTGCCGAGTCAAAATCCGAAATTGCTTTGTCGTACTCCTCCTTCGATAAATATACTCGTCCGCGAGCGTCATATGCGTGTGCGAGTTTGGGGTCCAGCTTGATGGCCTTGTTGAAGTCAGAAAACGCCTTTTCAATCTCCTCCCTTTCCCAATACGCGTTACCTCTCGTCAGGTAGCACCCTGGACTTTCTGGAGAAAGTTTTATCGCCTTATTGCAAATACTTATTGCATCATCAAAGTCCCCATCCATCCAAGCCATGAATGCCTCAAATTCGTAATCTTCCTCCTCTTCGGACTTGGCAGGATTGGCACTTGCGCTTACGAGCGCCAAGAATAGGAGCATAGTCTTCAGTAGGGCTCTTCGCATATCTACAGCCATCGTCTATCACCTCCGACCCATAACGGTATCGTTTCCGCTGTTATCACTAGGAGCTCTTCAACTTCTTGATCTTGATTTTAGCAAGCCAGGCGAACGCTTCCTTTGTGAACTGATCCCGTTGCACTGGGAAAACCTTAGGGTCATCTGAGATCTTCACATTGTTGAAGAATGTTAGTTCCGCTTGCTCGGAAGACTGCCGTCGATAGTCTGCCTTTTTGCTGGAGCGCTACTCGCTCTTTCGTCTGCATCAACTACAAGTGTGAACAGTAACCCGACCAAAAGTCAGCGGAGCCAACGACGCCAAGTATCATGCACAGGTCATACCTCCCCCATTGGAAGGTAGTCTAACAAAGGTATCCTAGGTGTACCGATGTGTCAGCAGCTGATGCCTGCTCCTGGCCCGTCGCGTCATGAGCATGTTGCGTTGCAATGACTGCTCTCAAAAGCAGCGGACATCTTCACTTGGCCACAGCGATGCCCGCCAATAACCGCTTGTGGGAGCTTCACTGTCAAACTCGCTTCGTCCGCGTCGAGCTAGACGTGACATGCACCGAACAACTTGGGGTCATCGCCGCTCGGTTAACCCGATGACCGTTGCCAACGGTGCAGGTCTTTCAAATGGCATGGTTTTTTCATTGGGGAGTTAGCGATCAAGCCAAAGAATTGCACTTGGCTCCCGCGCCAGGACTCGAACCTGGATTCACGCATTAACGGTGCGGCGTCCTGCCATTGAACGACACGGGATAACTTGGAGGACCCGGTGGGATTTGAACCCACGGAATGCCTGATTAAAAGTCAGGTGCCTTAGACCACTTGGCGACGGGTCCATACTTTGGAGCGGACGACGGGAATCGAACCCGTGTCTTCACGACGGCAACGTGGAGCTCTGCCATTGAGCTACGTCCGCGTCTTCGTTTACACGCACGGCTACACCTGCCCTGCGCGCATATTTGGTTGCGGTGGCTGGACTTGCACCAGCGCTCTTCTGGTTATGAGCCAGACGGGATGGCTGCTTCCCCACACCGCACTTGAACTGGATCCAGCGGCAGGCATCGAACCTGCATCTCCAGAGCCAAAATCTAGGATCCTACCAATTAGACGACGCTGGAATATCAGCGCCGTTGCTGCATATTTTTCTTCATCGCTATGTTCTCAAACGTGTTGGTGCTGGCGGTAGGCATCGAACCCACAACCTTCGCTTTACAAGAGCGCTGCTCTGCCAAATTGAGCTACGCCAGCGTTGTCTGGTGGAGCCGGCCGGAACCGCCCCGGCATCTTCCGCTTGCAAAGCGGGTGCTCTCCTGGTTGAGCTACAGCCCCAGAAGCGCGCGGTTTTATTAGGTTTTGTGGAAGTGTTGGGTCTTATCTCACCGCGCGCGAAATCGTTCAGCCAATGATATTGGCCGTACCGACTTTCTGCATGTGCGCGGTTGCAAACATTGAATGTTTAGACCTCAGTCAAAGTGTTGGAGCGCTGATGTATGTGATCTGCGCTTGTTCGTCAAGGCATGAAACTCATCTGCAGGCGCCGTACTGAACGATTGATGAATGGTGCGCTTTGAGGAAGTAGCTTCAAACAAAGTAAAAAGCACGAAGGGCTCGGGAGCAAGGCGACCCGGTATGCGCACTGCCCATGCGGAGCACCCTTTGGCGCGTGAGCTAAAAAATGGTGGGAGTGCAGGGAATCGAACCCATTCGGCAGCCACCATGCTTCTTTCAAAGCCAACGGGGTTACAACCCATCGCATGGAAACACTCCCATAAAGCGCGATTGCCTTTGCAAGCGACGTCGCGCAAATAGATTGGTGGACTTGGAACATATCCACCGCACCAAGCGACGCGACTGCGTCGTCGGCGCAAGCGCCGCCCCCGCGGAGCCGGTGAGCGTAGCGAACACCGGCGTGAGCGAAAACATGGTGCGCGCTGTGAGAGTCGAACTCACACTTGACGGGGCTTAAACCCGATGCCTCTACCCGTTGGGCTAAGCGCGCATGGAGATGACGGTGGGAATCGAACCCACTTGGCACAGCTTTGCAGACCGGCGCCTATCCAATCAGCCTCGTCATCGCTGGTAGCCCGCCCCAGAGTCGAACTGGGAAACACCTGTTTCTAAGACAGGCAGCTTTACCGAATTTGCCTAGCGGGCCGTGGTGCCAGGAGATGGGATTGAACCACCGCCGCCTGCGCCTTCAACGCAGCGCTCTACCAACTGAGCTATCCTGGCATTCGTCTCGCGCGTACGGCCCTGTGTGGCCGCTCACGCACAAGTAACAGTGGCGGATGGTGCAGGGATCGAACCTGCGCAGCCTTTCGGCCTCGCCGCGCTAGCAACGCGGTGCATTACCACTCTGCCAACCATCCAAATTCCGAAACAGGAGATCCCATTTCAGTTCCTTGTTGTGTTCACGACCAGTTCGGCAAACGCGTTGATCGACACAAGCGCCCAAATGGGCGCCGGCGCGTTGCGCCGCCCCATCGGAGGCGTGAGCGCAGCGAACTGCCGTGAGATCAAAAATGTCCAATCAGCACGAACTAAGTTCGCACCTGATCGAAAGTTTCCACGGCTCGGGAGCAAGGCGACCCGGCGCGAGTGCCGCCCCGTCCGGAGCGCGACCAGCGCGCGAGGACACAAGCGTGGCGGCTAGGGAGGGAGTCGAACCCCCAAGGCCTTTCGGCACACACGGTTTTCAAGACCGGCCTCCTCACCAATAGAGTTTGCCTAGCCAATCATCTCGTGCGCACGGCACGCGCCAACGTGCCAAAGAGGGTATTCAATTGTTGGGAATTGGAACCTTGGGAACGCCCGCGCGCGATCGCTTACAGACTCGATGAGAGTCGGTAACTCAGTCGACAGCTAAAGAGGGCGGATCGCGTCATTTGATCAGTCCAAGGGTTGAAAGATGAGGCGCATGTAATCGCTGCGCATTGTGTTGTCAATATGGTTGGCGAACACGGCAGGACTCGAACCTGCAACCTTCGGGCCCGAAACCCGACGTTCTGATCCATTGAACTACGTGTCCGCTAAAGCGAGCCGCATAAAATGCGCCTCGCTTTGTTTTTTGCCTTGCGGTGCTTTTCGCGCTACGCGCGGCACGTCCGGCGGGGCGGCGGACTTATTGTGCTGCCGATTCACGTTCTCGCTGATTGGCACGCGAACGATCGGAGCACTGCCGCCGGGTCGCGTTGCTCCCGGACATGTGAGTCCGATTTAGCGCGACATGGGCTATTGGCGATCCCGGCACGATTTGAACGTGCGACCTCTGCCATCGCACAGCAGTGCTCTTCTCCACTGAGCTACGGGACCGTTCTTCTAGACAATCGTTGCTTCACGCCGTCGGCGTTCACCATGCTTACGCTGGAAATAGGCTTCAGGCTGCGTTGGCCCTGCGGCTGCAACGATCTCCCACGGCCGCGGATCGGGATCGTTCTTCAGATGTACGACACGACCCGCTTCGACCTTGACACCGTTGGTCCCCACTTCCGGAATCCAGAGCACAAGGTTCGAATAGCCAGAGCCATCTTCCAGCTCGCGTCGCAAACGCGTTTGAATGTACATCGTGGTCATGTCGGCTCCTTTCCTGTTGCCGTCGTGTTGCACTTCGACGGCGTAGCTTCGAATAAACCAAGCGACGCGACTGCGTCGCCGGCGCAAGCGCCGCACCCGCGGAGCCGGTGAGCGTTGCGAACACCGGCGTGAGCGAAAACGTGGAGCGCACGGCAGGACTCGAACCCGCATCAGCCGAGGTAGAAGCTCGGTGCTCATCCAGTTGAGCTACGTGCGCATATTTGTTGGCATCGGCCCAAGGATTTGAACCCTGACTGACGGAGTTGGAAACCGCCGTGCTACCCTTACACCAGACCGATTTACCAATGGCGGCCCCACAGGGACTCGAACCCTGTTCCCGCGCTCGACAGGCGCGCGTCTTAACCCATGGACCATGGGGCCACGTTTAAGTTGTGTGGAGGTTCCGACGGGATTTGAACCCGCATCAACGCCTTGAGAGGGCGTTATCCTAGACCATTAGACGACGGAACCAGACAAAGGGGTATCGTCAACGCCAGCGGCGCTGCAGATCCCTCAAATCTCGTTCACGTCTCATCATCAAAGTTGGTCCTAGCTTGCCGTTTCGAACGGCACCTTCAAGATCCACAATCTTGCGTGCTACCAGCTACACCAAGCCAGGCTTGGTCTGCGCGGCAAGATTTGAACTTACGATCTCAACCTTCCAAGGGTTGCGGGATGACAGACTTCCCCACGCGCAGATAATCACACCATCAATGATGGTGGATGGTCGGTCGCGCATGTGGAACGGTTCTGATCATGGTGCGCCATGTAATCTCATTCGTTTGTGGCGTCAACATGGGCAAACAAACATTTTTCGTTGGCGATCAGGGCGTGGCCATTAATTGCATCAATCTGCCCGATGGCAGAGTCCGCGTGGCACTTTGTGCCTCTTGATTGCTGTACGCTCGCTGTCCTCACGGACTGGATGCGCGGCATAGATTAGCAACCTACAAAGTTTCCACCTCGAGTCAGATTTGATCGTGGCTGCAAACAAGGTGTGCGAACAGGATGGAAGAAGACCGGAACTCATCGTGCTCAGGAGCAATGCGGGAACAGACTCCCGCAAAACTCTCGCAAGAGTTCCGACCGAATCTGAGCTAACTCAGCTAAATATTTGAGGTGATTTGGCTGGGGAACCTGGATTCGAACCAGGACTAACGGAGTCAGAGTCCGTGGGTCTACCGTTAACCTATTCCCCATCGCCATGTGGGACTGACACAGAAGTGCAGCTCGGTCGTGAAGACCTGTCAACAGTGCGGCTATACCAGTTCGATGTCGGTACCGCAAGCAGGCCCGTATCTGCCCCACTTGTCTCCCGCCTACACCCAGTTAGCATGACAACATTTCTGGCAGTAGATTGCCATGCGGTTAGGGCCTCCCGGCCCCTGTGCCCGTCAATTCTGGTCGGTATTCAAAGTGCATCGTATCGTAGTGGTACCACTTGCCGCCCCAAATAAAGCCATGCCTTTCGAAGATGTCGACAATCTCGAAAGGTATGGCGTTGGCATAGCGATAGCGGCCCTGCCGGTCAGGCTTGCTCCAGCGCCAGTAATGGGCGTGCTTTGTCGACAAATCGATTGCGATTCCGTAGCCATGCGCCGATACCTGCTTCGTGCCCGCGATCACACGACAATTATAGGTACCCGCGGATGGGATGAGGTAAGCATCGTAACGGGCAGGCAGTCGGTCCAATTCCAGGCTCACCTTTTGGAGCCGCTTGGCCACGCCATTGACGGTCGTCACCATCAAACGCTGACCCGACTTAGACGGCAGCCAGACGATTTCCGTCAAGTGGCCACGCACCTCGCCCTTGCGGCAGTCTCCATACATTTTTCTAAAGAAGGCGGCAGGGCGCGCACGCCCGGGATCATGCTCAAATTCTGGTGGGCCCGTAGGTCGCCCAATGGCGTAGGAATACCGCATCATGTCGTCGATGTCCGGTTTGGAAAGCCAATCGCGATGCGCCTTGGCGCCTCCTCCGTCATTAACGGCCATCGCAGTGCCATCGCGCCAGATGAGCTGGCCGTCCTTCAATTGCAAAAGATGTTTAGGATAGGCGCGAACCAGTCGCTCAAGCCTTGAGCGGCTGTGATGAAGCTGCTCCGTGTCACCCGCGATCGCCGCCAGCAAATAGTGATTCGTAATCCACCCTGAACCACAATCAGGCGCGATCAGAATGAGGCAGAGCAGTGGCGCCAATAGTGTGGTTCTTCTCATGAGCTGTGTCTCAATCCAAAGCCGAAAGACGGTAAATTAGCGCCGCAAATCAAGCTGCACTGCCATTCTTAAGGCAATTGTCCCCTCTATTTACACCTGCGCATAAACGGACTTTACCGGCGAATTTGAGCTGTTACACTATACCCAAGACAAACCAGTTTAGACGCCTGAAGAATTGGCGGGGGCTATTAAAAGCCCCATGCTGAAGGCCAGGCGCTGGGGATACGGGCCGTGGAGGAACTGCATAATAATAAGGGCGGCCCACGAGCGCCCGCAGACGGGCCCCGCAAATCTGCATCTCAGTCTAAGGACAACGAAGATAAGGCGTCTGGCCGCGAGGTCGAGCCGGGTGCAACCGCGTCCGCTGCTGCGCATGACGGCGAGCCACCGGACAATCCAGAAGGCGAGCGCAAACGCCCGCCGGAACAAAAGCGCCATAACCGATCGCGATCGAACAAGCGGCACGGCGGGCCACGTCGGCCGAACTTTGATCCTGCAGCCAATGACGCTGAAATT
Source organism: Hyphomicrobiaceae bacterium (assembly GCA_965222485.1). Taxonomy (GTDB): domain Bacteria; phylum Pseudomonadota; class Alphaproteobacteria; order Rhizobiales; family Hyphomicrobiaceae; genus CBDCUC01. The sequence goes on from CBDCUC010000039.1 coordinate 198,785, forward strand.
TACGGCGCGCTTGATCTGGGAACCAACAACTGCCGGTTGCTTTTGGCACGCCCGTCGCGTCGCGGGTTTCGCGTAGTCGATGCATTTTCCCGCATCATTCGGCTTGGCGAAGGTCTCTCGCAGACCGGTAGATTGTCCGAGCAGGCGATGAAGCGCACGATCGATGCACTCAGAGTATGTGCCGCCAAGCTTGAGCGTGGCAAAGTGCGCCGCGCGCGTCTTGTCGCCACCGAGGCGTGCCGCGTTGCGCAAAACGCAGATGAGTTTCTTATCCGCGTGAAGGATGCAGTTGGCCTCGATATTGAAATTCTAAGTACGGAAATGGAGGCAAGGCTGGCGGTATCGGGTTGCGCCTCACTTATTGATCCAAATTCCGATCTGGTTCTCGTGTTTGATATTGGGGGCGGATCATCCGAACTAATTTGGCTCGACCTAACGCGCCGGACCAATACACGTAGGAACGGCGTCGCTGACAGGCTTGAAGCACAAAACTGCATGGTCGCGTGGACATCCCTTCCTGTCGGCGTCGTAACGCTTGCCGAGCGCTATGGGGGCCAGTATGTCACCGCTGAACTTTTCGAAAAGATGGTTGCAGACGTCAGCGAATTGCTGGCGCCCTTCGAGGCCGAGCACCAGTTCGCCCCGCGCCTAAAGGAAAGGCCGGGTCACTTGTTGGGTGCTTCGGGTACTGTTACGACGGTTGCAGGAATTCAGCTGGGATTGCCGCGATATGATCGCAACAGAGTGGATGGTTCTTGGCTAAATGTGGCGGATGCGCAAAAAATCACCAACCGACTGCTGCACCAAACCTATGATGAGCGCATATCAGAGCCATGCATTGGGCGTGACCGTGCGGACCTGGTGTTGGCCGGCTGTGCGATCCTGGAGGCGATTTTGCTGATGTGGCCCTGTGAGCGGTTACGCGTTGCCGACCGGGGTTTGCGCGAAGGCATACTGGCAACGCTGATGAGTGAAGACGGCGTGTTCCGGGCAAGGCGCCGTCGCGGTGGCGGAAGTAAAAAGCGCGACGCCTGAAGCGGTAGTCCCGCAGGCTATCACGGCTGGCGCGACACAACGCCGTGCAGGCGCAGTCTGCATCCACGCAGAGTCTGACAACAATGCGCCAACGCCGAATGTGAGGAATAATGGCAGGCAAGGGCGGACACGGCAAAGGCGGCGGCAAGCCGGGCAAACTCATGGGCCCGGGCGGCGGACAACGCCAGCTCCATGTGCGCGTGAAGACGGCGAACAAGCGCTCCAACTCGTCAGTGCGCTGGCTTGAACGTCAGCTCAACGATCCTTACGTCGCGGCCGCAAAACGCGAAGGCATGCGTTCGCGTGCCGCTTATAAGTTAAGTGAAATTGATGACAAGTACGGCCTGCTGAAACCCGGCCACAGGGTTGTTGATCTTGGTGCCGCGCCAGGCGGATGGAGCCAGGTCGCCGCCCGCCGCGTAAAGGCCGATACGGGCCGTGGCCAGGTGATCGCCATCGATTATCTTGGCGTGGAAGCGCTGCCGGGCGTCGAAATTGTGCAGCTGGACTTTATGGATGAGGGCGCCGATGAGCGTCTAAAGTCCATGCTAGAGGGCGGCCAGGCTGATGTGGTGCTGTCCGACATGGCAGCTCCAACCGTCGGCCACACACGTACCGACCATTTGCGCATCATGGGTTTGGCGGAAGCCGCAGCCGACTTCGCCTGCGATGTCCTGGCACCGGAAGGCACCTTCTTGTGCAAAGTCTTTCAGGGTGGCACTGAACGTGAACTGCTGGACTTGCTACGGCGATCCTTCAAGACCGTCCGCCACGTCAAGCCGCCCGCGAGCCGTGCCGATTCCGCTGAGCTATATGTGCTTGCAACCGGCTTCCGCGCCACTCAAGCTGAGCAGGAATAGCCAGTGCAGGTGGATGGCGACGGCCAAACGCACGGCTACTCCGCAGCAATCCTGCCGGTATCCAATTCCCCGCGAATAACGTAGCGCAATGTCGCGACCACCTGCTCTACGGTTTCCGCAACGGCGAGCGCAGCCGCATCGACTTCCTTCAGCGCATGCGCATGCTCAGGCGGATGAATGATGATCATCGGTTTCGCCAAGGCCGAAGCATAGCCGGCGTCAAACGCAGCATTCCATTGCTTGTATTTCTCGCCGAAGCGGACGATCACAATGTCAGCCTGTTCGATAAGCGTTCGGGTGCGTATTGCATTCATTTGTGCACCCTTATGGTCGTGCCAGAATTTGTTGGGTTCAGTCCCTAAGATTGCGGCGCCGCAATCGTCGCTCCAGCCATGATTGGTAACCGGTGCGGAGAACGAAACCGGCAGTCCAGCTGCGTCCGCCTGACGTTCGATCTGTTCACGCCAATCGGTATGAATTTCTCCTGAAAGATAAATGTTCCATTCTTCCATCGTGTCTATTACCCCTTCGGTCCGTAAGTGTTTCGCGGCAGCACATTTATGTGCCCCATTTTTATAGATGGCGTGCTGCATCGATTCGCAACAATGACGCGCCTCGACTGTATCTGCCTTCAAAAACGTTGTTCTTCACACGCTCATCTCAGACAACACGTAACCGTAAAGGTCAGGGGACTGCTCTTGTTACGCTGTAGCGCAGAACAGCTACCGCACGTTATCTTGGCAGGTGTAATTCAACACGCCTGTCGAGTTCGTATAGATCATCGCGAGAGAACTTCGTGCGATCGACACCAGAAAATGGTTCGCTCTCGCCTTTCGGCGTCAACTGCATCTCGCCTTCAAAACCGCCTTGGCGCAAAAACGTCTCAACTGTTTTCAATCGTTCCTTCGAAAGGTCCAGATTGAGTTCTTGCGTCCCACGTTCGTCAGCATGTCCCGACAACCTGATCAGCTTGAAGCGTTTGAGTTTCAGGTATTCCAAAAGCAGCTCGGCGGCGCGCTTGCCCTCATCGGTAAACGTAGCTTCGCGGTAAATAAACTTGATAGGAACAGGCAGGCTGTCATCGTCTGAACCGGCTGCCGTCGTGCTCTGGCTTGGTTCGGGCTCTGGCGTGGCAACAGCGACGGTTGTCTCAACTGCTTTTTCTGCGCTCGCGGCCGTTGATGGTGATGTCGCGTCTGGCTGGGGCTCAGCGTTTACCGCCGGGGCAGCTTGTTCAACATTAGCTGTAGCCGCTGCTCCCGTGCCAGTGGAGGCTGGTGCCGCTACGGAGGCTGCCGCTACCTGTGTTTCTTCCGTCGCAGCCGGAGTGTTTTGTGCTTGTTCCGGCTGTGTGCCGGTGTCCGCCACAGCAGGAGTTGCCGCCACCTCGGCTTGCCGGGCCTCATCCTGAGCACTTTCCTGCTGCGCACTGGTGTCCGTTGCGGCAACCTCTTGCTTCTGCGCATCAGAGCCAGCCGCGGCATCGGCCGTCGTCGTTTGTGCTTCAGCGCTTTGCGATGGGGTCGATGTCGGTGTCTCGCCCGTCGCTTCGGCCGCAACCTGTTCTGCGGAAGCGTTAGGCTCTGCCGCAGTTTCACTCGCAGGCGCCGCGGCAGTTCGCTCCGGCTGCTTCTCGCGGCGGGCTTCTTCGACCAGACCTTCAAGGTCCTTAATCAACTCTGACGTGACGCGTTTTGCCGTTGAGGATTTATCGTCCGGTTTTTTCGTGTCTGGTGTTTTTGCCGTCCCGGCCTGACCTGCCTCTTCAGACCGCTCCGGCTCGGCCGCAGCAACCTTCACATCCGGTTTCTCCGGTAGCAGGTTGCCCGGCTTCACACTGAGTTCCGGTTCCGAGTTGGGAAACTTGTGCTCGCTGACGAGCACCCACTCTCCATTCGCGTCGGATTTCACGCTTCCAATCGGTTGGCCATTGGCCATAACAGTTATGTCGGATTTCGGGTCCGTGCGGCCGGCAAACACAGAAACCCCGCCTGGCGTGACGCGCGCGATATCAAAACCTTCAGGCGCACTCATCGTGGTCACCTGATCGGCTGGTAGCTCAGCGGTCTTGGTCTCTGACCGCGACGAGGTCGGCTTATCGTCGCCGGTGGTCCTGGCGACGCTGAATTCGTCAGACTTGAATAAATGAGCAAGTTTCGAAAGGTCGAGATCGAGCGCAACTGCAGCCGCGATAAGTCCAAACAGAACAACGACCAGAAGGACCAGAATACGCAACGTGACTACTCCCTTTTTCAGGCCCAATATTTAGACAAAAAGTTCCAGATTTTCAAGTAATTGGGGATGCTCACAGTGGTGTTTACAAGCTGAATTGGTTGCCAATATGGACGCAGGCATATTTGGCGGCGCTTGGGCGTGTGCTGGCCTCATCAACTTGCAAGCCCCTAGCGCGCAGGGCCATCGTCCAGGCGGCTTGAGCCAAAATCGCGCTGAGTAGGCGCAGGTTCGCACAATTCCGCGGGTCTGTCACAGCCCTGCGCCAGTTGCCGTGCCTTTACCTAAACAATAGACCGGCGGCGTGCGCCCGATTGCGAATAAACGTTGGCACGCGCAACGCCGGCTATAGTATGAAAAGAACCATTGTTATGGCGCCGATCAGGCCTATGTCTTGAGACGACCCCTTAACTATGATCCTGCATTGAAAGCCGGCTCGTGTACGCCGGCATACACGGAGGAGCACGTGAACGAAACGCAACCGCTGGTCGCCATTTCCGTCAACGGAAACCGAATTGAGACGGCCTCGGCAGACATTGCCAGCTTGCTTTCAGAACTCGGCTATGCGGGTGCCCACGTAGCAACGGCGGTGAACGGTCAGTTCGTATCAGAAAAGTCGCGCGCTAAAACAACCGTCGCGAACGGTGATGCGATCGAAATCGTATCGGCCCGCCAGGGCGGCTAAGAAACCGTGAAGCACAGGCTGTGTGATAGGTACGAGAACAATTCGGCAGAGTATGCCAATCCAACAAGGCGCCACCAAAAGACGAAACCACCAAAAGACAGATATGACGACAACCAGCAAGCAAGATGCGGCAAGCGCTGCTAAGCCAGAACGCGTACGGTCAAACACGCTTCGCGACCCAGCACCGTTGCGTTTTTACGGAGAAGAGGTCGGGTCGCGGCTCCTGTTGGGCACCGCTCTTTATCCCTCTCCACAGATCATGGCAGATGCTGTCAAAGCCAGCGGTTCTCAAATCGTGACGGTTTCTTTGCGCCGGGAAACAGCACGTGGGCGCACCGGTGAGCGCTTTTTGAACCTGATTAAAGAGCTCAATGTGCGCGTGCTGCCCAATACGGCCGGTTGCCGCACCGCCCGTGATGCCATCACGACAGCACAGATGGCGCGTGAACTTTTTGGAACCGACTGGATCAAGCTGGAGGTGATCGCAAATGACGATACGCTTCAGCCAGATCTTTTCGGCCTCGTTGAAGCGGCACGAGAATTGAGCACCGACGGCTTTAAGGTTTTTCCCTATACGACCGAGGATCTGGGTGCAGCTGAAAGGTTGGTTGCGGCCGGTTGTCAGGTCTTGATGCCATGGGGAGCACCCATTGGATCGGGGCGTGGACTGGCAAACCCATATGCGCTGAAAACCATGCGCGCTTATTTCCCGGGTATGCCGCTTGTGATCGATGCCGGCATTGGCGCACCATCGCATGCCGCACAGTCGATGGAGTTGGGCTATGATGCCGTGTTGCTGAACACCGCCGTAGCAAATGCGGCCGATCCGGTGTCCATGGCGCGCGCGTTTGCTGATGCCATCGCGGCGGGACGCACCGCATTCAATTCCGGTCTGATTGATGAGCGCGACATGGCGCAACCCTCAACGCCTGTTGCGGGTACGCCCTTCTTCAACATCTCGCGTGGAGAGTAGGGGTGCAGGGTCTAACGCGCACCAAGCCGTCAGCAGGACAGCTCAACCTGTTTTACCCAATTGTACCCGACGACGATTGGCTCGCGCGGCTGGTACCGCTGGGCGTGAAAACCATACAGTTGCGCCTGAAGGACGCCTCTGACGTTGAAATAAAACGGCAGATCTCGCGCAGCCTCGACATATGTGCTCAAGCTGGCTGCCAACTGATCGTCAACGATTATTGGCGTGAGGCCATCGACTGCGGCGCGGACTACATTCACTTAGGCCAGGAAGATCTTGCGAACGCCGATTTGGATGCCATCAAATCAGCCGGCCTGCGCATCGGTATTTCCACGCACGATGAAAAAGAACTAGCCACCGCACTTGCCGCCGATCCGGACTATGTGGCGCTGGGACCGATCTATGAGACAAAGCTAAAAAAGATGAAATGGGCGCCGCAGGGTTTAGCAAGGCTCGAGGAATGGAGTGCAAGGGTTTCACCCCTACCGCTTGTTGCAATCGGAGGGCTGACACCTGAGCGCGCCAGCCAGGCCGTCGCGGCCGGCGCCGACAGTATTTCAGTTATCACTGATTTCTACATTCATCCGGAACCCGAAAAACGTGTCGCTGAATGGCTAGGGTGGGCCAAGGCGACTTGGGAACGACTCGCACCCGCTCCCCCTGGCAATTGAGGCTCGCAAGTGTCTTACCGTTTCGAGCATCAAGAACCGTTCGACAGCGGGTTTCACCGTATTGCGCGCGAGCAGATCGATATCGCTCGAACGCTGCTGGGTCATGCCGCAAAGAGCCCCGAGGCCGTCCACTCAGTGCGTAAATCGTTGAAACGGTTGCGCGCCCTATTGCGGCTATGTCGGCCGTGTCTGGACGAGGCGGACTACAAAAAGCACTACACGCGCTTTCGCGATGTCGCGCGACTGCTGGCTGCTTCTCGTGATGCTCACGTTATGACTGAAACACTCGCCAAACTCGAGACGGAGCCTTCCAACTCGAAGACCGAATCTGCTGCCTTGCGCGCATTGCGCAAACACATGCAAAAGTCCCTGTCAGAGAAACCGGAACGGATGAACAAGAAGGCCGCGACAAAGGCACTTCAGCATCTCAACGTCGCGCGCAAGGAACTGGCCAAGCTGCATTTTGTTAGGCACGGGTTCGAACCTATCGGCGAAGGTCTTGAGATCAGCTTCAGGCAGGGCCGCAAGGCATTTCTTGAAGCATTGGAAGATCCAGACGACGATACTGAGCATGAATGGCGCAAAGACGTGCAACGGCATTGGCGGCACATGCAGTTGCTTCGAACTCTGTGGCCCGGTATGTGTTCCGCCCGCATTGCGCTGGCGCGTGAACTTTCAAGACTTCTGGGCGACGATCACGATATCGCGGTACTGCACCAACTGGCGTTGTCACAAGAAGAGGACGTGCTGACTGCGGCCCAAAAGGCGGCCATTAGTAAAATCGCGCAAAGCCGGCAGGACGAACTGCGTGCTGCCGCGTTTGCTCGCGGTGAACTCTTGTTTGCCGACCGAGCCCGCGATCTTCGTCGGCGCTTCACAATCTACTGGGCGGCGAGCGAGTCTGTGTCGGAAATGGATATTGCCGGCGGCTCACGTTCCAAGACGTAGGGCAGGTCGCGCTGGGCCCAGAGTTGAAGCTGGATTAGGTTCCGACATATTCCAAACGGTTCGCTCTATGGCCGTGATCTCGCCCGCGATAGTGCACGTAAGCTCACTCATGGACTTCCGTGCCCCCCCAGCCTATGAGTGAGGCCGTAATGCTTAAGCGGTCTTCACAAAGTCATAGAATTCAAGACGCGCCGCTGTCCAATACGTCAAGACACGAACAACCAAAGGCGAACACGACCCGATGAACGACGCAACAGTAACGAATGCAACGAGCTTTGACCGCGGCGCTTGGCCCTCTGATCATCCCGAGGTCAATTGCGGCCGTGTCGGCGTACTGCTTCTGAACTTGGGTACGCCAGACGGAACGAGCTATTGGCCCATGCGTCGTTACCTGAAAGAGTTCCTATCCGATCGCCGCGTTATCGAGGAGCCGCGATGGAAGTGGTGGCCGATACTGAACCTGATCATTCTTACGACGCGGCCGGGCCGCAAGGGTAAGGACTACGCAACCATATGGAACAATGAAAAGGACGAAGGGCCACTTAAGACCATAACCCGCAATCAGGCCCTGTCATTGACGGAGCGCCTTGCCGACCATCCCACTGTAATTGTCGACTGGGCGATGCGTTACGCCAATCCGACAACCGAAAGTCGTTTGCGCTATTTGCAGGAACAGGGTTGCGAGCGCATTCTGCTCATTCCCCTTTATCCGCAGTACGCTGCCGCCACGACGGCTACGGCATGCGACCAGGCATTTCGCGCCCTGATGAAGATGCGCTGGCAGCCTTTCATCAGAGTAGCCCCCGCCTACCACGATGACCCCGTTTATATTGATGCGCTCGCCCGGTCGATTGAGGGCTCACTCGCCAAGCTGGACTTTGAGCCCGAAAAGATCATCGCCACCTTTCACGGTATGCCCCAGAAGTATCTTGAGAAGGGCGATCCGTACCACTGCCATTGTCAGAAGACCTCCCGGCTTTTGCGGGCAAGGCTGCAAATCGACGAAGATAGGTGGCTGACGACATTTCAATCACGGTTCGGCAACGACGTGTGGCTGCAACCGTATACCGACGCCACCGTTGAACGGCTTGCCAAAGAAGGTGTGAAAAAGCTTGCGCTTGTCGCACCGGGATTTTCTGCCGATTGTCTGGAGACGCTTGAGGAGCTTGATGGAGAGAACCGCGAGATCTTCGAACATAATGGCGGTGAGAAGTTCGCATACTTGCCAGCACTAAACGAAACCGACGAAGGGATCGACGTGATAGAACGCGTGGCCCGCCGCGAACTTATGGGGTGGATTTGAGCGCATACTGTCTCCTCCATAGACGCGGGTGTGCAAAATCAATTGGTTAGCGCCATCGGAACCATCTGAATTCGTTGATGTAAAATAAACAAAGATTCATCTACACCTTTGTAAAATAAGACGAAATTAACCAAGTATTCTGTTGTTGCCTCTAAAAATTCCTCCAACCAGACCCGATATAGGCTGTGGGCTGGGCGATCGGATATTTTTTTGGAGTTGCTACGATGGGAACTGGTGAACTGCTCGGCCTCATACTCATAATCCTGGCCGTCGTGACGCTGTGGTCGACGGTCAAGATTGTTCCACAGGGCTATAACTACACGGTTGAGAATTTTGGACGGTATACGCGCACGCTCGTGCCGGGCCTGCATATTCTGATCCCGGTCATGGAGCGCGTGGTTGCTCGCATGAATATGAAAGAGCAAGTGCTCGACATTCCCAGCCAGGATATCATCACTCGCGACAATGCGATGGTGCGCGTTAATGGGGTCAACTTCTTTCAGGTCTTGAATGCTGCCAAGGCAGCCTACGAAGTCGATCAGCTGGAAGAGTCCATTGTGAACCTGACCATGACGAACATCCGTACGGTCATGGGCTCCATGGACCTCGACGAGCTGTTGTCAAATCGTGATCAGATCAACGCGGAGCTATTGCACGTTGTCGATGCGGCAACGGAAAGCTGGGGCGTAAAAGTTACGCGAATTGAAATCAAGGATATCGATCCTCCGCGCGATCTGGTCGACGCCATGGCTCGTCAGATGAAGGCGGAGCGTGAAAAGCGCGCCCAAATCCTGGAAGCGGAAGGTTCACGTGAATCCGCCATTCTTGAAGCCGAAGGTGAAAAGCGTGCCGCTGTGCTCGAGGCTGAAGGTCGCCGGGAAGCCGCATTCAAAGACGCTGAGGCGCGTGAGCGCGCAGCCGAAGCTGAAGCCAAGGCAACACAAATGGTGTCAGAGGCGATCTCGGCCGGCGACGTGCAAGCCATCAACTATTTTGTCGCAAACAATTACATGAAGGCCCTGGAAAAGCTCGCCATGTCACCGAACCAGAAAATTTTGATGATGCCGCTCGAGGCGTCATCCGTGATTGGGTCGTTGGCAGGAATTTCTGAGCTTGCAAGCGAGGCGTTCGGCAAGCAGTCAAAATCGGGCAACTCAGGTTCAGCCGGCAGCGTCCCGCGGGTTTGATGAACGCAAAAAGTGCGGCTGCGCCTTAGCAGCCGCACAGATAGCGAGCCCGGTGGTCTGGCAACACCCCATGCCCAACTCCAGGATTAGCAAATTCCCGGCTCGTTTCATCTGAGGTGCGTGTTATAACCACACGTGCTGCGTATTGGTCCAAGAAGTCAGAGAGAAGGCCGCTACCATGACATCCATCGTGAATATTCTTTACGGGTTCGGTCCGTGGAACTGGTTCATCTTGGCAACGGCCTTATTTCTGCTGGAGACCATTATCCCAGGCGTGCATTTTGTCTGGTTCAGCGTGGCCGCGGCATTGGTTGGAATTGCCGCCATCGGGCTTACAGAACTTGGACCCGAAGCTGCCAGTTACTTCGGTTGGCAGGCACAAATCATCGTTTTCGCGCTTACTGCCATGGTCACGGTATTCTGGGTTCGCCGCTACGCGGGCCCACTGGCGTCAAAGAGCGATTTGCCCAACCTAAATGAACGCAGTGCCCAATATATTGGCCGCAGCGTCCAGGTCGCAGAAGCGATCTCAGGCGGCCGTGGAAAGGTCCGGATCGGCGATACGTTGTGGATTGCCGAGGGGCCCGACGTCGCAGCCGGGCAGACGATGACGGTTGTTGCCGCCAAGGGCTCAGTCCTGGTGGTCGCCCATGATGCCGCCTAATCAAGTTCATCGATTGGGCTTTATCGAAAAAACCAACAAAATCAACGGCAAGGCCTGGCGTCCGAGGGTTGGCGCACCGCTGCCTTCGCATGTCTTCGCACAAAAAACTCTCTGAAGTTCCATATGGAACAGCAGACTTTCTGATCTCCCGCCATTGTGCACCGGTGCTCGAGCGAAAAGGAGCGCCGGACTGATCACAGCCCTCCGCTGTCAGCCCGATAGTGATGAGGCACTTTTATGTCAGAGATGACAAGGGAGACGAAGAAATGAAGACGCAATTGAAAGCATCCGCGCTGGCTGGCGCATTTGCGCTGGGCATGCTGGCTGCAGCAGGTGCTGCGCAGGCACAGGGCATTCCCTCATACGGAAGCGGACTGCGCTCCAACATCAACTCGATCGCCGACAAGTATGTCGACCGCTACTTGAAGAAGAACAACCTTGGCAAATACGCGAAAAACAAGGGTGTTACCTCCAGCACGAATACGGCTGGCAAGCCAGGCGGCAACAGTGCGCGCGGCATGATCAATCAATACAGCTCGACGAATTTCCTGCGTTAAGAGAATTGCGACTGGGTGTTCGCATGTCTCCTGCCGGCAGTCTCGTTCGCGGGGCTGTCGGCCATGCGTACTTTAGCCAGCTCGTATAATTAGACGATGCCTGCACGCAGCATGTCGTGCACATGTACAATGCCAACCGGCTTGTTTTTCTCCACAACGAAAAGCGCCGTAATTCGTTTAGTGTTCATCAGTTCCAATGCCGCAGACGCCAACATGCCAGGTGCAATCGTTTTCGGCTCGCGCGTCATGATCTGCGAAACCTTTGCCGACAAGAGGTCTGCATCCATGTGACGGCGCAAATCGCCGTCCGTGACCACGCCGACAAGGCGCCCCTTATCATCTACTATTCCTATGCAGCCAAACGCCTTGGCCGTCATCGTGACCAGGGCCTCACCCATCGTGTCCTGCTCGCCAGCAATCGGCAGTTCCTCCGATGGATGCATCAGATCAGACACATATTTGAGGCTTGCACCCAACGAACCGCCAGGGTGGAAGAGCTTAAAGTCGTGCGCCGTAAATCCCTTGGCCTCCAACAGCGCAATGGCAAGACAGTCTCCCAGTGCCAGCTGCATAGTCGTCGAAGTGGTCGGAGCCAGCCCGTGCGGGCAAGCCTCCTTGCTGCGTGGCAATTCCAGGCAGACATCCGCCTGCCCGCCCAGCGCGGAGTTTTTCTTTGACGTAATTGCAATCAGCGGAACACTAAACCGCCGGGAGTAGGTAATGATGTTTTTGAGTTCAACCGTTTCGCCCGACCATGACAGCGCCAGTATGACGTCCTCGTCCGTTATCATACCAAGATCGCCGTGGCTGGCTTCGCTGGGGTGGACGAAGAAGGCCGGTGTGCCCGTGGAGGCGAATGTCGCAGCAATCTTTTGGCCGACATGACCGCTCTTGCCGATGCCGGACACGATCACGCGCCCCCTTGCGTCCTTGAGCTGGCCAATCGCCTTAAGGAAGGGCTGTTTCAGCCTGTTGTCCAACGCGTCGCGAAGCGCACTCAAGCCCTCCCGCTCCAGCTTCAGCGTTCGTGTCGCCGAGGCGAGCCAGGGCGCTGTCTCCACCTTGCCGCCATCGATGGCTTTTAGTTTTCTGTGTGGCTTAGAGCCTGCCGCCATCAGTTTCCCCGTCCTCGAAACGCCCCGCACAATCGGCCCGGACGCCTATTCAACCGTCTCCCCAATTCTACAGGGAGGACGAGCCTTGAAGCACCGTCTTTTAGACCGATCTAAGCCAAGCCGCGCCCGGAAGACCTTGGGGTCTCAGGCAGCAATGCTGGCACCCTTGCTCTAGCACGAATCCCAATCTGAAACACAGGCTTCAATGCCTGTTAACCACTATCGGATAGGCTGGCGGTCTGTTCCCGTATGCGTTTGATTTTGTTGAACAACAGCGTGGCCAATGGGTTCGTCGGGGGCGTTGGTCGGCCGCTCGGCGACGTCGCATTGCCCGCCAAAGGCAGGATAGGGCGCTCGGGCCGCAGCCGAGAAGATCCGGACCAGATCAGGCCGAGTCGGCGCTCTGAATTGGAGCACAGCAAGTGGACGGCGATCGGCTGTATCGGTTTCGCGCAATTCTTGCCCCTGCGGTGATCTGCACGGCGCTCATCCACGCCTCCAGCAGCGTGTATGCTCAAGAGGGGTTGCGTGGGACGCTGGACGTTGCGCCGGCCACAGACCCGTCAGGTGGGCCAGAGCCCACCACTCAGCCATCCGCAATTGATCTTCCAGGCGGCACGCTATTCGAAGACGGCGATTCCTCTTCAGGTGCGGCCGCACCGGTCGTTGCGAATACAGGCAACTCACGAACACCGACTGCCGATGCAGACAGGCCCAACCTTCGCGGCGCTTTGGCACCGCTGGTGGTGGCAGAAGACGCAGATGTCGAAACGCGAAGCCCTGCCGCTGACCGGCAGGACCGCAACCGGCGAACGCAGATCGCGAGCGATGTGGCCGATCCACCACCGCCGCGCAGACTGCGCCCTGTCGTTCTCGACGGAGATGCCATCGATCAGGAACAACCCGTCATCCTTGACGGTACCGAGCCCATCGGCGAACCGCCCGCCCAACACGATGCAATCGACACAACCTCGACGGACATGCGCGATCCGGAAGACATCGCGGCGTTCGAGGATCCGCCTGCTGGCTTTGATCCACTCCTGTTTCAAATCGAGGATATCGATCCGCTGAGCGACAGGCGTCCCCGGCGCTTCTTTACTGCAGAGCCTTACGATCCAATTGGCGTCAAGCTCGGGAGTTTTGTGTGGTTTCCCGAAGCAGAGCTATCGGGCGCAAGCTTCTCAAACATCTTCGAGGCGCCGCGGGCGGTTAGCGATGAAGCGTTGGGCTTGGCCACCCGCCATCGTCTTGTTTCCAACTGGAGCGTGCATGCGCTTGAGTTTGAAGCGGCCATCAATCGTGACTTCAACAATGAGTTTCAGACCGAGGAAGAAGACCAACATCTCCTGCGCGCAAGGGGCCGCCTCGACGTGACACGCCGCACCAACGCGCAGGTCAGCGCATCGCGCGCAGTTGAACAGGAAAGCCGGTCCGCTATCGATGCACCACAAGCCGGCGAACGTACACGTACGACCGTTGAAGAGCTGGCCGGTACGCTTCAGCACCGTTTCAATAGGTTGCGTCTTCAGCTGCGTGGCGCCTTGACGGACAATGAGTTCGGCTCGGTGGCCGTGGCGACGGCAGCACGACCAATCAACGACCGCAACTACCATGAAAATTCCGGCGCGCTTCGCGCCAGCTGGGAGTTCAAACCAACGCTCAACGTCTTTTCCGAGATCGAACTCGTTTCACGTGATTTCGAAACCGCCGCCACCTCGGACGGGCTGTTTCGCGATTCCGACGGTCAGAGATTTCGAACAGGCATTTCGTTCGGCAATACAGGCGCCTTCTTACGCGGTGAAGTCGCACTTGGTTACGGCCGGCAGGACCATAAGGATCGCCGGCTTGGGGAATTCGATGCCTTTTTGGTTGATGCAAACCTAGCCTGGCGTATGAGCGCTCTGACGACCCTTTTAGCCACGGCAACAACCGATCTGACCGACTCCACCGACGCTGGCGCACGCGGCGTAAGCGAACATCAGGTTTCTTTAGAAGTGCGGCACGCCATCCGCCGCCATCTTATTGTCATGGCTGGTTTCGCAATCGATCATAGGCAGTTTGAAGGATTGGATGCGGCTGAAAACGAGCTGACCTTCTCGTTAGGTAGCGAATACTTCATCAATCGAAACGCCATACTCTTCGGCCGCTATGAACATTCCCGTTTCCGCTCTGATTTCCCTGCGAGCGATTTCGATGCCGACGAAGTGCGCGTCGGTGTACGCGTGCGCCGTTGATGCATCAGTAGCGCATAAAGCCACAACATCAAGTTTCACTGCGGCGTGGGCAACGATTGCTTGAATAGTCTTGCAACGCACTGTTGCTATCCGATCATTTTCGCGATGGCTGTTCGCAGGTCCGCCTCCAGATCGTCGCGCGCGAGCCCATAAGCGACGTTGGCCATCAAAAAGCCGAGCTTCGAGCCGGTGTCGTAGATGTCGCCGTCGAAACGAACAGCGTGAAAGGCCTCGTCGCCACTCTGAAGCATCTTCAACATTGCATCGGTCAATTGGATTTCGCCGCCAGCGCCGCGTTCCTGGTTCGCAAGATGTTTGAAAACGCTGGGCTGAAGAACGTAGCGGCCCGTGATGTGCAGGTTGGATGGTGCTGTTCCCGGTTCGGGCTTCTCCACCATTGCGCTGATCTGAGAAACGGGTGCCGAAGCATCTTCGACACCCACAATACCGTATTTATGAGTCTGATCCTCCGGTACCGGCGCCACCGCAATGTGATTGCCGCCATTCTCGTTATAGGCGCCGATCATGTCCGCCAGACATGGCGTATCTGCAAGATGCAGCATGTCCGGCAGCAGTAGTGCAAAGGGCTCGTCGCCGACAATGTCGCGCGCGCACCACACCGCGTGCCCGAGTCCCAGCGGTTGTTGTTGGCGGGTAAAGCTCGTCGCGCCTGCTGCCGGCAACTCATCGACGAGCTGCTGCAGCGCCTCGTTCTTGCCGCGCGCTTTGAGAGTCTGCTCCAGTTCAAACTGATGATCGAAGTGGTCTTCGATCACGCCCTTATTGCGGCCCGTTATAAAAACGAAATGCTCAATTCCCGCTGCGCGCGCCTCATCCACGACATGCTGAATTACCGGCCGGTCAACCACCGTTAGCATTTCCTTCGGCACCGCCTTGGTTGCCGGCAGAAACCGTGTGCCCAGACCAGCCACGGGAAAGACGGCCTTGCGTATGCGGGGGCGGCTATCAGGCATTGGGAGCTCCGGGACAAATCCTTAAGAACGGTTGGCGGATCAAGTGGAACGGTTCCTGCGACAGGTCGTAACGAGCGTTGTCGCAGGCGTCGCACGCACTCCAAATTGGGACGATCTGGCCAATAAAGGACATCGGCCGCCTGCGCAACAAGACAGTCCAGTACCAAATTGGGAAACGGTCATGGCAATCTTGGTTACCGGCGGCGCAGGCTACATTGGAAGCCACATGGTGCTTGAGCTTCTCGATGCTGGCGAGAAGGTCGTTGTTCTAGATAACTTATCAACCGGTTTCCGCTGGGCAGTGCCAGCAGGAGTGAGATTCGTTAACGGCGATGCCGGTGACGAAGAACTCGTCAAGATCATCATTGAAGCACACGAGATCGAGGCCATCATTCACTTCGCTGGATCGATTGTTGTGCCCGACTCAGTAACCGACCCGCTCGGCTACTATCACAACAACACCGTGAACTCCCGCGCCTTGATGTCCGCAGCCGTTGAAGCCGGTGTCCGCAACTTCATCTTTTCCTCCACCGCCGCAGTCTATGGCGCGCCGGAAGAAAACCCGGTGAATGAAACAGCGCCGCAGAAGCCGATGTCACCATACGGCACGTCCAAACTAATGACCGAGCTTATGCTCGCCGATGCGTCACGGGCGCACGACTTCAACTACGTCGCATTGCGTTACTTCAATGTTGCCGGCGCCGATCCGCTTGGACGCTCCGGCCAGTCGACACCACGTGCCACCCATCTGATTAAGGTGGCGTGCGAAGCGGCACTGGGAAAGAGATCCGGTATGGAAGTCTTCGGCACCGACTATCCTACCGAAGATGGCACATGCGTTCGCGATTATATCCACGTCAAAGATCTGGCGCGCGCGCATATGGCGGCACTTGCACATCTACGCAGCGGCGGAAAATCGGATGTCTTTAACTGCGGATACTCAAAAGGCTATTCCGTTCTTCAGGTCATAGATGCTGTCAAACGTGCCAGCAAAAGCGATTTTGCGGTGAAAATGTCTCCACCTCGTGCCGGTGACCCGCCTGCGATTGTCGCAGCCACCAGCAAAATCCGCGACGAGTTGGGTTGGACGCCTGAGCACGATGATCTTGATGAGATTGTCACCCAGGCGCTCAATTGGGAAGCCAAGCTCGACGAGCTATCCGACGTCGCCTGATTACCGGATCGGTGCAACCGCCAGTCCAAACCTGTCTTGCCGAGCCGGCGAGCCTTGCACGTGTTCGCAAAAAGCCCTCAATCTCCTGCCAGAACCCTCCGGGCTTCCCCCCCCCCCGGCCAGCTGGCCTTTCGCCGCCACATCGTGCGCGCAAGCCGGTCTTAGGCGAACGCAGGATAGTGTAGAACGAACATGATTGTGCCGATAAGCTTTGACCAATCGAAAAAGTCCTGCCGACCCGTGAGAGCAATGCAGTTTCTGACACTTGTCCTTCCATACAGAGCATGTGCCGCAGCAATCCTTTTCGCAGCAACGATCAATATCGGCATGGCCAGTGCCGACACGTCATTCCGTACGTTTCTTGAGAGCCTGTGGCCGGACGCACAGGCGGCCGGCGTATCGCGCAAGACATTCGATGCAGCCTTCGCAGGCCTCAAACCGGACTACAAGCTTCCTGATCTGGAAATTCCCGGTCAAAAAAAACGCAAAGTGCGCCAGGCAGAATTCACGCGCGAGCCGCGCGAATACTTGGACAAGTCCTATTTGGCACGACTGGCCAAGCGTGGGCGCGTCCTATCGCGCAAACATAATGAAGTGCTTGACCGCATTGAGCGCGACATCGGTGTTGATCGCAATGCGGTCCTTGCGATCTGGGGACGCGAAACAGCATTTGGCAGTTATAAACCGCCACATGATGCCATAAAGGTGTTGGCGACACAGGCCTATGTCGGCCGTCGCAAAGACATGTTCCGCAACGAACTCATTGACGCCCTGCGCCTGTTGCAGCTCGGCGTGCCGCGCAAAAAGATGCGTGCCTCCTGGGCGGGTGCGATGGGAATGACGCAATTCCTTCCATCGGAATTCTTTGCCCATGCGCGTGCCGAGGGCCACGACGGTTTTGCCGATCTATTCAACTCTGTCTCCGATGCCCTTTCTGCTGCAGCACGCCAATTGAAAGCAAAAGGCTGGGTCAAGGGGCAGCCGTGGGGATTTGAAGTCTTAATACCAGCAACGTCGAACTGTTCGTTGGAAGGCCCTCCGGGAGCACGTCCGTTGCGCCAATGGATAGAGCTTGGCTTTCGCCGCGTGGCAAAGCGCGAATTTCCTGAGGCGCTATACGATGAACCAGCATACCTGATGTCACCGGCCGGCACGCACGGACCCTCGTTTCTTGCGTTTGAAAACTTTCAGGTCATCCGTCGCTACAATACATCCGATCTATACGCGGTATTTGTCGGTAATCTCGCCGATCGTATTGGCGGTGGCGGCGACTTTCGCGTTCCCTTCAAGCGAATAGGTCCACAAAAAACCGTGATCATTCGCGGCGTACAAACTGAACTCAAAAAATCAGGCTACGGGATTGAAAAGGTGGACGGCTTCATTGGCTCCAACACCCGCCGCCAATTAGGCGCTTATCAGAAGGCCAACAAACTGAAGATCGACTGCTGGCCATCGGCACGCGTCCTCAAACACATGCGCCAATAGCAATTGTAACTTGCCCGGCGCGTCGCGGCCAGGAGGGCAACAATCGTCCATGATTCGGTAGAACCGGCTGTCCCCGCTATTGAACTGTGAAATCCGCCGCCAGCCTTGTCATGCCAAATTTCACAGGTATGGTGCTGGTCCGAACACAGCCGAGCAATCCTGACGTATCGTCATAAGACGCCGTCATAAGCCGGTGCAGTAGAAGGCAGCGCGATGCATTTGCATCATCATCAAATCAACCTATACCGCACCCGCCGGACACGGCTCCTCTACGGTTGTGCAGCCCTATTTGCCGCCCTCCTCGCGGGGTTGATCGCCACACCGGCTGCCCGGGCCCAGAATGCCGAGGACGGGTCAGGAAGCTACATTACACCGTTTCCAGAAGGCGATACCTATCAGGTCATGGTCATCGGCGACTCGCTCGCTGAGGGTGTGAAGGGTGCGTTGGCCCAAACACTTGCCCGCGATGCACGCGTCAATCTTGTGCCTAAGCGCAGGTCAGTCCGCACAGTTATGAAGGGAAGCGTGCGCAGACTGACGTCTGATCTTAAGGCGGAACTTTCGCAAGCCAACGTGCACGTCGCCGTTGTCATGATGGGACTCGGCGACCGGATTGCATTCCGGGACTCCGAACGCAAGTGGCATAAGGTTGGCACGGTAACGTGGCGCAAGAAATACACGCGCACGATCGATGCCGTCATGAAGGCCCTCAAGAAGCTCTCTATTGCAGTCTACTGGGTCGGACTTCCAAGCGTGCGCCGCCCAAAGGCCAACGCACACTATGTGATGATGAACGAGATTATCCGCGAGCGCGCTTACTTTAACGGCTTCAAGTATATCGACGCCTATACGACCTTCTCCGACGAACGCGGTGGTTTTAGTCCCTATGGCCCAGACGTTACGGGGAAGACAAAACTGCTGCGCACGCGCGACGGCGTACACTTTACCTATGATGGCTACTATAAGCTTGCCCACTTCATTGAGCGCGAGCTAAAGCGCGACCTCAAACAAGCGCAATCATACCGTTCAATCCCGCTAGCCGGAGATAAGGCGGAACAGGCCCGAATAGCCGCAGCGTCAAATGAAACAGAAGACAAGAAGTCAGCAGATTGGCGCACGTCAATTTCCTCTAAAGGCCCCGATGGGGATGAAGAGGCTGCGAAGAAGTCAAAGACCTCAAAAGACGAGGGTCCGAAGACAGGCTACTACGGCAACAAGAAGGGTGGCGAGCAGAAAGCTGACAACACGCGCATCAATCTTAAGACCGTTTCCGGTGGGCGCGAAAAAGTTGTCTCATTGGAAATTGTAAGACCAGCCATTCCCGCATCGATCGTTGCCTTGGTGACGCGAAAGGAACGCCCCGATCGCCCTTCGCGCATGGGCGACACGCTTATCGACCAAGTTCCGGGCGGTCTGAGTGTGATGAATTCGGTAACACCGGCCAACGAAGTGGTTGCAGGCGGCGCTAACCGTAAGGTGTCTCCCGCACGCACACCGTTCTTCCGTGTTCTGGTCAAGGGTGAGCGTTTGGCTTCCAAGCCGGGTCGCGCCGACGATATCTCTTGGCCACGTCCGGAACCGCCGCCCTTGGCGGAGCTGCGCTCATCGGCAAATGACGCTGGCGCGGCGAACCGCTCAAAGCGCCGCCGCGGCCGGGCAGCAGCCGATACGCAGCAGTAACGATACCTTCAATCACTACCGCTCGATAACGAGGCACGAGTGCCGTTGGCCGGTCTAGCCCAACCTATCGCGGCAGTGTCGTCGCGCCCATTAGGTGTTTATCGATTGCGTGCGCAGCTTGCCGGCCTTCACGAATGGCCCACACGACGAGCGACTGGCCGCGCCGGATATCGCCCGCTGCAAAAATCTTCGACGAGCCGGGCAACTTATAGTCGATCTCGTTCGCATCGAGCCCCTTGAAACGTCCACGTGCCACTGGCTCCAGTCCGAGTTCATCCAATAGACCGGGCATACGCGGGCCCGAAAAGCCCATGGCCAAAAGCACCAGATCGGCATCAAGCGACCCTTCGCTACCGGGAACAGGTTGGAGTTTTTCGTCGACGCGCGTGTAATTGAGCTTCTGAATTCTGCCGTCCGACCCCTCAAAGCCGGTGGTCGAGATTGAGTACTCGACCTTTGCGCCTTCCGCCTGGCTTGTGGAGATCCGCAACTTGAGCGGCCAGTTCGGCCAGCTCAAGGCTTTGTTCTCCTTCTCCGGCGGCTGCGGCATGATCTCCAGCTGAGTGACAGACTTGGCTCCTTGCCGGAACGACGTCCCAATACAGTCAGAGCCTGTGTCGCCGCCACCGATTACGATGACATGCTTGTCCTTTGCCGAGATTTCCTGGATGTCACCTAAGGCCTCGTTGGCGACGCGCCGGTTCTGCTGGGGCAGGAAGTCCATGGCGAAATGGATGCCATCAAGATCGCGCCCCGGTGATTTGGCAAAGAAGTCGAAGGGTTCCTCCGAGCCGCCTGTCAGCAATACTGCATCGTATTTTTCTGCAAGCTCCTTACCGCTGACGTCGCGGCCGACCTCGGTGTTGCAGTGAAACTTAACGCCTTCACGCTCCATCTGGCCGACACGCCGGGCGATAATGGACTTTTCCATCTTGAAGTCAGGAATGCCATAGACCAGCAATCCGCCCGGGCGCGCGTTGCGCTCATAGACGCTGACATCGTGGCCGGCGCGCGCAAGCTGTTGTGCGGCTGCCAGTCCGGCCGGACCGGAGCCAACAACCGCCACGGACTTGCCGGTCTTTTTTTCCGGCCGCTGGGGGACGATCCAGCCTTCTTCAAAACCTCTGTCGGCGATCGCGCATTCGATCGTCTTGATGTTGACCGGCACGTCATCGATGTTGAGCGTGCAGGCAGCTTCGCAGGGCGCCGGACAGACCCGGCCCGTAACTTCCGGAAAGTTGTTTGTTGTATGCAGATTAACCGCCGCCGTGCGCCAGTCGCCCCGGTATACGAGGTCGTTCCAATCCGGGATCTGGTTATTCACCGGGCAGCCGGTATGGCAATAGGGAATACCGCAATCCATGCAGCGTGCCGCCTGCTGCTTTGTCTCCCCTTCCGACAGCGGAACGACAAACTCTTTCCAGGATTTGATGCGCTCGTCGACGGGCTCGTAGGTCCGTTCAACCCGCTCAAATTCCATGAATCCTGTCGGCTTACCCATCGTGTTCTCTTCTTTGTTTGCTGTCTCGATTAGCTGGCACAAATACCACGCAGCGATAACTCTCCATGTTCAAACGGGACGTCGCCCGCCGGACAAATGCTTTAGGCCTTGCCCGTCTGAACACCAATCTCTAGAACATCAAGTCCAGTTTGATCGGCCGCTTGCGCTTTGGCTATCTCCTCCAGTGCGCGTGCAAATTCGATTGGCATCACCTTGCGGAATTTCGGCAGATACCCAGCCCAGTCAGCCAAAATCATCTGAGCTTTTTTCGAGTTGGTGTAGTGGGCGTGGCGCGTGATCAGCTGGTGCAGGCGTTCCGCATCCTGGCGCGTCATGTCTCCCATGACATCAACTAGTCCATGACTGTCAAATTGCCCACCGTTGCTGAGTTTGTCCATGATGTCGGATTCCGCCTTGATGGGCTGGAGGTCGACCATCGACAGGTTACACTTCTGCTCGAATGTACCGTCTTCATCCAACACATAAGCAATGCCGCCCGACATGCCGGCAGCGAAATTGCGGCCTGTCTGCCCGAGCACGACCACAACACCACCTGTCATGTATTCGCAGCCGTGGTCGCCGGTTCCCTCCACAACCGCTACGGCGCCGGAATTGCGCACGCCAAATCGCTCGCCTGCGATGCCTCGGAAATAACATTCACCTGCAATGGCTCCATAAAGCACGGTATTGCCGACAATCATGCTCTCTTCCGGCACGATCCCGGACAATGAATCCGGCCGCACAATCAGCTTTCCGCCTGACAGCCCCTTGCCGACGTAATCGTTGCCTTCGCCGATCAGATCAAGCGTAACGCCATTAGCCACCCAAGCGCCGAAGCTTTGTCCGGCGGTGCCTTTGAGCGTGAACCAAATGGTGTCGTCGGGCAGGCCTGCGTGGCCGTAACGCTTCACCAATTCACCCGACAACATGGTGCCGGCGGTTCGGTCTGTGTTTCTGACGCCAAGCTCGTGACGAACAGCTTCGCCGCCGTCCAACGCCGGCTTGGCAAGCTCGATGAACTTATTGTCGAGCACCTTCTCCAAACCGTGGTCTTGGGATTCGCAATGATAAATCGCCACTTCGGCCGCCACTTTAGGCTTATGGAAGAGATTGCTGAAATCGAGCCCGTTCGCTTTCCAGTGTTCGATGGCGCGCTCTTTGTCGAGCATTTGCGACTGCCCCACCATCTCATCAAACGTTCGCCAGCCCATTTGAGCCATCAGTTCGCGAACTTCTTCAGCAACATAGAAGAAGTAGTTGATCACGTGCTCTGGTGTGCCCGTGAACTTCGCCCTGAGTTTTTTGTTCTGTGTGGCGATACCGACAGGGCAGGTATTGAGATGGCATTTGCGCATCATGATGCAACCAGCCGCAATCAATGGCGCGGTTGCAAAACCAAACTCGTCAGCTCCCAGCAGCGCCCCTACGACAACATCGCGGCCGGTTCTCAAGCCGCCGTCAACCTGTACCGCAATGCGTGAGCGAAGTAGGTTGCCGACAAGTGTCTGGTGCGTCTCAGCAAGCCCGATCTCCCACGGACTTCCAGCATGCTTGATGGAGGTGAGTGGGGAAGCGCCGGTACCGCCCTCGTAGCCGGATATCGTGACGTGGTCGGCCCGCGCCTTTGCAACACCAGCAGCCACCGTTCCCACACCGACCTCGGACACAAGCTTGACGCTGATGTCAGCACGCGGGTTGGTATTCTTCAAGTCGAATATGAGTTGCGCCAGATCTTCAATGGAATAGATGTCATGGTGCGGCGGCGGCGAGATCAATCCCACACCGGCCGTTGAGTGGCGCACCTTGGCAATTGTCGCATCGACCTTGTGGCCGGGAAGCTGTCCGCCCTCGCCAGGCTTTGCACCCTGCGCCATCTTGATTTGTATCATGTCGGAATTGACCAGGTATTCCGTCGTGACACCGAAACGGCCCGAGGCTACCTGCTTGATGGCAGAGCGCATCGAGTCGCCGTTTGGCATAGGCTTGAACCGGTCGACTTCTTCGCCGCCTTCCCCGGTATTCGATTTTGCACCCATGCGGTTCATGGCAATTGCAAGCGTTGTGTGCGCCTCGCGACTGATGGAGCCAAAGCTCATGGCTCCAGTGGCAAAACGTTTGACGATCTCACTTGCCGGTTCAACATCGTCGATCGCAACTGATTTGCGCCCGGTTTCTTCGGCCGACTTGATGCGAAACAGGCCGCGCATCGTCATCAACTGTTCCGCTTGCGCATTCACGGCATCAGCAAATTCGCGGTATTTGTCTGGCAGGTTGCCGCGTACCGCATGTTGAAGGCTGGCAACGACGTTAGGGCGCCAGACATGTGCCTCCCCACGAATGCGGAATGCATAGTCGCCGCCAACTTCAAGCGCATTGGCCAAAACCGGCGAGTTCCCGAATGCCCGCGTGTGCCGTTCAACCGTTTCACGCGCGACTTCTTTCAGGCCAACGCCTTCAACCTGAGTGTGTGTCCCGGTGAAGTAGCGTTCTACGAATGATGAGCGCAGGCCCACTGCGTCGAAAATCTGCGCGCCGCAATAGGACTGATAGGTCGAGATGCCCATCTTCGCCATAACCTTGAGAATGGCTTTGCCGGCGGCCTTGATATAGCGCACCTTTGCTTCTTCGGCCGTGACCTCTCCGTCCAGCGTTTCGGAAATTTGTGCAAGCGTTTCGAAGGCAAGATATGGGTTGATGGCCTCCGCTCCGTAGCCCGCGAGTGTACAGAACTGGTGGATTTCGTGTGCTTCGCCTGTCTCCACAACGAGACCAACACGTGTGCGCAGGCCCTGCCGGATCAAATGGTGGTGGACCGCGCTCGTGGCCAGCAACGCAGGTACGGGAATGCGGTCAGGACCTGTCGCTCTGTCGGACAGGATGATGATGTTGTATTCGCCGGAGCACACCGCCTCTTCGGCTTCCGCGCAAATCGTATCGACCGCATGGCCGACACCGTCTTCGCCTGCATCGGCTGAAAAGGTTATGTCGATGGTGACGGACGAGAAGTGATTGTCCTTGACCTCGCCGATCTGGCGCACGCGCTCCAAATCCTCATTCGTGAGGATGGGTTGATAGACTTCAAGCCGCTTTTGCTTCGATGTGCCTTCAAGATCCAGGATGTTGGGCCGCGGACCGATGAAAGACACCAAGCTCATCACCAGTTCTTCACGAATGGAGTCGATTGGCGGGTTCGTGACCTGCGCAAAGTTCTGTTTGAAGTAGGTGTGCAAGAGCTTTGACTTTGACGACAGCGCTGAAATCGGCGTGTCGTTGCCCATAGAGCCGATGCCTTCCTGACCTGTAGCTGCCATGGGCGTCATCAGAAACTTCAGGCTTTCCTGCGTATATCCGAATGCCTGCTGCAGATCGAGCAGCGCAACATTCGACCGCTTGGCGGGCGCAGGCCGGGCCAATGGCAAGTCGGATACGACGATCTGCGAACTTTTCAGCCAGCTTTCATAAGGGTGACTGCTTGCGATTTCCGCTTTCAGCTCTTCATCGGAAATAATGCGGCCCTGCTCCAGATCGATGAGCAACATCTTGCCCGGCTGCAGGCGCCACTTCTGCACGATGTTTGCTTCGTCAACCGGCAGCACACCGGACTCTGACGACATGATCACAACATCATCTTTGGTGACGAGATAACGCGCCGGCCGCAATCCATTCCGGTCGAGCGTTGCACCGATCTGGCGACCGTCGGTAAATGCCATTGCCGCAGGCCCATCCCACGGCTCCATGAGAGCTGCGTGATACTCGTAAAAGGCGCGCCGTTGCTGATCCATCAACGGGTTTCCAGCCCAAGCCTCAGGTATCAACATCATCGCCGCATGCGACAGCGAATAACCGCCTGCTGTCAGGAACTCCAACGCATTGTCGAAGCACGCAGTATCAGATTGTCCCTCGTACGAAATCGGCCACAACTTTGAGATGTCCTCTCCAAACAAAGGAGAAGACACTGAAGCCTGCCGCGCTGCCATCCAGTTGACGTTGCCGCGCAGGGTATTGATCTCGCCGTTGTGCGCCACCATGCGGTAGGGGTGCGCAAGCTTCCATGACGGGAAGGTGTTGGTGGAAAACCGCTGATGCACCAATGCCAGAGCGGATGAAAAGCGCGGGTCCGAAAGGTCCTTGTAATAGGCCTTAACCTGATAGGACAGGAACATGCCCTTATAAACGAGCGTGCGCGTCGACAGCGATACTGGATAGTGTCCTATATCGCGGCCCTTGTAGGCTTTGTGGATGGCGCTCGAAACGCGCTTACGGGCAATGTAAAGGCGGCGTTCGAACGATGCTTGGTCTCCGGCCAGATCACCACGGCCAACAAAAATTTGCCGGTGGAACGGTTCCGTTGCTTTGACCATTTCCGACAACGAGGAGTTATCGACGGGTACGGTGCGCCAACCGATGAGGTTGAGACCTTCTTCTTTCAGCACACGTGCCCACACACGCTCGCAATGTTCGCGCAGACGCGCGTCTGTTGGCATGAACACGTGACCAGCCGCATAGTTACCTGGCTCCGGTAGCGTAAAGCCCAGCACCTGGCACTCCTGCGCCAAAAATGCATGCGGGATCTGCACGAGAATTCCGCCGCCATCGCCTGCAAGCGGATCGGCACCGACCGCCCCGCGATGTTCCAGATTCGCCAAGATCTCCAGCGCATCCTCAACGATACGGTGCGATTTGCGACCCTTCATGTCGGCGATGAAGCCAACGCCGCAAGCGTCAAACTCGCGCTGAGGGTCGAACAGTCCTTCACGCTTGGGCCGCACTACACTTGTTTTGCGTTGTGCAGTGGGAAGCTCAGGTGGCGTGGTCTTCATGTTCTGTCCCTTGGTCGTCGAATAAGTTCGAGATGTATGCAAGTGGTTGCCGGGCGGCTGTCACAAATGCACGGCACCGAGTGCAACGCGTTCCATTTGATCTGGGCAGTGCAAGTATAAAGGAGGCGAAACAAAACGTGCCTCTGCCCCTAAATTCGCCCAACCACCAACTCTAGAGGGCTTCTGGGATCGGGCGCCGGTGGCAGGCGCATAGTGTCAGTGCCAAGCCGCCCAAACCTATACAGAAGCTCGCGCGCTCGCGCCCAATTAGATTTATGAAGCCACAATCGAGGCAACGAGCGCATTCCCTCCCGCGAGAAAATACTGAGAAATCACCTTAGACGTCTCAGAGTTGGATCAATTCTTTAGCCCGGCCGACTTATCAATCGGCGGTCATAAAGGACAGGATTACTGACCTTTTGAGCCGCATTTTGCAGATTTCGTCTGGCGACACAAGCCATAAAAAAGCCCGGTTGGACGGGCCAGGCGGGGCGGGCAGCCAATGGCGGCACGCCTTAGCAACCGCACAAAGCCAATTCGGACTTTAAGGCCATCGCGAATGGCAACAAAAAATGAGGCCCGTTGCCGGGCCTCATTAGCAAGTCTGGGGAGTTAAGATGTCTTGATCAGCGGATCATCAGACGTCGACCTCAATTTGCTTCGGCGAGCCTGCCTTGATCTCAATCTGCCGCGGCTTCATCCGCTCAGGAAGATTGCGCTCCAGATCGATGTGCAGCAGCCCGTCTTTCAGGTCGGCTCCCGTCACTTCAACATGATCGGCAAGCTGGAACCGGCGTGCAAAACTGCGCGTTGCGATCCCTCTATGCATGTACTGCTTTTCGGCCTCTTCAACGGCCTTTTCACTCGTAACGTTGAGTGTCTGCTCTCTGACCTCGATATTGATCTCATCGCGCGTGAATCCGGCTACCGCCATCGTAATCCGGTACTTGTTTTCATCGAGACGTTCGATGTTGTAGGGCGGGTACCCGTTATCGTCAGCGCCGGCGACCTGGTCGAGCAGCTTGAAAAGTCGGTCGAATCCGACTGTTGAGCGGTAAAGTGGAGCAAAATCTGTGTGTCGCATGACAAGTTCTCCATTGAGCAACATGTTGTCGTGTGCCTGCCCCGGCTAGTCGGCGGGAAGGGCCTGGACTTGCGAATGTCTTTGGCACCCCGACGACCCCGAAAAGGCCAGGCGGTGAAGGCGCGTACCCGGCTATCGGCATACGCGTACTGTTCTATGTAGGGCAGGTCCGCAATGCTTCAAGAGGTGGCGCAGCCCGCCATCCAGCCGTTATTAAATTCCCCGGTGGACAGCCACGCCGAACTGCTGTTCATCTCATTGGGTCCAGGCTGGCGCGACGGGCAAACCGGCGGCCATTTGGCATTATTGAGAGGGCACAATGGAACTGCTGTCGTTGGCCAAAAACCCTGTGCCGAGCGGCCCAGTTGTTGGCATGCTGCCTGGTTATGATGGCCGGCCGCTAAGGTATGCGCACTGGTCCGCGACGCGCGGCCCCCGCAGAGGCACCATCTGCCTGTTCCAGGGGCGTGCCGAATTCATTGAGAAATACTTCGAAACCATCGCCGACCTGCGCAGGCGAGGATTTGCTGTGGCCACGCTCGACTGGAGGGGGCAGGGCGGCTCCTACCGTGCACTCGACAACCCGCGCAAGGGCCACATCACAAGTTTCACCGAGTACGACCGTGATCTTGTGCGATTTATGAAGGATGTGGTGTTGCCCGATTGCCCACCGCCCTATTACGCGTTAGCCCACTCGATGGGCGGAAATATTCTATTGCGCAATGCAAGCCTGCCTGGTTCGTGGTTCGAACGCTTGATTTTGACCGGGCCTTTGCTCGAAATCCATCCTAATTCCTTAGGCTATCCCCGTCCCGTTGCGCGAATTTATTCCGAGGTCGGCTGCCTCATCGGTTTCGCGAAGTCCTATGTCTATGGCGGCATAGATGCGCCCGAGAAGGAAGAAACCTTCGATGCCAATGTGCTCACGTCGGACCGGGAGCGTTGGTCGCGCAACAATGCGGTATTGGAGGTCGCGCCGGAACTGGGCCTGGGATATCCGACAATCGGCTGGCTTCGCAGCGCGCTTCGCTCGTGTGCGCAAATTTCAACACGTGCCTATGCGCGGCGTCTCAAGGTTCCTGTCTTATTATTTTCCGCCGCAGAAGACGAAGTCGTATCGACGCGTAAGATCGAGGAATTCGCCATCGACATCAAGCTTTCAAGCCACATTATGATCCCAGGCGCCCGCCATGAAATTTTGCATGAGAACGACGGAGTGCGCCAAAGGTTTTGGGCAGCATTTGACGCCTATCTCGGGGTCAATAACTCGGATCAATGAAGAGCTTGTGCTCGGCCGGGGACAGAACCACCCCGAAATAACAGCCTCTTAGTTCAAAAGCTTCAGCAGCTCGTCATGTAAGCGAGGATCACCGCTAGCGACGATGCGTCCACCATCGGTAGCAGACTTGCCGGTCCACGTGCTGACACGCCCGCCGGCCCGTTCAATAATCGGTATCAGCGCGGCAATATCATAAGATTTCAGTCCGGCTTCAATCACGACGTCGATCATTCCGGCTGCCAGCATGCAGTACTGATAGCAATCTCCACCATAACGCGTCATTTGTGCGCGGGCTTTGATGTCGCCGAAGCCGTCCTGCTCCAGACCTGGCTCAAAAAGACCCGGATGTGTCGTTGAAGCGATTGCGTTTTCCAAGCCAGCGCATTCGCGGGTCTTGAGCTGATACTCCCGCCCGGACGCATCGCTGTGGTGCGACGCTGTTCGAGACGACCAGAACCGTTCGCCGGTGAATGGTTGGTCCATAACGCCCAGGACCGGGGTCTTGTTGCCCAAAAGCCCGATGAGTGTGCCCCAGGTTGGGTATCCCATTATGAAGGAGCGGGTCCCGTCGATCGGATCGACAACCCAGACCATGTCCGCGTCGCCCCTGTGGGCACCGAACTCTTCGCCCAGGATGCCGTGCGCTGGCCAACGTTTGGAAACAGCAGCAACAATGGCTTGTTCCGCAGCCTTGTCAGCTGCTGTCACCGGGTCGAAATCACCGCAATTTCCCTTGTTTTCCACAGAAATAGAACGGCGGAAAAAGGGGAGAATGGCTTGGCCTGACAAGTCAGCTACGTCGTTGGCGAATGCTAGCAGTTCATCAAATTGCGGCTGCGCCATCTGCTCCGCATCAAAACTCTGGCTCACCAGGACAACCCCTGCTGGATCAAGGGCTTCGTGTGGTTAGCGCAGGTCATGCCGCTAGTCGGCCCAAGCAATGTTTCGGCCAAGTACGCGCCCAAGTCGATCGAAGTATTTCTGCAAAGGAAGTAAGAAGGGGTGTGTGACATTTAGGCCCCGTACCGTGATGAACAAATAGTTTTGCGTCGGCCGCACATTGCCGATTATGGCGAATACGAGCATCTTAGCAACTGCGGCATCCGTGATGACCCATTAGGGGTGCCGCAGCCCACTCAGGGCGTTTCCTCCCTAGACTTGGGCCGTTCGTAATTGACGGACGGCCTCTTTTTCATAAAAATCAATTGGTTATAAGCGCTGGGCTAGGCGGATGAACACATCGCCGGACAGAGCTCACAACTGCCGACATGACGTTCTTCGGCGGTATCTAATATCTGACGCACGTCTGGTTGGCACCCGGTCAGTTGTACGATTTTCCAAGTCGACGCGCAGATCAGCCGGATGTAACACATCGTTGATCAATTCAGCGCCGGGACACACAAATATTGCACCAATTGGCGGTTGATTTTTGTGCGCTGCAATGCCAATGTTGCATTGCGTCATTGGCGGTCTTGCCGTCGTGACGCTGCCCTCCTTGGGCGTTTCCTCCCTAGACTTGGGCCGTTCAATACGAACGGCCCTTTTTCTTTTCGCGCCTTGCCGATGCGTTCAGCCTACCTGCCGCAATGTAACGAAACGGGCCGACCAATGCATTGCGCCGGGGTAGGTCATTCGGCCGCCGCACGTTGGCTTAGCAACTCAGGTAGTTCACGCATGACCAGCGCGCAAAACATCTTCAGGTCTTTACGCAATCCAGCAAACCCCTCGGTCAATTCCAGCGTGTGCTCATTGAGATAAAGACCCCGATTGATCTCCAACTGAATGGCATGAATGCCGCGTATCGGTCGCCCGTAATGCTCAGTGATATACCCGCCCGCATAGGGCCGGTTCACCTGTACGTTGTAGCCCAGGCGGGTGAACGTATCGCCCATCAGCCCGGTCACGAGCCCATCACAGGACGAACCGAACCGGTCGCCCAGCACGATGTCCGGTCGGCGCGACATGTGCTCATTGGTCGATGTAGACGGCATTGAGTGGCAGTCGATCATCACCGCATACCCGAATTTCTGCCGCGCTACTGACAACAGCTCCGCCAGCACGGCGTGAAACGGCTTGTAGAACCTGTCGATGCGCGAGAACGCCTCCGACAACGGGAGTTGGGTCGAATAGATATCTTCTCTGTCGGCCACGATCCGCGCCAGCGTGCCAAGGCCGCCGGCGACACGCACCGATCGCGAATTTGCGAAATCGGGCAACGGCTCACAAAACAGTTCAGGATCAAGCTCGTAGGGCTCACGATTAACGTCGAGATAGGCCCGGGGAAAGCGCGCTGCGAGCATTGGAGCGCCCATCGATGCCACGTGCTCGAACAGGGCATCTACATAGCAATCTTCAGATTTGCGCAGGCTCAGTGGATCGAGTTGCGATGCCGCCAGAAACGACTTGGGGTAGACACGCCCGGAATGGGGGGAACAGAAGACGAAAGGTGCACTGTGCACCTCGGGCGTCAGAACCGTAAAAGGTGGGTCAAGTTCCCTGTCTGCAGCGTGATCTTCGTATTCTTCCATGTCAGACCAGTTTGAGGTGACGGGCTGGCCGTCGAATTTGATTCTGGCACCAGTATATTCTGTCTACCAACAATTTCGGGCAAGCTTTGGCCCAAGTGCTGAGCACCGATCGCACGTCCCGCGATGGTTGACGGTGCCTCGACGGGATTCCGGTGCCCGCGCAGTGTGCCAACCGTTTATGGCGGTGTCCATCACCTGGGTTACTATGGC
This sequence comes from Hyphomicrobiaceae bacterium, assembly GCA_965222485.1. Lineage (GTDB taxonomy): Bacteria > Pseudomonadota > Alphaproteobacteria > Rhizobiales > Hyphomicrobiaceae > CBDCUC01. The sequence goes on from CBDCUC010000039.1 coordinate 229,984, forward strand.
GCAAGACAACCGTGGACAGTTCCTCTGTTATCGCCTTTGATGCGTAACATGCATCTATTGGGCAATCTTCAACCATTAGTTTACCAAACTCGCGTCAACTTTAGGTGCGACGTCGGCGGGGGACAGAAGATCCACGGGACCGGAAAATCCGGTGTTACCCTTCCGTTGGGCGGTTGGTGCTAAGCAGTATTTGCACCAACAACGACTGGCCAGGCTTTTTTGTTTCGCAGCGGCGGCGCAATTGAGCGAAGAATGCGCCAAAAAAATGGGTCCCGTGCGGGCCTAAGTTGCCGGAGGCAGACGCGTCTGCTTACTTGGTAGTGTGTGTAGAGTAAAGTTGTGTAACGAGCAGGCCGAGTAGCGATGACTGTCAATCCCTCCCGTCTTCCCATGAGCCGCATCCTTCTCGCCGAAGATGACGACTCCATGCGCAGTTTTCTCACCAGAGCGCTGGAGCGTGCCGGTTACGACGTGGTGGGCTTTGATAACGGCGAAGAAGCGCACCAGCGTCTCAAAGAGGAACCGTTTACGCTGCTGCTAACCGATATCGTGATGCCGCGCATGGACGGCATAGAATTGGCGCGCCGGGCCAGCGAGTTGGACCCCGACTTGAAGATAATGTTCATCACGGGATTTGCGGCCGTCGTCTTGAACAGCGACGCATCAGCTTGCCAAGATGCCCACGTACTCTCGAAGCCGTTCCACCTGAAAGACCTAGTGGACCAGGTTCAAGACCTCCTGGAAGCTTGACCACCTGAGGGGTTTGCATCGGTCTATCGCCGTCGCGACCAATCTTCGGCTTGCCTGCGGCGGGCAATGCCGATATACGACGCAATTCCAGACACGCCTAGCGGTGTGAAGGGCACTTAGCTCAGCGGTAGAGCACTACCTTGACATGGTAGGGGTCACTGGTTCGATCCCAGTAGTGCCCACCATCTTTTTCAATGACTTACGTCCTTTGCGCATTTGCTGATAATTTGAGTGCTCCAAGAACGTGCAACTCGTTGCATCTGAGATGGTGTCGCCAACACACGGCTGCCGGCATCAACCAGCCGGTTCACTGCAAGTCATCGATCAAGAACAGGTGCAGCGCGATGGGCCCATGCGCGCCCAGTTCCAGTTGTTGTTCAATGTCGGCTGTGCGTGATGGTCCTGTGATCAGGTTGACCGTTCGCGGGTTCTTGTCTTTCTTGCGCAGGCGCTGCCAAACCCCCTCAAACCCCGCCTCGATCTCTGAGGCTTTCAGCACGACAAAGTGTGTCTCCCCGAGAAAGTTCAGCGTGACCGGGTTATCAGGCCCGGATAACAACACAAGTGTTCCGGTTTCCGCGCTGGCGCAGAAAGCCCGCGTCATGGTGGAAGGTTCATCGCGGCGGCCAGGGCCAACGCTTCGATCGATGCCAGACCAGTCCAACACGGAAAACTCAGCTTCGTTGCCCATGCGCACGGTCGGGGCCATGTTTCGGCTACGTAGCTCCTTCGACAATGCCGCTGGCAACTGATCGAGGCTTTCAAGCCGCGTATAAGACCCGTGCATTGCACCTAATGATTTGAGAAAGTGAGCGACTCGGGTGCTGCCGCTAAATTGCGCCGTGGCGGGGACCGGCGCGCGTGGTCCGCCCGTCCATTCCGCCAAACCTTTTCTGCGCTCTTCGGAGTTTCCCAGCTCGCGTCGCAGCCTTCCCAATATCCGCTCGCGCGCACTCATTCCGACCTCTTGCGTTTCGCCCATTGGCGATGGAAGGGTTCAGAGTTTGGTACAGGCAGATCCCGGTGACGCGTCCACCCACCCGCGAACGGCATGTAGGAAAGGCGCCGTCTGCCGCCGCCAAGTATGCGAAGAGCCGCACTCGCGCAGCTACTCATGAAATGGTAGAGCTTTGGGCGCCGCGCGAAAAACGACCAAAACGATAACCCGTAGCGAAGCGTACTCGGACCAAGATGGCGCTCAAATTCCCGTTCGCGCCAATGACGCATCATTTTCGGGAGTGGAATATGCATTGGGCATACCGCTTCGCAACGCCCGCAAAATGTCGAAGCATTTGGCAGCGCTCTCGTGTCTTCAATACCGCTCAGCGCCGGCGTCAGAACCGCGCCAATCGGCCCAGGATAAACAGAACCATAAGCATGCCCTCCGATGGCTTGGTAAACAGGACAGTGATTCATGCACGCCCCGCATCGAATACATCTCAAAACGTCCTGGAACTTGCCGCCAATCATGTTCGATCGTCCGTTGTCGATTAGAACGATGTGACATTCTTCCGGCCCGTCTGTATCCTCTGGACGTCGAGGGCCTTGGGAGAATGTCGTATAGACTGTCATCGCTTGACCGGTCGCCGAGCGCGCGAGCAAGCGCAGCACTGTTGTAGCATCGTCGAGTGTCGGGACGATCTTCTCAAGTCCCGCAACAACGATATGAACGCGTGCCAGTGATTGCGTCAGGTCACCGTTGCCCTCATTGGTCACGATGACCGATTGGCCGGTCTCGGCCACCAGCAAGTTGGCACCGGTGATACCAACATCCGCTTCGAAATATTTTTCTCGCAGAACTTGGCGAGCTTCCCGCACAATGCTTGCCCGGTCGACAAATCGGCGGTCCGGGTCAAGGTGAGTGTGCGCTTCACGAAAGTCAGCCTCAACCTGGTCTCTGTTGACGTGTATGGCAGGGGCAATGATGTGACTGGGCGTTTCACGGCGCAATTGAATAATGTATTCGCCGAGATCCGTTTCAATCACCTTGAAGCCATCTTCAATGAGCGCGTCATTAAGCCCGATCTCCTCAGAGACCATTGACTTGCCCTTTGTGACGGTTCGCGCATTTGCACGGACACAGATGTCGCGCACAACCTGGCATGCGTCAGTCGCATTCTCTGCCCAATGGACTTGTCCGCCAGCATTCCTTGCGGCCTGTTCAAATCGTTCCAGATAAAAATCCAGATGCTGAAGCGTGTGGTCTTTCATGGTGCGCGCCACATCACGCAATCGGTCAAACTCAGGCAGCTCGGCGCGAGCTTTGGCGCGCCGTGCAGCAAAGCCACCACTGGCGTTCTTCAAGGTATCTTGAAGCGTTGTATCGTTTAGCGCCCGGTTGACGTCGTCGACAAACCTCCGCGGCGTGGGCTGAGGTTTCATCCCTTCTCTCCAATACCCGGCGTATCCATCATCCCGGCCAGCAATTCAGCAACGTGACGTGTGTCGACGTCTATCCCCTCGCGTGCCAGTTTGCCTTTGATGTTTAATAAGCATCCCAGGTCACCGGCTAACAGCAGTTGCGCTCCCGTGGCACGTATATTGTCCGTCTTCTTTTCGACCATGGCATTGGAAATGTCAGGGTATTTGACACAGAACATGCCGCCAAAGCCGCAGCAAACCTCCGCATCCTCCATCTCGACAACGTCAGTGCCGGCGACACTGGCCAGCAGTTGGCGGGGCTGCTCCTTGATGGCAAGGCTCCTGAGGCCAGAGCAGCTGTCATGATAAGTCACCCTACCGTTATGGCGCGCGTTCACCTCGTCCACATCAAGGATGTCTGTCAGAAAAGAGATGAGTTCATATGTCTTGCCGGCCAGTACTTCCGCACGCTGCGCCCACGAAGGATCGTCGGCGAACATTTGAGGATAGTCTTTGACGATCGTCGCCGCGCACGAACCTGACGGAACCACGACATACTCATAGGCCTCGAAAACCTCGATGACTTGACGGGCAACTTTCTGTGCATTCATCCGATCGCCGGAATTCCACGCCGGCTGACCGCAACACGTCTGCGCCGCGGGAACTTCAACATTGCATCCCGCATCTTCCAGTAACTTGACTGCCGCCCAAGCTACGCTGGGCCGTAGCAAATCGACCAGACAGGTCACAAACAGACCCACTGTTCTGCGGCCGTCTACATGATCAGCTTTGGGGTTGGACACGAACACCTGCGATTAGATGAGCTCATAGTGTTTCTTGGCTACCTTGCGGCGCGGCACGTCTCTTCGCAATGAATTATCTAGGCCGTGCGAGCCGGCGTTCACCGTGCCAAGGTGACCAAACAGGCATAAACCTGGCTCAAAAAAAGTTGCAAGGCATTGAATAAGAAGAAAAAAGTTGAAGAATTTCTCCGCTGCATGACGGGCCAATCCTAAACCCTTGCCTTAATCGGGCTCTTTTGTCTGCAAGACGAGGACTGCGCCACAAATGTATCTGGGTGTGCGTTGCGTTGACACGCTGGCCAAGGCAGCTTAAACGGGGGCTCAATTATCCGTAAAATACGCGACGACCGGCTGACATGGTTCTGCTAGCGACGACTATTTCCGACTCTGGAACCTGCCCGAGCGGCGCATAAGAACAACTACTGGTGATACAGATGAAAGTGCGCAACTCGCTCAAATCGCTTCGCGCTAGGCACCGTGACAACCGTTTGGTTCGTCGCAAGGGGCGCCTTTACGTGATCAACAAGACCCAGAAGCGGTTCAAGGCCCGCCAGGGCTGAGGAAGCCTCCGTTTTCAGCCGCCGAATTTAGCCGCGGACGCCAGTTTATTATAGCTCGGCACTTGAGATATCAGTTTAGCCGACCTGCGAGGCTGCTCAATCGCTTCTATATACACTTTAAATCGAGCCGGACTGCGCCTTCGCTGCGATCTGCCCGCGCTGGGCCTGCCTTTTGGCTCCAGTTCGTAAATTGCGGCAACATGATCGTGATCATGTAAGCCTTTGACGCCTGCGTCAGCGGCGGTCTAGCATCCATCTCATGACAGCAAGTGTTTTTGGGTATCAAACGGTTACCGGGACGAACCCGCGCTGCGCGGGCCGGTGCAATAAGTTCACGTGGTGGCGCTCACAGTGGCTTCAGTACGCGGGCGCGTTACTGCTGGCAGCTGCGCTTGCATTCACTCTGTCCAGCCTTGCTGCGAAAGAAGTATGTGCCGAGCAGGGCGCGCGCGCAGATGGTGCCCCCACAGAGCCTGATGGACCGGTTGTTCAGGGTTCGCCCGAGGCCGGCCAGCCTTCGGAAGACGGGCTTCAAGCGCCGCCCAAAAACTGGAAACAACGAACCCAAGCCCTCAAAGAACTTTATGGCCAGTTGGCCACGGCGGCGGATGCCCGGCAAGCGGCCCCGCTCGCAGCAGCCATTGAGCGTATCTGGTTGTTTTCAGGCAGCGATACGATAGCCGTTCTAATGGAGCGTTCACTCGATGCCCTGTCCAACAACAAACCTGAACTAGCCTTGAAACTACTTGATGCGGTCGTCGAACTCGCGCCCGATTTTGCCGAAGGCTGGAACCGGCGTGCCGTCGTTCACTACATGCAAAAGGACTATACGCGCGCCTTGGGCGATTTACGCCGTGTTCTCGCGTTGGAGCCCAACCATTTCAAGGCGCTTGAGGGCCTCGGCCAGATCCTGACCGATGTCGGACAAAAGCGTGGTGCCCTGGAGGCTTATCGCCAGCTGAAAAAGGTTCACCCTCACTGGTCTGGTGCCGACCAAATGCTCAAGGAACTAGAGCGCGAAGTCGAAGGCATCGGTATCTGACACCTAAATTCCCGCAAAAATTTTCCTCTGGATGGTTGCTGGCAATCCCTTGATGGTGTCTGGCAGTCCCACTACCGTCGAGAGACTCAGGTGAGTGCGCGCCGCAAACGAGGGTTGAACGAGTCGTCCCGGTAGGACGTCAGGGGTTCGAAGTCGGCGCCGAAGTTACAACAGTGGGGTAGGCATTATGACCACGCTTCAAGCGTCGGCGCAAAGACAGCTGCGCCAGCTCGTCGAGCAAATTGAGAGACTTGAAGAAGAAAAGAAGGCTCTGGCTGGCGACATTCGCGAAAAGTACCTGGAGGCCAAGGGCATCGGATTTGACGTGAAGGCGATGCGCCAGATCGTACGCATGCGCAAGAAGAGCAAGACCGAACGCGAGGAAGAAGAATCAGTCCTCGAGGTTTACATGCATGCGCTGGGTATGCTGGACGGGATGCCTGAAGACCACGCGAACAGCAACGTGATCGCAGCGGAGTAGGCAGCACAGGTGGTGGCCCGCACTCCAATGCGTTTGTCACAAAGATGGTGCATGGCCCAGCCTGACAACTTGCAATCGCTTTCGTTTTGAAGGCCGGGGCTGATCTCAGTGCAATCTGTTTCTGGGCGTCGCATGACAGGCAGCATATTGTGACGTTAAGTGTCGCCCCGATGCAAAAAGAAACCACATCACAAAGCGATGGCCGCCCCGGCTCCAGATCAAAAAGACATAAAGCCGGGGCGCCGTTTGGCCGTGGCATGGGAAAAACTTAAACCCTATACGGTTGCCTTGGCCGCACCAGTTATTGTTGGGCACGAGCCTTTCTGACGCCATCGCCATAGTCGGCACGCAAACTTGCCGAAGTGAGCAAGCTGGCACGCGACGATTTCCTTCGGGGCACCAACAATTGCCCCCTAATATTTCAACGCACCCCTTGCCTTCGCCTGACATCAACCGGATGAATTGCGGCTTGCGCCCGTGCAGCATCGCCGCCGCCGCGGTGTCAGCAACGAACATACCTTGAAACCTTCATTTGACGCGCGCCGTAATCAGCCGACGGCACCGGCCATCCGTCGCCGTTTCTTTCTTTCTTCGCTGTTCTCTCTTGCACTTTGATCAGTAACGTAGTTGTCGCTTGTCTTATGATCCAATCGTATGTTCTGTTGGCGCGCATAAGGTGAAATAATGATACACATCACACTGAAGCAGCTTCGCTATTTTGACGCGCTGGCTCGAGAACAACATTTCGGCCGGGCTGCTGAAGCATGCGCCGTGACGCAACCGGCGTTATCGATGCAGATCCAGGAGCTGGAGCAGAACCTTGGCGTTGCTCTGGTTGAGCGTACGCGCGCAGGTTTGCAGTTGACGCCGCTTGGAAGCGAATTCGCAGCACGTGCCGCGCGCATACTTGGCGACGTGCGCGATCTTGTTGATCTGGCGCAACGCGGTGGTGATGTGTTATCGGGAAAGCTGCATTTGGGTGTCATTCCCTCCGTTGCACCCTACCTGCTGCCACCACTTCTACCGATTGTTCGCGATGCCTTTCCCGATCTGAAGCTGCACGTTCGAGAGACTCAGACACACGTTCTCGTTGATGAACTGATTGAGGGAAAACTCGACGTTATCCTTTTGGCGCTGCCAATCACAACCCACACCGATGTTACGACAAAGCCGTTGTTCGACGACAAGTTTCTTCTCGCAACGAAGAAGGGTCAGAAGCCCACGGACAAAGTTTGTGTTACGCCCGATCAGGTCGACAGCGAACACCTGCTGTTGTTGGAGGAGGGGCACTGCCTGCGCGACCAGGCGCTGACGTACTGTAATCTTCAACAGGTCGATCAAATCAGCACGTATGGCGCGTCAAGTCTGTCGACCATTGTCGAGATGGTGGCAGCTGGCTACGGCATCACGCTGCTGCCCGAAATCTGCTTGCCTGTTGAATTACGGGGGCGTGATGTTGAGGTCATTCCATTTTTCGAGCCCGAGCCCAAGCGCACACTCGGCCTTGCCTGGCGGCCAACAACGCCGAGGGCAGGTGACTTTGAGGCCTTCGGAAAATTGGTCTGTTTGGCCAAGGACCATCTGCACAAATCGATAAGCCTATCGAGCGCCAAGCGCGCTTGAGAAACTCAATTGAGCCCACTTGAGTTGAACAGGCTTTAGCGCAGAACGGTCTTGACCGAACGCTTGCCCAATCCAGTGGGCGTTGCCGCAGGGCGCGCAGTCTTCGTTGCCTTCGCGTGCCCTCCTACGAAATTGACGGCCCGCCCGGAGAATTGCTGCGTCCACAAAAGTTCGGCCACTTGCCGGCGGGGGTTGAATTGCAACGGCAGCGCCGAGCCGTCGTCATCCACAAACTCAATGATCGCGGCCACGTCGGGGCGTGTCATGTGAGCCAGAGCCGGATCATCGAAAGATGCAGTTGCCGTCATGAGCGGCGCAATAGGAAATGGTCTGTAATACAATTCCTCGGGATGCTCTTCGTCAAAAGCCGGTGCTGAGAGCCAGTTGGTCGGTGTTGCCTGATCTAGGCTACCGGTTGCGCTATCCTCAGTGCCACCGACCGGGCCGCTGGTGCGAGCATCTGCAAACTCAGCGGCCGTGCTGCCGTTGGCTGCAATAGATGACTTGCGTGTCGCAGGCTGTGGCGCGGGCACGCGCCCCGGCGCTGCTGCTAGCTTTGTATTGGACGTATGGTCAGGCCCAGCAGGCGTCGTCGTGTTGGCGGGTGCATCGAAGTGCGGCGGCGTTGGGACAAAGGCGGCCAAGCGGAAAAGATCGGCTAGACGTGAGCGATCGGCACGCGATGGTCCAGGTGTAAATTTGCTGGGACGTTGTGCAAGGCGCGGATTGCCAACAAGTGAGGGTTTAGGTTCTGCTGCCTCAGGCACAGAGGTTGGAGGCTGCCCAACGCGCGATGTTGCAGGAGCCGCCCTACTCGCATGCCCGCTTTCCGGCGGCGGTGGCACGGCGGCTGTTGGTGGTGACAAGGCCGCTAGCTGCGTCGTTTCTGCAGGCGCCGGTTTAACGTCCCGTGGACTCGACGCGACCTTCGTCTGCCAAGGAGTTGTCGTAGCTGGTGGTGTAGCGCGCGCCACAAGTACGGGCCTAGGCGCATTTTTAATGGACTGGCGCAATTGGTGGTAGCTTGTGACGTGCTGCGCTAGTTTCGTGTATTTCTGCCGCGCTCTGCGGACTTCGGTCTGGGTGATACGCCCACCACGAATGTGCGGGGACTTGCCACTGGGAAACAGCAACGCCAGCTCATGACGCGGCATGCGCGGCCAATGGCGCACACGGCCCGTGTCAACATGAACAAACGGGATCGCCGACGTTGGATAGTAGCCAACCCCGCCGCGTTCTCGGATCAGCGCTGAATAGCGAAGCCGTCGCAACGGCACATCGGGAAAGTGTACATCGACTGCAAGCCCGAGGATGTGCCGACTCTTTCTCGCCTGCCCGCCGACTTTTCGGCGCAACATGTCATTGGTTTTTTGTGAGCGATAACCCGAAATGATATGAATAGGTTCGCGTGAGCCAAGTTCAGTGTGGATTTCCCACAAAAGGTCGACCAGTTTTGGATCCATCTTTGTCGCCTCGTCGCGGCGCCAGTCACGCATGATCCAGTTGATTTTCTTCATCGCCTCCGGCACATAGCGGCCCTTGTGCTTGTAGACGATCGAGAGCTTTTCCTTTTTGTGAATATTATAAAGGGAGATCAGACGCGCGTCCGACACATCGGCCGACAGCTGCCGGGTTAGAAGTGGTCCGAAGATCCCGCTTGCCAGAGCTGAAATGGCGAGAATGGCGAAAAGCCGCCGCCTTGCCACCGCTCCTGCCCCTTCAGTGACGACCATGCCAGCTTGTGATCCTCGTTGTTGGTGCCGCCGGTGGTGTTTGCGCCCGTCTTGGGCAGGCAGGAGCCAATGAACTCCCGTGCCGTAATTGCCTTGGTCGCGACAGTCGATCGGCGCACTTCTACTATCGCCCCTCAGCCCAAGTGCTAATAGCGACGCAACTAATCTACGCACAGTGTCACAAGACTGATGCTCGGATACGGCGCCAGCGTGGCGGTTGTGCGGCCCCCGAAAGCAGGTTATCCGGCCTATCCCCGGTAGTCGTGCCCACAATTCCGCCGCTAACTCATCACGAGGGTTTGGCGCGAGAAAACCACTCCAGTGGCATTTAGCGCACCGGTAACGCTCAAACGAACACTATGACAGGCCGGAAACCGCCTTGGTTTGACCCGGTCGGTGTCTAAAACCCGAATATGGCGTCGAAAATGTTCATCGGCGCATTCCACTGGTTGTATTTCTGGGCAAGCATCCGGCGGTCGATCTTGACCGGCGCCAGATGATCCCGCCCCTTGTCGATGAGGTCGAACTTTTTCGCCAGCGCTAACTTAATACGCTTCTCGTGACCATAGACGTCTCGAATGGCCGTCACCTCGCCGCTGTCATCCGCAACGGCGGTAAAGTAGGTGACATGAACCGGGATCTTCTTGTCCAATGTTATGTTGTTATTCTTTGGGCCTTTCCGAATGACTGAATCCACCTTTTCAGTGTCCCAGCCCTGAACCTCTTCCATGACGATTTCTGCAAGCCGAACTGGATTTCGTACCCGCATGCAGCCATGACTGAACGTGCGCTGCGACTGTCTGAAAAGGTTCTTCGTCGGCGTGTCGTGCATGTAGACCTGGTGCTTGTTGGGAAACATGAACTTGACAACGCCCAGCACATTGCTGCGCCCTGGTGGTTGATAAACATGGAACCGGCGAATATCGGCCTGGCTCCAATCGACACTGGAAGGATTGATGTCGCGGCCGCGGTATTGCATGCGCAGACCGTTTTTATAAAACGATCCGCCTCCGCGCATCAGTCCCGGCAACAGCTCTTTGACCTTGATGGAGTTAGGCACGCCCCAAAACGGATGAAATACCACTGTCTCCATCTCATCTGAGAAAACCGGCGTCTGATTGTTCGTCTTGCCAGTGATGATCCGCTCCTTGTGGATCACCTCACCATTCTTGATCACCCGTATCGTGTATTCAGGGATGTTCACTGCGATATGAAAATCGCCAAGGTCGTCCGGCATCCAGCGCCAGGCTTCCATGTTGGCCAAAAGCACCTCTTTTGTAAGGACCGCCTTGTCGCCGGCAAGCGCACGCCGCGTACCGTTTCCCACGATACCATCGACATACAGGCCATTCTCGCGTTGAAACGCTTTCACTGCCTTGACGAGTTCATCATCGTAGACTTCTTCCGGAGAGCGAGCCCGGGCGTTCTCTCCATCATCACTGTCAGAGGTGTTTTCCGATGTACTTTCCGGCTCAGGCACCGCCACTTCAAGGCGCTTACGCAGAATGGCAACGTGCGGGTGGCGCATGCCGGGCTTCAACATCGGCCCCTTCTGAGGCACGGTCACGTCTTCCTCTGCTTCAGCCTCTTCACGCAGCGCCAGCAGCTTCTTACGCAAGATCTTGAAGCCTTCATGCTGAGGATGCAGGTTGCGCAAATAGGTATCACCCTCGGTCGCAGCAACGATTTCTTCAAGCACGTCCGCAGGCGGTTTGAGTTGCGCCTTGCGGTCAAGATATGAACTCAGCAATTCCGTTGGATCGGGGATGCGCCCGCCACGCGCGTGGCGCGCATATTTCAAAACGGCAAGTGACAACGCCATTTCATTCGCTGCCGCGTCGCCATCCTGTCCGTTGCTGCGAGAAAAATCTGCATCGGGCAGAGCGAAAGCCTTTGACTCAAGACCCCAATCATCCGCTTTCTTGATCTCGGCGATGGCCGCTTTCGCCTTGTCGGTAAACCCGTCCTCGTCAAGCCACAACGTCTTCATGGCACGCGCGGAATAAAAGTTGGCGAGCGCCTCGCGGTCTTCCGCGTCGGCCGCCGCGGCCTCTTTCGCTTTGTCGAGAAGGCGCTGATGAACGATAGAGCCGATAGCATCCTGTTGGATAGCCGGCTCGTCGGCCGCTTCGGATTCGACAGCGGCGACAGGTCCCGCGGCCGCAAACGCCAGCGCTACCGCAGCACAAAAACCACCCAATGTTCCTTGCCACTGGTCCATCGATCACCTCCAAGTTGCCGGCGCGAAAATTTAGAGGACACGCGCCCTATTGGCCAGCAATCAGGCTGGCCATCACGCCTCCACGCCTGCGTTGGGCGCAAGAGTGTTGCTCAAATGCATGATTTAGGGCGTGTATCCGCGGCTTCAACAGGGCGGAATAGAGGCGCCGCAGTGCCGTTTAAATGACAAATGAATGAATGGATCTGCAACGCATGCATGAAGGGCCAGCGGACCGGCGACCTGCAAAGGGCAGCTGACGTGCGGACAACCACCCCGCAACTGACCTGGCGTACCCTCGCCGCAAGGTTCGGCTTGGGGCCATTTCCTGTCATCAGGTCAGATGCGACGATATACAGATTTGTGGGTTGAAGCGGACAGTAACACTAGATGACTCTACCCCACCCCTAGCGCAACTAACAAAACCGCATTTACAAGCAATGACGCGAGCGCCAACCACATCCAGAATTTTGCCGGGTCGCGTTGAAGCCACGGCGTCGCATCGGGCCGGTCGAATTCGGGATTGGGACGGGCAAGGTCGGCAATGAAGGCGGAAAGTGCATCGTAGCGCTTGTTGAGATCACGATTGACCGCCTTTTCCAGCGCCGCCGACACCCAGTAGGGGATGGCGTCATTGTGCTCCGCGGCGGGCACATACTTGAGATGAGACACAGACCGCTCGTCTGAAAAACCTTCACCATAAGGTAATCGGCCTGTCATCATCTGGTAGACGATCACACCCAGCGAATAGATGTCGGACCGGTTTGTCGGCTTGTAGCCCAGGTGATATTCCGGCGCCGTGTAGTCGACTGTGCCAACGAGTGTCGGCCTTTTGACCGGCCCGTCGATTTCATCAAGACCAGCAATCCCTGTCGATCCGAAGTCGATAATCTTCGCAGTGCCATGCTGGTCTATGACAACATTATCGGGTTTCAGATCTTGATGGATCATGTCTTTGCGATGAAAGGCCCTGAGGCCTGACGCGATTTGGTCGGCAAGCCCCCGTACGTCTACCAGCGACGGGTGAGAATTTTCATCCATCCATTGCTGCAACGTAATCCCATCGACATACTCAGTTACGTAATAGAGAAAACTTCGCGGTCCCTTCGGATCGAGAACGCGCACAACATTAGGGCTATGAATGCGCCGCCCGGCCCACTCCTCGCGCATGAACATTTCTATGTAGCCGGGATCGTCCTCGAAATTTACCGAAGGAGTTTTGATAATCACCCGCTGGCCTGAGTCTTCGTCGCGCGCAACATAGACCTGCGTCCGGTTCGAAGCATGAACCTCGCTTTCGATACGGTAGCCCTCAAACATCATTCCCGGGTCAAGGTCGGGCGGGAACGGTAGTTCGGTTAGTGTTCTGATGTGCGCGTGTTCGTCGAGAACGCCGGGGTTATCAATCCGTACGATTTGGCAAGTGAGATTGTCGGGGCTTTCATTTTCGAATGCAGCCGAAACGATTTCCCGCGCCGCAAGGTCCAGGTCTTCAGCATGTTGATTGATGATTTTGAGCACTCTTGCCGGTGAAATATATCCATGCACGCCGTCGGTCGTAAAGACAATGATGTCCCCGTGACGGACCGGAATACTGCGGTAATCGATCTCAAGTTCGCGCTCTATGCCCATGGCTCGCGATAAGTATTCGCTGTCGCGGGAAAAGCGAACACTGTGGTCTGTAGTGAGCGGTTCAAGGCTGCCATCACGTAACAACGAAATTCTGGCATCGCCCACATGGAAAATGTGAGCGATGCCGGACTTGAGCACGAGCCCGGAAAATGTCGAGGCAAGCCCCCGATCCGACAGATATTGGATTTGCCCTTGCCGGTATAGCCATTGGTTGACGGCACACAAGACACTTGCGACCGATTTCTTGACCGGCCACGACTCATGCGTGCTGTAGTAATCGTCAAGGAAGCTTTTGATACAGGTTTCGCTGGCTTCTTTCGCCGCCTCACTAGCGCTGACGCCGTCCGCGATTGCCATTGCGACTCCTTTCGTGTGTAACAACGCCCCAGTGGGGGTGATGACACCGTAGGAATCTTCGTTGCGCGCTTTTCGCCCGGCTTCGGAATGCTGGCCAATGGTAACTGCGGGACCAACTTGCAACTTGCCCGACCTTTCCATTCGTATGCGACAGGCACGCATATAGCAGAACGACCCGCCGGGATATTGCCAAAGCTTACCCGGCGGGCTCCATTCTTGTTTAAACGGCGCTGGCCGCGATCAGGTCACGTCAATCAAGGTCACGGAACCATCGGGCATGACCTCTGCAGTTTGGCCTTCAGGTTCGTCCAGGAATAGAAACACTGCAATGATCGTGACTACTGCCGCACCGGCAATGACCATGAAGAAGACCTGCGGGCTGACAAACGAGAGCACTGTTAAGAAACATACAGCTCCGACGTTGCCGTAAGCGCCCACCTGACCAGCGATCTGGCCGGTCATGCGGCGCTTGACAATCGGCACCATTGCGAAGACGGCACCCTCGCCGGCCTGCACAAAGAACGAGCAGGCCATGGTCATTGCAACCGCGAGAGGCAGCCAGAACTCTGATGTGATCAACGACATTCCGAAATAGCCGCACGCAAGACCTGTAAGCAAGACAAGAAGCGTCTTGCGGCGGCCGAAATTATCGGAGATCCAGCCCCCGCCCGGGCGCGCTGCCAGATTCATGAACGCGTAACCCGAAGCCAGAAGTCCCGCCATTACGGCTGACAACCCAAACGTATCCTGGAAGAACAACGGCAGCATGGATACCACGGCGAGCTCGGAACCAAAGGTTACAAGGTAGGCGAGGTCCAAAACCGCGACTTGTTTGAATTTGTAGCGATGAATCTCCGCGACCGGTTTTAAGAACACCTCCCGGTTGATGAGATAGGCGCGATAGACTTGGTAGAGATAAAGGCCGAGCAGCACCAGATAGATCGCATTGGTGGCATATTCGGGCAGAATACCGAGATTGGTCGGGCCGAGCTTCCACGTCAGCACACCGAGCGCAATCATCAGCGGTGCAAGCATGAGGATGTAGAGGAAGAAGTCACCAATCGACGTAACTTCCAAGGCCCCCATCTTCTTCGGCTTGAAGTAAGTTGATCCCTTGGGTGTATTGCGCACCGATGAGTAGTAGATCCCCGAGTAGATGATCGCGATCACGCCCGTCAACGCGATAGCCCAGCGCCAGCTTTCTTCACCCCCAATTAGCAATGCAATCGTCGGCAAACTCATTGCCGCGGCGGCCGAGCCGAAATTGCCCCAGCCGCCGTAAATTCCTTCAGCAGTCCCGACATGACGTGCCGGAAACCACTCCCCGACCATGCGGATGCCGATGACGAAACCGGCACCAACAAAGCCAAGTAAGAAGCGTGTGATTGCCATTGCCTCAAACGTGTTCGCAGCGGCATATGCAAAACACAGCAAGCCGGATATAGCGAGCAACACCGAGTAGACGATCCGCGGTCCATACCTGTCGACCATCATGCCGATGACGATGCGCGCAGGAATCGTAAGTGCAACGTTCAAGATCAGCAGCGTTTTGACTTCTTGCTCTGATAGACCCAGGTCGTCGCGAATGGCCGCAAGCAAAGGCGCGTGGTTGAACCAAACGAAGAACGAGATGAAAAACGCGATCCAGGTGAAATGAAGAGTCTTGATCTTAGGATCTTTGAAATTGAGCAGGTTCAATCCACCTGCGGAAGTATCTGCCATTATCCCCCTCCTTCAGAAAACTTCGCGCTCAACCGACTTGGCGACTTGCGCGACGCGCCAATGCTGCATTGCAGCAAACATACCAATTCACAATGCATCTCATAGATCATTGTTTTTATGAGTTTTTTTACATGCCGGAGGCCCGGTCTGCACAAGTGAGTACTGCCAAAAGTTGGTGCAAATTCCGCGATTTCTGCCAATTATTTTTGCATTGCAAAAATACTCATCAATTTGCCTATGAATTGATCATGCCTTGCATTTGCCTATTAGGCTGGCTTCCTAATTGGAGGCGTAATTACAATGTGTTATGCGATATTTTCGTTGTGGCATGATTGTTGCGCTGCACTACTCAAGCGTCCGGGGAGACACACGGGGCGCTTCTAGCGGTGGCATCCCGGTGATGACCATCATGGGGTCATTCAAAGAGGGGCGGCTTCGGCCGAAATTCACTTTATGAAAAGGAAGCTGGTAGTCGTCGGTAACGGCATGGCACCAGGGCGTGTGCTCGAGCGCCTTTTGGATGCCGACCCCGATGCCTACGACATTACGATCTTCAATGCCGAGAAGCGGGTGAACTACGACCGCATTATGCTATCGCCGGTGCTGTCGGGCGAAAAGCAGTTCGAGGAGATCGTGATCCACGGCGATGCCTGGTACGAGCAAAACGGCATTGTCCTCATCAAAGGCCGCAAGGTCATTGAGATCGACCGAGAAAGCAAGCGGGTCACGGCCGAAGGCGGCATGATCGCCGATTACGACACGCTTCTCATAGCAACCGGCTCGGTTCCATTCATCCTGCCAATTCCCGGCAAGGAGCTTCCTGGCGTTCTCACCTACCGCGATCTTGACGACGTCCACGCAATGATGGTGGCGGCAGAGCAGGGTAAGAAAAATGCCGTCGTCATAGGAGGCGGGTTGCTCGGGCTCGAAGCCGCCGCCGGCTTGAAGGCGCGCGGCATGGATGTGACCATCATCCACCTGCCCGAAACATTGATGGAACGCCAACTAGACGCAACGGCGGGGCATCTGCTGCGGCGTGAACTGGAGTCGCGTGACATAAATGTAATTACCGGCGCCAATACCAAAGAGATTATCGGCGGGGCTGCAGTCTCCGGAATTCGCCTCGAAGACGGCACAGAATTAGCGGCAGACATTGTCGTCATGGCTGTCGGCATTCGTCCCAATGCGGAACTCGGCAAGCAGGCCGGCCTAAAAACCAACCGTGGCATTCTCGTCGACAATAAATTGCACACGTCCGATCCTGACATACTCGCGATCGGCGAGTGTGTCGAGTTCGATGGCAGCGTCTACGGTCTGGTTGCCCCGCTTTATGAAATGGCCAACATCCTCTCGTCGGAATTGCTGGGCGATGAAAATCCGGGTTTCGTCAACTCCGCACTAGCCACTAAGTTGAAAGTCACGGGTATTGACCTTTATTCGGCCGGCGACTTTGCCGATGGAGACGACCGCCAGGAAATCGTGCTTCGCGACGCCGTCGGCGGCATCTACAAGCGCCTCGTCCTAAAGGACAACAACATTATCGGTGCCGTGCTTTACGGCGACACGGCCGACGGTTCCTGGTTTTTCCAGCACATCAAGGACAAGACCGACATTTCCGACATGCGCGATACGCTCATTTTCGGACCGGCCTTTGCGGGAGGGACCCCCCTGGACCCTACGGCGGCCGTTGCAGCGTTGCCGGATAATGCGGAAATCTGCGGCTGCAACGGCATTTGTAAATCAAATATTGTCTCTACGATCACCGAGAAAGGTTTGACCTCACTGGATGATGTACGAAGCCACACCAAGGCGTCCGCATCCTGCGGTTCGTGCACAGGTCTTGTCGAACAGCTGCTCGCGCTCACCTTGGGCGACGGCTACGATCCAGCTGCCGTCCAGCCCATGTGCGGCTGCACTGATCTCGGTCACGCGGACGTACGCCGGTTAATTGTGGCACAAGAACTCAAGACGATTCCCGATCTTATGCAGCAGCTTGAGTGGTCAAGCTCCGGCGGCTGCGCCAAGTGCCGCCCCGCACTCAACTACTACATGTTATCAACTTGGCCGGGTGAATACACCGACGACGGCCAGTCCCGATTCATCAACGAGCGCGTGCACGCCAACATCCAGAAGGACGGCACATATTCCGTGGTACCAAGGATGTGGGGAGGGGTTACGAGTGCAAATGAGTTACGCGCGATCGCTGACGTCGTCGACAAGTTCGCAATTCCGACCGTAAAGTGCACCGGCGGCCAGCGCATCGACATGCTGGGAGTCAAAAAAGAAGACCTTCCCGCCGTATGGGCTGACTTGAACTCCGCAGGTTTGGTCTCCGGTCACGCCTACGGCAAGGCTTTGCGCACGGTGAAGACCTGTGTCGGCACAGACTGGTGTCGTTTCGGCACTCAGGATTCCACCGGCCTTGGCGTACATATTGAAAAATTCATGTGGGGCTCCTGGACACCCGCCAAACTCAAGATGGCCGTGTCAGGTTGCCCGCGCAATTGTTCCGAAGCGACCTGCAAGGATGTTGGCGTGATCTGTGTGGACTCCGGATACGAAGTCCATTTCGCTGGCGCCGCCGGGCTCGACATCAAGGGCACTGAAGTTCTCTGCCACACCGAAAGTGAAGATGAGACACTGGAAATCATTGTAGCGCTCACGCAGCTCTATCGTGAGCAGGGTCATTACCTGGAGCGCATCTACAAATGGGCCCGCCGCGTCGGCAACGACTCCATCAAGGCTGCTGTCGTCGATGATGTCGAACAGCGCAAGGCACTATTCGAGCGCTTCGTCCACTCCCAAAAGTTCTCACAAGCCGATCCCTGGTCGGAACGCGTTAGTGGAGTTGAGGCGCACGAATTCAACCCAATGTCATGCGTTTCTCTGGTCGAGGCAGCTGAATGACAAATGCAGAGTGGAAAGATGTCGGAGCCGTTGACGATATCCCGGCCGAAGGCGCTCGGACTGTTGAGACGAGTTTTGGGACGATCGGCATCTTCAAGACAGCCTCCGGTGAAATCTTCGCTATTGAAGACAAATGTCCCCACCTCGGCGGTCCGTTATCGCAAGGCATCGTCCACGGCACGCATGTGACATGCCCGCTGCATAACTTGGTCATCGACCTTGTATCCGGCGGAGTCGTCGGACCCGACGACGGCTGCGTTAAGACACTTCCCGTCAAGATTGAGGCCCAACGGGTCCTTCTCGACGTGTCTCCACTGTTGTCAAAGGCGGCCTGATGGCAGCCGGCACACGACAGCACACCCCTGGCGACGCAACGACCGCAACCACCTGCCCGTACTGCGGGGTCGGTTGCGGTGTTTTGGCAACCGTCGATGCTCAAGACAATGTTTCGGTCGCGGGCGATCCGGACCATCCAGCCAACTTCGGGCGGCTGTGCTCGAAGGGTTCAGCTCTGCATGAAACGCTCGCACTCGACGACCGGCTTCTTCATCCGTTCGTCAACGGTGAGCACAGCGATTGGAGCACGGCGCTCGATTTGGTAGCGCGGCACTTCCGCGAGGCGATCGCACAGCACGGCCCTGATTCCGTCGCCTTCTACGTGTCCGGCCAGCTTCTCACCGAAGACTACTATGTCGCCAACAAGCTGATGAAGGGCTTTATCGGTTCAGCCAACATCGACACCAATTCCAGGCTCTGTATGGCATCCTCCGTTGCGGGCCACAAACGAGCGTTCGGCACTGACACGGTACCGGGATCTTACGAGGACCTTGAGGACGCCGACCTTGTTGTCTTGGTGGGCTCTAACCTCGCGTGGTGTCATCCCATCCTTTATCAGCGGTTGGCGGCGGCAAAGGAGAAGCGAGAGGGCATGAAAGTGGTCGTGATCGACCCGCGCCGAACCGCAACCTGCGATCTTGCCGATTTGCACCTTCCTATTGCGCCGGGAACCGACGTTGCTTTGTTCAATGGCCTCTTGGCACATCTCGACACAAACGGCCGCAACAATCGCGAATACCTCCAGGCTCATACGACAGGCAAGGATGATGCGCTGAGCGAAGCTGCAGGATTTGACCTTGCCAAAGTGTCGCAAATAACGGGGCTTCTGGCAGACGACATCGCCGCGTTTTACAAGTTGTTCGCAGCAAACGAACGCACCGTCACCGTCTATTCCCAGGGCGTCAATCAATCGACAAGCGGCACGGACAAGGTCAACGCGATAATCAATTGTCACCTGCTGACAGGCCGCATCGGCAAGCCCGGCATGGGACCATTCTCCGTAACCGGTCAGCCCAATGCCATGGGCGGGCGCGAAGTGGGCGGTCTCGCCAACCAGCTAGCAAGCCATCTGGAGCTGGAAAACAAGAGCCACCGTCAAGCGCTGAAAGCATTCTGGAACGCTCCGGGAATGGCCGACAAGCCAGGCCTGAAAGCTGTTGACCTGTTCGAAGCCGTCGCCCAGCGCCGCATCAGGGCATTGTGGATAATGGCCACCAACCCGGTCGACAGTCTGC
This sequence comes from Hyphomicrobiaceae bacterium, assembly GCA_965222485.1. GTDB lineage: Bacteria > Pseudomonadota > Alphaproteobacteria > Rhizobiales > Hyphomicrobiaceae > CBDCUC01. The sequence continues at coordinate 249,744 of CBDCUC010000039.1, forward strand.
CCGACGCCAATGCCGTTCGCACTGCCATCAAGGCTTGCCCGTTCGTCACCGTCTCAGATGTCACGCGCCACACAGACACCACTGACCTTGCCCACGTCCTTCTTCCCGCCACCGCCTGGGGCGAAAAGGATGGAACGGTGACGAATTCGGAACGGCGCATATCCCGTCAGCGCTCGTTCCTGGCGAGCCCTGGTCAGACCCGGCCTGATTGGTGGATTATTTGCGAAGTCGCCAAGCGCATGGGATTTGCCGAGGCATTCGACTATAGCGGTCCAGACAAAATATTCGACGAGTACGCGCGCTCCACGACGCTTGAAAAGGGGAAATGCCGAGACCTGGATCTCAGTGGACTTGCTGGTCGTGGCAAGGCTTCTTACGATACACTCAAACCAACCATGTGGCCGTGCTCCAACGCAGAATCCTCCACGCCGACAAAACGCTTCTTCGCGAACGGCGGTTTCTATACACCTGACCGCAAGGCACGGTTTATTGCGACACCATATAGGGCGCCGCAAACAGCCCCGTCTCATGAGTTTCCGCTGATCCTCAACACCGGGCGCATTCGCGATCAGTGGCATACGATGACGCGCACGGCAAAGTCACCCCGCCTCATGGCGCACATCGGCGAACCGTTCGTCGAGGTGCACCCGTACGAGGCGGCCAGACGGGGCGTCAAACCAGCAACGCTCGTCAAAGTCCGCTCAAAGCACGGCGAGATCATTGCACGCGCAGTTATTAGCGAACGCCAGCAGCGTGGCGCTGTCTTTGCCCCCATGCACTGGACCGACAAATTCGCAGCAAACGCCCGCATAGATGCAGTCGTGTCACCTGAAACCGACCCTGTTTCGGGTCAACCGGAAAGTAAGTTCACGCCTGTTGCGGTCACACCATGGGAGGCGCGTTGGTACGGCTTCGCGGTCCTAGCCGAACAGCCAGAAGCGATCGCGGCGAAATACTGGGCATTGGCCAGAGCGAATGAGGGATGGTGCGTTGAACTCGCCCATGATCAAGATGAAGCCGACTGGCATCATCTTGCCGAGCGTCTCTTCGGCATAACCGGCATAGAGGGTGGGACGAACGCCAATAACAATCAACCCATCCTCGCCTACACTGACCGAACGCACGGCCAGCACCGCTTCGTCACGTTCCATGACGAACGCCTGGCCGGCGCCTTGTACATAGCGCGTGAACCTGTCGGAGTCGCTCGCAACTGGGCCGCATGCCTCTTGGAGGAAAAATTCGAGACGCCTGAAGCACGCTTGAAGCTGCTTGCCGCGCAACCCGGGAAGGATCAGCCCGACAGGGGCGCGATCATTTGCAGTTGCTATTCCGTCGGCGCCAATCAAATCGCCGATGCCATAGCGAGACAGTCTTGTAAGAGCCTGGACGATGTTGGCTTACATCTAGGCGCGGGTACAAATTGTGGTTCTTGCAGACCGGAAATTAAGAGCATTCTCGAGAGCGCAAGGACTGGTGAAGCTACCCCCAAGTTCTAGGTTGCCCTGTGCGAGGTCTGCAATCTGATTTCTATAAGACATTCTTGGCCAAGCGCTACTTTGCCGCTTGGGGTCATGAGCACGCATCATGACGCATATGAAGTCTGTTCTGGTCTCGCCCTATTAGCGGAAGTCATTGCCGGCCGAGCCGACGACAGCGCTGTGCCACTCATTGCAACTCAGCATAACGCCGGATGAACATCGGGCTTTGTGCGACCCCGCCTATTTATCCCGCTCCCATACCAGCCTCCCGACCACCGTCTTGCCTGGGAAATTTGTGCTCGGTTGCGGTACCGACTCGATAAACAACTTACCGCCTTCAATCCGCCAGTGCCGCCTCTGCTCGGTGCCGTTCCACGATTCATTCCACGACATCTCAACGACAGTGACGAAGTCATTCCCCTCAACTCGATACTTGCCGCTGTAGGCGATCATAGACTTGTAAAGTTTCGCCCGATCAGATTCGCTTGTCCCCGCTTTGCGGGAGTCTGCCGTAATGATCGCGGCCATGCGCCCCTCGCGTGTGAGGATCAGAACGCCTTTCGGTCGCGCGCCATACATGTCCTGCGCCGGGCCGTTGTCCAAGATGACTTGAAACGCGACAAGCTTCCAGTTGCCGACCAGTGGCGAGTCCTTGGCGAATACAGGAGTGGAGACGAGTAGCAGATGCAGTGCGAGAAGGCGCATGAATTCCTCCCGATGTTACCCGATCAAATGAGTGAGCTAACCTTGACATGGTGCTTGCCAGAATTCTGCAGAGCGGATTGTGATACCATCTTCGCTTCCTGCTGGATACGATGACCGCAAAGTCCTCTGCTCGCGCTTCGACTAAACATGACCAACGGTCGTTAATCGAGCGATTGCTGTGACAATAAAATTTCTGCGCAACATGCGCACGCTGCCCGAACCCTATGAGGAAGCATCATGTTGGAGAACCTTACCACCGCCCAATTTCTTGCAGGGCTGATAGGCCTTTACTTTCTTGCTGCCGGCGCCGGTCTACTTTCTGAACGCAATAGCTTCTCAGGCTTGCTCAAGGAACTGAATACGCAGCCTATGCTCGGATATTTTGGAGGCATTATCGCCTTCGCGATCGGCGGCGCTATCGTAGGCATTCACAACGATTGGAGCAGTTTGCTATCCGGTTTTGTTTCGCTGGTCGGATGGATAAGTCTTACAGAAGGCGTGCTCATGCTTGCGTGCAGGAAATGGTACCTTGGCTTGTTCACGCGCATAGCCTTATCGCCCGGTTTGGTCACGGTGTTCGGCCTGGGGACTCTCATCATCGGTGTCGCATTGATTGCAACGGTCTTTTTTGGATAGCGACCAGTCTCTTGGCCGATCCATGCCGGACAACCATTTTCGCAGTTTATGTTCCTGAGTCGCTTGCAGCGCTGGCGCGCAGGGCGGTGTCGTGATGCCTCACGTGGAGCAGCGTTTTTATTTGAAAGCCCCAGGCTTTTCCTAACAACAGTATCACTGAAACTGTTCAGGGCGGATCACTTGGGTGTCTGAAACCGTGACGATTCCAATTTGACGGGAGACAAGTTTGAACAGCGGCTCAAGGATTTCATCAAGCCGGCTTTCGTCGACGATACAGAAAACCTGCACAACGGAGCCAACACGGCCCACCAGGCCATCTTGATGCCAGCTGCCATCCGTTCCGCGCCCGGCAAGCGCCTGCATCACTGTGTAGCCGACCACGTTCTGGTCCTCCAGTATGGACAGCACACGATTGAGCAAGGGCGCTTCGACCATGATATCAATTCGTTTTTTTGGATGTGTTTTCATCATCGACCTCAGACTAGCGATCCAGTGAGATAGAGGTAGAGCGGAATACCGAGCGTCAAATTAAACGGAAAGGTCACCCCAAGAGATAGCGGAATGTAAAGTGACGGCCGGGCCTCCGGCAGCGCAAGGCGCATGGCTGCGGGAACCGCGATATAGGATGCACTTGCAGCGAGCGTCATCATGAGAAGGGTGCCGCCCTGTGATAGCCCCACCAGCATGGCTGCAACAAGCCCCAGACCCGCGCCGATAACGGGCATGTAGATACCGAACGCGACAACGGGCCAGCGAAGGTTGCCGCGGCTCTCAAGCAAACCGCGTCCGGCAAGCAGTCCCATGTCAAGAAGAAAGAGGCACAGGACGCCCTTAAAGGGGTCGATAATGAATGCTGAAATTGATTTGAGACCTTCCTCACCGGTTATCCAGCCGATGACAAACGCGCCGACCAGCAGCACAATTGAGCCGTTAAAAGTCACCTCCCGCAGTGTCTCGCGGCTCATACTCTTACCGTTTTGATTGGCAAGAAGCAGCGCGGTAAAGATGGCCGGCATTTCCATCACAGCTGCGACAGCAACCATAAAGCCTTCATGTGCGATGCCAGCCGTGTTCAGAACCTGGATAGCGGCCAAAAATGTGACGATTGAAATTGAACCGTAGTGTGCGGCAACAGCGGCTGCATCAACCCGATTGAGATCTGTCGAAATGCGAAGGGCTTGGAATGCGATAAGCGGTATTAATGCGCTCAACGCGATCCCCGCCAGAAGGGCCAGAACCAATTGACTGGTAAGGCCATGTGCAGCAGCGCCAGCACCACCCTTGAAACCGATCGCCAGCATCAGATACAGCGACAGTCCTTTTGCAATGGCTTCGGGAATACGCAGGTCACTTCGAGCCAACGCAGCGAGCACGCCCAACACAAAGAACAGGATCATCGGCGACGTCAGGTTCGTGATGGCGAGATCCAAAATTGAATTCATTGCAATTTTCTCGTCTGTCTTGTTGGCGCATGAAGGACTGGAACGCCCTTAAAACGCAGTGAAGAATTGCGCAAAGTCGGTTGCTTCAAAGAAGCGAGCAACGTCGCGTGCATGAATGCAAAGACCCGTATGACATGCACGAATGTGAGTGTGATGGCGATATTTTTTAATCGCGCTTTTTGTCACGCGTCGACAGACACCACTTCATTGATCGGAAAATTCGATCAAATCTGATGCGCATTCCGATCAGACGGCTGGGTTGCAGAAAAGAAAAGAGTGAGACAGAATCTTAGTTTGGAATTGCAACACTCACGCGCCTGCTGCTGATATCACGGACGCACAGCCAGCGTGTGTCAAACGCAACGCGTGTGGAAGTCTGATGCCGCGCATAGCTCTCTGAACCACTGCACCAGCGATAAAAATACGACGCACCATTCAGGCGCGCTGCTAACGCCATCGGGACTTAGGTGCTGCTTTCGTGACCATTGCCGAGCAGCAAAATCACATCGATGATGCTCACACCATCATAGTCCGCACTGTGTTGCCGTATCAGATCTAATTGCTTGTCGGTAAGACTAACCACATCAACACCCACACGACTGAGAGCAAACGTCAGATCATCCATGGATTTGCGGATCGAGCCGGCCACGTGATCAACAGTGTCAATCGAACCTGCGGTGTAGCCAAGTGTCGTGTCGATGTTGCGAGGGATGTCTAGCATTCTCGTTGCTCCTCACGCCGGAAAATCGCTTCTCGTCTGTTCACCTGTTTGATATGGCCCGGCCTGATTGAGTTGCAATGTGGTGCTTGGCAAACGTCTGATAGATTTTTTCAATCGAGAACGCGCAAATTTGCCCTTGGGATCAGTCCTGGGGGACAGTTCGCCGGCGTAAAGATACCTCTTGAAGGGATGGTGAGGCATTCACCGAAGACCAGAGCCCAAAAAATGGTGTCTACACCCGGCTGAACGACAATCCCGATTGATCATGTCTGAAAAGGTGTCAGCCCTTCGTCAGTCGCTTCGGTGCGTAGCGCTGAACGCTTTTAAGGAGCCGCGCGCCGTAAAGCGTAATTGTCGGGCGCCAATATCCGGAACCGCGCGCGATCGTGAAACGCACACTTGGAAATAGCCAAAGCTTCTTCTGCTCAAGCCGTTCAATGGCACGCCACGGCAGCAGGAGCGGTTTATGGGCGTAGCGAAAGATAATGATCGGTCGCAGGTGTATGCCCTTTTCCGACACTCCGAGCTGAAGAATCCCATTGTAACTTGAGAAAAAACCGAAACGGGCGCTCGACCAATTGAAGACCTCGCCCGACGGCGGGCGATCGATCGCAAATCTCCGGGCAAGACGAGCCCATCCGCTGGCACGCGATAACAGCGCCAGGATCCCCATCCAGAGACAGGAAAAGAAGATCAGCCATAAAACAAAGAATAGGATGCCCAGGAGTGCTTCTGACATTAACTCTGTCCAGTCCGCTACGTTTGCAGGTGATGTGCATCTCTAATGGGCGGAGCAGCGAAGTCCGTCTGTCTCGCCGGAGACAGCCTCACGCAAGCGACGTCGTTATCAGTTCCAATAAAATCGGATCGCAATTGACGAGTGAACAAGACCCATTATGTCGGCCACACCAGAAACATTCGAACCTGTTGGACGGCAGGAGGCGGAGACACACTGTCTCGGCGATGCCAATTTAAAAATGCTCCAAACACTGGATTGTATTGTCTGCGACCAGAACTATGGGCGTTCCCAACCCAACAAACCCCTTCAGGACGTCGAGGATTGGTATTCGGACCAGCAGTACTGGAACGGCACTTACAACACGCGGTGGAACGTCGCCGTAACGCTCTACTACATGGCTACGGATGCTAAAGCCTACGACCTTGGTGACTTGCTTGCCAACTCTTTGGACTATCGTGACGACTGGTCGGTTTGGCCGCAATACAAGCGCGACGCGCTGGGTCAGGCACTGTTCCAGTTTTGGCAATGGATGTTAGATCGCCCCCCTGAATTACGGTCCAACGATCCCACGGATATCTACTGGTCGAGATCGTTCGCCGGTCGCTTTTTTGAATTGGCCAAAAAGATCGGCCTGCTGCACAACGGCTACTTTGCCGAACTGTTTCAATCCGCGCCAACGTCCAATCGTTTCTTCTACGACTGCCTGTTTGTTCAAGAGTACTGGCAGAATATTTGCGACCTGGACCACCCGTGGGCGGAAAATTTGCCTTTGCGAAGTCAAATCGTCGAGCACTTGCGCACTGGTTTCTTTAACTTTCCCGAACACGAACAAGTCTCAAGCAACGCGGAACAATACCTTGCATGGAACAAATCCTACAACGAGCTTCTGTGATCGCGTCCACGTATCAGCACATCACTCGTAAGGACACGCAATACGATTCCAATGTCTCCATGGAGACAGCACAACGCAGTAAGATTTCCTAAATGCCGCACGCACAATGAATTGAGGCTCACACTTGGAGGACCAAATGCGTTCTACGACAAATCCTTCCCATTCATCCATTTCGTGCAGCGGAGCATTAAGGGCCGTGATTGCACTTGCCGCCGGCGTTCTACTATCCGTCACAGCCGCGCAAGCCGACGAGTGTTTCAAAGAAGCGAAAAGGGGCATGGAAGGCAGTCCTGCCCTCGTCGTCTCTTGCACCGCTGACACCGACTGCGAGTTCATGCCTGCAACGGCGCAGAACGCATCGGCAATTGCGGTCGTCGATGCCACGGCTGCAAAAATACAAAATTGCTGGCTTGAGAGCGGATTGAGCAAGATGACGGCTCTCGAAACACCGGCGGAAATGAAGGTGCATGTACTTCGGTATACGCCCGAAGTCGATGCCAATACAGACGGCACCGCTGTTTGCACAATCGCCGAATTCAAACCGGTCGGTATCGAAGCCCCCACAACGACGTTCCGCGCGCAGTGCAAGAACAAGTAAGATTGCGCGAAGCCTCGCTTGAGAGTTTATGCGCCGCCCGGCCGCAGAAATATGACCGCAGTCTCAACGCGAGACTGCGGTCTTTCAACATGCCAACATTAGCGACTTCTCCGGATTGAGCTTTTGAGGCGAGCTGCTCCCACCGCTGGACCGTAATGCCAACGAAGGCCTATAACTCCCATATCACGCGTGCATGAGATTTCCGTTTCCGACGCGAAATGTTCCATAGATTAACGTAAGCTCTTGGTGGTTGGGGCTCTATGACAGTACAGCGCGTTGGCCTCGCAGGCGCAGTGTAGGCTGGTCAGGAAGACTTGAGGTTGCCGATGGCAGCGAATACGGATCAAAAAAAGAAAAGCATCCCATTCCAATGGGATGACCCATTCCTGCTCGTCGACCAATTGTCAGAAGAAGAAGTGCTCGTACAGGACACGGCGCGCAAATATGCGCAAGAGCGGCTCATGCCGCGAATACTGACGGCAAATCGAAGCGAACGGTTTGATCCTGAGATCATGCAGGAAATGGGGGGGCTGGGCTTGCTCGGCCCGACACTTCCCAATGAGTACGGTGGTGCCGGGACCAACCATGTATCCTATGGCCTTGCGGCGCGCGAAATCGAACGTGTCGATTCCGGATATCGTTCGGCAATGAGTGTCCAATCCTCGCTTGTGATGTATCCCATCTATGCCTACGGCAGCGAGGAACAACGACGTAAGTACTTACAGCAATTGGCCCAGGGTAATTTGATCGGTTGCTTTGGCCTCACCGAACCGGATCACGGCTCGGACCCCGATAGTATGCGCACACGGGCAGAACGAACTGCGGATGGCTACCGGCTGACCGGTAACAAGACGTGGATCACAAACGCACCAATTGCCGATGTCGCCGTCGTATGGGGCAAGCTTGATGGTATAATTCGCGGATTCGTCCTTGAGCGCGGAATGAAAGGTCTCACCTTTCCCAAAATCGATGGAAAGTTGAGCCTGCGAGCGTCCTCCACCGGCGAGGTCATCATGGATGGCGTTGAGGTTCCGGAGCAGAATATTCTGCCAAACGTTGAGGGCTTGAGCGGTCCGTTCGGCTGCCTAAACAAAGCACGCTACGGCATTGCGTGGGGCGCGCTTGGCGCCGCCGAATTCTGCTGGCACTCGGCAAGGCAATACACGCTCGACCGCAAACAGTTTGGCCGGCCGTTGGCCGCCAACCAGCTGATCCAGTGGAAGCTTGCCAATATGCAAACTGAAATTACGCTTGGCCTGCAGGCCTGCTTGCGGGTTGGCCGTCTACTCGACGAAGGTAGCTGCCCACCCGAAAACGTCTCGATGATCAAACGCAACTCATGCGGCAAGGCTTTGGAGATTGCACGAACGGCACGCGATATGCACGGTGGCAACGGTATCGCCGACGAATTTCACGTTATGCGTCACATGGTGAACCTGGAATCGGTCAACACCTATGAGGGGACCCACGACATTCACGCGTTGATCCTCGGCCGCGCCCAGACCGGGCTGCAGGCCTTCTCCGGCAATTAGAACCTGTTGACAGACTGCGGCATTGCCGTTCACGAGTGCCGGCTGAGACACTAAACCCGAACGGAGCCTAGGCCGTGGCCGGATCACTATCCCATATACGTGTGCTGGATTTGAGCCGCATTTTGGCCGGACCCTGGGCCAGTCAAGTTTTGGCCGACCTCGGCGCCGACGTCATCAAGGTTGAACGCCCCGGAGCCGGCGACGACACACGTGGATGGGGCCCGCCCTATATCAAGGACCCTACTGGTGCAGACACGAAGAGCGCCGCGTACTTCGCGGCAACCAACCGCAACAAAAAATCAGTGACGATCGATTTCGCGAACGTCCAGGGCCAGGATCTAATCCGAAGGTTGGCGGCAAAATGCGATGTCGTTATCGAAAACTACAAAGTGGGTGGCCTTGCTAAATACGGTCTCGATTATGCCGGCCTGAAGGCCGTAAAAACGGACCTTATCTATTGCTCGATTAGCGGCTTTGGCCAGGACGGGCCGTACGCCGCGCGTACCGGATATGATGCCCTCATCCAGGCTATGGGCGGATTGATGAGCATCACCGGCAATTCCGATGACATACCGGGCGGTGGGCCTGTAAAGGTCGGCGTTGCCATCCCCGACATTATGACAGGGCTCTACGCTGCAATCGGCATTCTTTCTGCCTTGGCGCACCGGGACAGAACCGGGCAGGGGCAGCATCTGGATCTGGCGCTATTTGATGTGCAGGTCGCAACGCTCGCGAACCAGGCGCTAAACTATCTGGTATCCGGCGAGGCACCCATCCGCCGTGGTACCGCCCATCCCAACATCGTCCCGTATCAGGCTTTTGCGACAGCAGACGGACATATCATGTTGGCTGTTGGCAACGATGAACAATTCGCTCGTTTTTGTGCGGTGTCGGGGCAAGCAGGTCTCGCAGAAGACTATCGCTACAAAACCAATGCTAACCGCGTTCGCAATCGTTCGATACTGCTGCCGGAGCTGGAAAAGGTTGTCGCGGCTAGGCCCACAACTTGGTGGGTGGCCGAATTGGAAAATGCGGGCGTACCGGGCGGCCCGATCAACACGATTGATCAAGTCTTCGAAGATCCGCAGGTGCGCCATCGCGGTATGAAGATTGGTATCGAAAACTCTGATCGCGCACGTGTGCCGGGATTGGCCTGTCCAATTCGCCTTTCTGAAACGCCGCCTGAGTACAACTCGCCGCCTGCCGAGTTGGGAGAAAATACCGAGGCCGTCTTGAGCGAACTCATTGGGGCGAGCCAGTCCGATATCGCTGCGTGGCGCAAGAAAGGTGTCATATAAGGCCAGGCTTTGCGCAATTTGAGCGTGGCGAGGAGTTGTCAAAATTCTGCGAATGGTGGTTGCGCAATAGGCTTCCACCCAATGCTGTAAGCGTCTAAAGCTGCTTCAAATCCGCAATTGAGTGGCGGGTTGAAACACGCTAGGTAGCAGTGTGAGCAGCGTCGCAGAGCAGTCAACAAAATGCCTAGCAGGGAATTAGAACTCAAACTGACATTCGATGAGAAGGCGCTGGAACGTTTTGCAAGTTGCGCCGCGCTTCGAAATTTGGATGCCAGCGACCCTGTTCGCAAGAAGTTGCGTTCCGTCTACTACGATACTGCGGACCTCGCGCTACTTCGTGAGGGCAAAACGCTGCGGATCAGGCGCGTGGATCAAGACTGGGTCCAAACAGTGAAAGGCGGCGCGCACGTCCAAAGTGGGGTCTCAAACACCCTAGAGATCGAAACAAGCGTTCCAGGCAACACCCCGTTTATCGATCGCATTGACGATTCTAAGGTTAGAGAGCAAATCCAAGCTGCGATTGGAGACAAACCCCTTCGTCCCGTTGTTGAAACCGACATGTGGCGCACCACCCGGCTCATTGAGGTGGGCAACGCAGGCTTGGTGGAACTTGCGATAGACCATGGCAAAATCAGTGCCAACGGGAAGTCTATCGGTCTGGACGAGGTGGAAGTGGAGCTCAAATCCGGTCCGCCGCATACGCTCCTGACGGCCTCGGAGATGTTATTCAAGGACCAGACGATAGAGTTTTCCAACTACAGTAAGGCTGAACTGGGCTATGCGCTCATTGTTCCTGAAATCATTACGGAAAATGGATCGAAGCGCGCGGGAAAACGTCGTCGTCCGGCGTTGTCGCCGCTAATGACCGCTGCGGCAGCTCTTAGCGAGATTACAAGTTCAGCCGCACAACAGATCTTAAAAAATTGGCAACTCTGCCTTGTCTGCGATGATCCGGAGGGGCCGCATCAGATGCGCATCGGCCTTCGCCGCCTGCGAACAGTCACTCGCGCATTCGGCCCGCTGACGGCCGGTACGGAATTGCGCCCGCTCGCGCGTACGGCACGCGATCTGGCAAGGGTTGTGGGACATCTTCGCGATGCGGACGTGATGATCGACGATATCTATTCTCCGGCCGCGCCTCACATTGGTTCCGATCCCAATCACGAAGCGATGCTTGACCTTCTAGAAACAAACAGGCAGCAGCAGCGCGAAACCGTACGATTGAGTTTGCGTGACCCGAAGTGGACCGGTTTCAAATTGAACTGCGCACTGAGCGATGCAGCGATTGCCCGCGCGTTGGCCAAGAGAGACAATGCGGCTCGCGAAGGCGCTCTTGAACCATTGGCGCAGCAGTCGTTACAAAAGGCTTGGCGAAAGGTTCGCAAGTGGGGGCAGCACTTGGATGAGTTATCGATCCCCGAGCGCCATGAAATGCGAAAATCACTTAAGTCGCTGCGTTACGCTACTGAGTTCTTTCTGTCCCTTTACGACTCAAAAGAAGCCCGCCGGTTCCTGAAGCAGCTCAAACATCTGCAAGATGTTTTTGGCTACCTGAATGATGTGGCTATGGCCGAACAGCTGCCCCGGCTCCTGGCCTCCGGCCACTCCAGCAATCCTGAACTGCAAAGCACGGCCGGCCAACTATGCGATTGGCATAGGGCACGTGCGGCCGATGCATGGACAGATGTAAAACAGCGTTGGGACAAGCTCAAAGATGCCCCGCGCTATTGGCGTTGAATAAAAATGGAGCACGACAAAAAGCCATGAACACCTTCGAACTCACCCAGATCGACAAGCCCCATCATGGCGACAAATGGCAATTCCAGATTGATGGAAGCGCTGCGCGGCTACTAAATTCCGATGGCCGGATGGTAGCGACGTTCACGCCGGATCAGGCATTCGAGCAAGTCGAGATCGTCCGTTTTGCCAAAAGCGGTCATAACATCGGCATCACGGTTGACGGTCAAAAGCGCCACTTTACTGCCTGGCCAAAGGCATTCAAAGGCATCAAGGCGTTCACCGAACTCTCCCCGCTTGCGGCGGACACGACCACACTGGAAAGTCTGAGACGCAGCGGTTTGATCCGGCTGATCGTTGGTGGTCTGCTGTTTTTCGGTGGAGGTATCCTATCTCTTGACGGGCTGCTCAAGCTTGGCGGGTTCGGCGGCGGCGGCGAATCCTACCTTTTTTATGGCGCCATCGTATTCGGCGCAGCCTTCCTATACCAAAGCCACCACTATTACTCGGAAGCGCGAAGACTCGCGAAAATACACTCCTGATAAGTACAGGCACGTTGTGCTGAATAGGCGGCCCGCTGCAATTCATTAGCTACAAAACGCGAGTATGACAGGTGGCCCCCGCAGCACAATCGTGCGCGGATGCCTCTTGCGTCATTTGCCCTCTACGCCCCAAAACTCTGACCTCAACCACGGTCTGATTGGACAGTGTCATAGATGATACGCAGCTCCGCCTATGCTTCGCAGTTTACTTTGTGGCACCCGCGCAAAAGTCACCTGAGCCGGATTTCGACCTTCGACTGTCATCCCGACTTATACTAAGAGTATTTGATTCACTGGCATTCGGAGGGATTGATATGAGCTTAATTCGAAAATTGGGTTTCGCCTATTTTGTGATGTTTGTTTTCGTCGTCGCGCTCGGATACATACCGGGCGTGAATGACGCCAGCGGCAAGATGTTCGGGTTGTTCGAGCTCGATCTCTACGACGATGCGCTGCACTTATTCTCAGGCATCTGGGCCGGCGTCGCGGCGTGGCTGTCGAGCCGGGCCGCCACGCTCTATTTTAAGCTCTTCGGTATCCTTTACTTCCTTGACGGTGTGATGGGGCTTTTCTTGGGTAGCGGTTATCTGGACTTCGGGATTTTCATCTACGGCGTTCTGGATCTCGACCTGATGACGCGCTTTCTCGCAAATCTGCCGCATCTTCTGATCGGAGGTTTTGCCATCTACGCAGGCTTTTGCCTCGGACAATCCGAAGAAGGGTCGGTTGAATGAAGTCCCGGTGGTTGAGGCGCATCGCCAAGTCCCTGGCCATTCTGGTCGCAGTTCTCCTGCTGCCAGTGCTTTACGTGCATGTCTGGTGTCATGGCTGGGGCGTGTCTGAAAAGCCGGAAACGAAGGTGGAGGTGGTTGCGATACCCTCAGAGCTGGAGGCGTCGTTGCAGAACATAAAGGCGCGCGTTCGTAAAGGCTCATCGACGCTCCTCACGTTTCCCGAATGGTACATCGTGTTCACGTCGCAAGACTACGCCCGATACATTGCCGCCCATAGTCCGAGCGGTTTTTCTTACTTCAGTTCAGCGTTTGGATTCTGGGGCTGTTACTGTGACGCCAATCGTTACGCCAGCGCGCGCTATCCGCATGACTGGGACATGCACATTGTCAACTATGTCATCGGTGTCAGCCACACGGTCGAATTTGTCATTAAAGGCATTTACGAAAATACGATTGGCAGACTCACAGAACTATTTGCCCCCGAGAAAACAACCGAGGAAGAGGAGTTTGCAAGGCGGTTTTTTGCCGACTACAGCCAGTCACTTAACACGGTACCCTGGTTCGAATACGACTTTTCAAAACGGCAGTCTGAGTTGTGGTCGGCTGTGCCAACCTCCGGCGACGGCTGGCTTCGCAAATGGGAACGGCGGCTTGTACTATCCGCGGAATTGGCGGTGAAGTCTGCCTATGGGGCAATGATCGCAGGGGGAACGCGCGCCACATTTGCCGCCGATGTTCCCAAAACCATCACGGTTATGAAGGACGTGCCGCCTGAGCTGATTACGCAAAACTCTGACATCACTGAGATTGCCCGGTCCGGTGCATTCAGCGTCGTGAAATTCCCGCGTTACGCGCCATTCAGGGATCTGCTGCCCAAGCTCTATGAGACGCAGGCCGCATTTGTGGACATTGCTGGCAACCGCAACATTCTGATCACCGCCAAAGTGCTGGGCGACAATAACAAGGGCCTGCCAGACTATTTTGAAGAGGTCTTTTCAACGTCACTGCTGTCAGGAGAAAACGGTATGCGGGCCGGGTTTCTCGTGCCCGTGTCCAGCCTGTTGGACGCGCTGCGTTATTTGAAAGACCAGGGACATACTCTGGAGCATGTCTATGATTATTAGGTCGAGTAGGCGCCGGTTTCTACGTGGTTGAGAGGTAGCAACAGTGCACGGCTCATGAAATTTCTGAGAAAAGGTTTCAAGTTCTTCGGAATGCTTGCGTTGGTCTTGGGCGTCTGGGTGGCCGTGCTGGCAGGCATGGCGTTATTCGCGCGGCCCGGCGACGCGCTTGCGGTAGTCACCTGGCCCGGCCGCGGCCTTGATGTTGTGATGCAAGCCGAAGGCAGCATTGAGTCGCATGGAGGCACGCTCATATTGACGCGCTCGAAGCAGCCGGACTTTGTCGCCAGGCTCTACCGCGCAGGTGCCTTGCTGGTGATCGACAGCCGCGTGGTTATTGCCTGTCGAAATTTTGTAGGCAAAGCGGCAGACTAGACAGCATCCCGAAACGTTTCATAGAAGCGGTTGGAAAACAGTTCCATCGGGTCATATTTCCGCTTCTCCTCAAACACCTGCCCAATCATTGGGTAGGATCGTTTGAGGTGTGAGGCATCGTAGTGGATCTGGTAGGGCAAGAAGAACCGGCCTCCATGACGGTCGGCAAGATCGATGAGCGCGCGTGTGAGCTTTTTCATTTTCGCATTGCCCTCATCTGTCGTTCTCTGATTGATGTACAAGACAACCGAAAACGCATCTTCCGGCGCATAATTCAAGACGACGTCTTCCTTGTGAACGACGCGCAGCGAGGCGTTTAGGAGTTTCGTTTCCTGTTCGATCATGAGTGCGCGCATGTCATCAAGAAAGCCAACGACATTCGCGCGCGGTATGAAGTATTCGTGCAGGATATCGGTTTCATACGCCAATGCATTGAACAGATAAGGCACTGAGTCGTGCATCGGCTCGTTGCGCGATACGAAGCAGGCCTCTTCTTTGGATTGTGCGCTAGCCCGATCGATGGAGCACGATTCAAACGCTGGTTCGAGGCGCTTCTCAGCATACCATTTCAGGCGCGCAAACATGTCGCCCTCTTTGGCGAGGTTGAAGATCAGCCGCCTCAGCCACACCATCGACACATCGCCAAGCGGCGGGATCTTTGCATCCGTGATGCCTGCGTCGTGGTAGCTGTACAAGATAAGCTCGCGCAAGAATCCCGCACCGGGTGCGGTCGACAGATGGCCATAGAACAGCCCGATATTCCGGTCCGGCTCGATCTCACTGGCAAAAACGTCGGCAAAATCCTTGTAGTCGATGATACGTCTTGAGGATGTGTAGACAGTGTTATCCGTAACCTCCAATTCGACATCCAGTATGACACCAAATAGCCCGTAACCTCCGACAACCAAGCGATAAAGCTCAGAGTTCTGTGTCCTGCTTAACGTGGTAACGGCGCCATCAGGGCCCATAAAGCGGAAACTCTTGATAGTCCGTTCGATTGCACCGACGTGGTGGTCCATGCCGTGGGCATTGACCGAAATGGAGCCGCCGACGGTGAACACATCCGACGACTGCATGGCCTTGACAGCGAATTTCGGGTGGATGACGTTTTGTATGTCATGCCAGGTTGCCCCGGACTGCACACGAATAGTCCGATCCGCGGCATTGAGTTTGACAGCGTTGTATGCGGTCATATCGAGTATGACCCCGTCCTTTGCAAATGCGTGTCCGCCCATCGAGTGGCGGGCACCCGCCATTGAGACTTTCAGGTTATTGTCACGAGCAAAGCGCAAGGCATCTGCGATGTCTTGTTCGTTTTTCGGTCGAACAACGCCCGCAACAGGCGTTCGACTGAGGCAGCTCACGTCATTAATGCTGCCGCCTTTTTTCTCCCAATTTAAAGTGGCGGTGGCACTTGGTGGGTCGGACGGTGTTGAAACCGGCGGTCCGCAGTCTTTGGCACCGCCAGGCCCAGCAGACAGTCGCGCAGCCTTGTAGGTCGCTAATCCGGTGGGTATGCCCACTGCCGCAGCGCCAAGCACCCAGCGACGCGATTTTGGTTCATTCAGCATATCCAGTTTTCCCCCCCAAAATTATGCGACGCCCAAACTTAGAATGGCGGCGGTTTGCAGCCAACCCTTAGTTAGACACGTTTACATGCAATTATCTGAGGCTTCGGAAGAAGTGAGCGGCAGGATGCTGTGACCACGTCCAATTTAAGTTGTGGCGGAGCGAGCGAGCTAAGAGGCGTTGTAAGTGGACGGGCGTGTTCGCCTGCGTGCTTAAGAGCCAGCAGCTGCGCCTAACGTCTAAATTATTTAATTTTACGCGCGCGTCCGAACGCCACCATCAATGCTCGTCCGGTTTGGCAACTTCATAGGCAGCGAGTTGTTCCGGCGATGCCTCTTTTTGATACTTCTTGCGCCAATCGTCGTAAGCCATTCCGTAGATAATCTCGCGCGCCTCGTCCTTCGAAAGCGTGATGTTCTTTTCTTCTGCAGCGTCTTTGTACCAATTCGACAGACAGTTGCGGCAAAAGCCAGCCAGATTCATCATATCGATGTTCTGCACGTCGGTACGGTTGCGCAAATGCGAAACCAGCCGGCGGAACGCGGCGGCCTGCAGCTCGATTTCTGTCTTTTCGTCAATTGTCGCCATTCTACCTCTCCCTATCATTCTGAACCGGCTCGAATGCCAAACCGGATTGCATCAACCTTGACCATCCTGAACATCGGCATTGGAGACGTGATACTCAACCTTACCCAGTGAGGCTGCGTGTTCCGGGTCGCGCAAAAGCCCTGAGACAAGCCCAGCAAGACGTTGCGCCCACGCCTCCTGGCCCTTGGTTTCGCGGATCAGGTCCTGGCGGATTTCAACGATACAGTGGGCGAGCCCGCGCATTGTCCCATGCCGCCACATGCAATCACCCTTGAGCCTGCCAGTATAGGGTTCATTGTCACCTACAATAATATCGCCAGGCGCACGCAAGCCCTCCAGCATCGGCACTGCCAAACGTCCATCCTGATCCCATAAAATGGCGGCATGCCATGGGCGCGGCTTGCCACGCCAGGCGTCGGTAAACGAGTGTATCGACAAAAGCGCGGGGACCTTACCCGCTGCACAACACTTGTCGATTAGGGCATCGACCGCATCGTGATAAGGGCGATAAAATTGCTCAAGACGCTTCTGCCTTTCCCCGTCATCGATATTTCTGTTCCCGGGCACCACTGAGCCATCGGAGATGCGCATGATCAAGGTCGGGTCGTCTTCGCCCCGGTTCGGGTCGATGACGAGGCGCGAATAGTGCGTGAGGATAGCCGGTGCGTTAACCGCCTTGGCGGTAAGACGCGTCACTTCAGCTGCGCCGATATCATAGGCGATGTGGCGAACGAGTTGCTCCGGCGGCAGTCCCAGCGTTCCATAGCCGGGCGGGAAGGCGTTGTTGGCGTGATCGCATAACAGGACCATACCGGCATCGGCAACTCCCGGCAGCACATGGAACGATTCCGCGGAGACGGCCTCGACGATACCGCTGGCATTCGTGTGAATCTTTTTCTGCATGGCGTTGTTATATAGGCCCCCGGACCCCGCCGTGCCAGTCACCAAAACACTGAAAACCGCCGGCCCGGCATCGTCTTGTGCAACAGCCTGCAGCATGGCCGCGTCCATCGACGTCGAAACTGGCGCTGCGACCCGTGCGGCGCCTTGACACACCGGCTACATTCAGCCGCGCCTGCTTGACGCGCCTTCTCCGATCCCGCACACCATTGCTCGCGGGGCGAGCGCGCCCGCCAATAAAACACAACTCACCGGTCCAGGGACGGATACATGGCTTCATCCGCATTTCCGCAAGTACAAGAATTCCTAATGTCTCTTTACCAGAAGGCGGTTGAGACAGCCCATCCACGAACATGCGTACCGCCCTTTTTGCCCGACGTCCCCGATGGTGGCCGCATTATCATCGTTGGCGCGGGCAAGGGAACGGCTGCGATGGCACAGGCCACGGAGCGTCACTACATCGAACGCGGACAAGCCGATCGGGTCGGGGGCTGCATCTCAACCCGTCATGGCTTTGGGCTGCCCACTGAAATTATAGAGATCATTGAAGCAGGCCATCCGGTACCCGACGAACATTCAATCTCCGGTGCAGCCCGCGCGGTCGAATTGGCCCAAAGCGCAGGACCAAATGATTTGGTCTTGTGTTTGTTGTCCGGGGGCGCATCTGCGCTGTGGTCGGCGCCCGTTGATGGTGTCAGCTTTGAAGACAAACAAGGTCTCACGCGTCAGCTGTTGAAGTCGGGTGCCCGGATTTCAGAGATGAACTGCGTACGCAAGCATCTGTCACGCATCAAGGGCGGACGTCTGGCCGCTGCGACATATCCGGGCCGGTTGATCACGTTGGCAATCTCCGATGTACCCGGTGACGATCCTGCAGGCATTGGCTCCGGTCCAACGGTCGGTGATCCGACCACACTTGCAGAAGCGCGTGATGTCCTTGACCGTTACGGCATCGACCCCTCTCCAGCAATAGCCGAGGCGTTGAACAACCCTGCAAACGAGACACAAAAGCCGGGCGCCAAGGAACTCGAATCGTCCGAATATACTTTGGTCGCCAAACCACTGGCGTCATTAGAGGCTGCTGCCGAACTTGCTCGCGCGGCCGGCTACCGAATCGACGTGCTTGGCGATTCTTTAGAAGGTGAAGCGCGCGATGTGGCCCGCTTCCACGCCATGATGGCGCAGGACGCAAAGGCCCGTGGTGAAAAGGTTGCGATCATGTCGGGTGGCGAGCTTACCGTGACACTGCGTGGCAATGGCTCAGGAGGTCCCAACCAGGAATATGCACTGGCCCTGGCGGCCGCGCTCAACGGCGAGCCCGGAATTTATGGGTTGGCCGGCGATACTGACGGAACGGATGGCGGCAGGGGAGCCGCAGATGATCCGGCAGGCGCCATTGTTTTTCCAGATACTTTGACGCGAGCCGCCGCTGCCAACCTCAATGCCGTCACGTTCCTGGAGAACAACGACTCCACAGGGTTTTTCGATAAAGTTGGGGATCTCATTCGGTGCGGTCCGACGCAGACCAACGTCAATGATTTCCGTATTGTTATTGTCGACCCTTAGACGATATACCCAAACCTGACCCACCGATTCGGCGTGGGTCGTTTCACTCTGTTTGGCAGTTGGACAAAGCCAATCAACGGAGCCTAGACTTGCGCCCACAAAACCGTCTGCGACTTGACAAACCATCCAATCCCATCTTGCCGGTCGCGAGGCCACGAAGGCAGGCTGCACATACGCGTTATAAGATAGCGAACCTGTCAGGCCTGCTAACGCTCGTCACTCTTTTGGTTGCGTGCACCGGATCGGCAGCCTGGGCTGATCTGAAGCTGTGCAATTCCACCTCCAGCCGCGTCGGGGTCTCTATCGGCTACAAAGACGCCAACGGCTGGGCGACCGAGGGATGGTGGAATATTGCTTCCAGAACATGTGAAACGCTTCTGAAAGGTGCGCTGCCGAGCCGGTTCGTATATGTACATGCGGTTGACTACGACCGGGGCGGCGAGTGGGTAGGCTCGAATTTTATGTGCACGCAGGAAAAATCGTTTTCCATCCGCGGGGTCAAGGAATGCGAGGACCGTGGCTATCGCCGCACCGGCTTCTTTGAAGTGGATACAGGCGATTCAAAAATATGGACCATTAGATTGACCGATCCGGAGACGGGGGCAAGCGACACCCGATGAGACGACAACGCAAGGTGAAGCTAGTGGCCACACTGGGGCCGGCATCCGCTTCGCCTGAGCAGATGGAGCGATTATTTTTGGCAGGTGTCGATGTCTTTCGCATCAACATGAGCCATTCTTCGCACGACGTCGCCCGGGAGCTGCACTACGCGGCACGCCAATTGTCCAAACGCCATCGCCATCCCATTGGGGTCCTGGCAGACTTGCAAGGCCCCAAATTCCGTCTGGGCGAATTTGGAGAGGACAGCGTCAGGCTTTCCCCGGGCAAACTTTTCCGCTTCGACAAGGATGATGCACCAGGAACGGATGAGCGCATTTTTTTGCCGCACGAACAGATTTTTGAGTCCGTTCAGCCCGGCCACACGCTCTTGCTCGACGATGGCAGAATACGAATGCGCGTGATCGAAGCCGCAAGCGCCAAGGACACGATTACCGCCGAAGTTTTGGTTGGCGGCAAGTTGTCGAGCCGCAAAGGCATCAGCCTGCCCGACACGGTCGTTCCCGTAAGCTCCCTCACCGAAAAGGACCACGAGGACCTTGAGTTAGCGCTCGACATTGGCGTTGATTGGGTCGCCCTGTCGTTTGTTCAGCGCGTTGAGGACGTTCTGGAAGCAAAAATGGAAATCGACGGCCGGGCTGCGGTCATGGTCAAAATCGAAAAACCCACAGCCGTCGATGCGCTTGATGATATCATCGCGACGGCAGACGGTTTCATGGTGGCACGCGGCGATCTGGGCGTTGAGATGCCGGTTGAAAAGGTGCCCGGGCTTCAGAAGAAAATTACCCGCAAGGCCCGTGCGGCCGGCAAGCCCGTTGTAGTTGCAACGCAGATGTTGGAAAGCATGATTGCGTCACCGGTGCCGACGCGCGCTGAGGTATCTGACGTCGCCACCGCGGTGTTCGAAGGTGCCGATGCGGTGATGCTGTCTGCAGAGTCCGCCGTTGGCAGCTATCCGGTCGAGGCGATCGAGACGATGAATCGCATCGCTATCGAGGTTGAAAACGACAAAGGCTACGATGCAATTTTGTATGCGTGGCAAACTGAACCTCAGCCCACGCCGAACGACGCCATTGCTGCCGCCGCATATGCAATTGCCGGCACCGTGAGGTTGGCCGCCATCGTCTGTTATACGGCTACGGGGTCGACGGCCCTCCGGGTGGCGCGCGAACGGCCACGCATCCCCGTCATGGGACTGACGCCGGTGCCATCCACCGCACATAGATTGTCTGTGGTTTGGGGCATTCACACGGTCATGACGAGCGACCCGGAAGATCTAAACGACATGGTGCGCAAAGCCTGCCGCATTGCTTTTGACGAAGGCTTTGTCAAAGCGGGCGAGGGTATTCTTATCACTGCGGGTGTGCCACTCGGTACGCCAGGCGCAACCAATATGATCCGAATTGCATTTGTCGATGAGCAAGGCGAGACCGTCACCGACAGATAGCCGCCTGCCCGCTTCGGGCAAGAAGACTGCATGTATCAGTCCATTTGGCTGAACACCCGTCAGTCAGGCGATGATATCCGGCAGCAGCTGATCTTCGAGCGCCGTGATACGGTCTTTAAGCACAAGTTTTCGTTTTTTTAGCCGCCGGATATGCAACTGATCGGCCGTTCCGGAGGTTTCCATGCCGATGATTTCGTCGTCGAGCGCACGGTGTTCATCCGTCAATCGTACGATTTCCTCACGGATCTCGGCCTCGTTCTTTTCTTCACCGTGCATGGTCTTTTGCCGCCTGGTTCCAATCCACCGCAACCTGGGCTCATAGCAAATATTGTCGCGTTCGCGCCCATACGCAATATAGTCGTTGTGCTTAACCGTTGGCAAAACGCCACAAATTTCGACATGGGGCTGACCAATTTACCATAGCGACTTGTAACGATCAGACAGAATATGTGTTGCGAATATTGAGGACCAAGCCCGCCAAACCGTGGACAACGCGCATGCGATCTGTCACCATCTGTGTGTCTTCAATTCAACACGGAGGGCAGAATGTCGCTTGATAGCCATCTGACGGAGCTATCCGAAAGGCACCGGATTTTGGATCGCCGGATCGTTGAAGAACTTGCCAGGCCAGGATCAGACGACCTGGAAATCCGGCGACTTAAGCAAGAAAAGCTCAAGTTAAAAGAAGAGATTGAGCGTTTGAAGTCTGCCAATACGCGTCATTAGTGTGCAAGACGCGCATCTAATTTTTAAATAGACGCCCGACCCTGCATCTGCCGCAGCCTAGAGCTGCAGCCCGCGCCGGGCGGGCGTCGTAAGCGCTTTCATTCTGGGTACCGATCGAAAATTCCTGATCGGCGCCGGATCACTGCCACCCAATGTCCCACGAAATTGCGAGCCAAAATGCCTGAACAGGCGTGTATCAGTCGCCCGTTAGTTCGCGCAGTTTGAACTTCTGAATCTTTCCCGTCGACGTTTTTGGAAGTTCGACGAATTTGACGTGGCGCGGCACCTTGAAGTGCGCCAATTCCTTCCGACACCATTCTATGATGTCCTCCGCCGTCGCCGATGCACCTGGCCTCAGCTCGACAAAGGCACACGGGGTCTCACCCCACTTTTCATCCGGTTTGCCGACAACTGCGCACTGAGACACGTCAGGATGTTTGTAAAGCGCATCTTCCACTTCAATTGAAGAAATGTTCTCACCACCAGAGATAATGATGTCTTTCGAACGGTCTTTGAGCTGAATGTAACCGTCCGGGTGTAAGACACCCAGATCGCCCGAGTGGAACCATCCGCCCGCCAAAGCATCGTCCGTCGCCTTGGGGTTTTTCAGATAGCCCTTCATCACGATATTGCCGCGGAACATCACTTCACCAAGTGTCTCAGCATCCGCGGGAACTTCTTCCATCGTAATGGGGTCGCGCACTGTCAGGGCTTCCAGCGCGGGATAGCGAACGCCTTGGCGCGCCTTTTTTGCCGTCCGTGCCGGTCGTTCCAACATATCCCAGGAACTTTGCCACTCGTTGACGACCGCTGGCCCGTAGGTCTCCGTCAGCCCGTAGACGTGCGTGACATTGAACCCCGCTTCAGCCATCGCCGCCAGAACGGCCTCGGGTGGTGGAGCTGCCGCGGTGATAAACTCCACGGTGTGTCCGATATTCCGTTTTTCTTCCGGTGTTGCATTAAGCAGCGTGGACATGACGATGGGCGCGCCGCACAGGTGTGTGACCCCGTGATCCGCGATCGCGTCGTACATCGCCTTCGGCCGGACCCATCTGAGACAGATATGGGTGCCAGCCACAGCTGAGAGCGTCCACGGGAAACACCAGCCGTTGCAATGAAACATCGGCAGCGTCCATAGATAAACCGGATGCTTGCCCATTTGCGCTGCAAGCGCATTTGAATAACACATGAGAGCCGCACCGCGGTGATGATAGACAACGCCTTTTGGGTTTCCTGTGGTTCCGGACGTGTAGTTCAGCGAGATGGCTTCCCATTCATCCTCAGGCATCCGCCAGCGGAAATTCGCATCACCATCGGAGATGAACTCTTCGTAGTCTGTATACGAAATCGGTTCCGGGTCTTGCGGAAATTCCTTATCGTTGTAGTCGATCAGCATTGGCTGCACTTTGGCGATCTTCAAAGCTTCACGCACTACGTCGGCAAACTCACGATCGACGATCAGTACCTTTGATTCCGCATGGTCGAGCTGGAACGCGATAATTGCCGCATCCAGTCTCGTATTGAGCGAATGCAAAACCGCGCCGACCATCGGCACACCATAGTGGGCATCGATCATTGCCGGAGTGTTCGAGAGCATCACTGAGACAGTGTCACCCGGTCCGACAAATTTGGCAGCAAGCTTTGAGGCAAGTTTGCGCGCGCGATCATAGACCTGCGCGTAGCTATAACGCACACTGCCATGCACCACCGCGGTGTGATCGGGAAAAACCTTCGCTGATCGTTCCAGGAAAGTAATGGGCGTCAGCGGTTGGTAGTTCGCCGGCGTTTTGCCAAGGTTCTGCTCATAGGGTTTTGCGGTCATCGATTATAGGCCGGAGTTGTTGACGAATAGCGGGCGAAAGGCGCACGAAATTGCGCAATCCGCGTGATAGATTTGCGCCAGATCGTGGTTTTGCCAATCAGCGGCACAACCAAGCAATGCCGAGTTGCCGAATGCTTGGGCAAGGATCGCAAGGCACGCCACCGCAGCCGGGCATTTAGGGAGCGACCCTCTTGCGGCACCGCCCTAGCACGAAGCAACAATAGTGTCCCTCGAAAGCTTTAGTCCGTTCGCGTGTAAGGAGAAAGGCCAGGACGATCAGGCAGCCCGGACACTAGCGGATAACGCTCCCACCGACAATTGGCAAATGGCTGACGTAACCCTAGTCACCGCCTAGTTTTTTTCGTCCAAGCAGTGGCCGGCAGCATGGGTTCTCGCTCGACTCACGAGGCCGCCGCACGCCCTCGGCGTCATTGCCGGGCAGTTTTAGCGTTTTTGCAGAGTGCTTAGGAGCGGTTACCGTCACAGCGACGAGTTGCAGGCTACCGCCCACGCATCTCGTCTCGCCCCTCCTTGCAGCTTTGCAGTGCAGGAATCCTCTGGTCTCCAACAAACTGCACATGCTAATGCGACAGGTCTGTCAAAAAGGGCACATTTGCGCGCTTGGGCTTCGAAAAAGAAACTGGGATCCTGGGTCACGGCCCGGCGCCCGAAGTTCTTTTCGCGGTAGAGCAAATAACAAAAGAAGTGTGTGATCAGGCGGAGCGCAGCAGCGACCACGATGAGGCTTCATCTCCAGCACACCAAATTGAGGGGGGCTTGCGAATGTCGGATGCGGACATGAGCTACACCGATGTCTACAACGATTGGCAGACCGATCCAGAGGGTTTCTGGGCCGCAGCGGCCACCGATATTGCTTGGTTCAAACTGTGGGACCGGGTGTTTGATCCTTATATGGGTCAGTACGGCCGCTGGTTCCGCGGCGGACAAACAAACGCGGCATACAATTGCCTGGACCGACATATTCACGCCGGCCAAGGTGAAAAAATTGCATTGCTAGGCGATCCGACGTCATCGGCCGCCCCCTCTGCTCAGAGCAGTTATACCTACGCGGAACTAACCGATGAGGTCGCGGCCCTGGCAGCTGTGCTCCTCGATCGCGGTGTGAAAGCGGGAGACAGAGTTTTCATTCACGTGCCGATGAGCGCGCACGCGATAATGGGAATGTTGGCTTGCGCCAGGATCGGTGCGGTGCATTGCGTGGTCCGCACCGACCGGTCAGCCGCTGAACTGGCTGAACTGTTTGAACAGTTGACCCCTGCTGCGGTACTTGCGTCGACAGCAGGTTATCGTGGTGGACGTGCCGTCACCATCAAGCCGGTTCTTGATGAAGCCGTGGTGATCGCTGCGCATAAGCCGGCAACGGTGATCGTGGCACAAAACCCAGATTTCCCGATCCTGTCGTCCACGCCAGGGCGCGACATCGATTGGGCCGGATCGGTTAAGGAGGCTAAGGCCCGCAATAGAGCCGCTGCTTGCGCCGTGGTCGAGGCAACCGATCCATTGTTTGTCTTGCCCGCCCACGCAGCCGCAAATGGTGCCGCGGAGCTACTGATGTATGACAGTGGCGGCTACTGCACAGGCCTGAGCTGGATGTGTACGAATGTGCTCGGTCTTACCGGCAGGGATAATATTTGGGCGACGGCTGATCTCGATACGATTGAGGGCCATTCCTACGCCTGCTATGCGCCACTCTTGGCCGGCGCGACCCTTGTTATAACCCGGCCGCTTGCCGCGGTCGGTGATGCGCCCACTGCCGGTGCCGAATTGTCGCGTATCTTCACGGACTTCAAGGTGACTGCAATGCTTGCAGAACCAGGCACGTTGGAAGCATTCAGCAAATCAAAACTCGATGCACCCATAAGAGGGCCGCAGCTGGAGGTCGTTTTCGTCACCGGAACATCCTTCAGCCCCGAAGCTGTAGCGTGGGCACAGAAGGCATTCGACGTGCCGATCGTTTCCCAGCTGGCATCCCCTCTAACCGGTGGCGCCTATGCGGTAAATCCGGCAGGACTAGGTATTGAAGCGGGCGCAGGTGATGACGCGGCATTGCCCATTCCAGGATTCCGGTTGACTGCCATGGGGGCGAATGGCGCTGCCGGTCCAATCTTGATCAAACTGCCGATGCCACCTTTTTGTGCGCCGGGTTTGTGGAATGATCGACTGGGGTTTCATGCGCGGTTCGCCACAATGTTACCCGGCCACGTGGAGACCACGCTGGAAGGCCGAAGCACCGCGGACAATGGTGTCGCCGTGACAGGTCGTGTTGCAAGAGACCCGCAAAGCCAGCCGTCTGTAGAGCCGGTCGCGCAGTCAAAACCGCAAAGCAGGGGTGTGACGCATACCGTCAGTCACGGTCCATCGCCCAGCATGCCAACCGCAGGCCCAGCAAATCAATTGCGCCAATCCATCGGTTGCTTTGGTGGAGGCCACGCCGGCCGCCGGCTGCAGCCCCCCGTAACGGAACATCCGGTGGCCGCCGCCCTGGCCTTACCCGTTTTTGCGGCCAGTCCGCGACGGACCCTTGGCTGCTACGGCGGTGGCACATCCGGACGGGTTGCAACCATGAGCTATCCGGAGCCGTTTTGCGCGCGTCGTTCGTTGGGCTGTTTTGGCGGCGGCACCTCAGGCCGTCATTCGCCAGATGGCGTGGTAAGTTCTGGTCTCGCTGCCGCACCGCGCCGTTCGGTTGGCTGCTATGGGGGCGGGCACGCCGGCTTGTCTTAAGGCCACGTTATGTGGTTTGCGGTATCACAACAGGAGCGAATTGAACCCCGCAAACCAGTGGATCCTTCGGCCAAATCAGCCATTGCGGTTGACGGCTTTTGCGCACAACCCGTGAGATGAAACATGCTTCTTGCCAACAAGGTTGCTCTTGTCACACGCGCCGCTGAGGGGATTGGCTTTGCGACCGCGAAGCGGCTTGCGCGCGAAGGTGCAAAAGTCATTATTGCGGACGTCGCCGATGATGCTGGTTCAAAGGCTGCAGCAGCGATTTGCTCAACGGGTGCGGAGGCAATATTTCGCTCTGCCGACATTTCTCAACGGTTGGATGTTTATAACTTGATCGCGGACGCCAGCGATACCTTCGGCCGCATCGATCTGCTCATCAACAATGCCGTCGACCTTGAGGCGAAGCCATTTTTAGAGTTGCAAGAAGCCGAATTCGACGAACATTTGCAGGTCAACTTGAAAGGTTTGTTTCTTATTTCGCAGATCGTGGCGCGGCGCATGGTCGAACAGCAAAAACAAACCGAGTCACCGTCCGATACGTCGCCATCGGCTCCCCGCGTCGCGGCAGGCGCAATCGTCAACGTCGGCATTGCGGCACCACTGGACCAACGCAGCGACGACATCGGAACCTCTTTGACAATTGCCGGCATTACCCAGTTGACAAGATCGATGGCCCTATCGCTGGCGGCTCAGAACATTCGGGTCAATGCTGTCATTCCCGGAACCGTTGAGACGTCGGCGGTTGCAAAGGTTGCAAAACGCGATCCCCGCCGCCAGGCTGCACTATCGCGCACGCCAATGGGCCGGTTCGCAGATCCCGAGGAGATAGCGGCAATTGCGACCTGGTTGGGCAGTGCGGAGGCCAGCTATCTCACCGGCACCACGATCTGGGCTGATGAGGTAAGTGCGGCTTGGCGGGCCGCTGATGCACCACCCCAATGACAAAGCGTTCTAAGTGCCGCGCGAGGTATCATCTGCACCATCGGAAGTGCTGGCATCTGCAGCCTCCTTCGAGGCAGGTTCGCTGGAGCTGTCGTCTGCCTCGGCTGTCGACTCGGTTGGCGTTTCCTCTGATGCGGCTTCCGCCCCTTCTTCCTCGTCGCTTTTTAGTTCGCTGAGTTTGGCGAAGACGCGCGCCTCTTCCTCACGCTCCACGTCTTCGCGGCTTGGTGCCTCCTCGTCCGGCAGGCCATCGCTCAGACCGCCCGCAGGCACCGCATAGTCCGTCGTCTCAGCCGTTGGCAGCAGCGAACCGGCTTTATCCAACGCAGGTTCGGTGGCCTTGCGCTCTTTGGCCGCGCGCTTTGCTGCCTTTTGCACCTCAGCATCCAGGTCCGTCTGGGAGCACAGCCCGAGCGTAACTGGGTCTTGCGGCACCAGGTTTGCCGTATTCCAATGGGTCCGGTCGCGGATCTGCGTGATTGTCGGCTTTGTCGTGCCCACAAGCCGCATGATTTGGCTGTCCTTCAGTTCTGGGTGGTTGCGCAACAGCCAGACGACGGCATTTGGCCGGTCCTGCCGGCGCGAAACCGGGGTGTAGCGCGGGCCTCTTTTCTTGGTGCTGACCTTGGGGATCGTCACTTTGGGCTCAGCCAATTTAAGCTTGTGACCGGAATCCCCTTCGCCGGCTTTGATCTCGTCGCGGGTCAGCTGGCCCGACGAAATGGGATCGGAGCCCTTAATTCCCTGTGCCACATCGCCATCGGCAATGCCCTTGACTTCCAGTACATGCAACCCGCAGAACTCCGCGATCTGCTCAAATGTCAGGGCCGTATTATCCACAAGCCAGACAGCTGTGGCCTTAGGCATTAGGGGTTTGCGATCGCTCATAGGGGTTGTCTCCTGACCCACCGCGCGAGGAAGCGAGAGGGTCGAATTAGCAAAAATTGCGTGGAAGGCTGACAGCTATAGCCTGTTCGCCGGTAAAAGCGCAAGACGCTGTTGTGCTGCGCAGCGTCCCTCCTCGGGGCCGCCGGCAGGCCGGTCACGACGATATTCAGGCCCCAATTCCTAAATGATTTCCATCGGTCAAACGCTATTGTTGCACCGCATCTTCCCGCCCGCTAGTCTCCGGCCGCGCCAAGATGAACAAAAATTGCGCCCTTAGGGCCACTCGGGGGACTAGACTGTGTCGGCGGTTACGGGGAAGACCTACTACTTCGAGGACCTGGCAGTTGGCATGGAAGCAGCCATCACGCATCAGGTGACGGAGCAGGATATCATTTCGTACGCGGAGATATCCGGCGATTTCAATCCGGTGCATTTGGATGCCGAATATGCAGCCGGTACGATCTTCAAAGAGCGTATTGCGCATGGTCTTATGACTGCGGGCTACATATCAGCCGTGTTCGGCATGAAGATGCCGGGCCCTGGCGCGATTTACATTTCGCAGACGCTGAACTTCAAAGCACCCGTCTTGATCGGTAACGAGGTCATCTCAAAGGTAACGGTTGTCGAACTTTTTCCGCCTAAGCGCCGTGCGTTGTTTGATTGCGTATGTACGGTGGACGGCAAACCGGTCCTTGACGGTGAGGCAATGCTGATGGTTCCAGCCAGGCCGAAATGACGGCTGCACGTCTATAAACCGCTCTGCCTGGATATGAAAACTGATGCACGTCTTCACCGGCGCCAACGGCCAAGTCGAATACGCTAGCGGTAGCGATCAGGATTGCGCACCGGCCTCGCCGGCGCGTGCGGTGCTGGCCATCGGCAATTTTGACGGTGTGCACAAAGGTCACCAGGCTCTTCTGGCAACAGCGATCAGCAGCGCACAGAAACATGGCTGCACCGCAGGCGCCATGACCTTTGAGCCGCACCCCGTTGAATTCCTGAAACCGGATCAACCGCACTTCCGATTGACCCCGCTGAAAGAAAAGCTGCACCTGTTTGAAAATATTGGTCTCGACCTGGCAGTCGTAATGCGTTTCGACCGGACGCTCGTCAAACTAAGTGCAGACGACTTTGCATCCACATACCTGTCGCGCGCCCTATCGGTCCGACATGTGGTTGTCGGCTATGATTTCTATTACGGCCACAAGCGCTCAGGTGATCCTGATACGCTCCGCCGCCAGGGAAACGAATTGGGCTTCGAGGTGACAGTCGTCGAGCCACAGAGCGATGGCGGTGAACCCTATTCATCTTCCGTCATTCGAAATCTGCTACGTCAGGGGCAAGTCAAAGAAGCCGCCGATGCGCTGGGGCACCAGTGGCGGGTTACGGGCACTGTGGTTTCAGGTGCAAAGCTCGGCTCCGAACTGGGTTTTCCTACCGCCAACATCGAGCTGCCGGCCGGCACCGATTTGGGGCACGGCATTTATGCCGCCCGCGTTTACGTCGGCTGCGACCGTTACGACGCTGCCGCCTATTTCGGTGCCCGTCCGACCGTGGCGGTCGATGCGCCAGCTTTGCTGGAAGTGTTTCTGCTCGACTTTGACGGTGATCTTTATGGCCGCGAGATTTCGGTGGAATTTGTCGCCCACGTTCGCGAAGACCGGAAGTTTGCCGACGTCGAGGCCATGAAAGTGCAGATGTTGGAGGATTGCCAAGCGGCTAGGCGCGCGATCGAGGCCGCTAGCGGCCAGTGATTGAGGGTGAGCAGGTCAATCAAGCGTAATTGCTACAGGTTCGTGCCGACGCTATCTAGCCCGCCATGGCTAGCCCTGTTAGAACCCGCAGGTCATCACTTCGAGTCGCAACCCTTTGGCCGTTTGCGCCAGGCTCCGCGACCGACTGGGCCATGGCCCACTTGCGAACGGGGACGATTTTAAAGAGACGCATATGGCCAAAGACAATGCCAAGAGCGACAAACGCGACTGGGGCAAGACACTGTTTCTGCCGCGGACGGATTTTCCCATGCGCGCCGGTCTGCCGAAAATGGAACCGCGACTGCTAGAGCGCTGGCAGGAGATCGGACTTTATGAGCGCTTGCGCCAAGCAGGCGAGGGGCGCGAGAAATTCGTACTCCACGACGGTCCGCCGTATGCCAATGGCAACATCCACATCGGGCATGCGCTCAACAAGATCCTGAAAGACCTTGTCGTCAGGAGCCAGCAGATGCTGGGGCGTGACAGCAATTACGTGCCCGGCTGGGACTGCCACGGTTTGCCCATCGAGTGGAAGATCGAAGAACAGTATCGCGCCAAGGGTAAGAACAAGGACGAAATCCCCGTCAACGAGTTCCGCGAAGAATGCCGGCAGTTCGCTGCCAAGTGGCTCGACGTCCAGCGCGAGGAGTTCAAGCGCTTGGGCGTTATCGGCGATTGGGACAATCCCTATTCGACGATGGCGTTCCATGCTGAGGCGACCATCGCTGCGGAGCTTTTAAAGTTCGCCATGTCGGGCCAGCTTTACCGCGGCTCCAAACCGGTGATGTGGTCTGTTGTCGAGAAAACAGCACTCGCCGAAGCGGAAGTCGAATACCACGACTACCAGTCCGACCAGATATGGGTGAAGTTTCCTGTCAAACCCAACGTGGCCGTTGGCGATCTTGAAGAGCAACGTAGCCGAAAGAGTACTGCCCAAGCCCCCAGTCCAATCGTGCCAGCAGATCTTATTGGCACAAAGATTGTTATATGGACGACGACACCCTGGACAATTCCCGGCAACCGCGCGGTGTCCTTCTCATCGAAGATTAGCTATGGGCTTTATGAGGTCACCGAAGCTCCCGAAGGGAATTGGGCTGGGGTCGGTGAGAAATTCGCCCTTGCTGAAAACCTGGCAGACGATGTGATGAGGGCTGCAAAGGTTGAGGCGTTTAAGAAACTCGGCCGGGTCACCTCTGAAGAGTTGAGCCGTACAATTTGCGCCCACCCGCTGAGCGGACTTGGCTACGACTTCCATGTCCCGCTGCTAGCTGGCGACCATGTCACCGACGACACGGGAACGGGCTTCGTGCACACAGCACCCGGGCATGGCTCGGACGACTACATCATCTGGACGGCCAATCAAAAAGCGCTGCGCGACCGCAAGATCGACACGACAATCCCCTTCACGGTCGATGCGGACGGTGTCATGACCGACCAGGCCCCGGGCTTTACCGGAAAGCGCGTTCTGAAGCCAAACGGCTCCAAGGGCGACGCCAACGACGCCGTCATTAAGGCGCTGGTCGAAGCAGGTGCGCTCATCGCACGCGCACGCCTGAAGCACCAATACCCGCATTCGTGGCGCTCGAAAAAACCGGTGATCTTCCGCAACACGCCGCAGTGGTTCATCGCAATGGACAAACCGTTGCCGGAACATGACAGCAAGACACTGCGTGAAATCGCGTTGTCCGAAATCAAGACGATCAAGTGGGTGCCGGCAGCGGGTGAAAACCGCATCACCGGCATGATCGAGGGACGCCCCGACTGGGTGGTTTCACGCCAGCGTGCCTGGGGCGTGCCGATCTGCGTGTTCCGCAACACCAAGACCGATCAGGTGATCCCTGGCCCGGACTTCAAGAAATCCGAAAAACTCGCCGCACGCATCGCCAGTGCGTTTGCCGACGATGGTGCCGATGTCTGGTTTGAGGACGGCGCCAAGGAACGCTTCCTGGAAGGCATCGTACCGAACAAGGAATTCGAGGATTGGGAGCAGGTGCGCGACGTGTTGGACGTGTGGTTTGATTCCGGATCGACGCACGCCTTCACGCTTGAGGACGCGCAGCACTTTCCTGGCCTCGCAGGCATCAATCGTGTCCACGACGGTGGCAACGACCGGGTTATGTACCTGGAAGGCTCCGACCAGCATCGCGGCTGGTTCCATTCATCGCTTCTGGAAAGCTGTGGCACGCGCGGACGTGCACCCTACGACGTCGTTCTGACCCATGGTTTCATCCTTGATGAGAAAGGGCAGAAGATGTCGAAGTCGGCCGGCAACGTTACCGCGCCGCAAGATGTCATCGCAAAGTCCGGCGCCGACATCCTGCGCCTATGGGTGGCCGCGTCTGACTATTCCGATGACCTGCGCATCGGCCCTGAGATCTTGAAGACGTTCTCCGAGACCTACCGCAAGATGCGCAACACCATCCGCTGGATGCTGGGTGCGTTGGGGCATTTCAAGCCGTCGGACAAGGTCGCCTACTCCGATCTTCCAGAGCTGGAACGTCTCCTGCTGCATCGCTTAAGCGTCCTCGATGCAGACGTGCGCGCCGCTTATGCAAATTTCGACTACCGCAAAGTGGTTGCGGCACTGACCCAGTTTATGAATACCGAATTGTCGGCCTTCTACTTCGATATCCGCAAGGACGCGCTTTATTGCGATGCGCCATCCAGCGTCCGCCGCAAGGCAGCGCTCACGGTGATTGATGAGCTGTTCGCCTACACAACGCAGTGGCTTGCGCCGGTCTTGTCATTCACCGCCGAGGAAGCCTGGCTGTCGCGATATCCCGATGACACGTCGGTACACCTGGAAACATTCAAGGAAATACCCAAAGCGTGGCGCGACGACGAGCTGGCGGAAAAATGGGACACAATCCGCCGCGTGCGTGCCGTCGTCACCGGTGCACTTGAATTGGAGCGCGCTGCCAAAACGATCGGGTCATCGCTTGAGGCAGCTCCCGTTGTTCATATTGCCGATAATGCCACACGCGACACAATTGATGGCGTCGATCTCGCCGAAATCGCGATCACCAGCGCCGCGACCGTGACGGGAGAGGCTGCGCCGAGCGGTGCATTCGAGCTGCCGGAGGTCAAGGGGGTCGCTGTTGTGTCAAAGCGCGCGGAAGGCAAAAAATGCGCACGTTCCTGGCGCATCACCGATGATGTTGGCAGCGATCCCGCCTATCCTGATTTATCAGCCCGCGATGCCGCTGCCATGCGCGAGATAGAGGGCGCGTGACCCTGATCGTGCTCGGCCCGGTCAAACCAGACACGGCCCAATCCATGGGGACCAATTGCGTATGAACGAATCGGATCAATCGAATCCCAAGCAAAGCTGGCTGTGGGGACGTTACTCCAGCCTGTGCCTTATTGTGGCGGCTGCGACATTTGCGCTCGATCAGGCCAACAAATGGTGGATGATCAATATTTACGATATTGGCGCCAAGGGCCGGGTTGAGGTCCTGCCGTTTCTCGACTTCGTCTACGTCAAGAACACCGGAATTAGCTACTCGCTGTTCGATCAGGATGGGCAGATGGGCCAGCTCATGCTGGCGGGATTTGCCGCTGTAGTAAGCCTGGCAATGTGGATTTGGCAGGTGCGCAGCCATGCCAGCCGTTTGATGGCTTTGAGCCTAGGTCTTATCATTGGCGGCGCGCTCGGAAATGCCGTCGATCGCCTGCATCTCGGGGGGGTTGCCGACTTTTACTCACTGCACGCCTATGGCTTTTATTGGTATGTCTTCAACATCGCCGATGTGGCCATAGTTGCTGGCGTGGTCGGGCTCTTGTATGACTCGATTCAAGAGAGTCGCAATAACGCCGCAAAACATGAGTAGCTGCAAGCCATCGGGGTGCACGTACGGCAGTCTTGGAGCCGGAGGGGCACAGTCTTGGAACTGCCCGCATTATTGGGGAATCTGAAGCCATGAACAACACAGGTGCGAAGGTGCGCAAAGTGTTCATGAGTGCTGCTTTCTGCTTCGCCACGGTATCCGTTGCCGGATGTGGCGTTGGTGATGTGCAATTCGAAGGCAAGATTTTCGATGCTGTTGGGCTGAACCAGAAAGCGTCGAGAGAAACACCCAAGTTGGCTGAGCGCCAACCCCTGGTCCTCCCGCCATCGGCTGAGCGCCTTCCCCAACCTGGCGCTGAAGGCCAAAGTCATCACGAAGCTGCGCTGAGCACAGCCATTCGCGATCCTGAAGCAGAAGCCAAAAAGAGCGAAGACATCAAGGAGGCGGAGCAGAAAGCTTTTTGCGACAAGCATTACGATCACCAACGCGCAATGGCTGATCCTCACATGCAAGACATCCGCGGTCCGCACGGGTCGTGCCGCAAATCGATCTTGGATGCCGTCAACATAAACTCGGGTAATTGATCGCCCGCTTCCGCCCAACATTGCTTCAAGTTGCGACAAGCCGCAGCTCTCAAGGCCCGTTATTCCGTCAATTGCCGTGCTCAAGCCGCGCTCGTTCGGCGCAGACGAGGAAACCTCGTTTCCCAAAAACCTCGTAGATCGCAAACCGCAGCCGCCTCACCAATTGCTAGGCGAGATGATTAATGCCCTCCGCTGGTGCCCTCAAGGTGCCGCAAGGCTCTACAAACTGGGTGCTTCGCGTGCCGCGTAACCCGTTTTTCCGCCGCTGGGCATAAAGATGAACGCGTTGTCATTTGACATTCTTGTGCGCAATACTGACATCTAGAAGTCAGATATGGGTCTGCCTGTTCAGGCATTTGGCTCCGCCATATCGTTTTGTCTCAACGATTAACCTGATCGGTTGTCCGCCGGCGTATTTACGAGCCAGGTCGGATGCACGAAGGACAATACAGCAATGCGAAAAATCGGCGTTCGCCGTTTCATCTTGCACACTCTCATGATCATGGCAGGTATTATGCTCGCGACGACAACGACCGCTGACAAGGCCGAGGCAGCACCTCGTGCTACCCAGTTTGAGTTGGCGAACGGCATGCAGGTCGTCGTCATTCCCGATACCCGGGCCCCTGTCGTCACGCATATGGTCTGGTACCGCGTCGGCGCGGCCGACGAACCGCCACGCGTGTCAGGCATCGCCCATTTCCTCGAGCACTTGATGTTCAAGTCCACCGACAAAATTCCGATGGGCGAATTTTCCAAGATCGTCGCCCGCCTTGGTGGTCAGGACAACGCGTTTACCAGTCAGGACGCGACGGCGTACCACCAGCGCATTGCGAAGGAGCGATTGCGCGACGTGATGAGTATGGAAGCGGATCGCATGGTCAATCTTCGGCTGACTGAAAAGGAGGTGTTGACCGAGCGCGATGTGATTTTGGAAGAACGCCGCTCGCGCGTTGAAAACAATCCCTCCTCAATCCTAGGCGAGCAAATGGACGCAGCACTTTATCTCTCGCATCCATACGGTATTCCCGTGATCGGCTGGGAACACGAGATTGCGGCGTTGTCGCAACAAAACGCGATTGACTTCTACAAGCACTACTACGCTCCCAATAACGCTATCCTGGTTGTGGCGGGAGACGTCACGGCTGAAGAAGTGCGCAAACTTGCCACCGAGACCTATGGAAAAATTCCAGCCAATCCTGCCGTTGGCAAGGCGCGCGTTCGCCCGGCAGAGCCGCCCCACCGCGTTGCCCGCCGCGTTGAGTTGAAAGACCCGCGTGCCGGTAAGGCCTCGATACGGCGTACCTATCTTGCACCAAGCTACGCCACGGCAGAGAAAGGCGAGGCGGAAGCGCTGCACGTACTGATGAAAATCACTACATCGGGTTCGACCAGCCGCATGTATAAAAGCCTCGTCGTTGACAAGAAGGTCGCCTCCAGTGCTGGCGGCTGGTACGGGGGCAACGGTTTGGATGGCGGGACACTGTCGGTCTATGCCGTGGCGGCAGACGGGAAATCTCTCGGCGAAATCGAAAAAGAGATCGATGCGGTGCTGGCGAAAGTGTCCAGCGAGGGTGTGACCGAGCAGGAACTGACACGTGCGAAGAACAGCCTCGTCGCCGAATACATCTATGACAGCGACAGCCAATCGCGCCTGGCACGCCAATATGGATGGGCAATGACGACCGGACAGACCATCGAGGAAGTTGAACGATGGCCGGACGACATTGCGAAGGTAACGGTGGCCGACGTTAAGGGGGTTGCCCAAAAATATTTCGACATTCGAAGGTCGGTAACCGGCACCCTTATTCCCCAAAAGCCAGATGCGGTCGCCGACGCGGCGCATAACTAAACCGGCGTGCTGCATTGACCTGCAAACTTAAGAAAAACCAATAGCAACCCGCTGATGCCATCAATCAAGGTAAGAGCATGTCCATCTTTCACCGCCTCAATGTCGGTGCCTCTGCACTGCGGCACGCATCGCGCGTCGCACTTATTGCCACCTTTGTCCTCTGTCTGCTGTTCGCATACACAGGGCAGGCGTACGCGATGAAAATCAAAAGCGTCACCAGCCCAGCCGGCATCAAAGCTTGGCTTGTTGAAGAGCACAGCGTCCCGCTGACGGCGATGCGTTTTGCATTTGAAGGTGGCAGCGCGCAAGACCCTGAGGGCCGCGAGGGGTTGGCCAATTTCCTGACCGGAATGCTCGACGAAGGCGCAGGTGATCTTCCCTCCAGCGAATTCCAGGAGCGCATGGAAGAAATCGCCATGCGCATGAGTTTTGAGGATGGACGTGACCGCTTATATGGCAGTTTCGAAACGCTAACAGCTAATCGCGACGAAGCGGTGAAGTTATTAAAGCTCGCCTTGACCAAACCACGGTTCGACCAACCGGCCGTCGAGCGCATCCGCAAACAGCTCCAGGCCGGTTTGGCGTTTGCCGCGCGTGATCCCAACAGGACCGCAAGCAAGGAGTGGTTCCGCTACGCCTTTCCAACTCACGCCTATGGTCGCCCGTCGCGCGGTGACGAAAAGTCGATTGCGGCAATCAGCGCCCAGGATCTTGAAGGCTATCGCTCGCGCATCTTTGCCCGCGATAATCTCAAGGTCGTCATTGTCGGAGATATTACCGAGGTTGAGGTGGGCGCGCTTCTCGATGAAGTTTTCGGTGACCTTCCCGAAAAAGCAGATTTGCGTGACATACCGCAGGTGAAGCCGACCGCTGGCAAACGTCAGGTCGTCGAAATGAATGTTCCGCAATCCGTCGCGGTATTCGGTATGGGTTCCATCAAACGTAAAGATCCAGAGTTCATGGCCGCCTTTGTCCTCAACCACATTATTGGCGGCGGCGGATTTGCCTCCAAGCTAATGGAGGAGGTTCGCGAAAAGCGTGGTCTCGCTTACTCGGTTTACAGTTACATCAATCCATTCCGATCGTCCTCGGTGATGCTCGGGAGTGTTGCGACCAAAAATGAAGCGATCGGCAAATCGCTCGAAGTTATCCGCGAAGAGCTAAAAAAGATGGCTGAAAATGGTCCCACGCAAGAAGAACTGGACAACGCGAAGGACTATTTGATCGGCTCCTATCCGTTGCGCTTCGACACCAATGCGAAAATTGCCAATCAACTACTGGGCATTCTGGTTGAAGACATGGGCATAGATTATGTCGACAAGCGCAATGACTTGGTGCGGGCCGTCACCTTGGACGACGTTAAACGCGTTGCGACAAACCTTCTGAAGCCGGAGAATTTGCTGGTAACAATTGTCGGCAAGCCACAGGGGCTCTGACCTTTCTCAAAAGTTGTTGCGCGTTGAGGGTGGCCATTCCCGTAACCCTGACACGCGTGCAATTCTCCACATCTGCAAGCGCAAATGCGGTTGCAGGGCTCGTCGACAGGCTCTAGAGCCAGTGCCACGAACAAACCGTCACGAGGCGATTCCATGACAGATGCGGCGTCCCGGGCCAGATCCGAAGAGCGCAAATCCGGCCGCAGTCCGGTGGTACGTCAGTCGCTGGAAGGCGTGCGTGAAAAAGCAATCGGCCGGCATGGCCTGTCCGATCATCTGCTGAACCGATACCTGGATCGCCTCATCCCCGAACTGGCAAAGCTCAAGAACAATTTTAAAACCAAGCGTCTGCCACTCCTGCGCCTGCCGCAGCAAACGGCAGATATCGACGCGGCATCAGACGCGCTAAAGAGCCTCAGCCGGGGCGCCAGTGTAATCGTTTTTTTAGGTACCGGCGGTTCAAGCCTGGGCGGTCAGACCTTGGCGCAAACTGCCGGTTGGAACATTCCGGGCAGTGCCGACCCGGAGCAAAAAAACAGGCCGCGCATCAGGTTCTACGACAACCTGGATCCGCACACACTGCAAGGCGCGCTGTCGCAGATGGATCTCGCGAACACGCGCTTTGTTGTGACCTCCAAATCAGGCGGGACCGCCGAGACCTTGGCGCAGGCAATTAGCGCGTTGTCGGCTGTGAACGCTGCCGGTTTACGGGAGCGCATTCCCGACTTATTTCTTGGCCTGACGGAACCTGAGCGTCCAAGTCACATCAATGGACTGCGTGCGCTGTTCACAAGTCTGTCGATTCCTATAATCGACCACCCTGCCGACATCGGAGGCCGCTTCTCTTGCCTGACAATGGTTGGGTTGTTGCCGGCAATGGCGCGTGGTCTTGATCCCCTGGCTATTCGCGCGGGCGCCGGCGAGGTCGTCGAAGCCTTGATGGACGCACAAAAGCCAATCGATTTCGCGCCGGCTCTTGGTGCAGCCGCTGCGGTTGCTCTGGCCAAGGAAAAAGGTATCCGGACACATGTGATCATGCCCTACTCCGACCGCCTAGGCCGGATGGCGCATTGGTTCGTTCAGCTTTGGGCAGAAAGCCTCGGCAAGAATGGCGAGGGCACGGCTCCCATCGCAGCGCTCGGGCCAGTTGATCAGCACAGCCAGCTGCAGCTCTTTATGGATGGGCCGCACGAGCATTATCTGACAATTCTGCGCCTGCCGACCAAAGGCATGGGCCCCACTGTCGATCAGGAATTTGCCGAGCGCGCCGGCGTTGCCTTCATAGGTGGCAAGGCTGTCGGCGATATCGTCGATGCGCAAGCTCATGCCGTTCCTGAAGCGCTGACGCGCGCTGGCCGGCCGGTCCGTACCATTGATCTAGATAGGCTCGATGAGCGCACTCTCGGCGCGACCTTGATGCACTTCATGCTGGAAACCATTCTCGCCGGCCGCATGCTGGGAATCGATCCCTTTGATCAGCCAGCGGTGGAGCTGGCTAAAGAAATTACGCGTGAAAAGCTGGGTAATCAGGCGTGACCCGGCGCCGGATCTAGGCTTAGTCTTAGGCGAAGCCTGCGAATCGGCCGGCTGATGCTTGGGTTTGCATTCGAAAGTTCGACAGTCGGTTTTAGACGTTGCCCCTTGCCAGAAATTGACACCGTAAGACCCACGAGTGCTGCGTGTCCGCCAGTTCAGGCACAATCGTACGAGGAACGAGGAGGCCATTACGTGGCTGTCCGTCAGCTCTCACCGGAGACAATCAACCGCATCGCAGCCGGCGAAGTGATCGAGCGGCCGGCCAGCGTCGTCAAGGAACTGGCAGAAAACGCAATTGATGCCGGCGCCAACGAGATCGACGTCGTGACCTCCGCGGGCGGCCTGTCGCTTATCCGCGTGAGTGACAATGGCTGCGGTATGAATGCCGACGATCTGCACTTGTGCGTTGAGCGCCACGCCACCTCCAAGCTCAATGAAGAAGATCTTTTCGATATCCGATCCCTTGGATTTCGCGGTGAGGCCTTGCCATCAATTGGCTCCGTCGCAGAGTTGGAGGTCACGTCTCGCGCACGCGGCGCGGAAGACGCATGGTGTGTCGCGGTTGATCGGGGCGAGCGTCAGCCCGCCAAACCTGCAGCGATAAATGCCGGAACGCGCGTTGAAGTGCGCGCACTTTTCTCTGCGACGCCGGCACGTCTCAAATTCTTGAAATCCGAGCGCGCGGAAAACACGGCCACATCTGACGTCGTGAAGCGTTTGGCCATGGCTCATCCCGACATTGGTTTCACGCTGACAACCGGAGAGCGCACTGGTCTGCGCCTGCCGCGCGCGGACAAGACTGCTGAGGGATTACACCAGCGCCTGGGCCGTATTATGGGCCGCGAGTTTTTCGATGATGCTTTGGAACTCGCCGAAGAGCGCGAGGGTATCCGGGTCTACGGTTTCGCCGGATTGCCGACGTTGCATCGCCCGACGGCGTCGCACCAGTTCTTGTTCGTTAATGGCCGTCCGGTCAAAGACAAACTTCTCATCGGCGCGGTGCGAGCAGGCTATGGCGATCTCATCCCGCGTGGCCGCTATCCGCTTTTGGCCGTGTTTGTCGAACTTGAACCTTCAAACGTGGACGTCAACGTACATCCTGCCAAGACAGAGGTGCGATTCAAGGACCAGGGTGCGGTGCGTGCCGCCGTGGTCAAGGGCCTTGCCCAGGCACTGGAGCGCGCCGGTCATCGTTCATCGGCACGCGGTGGTACGCTAACATTGGAGACGTTCCGCCAGCCGGAAACTAACGCCTCTGATGTGGAACGTAGCGGAAGCTACCATCGTCCGCATGCATCCATGCCGCACCCTCAAGGCGCACACGGCAATACGTGGCGCAAGGGACTTGCCGAAGCGAGCCAGGCGCCGTTCAACGCCGTCAGTGAACCAAGCGCCGACGCTCGCGCGACGCAAACAGACCCCACGCCTGACGACTTGGATCGCCCGCTCGGCGCGGCGCGCGCGCAAGTGCACGAGAACTACATCATCGCCCAAACGCAGGACTCACTTGTCATCGTGGACCAGCATGCCGCCCACGAGCGCCTAGTTTATGAGCGCATGAAAGCCATGCTTGCAAATGGCGGTGTTGCCACGCAAGGGCTGCTGATACCGGCGATTGTGGAGGTCGGTGAACATGCGGCTGCGATGTTGGCAGAACGCGAAAAGGAATTTGCGGAACTAGGCTTGGTAATGGAACGCTTCGGCGCAGATGCGATTGCCGTGCGCGAGGTTCCTGCTTTGCTGGGACAGACCGACATCGAGGCGTTGGTGCGCGATTTGGCCGATGAGATTACCGGAGATGGTAAAGGCTATGCATTGAAAGAGCGGCTAGAGGCCGTGTGTTCACGCATGGCGTGTCATGGCAGTGTCCGGTCCGGGCGCCGGCTTACGGCCGAAGAGATGAACGCACTTCTGCGCGACATGGAAGCGACACCTTATTCCGGCCAGTGCAATCACGGCCGCCCGACCTATGTGGAGTTGGCGCTGAACGACATTGAAAAACTATTCGGTCGCCGCTAGCCGGATTGTCCACCACGGATGATCAGGAAAACACCGGCAATTCCAAGCGCGATAAGCGGCAGAAGCCCCCAGTTAAACGCTGGCACTGTTATGATCCCGTAAGAGACGGCAAGCGATTGCAGCGCCACTGCGACGAGGGGCGCGAATGTGCTGCAAGCTAAAAAATTCTCCGTTCCAATTTTTACAACCGACGAAAACATCAGATAGTTCATTGCCAACAATATCGGGCCGCCGAACAACAACGCGAGCACAAACGTCGGCAAATGTTCAAACGCTTGCAACGGCGGGACCAGTCCGTTGGCCGATAATAATCCAGCCAGTTCCAGCGCAATCGCGATTGTGCAAATCCCAGCACCGACCATTGCCGTCGCCAACACCACCAGACCGGTGATGCGCATTTTCTCACTTACGCTCTTTGCGGCTCGGTTCCAGGGATGGAACTCACTTGAGAACGTTTTAATGGAAATGATTCCGGCACAAATCACTGTGTATATGGCGCCACGCATTTGCACGTCCGGCGCTAGATCTATGATGATTGGAATGACCGCGGCGGTGACGATGAGCGAGCCGGCAACAATTGCGCCATTGATCGTGCGTGAAAAGAACAACCAACCGACAAGGATCGAGGCCGGTACTGCGAGCCGGACGGTCAGGCTGGCTTCCGCGGGCGTGAGTGTGCCCAAGAGCAGGAAATAGAACGCCTCCATGGCAATAGACGCAACACCGAAGACCCAACTCTCCTTTGCCCGTATGACCTTGAGCCAGTCCGCACCAAGTCCGGTGCCAAGCAGAGAACCGGCTGCTGCGAATGCCGTTCCGTAAAGTGCAAACAGGAGAGGGTGCGCGCCAAGCTCTGCGGCAAGTGCATAAACGATATTGAGTGTGGATATAGCGAGGACGAACAGGGCCGCCTCAACCCAGCCGTTCAGGCCGCCACGATCGCGCGCAAGA
Organism: Hyphomicrobiaceae bacterium; assembly: GCA_965222485.1. Classification (GTDB taxonomy): domain Bacteria; phylum Pseudomonadota; class Alphaproteobacteria; order Rhizobiales; family Hyphomicrobiaceae; genus CBDCUC01. Next base: position 292,028 of record CBDCUC010000039.1, read on the forward strand.
AGAAACGACCAGGAGATCACTTAAGCCTCCTCCCCATCTAATGTGTCCTGGCTTTTCGATCGAGTGGTACTCGCGTCCGGGCCGGTATACCTGCAGAGCGTTATTGAACTGTCGCCGTAGCGGCGCTCGTCAGTTTGGACGAAGCCATCAGGGAGTTCCAATTGTACGCTCGCGCGTTCTTCAACGACGGCGATCGCACCAGCGTGCAGCCATCCACCATCCCGCAATTCTATGAGCGCCTGTTCGGCAAGGCCTTTGCCATAGGGTGGGTCAAGAAAGGCAAACCGAAAGCCCGCAAGATTGCCTGCGGGCCCGAGCGAGGTGGCATCGCGCCGGAACAATTTGGTCCGGCCTTGTAGCCCGAGGGCTTCGATGTTCTGCCGAATAACAGCGCGCGCGCGCGCATCCTGCTCCACAAAAAGCGCCCACCGGGCGCCACGCGAAAGCGCTTCAAGTCCTAGAGCCCCCGTCCCTGCAAAAAGATCGATAACGCGGGCGCCATCGAGTTCCGGGACGTCGCTGTGGTGCTCCAGGATATTGAATAGGCTCTCACGCACTCTGTCGGACGTCGGCCGGGTGCTTGCATCCACCGGTGTTGCCAACACGCGCCCGCGTAAGTCCCCCCCTACAATTCTCATAGAGCAGACCTGCAGGGCTGAATTGAACTGATGGTCATATCATGATCGTTTCGGTCTTATCTGTTGTGAGGGTCTCGGCTTTTTGGAGGCGGTTTGGGATGCTTTGCTATGCCTTTTCGGTTGGTTTTTTGTCACAGGTGCGGCCTGGTCTTCGTCGTTCTCACCACCCAGCCCCAGATCGACAGCCTTGCCGTGCCCAAGTTGGTCGATCAGTACGCGCCGCCGCACCGAGTCCACGCTGCCCGCTGTCAGCTCCGCCAGCTGGAACGGGCCATACGAGATGCGGATCAGCCGGTTTACCTCCAGATTGAGAGAGGCAAGGACGCGCCGCACCTCCCTGTTCTTGCCCTCTCGTAAACCGACCGTCAGCCAGACATTAGAGCCTTGCACGCTGTCCAAACTGGCTTCGATGGGCCCATACCGTATTCCCTCCACCTCGGCTCCGTCTTTGAGGGCCTCCAAGGCCTCAGCTGAAATGCGGCCGCGCGCGCGCACCCGGTAACGCCTTAGCCAACCTGTCGAAGGTAACTCGAGATATCGCGCCAATGCCCCATCATTGGTGAGCAAAAGCAGCCCTTCCGTATTGAAGTCGAGACGCCCCACTGAGATCACGCGGGGTAATGTCTTTGGCAATGTATCAAAAACCGTCGGTCGGCCTTGCGGGTCACTGTGAGTTGTCACCAGACCGCGCGGTTTGTGGTAGCGCCACAGCCGCACGGGTTCGGCCATTGGCAACGGCCGGCCGTCAACGAGCACCTTGTCTTTTGCGCTGACTTCGCATGCAGGTGTATCGAGCCGCTTTCCGTTGAGGGTTACGCGGCCCGATTCAATCCACCGCTCTGCTTCCCGGCGTGAACACAAGCCTGCCCGTGCAATGGCCTTGGCAATTCGCACAGGCCCTGTGGGTGGTGCTGGCTCCGGTGCAGCGACATGAGACCTGCGGTCTTGACGTGCCTGTCGTCCAGGTTGAGCGGAGGAGCCTTTTTCTTTGAATTTTTGGGCGGGCCTGCTATGGCCGGCCGCAGTTGAACCGGTGCGGCCGCTAGGGCGCTTCGCCCGCGAGGCCTCGCCACGTGCGCTATGCTTGTCTGGAACTGGCCGTGGGCCGCGCCGTGTCTTTCGCATGCGATCCGTTCGTGTTTATTCAAGTTAGAAGGGCTTCTTATGACATCGACAGCCGATCGCGGCCATATGAAGTTGGCTTTGGATGAGGCTGAGGCGGCGCGGCGGCGCGGCGAAGTCCCCATTGGCGCGGTTATAGTCGATAACACCGGCCGCGTCCTGGCAGCCGACGGCAATCGAACGATTGAACGCTCCGACCCAACTGCCCACGCGGAAATATTGGTGATCCGTGCGGTTGGCGCGCTCGTTGGCAGCCAGAGGCTAGAGTCCTGCGACCTCTATGTGACGTTGGAACCCTGTCCGATGTGCGCTGCAGCCATTTCGTTTGCCCGCATTCGTCGCCTTTACTATGCCGCTAGCGATCCCAAGGGCGGCGGCGTCACGCATGGCCCGCGTGTTTTCGCCCATCCCACCTGCAATCATCGCCCGGAAATCTATGACGGAATTGATGAGGAGCGTGCGGCTGCGTTGCTTCGTGATTTCTTCTCTGAACGACGTTAGATGCTGTTCGAAAACAGCATTTTGCAGCAGCTCGCGTGATACCCGCAGCGCGGTGTAACCGCCCGTCCGTCCAAGAGAAAACATCAGTTCTCTGAATATGTAAAAGACGGGGATAAGTGCCTCCAGGCCACACCTGCGGCGGACGCTAGTGGTGGCGACTCAATTAGCCTCTTCAACGCAGAGTAGAATTCCGGCGCTTCAGCGGGCTACGTCCAACAGCCGCGCCACTCATTGCCAGAAGCCGCCTTCACTTCACATGTGCCTGCAAGCTCGCATGGCGCATTTTAATTCACGAGTGAGTCCTGCTGTAGCTGACAAAGGCATGCATGACCATAGGTCGCAAAAGAATAACAACGACGATTGCTTGCAAGCTGGCTTGGCTGGTGCTGCTGCTGCTTGGTGGCACCCTTTGGCCGCAAACAAGCCTCGCGCAGAAATCCGGCGCAGGTGCTCGAGCGATCCTGACGGTTGCTGACACTCCCGGCTCGCCGCAGGTGCGAGGGCTCCGCGTTGCCCTGAACAAGAGCGTGTTGGTAGAGTTGCCGCGCGATGCGCAAGACGTGGTCGTGGCCAATCCAACGATTGTCGACGCCATCGTGCACTCGGCACGGCGCATCAACTTGATTGGCAAAACCATCGGTCAGTCCAACGCCATTTTCACGGACGAGTTCGGCAACCACATCCTCGTTCTCGAGATAATCGTTGAGCAAGATATCGCGGCACTGGATGCAATGCTGCAGCGCCTAATTCCAGGTTCCAATATCTCGACCGAGACAATCCGCGATTCAATCGTTCTAACAGGCACGGTACGCACGCCGGCTGATTCGGAGCGTGCCGTCGATCTGGCGGCAAGATTTATTGCGCCGTCGGCTGAAAGCAAGGGCGCCTCGAAAAAGGACCTCAAGGAGGGCATTGTAAACATGCTCTCAGTTGAGGCCGAAGAACAAGTGATGTTGCAGGTCAAGGTCGCTGAAGTTCAGCGCTCAGTCCTCAAGCAGTTTGGCATTAACCTGGGTGCGCTCATTAATTCGGGCAATTTCGTCACCTCCTTCCTTGCAGAAAATGCCGTACCACTGACCGCCGCAGCTGGGCTTGGCACCCTTCCGGTTCCCGCGATTACGACAATCGGCGAAGGGGCGGGTATGCTGAACCTATTCAATCAAGGGCCGCAAGGTGCAGGCCAGCCCTTTGGCAATAGCGGCATCGCCGGCTCCTGGACCACGCCAAAGAACAGGATTTCCCATGCCATTCGCGCACTGGAACGCGACGGGTTGGTGCGCACGCTGGCCGAGCCGAACTTGACTGCTGTTTCAGGAGAGTCAGCTAAGTTCTTGGCCGGCGGTGAATTCCCCATTCCCGTTGTCGACAACCAAGGCCGGACCTCCGTCATATTCAAGGAATTCGGTGTCGGTGTTTCTTTCACACCGGTTGTTCTGTCTGAGGATCGCATCAGCCTCAAGATTGATTCCGAAGTAAGCGAACTGTCCAGCCAGGGGTCGGTGCAAATTTCCGGTCTGTCCATCCCTGCATTGGCAAAGCGCCAGGCAAGATCGACGGTGGAACTGCCGTCGGGCGGCTCGCTGGCAATTGCTGGATTACTGTCGGACTCAATACGCCAAAACATCGATGGACTGCCGGGCATCAAGGACGTTCCCGTGCTCGGTACGCTATTTCGCAGCCGCGATTACATAAAAGAGGAATCAGAGCTCGTTGTCATCGTGACACCGTATGTTGTGCGGCCCGTCCAGGAAGACAAGCTCGCAAAGCCGGATGACGGATTTGCTCCAGCAAGCGATCTGCGAGCCATCCTTCTGGGTCGGATTAATCGCGTTTACGAATGGCGGGGTGAGGGACCCTTAGCCGATTATGCTGGTGATTTTGGATTCATCCTCAAATGACGAAACCTAAAATATTGAGATCGGGCGGTAGCGGCACCAGTAGGTGTCCAAGCCCTAACGCCGTGGCATTAGTTGTGCGCATGGCTTGCATTATCATTTGCGCAAGCGCCGTTACTGGCTGCTGGCGCAGGTTGGACCCACCGCCGCCCAACTACGTTTTCACTGATCCGAAAGTTCGCTTTCCCATAACAATTGCGCGCCAGCGCGAGATGTTGGACATCGGCGTCGGCTACGGCAAGTCAGGCATGTCGATGGAAGATCGTGCCAATGTGGAAATGTTTCTGTCGTCCTACCGTCGAGACGGCAATGGCATGCTTTTCATCTCCAAACCTTCTGGCGGCCGGCACAGCGCTGCAGCATTTGCTTTGTCAGAACTACAGGAAATTATTGAAGAAGAGGGCATCGACACCAGTGAAATCCGCATAACGCGGGCAGCGCCCGGCGGTTACGGCTCAGCTCTGACGCTCACTTACTATCGTGAAGTTGCTCAAGCGGCACCGTGCGGAGACTGGTCGCAAAACCTTGCACATGATCGCCAGAATGCGCCTTATCCAAATTTGGGTTGCGCGCAGCGCAATAACCTTGCTGCCATGGTCGCACGGCCATCGGACCTTGTACGCGTACGCTCAATGACCGACCGTTCCAACAGGCGTCGCCAAACCGTTATGGACAAATACGTTGAGGGCGACCGGACAAATGCGAAGAAGGAAAAGAACGTCAACCCGACCACCACCGGTAGCAATGCTGGCGGTTGATGAGGCGCCGGAGTTTCGCTCAGCCCACGATACAGGCTGACGAAAAATGTACTTTGATTTGGCATGCAAGATGCGCGCGGAGGGTGAAGCACGCTATGTACAGAAAACACCGAGTCATCGACGGCCGCCTGCCCCCAATCAGGGCAACACCGGCGGCGCAGACACGCGCTGTAAGACGAAAGGCTTTTCATGCGGGCGTACCGGTTGTGCTCCTTGTTGGTGCAGCAGCGCTAGGTGGCTGTGCCGCTGGCGGCGGCGCCAATGGCCTAACGGCGTTGTTGTCGCCGCAATCAGATGCATCCAGCATAACGACGGGAAGCGTGGCAACAGGCAGCCAAGGGAATGCCGCGAATAAGTCCGTTGATATTAAAAACGTAATTGCTCGTGCACGCGCTGCTGAAACCGACGGCAGGACGGCAAAGGCATTGACAATTCTGGCCAAGGCACACGTCAAGGCGCCCGACAACGAAGAGCTTTCCGCCGCGTATGCCAAAATGGCCATTGAAGCAGGGCAGGGCCAAGTTGCATTTAATGTCATCTCACGAACTGCACCGGAAGCTCGGTTAAGCGGACGAATGCTTTCGCTGCGTGGTGCGGCGCTCGCCAGTCTTGGACGCCATGATGAGGCGCACAACGCCTTCACAACAGCATTGACGCGTGCACCCGGTGACCCTGACTTGCTGAATAACGTGGCGATGTCTCACGTGCTCAGAGGTGAACTCACGGCGGCAGAACGAACGCTTCGCCGCGCAACATCTGTGACCGATAATCAAAAGATCCGGCACAACCTAGCTCTGGTGCTCGGACTGCAAGGCCGCTTCGGCGAAGCAAACAAACTGAAGCTGGCCTCTCGTGCGAACGGCGAGCAGACGGGCGCATGGAATTCCAGCGTAAAACAAATGCTGGGCGGTCCGGTCCCAGCCAAAAAATAGATGACCGGTCAGCGGGGCGGCCGGCTTTTGATCAGTCGCTCGGCCAGTCTGGGGCGCGCAGACTTGGCTGCCGGGCCCGTGGACTGCATATCGCTGCGCGGTACTGGCGAGATCACATTGATACGTTGCGACAATCGGCCGGGCTCTGCGGCAGCAGTGTTCAGTTCGACAGCCGACAGAGTCTCGGAACTCAACACGCGTTCAAGTTTTTGCCGCAGCTGCGCTTTCGCCGGTTGCGCAGCTTCAAACACTTTCTTGAACTTGTGAAACTCCAACACATGGAATCCGCCGACATCCATCTCAATGAGAACATCCGGCCGGCGGGAGCGCAGTTTCTCTCGAACAATGCTGGCTTCGAGGATCTGCAATGAAGAAATCATAGTGTGCAATGCAGAGGGCAGCTCGTCCTCAGCCGCAATTTGTCCGGTGCCAGATACGTCGATCGCCACGACGACATCGGCATCGTTTGCAATGACGTCGAATGGTAACGGGTTGACCAAGCCACCATCAAGAAGTGCCCGGTCCTCCGACATCACAGGGGCAAAAATCGCAGGCAGCGCCATACTTGCCGCGATGGCTTGCATGACGTCACCGTCCTGAATGACAACTTCTCGCTGCGTATAAAAGTCGGCCGCAACAAGTTTCAAAGGTATGGAAAGCTCGCTGAAGTCTCGTGCCACCCGCGACGGCATAAGGTGATCGAGCAAGGTTTGCGGATTGAGCAGAGCTGAGCGCAGTTGCAAGACATTTAGGGCGCGCTGAAGCGGCTCGTTGCGTGCTGCAAACAATTGCCGCAGCAGATCGAGCCGCTGAGACAAAACCTCCTGCGTGTGCGCGCGAATATGTGATGCCGTCAAACCTGACGCATAGGCTGCGCCGAAGATGGCGCCAATCGAGGTCCCCGCAATAACCTTCGGTGTGAGACCCATCTCATCAAACGCCTCCAGAACCAAAATGTGAGCAAGTCCGCGCGCACCACCCCCGCCAAGCGCTAGCGCGATCGACGGACGATTGGGTCTGGTCGGCACCTTGTGGTCAGACGTATTACCTTCGTTGTCGGTCATTTGCGTAATCGGGTTTCAGTTTGCCGCGAGGAGTCGGTCACGCGCGACCGCGCGCTCTATCAGAGAAGCACGAATATAGTCCCCATTGTGACGCTAGTGTTCCGTCTCAGACATTTGCCACTGGTTGCGGCTTGGTCGAGAGCAAATGTCTGAGACATGAGGAACACTACCAAGTCAATGTTTCTAGTGTAGCTTTTGAATTTGACGTTTGCTCTGGACGTTTGCTGTTGAGCGGGGGCAAACGTCAAATTCGCTACACTAGTGACAATGGGGCGCCATTAGCGGAGCAATTATTCGATGTTCTCACGTTCGACCGCACGCCAGCCGATGTCTGAGCGGCAGAAGCCACCCGGCCAGTCGATTTTGGCAACCGCATCATAGGCACGCGCTTTGGCCTCGCCGACGGTTGCCCCCAACGCGGTCACATTTAGAACCCGGCCGCCGTTGGCGATGAGCCGATCACCATCGCGGCGGGTTCCGGCGTGGAATATCTTCACCGAGTCAGGCGCCTCAGCTGCCTCAACGCCTCTGATGTCGCTGCCCTTTACCGGCGGGCCCGGGTATCCATTCGCAGCCATTACAACTGTGAGCGCGGTCTCCTTACGCCACTCGACGTCCATCCCATCGAGCCGCCCATCTGCTGTTGCCTTGAGCAACGCAAGCAAATCGGACTTTAGACGTATCGTCAGGACCTGACATTCAGGATCGCCAAAGCGCACGTTGTATTCGATGAGTTGCGGACCATTCTTTGTAATCATCAGGCCCGCATATAGAACGCCCTTGTATGGATAGCCTCGCGCCGCCATGCCCCTGACCGTCGGCATGATGATCTGTTCCATGACGCTCTGGTTAAGCGCGTCTGTCATGACCGGTGCCGGCGAGTATGCCCCCATGCCACCCGTATTCGGTCCAACATCGCCATCGCCGACACGCTTATGGTCCTGTGCGGTTGCCAGCGCCAGAGCGTGTGTTCCATCAACGAGCGCAAAAAAACTTGCCTCTTCTCCTTCAAGGAATTCCTCAACGACAACCTCGTGACCGGCCTCTCCGAACGCACCGGTGAAGCACGCATCGATCGCGGTATGGGCTTCATTTCTGTCTTGCGCGATGATCACACCCTTGCCGGCCGCAAGTCCGTCCGCCTTGATGACGATCGGCAGCGACTGCGTATCGACGTAAGCCTTTGCAGTAGCAGCGTCGTCAAAGCGGCCATAGCCTGCCGTGGGAATATTGAAGTCCTTGCATAAGTCCTTGGTGAAGCCTTTTGAGCCTTCCAGTTGAGCGGCAAGTTTGCTGGGCCCGAAGCAGGCAATTTGAGCGTCCTCGAGGCTGTCACAAAGACCATCCACCAATGGCGCTTCCGGACCGACGACCACCAGATCGATGTTATGCTTACGGCAAAACGCGATTGTCGCAGTATGGTCGGTGGTATCGAGACCGACCAACGTTCCCGCTTCTTCCATTCCCGGGTTGCCTGGTGCGCAGAAGAGCTGGGTGAGGGTGTCACTGCGGCTGAGTGCCCAGGCGAGCGCATGCTCGCGGCCGCCGCTGCCAATCAGAAGAACATTCATTGCGTGAGAGCCATCTACCGCTTGTGAGAGCCATGAAGCTTGTTACGAGCCCTTTTTTCACAATTGCCTGATCCCGGGCAAGGTCAACAGGCATAAACTTGGACTTTCCCCCGATTCGCCCACAGGGTGATCAGTTGAAGAGTGGCCCAGGGGCCGTTAAATCGAGGACAGTTGGCGCGAATAGGCGGAAATAGAAGCGCGTGTTATCAGCCTGCCAGCGTAGAAGAAGAATAACGGAGTTAAGGAGCGCATAGTGGCGCCAGAAGCATCCAAGACGGACGAACTGCGCAATGGCGGACGCGGTGCCAATGCACCGGAGTTCTCCGTCAATGAACTTGCCCACGCCATCAAACGCACTTTGGAAGGCAGCTTCGGATATGTGCGCTTGCGCGGTGAGGTCTCCGGCTACCGTGGCCCCCATTCCTCCGGTCATTGTTATTTTTCATTGAAAGATGAAAAGGCCAGGATTGATGCCGTCATTTGGCGCGGCGTGTTCCAGAAGCTCAAAGTTAAGCCCGAAGAAGGGATGGAGGTCATTGCGCGTGGTCGCGTGACGACCTATCCGGGGTCATCGAAATACCAGATCGTTGTTGAGTCGCTGGAGCCGGCCGGCGTCGGCGCTTTGATGGCGTTGTTGGAGGAACGCAAGAAGAAGCTTACAGCCGAAGGTTTGTTCGATGAGAGCAGGAAGCAGCAGCTGCCGTTTCTTCCACGCGTTGTCGGCGTCATCACCAGTCCGACGGGCGCTGTGATCCGCGACATGCTCGCTGGTTTTACTGAGCGTTTTCCAACCCGCGTCCTATTGTGGCCCGTTCGCGTCCAGGGCGAAACGTGCGCGCCGGAAGTCGCAAGTGCGGTTGCGGGATTTAATGCCTTGCCCGTTGATGGTCCGCTGCCCCGTCCTGACGTGTTGATTGTTGCGCGCGGTGGCGGCAGTCTTGAGGACTTGTGGGGCTTCAACGAAGAAAGTGTCGTGCGCGCAGTAGCAGAAAGCCGCCTGCCCGTCATCTCCGCAGTAGGTCATGAAACCGACTGGACCTTGATCGATTTGGTAGCGGACGCGCGCGCGCCCACGCCGACCAAAGCAGCCGAATGGGCCGTGCCCAAATATGCCGACCTCATTGAACAGACGGGAGGTCTGACAGTACGATTGCGGACGGCGGTTGTGCGCGTCCTCGATCACGCACGCACGGACCTCAAGGCGGCGATGCGCGGCCTGCCACGCCTGGAAGAGATCCTGGCTTTACCGCGCCAACGTTTTGATGCTGCCGAGAAGAGGCTCGGACGCGCGTTGTTGAGCAACACCAACGCCCACAAGAACCGGCTTACCGCTTCATCCGCGCGCCTCAGCCCATCTGGTCTCTTTCGGCGCATCAGCGAGGCACACACGCGTGTCGCCGAGATCGACGGGCGCCGACGGCAAGCCTTTTCAGGATTTACCGCCAATTGCAGACGGCAATTCGATGGACAGTACAAGCTTTTGCAATCGTTGAGTTATCAAAGCGTTCTGGCCCGGGGTTATGCGCTGGTGCGCGACCAAGAGGGCGCAATGATCAGGTCGCACTCTAACCCTGCGCTTGAACAAGAGTTCCAGATTGAATTCGCAGACGGCAAGGCGACCATCCCAGCACGCGGTCAGACATCGCCTGGCGGTGGGACGAAGGGCGGCGAGAAAACGGGGCGCTCAAAAAGTCAAACAGCGCCCGCTCCTAAGGGCCGTCAGGGATCACTTTTCTAGGACGGAACCACTGGACGTGACAGGGTTAAGGCTCTGCGCGCTTGACGATCGCGAGAGTTGGGGCCATGTCAATAAACTGAATGGTAGGGGAATGGCTGAGCACTGCACCGCCAATGCGGTGGCCGGCCTATGCCGGATTGCATTGAGGGCAGAGTATGAACCGCTTTGAAAAAATCTTTGGAAGCCGTGGCGAGGCAAATGTTCGTTTTCTCGACGGTGAATTCCAAGTCACATCGCCCGGTGAATTCGTACGTTGTGCCGTGACCGGCGACCCAATACCTCTAACCGACCTCCGCTACTGGAGCGTTGAGCAACAGGAAGCCTACGTCTCGGCTGAGGTTTCAATGCGGCGCTATATGGAGCTGCACCGCGCCGATTGAATTGGAAAAAACAGGCGCGGTTCGGTGCCGACGGCGATTGGTCAGTCGGATCTGAGTCCGGCCCTGTACCCTCCGGTCTTTAATACAGACTCCAGGAGAGACTTTAGGCGCGCATCATCTCCTTCGGGGAACGCCAAGCGTATCGGTAGGGTATGAAGCTGTTCGGCCACTTTGGCGCGCATTCCCACCTGCCCTTCAAACCGCACGGCATCCTTCTCCGTTGTCACAAGTATACTGTCATGTTTGGCCGCCGAATCCAGTAGTCGCGTCGCATCTGCTTCGGTAAACAGATGATGATCGCCGAATGCAATGCGCTCAACGAGCCGCGCGCCTAACCTCTCAACGAGCGCAAAGAACCGGTCTGGATTTCCTATTCCTGCAAATGCAGTCACCGCCTTGTCGTCCAGCCACTCGGTGTCAACAGTGGGCTGCGGCTCCGCTGCAAGCACTGGTCCGGGAAAGCTACGCCGCATGCCCTTGAACATGTCGCTCATCCACGGATCCTTATTGTCAGATTGATTGATGAGAACCGCGTCTGTGAGCCCAAGCTGAAAGTCTAGCGGTGCGCGTAGTGGGCCAGCGGGTATGACAAGCCCGTTGCCGATGCCGCGCTGCCCATCGATGACAGCAATGGTCAAATCCTTGCGTAGAGCGGGGTTCTGCAGTCCGTCGTCCATCACGATAACGCTTGGCTGCCTCGGGTCATTCTCAATGACAATTGCACCTTGTCTGCGGTTACGACAGACAAGCGTTGGCGCTGTTTGCGTCAGCAACAGTGGCTCATCACCCACATCACGCGCTGTGTGCGTTTTCATGTCGACGAATACGGGACCTTTGAGCCGCCCGCCGTGCCCGCGCGTCAAGAATACCGGTTCCTCGCCGGCGTCTTTCAGCAATTCCGCAACCATGATGGCAAGCGGCGTCTTACCCGTGCCGCCAACAGTGAGATTACCAATGCAAATCACCGGAAGTCGTGATCGGTAGGCCTGTGTCCGCGAAAATCGCCGAATGCCCACGTGCCCATAAAGGTCCGCCAATGGTTTCAGGGCCGCCTCAATACGACCCTGACGATCCTTGGCGTACCACCAATTTGGATCCTTAGCTGGCACGCCGCATCCTTTCCGGTGCAGGCAGCAGGTCTAAGAGTTCTCCCACGGTCCGATCGAGCGCACCAGCCAGCATGTTGAGAGCTTTGTCTGCGCCGGCGCGAAGCGCATCAAGCTCATCTACGCTGATATGCAGGCGTGTCACGGCCTCAGCAAGCTCGTCCGCAGTATCTACAATCACAGCACCGTCACAGCTTACCAGCGTCGCGTATGCATCGCGAAAATTACGCGTGTGCGGACCGCTGACGACGCCGGTGTTGTGGCGGATCGCTTCCACCGGATTCTGCCCGCCATGCGCGACAAGTGAGCCGCCGATGAAGGCCACCGGGCAAAGCGCATAGAGCATCCCCAGTTCGCCGATCGTATCCGCCACATAAACGTCGCAAGTCTCGCCTGGCAGCGCCCGCATCGATCTTTGCTCCACGCGCAATCCCTGCCCACGCAACATTTCAGCAATCGCAGTGCCACGTTCCGGATGTCGAGGCGCAACAATTGTGCAGAAGTCTGCGATCTTGCCTGATATTTTCCGGTGTGCTTCGGCGATAATCGACTCTTCACCATCGTGCGTGCTGGCGGCGACATAACTAGGACGACCAGACAAGGCGGTTTGCATGGCCTTAAGGGCTTCAGTATCGACCGGTGGTGGTGGTGCGTCGATTTTCAAGTTTCCTGTGACCACCACGCGGCCTGCATTGAGTTTGGAAAAATAGTCACCGAATTCTTCATTTTGCGCCATCACCAGATCAAACGCACTGAAAAGCGGTGCGGAGAATGACCGATATTTCTTCCAGCGCTCGAAACTGCGCGAAGACATGCGCGCATTGATGAGAGCCAGAGCGATGTTACGCCGCGCGGTTTCTAAAATGAGGTTCGGCCAAATTTCCGATTCTGTAAAAACAGCAAGATCGGGCCTCCAATGCGCCAAGAAGTTTTGCGCATAGCGTGGCGAGTCGAGCGGAACATATTGATGCAGCGCCTTGCGCGACAGACGTTTTGCCGCAAGTCCAGCCGACGTCACGGTTCCCGTGGTCAGCAAAAAAGTAAGATCGGGACGTGCTTCGTTCATTGCATCGATTACTGGCAAAACCGCATTGGTTTCACCCACGCTTGCCGCATGCGCCCACACCAGCAATCCGCCTGGACGTGCGCAGCCGGCCTGTCCAAAACGTTCCGGTCGTCGCCGTGCGTCTTCTTTCCCGTATCTTTCCCGGACCCGAAGCAGAACCGGTGCCACCGGACGCAACAGCGTCGTTGCGGCACGGTACACCTTAAGTTCAGCGCCTGGCTTACGCTTGGGTGCTCTTGTGCCGGATGGTGAAACCGTCCCTGCGTGTTTCGCCCTGGCATCCGTATCCTGTGCTTGACTGTCAGACTTAAGCTCTTCGCTTCGCCGTTGCCACTTTGTCCTCGCTGGCGGCGGCTCAATACGCGACATATCTGCTCCGGCAAGTTCGTAGGCCCGGCGCGTGGCCTCGTTAAGTTCATCCTGCAGCCGCAGCCGCAGCCCCTCCAACTCGTCTCTCCCAGCATCGGGCGGCACATGGATTGGCTCACCAAGTGCGAACGCGAGTTTGGAAAACGGCAGGTTGATCGTCAGCCGGCTCCAGGTGTTAAGGGCTAGGAACCGGGAGGTCGCGGCCGCCGTTGGCACAATGGGCCGTCCCGCCAGTTTGGCGATCGTGAGAATTCCAAGCCCGGCAACGCGCGCCGGGCCGGGCGGTGCATCGGCGGTCATGACCAGCGATGAACCACTTCGCAGTGCTTTTACCGATGCACGCAGTGCGTGGGCCCCGCCACGGTCCTTCTTGCGTGGGCCTGCTCCCGCGCCGCGTATGAGTGACACATCGAACGTCTTCATGGCCTCGCCGATCACTTCCGCATCGCCGTGCCGCGCAACCATGGCGGAAACTTTCTCACCGCGCGGATTAAGGCAGCTCAGCATCATGAACTGACCATGCCAGCAGGCGACAATGACGGGATGTTCTGCGTAAAGCCGGTCAAGCAAATCGTCTGTCTCGTAGATCGTCCGGGATGTGCGCTCTACAAGCCGAATAACGCCGGCCAGTCGTCGACCCGCGAATTGGTTGAGCTTCACCTTCATATCTGCGGACTGTGCCATTTAGCGCTGCCACCCATAGAATATTGGGGGGTAGGCGGCAAAAACAGCTTGCCGGCCGGCCTCCCCCCTTGCAGTGGCTTCCTATAGCGCATTATACCCGACAGGACAGTAGCGGGCGCGGCTGAGTTCACGACAAAACCGGTTGGCAGCCAGCATAGCCTCGCCGCCTCGGGGAGAGCCATTGAATAGCGAGACCGTAACCAAGCCTATGCCGGCTCCGCGCAAAAGGCTGAAAAGAGCCGCCAAACGCGTCACGATGTCATTGCGCAACGGCCTCAGCGAGCGCTCGCCTGCCTGGGCCAAGCGTTTGTTTGGCCCCAGCGCACAGTATCTCGATATGCTGCTCGTCGACCACGGTTTGCTGCGTGTTTTTTATCTGAACAAGCACCGGCTGTCAGGGGAGGCCTGGCGTAGCGCGCAGCCGACACCACGGCAAATCCGAAAGTTGGTGCGTCAGGGTGTTCGCACGATTCTCAACTTGCGCGGCGAAATCCCTTCAGGAGGCTATTTTCTGGAAAGGGACACGTGCGAGGCGCTAGGCATCAATTTCGTCAACGTCAAGGTTCGTTCGCGTGCCGCCCCGTCCAAAGAGGAGCTTGCAGACGCGATCAAGGCGCTGCGCACCGCCGAATATCCGATTTTGATGCATTGCAAGTCAGGCGCTGACCGAGCCGGACTTATGAGTGTGCTTTACCGACATGTGCGCCAAGGTGAGCCGATTGCGAAAGCTGTTCGCGAATTGACGTGGCGTTACGGTCATATCAGGCAATCAGACACCGGCGTACTGGACCACTTCTTTAATAGCTATTTGAGTTACAATGCTAAGACACCCATCGACTTTCTCGAATGGGTTGAGACTATCTATGACGCCGAGGCGGTTGAGGCGTCATTCAGCGCCCATGGCTGGGCAAACCGTCTCGTCAACGACATTTTGAAGCGCGAATAGTGCCCGTCCAGTCTCCAGGGTGAAGTGGTGGCGTTGTAGAGGTCAACCGCTCCATCAAGCTGCCGGCGACAGGCTCACTTAGCCGCGGCGGTTGCCTCTTCATCACCCTCGTCGATGAGCTGAGACTGCGCCAAGCGTGCATATGCCCCGCTGGCCAGGATCAGCTCCGCATGCGTGCCCACCTCCACAATCTCCCCGCCATCCATCACGCAAATTAGGTCTGCATTCTGCACAGTCGATAGCCTGTGTGCGATGACGAGCGTTGTGCGGTTTTTGGTAAAGCGCGCCAAGGCGTCCTGGACGAGCTGTTCCGATTCCGTATCAAGCGCGCTGGTTGCTTCATCCAGAAGCAAAATAGGAGCATCGCGTAAAATCGCGCGCGCCAAAGCAAGCCGCTGTCGCTGTCCGCCTGACAACCGCTGTCCGCGGTCTCCGATTTCTGTGTCATATCCGGCCGGTTGCTCCAGGATAAAGTCATGCGCCGCCGCCGCTGTGGCAGCTTCAATAACGTCTTGGTGGCTGCAGCCCAGCCGGCCAAGCGAAATATTGGCCTCGATACTGTCATCGAACAATGTGACGTCCTGACTAACGATGGCAATCGAATTACGCAGTGAAGAAAGCGTTACATTTCGAATGTCTTGCCCATCGATGCAAATACTGCCGCGATCAACATCGAACAGACGCGGCACGAGATTAATAACCGTTGATTTTCCCGAACCGGAGCGCCCAACAAATGCAACCGTTTTCCCGCCCGGAACGTTCAGAGAAAAATGCGAAACGGCCGGTGGCCCACCATCATGGAGGTAGGAAAAGCTCACGTCATCAAATGTGATTTCACCCGCACCTATGTTGAGGTTCTTCGCGCCCGGCCGGTCGGCGATGGCCGGGCGTTCATCCAACAGCCCATAAAGGCTTTCCGCCGCGGCAAGCCCCTCTTGCACTTTGCCTGACAGATTTCCCAGCGCCCGTATCGGTTGTGCTGCCATCAGCAACGCTGTCACAAAGCCCATGAAATCGCCAACGGTCGAAATCCCGCTGGCAATGCGCCAATGCGCAAAAGCAATAACGCCCGCGACAGCCAGGCCGCCCAACGCCTCAAGCATGGGATCGAGACGGGCCCGGTTTCGCACAGCCTTCATGCGCAGATCAAACACCTGCTCAAAGCTCGTATTGACCCGTCTGGCCGCATAGTCTTCCAACCCGAACGTCTTGATCAGGCGGCTGCCGGACAGTTTTTCGGTCAGCAGCGATGTCATGTCGCCAAGTTCCGACTGCGTACGCTTGGCAACCTTCCTGAGCCGTTCCGAAATTGCCGCTATCGGCAATGCTGCAATCGGATAGACGCCAAGCACGAACAATGACATCACCGGGTCAAGGTAGATCATCGAGGCGACAAGTGCGATCACCATCAGCGTATCGCGAATAGCCGTCTGCAACGACGCTTGTACGGCCTGCTGTATGAAATTGATGTCGTTCGTAAGCCGCGAGACGAGGCGGCCCGGTGTTTCGCGCGTCAGGCGGGCGAAGTCGGCCTCCACCAGATGTGAGAATGCCGTCTTCTGCATATCCGTCGACATGCGCCAGACAATTCGGTTTGTGGCAACTGTCTGAAGGTAAAGAAAAACGCTGCGCGCGGCGGTCACGCCGATCACCGCTGCAAGCACCCAAAGGAGAACATTGTCGCCGCCGTTACTTTTCATCAGCGTGTCAAACGAAAGCTTGATGATCATCGGGTAGCCGCCCGTGACAGCGGCCAGGCATGCAGTCATCGCAAGCGCAACGGCAAGCTCCTTCCAGCGCGGAAAGACCCACTGTTTCAGAAACCGTTTGATCAGCGCGCGAGAATGGGCGTCGAAGGCGACGCGCTTAGGTTTCTTGCGGCGCTCGGTGCCTCCACCATTCTTGTCAGCGGAGTCCGGCGGCGTACCCGTTGTCCGTGCCTCGTCCAAACATGCCTCCAGCCTAAATCAAATCAGACGATGCATAACGGAACACACTTTGCCATCGCTTGGTCGCGTCTGCGATGTTTGCGCCGACATTGTCGGCTGTGCCAAGCATGCGCATTTTTCGCCTTGAATTCGCGGCCTGACGGTATGGGAAGTCACGATTGCAGTCCATCAACACCACCAGGGTCCAACAGCCTGTGCAGATGTACGACGAAATAGCGCATATGTGCATTGTCTACGGTGCGCTGTGCCGCCGCCCTCCACGCCTTTTCCGCTTCGTCGTAGTTAGGGTAGAAGCCCACGACATCCAGACCGCTCAGGTCTCGAAATGTGACGCCTTCCAACGAACTCAATTCCCCACCAAAAACAAGATGTAACAACTGACCGTCGCACTCTTTTCTATCGCTGCTCATGCTCTCTCAGGATCCTATTACGGTTCGTTTCGTGATGGCACAGCCACTCTCGTGCGACCGTCGATCACGACGGGTTGGCGAACTGATCAAGAGGTCTTCCTGCCTCATGCCCGCAACTTCCGCAAGACCGGTACGAAGCTTCACACACTTTCGGCCCGAAAAGCCCCTTGGGATGGCCAGCATCGCACCGGAATCGGACCCATATTGACCAAAACTTCATGATACCTTTTAAGCCCTTTTTGAAGGTGTTCGTGTCAATTTGCCTGTTACGGTCGAAAGAACGGCCCTCAAAAAGTCGACAGGTTGGCATGTGTCACGGCATGGTTCGGGAGCGCCCGTTCCATGCCGTTGGCTTTTCTGGGCGACTTCGACGACCTTCTAGAGATCACACCGGCCCTTTCAATTCAAAACGAGATCAGCGACAAGCCCCGCAAGGACGATGAAGCCCACGTCGCGATTGGATCGAAAACGGGTCAGACAATTATCCGCATCTTCCGTGTCGAGCGTCGCAGTTTGCCAGGCAAAGTGCCCGCCAGCGATTAGCAGTCCCAGCAAGGTCACGGTGTATGCGCCTGCAAGCACAGCGGCAGAGGCCCACAAAATAATCGCGCCGGCATAAAATAGTGCGACCCAGACTTTGCTGTTTTCGCCGAACCTTATGGCGGTCGATTTCAGCCCCAGCATAAGGTCGTCTTCCTTGTCCTGGTGCGCGTAGATCGTGTCATACCCGATCGTCCACATGACGGCGCCGACATAGAGCATGATAGGGGCAAGATCCAATGTGCCTCTCACAGCACTCCAGCCCACCAGCGCCCCCCAGTTAAAGGCAAGCCCAAGGATCACCTGCGGCCAATAGGTAAACCGTTTCATAAACGGGTAGATCAAAACGAGTAATAGCGACGCAATGCCCAGGCCAATTGTGAAGCCATTGAATTGCAGCAGAACACCCAAGCCAACAAGTGCCAACGCAGCGACAAAAATTAGGGCCTGCTCGGGTGATACCTGTCCCGATGGGATGGGGCGCGAGCGCGTCCGGGCCACTTGCGCGTCATACTCTCGGTCGACGTAGTCGTTATAAGCGCAGCCTGCGCCGCGCATGACAAATGCGCCGATCGCAAAAAGCACCATGTAGCCCAGGTGTGGAATGGCCGCATCTGTCGTCAGTTGCGCCAAAACCATCGACCACCAGCAGGGAAACACAAGGAGCCACGTCCCGATGGGCCGGTCGGCGCGCGCAAGCCGCAAGTAGGGGCGCGCAGCTTCTGGCGCGTAGCGATCAACCCAATTTCCAGCCGGCGCATCTGCAACTTTCTCAGGCGCATCATGCCGAGGTCCATGTGGGGGAGGTGTTGTGGCATTCATGGTGAGCGGTGCCGAAGCTATTATTGCCAACTGCGCAAGGCAAATTTTGTAGCAGTGCCGCAACATAATGGGAAATGCCAACGCGTTGAACCTGTTTGCGGCCTGCCCCGCTAGCCCTCGGCAATGATGTGCAGATCGAGCTGGCTTGCCATCCCCGCGCTGTCAGGTATCACGGGGGGCATGGCCATCCATGATTTCAGTGCCGAGCGTTTGTTCGTCGAGGCAAGCCTAACCTCGGGCGCCGAGATTATATGCTCAAGCACCCAGACGAATTACCTGATCAACGTTCTGCGCCTGAAGCTGAACGATGAAATACTTATCTTTAACGGCATTGACGGCGAATGGCGGGCAAGAATTTCAATGCTATCGCGCCGCAGCTGCACACTCGTTGCGAGCCAACAAACACGCGAGCAGGTCGCGGGTCCTGATCTTGAATATCTGTTCGCGCCTCTCAAGCGTGCGCGATTGGACTATATGGTTCAAAAGGCGGTCGAGATGGGTGTGAGGTCTTTGCGACCAGTACTCACGCGTCGCACAACGCCCGACCGCGTTAATCTGCATCGTATGCGCGCGAATGCCATTGAGGCAGCCGAGCAATGCGGCATTCTGCATCTTCCACGTATCGAGGAGCCGCGGAAGTTTGCAGCGGTATTGGAGTCCTGGTCCGAGGAACGCACGCTGATAGTTTGCGACGAATCCGCACCGCAATCCAATCCCGTTGACGCATTGAGGTCTGTGCAACCTGGGCCAATCGCTGTCCTCGTGGGACCAGAAGGCGGATTTGATACCGAAGAACGCAATCAACTGTTGGCACACCCAAAGGTCTGCACGATATCGCTGGGTCCGCGCATCATGCGCGCAGATACTGCCGCAGTTGCCGCACTCGCGTTGGTTAATGCCTGCCTTGGGGACTGGAACTGACGATTTAGTCGGATTGACACCAGACTGGCTTGGAGTGGATAAGGCTGCGCAATCGCGGTGGTTCAACTGACGCGGCAGGCCGTGCGAGAGCATTAACTGACGTACTGATGAGGGCTCGACTGCAGGCCTCATAAAAGAGACCAATGCAAGAGATTAGCGTCTGGGAGCAGCCCCGGGTTGTTCCACACGTGACTTGATCGCGTTGCGCTATGCGTAATATCTGATCGGCTTTGGCCATCGGCGGCTGACTTACAACGTTTGACTTGAAGATCGCCGTCGCGAGTGGGGCAGAAATGCCAGCCCATGATGTTATGCGCGGGATAATCCGTGGACCGGTATCAGGATTGGATACCACGTAGGAAGGGTGTGTTGTTCAGTGAATATACTTGGCATCGTCTCGAAAACGCATGATACCGGTCTCGCCGTTGTGGAGGACGGACTTCCTCGTCTTGTACTGGAGGAAGAGCGCTTTAATCGCGAAAAGCACACCAAGGAGTTTCCGGCAAAGTCCCTGGCCGCAGCCTTTCAAAACGAAAGCCTCGATTTCGCAGACATCGACGTCATTACCGTTCCGTGGAACACAAGAGCGCTGATCGCAACCTTTTTCGAAGCTGTGTTCGGCCGCCTGCCTGCAAGTCTCAATCTATTGTGGCCGAGTGCACACTCCACTCAGGACAGTGCCATCGTCAACTTGTGGCTGCGTCTGCAAATACAGATGCGCTATCACTTGGGCGTCACAAAGTTGCCTCCCATCGTCCAAGTCGGACACCACGATGCGCACGCCGCAGTGTTCAATGTATCACCCTTTGAAGAGGCGACGGTCCTGGTGATGGATGGCTATGGTGATGAATCGGCAACCAGCGCCTATACCGGTGTCGGCAATAAGTTGACCAAGCATTGGCAACTGGGCTTTTTCGACAGTCTTGGCATGCTCTATACGTGCGCCACGCAACACCTTGGGTTCAAACCGTTCGAAGAAGGAACGGTGATGGCGCTCGCGGCTTGCGGCGAGCCGACCTTCGTGGAGAAGTTCCGCAAGTGTGTTCATTTGACCGACAGCGGCGGTTTCAAGGTCAATCGCGACTATGTCAGCTATGACACGCACGGGTTGTTGCGCCCGTTTACCCAAAAGTTCATTGACACATTCGGGCCCGCGCGTGCACGCGGAGAGCCACTGACGGACCGGCATCGCGATCTGGCTTATGCGCTCCAGGTCGTGACCGAGGAGACGGTTCTGCATATTGCCCGCGAACTTTTGAAGAAACATCCTTCACGCAATCTGGTGATTACCGGCGGCGTCGGCCTGAACTGCGTATCCAATGCGCGCCTGCTGCGCGACACCGATTACGAGCGCGTTTGGGTTCCTCCCTGCGCCTCCGATACCGGCGCCCCCTTGGGTAGTGCGCTGTGGCACTACCATCAAACTCTGGGTGGTGAGCGCAAATTTGAGATGACCCACCCCTTCTTCGGCAAAAAATACTCAGACGAAGACATTATGGAGGCGCTCAGGTTCTACGGCCTGAAATACGAGCGTCTTGAAGAAGCTGAACTGTTGCAGCGCGTCGCTAGTGATCTTGCCAACGAAAAAATCGTCGGCTGGTATCAGGACCGTTTCGAAATCGGTCCGCGTGCGCTTGGCAACCGCTCCATTCTTGCAGATTCGCGCAGTCTGAAGATCAAGGAAATCATCAATGCGCGCATCAAGCATCGTGAAGCCTTCCGGCCGTTTGCACCTGCCGTGTTGCTGGAACGGGCGGGTGAATATTTCGAACTGGAGCAGCCAGATCCATTCATGACCATGGCGCCGCGCGTGCGCCCTGAGAAAGTCGAAGAGATCCCCGCCGCCGTGCATGTGGACGGCACAGGCCGCATTCAGACCGTCGACCGGAAGGACAATCCTCGCTACTACGGCGTGATTGAGGCTTTCGGCAAGTTGACTGGAACACCGGTGATCTTGAACACGAGCTTCAATCGGCACGAACCGATCGTCTCCACGCCGCGCGAAGCCTTGTCGTGCTATTTGCGCACACAAATGGACGCAATCGCGCTAGGCAACTTCTATGTCACCGACCGTAACGATGAGGCGGCTAGGAAAGCCAACGAAGGCTTTACCGCATCGATGGCGCCTGATGTGATCCCCAAGAGCTAAGCGACAGACATGTCTGACTCTGCTATTGCGTAGTAATTCTTTACAACTCACGGCAGTTTGATGAGGCCGGCACCCGCCTGCCGACTATTCAGAAAATCAAACCTGGTGCATTGGTTTTCGGTGCCTGCTACTAAACTTAGATTCGCTAAGCCAGTCCTTTGCGCGTGAGTGACCGCAGAATCCACAGGCGTCGCGCGACACCTGTTGCAGCCGCAGTGCGCAGTGTCAAAGACAGGCTGCGACCTGAATGAGGCTTGTGCAATTTTGCGCACAAAGCCATAACGGCGCTCCAAGTACTTCGCTTGTCGTCAATGTGCGATCTGCGAGCACCGGTTGCAGAATGTCCAAGGCCCGCACACATGTCGACCCGCCAGCAAAGTGCTCCCAGAAAGCCCATAGAGAAGCGTGACGAGCTGGTTGCGTGGATCGCTGAGGGCGAAAAGCCCGCTAGCGAGTGGAGCATTGGTACGGAGCATGAAAAATTTGCCTTCCATCGCGAAACACTTACCCCGGTAGAGTACGAGGGCGAAACGGGCATCCGCGCGTTGATGCATGGCCTGATGGAATGTTGCGGCTGGCAGCCCATTATTGAAAACGGCAACATCATTGCCTTGCGGCGTGCCCCCGGGGAGCCCGGCGGCAATGTCAGCCTGGAACCGGGTGGGCAGTTCGAACTGTCTGGTGCCCCGCTTAAAAACTTGCACCAGACCGCCGGTGAAACCGACGAACACCTTCGCCAGTTTGCGACGGCAGGCAACGCGTTGGGCCTCGGCGCCCTGGGCTTGGGCTTTTCACCCATTTGGTCGTTGTCCGAAACGCCAATGATGCCCAAAGAGCGCTATCGCATCATGACGGACTACATGCCGAAAGTTGGCGGTAGGGGGCTCGACATGATGTACCGGACGACCACGATCCAGGTGAACCTGGATTTTGGTTCTGAAGAAGACCTTGTGACGAAAATGCGCGTTTCATTGGCGTTGCAGCCGGTCGCCACAGCGTTGTTCGCGTCCTCGCCTTTCACTGACGGCAAACCCAATGGCTTCAAATCAATGCGAAGTGAGGTTTGGCGAGATACCGATGACAGTCGAACCGGAATGTTGCCGTTCGTGTTTGACGACGGCATGGGCTACGAGGCCTACGTCGACTATGCGCTCAAGGTCCCGATGTATTTTGTCTACCGCGACGGCAAGTACCTGAACGTGGCCGGTGCATCTTTCGCAGAGTTTCTGGACGCAAAGCTGCCCGGTCTCGAAGGCGAGCGGCCCACGCTTGATGACTGGTCCGATCACCTGACGACATTGTTTCCTGAGGTTCGTCTAAAGCGGTTTCTCGAAATGCGCGGAGCCGATGGCGGTGGTTTTGACATGATCTGCGCGCTTCCCGCCTTCTGGGTCGGTCTTCTTTACGACAAGGCGTCGCTGTCGGCGGCGTGGGATCTGGTCAAGGACTGGACTGAGGAGGAACGCCAGGGTCTACGCGAAGACGTGCCGCGTAATGCGCTGGCGACGCGGTTTCGCGACGGAACCGTTGGCGACATCGCTGCCGAGGTACTGAAACTGTCGTCTGCCGGACTGGCGCGTCGGGCAAACGTCAATGCCGCCGGGCACGACGAGCGCATGTATTTGCAACCCCTCGAAGCAATCGTTGCCAGCAGGCAGACAACGGCTGATAGATTGCTTGAACGGTTTCACGGCGAATGGGCAGGCGATATCGGCAGGGTCTTTAGCGCCTGTAGTTTCTGAACAGCCACCTAATCCAATAGCGAATGGCTGATATTTGGGGGCGGGCGGGCCTCCGGGCCATACACACAAGCCCAAATTTTGGCGGCCAACGTCCGTTCAGTTCAGGCGCTGTTCATGGTCGGCCACGTAGTTTCTCATCCAGTTTAGTTGTGGCCTGGGCGCCGCTCCCGGCAAACGCGGCCAACCCGTGTTAGTGTTTGTCTGGCCTTTCTTTTGGCTGCGGGGGCAGTTCCGCCGCCAAGATAGGCGTTTGGTTTGGAAGACGATTAGCCGGCATGCTGCAAATTGCGGCGTCGATGTTCACGCCAGCTAGGCGATCTGGAATCGATAGGAGGGTGACTTGAACCGTCGCTCGATGACATTGGCAATTTTGGCGGTCTGCCTTTCGGCGGGTGCTGCCGTCGGCGTCAATCACGCCACCAAAGAGATCCAGGTGGCGAATGCTTGTTATGCAAAATGTCGCGCCAAGCACGATCAGTGTCGCATCAAGACTAAGGGCAGCCCCTCCTGCGACGGCAAGTTGCAGGCCTGTCTCGACAGGTGTCGCGGCGGCTGATGTGCGCGAATGCTCTGCACTGGCTATTAAAACGTGCTGGTGCATTGAGATCTTCGCACCGGCGATCGCCGTGTGATGAAACAAATGCTGGCAATGCCCACGTTCGCCGACTATCGGATTTAAGAAGCGCGCTTTCTCGCGAGCTGCATCACTAAAGCGTCTTTAGATAGGCAATGAGATCTGTGCGTTCATTTGCATCCTTGATGCCGACGTAGGCCTTCTTTCCCTTGGGCAGAAACTCCGAGGGCGCCTCCAAATATTTGTCGAGGTTTTTCTCTGTCCACGCTTTGCCCTTGCGGCCGTCCCGCGCCATAGCTTTTGAGTAATTGAAGCCCTCGACGGCGCCCAGCTTGCGCTCGAACACACCTGCCAACGCAGGCCCGGCTTTTCGTGCCGTGCCCTGATTAATGTCATGGCAGCCGCCACACCCGCCAAATAGCGCCTCGCCCTTTGCAGCGTCACCCGCATAGGTCTCAGGGGCTGGCGCAGAACCTGCCTCTTCCTCCTGTGCAGCGCTGGGTGAAACAGTGGCAAGGCTCATGGCGAATACCACCAGCGCACAAATTCGCGAACTGACCCCAGTTCCAATCATCGCTTGGTCCCCGTCAGGCACATCAGAAAACAATCCCTTCTATAGACCATCAGACGGGTCGCAAAGCATGCTTGCCCAACATGTGATCCGCGGTAAGCAAGCATGCTCCGGGGTTTGGTCAGCCGTACACATTGCTGCTGCTGTCGTTGAGCGTCACGTCCTGGCGGCTGAGGCTTCTTCCTCCTGAACGCGCCCTTGCGAGGCTTTGGCGGCGCGGCCTTTGCCGTTCTGCCGGTTTCGCGCCTTGCCACTTGGCGCTGAGGTTTTTACCGCCGCTTGCGCTTTGTACTCAGCCGGTTTCACTTCCCAACCAGGCGAGTTCCCATAAAGGTCGGTCAGGAATTCGATAAAGGCGTGAACTTTGGCCGGCATGAATTCGCGACATGGGTAGACGGCGTAAATTGCCAGGTTGGATGAGCCTTTGTATTGCGGGAGTACGACTTCAAGCGCGCCGCTAGCAAGCTCCGCCCCGATGTCCCAAGTGCCACGCAGGCCGATGCCAAGACCCGAAAGCAGCGCTTCGCGAATGAGTTCGGACGAGTTGGAGCGAATATTGCCCTTGGTTCTAAGCTGCACTTGTCCTTCTGGGCCTTCAAGCTTCCAGAAGTCCTGAGCGCCAGCTGACAAACAGTTGTGAGTTTCAAGTTCGCCGAGAGTTTCAGGGCGCCCTGCCTTTTCCAGATATTGAGGTGACGCGCAGATCACCCGCGTGTCTGGTGCAATCTTCCGCGCAACCAACGTGGAATCGGCCAGTTCGCCGATGCGGATTGCGACATCGAACCCTTCGCGAATGATATCGACGAAGTTATCTGTGAGGTCAAAGTCCAATTCGATATCCGGATACCGGGACACAAATTCAGGTAGGTAGGGCGCAATATGCTGGCGGCTGAACGATGTTGGTGCCGTCACCTTCAAAAGGCCGCAGGGGCGCGTGTTGCGTCTGCTGACGAAATCCTCCGCCTCGTCAACCAGGCTGAGAATGTCCACCACCCGCTTGAAATAGCCTGCGCCGGTCTCCGTGAGTGTCAGCTGCCGCGTTGTGCGCTGGAACAGGCGGGCTCCGAGGCGGTCCTCCAAGAGGCTCACACGCTTTGAAACAACGGCGGGAGACAGGCCCATTTCCCTGCCCGCGGCTGACATGTTGCCTGTGCGTGCGACGCGGGCGAAAATCTCCAGATCGGTGATGGCTGTCATAACGGTTCAACTCCCATGATATATTTGCCAATCCGGCACAGATCCTTCGTCAAAACGTGGTTGGCCTGCCAATGGGACACGCGTATGTCATCGCATTGCCAAAAAGGTATATGATTATTTCGGAATAATTGAAAATGCCGTGTTAGTAGGCCGAATGTCCCCCTTTTGAGCCTCATTCGGCATCAAATACCGCGTGTTGTCTGCTGGCGGCTTAAGTGCCCAGTTCGGCTCTCTCGACGCTAAGGCGCTGGTGGAGGCGCCAAAATTGGCATTCGGGGCAATTTGCTTTGCTGCAGGGGGGAGGCTAGGCCGGGGAAGGTGGCGCGAGAAAAGCTAAGCAAGCAGCCCGCAATTTGCGGCACATTGAGCAGATGATGGCTTCATCCTCCTCGCGCAGCGCCGCCAATTGAAGTCTCGGCTGTAGGCGATGCGGCCCAACTGTCTCCTCACTAGCCTCTTGCGGCAAGGCACGGCTGCGATCCAAGCCTTTTGGAGCTGACCGCACTGGACAAGAGCGGCGCGAGAGATAACAAACACAATAGGAGTTGGTTGGAGACGTTGAATGTCAAGCATAGCTGTGCCGCCGCCTGATCAACAGGTCATGGCCAGGTCGGAAGAGATTGCCAAGGACCTTTTAGGCATCGTTGGACCTGACGGCTTGATCACGGACGAGGACGGCCGACGGGCGTTTGAGACCGATGGGTTGGCGGCCTATACATGCATGCCGTTGCTGGTGGTGCTCCCTCGGTCCACTGAAGAAGTCTCCAAGGTCCTGCAATATTGCAATGAGCATTCATTGAAAGTTGTTGCCCGCGGAGCTGGTACATCGCTGTGCGGCGGCGCGCTCCCGGCCGAAGATGCGATCGTCCTCGGCGTGTCGCGCATGAACCGTGTGCTGGATACGGATTTTGAAAACCGGTGTGTGCGTGTTGAAAGCGGTATTACGAATTCGGCAATTTCCAACGCGGTTGCCTCTGAGGGCTTTTTCTATGCGCCCGATCCGTCAAGCCAAATTGCGTGCACGCTGGCAGGCAATCTCGCCATGAATTCAGGCGGCGCTCACTGTTTGAAGTATGGTGTCACCACGAACAATGTCCTCGGCTTGAGGGTGGTGCTCATGGATGGTGAGATTGTGGACATTGGCGGTCCGTATCTCGATGCGGAAGGCTTCGACCTTATGGGATTGCTGATTGGGTCCGAAGGTCAGCTCGGGATCATAACGGAGGCTACGGTGCGCATACTGCGGGCCGCTGAAGGTGCTCGACCACTGTTATTGGGGTTCTCAACCGTCGAGGCGGCAGGCCGCTGTGTTGCTGACATCATCTCATCCGGCATCATACCGGTCGCCATTGAATTCATGGACAAACCGGCCATCAAAGTTTGTGAAGAATTTGCAGGCGCCGGCTACCCGCTGAATGTCGAAGCGCTTCTGATCGTAGAGGTGGAGGGAGCCGAGGAAGAGATAACATATCTATTGCAGCGCATTGCAAACATTGCTCAGGCATCGCAACCGGTCACCAGTTATATCAGTGACAGTAGTGAGCAAAGCGAGAAGATCTGGCGCGGACGTAAGTCAGCCTTCGGCGCGATTGGACGTATATCCGATTACTTTTGTATGGACGGCGTCATTCCATTAGGTCAGCTGCCGCATGTGTTGAGCGAGATCTCGCGTATTTGTTCCGGTTACGGGCTGGGTGTCGCCAACATCTTCCACGCGGGCGACGGCAACCTGCATCCGCTCATTCTGTTTGATGCAAATAATCCCGACCAGGCCACTGCGGCAGAAGCCGCCGGTGCCGATATTTTGAAGTTGTGCGTCTCTGTCGGTGGCTGCCTGACTGGCGAACATGGTGTCGGTATCGAAAAACGAGATTTGATGTCCCACCAGTTCAGCGAAACCGATTTGCACGTGCAGATGCGCGTAAAGTCGGTGTTCGATCCCAAGTGGCTCCTCAATCCCGCAAAGGTCTTTCCGCTTGATGTGCGCAACCCCTCGATTGCGCCGGAAGCGGCCTGAGGAGCAAATACCTTGAGCCAACTCTTGCGCCCCGCCACCGAGTGGGAACTTCAAAGCATCATTGCCGCTATGGTTGAAAAGCGCGAGCCTGTTGAGGTCGTCGGCGTCGGAAGCAAGCGCAACGTTGGCCGACCGATGCAAGTGTCTGCCGCCCTCTCCACCTCCTCTATGCGTGGCATCACACTTTACGCGCCTAATGAACTCGTCATGTCGGTGCGCGCAGGTACGCCACTTGCGCAGGTCGAGGCGGAGTTGGGAGCGAACGGTCAGATGCTCGCCTTCGAACCGATTGATCTGGGCCCCGCGATTGGATCGCCCCGGGGCGTACAGACCATCGGCTCCATTTTTGCCACCAATTATTCCGGCAGCCGGCGCATTTCGACCGGCAGCGCGCGCGATCATCTGCTCGGCATCAGAGCTGTCAACGGGCGCGCGGAATTGTTCCACTCTGGCGGTCGCGTGATGAAAAACGTCACCGGCTACGATCTGGCGCGCGGGCTCAGCGGAAGTTGGGGGACATTGGCGGTCATCGCCGAGGCGACATTCAAGGTCATGCCTTGGCCGGAGGCATCGGCAACGCTGATCTACAAGGATCTGCCTGATGATATTGCAGGCGAGGTCATGTGTTCCTGCATGCAGTTGCCTTATGAGATTTCAGGCGCAGTTCATTTGCCTGCGGGCATCGCCGGACGGCTTGAGCACGAAGAGTTGCGCGCGCTCAATACGTCCCTTACCGCATTTCGCATCGAGAACTTCGCAAATTCCGTTCCCTATCGTCTGGGCGCAATCAAAGACGCGCTGCGCGTCTATGGCGAACCAGAGGAATTGGATTCAACCGAAACAGTGAAATTCTGGGAGGAGCTCCGCCGCCTGAGCGTGATGCCATTTGCCGAAACGTGTTTGTGGCGTATATCGACCTCGCCTACGCGTGGCCCTAAAATCGTGGCTGCCATCAAGCGTCATATGACGGTCAATGCGTTTTACGACTGGTCTGGTGGGCTTTTGTGGGTTGAAGTGCCTGCAAGTGCCGATGCTGGTGCATCCGACATTCGGCGCGCCGTCGCCGTGAATGGTGGACATGCGACGTTGATCCGAGCCAACCCCGACGTACGTGCTGCCGTTGAGGTCTTTCAACCGCAGGCACCGATATTGGAACGGCTTGCCCGCGGACTAAAAGAACAGTTTGACCCTTATGGAATATTGAACCCTGGCCGCATGTATGCCGCCATGTAGGCAGAGCCTTCATAGACAGAACGGTTCCGTGGCATGATAGTTTGACGAGTGCCATGGCCGCTCAGGCGTCGCAACGAGGACCTATGCAGACCAGATTTTCCCCCGACCAGCTGAAGCAGTCAGAGCTTGCCGAAGCAGAGCAGATATTGCGCCGCTGCGTGCACTGCGGATTATGTACGGCCGTCTGCTCCAGTTATGTAATCCTCGGCGATGAGCGTGATAGTCCGCGCGGGCGCATCTATCTCATCAAAGAGATGCTTGAGAGCGACGCCCCCGCCAGCGCGCAGGTTCAACATCACATTGACCGCTGCCTGACTTGCTTGTCGTGTATGACCACGTGCCCCAGCGGCGTGGATTATATGCACTTGGTCGACATCGCCCGCGCCCACATCGGAAAGACCCGGCCGCAGCCGTTTAAGGACCGGCTCATCCGCCGGCTATTGTCGCTCATCATCCCTTATCCCGAGCGTTTTCGCCTAGCCTTAAAGGCGGCGCCGTTGGGCCGCCCGCTACTGGATCTGATGCGCCGAATAGGCCTTCCGGAATTCGCCGCAATGGTCGAGCTGGCGCCCGAAAGTTTGCCGCCTGCGCCAAAGTTTGAAGGTCCCGGAACGGCCGCGACGGAAGCGGAGCGGCGCGCGCGTGTCATCATGCTGGCGGGCTGTGCGCAACAGGTTCTGCGTCCAGACATCCACGATGCAACAATCCGTCTGTTGGCACGCCGCGGGGTCGATGTTGTCGTTGCCAACGGAGCCGGCTGCTGCGGTGCGCTGACCCATCACATCGGCCAGGAAAAAGATACTCTGGCGCACGTCAAACGCAACATCGATGCCTGGACCCAGCACATCGAACGCGGCAGCATCGATGCCATCATTATGAACGCATCCGGTTGCGGCACCATGGTCAAGGACTACGGGCACCTTATGAAGGACGATCCCGAGTACGCTGACAAGGCTCGCACAGTGAGTGATCTGACCAAGGACATTAGCGAGTTTCTGAGCCAATACGATTTGGGCCCGCCAAAGCGATACTCTTCCTTACGCGTAGCCTATCATTCAGCCTGTTCCTTGCAGCACGGTCAGCGTGTCACGAAGGAGCCCAAGGAACTACTGCACAAGGCAGGCTATTCTGTCGTCGATGTGCCCGAAGGTCATATCTGCTGCGGATCAGCCGGTGTCTACAACGTTCTGCAACCTCAGATCGCCTCGCAGTTGCGCGATCGCAAAGTGGAAAACATTCGCAGCGCGCGCGCGGATCTCGTCGCCGCCGGCAATATCGGCTGTATTGCCCAGCTCGGGCCTGCGATGCAGATCCCCATCGCCCATACAGTGGAATTACTCGATTGGGCTTATGGCGGACCCGTGCCGCGTGGATTGGAAAGTCTGTCGAGCTTTGTCTCCGAAGTCCCTGAAGCGCCGGTACTGGAAGCCGTTGATTATATTGTTTCGGCGGCCGACTGAGCGTTGGGAATTCAACCGTCAGAAAGCAGCAACAATGAACTGACAGTCACATTGAATGTGGCATGATCCAGGAATGAACGGCGGCTAACTGACGAAGGGGGGATGCAGTGCTTCTGACAATAACGACGACGCACCACCCGGCAACGGACTTAGGCTATCTGCTGCACAAAAACCCCGAGCGGCTACACGAGATGCCACTGAGTTTCGGCCGCGCTTTTTTGTTTTATCCCGAAGCCACCGCGGAACGCTGCACGTTCGCCCTGGCACTTGACATTGATCCGGTGCGCCTTGTCCGCGGCAAGGGACCGAGAGATCGCGGCCTCTTGGATCAATACGTGAGTGACCGGCCCTACGCGGCATCGTCATTCTTGTCCGTTGCAATTGCCAAGACGTTGCGCAATGCGCTTGGTGGGACATCCAAAGAACGTCCTGAACTCTCAGAACAGGAAATCGCACTCACTGCGACGGTGATGCCATTGCCTGTGAGAGGAGACGAAGACCTGGTGGAGCAACTGTTTGCTCCCTTGGGTTATGACATCGATGTGCGTCCCATCCCGCTGGATCCGCAGCTCACCTATCTCGGCGAAGCCTGGGACCGATCTGCCTATGTGCGGTTGACGCTAAGCGCTCGGTGCCGTCTCCGTGACCTCCTTGCGCATCTATATGTGCTGATTCCCGTGCTCGACCGCAAAAAGCACTACTTCATAGATCGGCATGAACTCGACAAACTCATCGCAAAGGGCCAGGGCTGGCTTGCCGACCACCCGGCACGACAATTGATTGCCAGGCGATATTTTGGCGTCAAACGTTCGTGGGCGCGTGAAGCCCTCGTTCGCTTGTCCGAAGATCCCACCATAGTCGACGAGGTTGAAACGCCGATCGGAACAGGTGAGGCCGCTGCGGCACCGGCCGCCGAGGGCGATCTAGCGGCGACCAGCGACGAGTCCAACCCTGTCATTTCGGAACCGTCCAAGGATGCAGCGGAAGGCGAATTAGAAAAGCCCATTCGCTTGCATGATCAGCGCCTCGACACGGTAACCGCAGTGCTCGTTGCAAAAGGAGCACATCGCATTGTCGACCTCGGATGTGGATCGGGAAAACTGCTCAAGCGTCTGATGACAGAAAAGCAGTTTACCGAAATCGTCGGAGTGGACGTCTCTGCCGTAAGTTTGGAAATAGCAGCCAAGCGTCTACGCCTGGAGCGCATGAACGAAAAGAAGCGCAAGCGGATAAAGCTTCTGCACGGGGCACTCACCTACCGCGATCGACGAGTCGAAGGCTTCGACGCTGCCGCGCTCGTTGAGGTGATCGAGCATCTCGATCCGGAGCGGCTGGCATCGCTAGAGCGTGTCGTCTTTGAATTTGCCAAGCCAGATATCATCGTCGTGACGACGCCCAACCGCGAATACAACGCAAAATTTGAAAGCCTGCCTGCCGGTCAGTTGCGTCATGCCGACCACAGGTTCGAATGGACGAGAAAGGAATTCAATACATGGGCCGCCCCTGTTGCCGAACGCCACGGCTATACGGTGGCGATCAGGGGAATCGGCGAAGAGGATCCTGAGTTTGGCTGCCCATCGCAGATTGCGGTTTTTGAACGCACTGAACAGGCCCAGCAATCGGCCGAGGCGGGCGTTCATACTGATGCGCGCAAGGACTGAGGGAGAGCCGAGCCAGTCATGCAAATTACAATTCCTGATTTCTGCCTAGTGGTTCTCATTGGCTCGTCAGGGTCAGGCAAATCAACATTTGCAAGCCGTTATTTTTTGCCCACCGAGGTTGTGTCTTCAGATGTCTGCCGCGGCATCGTTTCAGATGACCAGAACAGCCTTGACGCTACGAACGACGCATTTGCCCTTGTGCACATGATCGCCGAGACGCGGCTGAAACGGCGCAAACTAACCGTGATCGATGCAACCAATGTGCGCCGCGAAGATCGCGCACACCTTGTGCAGATCGCCCGCAAATATCACGCTCTATCCGTCGCCATTGTCCTCAATCCCGGTGAAGATATCTGCCATGAGCGCAACGCGGAACGCCCCGATCGGCAATTCGGCCCACACGTCGTTCGAAATCAGACGCGCAGCCTGAAACAGAACATCCGCCACTTGGATCGGGAAGGGTTCCGTTATGTGTTTGAACTGCGCTCGGTCGAGGACATCAATGCAGTTGACATTGCCCGTACGCCGCTCTGGACGGACAGACGCAATGAGCACGGCCCATTCGACATTATCGGTGACGTGCACGGTTGTGCCGATGAGCTCATCACCCTATTGGGCGAACTGGGTTATAACGTTGAGTTGGAAGGTGATGGCGAATCACGACGCGTGATCTCATCGACACCGACCGGACGGCGCGTGATCTTTGTCGGAGATCTGGTTGACCGCGGTCCGAACTCCCCGGATGTTTTGCGCATCGCCATGCACATGGTGGCTGAAGGCCATGCCTTGTGCGTTCCAGGCAATCACGATGAAAAGCTTCTGCGTTGGCTAAACGGACGCAAGGTCAGAGTTGCGCACGGCCTGGAACAGACCATTGAACAGCTGGAGCAGGAGCCACCAGCGTTCCGTGAAGAGGTGAAGGCATTTATCAAGGGTCTTGTTTCGCATGTGTGGCTTGAGGACGGTCATTTGGCCATTGCCCATGCCGGCATACGCGAGGAAATGATCGGACGCTCGTCGGGTGCCGTACGCCAGTTCTGTCTTTATGGCGAAACGAGCGGCGAGACCGATGAGTTCGGTCTGCCCATACGTTACAACTGGGCAGCAGACTATCGTGGACGCACCTCGATTATTTATGGGCACACACCCGTCCCCGACGCGGAGTGGCTCAACAACACACTGTGCATCGACACGGGTTGCGTTTTTGGCGGCAAGCTGACGGCGTTGCGATGGCCGGAAAAAGAGATTGTTTCTGTTCCCGCCGAGGCTACTCATGCCGAGCCCGTGCGTCCATTTGGTCATCCGCCGGTACGGCCAGGCACCGAAGGGTTGTCCGCGCAGGCCCGCCACGATGATCTTCTGGACCTGGAGGATGTGACCGGCAGGCGTGTCATCGCAACCTCGCTTGGCCGGACCATCAACGTACATGAAGCCAATGCGGCCGCTGCCTTGGAGGTGATGTCGCGCTTTGCCATTAGCCCCAAGTGGCTCATCCACTTGCCTCCCACCATGTCTCCATGCGCGACATCAAAGCTGGAAAACTTTCTGGAGCATCCCGCCGAAGCGTTCGACTATTACCGGCGCGAATCCGTCGGCAAGGTCGTCATCCAGGAAAAGCATATGGGCTCGCGCGCTTTGCTCGTCGTGTGCCGCGATGAAGCCGCTGCACGCGAACGTTTCGGTGTCACGAATGGTGAAACAGGCGCAGTCTATACACGCACCGGGCGATCGTTCTTCAACCGTCCCGACCATGAGGTCGAAGTGCTCAGTCGCGTGAGTGCTGCATTGACCGCAAGTGATTTCTGGCAACGCTTCGAAACCGAATGGGTTCTTCTAGATGCCGAAATCATGCCCTGGTCCGCAAAGGCACAAGGCCTTATTCGCGATCAGTATGCCGCCACCGGCGCAGCAGCCACAGCCGCGCTGGCGGAGGTGACTGACCTACTGCACGTAGGTCACGCCAATGGCCAGGATGTTAGCGCTGCCCTTGCCACGTTTTCAGCCCGTAAGGAAAGTGCAGACAAATACGTTGAAGCCTATCGGCGCTATTGCTGGCCCGTGCGCGGGATCTCGGACTATCGCATCGCACCCTTCCATATCCTGGCGAGCGAGGGACGTGTGCACATGGACAAGGATCACCTATGGCATATGGGTGAACTGGGCCGGCTGACGTCGTGTGAAGACGAGCTTTTGTTTGCAACGCCACACCGCGTGGTCGATCTTGCCAACGAGCACGAGGAGCAAGACGCGATAGACTGGTGGCGTGAGCGCGTAAGCGAGGGTGGAGAGGGCATGGTCGTCAAGCCGCTGGATTTCATCGCGCATGGCTCACGAGGTTTGGTTCAGCCGGCCGTCAAATGCAGAGGCCCGGAATATTTACGCATCATCTATGGCCCTGAATACGATGTGCCAGGAAACCTTGAGCGTCTGCGCCGGCGCGGACTGGGTCTGAAGCGTGCGTTGGCTATGCGGGAATTCGCGCTCGGCCACGAGGCATTGGTGCGGTTTATCGACCGTCAACCATTACGCCGCGTCCACGAGTGCACGTTTGCAATTCTGGCAATGGAAAGCGAACCGGTGGATCCGCGGCTGTAGCACTGCGAAATCGATATACGTTTGCCAAAAAACTAAGCCGGACCTTCCGCTAAGAAGGTCCGGCTTATTCATCAATCGTCCGTTGCAGTCTGCCGAAGGCGGCTTATTGACTGCAATCGATCGTCACGGTGAATTCTTCAATGTTGTTGGCTTCGTTGGTTTCGTTGACCAAATTATAGGGGTCGACGACGGCGTAGAGACGAACTGTGATCGGACCTTGCGCGCCATAGACACCGGACACGGTGGCTTCCTGACTGACCGACAGTCCCGAAAGACGCATCAAAGCGCCGGTTTGTTCGCTGGTTAGCGTTCCTGTGACATCCTCACCCTGGTCACGCTGAAATTCGCGGATCGCAGCGCGTGTATTCGACCCAATGACGCCATCGACACCTTCAGTATCAAAGCCAAGTTTGGTCAATGCCTGTTGAATCACACGAACACGGTTCGGGCCCGATGACGATGTGCCAACCCTGCGTACGCGCCGCGTGCTGCGATTGCTGACCGGACCAAAGTGGCGGCCCTTCTTTACAACGTCTTCACCCAGCGAGAACGCGATGCCTTCCTGATCGAACGGGTCAAGGGCCTCGCGCTTGGTTTTCTTCGCGATCATGTCGATGTTCTCGGGCACATAAACTGCGAGCATGGAGCGCACGGCCCGCTCGGTCAGTGATAGTTCAGCCTTGCTCTCGCCCTGGTTCTTGATGGCGATGCGGCCCGAAGCCAGCGGCTCTGACGTCGCACAGCTGCCTGCCTGCACGCGCGAATCTTCCACGTTGATGATGAGGTCGGCTTCCGCATGCGCAGCGCTTGTCGCCAGTATCAAGCCCAACGCCGCGAGCATTGAGGCTCCAAAGGCTTTTCTAGTTTGCGAAATCATGTCCCTACGGCCCCCGGAATCGATAATTGATAGGTTGTACTGATCAATCGACCATATATCAGGACCGTCACGGACTGGAAGATGCCGAACGGCCGATACCCCCGATGACTGTGCCCCAACACCATTGGAGTGCATTAGAGTGATGAAAATGCCTCACTTTTTGTCGTGTATAAGTGTTTGAAAAATGGGGAAAACCTCAAGTCACTGTAGGATTGGGGGACGTTTCGGGAAGCTGCGGTGTTGTCCCCGCGGGAAAGTGAGTCGTTAGGCTATGCAAAACCGCGCGGGTTTAGGGCAAACAACGCCGCGCAATGCCCCCATGTAATCCTTGCCTGCGGCGCGGGATAGCCGCCCGAACCGTCTCGCTTTCCGGCACGACCGGCAACCGCTTTGCACCGACCTATCAAACCGTGATATGGCGGGCGCTCAATACCAACTTACGCTTCACGCGAAGAAAAAAGCTCAAGCTCATTCCATGGCAAAGTCGGACAAGAAATCGCGGCCCAAGGCACGCCTGCCCAAGGGCTTGCGTGACATCGAGAAGGACGAAATTCGTCTCAACCAGTCGATGCTGCGAGCCATACGCGACACCTACGAAGCTTACGGCTTTGAGCCGTTGGAAACGCCGGCTTTGGAATACACCGATGCGCTCGGCAAGTTTTTGCCCGACTCGGATCGGCCCAACGAAGGCGTCTTTTCCCTGCAGGACGAAGATGAGCAGTGGATGTCGCTGCGCTACGATCTGACCGCTCCGCTCGCCCGCTACGTCGCGCAGAACTATGACCAGTTGCCAAAGCCCTTCAGGCGTTACGCAACGGGACCTGTTTGGCGCAATGAAAAACCAGGCCCTGGGCGTTTTCGCCAGTTCACGCAGTTTGATGCCGATACGGTGGGGACCGACAACATCGCCGCTGACGCCGAGATGTGCATGCTCGCCGCCGAAACCTTGGAGCGGCTTGGAATTGAGCGCGGCCAATATGTTGTGAAGGTCAACAACCGCAAGGTGTTGGACGGAGTGCTTGAGGGTATTGGTATTGATACACAAGAGGACGACAATCCGCGCCGTCTTGTGGTCTTGCGCGCGATCGATAAGCTCGACCGGTTGGGCCCACAAGGCGTCGAGGCATTACTTGGCAAAGGGCGCAAGGACGAATCCGGGGATTTCACGGCGGGTGCCGGGCTTCCAACGGCAGCAATTGAAAATGTCATGTCCTTTGTACAGGCTGCAAGCGGCGGCGCAGATGCATTAGGTGAACTTGAACCTCTGGTTGGAGCGAGCGAGCTGGGACGCCAGGGATTGGAAGAGTTGGCAACAATCGCCAAACTTGTATCGGCGGGTGGTTATGAGGCCGACCGCATCCGCATCGATCCCTCTGTCGTCCGTGGACTCGATTATTACACCGGACCAGTATTTGAGGCCGAACTCACGTTCGAAGTGAAGAACGATGCCGGCCAGGTGGTCCGCTTCGGCTCAGTCGGCGGCGGTGGGCGCTATGACGATTTGGTTGCCCGCTTCACGGGACGCTCCGTTCCCGCTACCGGGTTTTCCATCGGCGTATCGCGGCTGCAGGCAGCGCTCGGCGCACTAAACAAGGCTGAAATGTCGGCTACGTTGGGGCCTGTCGTGGTTCTCGTCATGGATAAAGCCGAAGTTGCGCGCTACCAGGCAATGGCGCAGGAGTTGCGTAACGCAGGCATCCGCGCTGAACTTTATCTTGGAACATCGGGTATGAAGGCGCAGATGAAATACGCCGACAAGCGTGGTGCGCCATGCGTCGTCATACAAGGCTCGGACGAACGCGACAAAGGTGAGGTTCAAATCAAGGATCTGATCGAGGGTACAAAGCTGTCGCAATCAATTTCCGATTCCAAGGAGTGGCGCGAATCGAGGCCGGCACAGGTCTCGGTTGGCGAAGATCAGCTTGTGGCCGGCGTGCGTGAAATCCTGGCGCGTCATACTGGAAACTAGAACAACAAATTTCGCGGGTCCCCTCCGCACTGAGCAGCAAACGGACCGACTGAAATGGTTGCCGAAACGGCACGAAAATTCGAAAGCCTCGAGGCACAGGCACAGATTATCATGCAGGTGTTCACCGAAGCCGGTCATGAGATGGTTTCGCCCGCTGTAATTCAGCCAGCCAACATCTACCTTGACGTCATCGGCGAAACGTTACGTGCGCGAAGTTATGTGTTCACCGACCCGGAAGGCGATGAGTTATGCCTCCGTCCTGACCTGACCGTACCCACCTGCAGACTTCACATCGAGCGCCACCGAGACGCCGATATAGAGGCAAGGTACTGCTACAACGGAACAGCATTTCGCTTCCAGCCGGAAGGCGCCGATGCAGCCCACCCGCGCGAGTTCCGCCAGGCCGGACTCGAGTCCATCGGAGTTCAGGACCGAGAACGCGCAGAAGCGCAAACACTGGCTTTGATACTTGAGGCGTTGCAGTCGGTCGGCCTCACGCAGTGGCGCCTGCGCATTGGTGATTTAGGATTGTTTCGCGCTATTCTTGACTCAGTTTCAATGCCGGAGCGTTGGCGCAAACGCCTGCGCCATCAGTTTTGGCGCCCGGACGCATTCCGGGCAGAACTGCATCGCTTGACGACCGAACCCGCAACTGCGGTTGCCGGTCTCCCCGAAGAGTTGATGACAAAACTGGATGCCGATGATCCGCAAGCGGCTCTTGGCGAGGTGGCTGCATACCTGGAACGTCAGGAGATTGAGGTCATTGGCGTGCGCAGACTTGAGGAAATTACCGAAAGCCTTTTAGCGCTTGCAACTGATGCACGTTCCGATCCGCTGTCCGCGGACACTGCAAATCTGATTGAAAGCTATGTCGGCGTTACAGCGCCGGCACGTGCCGCCGGTGCACGGCTCAAAGATCTGATGCGAGACCAGGGTGTTGATATCACCGAAGCACTTGACGTCTACCATCGGCGCTTGAAGCTTCTTGCCGATGCCGGCATCGATATAGCGCGTGCAGATTTCTCCGCTGAATTCGGCCGTACCCTTGAATATTACACTGGGTTTGTATTCGAGGTTGTGACGACAGGCCTTGGAGAGGCTAGCCCGGTGGCCGGCGGTGGCCGCTACGACGACATGATGCGCATGTGCGGTGCAGGCAAAGATCAACCTGCCGTAGGCGCTGCAATCCACACCGAGCGCCTGCTATCCGCGATCAATGGGGATGCGTCATGAAGGACGACCAGGACATCAATTCGCAGGCGCAACTGCAGCTTGCGATCCCCTCAAAGGGTCGGCTGATGGAGCAGTCCCTAGAATTTTTTCACAATGCCGGATTGAATGTGCGCAAGACCGGCAGCGAACGCGGTTACAAAGGCGAAATAGAGGGTTTGGAAGCAGTCGACGTCGCCTTTGTGTCGGCGTCTGAAATCGCCAGCCTTCTAAAAGCTGGTAAAGCCCATCTCGGAATTACCGGCGAAGACCTCGTCCAGGAGCGCATGTCAGATTGGGAGAACCGTGTCGTCCTGGCCAAGAAGCTGGGCTTTGGTCACGCCAACGTCGTTGTGGCAGTCCCGGAAAGTTGGATCGACATCAACACCATGGCGGACCTCGACGAAATTGCGGCTACCTTTCGCGACAATCACGGCCGTTGGTTCCGCGTTGCCACTAAGTACTTGAACCTGACACGCGCGTATTTCAGCGCCAAGGGGTTTAACGACTACAGGATCGTCGAAAGTCTAGGCGCAACCGAAGGTACGCCCGCATCAGGAACAGCAGACATGATCGTGGACATCACCACAACCGGCTCCACGCTCAGGGCCAATGGTTTGAAGATCTTGAAAGATGGGGTAATCCTCGATTCCCAAGCCACACTCGTCGTCTCCAACGTTGCCACGTGGACGCCGCGCATGCGCGAGGCGCAAAACGAGATCATGTCGCGCTTGGAAGCCTCGGACTAGGTTGATCGCGCTGGCATTACCGATTGGGTGCACGAAAATTGCGCAAGACGTCGATCGCACGACGGCGCAATTCGCTAGGGATCGCATTATATAGGCGCTTCAGACTCGGCCGCAGGATCTGGTGATAGCAGCGCGCCAGAACCAAAGCAGGCGTTGTAAAAGCGATCACATAGTCGCGCACGCCGACACTGTTATCGCTCCATTCCATTTTGTATGCATCGGCCGGCGCCAACAGATCGTATTGGCTCAGGCCTTCAGAAAAGCATGCAGCTAACGTGTCTTCCTGCTGCAGGGCGCCTGGGGCATCGCGGTAATACTTTGCATCGAACGTAGCCAGGTGCGCATGAAGGTGTCCTTTGTGAACGAACGAGACCTCGATCGCCGCCGGTTCATCGCCACATGACAGAACTGAAACGCGCGGGGCGATATCGATATGGCCGCTGCTAGCCGCATCGACAAAGAAGGCCTCAAAACGCTTGTCTTGTAACGTCGGAGAGATTTGTCCACGCGATTGCAGCCACTCCTTTTTCAAGGCAATCGCAGTCCTGACGGCGGTCTGGGTTTCTTCGCCGCCCTTTAGATAGGTAAACGCAACTGGTGCGATGTCGGAAAGCCGACGGCGCTGCCTGCGCCGGTTCTTGCGCGTGCGTGACGAAAAGCGTGTGAGGTAGCTCTTCAGGTCCTTGACTTCACGAAGATTGACGAAAGGAGCAGCAAGTTCCTGCGTCACGATTGCGCCAAGCCCGGGAAGGTGGCGGGCGAGCGTACTATCGTCGCGCACCTTGCCAAGCGCCATGAAACCGGCGCCGCTATGCCGTCCTAAATGTTCAACGGCTTCATTGAGCCAGAGCCCAGCGTTGGCATCGGCGTCCATCAGGATATCGCCATACTGTGAAGCCGGCGCGCCGGCCCACACGAGTTCGCACATTCCAAACGATTTTGTCTTGGCAAGCGGCCACACCAGAACAAGGCGCCCGTTGACACGGCCGGTGAGCACAAAGAGTGTGACCACTCCGCGTCCGTCTGTTGATGACGGCAATGCATAGTGTTGGGCCCAGATCTTAACCCACGAGAAGGCCTGGAAAACGTTATGTGGTTTGCTTGCGCGTTGAAACAGGCTCTGCCACTCGTGCTCTAAAACACAAAGCGAGCGAATGTCTCTGACAATATCGAAGACGATAGCGCCGTCGCAAACTTCCTCATCCGACGCCTCAGAGGGGCCGGCCTGCGTGGCGTTGATGTCAAGGAGGTCGCTGTCGAGCATCGTCTGTTGCATCTTGTTCAGTTGCGGGCCGCGCGCGTCCCGCAGCTGCCGGGCTTGCGTCAAGCGCATAAGTCCCAGTCAGCCTTAACCGATGCCGGCTTAAACGGGCTTAAGACCGCGCCCAGCCGATGCAGTTAAGGTGACCAAAGTGTTAAGCGTGCCATAGTGATTGGCACCGCAAGCAGCCTTGTCAAAGCAATTCGGCCAGAAGGCACTTCAGTGTTCCGATGTCGTAGCGCCCGTCCAGTGTCGAATGGACTGGCCCAAGCCTGCCGCTCTCCAGCGTGCCCAGACGTTCGAATGCCGCGTGCACTTCATCGACGTCTGCAGGCTCCAAGGCCAGCACATCCTTGGCGCTGACCAGTCCGGCTTCGATTGCTTCGGCAAATTGCCCCATGACCGCGCTCACATCCATGGCGCGCGCCTCGGCAATTTTATCGGCATCCAATCCCTCAAGGTGCAGCTTGAGCGTTTCATTGACGCTGGCCGACAAGCGGTTGTCGAGCACAGGGTCTTTTGGATGCGCGGCGATAATTTTTAAGAATGCCTTGCCGTAACGTTTGATCTTGCTGGCGCCAAGCCCAGTGATATCGCCAAGCTCCGAGAGCCGCACCGGCCGTCGCTCGGCTAGCTCGACAAGCGTGCGGTCATGGCAGATCACGTAAGGCGGCACCTTGGCTTTCTTCGACAGCTGAAGCCGTTTCGCTTTCAGGGCCTCGAAAACATCCCGGTCCTTATCGTTGACCGAGACCGGAGCCGCACGTGTGCGCCCGCCACTGCGCCGCGATTTTGTCTTCGCCTTTTGCACGCGCAGTTTGCGCATCGTGAAGACATCTTCGCCTCGCAATACGGGCCGTGCACGCTCTGTCAGCGCAAGCGTCCCATGCCCCTCGCTGTCGCCGCACAAATGACCCGCCGCTACGAGTTGGCGAAACAGTGCGCGCCAGGTTGCTGCGTCACAGTCCTTGCCGATGCCGAAGACCGGTAATAAGTCATGGCCGTTGCGCACAAGACGTTCTGACTCTTTGCCCGTCAGAACATCGATGAGATAGCCGACGCCGAACCGCTGGCCGGTCCGGTAGACGGTAGACAAGGCTTTTTGTGCCAACACTGTGCCGTCGACCGTTTCTGGCGGATTGAGACAGTTATCGCAATTGCCGCAAGGCTCAGCCAACGTCTCGCTGAAGTAGGCGAGCAGAGCCTGACGCCGGCAACCTGCCATTTCCGCCATGCCGATGAGCGCGTCGAGTTTTTGCCGCTGCACCTGCTTGAACGCGTCGGAACCTTCGCTTTGCGCAATCCACTGGCGCTGCTGCACGACGTCCTGCAGCCCGTAAGCCATCCACGCATCGGCCGGTGCGCCGTCACGGCCTGCACGTCCTGTCTCCTGATAGTAGGCTTCGACGGATTTTGGCAAATTGAGATGGGCGACAAAGCGCACGTCTGGCTTATCGATACCCATGCCGAAAGCAATCGTCGCGACGATGATAATTCCGTCTTCGGCAAGAAAGCGCGACTGCGCTGCTTGCCGGTCTTCATTGGACAGTCCGGCGTGATAGGCAAATGCCGTGCGCCCTTTACCCCTGAGGAATGCCGCCGTTTCCTCGACCCCACGTCTTGACAGACAGTAGACGATACCAGCACTACCAGCGTGCTCACTCTCAATAAACCGCCACAAGCGTTCGCGCGCACTCATCGATCCTGCTTCGGCGATTTGATAACGGATATTCTTGCGGTCAAAACTCGCAACAAAACGCTTTGCTTTTTGCAGATGAAGCTCGTGCACGATTTCTTCGCGAGTACGTTCATCTGCTGTCGCCGTCAACGCGATGCGCGGCACATTGGGAAAGCGTGTTGCGAGACACTTGAGCTGGCGGTATTCAGGGCGGAAGTCGTGCCCCCATTGCGAGACGCAATGCGCCTCATCGATTGCAAACAACGCAAGGTCGACCCGGCTCAAAGCATCAAGCGTTCTGTCCTGCACCAGCCGTTCGGGCGCCACGTAAATGAGATCTAGCCCACCGTTGTTAAGCGCGCTCAAAACGTCTTGCTGCTCATCCCAACTCTGCGTGGAATTCAAGAATGCGGCTTTTACGCCGGCTTGGCGCAACGCGTCCACCTGGTCCTGCATTAACGCTATCAGCGGCGAGACAATCACCCCGGTTCCGGCACGAACCAGCGCCGGGATCTGATAGCACAGCGATTTGCCGCCACCTGTTGGCATCAGCGCCAGCACGTCGCCATCCGCCAGCATGGTTTCAATGATGTCCGCCTGATGCAGACGAAACGCCTTATAGCCAAAGACGTCGTTGAGCACGCGGTGCGCATGCTCCATTGAGCCCGCAGGCGTATCGGGAACATCAAAGAGCGTTTGCTGCGCGGGCGGCATGCGGCTGTCGGGCTTTCATGATCTGGATCAGGGGCAAGTCTTGCGCAAACCTAGTGCGATTCTCAAAAGGCATGGGCGGCCCATACGCCACCATTCACAAATCATCTTCGCCCGGCACCGACTTTAGCGGACAACTTCGCTTAAATGGTCGCAACGATTGGGTATAAAAAAGCAAAGGATCATGCAGTTTCAACCGCACAAAGAGGAATGAATTCACTGAAAAATTGAGCCAAAACAAGCACGTTTCCAGCCCGGGCTTGCTGAATGATACCTATCGATGACATTCAGTGTCGGTTCATATTGACCGGTCTATCTTTGTGAGGAATTTGGCGCCCCATGCCGGGCATCCAAGATGTGTTAACCGGGCCTGGACGTCGCATCAGCCGGCCCACCGAACCCTAAGGGTTGACGTGCAACCCGGCAGGCTTCATTCAACACTGGCGACGACGGACATAGACGAGGTGAATTGAAATGACGTTCTTCAAGACTGGTGCTGCACTTTCAATCGCTGCCGCATTAGGTGCGATGACGCTTTTGCCGGTCTCCGCCAACGCGCAGGCCAGTTGTGCCTGGTATGCGTCCACGGCACTGAAGCAGGAACAGGAAAACCAACGCCTCAAGTGCGGCTTCACCGGACCTGAGTGGAGCTTGGATCTGAAGGGTCACACGCTGTGGTGCAAATCGGTACCGCCCGAGACCTGGAAAGCCTCCGCGCAAAAGCGCAAGCAGATGCTGACGGACTGCTCGGAGAAAAAGTCCTGATCTAGATAGCGCTCTTTTTGAGTTTCCCCCGGGCCGCGTCTTCCCCCCCCAAGTGATCCCTCTGAAGCGGCCCACCACGCTGGCAACGGCTGCCCGGTCCCCCCACCGGTGCAGCCGTTGCTCTTTTTGGGCACCGAGTGTGAAAAGAGCGTTGAGGGCCCGTTCCACACTTCGCCCCCTAGTCGACATTCAGCTGACGCGGGCTAAGGGTCAGCTACGGACACACGTACTCTTGCCGGCCGCCACCAAGTATGGCTCAATATTCTCATGAGCTGGCATGTTGTTCGGGGCTAGTGCGGTGTCTACATCAGGTACTAAAACGCAACTCAAGGTCTTTATTTCCTACTCTCGACG
Organism: Hyphomicrobiaceae bacterium; assembly: GCA_965222485.1. Taxonomy (GTDB): domain Bacteria; phylum Pseudomonadota; class Alphaproteobacteria; order Rhizobiales; family Hyphomicrobiaceae; genus CBDCUC01. The sequence continues at coordinate 336,212 of CBDCUC010000039.1, forward strand.
GGACCTAAGCTTCGCGGACGAACTTGTGCCAGCACTTGAAAACGCTGGCTTCCAAGTGTTGATAGATCGGCGCGACCTGCCTTACGGCGAAGAATGGCAAAAGGAACTCGGAGATTTCATCCGGGACTCAGACACTGTTATTTGGCTCGTTTCGCCGGACTCTGTAAGTTCCGACTGGTGCAACTGGGAACTCGGTGTAGTTGGACAACTCAAAAAGCGCCTGATCCCCATCAAGGTACGGGACACAGATCTCTCACTTTTGCCGAAGGCAATCGGCAAAATCCACCTGCTGCCAGCTGAGGGAATCTTTTCGCTCGATGCGCATCTCGAAACGTTGGTGGACGTGCTTAACACCGACCGGGCCTGGCTCAAGGAGGCGACCCGGCTTGCTGATCGTTCTCGGCAATGGCTGACGAAGCAGCGCGACGGCGCGCTTCTCTTGAGAGGGGCAGCGCTGAAGGACGCCGAGCAGTGGGAGCGCAGCCAGCCGGCAAATGCTCCTGCAGCTCCTGGCGAGGTCCTTGAGCTCATTCTTTCAAGCCGCCAAGCCGCTGCAAGGCGCCAAAGGTACTGGGTTGGAGGATCGTTCACTGTCGCTGTCGGAGCCTTGGGACTGGCTGGAATTGCGTACTTGCAAAGCATCGAGGCCAAGCGGCAGGAGACATTGGCGGTCGAGGCAAGAATAGAGGAGACCAAACAAAGAAAAATTGCGGAGGAACGCGAGGAACAAGCAAAGCAGGCGCGCGATAGCGAAAGAGAAGCAAGGCAAGCTGAGGAAACTCAGCGAAAGTTAGCCGAGCAACGGGAACAGCAGGCACAAGAGGCTCGCAAAGCCGAAGAGGCACAGCGAAAACTTGCGCAGGAAGAAGCAGATCGGGCTAATAGAGAAAGGGACCGCGCCCTCACCTCTCAATCAAATTTCCTGGCGGACCAGGTGAAGCGTCAAATAGCTTCCGGTGAAGCAATTACAGGTGCTTTGCTCGCTCTCGAAGCACTACCTGATAACAAGGCAGCGCGGGTGCGACCCTATGTTGAAGCTGCAGAAAGAAGTTTGCTTGAGGCGCTGCATGCTAGGCAGGAATTTCAGGTAATCCGAGCGCACTCTGGCTCTGTGAATCAAATCGCAACAGCGCCAGGCGGTGATGTATTCGTCTCGCTAGGTTCAGACGGCAAAGTCAAGCTCTGGACAAAAGATGGCAATCTTATCGGCGAGTTGACAGGACATAATGATGCAATTGTATGCATGGCGATTAGCCCTGATGGGACATACCTTGCAACAGGCTCCCAGGACAAGACAGCTCGGCTTTGGAAACTTGACGGAAACCCACTTGGTGAACTCGTCGGGCACACTGAAACTGTGACATCGATTGAAATCACACCTGACAGCAAGCGGGTCATAACCGGCTCTGAGGACGGTACTGCACGGATTTGGAGCGTCAAAGGTGACGGGTTAGGGATAGTGCGCGGTGACGGAACGCCCATAAAGGACATTGCAATTCATCGCAACGGTCAAACGTTCGCGACACTCGAAAAGCAGCGTTGGCAACTCTGGGGACCACAATTCACTGGAAAAGGATTCCTAAAAGCGAACTTTATGGAAGATTGGCAACAGATTGAGTTTTCACCAAAGCATGACCGAGCTGTTGTGCGTAGCTGGCTAGGCAGCATTGAGATCATCGATCTAAAAAACGGCGAGGTTACAGCGGTCTCGATTGACAAAGAGGCTCTTAACCCTGGCGAAGAGTCGGGTGGATATGTCAGTTTTGGCCATGTGGAATTTGCCCCCGATGGTATGCAGCTGCTGCTGCACGAGGGCGGTGGGAACTACGTAAAGCTGATAAATTTGGATGGAACTGTTGCAAATTCGATTGTGCGGGAGGGCTCGGTATTGGCTGCTCACTACAGCCAAAACGGCCAATATATCGCATTGGCCGGCGAAGATGGCCCGACCAAGGTTGTCGACATGGATGGCAAATCCGTCGCCCAACTGAAAGGGCATACTGGGCACGTCCAGGACGTAAGATTTATCGCGAATGATACGCGCGTCGTTACAGGTGGCGCCGATGGAACGCTACGAATATGGAGCATAGCGCAATCAAATAAGGACCGGGTCGTACTGAAAGGCCACGAAGGTGAGATTAGCCTGGTCGCAACAGACCCAAGTGCCGAGGTGGTCGCAACTGTAAGCTGGGATGGCTCGCTCCGGCTTTGGGATACTACCGGCAGTCAGATTGCAGAGGCTGAAAAGTTTGACATTGTTGGCTCAGGATATTCTCTCGCGTTTCACCCGAAGAAGGAGATTCTGTATTTTGCTGCGACACGTGACGGCGCGGATGCACCGGCGATTCATGTCTTTGACTTCAGCCTCCATCAACTGAATGAGCTTAAAATCGATGGCGAGAACATAATCGATATTGTTTTCAGCAAGGACGCTCGTCTAGCAGCTGCAAGCGCTGAGCAACACAAGATACACATCGTTGACCTGGAAAGCGGGGAACATTCCGTTCTTGCTGCTGAAAAAGGCTACGCCATGTCGATGCAGTTCGATTCAGGCGGCACACGCCTATTGGCAGCGTTCAGTGACATGTCAGCCTGGCTGTGGGAGCTCAAAGGTGGGAAGTCGACGACCTATCGCGACGCGAAAATTGCGACTGATAGCGATGCCTCGCAAAGTGAAGAACCTGAGTCTGAGCCCCTCAGCTTCGTTGCAAGATTCCACCCGTCCGAGTCATTTTTTGTATTGGGAGCAATTGATGACTCAGTACACTTTGTGAACCTCAAAGGCGACAAGATAGGCAGCGCTACCACCGTAGAAAACGAGCATGTTCACGAGGTGTCGTTTACGCCAGATGGCGCGTCAATGTTGCTGAGCGAAAACATGGGTGAATGGGTTCGCCCCTATTTATGGGAAGTCGAGTATTCAGATGGGCTTGTTAAGGCAACGCTACGTGAGGATCTTGAGCGGCTTGGCAATGTCGCCAGCCTCAGCCCGGTGGGATCTTTAGTTGGGGAAGCATTCCATAATGGGCCAACTCAGCGCAGCTTAGTCCGCCTGTTCAATATTGATGGCTCAGAAATAGCCAATATTGATGACTTCACCGGTGATATTTATTCGCTGGCGTTCAGCGCCGACGGGCGCTGGCTAATGGGCGGAAGCTCGGAAAAAGAGGCTCATCTTTGGAGAGTGTTTGAAGTCGATGCGACGAACAAGGAAGCTTCCGCATCCGAGAAGTTCGACACCACCCAGGCTGCTGTCGACTATGCCAAGAGAACGCTACCTCGCTGTCTGACGAAGGAACAGCGCACCAAGTTCTTCCTCGATCCGGAGCTTCCCACGTGGTGCAAAGAAATGGGCAAATGGCCGTTTCCTCCGATAACCAGCGTCAAGAAGACTGAACCTTCAGTGGCTGCCAAACAAATCACAGGCGACCAAACGTCGATTGATCCGAGTATTGGCGTGCGTTTCGAAACCAACTGGGGACAAGCTGAATATGAGACAGGGTTAGAAGCGACAAAGAAGAACGATTGGACTTCTGCCCGCACAAGTTTTCGCCGGGCACACAAGTTGGGACATCCAACGGCTGAAATAGTGAACCATATCGCTGCACAGCGCCTTTCGAGGGACCTCTCAAAGGACAATAAATTTGAGGACGCGTTGATAGTATTGACCAAGAGTTTTTTGGACCTACAAAATACGTTCTATTCCAAGCCTGATCAAATTGAGAGAAGGATGTACATGTTTAGGGTTACAGACCCTATCGCCGGCATCTATTCAAAACATGCAGCCCGAACCAGACAGAAAACAAGATGCGACGAGCTTGCCACACATCCTAGCGATCCATTCAAGATAACTGATGGTGTGCCCCACAGCGACATCAAAGCGAAAGAGGCGATAGCTGCGTGCTCAAAAGAAATAATGCGAGCACCGCAGGAAGCGAACTTTTATCTACAAAGGGCTCGCGGATACTCCAAGGCCGCTGAGGATGCTGAGGAAGTGGGCGAAACAAAGCTTGCAAGCAAACATTACGAATCAATGATAGCGGATCTGAAGAAGGCCACCCAACTTCCCACAAATGGGCTTGATGGACATCCCACGGCATTCAACAATTTGGGTTACGCATACCTGAACGGAGAAGGGTTTAAGGAGGATGACGCCAAGGGCGTGCAATACTACATAGATACATTTAATCGAATGGCGATTTGTTGCGCTGTATCTGTCAGTCGACGCCTCCTTGATTGGGCAACTGCGTCGACTCGGGAAGACGTGAAAAGGACCGTTATCGCGCTGCTTCGTTGGGCCGGTCAGTTGGGCAGCGCCGAAGCCCATGCAGAACTAGCCAAGCTTTACGAAGTCGACGGAAAAGCGGCTGATCATCGGGTTGAAGCGTATTTCCACGCAAGCCTAGCAAAAAAAATTCTGACTGATGCGTCAGCCGACAGCCCGCTTGTAGGGGAACTCACCAAGCTAGGCCAACGCATTGAATTGTCCCTCTCCTCTGAGGAAAGTCAGCAGGCCAGGGAGAAGGTTGCAGGTTGGAAGAAGTCCGAATTAACAGCGGCTCCATTCTGGCTTGTGCCCCAATTCTGAAATGCACGCACCGGCGCTTTAGTCGGCTCGGTGTCACTTCCCGACCTCCCACCGGTTCTCCACATCGGCAGTTTTGACGCCTAGAGCAGACGCCGTGCGTCTACGCCGGCAACGGTCGCCCGATATCCCAACAGGTGCGGCCCCCGAAAAATTAGATCCGGGGACCGCATTTCGCCGCTGTCGGAACTATTTCTTGCCTTGCATTTTTGCGCGCTGTTCGTCACTAAACGATGCGGTATCCGCATCACCCGTCTGACCATAATTAGTGACGTTCGCCGCCATTGCCAGAAATGCGGCGCGCGTGGCCCGCTTTTCATACTGCCCGACGTGGCTGGCGGCGAAGCCGAGCCCTTGCGCCTGGCTCCAGGCATCATGATCAGCGCCCAGATATGTCACCAGCCAATCGTCGCGCCGGGCCTTCTCGATCATTGCCTTGACCGATGCTTTCGTGTGTTCGCGCGATGAGTTCTCATAGCCGTCGGTCATGACGACAAGAGCCTTGCGGTGATCGCTTAGCCGGTCGCGCATGTCGTTTATGCTGCCCCCGACAGCGTCGAACAGCGGTGTGGCTCCGCGCGGGAATACTTCCTTGTCGGTAACGGCATCAAAGCCCTTCGCCGGTGCTGCGTGCCTGATGGTGTCAATACTCTCGGTATCGAATACAGTGAGCGTGATCCTGGCATTGACACTGCTGTCTTGAGCAAGTTGGCGAACGTATTCGTTGAGGCCGCCAAGGGTATCGGACCAGGCGTTGGCCATCGAGCCGGAGCGATCGAGAACAATTTGAACGTCGAGTTTATTCGTCATTACTTTTTACCTTTCTTCACCGGCTTTTTGGCTTGCCACCGTGCCTGAGCCGCCGCTTTGGCGATTTCGCTGCGCCGCTTCGATGACAACGCCTGCGCCCGCGCTTCACCGCCGAGCTTCTGAGCGCTCTCAGGCTCGACATTGGCCTTTATGCTTCCGCTCATCTGCACGTACGCAGCCTTGATCTTGTCTTCAGGCAGGTCGTACCCGTGCCGCCGCATGACTTTTCGGGCTGCCTCTGCAGCTCTTTGAATGGCGGCCTTGGCTGTGTCGTGCTTCTTCGTCATCGGGGTCACATTGCTTGCTTGCCGGTAGCAAGCATATAGTCCCTGCTTGCTATGCTTGCAAGATGGCGAAGTTACGGCACGGCCGCGCAGAAAATCTCAGATCGAAAATATCGTCCGGCTCCGGTATCGGCCTACTGCAGTCGTGCGGCCCGATCCTTTACACGCCTAATCGGGATCGACGATTCAATGGATGCCACGCCGGGGATTTTCGTTATTCGTTCCGTCAAAAAACGCTCGTATTCATTTAGATCAAATACGGTGACGCGTAGCAGGTAATCGTAGCTACCCGTCATCAGCCAACAGTCCACGACTTCCGGGTAACGCTTTACCGCCTTTTCGAAGCTGACAAGGCGGTCGTCAATCTGTTGGTCGAGCTTTACGGAAATAAAGACGCTAAAGCCAAAGCCCAGTCGTGCTTCGTCGAAATTGGCACTGTAACCGGTTATGTAGCCCTCGCTCTCCAGTCTCTTGATCCTGCGTGCGCAAGGCGATGGTGATAGGCCGACTCGATCGCCCAGCTCTTGATGACTGATACGCCCATCGCGCTGCAGTTCTCGCAGGATTTTGCGGTCGGTTTCGTCTAAGGCATTTGGCATTCGCACCTCTTTTTAGCTCTTCAGTCTGCATTTGCGCTAGAATCTAGCGCAAAACAGGGGCTGGGCCGCGAACTTTAGCAGCAATACCCGGCCTACGCAGCCTATCCTGACTAAAAGGAGGAGTTGCTCATGACGGCATCACATCGTCCGCCCGCCTCAACACCAGATCCTGATCCTATCGAGACATCTGAATGGCTTGACGCCTTGGAAGCTGTGGCGACCAACGCGGGCCGCGAGCGTGCGCACTACATCCTGTCGCGGGTGCAGGATCGCGCCCGGCGCCTCGGTGTGACAACAGCGGGCCTTCCTTACTCAGCTTATCGCAACACAATTTCGTTGGCGCAACAGCCCGCTTATCCAGGCGATTTGGAGCTTGAGGAACGGATTACATCGATCATCCGCTGGAACGCGCTGGCGATGGTGGTGCGCGCCAACAGGGCCTACGGGGAACTGGGCGGGCATATCGCGACCTATGCCTCTGCCGCTGAGATCTTCGAAGTTGGCTACAACCACTTCTTCCGCGCGCGCAGCGAAGGGTTCGGCGGTGATGTCGTGTATTTTCAGCCGCACGGTGCACCAGGCGTTTATGCCCGTGCTTTTCTAGAGGGCCGGCTCAGCCAAAAAGATATTGCCAATTACCGCCAGGAATTTCCCAACAACGGACTGTCTTCCTACCCTCATCCAAGGTTGATGAAGGAGTTCTGGCAAATACCCAATGCATCAATGGGTCTGGGTCCGATGTCGGCTATCTACCAGGCTAGGTTCATGCGCTACTTGCAGGCGCGCGGGCTTGCCGAAACGCAAGACCGGCACACCTGGGGCATATTTGGCGATGGCGAGATGGATGAACCGGAATCCATCGGCGCGTTGACACTTGCCGCGCGCGAAGAGCTCGACAACCTTACCTTCATCGTCAATTGCAACCTGCAACGGCTCGACGGCCCGGTGCGCGGCAATGGCCAGATTATCCAGGAGCTCGAAGCGCTGTTTGTGGGTGCAGGCTGGAACGTCATTAAAGTTCTGTGGGGATCAGAGTGGGACAACCTTTTCGCGCTGGACACGGAAAATGTTCTCCTGCGCCGCTTCGCTGAAACCGTCGACGGCGAGTACCAGAATCTGGGCTCCAAGGACGGAGACTACAACCGGCATAAATTCTTCGAGGCTGACCCGGCCACGGCGGCACTTGTCCAGCACATGAGCGATGCGGAAATCCACGCACTCAAGCGCGGTGGGCACGACTTGAAAAAGCTGTATGCCGCCTTTGCCGCCGCCAAGGCCCATAAGGGGCAACCGACTGTCATCCTGACGAAGACCAAGAAGGGATACGGAATGGGTGGCGTCGGAGAGTCGAAGATGACTGCGCACCAGGCAAAAAAGCTCGATATCGATGCCCTTCTGGCATTCCGCGACCGCTTCGATCTACCGCTGACCGACAAAGAGGTGGAAGAGCTGGAATTCTATAAGCCATCGGAGAACAGCGCTGAAATCAGCTACCTCAAGGAGCGACGCGCAGCGCTCGGCGGGTTTGTGCCGCAACGCTCACTCAAGGCCGGCAATGAAGCGCCACAACGTCCGCCTCTGGAGACGTACGCCAAGTTCGCGCTTGAAGCTGACGGTAAGGAAATGTCCACCACCATGGCGGTCGTGCGCATGATGAGTGGGCTTTTGAAAGACAAGTCCTTCGGCCCGCGTCTGGTGCCTATCGTTGCGGATGAGGCGCGCACGTTTGGTATGGACAATCTATTTCGTCAAATTGGTATTTATGCGCCGCAGGGGCAACTCTACGAACCCGAAGATGCAGATTCAATGCTCTACTACAGAGAGTCAGCGGACGGCCAGCTTTTGGAGGAAGGCATTACCGAGGCCGGCGCGATCAGTTCCTGGACCGCTGCGGCTTCGGCGTACTCTATTCACGATATCGAACTTCTGCCGATCTATATCTTCTATTCGATGTTCGGCTTCCAAAGGGTTGGCGATCAGATCTGGGCCGCAGCAGATCAGCGCGCACGCGGCTTTCTTCTAGGCGCAACAGCCGGCCGGACAACCTTGTCCGGCGAAGGCCTCCAGCACCAGGACGGGTCCAGCCATCTTGTCGCGGCGACCGTTCCCAATTGTCGCGCCTACGACCCATGCTTTGTCTATGAACTTGCCGTCATCATGGAATACGGCATGGCGCGGATGCTCGATCAAAAACGTGACGAGTTCTTCTACATCACCGTGATGAATGAAAACTATCCGCAGCCGTCCCTGCCGGATGGTGCACAAGACGGCATCATTCGCGGCATGTACAGACTGGCTAGCGTTGGTTCACTTGAGTCCCCGCGGGTCAGGCTGGTCGGAGCAGGCACGATTCTTCGCGAAGTCATCGCAGCAGCCGAGATCCTTGAGCGTGATTTCGCAATTGCGTCCGACATCTTCTCTGCGACCTCATTCAGCGAACTTGCGCGCGAGGCGGCCGAAGTCGACCGCCACAATCGCTTGGCGCCGTCGGACGTGCCCGCAAAGTCACACGTCGAGTCCCTGCTGGCCGGCAATGCCCCTGTAGTAGCGGCAAGTGACTACGTGCGTGCTGTGCCTGGCCAGATCGCGCCATACATAGATGCACGGATGACAATTCTGGGCACCGACGGCTTCGGGCGATCGGCCAGCCGGGTTGCACTCAGACGCTTTTTCGAAGTGGACCGCCAGCACATTGCGCTTGCGGCCATCGATGCATTGGTGCGTAGCGGCGCGATCGAGCGAACGGTCCTCTCCAATGCCATTCGCGATCTGAATATTGATCCGGCAACCTCAGCACCTTGGCAGGCTTAAGGGCGAAGCAGATGACCAGGAAGATCGAGATTTGCGTTCCTGACATTGGCGATTTCACCGGTGTGCCGGTGATTGAAATTCCAGTTGCAGTCGGCGATGTGGTTGCAAAGGACGACACACTGGTAGTTCTGGAGTCCGACAAGGCGACATTGGATGTACCCTCGCCCCACGCCGGCCGGATCGCCGAATTGAAGGTGGCAGAAGGCGACACAGTCAATGAGGGCAGCATGATCCTCATGCTAGAGACTGTTGAGGTGGCCGATACTGCGCCGACCGGCCCGGACACGACAGCGAAGGCACCCGAGCCTTTGACTGACATGCACATTCCGCCACCGGCAGCCACGCCTGCCCCACCACAACCCAAGGATGATGTCGCCTCAAGGGTAGCCGAGACGAATAAACTTGCTCACGCCTCTCCTTCGGTCAGGCGGTACGCGCGCACGTTAGGTGTGGACCTAGCCGAGGTTCAGGGCAGCGGGCCGAACGGTCGCATCACGCCGCAGGATGTCGAAGTATATGTCAAAACCCGAATGACGTCGCCGCAATCGGAAAGCGTAGGGATTGCACTTGCCGGCTTGCCCCCATGGCCACAGGTCGATTTCGCCAAGTTCGGACCAGTGGAGCGCCAGCCACTCAACAGAATCGCGCGAATTTCCGGTCCGGCCCTGGCGCGCAATGCGATTGTCATTCCTCATGTCACCAGTTTCGACAAGGCGGATGTCACCGGCCTTGAGGAATTCCGTAAGACGTTGAACGATGACGCCGGGCCGGAGCAGGCAAAAATTACAATGCTGGCTCTCGCCATCAAAGCGGTTGTCGGGGCGCTAAAAGCCCATCCGAAATTCAATGCTTCACTCGATGGCGACGAACTAGTATCCAAGAAATATTGGACTATCGGGTTTGCCGTTGATACACCCGACGGGCTCGTCGTTCCCGTCGTTAAAGATGCGGACAAGAAGGGTTTACGCGAGATTGCCGAAACCTTGGCCGGACTTGCAGCAGACGCGCGGGCAGGCAAGCTGAAGCCAACCGACATGCAAGGCGCAACGTTTACGATCTCCTCGCTGGGCGGGGTCGGAGGCACAAACTTCACGCCGATCATCAACGCACCCGAAGTTGCGATCCTCGGCATGCCTCGCGCCGAGATGCAACCAGTTTGGGATGGAGCTACTTTTCAGCCGCGCCTTATCCAGCCGCTGAGCCTCAGCTGGGATCACCGCGTTATCGATGGGGTGGCAGCAGCTCGTTTCCTCGCCGATTTCGCAGCCACATTAAATGACGTTCGCAAAGTTACGTTGTGAGTGTGCAAAATTCCGCTGTCCCTCACTCGCAATCAAACTTTGAAGACCTCTGGATTGTGCCCGGTGCAGACGACAAAGCAGACAGAATGGGTAATCACGTTGCCCACCAAGTCTTAGGCATGCCACTATGCTTGACTGGTAATTGATGGCGAATTGCCCATCGTTCAGAGCTACTCGCTCAATCGCTAGGTAAAATTGGGGGGCTGCATCTTTGTCGACAACCACACCGAACGAATTCTCAAGAGCAACGGATGCAGTTCGATCTTTCGTAGCTTCGCTTATTGCGGCGGCGTTCTTGCTTGCCGGTCAACCTGCACAAGGCGCGGAAGTGCCAGATGATGCCGCGTCATCCACTGCTACCAGTGCAACAAAGAAGTCTGTTTCGATTTACAGCCAGGGCGTTCGGCTTGCCGGCGACCTTTGGAGTCCTCAAGCGGCAACAGCGGATGAAGAGCGGCCGGCAATCTTGATGATGCATGGCTTCGGTGGAAAGAAGGACGAGCTAAATCGCCTCTACGCGTCGAAGTTTGCTGCTGCAGGATATTACGTTCTGACGTTTGACTATCGCGGCTTTGGCGAAAGCGATGGCGATCTTCTTCCCGTCGGCAATTTTCCGCATCATGGCGGCGATGCCAAGGAGATGAAAGTTCGCGAAGTTCGCGACGTCGTCAATGCACTCAATCAATATCAGGATATTGAGGCTGCCCTATTGTTTCTCAAAGGTGAGCCTGGCGTCGATGCGGACCGAATTGCCGCGTGGGGCACGAGCCTCGGTGGTGGTCTGGCCTTGAAAGCGGCCATCCATCATCCGGAAATCAAAGTACTGATCGCCCAGGTCGCAACCGTCAACATGAGGCCGTTTTATACGGCGCTACCAAAGATCTCACCGGTGCATGCCGACAATATGGAAAAATTTCAAATCGCGGTTGCGCGTGGCGACTATCCCTTCGTTCCTGAGAAACCGTTCTGGATGGAATTCTCAGCTCATCACAAGGGCTTTGCTCACGCGGTGGCAAACTTCATTCATGAGCCGATGAAAAACGTGGAAACGCTGCGTGCCGCAACACTGATTATCGATGCTGAGAAGGAAGAACTGGTCGACACCAAAGAGCAAGGTGCTCTGCTCTACGAGCGTATCAAAGACAAAACAACAGCACGTTATGAGGTTCTGCCAGGGACAACGCACTTTGACGTCTATGATAAAGACGACGTTGTTGCAGCTGCTCTCGCGCTTGAGTTGGCATGGCTGAAGGAACATCTACCGCCGAAATAAAATCCAGCCGTGATGCTCCGGCAAAGCCCTTGTCGCGTCGCGGTCTTCATGCCAATCGGGGCCAGACATTAGTCCGGCCCCGATTGCGTCTGCTTACATCATTCCCGACGTCAGTTCGTCACCGGTAGCTTCTGTACCTCAACGCGGTCCTCGTAGCGGCTGATTTCAATCCGCGCCGGTGCTTCGCCAAGTTTGGTTGGAGAAGAAAGAACGACGGCCTGTCCGGGGACCAGCACTGTCTCGAAGCGAACCGCATTGCTATTGGCATCGGCCAACGTTGCGACAACGCGATACCCGTCTTTCTCCACCGTGTAGTAGGCAACGCCGTTAATTGCACCGAGATCTATGTTCTTGCCGCGGTTGGCGGCCAGATCACCGGCCACGGCGGTGGTTGCAAGGCCGGCGGCCATTCCGAGCGCGGCGAGAATGAGCTTGAATTTGTTCATGATCATTGGCTCCTTTTTCATAGGAAAGGCGCTGATGTCTTTCCCTCTGGCGAAGACAATGCTACGACCCGGCTCATTAGTCCAACAGATAGAGTTGATAATGAGTATCGATCACATCAATTTATCCCGAGTTGACTTAAACTTGCTGGTTGCATTCGATGCGCTCCTTACCGAGCGCAATGTGACCAAGGCGGCAGCCCGTGTCGGTCTGGGTCAATCGGCGATGAGCCACAACCTTGCCCGCCTGCGCCAGTTGTTTGATGACGAATTGCTGGTGCGAGCCCCTAACGGTATGCGCCCGACGCCCAGGGCATTGGCTCTTGCCGACCGCGTCCGTATTGCGCTGTCGGGCATCGAAGCGCTCGTGACACGTGCGGATGAATTCGATCCGGCTACATCCGAGCGAACGTTTCACGTCGCTCTTCCCGACAGTACCGAAATGCTATTTGGTGCCGAGCTTCTCGCTTTGGTATGTGAACGCGCGCCCGGCATTCGCTTTCGCTTCCATTCAACGGACGAACGGCAGCTCCTCGAGGAGATCGATGCCGATCGGATCGACCTGGGGATTGGCATCGGTACGTTCCCTGAGGGGCAAGTGCATCACAAGCGCAAACTGCTCGCGACCGACTCCTACCTGTGCTTGTTCAATGCCGCCAAGGTGGGATTTGAGCCGCCGATTTCGCTTGAAGATTATGTGCGGCTTCCGCATGTGCTGACGAGCCTTCGCAAGGGCGAGCGGGGCGTTGTTGACGATGCGCTCGAACGCATCGGCTTGTCGCGCAAAGTCGCTTTGATCACACCGCGCTTCGTCGCCGTACCTTTTCTCGTTGCCGGCTCACCGGTGGTGACAACCATGCACTCGCGGCTCGCGGAATTTTTCGCGCGTGAACTCGATCTTGCACTCAGCCCTGTGCCCGTTGAGCTTCCCGAGGTCACAGTCTCAATGCTTTGGCATGCGTCTTACGATAATGATCCGGGACACGCTTGGCTGCGCAAAACTATTGTGGAGGTGCGCAGTAGGGCACGCTAAGTCTCCATGACAGCGGTCACCAAGCGTCAACAAAGCAGTTCACGAATTTCAATAAGCGAAATTCTCGGTACCAAACCGAGCATCCGTCGCATCCAAAACATCGCGTGGCGCACGACCCCATTAGCCCTTCGGCCGCCGATCTACAGATCGACAGCCGAAGGATTTGTTCTACGTGCATTCGAGTGGGCGCTAGCCGGATTTTATGGGTTGTCAGCTGGCGCCGGATCCGCTTCAGCAGGCGCTGCTCCAGGCTCTGGAGCATCGGCGGCCGGAGTAGCGGCTGGTGCCGTTGCCTCGATGGGCGCTTCGCCAGGCCCCACGAAGTAGAATGCAAGAAGAGCTAGAACTGCAATTGCAGCAAGGATCGTCAACAGTCTCGTCGTATCCATGTTACGTCCCCTTATGACCAAATGTCGGGCGGCGCACCCTAGCCCAATGTGCTGACACACGAAAGGAGCAACGTCTTCTCGTATGCCTTTCAGAATGGTTGCTCAGTGCCAACGCATTGATAAGGCCTTCAAAAAGTCATTCGATTTTGTGCAGCCTGACAAGCTGTCGGACCCAATGTTCAACGGAAGGTTGGTGTCGATCCGGCGTTGATCAGCACGAGTGATCCCAAATGTGGCGCAGCTCTGCGCCAGTTCATTGAACGCTGGCGTATCGAGTAGCGCACACGGCAGTCGGGTCCCTCGGCGATCTTTTGTGCAGAAGTCCGTAATTGGCAAAGTCAAACGACGAGATAAGGTCACAAGGATGACGACAGAACACAGACAGTTACAGGACCTGGAAGCAAGACTGTATGCTGAAGTTGAGGCGGTGCATGCCTTCATTGCCGATTGGTTCACAGGCGGCTCAGCAAAGGATCAACGGACGTTCGATGAAAGCCTTACACATCGGTTCAGCCCTGACATGCAAAACATACAGCCCAACGGTCGCGTGCGGACCAAAGAGGAATTGTTGCAGACCATCTTTGACGGTCATGGTGCAAATAGGGCATTCACAATTGCAATTCGGGATTTCAGGTTGCTAAGCGTTTCTTCCAATTGCGACGTCGCGATCGCGACTTACGTGGAGGACCAGCGCAACGCGAAAAACACGGTGCCGCCGGATAATCTACGAAGGTCAACCGTGGTGTTTCGCATCGCAGATGATGCGAAAAAAATTACGTGGCAACACATTCATGAGACGGCCACGGAGTAGCTGTAGAGCGCCACGGTTAAAAAAAGAGGCGCAAAAAAAACCGCGGAGCATTTCAGGCGCTCCGCGGTTTTTTCATTTTCATGTCCAGACTTGAGAGTCCGGGAGGCCGGACAGGCAGGCTTACATCATGCCGCCCATACCGCCCATGCCACCCATACCGCCCATGTCAGGCATGCCGGCGCCGCCGGCATCCTTCTTAGGTGAGTCGGCCACGGCAGCTTCGGTGGTGATCATCAGGCCTGCAATTGAGGCCGCGTCCTGAAGTGCGGTACGCACAACCTTGGCGGGGTCGATGATGCCGCGCTCCAGCATGTCACCATACTCATCTGCCTGAGCGTCGTAACCAAAGGCGTCACCACGCGTCTCAAGGACCTTACCGACAACGATCGAACCTTCAACACCGGCATTTTCCGCAATCTGGCGGATCGGAGCCTGCAGAGCCTTACGTACGATCTGGATGCCGGCATCCTGGTCTTCGTTTTCGCCCGTGACGTCAATCGCAAGAGTGGATTTAACGAGCATCACGCCACCACCGGCAACGACACCTTCTTCCACAGCGGCACGTGTCGCGTTGAGCGCATCGTCGACACGATCCTTGCGCTCTTTCACTTCCACTTCCGTGGCGCCACCGACGCGAATGACGGCAACGCCGCCGGCGAGCTTTGCAAGACGTTCCTGCAGCTTCTCGCGATCGTAGTCGGAGGACGTTTCTTCGATCTGCGCCTTGATCTGACCGACGCGGGCTTCGATGTCTTTCTTTTTGCCCGCACCATCAACAATGGTCGTGTCATCTTTGGTGATGGTGACGCGCTTGGCCGTACCGAGCATGTCAACCGTGACATTCTCAAGCTTGATGCCGAGGTCTTCCGAAATCGTCTGACCGCCGGTCAATACGGCGATGTCTTCAAGCATAGCTTTGCGACGGTCGCCGAAGCCAGGAGCCTTGACGGCTGCCACCTTGAGGCCGCCGCGCAGCTTGTTGACCACGAGTGTAGCCAGTGCTTCGCCTTCGATATCCTCAGCGATGATCAGAAGCGGCTTGCCTGTCTGCACCACGGCTTCCAGCACAGGCAGCAACGGCTGCAGGCCGGTGAGCTTTTTCTCGTGGATGAGGATGTAAGGGTCCTCAAGCTCGGTCAGCATCTTGTCGGCGTTGGTGATGAAGTATGGCGACAGGTAGCCGCGATCGAACTGCATGCCTTCAACGACATCGAGTTCCGTCTCAAGGCTCTTAGCCTCTTCGACCGTAATGACACCTTCATTGCCGACCTTCTGCATGGCCTCAGAAATCATATTGCCGATGTCGGACTCGCCGTTCGCTGAGATCGTGCCGACCTGTGCGATTTCTTCAGAGCCTTTGACGCGCTTTGACTTCTTGCCGATGTTCTCAACAACCTGTGTGACGGCCTTGTCGATGCCGCGCTTCAGATCCATCGGATTCATTCCGGCGGCAACTGACTTCAGACCTTCGCGTACGATTGCCTGCGCCAAAACCGTTGCTGTCGTGGTGCCGTCACCTGCCACATCATTGGTTTTGGAGGCGACTTCGCGCAGCATCTGTGCGCCCATGTTCTCGAACTTGTCTTCAAGTTCGATTTCCTTGGCAACCGTTACACCGTCCTTAGTGGTGCGCGGCGCGCCGAATGACTTTTCAATAATGACGTTACGGCCTTTGGGGCCAAGCGTGACTTTCACTGCATTTGCCAGTGTGTCGACGCCGCGCAGCATTTTCTCGCGCGCGTCTGACGCAAAGCGGACGTCTTTAGCAGCCATGAGCTGTCTCCTTATTGCGATACATTTACTTGTCGTGTTTCAGGCAGGGTCAAATGGGCATGCGCGGCCCGACGAGAGGCGCGCGAGGCAGTTAGCCTTCCAAGATGCCCATGATGTCGCTTTCCTTCATGATCAGCAGTTCGTCGCCGTCGATCTTGACTTCAGTGCCCGACCACTTGCCGAACAGAACCTTGTCTCCAGATTTGACGTCGAGCGGCACCAGCTCATTGTCGTCGCCGCGTGCGCCTGGGCCCACGGCAACAACCTGGCCTTGTTGGGGTTTTTCAGTTGCCGTGTCAGGGATGATGATGCCGCTTGCGGTCTTGGTCTCGCTATCCAGTCGTTTAACGACGACCCGATCGTGCAAAGGACGGAACTTCATAGGATAAAGCTCTCCGGTTAATCATGGGGCCCAGCGGGCCCAACCAAAATCTGTAGGATGAAGGCCGACTAGCACTCTTCAATAGTGAGTGCTAACAGCGCTGCTGTTTTTATGGGGACGATCACAGCCATGTCAAGAGCGCAAAGGCGGCAATTTGCTCGGATTGGCGAGATCAGCCGACAGGCGCCACGCGATCCACCGCCCGCGGAGCGTCCTTATGCCCGCTACGTCGGGGATAAGTGAGTGAAGTCATGAACAAAGAGTTAATTTTGCCAACAAAGGTCGATTGACCATAACGGGCCGATCGATCAGCAATTGCAGGTCTGAAATGGCTCTAGTTGATCCGGCCCGCAAGTCCCGCGGCGTCAAAGACGTGTCCACTGAGCCTGCGGCCCTTGCTGCTTGCCAGATATAGCGCCAAGGCCGCGAGGTCGGGCTCATTTGGGCGAGCCATGTCGCGCCGATCCAACGGCAGAACCGCACCGGGACCGATGGCATTAATCCGTACCGCCTGATCCGCCCAATCCTGCGCTTCCTTGCGCGTCATCGCCGCCAATGTGCCGCCGACAAGCGCCGCAGCCGCTGCTTGCCGCCCATTCTGGCAATCAGGCGCCGAGACAATGTTGAGGATGAGCCCTTCCGTCCACGTCAACCGCATACGGTTAGCAGCGACACGCGCCATCAACATCGGCGCCAACAGCTTGTCCGAAACCAGATCCTCAACATCGGTGAGATCGCTCAGACCGCTCAAATCCTCATCTTCGAGCTTGATAAGGTTTATCACCACATCAAGACCGCCAAAGGCTTTCTGGGCAGGGCCTTGAGCAAACTGCACGGCTTTGTCCGCGCTCGCCAGCACGTCGCCGTAGAGTTCAACATCGCCAGCACTTTGCGCGATGATATTGGCGATTTCGTCCACTTCGGGGGCCATTTGCTTCGCCTGCAGGATCATCCGGCAGCGATGTTCGGCAAACTCCCGGGCAATATCGACGCCAAAATCTGATGAAAGGCCCGTAATCAAAACGCGGCGGTCGGCCAACTCCGGATAGATCGCGCCATACCGCAGGTCCTCAACAACACTCATCAACATCGGGCACATCTCCTCGTTACGCCGGGAAGGTCAAAGCGCAAGGCTCGCCCGGCAGCCACGATAGCACGCCGATTCGCCTAACGAGTAATAAACAACAGGCCGATTCGGTTTGGCTCACGGCCAGCACAAGGCGGCTTTGCGGCATGGGGCAAATCGGGAATTTCAGTCGTGGAAAATGAGCGAAGTGGTTGATCTGCCCCCAGCAAATGGGCGGTTGGCGGCCTGAAAGACCGCTTGGCCGCGTAGGTGCAGCCTGGCAACGCCAAGCGCACAGTGGCGCACGTGGCATTGAAAACATGGGTAAAAGCCGATCAGCGTGAGTTGCCAAGTTGCCTCCCGCCCGGAAAGCTCTTCCCAATGCCGAATCGATGCGACGTTAAGACGTCTGCAGGACTCGAAGGGTTTACAATGACGACGAGCCAAACCAAACCGGCCGGCCGGTTTTCATCCGCACCCGCCAAACGAACGCCTCGGGCGGCCAGACGCACCCTGACCGCAGTGGAAGGACTGGTCTTCCTGGCAATAACGCTTGTTGCAGTGGCGCTGGGTACGGGGCTTTATCTGCAGTTCGGAATGCAGTTCTGGATTGCAACCGTTTGTGCGCTGTCCGTTTACGTCGGATTGCTGTCAATGCATTCGCTTATTCGCCGCCGGGATACAGTTGACGAACTGCGCGGCGAGATCGCGCGCCTTCAAGGCGAACTGCACCGTACGCATGGCGGCGGCCGACCGCAGCAGGCTGCGCCGGCGGGGGGCAATCAGCCCGCCACCACACGAAAGCCGGAGTTGTTTGGAGAGGCATCCGTTTCAGCGGCAAATGGTGGAACGGAAGCTGTTGCCAGAGCATCCTCTGCGCAGCGTGTAGCACATGGGAGGCCGACGGAGGCGTCCCGGGAAAAGACAAGTACGTCACTGGATAAAGCCCCACAACAAACCTTCAACCCTGCACCTTCGCCGGCAGGTGACGGGCTGGCGGATCTGCCGCCCCCAGCTCAGGTCTCGCAGACCGTCCCGACTGCTCATGCTGAGCCCAAACTGACAGCCGCACCGGATCGCTCCGACAACCTGGATGAATTCTGGGTGGGGCTTGACCTCGACGAGCAAAACTCGCCCGTCCAGGCCCAGCCTGCTGAGACGCCACGGCCGACAGCGGAGGCTGCAAAAACGACGCCCGCCGTTGTGCAGGTGGATAATGCGCATGCGGACCAGCCCGCTGATCCGACATCGAACTACGAGGTGATTGCTGCGCCGCCGGACAACAAGCGCCAATCAACAGCAGCTGCTTCGGTGCCCCCTGCCAACAAGCCGGAAGGTTTCGGACAGGAGAAGCCGAGCGCGAATAACCAATCTGACAGCCCAGCGGCCACGGCGGCCCCTATCAACAGCCCCACCATCACGACCGGCCCGCTGACGGATGCTTCCGGCGATGATGATGGCCCACCGACTCTGATCGGAGCTACTCAGTCTCGCAGCGATGCCAATACAGACACTCCTTCGAGTGCGGATGCCGAACGCGAACTTGCTGACGACGCTCCGGTTATGCCGCCGCGGGAAAAAGATGTGGAGTTGATCCAGGGTCTGATCAAAAAGCTTGCTGACGAAGTCAATGCGATGGAGTCGCAACAGGCTGAAGCCACCCCGAGTGCGCCCGATACTCCGCAGCAATCGGCGGCGGATCCAGAAGCGGCCATAGAATCCTCGGTCGGTGCATTACGCACAGCTGTCGGCTCAATGCGTGTTTACGACGAGGTGCCGACTTCGGACACGGCTCCGACCCAACCGCTGCATTCGCCTGCAGACCTGGAAGGGTTTGAGCAGATCGATAATCAGGCGGCGCCAGCTCACACGCCTACCGCTCAGGCCGCGCCTCCGCCTGTAGGCCCCTCGCATACACGGCTCGCCGCCGTGGCGGATGCAATTACGTCCGGACGCATCGATGTGATGTTGGAGCCAATTCTTGGGCTGAAGGATAAGCGCACCAGGCATTTTGAAGTCAGCGTGCGGTTGCGTGGGTCCGATGGAGCCGTGCTGGACGCCCCTCAAGATGTGCCGGAGATTGCCGGGACCGGTTTGTTGCCCTTGCTGGATTCAGGGCACATTGGCCGTACGGCCCAGCTTACAAATCATTTGCGTGCACGTGGCAAATCCGGGGCTGTATTCACCAGCGTCGCGCCAGAATCGCTCACGGCTGATCGTTTCCTCAACGCATTTGATGCCACGCACCAGGCAAGCGGAGAACTCTCTCGCCAGCTCGTCATGACGTTCTCGCAATTCGACATTCGCCGCTTCGGCGCCAATGAATGGCAGACCGTCCATCACATGAAGACACTTGGATTCCGATTTGCCATTTCGGCGGTAACCGACATGGACATGGATTTCGAAGATCTGAAGTCCAAGGGATTTGACTTCGTAAAACTTGATGCTGAAGTCTTCCTTGAGGGGCTGCCCACCGGCGAAGGGCGCATCCCCTCAGCAGACGTTTGCGGTTTCCTCTCCCAATTGGGCATGACGTTGATCGTAGGCCATATCGACGATGACAGCGTCTTGGCGCGCATCCACGCGCTGGGTGTCCTTTACGGTCAAGGTCAGTTGTTCGGCGGTGCACGGCCGGTGAAGCAGGAAGCACTTGGCTTGCCTGCGTCGCACGCCGCCGCCTGAGGGCGAGCCTATTGTTGACTCTCGTCCGCCGTCCACAAGGATGTCCATGAGTTCGTCCATTCTGCGCTCCATCGAAACGCTAGCGTCTGAAACGGATGCATGGCTCGTCGATATCTGGGGTGTGATGCACAATGGCGTTGAACCATTTGCCGGTGCTGTAGAGGCCTGCCGCAAGTTTCGTAATCTTGGCGGGACCGTACTGCTACTGTCCAACGCGCCACGTCCTGCAGATGCGGTGGCTGCACAACTTGAGCGCATCGGTGTCAGTGACGAAGCCTGGGACAGTATATTATCCTCAGGCGATGCCTCGCGCATGTTAATCGCGGCCCACAAGGACAAGAAGCTTTTCCACCTAGGCCCTGAACGCGACCTGCCGCTTTACGACGGCCTTGATGCAAAACTTTCTGACGCGGACGAGGCCGATGTTATCGTCTGCTCCGGTCTTTTCGACGACACCGGTGAGACGCCTGACGATTACTCCCAACTGCTGAGTGGATTTGCTGCGCGCGGCTTGCCGATGATCTGCGCAAACCCGGACATCAAAGTGGAGCGCGGTGACCGCATTATCTATTGTGCCGGTGCGATCGCCGCCGCCTACGCTCAATTGGGCGGCAGCGTTACCTACGCGGGCAAACCTTACCTGCCCATTTATGAATTGGCGTTTGGACGCATCAACAAGCTGCGCGGTCAAGTGGTTGACCAAACCCGCCTGCTCGCCATCGGAGATGGCATCAAGACGGATATCAAGGGCGCGATGGATGCCGGGGTGCGCGCTGTCTACGTTGCAAGCGGTGTGCATTTGGCTGCAGGCGTTGAATTAAACGCTGCAGCCATCGATGAGTTGTTTCCCGACCCGGCAGAGCGGCCGTTCGCCGCCATGACCCGGTTGACGTGGTAGACGTCTTGCGCAATGGGAAATCGCCGTTATTGCAACTCAGCCCGGCTCAGGCGTCTCTCTGCGGTTCTTCTTATGCTTCACAAGAACGATTGAAACACGATCCAATTCGCCCCCCTTGCCGGCGATGTTCACCGTCTGGGTGTCACCGTCGTGGATGACAAACATCGTGCCAGTAAAACCGCTGCCCGTGACGGCGAGCATAATCTGGTTTTCGCTGATCTGACCGTTCGCTTCGCCTGAGGCGTTAAACGTCGTTTCTTCCCACGTTCCTTTGAGTTGTCCATTGTCGTGCGAAAGCCGGGAGCGCACCTTGATTGTGTAGGCGGGATTGGCACAGCGCACCGATATTCTCAGTTCGTCGCCGCCGCCTGTGTAGTAGGCAGCGCATTTTATGAGTTCACTCTTGCCATTCTCAAATTGGACGCGGCCCGTACCACCCCACGATCCCAGATAGCCGTTCAGTGTATCACCGGCAGCGAGCGGGGTGATCTGCAACAACCAAGCGCAGAAGAACGCTCCGACCACCCTCCCTGCGACAGAGATGAAATGTCTTCCATTCAATCCTGATCGGGTCATGGCATACTACTTTCCAATGATGCGGCAATAGCAACTGAGCCGCCCCGCACTCTTCACGACCTAAGTCTGATCCCGCAGCCGCGAAACTCAAAAAGCTAAACGGTTAGTATGATCTTGCCGATGTGTCCGCCCTCTTCCATATGCTGATGGGCTTTTGCGGCCTCCGCCAGCGGAAACATCGTGTCAACCACAACCTTGACACGCCCATCCACAAGCATCGGCCAAACCTTATCTTTAAGGTCTTCGGCAATCGCACCTTTGACCTCATTTGTGCGCACACGCAACGTCGAGCCTGTCAAAGTCAACCGCTTCAACATGACCCGCATGAGGTCGATGGTGACCTCCGAACCCTTCTGAAAGGCGATGTTGACGAGTGAGCCGTCCTCGGCCAGGCAGCGGATATTGCGGGCGACATAATCGCCGCCAACCATGTCCAGAATGACATTGACGCCCCGCTTGCCTGTTGCATCCTTGACTGCATCGACGAAGTCCTGCTCGCGGTAGTTTACCGCAACGTCGGCGCCAAGTTTGCGGGCTGCCAGACACTTTTCGTCGCTACCCGCCGTGGCGATTACGTTCGCTCCGAATTGCTTTGC
Organism: Hyphomicrobiaceae bacterium; assembly: GCA_965222485.1. Classification (GTDB taxonomy): domain Bacteria; phylum Pseudomonadota; class Alphaproteobacteria; order Rhizobiales; family Hyphomicrobiaceae; genus CBDCUC01. The sequence goes on from CBDCUC010000039.1 coordinate 358,524, forward strand.
AAGCTGAATCGCGGTGACACCGATGCCGGACGTGCCGCCATGGATCATGAACCATTGACCACTTTTCAGGCCGCCGCGTTGAAACACGTTGTGCCAAACCGTGAAAAAAGTTTCCGGCACGCCAGCAGCGTCTGTCATGGACAGCCCATCCGGCAGCGGTAGACAGGCAGGCACCTCCGCCAGACAGTAGGCTGCATAACCACCCCCGTTGACAAGCGCCATAACGGCATCTCCGATTGAAAAACCCGACACACCTTCGCCGAGTGCTGCAACATGTCCAGAGACCTCCAGTCCGGGCAATTCCGAGTGTCCAGGAGGTGCCGGGTAAAAGCCTTTACGCTGTAAAACGTCCGGCCGGTTAACGCCGGCTGCAGCAACTTTGATCAGTATTTGACCGGGGCCAGGCGCGGGAACCGGCATCTCTGCGGATCGCAAAACATCCGGTCCCCCCTTGCCATCGATTTTTACGGCAAGCATGGAGGTGGGCAGCGTGGCTTCTATGGTCATGACAATCCTAGGATATTGTAGTTTGGTAGCTCTTAGGCCTGAAACCCGGTTCTAGCAATCAAACAACGGCCGGTGCAGTTTGAGGCTCAAAGTGGCGCGATCTTGCCGGCCATGTTGATGCCCGAGAGTGATCGGCTCGGCAAGCCGGATGTGGTGCGAAAATAGCTCGCATGACGTGTGGTGCGCCCATCAGCGCCCTGCCACGCTTGCAGGTTTGAAGGGTGCTAGGGTCCCGCAAATTCACCGCTGGTTCGGGCAGAACAACTGGAAAAGTGACAGTAAGGAGGTCTGAAAATGGATTGGGACGATGTTAAGGCGCCGGCGCCCGTTGTCACGATCGGTGAAGACTTGTCCACGTTGTCCGTCGATGAGTTGGAGCAACGCATTAAAGAGCTGCGCGCAGAGATTGAGCGCGTCACGGCCGAAATGGACACGAAACGCAAACACGAAGCGGCAGCAGCAGCCGTTTTCAAAACGTAAATGCGTGTGTCAGCCCTGTACAAGCGCAGTGTCGGGGGAAATGAAGCCGCCAATGTTGAATGGACGAGCCGGCGCTGACACACGTCATTGCAAATATTAATTGCCGCATCGTTGGCCCGGACTTTCGTTTTACCGTTTGTTAGTCATGATCCGTCATATTTGTCCCTATCCAGGACACTGGATTGAGAGTGGTTCATGCCCTCTCTGTTTGACGCCTCCCTGTTGACTGGAGGGCCGCTCTTTATTGAGAGCGGCCCTTTTTTTGCACGAGGCATGAGTGCAATCCATGAACTGGACGCAATTCGCCCCGTTCTTGGCCATCTTGTTAACTATGGTCACCTACGCTGAAGTGAGTTACATAGTAAGCAGACAGTTAGTTTCCGTATCAAAGTAGAGTTCATGTCCAGAGAGTCCCGCGTAAAGGATGTGTTGGCCGCCGACGGTGTGACCGTTTCATTCGGACAACATTTCCAGGCTTCCGAGCAATTCGACACTGTCTTCCGCGAAGGCATGGCGCTTGTCGACCAGACGGCCGCCTACCTCGATGGCGCAGGCCGCCGACAGTCCAAACAGCTGAAGGCTCCAATTACGGCGCTCTACGCAACTGAGAGCATGCGCCTGACGACCCGTCTTCTCGATCTTGCATCTTGGCTCCTGATCCGACGCGCCCTGAAAGAGGGTGAGATCAACGAGATTGAAGCAGCTCAGAAGCGTAAGCGCATAAAGCTACAAAGTCTGTCGCGTCCTTCGCACGTGAAAGGCTTTGAACAATTGCCAGAAGAACTGCGCGAACTAATCGAGGCAAGCTTCGCATTGCACGACCGCATCATTCAGTTGGACCGGGCTATGTCCACTGTCCTGAACGATGGTACGGACGACGACGGCAGCCTGCCGTCTGTGCCAAATCCGGTTGCCTCGCAGATGTCCATTTTGCGCAGCGCATTTGGAGCCAAGGCATCCTGAACAAATTCACGCGAGAAGCCGGCCCTGATGCTGGCAATCATCGCAGTCTTCAAACGAAAAAGCCCGGCGCAGTGCGCCGGGCTTTGTATTTGAGTAGCTGCAACGCTACTGCAATCAGAACATGCCTTCGAATTTTTTCTTGAATCGAGACAGGCGTCCGCCGCGGTCGGTCAACTTGGCATCGCCGCCCGTCCATGCGGGGTGCGAGGTCGGGTCGATATCAAGCGTAAGCGTATCGCCTTCATTGCCATATGTTGAATAGGTGCTGAATTCGGTGCCGTCCGTCATCACCACCTTGATCTGGTGATAATCCGGGTGAACTTCTGGGTCTTTTTTCATCGGTCGTCCTGCGAGAACTGTGGTCGTCCTGGCTGGCGGGCGAGGCCCGCGCCGGTTGACGCTCAAGTACTTAAAGATGATTGCCTGTGAGGCGCCTGTATACTTACAAAGCGACAAACGTACAACCCCAAGCCAACGTAACATTTTCAGGCCTAAAATGGGGGCGGATAGGATCAAATGTCCCGGTCTGTGGCGGCGCATGGCGCTATCGACGGGCGCGGGCGAGCCGCTGCCACCATTTATGGCGGAGCATTAGGTGATGCCCCCCCGGAAGAAATTAACATGTTCGGCAACGCAATCATTTGTCGCAGGCGGAGACTTGAGCCTTGCAGCGCCGTCAGGCATGGTCGGCGTCGTTCGCGAAGTGCAGGGTTGGCCCGAGGCCGCCCGCAAACTCAACAATAACGTGAAGGTCCAGCTTTCTTGAAACGCCCGAAGACAAATTCAGCCGACCTCTCAGATGACGAGACAACAGGGAAAAGACGATCCCTGGCTCCGCTAGCTGCGTTGAAGCCTTACATCCTGCGTTACCCACTCATTTTGTCTCTCGCAGGAGTGGCACTCGTCGTTTCCGCTGGCGCGATGCTCGTTATTCCGATGGCAGTGAGGCGCATGATCGACTTTGGCTTCGTGGCGTCTGATGACGCGCTGATCAATCAGTACTTCACGATGCTAATCGCCATCGGCACGCTGCTTGCGGTGTCAAGTGCATCGAGGTTCTACTTTGTTCACTGGCTCGGCGAGCGCGTGGTAGCAGATTTGCGCGACGACGTGTTTGCACATTTGTCGAAGGTGGGACCGGCGTTTTTTGAAACGACGCACTCCGGCGAAGTGATGAGCCGATTGACTGCCGACACGACCCAGATCAAAGCTGCCGCCGGATCCTCTCTCAGCCAGGCGCTTCGCAGTTCGATCATGCTCGTCGGCGCGATGATCATGATGTTCGTGACCAGCACGGAATTGTCCACCTTAGTCCTTGTCGCTATTCCCGCAATTGTTTTGCCGTTGATGGCTTACGGCCGCGTCGTCAAACGTTTGTCACGCAAGGCGCAGGACAGTCTTGCCGAAGCCTCTGCATATGCGGCCGAGAATTTGTCTGAAGTTCGAACCATGCAGGCGTTTGCGCACGAGGAGGCGGTATCCCGTCGTTTCGCCGGTGCGGTTGAGGATGCATTCAACGCCGCAAAGGATAGATTGATGGCGCGCGCCGGGCTCACCGCTCTGGCAATCGCGCTCCTCACGACAAGTATCGTTGCAATTTTGTGGTATGGCGCATCAAGCGTTGTGTCGGGCGAGATGACGGGCGGACGCCTCGGTCAGTTTGTTCTCTACACTGTTTTTGCTGCCGGCGCCTTGGCACAACTTTCAGAAGTTTGGGGTGAACTCGCCCAAGCGGCCGGCGCCTCGGAGCGATTGATGGAGCTCTTGGATGTGGTGCCGCAAATCCGGTCGCCCAAATCGCCCGTTGCATTACCGCAGCCACCGCGCGGCGATTTGAGTTTTTCCGATGTTGGTTTTCGCTACCCGAGCCGCCCGGATGTGGCGGCACTTTCAGAGGTGTCGTTTACAGTTGAGCATGGCGAGACAGTTGCGCTTGTCGGTCCGTCCGGTGCAGGTAAGTCCACCATTTTCAATCTTCTGCTGCGATTTTACGATCCCGATTCCGGCGTCGTTTCCATTAACTCGATTCCAGTTGATCAGGTGGCAATCCCCGATCTTCGCGGGCGCATATCCGTTGTCCCGCAGGACGTGGCGCTCTTCGCCGACACGATATTTGAAAATATCCGCTACGGTTCACCCGATGCGTCATTACCTGATGTCAAAAAGGCAGCTGTCGCCGCCCAGGCAGATGCGTTCATTAGAGAACTGGCCGACGGGTATCAGACCCGTCTGGGCGAACGCGGTGTAACGCTGTCGGGCGGTCAACGCCAACGCATTGCCATTGCACGTGCGATTTTAAAGGACGCCCCAATCCTGCTGCTTGATGAGGCCACAAGCGCGCTTGATGCCGAAAACGAGCTTGCCGTGCAAAAGGCATTGGAAGGCGTGATGAAAGACCGAACCACATTGGTCATTGCCCATCGCCTGGCGACGGTTCAAAAGGCAGACCGCATTCTGGTCATGAAAGAGGGCCGGATAGTAGAAGAGGGCGACCATAACGGGTTGACTGCCGCTGGTGGTCTGTATAGCCGCTTGGCGAAGCTTCAGTTCGCCAAAGAAGCGGCGGAGTAGGCTGATGGCCCGGGAGGCCCATGTGCTGCGAAGAATTTCTGCCGCGTCGCAACGTTGCTAGCCGCAGATTCAGCCTTGCGAAAGAGTACGTAAAGCTCGGAAATCAGGCACCCGCCAATGGCCTTAGGCCGGTGCCCGTGATGCGCCGTTGGCCTTGCTTTTAGCCTTTTTCTTGGCGGCCTTCTTTGCCTTGATCTCCGCCTCGGTGTGGTCCCATCTGATCTCTTCTTCGCGATCGTCTTGAAGCGCCCGGTAAGGCAATCCCACAGCCGTGCTCTTGCCTCCGGTACGGCGCTTGAATTGGACCGCTCTGATCATCTCGCGAATGCGCGGTTGAATTTCCGTGCGCCAGCGCCTCCCGTTGAACACGCCATAGTGCCCCACGCCGGGCTGCACATAGTGATAACGGTCGCCATCGGGAATATTGGAACACAGCGACTGGGCGGCCTCGGTCTGCCCCAGCCCGCAAATGTCATCCTTTTCCCCCTCGATAGTCAGCAGCGCCGTTTTGCGAATTGCACTGCAATCAACGAGTTCGCCCCGGTGCATCATGGTGCCATCCGGAAGCGCGTGATCTTTGAATACCGCCTTGATGGTCTGCAGGTAGAATTCCGCAGGTAGGTCCATCACGGCCAGATACTCTTCATAGAATTCGCGGTGCTGGCGTACCGAGTCGCAATCGCCTTTGACCAGGTCATTGAACAGGTCCACGTGTGCCTGTGTGTGCCTCTCAAGGTTCATCTGCATGAACCCGGTCAGCTGAATGAAGCCGGGATAAACACGGCGCATGAAACCGGGATTGGGGAACGGAACATGAAGGATCACGTTATTCTCGAACCACTCAATTGGCTTATCCTGCGCCAGATTGTTTACGATCGTTGGATTGCGCCGCGTATCGATCGGCCCGCCCATCAAGGTCAATGAGGCTGGCTGAATGGGGTCGTCGCGCTTTGCCATGACGGCGGCGGCGGCAAGCACTGGCACGGCAGGCTGGCAGACGGCGATGACGTGAGTTTCGCCACCGAGGACTTGAATGAATTCTATGATGTAGTCGATGAAGTCATCAAGATCGAAGGGCCCTTCCGAAAGTGGGACGTCGCGGGCGTCCGACCAATCGGTGATATAGACGTCATGCTCCGGAATCATCGCTTCAACCGTACCGCGCAGCAAGGTCGCGTAGTGTCCCGACATCGGCGCAACAAGGAGCACCTTGGGGTCATCTCTTTTTCCCGCAACCGCTACATCGCGCTTGAAGTGCAATAAGCGGCAGAACGGTTTTGATAAAGCGACTTCCTTAGTGACCGGAACCTTTAGGCCGGAAATCATCGTCTCCTTGATTCCAAAGCTGGGCTTGCCATAGCGCTTGGTCATGCCGTCAAAGACTTCGCACGCGGCCGAAATGGACTTACCCACTGGGGTTTGCGACATTGGATTGAAGGGTGCATCCATTTGCATCTTCAATGTTTGCGCAAACATCCGCATGGGAGCGAGAAATGCGTGAGCCATTTCGTAGGCGTGGTAATTCATAATTCGTCTCCACAACGGGCCCCGCCGTGCGGACTATGTGTCCGTTCGCCAGGCCTGTCTGTACCAAACGAAACCGCCAGACGCCGCCGCGTCCACGCGCTTCCCGAGTAATCTATCGGATGCCCCCCAAAAGCCTATCACGGCTGATGCGTGCACCATCCACATCATCGCTAAACAGCCTTATCAGCAAAAGTAGTGTAACCCGGCAAATTAGAAAAGTCCTAAACACACGAAATAACAGAAGGTTATTGGTGAATATTGCACTATTTTGCTGGGCTTTTGGCGAGCAAATCCGGGAGAAGAGATTCGAATAGCGCTGAAATCTGGCCGGATCGGCAAATGCCGATGGCGAACCACACCCGCTGGCAGCGATCCGCAGCCATTAGATGTGAAATGCACCAAGACGCTGGCATGCTATCGATTGGTGAGCTTCAGTTCGATGCGGCGGTTCTTGCGTAGACTGTCCTCATCCAATCCAGAGTCCAGTGGCGCGAATTCACCATAGCCGGCTGCCACAAGTCGCTTCGCTGGAACACCTTGACTGATTAGGTACCTGACAACCGAAATTGCACGCGCCGTCGACAGCTCCCAGTTGGATGGAAACTGCGGACTATTGATGGGCCGCACATCGGTGTGTCCATCAACCTGCAGCGCCCAGTCGATTTCCGCAGGAATCTGCTTCTCCAATTCGACGATTGCCGCCGCCAGTTGGTTCATGGCAGCCAGGCCTTCGACTGTCATGTCAGCCTGTCCGGACGGAAACAGTACTTCTGACTGAAAGACGAACCTGTCGCCCACAACCTGGATGTCCTTACGGCCCTTCAGCAGATCGCGCAAACGTCCGAAGAAGTCGGATCTGTAGCGTTGCAGCTCTTGGACCTGTCGTGCCAACGCGGCATTGAGCCTCTGACCCAGGTCCTTGATGCGGCTTTGTGCCTCCCGGTCCTTCTTCTCAGATGCTTCCAACGCTTCGTTCAGTGCAGCAATTTGTCGTCGAAGCGATAGCAACTGTTGGTTTAACAGGTCGACCTTGGCCAGAGCTTCGTTCGAGATCTTCTTTTGTTCGTCGAGGTCTTTTGTCAGCGAGGAAATTTGTGTTTCCGCTACTTTCGCTTTTTCGTCTCCGGAAAGTGCGAAGCCCGACAACTCGGTGTTTTTATCGCGCAATGACGACAACGTTGCTTGCAGCGAGGCGAGTTCATCCTCAGCGGCCTTGGTCTTACCCCTCTCCAGAGACAACAGGTTGGTCAATTCAGAAATTTGCCGATTGAGTGCTCTGAGGGCTGTGTCTTTGCCGCTTGCCTCCTGGCTCGCGAAATGCTGTGCCAGCATGAAGATAGACATTAGAAACGTGACCACCAGCAACAGCGTCGATAAAGCGTCGACGTAGCCCGGCCAGAACTCTCCATAATCGGCTCCGCGGCGGGAGCGTCCGCGCGCCATTCGTCTAGCCTCCCCGGCGCCTGATGGTGTCGGTAAGGCTCCGCAGCGCATCTGAGACTATGGACTGCTGTGCGCTTTGCTCATCCACCCATTCGCGCAAGACCTTTTGTTCCGCCCGCATCTGTGTAACGAGCTGACTTACCCCTTGCGCCAGTTCGCGCGTCGCTGGGTCGGAGCCAACGACGCCTCCGCCTTCGCCCATCCGCACATTCATTGCTTCCAGAATTCGTTGAAGGTCATAAAGCGTCGCGGACAGTTGGCGGCTGACACCTTCCGACGTTCCAGAGCCTGAACCGGGTGTAAGATCGGTAATACCCGACAACCACTCTTCCAGTTCGTTATAAAAGCGCTGGTGGGCATGGCTGGCCTGAAGTTCCAGGAAACCGAGGATCAATGAGCCGGCAAGGCCGAGAAGTGATGATGAAAAGGCCGTTCCCATCCCCTGCAGCGGTGCAGCCAATCCTGCCTTGAGGTCACCGAAAAGCTGTACGGTATCATCGGCATTTGTATCGATGGAGCCAATAGCCGATCCCACCGACTGGATTGTTTCCAACAGTCCCCAAAACGTACCAAGCAGACCCAAGAACACCAGAAGCCCGACAAGATAGCGACCCGTATCGCGCGCTTCGTCCAGACGCGACCCAATCGAATCCATGATCGAACTCATTGATGTCGTGGACAATGACAGCGTCCCGGTCCGGTCGCGCAACATCGTTGCCATGGGAGCGAGTAGGACTGGTTGATGCGCGATGGCAAGTCCCGGATCAGCAATGCGGAAAGCATTGACCCAACGGATTTCGGGATAAAGGCGGACGACTTGTCGAAACGAATAAAGAATGCCGAACACAAGCACGGCAACGATCAGGCCGTTAAGACCTGGGTTGGTCATCAGTGATCGAAACAGCTGCTGATACAGAATGGCCGTCAGGAACGCGACCAGCGTCAGGAAAATGAGCATTCGGACCAGGAACAAACCCGGTGGCGTCAGTGTCCGGTGAAACGGCGCCGAGCCATAGTCGGATTGTCGCTTTCTTGCCATTCTCGTCCCTCCGGCGCCGGTCCAGGCGCGCCCGCTTAGAACTCGTGTTCGGGCCCCGATTTAGAATTGCGCTTTTGTGCTTACAACATAGGCAAGGCGACCCCGCAATCGGGACAATAGCTGCTCTTGCCCACAAGAAACAGGCAAGATCATGCCTCAACTGCCCAATGGCTATGGCAATTTATGGTCACTTTGCAACAAATGTGTTGGGGCAACACGGCGCCACACTGCTCCAAAGACCCGCCCAATGAGCTCGCAGTTTTGCCGCAGCTACCTGATCAGGGGCAACAAGGCTTTGTGAATCTGGCTGTTGGCTGCCACGATCCCACCGCTCTCAAATATCTTCTCGCCGCCTGCCGCATCACTGACACGTCCGCCCGCCTCACGCACGATGACGATCCCGGCGGCCATGTCCCAAGCCTTCAGGTTGCGCTCCCAAAAACCGTCGAAACGGCCTGCTGCTGTCCACGCCAGGTCGAGAGCCGCCGAGCCGGTCCTGCGCACGCCGGCGACCGCCTGCATCACCTTATCCATTTCCGACATAAACTTTTCTTGGCCCGAGCGCCCTCGGTGGGGAATGCCGGTAACGATGACGGCATCCGACAATGAGCGGCGTTGCGCAACGCGTAGACGCCGGTCGTTGAGATAGGCTCCGCTACCCTTTTCCGCCGTAAACAGTTCGTCACTTATCGGGTTATATACGACGCCGGCGATCATCCGGCCGGCGCGTTCGAGTCCGATGGAAATGGCGAATAGCGGAATGGAGTGCAGAAAGTTCGTCGTTCCGTCGAGCGGATCGACGATGAACCGGTGTGAAGCATCACTTCCCTTTATCTCACCGCCTTCTTCCATGAGGAAGCCGTAAGTGGGACGTGCCTTTGACAATTCGCGGTGAACAATTTCTTCGGCTCTCAAGTCTGCCGCGGTGACAAAATTTGCCGGGCTTTTAACGGAGACCTGCAGGTTTTCCACTTCGCCGAAGTCGCGCGCAAGGCTGCGGCCCGCCTTGCGAGCCGCGTTGACCATCACGTTGAGCGTGGGAGAGGCGGTCGGCATGAAAGTGTGTGTCCAATAGTTCTCAAAGCAAGGTGAAAAAGTCAGCGGTCAAAACAACTCGGCCGCATCCGGTATGACCGTGTGAGTGCGAACTGTCGGGATCAACGGGCAGATGAACCGCCCCTAAACCACGCGACACGTCCGACTAGCCGCTTCTGCATCAGGTTGCAAGCAGTGAGGCCGAGTGCTGTGATCGTTTGGTGTTGGGTCCGCTCGTCAAAGTGCGACCGTATGACTGCCGTGCGGTGGCTTGCGGAGGTAACGTTAGCGTAGGGCCGGAACCTGCCTTTTTTCCTGCCAACTGGTTGCGGCACGTTCAGCATCCGCGCGCAATTTCTTCGGCAACGCGGCAACAATCTTATCCAGTTCTTCGTCCTTGACACCACCCGTCTTTGCGAGAAGGCGCCACTTCGCCATTTCACCGTTGTTCTTTTCTACGCCTACACCCTCACGATAGATGTGTGCCAACCGGTTCTGTGCAACTGCCAGGCCCTGCTCTGCGGCCGCCTTCATGTAGGCGACAATCTTTGTCTCGTCCTTCTTCAAACCCAGACCTTTGAGTAGCATCACGGAATATTCAAACTGCGCAGCCGCCAAACCCTGGTTCGCAGCCTTTCTGATCCATTGAGAGGCTTCGAGCGTGTCGGGGTCCACGCCCGACCCGGATTGGTACATGCCCGCTAAATCATATTGCGCGGCTGCGAGCCCTTTCTCGGCTGCGTAACGAATATGTTGTGCGGCTCGATAATGGTTCTCCGGTTTGCCCTCGCCCTTGAGAAATAACAGTCCCAAATTGTAGTTGGCTTGGGCATGCCCGGTCAGCGCTGCCTGCTCGAAATATTGTGCGGCCTGAGCCAGATCTTTTTTTGCGCCACGGCCTTCAGCATAGATAAGTCCGAGTGCAAACTGTGCGTTGACGTCACCAAGCTTCGCGCCCTTTGTGTACCATTTGACCGCTTCAACGTCGTCCTTGTTGACGCCCAAACCCTCTGAATGAAGTCGGCCGATAAGGGTATGCGCCGCAGCGTTTCCGTTCTTCGCTTCCTCTTTTGCAAGCTTATGCGCCGTTAGATACTGGCCTTTGTCAAAAGCGATGTAGGCGGCGTCGCTTTGATTTCTTTTCTTGGTGACGGGCTGTGCTTTTTTCTCAGCCGGTTTGCGTTTGCCAGGAGACGACTTGGTATGCGTGCTCGATTGCGGTTTGGCTTGCGCTTGGCGGTGCGTTGCAGCCCTTTTCGATTTCGTCTTACCCACTGTTTCGGTATTGGCTGCGCCGCGGGTGGCGTCGTTTGACTTTTCAGTCTTTGCTGCCGCCGTTTCAGGCTCCGACCTATGCACCCAGGAACTTGTCTCTGCCTGTGCGATGGAAGAGGCTGCGAACAAACATCCGCAAGCACAGGCCACAACACGGCCCATAACGGCACGGAATGAAACCAACTGCGTCGAGAGAGTGCCCCTCTTCATGCCTGTCTCCGTGGTGTAGCACTCAAGGCTATGTCTACGGCACCAACCGCATCGTCAACGGTTGCGACAAGATCCGCACCCGCCAGACCGGTTGGTAGATCAAGCGCAACATAATCCGCGCCCGCGGCGGCCAGTGCACGCATGGCCTCCAAGCCATCGACATCGCACGCGACGCACGGTACCTCGAAGATCTCCGCCCACCAGTCGACCAGTTCGATCTGGCGACGCAGTGCTGTTTCGCGATCTTCAACATGCGCTGGTACGCCGAAGGCGACATAATCGGCAGCCTTCTCGCCAATTGACATGGCATCATGGCGTGAACGACCGACGTCCGCGCCAATGATGTGTCTCGTACCCAGAATATCGCGCGCGTTTTCATAGCGCTCGCCAATATCTTGCGACCAGCCCAGATGCATGCCATCAGCCTTAACGATCCTGACGAGGTCGGCGTCATCCAAAAGGATTGCCGCGATGTCGGCCGACTGCAGCGCCTCCACCATGGGCAGAACAGTTCGTGCCTCAAGCAGGGTCTCCGGCGCCGGTTTGATCAATACCGAGCCCAAGCCTGCAGGCCCCCATGAGCATGATTTAATCAGGGCTTCCAGGCGCGCAAGCACGGCTGGATCCTTAGCCGCTTGAACGACAGGGTATAGGCCGCAACCAGGATCAGATTCCGCCGCTGACATCACTCATTCCCGCGCGCTTAAGACTGCATGACTTGCCTGGCCGGACGGCCAGACATCAGCCACCGCAATGCTTAAAGCTACATCCTCGCTGCAAGCTTGTTGACTGGTGCAACAGCCGCCAACGGGTTCGAAGTGCGATGACTTAGAATGGCCCTTGAGGCTATCAATGCTGAAGGCGGCAAAAAAGCGGCTGCCGCACACGGAGCGCGAAGCTGTTCGCCTTGAAGCTCAACCAGTAGGGCTCTAACAGGCACGAGGTCGCACCGGTTTTTCCCGCGGACCTCTCATCGTCGAGAACCACCGGCAGCCGATGATCAGGCCGCCTTTTCCTTCGTTTCCTGCCACTGGCCTGTTGCAGCGAGCCCATTCATGCGCGCCCTGTGTGCAAAGGCGCGTTGGGCGGCTGCCACGTTTTCAGATTTCCCGCCCCAGGCCTTGAGCGCGGCGGCCTGCAATGCTCTGCCGTAAGAAAACGTCAATTTCCACGGCAGGCCGCCGATCGAATTCATGAGCGAGAGATGCTGTGTTGCCTGCACGTCTGACTGGCCGCCCGACAGGAAGGCTATACCCGGCACTGAGGCCGGCACTGTGTCCCTGAGGCATTTGACCGTCAGCTCTGCAACCTGTTCGGCTGAAGCCTGGTTTGCGCATTTCTGACCCGCGATGACCATGTTCGGCTTCAAAACCATGCCGTCCATCTTGACACCGGCAAGGTGCAGTTCGCGGAATACGGTTCGCAAGACACGATGTGTGACGTGGTAGCACTGGTCAATTGTATGGGTGGAGTTATCGCCGTCCATCAGCACTTCCGGCTCAACGATCGGCACGATGCCGGCCTCCTGGCAAAGTGCGGCATAGCGGGCCAGCGCATGCGCGTTTGCATGTTCACAATTCCATGTCGGCAGCCCATCACCGATGGTGATGACGGCGCGCCATTTCGCAAACCTTGCACCAAGCGAGTAGTATTCTTCGAGCCGGCCGCGCAATCCGTCGAGACCTTCTGTAATTTTTTCTCCGCTTGATCCAGCGAGATCTTGTGCGCCTTTGTCGACCTTGATGCCAGGAACCGCACCTGACGCCTTTATGATGTCGACGAGAGGCGTGCCGTCAGCTGCCTTTTGGCGAAGAGTTTCATCAAAGAGAATGACGCCGGAAATGCAATTCTGCATTGCGTCGGAAGAGCGGAATAGCATCTCGCGGTAATCGCGACGGTTGTCTTCGGTAGAGTCTAGATTGATTGAATCGAACCGCTTCTTGATCGTGCCGGTGCTCTCATCGGCAGCCAGAATGCCTTTTCCCTCCGCTACCATCGCGGATGCAATATCTTCTAGCCGTTCAGTCATCGCGTGTCCCCGTATCGATGTGGAGCTTAGTACCTATTAGGTTTCCGGTAGACGCTCTAGCGCGCTGCGCGCCAAATTTCCAGTGCACGCCCAAGAAAACGGTGTGCTTGTAAGCTATGTAAGCCCGATTGGCGCGGGAATTTGCGCGGGTGTGGTTAAAAACGCATCCGATTGCAGGGGCTCATGGCCGCACCGGTGGTTTGCCGTTGCGCGTGGAAGTAAAAAACCGCTGCCAGTCCTCGGGGGGTTGGCAGCGGTTATGTGAATTCCGGAACGCGCCATTGCTTCAAGTGACGCCGCCGCACCGCGCCACAAGGCAATGGATCAGATGAGCTTGGCCATCGCCACCGCAGTATCGCTCATCCGGTTGGAGAAGCCCCATTCATTGTCGTACCAGGACAGAATGCGCACTAGATTGCCGTCCATGACCTTGGTTTGATCAAGGTGGAACACGCTGGAATGACTGTCATGATTAAAGTCAGTCGACACATTCGGCTGATCGGTCGTTCCCAGGATGCCCTTAAGCTGTTGCGACGCCGCAGTTTGTATCGCAGCATTGATCTCTTCGCGGGTCGTCTCCCGCTTGGAAATGAACTTGAAGTCTACCACAGACACGTTGGGTGTCGGGACTCGGATTGCGGTACCATCCAGCTTGCCGTTGAGTTCAGGCAAAACAAGCCCGACCGCCTTTGCGGCACCTGTTGAGGTTGGAATCATCGACAGCGATGCTGCGCGCCCTCGGTAAAGGTCCTTGTGCATGGTATCGAGTGAGGGCTGATCACCCGTGTAGGAGTGGATCGTCGTCATGAACCCTTTTTCGATGCCAACGAAATCGTTGAGCACCTTGGCGACGGGCGCCAGGCAGTTTGTCGTGCATGATGCATTCGAGACAACGACGTGATCGGCCGTCAGCTTGTCATTATTGACGCCGTAAACGACGGTCAGGTCAGCGCCCTCAGCAGGAGCGGACACCAAAACGCGTTTGGCGCCAGCGCGGACATGCGCCATCGCCTGGTCTTTCTTCGTGAAAATGCCGGTGCATTCCAATGCAATGTCCACACCCATTTGGCCATGCGGTAGTTCGGCAGGATCGCGCACTGCGGTGACCTTGATCGGACCGGTACCGATGTCCAGCGTATCGCCATCGACCTTCACTTCGCCGGGAAAGCGTCCGTGCACGGAATCAAACCGTAGTAGGTGGGCGTTGGTCTCCACCGGCCCAAGGTCGTTGATTGCGACCACTTCGATGTCCTTGCGACCGCTCTCGGCGATTGCCCGCAGGACGTTCCGCCCGATACGTCCAAAGCCATTGATCGCAACCTTCACTGCCATGTCTATTTCCCCCGGGGGTTCCTGGCGCAAAAAAGCCGTGCAGTCCGGCAAGGGCCAAGTTTGATTGAAATTTCGCCGTATCGGTCCTGAGAGCGGGCGCGTCGCGCATTGCAAGACGCGCTAAGCGAGGCGGCGGCGCGATTAAGCTGAGGAGCCTGCTCAATGTCAATGCGGCAAAGGTGGTATTATTGTTCCTGACGACATTGAACAAACAAATATTTTCGTTTGTAAGCCTACTCCAGATGGCGCTTGTCGATTGACCGTGCCACGCCGTCGCTCATATGCTTTACTTCTCATATACATCTCTGCAGGACGCTGGTGCCCCGCGAGCTGTGGTGAAAATTGCGTATCGGCTGCTCGAGCTGTGGCGCCGTTCTGTGAATTCAATTTTGCTGGCGACAAGTGGCGGGCTTGCCTGCATCAACTCAGATTTTTTCGGAAACCGTGTGAATGGTTCAGCGAACTCAACAGAAGTCCAAAAGCCCGCGCAAAGCCACAAAGAGGGCAACGCCAGCGGCTTTGAGCGCGGCCGTCGAACGTCTCGAGGCTCAGACACAGTTATTGGAAGGAGAACGTGATTCCCTGAAAAAGGAGCTGGCGTCGGCCCGAAAACGCATTAGTGAGCTGGAACAGGCCAATGAACAGGCGGTCAATCGAATTGATTGGGTGATCGATTCACTCCATAACGTTATTGACGAAGGAAATTGATTCGCTTGAAGAAAGGCGGCGCGGCCCTGCCAGTGGCGCAGCCGCCCACGAGGTGCCATGGCTCAGGTCGCAACGACCATGAACGGCCGGACTTACCGTCTCTCTTGCGAGGATGGCGAGGAAAGACGGCTGCAAGACCTGTCCGCCTACGTGGAAGAACGATTTGCCAAATTTGCCGATGATTTCGGCCAGGTCGGCCAGGATCGCTTGATGCTTTTGACGGCACTGGCCTTGGCGGACGAGATATTCGAGCAACGAGAGCAACTTGACGGGGCGGCCCGAACTGCGGCCGCAGCCCTGCGTGATGCCGTCAAGGGTGCCAAAGAGGATGCGGACGCTGGAAAGAGTGCGGCCAAAGCCGGCGACGACGAAAGCAAAGCCTCTTGAGGACTAATCCGCAGCGCACGTGACATCAAGTCGGCCTATCTGCAAAAAAGATGCGTTTGCCTTGAGCCTTCAACCACGTGATCACGCAAATATTCTGGGCACATGCGAGCCATCGATACTTTCGCTACTGGATTTTAGCTGGGCAGCGCATAAGTTAGCGGTTGCTGCGGGGCTCGTTAGGAACAGTGCATCTCCTCGGCCTATAAGATCTTCCAGGGAGCTGTCCCTGACCGGGGTCGTGGCCCCGGATATATGGCGCCCACCTTACTTTTTGTAGGGACCGGAGAGATCAATTCGTTCCGACGGCCTTCGCGGCACCTTCCTATCCAGCTGCAACCAACTGCAATGCTTCTGGCAGGATCGCCATCCCCATTTCTGCTGGCGGTGAGCAATAGAAGCTGGTTTAAGGGGCGAATGTCAGACCACACCCTCGAAGCCGCCAAGGCAGCCTTGCGTCAGAAAGCGATTAAACTGCGCGAACAAGCATTTGCACGTCATAGTAGTCAGGCTTCTGAAGCATTGGCTCGCCATGGTATCGGCTTTGCAAACCCGCCCGCCGGAGCAGCCGTTTCCGGATTTCTGGCAATACGCGACGAGATTGATCCGCAACCATTGATGCTGCGCCTGTATGAAGATGGCCATCGGCTGGCGTTACCGGTCATGCGCAAGGTCGGTTTACCGCTCGTCATGCGCAAATGGGCTCCGGGCGATGCGCTTAACGAGGTCAAATGGGGCATTCGTGAACCTGGTGCGGCGGCCCCGGAAGTAGAGCCTGACATTCTCCTTGTTCCGTTATTGGCGTTTGATGACACCGGCCAGCGCATCGGCTATGGCCGCGGTTTTTATGACCGGACGATCAGTGCTCTTAGGGGAAAAAAATCTATAACCACAATCGGGATAGCGTTCGATGAGCAGCGAGTGGAAAGCGTGCCGTGCGATGACAAAGACGAGCCACTTGATTGGATTTTGACGCCCTCCGGCCCCACCCGTTGCAGCGGATAACCAATGCGCCTTCTTTTTCTCGGAGATCTGGTCGGCCGATCTGGCCGCAAAGCAGTCATAGAAGCACTGCCGCGGCTGCGCGAGCGCTACGACCTCGACTTTGTCGTCGTCAACGGCGAGAACGCGGCGGGTGGTTTTGGCATCAACGAATCTATTTGCGATCAGCTCGTCGATGCGGGCGCAGACGCCATAACGCTCGGCAATCATGCCTTCGATCAGAAAGAGACGCTGGTGTTTATCGAACGCCAGGAACGATTGATCAGGCCATTGAACTTTCCCGAAGGCACACCAGGACGCGGTAGCGGCATCTTCAAGGCTAGAAATGGTGCCGATGTCCTCGTGATCAACGCGCTCGGTCGCGTCTTCATGAGCGAACTCGATTGCCCATTCCGTGCAATTGATGATGAGTTGACTGCCTGCAGGCTGGGCGAGGGCGTTGATGCGGTTATGATCGACATGCATGCCGAGGCGACCAGCGAGAAACAGGCGCTGGGTCATTTCGTCGATGGCCGCGCAAGCCTCGTCGTCGGCACGCACACGCATACGCCTACAGCTGACGAACACATTTTAAAGGGCGGGACGGCCTATATGTCGGATGTCGGAATGTGTGGCGATTACGACTCGGTTCTTGGAATGGAACGCGACGAACCTCTCAATCGCTTCCTAAGCCGAATCCCTCGATCCCGCTTCGAGCCTGCCACCGGCGAGGCGACGATCTGCGGTGTCGGCGTCGACATAGATGATAAGAGTGGGCTTGCGTCGCGTGTCCAAGCCCTGCGACTGGGCGGCATTCTGCCGTCTGTTGAACCTAGCTTCTGGCTTTCATGACCGCTAGTGTAGCGAATTTGACGTTTGCTCCCGTTTAGCAGCAAACGTCTAGAGCAAACGTCAAATTTAAAAGCTACACTAGAAACATTCACCTGGTAGTGTTCCTCATGTCTCAGACATTTGCTCTCGACCAAGCCGCAATCAGTGGCAAATGTCTGAGACGGAACACTAGCCTAGCCATATAACAGGCAAAGCGGTTACAACCCGCAATCATTCAATCCAGCGAAACGACAAACAACATGGCCGGCCATTCACAATTCAAAAACATCATGCATCGCAAGGGCAGGCAGGATGCTGCCCGCGCCAAGGCGTTTACGAAATTGGCGCGCGAAATAACCGTTGCGGCCAAGGAGGGTTCGCCTGATCCAGATATGAACCCGCGGCTTCGCCTGGCCATTCAGTCCGCGCGTGCTGAAAACATGCCTAAGGACAACATCGAGCGCGCGATCAAGAAGGCCTCGGGCGGAGACTCAGAAAATTTTGATCCAATTCGTTATGAAGGTTACGGCGCCGGCGGCGTTGCCATCATAGTTGAAGCTTTGACCGATAACCGCAATCGCACGGGTGCAGCTGTGCGAGCCGCATTCAGCAAGTACGGCGGCAATCTGGGTTCGACCGGCTCGGTTGCACATATGTTCAGCCACGTGGGCGAGATTCGGTATCCGGCAGACGCAGGGTCTGCCGACAAAGTGCTCGAAGCAGCCATAGAGGCAGGCGCGGAGGATTCAGAATCCGACCCTGACGGTCATCTCATTAGCTGCAGTTTTGAGGATCTTGGAAGTGTGGCCGCGGCGATGGAGGAGGCCCTCGGGGCACCCTCTAGCGTAAAACCTGTTTGGCGCCCCAGCATGACAACCGACGTCAACGAGGAAAATGCTAGTAGCATTCTGAAGCTGATGGCTGTCTTGGAAGACGACGATGATGTCCAGTCTGTCTACGCGAATTTCGAAGTATCCGAAGACGTGTTGGCAAAGTTGACGGCAGCTTAACCCGCGCACGCCGGGAGGCGTGGTGGCAGCCAATCCTGCGCACGATCGTAGATGTGCCATCGTTTGCCCAAAGCACCGAATTAGCTCTCCTTCCTGTAAATTAACGAGGAGGAAACATGACCCGCCAATTGACCATGATTGCCGTACTGACCGCGCTTGCGTCTGCGACAATTGGCGCATCAAGTGCGCGTGCGACAAGTGATTGGGGTTGTTTCCAGGTACAGCACGTACAGGTCAATGACGTCCTCATGCTGCGCAAAGGCCCATCATCATCGAGCCAGCGTGTAGGCGAGCTGCACCCCCGACAACACGGAATTATTGCCGAAGACGGGCCATGCAAGCCCGCCAATCGGCCGCCGTCGCGTCAATGGTGTCCAATTGTTCACTATAACGGCGACACCGTGGAGCGTGGCTGGGCCCGTCTGGTCTATCTGGCACCTAGCCAGTGCCCCTAACAGCGCCTTGCAAGTGCGCTGATGCAGACATTCAGGTCTGCTTCGCTAATTCACTGCATGATTTATTAAATTGCAGATATTTCTGGAAGGATTCCGTTGATCCGGGCCTGTTAGCGTTCAAGTGCGGGGCCACCCCCACGCACTTGGAGACGAGAGAAATGGAAATCGGATCAAGCAACTTCCACGCATATGCGCGCACGTTGCGTCGCGTTGTCTGGGCGGACATTCTCGAACAAGATCGTCAAGCTATTTATGCGGAGCGGGACGCACGCGTGGCTGCCGAGAGAGAGACCGCAAAAAGTGAAACTTGGGCGCAGCCCGAATCATCGCTGCTACCTCAAGGGCGGTAACGTCGGCTTCTCATTACCGCCCAATGTTTTCAGCGCCGCTAAAACACTATGCTGCGGGCTTAAGCGTTGAGTGAAGCTCCATTGGAGCAGTCACGAATCACCAGACGTGTTATGCCTCACGTCTATGAAGCAAGACCGTACCATCCGCATTATCGGTATTGATCCTGGATTGCGCTACACCGGTTGGGGTGTCGTTGACAGCGACGGCGTGCGCCTGTCCTACATAGCCTCCGGGCGGATTACGTCGGATGCCGATGATGTACTGGCTTATCGCTTGCGTCAGCTTTACGAAGGGATCTGCGGCGTCATCGCATCTTTTCAGCCGGCAGAGGCGGCTGTCGAAGAAACATTCGTCAATGACAATGCGCGCGCGACGCTAAAGCTGGGTCAGGCGCGAGGTATGGCACTTCTGGCGCCAGCGAGCAGAGGACTGCGAGTCGCGGAGTACCCACCGAACCTCGTCAAAAAAGCCGTTGTGGGTGCCGGCCATGCAGATAAGAAGCAGGTCCAGGCGATGATCGGGTTTCTGTTGCCCAAAGCTGAAGTTCAAAGCGCCGACGAAGCAGACGCACTTGCAATCGCCATCTGTCATGCCAATCATCGCACCAGCGTTCATGCAGCCGCTGCGGCGGCCGTCGCTACTGGAGATAGGGCAAACCGCGGCAACGTAATCGGCAGCCAGCGCGGGCTTCAAAGAAAACCTCGGGCCTCAAAGAGGCAGCGAGCATGATCGGCAAGCTAAAAGGCCTGGTCGATGCCATCGGAGAAAGCCACCTCATCATCGATGTCGGGGGCGTCGGCTATGAAGTGCAGGCTTCAATTCGCGCGCTGCGCAACTTGAAGGTCGGCGATACCGTTAGCCTGACGATCGACACGCATGTCCGCGAGGATGCGATCAAGCTCTACGGCTTTTCCAGCGAGGTCGAACGCACCTGGTTTCGAACGCTACAGAATGTCCAGGGTGTCGGCGCAAAGGTGGCACTTGCAGTACTTGGCATTCTCAGCCCTCAAGATCTGGCAAATGCAATCGCGCTTGGGAACTTTGCTGCGGTGGAGCAGACGCCAGGCGTTGGCAAGAAACTGGCGCAAAGGATCGTCACCGAATTAAAGGACAAGGCACCCGCACTTTCGCTGGCAAGCCTGGGTGCCTCCAATGAGGGGGCAGCATCGGACGCAGTTTCAGCGCGCGTGCCGCCTGATGAGACGGGAACGGCGGCTGAGGCGATTTCGGCCTTGACGAATCTTGGTTACCAGCCAGCCCATGCCAGTAAGGCGGTTGCCGTGGCCTGCGAAGACATTGGCATCGAAGCGGGCACATCGAAACTCATTAAGCGAGCCTTGAAGGAATTGGCGCGCTAAACTCGCTGCAAGCGAATGGCTGTTCAAGCAAAGACCTTGCTGGACCCAATGGCGTTAACCGATTTGTCTTCCTCATTCCGTTGAAATTCCCTGGCGCACCGTGCACCGCGGCGGACCTTTGCCGCCATGTTTCTGCCATGCTTGGCGCCGCGCCCCCAAAATAATGAGGCATCCCACTGAATATAGGCACCATTTTTGCCCAACATTCATGTTCGGTTCAGCCGGCACCACACAAAGCTAAGGCAGCAAACCCCAACGGCGACACGCCGGAAAAGATGCGCCGCTGCAGGCGTCTCCCGCAACCAACTGAGACTACGGTTGCGGTAACACCAGACGGAGATTGAAACTATGCGCAAGAGCTTCCAGTCCACGGCGGCAAGGCTCACAATTGTGCTCACCGCGTTTTTCCTTTCGACACTCCTCGCACCACCCCAGTCAGGCGCGCCCTGGTCGTTGTCGACTACCACTGCGAGCGCGCAAGAGGCCGACGCTGCGGCGGATAAAGCAAAAAAACGCGCAAAGAAAAAAGCTGAACGCAAGGCCAGGAAAAAGGCGGAGCGACAAGCGAAAAAAGAGGCAGAACGCAAAGCCAAGAAGAACAAAGCCGCAAACGGTGATAATGGTCAGCGAAGGGCCGAGCGCGACGGCAGTGCCAAGAAGCCTAAGGCAAATGCTGCCAAAAAAGCAAACAAGGCGAAACGCAAGGCCAAGGCAGCGCGTGCAAAGGCAAGGGCGGCAGCCGCAAAAGCTGACGCTGCAAGGGCCAGGGCACGCGCCAAGAAGAGGGTTGCTGAGAGGCGCAAGGCTATTGCCAAAAAACGCAAGGCGGCAACCAAAAAGGCAAATAGGGGCAAGCGCGCACCGACGACAACACTCCAGGTGGATGCTGACAGGAAGCGTCGTGCGGCTGAGAAGTACAGTACTCCACAACCAAGCTTTGTTCCCCGTTCTGGCATTGCCGCAGCACGTGCGGCCGGCGACGAGGCTCGCAGGAAACGTGCGAACAAAAAGGCCAAAAGACGTTCGAAGGACAAGAAGGCTTCCAAAAAACGGCGTGAGCGTAGAGCCGAACGTGCGCGCAGGGCAACACTTTCAGCAGTTCAGAAAAAGAGGCGCAAACGCCGCGGTCGCGCAGGGCGCGTCATCATCGCGGAGCCCGATGGACGTTCAATCGTGCGTAAGGGTAGCCGCGCATTCATTCGCAACAGTGACGGTCGCAGGCTGCGTCGCCGTTCACGAAGCGTAAGGGTTGAGCGGCGCGGGAATGGCACCCGCAGAACCATTGTGACGCGAAACAATGGTGTCAAGGTGATCACAATTACGGACCGCGACGGCCGCCTCTTGCGGCGCGTGCGCAGAGGTCCGCGTGGCCGCGAAGTCATACTGATCGACAACCGGCGCAGACACCACCACCGTCACCGCCGTTACGCCTCGGTAGGGCTGCCATTTTTGCTCGGTCTGGCAATGCCGAGCATCTTGATGCCGCGTCATCGCTACATCATTGACGCCGACCATGCCTCGTATGACGACATCTATGATGCACTGGCAGCGCCCCCGATCGAAGACGTCGACGATTACTACACGCTCGATGAAGTACGCTACAATTATCCGTTGCGTGCGCGTATGCGTAGTGTGGACATCACGACAATTAATTTCGAGTTCGGTTCGTGGTATGTTGACGAGGATGACTACGACCAGCTGGAAGATATTGCGCGTGCCATAAACAGGGTCTTGCGCAAGGATCCGGAAGAGATCTTCCTGGTTGAAGGCCATACGGATGCGGTTGGCGATGAAGACGACAATCTGAGCCTTTCGGATCGCCGCGCAGAAACGGTGGCGACCATACTTACGGAAGAATTCGACGTCCCACCCGAGAATCTTACGACGCAGGGGTATGGCGAAGAGTTTCTGAAGGTCCGCACCCAGGCCCCGTCCCGCGTGAACAGACGCGTGACCGTCCGCCGCATCACACCGCTCATGCGTCGTAGGCTTGCTGAGCGAAGGCCTCAGTATGACGACGGCCCGAGGCGTGGAGCTGAGCCCTACGACGACTTCGACCGAGATGACGATAGGTCCGATTACGACAGGTACGATGACGACGACACTCGTGAATACGACAGCAGCGAGTACGGCGGTGACTTGGCGCGGCCTGATGAAGACGAGGTGCAGGAATTCGTAACCGACAAGTATTTGTCGGGAGATGATCTCTCACCGTCGCAATTGCGCCGCATGTACGCGCCGCGTGTCGATCATTTCGGCCGCTCCAACATCGATGTTTCGCGCCTTATTCAGGAAAAGCAGGAGTACTATGACCGGTGGCCCGATCGCGATTATGAGCTTGATGAGGATTCCTTCACGATCGCCCCTGGCCGCGAGCCGGGGACAGTCGAAGTCTCTTTCGAGTTTTCCTTCGAGCTGGATGGCGGCGGTCGTTCAAGCCGCGGCCGCGGTGAGACCAACTTGGTCCTCGAGGAGCGTGACGATGGATTTGTTATTCTCAGCGAGAACGGCAGAGTAATCGAACGTCGCTAACTACACCGCGCGCGCAATCCAAGTCGTTCGCGCTGCCCGACACGTTGCGGGCGGTTCTTGCGGCAGGCGTGCCGCGGCCCGTCATTGGTCTACGTTGAGCTTGTCAATGTGATAGCAGGGATGAAACTTGCGCACCGTTATCGTGATATGCGCGCCTTCCGGAAGCGGTGGATGACCGTGGGTAACAAATCGCACCGGGACGCCACTAGACGTAACGAGCTCACCGTAGTTTTCCCGCCATGTGGTGATAACGCCACTAAAAATGTGTTGGCGTTGTTCCAAAGGATCTAACTCGTCCATCCGATAACTCCGCTTACTAAAAACGCTCTCCCGGGGTATGACATTGGGCTCCAAGAATAGCCGCAGCACTCGCTTCTTTATTGATCCACAGTTCTATGCCGATGGGCGTTTGGCAACGACCATCTCCCATCAGTTGCGCTCGCTGCCAGTCGCGCCTCGCTCCAACCTTTAGCACGTGCCAATTTGACGGCGGCCCGAAGCGCATCATCAAGGTTTTTGTCCTCCAGAAGCAAGCCTTTCATGATTGGCAAAAAGTGGTAGACGATTCTGTGTTTTTGTTGACGTGACAGACCGGCTATTTCCGCTGACATTGAGTTTGGTGAAGCTTCACTGTTTGGGGCCAAGCCCGTCTCAATTTGCTCGGTCTCGATCGGTTGCCGAATGGCCTGGCGATCGGCGCCATTGCGTGTGCGGCTCCGCTCTGCGTGAGCGCTAGGCGCACGACCATTCTGCGAGGTGTTTTCCATTTGAGGCAAAATCCGGCGCGGCCTCCGCGAGCTCAGTATAGCCAATAAGATAACAACCAGTGCGATGGCAGCACCAGTCACAATGACCACAATACCGTTGCTCTCCAGCAGCATTCGCACCTCCAAACAACTACGTTTGGGACCGCTTGTTACCTGAGCATTTGTTCTGCAGTTGCAACTGTACGTCGCCTGAAATTCGCCACGACATTATACAGTCACATCGCGCGTCAGGCACGCCCTTTGAAGCTCATGATTAGCCCGCCGGTTCACAGTTCAAGTCGACGCGAACGATGGACGGCAACGATTTGAGCAGGCTGAGACACTGTCACAGATGTGCGTCGGTGGGCGCCACCGCGCTTGGCACGGTCCACCACCGCCCGGAGCAGGCCGTCGGGCGCCGCAAATCCAGCATGTCCCGGGTGGCCAGTTTTACCGCAGTGTCATGGCCTGCAGTCTGTGCAACAACACTTGGAGCATCACGGGGAATGCTGCCGAGGCCAACTGGAGGCAGCCAACGGTCAAGACGAAGCTGTCCCTAAAACAAGAGCAGGGGGAAACACGAGCATGCAACAACAAGAGATTGGCAACGGTCAGAAGGCGCTTTGGACCTTTCTGGCATACCTCCTGCTTGGCCCCTTTTTCGCAAGCCTGCTTGTTGCGGCGGCTATGCTGCTGGCCCCGCCCCTGCAGCTGGCCGCACTTCTTCCAGCCGGATTGCCGCCGCTTGGTGTGGCAGCCGCGGCGACGTTTGTGTGGACGGTACTGCCGGCGGGTCTGGCCGCCCTTATTGTCATGCCGATAATATTTCGGCGCAGCCAATTTGGCTGGATTGAAGCCGCTGTAGCCGGCGTAGTGGCATTTGCAGCCGTCGCGGCATTCTCCAACATGCCCCACCGTGACATCCTGCCGGTGCTGGGCTTTGCCGCGGGACTCATATCTCTCGCCGTCCGCAGTTGCCTTATTGCCGGTGGAATCATCAAAATGCCAGAGTGAGCGTGGCTGCCAGCAAGGTGTTGCACACAGGTCCAGGATCCGAGGCTCGCGGGTGCTTGACGCCGAAGGCGAACACTTGCAGGAACAAAGCATGACCGATGAGACTGGACAGGACCGGACCATCTCGCCTGAGCGTAACGAAACGGACGCGTTCGAAGCGACCTTGCGCCCCCAGGTGCTTGATGACTTCATCGGCCAGGAACAGGCCCGCGCCAATTTGCGCGTTTTTATTCAGGCGGCGAAGGCGCGCGGCGAGGCCCTCGACCACGTTCTGTTTGCGGGGCCGCCAGGCTTGGGCAAGACCACACTGGCGCAAATCATGGCACGCGAACTAGGCGTCGGCTTTCGCGCAACATCCGGTCCTGTGATTTCTAAGGCCGGTGATTTGGCCGCGCTGCTCACCAACCTGGAAGAGCGCGATGTTCTATTCATCGACGAAATTCACCGGCTCAACCCGGCGGTGGAAGAAATCCTCTATCCGGCCATGGAAGACTTCCAGCTGGACCTGATCATCGGGGAGGGGCCAGCGGCGCGCTCGGTGCGGATCGACCTGTCGCGGTTTACGCTTGTTGGGGCGACAACGCGTGCGGGGCTCTTAACGACACCGTTGCGCGATCGTTTCGGTATTCCCGTTCGTCTGAATTTTTACAGTGCCGAGGAATTGCAGCAGGTGGTGGAACGCGGCGCCCGTGTTTTGGGTGCACCGATGAAACCTGATGGTGCGCGCGAAATCGCTCGCCGCGCACGTGGCACGCCTCGTATTGCCGGCCGGTTGTTGCGCCGGGTGCGTGACTTTGCAGCTGTTGATGAGGCCGCTGCCATTACCGCAGCGGTTGCCGATCGCGCGCTTGGCCAGCTTGAAGTCGACAACGAAGGCCTCGATGCACTCGATCGCCGTTATCTGTCGTGTATTGTCGAAAACTATGATGGCGGTCCTGTCGGCATCGAGACCCTGGCCGCCGCTCTATCCGAACCGCGAGATGCCCTGGAAGAAATCGTCGAACCGTTTCTCCTGCAGCAAGGGTTTGTGGCGCGCACGCCGCGTGGCCGTGTGCTGACATTGAAATCTTACCGGCATTTAGGACTTTCCGGCCCGGCAAGGGCGTCGGCCCCGGAATTGTCATTGTTCGATGATGAGGCTCAAGGCGAGCGCAATGGCAACGGCAAGTCAGCCTGAGCCGCGTACCACGGCGCATGCACGGCACCTCGATTGCCCATTAACGATAGGGTCGCCTGACAAGGCAGGCTGAGCCCAACGCTCGCTATGCTGCGAAGACGCGCAATGCTGGCAGTACGTGGAGCGGAATAATTCGCCTGCAAGTCAACACCAAGCTGGAGATGACTAGTCCGTGTTAACACGAAGATCGCTCATGAAAAGTGTCACCGCGTTCGCTGCGACAAGTACATTGTTCGGCGGTTATGCGGTTGCCGAGCCGTTCAGGTGTGTTGAGACCCGCTATCGGCTGACGCCGGCTGGCTGGCCATCCGACCAGCGGCTGCGTCTCGCCGCTCTCGCAGATATTCATGCCTGCGAGCCATGGATGAACGAGGCGCGTATTCGCGAGATTGTAACGCGCACCAATGCACTTCAGGCCGACATCATTTTGCTGCTTGGTGACTACGTAATTTCACAGCGTATGCGAAGTTTCGCAGAACCGCTGCCCGATTCCGTCTGGGCAAATGCGCTGACCGGTTTGTCAGCACCCCTAGGTGTCCATGCCGTTCTCGGCAATCATGATTGGTGGGAAGATCGCGACGCGCAGCGGCGCGGGGATGGGCCGACGCATGCCGGGCAAGCATTGCTGGCCGCCGGCATTCGCGTTCTTGAAAACGATGCCGTGCGTCTTGAGGCGCATGGCAAGGCCTTCTGGCTTGCGGGCCTTGGCGACCAATTGGCGCTATTTCGATCGCGCAGAGCTGGTCAATCCCTGCATTGGCATCGCGGCCGGTCCTATGAGGGGCGGCACGACGTTGCAGCGACCCTCGATCAGATAACCGACGATGCACCTCTCATTTTGATGGCGCACGAACCTGATGTCTTCGCCAGCCTGCCCGGCCGCGTTCAACTGACATTGAGCGGACATACCCATGGCGGACAGGTTCGGCTGCTCGGTTATGCGCCGATCGTGCCCTCCGCCTTTGGCCAACGCTTTGCCTACGGTCATATTGTTGAAGATAACCGTCACCTTGTCGTATCAGGGGGGCTCGGCGTCAGCGGCTTACCACTTCGTTTCGGTAGCCCTCCGGAAATCGTGGTTGTTGATTTGGGCGGCGACAGCGATAGCGTTTGAGCCGAGCGGCACCGCCCGATGAGACGCGTATCGACGAAAACGGTGACCAATATCTCTTGGGCTAACATCTTTCAGGAATGATAATGAGCGATACCAAATGGCCGGACCTGGCCGGCCGTATTACGCGCGATGACGATGGTCCATCGCACATCCTGCCGGTACGCGTGTACTACGAAGATACCGATGCAGGCGGTGTAGTCTACCACACCTCATATTTGCGCTTTTGTGAAAGAGGCCGGACGGATTTCCTGCGTCTTCTTGGAACGGATGCACGTGCGCTGATCGATGGCTCCGATAGTCACGAACCGGCTGCCTTTGTTGTGCGCCGCATGGTCGTCGACTATTACCGGCCGGCACGCATGGACGACATGTTGGAAGTCGTGACGAGGCTGAAAGAGGTCGGCGGCGCCAGCCTCACACTTGCTCAGGCCGTAATGCATGGCGACCAACGCATTATGGAAGCCGACGTTATGGTCGTGTTGATTTCGGTGTCTGGCAAACCTTTGCGCATGTCCGAGACGATGCGCCATGCCTTCGCCCAAGGCCCCTCGTCGGACAACTGAGTTTAAGCCAAAGCATTGGCATGATCTTTGGTTTGCACGTTGGCTCCTACGCGACGTTAGCGTGCGACCGGGCCCTTGTTTCGTCATAATACGCCGCAACATCGCCCGCTTGGCGTGATCTATGGAGGGCTTCTGACTGGCACCTGTGCCGAGCTGTTGGCGCATATGCAATCCACACCTGCGGGCCGAGGCAACGGTGTGGGAGGATTTGCGTTCGGATAGCATCTCATCAAGTGATCGGCGGATCGCCAAGACGCGGGCAGCATTCGGCGAGCTGCGTACATCTTGCGACACCTGTCCAAAGGTGGGTGCGATTGCAGTGCCCGCCAGTCTGTTATGCGGGTACGGATCTGACAGTTTTTTCAATTGGCGGAACAATTGCGATAGAAGGCCCACTTTTCACGTGTGCGGTGTAATAGGGATGCAGACAACGATCAGTCTCTGGCCCATAAGACAGCTCCGGGGCCACAGCAAAAAACGATTACGTCCGCCCCGAGAGCTTCGACCAGGGCGCGCGACCATGCGAAAACAATCTTGATCTGCGGAACGACATAGAAATGAATGAATTGACGACTGAAAAGTTAGGCGCGGCAACTGCCAGCGGTTTTTCGTTCCTGGAGCTGTTTCTGCAAGCCCATGTCGTTGTCCAAATCGTGATGGTCGGCCTCTTATTGGCATCCATCTGGTCATGGGCAATCATTGTCGAAAAACTGTTCGCGTTTCGCAAGGCCCGGGTCGAATCCGACAAATTCGAGCAGATGTTCTGGGCAAGTCAGTCGCTTGATGAATTATACGCCACGCTCGCACGTTCCAAGACGATTGCAATGGCCGCCCTGTTCGTTGCGGCCATGCGCGAATGGAAACGCTCTGTAGAAGGCAATGTGCAGGCCTTGGGTGGCATCCAGTTGCGCGTCGAGAAAGTCATGGACGTCACTATCAGCCGCGAGATGGAGCGCCTTGACCGGCGGCTGTTGTTCCTTGCGACAGTCGGATCCACCGCACCGTTCGTTGGCCTCTTCGGTACGGTTTGGGGCATCATGACCAGCTTTCAGGCCATCGCGGTTTCAAAGAACACGAACCTGGCCGTGGTTGCACCAGGTATTGCCGAGGCGTTGTTCGCCACCGCGCTGGGCTTGCTGGCGGCCATTCCCGCGGTCATCTTCTACAACAAATTTTCCGCCGATTCCTCGCGCATAGGACAACGGCTTGAAGCGTTCTCGGATGAATTCTCGGCTATCGTCTCGCGCCAGATCGACACGCATGGGTGATAGGGTTTAAGGCCTTATTGGCGCAATAGACTGTTTCGAAGTGTCACTTGGCGGTGCCCTGTGGTGATGGACATAAAGGCAGCAGCCAAAAGATTAATCGTATGTGGGCCGGGCTCGCAACACGTGCCCGAGTGTTTGATAACAACGAAGAGAGTCTGGACTGAAACATGGGCGCCAGCTTAAAGGCCAATCAACGCGGCGGCGGTCGCCGCCGCGCCCGTCATTCGCCAATGAGCGAAATCAACGTCACGCCCTTCGTCGACGTTATGCTTGTGCTGCTCATAATTTTTATGGTCGCAGCACCCTTGTTGACCGTCGGCGTGCCCATCGAGCTTCCGCAGGCACAAGGCCGTCAATTGCAGGCCAACAAAGAGCCGCTGGCAATTTCCGTTCAAGCGAACGGCGATGTGTATATCGGCGAGACAAAGGTTGAACTCAACGAGATCGCCGGCAAGCTGAAGGCAATTGCACAAAACGGATATGACGAACCCATTTTTGTCCGTGGTGATAAGGGCGTCACCTATGGCATCGTGATGCGCGTGATGGGGCGCATTAGTGCTGGCGGATTCAAAAAGGTCTCACTCGTAACCGAGGTGGAGGAGGGCAGCTAAACTGTACGTCGGGCTTATCATCTCCGTTGTTTTGCACGGTGGTCTGCTGCTTTGGGCCTACGGGTCGCTGCACTCCGCCGCTGAGTTGCCGCAGCCTGATATTCCCACGATCGAGGCGGCGCTGATCACGCCTGCAGAATTCACGCGCTTGCGCAAAGGCGACCCCAACGCCAAGCAAATGGATGCCAAAGCAGAAAAAAAGCCCGAGCCAAAGGAATCGAAAAAGAAGGCACCGAAACCGAAACCCGTGACGGCGCCGCCACCCGCAGCCGCGCCTCCGCCGCCAGAACCGGAAGCTGAAGAGACCAAGACGGAGCCGGAAAAGAAAGTCGACCCGATAGCGAAAAAACTCGCTGAAACGCCGCCGCCAGAGCCGGGTCCGACACCGGCCGAGATTGAGGCCAAGAAGAAGGCGGAGGCGGAAAAGAAAAAGGCAGAAGAAAAAAAGAAGGCGGAAGAGAAAAAGAAAGCCGAGGCGAAGAAGAAGGCCGAGGCGGAGCGCAAGCGCAAGCTTGCCGAAAAGAAGAAAAAAGAGCGCGAGCGCAAAAAGAAGCTGGCTGAAGCCAAGCGCAAAGCTGCCGAGAAGAAGAAGTTCGATCCCGACAGGATAGCTGCGTTAATCGACAAGACGCCGGAAAAGCGCGGCAGCCCAGAGCGCGCGCGTAAGCCCTCAAAGCCAACTGAGAACAAGGGCCCGACAGCAGGTGAACGACAGGGCCAGGGTGATCAGCTGACCGCTCGTGAAGCCGACCTCCTGACCGCGGCCATCAGTTCGCAATTGCGCGATTGCTGGCGCCTGCCGGGCGGCGGCGGAGGCATCGACAACGCTGTCGTGACCTTGCGCTGGCGTTTGAAGCGCGATGGCTCGCTGGAGGGGACACCGAAGGTTGAAAATCCCAGCAACGACCCTGTCTTCAGGATTGCTGCTGAAGCAGCAGTTCGCGCCGTGCAGTCTTGCGCACCGTTCACGCTCCCCCAGGACAAGTATGCAGCCTGGAAAAAGATCATCTGGGTGTTCGATCCACGCCACATGTTGTAGTCGGGTGGGCGCGGATAAGAACTTAATCATGTGAAACGACTAGAGAGCGTCCATGGGCCTCAGGCCCAACTGGCCCACCGCCAAGTGGCATCGCTGCCGCCTAACGATGATCGAATTGCTCAGCCAAGAGACTAACCCAGCGAGGCTGAGAGCCCTACGGACAGGCAATATCGGAACCCTTCGACAGATGTTGGAAGACCTACAAAAGAATGATCCCAGCCGCACGACAGGCCGCAATCATTTGCGGGCCGGCAAAAGTCGGCAGGGCAACCGACCGTCCCTGACCAAGGTGGCGCTATTGTTCCTGGCTCTGATGGCCACGGCTTTCGGCCCCACAACAGCCTATGCGCAGGGTGCGGATACGGGGGGTGGTCTGCGGGGTACGCAGCGCCAGGGCACCATTGCCCCGATCCCCATTGCGATTCCCGCCTTTGTCGGCGCCGATCCGCAGCTCGCGGCTGACGTCGCAGGTGTTGTCGCCTCGGACCTGGAAAGCTCAGGGCTGTTCGTGTCCCTGGATCCAGCCTCATTTCTGGAGCAGATCAACGATATCAACCGCGCGCCGCGATTTCCCGATTGGCGGGCGATACGGGCCGACGCACTCGTTGTCGGCCGATTGACGAACGCCAGCGACGGGAGCCTGGTCAACGAGTTCAGATTGTGGGACGTAGCGACCGGTAAGCAGTTGGCAGGTCAGAGGTTTTCGACTTCCGCAGAGAATTGGCGGCGCATTGCCCACCTGATTGCTGATCAGGTCTATGAGCGCCTGACTGGCGAAAAGGGGTATTTCGACACCCGAATCGTGTTCGTTGACGAGACCGGTCCGAAAAACAAGCGCGTCAAAAGGCTGGCGATCATGGACCAGGACGGCGCCAATGTGCGCCTGTTGAGCCAGGGAAATGAGCTAGTTCTGACGCCGCGGTTCTCTCCGACAGCCCAGGAAATCGCGTTTATGTCCTATTCGGGGGCTGAGCCCCGCGTCTATCTGATGAACCTGAACACCGGCAAACGTCAGGTCGTCGGTGATTTCCCGGGCATGACGTTTGCGCCGCGTTTTTCGCCGGACGGCCAGCGCATCGTCATGAGCCTCAACCAGGGCGGCGGCTCAAGCATTTTCGAAATGGACCTGCGATCTGAGCGCACACGGCGTCTGACGACGGCCGGCAATGCGATTGATACTGGTCCCTCATATTCCCCGGATGGGCGTAACATCGTCTTCGAGTCTGACCGAGACGGCACCCAGCAGCTCTATGTCATGTACTCAGACGGCTCTGGCGTACGAAGGATTAGCTTCGGAAACGGGCGCTATTCGACCCCCGTGTGGTCACCGCGAGGCGATTATATCGCCTTTACCAAGCAGCTCATGGGCCGCTTTCTTATTGGCGTTATGCGCCCGGACGGGTCTGGGGAGCGAATCTTGAGTGAGGGCTATCACAACGAAGGCCCGACATGGGCACCAAACGGCCGTGTGCTGATGTTTTTTCGCGAATCTCCAGGCGCCAACGGTGGCCCCCGAATCCATTCAGTCGACATCACGGGCTACAACGAACGCCAGATTCGCACGCCCGCGTTCGCCTCAGACCCTGCTTGGTCACCGCCCCAGAACTGAACACGGCTTAACCTGCCTTTAACGGCTATAGGCTTGTATGAGGGCATACCCCGGGGCAGCCCGGGGGCCTGTAATCCCGCGTAAACTCAGGGCACTTGGGCGCCACGGTGGCTCCCAGGCAGGCTTTGAGGACCAGGGAGTACGCAGTGGCATTTTCGCACCAAGACCCGGGGAAAACATTGCTCAAACGTCCTCTATCCTTGATCGCGACGCCCTGCACCGCTACCCAAGTATTCGGCTAGTGCCGATATTGCATCAGGAGATAAAGACCATGCAGGGTGTGAAGGGGCTTATCGTTCTTTCGGCTGTTATTGCGGCTGTTGCGCTTGGCGCTTGCCGTCGCGAGGTTCCACATACGCCGATGAAGCTCGGTGCTGATGTACCCGCCACTGTTGAAGTGGCTCGCTAAAGTTTGGCATTTGCCAAGAGATTAGGATAGGAGACTAAGATCATGAAAGCTGCTCTTGTTATCGCTGCTGTTGCTGCTGCTGTCGCTCTCGGCGCATGCCGTCGCGAAGTTCCTCATACGCCAATGAAGCTCGGCGCTGAGGTTCCTGCTGCAACGGAAGTTGCTCGCTAAGAGTTTGTCTGAAGATCTTCCGGCAAATACCCGGGGGGGACACAGAATAAAAAAGACCGGGCTGTCGTCGCGTTCCGCGGTGCCAGCCCGGTCTTTCTTTGTTTGGGGCTTCTCATAAACTTCAAGTGCAACGCTGCGCGCGTAACGGCTAGCCACACCATTTCGACCCCCAGGGTCGGCCCAGGTGCGAAACAGTCCATGCCCATTGCTCAGTGGCAGACTTATCCACAGGTCGGGCGAGTGGCCCGCGCAGAACGGCGTACCAGCAACTGGGCTGTTGCGATTGGAGCGGGCCCGGATGGCAATGGATGAGTTGCGGCCTTGGCTCCAACCGGTCGCGTCGCGGCCAAACAGGCTTTACGTGTACCGGAGCGGCGAAGCCTGCAGTTTTCCACGCGTATGCCAGGGATAGTCAGTGCCCGCCAAGGTGAGATCTTCTCACGTTGAGCAAGGTGGTACAGGGTGTTTAGTTTTGGCCACAGACCGTGGCCACAGCGTGCGCTGAGCGGTCTGTTTCGAGCGTCATGTGACCATTGGTCGTGGGATGTAATGGGCGTGAACATCCGTAGTCGGTCACAATTTCGTACGATCGGGCCGGTATGTCGGGCCTAGTTTACCGCCGCGTGCAGCGAAATATATGCATGCCGCGTTCAGCGACAGAAGGCGTCGGATCTGACACTGAGCGGGCAGACCAGAATTATCAGCCGTGTCGCACTCCAGCGCAATTGAGATAGTCTGGATTATGCGGATGCATGGCTTCCATATCGATTAACCGTGCGCAGGTGGCGGC
This sequence comes from Hyphomicrobiaceae bacterium, assembly GCA_965222485.1. Lineage (GTDB taxonomy): Bacteria > Pseudomonadota > Alphaproteobacteria > Rhizobiales > Hyphomicrobiaceae > CBDCUC01. The sequence continues at coordinate 392,056 of CBDCUC010000039.1, forward strand.
AATGATGATCGACGATCCGAAAGGAAACCCCATGGCGGGCATGCAATGGTGTGTAAGCGCGGCCAAGTTAGTCGCAGTCGTGCTGGCTGTCTCAGCGCTGCAGGCATGTGCCAATAAAGAGCTTCAACCGGATGGAACGCTGGCCGGAGGTTCCGGTGCCGGTGGTGGTCCCGTGACACCTGGCTCGCGGCGTGAATTCAGCGTCAAAGTCGGTGATATTGTGTACTTCACGACCGACAGTACGGACCTGACGCCGGAGGCTCAGCAGACATTGCAGAAGCAGGCCCAGTGGCTGCGCCAGTATCCCCAATATACCATTACGATTGAGGGGCACGCGGATGAGCGCGGCACGCGCGAGTACAACATTGCGCTGGGTGCGCGTCGCGCTACGGCGGTGCGTTCGTTCCTGTCCAGGCATGGGGTCAACGGCTCTCGAGTGCGTACCATTTCTTATGGCAAGGAACGGCCGGTCGCAGTTTGTAACGACATCTCGTGTTGGTCCCAGAACCGGCGTGCCCAGACGGTGCTAAACCGCAGGGTGGCCGGCTAGGTTTCGCTATTGGCGGCCTTCAGTTCACAAGTGCCTCGCAAATTCGACTTGCGTTGCTGCGAAGGGCGGGTCGGGCTAGTGCGCGCACAGTTTGGCCGCAAATCCAGGCCAGGATTTCCATGTACTATGAAGCAGGTAGGTTTCTCCCAGGTCTGAAGCGGGACCTGCAAGGTGGCGTTCGGCATGAAGCAGCGGTTTCTAACAGCTGATCACATGATGGCTACGCAAGCCCGGATGCTCGGGTGTGCGCGCCTATCCGCTTTAGTCACGATGGTCGCCATGCTGGTCGCAACGGCGGCGGTGGCCACCGCCGAGCAGACAGATTACGCAGTCGTCACAACGGATCTCGCCGACGTCACTGCCGCCCGCTCGATCGGCGGTTCGACGCGCGTGGCATACACACAAACACGCGCGGCATCCCCAAACCCGGCCGACGCAACAACGCGGCGACCCGGGCGGGATGAACGTGTGATCGTTGCGCAAGCCGACGGCCAGGAAAAGGCGCTATTCGATGAAGCCGTCTCACGCATAGACGCAGGCGACCACGAGGCGGCCCAACGCCTTCTTGAGCGATTTGTTGCCGATCACCCACGTAGTCGCTACGCGCGTCCCGCACGGCGTTACCTTGGAGCGTTATACGCAGATATTTTCCAGCCGAATCCCGACGACGAGGCATTGGACCCGCCAGCGTCGTCAGCAGGGATCGCTACAGACCACGAAACCGCCGCTCAGCCACCCAGCCGGGTTGAGCCAATGGAGAGGCCAACTGCAGACAGGGTATTAGAAATACCGCGCGCCGTTGTCCGCCAAGGTTTGGACGGTAGCGCATTGGCGGCGTTGCGTGGGCGTGTCAGCGAGACTTTGACCGAACAGCTGCGGTCGCAAGTTGGAGACAGAGTGTTCTTTGCGGCCAGCAGCGCCAAACTTGGACGGCGTGCGCGGTTGGTCTTACAGCATCAGGCATCGTTCTTGAAGCGCATGCCAAAAACAAGCGTTCTGATCGTCGGACACGCTGACGATCCGGGGGCGAGTTCAGTCAATATGAGCCTTTCGCTGGAGCGAGCATGGGCGGTGCATGCCCGGCTTGTGGAAGAGGGTATCGACCCCGGTCGGTTGAATGTCGCAGGGGTAGGCCGCGAGGATCCGATTGCGTTATGCGGAGATCCTGCCTGCGCTGCCCACAACAGGCGAGTTGCCACCGAGGTGATTGGCCAGAGAATTACCGGCAGGCGCTCAGGAGCACGCTACGCGCTGGAATCTCCCTCTCGTTCGGACGATGCCGATGCGGATGCCCGATTCGTCACACAAGGGGAGGTCGAAGCCGCGGGGTGGGACTAAAATTCGCCCGCGACTTTGCATGTCAGGCACATACCCGCACGAGTCGTGTAGCGTCGAGTTGCCCAAACCCGATCACTCAAATAGAACAGGATCTTTGTTCCGCTCTGAATGCGGGACGTGCAAATCAGGACACATCGTTCACCCATGGCACGAGAACAGACCACATATTTTCGCAACAGTAAGTCAAGCCGGAAACTCGCCCGTACGCTTGTCCCGGCAGTGGCCGCCGCAGCGATTCTGATCGGCGTTGCGCCGGCATTTGCACAAGACGCAACAAAGCGTGCGAGCCCCGACAGCGGCTTGGCCAAGCGCGTCCAGCAGCTCGAAGAACAGCTCGTCGATATGCAGGTCGTCATTGGAACTTTGGAGACGCTTGCCCGCAGTCAGGGTGCCGCGAGCGCGCCGATGGCTGCGCCCGCGTTTGACGGCGGTGTGGGTGCAGGTGGCGTCGATGCCGGACGACTTTCGAGTATGGAAACACAGATTTCGGCGCTGACCAATCAGGTCCAGCAACTGTCGCGCCAGATACAGGCAATGGGACAACAGCCGGGGGCCGCAGGTGCTCCGCAGGGTCAGGTTGGCCAATGGTCGGAAAGTCCGCGCGCAGCTGCTGGCGCGCCCGCTGTCGATGCATTTGACACGAGTATTGGTACTGATGCGGGCTCGGCCGGCCAGTGGTCCGCGTCAGGACAGGTCGACGTCCCGGCGTCCCCTGGCAATGTGGCAGGTGGTCAGCAAGTGAGTGCAGTAGACGCCAAGAACCTTTACGAAACGGCATACGGCTATTTGCTTCAGCAGGACTATGGAGCGGCTGAAACAGCATTCAGCGATTTTCTAACCCGCTATCCGACTGACAGGCTTGCTGGCAATGCTCAGTTCTGGCTTGGAGAGTCTTACTTTGTGCGCCGACAGTATAAGGCCGCAGCACGTGCGTTCCTCAAAGGTTACGAGAACTACGGAAAAAGCGCCAAAGCGCCAGACAGCCTGCTGAAACTTGCAATGTCTCTGCATCGTTTGGGTCAGAAACAGGAAGCCTGTTCGACAATCGCTGAGCTAAACTCGCGCTTTCCCCAAGCGACGGATCTTGTCCGTAGCCGTGCGTCTGCCGAACGCCAGCGCATGGGGTGCTAAAACGGCGATGAGGGCTGCCCAAACCAGCGCAGCACCCATTAGTGATGAGACACTGCTGAAGCTGTTTGCGCCGCTGGCCGGCCATCGGTTTGCACTCGCTGTTTCCGGCGGGGGCGACAGCATGGCGCTGATGTATCTTTGTTCTCGATGGTTGGAGTTGCAAAACCGCTCCGGTTCCGCAGGCGCGCCTGTTCCTGAAGGGTTCGGCTCACTTGTTTCGGTCGCCGCAGAGCCGCTGCCGGGGCCTGCGGAGGGATCAACGACCGATGCAGTTTTGTCAACACACGCCGAGTGGCTCCCCGGTGGCTGTCGCCACAATGCGGAACTAGATCCGGCAGGCGGCCCGCGCGTCGTCGTGGTAACGGTTGATCACCAACTACGCCCCTCATCCGCCGATGAAGCGCGTCGGGTTGCTGACATCGCGAATACACTGGGGTTTGCACATGCCACATTGATCTGGACTGGCGACAAACCTGAAAAGGGACTGCAGGCCAGCGCTCGCGAAGCACGATATCGCTTGATCGGCGAATTCCTCGATTACGAGCTTGCGCTGATGTTGGAACGTAGCCAAATCCCGTTGGCCAAACGTCTCCTCGTCACCGCACATACGGCCGAAGACCAGGCCGAGACGCTTTTGATGCGGTTGGCGCGAGGCAGCGGTATCGATGGCTTGTCGGCGATGCAAGCGGTGACAGGATTGCCCCGCAGAGCACAAACCGGTGACGCGCTTGATATTGTCGTACGCCCTTTGCTGACCTCCAATCGCGACGGCCTACGCAGCGTGTTGCGTGCGGCTGGGCTCAATTGGTTCGATGACCCGAGCAACGAGGACCAAGGCTTCGAGCGCATTCGCATGCGCGGTCTGCTGCCCAGCCTTGCGGAATATGGCCTAACCGTCGCCGATCTTGTCCGTTCTTCGCAGCGCTTGTCACGTGCACGCATCGCATTGGGACGCGGTGCCGATGCATTTATGACCCGTGCCGTTGACGTGCACAGCGGTGCCTTTGCCAGCATAGATGCGCAGGCATTTGCAGATGAGGCGGATGAGATTTGCCTTCGTGTCTTGAACCGGATTCTCAATGCATTCGGCGGCCAAGAACCCGGGCCGCGATTGGTGGGCCTTGAGGAGTTACTCGCATGGCTGCGAGACACACCAACCCAAGACAACGCTCAAGGGATGACATGCAGTCTCGGCGGGTGCCTCGTTGAAAAACCTCATACGTTGCAAGAGGGGAGGCGGTTGCTCATCTTTCGAGAACCAGGCCGTAACAAGTTGCCAAGGCAGGAGCTGATGCCGGGCGGAAGCATCATCTGGGATCGCCGGTTCAAGATCACCCTTGATGCAGCTGAGCCCGAAGGTATCCAGGTTGCGCCTCTCGAACGGCAAGGTTGGACAACACTGAAACGTGCATTGCAAGACGCAGGAGCAGAATACGCGCAAGCAATTGGGCATAGTCTGCCTGAACGTGCAGCCGTTACCTTGCCGGCGCTGTGGCGCGGGAAAGACCTGGTCGGTGTGCCGCACCTTACTCACATCTGGAACGAGCTTGCACGGAAGTCGTCGCAACACGAGATTGCAGGTGGCAGCGGCGCGAAATCGCCCGTGCACGCCAAAGTGCACTTCATTGCGCTGGAGCCGCACCAGCCGCCGCAGCCGATCTACTATCGCCCCGTGCAGGCGCCCAACGAGCGCTAGCTGTGCAATGTGCGATTGGAGGTCGAGAAAATGTCGCCTTTGCGCGTGCCCACTAGCCCTGGATTGAACGGAAAGCGGTCCTCATGTGCCGATCCCGGTACGGCCCGGGTTTTGCCTATTACAAGGGCATTCTGCCGTTTCCCGCGGAAATGACCCGAATTGGGGCAATGGGCGTACCAAAAAACAGTGAATTGGTGTGAACGGCGGCAGAATTCAGGATCGGGTGAGATTGGCAAACCTTGGGGTGGTTACTATGTTAAGGCAACGTCTGCAGACCGGGACACCGGCTCTGCCACGGTTCGAATGAGGCACATGAGGCTCCCTTGGCCGCACGTCGAAACGGTTGGTTCGAATAAAACCGTTCAAATACAATCGGATGAGGTACTATCACGCAGACCTGCTCCACCGCGACTGACCGCGCGGACACCGATACGCACCGCCAGGCCAGCCAAACGCTGGGAATAGGGTGCCGTCCGCAAATTCGTTTGGCGTGATAATGAATAGCAGGCTCTAACTGGGAAACACGGATGAACTCAAACTTCCAGAAGCTGGCGATCTGGGTTGCCATCATTGTTCTGCTGGCGGCGCTGTTCAATATTTTTAACAACCCGTCAAAGGGCACACGCGCCAACGAGATCACCTACTCGGAATTCCTCAACGCGGTTGAGTCGGGTGAAGTGAGCGAAGCAACGCTTGCCGGCACCCGCATCACAGGCAAGATGCGGGGCAACGCTGGTAACTTCACCACGTATGCGCCCAACGATCCCGGCTTGGTCGATCGCTTGCGGCAGAAGAATATCAACTTCAAGGCAAGCCCCAGCGCCGATGAGGTGCCATCGATTTTGAGCGTGCTGCTCAACTGGTTCCCCATGCTGCTTTTGATCGCGGTGTGGATCTTCTTCATGCGCCAGATGCAGTCTGGTTCCGGCCGCGCCATGGGCTTTGGCAAATCACGTGCAAAGCTCTTAACAGAGCGCCATGGCCGTGTGACGTTTGAAGACGTAGCCGGTGTCGATGAGGCTAAGGCAGACCTTCAGGAAATCGTTGAATTCCTGCGCGACCCGCAAAAGTTCCAAAGGCTGGGCGGACGCATTCCGCGCGGTGCCTTGCTGGTAGGCCCCCCGGGCACCGGTAAGACCCTCATTGCACGTGCGGTAGCCGGCGAAGCCAATGTTCCCTTCTTCACCATCTCCGGTTCAGACTTTGTCGAAATGTTTGTCGGCGTCGGTGCAAGTCGTGTGCGTGACATGTTCGATCAAGCAAAAAAGAACGCGCCCTGCATCATTTTCATTGATGAAATTGATGCTGTCGGCCGGCACCGGGGCGCAGGCCTCGGCGGTGGTAACGACGAGCGCGAGCAAACGCTCAATCAGTTACTTGTCGAGATGGATGGTTTCGAGGCGAATGAGGGCGTCATTATCATCGCTGCAACCAACAGACCTGATGTTCTGGATCCGGCGCTGTTGCGTCCTGGCCGCTTCGACCGTCAGATCGTTGTGCCCAATCCAGACGTCGCAGGCCGCGAAAAAATTCTCAAGGTTCACATGCGCAAGGTGCCGGTCGCTCCCGACATCGATGCACGCGTGATCGCGCGCGGAACCCCGGGATTCTCCGGCGCCGACTTGGCCAACCTCGTTAACGAGGCCGCCCTGCTGGCCGCGCGCAGAAACAAGCGGCTGGTGACCCAGGCTGAGTTTGAAGATTCGAAAGACAAGGTGATGATGGGTGCCGAGAGGCGCTCCATGGCCATGACCGAGGAAGAAAAACTCGCAACCGCATATCATGAGGCAGGCCACGCAATCGTAAATATTGTAGCACCGGGCAATGACCCCTTGCACAAGGTTACGATTATTCCGCGAGGTCGCGCGCTCGGCGTCACCATGAGTTTGCCTGAACGCGACAAGCTCAGTTATTCGAAAGAATGGTGCGAGGGCAAGATTGCCATGGCGTTCGGCGGACGAGTTGCCGAGCAGATTATCTATGGCAAGGAGCATCTCAACACCGGTGCTGCGAGCGACATCAGCCAGGCGACCAACATTGCCAAGAGCATGGTGACGGAGTGGGGTATGAGCGACAAGCTCGGACCCTTGCTATACAGCGACAATCAGCAGGAAGTCTTTTTGGGTCGCTCCGTAACGCAGCAGCAAAATATGTCTGAGGACACGGCACGGCTGATTGACGAGGAGGTCCGGCGCATCGTCACCACCGGCGAGCAGCGCGCGTGGGAAATCCTGACCGAGCGCCGTCAAGAGCTGGAAGCGATCACCCAGGCGCTGATGGAATATGAGACCATCACCGGTTCAGAGGTCGAAGCTTTGATGCGGGGTGAGAAGATCGTGCGCGAAAGTGATGACGACCGGACGGACGGGCCAGTTGGTTCCGCTGTTCCATCTGCCGGCACGCCGGTCACGCCACGCCAGGAGCCTGACCCGGACTCCGGTGGCATGGAACCCCAGCCATCGTGATCTGGGGCATTGACCGAATAGGTTGACCGACCAAACAGCTTGATAACAGTGACCACCTGCCTTATTGGCAGGCAATCATGGGCCGCCGGGGACCTCTTCGGCGGCCCAGTTCGGTCTTACCTGTAAACGCTGCCCATGCGGCAAACGGGATTACGCAATGCAGCGCTCCCTTTATCTTCGTCCCCTAGGCTTTGTCGCCACCGCACCTACCCGACGTGGAGATGCGCAAGACGGTCCCGCTCCGTGCGGACTGCCACTCGCGGGCGGACCGCTGTCGTTCACTGCGCTGGAGGTGATCGAACGCTCTGGCATGGCAGGGGGGAACGCCGCCTCCGACGCACCACCATCCACAGGTGCCGCGGCGCGGCGCGTCATAGACTTGGCCGAGTTCTTTGAGCGTGACTGGGGCCGCCACACCATGCCGGCATCTGATCTATTTGAAAACGTGCGCAGCCCGCGTCCGCGCATCGCCGGGCTTAGTTTCGATCGCCCACGCATTATGGGCATCGTCAACGTGACCCCCGACAGTTTTTCAGATGGTGGCAGCTTCGCCAACGTGCAGGCGGCCGTCGACCATGCCCTGGCTCTGGTTGAGGCGGGTGCGGATATTCTCGATATCGGCGGCGAATCAACGCGCCCGGGGTCGGACACTGTCGGGGAAGATGAGGAACTCCGTCGCGTGCTGCCGGTGCTTGAGGCCCTGCGAGCAAAAACGGACGTATTGATATCGGTTGACACGCGCAAAGCTGCCGTCATGCGCAGGGCTGCCGAAGCCGGCGCCGACATCCTCAACGATGTTTCCGCGCTGACATACGATGCAGACGCACTTGAGGTTGCAGCCGACACAGGCCTGCCCGTCATGCTCATGCATGCGCAAGGTGATCCCAAGACCATGAACGACGATCCGCAGTATTCCGACGTCGTGCTGGACGTATTTGATTTCCTTGAACGGCGCATTGCAGCTTGCGAAGCCGCCGGCATCCCACGTTCCAAGCTCATTGCAGATCCGGGCATAGGATTTGGCAAACACTTGCACCACAACGTCGCCGTCCTCGCTGCCATGAGCATTTATCACGCACTCGGCGTTCCCATCCTGCTTGGCGCAAGCCGCAAAAAGCTTATCGGCCAATTGTGCAATGTGGACGATCCAAAGGCGCGCGTGCCAGGTTCGCTGGCGGCCGCATTATCGTCGATTGCCCAGGGTGTGCAGATCGTGCGCGTACATGATGTGGCTGAGACCAAACAGGCAATTTCCGTTTGGCAGGCGGCGTTGTTCGGCAGCGAAACGGCCGCTCTTTAGCTTCAACTGCTTGATGAGTGTTAGCTCGCGGCCGCACGTCGGTCTGCGATACGTTGCAACGCCCCCTGCACGATCGCTTCGCGCAAATCCGCCACGCCTGTGACCGATTGTTCGACGCCAAGGTGCTGGGCCTCGGCAAGTTGGCGCAAATGCGACGCTTCCTTAATGTCGGTGAGTAGCGCTCTCAGGCCCTTTTCACCCTGCCGTGCTAGCACTACGACAGCGCTGAATGCATGTGGATCGAAGTTACCCGTTGCGTCCGAACCGTCGTTTGGTGCGCTGTCATCCGATACCGCGTCAGGCGCAATCCACGGTGCGCCGGCTTCCGTGTCCATGCCAGGAAGATCGGCTTGCGCCGCCGGCGAGCGTGTCCCGGCTCTCTTTCCCCGCTTGCGTCTTGTTGGACGACCTGACTTTGCCGAACGTAATGCCTGGTCTTGAGCTGTGTTGTCTGCAGGTGTTTGTTCGGCCTGCGGCTCCAGATCCCAAACGATCATGCGGTTGACATAGCGCGATGTCCGCTCCGCCAACCGTTCCGCCAGAACCGCATCAACCTGTGGGTCTGCAACAAAGACTGAGCGGAAAAACCGCTTCATCCGTTCGCCGGGCCAAAGTTGAGTTGGGTTTGCCATAATTGTTCAAGCCCACATTCTCACAATTCCATCACAACTCTACACTGCCCCTACTGATCTGTCAGCGCTGAGAACTAATCAATCGGAAAGCCAAATTTCACGAGCGCCTCAAGTTCCGAGTGCAAATCGCGCAGATCGCTCGTTGCATCGCCGTACTTGGTTTCGATGTCCTTGCGGTCCGCCGACCAGTCAAAGGCATTGGCAATGCCGTCGCGTTGTGGGAGCTGGGTATTCAAAAGCGGGTGCACGAGCCCGATTTCATCAATGAGATTGCGTTCCCGGCCGCTCGATCGGACGTAATTTGCAAGGCAGGCGTAGCGCCGCTTTTCAATAGGGATATCGACCAGGTCGTCGTAGTTGCGCGCATCCTGGATCAGCATTGCGATCCGATCGACAGCGAAAACGGAAACATAATCCGGTCGAAACGGAACAAGTGTTTTGTCAGCGACGCTAAGGGCGGCCAATGCGGCAAATGACAGACCAGGCGCGCAATCGAAGATGACGACGTCGAAGTCGGATTCGAAACGTTTCAGGAGACGCTTCAATTTGCCTTTGACCCGGTTTCCAACCACCTCGGGATCGGAAGATTCACGCGCCTCTTTTGTGTAAAGCTCGCCTTGAACATCTTCCAGCAGCAGTGAGCCGGGCAATACCGATATGGGAGGAGCGCCACCGTCTGCGAGCGCGACATCGCCCACTTGGTGCACAACGTACTCGTGTGGCGCGCCCGGCACCTCATCGAAAAGATCGAAAAAGTAGTCGGCAATTGTCTGGTTGGCACGGCGAGCCTTATCCCAGCCCTGACCACCCATGAGGATCAGCGACGCGTTGCACTGCTGATCAAGATCAATGAGAAGGACGCGTTTGCCGCCCCAAACCGACAAGGCATGCGCCGTCATGACGGCAACAGTGGATTTGCCGACGCCGCCCTTGCGGTTCGCAATGGCTAGAAAGAATGCCATGAAGCCCTCTTCTTGAAACTGCCGTACGAATTTTTCCCCTGGCACCGGGACGACGGCGGGCAAGGAGCACGACGTCATCTTGCGATGTCAGCGCCATGCGCCGAACCCACGACGCGGGCCAACTCGGGGGCAGACACGCTTGTTGGTGGCAGGCAGACCTGTTTGATCCGTAGCGCTTAGCACATTAGCCTCTGGCAAGGCCACCTTACGCGGCAATTGTGAATGGAGGGCTTTTTGGGGGCGGGTCGGGTCTTGGCTGATACTTAATTTTTGGGGATATCGGGGAGCAATCGGTCGTCGTTCTACTCGCGGAGACTGTAAGGATTACACACACGATTTGAAGTGAGTCGCGTGTTTTCTGGCGGCATAGTATGCATGGTCTTTTCTGCTGGCATAGGTACTGCTGAAACGACACCAGGCGCCGCCGAGCCGTGATGTCATGAGGCTACCGGCCGGGAGAAAAATCGGGCCTCGATCGAGCTGCCGGCCCTGGCCTGACCAAAGACCATGACTGACCGCAGATTTTCATAGGGACACCGCATGTCGCGACGTTATTTCGGAACCGATGGTATTCGCGGATTGGCCAACAGCCATCCCATGACGTCCGAGGTGGCCTTGAAGGTCGGGATGGCAGCGGGAAAGCTGTTTCAGGCGGATACGCATAACCATCGTCACCGTGTTGTCATAGGCAAAGATACCAGGCTGTCGGGCTATATGCTGGAAGCGGCATTGATGTCCGGCTTTACATCTGTCGGTATGGACGTCTTCTTGCTGGGTCCAATGCCGACGCCTGCTGTTGCCATGCTGACGCGTTCGTTGCGTGCCGATATCGGTGTGATGATTTCCGCCTCCCACAATCGTTTCGACGACAATGGTATCAAGCTGTTCGACCCGGATGGGTTCAAAATGTCCGATGAGACAGAGCTTGCAATCGAAAAGCTTATCGACTCAGACAGCAGCGAGCTTCTTGCCGACGCAGAAGCAATCGGGCGCGCGACACGGGTTGAAAGTGCGCAGGAGCGCTATATTGAATTCGCCAAGCGCACTTTGCCGCGCGAATTCCGCCTGGATGGATTGCGCATCGTTATCGACTGCGCCAATGGCGCTGGTTACAAGGTCGCACCTGCAGCGCTATGGGAGCTGGGTGCGGATGTCGTCAGCATCGGCGACGAGCCGAATGGGCGAAACATCAATGAAAAGTGTGGCTCGACATTTCCCGACACACTGATCACCAAAGTCAACGAGGTGCGTGCCGATCTTGGTATTGCGTTGGATGGCGACGCCGACCGTGTGGTGATTGTCGACGAGAAGGGAAATATTGTCGACGGCGATCAGCTGATGGCGGTTATTGCCGAAAGCTGGCACAGCCGCGGTCAGCTTACCGCTGGCGGCATTGTAGCCACTGTCATGAGCAATCTCGGTCTGGAACGCCATTTGAAAGGCATCGGCCTGAAATTGGCACGCACGCCCGTCGGTGACCGTTATGTCGTCGAGCACATGCGAAAGCACGGATACAACATCGGCGGCGAGCAATCCGGACACATCGTCCTGTCTGACTTCACAACAACCGGCGATGGGCTCGTGTCAGCGCTACAACTTCTCTCTGTTGTCGTTGCCAGCGACAAACCCGTCTCCGAAATTTGTGCCTGCTTTGAGCACGTGCCGCAGCTCTTGCGCAACGTACGCTATTCCGGTGGCACGCCGTTGAAGAATGAACGCGTCGGCAAGGCGATCGAGGCTGGCAAGCGCCAACTTGGCAAGACAGGGCGGCTGGTCATCAGGCCGTCGGGCACGGAACCTGTGATCCGCGTCATGGCTGAAGGAGACGACGAGGCAGTCATCAACAAAGTCGTCGGCGATATCGTCGATGCCGTTCGCGACGCGACCGAGGAAGCTGCTTGAACCGGGCCCATAAAGCTCCCCTGTCGGCTGCTCCCACACTCTTGTCAGCTCGGATAATGCCCGATAGCGGCCATCGCGCCAGACTAAGAGACGCTCGACCGCACGCAATCACTTGCGGCGACCAGGGGTGATTCGCCCGCGATAACGCTCAAACAACCAGCCTGCCAGACCGGCTGGGCTCCTGATACCAATCGCAAATTGCTGTCGGTGCAGTCTTTTTTTTGGACCACGCCATTTTGGGTCAGGAATTAAGTGTCCTTTAAGGTCTCTCGCCCACTCTCATAACCCAGACCTGTAGTGCGTCACCTGTTCGAAGGCCCATGTGCGGCGACAGCCGACTTGATGGCCGGGGGAAGTAGAGAGCGGTTGGCGACCTTGGCGGTGCGCGCAAAAAAGTGCGCAAACGCTCATCGCACGACGCGTGACGCCTCATATGTGAGATCGCCGGAATATCGCGGTCTTCGATCCTCGAACAGAACTCGTGAAAGCTTATCGCTCGCCTGGCCCGCGCGGCCCGAGCAACTGCATTTGACATCAAGGCCCTGGCGGGGACCGGCAACACGGATTGGACACGCCGAGGAAATGAGGGATCGACGCACATGACACGCAAGACAGTTCGCCTAGCAGCCGTTGCCGCTATTTTGGTAACGCCTCTAGCCTCCGTACAGGCTGCCGATTGGAATTACGGCGCCGGGAGTGTCAAGGACTATGGCAGTGCGGCTGTGCCGGTACCAGCACCGGCGCCAGTCCCGGTATATCGCCCCGAGTGGTATTTTCGCGCGGACTTCGGGCTTGGACTGACAGGCGGCCCCGACGCAGAAGAGCGCGGTTATTATTACGCCGATGACGCGGCAACTGGCGGGCGGCGCATCATCCCTGCAGACTGGGTCAACGGCGACTTTGAAACCTTGGCGACTTGGGGCATCGGTGTCGGTCGCTATTGGTCAAGTCATTTCCGCACTGACCTAACCGCAGAAACACGTTCACAAGGCAAAGTGAAGATTGACGCCCGCGACGTTTACACCGCCAGGAATGGAAGTCGCATGGACACCCGGATCGACGATGAATCGACACTGCGCGGCGGCTTGTTTTTGGTCAATGGCTACTATGACCTGCCGCAGGCCAAATGGCGTGGTTTCACACCCTACATCGGTGCCGGTCTCGGCTTCGCATGGACCGAGTTGAAGCGCAATCACGGCACCATCGTGAACGAATGCTCACCTGCCTGTACACGCCGCGAAACCATTAGAGAGCAAGAAAAGCAGCATGAGATTTCGTTCGCGGCCCAGGTCACGACGGGTATGACATATACCTTCAGCGAGTACGTCGAGCTGGATGTCAACTATCGCTACCTCTATCTGGGCGGCAGCGACATTCAAGTAGGCATCAATAGCCGCTCGGTGGGTGGAACATCTATCATTGAGGTTGATGACATCCACGAACACCAGCTGCGCGCTGGCCTGCGCTTCAACGTCAACTAAAAATCGCGAAAGAAATCCAGGCACCAGTTTTCTCACACAAACCCTGCGGCGAAGGCGGGACAAGTATCGCGAATCTTGAGCGCTTCTGTTGCGGACGGGGGCCTCTGTGGTGGACGGACCGGATGCTTCGGCGCCAGGTATTGCAGCTGCGGAAACAACGAGCCACACACCACATTTAGGTGAGCCGGCTGGACCCTGGTCCTGCCGGCTCGCTTTTATATTCAGCTCCATTTACCTTATCGGTGCCAGGGCGGGCTTTGCGCGTCCATCGAAACATGTTACCGGCCATAATTCAGACGTGTTACGGCCCCATCCAGCACAATAGCGCGCCGACCGGCCATGCATACGCGGGCATACCAAAGCGCTCCGGGGCGGTACGAGCGTTGCCGCCCATTTCAGTGAGAAAGGCAAATGATGTTTCACCCTGCCACCAAAGCATTCGCTGTCGCATTAATGCCTGTCCTTTTCATTGTTGGCCCTTCTCTTCCTGCTTTAGCCGATGACGTTTCAGCCACATCACGCATCGACGCTGTGCAGGTATTTCCATCAGGCGCAGAAGTGACAAGGCGCGCAGAAGTGGATTTGCAGCCCGGTTCTCACGTCGTGATATTTACGGACCTGCCGGCCCAGGCAATTGCCAGATCCATCCGGGTTGAAGGCAGCGCCACGGGCAATCTTGAGTTGGGTGCCATCGATAGCCGCCGCCGGCACATTCCTCACGCAGATGGAGCCACCGCTGCAAGTGAACGCCGCCGCCGTGAAGACGAGATCCAACGCCTCAAGGACGAGCGCACATTACTGAAGGGCGAGTTGGAGGCTGCTGAAACACAGAGAAAGCTGATCACAAATCTCTCTGAACTGCCCAAGCAACCTGCGCCGCCGGCCGCGCCCGGTCAATCTGCTGGTGCGCAAGATTGGTCCCAGGTGCTGGGTCTCATCGGCACTGGCATGGCCGACATCCGCCGCATCATGCTCGACGTGAACGTGAAGACCCGCGATCTCAACCGCAAGATTACCGACCTGCAAAAGGAACTCAACGCGCTGTCGCCCAAGCGCAAGGAACGCACCGAGGTAAAAGTGCATGTAACGGCTGATAAAGCGCTCAAGGCGAACCTCACAATTCGATACCAAATCTCTAGTGCGTCCTGGTCGCCATTTTACGATGCGCGTCTTGCGACCGGGTCGAAAACACAACCGCCAAAATTGGAGCTGACCAGGCGTGCGACCATAACGCAGCGCTCAGGCGAGAGTTGGGATGATGTTGAAGTCGTGCTTTCGACAACGCGCCCGAAGGCCGGTTCAAGTGCTCCTGAGCTTCAAACGTTGACGGTCGATTATGAACCTGAACCTCGCCCTGTTCCTATGGCCGAGGCGGCCCCGGCACCCCCAGCCGAATTTGATGACATGGCGCAGGAAAAGCGCATGGTCAGCAAACAGGCCCGAGGAGGCAGGGCGCGGACCTTGGCCGCGGCGAAACCCGTTCGCGTACGCGAGCGCAAGGCAGCGGTTGTCAACGCGCCATTCCAAGCACTGTTTAAAGTCCCTGGGCGCGTTAGCGTTGCCGACACGGGCGAAGCCAAACGCGTCCAGTTGCTTGTCGACAAATTGGAGCCGCGTCTGGGCGTGCAAACGGTGCCAAAACGTGATGCCAAAGCTTACCTCTATGCAACCTTCAAGCTGCCAAAGGGCGCACCCCTGCTCGCCGGCCCCGTTTCGTTATTTCGCGATGGTACATTCGTTGGTTCCGGGCGTTTACCCATTCTTGTTGGCGATGTCGAACACAAGCTCGGGTTTGGTATCGATGATCTGGTGCGCGTGCGCTATACCGTCCAAACACAAAAACGCGGAGAGGAAGGTCTGATCTCCACATCTCAGACGGACAAGCGTGATTATCGAATTTCCGTCAAGAATCTGCACGAGCGCGCGATGCATCTCATCGTGCTCGATCAGATTCCAGTTTCCAAGAATGAGGACATTCGCGTTGAACTGACGGCGCGGCGTAAGCCTACCTCTCGCGACTACGACAATAAGCGCGGTGTCCTGTCATGGGAATCGGAGATCAAGCCGGAAGAAGAGATCATTATCGACTTCGGCTATCGCGTCCTGTGGCCCGCCGAAAAGCGGATTGTTTATGGACGCTAATTCATTATCCCGGTGGTCGCCCTATGCGACGTATCCGCGTCCTTTTCGCGCTCTTTGACAGGAGCGGCACAAGGCTGTAATTCGACTAAAAGCCCCGGCATTAGCCGGGGCTTAAGTTTTGAACGGGGCGAAGATGACGAATGTCGTGGTAGTCGGCGCACAATGGGGCGACGAGGGCAAGGGCAAGATTGTTGACTGGCTGTCGGAGCGCGCCGACATCGTGGTGAGATTCCAGGGCGGTCACAACGCCGGACATACGTTGGTCATCGGCGGCAATATTTACAAGCTGTCCTTGCTTCCCTCCGGCGTTGTCCGTGAGGGAAAACTTGGCGTCATCGGCAACGGCGTCGTCGTCGATCCATGGGCTTTGTGCGAAGAAATCGAAAGACTACGCCAGCAAGGCGTTGCCATAACCCGTGACAATCTACGCATAGCTGAAAATGCGACGCTAATACTGCCGCTGCATCGTGAGCTTGATTTGATGCGCGAGGAAGCCGCCGGTACCGGCAAGATCGGCACAACAGGCCGAGGTATCGGTCCCGCCTACGAGGACAAGGTCGGTCGCCGCGCAATCCGTTTAAATGATCTCAACAACCTGTCCACACTAGGCCCAAAGGTCGACCGGATACTTGTGCATCACAATGCAGTTCGCCGCGGCCTTGGCAAGCCGGAGGTGAGCAAGGACACCCTAATGGCCGAACTCGAAGAGGTTCGCGCCAAGGTGTTACCCTTCGTTGATGTCGTATGGGACCTGCTCGATCAAGCGCGGCGGCGTGGTCAGCGCATCCTGTTCGAAGGTGCGCAAGGCGCGCTTCTCGACATCGATCACGGAACCTACCCGTTTGTGACATCCTCCAATACCATTGCAGCGCAAGCCGCAACAGGCTCCGGCGTCGGGCCGAAATCGGTAGGCTATGTGTTGGGCATTGCAAAAGCTTACACGACGCGCGTCGGCTCTGGTCCGTTTCCTACCGAGCTTGACGACGACGTGGGGACGAAACTCGGCGAACGTGGTCATGAGTTCGGAACCGTTACGGGGCGTCAGCGCCGCTGCGGCTGGTTCGATGCGGTGCTTGTGCGCCAGGTGGCCAAGGTCAATGGCATCGATGGTATTGCTTTAACGAAGCTCGATGTTCTGGATGGATTTAAGGAAATCAAGGTCTGCGTCGGATACGAACTCGACGGTGAGCGCATCGACCGGTTGCCAGCTGGGCAAAACGCGCAGTCGCGGATCGAACCGGTGTGGGAAACCTTCGAAGGGTGGACGCAGTCCACGCAAGGTGCGCGTAGTTGGGCCGAATTACCTGCACAGGCGGTTAAATACGTGCGTCATATCGAAGAGCTCATTGAGTGTCCGGTTACGCTCCTCTCGACCTCGCCGGAACGCGACGACACGATCCTGATGAAAGACCCGTTTGAGGACTGATTGGCAAAGCCCCTCCCTGCCAACGGTTTGCGGCCTGATGCACGTTCTTTTTGGGCGCACCGGCCACGCTCCGTGTCAGCGCGGCCTGATCATGCCACCGCAGTTCGCAAGCGCGTCATCCGCAAGCTCCAGCGCAAGTATGCGCTGTGGGTCGACTGGACCGGGAAAGACGATTCTGCCGGGTGGAACCTGCCGGAATCCAAAACGCCCATAAAACGGTGTGTCACCGATGAGGGCAACGACGCCAATGCCATGCTGCCGGGCAGCGTCCAGCGCCGACGTGACAACCGCACTACCATATCCTCGACCCAACACATCCGGCGCAACTGCGAGCGGCCCAAGCAGCAGTGTATGATCGCAGTCACCCATTGAAACAGCCGTCATGCGAACCGCCGCTACCAGGCGGTCACCGACAAACAGCAACCTGCAAAAGGGCGAGACCGGTGCCGTGCCCTCGCGGACCCGGTAGGCTGTGCGCGCGAAGCGGCCTGGCCCGAAAGCTTCGCCGTGCAAGCGCCCAATTGCCGGAATGTCTTCCGGTTCGGCAGGTCGAATGGTTGCATTGCAGGTCTGCATAAGCGGATAAGGATATGGGTTTGGATTGAAAGTTCGTGGTGGAAGGTCATGCTGGACACGGCAGCCCTGCATGGGATTTACGTTCAAGCACAACTGCGGACGAATTGGGTGGCCTCTCACGTAAGGCAATCGGCAAGATCGACTGCCTCATAAACATCCAGAGAATTTTTGCAAGCGCCAAGCTCTGTAAGAGTGACTAGACAAAGCTCGCATTGCCCCAAAACGGGTCGTTTCACACTTTCACCATCTCTCATCTTGTGGATGGCCATTGAAAATCTCATCCATTCGCCGCGCGGCGGGTGCGTATATGTCCTGCGGCAGTTCGCCCACCGGGAAGAAGCGTTGTTCGGCAATCTCATAATTTGGATCGGGTATTTCCGGTTGCTTCCATTGCCTGACGATAAAAAGCGCGATGTGGTCACCGGGAAAGGCGCGCAAGTTTGCATACAAACCAAACAGTTGGGCAGCGCCGTCGAGCAGCACACCGACTTCCTCGTTGAGCTCGCGTTTAAGTGCAGAGTGCACGGTTTCCCGCCGCTCAACCCCACCGCCGGGAAAATGCCAGCCCGGCCGGTAGGTGTGCCGTACCAGCAGGACGCGCTCACGTCCATCCACGATCACCCCCTGCGCGCCCATGGTCAGACCACGCGAAAAACGCCAATAGCGTTGCAAGCTCTTGGTGACGAGTTTATCGAATGGCATCAACTCATTCCTCGCTCATGCACCTGATATGTTAACCTGGGACCGTATGACCAACCCACCTTTCACGATTGCTCACCTGTCGGATGTCCACCTGACGCGCGTTGAAAACTTCACGCCGCATTTTTGGAGCATCAAACGCATCTCCGGTTTTGCAAATTGGCATCGTACGCGAAAACATGTTCATCAGCCCCAAGTCCTAGATGAGCTGGTCTCTGACATGCGCGGTACGACAGCCGATCACATCGCTGTCACGGGCGATCTTGTCAACATCGGTTTGCCGTCGGAATACAACCAAGCGCGAACCTGGCTTGAGCGCCTGGGCAATCCTGACATGGTGAGCGTCGTGCCGGGCAATCACGATATATACGTGCCGATAGCGCCGGAAAAGGGTGTTGGATTGTGGCAGGATTACATGACCAGCGCGCCACCGTCGCCGCCGGTGATGGGCGATGGCGCAGAAGGGTATAACCGTCTCAAAATGCCGGGGCGTCATGAGGGCTGGACGGCAAAAACATTTCCATTTGTTCGCCGCCTTCGCCATGTCGCGCTCATTGGACTTAACTCAGCTGTGCCTACGCCGCCGTTTGTAGCCGCGGGAACGCTCGGTCATACCCAGCTGGAAGCCTTACGTCGCACGTTGCGTGAGCTGAAACCGGAAGGCCTCGCGCGCGTCGTTCTTATTCACCACCCACCGCTGCCTGGTCAGGCACCCCGCATGCGCGCACTGCGAGACGCCGCAGCGTTGCAAGCGGTCCTGCAGGCCGAAGGCGCGACACTTGTTTTGCACGGTCACAATCACGCCAACACCATTGTTCGCCTGCCGACAGTTGACGGCCCGCTTCCCATTGTCGGGATTGCGTCGGGCTCCGCAGCAAAAAGTCACAAGGGCGAAGCGCTGGGACGCTACAACCTGATAACCATTGCGGGAGAGCCTGGAAGCTGGCGGTTGGAGTTGAAGGGACGTGGGTTCAGCGCGGAGGCGTCCAAGCCACACGAACTGGAAACTTGCCGCCTGGCGTGACGTCGCAAAAAAACGCATCTGCGCGCATGTTGGCGATTGACCTGGACACATCAAATTTTGTGGTCGCGGGAAAGAATATCGGCATAGTGGTACGCGTGGCTCTCAGATGGACCGAGTAGGTACAGCAATCAAAGAGGTGGTGCGTGAGCGAGGAAAAACCTGACGACGAGCCTAAGGCAAACGATGCCGATGAGGCGCCCGGGCCCATCACTCAAGAACGACACCAGCCGGAACGGCGCAGCGTGCTTCAACAGCCCGCACCTGATGATCGGCCGGTTGCCATCAGTCTCGCCGTTATCGCTATACCACTTCTGGCCTTGCTTGCCGGCTTGGCACTGTTCTTAACCGCGCAGTCTCCAACACCCGGTCCCACGGCGCCCTATGAGGATCAATCAGATCCGGCACCTACGCCTGATGAGGTTGATAGGACAACGGACACCGACTCAGTTGATGATCGTGCACCTGCTGAACCGGAGCCCCAGCCAACCACCGCCGAACCGGACAGCGGCCCGGTTATGCCGCCGCTCGATGACTTCCTTAAGCCAGACAAGCGCTCTGAGCGGCCTGCCCGCGGTACAGCAGCACCCGACGTGACGCGCGCCAAGCTTCCGTCCGTGCGGCCTGCGACGCCCTGGCGCGAGATCGACCCAGACACAGTCTTGCATCGCATAGCGTTTGGTTCATGTTTGCATCAGCGTCAGCCACAGCCGATTTGGACTGATGTCATGGGGCTACGGCCACTCCCGCAGCTGTTCTTGATGATCGGCGATAATGTTTACGGCGACGTCAAAGGCCCAGGCCTTGATGAGTTGATCTCAGCCTACCGCCTGCAAGGTGCGCATCCGGAATTTTCATCCGCGCGCAAGGCCTTCCCGTTTCTCGCAACTTGGGACGACCATGACTACGGCGCAAATGACGCAGGAGCAAATTTCCCGCACCGGGACCGCGCCGCGCACCTTTTCCTCGACTTCTGGCAGATCAAAACCGGGCGTGCGCCGGAGGAGGGCATTTACTACGCCCGCAATTTCGGAAGCGGTGATGAACGTGTGCAAATCATCATGCTTGATACGCGTTCGTTCCGTTCTCCTCTCAAACCCAAGCCTGAGAATT
Organism: Hyphomicrobiaceae bacterium; assembly: GCA_965222485.1. Taxonomy (GTDB): domain Bacteria; phylum Pseudomonadota; class Alphaproteobacteria; order Rhizobiales; family Hyphomicrobiaceae; genus CBDCUC01. Next base: position 412,490 of record CBDCUC010000039.1, read on the forward strand.
TTCCCTACTGGGGTAGATACGGACCGGATGCAAATCCAAATAAGACCATGCTGGGGGACGCGCAGTGGCAATGGCTCGCAGAGCGATTGCGAATGCCTGCCACAGTGCGCATCATCGTTTCATCTGTGCAAGTGCTCGCGGACGACCACGGTTTTGAGCGCTGGGGAAATCTACCTTTCGAACAATCACGCCTGCTGCAGCTGATTAAGAGCAGTGATGCGCACGGTGTCATATTCCTGTCGGGCGATCGCCATCTGGGCGCGATTTATGCAAAACGGTTGAGCGACAGACAGATCGTACCGGAGCTGACATCAAGCTCTCTCAACAGATCCTACGGTCCCGGTCGTGATGGTCCCTCGCGCACAAGATTGAGCAATTCCGTCGGAGTTGAGAATTTCGGCCTTATCGACATTGATTGGAAAAGCAGAAAACTTCGCTTGCGGCTTGTCGGCTTCTCAGGTCGGCCGCTTGAAAGTCTGACCATGAATTTTTCCGACCTCGGCGTCGATTAAGCAGCACTTTTCTTCCCCGAACGGACGTTATGGTCCGAACAAAGGGGGGCTGCCCGGTGTTGCGCGCGCACATAAAGGTATATTGAGCAATTTGCCGCGTGGCAGCTAGGCCACATTTCCCCCCTGTCCAGCATTCATGCGAAACTGGGACTGCGGCGGGACACAAAGCTGTAATATCAGATCGACTTAGCCCTAAGGCCCCGCTGGTTAGCAGCACATGCAAACCGGCGCGAGAGGGCGGGCGACGAGAAAACAAGCGGGTAAGGCTGTCAGTGCGGATATTTCGACGACATCGCGGACTAAATCTCGCGCTGCAAGGCGGCGGCGCACACGGCGCATTTACGTGGGGCGTTCTCGACCGGCTTCTGGAAGAGGATCGGTTCGACCCTCGCTGGATCAGCGCTACCAGTGCTGGGGCCATCAATGCGGTCGCGCTCGCCTCTGGGCTTGCGCAGGACGGTCCGGAAGGCGCGCGCAAGAAACTGCGTGATGTCTGGGAGGACGTCCATAAGGCCGGTGTTCCAGACTTTGTTCGTATGAACCCTTTTCTCTACGGTCTTTCACAATCGCCGACGATGGCGCAAGTGGCCAGTATGTGGTCGCCCTACGATTTCAACCCACTGGGTTTCGACCCATTGCGCCGCTTGCTGGAAGAGCACATCGATTTTGAGGCGTTACGCGAAACCGATTGCGTGCACTTGCTGATTGCCGCAACGGATGTTGCCGATGGCAGTGCGCGATTGTTTCGCAACGATGAGCTGACGGTAGAAGCAATCCTTGCGTCCGCCTGCCTGCCCACGCTGCATCACGCTGTGCAGATCGATGGACGCGCTTATTGGGATGGGGGGTATTCGGCCAATCCGGATCTTGTAACGCTAGCCAAGGAAAGCCCGGTTCGCGATACGCTGATCGTGCAGATTTCACCCCTGGTGCAGAACTCTCTTCCAACCGGTGTACGTGAGATCACCGCACGTGCCAACCGCCTGACATTCAATGCACCGCTGCTGCGCGATGTCAGCATTATTGAGACTGTGCGCGAAACAACCAAGTGGGGCTGGGTATCCCGGCGTAGTCCGTTATGGTCTCTGGCCGCCCATCGTTTTCACCTGATCGAGGCAACGCGCTATACAAGCAGTCTCAGCGTCATGAGCTCCGTCAAACCTGACTGGGACTTGTTTACCTATCTTCACGGTGCTGGACGCACTGAGGCATCCAAATGGATCGACCGTCATGGCCGCAAGGTGGGCCGGAAGTCTAGCGTCAACCTGAAGGAACGATACCTGAGCCGACGCAGCTCCGACGGCGAAGCGGCGAATATGGCGTTGACCGATGATGAAACAGACAACCACGCGCCGGTTTCACGCCGTTCCGCAAGCGCATGATTCCGGTATTTCATGAACAGAACACTGACATGACGATGAGTGGCGACACCTGCACGTGCAAGTCTCGATTACAATGGATCAGCATGTCAGGTCTGCGCACCGTGTTGTGCATCTTCTGCGCCGGTGTTGTTTTAATCCTGCCTAGTATCTCACCACACAACGCATGGGCTGCGCAAAGCGATACGAAGCCTCTGGTTGCCGCTGCGGCAAGCTTGCGCTTTGCTCTGGAGGAGGCAGAAGCTGTTTATGCCAACAAGACGGGACAAGAGGTCCGCATGCTTTATGGGGCGACCGGAACACTCGTGACCCAGATTTCAAATGGCGCGCCATTTGAGATTTTCCTGAGCGCAGATGAGCAAAGTATTGGGAAACTGAAAGCGGGCGGACATGTCCGCGGCCATGGTGAGGTTCTGGTGGTCGGACGCCTGGCCCTGGCCGTGACGCCGTCGTTGCCATTGCCTTTGGAGGACGGCCTTGCCGCGATCTCGGCGGCGCTTCAGGCGGGGCGTATCAAACACTTTGCTATCGCCAATCCGGAAATAGCGCCCTACGGGGCTGCGGCAGTAGAGGCCTTGCAGCACGCCGGCCTGTGGGACCGCCTCAAAACCCATCTCGTGGTTGGTGAGAATGCCGGCCAAGCTGCACAATTCATTGCATCGGGCGCAGCCGAGGCAGGGCTGATACCGATGTCATTGTCGCGCAAGGCAGAGACTGACGGAAAAATGAGGTCTGTTATTATTGATGGCACTTGGCACCGCCCCATACGTCAGGTCATGGTAGCCTTGAAGCCCGCATCCGAAGCCGCTTTGCAGTTCTTAGACTTCCTGAGGCAATCGGATACACAGGCAATATTTGCCCGCCATGGCTTCTCGCCGCCGGATACGGGCCGCTGACATTGAGGTTGTTGGGAAGGATCGCCAAACACTCACATGGACTGGACTGCATTCAAGCTTTCTCTCCAGCTTGCAATTTTCACCTGCTTGATTCTATTGCCACCGGCGTTGCTTGTGGCGCGCGCGCTGGCATGGAGTACTATTCCGGGCAAGAGCGCGATTGAGGCCCTCGTCATGCTGCCTCTCGTGTTGCCGCCAACGGTGTTGGGTTATTATCTTTTGGTTGCCCTTTCCCCGTCTTCTACTTTTGGCGCGACGGCGAAGTGGTTGTTCGGCGAACCACTGGTGTTTTCATTTGCCGGAATCCTGTTGGCATCCTTGATTATCAATCTGCCATTTGCCGTGCAGCCCATGCAGCGCGCTTTTGAGTCCATACCCGCCAACATTCGCGAGGCTGCCTGGGTCAGCGGATTGTCATCCTGGCAGACATTCTGGCGTATCGAGTTGCCCCTGGCCTGGCCAGGTCTTGTTTCTGCGTTCGCATTGGTTTTTGCCCATACGCTTGGCGAATTCGGCGTCATCCTGATGATCGGCGGCAACATCCCGGCCGAAACCAAAACGCTATCGATCGCGATCTACGATTCCGTGCAAGCGTTCCGCAACGGTGAAGCGGCGATCATGGCGGCGGTCCTGATCGCTTTTTCGTTCGTAGCCATTGCCATTGTGCATCTCTTGGCGCGTTCGCGCAGGAGCCGCGGACAATGACCATCGCTGCGCCCGCTGCACCGCTGAGCGTGACGCTTGCGCAAACCAAGCCCATCCCGCTTGCCGTGTCGCTAAGATGCAATCCCGGCGAACTCGTTGCACTGGTGGGGCCATCGGGCAGCGGCAAGACAAGTGTACTTCGTGCCATTGCCGGTCTCCTGACGCCTGAAAAGGGCCGCATCGCATCCGGCAACGACATCTGGTTCAGCGATGAAGATGCGATCAATCTGCCGGCACAATCGCGCCGCACCGGCATGGTGTTCCAGGACTACGCGCTGTTCCCACATTTGACCGCCCTTCAGAACGTCACCATCGCCCTGGGCAATCCGAGTAGCGGCGAGACAGCCAAAATCGCACGACTACTGTTGGATCAGGTCAACCTTCACGGACTTGAAGACCGGCGCCCCGAAACGCTGTCGGGTGGGCAGCGTCAGCGCGTCGCCCTTGCCCGGGCCTTGGCGCGCCGACCGCGCGCCCTCCTTCTCGATGAACCCTTTTCAGCCGTCGACCAGATGACGCGAGTACGGCTAAAGCGCGAACTGCTTTCCCTCCGGCGCAGTCTCAACTGTCCGATCATCATGGTGACACACGACATTGAGGAGGCGCTTGCGCTGGCCGACCAGATGGTGGTCTTGCATCATGGCGAGGTGCTCCAGGTTGCGGCGCCCGAGGATGTTCGCTTGCACCCCTCGCGCATAATGGTTGCTCGCCTCATGGGCCAGACCAACATTTTCTCCGGCGTGCTGGAGTGCGAAGCTGAGCCTGGTCGCCCGGGGATTCTAAGCTGGGCGGGTACGGACATCACTGCAACCGATACCGGTGCATATAAGCAAGGCCAGGCTGTATCATGGATGGTCGCGTCTGATCACGTCGTCGTCTATCAGCCCGAGGTCAACGGCGCTGAGCGTCCAAACACGATACACGGGCACATTGTCGACGTGGCGCATCTCGGCGAAAACTCCGCAATGACAATGGCGATAGGAGAACGGCACGGCGGTAATGGCGAGGTGCTGAAATTTCAGATCCGCACGCGCAATGCACGCCAGTACGGTCTATCCGTTGATGCCGACGCGGTCGTCTCGTTACTCCCCGAAGGGATCCACCTTATGCCGCGCGAAGAATAGTTGTGCTCTAACTTGGATCGCGGTCGTTCAATGCATTTATATCTTCGTTCACCTGACTAACCCTGTGAACAAGGTTAATCCTGCGGATTTCCCGTGCTCGCATCAGCACCGTTTCTCCACAAACTGAACGACGTACTTAGTCAGTTGTGCCTGTAAGCGCGACAGATGATCAATTTTGCGCTATACATATTGAACAGGCATTTTACTGCGCGGGGCACGACGGTAACTGACGTGGAGTAGGGCGCGTTCGGACGTCTGACGTTGATGGGCGTTCCGTTGCCGGCTGTAAGACAGCGCGTGCCACTAACACCGATAAAAACAATAGCGAATGGGGGGGACACTAGCGAGGAGGAGTGACCCCATGACGACCGTTCACCAGTTGATCTCTGTTAAGGGAAACGAGGTCTGGACCGTAGGGCCGGATGAAACCGTTTACGCCGCCATCCAGATGATGGCGGACAAGGATGTCGGTTCATTACTTGTGATGGATGGACATAAGCTGATCGGCATCATCACCGAGCGCCACTATGCACGTGACATTATCCTGAAGGGCAAGGCGTCGCCCAGTACACTGGTGCGCGATATCATGGCCCGCTCGGTCGTGTGCGCCAGGCCAGTTCAAACCATCGATGAGTGCATGGATTTAATGACGCGGCATCGCGTTCGCCATCTGCCTGTCTTGGAGAAAGGCAAAGTGATCGGAATCGTCTCCATCGGTGATGTGGTCAAGTGCATCATCGACGACCAAAGGTTCTTAATTGGTCAGCTGGAGAACTACATCTGTGGGGAGAAGCTGGTTCACTAACAGCGTCGCCAGCACCGTGGACACTTATTCACCGTAGTCTGCCATTGTCTCGAAGAATGCCTCCGCATCAAGCGGACTGGCGCCTGCCGCCGGCGTCAACAACGCAATCACGATGACGGCACTACTCAGAACACGCAACATCTTTGGCCTCCTATGGCACAATATTCCAAAAGCCACAGTGGCAATTCCTGTGTTTGGTCATGTGGAGGCAATGACCATGCCAGCAGAGCTAGAAGGTTCTGGTTGAAACAACCTTGGCGAAGCCCTCAGCCTCGGTATCGTTAACAAGCTTCTGGTAACGCGGGTAGCTTTTCATGTCCGGCGTAATGCGCCCCAGCTCAGGCTCCTCCGCATCGCCTAGCTTACTGTAGACGATCGGGGCAGACACCGGCACGACCACGGCGCCCTGCCGGTTGATTGTCGTGATAAGCCCGCGCATGCAGTCCGTCTGATCAAGTTGTGACACCATAACCATGCGCATCGCACCTTTAGTAAGCGAGACCAAGTGCAGGAACATCGACGAGGCAGGAACGTACAGGCGCCCGCGATGTGAGAAATCGGCGTCGTGCCGCTCGTGTTCCTCAAACAGCAGGCTCGGCCAATCCGGGTCCCAGACAATATCGGTGCGGTAGGCTACGATGAGATCCGGCTCGGAAAAGGCCGGCCGCACAGTAAGGTAACGGCCGATATAATGGTCGACGGCCTCGCGCGTATAGGCACCCATATAGACCGGTGCGACGGGGCCGCCTTGCCCCCTCAGATCGTTGGGAGCCGACGCCGCCGTCTCCTGTCCCGACCAGGCGGGCTTCAGCGCCGCGTAGTCGAGGCCCAAGACCATGCACACATCAAAGAGCGTCTGATCTCTGACTGAGCGCCCGCCCAGCAGGTTCTGTACGGTCTTCTCATGGCAGCAGGCGGTGTCGGCAAGTTCAGCCTGCGTCATCTTTTTCTCCACCATGGCCGTCCGGATCGCAGCGAGTACGGACTGTCGATCGGCGGGCTGGGTCTGATCCGGCATGGACTGCTTTCGTGGCTGGGAATGGCTGCGCGCAGACCTGGAGGGCCCGCGCAACTTGCCGGAAATTACCGGTTTTTATCCCTTAAGCGCAATCGTGAAATTTCCATTTGTTTCGATTCAAAAGGCCGCTCGATCAGCGGGGGGCATCGTCCGAACTCTGTCCGGTAGCTATGCCGGCGCTACCAAGCAGTTCCGTGCAAGTCTTTCGGGCGACGCTGCCAGCACACGTACGGCGGGTAGCTTGGGAAACTCCTGCGGTGTCTGCTATTTGGTAAAGAAAAACCGGCGGCGGGGCTAAAGCGCCCCGCCGCCGGCCTTCATGTCGCTTTTTGTGCTCATGACCACCCCATCTGGAGTGGTTTGGTCGGGGAGGGAATTAGCCCTTGCCCAGAACCGTCACGGTAACCGGCGCGATGCCGGACTTGCGCATGCCGATCTTTCCGGCAGCAGCCCGGGACAGATCGATGATACGGCCCTTGATGTAGGGTCCGCGGTCGTTGATCCGGACAACGACTGAACGGCCGTTGCGGCGGTTGGTGACGCGTACACGTGTTCCAAATGGCAGCGTCTTATGCGCGGCCGTCATGGCGTTCGGGTTGAACCAGCCGCCCGAAGCGACGCGCTGCGGCTGCCAGTAATAAGACGCGATACCTGAGTAGTTCGAGCCGCTGTACGATTTACTCGTATAGGTCTTTTTGACCTTTTTGTACGTCTTGTACTTTTTCGCGCTCTTGGCCTTGTATGCCTTAGATTTCTTGTAGGACTTGCTTGCCGGAGCGTTCCATTTTGTCAGCTTTGGTGTGCCGCAAACATATGCCGGACCAGTGCAGGTCCATTGCGTACGTGCTTCCGCTTGATAGCTTCCACCAAGGCACAGACCTAGCACCGCAACCGCGGCGCTCAAGAACATGCGCATGTCAATCTCCTTAATCTTTCCGGCGACGGTACTGCACTGCAACACGAATACCTAAAGGTGCGCAGCCCCTCTTGGGCTTTCAAACAGGGCGTTCTTACAACAGCACCTGTTTCGCGCATCTCGGCTCGCTGGCGTGCTCAAACCACACCGCAGCTGAACACCAGAACATGCGTTGTCGCCGTACTTATTTTAGGTTTCCCCGTTCTGGCGGCGGGACGTGAACACCCAATTCCCGCAGCGTCAACGCACAAAATGTGAAAAATAATACGCATAAACAGAGAAGAGATTGATTTATAGGGAAAAAAAGAGATTGAAGTGTGAACAATATGCGACTGCGCGCCGCACATCACACCCCTCAAATGCCCTCGACACTTGCCACATTTTTGCTGCAATGCAGCACAGATTGCGCTGCGCCGCCAAAAGCCGGATCATCAAACCGTCGAGGGAGTCGCGGGGGGCGACGCGGCACACAGTTCAGTGGACAGCTTGGCACCGAAGTCGCCGTTGCCAGCCCGGTCTAGCGGTCGGATATCTGCCGGACTAGCCCATCCTTCCAAACAGCGCCGTATTGGGTGCAAGCAGGCCGATCCGCTGAATACACACCTATGCCGCCGGTTCTCGCGCTTGCGGCGCGGAACGTGTCAGGATTTCAAGAGTCACTCTGGTATGATGGCCCCCGCGCGACCCGAGCCCGGAGCCTGGGTCCAAAAGGGGCTAGCTTTGTGCGGCCTGCTTCAGCACATTGACATCCAGCTGCGGTCGCAGTTCGGAACCATCCTTCGGCCGGCGCACGCGCCCATCGAATTCAGCACCTTCTGAAATTGCCAGCGTCTGGTGAAAAATATCACCATCCACTTTTGCCGTTGGGTGAAGCGAGACAGAGCTGCCACGAATGGCGCCATTTACGACCCCACGCACCTCGACGGCATCCGCCGATACGACGCCGTCAACACGGCCTCCTTGGCCAATCACCACTTCCTGGCCGTTGATATCACCTTCAACTTCACCATCAATCTGGACGCGACCCTGCGAAACGATGGTGATCTTTTGGCCGACGATAGTCAGATCATTTCCAATAACAGAGCCACCTGCAAGACCACCCCCTGGCGGAGAACTTTGGTGCGGCTGAGCGGGCGGCGTCGAAACGGGTTGTGGCATTCCGTCTTGTGTATTTTGGCGTCCGAACACAGTTGTCTCCTCCTGGGCAGCGTAAATCCATTTTTAGTTATCGTAACGACATGACCACGCCGAGGTGATGAGAGTATGTCCCCGCCTCGCCAAACATCACCCCAGCGCGCTCGCCGCTTCTCTCCCCGATGCCACGGTAACAGTCGTGTTGCTACCGCGATCAGGCAAGACCCCAATCCCGCATTGGAAATTCTGGCGCCAACATCGCAGCTGAGAGCCCCAGTTGCCAGTGCTTTTTGCCCGTTCGCGCCCGCCCTCAGCGCCTTGAGTGATCTTAAAGGAAGGAACGCCCATGATGCTAGCCGGTCGATGGCCGATAAGTGAATTTTCATGGCCCCCGCGTGATCCGGATAGGTCAGTCCAGGCTATCGCGCGCCGCTCTGACGATAAAAATGCCGCCATTTTCGTTCGGTCGGTGAGCAACCTGAACCGGCGATGATGCTGCCCACCAGACGCGGCATCAGTCGATTTAAAAAATCAGTAGACGTCGCAAAAGAACCGGTCAGTGAGGAATATAAAGATCGACAAATGGAGCGCGCACGCGCACACCGCGGCGGGACCGTTTAACGAAGGCAAGGGGCGCATCGACGACCACACGACCGCGGTCCGTCTCCACATACGTAAATGGTGCTTCCACCGTATGACGTCCGTGCGGCCGCTTGGAATAGCGTGTGTGAGCGCGGGTGCGTCTGTCTTTTTCGTAGTAACGCCCAACCTTCAACACTGCGGTAGCGAGGCGTTCAGCATCAGTGGAAGCAGCCACCCCATGACCTGGGTTTGCTGAGACGGCCATGCTTGAGAATACCCATACGAGAGAGCCGACTGCAGCAGCCAGTGTCTTAGCGCCAATACGTTTCGGTGCAGACATATGGGTCCCCCAACGACCGCATCTTTTTTGTTCTGCTGCGCAAATGGCTCTTGTCCGCTTGTTTGCATTAGAGCCGCCTCGCGGCACGCCGCGCGCAAACCCAATCTAGCAGCAGGGGCGGAACCAAAGCACGAACGTGTCGAATGTGCAACTACCAGTGTCTTGGACGCACCAGATGCCTCGTAGCAGGCTCCATATATGCGAACCCTCCCAGGGAGAAATCACTCCCGGGAGGGTCCCAAAGCTTTGCCATGCCAACACCAAAGCCTGCGGAATGCATGATGGCTCTGGCTGTATCCGGCTCTCAAACAGTCACGTCGTCCGTGCCGACACCGACTTATGATTTTGATTTACAGGGCGTTCCCGTTGCCACGCACTGGTGTTTGCTGCCCTTCTTAAAGCAATCGACATCGCTGTCTCGTGCGTTGTCGAAGTCAGCCCATTCTTCGCCAAGCTTTTTCTTGGTATCCAAATACCATCCAAATTCGGCTTCCTCCTGAGCTTTTGCCTCGGATGCACGCCTGCGGCCGAATGATTTGAGCTGGTCTGACTGACATTCCGCCTTTGCAATGGCCTCAGTCGGGTCAGCAAGGGCTTCCGTCAGAGCGGTCCGGCATGGCCGGGCGGTGCGTGTACACACCCATCGCTTCTTGCCCGCGACCGTCGATTGACGGCAGTCCACCTTACGTTCAGCAGCATTGCGCCAAGCCTGCCACCCGTCGCCGACCTTGTCTTTGACCGCGGCACGCCATGCGGCAAGCGAAGATGGATATGCGCCAAGCGAGCGTGACACAAACCGCTGCCCTGACTTGGTCACGAACTTGTCCTGACACTCTTTGTCGGCGCTGGCCGGAGCGGCCAACGCAACTGCCCAGATCAGGCCTGCAGCCAACAGGCGGAGGATGTTTGTCATCGTGCTACCCTTCCCAATTCATGCACTACTACGCAATAAACCAAAAAACCAGTATACGACGTAGCGGCATAAACACTGGCAGAATTGCGGAAGACTCCGCAAGTTCTTGTGAAATTTCTAAGGCCGCATCCCAAAGCACGCACCCCAATAACCAAGCGGCTAGGCCTGCATCAGGTGCCGGTGACTGGAGTGCTGCCAGGTTGCTAGGGACCGGATAATAAGTATTGACGCTGATTTCGCCAGTCAGAAAGGCGGTGCAACCGGCAAGCTTCGGAAATTCCTGATTTACCGCCGCTTATCGGTCGAGGCGCAAGCGGACGTCACGCCGTCTCAGGCCTTATCGCACCAAAAACGGTACATGTTCGCGAACAGCAACGGATTATCCCTTTCCAATTGCGTCCACTTTTCCAGGTTTCCGGGCCAGACTTCGCCAGGGAAACGTTGGCGCAGCATGTCGAAGTACTGTGAATAGTAAAAGCCGCGGAAATTGATCCCGTGCTCACCCATGAACTGCGCAAGTTCCTCAATCGTATGCCTCTGTTCACTGACGTGCAGTATGAGGTCGCGAAACCCGCTCGTCATGTACAGATCGCGAATTCCCTTGAATTCGGCACCCACTTCATCGTCCGACCGCGCAAACAGATCCTCGCGAAAAGTTCGCAAAGCGTCGTCGTCGCAGTCCTCACCGGGAAACGCAGGATCGTCTTTTAAGGCCGTCCATTTCTTGCGCGCCAAATCGCTATAAAGCCCGATCAGCATGAATCCATCATCGCGCAGAGCATCCATAAGTGTGCGCCAGCCATCGAATGGTTTTGCCATGTGATGCAGAACGCCCATGCATTCGATCACGTGAAAGCAGTTCATGAATTCAGGGTGACGGCCAAGATCTCCAATATCGGCGTGCATGAATTCTATATTTGTGGCGCCAAACTTTTCAGCCATGCGCTGGGCATAAGCCAGGCTCGCCAAGGACAGGTCAATTGCCGTGACGCGTGCGGTTGGCCCGTAGGCGAACGAAGCCGCGATGGCCTGACTACCCGTACCGCAACCCGCAATCAGCACGTTATGCGGTTCTGACATGAACGAGAGCCGTTCTTCAGGAAAAAACTCGGCAAGTGTTCGCTGCCAGATTTCCTCATCCACTAGCGAGCCCAAACTTGTCCAGCGCGGGTAGGGATAGTCCTGGTATTGCGCAGCGACCTTAACGGAGGTTTCATCAGAAATCTCGCCTAACGATCGCGTATTTCTCGCGCGTTCCCGCTCGTCGTGGAATTCACTAACTCGCTCCAGCACGATGTCACGCACCGCATTGGGCCGTATGTTTTTAATCTGGTTGAGATCGACATCCTCTCCCAGAACGCTTGGCAGGGGTTGATACATGCCAGCAATCAGAACGTTGATCCCCTGGTCAACGTCGCCAGCAAAGAGCTTGTCATGATCGATCGAGGTGGAGGCGAGGGCGTCGCGCTCCTCCGGCTCAACCGTCCATACATATTCGTTGAACCAGCATTGGCGCATAAGCACGATTGTTGCACGAACCAACGCACGATCCTGAAACCTTTCGCGTGGAAGGTCGATAAGAAGGACTTTACGCAATGCCGCCAGAAGTTTCTCCAGTTCCGGCATCCGGGTGATGTTGTCACTTATGGATTTGAGGAAGAGGGCGTCTTTCAGAAGTTCGCCAGTGGACTTCACGCAAAGGGCCTGAGCGGCCGCGCGCCACCCGTTCCCGCGCCCATGGTCAAGGGCAGCTTTTAGCGGCCCTGATTGCGCTAGATAGTGCACGGCCACCTCCGCAATCTGCTCGCGGTTAATGCTGTCAAACTCCAGCGCAGCCATCAAACCGTGCCTGTTGAGCTGCACGTCCGCAGGCAGCGTGCCACGCGAAACAAGGAACCCTAGCTGTCGTGCGACGTCCTGCATTGTAGGGCGCATTCGCAGCGCTTCGGTCAGCTGCTCTGCAGCCTGTCCGAACTCACCGGCAGCTTCATGTGCCAACGCCAAGTGGAAGCGGTGAACCGGGTCGTTTTTGCGCGCTCTTACGGCATTTTTGAACGCGTTAACCGCCGAACGATAGTCCTTGTTGGCCATCATCTGCGATCCGAGCTGGGTCCAGTTCACTTTGGATTTTGCAGGGATGGGTCCAACGGCCATGCGGCGTCCTCTTTGATTAGAATTATACAGCTCGTGAACAGGCTCTAGGTGAACGACACCACATCACCCTGCTCTGTCAAGTTGAGCCACGCCCGGATGCGGTGCCGGCAGGCGCCAAATTCAATTGTATGTGGATGTCCGGGTACGACGTGGTTTGACCTAGAGAAGATAGCCGACGAGGTATCATTGAGACGCTAAAGCCAATCCCCTTGTTCGTCGCGAAGCCATCATTAGTCCTGCCTCCACATATGCGGCGCGCATTGGTTGCAGACAGACCAAGACTGTTACGCTGGTTACAGGCGAAGCGAAAATTGCGGCGGCCAGACCGCATCCCGAGCCGACTGAGCCAGTATTTTCCTCCAAGCTGTCTCGACCGTTACAGCGCGGTTCTCCGCCAACGCATAGCGTCCTCCTCAGCACAGATGAAGGAGACGCCCACAATGACCGCCCAGACAGATATTTCAAGGCTCGATCCAATCGCGATCAGTCGGACCGAAAAGAAGGATCCGACCTATCGTGTCGGCAGCGGAAGCGTTGGCATTCTCCTCGTGCATGGCCTGTGTGGTACGCCCAGCGAAATGCGGTTTGTCGCCAACAGTTTGGCACGTGACGGCTATTCGGTTTTGTGCCCCCAACTTGCCGGGCATGGCGGTTCCGTCGAAGATTTGAAGGAAACGACTTGGCAGGACTGGTACAAGAGTGCCGAAGACGGCCTTAAAGAACTACGCGAAACCTGCGACACGGTGATCGTCGGCGGCTTGTCTACAGGGGCGGTCTTGAGTTTGAAGCTCGCTGCTGATTATCGCGAAGACGTACAGGGCCTGGCACTGTTCGCACCAACTCTCTGGGTCAACGGTTGGAACGTTCCCTGGTATGCGCGCCTTTTCAAGCTTGTGCGCACCAAGCGTGTTGCCAATCTGTTTGATCATCCCGTTTCGCACCCACATGGGATCAAGGACGACCGTATCCGTCAATTCTTCACAGATGCATTGTTTGGCAAGGGCGGCTCAAACGTCGGTCTGCCCTATTGCCCCGGCGGAGCAGTATTGGAACACCGCCTGCTGGCAAAGGCCGTACTGCCGCTGATCAAAAAAATCGCGCAACCCACGTTGATTTTGCATCCTACGGAAGATGACCGCGCAGACATCAACAACGCCTGGCACCTGCAGCGCAATTTGCAAGGAACTGTGGAATTGGTCACGCTGAACGACAGCTACCACAATGTGACAGTGGACCGTCAGCGTCATGTGGTCGTTGAGCGCACCCAAGGATTTGTTGCCGCACTGACGAAGAAATTGAACAATCGGACTGGTGCTGCGAAGAAAGCCTCCAGGGTTGCTAAGCTTGACAAGGCCCGGACGGCCGCTCAGTCCACAGGGGTTGAAGCCGCCGCCGCCTAACAAAGGCCTGTTGGTGTAGCAGCCTGCACTTGCGGTTGCCCACCCGTGCCGCAGCCTCATCAGGTAAGGAAAAAATTTCTAGCAAGAGGAGCCACCGGCCCGTACGTGCGATAGACTTAATCAGGATATTGGGGCTGATGCATTGCGCCTGGACAATAAGCCAAGCACGCAGCCCCTGCGGTCATGCCCGGAACTCTGAGTCTCCAGTGACAGACAGCGTGCCGCCAAGTGGCATTGGAAATGCATCCCACACCGATAGGAGAATGACATGGACGACAAAGCAAAATTCAAGAGTGCCCAAGCGCGCGTCGCCGCGCTAAAGGGTTTTTACATTCACTTGATGGCATTCACGCTGGTGCTGCCAATTTTGTTCGCGGTCGATTATTTCGGACCGGCCGGCTGGTGGGTCCAATGGGTCTTTCTTGGCTGGGGCGCAGGCGTGCTCCTCCATGCCTTCGCTATCTTTGGCGGCAGTCGGTCAGGCTCCAACCCGATTGCCGATTGGGAGAAGCGTAAGATCAAGGAGATGATGAAGGAGGAGGAGTAGTCTCGGGCGCTGATTTTCTATGTCCTCTTCCAGCACCGGCTGCGTAATATTCTTGTTGCCGTCGCGAGCCGATCCGCTTGCGCAAAACTCTGCCAACGTGGGAGGGTTCACGCGCACATAAGCGCCCGCTCGCGGTCAGATCCGGCGGCGGCAACACAACTATTGCATTGAGTATACGATGAACGCGCAAACGCGCTGTCAACGCTGAGAAATAATAGAGTTTCCAATTCCACTGGTTCATCTCGTTTGGTTAACCTGACTTACCTATCAGGCAATACCACTCCGTTCTAAAGCACGTGAGCAGGCGAATGCCGCCTGAAGGAGATGAGTTATGGACTTGCAACAATACTGGACCAATCTTCAAGAGGCCACGGTATCCTTCACACCAAAGCTTCTCGCCGCGATCGCGATCCTCATCGTGGCTTACATTGTCGGTAAACTTCTGGAAATGGCAGTCAAGTTTCTGACGTCGAAATCGAATTTCGGCGACAGCGAAAAGGCGCGTGACGAACTAGGCTCGTCTATTGGCAAAGCGTTATTCTGGGTCACGATGCTTGTCGCGACGCCGGCGATCCTGAGCGCGCTCGGCATGCAAGGTCTCGTCGCGCCCATGCAGGCCATGGCCCAGAAGTTTCTGGACTTCCTGCCCAACTTAGTTGGCGCCGGACTGATATTCGGCATCGGGTGGGCTGTTGCCACTGTCGCCAAGAGGGCCATCACAAGCGTGCTCGATGCCGCCGATGCTGATGAGTGGGCGGAGAAGGCTGGCATGGCGTCAGTGACTGGATCCGCCGGTATTTCGCGCTTCGCCGGAACATTGGTGTTTGCGCTGATCGTCATACCGATTGCCATCGCTGCACTCGACACGCTCGGCATTGCGTCGGTCTCAGAACCTGCAAAGCACATGCTGCAGAGTTTTCTTGATGCAATTCCCAAGATATTTGCCGCTGCGATCGTCGCACTGTTGGCCTATCTTATCGGCCGCTTTGCCTCAGAGACTCTATCCACGCTTCTGCCCACTCTTGGCTTCGACCATGTGGGCAAACGCATCGGCCTGACGGACGAAGTGCTTGGCGGCACCTCGATGTCGCGCGTCGCTGGTTATCTCGCCTTTGCCGCGATCATGATCTTCGGACTGGTTGAAGCGGCAAAGCTGTTGGACTTTGCCATCGTCTCTCAGATGCTGTCGGAAATCCTGTCTCTCGGCGGCCGGATCTTGCTTGGCAGCGTCATCATTGCATTCGGCGTCATCGCAGCCGACTTCATTTCGACGGCGGTTGCCAATTCCAAGGATGCGAAGGTGGCCGCGACACCTCTGAAGATTGCGATCATCGTCCTGGCCGCGGCTATGGGATTACGTCAGATGGGCGTTGCCAATGAGATCATCAATACTGGCTTCACGCTTTTGATGGGCGCCATCGCGGTGGGTGCGGCCATCGCTATCGGTTGGGGCGGCAAGGATACCGCCGGTCGTCTGCTGGATAAGTGGACGAAAAACTTCTGAAGCTGGTAGTAAAAACCCGCCCGGCATGATTTGGAGCCGGGCGGGATAATACTCAATCGTGTTGCCTAGCCTAAGCTGCGATTGCTCGCTTTGATGGCATCCGCCTCGCCCTCATCGTCGGTTGTCTCGGGGGTCACATAGACTTCCGCACCCATCGCGAGAAACTTATCGCTCATCTCGGCCATGCCTGCCTTTTGCTCTTCAAGCTTCGAGGCGTAATCGCGCACATCCTGTGTGATCTTCATGGAGCAGAATTTTGGTCCGCACATCGAACAGAAGTGAGCGACCTTGTGAGCGTCCTTTGGCAACGTCTCGTCGTGATATTGCATCGCCGTGTCGGGATCGAGCGATAGATTGAACTGATCCTGCCAGCGAAACTCGAAACGCGCCTTTGACAACGCGTCATCGCGCAACTGCGCCGCCGGGTGTCCCTTTGCGAGATCGGCCGCATGCGCAGCCAGCCGATAGGTGATTACGCCGGTTTTGACGTCATCCCGGTTAGGAAGGCCCAGATGCTCCTTCGGTGTGACGTAGCAAAGCATGGCACACCCGAACCATCCGATCATCGCAGCGCCGATACCAGATGTGATGTGGTCGTAGCCCGGTGCGATATCCGTGGTCAGCGGCCCAAGCGTATAAAACGGCGCCTCACCGCATTCGGCAAGCTGCTTGTCCATGTTGACCTTGATCTTGTGCATAGGCACATGGCCCGGGCCCTCGATCATGACCTGACAGCCCTTGTCCCAGGCGATCTGCGTGAGCTCGCCCAATGTTTCCAGCTCGGCAAACTGCGCACGATCATTGGCATCGGCGATCGAACCGGGTCTCAGCCCGTCGCCGAGTGAGAACGACACATCATACATGCGGCAGATATCGCAGATCTCATCGAAGCGTTCGTAAAGGAAGCTTTCTTTGTGGTGCGCCAGACACCACTTGGCCATGATCGAGCCGCCGCGCGAAACAATCCCCGTAACGCGGTCTGCGGTGAGGTGCACGTAGCCAAGGCGCACGCCGGCATGGATCGTGAAATAATCAACGCCTTGTTCGCATTGTTCGATGAGCGTATCGCGATAAAGCTCCCAGGTGAGCCTTACCGGATCGCCATCGCATTTTTCCAGTGCCTGATATATCGGAACCGTACCAATCGGCACCGGTGCGTTACGCAAGATCCATTCGCGTGTATTGTGAATGTTGCGGCCCGTTGAGAGATCCATCACGGTGTCGGCACCCCAGCGGATCGCCCATACCATTTTCTCCACTTCCTCCTCCACCGAAGAGGTCACGGCGGAGTTGCCGATATTGGCATTGATCTTAACCAGGAAGTTACGGCCGATAATCATCGGCTCCAATTCTGGGTGATTGATATTGGAGGGAATGATCGCCCGCCCGCGCGCAATCTCATCACGCACAAATTCCGGTGTGATGTGTTCGGGGATAGCCGCACCGAAGCTTTCGCCATCCGCGAGCGCCTCGCCGGCCCGCTGCAGCGCCTTTTCCCGCCCCAGGTTCTCCCGGTGCGCCACGTAGATCATTTCCTCGGTAACGATGCCCGCGCGCGCAAATTCCAGTTGCGTGATCGGATGCCCATCGCGGCCCCTCAGCGGTTGGCGTTTGACAGGAAAGTCGCGCGCCAGCGCTTTGCCAGAAACATTGCCGTTGTCTTCCGGGCGCACATCACGCCCTTCGTAGGTTTCGACCTCGCGTGCGCCCACCCAAGCCTGACGCAACGGCGCCAGCCCCTTCTCCACGTCAATCTTCGCATCTGTCTCCGTGTATGGCCCTGATGGATCGTAGACGCGAAAGTGAGGTTGCTCAGGATCACTCAATTTGATCTCGCGGAATGGCACACGAATGTCAGAGTGTCCCTCCGGTGAAGAATAGACCTTTTGCGATGCCGCGATTGGGCCCGTTGTGACTTCAGGCCTGCGCAGGTCTTGTGACCGGTCAATCTTGTTCATGTCAGTGTCCTAACCACGTTTTTCCATCACCCAAGCGAATTCCAATGCCCTTGACGTCCGATCCCACCATGCGACGGCTAAAGACCGAACAACCCGTACCCCTTGACGCTCAAAAATGCGCCCAGCAGCAGGCAGCCCCAGGCCGTGAGTTTGATTCCCAATTCGTTTTTCCCAACAGCCTCGCGTATTGATTCCACTTGTCCTGCGTAGAGCATGCGCGCAATTCCACCGATGATGCTGAGCCAGCCGAAAAGCGTGACGATGAGCGTCCAGCTCCACTCCCATGTGTTATGAAAGCGAACGATTGCAAGTCCGCACACCAGAAGGATCATTCCTGCGAAAAAGATGAGCGCCTGATTGCGTGTTGCTTGCTCCGCGATAACTTCAAACTGGTCGCGCCGAAACAGGATGCCGACCGCAATGACAATAAAAAGCGGCCCGATCAATCCGGCGATGAACTGCGATGTCTGCACGCACCAAAACCTTTCCTACACCGGGCAATTCGTACCTTTCACCTTGCGAAAGGATGGCTGAACTGGCGTTGTCGGGAAAGTCTGCGAAGCGGGAATTGTGAGTGCTTTGCCGCGATCCGTCCCTTCGCCGGTATCAACCGGATCAGGTTCAAAGGGTTCGGCATCTGGCCATCTCAGCCTGCCCAAATGATCGTGCCGTCGAACCGACGAACACGTTTGGGGGCTCCCCTCGGAACAGGCCTAATGTGCGACGGATTGATCGCACTTGCAAGTGAGCATGTTCACAGTGCCGGCATCACAAAGACGCGGGATCGGATAACCCCGCGTCTCACAAGTGCGACAGTTCGTGGGCCCTAGGCTATATAGCCAAAGTAAGACAGCACTGCGCCCAATCCCAGATAAAGAACACCGGCACCTGTTAGCAATGGGCCGTTGTCGACCATCTTTGCGCCAAGCGATCTAACCTGATCAGGAAACACCAATCGCATGATGCCTGCGGCGACAGACATCCAACCCAAGAGTGTTATGATCACGGGCCAACCGGTGTCCCAGTGGTTATGCGTATTCACGAGCACCAGTCCAAGGACCAATGCGAGCATGCCGGCAACAACAAGATGCGCGGGGCTTTCCATTGTCTCGCGCGCGGCTTGAATGAATGCCTCTCGATTGGCAAGTAACGCCACGCCGATCACGGCCATGGCCGGCCCTATCAGCTTGGCGATAAAGATTGACGTCTGCATCGGTCTTCTCCTTTTCAAAAAAGAGACGCGCGCGTGATCATTGGGCTGGCGTGGTCACATGACCTCGCAGCCTCACTAGCAGATATGGGGTTTCTGGTTGCGCTGTTGAAGGCAAAATCGTCAACTACGATATGCAATTCGGCACGATGTCCATGGGCACAATTGTGTAAATCGCTATGCCCAGGTTGCAAATTGGAAAGCTTGGGCATTTGCCAGTTGGTCAGCCCCGTCGCGGCGATGCGTTCAGAGTGACCAGAGGGCAAAGGTACTTTGACGGCTCGAATGATGTTGTCTTAGTGCTTGCTCCCAGGGTCATCGACGCTCAACGCACGTTCAACAATGCGCGGCATATTTTCGTTGACCCATTGAACAATCAATGGACGAAGCAACTGCGCGGTTGCCTCGTCGATTGTGCCACCCTTGGACGGTTCTGGCGCATCGGATGAACCTTTCGCGGAGCGACCCTGCAATTCCGGCATATCCTCGATATCACCAGCAATGTTTGGCGCGGCGATAGGCCAATTTCTGGGATTATCCCTCGGTTCTTTTTCTGCCTCCGACCCTGCGTCACGACGGTCACTGTTTGGCTGCTCGTCGCTTCTTCGCGTCTTTGCTGCAACATCAGTTGTATTGCTGATAACCGGCCCGAAGCACGTGCGGTCCATCCTGCCGAGATCAAGGATATCTGAACCAACGCCAGGCCATGCATGTGCCGCAAGCTGTGACATACGGGTATCTCTGAGATCGCCCATGCGTCTCGGCACAGTGTCGGAAGACAGAGACGTCTGATGTGGTTGCGCGTCGGTGTCTGGAGAAGGAACGTCTTGCGCTCCCGCTGGAGATAATACGTCATCAATGTACTGTGCCGCTTCGGTAAACTCACCAGCGGCATCAGGCAGACCCGAAGTGATCACGCCGGGCTCTTCTTCACTGGCAACTTGCCGGATCGTTTCCAGAATTTCGGAAATGTCGGGCGAGTCAGTATCTTCTGGACCGCTATTACTCACATTCGCACCCGCTATACGAAAAACGTTCTTGGCGCGCCAAAAATTTTTGAACTGCCAATGTTCAGTTACGTTGGATTGTCCTGATTTCCCCCTTAAATAAGTTTGCTCAACAATATTGATCTACAAAACGTGCCGTCAGAAAAAAAGTAATTTTGAGCACTCATCTTTTCGGTAAAAAATATCAACTGACAAATTGCGACGTCAACTGACGAACTGTCACATCAACTTCATGGTAGTTTCTCAAAAACGGCGAAGTGATGACTCAGAAATCACAACACCGGCGATATTTGTGTATATCGTGTTAGACGTTATAGACGCTGGTTTTGCCGGTTTAATTGTTCGATGGAGTATTTTGATGACTTTGAAACAAGGCGATTATATTCCAGACGCGACATTTGTAACAATGGGGGAAAATGGTCCAGAGGCCGCGACTGCCGAAGAGATTTTCGCAAACCGCAGTGTCGCCCTGTTTGGCTTACCGGGTGCTTACACACCAGTTTGTCACAAGGAACATTTACCCGGCATTATCGCTCTTAGTGCGACGTTAGTTCAAAATGGTATAGACACTGTCGCATGCACGTCTGTGAATGATGTTTTCGTTATGCAGCGTTGGGCGGAGGAACTAGGCGCACACGGCGACGTGCTAATGCTTGCCGACGGCAACGCGGATTTCGCCGTCAAAAGTGGTCTCGCTATTGACCTGCGGCGATACGGCCTCGGTATTCGCTCAAACCGCTACGCCATGCTTGTGGCGGACCGGCGTGTGGCAGTTGTCAGTGTCGAGGAAACATTTATCGATCACAAAGTATCGTCGGCGGCATCGCTCTATGAGCATGTCGACAAGACTAATCGACAAACAGCGTAGTGAAAAAACAACGAAGCCCGCTCCTTTGCGCGGAAGTATTCTACAACACCGCGATCTTTTACCGATAATTGGAGCCCGTCAGGCCGCCATCGCTTCAGTGGCGCTATCAATCCAGCCCTTGATCCGTTCCAGGTCAGGCGGATTGCCATTTCGAAGTACCCGCTCACCGTCGCTCGTCGTTGCAAATTTCAGTATGTCCGCGGCGAGATCGGAAGGGTCCGCCTTTACCAAATCTTCGGTTGTGCGATAGCCAGCGCCAACAAGCAGTTGTGCGTGCGTGCCCCTTAGGCCCGGAACAGTCATCACCAGGCGGGACTGGTCCTGCCAGTCGGTCAACTTTTGAGATGTGATATGGCGCACGCCGACAGTCTTGGCGACCGCTTCAACATCCGCGCCCAGCAGATCCGACACCGATAGCAGGCCTGCCGTAGCAAGGCGTGCCGCTGTTTTCGTACCGATAGAAGGCGCAGCAGCCAGTGTGTCGCTTCCCGTCAGATACGTCCTCGCTCCCGCTTGCGAGCGTTCCGAGTTTTCGTTGCCAGGCACCGGTGGTGGCGTCGATGACGCGCTATAATCATTCCGCTGCGTACGCGCGCCGTCGGGTCCTTTTGCGGACGGAATCGCAGGTAGTTCTGGTGGCGGAGCCAGCGACCGGTCCGATCCGCGCGCCTCAAAGGCCTTGCGTTGTTTAGGATCCAGAGGTGCCAGAACATGCCGGGCTCTGCTGGAGTTGTCACGGACAGTGCGACCTCCCGCGTCGGACTGACTAAGTGCGAAATGCCGCGCTGCTTTGCGCTGTTCAAGTCGGGGAGCAAGGACTTCCCGATTGTAGGCGGCGCGAACGACACGGTCATCTTCAGGCAGATTGCGCTCTACCTTACCGGTATCGGTCAATTCATCGTACATGGCTTGAACCAGACGACGGTCTTCAGCGTCCGCCAATTTGCGCTCAACCCATTTCACCGGAATCTTCAACCCGGCGATAACTGTTTCCGCTGTCAAATCGATCTGCGGTGGCAACTGTCCAGACTCGATAAACGCGCGTTCCAAAATGCGCGCAAACCCCATGGACGCATACAGCAATAGGTCTGCAACCGCTGCCTTAGCGACCTGGTTAAGACCGGTCCGAGGATCGGTCGACCCGCGCTCGATGTCGTAATGTGCGATCAGGGTCTCGTAGAACTGATGCGAGGTTTCCGCACCTTGGATAACGGCATCTTCGAGCCAGTGTGGCCCATCCGGCAGCACGACATCGACGTCCGGGTTCTTCTGCTCCGCCAATGGACGCAGCTCATCGTAGGACTTGTTTACACTCCACTCGATCCCGCGATGAACGGCCGTCTCCGCATCCGATTGTCCGGTGTGAAGCGGCATAATCGGATCAGTGTAGTAGTGGCTCAGGACACCGGCGCACCAAACGGCTTCGCTCCAATTGCCGGCTTTGAGCGCGGCCAATAGGTGATCGTACCACCTGCGCGCCTTTCCCGGCGCTCCGCCCCAATAGTTGTCGCCAACATGCAGAACATGATTGGTGAAGTCCTTGAAGTCTTTATCGGGAGCTTTCGAGCCCTGCAGAAATAACTCTGCATCTTTTAGGAAAAGCCGTCGCCACGCGTCAGCCTGGTCGCCGCGTAGCCAGCGCAGGGCGTCCAGCGCCAACTTATGATGTGTCCCGTTGGCATGGGCTGCATAAACAATCCGGAATAGTAACGTCATCAGGCGCGCTCCGCATCAAGTGGCAGGTCTCTTTATAGCGAAAGACCTCTTGAACACTTGGCGCGTAGGCTAGGCGAGTCGCAGCCTGAGGCAAACGAGCCGGGCTGATTCGATCAGGTTACACACAAATTCGACGGTGGATTGACCCGGACATGCTCTAGACGTTAGCGGACCTGTGACACGGCCGCTACGCTGCGTTCCCGATTGGGACAAAGACGCGGCACCGCACTACCGGCCTTCGCGCCACCAGGCCAACGAGATAAGAGCCAGAAGCAATGCAAGCGCGGCCAAACCGGTAAACAACGGCGTGAGTTTTATGCCGCGCGTGACAAAGGCGTTGCGATCGCGCAATCCCATCCAGCTCGCGCCCGCCATAACTTGCGCATTTGACATCATGGTCACGCGAGGCAGTGAGACATCGGCAACGCCGCCCGCAGAACTCGAAGTGGCCGCGCCGCCTTTCGCTGTCCAGAAGGCGCGCCCGCGTGTCGACGAGATCAAAGGTTTCAGTTTTTCGTCTGTCGCCGTAACCTCGCTCATTTCGCGCCGGTCGTGTGCACCGGCATGAACGACAGCCGTGAGGGTGTCCGTCTTTGCTTTCGTTTGGGCCTTATAGAGACCTGGCACATCGACGGTGATGGTCTTGCGCCACAAGCCGGGGGCGGCCGACTCAAGCGTGACGTCTTTGGTTTGACCATCAGGCTGCTCAATCGTGACCGGTTGTATTTCGCTTTCCATTGAGCGCCGCTCAAGTGTGACCTGCAGACCATTGGCTTCGGCAAGCAGCCGTTCTTCCTCCAAGTCTGGCTCCTTCATGAGCCAATGCGAAAGGCGCCGCAACAAGTGGGTATGCGGTCCGCCTCCGTCGTAGCCGCGCGCCCACAGCCAAGCGTGATCGGAGGCCAGGAGCGCCACACGGCCCTCTCCCTTCCGGTCGAGAATCAACAGTGGCAAATTCTTCGCGCCATTCATGACCACCCTACCACGATCGGGCCTGACCTCGACTTGTCGCAGCCAGCGGCCCCACGACGGCGTTTTGCCTTCACTGCCCGCTCCAGGAAGACCACGCGTAACAGGGTGCTTTACACCTTCTTCCGTAATTGTCGCATGGAAGGGTTCGTTGATCATGCGCCCAGTCGGAGGAGCCGGAAGAACCGGCGCCAGGGGTGTTCTGTACAAGCTGGTGCGCCCGGCATAGTCGTCGCCAGCAGCAACAAGCACGGCGCCACCATGGCGCTCGACGTAGTTGGCAATGTTGCCATAATAACTGCGGCGTAACAGGTTTCGGTTTTGGTACCTGTCAAAAATGATCAGGTCAAAATCCTTGATCTTTTGTAAGAACAGTTCGCGTGTCGGAAATGCGATAAGCGACAGCTCGTGTATTGGCGTCCCATCCTGTTTTTCGGGAGGACGCAGGATCGTAAAGTGCACGAGGTCAACAGCGGCGTCGGACTTGAGTAGGTTGCGCCACGTGCGCTCGCCGGCATGCGGTGCACCTGAGACGAGCAGAACGCGCAAGTTTTCCCTTACTCCTTGGGCTGAAACTACAACGCGATTGTTGGCGGGCGTCAACTCACCCTTTGCCGTGGCAAGTTCGATTTCAAGAATGTTGGTTCCTGCATGCGGGAAGGGCATGTCGAGGCGCACTGAGCGGCCAATCGCTGTGCGGATCGTTTCATCAGCCTCGCCTTCGCGACGCACGGTCAACGTGACAACATCGCTTGCTTGATCGGCCTTACCCGTTTCACTGACCTTGAGTTCAATTTCACGCGTTTGGCCGACAATCCCGTAACGAGGCGCCTTGATAATCTCCAAACGTCTGTCGAATTCATCTGGCCGTCCTGTGAGCAGCACATGCACCGGAGACTCAAAACCAACCGCCGCTGCCGATTTTGGTACGTCATGCACCTGCCCGTCCGTAATCATCACAACGCCTGCGATGCGGTCGGGCGGCGTATTTTCCAAAGCCGTGTTGAGGCTGTCGAACAGGCGTGTGCCAGCGTTGCGACTGCCTGACTTATTGTCGGCAACCACCCATTTGACTTCAAGGTTATTTACCTTGCCTAGCCGTGTTTCCAATTCACGCCGCACAGCATCCGTTTGTCCGGGCCTGTCCGCCAGCGCCTGGCTCGTGCTTCGATCGACAACGACGATTGCGATATTTGCGAGCGTCTCGCGCTCTTCCTGTCGCAGCGTCGGATTGGCCAAAGCGGCTAGCAGAGCCAGCATCGCCAATGAACGCATCAAGAGGCCGCGACTGTGTCGCCACGCCAGAAGCGCAATCAACGCAAGCATTGCCATGCCGGCAAAAATAAGAAACGGAACCGGGAGCAGCGGCGCAAACTCAATCGACCAGTTGTTCATGCGCGTTTACCTCACTGACCCAGCCGGCCGAGCAACGCAGGCACGTGCACCTGATCGGCTTTGTAGTTTCCGGTAAGCGCATGCATGACAATATTGATGCCGGTGCGAAATGCATATTCGCGTTGTTTGCGTCCACCGGGCACGAGCGGATAATAGGGGCGTCCGGTCTCATCAATCGCCCAAGCGGAAGCAAAGTCGTTTGATGTAATGAGGATTGACGTCACCCCGTCTGCCTTACGCGCTTGACGCCCGCCCGGCTCATAGTCTCCACCTTCAAGATTTGCATCCTGCGTCGTATCCACGCTGCCGGCCTCGACCCACAGCTGACCGCCGTCCCAGCGACCTGGAAACGACCGAAGCAGATAGAAAGACTTGGTAAGAACGTGGCCTTCAGGAACCGGCTCAAGGCGCGGAATGTCGAGCCGTCCTAAAATCCGCTGCAACGGCGTACCGTCGGGACCGGCCAAGACACCGCCCGATGTGCCGCGCCCGTAATCGCCTGTATCGAAAATAATCATGCCGCCCTGTTTCATGTAGGCGTCAATCTTAGAGACGACATCATCGGGCAAGGCCGATGCATTCTCTAAGACCGGCCAATACAGCACTGGAAAAAAGGCGATCTCGTCTTCAAGAATGTCGACTCCGACCGGCGGCCCCGGGATGACCGTGGTGCGAAGCGTCAAGATACGCCCCAATCCCGTGAGGCCCTGCGCACTCGTTTCATCTGTGCGTGGGTTTCCAGTCAGGACATAACCGAGTGTAACCTGTCTCGTCGCCGCAAGCGCCACGGCATCGGCCGAAGCCTGCGCGCCCGCGGACTGTGCCCGGGCCGTATCGCTTGCCGCAATCGATGTCGCCGCTATCACCACCGCCGTAGGAAGAGCGATAACGACGAGACTTGATGCTGTGTTCGCTGCCGCAGTCCGCGCACTCTGGCCGCGTCCGCGCAGTGGCCCGCCCGTCTGCAGCAACACAATCGCCAACATATCCAACAACAACAGGCAGAATGCCGCCCCGAGAAGCCACGGCTTAAGTGCGACCGCACCACGGCTCTCGTACCCTAACAGCTGCGTTCCCTGCGGCGGCGGCGGCAGAGGTTCAAGTGTCGTTTCGCTGTTCGCGATATTAAGAGCTCGTGGAGTCCCGGTCGCACCATAATAGCCCGGCGGGTGATTGAAGGATGGCCTCTGTTTGTCAAACTGTGCGTTCAGCAGAGGCTTCGCCGTCGGCGGAGGCGCCGCGAGACGGCCGAACCCATCGAGTGTCTCCACTGGCGCAAGATTAGTTGGCGTGTCGGCGTCACTGGATATCGGCTCAGAGCTGTCATCCTCTTCCATGGCATCTAAACCAGCTTCCCCGGCCTCACTCTTTGTAAGCACAGCGCCGCCCAGCTGACCGAGCGAACTGACACGTCGCAACATTTCAACGAATAATCCCGAAATGGGCAAATTCGACCAGTCCGAGTTGGCCGTGACATGAAACAGGATCAGATATCCATCACCGCGTTTGGTTGCGGTGACCAACGGCGTGCCGTCACTCAATCTGGCCCAAACTTGTACGTTGCTACCCAGCCTGGTCGGGTCAGCCAGAACCTGCCTATTGATCCTGACATCGTCCGGAAGATCGAGCCCTGCAAACAGGCTCGTGTCATCAAATGCGGCCAGCGGCTGCGGCGTCGACCACGACAAGGCCCCACCTAATGTGCGCCCGCCGATCCGCAATGGCACCGGCAAGAGACTATCACCACCTTTTTCCAGGCGAGGCCCAGCAAACCGAACCAGCACGCCGCCCTTCCTCACCCACGCCCCAATACGCTCTTGAACATTGCCCGACAGCGTGCCGATGTCGGCGAGCATCAACACACTGGCTCCCTGGTTGAGGATTTCACGCACGCCGCCACTAAGGTCGGCCTTGCGCGGTTTGACAATCTCGGCAAATGGCGCCAGCGCGCGCTCAATGTAGTAGAGCGGAGCGAGCAGAGGTTGCGCCTTTTCACGTGCGCTGCCTGACAGCAGTCCGACCCGGTTCCAACGTGATCGTTGGTCCAACAGACTGACCGCGCCTGCGGAGCTGCCACCAGCAAGTGCCACTCGCGTGACTTGATTACGAATTTCCAGTGGCAAATCGAATTCGACGGAGGTCTGCTGTGCGCCCACGGCAAGTTCAAACTCCGCCTCACCCAACCGTTCTCCACGCGCAGAGAACGCATGCAACACGCCAGGTCTGAGCCCGCCGTTCGCACGCAGGATGCGCGTCTTGAGTTTTCCGCCGGCGGCAAGGCCAGTATCAACCGCAAGCGCTTCGCCATCCGGAGTTGTCTCACTTAAGACAAAGCTGCCGTCAGAGGCGACCTGCGCAAGTTGCTGCGCAAATTCATTTGCACCGCCCGCATGATCAATACCATCGGCGACCCATACGACGCTTGCTCCTGTGCCTGCGTCACCTGCAAGAGCAGCCTGCAATGCCTTCAGCGCCGCGGACCTGTCAGGCGCATAGGGTTGTGGCACCAAAGCCGCGGCAAGTTGGCGTGCACGCGTCGGTGTGGTGATCTCAAACTCAATTGTGCGGTCTGTCTGTGCGGTTGGTGCAACGACCACCGGTCTGTTCGCGTTCTCCGCCTGTAATATGATGCGCTCAACCATCGCCTGACGGTGGGCCCATCCCGTCGCGCTTGCCCAGCCGTTATCGACGACAATCGCCACCGGCCCATCGCCTTTTAGCGGCTGCGATTCATTTGCATTGAGTATCGGTTCGGCTAAGGCGCAGATAATAAGAGCCGCCGCCAGCAATCTAATGAGCATCAGCCACCACGGCGTTTTGGCTGGTGTCTTTTCCCGATTTTCCAGTCCCACGAGGATGCGCGTCGGCGGAAATGATATGCGCTTAGGCAACGGCGGGACGGTGCGCAAAAGCCAATAGATCAACGGCAACGCAACAAGCGCTGTGAGAAGCCACGGACTTGCAAAAGCGAGCGCACCAAGCGTCATGCGTTATCCTCCGCCAACGCTTCGGCTTCATCGTTCCCGCTGGCCTGAGGGTTTTCGCTTTGCCAGCGATACCCGCCGGCGCCTTGCAAGCGCATGATCAGGTTTAACAGTGGCTCAGACGCGGGCCGATCGGTATGGTGCACCATGAGCGACCATCCAGCCTGATGCGCAATATTGGCCAAGCCGGTATGATGGGCTGCAAACTTGACCTGGTAAGCCTCGCGAACGGACTCAGCTCTATCCGCGATCCAACGTTCACCGCTCTCCGGGCTTAAAAACTCTGTGCGCCCCTCATATGGAAGTGTCTCCTCGGCAGGATCCAGAACCTGGATGATGTGGCCGGACACCCCTTCGCTGGCAAGCCGAAGAATACGTTCCTCTAATTCCGGCAGGGGGTCGAGAAAGTCGCTAAACAGCAGAACGCCGGAGTAACGCGACAGCCGCGCTTGCGAGGGAATGCCTGCCGTCAATTGCTCTTCATCCCCATGGGCCGCAATCGCTTCGGCCAATCGCATTGTGGCGCGCCGGCTGGCCGTTGGCGCGGTGAGACCCAACAAGCCGACTCGCTCGCCGCCGCGCACCAGAAGCTCCGCCGTCGCCAGCATCAAAACAAGTGCGCGGTCACGCTTTGTCGTCTCCGACAAGTGGCTATGAAAATCCATTGACGCTGACAAATCCGGCCAGAGCCAGATCGTGTGCGCAGCCTCCCATTCGCGCTCGCGCACATAGATATGAGTGGAGCTTGCCGACCGGCGCCAATCGATGAGTGACGTGGAGTCCGTGTTTTGGTACTGGCGAAACTGCCAGAATGTTTCGCCTGGACCGGCACGTCGTCGTCCATGCAAACCGTGCGTAACAGTTTGCGCAATGCGATCCGCTTCAATGAGGATTTCAGGCAGCCGCGCCGCAAGGCTGTGGGCTTGCGCTTCCAACTCGAACGCATCGGCGCCCACCCGGCTGCGCCGGTTTGCGGTGCGGTCATCGGCGGGGGCCATTCCGGCTACTCCAGTGCCTCTGTAAGACTCGTGATGACGGCGCTCACATCCTTGCCTTCCGCACGCGCTGCAAACGTCAAGGCCATGCGGTGTTTCAGAACCGGATCGGCCAAGGCGATCACGTCATCGACCGAGGGTGCAAGGCGGCCATCGATGAGCGCCTTTGCACGAACCGCAAGCATGAACGCCTGACTGGCACGAGGGCCAGGCCCCCACGCAACCAGTTTATCCGTCGTCTCGTTTTCACCCGTTCCCGGACGCGCCGAACGTACCAGCTGCAAAATCGCTTCGACAACTTTGTCCGGAACAGGGATCTGCCGGACGAGCCGCTGGATCTTCATGATCTCATTGGCGTTCAGAATGGTCTCCAACGCGGCCTTTTCCGTGCCGGTTGTCGCGTAAAGCATGCGCCGCTCGGCGGCCAGATCCGGATAGTTGACATCCACCTGCAGCAAGAACCGATCGAGCTGCGCTTCGGGCAAGGGATAGGTGCCTTCTTGCTCCAACGGGTTTTGCGTCGCCAATACATGAAACGGTTTTGGAACGTCATGGCGTTCGCCCGCAACCGTTACATGATGTTCCTGCATCGCCTGCAAAAGCGCCGACTGCGTTTTTGGCGACGCTCTGTTGATTTCGTCAGCCATCAAAAGCTGCGTAAACACCGGACCCTTAATAAACCGGAATGCACGTGCCTGTCCCGGGACCTCATCAAGAACTTCCGACCCGATAACATCCGACGGCATGAGGTCGGGCGTGAATTGAATGCGCGTGGCGTCCAGGCCGAGTACTTTGCCAAGTGTGTCTACCAGAAGCGTTTTGGCAAGACCTGGCACACCGATGAGCAGGGCATGGCCGCCAGCCAGGATGGTTATCAGTGCCCGTTCGATCACCACGTCCTGACCAAAGATCACGGTTGCGGCTGTCTGGTGCGCCTTCTGCACCCTTGCGGCAGCGGCCTCCAAGTCCGGTACAATTGAAGCATCAGTTTGCGATAAAGAGGTCATATCGGATCGGTCACCGTTTTCTAGTCATTATTCCGTAGGCGATGGAGGAACCCATCATAGGCCAAAGGTTCTGGCCTTAGAAGGCGCTATGCCGACAAACTTGGGAGCTCCTATAGCATTTGGGCCCGAGCCTGCTTGCCCCGATACGCCTGGTCAAGTGAATGTTAGGTAACAAATGCGGCAAACGCTCTGACAGATGTCGCGCTGGTGAGTCATCGGGGGCCGAACGAAGCGAACTGCCGGCTCAGCCTGCATTTGCCGGGTTTTGAGCGCCATTCGTCACTATAATCAACCTGCTGTGAGGTTTGGGGGAAGCTTGGCACGTGTCCATTAACGACATTGAAAACTTGCTCAAGTCTGCGCGCGACCGGCAATTGCCTCCTGTCGATCAGTGGGACCCACCTCACTGCGGCGACATCGGCATGAAAATCGCCCGCAACGGCGTGTGGTATTATCAAGGCAGCCCCATCGGCCGAAAGCCACTTGTAAAACTGTTCGCAAGCGTCCTTCGCAAGGATGCGGACGAACAGCACTACCTCGTCACGCCAGTCGAGAAGATTGTTGTCGAAGTCGAGGACGCACCATTTCTTGCCGTCGAGATGAACGTGCTGGGCAGCGGGGCTGACCGTCAAATCATATTTCGCACCAATGTCGACGATGTCGTTGAAGTCGGATCCGGCAATCCGCTCAGGTTTGAAGTGGAACAGCACTCCGGCGGTCTGAAACCCTATGTGCGGGTGCGCGGCAGGTTGGAAGCTTTGTTGACCCGCGCCCTGTACTATGACCTCGTCGCATTGGCCGAGCAGACCCCGGGCACTGAGAAGGCTGATACGGCCCCGCTGGGAATTTGGGCGGGCGGCGAATTTTACGAATTGAGCGATAACACACAACGTCTGCCACGCTCAGCCCGGTGACAAACTGGCCCGTGATAAAATGGGGCGCACAAGCACCGTGCGGCCGCCGCGCTATCGCCAATGACCGTTTGATTTAGTGCAGACGCAATTCGGTTCCTACAACTGATAAGTCCGCAGGCTTCATCAGCTCACGATGCGCAACCGTCACCTTGAAAAGCTCGCCATCCAGATTTCCGCGCCAGAACTCGAGAAATCCCGTTAGCCTCGGGAAGCGCGGATACAAATCGAACTCCTGCCACACGAAACTTTGCAGGAGCACTGGATGATCGGGCAGGCGATAGAGGATCTCTGCCGTTGTTAGCGTGTAACCATCGAGCATTTCGCGCAGCCGAGTTGCAGCCATTGCAGTCTCCATGAGTTGCTTCGCGCAAATGGCGGCAAATGACAGGAGCAAGCTGTCTGCACGAAAGGCTGTGTCATCAGCCGCGATTCGCATGCTAATAAGACTAAAACAGAGAGAAAAAAGAATGCAAAACAAAGATATAGCAGCATTCAGCGCGGAGTGCTGATATCCCTGGAACAAACCCGCCTGCCCCACGATGAGCCATTCATTAGGCGCCCGTTAACCCGCCACATGTTTGATGGACCCAGTCGCGTTGTGTGAGAAGGCGTTTGTAGGATGTTTGGGTTGAGTCTCGGCCAGGTGCCGAACCGCGTATTGAGCAAGATTATGCGATGCGCCATTCCGGCGGTTTGCATGGGCCTTGGGGCATGTGCCACCAGCAATTCGCAAAGCGGAACCATGTCGGCGAACACTTGGCCTGGTAATGCGCCGCGCGCGCAAGTCGCAGGTTATGTTGAAACGCACCCGATTGAATACGAGGCCGACGGCATAGAGGCACAAACGCCGCCGAGGCGCCGTGCGCAAGCCGAGCCAGATGATCCCAGCGAGCCCTTCAGTCCCAATTACGGTGATGCTGCCGTCGCGACGGACCATGCAAATTTTGGCGAGCGGGAGCGCGACGAGCCGTCTCAACCTTCTGACAAAGTGATGCGCCGATCCGATGTCGTGATCATGCCTCATGACGATGACATGCCTGCAGAGGTATACGGTCACCCAGAGCCTGTTATGCGGTGACCGGGAACGTTTGGGCTAAGTCATATGGCCCTGAGCAAAGCGCAATGCCCACATCCATTGGTTCGCCTGAGGATCGATTGACGTGTCAAACATAAGAGTCTGTCGGTGGCTTGAGCTTGAAGGCAGCACGTCCCAACAGCGCCAGGTCGATAGTATTTTTTTCGAGACCGCCGGCACCAAGGTTTTTGCCGACGACACGCAGAAGAACAAATTTTACGAGCGTTGGATCGGCCGATATCTGAGCCACGACCCCCAATGGTTTTACGTGCTGGTCTCTGATGACGGGAGTGTTGCCGGGTACCTCGCCGGCTGCATTGACAATCCCGCCGAGACACAACGGTTCGCAGATCTACCCTATTATGCCAGCAACGCCGATCTGATGGCGCGTTATCCTGCCCATTTGCATGTCAACCTATCCGAGCCCTATCGCGGTAAAGGGTTGGGTTCTAAACTTATCGATGCATTCGCGAGCGATGCGCGCGCAGCCGGCGCGCCTGGTGTTCACGTGGTGACCGGCAGTACGATGCGAAACGTTTCATTTTACCTGCGCAATGGATTTCAAAAAGTTGGGGAGACGATTTTCAACGAGCACCCAGTTCTCTTTCTCGGTCGAGAACTCCAATAACACCCCGAATAGGCGTTAACCTGTATCACCCTGACAGCATGAACCTCTGTATTTCGAGTGGAAACATTGGGCTCACCGACCTATGCTGAACGCAAATCAACGCAGGGGACGCAACAGGTCGCTGATCCAATCGCTGTGATCGGCCTGTGAAACGATCAGGCTGTTTTCGCAACAGCATGGATGAAATAGATGGGAGTATCCAACATGTCGCAATGGGTGAACCACGCTGTACGAGGTACGTGGCTATCGCTGCTCTGCGTATTTGTCTTGGCAGTTGCCGCCGGAACCTGGGGCGGAGCGGATCGCGCAGTTAGCGCCACTGTACCGCTCGGCCATGAAATGACAACGGAGCCCGTCGTCGATCAATCACTTGTACAAAAGGTGCACGGCTGCCACGCACGCGCAAAAGTCGGTCCGGCCACTGGCGTTCTCCATCGCCATGTCGGTGCGTTTTGTACCCGTAAGGTCGTCAAGCGCAACGTATGTGCTGGCTGGCGCCAGCGTTGTGGCTTGCAGTGCATCAATGCGCGAAAGCCCGCCCGTTGCACCAGGCGCTGCCTACGCAAAAACGCACCTCCCCGGTGCCTCTAGAACGACAATCAGGTCTTTAAACACCAAACCGCCTGGTGAATTTCACCAGGCGGTTTTTTTTTGATTGCATGGTTGCGAGTAACTGCCGGTCGCACATACTTTCACAACTCAAAGCCCGTAGCGCGGTTGCTCAAGCGCCATTACGCACCAACCCCGCAACATAGTCGCCGATGGCCAGGGCGGATGTCAGGCCGGGACTCTCAATCCCGTACAGTCCAATGTAGCCGGCAATGCCGTGCTGTTCCGGTCCGGCGATAACGAAATCGGACGGAGGTGCACCGGCGATGTAAAGCTTTGGGCGGATGCCCGTATATGCGGGGACCAGCGCATCGTCAGGTAAACCCGGCCAGTATCTGCGCACGGACGCTTCAAAGCGGTGCGCGCGCTCATGGAGCGCATCCTCGAAGCTGTAATCAACCACGTCTATCCACTCCAGATCGGGACCGAATAACGTCTGCCCGCCAAGGTCGCGGGTGGTGTGTATGCCAAGCCACGCACCCGTTGGCACGGGGTATATCAATTGCTGAAATGGCGTTGGCGCAGCGAGTCGATAGTAATGACCTTTGCCGAAGTAGGTTCGCGGAACGGTGTCGGAGCCGTTGTTTGATTTTGAGCGGGCACCCTGATGGGCGGCGTTATGAACGCGTTGGCCAACGTGACTGGCACTTAGCCCCGCTGCATTGATCACATATCGCGTACTGATCACACTTTCTGCTTGCTCCAGGACATCGGATGATCCTGGCGCCGTGTCACGCGCGCGCTCATTGTCAGGCGCGCTTTCACCAGCACATGTGATAATGTCAAAGCAATCTGCTGACGAACGCGCGACGTCCACCGCTTGCGTATTAAAAACAATCTGACATCTGCCCGTTTCTGTCGCATGTCCCTCCAGCGCCGTGATCACTTCATGGACATCGATAATGCCCGTCGACGGTGACAACAGCGCCGCCCGGACTTGAAGCTGCGGTTCCACGGCTTGCACGTCGCTTGCGTTGAGCCACCTGACATCGTCCATGCCATTGGCAACAGCGAGGTGCTCTACGCGCCGCAGCGCGTCAATCTCGCCGTCATCCGTCGCAACAACAAACTTGCCGCACTGTTCGTGAGAAATGCCGTTCTCACCAGCAAACTCGTAAAGACGCTTTCTGCCGGCAACGCAAAGACGCGCGCGTAGACTACCTTTTGGATAGTAAAGCCCGGCGTGGATGACCTGGGAATTGCGTGCGGAGATCTCTTCGCCGGCGCGTTGATGCCGCTCAAGAACCATGACGTCGCGGCCCGCGCCAGCCAAGGCGCGTGCAATCGCCAAGCCAATGATGCCCGCACCGATAACAACGATCTCAACATCTGGCTGTTTTGAATTCAGTTGACCCTCCTTTGTCTATGTTGGGCCCGCCCCTGCCACCGGCTCTCCAGACGCCGACAACATCCAAAAGCCAATCCTTGGCGTTTCCGCCTGCCTAGTAGACCATCCGCCTGTCGAAAACCTCCACATTCCATGGCCGCTGTCTTGACAATAACTGAGAACAAAATATGAACAATCGTGACTTTACCCATGCAATGGGAGGTCAGGGAAATTGGGCATGTTGTGCTGAAGCGGAAGTTGCGTGGTCTAGATGGGGTTCAAATTCATACATACCGGCGACTGGCAGATCGGCAGGCCGTTTGCAGCCTTCGGTTCTGATAAGCCTGCAGTTCTTCGCCAGGCCCGCCTTGATGTGATCGGCACGATCGCCACGCTTGCTATTGAACGTTCCGTGAAGCACATCCTCGTTGCAGGCGATATATTCGATAGCGTGACCTTACCCGACGCCCAGATCCGCAGCGTCTTTGAGAAGCTTGGTTCGTATCGGGATATCACTTGGCACCTGCTCCCCGGCAATCATGATTATGCAGCGCGTGGCGGGTTCTGGCATCGTGCCGCAAAGCTCGCGTCAACCGACAACATCATCATTCACGACGAACCCAAACCTTATGAAGCCGAACCGGGCCTCTTCGTATTGCCAGCTCCGCTAAAGGGCCGCACGGCCGAGGTCGATCCAACAGAATGGATGGACAAGGCGGAAACGCCGGAGAACACGATACGTATCGGTCTTGCCCATGGCGCCATCCAGGGTTTTGGCTCGTCGGGCGACGCGTCTGTGCTCATTTCTCCATCCCGCGTAAAAACGGCCACCCTGGACTATCTGGCTTTGGGTGACTGGCACGGCATGGCAAAGGTGTCTGACCGCGTCTGGTATTCTGGCACGCCCGAGCCGGACCGGTTTCCCAACAATGACCCCGGTTACGCTCTGGTCGTAGAAGTCGGAGGCGGGCCGCCGCAGGTTGAGCCAGTTCGCACGGCTAGGTTTACCTGGACCTCTAAGTCACTGGAGCTGCACGGGCCCCAATCCGTCACCACGTTTGTCGAAGACATACGCAGCGCCGGCCCGCAGCTCGATCGCATGCTGGTGCGTCTTGATATATCCGGCGCAGTTTCCGTCGGCGAGTGGAGTGAAATCGAAGCAAGTTTGCAGGACCTGGAGCCGGCCCTTTTTCACTTTGAGTGGAGAGATGCGGATCTGCATTTTCTTATGGGAGATGCAGATCTGGAGGCGATGGGGTCGGGCGCATTGCACAACGTCGCGCAAAGGCTGAGCGAGCAAGCCCAGACGACTGATCCACAACAACGAGCCATTGCTGAAACGGCCCTACGACATCTGTACCGCTTTGTGCGCCGTGCAGAGGGGCAGCTATGAAAATTCGCGCCATCCGTCTGCGCGAGGTAGGGCGCTTTATCAAACCTGTCGCGCTCGAAGGGTTCAGCGGCGAGCTGGATGTTCTCGCCGGCCCGAATGAGTTCGGCAAGTCAACTATTCTGCGCGCACTTCGCGCACTGTTTCTGGAAAAGCACGCATCAGCTGCAACCAAGCGCGGTCTTTTGGCGGGCCTGCGCCCGCATACGGGTGGCGCCCCGCTAATTGAAGCCGATTTCGATGCACAAGGCGGACGCTGGCGACTGCAAAAGCAGTTCCTCGCTGGCAAGTCTGCGACATTGACCGATCTTAAGACGATGAACGTCATCGCGCGTGGTGCAGAAGCAGACGAACGCGCCGTGGCACTCACATCCTCAACTGTTGCCGGCTCCGATGTCGGCCTTGGTCTATTGTGGGTTGGTCAGAAAGACGCTCTAGCGCCTCTCAAACTTGAGAAGTCGGCCGACTTGTCTCTGCGCGCGGCGATCAAATCGCAAGTCAGCGAGGTCGCTGACGGTGGGATTACACGTAGCGTCTTGAGTATGGCAGAGGAGGCGCTGAAGGACCTCACGGGCGGACGCGGCGGAGCGCCCCAAGCCAAAACGGAATTTGCGCAGCAACTGAAAAAGCGCGACGAAATCGATTCCGAATTTGCAAAAGCACAAAGCGAACAGGAAGCCTCCGCGGCCAGCAGCGAACGCTTGAAGTCATTGCAGGCCAGGGCTCAGGCGTTGTCTCCCAAAAACAGCACAAACGAGCGCTGGGCAAAGCTAGAGGCTGCAAAAGTAGAGCTCGAACAGCGGGTAGCCGCAGCCGATAAACGAGCGCTCGCCCAAAAAGAACTGCAGCATGCCAAGAGTGAGTTTGAGTTGAAGACCAAGGAGCGACTTTCATTTCGCGAGCGGCTTGAGAGCGCTTCGAAACTGAAAGGCGAGCTAGACACCTTTGCTGGTGAGAAGACTGGGCAGCAGACAATTGTCGATAACGCCAGGACGCAGA
This sequence comes from Hyphomicrobiaceae bacterium, assembly GCA_965222485.1. Taxonomy (GTDB): domain Bacteria; phylum Pseudomonadota; class Alphaproteobacteria; order Rhizobiales; family Hyphomicrobiaceae; genus CBDCUC01. Next base: position 449,470 of record CBDCUC010000039.1, read on the forward strand.
AAGAAAAGACAGCACAGGCATTGGAATTAGCAACGACTGAGTATGCGCAACTCTCCAATCTTATGAAAGAGGTTCACCGGGCGGAGAAGGCACGCGCCGCGCATGCAAGGCTTGAGGGTCTGAAAAAGCATCTAAAGCGTGCGCAGTCTGCTGCAGCTGATGCTGACAAACTCAGACGGCAGTTGTCTCAATTCAAGGTTACGAAAGAAAGCGTGCAGGCAGCCCAAACCGAGGCGGCTGCCGTCCAGCAGTTGCGTGCAGAAATCTCCGCAGCCCTGCCTAAGGTATCCGTTGCTTACGCAAAGGGTGGCGAAGGCAAAATCGCCGTCGACGGCAAAAGACTTACCGAAAAAGTTTCCCAATTCGAGCCGCGCCGACAGCTCAAGTTGAAGATTGATGGTGTCGGCACAATCACCGTGACACCAGGCGCTGCCAGTGAACTGGAAGACCGGCGCGCCGACCTTGAAGCCCACGAAGGCCAGCTCGGTGACCTGCTTCGCCGGATGGAGGTCGATGATATCAAGTTGGCGCATACGGCGTTCCAGGATCGCCGCGAGACCCACAGCGCATTAGAGCGGGCACAAGCGCAGTTACTCGAGCTCGCGCCAGATGGCCTTCAGGCCTTGGTCGATGAGGTGCGCGAGTTTGAGGCATCGAGCGGCGAGCAAGACGACAAGGAGTTACCCACGCTAGCGGAAGTCGAAAAGCAGTTAGCGAACGCGCAAAAGAGGATTGATGAAACACATGCTGCCGATGTTAGCGCAGCCAAAGACCTCGCCGAAAAAGACAAGCATCTGACGACCCTGCATGCAAAACTCGAAGAGCGCACGCAACGGCTTGATGAATTGTCACAAGCCTTACCCTCAATTGACGCACGCGCTGCCTTTGAATTGCATCTTAACGAGGCGGTAGCCGACGCGCATCGAAACGTACAGGCGGCCGAACAGGAGGTGGCGGACTGGTCCGCAAAAGCGGGAGATGACAAATCGCGCGGTGAGTTGGCACGGCAGGTTGAGAAAGACGAAGCCGATCGTAAGGTTTCGGAGGAAGAGCTTGCCGGCATTCGAGATCAAATCCAGCGCCTCCGCGGTGCATTGGAGCGCGATGCGCAATCCGATATCGAGGCTCGCATTACGCAGCTAGGCGAGGCGCGCGATGGGATTAATCGGCGAATTACGAACTTTAAACGTGACCGTGATGCGCTGCAGCTGCTTGAGAAGACCTTAAAGGACGTAGAGGCCAGCACGCAGGAACGTTTTCTAACGCCCGTCACGGATATTCTGGAACCGATGTTGGCGCGCATCATTCCTGACGCCCAGGCGACGTTTGCCGATGGTTTTAATTTGGCAGAATTGAAACGCGACGGCGTCGGCGAAGACCTTACAAGCTTGAGCGAAGGGACGCAGGAGCAGTTGGCGATCCTAGTGCGCCTCGCTTTTGCTCGCGTGCTCGCCCGGTCCGGTCACGAGGTTCCCGTCATCCTCGACGACCCGCTTGCCTATGCAGACGATGAGCGCATCCACCAGATGTTCGATGTTATCACGAGCGCCAGCACGCACCATCAGGTGTTCGTGCTGACGTGCCGAGAGGATGCCTTCGCCCCATTGGGTGGAACACGGCTAGAGCTGACCGAGTGGCAGCCGTAACTGCAGGCCTCCTGCACGATCATGGGACCAGGTGCAGGCCGCCGGCGCCAAGGTCTCTATTCCGCTCGCCTCTAAGCGCCGGAAGAACTGGTCTGTGAAGACGCCATTGGCGGAGCTTCCGACGGTGTAACGCCGGATAGCGGATCGTCAGACCTGCGCGACTTGCCTTCAAAGTATGCACCCTGTTCGATCGCCAGGGCTTGATGGTAGATATCGCCTTCGACATGGCTTTGCGATTGCAGCATTACCCGCTTGCCGCGAATTGAACCCATGACATGGCCGCGAACAACGACTTCTTCAGCAGCGATACCGCCGGTGATGTTAGCGCGTTCACCCACAATAATATGCGTACCGTTGATATCGCCCTGCACTTCTCCGTCAATTTGCACTTGGCCCTTGGAACTCAGATTGCCCATGATCGTCAGATCAGGCCCGATCACAGAAGGAGCAGTGCCCGCGGCCGGCCGGCCTGTGGATACCGTCGCGCGCGGCGCTGAGGGTGCCGATGACATTCCTGATGGAGCAGGGGGCGCCGGTTTCATTGGCTCACTTTCGTTTTTCTTGAACATGACGATACGGACCTCCGCTCAAACGCCACAAATTCTGAACAAAAACCAATTTACGCCGTCTGCCTCGCTAGGCGATCGAATCCCTCAAAACACGAGACTTAAGGCTCACTGACGCTGGCACTACCATGTTTCCCGATCCAGGTCACGGCCGATAACACCGCCCAGTTCCTGATCCCAAGACAGGATGGCGCGACGGCAACAAGCAGGCAGATGAAACAAAATAAGCGCTAAAATTAGGCCGGCTGCCAACGTCTGCGCCGACCCCCACCTATTGCACCAATTCCTGCAGTGTACGTAGCACCTCCTTTGCGTGACCATTAACCTTAACCTTGCGCCAGATGCGTGAAATTTTCCCTTTTTCGTCCACGAGTAGAGTGGTGCGCTCCACACCCATGTACTTTCGCCCATACATCGACTTTTCGACCCACACGCCATAGCCCTGCAGCACCTTTTTGTCTTCGTCTGACAGGAGCTCCACCGCAAGTCCGTGTTTGTCGGCAAATTTTGCATGGCGTGCCACACTGTCAGGCGAAATGCCGATCACGCGCGCTCCACAGTCGTGGAAATCCTCGATCATGGCCGTGAAATCCAGGGCTTCGGCCGTACAGCCCTTTGTATCGTCCTTAGGATAAAAATACAGGACAACGGGTGCGCCCTTCAGTTTTGACAGCTGTACGATCTCTCCACTGCCATTTGGTAGCTTGAGATCCGGTGCTTTTTTGCCCTCTGCGATCATTAGCAAGTGCCTTTCTTTCGTCTCTTTTGTTCATCCACATCGTTTCCATCAGAAATGGCTCGCGCCTCAAGACCGGCCCCGAGGTAAGCTTTCGTGCGCCCACCGTGGCTGCTGCTTGACGTGCGCCGCATTGCTTGCGTACCGCTTATTCAATGTCGACGGTGGAAATATATAACAGCGGTCTCATTGGCATGACGGTTTTTCCCAAGTGGCTATCGCCACGTCGTTTGGGTCGCGTTATGTCTTGACGTTGCGGTGGCGCGCAAGCAATACGATGGCCTATTTCTGATATGGGTGGCTAGCCATCGCTTACGGTTGCACGGTGCGCGTTAGGACTGACGTTCGGCACATCGGGTAAACCGCTTGGGCTCCAATGGCAACTTGCCACTGGGTGTTGAAGACTGGGGAAGAACGTGTCCTGCAAGGGGCACAGGACTTGGAACATCGAGTGGACCGTTCACCGCGCTCTACGACCGGCCGTCGCCGTGCACCCCCTCACGCAAGAGGCGGGCATGCTGGTCGGCCTCGTACACGCACTGTCAAGCAGAACCGACCCAATAAATTCCTCCGCAGGACGCTGAGGGTTCTGCGCGTGGTTGCGCTGTTGCTGGCACCGATCGTCCTGCTCGCGGGAATTGCAACCGGCATCGCGTATTTTCGTCTCAGCCAGGCGCCCGTTTCCCTGAACTTCATGATTGATCCGATCAGGAACGGAATCTCAGCCGAGCTACCGGGGCTTGATGCTGAGGTGGAAGATGTTTTGTTCGCTCTCAAACCGACAGGCGGGTTTGAGTTTCGACTGAAAAATATGCGCCTTGTTCAGGAAGAAGATTCAGCCCTCGTTGCCACAGCGCCGCAAGCCGCGATCGAATTGAGTACAATTGCCTTGCTGACGGGGCGGCTTGTTCCAGCGGCCGTGGAGCTGATCGAACCGCAGGTCGCGCTGCAATACTCGTCAGACGGCGGTTTGGTGCTCAAACTGGCAACCAACCCGGAATCAGGAAGACACGAAAGAGCTGCCGGTGCGCCATCATCCGCGGGTCAGACCGCGCCTCGCGCGCCGCGCGCGGGCGGCGGGGGGCCCACACCGGCCACTGCTGCAGATTTCTCTCAGCGTATCGATCTTGCTCGCGTGCTGTCGCAAGCTACCGCGCGCGCACGACGCGGCGAAGGCGCATCCTCCTACTTGAGAGAAGTTGGCTTGCGCGATGCGATCGTAAGTTTCAATTACGAGGGGCGACAGAGCCTCTGGCAAGTACCGCTAGCGTCCATCGATCTCGATCATCGCAGCAGGCGCAGCATCATATCCGGTTCGGCCCGCATTCTCTCCCGCCGTGGCCCCTGGTCAATTTCTTTCCTTACTGAGGATTCCGAAAAAACCCATACGCTCAATATGCGAGTGTCATTTCGCGACCTGGTCCCCAGTGTTCTCAGCGAAGCCCTTCCGCAGTTGGACGTTTTAAAGGCGCTCGACATGCCTGTAGGGGGCGACGCGAAACTACGGATGTCGACGTCGGGTGAGATCGTTTCAGGACGGCTGGAATTGGAACTCGCCCCTGGACACATTCGGCTTGCGGGGATTGACGACGCAAGTTTTCCCGTCAACGCAGGTCTCTTTGCGCTGAATTACGAAGCAGCCAGCAAACGCTTGACTATTAAGCCTTCAAAATTGCGCTGGGGCTCTTCCGATGTGACGCTGACAGGCGTTCTTCAGGGGGTCAACAAGAGTGGCAATACGGAGTGGGCCTACGACGTTCGCGCCATCGAAGGCGTGTTGGCGGCGCCGGAAATCGGGCTTGAGCCAACTCCTCTGGATGCATGGCAGATGTCGGGAATTTATCTGTCGCCGGAAGGCAAGCTTAAAGTTGACACGCTCAAGTTGGCTGCTGGCGGCGGAGAGATCAATTTGCGTGGTGAGATCGATACATCGGATAGTTTGAACAGCGCCAACTTCGAGGGTCAATTGAGCCCGATGCCACTGCTGGCGCTCAAAGCCTTATGGCCGCAACTGATGGCGCCAGGCGCCCGCCGTTGGGTAGGCCGGCATGTTTCGGACGCGAGCATTGCCTCAGGCTCAATCCGGTTCCAAAGCGGCCATTATTACAAACAGGAAACAGGCAATTCTTCCGGCAATGACCAATCGCGGCTGTCACTTGCAATTGAGGGCAAGGACGCTGTCGCCGTTCCATTGCTTGGAAAGCCTGCCGTCAAGGCGCCACGCGTCTTAGTGAGACTTGAAAACAGCGCGCTGGAAGTTGCAATACCGGATGCAGCCATCCTGGTCGCGCCGGGAACGGAAATTCCGCTAAAACAGGGACGAGTCACGGCTGTCGATGTCGACAGCGATCGACCGTTGGGTGAAATCGCGTTTCGCACGAGCGGCTCGGTTGGCCCGGTGCTACGGCTATTAGAGCACCCCAGCCTGAACTTCAAAGGATTGCGCGAACTACCGGTGGATCGCATCAGCGGCGACGTCACTGGTGAGATGACGATCAAGTTACCGCTCATCGATGAAGTGCAGTTGCATGAGATCGATCTGGTCGGAACAATGCAAGTCAAGGACGGTAGTGTCAAAGGCCTCGTTGGAAAACACAACGTCCAAGGTGCCGGTATCACCTTCAACGTAACAACGCGTGCCGTGAATGCGTCTGGCGAAATGCTGCTAGCAGGCATACTCACCAAGCTCAACTGGCAGCGCATCTTTGATGCGCCAGCTGAGCGCCAGCCGCCAATGCGGCTCAATGCAACGTTAGACAATTCAGATCGCGCCCTCCTCGGGCTTGATCCAGGTGGCTCCATCCGAGGTGATGTGCCCGTTGATGTCACCGTGACCGGCTGGAGTTCCGGTGAGCCAAATGTGCACGTTCGCGCAGATCTAACCCCCGCAGAGATCGTCTTTCAGTCATTGGCCTGGCGCAAACCGCCGGGGCAGGCTGCCTTTCTGGAGTGCGACGTTGAGGAAAGCTTCAATTATCCAACGCTGCTCAGCAACTTCAAGCTGGAGGGCGATAATATCGATATTTCCGGCTGGGTCGGCATGGACGATAATGGGCGCGCCTTGGCCTTCGAATTTCCCACCTTTGCACCCGACTTCGTAACTCGCCTGAAAGTTTCTGGGAAGCGTGACAAGAGCAAGGTCTGGCGCGTATCGGCGCGCGGTTCCACCTATGACGGCCGTAGTTTCTTCCGCTCACTCTTTTCCGTCGGCCAGCTCGGCGAACCTCGCAAGAAGGTGGAAGAAAAATCAGAGTCAATTGATCTCAGCGCCAATATCGAGACGGTTATTGGCTACTCGGAAGTCTCGCTACATAACCTCAGCTTGAAGCTATCGAAACGTGCCGGCAAAATTTCCGCGCTTTCCGCGCGCGGTTCGCTGGATGGTGGCAAGCCGTTGGCGGCTGAATATCGAGAGGATGAAAAGACCGGGCGCAGACTACTGTCCGATTCAACCGATGCCGGGCAGGCGTTTAAGCTCATTGGTTTTTACCCCAAGATCAACAACGGCCGCGTGCGCCTTGAAGTCAATCTGGATGGCAGGGGTGCTGCTGAAAAGACGGGAACGCTATGGGTGGAGAACTTCACCGTGCTGGGTGACCCCGTCGTCTCCGAGGTGATTAGCAGCGCCGGCCCTGGAGCGAGTGCGCCAACGAAGAAAAAGCGCAATACGCAAGTGACCCAGCAGGTGTTCCAGTTCGATCGCATGCGCGTACCCTTCTCGGTTGGACATGGTCAGTTCGTCTTGGAAGATTCTTATGTTCGCGGTCCGCTGATTGGCGCAACCGTTCGCGGCAAGGTGGATTATGGCTCTAAGATCGTGAACCTGGGTGGCACGTATGTGCCCTTGCAGGGGCTGAACAATGCGTTGGGAGGTGTGCCGATTGTCGGCGATCTGTTATCCGGCCCGCGTGGCGAAGGAATATTCGGCATTACGTTCGCCGTTACAGGACCTATGGCCGGACCGCAGGTGATCGTTAATCCGCTTTCGCTCGTCGCACCGGGTATATTCCGCGAGATCTTCCAGCTTACGCCACAAGCACCGCGCGTATTGCCGCGTTCCGATAACACGCAAAATAAATCCGGTAGTAGGCGCACGCGCGCCTCAAGCGCCCCGCCGACCGGACCAGCCATTCGGCCGCGCTAACGCAAATAGTCCATCGGCGACAAAGACCCGGCCTGGGTGTAAACGGCTTCTACCGCCACGGCTGCCGCTCATGTTGTAATCGGCGAAACTGTGATGTCCCACGGTGGCTGATCCGCGCCGTGCGACGCAGGCCACTTCCGACGGACTTGCGTACTACGTCGGCCGGATCAGCACATGCTTCTTCTTGCCAAGCGATAGTTTGAGGACACCATCAGTACCCACGCTGGATGTATCGATCGTCATTTTCTCATCGGTGACGGGCCGGTCATTGAGTTTTAACCCACCGCCCTTGATCTGACGGCGCGCCTCGCCGTTCGATTTGACAAGGCCGGCAGTCACAAATGCCGTCAAAATTCCGACACCGGCTTCCAATTCACCACGGTCGATCTCAACAGTGGGCAGATCCGTGGCTAACGTGCCTTGCTCAAATGTTTTCTGAGCGGTTTGCGCGGCAGTTTCGGCCTTTTCTCGACCGTGGATGAGTGCGGTCGCCTCGGTGGCGAGCACTTTTTTGGCTTCGTTGATCTCCGCACCTTTTAGTGCACTGAGCCGTTTGATTTCGTCCAACTCAAGAGTTGTAAAAAGTTTCAGGAAGCGCTCAACGTCAGCATCTTCGCTGTTACGCCAGTATTGCCAATAGTCATAGGCGGAGAGCTGGGCCTCGTTGAGCCAGATCGCACCCGTTGCTGTCTTGCCCATCTTCGCGCCCGAGGCCGTGGTAAGCAGCGGACAGGTCAATGCGTAGAGTTGATGCGTTCCCATACGCCGGCCAAGATCAATGCCGGTGACAATATTGCCCCACTGGTCGGAGCCGCCCATCTGTATGTTGCAACCGTTACGTCGCGCCAATTCGACAAAGTCGTAAGCCTGCAGAAGCATGTAGTTGAATTCGATAAACGACAGCTCCTGCTCGCGTTCCAGACGCAGCCGCGCTGAATCCATCGTCAGCATGCGATTGACGGAAAAATGCCTGCCGACATCGCGCAAAAAATCGATGTAATTGAGCGGAGCCAGCCAGTCCGCATTGTCAACCATCACCGCATCCGATGGGCCGTCGCCGAATTTGAGAAATCTGCTGAAGACCTCGCGGATACCCTGCTTGTTGGCCTCGATCTCCTCAACCGAGCGCAACTGCCGCGTTTCATCCTTGCCTGAAGGGTCGCCGACGCGCGTCGTTCCTCCACCCATGAGTGCAATCGGCTTGTTGCCGGTCTTCTGCAGCCAGTGCAGCATCATAATGGAGATAAGGCTGCCCACATGCAGCGAGGGTGCTGTGCAGTCATATCCCACATAGGCAATAAGCTTCTGCTTCGCACCCAGTTCATCCACACCATCCAGGTCGGAGCACTGGTGGACAAAGCCTCGCTCTGTCATGATTTTCAGAAAGTCTGATTTGGGCTGTGACATCGGTTATCTTACGGCTATAGAGCGGTTGCGGCCGCAACGCTTTCCCCAGTGAATGCGCCAAGACCATCGGCTTTGGGGAAAACGAGCAGCTGTGGCGCCGGGAACATGCACGCGTTGCCCGCGCGGGGCAAGTACGCAACACAACTCGGGATGAACGAATAAGCATGAGCAACGAGCGACGGGCGCCCATTCGCGCGCTGGGACTGATGAGCGGCACGTCGCTAGATGGCATCGACATTGCCTTGATCGAAAGCGACGGCATATATGACGTCGCACGTGGACCCAGTGCCTGTTATCCTTATTCGCACGCTTTTCGCAGCCAACTGCGCGCTGGCCTGGAAGACGCCAAGTCCATCAGGGCCAGGCAGGAACGTCCCGGTCGTCTGGGACTTCTAGAGCAGTACCTGACCGATCTGCACGTCGAAGCGATCGACTATTTTCTGTCCGATCACGATATCGAGCGCACATCTATCGAAGTCGTAGGTTTTCATGGCCAGACTGTACTGCACAGACCGGAATCCGGTCTGACTGTTCAATTAGGCGACGGTCCGCGACTGGCTACTGCCACCGGTCTCAATGTCTTCTGTGATATGCGCGCAGCCGATTGTGTGGCCGGCGGCGTCGGGGCCCCGCTGGCACCGGCGTATCACCGCGCCATTCTTCACAAGCTGCCAAGCGCGGCTGCTGTCTTGAATCTCGGAGGTGTCGCCAACGTCACCTGGCTAAAAGGCGGCGGATCTCATGAAGATCTTCTGGCGTTTGACACCGGGCCTGGCAGTGCACTTATCGATGATTGGATGCAGGCCCAGACGGGCGAGCCGATGGACCGCGACGGTAAGGCTGCGGCTGAGGGAACTGCCGATGAAGCTGCGCTCCAAGCTCTGTTGGCAAACAGCTACTTTTCCAAGACGCCGCCGAAGGCGCTGGACCGCAACGACTTCGACATGAGGCCGATCTCCTCACTATCCGTATCCAACGGTGCGGCAACCCTGACGGCGTTTACAGCACGCTCCGTCGCGCACGCACTAACATTCATGCCCGAGCGGCCGGAGCTGTGGGTCGTTACGGGTGGCGGGCGACACAACGCGTCACTCATGCAGGCAATCGCTGCGGCGGTAGACGCTAAGGTTGTTGCCGCCGAAGCAGTTGGATTAAATGGCGACAGCGTAGAGGCAGAAGCGTGGGCCTATCTCGCCATTCGCTCGCAAAGCGGCCTTGCCTTGACCTTTCCAGGTACCACTGGCGTCGCCACTCCAACATGCGGCGGCGTTGTCTGTCGTCCCTCGTAAGATACGTGCAGAGCGGTGATGTCTACGTGCTGCTTTAGGAGAGCAACGGTCCGTCTCGACAAGCCCGCTCAATATGGGTCATTGGTCAAGCCGCGCACCATTGCAGCCAGTCCGGTCGTGATACGCGCCAGGCTCTCGTAATCCACGGTTGCCGGCAGGTCATAAGGGCTGTGGTAGCGCGGGTTTCTGTATGGTGCCGTATCGGTAATCATAAAGGCTGGGAATCCGAACTGGTGATAAGACCAGTGATCGGACAGGTCACTGCCTTCGATGAAACTTGGCACGACACCGCCAATTGATGGAAACGTTCTCGTTTGCCGGAAAAGACCCAGAGAGCGGCGCACGAATGCCCTCGCTCCAGGCAGTCCGACAAAGGCTACGAAATTCCCGACATCGGAGTAGATGTAATCGAACGGAAACGGAAATTTCTGACTACCTTTGTCGCTTGAGAAATATCCCAGGGTCTCCAATGCGAACATGCCGCGGACCTTTTCGCCGCTTTCGCTAAGCCTTCGCGCGTGTCGCCAGCTGCCCATGAATTCCGTTCTGCTATAGGGCTGCTCCTCATTGACATAAAAAACGAGCCGCAGGCGCACATTCTTTGGTTGGACGTCGATGAATTCGCGGGCCAGCTCCAGAAGTGCGGCAACGCCACTGCCATTATCATTTGCACCGGGACTGTCGCCTGCGGAATCATAATGTGCGCCGACAACAATGCTGTCGCCGCCATTGCTTCCTACGCGCGGTTCGATTACGACCTCGATATTGCGAACTTCGTGGCCTTCGGTATCGAAGACCTGCCGCTCAATATGGTGCCCCATGTCCCGCAGTTGACTTTCAATATAGTCGGCGGCGGCGTTCAGCGCATCATAGTGGGCAACGTTGTGCGGTTTGCTTGCAATGGCTCTAACGTGATGGTGCAGCCTGACGGCGAGACGACGTTGCGCCTCGGTTGCCGGTGGCAGTGGTTCCAAAAGCGGCTGCAGTGGAAACAGGACGCTGTAATATATGGCACTTGCAGCCACGATAGCCGTTGCAACAAGCGCATAAAGCAAAGCCGAAATGATAAATGACACAGGTCTGTCCGAAGTGATGTTACGCGGAAATACGATCACCGGTGTGACCGTTACCAACGGCGTTGGCAACAGTCAGATCGGCCAAAATTGGCCCATCCTTAAGCGCCGGGCATAAATACCGGCGGCGGCAATCGCTCAGGTTCCTCGCACGGGTAGGAGGCCGACCGGACAACGTCGCCCCCCGTACCACCCTGCTACCACCACTGTGATCAGCTGCTGCTACCCGCTTCGTCCTCGCCCGTGGCCGCGGGCGGTTCTTCCACAGGTTCAGGCAAGCGCGGCATTCTATCCGACTTCTTGTCCTTGCTCGTACCGCGTTCGTTTTCAGCCATGGCCATGCGCATGTCGACGTAACGGCCAACAACGTCGGTCAACTCGTCGGTCTTACCTTCAAAGAAGTGGTTCGCATCCGGTATGATCTCGTGGTCGATCTTAATGCCGCGCTGCGTCTTGAGCTTAACTGTGAGTTCCGCAACCGAACTTGACGGAACCACACGATCCTTGTCGCCGTTGACCATAAGCCCTGACGAAGGACACGGTGCGAGAAACGAAAAGTCGTAAAGGTTCGAGGGCGGTGCCACGCAAATAAAGCCGTCAATCTCCGGGCGCCGCATAAGCAGCTGCATCGCAATCCAGGTTCCGAACGAGACCCCGGCGATCCAACACGTCTTTGCATCGGGTTTGACGATTTGCAGCCAATCCAATGCTGCCGCCGCGTCAGCAAGTTCGCCCGGACCGCCATCCCAGTATCCCTGGCTGCGCCCAACACCGCGAAAGTTGAACCGCAGCACGGAAAAGCCACGCTCCGCGAAGGCATGATAGATATTATAGACAATCTGGTTGTTCATCGTTCCGCCGAACTGCGGGTGCGGATGCAAAACGAGCGCAATTGGACTGTCATTGGCAGGTTCGTGGTGGTACCGGGCTTCGATACGCCCGCCAGGTCCATTGATAATAAGTTCGGGCATTAGTTCCTTTTCACTTTCGTTTGCTCGGCGCACACTTGGGCCGCCATGAATTGTCTCTGGCTTTTTGGCTCTGCCAATTGAGCTGAGGTGTCCGAAGGCCTTGCGACGTCCACCATCCATTGAAATTGCTCAGGCCGGTAAGAACGGTCAGACAACTGACATTTAGGCAGCCCGAGAACGCAGCGCTTTCAGGCAGCCTCGAATATTCGCCGGTCATGAGTAACGCGTTACGACGCTCACTCCATCAGGTCATCGCATGTCCGCATTGAGGCCCCGCTGTTGGGCAATCGCACTTGATCACACCGTTGCGACCTTCTCACACCATATACTTGACTTCTCCAATCGGAATTTTCATATTGATCGCACAGTTTAGAACAGTTCGAAACTGAAGACTAAAATTCTGCACAGACCACGCCGCCACCACCGTGCCATCACGGAATTTGGACGCCTGAGCGACGGGAATGGCTTCTTAGCACAGCCCTGCCGCCTGAAAGCAACATTTCAGGCCTCGCGGCGGCAAACGCGGTTGCACAAACGGTGCAAACGACGACGTACGGACCATAGCCGGCCTACCGGGCGGCCCATTGCAAAATTGAGAGCTCGTGCCCGGGGCGCACGGAACGGACTAGGAGATTGCGGACTTGGAGCTCAACACAAAGAGCAGATATGCGGTAATGGCCATGGCCGACCTCGCCAAGTTTGGCGGCGGTTGCGCCGTGCCGCTGTCCGCTATCGCTGAGCGCCAGCATCTTTCGCTTGCCTATCTGGAGCAGATTTTTGTGCGCTTGCGCCGGTGCGATCTTGTCGTCAGCGCACGCGGGCGTTCCGGCGGCTACAAACTTGGTCGCCCGGCGGAAGAGATTCGGATTGCCGAGATCATGCTTGCCGTCGAAGAAAAGACCCGCATGACACGCTGCATGGGGGAAGAGACCGCTGGCTGCATGGGTGATCAGCGATGTTTGACGCACGAGCTCTGGCATGCACTTGGCGCACATATCTCATCGTTTCTTGAGACCGTAACACTCAAGGAAGTCATTGAAGGAATTCCGCTTAGCAAGCGCCTGCCAACGCACGTGAGTGGTGTCGAAGGGCGGAAGGCGGATTGGATCGCCGAATGAACGCTGAGCGTACATATCTCGATTATAATGCCACCGCGCCGCTACGTCCTGAAGCGCGCACGGCAGTGCTGGCCGCACTGGATTTGACGGGCAATCCATCCTCGACTCACCAAGAAGGTCGCAACGCACGCAAGATCGTGGATGATGCACGCGCAAACATCGCCAGCCTAATTGGGGCATCCGCGTCCGAGATCGTTTTTACAAGCGGCGGCACGGAAGCGGCGAATATGGTTCTGCGCGCCCCATGGGACATTATCGTCTTTTCGGGACTTGAGCATCCGGCGGTGTTAAAGCCGATCGAAGCGAATGACGCCGAGACGGTAGAAATTCCGGTGACGAAGGACGGACTCTTCGATGTGGAGGCATGGCGGCAAGTCGCATCGGACCGCTTTCCACTGTCCGAAGCAACTGACGATGATGGCGTTGGTCGTGCAAAGCCGGAACACGGCTTGAAGGCGCTTCTGGTTCTGCAATTCGCCAATAACGAAACCGGCGTGATCCAGCCATTGCAAGAGGCCGTCACGATTGCACGCGCCCATGGCATCTGCGTGTTTTGCGATGCTGTACAGGCGGTTGGCAAAGTGCCGATTGATGTGGCGGCGTTGGATGTCGATTACCTCATCCTTTCCGGCCACAAGCTCGGAGCCCCCAAGGGTGTCGGCGCACTCATTGCACGCGGCCGTTCGCAGACAACGCCGCTCATCCTCGGCGGCGGTCAGGAAAAGAGCAGGCGTGGCGGGACCGAAAACGTTGCCGGCATCGCAGGACTTGCCGCCGCGTTGGAGGGTGCCACGCGTGACTTGGCACGATTTGGCAAATTAAGCGCCTTGCGCGATCGGCTTGAGCAAGAACTATCCGCGCTCACACCCGGGCTCGCAGTTGCTGGCTGCGATGCACCTAGGCTGCCAAACACGACCACCGTTTGTCCGCCCGGCCGACGCGCAGAGACCCTTGTGATCGCGTTTGATCTGGCGGGTTGCGCTGTCAGCGCGGGCTCGGCCTGCTCGTCGGGCAAGACGAACAGATCACAGGCTTTGGATGCCATGGGCCTACCAGAGGCGGTCTCGGCGGCCGCATTGCGCGTCAGTCTTGGCTGGGAAACCCAGCCGGACGACATCGACCGTTTTTTAGACGCCTGGCGTGAAGCTGTCGTCAGGCCGGCAAGTGGCCGAAACGTGGCTTGAGCCGGGAGAAATTATTGAATGATCGGCTCCATCAAATGAACTGGAGCGCGACACGTAGATAAGCAGATCGGGCCGAAAGAACGCTTCGGCCCATCGGATCAGGACAGGGAGAATATAAATGCCAGCGGTCCAGGAGACCATCGAACACGTCAAGAAGATTGACGTTGACCAGTACAAGTATGGTTTCGAAACCGACATTGAAGCGGTGCGTGCGCCCAAGGGCCTCAACGAAGACATCATCCGGTTCATCTCAGAAAAGAAGAATGAACCCGAATGGATGCTGGAGTGGCGCCTTGACGCATATCAGCGCTGGCGCGCAATGACCGAGCCGACGTGGGCGAAGGTCAACTATCCCAAGATCGACTTCGAGGATCTGTACTATTACTCGGCGCCAAAAACGAGCGAAGGCCCAAAGTCGCTCGACGAAGTGGATCCGGAGCTGCTGGCAACATATGAAAAGCTTGGCATTCCGCTGAAAGAACAGGCAGTGCTGGCCGGCGTCCAGGGCGCCAAGGTAGCGGTCGATGCCGTCTTCGACAGCGTGTCAGTGGTCACAACCTTCAAAGAGGAACTGCAGAAGGCCGGTGTCATCTTCTGTTCCATCTCCGAAGCGCTGCGCGAGCATCCCGAACTCGTGCAGAAGTACTTGGGTTCGGTCGTTCCCAAGTCCGATAACTTCTATGCGGCATTGAACTCTGCCGTCTTCTCAGACGGGTCGTTTGTCTACATTCCAGAAGGCGTGCGCTGCCCGATGGAGCTGTCGACCTACTTCCGCATCAACGACCGTCAGACAGGTCAGTTCGAGCGGACGTTGATTATCGCCGATAAGGGGTCTTATGTCTCCTATCTGGAAGGCTGCACCGCGCCCATGCGCGATGAAAATCAGCTCCACGCCGCAGTCGTAGAACTTGTTGCGCTGGATGATGCTGAGATCAAGTACTCGACCGTTCAGAACTGGTACCCAGGCGACAAGGATGGTAAGGGCGGCATTTATAACTTTGTCACCAAGCGTGGGGACTGCCGCGGTAACCACTCCAAGATTTCATGGACGCAGGTGGAAACCGGTTCGGCAATTACCTGGAAGTACCCCAGCTGCATTCTGCGTGGCGACAATTCGCGCGGCGAGTTCTACTCGATTGCAGTGTCAAACGGCCATCAGCAGGTCGACAGCGGCACCAAGATGATCCACCTCGGCAAGAACACATCATCGCGCATCATCTCCAAGGGCATTGCTGCAGGTTTCTCCGAAAATACCTACCGCGGATTGGTCTCTGCCCATCGCAAGGCGACGAACTCACGCAACTTTACACAGTGCGACAGCCTGCTGATCGGCAACAAATGTGGTGCCCACACTGTGCCGTACATCGAAGCAAAAAACTCAACAGCCCACTTCGAGCACGAAGCGACAACGTCGAAAATCTCTGAAGACAAGCTGTTCTACTGCCGACAGCGTGGACTGGACGAGGAAGAGGCGGTTGCCCTCATCGTCAACGGTTTCGTGCGTGAGGTGCTGCAGCAGCTTCCAATGGAATTCATGGCTGAAACACAGCGCCTGATCGGCATCTCGCTGGAAGGCTCGGTTGGTTAGGGGCAATTGCGATGCAGGGCACTTCGACAGAAAAGCAGCCGCGCGGAGCGGGCGATGACGCCTACTGGTTCAAGCCAAAGAGCCATGGCTACGGCGCAAGCCCCTCCAATTGGAAGGGCTGGATGGCCACATTGGCGTTTGTCGCTGCCGTCTTCGCACTGACGTGGTCGATGATTGTTGAACCATCGCTGAGCGGACAAGAGCCGACACTGGCTCAACTCGCGACTTGGATGGGGTTTGTGGTTGTGATGATTGCTGGTTTCCTTTGGCTCTGCCGCCGCAAGACCGATGGTGAGTGGCGATGGCGCTGGGGCAACGACAGTTAGACCGCTTAACGCAAATGATGAACACGCGGCTGGACCGCAAGATAGAACACCAAACGTACAGGACGCACAAATGCTCGAAATTAAGAACCTGCAAGTAAAGATTGCCGATGAAGACAAGCTCATCCTTAAGGGGATCGATCTCACGGTCCCCACAGGCGAAGTGCATGCCATTATGGGCCCCAATGGTTCAGGCAAATCCACGCTTGCTTATGTGCTTGCAGGGCGAGACGATTATGAAGTCGTCGAGGGCGACATTCTGTGGAATGGCGAGAGCGTTCTTGAACAAGAGCCGGATGAGCGCGCAGCGGCGGGCGTTTTTCTTGCCTTCCAATACCCCATGGAAATCCCCGGTGTTGCCGGCTTGACCTTCCTGCGCACTGCGTTGAATGCACTCAAAAAGAAGCGCGGTCAGGGAGAGCTGACCACGCCTGAGTTTTTGAAGCTCGTCAAGGCCAAGGCAGCGGACCTGGATTTCGATATCGACATGCTGAAACGCCCGGTCAACGTCGGCTTTTCCGGCGGCGAAAAGAAGCGTTCCGAGATCCTGCAAATGGCGCTTCTGGAGCCCACCTTGTGTGTTCTCGATGAAACCGACTCTGGGCTTGATATCGATGCGCTGCGCATTGTTTCCGACGGCGTTAACAAGTTGCGCGGGCCGGATCGTGCCATGTTGGTGATCACGCACTATCAGCGCCTGCTCAACCATATCGTTCCCGATCGTGTGCATGTTCTGGCTCATGGCCGCATTCAAAAATCAGGCGGCAAGGAACTGGCGCTTGAGCTTGAAAAATCCGGTTACGCCGAATTCCAGTCCGCGGCCGCATAAGAAAGTCGCTCAACGATCGAAGCGGACCAGACACACGAATAAGAATTTCTTTAGCGCTTTGGAGGCGCCAAATGAACGTGGCAGTAATGAAGACGAAAGCGGAACAGTCGTTCTGCGAGACTTTCGATAGGGTTGCCGACCGGTTGCCGGGCAACGACGATGTACGCTCTCAGCGTCGCGATGCCATCGGCCGGTTTGCGGCGCTTGGCCTGCCACATCGGCGCATCGAAGAGTGGAAATACACCGATTTGCGAAATGCCGTCGTTGATGCGGCTGAGCCCTCGATTGACGATGAAACCAGCCTCACCATCGCCGATCTGATTGTCGCTCTAGGGCCTTTGGCCAAGCTCGACGCCTATCGAATAACGTTCATCAATGGGCGCTACAGCGCCGAGCTTTCGACGCCAGAAGTGGTTGACGGATTAGAAGTGATGACACTCTCCGCCGGCCTTGAAACAGGTGCTGTGAATTTGTCTGGCGATAAGGAAAAGGACGCTGTCTTCGCCAACGACGCCGTGGTCGCACTCAACACGGCTTATGCCGCCGATGGGGCCGCAGTGAAAATCAACGATGGCACCACGTTGTCAAAACCGATCATCATCGCTCATGTGCTGGCAGGCGCTGAAGCCAAGTTCACCGCAACACGCAATGTCGTAACTGTTGGCTCCGGCGCAAAAGCAACAATCGTGGAAGCCTTTGTCACACTGCCGGGAGCGGCGGCTGGCTGGCAGGAAAACGTTGCCACCGACATCTCACTCGCAGACGACGCCGATGTCACGCACGTAAAGTGTACAGCCCCCGCCGTTTCAACGACGCACCTGAGCAACTGGATGCTGTCCCTGGGTGCAAACACCCGTTACGCGGGCTTTCAGCTCACGCAAGGTTCAGCGCTGGCTCGAAACCAAGTCTACGTGAAGTTCAATGGTGAACACTCCGACCTGGACTTGTCCGGCGTTTTTTTGGGTTCCGGCGATAATCATATCGACACGACGCTTCTGGTAGATCACGCCGTTCCACACTGCAACAGCCGCGAATTGTTCAAAGGCGTCCTTGATGACCGGGCTCGCGGGATCTTCCAGGCAAAGGTTGTCGTCCAGCCCGAAGCACAAAAGACCGATGGCAAGCAGATGGCGCAAGCTCTGATGCTTTCGCCCGATGCAGAGTTTGATTCCAAGCCGGAATTGGAGATTTACGCCGACGATGTGGCGTGCGGACACGGTTCCACGTGTGTGGAGATCGATTCGGACCTTCTTTTCTATTGCCGCTCGCGCGGCATTCCGGAAAATGAAGCACACACATTGCTGATTGAGTCGTTTATCGGCGAGGCTCTGGCACAAGTAGAAGATGACGAAATTCGCGGTGCGCTGAGCGAAGTTGCACGACAATGGCTTAGCGAGACACAAAGCTGACGTCGGTCATGCTTTGAATGAGTGGTATGGTGAGAACAGATGGTGCTTGAAACACGCGCCCGCCCGGAAGGGGCATTGATCGGGTCAAGCGAAGCCTTCGATGTGGAGCGCATCCGCACTGACTTTCCCATCCTCTTCCGGGAAGTTTACGGCAAGCCGCTCGTTTATCTGGATAACGGCGCCAGCGCCCAGAAGCCGCAGGTGGTTCTGGACGCAATGGATCACGCTTACAAGTTCGAGTATGCAAATGTCCATCGCGGATTGCATTACCTGTCGAACGCGGCGACGACGGCATTTGAGGAAGCGCGCGAAACCACAAGGCGTTTTTTGAACGCACCGCATACCGACCAGATCATCTTCACGCGCAACGCCACCAGTGCCATCAATCTGGTCGCGCAGTCATTTGGCGGGACGGTGATCAAGGAAGAAGGCGACGAGATCGTTCTATCGATCATGGAACACCACTCCAACATCGTCCCCTGGCATTACCATCGCGCTCGCAGCGGGGCAGTGTTGAAATGGGCGCCGATATCGGACAAGGGTGAATTCCTTCTCGACGAGTTTGAGCGGTTGCTAAGCCCGCGCACACGCATTGTGGCACTTACGCACATGTCCAATGTCCTGGGCACTGTTTTGCCGGTTAAACAGATTGTCGCCATGGCGCATGCCAAAGGTATCCCCGTGTTGATCGACGGTTCGCAGGCGGCCGTACACAGCCCCGTGGATGTACGCGAACTCGATTGCGACTTCTACGTATTCACCGGCCACAAGACGTACGGACCGAGCGGCATTGGCGTCTTGTATGCCAAGAAGGAACACTTGGATGCGATGCCACCTTACGAGGGTGGCGGCGAGATGATCGAAACCGTCACTGTTGATGACGTGACGTACGGAAAAACGCCACACAAATTTGAAGCCGGAACACCTGCGATCGTCGAAGCAATCGGGCTCGGCGCCGCCTTGAATTATATGATGCAAATCGGTCGCGATAAGATTGCGCGTCACGAAGCAGAATTGAGTGTTTATGCGCACGAACGCCTGTCTCGGTTCGAGTGGCTCACCATTCACGGGCAAGCCGAAGGAAAGGGCGCAATCATCTCATTCAGCGTCGATGGATTGCACCCCCACGACGTCTCGACGATCATCGACAGATCGGGCATTGCGGTTCGCGCCGGCCACCATTGCGCGCAGCCGCTTATGGAACGTCTTGGTGTTACCGCGACCTGTCGCGCCTCATTCGCGATGTACAACACAAGAGACGAAGTCGATGCCTTAGCCGACGCGCTGGCGCGGGCACACGAGTTGTTTGCTTGAAGTCGGAGAATAGCAATGGCGCATGAGACACCGGAACGAGACAAATTGGAATTGGCCGGTGCTGATCAAACGGCACCGGGCATGAAGGCGGACCGCACAGCCACACAATCGGTGGAAGACAATGCAGGCACGCCCGCATCCCCCCCAGACGAACGCGAGGGTGAGGAAGCGTCGTCAACCGGCCTGTCCGAGTTTGAAGTTGCGCGTTTGAGCCAGGACATCGTTGCGGCCCTGAAAACGGTCTATGACCCTGAGATCCCCGCCGACATTTATGAACTGGGCCTGATTTATCGCGTCGAAGTCAGCGATGACCGTGATGTCGAGGTCGATATGACCCTGACGGCACCAAACTGCCCAGTCGCTGGCGAAATGCCCGAGTGGGTACAAAACGCGGTTGCGTCCGTACCTGGTGTCGGTTCGGTCAAGGTGAATCTCACATTCGACCCACCCTGGGATATGAGCCGCATGTCGGATGAAGCCCGCCTCGCACTCAATATGTTTTGACGGCTCGTGCAATACTCAGGGGGGGCGATGCGCTTTCCCGTGATTGACAATGCGCGATGGCGCACACATCTTTTGAGCATGAACGTTTTATTGACGCAGCTGGCAGCGCCCCGACGAAAATGCCAAAAATGACGAAAATGAAGGTACGGCCCTTATGACGACCACACAGAAATCGCGCCCACCAGTGATGAGCATCACTCCTGCCGCCAAGGCGCGCATTGCCAGCATGTTGGCGGACCGGCCGGGCGTTAAGGGTCTACGCTTGGGGCTAAAGACTGGTGGCTGTGCCGGTATGGAATACACCATGGATTGGGCCGAAGAGCAGGGTCCTGCCGACGAGGTCGTGGAAGATAATGGGGCGACCGTCTTCATTGATCCCATGGCGGTCATGTATCTGCTGGGCACGGAAATGGATTATAAGGTCGACAAGCTGTCGTCTGGGTTTGTATTCAACAATCCGAACCAGCAGGGCGCTTGCGGTTGCGGTGAGAGCGTTGACTTATCTGCCGTCCCGCAAAGCGCGTTGGAAGCGCTGGGCCGGAAGTAGCTTATCGACGGTCCAACAAAGTAAAGTCGGGGCCGTATAGCTGCGACGCAGCCTGACAGGGGCTGCCGTAATTCGCGCCGGCCAAGGGGGGATAGGCTTGCGATGACTGCCGCGGACCATCGCGATCCACGCTGGGTCGACCAGGTACTGGCCTTCTGGTTTGAAGAGTTAGCACCGTCCGATTGGTTTCAAGTCAACAGTGCAGTCGATGAGGCCATTAGGGCCCGCTTCTTAGACTTGTACGACGTCCTCTCCACAACGCTTCCTGGTCACATGCTCACGAGTGCCCGCAAGGCACTGGCAGCCATCGTCGTGCTCGATCAGTTTCCACGCAACCTATTTCGGGGTACCGCACGGGCATTTGCGACTGACAACCTGGCCCGCCTTATTGCTGAACGTGCGATTGAAAAGGGCTACGACAGCGCACTCAACGTCGCGCAGCGACAGTTTATGTATCTTCCCTTCGAGCATAGCGAGGACCCGCAAGATCAGGAGCGTGCTGTTGCTCTGATCTCCAGACTTGGTGATGAAACGGCCACAGAATACGCGGTGGCACACAAGAAGATCATTGACCGCTTCGGCCGCTTTCCCCACCGCAACGCCGCCCTCAGCCGCAACTCGACGCCTGAAGAACTCGCCTTCCTAAAAGAACCAGGCTCGTCGTTCTGATAGCCGCCTTGGGGCTCACCGTGATCCCCCGATTGCAAGAGGCGCACGCAGGTCGCAATGTTGCCGCGGCCTGCTATTATTCGCTTCAGCTTCCACCACTTGAAACCGAGCGACTGGGCCAACGAAATGACTGTTTGCGACGTGCGCCGAGCATTGGCGACCTCTGTGATCGTTTGCGTGTTGGCCAGTCCAACTGCAGCCGCAGAACCGGCCGCCGTCCCCAAACCCGTTCCTGTCGATCGCGTTATCACCATTACGCTTGTTGGAGACACCGGCTTTAGCCCCAACCATGCACCGGTCAATTCACGCGGAGTGACGCGGCACGGTCGATTTCAAACCTGGGCTCAGACGACCGAAGCAATCGCCGGCGAGATAAATGGGGACTTGAACTTTCTCAATATAGAAACCGTTGTTACGGACCGAAATGGTCTGAGCCGCGACACTAAGGGGCAGCGCGGGCCGTTCAACTTCCGCACCCACCCCAATGGCCTGCGCCATCTCATCGACCGCGGCTTCAACGTGATTTCTCTGGCCAACAATCATTCGATGGATTACGGCGTCGCCGGCTTGAAAGAGTCCTTGCGGCATGTCGCGCAACTCAAAGCGAACGGTTTGCATGCAGCAGCCGGCATCGGGATGAACCGCGAGGAGGCAAGCCGCCCGCAGCAAATCTCTGTCAAAGGTAGCCGCATAGCCTATTCAGCGATCGGAATTGTCACCAACAACCTGGCGCGTCATCGCGCAGGCAATAACAGACCCGGCCAAATCGCTTATCGTTTCGATGATGACTTTAAACTGGTGGTTGACCGTCTGACCAAAGCGGAAGGCGATTACCGCATGCTGTCGATCCACTACGGTATCGAAGGTCGCGTTCGCGCCGATGCCCGTCAGTTCAAAGAATGGCGTGACAGTGCGGCCCTTGAAAATGGCATCGATCTAATTGTGGGTCATCACGCGCATGTGCCACGTGGCGTCGAGGTCGCGGGCAAGTCAGTGATCTTCTACGGGTTGGGCAACTTCCTCCATCACGGTACCGCAGACATGACGCGTAAGGGGATTTGTAAGGATTACGGTCTGCTGGCTCGGTTGCATTTGGTGCGCGGGGCCGATCGCCGTCTGCAGGCACGGGCAATCGAGGTTGTCCCTCTGACGCAAACACACCGGCGTCCAGCCCCCATCAGGGGTGCCAATGGCCAGGCGCGAATACATGCGCTAAACTACCTTGGCACAACGCTGGGCCGCCGCGATGGGACATCGACCGGTGTACGCTTTCTGCCGCGCAAAGACGGTAGTGGGCTTTATTGTTTTCCGGGCGCTGCTAATGAGAAGAACAGCATTGGTCGGCTCTGCCGCAATTGGCGCCGCCCGCCCGCCGTTCCGGCCGCATTGAAAGGCCGCATCTCTGCCTCGTGCAGTCGCTAGGGATGTGGCAGCAAGAACAGAACGCCGCTTGTGCGCGATAGGATCGCAATGACCTGTTCTGAATGTACTGAAAGCTGACACGTCCATGTCTGCAAGCAGCGGCTATATCGAATTGGTAAAGGACTTGCTGAACGACGTCGGTGTGGTAAGTGTGCGCCGCATGTTCGGTGGCGCCGGCGTCTACGTTGACGGTCTGATGATCGGCCTCATTGCTGACGATGTCCTCTACCTCAAGGCTGATGACAAGACAAAGCCAGACTTTGAGTCAGAAGGACTTGGTCCCTTCACCTACACGGGAAAATCGAAGCCTGTAGAAATGTCTTACTGGCGTGCGCCGGAGCGCCTGCTTGATTCACCCGATGAGATGGTGGATTGGGCCCGCAATGCACTTGCCGCGGCAAAACGCGCCGCCGCAGCAAAGAAGCCGCGCAATAAAACGCGAACAACGAAAACCGGAAAAACGGCGAGCCGAAAAAAGTCCTAGTGTAGCGCATTTGACGTTTGCCCCTTTTTAGCAGCAAACGTCCAGAGCAAGCGTCAAATTCAAAAGCAACACTAGAAACATTGACTTGGTAGTGTTCCTCATGTCTCAGACATTTGCTCTTAACCAAGCCGCAACCGCTGGCAAATGTCTGAGACGGAACACTAGCTAGTGACTTTCTGCCGGCGCACAGGTTTGCGCAAGAATTCCGGAATGTTATCTGCAAATCCCTGGGCAGGTGCCCGGTCCACATTTTCGGATGCACGCCCGCGCCTGCGCCCCGATCCACGGCCAACGTCACCGGACCCCTCAGCCGCCACTTTCTCCGGCCTCTTGCCAGTTGGCTGTTCTGCCGAGGTTGCTACGCCCGCCTCGGCAGTTGCTTCCACGCCCTTTCGGCTTCCCCCACGTCGCGATCGTTTGCGTGGCGGCCGCTTGGCCGCCTCCGTTGCGGGCTGAGAGACGTCTGGTGTAGCGCGTGCATCTGTTGCGCCTGCGCTTGTTTCTTCCGAAATTTTGTTGCGGGACGGCCGGTCCGGCGCTGCTCCGGCGCGGCCTCCCCGGCCGCGCGTACGACCGCCGGCACCACGACCGGAACGCCCCCTGCGTCTGGCGCCATCTTCCAGGTCAGCTTCAGTCGGAGCCTCTCCCAGCCATACCGGCTCATCACCGGTTATCTTCGCAATGTCCTGCACGACCTTGAAATCTTCCGCCGTCACCAGAGAAGCGGCATTGCCCTGTTTGCCCGCCCGCCCCGTTCGGCCGATGCGGTGTACGTAATCGTCCTTGTCGCGTGGCAGGTCGTAATTGAACACATGGCTCACATCGGGAATGTCCAAACCGCGAGCTGCAACGTCGCTTGCGGCAAGAAAAGTGATCTCGCCCGTTTTGAACGCATCGAGTGTTTCCATGCGTGCCTTCTGATCCATGTCTCCGTGAAGCGCGCCGGCATTGAAACCATGCTTCTTCAGCGATTTTAGAAGAATTGCGACATCGCGTTTGCGGTTGCAGAAAATGATGGCGTTTCTAACATCATCTGCTCTGATTAATTCCCGTAACTGTTCGCGCTTTGCCCAGTCCTCAGGTTCGGGACAATACTTAAAGCGCTGCGTAATGGTCTTGGCCGTCGTTGCAGGAGGAGCCACTTCCACGCGCTTTGGGTCTTTCAGGAACTGTTTAACGAGTCGCGTAATTTCCGGCGGCATCGTTGCGGAGAAAAACAATGTCTGACGGCGCGGCGGCAATAGCCTGCAGATTTTTTCGATATCCGGGATGAAGCCCATGTCGAGCATGCGGTCGGCTTCGTCGATGACCAGGATCTCGACGCCCATCAACATCAATTTGCCGCGTTGGAAATGATCCAGCAGCCGCCCTGGAGTCGCGATCAATACGTCCGCGCCGCGATCAAGGATGCGGTTTTGTTCATCGAACGAAACACCGCCGATCAGCAGCGCAACGTTGAGTTTGTGGTTGACACCGTATCGCTCAAAGCTCTCCGCCACCTGCGCGGCAAGTTCACGCGTTGGGGCCAGGATGAGCGAACGAGGCATGCGTGCACGTGCCCGGCCCGTTTCAAGCCGTGTGATCATCGGCAGTGTAAAGGAAGCCGTCTTGCCCGTTCCGGTTTGCGCAATGCCCAAAACATCGCGCCCTTCGACGGCGACGGGGATGGCAGCGGCTTGGATGGGGGTAGGCGTCGTGTAGCCGGCAGCCTCAATGGCCGCCTGCACCTTGGGACTGAGCGAGAGCTCAGCGAAGGTTGTTTCACTCAAAAGTCTGCATCTCCATAAGCATGTAACCGCCTGCCACAAGACGGGCAGCGGTGTTCATGACGGAGCGCAGGGTGGGATCTAAAAAAGTGACAAATGGATCAGTGGGGCTTTTGCGAATACGGTAAAAGAACTGAAACCCCGCGCTCAAGTCGCTCCCCGGTTCGCATAAGTCGCAACCGAACGCAAGAGAATCCGGGCGATTGCGCACATTTGTCCCGCAGATTCATAATATTGGCTCGTGGAGCGATGCTTTTTTGCAAGCCTTCTGGGTGCACGGTCGAAGCCAATAATCAGGGTCATCGCATGACATTCACCATAAGCGCCCGATCCCAGGGAGACTGAGGATGAGGCGCTAGGCGGCTCGCCCGCCCGGTTTCAGCAGGCCCAGTAGCGCTGAAAAAAGCCCCTGCGAAGTCTCGCGTAGGATAGCGCGCCGGAGCAGCTACTCCTCCTGTAGCCATTTTGCCACCAGACCGCCGATGACACCGCCGGCAATAGGCGCAACCCAGAACAGCCAGAGTTGGCTCAATGGCCCGACGCCACCGAATAGAGCGGCTGCCGTTGAACGCGCCGGGTTTAGCGACGCATTGGAGATTGGGATCGCAATAATGTGGAACAGCGCTAGCGCCAGTCCAATGGCGATTGGCGCAAATCCTTGCGGTGCGTGCGATGAGGTGACGCCCATGATGACAAACACGAACAGGGCCGTAATCACGACTTCGGTCAGACCGGTCGACAGCATGGAGAACTGTTTTGGGCCGCCATACGTATTTGAGACGGCGACGAAATCATTCCAGCTACCTCCATTTGCACCGCCCAGTATGATAGCGAGAATGAAAGTGGCGCTGGCACCGCCAGCAACCTGAGCGAGAATATAGCCAACGGCATCACTCGCCTCAAAACGCCCGCCTGCGACAAGACCCAAAGTAACGGCAGGATTAAAGTGCGCCCCTGAGATATGGCCGACCGCATAGGCCATTGCGAGCAGAGAAAACCCGGCGGCAAATGCCACCGAGACAAGCCCACCGCCAGCAGGGGCAGCAAACAACGCCGCACCGCAGATGGCTGCAACAAGACCGAACGTACCAATAAACTCCGCCACAAGCGCCCTCTTGTTCATAGTACTTGTCTCCCTGTTTGCCGCCGGGTCCTGCTGCTGTGCGGATTAATCAGATTCAAACTAATCTGGCTGAGCATCCATTAATCTTGGGACCGTGCGATTGGTCGCCGATTTGCCGCGGGCAGTATCGGCAGACAATACCGCCGGCGCAATTGCACAACCTGAGCCAGCTGTTGTTCCGGCAGGAACAGAAATTGTCATCGGTTAGCAATATTGTCTCATCGACGTGGTAGGCCCTGGATTCCCACCCGTGTGCACTTGCAGCAATCAGTGGCGGCAATCAGCAGTCTTGTCGCTCCGCGGTGTCACACTGCATTGCAGACGAAAAATCCAACAAATGGCTGACCTATGTCGGAATTTGAACCCACGCCAAATTAACCAATGGCAGTAAGGCTCAGATTGGGCATTGAAATATTCACTCTATGGTGATTCTACAAAGGTGAGAGTGATCTGGATATTGTTGGCCTGCGGCTGGGTGGCCGAGATCATCCCGCAGGTCTGCTGCCAGGCGGCATCGATCATCTAAGTGAGATGCCGGCTAACAAGTGTTGGAGATCGCAATGACGACAGAGCAGATGGTGATGCGCGATGAGGTCCCGCAAACACGACGCCGGGACAAGCCTGCCGCCGGCAGGCCATCCGACAGGTTGAGCCGCGAGGGCCAGATCAAGGCGCTTAAGGCGCGCGACAACACGACCAATTTTTTCCACTTGGCTTTCGACTATGCGGTCCTGATCGCAACTGTCGCAGCCACGTTGTGGAGCTATTCGCTCGTCGCGGATGCCGGGCTCGATTGGTGGTGGAATGCGCCGGCAACCATTGTCGCTGTGATCATTATTGGTGCCGTACAGCACCAGTTCGGTGGCGCCACCCACGAAGGCACGCACTACATGCTTTTCGATGATCGCAAGCTCAATGAGTTGACGTCCGATTGGCTTGCAGCGTTCCCCATTTACACATCGACCTACGCGTTCCGCCTGCATCACTTGGCGCATCACCAGTTTGTTAACGATCCCGAGCGCGACCCGAATTTCGATCAGGCCAAGGACAGCGGTCATTGGCTCGACTTTCCGCTGGAGCATATCGAATTGTTGAAGGCGATGCTGCGCCAACTCTATCCACATCGCCTGGTCAGTTACATATTTGCCCGTGCACGTTACAGCGCGATCGGTGTCGATACGAACCCCTACGCGGATACCACGAAGCCAGGATCGCCCTGGGTTATCCGTATTGGTGTCCTGTTCGCCATCGGTGTCCCGACCGTTATGGCTGTAATGCTGGAGGCCGGTCTGGGGCTTGCTGCGCTGGCGCTACTTGCGGTGCTGTGGTTGGCGACCGTTGCCTATTTCTACACCATCCCGGATGACGATTATCAACAGAGCCGTATCAACCCCGTCATTTCTCACAGGTGGACGGCAATCAATCGCATGACCTACATGGCTGTGCTTTATGCCGGACTGACAGCTGCCAATTACGCAACTGGCGCACCAGTATGGGGTTATTTCCTCTTGCTGTGGATACTGCCTCTGTTTTCAACCTTCCCGCTGTTTATGGTTATGCGCGAATGGCTTCAGCATGGTAACGCAGATCGCGGGCGTTATACGAACTCGCGCATCTTCCTTGTAAATCCATTCATGCGCTTCGCGGTGTTCCCCTGGGGCATGGACTATCATCTTCCCCATCACCTTTTTGCGTCCGTGCCTCACTACAAGCTGAAGGACTTGCACAACTACCTGCTGGGCGATCCGCAATATGCCGAGAAGGGCCTGGTTGTCGAAGGCTGGTCGCATCATAAGAGTGCAGGACATCCCACTATCGTGGATGTTCTGGGGCCGGGCTACACACCAGACGGACGCGAAGTGCACGTGGACGATGACACACTTGCCGATGCGGACGTCAATGACGCTGCCGGTATTGAGGCCCATAAAAAAGCATCTCGCGCCGCCCGCTCGGGCAGGTCGCGGCAATAGCGCCTCGGCTAATGACCGCGGATGTTCAGGCAAATTGATAACAAGAGGGCCGGAGAACTCCGGCCCTTGTTACATTCTGCATTGCTCGGTGAGGTGGCCACCCTCAGGACCTAGATATCGAGATCCTTAGCGAACGCGGCACGCTCCTGGATGAATCGGAACCGCGCTTCGGGCTTCGAACCCATAAGAGTGCTGACAGCATCCGTGACCGCTTCACGCTCGTCAGCCGCGATCTCCACGCGCAGCAGCAAACGCTTTGCCGGGTCCATGGTCGTCTCTTTGAGCTGCTGGGCATTCATCTCGCCCAGACCTTTGAACCGGCTGATCTCGACCTTTTTGTCTTTATTGAATTCGCTTGCAAGCAATTCATCACGGTGCGCATCGTCGCGCGCATAGTGTGATTTGGCACCTTGCGTGATCTTATATAGTGGTGGCACCGCCAGATACAGATGACCGTTTTCGATGAGCTGCGGCATTTGCTGGTAGAAGAAGGTGATTAGCAGCGAAGCGATATGGGCGCCGTCAACGTCGGCGTCGGTCATAACAATCACGCGTTCATAACGCAGGTCTTCGTCGCGATACTTTGCTCCCAATCCAACACCGAGCGCCACAATGAGATCCGACAGCAATTGATTCTGTGCAAGCTTTGCCGAAGACGCGTTGGCAACATTGAGGATCTTACCGCGAAGTGGGAGTATGGCTTGCGTGTCGCGCTTACGGGCACTCTTTGCTGAGCCGCCAGCAGAATCGCCCTCCACGATGAAGATCTCGGTGCCTTCAGCCTTGCGTGTCGTGCAATCCGCCAGCTTGCCGGGCAGGCGCAGCTTGCGCGTTGCCGACTGGCGCGACACTTCCTTTTCGCGCCGGCGTTTGAGTCTGAGTTCAGCCTGATCGAGCGCCCATTCCAACAGCCTGTTAGCCTGTTGCGGGCTATCTGCCAGCCAGTGGTCGAAGGCGTCGCGCACGGCGGCCTCGACAATACGCGTTGCTTCCTGCGTTGCGAGCTTGTCTTTGGTCTGGCCTTGGAATTCCGGTTCACGGATGAAGACGGACAGCATCGCGGCGGCCGTGCCCATGACGTCATCGGCGGTAATGGAGGAAGCTTTCTTGTTGCCGATCAGTTCGCCGTAGGCTCGAAGCCCTTTTGACAGCGCCTGGCGCAGCCCGCTTTCATGCGTGCCGCCATCAGCCGTTGGAATCGTATTGCAGTAGGAGCGTGTGAAACCATCGGTGCTGGCAACCCAAGCAACGGCCCACTCAACAGATCCGTGTCCACCTTCTTTTTTTAGCTTGCCGCAGAAAACATCCTTGGTGACTTGTGTCTGACCGTTGATGGTCTCCACCAGATAGTCCTTAAGCCCTCCGGGAAAATGGAATTCGGCTTCCGCCGGTGTCTTGTCCTTGATTAGCGATTCATCGCACGACCAGCGAATGCGCACGCCGCCGAACAAGTAGGCTTTGGAGCGCGCCATCGTAAAAAGCCGCGCTGGCTTGAATGCAGCACCTTTTCCAAAGATTTGCGGATCAGGCTTGAAGCGGATGCGCGTTCCGCGCCGGTTCATGATCGAGCCGAGCTTCTCCAACTTCGTTTCTGCGTGCCCCCGGGAAAATACCATCCGGTATAGTTGTTGGCCACGGGCCACCTCGACTTCCAGCTCTTCGGACAATGCATTGACGACCGACACACCAACGCCATGCAGGCCGCCGGATGTGTTGTACGCCTTACCGTCGAATTTACCGCCGGCATGTAGCGTCGTCATGATGACTTCAAGCGCCGATTTCGATTTAAACTTGGGGTGGGCATCGACCGGAATTCCCCGGCCATTATCGGCAACCGAAAGGTACCCTTCCTCATCGAGGTGTACTTCGATCCAGCTGGCGTGGCCAGCCACCGCTTCATCCATCGAGTTATCGATGACTTCGGCGAAGAGGTGATGCAGGGCCTTCTCGTCAGTACCGCCAACATACATCCCCGGCCTGCGCCGGACGGGCTCCAGGCCCTCAAGCACTTCGATATCGGCTGCGGTATAGTGGTCTGAAGCATCGGCCGTGCGTCGTCGGCCGCGCGCTGGCTTTTCGGTCAATTCTGCCTCGGCTTTGGCGAACAGGTCTCGCTGCGATTTGGCCATGCGCTCTTCATACGCTCCAGGTTGGCAAAAGGTGGAACGGCGCCCAAGCAACGCTTGAACTGAAAGCTACAGGCGAATCTAATTTGGTCAGGCTTACGCCATCAGTTGCCACGGGCGACCCGGGATTGGCAAGGGCCTGGCACAAGTCCGTGGCCATCAAGGCACAATACCCAAGCATTGGGGAACCGGCGTGCGCCGGATAATACCTAAAAGCCGACATTGTCGATAAGCCTGGTTTTACCGAGCCACGCGGCTGCCAGAACACGGCCCTGGCGGTTTGCGCCTTGATCGTAGCTGCCAAGTGTCTCACCGTCCCGTACGGCTACATAGTCGACGTCATCAAATCCGGCCTGCCGCAAAGCCTCGACCGCCCCGTTCTCCACCTCGCCCGCGAGCTGACCGGCGTTGACAGCCTCGGCCGCTTGCGAAATTACGCGGTAAAGTGCGGGCGCGATACTGCGCTGGCGTCCGCCCAGGTAGCTGTTGCGCGACGACAGCGCCAGCCCGTCAGCTTCTCGCACAGTCTCGCAGCCCAAAATCTCAAGCGGCATATCGAGATCCCGTACCAGTTGGCGTACCACGCAAAGCTGCTGATAGTCCTTTTCCCCAAAAACCGCGATATCTGGCCCGACTTGGTTGAACAGCTTGGTTACAACTGTCGCGACACCTCGAAAAAAATGCGGACGGAATGTCGTCTCAAGTCCGTTGGCAGCGCCTTCAGGCACCACGGCAGTCGCAAAATTTTGGCCATACATGTCACCGGCGCCCGGTGCCCACACTACGTCAACACCGGCTTTTTCAAGTTTTTCCAGATCACCTGATTCGTCGCGCGGATAGCGCTCCAGGTCTTCACCAGGTGCAAACTGCGTTGGATTGACAAAGATCGAGACGACGGTGCGATCTGCCGCTGATAGAGCCGCACCCACCAGCTTCATGTGGCCCGTATGCAGCGCCCCCATTGTCGGCACCAACGCGAATCGTGTGTTGTCGCTGCGCCATTGGCGTGTCAAGGCGCGCAAGGATGGGAGTGTGCGAATAACGTCCATGGTTTGCGTGGTCGCAAAACCGCGATCCAAGTCCCATATCAATTGTATCAGTTGCCGATTATCGGCAACCTATGGCGTAGCGATTTGCTAGACTAAGTTCAATGGCCCGTACTCAATTGAGTCGGGAATAAAGCAGCCAGTCGCTGCCACGGTTTAAAAAACCAACCAGAGGGCGGTATGGTCGCGGTCCACAACCACGAAGTCGCTGAAGCGCACAAAGTCGACGCGGCGCAACCGCGCAACCGATTGCAGGATCTGCCGTCACGCGACGAGATTGCGGCCCATCACTTGATCGATGAGACGCGTCTAGTCGGTGGCTTGATCGAGCGAGCGGTCTACAGCGAAGACGAGCGAAGGCGCACAGCCGAAGTGGCGCGCCAGATCGTGCACGCCGCTCGCGGCAAGTCGGAAGATGCCGGCGGTGTAGATTCCTTCATGCGCGAATACGGCCTTTCCAGCGATGAGGGCGTCATCTTGATGGGCATCGCGGAAAGCCTGTTGCGCATTCCCGACAACGAAACAGCTGACGACCTGATAGCGGAAAAACTTTCCGGAGGCGCATGGGAGAGCCACCTCGGTCATTCCCCAAATGCTCTCGTCAACGCATCGAGCTGGGGCCTTATGCTGACCGGACGGCTGGTCAAGTTAAAAAGCAGCGATGGTCCGACACCGCTCCAGGTCCTGAAACGCCTCGTTGCCCGCTCAGGCGAACCTGTCATTCGCCAGGCCGTGCGCCATGCGGTCAAACTGCTCGGCGACCATTTCGTCGCCGGTCGCACGATCAAGGAAGCGCTGCACAGGGCCCGAGCGTTGGAAGCGAAAGGCTACCTCTTCTCCTACGACATGTTGGGTGAGGCCGCGCGCACGGAAGCCGACGCTGACATCTACTACAACCGCTATATGAGCGCGATCGAAGCCATTGGCGCCGAAGCGGGAGCCTTCGACTCTGAATATCCCGATGCACTGATGCAGCGGCCAGGTTTGTCGGTCAAACTTTCGGCTCTGCATCCGCGCTTCGAGCCCGGCAAGAAGGACCGATTGGCGAGGGAGCTCGTCCCGCGTGTGATCACACTCATCAGGGCAGCCAAAGATAACGGTATCAGCGTCACCATTGACACTGAGGAACAGGATCGCCTTGAACCGACATTGGATGTCTTTGCCTCAGCATTTCTCGACGATGAGCTTGCGCATTGGCACGGCCTAGGCATTGCCGTTCAAGCCTACGGCAAACGCGCAATCCCTACATTGCGCTGGTTGCTGCGGCTGTCCGAACGGGTCGGCAAACGCATCCCCATCCGCCTCGTCAAAGGCGCTTACTGGGACAGTGAGATCAAGTGGGCCCAGGAGCGCGGACTTGCGGACTACCCGGTCTTCACTAGAAAACTCAACACGGATGTCTCCTATCTGGCCTGCATGCGTTTCCTGTTATCGGAACCGGATGCATTCTATCCCCAGTTCGCCACCCATAACGCCCATTCCATTGCTGCCGCGTATGTCGCCGCAGGACGCGCACGCTACGAATTCCAACGCCTGCATGGCATGGGCGAAGCGCTATATGAAGAGGTAGTCGGTAAAGATAAGCTGGCAGCGACATGCCGCATCTATGCCCCGGTTGGAGGTCACGAAGACCTGTTGGCTTACCTCGTTCGCCGCTTCTTGGAGAACGGGGCCAATGCGAGTTTTGTTAATCGCCTGGCAGACGATGATCAACCCATATCCGAATTGATTGCTGATCCGGTCGAAACGGCTGAACGGCTGCGTGCCGTCGAACAGCCGCAAGACGTGGAACTGCCGCGCCCTCGTGAACTCTTCCTGCCCGAGCGTCGTTTGAGCGATGGTTTGGCACTGCGCCAGCGCTACGAGCGGGAACAACTGCTCACCGATATCGGTGAGGCGCTGCGAGAGGATTTCGAGGTCTTCCCCGTCGTTGACGGCGAGGAAGGGTCGGAAGAAACGTCACGCCGGCTCCTGTTATGCCCGCATGACAATCGCGAGCGGATCGGTAGCGTTTATCATTCCCTGCCACGCGATATCGAACGCGCGGTTGTCAGTGCCTGCGCTGGTGCGCACAGCTGGGATATGACGCCTGTTGATCAACGCGCGACGATCCTGGAACACGCGGCCGACTTGTTTGAGCGGGACAGAGCACGGCTGATTGCGGTGGCGGTGCGCGAAGCCGGAAAAACGCTTGAAACCGCCCACGCAGATGTGCGTGAGGCAATCGACTTTCTACGCTACTACGCCGTTGAGGCGCGCAAGCTCCTGAGCGAACCCGTGCATCTCCAGTCAGTGACAGGTGAAACAAATACGTTGAGCTTGCGCGCGCGCGGCGCATTCGTGTGCATTTCACCATGGAACTTTCCGGTCGCAATTTTTACCGGTCAAATCGCGGCGGCGCTCGCCACCGGGAACACGGTTTTGGCCAAACCTGCCGAGCAGACGCCAATCGCGGCGGCCCTCGTTGTGAATCTTCTGCACGAAGCAGGTGTGCCGCCAGAAGTGCTGCACTTCCTGCCCGGTGGTGGTGATGTCGGAGAACGACTGGTTCAAGATCCGCGCATTGCCGGAGTGGTTTTTACAGGCTCCAACGAAACGGCATGGAGTATCGGACGCAATCTTGCCGATCGCCGCGCGCCCATAGTTCCCTTTATTGCAGAAACCGGTGGCATAAACGCCATGATCGCCGACTCGTCCGCTCTGCCAGAACAAGTCGTGCGCGATTGTGTCCGCTCCGCCTTTGACATGAGCGGCCAGCGTTGCTCTGCCGCGCGCATAGTGTTTATCCAAAACGACATTGCGGAAAAAACGATTGAGATGCTGGCCGGCGCCATTCGGTCACTTGACGTGGGTGACCCAATCGATATCGCCACCGACATCGGCCCGGTGATAGACGAAGCCGCTCAGGACCGGCTCGATGCACACAAACTTCACATGCAGGTAGTCGGCAAAGAGATTGCCGATGTACCTCTGCCGGAAAATTGCCGTGTCGGAACATATGTCACACCGGCAGCCTACGAGCTGGAACAAGCGGACGCACTGCGCGAAGAAGTCTTCGGTCCCATTCTGCACGTCGTGCGTTACGAGCAAGGCGCGCTCGGCCGCGTCATCGACACGGTCAATTCGTTTGGCTATGGCCTGACCCTCGGACTGCACAGCCGCATCGATGCTGTCGCCGATTACGTGGCTGAGCATGCCCGTGTCGGCAATATGTACGTCAATCGCGACCAGATTGGCGCTGCGGTCGGTGCTCAGCCCTTCGGCGGCGAGGGGCTGTCGGGCACAGGGCCAAAGGCGGGAGGTCCGAATTATCTGTTTCGGTTCGTAACGGAACGGGTGCGCACGACTGACATTACAGCGACCGGCGGTAACATTTCGCTGCTTAAACCGGCGTCGTAACCCAACGGCCTTGATCTTTCCCAACTGCTGCGAACCAATGCGCGTCGCACATTGATTGTCAGGCTCACAATTCCCATGTTTTGATCAAGTGAGTTCAGGGCCAGCAACCGAGGCAGAGGTGGGAAAAGAAAAGCCCGGCAAGACCATCAAAGATGGCTTCGAGCGTGAGAACACTCGAACAGCCAAGACCGCGTCTGCGCCAAACGTACCGCCGCCGCCCGGAGGCAAGCATGTTCCTGCGCCAGCAGAAGAGACTGGCGTGTCCGAACAGCAGCAACGCTCGTCCGCCGGTGAGGTCGCCGACTTCCTCAACAAGATGAAATCACTGAGCCCGCAGGCTGCGGCTGGCAACGGCCGGCTGATTTTTGCAATGGATGCCACCATGAGCCGCCGCCCAACATGGGACATGGCGCTGGGGTTGCAAGCGGACATGTTTGATGCCGTGCGCCAGGTTGGCGGACTTGATGTGCAGCTTGTCTATTTTCGTGGCGCAGGTGAGTGCCGATCATCGAAATGGGTCTCCAATCCAACCGAACTTGCGCGACTGATGACGACGGTAGACTGTCGCGGTGGTCACACGCAGATCCGCAAGGTGCTGACCCATGCGCGTCGCGAAACCGAAAGCAAGACTGTAAATGCACTCGTTTATGTTGGCGATTGCATCGAAGAGGACATTGACGAACTTTGCGCTCTGGCCGGTGAGCTTGCGCTGTTTGGTTTGCCTGTGTTCGTATTTCAAGAAGGGCATGACCCGCATGCGCGCGCAGGATTTAAGGAAATTGCTCGGCTGACACGAGGCGCCTGGTGCCCGTTTGACGCCGGATCCGCATCACAGCTACGCGCACTGCTTTCGGCGGTTGCGGTATATGCTGCGGGCGGACGTCAGGCATTGGAGATGCTGGAAAAATCCGCTGGCAGTGGCACCGCGCCGCGCGCGCTCCTGGAACAACTGAAGGCGCGTTGAATGGCCCCCTGCGGGATGGCGCTATCACGAGGCCGCATTTCAGGCGATGCGAAATCGGTTGATCGGACGGGCTGGCATGTGCTGAGAGTGTAGGCGAAAGTCTTGCTATCGTCTTGCGGCTGAAACCGGATCATAAATGCACTTTCTACTTCTGGGATTTGCTCTTCTCGCCGTTATTCTTGTCTTGGCGCAGGTGTTCATGAACGCCCAACCTGCCGCCGTGGCCAAGCAGATCCGGCGCGCGCTCGCCACGGTACTTCTTGTTGTTGCCGCCGTTCTCGCTATGCGCGGCATGCTAAACGCTGCGGCCCCGTTGCTGTTGGGTGCAGCTTGGCTCTGGTCGTCCGGTGCCTCGCGGCTGTTTGGCCCGCAGGCACCGAAATCGTCCGGGCAGGTCTCACGCGTTGTGACAGACTATCTTGAAATGGAACTGGACCACGACACCGGACAGATGAGCGGCAATGTGCTCAAGGGTTTGTTCCAGGGCCAGCGCATCGAAACGCTAAGCCCAGCTGACTTAGCGCTGTTGTGGCAGGATTGTCGTGTCGACGACCCGCAGTCGGCACAGTTAATCGAGGCCTATCTGGATGCCCGGCATCCGACTTGGCGAGATGATATTCGCCGTGGTGAGGAGGCCATGTCCTCGGGCCCCGACGGACGCATGCGGGTTGAGGAGGCCTATGAAATATTGGGGCTCAAACCTGGCGCCGATGCCGATCAAATCCGCAAAGCGCACCGCGAGCTTATCGCTAGGTTCCATCCCGATCGCGGCGGCTCAACCTACCTTGCCGCAAAGATCAACGAGGCAAAGGACGTACTGCTGTCGCACGTTCCTTAAGCCAGGTCTTGCCGCTTATTGGTCTAGCGTGACAAAACAATCGATGGCTTGGCGGCGCAATGCGTTGCACGTTTGCATCGCATTATCTGCCTGAAATCCAGCGAATTGTGCTTTGTAGAGCTGCTTCCTGCCCTTTTGTGTACTGAGCGTCCGCGGCCGGTAGCCGGTAACCAGCCCCTCCGCCTTTTGGGCCACTTGCGATAGTTGCTGTCTAGCTTGTGCCTCATCGGCATACGCCCCGACCTGGACGGCATAGCCGCCGCGCGGTGTCGCAGTCGAATTTGCGCGCGGCGGGTTAAGGGCACCCGACCCGCGCTCACCTGTTACGGCAGTTTTGTAAGCCGACCGTTGCTGGTTAGGGAAATGCGCTTGCTTTGCCGTAGCGAACGTGGTGCGCCCCGCATCAGTACCACTTCGGGCCATCGCTGCATTGCCATCAAGTAGTGCAGACTGCTGCTGTAACGTTGACGGTGGTCGACCAGGTCCTTGTCCGCGAGCCATGCGAGCCTGCGCCCTTGGCGCCTGGCCCTCGCGCACAGACCCTTTCATCACGACAGTTTCTCCACGCGCCGTCCGTCCCTGCCATCGCGTATTCGATGGAAGAGCCCAAGCGGTTGTGCTGGCTGAATGATGCGGACGGCGGAGAGATGACGACGAGGTCAAATCTTGCTTTTGCAGGGCGGGCGCAAAGGCTTGAGAAAACCCTGGCGGCCGCCGCCGCTCCTGGCCGGACGATTGCAGCCCAGGTTGCCGGTTCACGTGGCGTGGTTGCCGCACCAGTTCACGGGCGTCAACTGCGCGAACCCGCGCCATTGCGATCCTCTTATCCGGTTGCGCTGGCGGTGGCGGGCTGGCTGCGACGCGCGGAGCTTTTCGCGGGCGGTGTACGCGGGCCGGCTTGGCCACCAGAACAGGTTTGACCCTGGTCTTTTTCTTCGATGCTTTGCGCAAAGATCGGTGCAGGAGTGCCCGCATCGCCGAGTTGCGAGAACGAGCGGTTTTGCCACCGAACACCGCAGCAACGACATGGCGCCCATCACGCCTCACGGAACTCACCAAATTAAATCCCGAAGCGCGGGTGTAGCCCGTCTTGATGCCGTCGGTGCCGGCAAATTTCCGCAGTAAAGTGTTGTGGTTGCGGTAGGTTTTGCCCTTGAACGTAAAATACCTGGTGCGGAACAACTTATAGTGCATGGGGAAGTCGTCCTGCAGCCTCAGCGCCAATGTCAGCATGTCGCGCGCGGTCGTTTTCTGTTGGCTGTTGGGCAGACCGGACGCATTCTTAAAAGTCGTTCGCGACATGCCAAAAGAGCGCGCCTTGGCAGTCATGGCCCGGGCAAATTTAGCCTCGCTGCCGCCCAGATACTCCGCGACTGCAACCGCCACATCATTAGCGCTCTTGGTCACAAGCGCCTTGATCGCATCGCCGACGGCAATTGATGAACCGGCTTTCAGGCCAAGCTTGGAGGGCGGGGCCGCGGCGGCGGTGGCGCTGTAGGGGATGCGTGTTTTGAGGCTCAACCGCCCTTGTTCAATCCGCTCAAACACCATGTAGAGCGTCATCATTTTGGTCAAAGACGCCGGATAGCGCGCTGCATCTCCGTACCTATTTTCAAGAACACGGCCGGTATTGGCGTCGATGGCCATGGCCGCGTATTTCGACTTCTGCGTCGGTTTTGCAGAGACACCGCCCGCCATGATCATGCAACACGACACTGCCGCCAGGAGCATGAAGGCTCCCCGTATCGTGTGCGACTCCGGTGCGTCAGAGCAGTTCAAATGAGCAAATGAGTACAATGTCTTATGCAACCCGCCGAATCGTGATCGATGGCCCGACAACGTGCTGCCACCAGCGTGCCTAACACGGTGCCCAAAGCGACGCGTCAGCCAAATGCTGACGAACCGACGCGATGTCGAGCCCGACCTTATACGGTTTGCAAACAACATAGGTGTTGGGCGCCTTTACGGCGCCATCCTGCCAGCCCTGTGATCATTCGTGGTGTTTTCTTGTTTTTCCGCCAGCATACCCATGAGGTGAAAAATTCCGGTTAATGGCGCGGCTCTGAATGCCTCCGATCATGCTCAAATCGGCCCGCCGCGACATTTTTGTGCAATGCAATATTTTTAACTTGAAACTTGTTGCGGTGCAGATATAAGCTGCGCCCACGTAATGCGAAGTATAGGGCCGTGACAAGAGAGACCTGCGCGGTCGGTTCCCAACAATGCCTTAGCGAGGGATTTATGATGATAGCAAATATGGATGACATTCAAAAGCTTAACCAGGCCAATATCGACGGTGCCATGAAATTCTACGGCGAGTGGAACAAGAGCATGCAGGCTATTGCGGCCGAGATGGGCGACTATACGAAGCGCTCATTCGAAGAGGGCACTGCGACATTTGAGAAGCTCGTTTCGGCCAAATCTGTCGAGCAGGCCATCGAGATCCAAACGAATTACGCAAAGCAGGCCTACGAAGAGTACATGCACCAGATGAACCGGATCAGCAGCATGTATTCTGACATCGCCAAAGAGGCGTACAAGCCGGTCGAGAACGCGCTCAAGAAGGCGAAGTAAAGCGGCGAGCGCGGCCCGAATGCTGCTGCAGTCGTAAACAAGTCCGTAAAGGCTAGTTTTCGACGTACGGGGTGCAGCACATTCGCCGACAACTCGAACCGACGGCAAAGCCCGGTCCATCAAGGACCGGGCTTTGTTGTTTTGACTGTGTCGAAGCGACGGACGGTGAAGCGCCCGCAACCGGTTACAGGCCCGTCAGACCATATGACCACGGCACAAGCCCAGCGTACCGAGCACTTTTTCCGTCTTATACAACCTTGTATCCAGGCGAGGCAGTGCACAAATAGTTCGGTCTGGGTCTAGTTTCATGCGATCCGCGCCGCCCGCAGGCCGTTGGGCGGACGAGGATGTATCATGGAAATCGCGGCGAGGTCTTCGTCTTGTGCGGACAGCGCAAAATTGAACAAGAGGTGCCTGGCGGCGTGGCAAAAACGATGGACTCGGATCAGTTTACTGAAACCCACCCCGGTGAGGGACAAGGCCCGCATTGCACTGCAACCCTCGGCGACCGGCTGATCCCGCAGTGATGGGATACGTGCTCAACGCCCAGGAGACCATCACGAAGCGGTCAAACTGCTAAGGCCACCTGAGGATACCGAACAGTGTCCTTGGCGACAGTCATCTCCGGTCTTAGTCTCCCCGTACAACCAGTGAATCGTAACGGGAATCGGCTTCTTCGAAAACATGTTATCTTTTGCAGGGTATGATCCGTGCGGAATTGAAATGAGCGAATTGCAGGAAAAATATCTGACCGGATTAACGATGGCCGGCGACGACGGGCCCGGTGACGGGCGCGACGACGAAGACGGCCGCACTGGCTTGGTAACAAAGACGCGTCCAAAAACCAAACGCCCAAGCCTCTATCGTGTCTTATTGTTGAACGACGATTACACACCAATGGAGTTTGTCGTCCACGTGCTTGAACGCTTCTTCAACAAAGGCCGCGAGGAAGCCAATCGGATCATGCTGCATGTGCACCGTAAAGGTGTGGGCGTGTGCGGCGTGTATACTTATGAAGTTGCCGAGACCAAAGTCACGCAGGTGACTGACTTCTCGCGGCAGCATCAGCACCCGCTTCAATGTACAATGGAGAAAGAGTAGGTCCCGTGCCGTCGTTCTCAAAAAGTCTCGAATCTGCCCTGCATCGCGCGTTGGAATATGCCAATGAACGCTCGCATGAATACGCAACGCTGGAGCATCTGTTGTTGGCGCTGGTGGACGACCGTGATGCGGCCGCCGTCATGCGCGCGTGTAATGCGGACATTGATGCACTTCGCAACAGACTAACGGATTACCTCGATACCGAACTGACCGGGCTTGTGTCCGACAATGTCGACGAAGCGCAGCCGACAAATGGGTTTCAGCGCGTTATTCATCGCGCCGTCGTGCACGTGCAATCGTCAGGCCGCGAGGAGGTCACAGGCGCAAACGTTCTGGTAGCGATGTTCGCCGAACGTGAAAGCCACGCAGCGTTCTTCCTGCAGGAACAGGAAATGACCCGCTTCGATGCCGTGCAATACATTTCTCACGGCATCGCAAAGCGGCCCGGTATGTCTGAGCCGCGCCCTGTAAGCGGCGTTGAAGACGACGTGTCTGATGGCGATGGTGATGAGAAGAAGCCGGGGCAGGATGCGCTCAACACATACTGCGTAAACCTGAACAAGAAAGCGAACGACGGTAAAATCGATCCGCTGATCGGCCGCGAACCGGAAGTGATGCGCACCATCCAGGTTTTATGCAGGCGCCAAAAGAACAACCCTCTATTCGTCGGCGACCCCGGTGTCGGCAAAACCGCCATTGCCGAGGGCCTCGCCCGCAAGATCGAGCAGGGTGAGGTTCCTGAAGTTCTAAAGTCATCGACGATCTTTGCGCTGGACATGGGCGCGCTCCTTGCGGGCACCCGTTATCGCGGCGACTTCGAAGAGCGTCTTAAGGCGGTGATGAAGGAAGTTGAGAATTATCCCGGCGCCATACTTTTTGTCGATGAGATCCACACCGTGATCGGTGCAGGAGCAACGTCTGGCGGCGCGATGGATGCGTCTAATCTTCTAAAACCGGCGCTGCAGTCCGGCACTCTTCGCTGCATTGGGTCAACGACGTACAAGGAATACCGGCAGCACTTCGAGAAGGACCGCGCGCTTGTGCGCCGGTTCCAAAAGATCGATGTCAATGAGCCGAGCGTCGAAGATTCCATCGAGATTCTCAAAGGACTGAAGCCGTACTTCGAGAAATTCCACAACATCAAGTACACCAACGACGCGGTGAAATCGGCCGTCGAATTGTCGTCTAAGTACATCAATGACCGCAAATTGCCGGACAAGGCGATTGACGTCATTGACGAGACCGGCGCATCGCAAATGCTGGTGCCGGAAAACAAGCGCAAGAAGAAGATTACCGTCAAGGAGATCGAGGCAACGGTCGCCACTATGGCACGCATTCCACCAAAGACGATCACCAAGTCGGATGTGGAAGTTCTATCCAATCTGCAAAAGGATATGAAGCGGTTGGTGTTCGGTCAGGACCGTGCGATCGAGGCGCTTGCCTCGGCCATCAAGCTGGCACGTGCGGGCTTGCGCGAACCAGAAAAGCCGATTGGCTGCTATCTGTTTTCCGGCCCGACCGGTGTCGGCAAGACGGAAGTTGCCAAGCAGCTCGCCGAGTTGATGGGCGTGGAGCTACTGCGCTTCGACATGTCCGAGTATATGGAGAAGCACACCGTATCGCGTCTGATCGGTGCGCCTCCAGGATACGTCGGATTCGATCAGGGCGGACTTTTGACCGATGGTGTCGACCAGCATCCCCATTGTGTGCTCCTCCTTGACGAAATTGAAAAGGCACACCCGGATCTGTTTAACATCCTGTTGCAGGTGATGGACCACGGTAAGCTGACCGACCACAACGGCAAGTCGATTGATTTCCGCAACGTTATTTTGATCATGACGTCAAATGCCGGTGCTAGTGATCTTGCCAAGCCGCCGATGGGCTTCAACCGCGACAAGCGGGAAGGCGATGACACAGAGGCAATCAACAAGATGTTCACGCCCGAGTTCCGTAACCGTCTTGATGCGGTCATTCCGTTCGCGGGCCTGCCTCCGGAGGTCATTGCCAAGGTCGTCGAAAAATTCATCTTCCAGCTTGAAGCACAGCTGGCAGATCGCGGCGTAATGATCGAGCTCACTGACGAGGCGACGCGCTGGCTGGCAGAAAAGGGGTATGATGACAAGTTTGGTGCACGCCCGCTGGCGCGCATCATTCAGGAACATATCAAGAAGCCGCTGGCCGACGAGCTGCTATTCGGCAAACTCGACCATGGCGGCACGGTCAAGGTTTTGGTTGTTGAGAAAGACGGCGAAAGCGAGCTCGACTTTGAACTATTGCCCGCCGACCCTGCGAAAAAGGGCGATTGGCCTGAGGAAGATGCACCCGACGAAGCGAGCGACGAGGACTCTGGTACTCTCGTGCGGGCGCAGACGCGCAAGGCCCTGCCTGGACCGAAAACGAAAAAGGACAAGTCGCCCCGTACAGGTACGGTACCAAGCGTACCGCGCAAGAAGGATGACAAGTAGTTCTGCTTCGTATGCCCTCTGGAGTGTTCCAGAGCGCTCCAGATCGAACAAGATTATGACGCCGCGGACTGAAATCAGCTCGCGGCGTTGATGTGTCTGTCGCATGCTTGTGAACGATCAGCCAACTCTTAATCGCTGAGGACTGTTCCCAGGGTTACAGCCTCACCTCACACACTTTGCCATGGATCACGATTACGCGTGTTGCGGACCCGACAGGGGCTCTGGTTCGCCGCAAGCCCGCACGCCGATCTGGCAACAAAGAGGACCCGCACACCATGAGCAAGTATCGCAACGACCTGCCGCAGCTCGGCGACAGGCTGTTCCTGACTGACGGCGGTCTAGAAACGACGCTGATTTTCCACGAAGGCTGGGATCTGCCCGCTGCGGAAGCCTTTGTTCTGATGGAAACACAGGC
Organism: Hyphomicrobiaceae bacterium; assembly: GCA_965222485.1. Lineage (GTDB taxonomy): Bacteria > Pseudomonadota > Alphaproteobacteria > Rhizobiales > Hyphomicrobiaceae > CBDCUC01. The sequence goes on from CBDCUC010000039.1 coordinate 492,480, forward strand.
GGGTCGCAAAGCACTCACTGAGTATTTCGATCGATACATACCAATGGCATTGACGCGCGGCCTCGGTTTCATTCTCGAAAGCCCGACATGGCGCGCCAATCCGGATTGGGGCACTAAGTTGGGATATGGACGGGGCAAGCTTGGTGATTTCAACCGCGCTTCGATCGCAATGATGAGCGAGATCGGCGCACGCTACGAGACAAAGAAATCTCCCATGGTCATCAGCGGCTGTATTGGGCCGCGCGGCGACGGCTACGACCCTGGTAAGGCTATGACCGTCAATGAGGCAGAGGATTACCACAGCTGGCAGATCGAGGTCTTTCGCAACACGGCCGCCGATCTCGTTTCCGCCATTACGATGACCAATATGAATGAGGCGATGGGAATCGCACGTGCCGCACGCGCACTCGACATGCCGTGCGTGATCTCATTCACCTTGGAGACGGACGGGCATCTACCGACCGGTGAGAGTTTGGCCAAAGCAATCGACACGATTGACACCGAGACAAATGCGCGGCCAGCCTACTACATGATCAATTGCGCACATCCGACGCACTTTGAGCACATACTCGATGGCAGTGGGACATGGTCGCGCCGTGTGCGCGGGCTTCGCGCCAATTCTTCCTGCCTCAGCCACGCCGAACTCGATAACGCGCCCGAGCTTGATACCGGAAACCCAGAGGAACTGGCTCAGCAGTACGTTGAGCTGAGGGCGCGGTTGCCTTGGATCAACGTGCTTGGAGGCTGCTGTGGCACTGATCATCGCCATGTCGGGGCTATTTGCGAAGCCTGCGCTGCTTAGAGCAACCCGGTGCCTAGCCGCTATTGCATCCAGCTTTTGGGGAAACACTGAGCAAGCACGACGGCCTGATATCGACAGGCAATAATTGCTGCGCATTGCGCGGACGTGGCGGAGGAGGCTAAGAGTGGGTTAGAGTGCGCTCAAACAAGCGGCGGTGATGTTGCCGCCCTCGGCCTCACCCTCCCGCCAACAGGTCACGTGCTTGCCTCAAGACAACGCCAAACCGCCCGACATCGGGCAGACACCCGACTGGACGACGGAAGCATCTGGTGCGCGCGCGCTTTCACGCGGCCTCGCTGCGGCCGTCGGCACCGCCGGTTTGATCTTGGCTGCAAGCAGCGCAGGATTTGGTGCATTAGCAAGAGACGCCGGATTTTCGATTGATTTATCAGTATTCACAATGATCGTGTTTTTTGCGCTCCCCGCCCAGGTGGTCTTCATTGACCAGTGGGCGCGGGATGCGTCCCTGTTCGCTGGTGCACTGGCCGTCTGCCTGTCCTCGGTCAGGCTGTTGCCAATGACGGTGACAATCATGCCGCTGCTGTCACCCGGCAAAGCCGATGGCGAAAAACCTACGCGCCGCCGACTGCACCGCTTGAGACTATTGCTTGCGGTTCATTTTGTTGCGGTCACAGCTTGGATGGAAGGCATGCGCCGCCTGCCGCCATTGCCTGCGCGGCTTCGATTGGCGTATTTCATTGGCTTGGGCAGCGGCCTTGTAGCGATGACAGTCGCTGGCACCATCATAGGCTATCAACTCGCTGCCTCTGTTCCGGTCTGGATATCGGCAGTTCTATTGTTTTTGACCCCCTGCTATTTTCTATTGTCGCTCATTGCGACAGCGCGAGCGTCGGCTGACTGGTTGGCCATCGGGCTCGGTATGGCATTAGGACCAGTTGCCTATATCTATGCACCGGCCGTTGATCTGTTGGTTGCCGGCCTGGTCGGTGGAACGATTGCATATATCTTAGGCGCGCGAGCACCATCGCCGCCAAAATTCCGCAGCGACAAAAATGGTGAGCTTGAATGACGGACGTGCTGTCGGGTTGGCAGGGTTATGCCATGATCCTACTGATAGCGCTTCTTGTGCAGGAGCCTTGGCGTTGGCTCGGGCTTTATTTCGGTCGATCGCTCAGCGTGCAAAGTCCCGTCTTTCTGTGGGTGCGGCTGGTAGCAACAGCCCTGGTTGCGGCATTGGTCATGCGCATTGTATTTTTCCCGCCCGGAGCCTTGCAAGATATTGCGATTGCTTACCGGCTACTTGCGCTCGCTTGCGCAGTTGGCGCCTATTATTTGACGTCGCGAAACATGGCCTTGGGAGTTGTCGTGGGCGGTGCGACGTTGTTGGTTTTGCAAACAACGCTCACTGCGAATTAGTGTTGGCTAGCCTGACCCAAGCGATTGGACATCAGGGGGAAATCACAAGCGGCGTCTTGCCGATGTAGTTCCCCTTTTTTGCTTCTTCGACCAGGAATTGTCCCACGTCTGCACGACGGATGGGGGCAGCGCGCCAGTCTTTGGGTTCGTTGAAGGCTTGGACGAGCCCGGTGGGCGGGCCATCACGCAGGATACCTGGCCGCACAATCGTCCAGTCAAGGTTCGACGACCGGATGATCTGCTCTTGCACATCCTTGTCGTCATAGATGCGCTTCAACACGAGAGGGAAGAACAGCGCATCATAAAGAAATCCGCCACGCCCTCTGCTATCGCCTGCGCCTAATCCAGTGACCACGATCAGACGCTTCGGTCCTCGCTCTGTCATGGCGTCGACGAGAACCCGTGTTGCCGTGGAAAACAATTTGGTTCCGCTTAGCGCGACATCAGGGGAAAAGCGGACGCCTAAGGATTGGATGACGATATCAGCGCGGTCGAGTGCTGACGCAATATCTTCGCGATCGCATGCATCCCCATCGATTTTTTCAAGCGCGCTGTCGTTGATCCCGATCTTCGAAGCGTGCCGCGCAAGCGCCTTGACATGATGTCCGCCCGCAAGACCGGCCTTGACCGTTTCAAGACCAATTCCCCGACTCGCACCAATGATAAGGATTGTACTCATTGAGATAAGCCTCCCCTCCGGTCAACATGACGAGCAGGAAGACTGCAGCCGGTATTGTCAACAATCCACTTCAACCCGATCGCATAGTCGCCTGTTGTACAGCTCAGAATTATTCTGTGTCTAACCCGTGAGTGCTGCGCGGATCTTCGCCGCATTCGCTTCCAACACCTCTGGTTTTTCCATGCCGGAAGCATGGCGCACCAGTTCGACGCCTTCATGACGCGGAATGACGTGAATGTGCAGGTGAAAGACCGTTTGACCAGCTGCCCCTTCGTTGAATTGCAGGATGGTAACGCCGTCCGCCTCGAACGCCTTCTTTGCCGCCTGGCCAATTTTCTGAACGGTCGGCAACAATGCGCTTAGAGTCTCGGCATTCGCATCGAGAAGGTTGCGAGACGCTGCCTTCGGCACAACAAGCGTATGACCGGGAGCTTGCGGCATGACGTCCATGAAGGCGACAGTATGATCGTCCTCGTAGACCTTTTGGCAAGGGATCTCGCCGCGCAGAATTTTTGCAAAGATGTTGTCGTTATCATAGGTCATGTGAAACTTCTCACCCCGTCGAATTGAAACTTCGTGCCATCACCCGTTTTGGGCGCAAACGCGAGACCCGTCAATATCGTGCGTTCACGCTGTGTCAAATGCCGTCATGACTGCACATTTTGCCACGCATTAAAGCCCGTACCACCACAAACAATGGGAATGCGAGCATTCAATCGCATTTCCGAAATGGTGAAAGTTCACGAAGTCTGTTGCCTTGGCGTTCGACGTGGCGGCGCTCCTGGTCAAGATAATCAGCGACCGCACTTGAAAGGCTCTCGTTTGCAAACCAGTGAAGCGAATAGGTCGTCTCAGGCATGTAACCGCGGGTCAGTTTATGCGTGCCTTGTGCACCTGCCTCGACACGTTGCAGTTTATGCGTGATTGCGTATTCAATTGCCTGGTAGTAACAGACCTCGAAGTGCAGGAAATCGCGGTGCGATAGAGCGCCCCAATAGCGCCCGTAGAGCGTATCTGACCCGAGTATGTGAAGTGCACCCGCCTGATAGCCGTCCGCATCACTGGCCAGCATCAGCAGGCACTCATCGCCCATGGTCTGGTGAAGGATGTCAAAAAAGTCCCGGTTGAGGTACGGCTCGCCCCATTTGCGGCCGTGCGTGTCCAGGTAGAATTCGAAAAACTGATCCCAATGGCGCGTCTTGATGTCCTCGCCGCGCAACCACTCGACCTTAAGCCCACCGGAAAGTGCATCGCGCCGTTCTTTTTTGATCGACTTTCGTTTGCGGGAAGACAAGCTTGCGAGAAAGTCGTCGAACGAACTGTACCCCTTGTTCTCCCAATGAAATTGTTGATCCGTCCGCTGCAGATAGTCTGACTGCCCGAGACGCGACCAGGCGCCATGATCGAGAAATGTAATATGCACAGAGGACAGATGTAGTCGTTCGGCAAGGCTGATTGCCGCAGCCGCAAGCAGTCGTTCATGTTTGTCGTGGTTCTCACCCGGAGGAACCAGAAGGCGGGGCCCTGGAACAGGCGTAAAAGGGACCGCACATTGCAGTTTCGGATAGTAACGTCCGCCGGCACGCATGAATGCGTCGGCGAACGTATGATCGAAGACGAACTCGCCTCGACTGTGCGTTTTGACATAAAGCGGCATGCATGCGGCTACCTTGCCATTTGCGTCGTGCAAGATGAGATGTTGCGCAATCCAACCTGCCGCTTCGCCAACCGACACGCTGTCTTCCAGCGCCTTTAAGAACGCGTGCGACACAAACGGATTGTAGGAGCGCGCATCAGGATTGGCGCAACTGTCCCAGGCGTCGCCCGCCACGTCGTCAATGGAGGCGATGACTTCAACGCTAACTTGATGCAGCTCATTCAATTGGCGTGGTCCTTTGAACGCCGGAAGCGGTAACGTCTGCCGCATGCGATGATCTGGTGTCCCGCATGCGGGCCGAATACGGAGAAACTCGTGACATTGTGAATCGTTTTAGCGGACTGCATCGAGTCACTTTTCCATGGCGTAGCCCACACTAGCCGTAAAACGGGCGGGCGCTAAGCCGGGATATCGCCTTCGAATATTGCGGCATCGGCCCAGAGCCGGGCCTTTTCGCGCTGCTCCTCTGTGCGCACTGTCCAGGCAAAAAGTGCAAGTTCCAGGGTATCGCAGGCATAACGCAATTGTGTGCTGGGCAGATCATCGACACAGTAGGCACAAAACGACGGCTCGCAGTCCCGCCACTGCTCTAAGGGCAGGCGGCCGACAGCCGCAGTGTCAGCCACCGCCGTGACATTGGTTTCAAACTGTCTGGAGTGAGCAACGATGCCGCGTGTGACGGTTGGCGCGAGTTGGCGGAATAACGACACGGCGAGGAGGTCAAACGACATCACTCCGACAGGCCCCTTGTAGGAACTGAGGCAGGAGGCGACGGCGAAGGCAAATCGTTGCGGCATCGGCCGCTGATCCGTCTTGATTTCGACAAGCACAGGAACCCGGCTGCGAACAAGTGCCAACAACTCCGGCAGCGCCATAATGGATTGCCCGCAATCACGGTAACGCAACCCAGAAATCTCGCTGCCGCTGAGCGCGCGTACCGCTTGGTCGCTGTCGACAAGCCTGCTCAGAACCTCATCATGGAATACGACAGGGGTGCCATCCGCGGCCGACCTGACATCACACTCGATACCGACACCAGCCTCTATCGCACGTTGAAATGCCGCAGCGGTGTTTTCTGTGACACCCTTGGCCATATCGTGCAGCCCGCGGTGAGCGATGGGGCGCAACAGCCTGTCGGTCTTGCACATTCGGTACCCACCAAAATTAGTACAAGCTTTGACGAAGCCGGAACTTGCCTGCGTTAGCCCGAATGGGCTCTTACGGGCTCCGACACTCATGCGTTATTGTGGCGTCAGCTGCACGATCGCATCGATCTCCACTGCGCTGCCTAACGGAAGCCCGCTGACGCCGACCGCCGAACGAGTATGCCGGCCGGCATCACCAAGAACGTCCACCATAAGATCGGACGCACCGTTAATCACTTGCGGCTGCTCGCCAAAACCGGTGGCGGAATTAACGAATCCGGTCAGCCGAACGATCTGCTTGATCCGCTCCAGGCTGCCAACGGCCGCGATCACCTGAGCCATGATACTGAGGCCGCAAAGCCTAGCGGCCTGTTGCCCCTGTTCAACGCTGAGCTCGCCACCAAGTTGGCCGCAAATCATCGAGCCATCGTGTGCCTTTGCGAGCTGGCCTGAGATATAGAGCATATCTCCCACCACCAGGAACGGCACGTATGTGGCAACAGGTGCCATTGCCTCGGGCAGTGTGAGTCCGAGTTCGGACAGGCGCCTTTCGCGACTTTTTTCTGTCAATTCTCACTCCCATGGCTTATCTGCTGGCACCGGTGCCCTTACGGAAACCGCCGAGCTTTTTCGGCCCCTTTGCCAATTGTGTAAAGTAGTCTTTTCAAGGGCACCCAGCGTGCTTAACTTATTATCCATGGCCTGAATGATCGCGGTTTGCAGTCGTCTGGGTACGTTGAAAGTGGAGAAACGGATGGTCGTTCTGTCCACCGGATTGCCGATGCATATTCTGAAAAGAATTGGAGCCACCATAGTCGCATGCATGGCTCTAATCGCCTATGCCGAAGCCGCATTAGCGCAGGCCGGCTCCGGTGCGGTGCGGTTTACACCGCATCGTGCTGTCTACGACATCACGTTGGACCACACGCTCCCAAGCTCGGGCATCTCTGAAATGACTGGGCGAATGGTCTACGAGCTGCAGGGCAGCGAATGCGAGGGCTATACACAGAACATGCGGTTCGTAACCCGCACTGTTGGCCCGGACGGATCGCGCCAACTCAATGATCTGCGCACCTCAAGCTGGGAAGAGCCGAGCGGGAAACGGCTTCGCTTCAATTCTAATCAGTACCGAAACAAGACACTAGCCAGCTCGACACGAGGGGATGCCGCACGCATGGAAAAACCAGGCGGCGTCAAGATCCATCTCGAGGAGCCAACGTCAAGAGGCATCGCCCTTGAAGGAAAAATCTATTTTCCAATGCAGCATTCCCTGGCGTTGATTGCAGCTGCGCGCAAAGGTGAGAGAATATTCACAGCAGAACTCTATGATGGCTCTGACAGAGGCGAAAAGGTCTACCTGACAAACGCGTTTATCGGATCCCAGTTGGACCCGGCCGCCAAGTCGGTCGGAGGGGACATTGAAGAAGCAAAGAAGTTGGAAAAGCTTCCAGCTTGGCCGGTCGCAATCAGTTATTACGAACCTGGCAGTGAAAAACAGGATTCAGCGCCTACATACGAGTTGTCCTTCCGGTTCTTCGACAACGGCGTATCGACCAGCCTTCACATCGATTACGGGGATTTTGCCATCCGCGGTCGATTGTCTGATCTTGAGTTTTTGGGGACAACCGATTGTGGCGTTGCCACAGACTAGTGTAGCGAATTTGACGTTTGCTCTGGACGTTTGCTGCTAAACGGGGGCAAGCGTCAAATTCAAAAGCTACACTAGAAACATTGACTTGGTAGTGTTCCTCATGTCTCAGACATCTGCTCTTAGCCAAGCCGCAACCACTGGCAAATGTCTGAGACGGAACACTAGAGCTGTCAGGGCCACAGACGCGCAGCGCCGCGCACACCGCTGTCGTCGCCCCAACGCGGTCGCCTGAGATCGATCTGCGGACAATCCGAAAATAAATGAGGTTTGATGAGCGCCGGGACAGCCTCGTAAAGAGCATCGAGATTTGACAGTCCGCCTCCAAGCACAATGACATCAGGATCAAATATGTTAGCGACATGCGCAAGCCCGCGCGCGAGCCTATCAGCATGCCGATCAAGTGACGCTTGCGCAGCGGCCACGCCAGCGCTTGCTGCCTTGACGATGTCCTCCGCTGCAATGCGCTGGCCGCAAGCGCGTGCATGATCGGCCGCCAGGCCTGGGCCTGACACCCAAGCCTCAAGACAACCCCGCCGCCCGCACCAGCATTGCGGTCCCGGCACCTCCGCATCATTTGCCCAGGGCAACGGATTGTGCCCCCATTCGCCACCCGTTCCGCGTGGTCCGGTGATGAGCCGTCCATCATAGACGAGGCCGCCACCGACCCCGGTTCCGAGAATTACGCCAAAAACGGATCTTGCACCTTCACCTGCACCATCCGCAGCTTCTGATAGCGCAAAGCAGTCGGCATCGTTTGCGACGCGAACGGGCCAGCGTAATGCCGCGGCGAGATCGCGATCAAAGGGGCGTCCATTGAGCCAGACAGAGTTGGCGTTCTGCACTGCGCCAAGTCCGGGTGCGATTGAGCCAGGCATGCCGACCCCGACCGTGACGCTACTAGACTCATCTAGGGCGTGTTCGGAGACCAGCTGCGCAACCAGGTCGACGACTGCGCGAATCGTAGCGTCATAGTCATGCCGCGGTGTAGAAATGCGATAGGGTTTTGCGGTTTCTGCCGTCCGAGCCAGCGCCAGCCCAGCAATCTTCGTCCCACCAAGATCGATACCTATACGCAAATGTTGCTGCTCCTTTGCAATCGCCGATGACGGTGGCAGGGAAGGCCATGATGGCCGCCCCGCCCGGCATCTCCGGCCCCGGCTTCAGAACGAGGGCTCTGTCCACGAGACCTATAGTTGCGCGGACCACTAGTGGCCGCAGGTTCCGCTCAACAGGCGGTGCGCAGGTTGAATGGCTTCCGGCGAGATCCCCGCCTCCGCGCAAAAAACCAGCATCAGCGACTCGTCTGCAAGAAGGTGCTGAAGCACGGCTGCCAACGTGTCAGGTTGATGCGCATGCATCCGCAGTGTCTCGGGGCCGACCCCAGTGAGCGCCAAAAATCGGCCAAGCCGACCTCCATCCTCGGCCAAAAAGGCAAGCGCGGCGATAGCTATCGTTTCGGCTGCGTCCTGATCCAGTTCCCTTTGTCTTTTGGCCATCGGCGTCACAATCCCAGATGTTAACAAAGCTCTTTTGCCGGCTCGAAGAGTTGCTGCAAAAGCCGTTTAAATTCTTAAGGGAAAATTATCGACACTTTTCGATGCCCCCCCTGAACACGCCCAAATGCCCTGAATTCAAGGCGAATCGGCGCCATTCTCCACAGACCGTATACGCTTACTTAGCGCTTGGTGGGCAATGTGTGGGCGATGCCCCGAGCAGAATCGTAGCATAAGGGCGCAGAGGGATTTTCGCGGGCGCTGACCATGACCTATCTGGAGACACAGGAAAGCAGGACCGGGTATCCGCAGGAGGGACCCCAAGTGGCGAAAAAGGTCCTGATCGTGGAGGATAACGAGCTCAACATGAAGCTCTTTCACGATCTGCTGGATGCCAATGGTTACGAGACGATTCAGACCCGCAGCGGACTGGACGCCCTTGGGCTTGCCCGCCAACACCGTCCCGATCTGATTCTCATGGACATTCAGTTGCCGGAAGTCTCAGGCTTGGAAGTCACGAAGTGGATCAAGGAAGACGACGAGCTCACGCAGATCCCAGTGATCGCAGTGACAGCGTTCGCCATGAAGGGCGATGAACAACGTATTCGCGCAGGCGGCTGCGAGTCCTACATCTCGAAACCAATTTCCGTAGCAGCATTTTTGGAAACCATTCGCCGGTTCATCGGTCCCGCCTAAGGCTTCATGGGGCCATTGTGAGAGTTGTGAGTTAGATGACCGCCCGCGTATTAGTAGTCGACGATATCCCCGCAAATGTGAAGCTGCTTGAAGCACGCCTTGCAGCGGAATATTTTGACGTCTTGTGCGCCAATAGTGGCGCGGAAGCACTGGAGGTCATCTCCCGTGAGCGAGTTGACGTTGTGCTTCTTGATGTGATGATGCCGGGCATGGACGGCTTTGAAGTCTGTCAACGCATCAAGACCAATCCACGCACACACCACATTCCTGTCGTGATGGTCACGGCATTGGACCAGCCATCCGACCGGGTCCAGGGCCTCGAAAACGGAGCGGATGACTTCCTGACCAAGCCTGTTGACGACATTGCGCTGATTACGCGCGTAAAGAGCCTCGCTCGCCTCAAGACGTTAAACGACGAGATGCTCATGCGCGTAGCGACGGGCCGGGAATTAGGCAGCGCGGGAACGCACGCACTGAACCTAGCGATGGATGCCTCGGGCGGGCGAATCTTGATTGTCGAAGATCATGCCTATTCGGCCGAACGTCTGTGCGAAGCACTCGTACCATTCAACCATGCCGACATCGAACCCGATCCCCAACAAGCGCTCATCCGCCTTACAAATGACGATTATGATCTCGTTATCGTCAGCCTAAGCTTAGAAACCTGCGATGGATTGCGCCTGTGTTCACAGTTGCGCTCGTTGGAACGCACCCGCCACCTGCCGGTTATGATGGTTGCCGAGCAGGCAAATGACGCCCGTCTGCTGCGCGGCCTTGACATGGGCATCAACGACTATCTCGTGCGTCCTATCGAACGCCACGAGTTACTCGCCCGTTCCGTCACGCAGATCAAACGCAAGCGCTTTTCGGACTATTTGCGAACCCAGCTTGACGAAAACGCCGAAGCTGCGTTCACCGACCCGCTGACCGGTTTGCACAATCGCCGGTACATGGACGGCCATTTGCGTACACTCGTTTCGGAAGCCGCCAAGGCGGGCCGGCCACTGTCAATCATGGTGGCTGATATAGATCACTTCAAACAGGTCAATGACACGTACGGGCATGCCGTTGGCGACCTTGTCCTTGTTGAGTTTTCCAGCCGCTTACGCCGTAATACCCGTAGCACCGACCTGCCCTGCCGGCTGGGTGGTGAAGAATTCGTGGTCATCATGCCCGACACCGAATTGACCAAAGCCTATCAAATGGCTGAACGCTTGCGCGTTTGTATTGCGGCGTCAGGCTTCGCCATTAGACACGGAAGTGCGGAGGAGATCCGCATAACAACAAGCCTCGGATTGGCAACGCTGGAAGACCCGCTTCAGGACACGCCTGCAAGCCTGATTGATCGAGCGGACGCCGCGCTGTACGCAGCCAAGCATCGCGGCCGCAACCGTGTCATGGTCCAGCAGGCTGCCTAATCAATGGGCCATTGGGATCCGTGGACGACGAATGTCGGCCCGCCGCGTTGCAATCAATATAGCTTCAGCCATGTGCGCGAGCGAAGAGTGCGGATCGCAACCGCACGTGCGTAGTTAGCGACCAGAAGTTGGCAGCGTCCACTTGTCTTACCGAGCGAAGAGTTTTTCCCAGGAGGCACTTAGCGCATTGTCTCTCTTGGCTTTTCTGGAGCCTTCGCCCAATTCCGAATCGATTGACGGCACAACTCGTTGCAACATACCGACTGTCAAGAGCAAAACTGCATTATCAGTGGCAATCCCAATAGATTAGCCTTATAATGATGAATATCTGTTATATTGTAACAGAATGGGCCATTGACCACGATTGCGGCATCCGCTTTGGCCCCTTTGACTGTGCGTGCTATCCATCGGAACGACTAAGGTCCGATGGTAGAATTTGAGGTTCCCGCGGCCCAGGTACGCCGCATCTCCTGGAGCAGGGCGGGGAACTCTGTGGTTTGCAAAGCGGCTGAATTGCCTCCTCGGTACTAGCTGCAGGCGTAAGCCACAGCACCAGAGTAGTTGCCTACGCCCTCTTTGGCAGCTGTTCTGGTCACTAGACCAGGGTTTGTGGCTGCCTCGGAATCCAATACCCCGCTGCCGAGATTAGCTACGAACCCTGGTTGAGTATCTTAGCCCCGTAATCGGGTACGTTCCTGCCAACCGTCTTTCCGAACAGACTGAGTTCTTTCCCTCGCGGGCTGCACGTTGCAACGAAGGCATGCGCTCAGACGCGTTGCGGCGCGCTGATATCGCAGTTAGAGGTTTTCTGAATAAGCGATGCGGCGCGCTGTGAGCGCAGTCGCATGGCAGAAGCCCTCAAGCAGGTGCAAACGTGTCACCGGTGGGACCAACCCCAAGACCAAGTGCGAAATAGCTCAAAGAATTAGGTTGCAAAGTACGAGGGTGCCGCGCGCCATATCGGCCGGCCACATGCCGCAGCAGCCCCATATTCACTTGATCTTCGTTTCCTTGAACTCGACGTGCTTACGTACGACAGGGTCATATTTCTTGAAAACGAGCTTTTCGGTGCTGGTGCGCGGGTTTTTCTTCGTTACGTAGAAAAATCCCGTGCCTGCTGTCGACAACAGCTTGATTTTTTGAACGACAGGCTTCGCCATGAGTTCGAGCCACCTGGTAATTGAGTTGTGCCAATTTCGGCAAGAGCCCGCGAAAATAGCGATGCGGCGGCCCCTGTCAAGTTGATCCGGTGTCGCTGGAAAGAAGAACGCGTTCAAACGAGCCACCCTTGAAGTAATAAAAGGGCACCGCGGCCGGTCCCCAGCCCCCCTTGGACGCCCCCGAGCCGTCCGATACGGGTCTCTGTGCTAGCCAGGTGGAGGGATCGTCAGAGCCGCAAGGGTCACTCTCGCCCAATCTGTCGGCCAGGTCCTCGACCACCGCCCGTGTAATATTGGGCAGGTCCAGGCTGCGTACTTCGCGTAAATTGAACCAATCGATGTCGAGCAGCTCATCATCCAGTGGCGCTACGCTTTTTGCGATCTCGCCGGCATCGACAAAGAAGAAGCGCGTGTCGTATCGGCGCGGACGGCCAGGCGGCGTGATTGCGCGGGCAAAGAACGTCAATCCCGTGAGCGATGGGACCACACCATGGGAGAAGAACGACGCCCAAACGTCATGATCGGATGTTGGCGCCAAGTCCCCATCTTGCGCACCAATCAGAACGCCTGCTTCTTCATATGTTTCGCGTATTGCTGCCAATGCTAGAGCGCGTGCGCGAGCGCGGCTGGCATGCCCCTTCATATCCAAGAGCAGCAGCTGCTGCTCATCCGGGCGAAGTTCGTTAGCGCTCGGCACTGTTCGGTCGATCCGATCAACGCCGCCACCTGGAAACACGTACTTGTTGGGTAGAAAAACCTGCTCCGGCCGTCGCCGACCCATGAGAATCCGCAATTCCCCGCTCGACCGATCCAGGACTACCAGTGTCGCCGCGTCTTTTGGTTTTGCGGACGTGGCTGCATTGGACGATTGGTCCGACATAACCGCCTCTCAGGCATCCGGCACGGCGCGACGCTTACCTGTCGGCGCGTAGTGGCGTCGCAAGCCCGTGGTCCTCGGCTTCATCCTCGCCGCCAAAGCCGTGCATGCGAAGTGCCCACTGCAGCCCGATGAGCGCACCTTTGATGCGCGGCAATAGCAACAGGCTCATTAACAGCAGAAGTGGCCCCCAGATCACCGTGTGCAACCAGAACGGTGGCGCGTACGCCTGCTCCAGCGTCATGACGCCGGCCACGATTACGTGGCCTGTGATGAGCATTGTGAAGTAGGGTGGCGCATCGTCCGCGCGCTGGTGGTGAAGCGCCTCGCCGCAGGATCGGCAATCCGGTTCAACCTTGAGGTAATGGCCATAAAGTGCGCCATGACCGCATGCCGGGCAGGTCTGACGTGCACCTCTCAGGATGGCGGTTTGGACACAACGTTCCGGCGCGCTCGTCCCCTTATGGCCCTCAACAACCGGTGAGGACACGGGTTTTTCGATTTCTATGCTCATACCGCAATTGGCCTTAATCGGCGCCACGGCGTCAAGCTCCAAAACGCCGCGGACACATCTTTTGACCGCACCGTCTGTAAGCAGCCGTTGCACCTGCCCCTTTTGCTCATTTTTGTGTCAGCGCCTCCTGCCGCGGCCGACGTTCCGGCCCGAGGTACGGCCGGTGCGGCGGCCTTTCAGGCCTCTGATGCTCTTGAGCAATTTGGTGTCGACATGTCGCGGAGCAGTGAGCATTTCAAAGCGTAGTGCTCCAGCCGTCGCGATCGCCTCCACGAGGCGGACGTCCACTTTATCACCCAGGTGATAACCCCGCTGCGACCTCTGCCCGATCAATGCGTGATAGCCCTCTGCGTGGATGAAGAAGTCATCGTCCAACGACGACACAGGCACGAAACCGTCCGCACCGGTGTCTTTCAGGCGAACGAACAAACCCGCTCTCGTGACGCCGGCAATTGTCGCCTGAAACTCCGCACCGACCCGATCGGCAAGGTGCGTGGCAATGAGGCGGTCAATTGTTTCGCGTTCAGCAGCCATCGCGCGCCGTTCGGCATCGGAAATCGCTTGGCACACTTTGGCTAGGTCTTCTTGGTCGCCGCTCTTAGGTCGTTGCGCTTTTTCCTGTCCGTTCGAAGACGCCGTGGCACGGGTTTTTTTCTCTGCCGCCGCGCCACCGCGCCCAAGCCCGTACGCGCCAATGAGCCCGCGATGCACGAGCAGATCGGCATAGCGCCGGATGGGTGACGTGAAGTGCGCGTATCGTTTTAAGTTAAGCCCGAAGTGGCCGATGTTAGCCGGGTTGTATTCCGCCTGTGCTTGCGCGCGCAGCACAACCTCGCTCACAAGGTCAGGCACGGGCAACTCTTGCGCCTGTTTGAGGATGTGATTGAACGCAGCCGGTTTCAAGCTGCCTTGTGCCGGCAGCTTCAGGTCCAGCGTCTGCAAAAAATCACGCAGCGACTTCAGTTTTTCTTTCGAGGGTGCATCATGCACCCGGTAAACGACCGGTTTCCCCTTTGCCTCTAAGAGCTCTGCGGCCGCAACATTCGCTTGAATCATAAATTCTTCGATCAGGCGGTGCGCTTCCAATCGTTCCGGAATGACAATGCGTGCCACACGCCCTTGGTCATCGAGCAGTATGCGGCGCTCCGGCAGATCGAGGTTAAGAGGTTCGCGTTTTGCGCGTGCTTTGCACATGGCCCCGTATGCCGACCAGAGAGGACGCAAGACCGTATCCATGAGCGGTTCGCACTTTTCAGAAGGGCGCCCATCGATGGCAGCCTGTGCCTCCTGGTAGCTGAGCTTTGCCACCGACCGCATCACAGCCCGCATCAGCGTCTGTCCACGCTTTTCGCCACGGGCGTCGAAGACCATGCGAATGGCGAGGCACGGCCGGTCTTCCAGCTCACGAAGCGAACACAGATTATTCGACAGGGTCTCGGGAAGCATAGGAACGACCCGGTCGGGGAAATAGACCGAGTTGCCGCGCAGCCGCGCCTCGCGATCAAGAGAACTGCCGGGCAAAACGTAGTGTGCAACATCGGCAATAGCCACGATGACGACAAACCCGCCGGCATTCTTTTTGTCTGTGTCGGGTGCGGCATAGACAGCGTCGTCGTGGTCACGTGCGTCCTGTGGATCGATGGTCACCAGCGGCAGCTGGGTAAGATCGCTGCGTGACGCCAGTTCCGGCGTTGGAAGGCCTTCTGCTTCGGTCAGCACGCTTTCGGGAAAGTCGTCCGGCAGACCATGCGCGTGCACCGCGATGAGACTGATACGGCGTTGATCGTCAGGGTTGCCCAGGCTTTCCAGAACTTGAGCTTGCGGATTGGAAAAGCGCCCCTTGCGGGCGAGGTCGAAACGGACAAGATCCCCATCCTTGGCGTTACCGGCATCGCTGTCCTGCACTGTCCAGGCGCGCAGTGACTTGCGGTCGACCGGTTCAATCGTGCCGCCGCGGCCGCGCGCATGCGCTCTGAATATACCGATAAGGCGTCGCTTCTGCCGCGGCAATCTTTTGATCGGAGTGGCTTCGAAACCCGCACCGTCTGCGCTCGGCTCTTCGAGTTTTGCGATATGTGCAAGCACCTTGTCGCCAATCGAAATGTTGGCCAATGCTTCGCCGCGCCCTGTTGCGCTCTCGTGTACGACGATAATGGGCCGCTCCCCGTCCGCGTCGTCCCAAATGTTGGGGCGCGCAACGAGGTCTCCGTCGCTGTCCCGGCCGGTGATGTCGACAACGGCGACCGGTGGCAGCCCGCCTTTTTCGCGCAAGCCCTTGCGGTTTCCGGCCAAGAGGCCCTCTTCGGCCATTTCTGCGAGCAGGGCTTTCAGCTCTTTGCGTGCGTTGCCTTTGATGGCGAACGCGCGCGCGATTTCGCGTTTGCCGACGCGTTCCTGGGCGCCTGCGATAAAATTCAGTATGTCATCTTTACTTGGAAGCCCACCGTCCGACGGCTCCGATGCCCTTCCTGCGGGGCGATCGCGGCGTCCAGCGCTAGACCTGGCTGTTCGCGGCTTTTTTGGTTTTCGCGCCACAGCTAAAGCCTGCTAGCCATCGGCATCAGCGCCCGCGTTGGCAGTTTTCTTCTTTGCCGCAGTCTTGGCAGGTTTCTTTACCGCAGCTTTCTTTGCGGGCGCCTTCTTAGCCGCTGCTTTTTTAGCTGTGGTCTTTTTTGTTGCAGCCTTCTTTGCCGCCGCCTTCTTTGTTGCTTTCGTCGTTTTCTTTGCGGCCCGCTTGGGCGCTTTCGATCCCATCTTCGCGATGCGCTCTGACAACAGCTGCAACGCGCGCTCCAAATCAACGTTCTCTGGTTCCAGGCCCTTCGGCAGCGAGGCATTGACTTTGTTGTGCGTAACATACGGCCCGTAGCGGCCCGAGAGAACTTCGATTTTTCCGCCGTCCGGGTGTTCGCCAAGATCCTTCAGAACAGTTGGCTTGGCACGCTGAAAACGCCCTTTCCCACCGCCGGCCAACTTTTCCGCCAGCACAGTGACAGCGCGATTGAGCCCGATGTCGAAGACATCCTGGATGCTCTCCACATTGGCATATGTTCCATCATGCAGAACAAATGGTCCGTAGCGACCGAGCCCGGCTGTGATTGGCTTGCCAGTTTCCGGATGCATGCCCACTTCGCGCGGAAGCGATAATAGCTTAAGCGCCAGTTCAAGTTCCACCGAGCCAGCATCTATACCCTTGGGAATGCTAGACCGTTTCGGTTTTTCCTCGCCGTTAGCCTCACCAAGTTGAACATAAGGACCAAACCGCCCTGTGCGCAGTGTCACAGGTTCACCGCTGTCGGGGTCGTGGCCAAGAACCTTCCCATCCGGTGAGGCAGCCGCATCGCCGTCCCCGTCCTGTTGTGAAAGCTGTCGCGTATAGCGGCAGTCGGGATAGTTGCCGCATCCAATGAATGCACCGTATCGCCCGCTGATTTTTAGGCTGAGGCGGCCATCTGTGCACGCCGGGCAGGCGCGTGGATCGCCGCCGTCTTCTTTTACAGGGAAAATGTGAGGCCCAAGGATTTCGTTGAGTGCGTCCAGCACTTCCCCAACACGCAGGTCCTTGATTTCACCGACCGCCTTGCTGAAGTTGTCCCAAAAGTCACGCAAGACGTCCTTCCACTGAAGCTTGTCGTCGGAGATCAGGTCCAGCTGGTCTTCAAGATCGGCAGTGAAGTCATACTGGACGTATTTGGTGAAAAAGCTTGCTAGGAAGGCTGTGACCAACCGCCCCTTGTCCTCAGGGATGAGGCGCTTTTTGTCGAGGCGCACATAATCGCGATCACGCAATACGGCGAGCGTCGAAGCGTATGTCGATGGTCGGCCGATGCCCAACTCTTCCATGCGCTTGACCAGCGTGGCCTCGGTAAAACGAGGTGGCGGCTCGGTGAAATGCTGCTTGGCCTGGATGGCGTCGCTTTCGCCTTCCGCGGCATGCTGCTGTAGTTGATCGCCTTTGCTTACTGCTGGCAGACGGCGACCATTCTCGTCCTGGTCATCATCTCGACCTTCCTCGTAAAGCTTGAGAAAGCCGTCGAACATGACAACAGTACCGGTCGCACGCATCGTATAACTCTTGCCGTCACCGCCTTTGACGATGATGTCGGCAGATGTCTGCTCAAGTTCTGCCGATGCCATCTGGCTGGCGATTGCACGCTTCCAGATGAGTTCGTAAAGCGCGGTTTGCTCCCGGTCGAGATGCCTGGACATGTCCTTGGGTAAGCGCGCAAAGTCCGTCGGACGTATGGCTTCGTGCGCTTCTTGTGCATTCTTCGCCTTGGTTTTGTACTCACGGATGAAAGGCGCCACGTAGCGCTTCGAGAACGATTTTTCAATTTGCTTGCGCACATCGGAAATCGCTTCTGGCGCCATCTGGACACCGTCGGTTCTCATATAAGTAATGAGCCCGACCGTTTCCCCGCCGATGTCGACGCCTTCGTAAAGACGTTGCGCCAACTGCATGGTGTGCTTTGCCGAAAACCCGAGTTTACGCGACGCCTCCTGCTGTAGGGTCGAGGTTGTGAATGGCGCGTATGGATTGCGGCGCGTGGACCTGCTTTCCACGTTGTCGACCACGAACGATTGCCCGTCGATGGCGGTCTTGATGGCCAGCGCCGACGCCTCGTCCTTGATGTCCAGTTTTTTGAGAGTTTTGCCGTCGATTGCCACAAGCCGCGTGCGCACATCTTCGCCGCCAGCCGTTCGTAGCGCCGCTTCGATCGACCAGTATTCCTCACGCTGGAAGGCTTCGATCTCCGCTTCGCGGTCACACACCAGCCTCAGGGCTACCGACTGCACCCGTCCAGCGGATCGAGAACCAGGCAATTTGCGCCACAGTACCGGAGAGAGCGTAAAGCCGACGAGGTAATCAAGTGCGCGCCGGGCGAGATAAGCTGAGACCAGCGGCGTATCGATGTGCCTGGGCTGCTCCAGCGCAGCCTGTATCGCCTGCTTGGTTACCGCATTAAATGCAACCCGCTCCACCGCTGTGCCCTTCTTCAGCGCCTTGCGCTTTTCCAGCACCTGCAAAATGTGCCAGGAAATAGCTTCGCCCTCGCGATCGGGGTCGGTAGCCAGGATGAGCTTGTCGGCGCCTTTTACGGCAGCTGAAATTTCCTTGAGAATTTTTTGGGACTTAGCGTCGACATCCCAGTGCATCGCAAAGTCGTTGTCGGGCTCCACTGAGCCGTCTTTGCTCGGCAAATCGCGCACGTGGCCGAACGACGCAATGACCTTGTAGCCGGAGCCCAGGTATTTGTTGATGGTCTTGGCCTTAGCGGCCGATTCCACGATTACGACGTTCATTATTGACTTTCGGACTGATTTAAGGGTTTGATATATAGGCAAAAAGCGCCAGCACGACCCAAGAGCCTGCGCTTGATCGGAACAGGAGGCGAACCTAAACGCGGCCTATCCGAGCGGCGGGAAGATGGTTGATGAATGGGGCGCTGTCAAACTCGCCGGTGCACAACCTCCAGTTCGGGAAATCTTTTTATTGCAACCAAAAGAAATACAACTCATGATGATTGCAATTTATAGTTGCACATAATGAAAATTGTAGTGGAGGCTGCATTGCCGGCCAAGAAAGACCCCTCCTACGATGCGACCGACGCTGGCGAACGCGGGCCACAGCGCGATGCGGCGGCGGCTCACGCAAGCGAATTTAGCTCAGACTATTTCGAGTACATCGCGGACATGATCCTCGAACTCAAGTACATGGCGGACAAGGCCGGCGACCGCCGCCTGGCGGCCCAACTGGCGGCGGCGCACGTGACAGCCTGCCGCCACCGTGAGGGACAACTATAATCCGTACAATGAATACTTATATACGATAGTCACGCGTCCAATGTGCGGTCCACGCAAAACGCACAGGCACACACATTCGACGACTGTCACTATTGCTGGTCAGTGGGCTCACGAAGCGACACTAAGCCGTTGCCGTGCCGGTCGATCCGGCCGGCAAGATCCAGTTCGATCAACATCGCCCGCACGAGCTGAACTGGCAGCGATGACGCACGTACGAGCGCATCGAAGTCGACTGGCGCGGGCCCCAGCAGATTTATGAGGGCTTGTCGGGTTGAACCGTCAGCTTCCGCAGCCGCTAGGGGAGGCGGTGACGCGCTCGCAGGTGCAATGTCAGTTTGTGCAAGCTCGCGAAATTGACCGCTGCCAATCCCTGTCAAAGGCTGCAGGGTCTCAAGTACATCTTCGGGTTGCGTTGTCAAAATCGCACCCGACTTTAAAAGACTGTTCGTCCCTTCAGCTCGTGGATCGAGCGGGTGGCCGGGAACCGCGAAAACATCCCGGCCAAGCTCTCCGGCAAACCGCGCCGTTGTCAGGGTGCCGGATCGGCGAGCGGCTTCCATCACCAGGATACCCAGCGATACAGCCGCGATCAGCCGGTTGCGCCTTGGGAAGTCTTTGCCCCGCGGCTGGAACCCGCACGGCATCATGCTGATCACCACGCCTTTTTCGGCGATCTCCTGATGCAAGTCGGCGTGCTCTGGCGGATAAACAATGTCGACACCCCCGGCGACAACAGCGATCGTTCCACTGTCGAGCGACGCCCTGTGCGCTTCCCCATCGATCCCGCGCGCCAGACCCGAGCAAATTGTGAGGCCCGCCTGACCCAACTCATGCGCAAATTTTGCTGCAAGTTTAAGGCCTGCCGCGGATGCAAGCCGCGACCCGACAATTGCAACTGCGGGCTTTTGCAACAGGTCGTCCCGGCCGCGCACATAAATGAGCGGCGGCGGTGCATCTATCAGCGCGACGGCTCTTGGGTAGCCCGGTTCGATTGTAAATAAGGGCCGCGCGCCACAGCTCATGGCCGCCTCAAGCTCGATCTCCGCATCGGCCTGCGAGCAGATCGAAATGCGGGCGCGCCTGCCCCCATTGCGTGCCAACTCCGGCAGGGCATCAAGCGCTTGTTGAGCTCCGCCAAATTGATTGATGAGTTCGCAAAATGTAACTGAACCGACATTCTGTGAGCGCGCCAGACGTAGACACGCAAGACGTTGCTCATCATCGAGCGGGGCGACGGGTAGCGGCGGCGCCGTGAAAAGCGTTTCCCCATCAGAATGGGGCTCAGGTTTTTTCTCCAATTTTGGGCTCCTCGCCCCGGCGTAACCGCTCGATGTTGGCGCGGTGCTTCAAAATCAATAACAGTGTCAGTACGCCGCAAACGACAGCAGCGCTAATCCGGCCTGACGCACCCAGTGCAAGCGGCGCGAGCGTGGCTGCAATGAGTGCCGACAACGAAGAATATCGCGTCGCGAATGCAACGGCGAGCCAGCACAGACAAACCATGACGGCTACTGGCCAGGAAATTCCAAATAGCACGCCGAGATAGGTGGCGACGCCCTTGCCGCCGCGAAACTGAAGCCAGACGGGAAAGATGTGACCTAGAAATGCTCCAAGGCCCGCAATCAGTGCAGCGGTCTCGCCGCCCCAGCTGGCAAAGAACAGAACTGGCAGTGTGCCCTTGAGCGCATCGAGCAGCAACGTGAGCGCAGCCAAAGATTTATTGCCGGTTCGCAACACATTGGTTGCACCGATATTGCCAGAGCCAATATTTCTGATGTCGCCCAGACCGGACACGCGCGTCAGGATCAGTCCGAACGGTATAGAACCGGCCAGATAACCGACGATGAGTGGAACAAGAAGAGATGCGAGCAAGCCAACGTCCAATTCTGAAAGCCATCAGGTGGTTCTAAGCCCAACGCATGGGCCTCGCCGTTCAGGTGCGGTAGCCTCGAGGGTGTCCAGCGATGAAAGCGACCGCCCGTAAGCGTAGTGACACAATTGAAAGCCGGCAACCTCGCTGTCGCCCCCGGTTCGCCAACGTTGCAGGCGGCTGCGAGGGAAACGAATCTGATAGGTATCAACCTGCCCCGATCGGATTGGGCACCAGAGCAATGCCGGTAGGATTGTCGGCGGTACCGGACCGCCCTTGCAAGGTCGGACCAATCGCCGTGAGCCTGTTTGACACCCATAAGGTTGTAAACCAGCCGCCACCCTTTGAGGACATAAACCTGTTCACGTCCGACGCTGGACTGCAGGACGCCGTATCGCGCGAAGGCGGCGAGGGGGCGACAAAAGCACTTTCCGCATTTGGGGCCGTATGCGGATCTGCCGCAGTGCAGCGCAGGGGCGTTGCGGCAAACTCTTCTCCGCCTGAGCTTGAAACCTACGACGCGGCAGGCCATCGCATCGACAGGATCACGCATCACGCGTCCTTCCTTGAGAACCTCGAAATGAGCATGGCGGAAGGGGTCCAGTCGGCTTTATGGGCACATCTAACGGCACGGGGCAAAGAACGTGGCTCTGGCGTCGCGGTCTCGCGCACGGCTGCATTGTATTTGGCTGGTCAGGTGGATGCAGGGCATTGTTTGCCGCTGTCTACAACGACGGCAGCGGTGCCGGCATTGAGCCTTGCAGGCGAGTCGTGTGCGCTGACAGCTCTGCTGTTGCCGCGGATAGTTGCCAAGACCTACGACGCAAGCCTCGCACCGATAGCGGACAAACGCTCAATCCTGGTCGGATTGGGGATCGCTGAAAAGCAGGCGGGCAGCGATATCGACGGCTGCACTAGCGTTGCACGAAAAGCGTCATCCGCCAGCGACCTGTATGACTATCGGCTCACCGGCCACAAGTGGTGGGTGTCGGCACCGATAGCAGACGGCTTCATCATCTTTGCTAGAGAAGATTCAGCCGGCGACCATGGCGCCGTATCCTGTTTCTTTGTGCCAGCGCTGCTGCCGGATGGCAGCCGCAACGCTATTCGGTTTATGCGCCTGAAACGCGCGATCGGGTGTCGCTCCGCTGCTGCAGCTGAGGTGGAGTTTAGTGACGCCCATGCCATAAGACTAGGCGGACCCGGACAAGGCCGCCGCGCCATCTCGCTGATGATGCCCTACCTGCAGCTCGATTCAATGACGCTTGCCGCAGCCATGATGCGCCGGACAGTGGCACAAGCCATTCACCACGCCGAGCACCGCAGGATCGATCAAAAGGCACTGATCGACCAGCCTCTCATGAAACAAGTGCTTGCCGATATGGCACTGGATGTGGAGGCGGCCACCGCGTTGACCTTCCGTATCGCGCGTGCCGTTGATCACGCCCGGGATGCGCATGCCGCCGCGTGGGTTCGCTTCATGGCGCCGGTGGGAAGATATTGGATGGCTAAGATTGCGCCGGCATTAGCAGCTGAGGCGATGGAGTGCATTGGCGGGAACAGCCTTGCCGATGAGCATATCGCTTCCCGCATCTACCGGGACGTCATGGCGAATGCGATTTGGCCGATGCCAGGCAACGCTCAGGTTCTCGATGTCCTGACGATCATGTTGCGCGAACCCGAAGCAGTAGAGTTGGTGATGGATGAGCTGGGTCAAGCGAGCAAAGGCGACGAGCATCTGGAGGCGGCACACGATCGGCTTCTGACGATACTGCATGATCCACGCTACCTTGATGTGCGCGCCCGTTCATTTGTGGAAGGATTGGCGATCCTGGCTGCGGGGACCATTCTACGCGCGCACGCACCGTCGTCGGTCGCAGACGCCTTTATCGCCACGCGCGCCGGTAGCCTGGCGCGTGTTACGTACGGTCAGGGTTTGGACTGGGCCGATCAAAGCGCCATTATTGCCCGCGCATCCCCCAACCACTGACATACGACAGCTGAACGACACATCGATCCAAACAATTCCAGCAGATGCTCTCAATTCAAGTGAACAGCCAGGACGAAACCCCACCTCGGCGCGCAAGGTCGGCAAGATTGGCGTCATGCTGGCCAAATACAACCTCGGTTGGCGTTGACGGGATCCACGACGCGCCATCCTTTTTCTCCCGATAGGGGGCCATTAACTCACGCCAGGCCTCCTCATCGAGCGGCCGCTCTGGTGGCTTCATCGGCGGTAGTCGTTTCAACCCGCTTTGCGTTGCGAGCCAGGCATATGTCGCCTGCCAAACCTCGACGGGGGCGGGCATGTTATGACGCGCTTTTAGTTGCGTGACTGTCAAAACGCCGGTTTCGCGAAAGTGCGGCCCGATCTCCAATGTTGCCACGCGAGCATTCCCGCGCCGAACAGAAAACAACCGGCATTTGTCGCGCACCAATCGGTCCGCATATTGGTCGGTACAATTCTGCATCGCGTGCGATTCCTCAATAATGCTGCTTTTATCTGTGAGCGGCACGAAGCGATAGCCGTTGAGCAAACCGGCATCCATCCACGCATCGCAGATCGTTCCAGGGGCCAGTTGAAGCACCAGACGTATCCTGTTGAACCAGCTTTTCGCTGCGCAGAGTGCGGTATCGAAACTGACTTCCGGCCGCCATGGCACAACAATCAAATCACGCGCCCGGGCACCGCCTTCGCGCGAAAACCAGGCATACGCTGCCAGCACTGCAAATAGTTCGCGTGGGTCGTCGGCTTGGTCGAATACAGGCTGCTCACTCAGCCACAGCGCAAAATCGTCGTGCGCCGCTTCCACCGCGAAAGCCAGAGACTGCAACCAGAATGCACTTTCACGCCGCCGCCGGGGCAGACGGGTTGCGATACGGCGCGAAAAAGATTCAGAGTCGGGAAGCTTTGGCAGCGGCGCCGTAAAGGCCTCCGGCGGTAGCCGTCGAAGCCAATAGGGAAGGTCCATTGCCCGCGCAACGGCCTTTAGTGCAGCACCATTCTCGACGAGTTCGCCGGCAAACCGGCGCCTTTGTGAAGACAGGTGCTTGCCTGCGAGAACGAACGCGGCACCTGGAAAGACAGTGGCCAGATCCGCATAACGTGTCGAGCGCCGAATCAAGCGGCGTAGAGGTTGACGCACGGGCGTGATGAACCGGCGAACCAACAGTTCTGTTTCTGTCGGCAGCTTTGTCGGCGAAAGATGTGCGCGCGCAGCTCTTGCGCTCGCAACCCGGGGATAGTCTTGACGCATCGTACTGTCCAGTCGTCCAATACGTGAGCAGCTCCCCAGCACCCAAACTCAAGGCACCCAAAGGCTCGCAGACCAATTTGGCAGCGATGCGACGCTTACTCGGCCAAAGCTGGACACGATCTACATATGCACCGGCAATTATTGGTTTTTGCTGCCGAACAAAAAGTTTTGTTCAGTGGACGCGGCATTTTCATAAGTAGGCAAGCTGAAGAGGCGCGCTGCTTACATCTCTACATGGTACACGTATCAACAGGTGAGAAGGTTACAACGCGTTCATTCGGTCCAGGGCGCTTTGTAAGATGATCGTTGCAGCCACCTTGTCGATCACTTCCGACCGCCGCTTGCGACTGGCATCCGCTTCAATCAGTGTCCTTTCGGCGGCAACAGTGGACAAACGCTCATCCCATAACAGCATAGGCAGCGCGCTCAGCGCATTGAAATTGCGGGCCATGGCGCGTGCGGATTGGGCGCGCGGACCTTCTGAACCATCAAGATTCGCAGGCAACCCGAGCACGAGACCGCCCACATCGTGTTCTTCTGCGAGTTGCAACAGGCGTTCAGCGTCGGTCTTGAATTTGGTGCGCCGGATCGTCTCCAGCGGCGACGCAATGGTTCTTGTGACATCCGACAATGCCAAGCCCAGCGTCTTGCTGCCGGCATCAATTCCTATCAACCGCTGATTGGTGCGAAGCAACTGCGAAAAGTCGGCAGCGTCTTCTAGTGTTTGTCCATGTGCTGAGACGTTGTCGCCAGTATCTGCCATGTCGTATCGTTCGTTGATGCTCTCGCCTTGCGGCAAACGCTTATACCGCGGATCGCCGGTAAAGTGTTCCTTAAACGCTGCGAGCTTGTTCGTGCAGGCCTGCAAGAGGCAGCCCGTTAAGAGAATGCTTATCGATGTCGCACCCCGCAGCAGGTCTTAGCGCAACATTTTTAAGAGTGCCGAATTAAGTCACGCGTTCCATCCCTGCTCACCCCATGCTTTACAGCGTATCAAGGTTTCCAAATTACTGTTCCGCCATCGTTCATGAATGGTGAGGACAAGCACAATGGGTGCTTTAAAGCAGGTTGTCGGCCCTGCAGGCTTGTTAGGATCGATGCGCGACCAGCGTGTCGTATTGGGACTATTCACGGCAACAATTTTTCTCTCGGCCTGCTTGTTATTTGGCGTCCAACCCATGTTCGCCAAAATGGTGTTGCCAAAGCTCGGCGGCTCGCCATCGGTGTGGGCGGTCTCCATGTGCTTCTTTCAGGCCGTGTTGTTAGGCGGGTATCTCTACGCTCATGCCCTTAACCGTCGCTTGGGGCCCGAACACGCCATCTTGACACATTTGGCCATTCTGACAGTCGCGTGTCTGGCGCTACCGATCGCTTTGCCAGAAATGGCCGATCAGCCTCCGGAAGGAAACACCTACCTGTGGCTCGTGGGCGTTTTGGCGCTGGGCGTGGGGTTGCCATTCTTTGCCGTGTCCGCCAACGCACCGCTGCTTCAGTCGTGGTTCGGCCGAACCGGTCACCCTCATGCCGCCGATCCCTATTTTCTTTATGGCGCGAGCAATCTCGGCAGTCTCCTCGCTCTCCTGTCGTATCCCGTTCTGCTCGAGCCATTTTTGGGCCTTGCGGAGCAGTCCTTCGTCTGGACAGTCGGATATATCTTCCTGGCAGCTGGCATTTCTGTGTGCGGGCTCACGATGATCCGCGCAGTGAGAGCGTCAGCAGCAGTGCTTGAAGACGTTCCCACCGATGCACACGTGACAGATCAGTCATCCAATCCTCCCGCCACCCTGACCTGGACATCCCGTGCCGTTTGGATTGCCCTGGCGTTTGTTCCCTCAGGCCTCCTCGTTGCCTTCACGACCTTCCTGACGACCGACATTGCGTCAGCGCCCTTCCTGTGGGTAATCCCGCTTGCGGCATTTCTTGGCACGTTCCCAATGACATTCCGCGACACACCGCTGATCCCGCACGACAAACTTGTGAAGCATCTGCCATTGTTCGTCGGCCTCACCATTGTCGCTACAGCATCATCGACGCCGGTGACCTGGAAGCTGGCGTTAATCTCCAGCGCCGTGGCATTTGGAATGATCACGCTTGTGTGCCACCGCGAACTCTATATGCGCCGTCCACCCGCTGCGCAGTTGACCGAGTTCTATCTTTGGATGTCATTCGGCGGAGTTCTGGGCGGAATGTTCGCTGCGATCCTAGCCCCGCAGCTTTTCACCAGCGTATTTGAGTTTCCCTTGCTGATGGCTGCAGCCTTGCTATTGCGTCCACAAATCCTCAGCGGGAACAATGATAAGCGGCACTGGCGCCAAGCAGGTCTCATTGCGTTAGGCGCATTTGTGGTCTTATGTCTTGTCAACCTGACCCTCGGCGCTCTTGGTGTGGAGCTCCACCCGCTCGCCAGATTGGCAGTCTGCGCCGCAATGCTGCTGGTGCTGCTCGCAATATCATCATTCCCCGTCGCCCAATTAGGTGTCGTGGCATCGATGCTGTTTGCCGTCGTCATGATCCCTGAGGGTATCGGTACGCTGCATCAGGTTCGCAGCTTCTTCGGTGTCCATCGCGTGTTCGAACCGCCCGCGAAGGACAGACGCATGCTATTCCACGGCATGACGATGCACGGCTATGAGCGTGTGATCGATGCTTCTGGAAATCGCGTAGAGATGCCGGTGCCAGCAAGCTATTACGCGCCGCAAGGCCCGATGGCCAAAGGTGTAGAAGTCGCGCGTCAGGCAACACAACAAAGCCGCGGAGACCGCCCCTTGCGTGTGGGCATTGTCGGCTTGGGTGCTGGCAGCATGGCTTGCCACAAGAAAACCGGCGAGTCTTGGCGTTACTTTGAGATTGACCAATCCGTCGTCGACATTGCTCGCAACGAGAAGCTGTTCCGGTTCCTATCGGCTTGCGATCCAAAGGCCGACATCGTTGTGGGAGACGCACGCCTTACGCTCATCCATGAGCCGGCACAAGGTTTCGATTATCTCGTGATCGATGCCTTTTCATCAGATGCAATCCCCACGCATCTTTTGACTGCCGAAGCACTGCAACTCTATTTCGACAAGCTCGGTGAAAATGGCCTGCTTGCCATTCACCTGTCGAACCGTCATCTCGACCTGCCGCCTGTGGTTGCCGCCGGTTTGAGTAAGGTGCCCGGTGTGGAGGCCGTGCTCGTGCGTGACATTCGAGAAAAGTCGACCATGGAACATTCTTCATCGATCGTAATGCTCGCATCTCGCAACCCAATGGCACTGCAAGAGCCGGCCGCTTGGCACGGCGCCGGGAAACCACAAACGGCTGGTGTTAAACATTGGACGGATGATTATTCCGATGTCCTGTCCACCCTGCTGCGCAAATCGTTCCAGTAGACCAAAGAGCGTTCGACCTCGGCACACCGCATCGGCCCGGGTCGAGCGCTTTGCGCGGGCCAACTGTTGCCCCCCAGTGCATTTCCGACCGGAAGTATGCGGCTGGCAACAGCACCAGTCACGCGGTTGCGGTTGCCCGAATACACTGACAACCGTGCTACACTCGGGTTGCCGGCAATGAATTGCCAAAAACTTCAGATGTTTAGGGTGGTCCGAAGACCAACCGACTAGGCCTGTATGCGCCGCAAGCCGAAGAGGGTTGGCTTCGGCGCCCCACGACCCGGTTGCGCACCGCCCCACTTCGCGGCTAAGACACCTGAAATGGGGCAGGAATTCCCCTTCCCACGACAGCACGGACGAGGATTTATGCAGGTCGACGACGCAACCGTCAGGCGCATCGCGCGGCTGGCGCGTATCAGGATCACCGATGAGGAAGCCGATAGCCTTCGAACGGAGCTTTCGGGCATTCTCGATTGGGTCGAGCAGTTGAATGAGGTTGAGACCAAGGACGTGGAACCGATGACCCGCGTTGTTCCAATCTCGCTAAAAAAGCGCAAGGATGTCGTGTCCGATGGCGAGATACCCGGCAAAATCGTCGCCAACGCACCGATGACCGAAGACAATTTCTTCGTCGTTCCCAAGGTCGTCGAATAGGTAGGGCCGTAGAAATCGAAATCACGTTAGTAGGCAACCGGCTCGCTCGGGCCTCCAACGTGCACAACCGCATGGTTCCACATCGCACTAACCAAGCGACAGAAGAACTGGATTAACGAACACAGCGCCCGGTTAATCATCAGTCCTGCGGTCTTGTGGATACGGTGCGCGAAGCCTCAACGATAAGACGCCTTAGTGGCATCGAGATGCGCTTGAGACAACGAACAGGCAAAATGACACGTGACTGACCTAACAAAATTGACGATGGCTGAGGCCCGTGACGGCTTGCGGAAAAAGGACTTCTCCGCCCGCGAATTAACGCAGGCCCATCAGCAGGCAATTGCCTCAGGCAACGACGCCATAAATGCCTACGTTCTGGAAACGCCTGATATCGCGTTAAAGCAGGCCGATGTTTCCGACAAGCGGCTGGCAAGCGGCGATGCACGTACGCTGGAAGGTCTACCGCTTGGTATTAAGGACCTGTTTGCCACCGAGGGTGTGCGCACAACCGCATGCTCGCGCATCCTCGATGGCTTTATTCCGCAGTATGAATCGACCGTGACCCGGAATCTTTGGGACGCGGGCGCCGTCATGCTTGGCAAGCTCAACAACGATGAATTCGCGATGGGCTCGTCGAATGAACACAGCGCCTTTGGTCCCGTAGTCAATCCATGGCGGCGGACGGGTGCGGACACCAAGATGGTGCCGGGTGGCTCCTCAGGTGGCTCCTCAGCGGCCGTAGCCGCCCATCTGTGCCTTGCCGCCACCGCAACCGACACCGGTGGCTCCATTCGCCAGCCCGCCGCACTTACAGGGACTGTCGGGCTAAAGCCGACATACGGGCGGTGTTCGCGTTGGGGCACCGTCGCCTTTGCATCATCGCTGGACCAGGCCGGACCGATTACCCGAACCGTGCGCGATTCAGCAATCATGCTCGGCGTCATGGCAAGCCATGACCCTAAGGATACGACGAGCGTCGATGCTCCGGTGCCCGATTATGAAAAGGCCTTGTCGCAGGGCATCAAGGGACTGCGAGTCGGCGTGCCCAAGGAATACCGCGTCGACAACATGCCGGCGGAGATCGACTCCTTGTGGTCCAAAGGCATTGAATGGCTGAAGGCGGCAGGCGCCACAATTCACGACATTTCGCTGCCGCACACCAAGTACGCACTGCCCGCTTACTACATTGTTGCGCCAGCCGAAGCATCGTCTAACCTGGCTCGCTATGACGGTGTCAGATATGGGTTGCGTGTTCCAGGAAAGGACTTGATCGACACCTACGAGGCCACACGGGCTCAGGGCTTCGGGCGCGAAGTCAAACGGCGCGTGCTTATCGGCACGTACGTTTTGTCTGCTGGCTACTATGATGCCTACTATCTGAAAGCACAAAAGGTGCGCACGCTCATCAAGAGCGACTTCGACAAAGCGTGGGATAGCGTCGACGTCATCCTGACGCCAACGACACCCAGCCCGACATTCGGCTTTGGCGAAAAATCCGGCGATCCGCTGGCCATGTACCTTGAGGATATCTTTACCGTGCCCGTCAATATGGCCGGTCTCCCGGGGATTTCTATTCCAGCAGGCCTATCGTCAGATGGGCTGCCATTGGGCCTTCAGCTGATAGCCAAGCCGTTCGACGAAGAGACACTTTTCAAAACGGGTCAAGCAATCGAAGATGCTGCTGGACATTTAGAGCCGCCAGATGAGTGGTGGTCGCAGAAACATGCAAAAGCGCAAGGGGCGTCTGCGAAACCCGGCAAGGCGGTGGACAAGAAAAGTGGTAAGAAGACGGGCGCCAAGCCCAAGGCTGCCGCAAAATCGAAGACGAAGAAGGGCTGATATGGACCCACGACGACCTTGGGAATGCGCCGACATGGACCAGGTGCGCGCCGAGATAGACCGGATCGATACACTCATGGTTGATCTGATCGCGGAACGTTTCGGTTACGTCGACCGGGCTTGGCAACTGAAAAACGCTCCCGCTGATGCGACAGTTCCCTGGCGGATCGAGCAGGTCATCACGCGCGTGAAACAACGCGCAGAAGAGCGCGAGGTGCCACCACAGCTTGCCGAAGCCCTGTGGCGCCAAATGATCGGCTGGTTTATCCAGTATGAGGAAGAGAAGTTGGGTTCCCAGCCTGGTGGCAAGAACGCCGGCGGCGACAGCGAGAACAGTGCATGACCGGACTGCAACCCTTCGACCCAATGGGTGTCTTCCTTATCGCCGCGCTCAACCCGGTTGTGATTATTGTCGCGATACTGATGGGCCGGTCAGCCGATCAGTGGCAGAAGCTCATCGTCGCAGGATTTGCCGCCGCGCTGGCGGGCTTCATCGCAATCTGGCTTGTCACCCATTTCAAACTTCTCCCAGCCAAGGGAATCGGCGGCGCGACCGGAGCATTCATGATACAGTTTGTCCTTGGAACGCTGTGGGCTTCGTTGGCTTATGCCCTGAAGCGACGCAAGGCTTGATCACGCGGGCATCGAATCCCATTTGCAGAAGTGCTTGCCCGCGGCCAACCCGTGTCGCAGCAGCATCGCATTCGGGACATGGGCGCAACAAAATTCTGGCTCGTGTTGGTTGGTAGAAATAAGCGTGGAGGAACATGCATGTCGGACCTGCCCGTTCTGCCAAAAGCAGCTCCTGCGCACTTCCCAAGAGCAGCAATCGCCACGGTCGCAACCTTGCATTCCCGGTTGGGCATCGCCGTATTCTACGTTGCACTTGCTTTGTTGATGTGCGTGATTTCTTCAATTGGGCTTAATCCGGTTGCAACCCTGCGTGCTGCAGCTGCCGAAGCGGGCTCCGACCAGATCATCTCAGCCAAGACGTCACACGAACGTGCAAAGCGCGGCGAATTGATCCTTGTCGACATTCGCCATCCCGATGAATGGCGTGAAACCGGTGTGCCCGCCAGCGGGCACGCCATCACCATGCATCAAAGCAAAGCATCATTATTGGAAAAGATGGTGGCAATCGTCGGCTCGGACAAGAACAAGCCTGTGGCGCTGATTTGTGCGGCCGGCAGCCGAAGCGCCTATCTTCAAGATTGGCTGCGCGGGCATGGTTTCACCAATGTGATGAATGTCGCGGAAGGTATGGTAGGCGGCGAGTTCGGTGCAGGCTGGGTGAAGAGCGGGCTCCCAACCAAAGCCTGGTCGGGGCCGGCTGCGAAGTGACGCGGCAGCCGCCTGTAGGTTTCTACCGATTACACAATTGATACAATGCGCGGGCTTTGGTAACCAGAGCCCGTCAAGCAGACCCTGTGAAGGAACAAGCGAATATGGCGAAGAATGCCCGGGCGGATGCCAAAGCCGCGAGCAAGCTCATCCCCGGAGCCACTGGCGACTGGGAAGTGATCGTCGGCCTGGAGGTTCATGCGCAGGTCAATTCGCGTTCCAAGCTGTTCTCCGGCGCCTCCACCGATTTCGGCGGTGAAGCAAACGCACATGTGTCCTTGGTCGATGCTGCAATGCCCGGCATGCTCCCCGTCATCAACGAGGAATGTGTGGCGCAAGCCATCCGGACCGGTTTGGGACTGAAAGCCCAGATCAACCCCTATTCTGTGTTTGACCGTAAGAACTATTTCTATCCGGATTTACCGCAGGGCTATCAGATCTCACAGTACAAGCAACCCATCGTCGGCGAAGGTGAGATTGAAATCGATGTCGAGGGCGAAACAAAAACAGTGGGCATCGAGCGCTTGCATCTTGAGCAGGACGCAGGCAAATCGATCCACGATCAGCACCCCGAGTATTCCTACGTCGACCTGAACCGGTCCGGCGTGGCGCTGATGGAGATCGTGTCCAAGCCCGACATGCGTTCCGCAAAGGAAGCGCAGGCCTATGTCACCAAACTGCGCTCAATCCTGCGTTATCTCGGTACCTGCGATGGCGACATGGACAAGGGCAACCTGCGCGCTGACGTCAACGTTTCTGTTCGCAAGCCGGACGACGAACTCGGGACACGCTGCGAAATCAAAAATGTCAATTCCATCCGCTTCATCGGACAAGCGATTGAGACGGAAGCACGCCGCCAGATCGATATTATCGAGGACGGCGGCACGATAGATCAGGAGACGCGATTATTCGATCCCGGGCGCGGCGAGACACGCTCAATGCGATCCAAGGAGGAGGCGCACGATTACCGCTATTTTCCCGATCCGGATCTGCTGCCATTGGAATTCACTGATGAGTATGTGGACAGTCTGCGCAAAGATCTTCCAGAACTACCCGATGAAAAGCGCGATCGTTTTACAAAGGACTACGGTCTGAGCGCCTACGATGCAGGCGTGCTGATTGCCGAGCGTGAAAATGCCGATTATTTCGAGGCTGTGGCTAGGGGCCGGGATGGCAAGGTAGCGGCCAACTGGGTGATTAACGAACTTTTCGGCCGCTTGAACAAAGAGGGCCTTAACATCGCTCAGTCCCCTGTCAGCGCCGATCAGCTTGGCGGTATCATCGACCTTCTGTCGGCTGACACGATATCAGGCAAGATTGCCAAGGATTTGTTCGAGGTTGTCTGGTCGGACGGTGGTGAGCCGGCAAAAATTGTCGAAGAACGCGGTATGAAGCAGGTCACTGACACGGGCGCCATTGAAGAGGCCGTGGATGCGATCATTGCGGCCAATCCAGAAAAGGTCGAACAGGTCAAAGCCAAGCCGACGATGCTTGGTTGGTTTGTCGGACAGGTGATGAAGGCGACCGGTGGAAAGGCCAATCCCAAGGCCGTGAACGAAATCCTGAAAGCCAAACTTGAGATCGAATAAGCCGATCACAAGATCGGTTCGCGGATGTGCTTGCGTGGATTTCGACCATGCGGGTTAATGATGGCAGGCATAATGATGTCGCCTACCAACGCGTGTCCGCTCAGCTATTGCTGCTTGCAGCCTCGTCGCGCACGAGATCTTCGCGTTCGCGCTGGCGCCTGTCAGCAACGATCCTATGGGCGACCTCTGCCGATAACCCCACTTTCGCAAACACCACCTCGGACAAATCGAGACTTGCCTCAATCGTCTCCGGAACGACTTCGCTGGCACCCAGCGTGATAAGGCGTTTGGCGTGGCGCCTGTCGCGCGCGCGCGCCATGATCGGCAGGTCAGGAAGAAGACGCCGCACGGCCCACACAACACGTTCCGCCGCGGTCGGGTCATCCATCGTCACCACCAGCGCGCTGGCCCTTTCCACGCCGACGCGCTTCAAGATGTCGGCATGCGTCGCATCACCAAAATAAACCGCAACACCCGCGCGCCGAAAGCCAGAGACAATACCAACATCCAGGTCCAGTGCGACGTGTACGATTTTCTGTTCCTCAAGCAGTTCACCCAACATCTGGCCCACACGTCCGTAGCCGGCAACAATAACGTGGCCTGATAATGCACTGGCATCGGTGCCCGGCATTAAGGCCGACGTTGTGCTGGCTGTACCCTCTTCGAATGTCGCTGCCCCGCGTCGTGCCAGCCAGGCTGCACCGGGTGTCAAGAACATGCTGATCGTTGTCGTGATGAGAATGAATTGGGCGACGGATGGATCGATGAGGTTCCGCGATAATGCTTGCGAGAGCACAAGAAACGCAAATTCACCGCTCTGTCCAAGCAAAATTGCAGCTTCAAATGCCACAGGAGTGGCGATTGCAAACAACTTGGCCAACCCAAAGAGAATAATGGCTTTCAGAGTGAAAAGGCCCACAACGGACACTAGCAGCCACCAGGGATTGTCAATGACCAGCTTCAGGTCGAGCGTCATGCCGACGGACACAAAAAAGACGCCCAGAAGCAGGCCCTTGAATGGACCGATATCCACTTCGATTTGATGACGGTATTCGGTTTCGGCCAATAAAAGCCCAGCCAGAAATGCACCGAGCGCAAGCGACAGCCCGGCCTCGGACGTTGCAGCTGCTGTGCCGATTGCCACGAGGAGCAAAGCCGCCATAAACATTTCACGGCTCTTCGTCGCTCCGACCAGATCGAATATTGGCCGCAACACAACTCGTCCTAAGGCAATGATGATGCCAATGACGAGAAACGCTTTGCCCACTGCCAGGGCGAGATCGAAGGCGACGTTACCCTGCCCTTGAGTGCCCAACACGCCAACCAGGAATAAAATGGGCACCACGGCCAGGTCCTGGAACAAGAGAACTGAAAACCCGACGTTGCCGGTCGCTGATCCCAGCCTCCTATTTTCGATCAAAAGCTGCATCACGATTGCAGTCGAAGACAGGGCCAGGGCAGCGCCGATCACGATGGAAGCGGTTACGTCATTGCCGAATTGCATTGCGATTAGTCCAATCGCGAGCGCGCTCACCAGCACCTGTGCCGTTCCCAATCCGAAAACGAGGCGGCGCAGCGCAATTAGCCGGTCCAGCGACAACGACAACCCGATCATGAACATCAGGAATACGATGCCCAGCTCCGCCAGCATCTTGATGCTTGATACGTCTTCGATGACAACGACCGACAGCCAGGGAAAATCGGCCACCAGACGACCCAGACCGAAAGGCCCGATGATCAGCCCCACCAATAGAAATCCAATCACGGGCGAGGTTCGAAGGCGGTGCAATAGCGGGACGATCAATACGACCGCTGCCAGAAAAACAACGATTTCGCGAAGGTGCAAATTATCAGTGTGCAAAGACGTGTCCTCGTAGACGCACCAAAAGATGTTGTGGCTCCAAGAAACGGGAGCCACGCCAACACTATCGCACAACAATATCGATTTGTGCGCTCACAGCACCAGCGTGCCGCCTCTTTTGCCGGCTGATAAGCAGCCCGATATGCTACACATTGACGCTTGATTGTAGGCTTGGACAATGTCACAGAACCGCAATACGAAGCGCATAATGGGTTCTATTCAGCGCGTTAATGTCGGTAAAGCTTGCAAGATTTCGAAACTGCTGTCTTGGTGCCTAGTCCGACCATCGACTGCTGCGAGAATATGCGAGGCAGTCATTGCCGGTCGAAATGGCGGCAGACGGGCGTGATTGCCCCAAGGCACTGAAGTATCGTATTGGTGCATCGACGCCGATCCGGGAAAAAAACTGTTGCGTTCACGGGCGGCTGCAAGATCTTCTTTGGTATTCCGGGGGAACTATGACCTCAACACAGGATAGCCTGACACTTAAAGAGAGCAAGCGCGACCAAGGTGAACGCAATAAACGTCTGCGTCAGGCTGTGCACCGCCATAAGGCGACGTCACGCCAAGGCATTCAAGAGCGTTTGTTCACGCTCGCCTTCTCTGGTCTCGTCTATCCGCAAATATGGGAAGATCCGGTCGTTGATTTGGAGGCCTTGAGCCTGAAGGATGGCGAACATCTGGTCGCCATCGCGTCTGGCGGTTGCAACATCCTGAGTTACCTGACCGCAGCCGATGTTGAAATCACGGCAATCGATCTGAACCCGGCACACATCGCGCTAAACAACTTGAAGCTGGCAGCGGCCCAACATTTGCCGAACTATGCAGCGTTCCATCGATTTTTTGCAGAGGCCGACGCGGCAGAAAATATCCGCGCTTATTTCTCCCACATTCAACCGCACTTGGATGCCGCAACACGTAAGTACTGGGAGTCGAGAGATAAGTTTGGCCGTCGCAGGGTCGGGTATTTCGGGCGTAATCTGTACCGTCACGGCTTGCTTGGAACCTTTATCGGTGCAAGCCACCTGATTGCGCGTGCACATGGTCGCAATCCGCGCCATCTACTTCGCGCAAAGACCCGTGATGAACAGCGCCAAATCTTCAATTCCGAATTGGCCCCGCTGTTCGAGAAGCGCCACATTCGCTGGCTGATGAACAAGCCGAGCGCGCTGTTTGGGTTGGGCATCCCGCCATCTCAATTCGAAGCGCTCAAGGGCGATCAAAATCATATGGCCGAAGTCTTGCGCGCGCGCCTTGAGCGTCTTGCCTGCGACTTCGATCTGCAGGACAACTACTTTGCCTGGCAGGCGTTTGGCCGCCGTTACGCCAGTGGCGGTTCAGGCCCGCTCCCACCTTATCTACAACGCGAAAACTACGATACGCTGCGCGCAAGAGCCGGCAACATCGACGTCGTGCATGCCTCGTTCACAGAATACTTGGCCTCTCAACCTGAGGCATCCTGCGACGCTTATGTCTTGCTTGATGCACAGGACTGGATGACGGACCAACAGCTTAATGACCTGTGGGCTGGCATCATCCGTACTGCGCGCCCAGGTGCACGCGTCATATTTCGCACCGCTGGCGAAGAAACGATCCTGCCTGGCCGGCTGTCCGACGATATCCTGTCTCGCTTCAGCTATGACCCCGAGCCATGCCGGGAGCTGACGTTAAAGGACCGCTCTTCGATTTACGGTGGCTTCCATTTGTACGTATTGAACTCTTGAGAGCGAACCTGGTGACCACAAACAGCACGACCGGAGGTGAGGATGCCGCTAAGCACATGGACGGCATCTACCGCTACCAACGCTACATCTATGATCTAACGCGCAAGTATTATCTGCTTGGCCGCGATCGTATGATCGCCGGTCTGGAATCACCGCCGGGCGGCACGATTTTGGAAGTGGGATGCGGCACGGGCCGCAATCTTATTCTGGCCGCGCGGGCCTATCCTGACGCCAAGTTGTTTGGCTTCGACATATCAAGCATGATGCTGGAGACGGCACGGGCAAATATTGCCAAGGCCGGTCTTGCGGACCGCATTCAGCTCGCACAGGGTGATGCCTCCGACTTTTCAGTTGCCGAACTGTTTAGCGAGGACGGTGTCGACCGCGTGTTTATTTCTTATACGCTGTCGATGGTGCCGCCTTGGAAGGCGGCTTTGCCACAGGCCTATCGGGCAGTGAGGCCTGGCGGCTCTTTGCACATTGTCGACTTCGGGCAACAGTCCGATCTGCCCCGATGGTTCAAGTCCGTGCTTGAGGGCTGGCTCGCCAAGTTTTCAGTGACACCGCGTGCAGATCTGGAAACTGAACTGCAAAAACTCGTCGGCGACAAGGGCGGTAGCTTGGACTTCACGCGTCTCTATCGCGACTACGCCCAGTATGCCGTCGTCCGTAAAGTCTGAATTGAAAACGGATGCAGATCGGGATGCAGAGACAGGCCGACGCGGCCAACACGGTGCAGGCAGGCGCTGCAGCTGCTGAGGGTCCTATTCAGCCGCCAGTTACGAGCGCCCATAGGGCCGACATGACGCTGCCAATAGCATCACCAAACATCAACAGGACGAATGCCCACAAAAACGCAGACGACCAGTTTGCGATTTGAAACAGCTTCCAATCCATTTGTGTAGCGCCGGCGACAATTGGAACAGACGCGCGGAACGGCCCTGAGAACCGCCCAAGAACGATTGCCCACACACCGTACTTCTCAAAGAATTCATGGCCGCGCGGCAACAAGTCCGGATAGCGGGACAACGGCCACATACGCGCGATCTGATCATGATAGTGATAGCCGAGCCAATAAGAGACCCAGTCACCCAATCCCGCGCCAATGCTGGCTGCAATCCACACCAGGACGAAGGTCCAGTCAGAAGTACCAATGAGCGCGCCAAGCGCAACGAGCATGCCCCAGAACGGTAGTATGAGCGAAACGAATGCAATGGACTCACCGAACGCCAATACAAAGACTATCGGTATCGCCCACTCGCGGTGATCGCGAACAAGGGCAATAATGGCATCGCTATATTCTTGCACGGCGCGTGTTCTTTGCTTTCAAAGGCTAATGGGTGGGATGGCCAGGTAGGATGGATTGGCAGCCGCAGTTTTTTGGTTGATCGATTGTAGGCGCTACCGAACCAGTCAATTGGTGTGCGGAAGGGCCGATGTTGCCCTGGCTGCGAAAGAAAGGAAAGCCGCTTTTTGTGAATATCAGTACCAATTGGTAACCGCGGTCTGAACGTAGTTGAGCTCAGCAGCGCCGCTTGATCTCCCGTCCCAGCTCCCTGCCGACCTCTCCGGCTAGCATCTTGCCGCGCGATACTTGTGCAGGAGACAACCCGCGCGCTCCGGCGCCGGAAAGCACTTTCGGTGCGTTTTGCGCTTCCGTTCGACCGGTCTTAAGCTCAGCACATGACAACTGGGACTTTCGTTGCTTGAACGCAAACAGGCGCACACCTGAGGCATAAGCCTTTGGAGTTGCGGGCTGGTTGATCCATGATTTATCGGGCGAAGACACAAGAGACTTCAACGCTGCTTGGCGATGCTTGACACATAGCGGTGTGTCGTCCACGCAAGACAACCCCAAACTCGGGTCGCCGATGGTTGCCCCACCGCCAGTGCAGCCGCATAGAGCAAGCGTGGTACACAGTACCGCACAAACGGCAACAATTGGCTGCGAGAACCCCATGGGTGCGTCCTTCATTTGGTGGTCCGGCGAAACGTAATCGCGTGCAGTGGTGGAACAATCGATTGAGCGGCTTACGGATCAGGCGTGGCGGCGTCAAGGCAGAGTTGTGACGGAGGCGGTACCCTCAACCTAGAAAATGGTCAATAAGTCAGGGGCAAGGTCGCGATGTTTGTGCCCCAATTGGCAAGTCGCGCGACAGCACCCACGATCCTCGATATGCTGCCGCGAATGACGCCAGTGCCGCCCGGTGCCGCGGATGGAATGGAAAAGAACCGCAAGCCGCATAGGTAAAAGTAAGGAGTAGCCAACAAGCCATGGTGCATGCCGTTACAATTGAAGCCCACGGGGGCCCGGAAAATCTCAATTGGACTGAAGTAAAGCTTACGCCACCGGCTGCAGGCGAAGTACGCCTGCGGCAGACGGCGGTTGGGCTCAACTATATCGACGTCTATCACCGTACCGGTCTTTATCCAGTCCCCTCTCTGCCAGCAGTCATTGGAATGGAAGGCGCCGGCGAAGTCACTGAAGTGGGTGAGGGCGTTGAGGATATTGCAGTGGGCGATCGGGTCGCCTACGCAACCCCGCCTCTGGGCGCGTATGCGCAAGCGCGAAACATCCCTGCCGATCGCGTCGTCAAAATACCGGATAAAATTGATGACCGGACCGCCGCTGCGATCATGCTGCAAGGCATGACAGCGCGCTATTTGTTGCGCGAGACCTATAAGGTCGGACCGCAGACGGTCATGTTGTTTCATGCCGCGGCCGGAGGCGTTGGGTTGATTGCTTGCCAGTGGGCGTGCCACCTAGGCGCAACGATTATTGGAACCGTCGGATCCGAAGAAAAGGCACAATTAGCACGCGAGCACGGATGCACGCATACGATAAACTATCGCACTGAAGACTTCGTCACGCGGGTCAGGGAGTTGACGCAAGGGCAAGGTTGCGATGTCGTGTATGACTCGGTCGGAAAGGATACGTTTCCCGCATCCCTTGATTGCCTGAAGCCCCGCGGGCTGTGGGTCAGTTTTGGCAATGCGTCAGGTGCCATCACGGCATTCGATATCGGTGTATTAGCCGCAAAGGGATCGCTCTTTGCCACGCGGCCAACTTTGATGAACTACACGCAAGACCGCAAAGATCTCCTGACAAGTGCAAACGATTTGTTTGATGTGGTGCAAAATGGCGCCGTGAAAATCAACATCAATCAAACGTTCGACTTGAAGGATGCGGCAGAGGCCCACCGGCAACTCGAAGCACGACGCACGACAGGGTCGACAATCCTCATTCCATGATTGAAACGGACGTACACTTCAGTCGATGGTCTTGTAGCGCGCCAGCTGCCGTGCCCTGCGGAAACCGGTTGACAGGTGAGCCATTGCCATGACGACAACGACGCAGGTTGATCCGGATGCGAATGACAGATCTGCCGCGCGCCGCGGTTTGATCTTCGTTGCAGTGGCCGTGCTGGCCTACTCAGTCGTGCATGTCGGATTCCGTCTGCTTGCATCCGGCGTGCTTGGCGAAGACGACGTAATCGATAATATTCTCGCGCAAGACTTACGGCCGGGATATGCGGGCTTCCCCCGTCAGCCGCCGATATATGACTGGGTCTTATGGGCGGTTCAGCAGTTTACGGGTCCCACACTCTCAAGTTTTCTACTGATCAAATACGCTGCCCTCATTGCCGCTGCCTGCTTCATCTATCTTTCCGCCTATCGCATTCTCAAGGACCGCCTCTATGCCGTCCTGTGCGTCGAATCCCTCGCACTCATCTACCAAATCAGCTGGCGTTTTCACGAGGGCTTCACGCACGAAGTCGGCGCCATGGTCGCGGTTTGCGCCACACTGTTGGCTTTCTTGCGTGTGGCACAACAGCCCTCAGCATTCAATTTCCTGCTTGCCGGTGGTGTCGCCGGTCTGGGTCTGCTGACAGAGCCAATGTATGGCGTCTACCTGGCCGCGCTACTCGTAGCCGCCGCTCTGCAACCGTCCCTGCGTGCCAGAATTTATGATCTGCGCCTAGGTTTATCCGCAGCGATGGCGCTCATGGTCGCCTCACCGTACCTCTATTGGTTGGCAACTGAGGCACCCGAAGGCAGCCTCGACTTGCAGCTATTTCCGGACGTGAAACGCATTCTGATCGGCCTCAAGGATGCCTTGCGCGGGCCGATTGCATATCTGTCGCCGCTCCTTTTCATCGTGCCGCTTCTATTCCCTGGTTCGGCGTCTACAGCATGGCGAGATTTTAGAACGCCGCCGAACACAACAACTACGCCCGATCTTGAACAGTGGGTGTTGCACACCGGGCTGATTGGTCTTGCGCTCACCGCGGCAGGCGCTTTGTTATTTGGCGTATATGGCCTGGCAATCCACGCATTGATGCCGCTTTATGTCACGAGCGTCATCTGGCTAATGGGGGTCGCGCGCCGAGCAACCGACGCTCACAGCACTTACGTCGGCCGCTTTACACGAGTAGCGTTGGCGATCGCCGTCATTGCCCTTGTTGCGCGACTGGCCAATATGTTCATCCTGGATCCCGTGTGCAAAACATGCCGCTGGGGAATTCCATACGCTGCATTTGCCGAAGAGATACGTGAGCGCGGTTTCAAATCGGGAACCATCGTAAGCCTCGAGCACGAGCTGGCTGGAAATTTGCGCCAACTGTTCCCAGACACCCCCGTTGTGACGCGCCGCTATCCGAAATTCACCCCTGAGGCCGCTGACCTTACACGCGGTCAGGTGGTCTATGTATGGGACGACAGCTTTTCAGATGCATACGCTGCAAAATACCTGAA
The DNA here is from genome assembly GCA_965222485.1 of Hyphomicrobiaceae bacterium. Lineage (GTDB taxonomy): Bacteria > Pseudomonadota > Alphaproteobacteria > Rhizobiales > Hyphomicrobiaceae > CBDCUC01. The sequence goes on from CBDCUC010000039.1 coordinate 534,012, forward strand.
AGGGATATTGCCCCAGCACCGGGCAACGTCCGAAGCCGAGCGCGTAACGGTACCATGGTCTCATCTTTGGCGGCCGGCAGGGTATCGGATGACAAGCTGGCGGATGATGATCGTGGACATGGACCACAGCGGCGAACTCGTCGCTCCGAAAAACCAATGATCAAATCGTGATCGCGCGATGCCAAGCGCTGGGCACCAAAATGTATAAACCGCCAAGATCGCTTTGAGCGCCGTCGAGTGATTGTGCAGGAAGTGATTGATTTCAGAATGCGGCCGCAGGTTTCTTGCCTGTCACGCGCTCCAGCGCCAAGGCGGCCAATACCTGTCCCGCCAGCGTCTTTTTCCTCAAAAGCTTGGCCTCGGCCTCAGCCTCGCTCATGCCAGCTACATCGGTGGAACTGAGCGTGGTGTTCTGCAATTCGTTCGTAGATAAGGAGGGCTGACCGGCACACGCGCCGACCGAAAGCGCCACGGCAACAATTGTAAGTGTTCGACCCAACACGAAAGAATTCACCCCCATCACTACGGTGCCCGACCGTCTTGAACGCTCTATTACAGCCTAGGCACACGACGCCCCGAACTCTCATATCAAACACAATCCAAGGGGCTCAAGCCACCTGGGCGATAGGGCTGCGCTTTTTCATGGCGCATCGGGACGCAATGGTGGTTCGCTAGAAACAGTGCAGCGCTGTTGCAATCATCCGGAAGCAGCGATGACAGCGACCGCCTGCGGCAGTGTTGTCCCGCGTGAACCGCCTACGAAATCAAATGATTACAACACCGGCGCACAACGACTTTGAATCGTGGTTAGCCAATGGTTTCTGAAAGTGCATACAGGTTATTTATCGTTGTTTGAGTACGGACCGTTTGCATCAATTTGTGACGCTCCAGCCACACAAATGAAACGCTTTGGCTCCGGGCTGCGTCACGACGTTCGATCGCGGTTTACGAGTTGTCATTACGTCCGCGCGATCCTCAGCGACGGGACTAAGGGTGCGTTACCCCTAATTATAGTTCTGCTGGAGGCATTTCCGATCCCGACATCGACCGTGTGGTCGCGTTGCCCCCTCCTGAGTTGAAACATACGACGCCGATGAAATTGGAGAAATGACAATGGCGCGCACCACGCACGCACGATTTGACGCGATAGCAAACGCTGCTCATGGCGGCACGCCCGACGCATTGTTCGAACTCGGGCTCATGTATTGCGCCGGCCGTGAGGTCGATCTGGATCTCGTACAGGCTCACAAGTGGTTTAATCTTGCAGCCCTGCGCGGTAGCTCTGAAGCACGCGCTTACCGCAAGGAAATCACGAGTGAAATGAGCAAGCGAGAAATCGCGGCGGCGCAGCGTATGGCGCGCCAGTGGCTGGCACTCCACTAGTTGGCACATTGATGCGACGCCAATCAGCGATCTAGGCTGTCCAGGTTGTGGTGCACGCGAAGCGCAATGGCCGTCGGCGCGCGCGGACCAAAACCTGTTCTAGCAATCCGAGAACAACGAGGTCACGCAGTCCCAGGTTTTCTTGGCGGCGTTGCCGACCGCTCCGCCAGTCTTTTTGATCGTGTCCCCGGCGGACTTGGCCGCCTTGCCGATCGTCTTGCCCGCTGTTTTTGCCGAGTCCACGACGACCTTCCCCGTGCTTGATACCGCCTCGCCGGCCTTCTTTAATCCCTCCTTTGAGGCTTCCGCGGTGTCTTCGGCCATCTCCGCTACGGTTTCCGGCTCCTTATTTTTGTTTTCTTGCTGCTCGACCTGCGCTTCCCATTCCTCCTCCGCGCCCAAATCTTGCGGCTCCTGACCGACATGCTGAGGCGCTTGCGGCAGCACCTCCCCTGCCGGCGGAAACACAGTGACGACGTCGCCGGCACATTCATGATTAGTGCTGCGGTCGACGCTGCAACTCAGGTGTCCGCCGGACTTCGCAAGTTCCTTGATGCACAAGAGCTGGCCGACCGATTGCGCTGGCGGTTCACCATCTGGGCCGCTAAGCGGCTGACATCGATAGGTCGCCGGTGGTCCGTCGCACGCAACGCAGAATTGGTCCGCACGTGCCGCCATCCCGCCCAAGGTGAGAGCTCCGATGAGCCAGGGCAAGTACACCGGTTGCCATAATTTCATCGAACGTTCCTCCGTTCGTCCGTTTGCGAGCTTGGCGCGTCGGCCCCAGATCGGTCAGCGTCAAACCATTGACAACATGATGGGACGGCATCAATCGGGCGGCTCCGGCATGATTGGCCGGTTCCGGCCGCGTCGCGCGGGCGCTTGCAATCACCATAGCACGCATTTATAGGGTGGGCCTATCGAACGGAGACGTGGCCGAGTGGCTGAAGGCGGCGGTTTGCTAAATCGTTATACGCTGTCAAGGCGTATCGAGGGTTCGAATCCCTCCGTCTCCGCCAGAACGCCTCCACATGTAATTGAAATACAATAATTTCTTGACGCTCTGAGGCTGAGCGTCCCGGGACACGCCATAGTTGCGACCGGCCAACTGGCAACTAACTTGAGAATACGTCCGCACACGCACGCTGGAGTATTGGCAATCGCCTTGCCTTCAACTGAATTATCTCAGCGCGTCCTGATGGAAGTCTTGAGGCACGCGACCCTAATTCGTTGACGCGTCGGTATCGGCAGTAAAGCCGCCCACAGGATAATAGGATAAAACCGGCGACTTATGATCCTTCGCCGGGAGGCTACCTCTCGCGCCAATCAACGCGGTATAGGTCGAAACGGCGATCGCGGAGATTACGCACGGTTCCGGCGTTTCGCGCTTCACGCAAATCCGACAGGTTGAGATCCGCAAACGCAATCGTCTCTGTGTTCGGTGCAGCGTCGGCGGCGATCCCATCCCGGGCAAACGCAAAATCGCAGGGCGTTAGAATACAACTCTCTGCGTAGTGAATATCCATGTTCTCAACATTCGGGAGATTGCCCACCACACCCGATAGAACGACATAGCATTGATTTTCGATCGCTCTTGCCTGCGAACAATATCGCACGCGCAGAAAGCCACGGCGTTCATCGGTGCAGAACGGAACGAAGAGTATCATCGCGCCTTGATCCACAAGGTGACGTGCGATCTCTGGAAACTCACTATCGTAGCAGATCATAACACCGACAGGCCCGCAGTCCGTTTCAATCACGTCAGCACGCGCCCCCCCCTTAATGTTCCACCAATACTCTTCGCTTGGCGTGGGGTGAATTTTTTCGCGTGCGTGCACCGACCCATCACGCAGGAATACGTAACAGACGTTTTTTATCTCTCCGTCCTCATCGACGATGGGCTGCGTACCCCCGATAATGTTGACATTGTAGCTCACCGCGAAACCGCTCATAAACTCACGAAACCAATCTGAGTATTCTGCGATCCGTTCAATGCCCTCCTTCGGCTGCAAGGGCTTTGCCTCCAGTGAAAGCAATTGAAGGGTCAGATTTTCTGGGAAAACGGCAAAGTCCGCACGATAGTCGGAAGCAACATCGACGAAATATTCAATCTGCCTCCGAAATTCATCCCGTTCGGTGAGGCCCCGCATTTGAAACTGAACGGTTGCCACCCGGACCGTTTGCTGTGGGCTGATTTCCGCCTTGGGCCGACGAGTCTGTGTTTCTTCGGGCAACCGCGGGTTGCGCCACAACATATGCGTCGCATATCCGAGCGATTGCTGATCGTCCTTGTCGTAAGAGTCCAGAACACCTATTGGGTCGAACCCATTGGCAAGATGAAAACTGATGGTGGAATCGCGGATCGATCTTGCCTTGACGGCTTCGATGTATTCCATTGGGTTTTTGTACTGTCTGCGGCGGCGGCGATAGCCAGGCATCCGTCCGCCAAACAAAATTCCTTTGAGGCTCCACTCCTCGCAAAGGTTCTTTCGTGCCTTGTAAAGCCTTTGTCCAATGCGCAGGCGCCGGAAATCCGGATCAACGATTACCTCCATCCCGTAAAGGTAATCCCCATCCGGATCGTGACGCGAAGCAAATCCATTGCCCGTTATTTCGCGCCAGGTATGAGGTTTGAGTGCGAGGTTTCCCGACACAATAAATGTTGCGCAATGTCCCACAACCTTGCCGCCATAGTCGGCAACAAACTGCCCTTCGGGGAAGTTGTGGATCTGGCCTCTTATCATTCGGGCATCCATCGCTGGGGAGGGCGCATAAACGCGCTTGCCGACCTCTGCGATGGCTGAAGCATCCTCAAGGCTCGCTCTGCGGATGATAAGCTTGGGCTTTGCGGCTGCGGCGGCTTCTTGCTCAGCCGCGCGCTCATTCAATTTTGAGTCAGGCATTTTGGACGGGTTCCGGAGCAGTGGCCGAATGCGGAGGGGTCCTCCCTAGAGACCTGAGTTCAGATGCGCTGATGGCTTGAGCAACCATTTTGTATCTGATGCGTGTCCCGACTTTCTCCCGATCCTCTCCCTCAAGCAACTCGGTGGCGTAAGCTTTGTTATCAGTCCGGGTTACGACCTGAAGGATCGCGGCCACTGCATTTCTCCGGTCCATTCGAGACCAGGCAACCATAACAGACAGCCACGAAAAAGAAAGGAAAAACATGTAATTAGGAGATGTAAGGGAGGGACAATAGGTGGCTACCTGAGTTGGTAGATTATCCGTCTTCACCCAATGTCAGGTCAGTTGGGGATTGACTGACAAATCTATTACTGACAGCTGATACGTAACATATGTATTAGACGTTATGCACTGGATGTGAGCGACCCATGAATTCCGATCGCCCTTTGAAACGGACGGAAAAAATCCAATTGATGCTCGACGACGACGAGTTATCAGCAATTGATGATTGGCGCTTTGAAAACAGGCTTCCGTCCCGAGCAGCGGCAATTCGCGAACTGATCCGAAGGGGTCTGGTGAAAGACGGGGACTTCAAGACGCCGCCGACTGACGCGTCCTCAAAGGAATTTAGGGTGACTGATCCCCCCGATGAGGGTTGAGTACAATCGCGTGCGCAGTACTTACTGACCGAAGTAACTACATTTTTTTGTTTGGGTGTTGGCCGATTGGTTCAGCTGCGCAATCTATTGGGTCGGGCGGGAATGAAACACGAGCTGTACACCACGATAAGTGCAACGTTCGGTCCGGGAATGACGATCAACACAGCCGTCGCTACAACGAAAGCGAAATAGAGTTCGACGTTCATAGCGTCGCTCCAGAAAGTGGCCCACACTTGCTACTGAAGTTACCAAATTTCCAGGCCCTATTCACAAGGGCACCTTCCCCCATATGTCGCTCGTTGGCGCGACACTGAAATGAACCAAGAGCTGGGCAACGGCCGAAAGCGAGCTAACACCCGACAAATCAGTGTTATAAGTCAACTCATGACGAACACTAAGGCGACCACCGTTACTGCTGACACTCTTTTGCAATGGTTGCCCGACCTTTGCGAGACGATCGCGTTTGCCGCAGGCGATATCTTACGCCAACAGGGTCAGCACTACACCACCATGTATCTTGTCACTTCCGGGCGTGTGGAAGTCGATCTTGGTGAGGCGGGTGGCGTGCTGGAGCCGCCGGTTGGGCCCTCGGGCCTTGTCATAGGCGAGATCGGTTTCCTGCGAGGGTTGCCGGCAACTGCAACGGTGCGGGCAATCACGGACGTCAGGGCATTTGAACTGGATGACAACAAACTATCTGAGTTGGAAGCCAGGGCCCCGGAGGTCGCCGTCGCTTTGCTGCAATTTCTCGCCGAGACCATGGAGGAGCGCACTAGCGAGAATATTGCCATTGCCGCGCGTCTCAATGTGCCGACGAATGAGCAGTCGACTCGTGTCTTATTGTGCCGCAATGATCAGATGCTTTTGGAGGCGCAACGGCTGCGCTATCAGGTCTATTGTGACGAACTAGGCCGGACGTCGCCGCATGCAGATCATGATAAGAAGATCATTGCAGATGACCTGGATCAGTCTGGTCAGACTTTCATTGCTGTTGCCGATGACAATGTCATTGGCACGTTGCGCGCGAACCGGCCGACAGACGGACCCATTGGGATACTCGAAGCGCTCTACAACATGGCCGACTCGGAATTTCACCCTGATAGCACGATCGTCTGCACCAAATTCGTGATCAGAGGCGATAAGCGTACCAGTCCGGCCGGCATAAAATTGGTGGCGGCTTTCGCGCGCTATGGCGTCCAGCATGCCATTCGTGAATGTTACATTGACTGCATTCCATCGCTGCGGCCCTACTACATGGCCATTGGCTTTCGCAGCTCAGGCAAGAAATTTTTGCACCGTGAGAATGGCCCGTCTTATCCGATGAAGATCGACCTGGAAAAGTCCATGCGCCGTATCGAGCGGGTCTTGTTTACGTCCAGTTGATAAGCAGCCAGAACGGCGGGAAGGCACGCAGTCGTTAATCAGGAGTTGCAACCAATAAACCTTTCCTCGGTCGACTTGGTCCTCACGAGCATAAGCACTCAGCCCGTTCCTGCCCCATAACCTCGAAGCTAAGATAAGATCGATGGCTTCATCCCGCACCGCCTCACTGCACCACCGGTTCGAAATGCTTCACGACGCGTTGCCATTAGCGCTAGATTAAATCGTTACGGATGTAGTGAACGTGTTTACTGAACGTGGTGAACGACGCTGCAAAGCAACACATGCGTTAAGAGCTTTGTGAGCTTCGGGTACTTTGACGGTGAGTAATGCCGAAATTGGCCAGCGATTGTAGTAATGAGTTGCTACAGTAGTGACATTAATTGTGAACCTTGGCAGAAAGCCAAGCGCAATTCGTACTAGAATTGCAGAAAAATTGAATAACGCTCAGGCAGTTCCACTGCATAGTTGCGGCAAGTATTGGTGTTAGCGCGTCCAATTAAGGCATAATGTGCATTCGCAAAAATGCTCTTGCATATTGACCAACCAGTACCATTTACAAGCGTTACAAAGGTGTCATAACTCAAACATTGCGTTAGTTGCATTGCTTTTCCTTGACACTCGAGTCAGGCACCAAATATATTCTCCGGTCAACACTTTAGGCGTTGGCAATGTCTCGTTTTGACGCTCCTTGATGGCTGAAGATAAGTCCGCTCCGATTGGAATCGCATGGAAGAACTTGCGATACGGCAAGCGTGGGAGAAGTTTATAGATCGCGGAATTCGCTCCGCGCATCTCCGTGACGCTGTGCTTACATCCTGGGAGCGCTCCAAGGATCACTTGGTGTCGGTCGAGAGCGAATGCGCTCCACTTATTTCCGAAGCCGAGGCCTACCGTCACCGCTCCGACAATCTCTGGCTGGCCAGATGTGCAGCACCTGTGCTCGAAAGATGCGGACGCTTTCTCGAAGCTTCCAGCTCAATGATGATACTAACCGACCCAAAGGGTGTGATCATTGAGACAAAGGGTGACGACCGCTCAATTGATGCCGGGCGCGAAATTCACCTTGAGTGCGGTGGGCGTTGGACGGAATCCGACATAGGAACGAATGCGATCGGAACGGCACTGGCAGCTATGAGCCCGGTGCAGATTCATGCGGCCGAGCATTATTGCGAACCTGTTCAGCAGTGGACGTGCGCGGCAGCGCCGATTTTTCATCCCATCGACCAGGAACTACTCGGCGTCATTGATCTTTCGGGGCATGCAGAAACGTTCAGCACGCACAGTCTGGCATTCGCCGTGTCTGCGGCAGACCAGATCCAGGCCGGGATGACCAAATCGATTAGGTTCGATCATTGGAAGATCGTGCAGTTTTACCGCAGCAAGAGACGTCAGTGGGCCCGTGACGAGGCCATCTTGGTTGATCGCCGCGGCGCAATCGTAGGCGCAACAAGCAATGCCTTGAATCTCGCCCACCAAGAGAACATTGGTATCTCGGACGATCACCAGATCGCAAAACTGCGCAGTCAACCGTTCTCGAATTGGGAAGAGTGTATCGAGCGGCTACTACCAAGTGCAAAAACCGAGCTCGTATGCGACGACGGCATGGAGCTTGGCGCCGTAATAATTTTAGGTCGCCGTGGCGGCCGCGGCCGCAATAAACGCGCCAACCCGACCAACACGAGGGATCAGGACGTTGATCTTGACAGCTTTGTAGAGGGACTTCTCGCGCGCGATCTTTGCAGTGCCCCGTTTTGCCTGAGCACACCCTCGGAAAATGAACGCAAACATTCTTCCCGTGACGTTACCGGAATAGCCGTCAATTTACGCGATGGCACGACGCTAGCCGACGAAGAAATCCAAATGGTTGCCGATGATCCTCGTGTCGGCGAAATCGTCGAACAGGTAGATCGCGCAGCGTCCCGCAAAATGCCGATTCTTATCAACGGAGAAACCGGGACAGGCAAAGAGCTTCTCGCGTTCCACGCGCATGCAAACAGCGGGCGAGATGGTGCATTTGTCCCGGTGAATTGCGCGGCGATTCCGGCAAATTTGATTGAGGCAGAATTGTTTGGTTTTGTCGATGGCGCCTTCACAGGCGCGAGGCCGGGAGGCGCAAAGGGCCTTGCAGAGCAGGCCGACGGCGGCACGCTATTCCTCGACGAAATTGGTGATATGCCCGTTGCGCTGCAGGCCGTTTTGTTGCGACTGCTCGATGACTGGACGGTGCGGCCAATTGGCGGCAGTCCAAAGAAAGTCGATGTGCTGCTGGTTTCGGCGACAAACGTGGATCTTACTGAAGCCGTCAAAGAAGGACGGCTGAGGCGGGACTTGTACTACCGGCTAAATACGCTTGAAGTAACACTTCCCCCACTCGCGCAACGTGAGGATTTCGCGGCGCTCGCTACCCATCTGCTGCACATGATTGATAAGGGGGTCCAGATCACACCAGAGGCCATCGAGATATTGGCTGAAAGATCTTGGCAGGGGAATATGCGCGAGCTGAAGAGTGAACTGGCCCGCTTGTCATTCAACTGCACCGGCGGCGTCATCACTGAATCGGATGCACGGCGCCATTCCATCGCAAGTGAGAAAGAAGGTGCATTTGCAGCTACGGCGAGCAGCGCAGGTGCGCTCCAAGATCTAAAGCGAGCCCACGTCTTAACAATGTACTCAGAGTGCAAAGGAAATGTTGCAGAGACGGCGCGCCGACTTGGCGTATCGCGGAACACTGTCTATCGTTTCCTGAACCAACAGCCGAAATCATAAGATCAGAATTGGACCATGAGCTTCGAGACATTGGCCTGGGCTTATGTTGCGCCGTGCCTTACCAGCGACGGAAGCCACTGAACGTTAGTTTCCTGCCCGGCATCTGTCGTCCAGAATAATAGCCAATGACAATAAGGCGCCTCTGAATGACAGAACAAAGTCCCAAAAAAGATCCTCTGCCGATAGGCGACGTCAATGCGCGCCAGAAGCTGACGAACGATCTGATTACGCGTGCAGAACATGATTTGATTTACGAGCCGCGAATTATGGGCGAGAGCCTATATATGCTCCAACGGTACTTCCAGGACTTCATTCGCGATGAGCTGGAAAGACGTTCGATAACATTCGACGACCATCCACTTATGCTCCCCTTTCTTGAAACGCACGCTCGCGAACTTTGCGATTTTGTTATGATGGGTGTGGGGCTGAACCACCACATTAGACTGCCGGATCTTGAACGTTTGGGCCCCGATCCTGAGCGCCTACGTCGTGTCGACCTTTGGGACTCACTTTCCGCCCATATAGCAATTGCAGAGGATCACTTCCTCTCTGGCATCGGCGGACTGCAGCAGATACTTACCCGTGTGGAGGAGGCTAAAAGTCTCAGGCGGGACACGCCCAGACCAAGCGGCAGTAATGACAGCGACGACTGATTTCGGAGCGAAAGGCTGAGAATTAGAGCGGTAGAGTAAATTGGTACACTCTAATGTCTGGTGGGCGGTGGACCGCCGTTTGAACCCTGCGTCGGCCAGGATCGCATGAGCCCTGCGTCATCAAAACACATCTTCCGATGCACCTCGCGCAGTAGCCCGTCCCTCACCTCGTTAGAAAGGCCGGCAAGTGCTTCTCGTACAGCTTGCAGGTCTCCATTCTTCTTGCTGTCGAGTGCGGCGCGAGCAGCGACCGCTAGCGCGCTATTAACACCGAGTTCTCGCTGCGAGACTTGCTCTAATGCCTCTAGCAGCGCGCGCCCGCCAACTTCCATAAGCCCAATGAAATTGGCAAGATCCATAACTCCATCCATCCTATCTTGAGATCACCTAACGGGGCCGGGAAGTGCGGGCGGCAATTGGCCATTTCTATATGGACATTTGTCTGCAATCATTGCTTCCATAGCCTAAATTTATCACGCTAGAATCCGTTTGAGTATCGAGAGGAAAACGATGGCAACTACTGACAGTCAAGAACAGAATTTGTTTTCCTTGATTGGCAGGAGTTGGGCAGCCGATGCGCCCATTGCCGATCTGTGCTTCGATTTCGATTGCCGGTCCGTGGCATACTTGACGGCCAAGGGAAGTGTACGCCTCGCGCCAACCTCAGATCCTGATCCCGTAAGCAAGCGCGCGCGAATACAGGCCGATGCCGGGCGGCTCACGATCGCTCCTCGTACCAAACAGGTCAAACCCCTGGTCGATGTCTCGCTGCCTGATGAGATGTTTTTGATATTGAGACCATGCCCAAGTGGCGGATTTGTCGGTGCCACTTCGAACGGAAGATTGGTTCAAATTTCAAGCGATGGAAGTCAACAAGTTCTTAGCGATGACAGATATGACGAACCGGTTGCGCTCGCCACATCCAAGCCAGGCAGTCGGATCGGTATTCTGGCGGAAAATGAAGTTTGTATTACCGATGCGCAAGGGCAAGTCATCGCGCGCCATGTACTCGAACGCCCGGCGCAGGATATTGATTTCAGTCCGGATGGCTCGCGCATTGTATTGTGCGATGAGCATGGGGTTTCGACATATCGTGTTGCCAACGGCTCCATACGACAAGACCACAAAATTGCACACGACGGACATCACATTGGTGTGGCATGGAGCCCGAGCGGTAAGTTCGTAACGACTGCATTGGAGGGTTCAGGGCTTTGCACTTGGAGGCTTGAAGACAATGCATCTATTTCGATGACCGGTTTCCCTTCGGAAAGCCGACACTTTGGTTGGGGACCACATGATCGTTTTCTGGCTACGAGCGGAGCCTACCGCATTATTTGTTGGCCACTTGGCGACGCAGACTTCACCGCAGAACAGTCACTGCCTCTGGAAACAGGTATGATGGGCGTCGTTCTGGTCACTGCGACAGCGGCGCAATCCAAGCGCGAGCTTGTAGCGGCGGGCTATGCCAACGGCATCGTCGTTGTGAGCAAAGCAGGCTCTCCGGACGAACTTGTTGTGCGCGGGACAGATGGTGATGCGGTCACATGCATGGCATGGACGAGTGACGGCCTGGGGCTCGCCTTTGGGACAACAGACGGCAATGCGGCGATGGTGACGTTTCCCGAACTCATGCTCAAATGAACGAGTTTTGAGAAATCCTCACCGCCTGCATGTATTGAATGGACCCACGAACGAACCTTCGCCGCTCCATCATGCGTCATCAAGCGACAGGCGTGCACTAACTTCCTTGGACAAATCCTCTTCGGTGAACTCGTCAGTAATAAATTGGCCGTCGAGATCTTCAAGAACCTCCTGGATTGCCACGTCAACGGGTGCAAAGAACCCATTTTTTTCATTGGCCAAGAGAAACTTTGTGCCGTCTTCTCCGCGCACAACGTTTCCCAGATGCATGAGCTGCTTTGCGCGCGCATCATCTATAATGAGTACGCGGCCATTGAAACTGACATTGACGATGGGCCGGCCCGGCTCATTAGCCTTTGTTGCTCGTCCGATGTGGAACGTTTTCGTGCTCTCGGGTTCTTGCGATTGGGGCTGCTTTTGCGCGCTGGAGAGACCGCCGCCTGTCAAATGATTGATGAGGCCGCGGATCACGGGTCTGTTCTTCTCTATAAGCTTGTAGTGGGGCAAGTCTTGTGGGCGAATTTCCCCGCGGCGATTAAAACGATTGACCATGGCTGCAGCCTTTTGGATCACTGATGCAAAGTTGTGCGATCAGAAAGTACCAAATCAGGCAGGCGACCATGTCGCCTCCCCAATTCGATAAAGTGTTCATGAGTTTTAGACCCGATTGTCAGGCGCGGCCAAGTTTTTCTGCACCTCCGCCATACGTCGGCCCGAACGTCGGGTCTTCGTCCTCCGGCAGATCAGCAATGAGCGTATCGGTCGTCAGAATGAGTTTTGCGATCGATGCCGCGTTCTGCAGGGCTGTACAAGTGACTTTGACCGGATCGATAACACCCGCCTTGGTGAGATCGACAATTTCTCCTGTTCGCCCATCAAATCCCTGTCCACTATTTTGGGATTTTACTTTGGCGACGATTTCATCGGCATCGTAACCGCTGTTAACAGCAATGCAGGCGAGCGGTCGCGCAATCGCTTCTGCCACGAGACGTATGCCTTCACCAGCATCGCCACCTTCCTTCCCCGCAAGCTTCTCAATCGCTGCGCAGGATTGCGCAAGAGCAGTACCGCCACCAGGAATCACGCCGGCTTCAACTGCCGCGCGTGTGGCTGCTACTGAATCGTCGATCAGCTGAACGATTCTCTTTTGTTCGGCGAGCGTCGCACCGCCGCCGTAGATTACGGCTGTGCCGCCGGTCAGTTTTGCAAGCCGTTCGGCCAGTTTGTCTTGCTCGATATTCGGAGGAGCGAGCTGGACCTGGCGAGCAACCTGTTCCTTGCGCGCTGCAATAGCCTTTGGATCTCCATGGCCGCCGCCGATCATCGTTTCGTTTGAGCTGACCTTTACGCGGTCCGCCGAGCCCAAATCTTCAATCCGCGCATCCTCGACGCGGCCACCGAGCTCGCGTGCAATCACTTTGCCGCCGACAAGTATACCCAGGTCCTCGAGCATTGCGCGGCGCCAATGACCGTACTCGGGCGGGTGAATGGCTGCGATCTTGCCTTTTCCGTATTCTGGATCGTCACTGAGGAGCGATGAGATCACCGATGGTGCCAACTCTTCTGCAATGATGAGAAGCGGCCGGCCCGTCTCACGAACCTCATTACGCAGGTTTTCGAGCTGAGACGCCGCCGTAATCTTGTTGTCAGTTAGCAAAATAAAGGCATTTTCCAAGACGCACGTCATCGTCTCGACATCCGTCACCATGTGATGGGAAATATAGCCGCGGTCGAATGACATGCCGTCAACAATATCCACTCTGCTCTCGACCGTGACACCGTAGTCAGATGTAATGATCCCGTCCGCTCCGACGCGCTCTACGGCTTCGGCGACGAGCTTGCCCAAGTTAGTCTCCCCGGCTGCGATAGTGGCAACGGCTTCGATTTCCTCTCGTGTGCTAATCTTCTTTGCACTCTTGGTGAGCGCGTTGATGACCGCCTCAACCGCCGTGTCAATTCCTTTGATCACATCAACAGGCCTCCGATCGCCTTCAAGCAGATCGGTTCCCCCCTGCACAAGCGCATTGGCAATGATCATGGCGGTCGTCGTCCCGTCACCTACGACTTCGTTCGTCGTAGCGGAAACCTCGCGAGCGATTTGTGCCCCCATATTCGCAAACCGGTCGAGAAGCTCAACTTCGTTGACAATGGTTACGCCGTCACGCGAAACGATCGGGGAACCTATCGGTCGATCGATAATTGCATTCATACCCTTGGGGCCAAGCGTGCCCTCCACAGTTCTCGCGATCTGCTTGACACCGTCGGCAAGAGAGCGGCGCGCGGGGGCATCGTGTAATATAACTTTTGCCATGTTTCGTTTGTTCCTCCGGGATATCGTTCTCGTCGCGCGCAGCGCTTCTTTTGTCGGTTGAGTTGCCGCGTCTTGATCCGTTTGGCGCGGACTTGGATCTGCTCATTGGCCGAACTGGCCATGCGGAAAATGACAACAGCCCATGCAGACCTGGCGCAGGAACGCCATGAATCGTGATGTGCCCTCGCACTTGGTTGGGCCGCATCGTAACACTGCTGATTGCACAGACGTGGCCTTGCAGGCAGGAAAACCGGTCTTCATTGGTCTTAGGCCACTTCGTAGTCCAAAGAGGGCAGGGCCAACGCGTGGCCCTAGCCGCTCTTTTAGACTCGAGACGCTCTTTTGGTCGCTTCTTATTCGATAAACTCGCGCATGGCGTCCATGTCACCGTAAAGGCGCACGGTGTTGTCGTCGACCATGACCATGCGCCCATAGTGAGTGGACGTTGACACCTCGAACAAATGGGGCGTCATTTCCCGGCCCAGAGCCTCACTGATCTCGTCCATCAAAAAGGTGAGCGTTCCTTCACCGTCGATACGGATAAGTGCGGGGTTATAGGTGACCGTCACTCCCGGCTTCTCCTCCATTAGCTCTGCGATCGCCCGTGCTTCGACGCTGTCGTTCATGGTTACACCGCATTGATGTGAGATCGTATCTTCAAACTTGATGTCATCCATCTTTTTGAAGATGTTGCCGCCGCGATGTCCGGCTGATCCATCACTTGCATTGCTCATTACGAAATCTCCGCTGGTAGATCGAAGCCAATTTCATTTGCAATCGTCTGTGTCCGCGTCTTACCAGCTGCAAGGCTATCGACAAATTGAACTGCCTTACCGCTGGGTTCGGACCATATAGGCTGCAATGTCTGAATAGCTTTCAATGCATTGGCCATATGCTTTTGGGCCCAGCTCTCGAAAAGCGCCTTGTTGTGTGCGCCGTGTGTCGGATCGTTGCGTAGCACATAGAAAAGCTCGACGGCGTTCGCCAGGTTGCGCTGGTAATCGGCCTCCGCTGAGGAGACAACCGCCGGTGTTACGAAGTCCCGGTTCGCAGGTGCCGCATGCATCAGGAAGCCGCTTCGGAATACTTCGCCTGCCAGCGGCTCAAAGCAAATGTTCACGGCAAAATACTGCTCCAGGTAGTCTGTCGCACCCATTATGGATTCGATGGCTTCGCGCGTGCTCTGCCACATTGGGTTGCTGACCCAGGCCTCTTTACCCGCCGCGGGGTCGAACCCTGGGATATCCATACCGATCTCGCCGAGGTACAAGGTTAGATCCTGCGAAAAGCGCAACTTGTAAGAAGAATTAGTCAGTATCGCGCTATTTATCATCTGCGTGTAGCCATAGCGCTGAGCATGCATGGTAGAGGTGCCCAAACCGAACTCGGCATGTTTCCATGCGCCGACATGCGTCTGCAGGATCTTGATCCAGTTAGCGTCGAAGTTTGCAGCGGCGCCGGAAGCACGCGCATTCTTCACAACATTTTGGACCATACCTTCGATGGTCGACTGACGTTCGTAGTGGACCTTTTCCCATTCCTGGTCCGGCGCACGGAATTTGTGCCAATCCGAACTCAAGGCCTGCGTCCAATGCTTTTCGTATGTGCCGTCGCCGTTCGCGAATGAGATAATCCAGTCCTGCAGCAGATACCGTTCTGGATCCGGCTGGACATCTAGGGTGAGGTCTTCATAGTGCGTCGCCCGCTTTCCCTTGGGCTCGAAGTAGTTGTACTTTCTGCTCTCGGAACTAGGGAATACAGCCGCACCGGCAGCACCCGAATTCACTTGCTGCTCTTCACTTGCAGCACCGCTTCCCGCCATAGAGGGCGGAGGCTTCGATCCCTTTTTTGCTTCGGACCCTCGCCCAAACATTGATTGCCAACCCATTAGTCTCCTCCTTACTGGATGTTCTATCGCTGTTTTGTTGATGTTGTTTGTTAATTTACACCAGCTCTTCTGTCTGCGGCGCCGGTGTAAACCGGTCGCAATGGATATGTTCGATATCAACACCGGCAACGACGAGCACCGGGAATACCGCGTCGATCATAGGTGCGGGGCCGCAAACATAGGCATCTGCGGTGTCATCCAGATCAAGCTCGCTCACGTACTTTTTCGCCACGTCATGGACGAAGCCTTTTTCACCTGTCCAAGATGTGTCGTTTTCCGCATTTGAGAGCGCGGGGATGAATTTGAATTCCGGGTGCTCGGCTGCATGTTTTGCAAATCGGTCGAGATAAAACAGATCTGCTTGGGTCTGCGCACCGTAAAAGAAGTGTATCGGGCGAGTGGGTCCAGTTGCGAGTTGGTCTTCAAGAATTGACAGCAGCGGAGACATTCCCGAGCCGCCGCCAACGAGAATCATCGGGCCGTCACGATCTGCGCGACGCAGGCATGCGCCGTAGGGACCGCGTAGCTTTAGGGAGGCGCCGGGTTGCAGGTCTCCGTCAAGACGCCCTGAGAATTGGCCACCAGGATATTTCTTTATGATGAACTGTAGCTTGTCCGGCGAAGCTGGTGTGTTCGCCATGGAGAACGAGCGTGTTAGCCCGACCTCTGGAAGTGTGATGTCTGAATACTGCCCGGCATAGAACGTTATCGGGCTGTCTAGTTGGATTTCCAGTAGCCGAATATCGGCAGTCAGCTGTTCAACCCGCGCAACCTTGCCTGCATAGTCCGCCACGGGAATTGAGTACTTCAAAAGCTCTTCGTCGTAGTTCAAGAGCTCCAGCTCGACATCGGTTTCGGCCAAGGCGCAGCACATCAAGATATGGTCTTGTTCCCGCTCCATATCGTTCAGCGCAAACGTCGAGTACTTTTTCATCTCGACTTCGCCTTCGGTCATTATGGCTTTGCAAGCCGAACACTGGCCTGCCTTACAGCCATGGGGAAGAGCCACGCCCTGACGGAATGCCGCGTCGAGAATAGTTTCGCCTTCATCGACTTCCATCTCGATGCCTACAGGCTGTAGCGTGACTGTAAAAGTTTCCGTCATGGTTGCCGCTTTCCGATGCTTCCGATACGAGCCGATTGCGTTAGGGCGCACCCCACCCGTGCCCCGCATTTCCTATCGAGGCGTGACCGCGATTTTGTTGTTTCGTTGGTCCGGCGAGCCGAATTTGATCGGCTCGCCGGAAACACTGTGGCGGATACTAGTTGCAGGGGTTGATTGTGAACCCTGCGTTGTATTCTGCGACGTACTTATCGCGCTCAGCTGGAGACATTGCGCGTATCGCTTTCAGTGGGCTCTTAAGCGTGTGACCACGCACGTCATCAAGCGTCCACATCTCCGCTGGGTCGAACCGCAGGTGAGGCTGCGGAACCAACGTCTTCCCGTCATCGCGCACAAATCCGAGATCGACAATCGCGTCGGCCAGATCCCAGTCGTGATAGCAAGACTCCCATTCGCGCTTGCCACTGAAGCGGCCCATTGCCGGTGTCGGCCGACCTTGGTACTCAGCGGCGAACGCCTCTTTGTGGGTCCACCGATCAATTTCATGGGCGTAGGTGTAGATTTCACCATCGACCTCATCCACGACCATGTCTTCGCGTATGACGCACGGAAGCAATCCGCTCCAGCAGCGGTGCGGGTAGACGTAGCCTGTATCGGCATTAAAGGTAACGACGGTCTGGCCACGGTGGCTGAGTTTTTCATACCACTTCCAGAAATCACCGAATTCGGCATACCAACCCGGATACTTGTACTCGAACCACTCGAAGTCCTTTTCCTTCATGGCTTCCATCCGCCAGAATGCTACTGGCCAGCCGACGGCAAAGAACTGTGCAATCTTGTGCACGTACATTTTTTTGGTGATGCGGTTCCACGCTTCGGTAACGTCGTCATGGTGAATCTTGACGCCGTACTTCTCAAGCGGAAGCATGTAGGTGCGATAGTAGTCTTCATAGATCCAGCGATGCCACATTTCCGCATAGGATTCTTTTTCCTTGTCGCGGTTCGTTGTGCCGTATTCGATGAAGGTACCAATCGCGGCATCGACAATCGCGTGGTTCTGCCAGAACGCGTAACGCATATCGCGTTCCAGAAGCTGATGATTGTCGGGATCCTTGAGGACCGACATCAGGAACGAGTGGCCGTTACCGATATGGCGGCTTTCGTCCGACTGAACTGACAGGAACACGGTCGGAAGCGCGTAGTCGCCGTTGCGGGCTGCTTCCGAAGGCATTGCCACAAACAGCGTGTTTGTGAACGCCGTTTCAGCAACGATCGTCAAATAGATATTTGCAGAGGTGACAGCATCGCCCGACAAGAAGCCTTCACCGAATTGGCGGCCGATCGTCGTCGCGTAGCATTTGCCAAAAGCTTTTTCAGTGATATCGAAGCCCGCCGGATCGATATAGTTCTGCATGTACCATTTCTTCAGATTCATCTGAATGGTGGAATGGCGGAACTCGTCGACCATCTGCATGGTGAAACCGGTGCGGAGTTCTTCGCCTGGCGTCAGCCGTGCCATCGTGGACATAGCGCGCGCAGCAGAGATCTCGGGGAATGGAATGATAGCCAGGAACAGCTTCATCCACTCGACCCAACGCGGCTCGACATTGCGGAACATATCGCCGCGGAGTGCCGCGTCGAGTGCACCATAGACGCGATTGTCCTTTTCTTCCTCCATTGGGAAGTAGGACCGAAGCACCTGCTTCATCGGATCCTTTGGCGCCTTCGTAATCTTGTAGTCCGTAGGGAAGGTTGCTGCTTCCTGGACATAGCTCGGGTTCCAACCAAGGTCGGCAATCCGTTTGGCTGCCTCACCAATGCTCAGACCCTTCTGCGAGGTAATTTTGTTCAGTGAAATGGATGTCGCCATTTTATCCTCCTCGTCCTTCTAACAATCCCAGATATTTTTTCGTTGCATTCTATAGTTAGACTTCAGTTCTCTTGCTCGCGTGGAGCCTTCAATGGGCGATCCTCCGCGATAAACCTTGCCGCGAGCACCAAAACACCCATGGCGAATTCCTTGCCGTGAGCCTCAATCATTTCGCCTGCGACACCGGCAACTTTTTCAAAGAAGACGTCCTTTGATCGATCTTCATCCGTCAGCTCAATAGGACCCTTCCCTCCGGCCATTTCATTTGCACCCTTTTTCCGCTCTCCTAAGTAATCCTTCGTATTAATTGTCGCCGTCCTCTCGTCCAACCGCTGTTTGTTCGTCGAATTCTAAAAGCTGTCGCTGCAAGTTCTCGAATTCGACACGATGCTCTTCATGCTTCTGACTCAAAGCCTCTATCTGGCGTTCCAGTTCTGCAATTCTCTCCGCGTCCTCTGGCGAGGGATCACTCCCGTCTTCGCAACCATTCCGCGCGACCATCAACTCGATATCGAGACCATTTTGCACGTTGTCTCTGCGCAATTGCTCCGAGTTTAACTCCGTCATACGCATTATGATTTCATGCCGCTCAAGCATGCGTCGCTTGCCTTCAGTTTCTTCCACGACGCTACCCCAGCTCCAAAATCTCGCCTATTCCTTCGAGTCTCCCAAATTTCATCTCGCACACAAACATGTTGTCAATTCAGAGTCATGCTGCGACGCCAAAAAACTGAACCGAGTTTAGGCGTTTTGCGGCAAAACGCGCTCACCACAAACTGCCAGCAAGCAACACGATTTCATTCCTCTCACACCACAGCCAACACCTCGATTGACATGGTTATTAATTTATAACGCAATTGCTGTGCCACAGCGGCAACGTCCTATATTGCGCAATTTTTATAGCGGGCCATTTCATGATGTGCTCAATAAATTAACACTCACCGCGCACATGTGTTGAGTTGCCAAACACGTCGTCTCGCCGCTCAATTCAGCAAGCAGCAGCAAAATATGATCTCTAGCTGGTGAGAAATGGCCGGCGAGAAGTTCCATTGCGCAGGTGCGAAAAGGACGTTCCATCACAACCACGTTAGCCAGATTCGTGATGCGCGCGCGTTGGAGTAGAGCATCCTTCGAGCGTTGATCCTCATATTGCTTGGCTGAATGATAAGCAGGCGGCGCGAAATCGGCGGCTGTGTCGACGACGCCATATCAAACCGAGCCGCCGTACGCCTGCCCCAAGTTTGGGTGCTCCCGCTATGCGCGTAGGCGGGGCCGTACGCATCAGCGTAGTCACGTAAAACACACCCGAACAAGCCCATCGCCCGCGCCTTTGGTGCCGTTGAAGCCGCCCTGCCCAAGGCGCCCATGCCCCTTTGTGGTGTCGTAGCTGTCCCTCCACAACAATGATGCTAGAACTCGACGAGCCCACTGTCCTTATACGCAGCCAGGGGATGTTTGCATGCGTTCGATACTCTTTATTGCCGCCACCTTGATCGTCCTCCTGATCACACCCTCGAATTCTCATGCATACGACCCGCTGGTAAAGAAGCAGGTCTTCGAAATTCCAACCTTCAACACGCAAGGTGGGGCAACGATCAGGAATGTGAAGGTGGGGTGGGAGGCGTATGGTTCACTCAACGCTGCCAAGGACAACGTCATTCTGATTTGCCACTATTTTTCTGGCAGTAGCCACGCAGCCGGCAAGTATGCTGCAACCGATGCGCAACCGGGTTATTGGGATGCCATCATCGGGTCGGGAAAACCGATTGATACAGACAAATACTACGTCATCTCCGTCGATACCCTGGCAAATCTCAACACCGGCGATCCTAACGTTACGACGACAGGCCCGATGAGTATAAATCCGGCCACCGAAAAACCGTATGGCTTAGCGTTTCCCATTGTTACGATCCGCGACTTCGTCAACGTGCAAAGGATTTTACTTGATAGCTTGGGCATCGAAACGCTGCACGCCGTAATGGGGCCATCCATGGGCTCACTGCAGGCATACGAATGGGCGGCATTCTATCCGCAAATGGTCGAGCGGATTGTCCCCGTGATCGGTGCTGGATGGGCCGACGCCGACCTGATTGCCTGGCTCAACATTTGGACAGCACCGATCAAGCTCGATCCGAATTGGAACAATGGAGAATATTACGACCAGCAGCCACCGACGAAGGGACTTGCCGAAGCATTCAAGATCGTAACGCTACATGCCCAACACTGGGAATGGTCCAATGGCACGTTTGGCCGAGCGTGGGCAAACGCCGGTGCGGATCCCGCGAAAAGCTTCGACAACCTATTTCAGGTTGAGGCCATACTCGATGCCGCTGCGCGGAGCCGGGCAATTCAATCGGACGCAAATCACTTCCTTTACTTAGCCAAGGCAGTCCAACTTTTCTATGCAGGTCACGGAAAGACGCTTCAGGAGGGTTTGCTGGCGATCGACGCACCGGTACTTATCGTTCACACGGACGAGGATCTCATCTTTCCCGGACCGCTGGTCCGTGATACCGCCCGCATGATTGGATCGGACGGTACATCTGTCAGAACCGTGACGATTAACGGCACACGCGGGCACCTGGATGGCTTGGTATCAATTGAGCAGGCGGGATCGGCGATCAAGGAATTTCTGGAAGCGGAAGTGCCGTAGACTGCCACCAAGCCTGAGAAGAGGCCTGCGGCGCGACAACAGATCACACGCCACTAGTCGAGCGGCGCGCCAGGAGCGGTTGGCCGGGCCATGTTGGCGGCAAATTTGCGCAAGGTATTCAACACTCTTTGTCGATCCGATACGGCTCAAATACCTGGTTGCCGGGGGCCCTTGCTCAGCACATTTGGCCCGTTGACCACGACAGCTCCTTGGGCTCCCTTGGAAACAGTCACTGGGTTTATTATAGTGCGGCAAAATCGCGAATGTTGCACCGCCATGAAACGCCCCAAAAGCCAGAAAAAATGCGGTAAATGGCTGCTGCGGGTAGGGCATTGGCGGTACATCGCAAGGCGGATTTAATCGGAAACCGGGAGCAAGTTGGCCATATGAAATGCAATCCCACGCGCTGGCTCTGGGGGCTGCCCTTGCTGGCAATGTGGATTTGGCTGACGGTCCTGAGCGAACAAGCCAGAATCCAAACTGACCTGACAGTACGCTCACAAGCCGCGTTGGCCGCCGCCGGCGTGGATTGGGCAAGCACGGATTTCGACGGTCGCGACGGTCAATTGACCGGTCGCGCAGTCCATTCGGCTGATCCCGTTCGGGCGCGAAAGATTGTCGATATGGTTTGGGGCGTGCGCACAGTCGATACCAGGACGCAGCTCATCGACAAAGTGGACAACTATCTATGGTCCGCTTCGCTCAGCCAAGAGGGCGTTCTTCTTACCGGAAATGTCCCGGACCAGGATATTCGCAACCAGATTCTGGGTCGAACAAAAACGATCTTTCCAGACCACCAAGTGCGAGATCAGATGATGTTAGCGCGCGGCGTTCCGGAAAAGACGCAATGGCTTGGCGGAATTGAGTTCGGCCTGAGGCAGCTGAAGCTACTACAACACGGCAAGCTAGAAATGCGCGAGCTCGGATTGGTATTGTCAGGCGAAGCACGCAGCTATGCGGGATACAAGGGCCTCAAAGCAGCGCTACGGTCAAAGCTGCCAAAGGGCATCACTATACTGTCCGCCGACATCACACCGCCGAGCGTCAGCGCTTACCGTTGGATGGCGGAAAAGTCGGCGACGCAGTTGGTGCTGTCGGGCTATGTGCCAAGCGAGGTTCAGCGAGAGCGCTTGTTTGAGCTTGCAAAATCGAAGTTCCCGAAATTTGCGATCGTGGACCGGCTCGAGTTGGCCAGTGGTGTAACCGCAGACTGGGTAACAGGCGCAGAGTTGAGCCTCGACCAGCTCGCCATGCTGACAACGGGAACGGCCGAACTAAACAACAGGTATCTGACCATCCGTGGTGAAGCGCCGAGCGAGGAAATCGCCGATGACGTGCACGGCACGTTAGCCAAGTCCCTACCGCAATCTTTCCGTTTCGGCACCGACATATCCTTCCCCGAGCCGTTGCCGCCGCTCGCCAGCCCATATACGACCAACGTCACAGTCGACGACGGGGAGGTTCAACTGACCGGTTACGTTCCAACTGCTGAGGCACGATCCAGTCTCGTCGGCCAGATCGAGAAACTGTTCTCAGGCCGCTCAGTGGTGGACAAACTGGAATTGGGGTCCGGTGAGCCTGACGGTTGGCAATCCTGCATCATGGCTGGTGTCAATGGGCTGGGTCGCCTTGGACGAGGCACCACGTTCGTTATCGACCGACGTCTGGTCGTCAGGGGTGGCACGCGTGATGACAAGCTTGCCGAAGCGCTGCCGGCAGAGATCCGCGCGGCAGCCAATCGTTCTTGCGATAGCGAAGTGGAAATCAAGCTTGATCGTCCACCGGAGCCGAAGCTGACATGGCGTGCACGCCATTCGGAAGATAATCAACTGACACTGGAAGGTGAGCTGCCAAGCTCGCAGGCCTTCAACATGATATTGGAGGCTGCCCGGGAGCAGTTTCCAGGCGCCAGCATCGCCGATAAGACAACGATTGTGATCACGAGGAACGCGGACAAATGGACGTCGGTCGCTATGGCCGGGCTCAAGCTTTTGTCACGCTTGCGCAGCGGAGAAGCTGAGCTTTCCCATCAGACACTGACACTGAGCGGTACGGCACGCGACACAGCCGTTGCCGCTGCCGTCAAGGACTATCTGGAGCATACGATAACAAAAGGCTACACGGGCCGCTCGAATGTCGAGGTGCGCTCCGATGCTATGATTTGGGCTGAGCGGCAGGCCGAACGCAAGGAAGCCTCCGAGGCGGCGGCAGATGCCGATGACGCTGCCGACGCAAGCACCGCCCCTGCGGTTGACGCCGACGCCGCGCGCCGGCAGGCAGAGGCAGAGGCCGCCGAAGCTGCACGCGAGGAAGCGGAGCTGGCAGCCGCTGCGGAGGCAGCCCGCAGGCGGGCGGAGGAAGCCGCAGCGGAAGCAGAGCGCCAACGCATAGAGGAAGAACGCAGGCAGGCCGAGGCTCTTGCAAGGGCCCAGGTCGAAGCAGAGGCGCGCCGGCGCGAACAGGACGGCGTCAGGCGTAAAGCCGAGGAAGCGGCACGTATTGAGGCCGAGGAGGCCAAAGTCAAACGTCGCGCGGAAGCTGACAAATGTCAGGATTTGCTGCGCTCGGCCTACGCAGAAGGCGTCATCAGATTCGCATTCGCCAGCGCCACTTTGGATCGGCGCAGCTTTGCGACGCTTAATCGCCTCGTCAAGATCGTCAATTCCTGCCCATCATTCGCCGTAGAGATTGAAGGTCATACCGATTCAAAAGGAAACGAAGAAAGTAACCGCATCCTGTCAGAGCGCCGCGCCCAATCGGTTGTGGACTACCTGACGGCAAATGGTGTCGCATCCGACCGTCTCATCGCCGTTGGCTACGGTGAGACACGTCCCGTTGCATCCAATGACACTTCGGCAAACAGGGCCAAGAATAGGCGAATAGAATTCGCTGTCCGCTGACCGGTTGGGAGTATGAAGTTCGCCTGGCAGAGGACCACATGCGCAAGAGGGTGTTTGCCCGCCAATGAGCGCTTGCCTGGCAGCTTGGTGCCCGGTCCTTTAAGAAATGAACTTCACGTCGGCCTTAACGAGACGAAACATCATCGGGTCGGGACACTATAGGGAGTAAAACAAGATGGACTATCTGTTCGTCAAATTGTTTTGGTACATCGCGACCGCATTTTCGATCGGCGTATTCGTCGGTTGGGTTTCGTGCGGCCGCGAGGACGACTAAGGCACTGGTTCAATCTTAGGCAATGCACAAAGATTTGGGGCTCTGACGCATGAACACTTTGATCTGGCAGACCGCGCTGCTGTTGCTCGCTGCATACCTGCTTGGCGCGATATTGGGCTGTCTGTTGAACCAGTTGTTTCGATCAGGCCGACGCAAAAGCGACACGAAGGCGGCTACGGGAGACACGGGAACATCTTCAGGTAGCCTTGTAATGAACCAGCCGGCTATCAATGCGACGACGTCCAGCCCGGCATCAGGGCAAGTCGCCAGCGGTGGTGCGCCGACAGGAGAAGAGGACGCAGCCCGTTTTGAGCGCGCGTTGAGCGGAAGCTCTGACGCATCTACGGCAGTGAGTTCCAGCTTGGCCAGCGATGTTGAAGCGTCCACTCAACAGCCTGCACCGGCACGTCCATCGCCTCAGGCTGCAGCCGTTGCCACAGCTGCAGCGGTCGCTGCCGCACATTCTACGGCGGCGAGTTCAATGCGCAGAGGATCGGCAGGCGGCGCCGCAACCTCATCTGATACCGCCGCCGGGACTGCTGCGACGACAACAACAAATGATGACCTGACGCTCATACGCGGCGTCGATGGTTTCATGCGCAGAGAACTTGAGTCCATTGGCGTTCACACCTTTGGTCAAATCGCAAGCTGGCATGCGGATGACATGGTCGCGTTGCCCCCCGGCCTGAAAGAGCGCGCGAGCAGAGAGAACTGGATCGAGCAGGCACAGATGCTCGCTAAGGGCCAGCAGACCGACTTTGCAAGGCGCAGAGAGGGCGGGCAAGTAATCGAACCAGTGCCAGTTCCAGAAGATGCGCTACCGCTGGCACAATCCACGGGACCTCAGCCCACCGCAGCTGTTCAGGCCGCTAGCAATGGGACATCACCGGCCTCTCCGCCACAGGTACCATCTTCGTCCTCATCGGCACCGGCTGCTGCAGTCCACCGCGTTCCAGGGCCAGAAACTGCAGATCTCACAAACCTTCGTTCGGTAAAATCGGAAGCGTTTCGCGGGCCGACGGCATCAAATGATGTGGCGCCTGATGATCTAAAGCGCATTCGTGGCGTTGGATCGCTGATCGAACGCAAGTTGGTGTCGCTGGGAATAACCAGCTACGAGCAAATCGCAAACTGGAGTGCGGCCGAGATCGACCGCATCAGTCAGATCCTAGATTTCAAGGGCCGGATCGAACGCGAAAACTGGGTCGAGCAGGCGCGCATCTTGGCGTCGGGAGGGCAGACTGAGTTCTCCCGCCGGTTGGAGAGCTGAACAGGCAAATTGAAGCGCGCTGGCGAGAGGCCCGGCGAAAAAATGCGGCACACTCGTGCGCTCAGCCCTGCGACCGTTCTGAAAGTTACAAGCGCACAGTTGGCCTAACCAGCCAGTCGACGCACAAGACCACCGCCATGCGGGTGGGGCATGGTGCCTGTCCGCGCACCAATCCAATCAAACTGCGCATCAGCCTGCTCAAGGAAGTGCAAGACGGCCTCCTGCGTGGGAGCATCCATCAACAATGGTGCATGCCCTTCGCCAGGAACGGTGTGACTGACCAGGGCAGGATGCCGGCGTCGCATCTCGTCAACCGTTTCTTCGCTCAGAATATCTGAGTTCTCGCCACGCACCACCATTAGGGGCACGCGCGTCAAGGCGCTATACTGCGGCCAGAGGGCTGGCACGGGACCGTCCAGTACTGACAGCGCATTACGCAATTGTGGATCATAACCGTGCGCGGGCCGCCCGTCTTTTTCATTAAACCACTGTTTAGCGACACGCATCCATTGCTCTTCGGATACATTTGGGAAACGGCGGCGGTTTATGCTGTGTGCGGTCTGCGCCGCCTCGTCCCAGGTGCGTGGCATCGGAATGCGCCCGACATAGCTTGCAATGCGTGTCAGTCCGTCAAATTGGATTACCGGCCCGATGTCATTAAGCACCACTGGTCCAACAGCCGACGGCTGCAGCGCTGCCATGACCATGGTGATCAGACCGCCACGGGAAGTTCCGATGATTGCCGGTTTCTCAAGATGCGCTAGCGTCATAAGGTCGATAACGTCGAGAGCTTCTATGGGAACTGCATAGTTCTTCCAGTCACTATCCCACTCCGAAAAACCGCGCCCGCGATAATCGAGGGTATACACGTCGCGTGCGTATGCGCCAGCTTGTGACAGGTAGCTCGCCAGTTCATGAAAGTCGCGGCCGTTGCGCGTCAGCCCGGCAAGGCAGACGACAGGACGGCGCCCTGAAGTGGGCGCGCCATAACGCCTCGCGTGCAGCTTTAGACCATCGCGCGAACGGAACATTATGTCTTGGATGCCCTGTCCATGCCCCTGCATGCTCGCCGCCCTCTATTCAGGTTTATCGAAATTCAAGAAATCTTGGCGCACCGACAGACAATCGCTACGGGTGCCGAAGCGCTCACACTTACGCGAACAAGTATCTTGAGGCCCTAGAAACAGTGAGCATATCAAGCGTCGGTTCGCCATTACACAACGTTATGCACACAAATACCGGGTTTTACCGTGTAATTTCGAAGCCGAGCACAACGTGTCGTGATGTCCGATCCGCGCAAGTCGTGTGGTGGAAAGGCTGCGGATACGGCCAGCTTGAGAATTCATCACGCACATATTGCGCAGCTGCCCTAATGATTGCCGGGCACATTGATCACAATAGTGCAGTTACGGCGGTTGCCCAATGCATGAAGGCGCAGGCATGCCCCGCGCCTTTGCCGGGACGGGACGATCAGCACCGACACATGCAATCCGCCGGAACCTCACTGCGTGCGTGCGATGTTTGCGCCTGGAGCTTGTAGCGCAGATTGATGAACGTTGCCCTTCTTTGCCCGGGCCAGATCCTGCATAACTCGCAGCGGTTGCTCACTCTCTCCAAGCCGTGCCCGGTAGATCTGGATATTGGACAGGACCTTAGTGGCGTATTTGCGCGTCTCCCTGAAAGGCATGCGCTCTATCCAGTCAATCGCATCGATGCGTGCCGACCTAGGATCGCCAAACCTCTTGATCCACTGCCTCGCCCGTCCGGGGCCTGCATTGTACCCGGCCAATCCAAGGACATAAGAGCCGCCAAACTCCGCCATCCTGTCGGCCGTGTAAGCAGACGCGATCATCGTATTGTAGCTCTCATCGAGTTGCAGCCGACCGATGTTACATTTGATTTTGTAGTCGCGGCACACGTGGCGCGCCGTAATAGGCATGACCTGCAAAATTCCGCGCGCACCCGCGCCAGAGCGGATGTGCGTGTTAAACTCACTTTCCTGACGCGCGATACCTAAAAGGAATGCTGTCTCCGGTGGTTTGCGCAAAGGTTTGTATTTGGGTAGTGCGTGAACGGGGTAGGAATAATAAATGAGGTTCATGCCCCGCGCGATTGCAGCTTTGCCGATGCGCAGGGACTGCTGTGTGTCACCAAGTTTTTGAGTAAGATGTGCGGCGAGTGCGACCTCGCCTTCCGTCTCCATCTTCGCAGCAAGGTTCGCTAGGAAGAGCCGTGAAACCGAGCGGCCAAGCTTGGCTTTAACAGCGATTGCCCCAGCCATTGCCGCATCCAAGCTGACAAACCGTTGCACCTGAGTTTCGGTTGCTAGGGCCGGTGGCGACAACTCCAGTGCCATCGGCTGACCGCCGTTGAGCTGTTGGCGTGACAGCAGGCCGTGGAAGGTATCAAACTGTTTTGCGGAAGCTTCATACTCGCTTTTTGCCGCAGCTTTGTTGCCGGCGGCCTCATGCGCCCGCGCCAGCCAATAGGCAGATTTTGCCCGGCTCAGCGGCCCGTCTGCAGCCTGTTTCATGGCCGCAAAGTGCTTGATAGCCTTATCCGTTGCCCCCAGGTAGCGTAACGCAAGCCAGCCGGCTAGGAATTGCTGGTCCTTCAGCGGATTGACGCTCAGTGGGCCGGCATCGCGCACCAATTCATACGCAAGTTTGGATTTGCCCCGATCGAGCGCTTCGTATGCATTAGCCCTGCGTTCTGCCCACCAGCCGTCGGGGTTTACAATGTCTTCCAATGTGGTCGGTGCGCCCAGCAGCAATTTTGCCGCTTTGGTCACCTGTTTGGAACGGCGCAGATACTCCACACGCTGGAAGACGAGCCCCCAATCAGGCTTTTTCTCCGCTGGAAGAGCCGCGAGCAGCTTGCCAGCGTTTTTCTTTCGGTTAAACACCGCCAGTCGCGCTTTCGCCTTGCGCCGCTCATTGGCTTCCAGCCGCGAAATTTGCCGCGACAACACCGCTGCACGTTTGTTGCGCGATGTTCTCCACCGGATCCGGTCGGTAATGAGACGGTCAAAGCGCCACTTATGATCTGCCGGGGTGAGCAGGTGACCCAGCTTTTTAACAAACGCCAGCTCTTGCGCCTTATCCAGATCGCCGGTGCGCCATGCCTTTGCGGCAAGCCGGCTCGCGGTATCCTTGTCGCCGAGTGAGCTTTTTGCGACCGCCAGCGCACCAAGCGCCATAGGCTTTTCTGGCGCGACATTTGCGTAGTAATCGACAACCCATTGAGGCTTTTTCTTACCTTCAAAGAGTTTGACATCTATCGCATCACGCATGCGCCATTGGTTCGGCCACAGCGGATTATCATTTAGGAAGGCCTGGATTTCATCCACATCACCATGGCCGGATCGTAAACGGTACCAGTCAACCATTTTTGCAGCGAGCGGTGTGGAGAGTTTTGAACGAAGTGAGGCCGCCGTCTCGATCTTACGCCTGTCGATCGCCTTCTTTGCATCCCGTAAAAGTTTTGCATCCGCGTCCGATATGCTTGCATTGAGAAGCGGAGCCAGGGCTTCATCCATTTTTGCGCGATGTTGCTTTTCCTCTGCTGGCATCAGTTCGGAAGTTCGCAACTCCGCATGTGCGGTTGACGTCTGAAGCACGACAGTGGAAAGCGTCGCAACGGTAGCGACGCCCGCCACCACAAGTCTCGCGCACCGAGCGTGCTCACGCCTGCCGCAAATGGCGGGGACTGGTAATGTCATATGGCAAAACCTGGGCTATGATCTTCAGGAAAAATCGCTCTTGTGCGACCACACGCAATGAAATCATGGCATCAGAAAGGTGCCCACCGGCGTGCAGGCAACGGTTGCGGGCGCCGCTACCCCCGATTTTGCAGTCTCAGTGGCTGGTTTTAGTTGCGGAACGGTCCGGCCAGCCACGCAAAAGGCCTTAAATCTCCGATGAGGTTGCGGCTTTACCATTAGACCCCGGTGTCCGGCGTGTCCTCGTGCTCAAACCGGCGTGACTGTGATCCACACGCTCGCCGTTAGTTGGCGCCTGTTATGGGAGACAGACAGGGTCAAGGGGTGCTATTGGCTCTGGCAACGCCGATGGCGGAGCCCCGATGGAGGGCAATCCGCGAGCATCATCACCATAACCCGGGGTTAAGACGTAGATCCATGTTTCAGGGCTCCTGCACAGCACTTGTAACACCATTCAGCAACGGCACCGTTGACGAGGACGCATTTTGCCGCTTTGTCGAATGGCAGATCGATGAAGGGACGCACGGCCTGGTGCCCGTCGGCACCACCGGGGAAAGCCCGACGTTGTCGCATGATGAGCACCAACGCGTCGTCGAACTGGCCATCAAGACGGCTGCGGGACGTGTGCCGGTCATTGCCGGTGCCGGCTCCAATTCGACTGCCGAAGCGATCGAGCTTGCACGCCACGCGAAAAAGGTGGGTGCTGATGCCGTCCTCGTTGTCACGCCATATTATAATAAGCCCACCCAAGAGGGGCTGTTTCAGCACTACAAGGCGATCAACGACGCGGCCGACATTCCGATAATTATCTACAACATTCCCGGTCGCTCGGTAATCGATATGTCAGTCGACACCATGCGCCGCTGTTATGAGTTGAAGAACGTTATCGGCGTCAAGGATGCGACTGCTGATCTGTCTCGCGTATCCCAACAGCGTTTGGCGATGGGCGAAACGTTCAATCAGTTGTCAGGTGAAGATGCGACTGCATTAGGATTTAATGCCCACGGCGGACACGGCTGCATATCGGTAACGTCAAACGTGGCGCCACGCTTGTGCGCCCAGTTCCAAAATGCTTGCCGTGAGGGCGACTACGCAACAGCGCTCAAACTGCAGGATCGGTTGATGCCGCTCCACGATGTGCTGTTCATTGAGACAAACCCTGGCCCCGCCAAGTACGCGCTGTCGCGGCTTGGCTTGTGTTCTGACGAGACCCGGCTGCCGCTAT
This sequence comes from Hyphomicrobiaceae bacterium, assembly GCA_965222485.1. GTDB lineage: Bacteria > Pseudomonadota > Alphaproteobacteria > Rhizobiales > Hyphomicrobiaceae > CBDCUC01. The sequence goes on from CBDCUC010000039.1 coordinate 564,576, forward strand.
GTCCGATATCGGATGCAACCAAGTCGGCAGTCGATGCAGCCTTGGAAAAGGTTGGTCTCGTCCAAGCCAAGGCGGCTGAATAAGATACCAAAGGATAGGGATTGGCCATGCCGGCCAAGAATGATACGAGCCGCAAGCTAGTGGCCGAGAACCGCAAGGCGCGCCACGAATACCTGATTAGCGATACCTACGAGGCCGGCATTCAGTTGACGGGCACCGAAGTAAAATCGCTGCGCAAAGGTCAGGCAACGATTGCTGAAAGCTATGCCTCGATTGAGGATGGCGGCATGTGGCTGATCAATGCGCAGATACCGGTCTATGAAGGGGCTGGTCCTTTTTATCAGCATGAGCCCAGGCGCCGGCGAAAACTCCTCTTGCACAAGAAGGAGCTGCACAAGCTTGCCATCGCCACGGATCGGCAGGGCATGACGTTGGTGCCGCTGCAGCTCTATTTCAACGACCGGGGCATCGCCAAGCTCAAGCTTGGATTGGCGCAAGGCAAGAAGCTGCATGACAAGCGCCAGGATGCAAAAAAACGCGACTGGGATCGGGAAAAGGCGCGTCTCATGCGTGAAAAGGGATAACGCCAGGGAGGCTGCGCATGAGCGGCGACGACAATGCCCCCAACCTCTTCAATGTAGACTGGAGCCAGGTGCCTCCTCCAGCCGACGATGACGGCATTGCATCGCGCCTCACCGGCGCGGTCTTGCCTGATATGGCGTTGCCATCAACCGATGGCGGGCACGTGACTCTGGCCGCGGATCGTGGATGTTCGGTCGTCTATGTTTACCCGATGACCGGCCGGCCCGGTCAGCCGTTGCCACCTGGCTGGGACGGCATCCCAGGTGCGCGCGGCTGCACGCCTCAGGCATGCGCATTCCGAGATCATTTCGCGAGCCTGTCTCAGGCGGGTGCCGATCACGTTTATGGCCTGTCTGCACAATCAACCAACGAACAGAAGAAAGCAGCCGAGCGGTTGCATCTTCCTTACCCGCTATTGTCAGATGACTTGCTGAGTTTCGCCGACGCAGCTCAACTGCCAACGTTTCAGGTCGAAGGCCGGAGGCTTATAAAGCGCATAACGCTCATCATTGAAGACGCCGTGATCAGAAAAGTATTCTATCCGGTGTTTCCGCCAGACAGGAATGCGGCTGAGGTCGTGCAGTGGTTGGGTGAAAACCGTGCACACTGATTGGCCGTTTCCCGCACCTGTCGATGATCGCGGCGCAGATCACCTGCGTGCAGGCTTGGCGATGCCGCACATCGCCTTACCGGCCACATGCGGTGAGCCTGTTGAGCTGTCGGCGCTGAACGGGCGGACTGTGATATTCGTATACCCGTGGACGGGCACGCCGGGCCTTCCCGACCCGCCGAATTGGGACCACATTCCAGGTGCCCACGGCTCGACGCCAGAGGCACTGCAGTTTGCCAAACTCAAGCCGGGATTCGACAGCCTTGGCGTCAGAATTTTCGGTCTTTCGGCTCAGCACCAGGCGGAACAGCAGGGGTTTGCCGAACGTAACACGCTGCCATTTACGCTTCTGAGCGATGCTGAGTACGAACTACAGACCGCGCTCAAGCTCCCCACGTTTGCAACCGGTGGAGTGACGTACCTGAAGCGCCTGACTTTGATATTGGACGCGGATCGCATTGATCGAGTGTTCTATCCGGTTCACCCGCCTGATACGCATGCCGACGAAGTTTTGGCCAGCTTACAAGCCGGTGTCAAGTAAGCACCGACGAGCTGTGCGACCCGTCGAGCTGTGCACGAATGTCTTTGAAAACGGACCTGAACATATCCTCAGTCAGCCGCCGCGTGTTGGTATTGTAGCGAGAGCAGTGAAAACTGTCGTAGAGACGCAAGCCCTGTTCCCACGATGCTGCGCCAATATCGTGAGACGCTCCATGCGCAAACGGAAATTGCGAGCGTCGAAGCTCCAGTGCCGCCAAAGTCTGCTCGTGTGCGACGCGGCCAAGCGCCAAAATTGCCGCCAGTCGCGGTAGGGATCGGATGCGCGCGTGAAGAAACGGGCGACACGTCTTTATTTCTTCACCGGTCGGCTTGTTGGCCGGCGGTACGCAGCGCACGGCGTTGGTAATCATCGTTTCCGTTAAGCGAAGAGTATCGTCAGCGCACCGCTCATAGCACCCTGTCGCAAATCCGAAATCGATAAGCGTCGAATATAAAAGATCACCGGCATAGTCGCCGGTAAATGGTCTGCCGGTACGGTTGGCACCCTGCAATCCCGGAGCAAGCCCCACGATCAAGAGGCGCACGTTAGTCGGTCGGTCGCCGAAGGAAGGCACGGCGCCGTTGAACCAATCCGGGTGCGCCGCCTGGCTTTCCGTCCGATATTCGACCAAACGCGGGCAAAGGTCGCAGGTTTTGGGTGGTTCGCTGAGTTTGACACACGTGTTGCCACCGCCAGCGTGGCTAGCCGCGGCGCTGGTCCCGATACGCTTCTTGTTGACAGAGCGGTTATTGCTGACCGGACTTTTCCGACGTGCCATGTAGGCGCCTTAGCGGTGGTTGACCGACAAAACATGCCGGCACGAGAGAGGCCGACGCGCCGAACCTAAATCGAATGTCGGAGAACCTAAAGGTCAGACTTCTTCGGGAAGATCATCGTTGTCTTGATAGGAGTCGTCGTCATTGTTGCGACGGTAATTTCTATCGCCGTAGGCACCGTTGCGTTCAGCTGGCCGCGCACCAGGATCCCGCCCGACCATCGTTTCCAGATCAGCCATATCGATGAACTGGTCAGCCTGCCGGCGCAGCTCGTCCGCGACCATGGGCGGTTGGGTTTGCAGGGTTGAAACCACACTTACCCGTTTGCCCTTTTCCTGCAGTGCTTCAACAAGCGAGCGAAAGTCGCCGTCACCAGAGAACAGTACAATGTGATCTAGCTGTTCGGACAGGCGCATGGCATCCACTGCCAGCTCGATGTCCATGTTGCCTTTGACTTTGCGGCGACCAGATGCATCGGTGAATTCTTTGGTCGGCTTAGTCACCATCGAGTATCCATTGTAATCAAGCCAATCAATCAATGGACGTATCGAAGAATATTCCTGATCTTCCGCAAGGGCTGTGTAGTAAAGAGCCCGGACCAACTGCCCCTTTTGCCGGAACAGAGAAAGTAATCTTTTATAATCTATGTCAAACCCTAGCGTTTTCGAAGTCGCGTAAAGGTTCGCGCCGTCGATAAACAGAGCAATCCGCTCAGTTTTGTAGAAATGCATCCGTGTACCTCAAGTTCCTAAGAACAATCCCGGCTCTATTGTTGGGTGAATCTCGGTGGACCAAATATCGGGTAAATTTGCCCGGCAAGTTGGAAATTTAATCCCGACTTACATCACCAAAAGCAACTTCGCAGCCTCGATCAACAACTTTTCAGTCTTAATTTCGGGGCAGTGAAGCCCGAAATCGCGAATGAGACAATGTGAGTTCAACGCATAACAGAATGTACAACAGCTCATAAAGTTAAACTTTTATAACAAAATCCAGACAATTTGACGCAGGCAGGTAACGTTTGGCGCTCAAGTTAGTTCCCTGGGCTTTATCAAGAACTCGCTGCGATATAGGGCCGGGACGTGACACTTGGCTTGAATTTTGAGAGGTGTCGTGGCATGAATAATTTTAGCGGGGCTGCGTGCCACGAACGGTGACGCTTGCTCGAGTGAATAGTCTGCTGTCAAAGGGCACACCAGACTGAAATCAGTCCGAAATAACCTCTCAATTTATCTGGAAGGTCACGCGAATGGCACGTGTCACCGTCGAGGATTGCGTCGACAAGGTACCAAACCGATTTGAACTGGTCTTGCTGGCAGCCCACCGGGCTCGCTCCATTTCCGGCGGCAGCGCTATCACGGTCGACCCTGACAATGACAAGAACCCGGTGATCGCGTTGCGGGAAATTGCTGATCAGACCATCCCGCCCGATGACATGCGTGAAGGGTTGATCCACTCCATTCAGAAGAACGTTGAGGTTGACGAACCTGAAGCCGCAGCAGCGCCGGTTCTGGCGGTGGATCGCCGCGGGCCAATGCTGGGCCGTGACGATCCGACGACCGATACTGTTGTTGATGTTCTGACCGAAGAGCAGTTGCTGCGGGGGCTTGAAACGATGACTCCGACTGAGCCTTCTTCTGCCACTGGCGGCGCCCGCGACCGTAGCCGGTGAAACGAGGAGTAGCACGCAGGCGCTAAGTGTGTGCCTTCGCGTTACGATGGTGCGATAACCGTGCTGCCGCGTTTGCTTGCATGGCACGGCGTTCTTGACCAAGATTTCAGCTAAGACTGTATTGCCGGATTGACCAGGTGCGATCCGGCCATTTGACCGCTATGCCAGCGGCGATTCTGGAGTTTGCCGGGCAATGATGCGCCAGTACGAGCTCGTTGAGCGCGTGCAAAAATATGATCCGAGTGCCGACGAGGCCCTTTTAAACCGCGCGTACGTTTACGCCATGAAGGCGCACGGTCATCAAAAACGCGCATCCGGCGATCCGTTTTTTTCCCATCCTCTCGAAGTGGCCGCCATCCTCACGGATTTGAAACTGGATGACGCCACGATCGCCACGGCGCTGTTGCACGACGTCATAGAGGACACCGATACGACGCGTGCGGAGATCGACCAGTTGTTCGGGCCGGAGATCGGTGCGCTGGTAGATGGGTTGACCAAGATTAAGCGTCTCGATCTTGTCTCCAAAAAAGCCCAGCAGGCGGAAAGCTTCCGCAAGCTCCTGATCGCCATCTCAACCGACATCCGCGTGCTTTTGGTCAAGCTTGCCGATCGACTGCACAACATGCGCACGCTTGAACATGTTCGAGAAGGAAGCCGCCGCAGGTCATCAGAAGAAACCTTGGAGATTTATGCGCCCTTGGCCGGACGCATGGGCATGCAGGCCTTGCGAGAAGAGCTTGAGGATCTCGCATTCCATTGGCTCTACCCGGATGCCTACGCTGCGTTGAGTGAACGTCTTGCAAAGTTGCGCACCGAGAACGAAGGGTTGGTCGAACAAATCCGGATTGCGCTTGAAGCCAAGATTCAGGACGCTGGCATTGAGGCTGAGGTGTTTGGCCGCGAGAAAAAGCCGTACTCTATCTGGCGCAAGATGCAGGACAAGCAAGTGTCGCTGGAGCAGCTCTCGGATATCTACGGGTTCAGGGTATTAGTGAACAACATTGACGATTGCTATCGCGTCCTTGGGTTGGCGCACACCACTTGGCAAACGGTTCCAGGCCGCTTCAAGGATTACGTGTCAACGCCGAAGCAGAACAATTACCAATCAATTCACACGACCGTTGTCGGTCCGCGTCATCAGCGCGTGGAGCTGCAGATTAGAACCCAGGATATGCATAGAACTGCGGAATATGGCGTTGCAGCTCATGCGCTATACAAGGAAGTGTCCCGCGCCAATGGTGAGGAGGGGACCCAAGTCGCGCCCAAGGCGTCCGACAACGGACCTTACGTGTGGTTGAGGCGATTGGTGGAGACGCTCTTGCAAGGCGCCAACTCCGAGGAGTTCTTGGAGCATACCAAGCTTGAGCTGTTCCAGGACCAGGTCTATTGCTTCACGCCGAAGGGGCGCATCATCGCGTTGCCGCGCGGAGCCACTCCGCTCGACTTTGCATACGCGGTGCATACGGACGTTGGAAACTCAGCCGTCGGTGCCTTTATCAATGGCCATCATCAGCCTATCGACACACGACTGCGCAACGGCGACCAAGTCTTCATCCAAACCGCCAAGGACCATACCCCGCCCGCAGCCTGGGAAGGGTATGCCGTCACCGGGCGTGCTCGTTCTGCGATCAGACGGGCTGCACGTGACGCGGTTCGAAGGCAGTATTCTGAGCTTGGCCGCCGCATGCTCGATGACGCGCTCCAGCGCGTGTCAGAGACCTACAATGAGGAACGCTTCAAGGAAGCGCTGCCACGCCTAGCGTGCGGCCAAAAGACCGCCGAAGATGTTCTGGCCGACATCGCCCGCAGCGAGATATCATTGCGCGACGCTGTCAGTGCCTATGCTCCGGGGACCCAACTCGCCGAACCGAAGAGCGGATATCGGCCAAAGAACCGGTACGATCGCGGGCAGGCAGAAGAGGGATGGTTCAACATTTCCAAAGCACTCGGGCTGAAGTTCCGCTTCGCACGCGGAGGACTCGACGCGCCTGCACGCGGTGAGCAACCGGAGATCCCTGTGCGCGGTCAGGACTTTGATTCACCAGTAAGTTTCGACGACGGTGGTGCCGTTCCGGGCGATCGTATCGTCGGCGTCCGGGTACCGGGCGAAGGCATTCGGATCTTCCAAATTCATTCTCCGAAACTCAAAGAGCACGAACATGAAAATTGGATCGATGTCGCCTGGGATATTGACACTGAGCTGGCGATGCGCTTTCCGGCGAAGCTTCGCATCACGGCCGTAAATGAGCCCGGTTCTTTGGCGCAGATCGCCCAGTTGATTGGTGAAGCCGACGGTAATATCGACGAGTTGAAAATGGTTAACAGGGGCGTTGACTTTACAGAGATGAGGATCGATGTGGAGGTATGGGACCTGTCGCATCTCAACCACATCATTGCCGGATTGAAATCCAAGAGTGTTGTGAACTCTGTTGAACGGGTGTTCGAATAGGCATTAAAAGGACGCTGGTCGGTGTCGGGGGGAGGCTCCGGTCCCAGAAAAGGCGCAAGTAAGAGGGATTTGAGACAGTATGCTGTTTGCCAGACGCGAGGAGCCGAGATTGCTGGAGCGCATACGCGTCTGGGCATGGCCACGGCGCAGCTGGGAGCGGTCCTTGCGCTATGTTGTTCACCGCTTGCTGCGCTTGCGCGCAGACCCACACGCATTGGCACTGGGCTGTGCGATCGGAGTATTCGCAGCCGTTACACCGCTCATCGGGCTGCAGATGCTGCTGGCCGGCGCATTAGCGTTGTTACTACGCGCCAGTCTGGCGGCCGCAATGCTGGGCACCTTCTTTGGGAACCCGGTCACTTGGCCTGTCATTTGGTCAGGTACATATGCTTTGGGTTGCGCATTGCTGGGCATCCCCGGGGCGTTTTCGCAAATCGACTTCGGCGCAGAATTCGCGCGCTTCTCCCAAACAATGTGGCAACTGTCACCAGAGGTCTTTGACGCAGCACTCAGCATGGTCTGGCCATTCGTCGAACCGATGCTGGTGGGCAGCATACCCATTGGCTTGATTTGCGCCTTTGTGTTTTACCGCCTGACCAAGCGTGCCGTGGTCGCGCACCAAATGCGTCGCCGTCAGGGTGCCGGCTATGATTTTACCAATCCGCTGGGTGCGCTGATCGCCTCTTATCAGCATGGCGTTGAAGCCGGAACATAAGGCGCCGCCCCGGCCAACCCATTCACCCTGACAACACCGGGCATGGTACGCGGGCCTCGTCGACGCTATATGGTTGTTTGGCCCTGAAGCATTCCAGACCGACATGCGCAGGGTCCACACACGACCGACGCAGGCAATGCAGGACGAACTCTATGCGCCAATCCAAGCCAACACTTCGCCTGGGCGTAAACATCGACCACGTGGCAACCATTCGTAACGCACGCGGTGGCCGTCATCCCGACCCCTTACGTGCTGCACACCTGGCGATCGAGGGCGGCGCGGACGGTATCACCGCGCACCTGCGCGAAGACCGCCGCCACATCTCCGACAACGATATCGCACGGCTGAAGTCGGAGTTGACACGGCCGTTGAACTTGGAGATGGCGGCAACGCCGGAGATGCTAGCCATCGCCTTGCGCCACGTGCCGAACGCATGCTGTCTGGTTCCCGAAAAGCGCGAAGAGCGCACAACCGAGGGCGGTTTGGACGTCGTCGCAGCACGGGCTTCATTGGCAGAAACGGTGACGGCGTTGAAACAAGCCGGCATCCGGGTTTCGCTGTTTATCGAGCCGGAAGCCCGCGCGATCGAGGCGTCCGCAGATATTGGAGCCGATATCGTTGAACTACACACAGGCGCCTACTGCGAAGAAGCGCTTGCTGACGATGCGCCTGCAGTAGCGCGCGAGTTGAGCCGCTTGGCTGAAGCGGCGCGATTGGCAAGCTCGGCAGGACTGGAAGTGCATGCTGGTCACGGGCTCACCTACAACACAGTTGCCCCGGTAGCCGCCATGCCTCAAATCGTGGAACTTAATATCGGACATTTCCTGGTCGGTGAGGCAATATTCGGTGGCTTGCGCCAGGCCATCGGGCATATGCGCCATCTTATGGATGAGGCGCGCGACGGAGTTTTCCGCGACCAACCAATGGACCGGGACAACAAGCCGCTGGAGGAACAGCATACGCCGGCATGATATTGGGGCTTGGAAACGATATAATCGATATCCGTCGCATCGAACGCACGCTGGAGCGCTATGGCGATCGCTTTATCGAGCGCATTTTCAGCTCTGACGAACGCCGGCGCGCCGAGGCCCGACCGCTTCTAATTGCAGCAACCTATGCCAAGCGATTTGCGGCGAAGGAGGCTTGTTCCAAAGCACTGGGAACGGGGCTGCGCAGGGGCGTGTATTGGCGCGATATGTCCGTTGTCAATCTGCCCTCAGGCCGCCCCACACTCAACCTTACGGGCGGGGCAGCCCGCCGCCTTGCCGAATTGACACCAGAAGGATGTGTCGCACGCATCGATTTGACGCTGACGGACGATTACCCGATCGCCCAGGCAATTGTTATTATCACCAAGGAGCCGCTTGTTTCCTAGGACCTGGCGCGATTTCATGCCGGCGCCTCAATATTGCGGCATCTCCCGCGGGGCTCAACCGACGGAACGTCGTGGATCGTATTTCGTGTGTCGGCAACGGCACATCGCTCATCTGTCCGTGTTTGCAGCGGGTATGTTGTTTGCAGGACAGCTGAGAAATCGCTATAGCAGCCCGATTCCTTAAACAACCACCCGCAAATTCCCACACCATGGGAACGGGTGCACCGGAGCAGGATATGTCGTTGGGATTGAACGTCAACAAAGCCCGCCAGAGCGGCTGGTGGGAAACGGGAAAGATTATCATTCAGGCGCTCGCCATTGCGCTTGTTGTGCGCGTCTTTCTCTACCAACCGTTCAATATTCCCTCCGGGTCAATGAAGGATACGCTTCTTGTTGGCGATTACCTGTTCGTGTCCAAGTTTTCCTACGGTTACTCCAAATACTCCTCACAGTATCTGCCATTTAATTTCAATGGCCGTATTTGGTCTGCAGCGCCGAAGCGCGGTGACGTCGCCGTGTTTAAGCTGCCGCGTGACAACAAGACAGACTACATTAAGCGCGTTATCGGTTTGCCGGGCGACAAGATCGAGGTGCGCGCCGGCGTCCTGTACATCAACGATGCCGAAGTAAAACGCGTTGCCAATGGCAGTTTTCGAACACGTCAGCACGGACGATTTCGTGAGTTTCCCAGGTATAAGGAAACGCTGCCTAACGGTGTCAGCTACGACGTGTTGGACGCCGAACCAGATGGCCCGTTTGACAATGTGGGGCCATACGAGGTTCCCAAGGGCCACTATTTCATGATGGGCGACAACCGCGATAACTCCACCGACAGCCGTGCGCTTTGGGGGGTCGGCTACGTGCCCTATGAGAATCTGATCGGCAGAGCGGAAGTTATCTTTTTCTCTTACGACGGCGAGGATCCAGATGCATTCTCAATTTGGAGGCCGTGGATGTGGCCGGTCGACATTCGCTGGGAACGTGTGTTCAAACTCGTAAAATGACCCGGCTGGCCTGGCAGTGGATGATGAGCCGCGCAACCAAGTATAAGGACCTCCAAAAGGCGATCGGCTACCGCTTCGCGGACCAGGATCTCTTGGAACTGGCACTAACGCACGCCAGCGTTCGTTCGGCCAACGCCACTAGAGAAGACAATGAGCGTTTGGAATTTATCGGCGACCGTGTGCTGGGATTGACCATCGCAGAACACGTGATGAAGGCCTATCCGGACGAAAAGGAAGGCGACCTGGCCCGCCGCTTCAATCGCTTGGTCAGGCGCGAAACCTGCGCGCGCGTCGGCCACGACATCGATTTGGGTCGCGATCTTGTGCTCTCTCCAAGCGAAGACGAAAGCGGAGGCCGCAAGAAAGATACGATCCTCGCAAACGCCGTTGAGGCATTACTCGGCGCTGTGTTCCTTGAGGCCGGTTACGACAAGGCAAAGGCCGTCGTCATGCGCTTGTGGCACGATTATCTTGGTGATGCTCCGAAAGCCGCGATCGACGCAAAGACAGCGTTGCAGGAATGGGCGCAAGCCAGCGGTCTGCCGCTGCCCGAGTATGTCGAGATATTGCGCGAAGGCCCCGACCACGCGCCTGTATTCACCAGCGAGGTGCGGCTTTCCGGTCGTAAGGCCGGGCGCGGTGAGGGTTCTTCCAAGCGGTCTGCGGAGCAGGATGCGGCAAGAAGATTTCTCCGACGCGAAGGAGTTTGGGGGAAGACAGCCGATGGCGGGTGAGCCTGGCCCAGTTTCTAAAGAAGACAATGACCGGAACACTCGCTGCGGCTTCATTGCCGTAATCGGTGCGCCCAACGCTGGAAAATCCACACTCGTCAATGCGCTTGTCGGCACCAAGGTGACGATTGTCTCACATAAAGTGCAGACAACTCGTACGCCCATCCGGGGCATTGCGTTGAGCGGAAAAAGCCAATTGGTCTTCATTGACACGCCTGGCATCTTTCAACCGAGGCGCAAACTCGACAAGGCAATGGTTGAAGCTGCCTGGGGGGGAGCTTGGGACGCGGACGTGGTCGCGCTTCTGGTAGATGCAGCCAAGGGAGTTGACGATGACGTGGAGCGCATACTGGATAAACTTTCGCAAGTCCGCTGCCCGCTCGTACTCGTGTTGAACAAAGTCGATCGGGTATCGGATAAGCAAAAACTACTGGCGCTTGCCGAGGATCTGAACACGCGCTTTAAGTTTGCTGAGACCTTTATGATTTCCGCTTTTACCGCCAACGGTGTTGAAGCACTCAAAAGCTACCTTGCCGCGTCGGTTCCAGAAGGTCCGTGGCATTACCCTGAGGATGAAATTTCAGATGCGCCGGTACGCATGCTGGCGGCCGAGATTACGCGCGAAAAATTATACAGCCGGCTCCACCAGGAGCTGCCCTATTCCGCAGCCGTTGAGACAACGAGCTGGAAAAAGTTGCGCGATAAATCGGTTCGCATAGAGCAAACGATTTATGTCGAGCGCGACGGACAAAAAAAAATTGTCTTGGGAAAGAATGGCAGCACCATAAAACAGATCTCCAGCGAGGCCCGCGCCGAAATCACAGAGATTGTGGGTTCCAAGGTCCACCTGTTTTTGTTCGTCAAAGTGCGCCAAGCCTGGGCGAATGATCCGGAGCGCTACCGCCAGATGGGGTTGGAATACCCAAAGGAATGACGCTCCCAAAGTGCCGCCGACTTGAGGCAGCGAGCAGTCCTACGCCGCACAAGTATTTGACAGCAGTGCCCGGCTTTTCTCTAAGTTCTAACCCATGAACTGGACTGACGAAGGCATCGTACTTTCTGTAAGACCGCACGGCGAAACCGCTGCGGTTGCAGAATTGTTCACGCGGACGCATGGGCGCCACTTGGGCCTCGTTCATGGTGGGCGTGCCCGCCGGATCCGGCCGGTTCTGCAGATCGGCAATCATGTTGATGTTACGTGGAATGCGCGGCTAGCCGAACACCTGGGCAACATGAAAGTGGAACTGCGCAAAGGTTACGCCGCAGCTGCAATGGATGATCCCGCAGCACTTACCGGTCTCACCTCTATGTGCGCTTTGACGCGCCTGCTGCCGGAGCGCGATCCTCATTCCGGATTGTATGAAATATCGCTCTTCGTCTTGAGCTTCCTGGACGATGTGACGGTTTGGCCGGCGCTCATGGTGCGCTGGGAGTTGGCATTGCTTGGAGAATTGGGCTTTGGGCTCGATCTTACGACATGTGCCGCCGGTGGCGATAACGATGACCTCGCCTACGTTTCACCGCGCAGCGGGCGGGCCGTATCCGCTGCGGCAGGTGAACCTTACAAGGACAAGCTCTTACGTCTGCCGGAGTTCTTGCGGGAAGGGCGTAAGCAGGCAGTGACATCGGCCGACGTTACCGATGGTCTGCGGCTAACAAGTTTTTTCCTTAGGACACGCGTGTTAAACACACGCGAAATGGAGATGCCTACGGCACGCACGCAGCTGCCCGAGCGGCTGGCAAACGCAACACTCAGCGGGCCCTAACCCCAATCCGCATTAGTTTTTTGATAGAGCCTGGCGCCGCTGCACTGTGATTTCGATTTTGCCATCGTTACGCGAGCGCAGAACATAGACCTGCTTGTCTGACGCCTGATACTCGGCCTTCAGCGTCGTCGATTTCGAGCCAATCTTGATCCTGGAGAAGGACAAAATGCCCGGGTGGCACGCGGAATGGGAAACGGAAAAGTTCGGTTTCAGGTCGTAGTTGTGACCGTCAAAGCCATACGTCACGGTAGCGGGTGAATCATTTGAGATTTGAAAGTCGTACTTCATCGAAATCGGGCGCCCGAACAGCTGAACCGAAATGTATTTCGGATCCTTGTCCGGCGCCTTTGCGACCGAGATCCCGATATCCGTGACGTTCGGATCAAGTAGGTTACGTCGGTGTCCGGGCGAATTCATCCAACCCTCGACGGCCTGTCGTGCAAGTGCATCGGCCTTAAAGCCCTGACTGTCCTGCGCCAATGCCAGATTTTCGGCAACCTGGCAGTACCGATAGCCAGCATTCTTTGCGCGCTCTGCCGGCAGACGGCCGTCGGCCTCATGTGAGAACCGTTCCGTCTTGGCCAGATAGCGCGCGTAAGCGCGCGCAGCGTTAGCCAGCTTTTTGTCCGACTTGACCGGTTTCAAGCCGTTCTGCCGGCGAAACTCGTTCGTCATCGCGAGGACATGCTGTTCAACGACTGCGATGTTGGGAATATCTGGAGACATGGGCTGCGTGCTGAGATTCAAATCGGTCGCGAAAAAAGTACCATGAAACGTCAAAATTGCCATCAACGCCCATAACACCGCAAACACAGTTGCAGCTACGACACAGGACTGAATGCAAATTCAGGCTGGCAAGGTGCTTCCAACTTTATGACCCGATTGTGAGGCACGCTCACCCAATTCGGACGGCTGAAGGGGGGTGGCCATGACCAATCTGGTTTGCGATTTTTGCCTGAAGGCATCCAATGAGGTTGAAAAGCTATTGCCAGGAAGAGACGCCGCAATTTGCAATGAATGCCTGGCGTTTCTAAGCATCAAAATGGGGCTGTTGCCGCCGGCGGACCTAGGACCGGACAACGATGAGATTCCGGTGCGAGAACAACTCGTTCACACGTTCACCCACACGTTGGAGCTTGAAGGGCACATAGACCAGAAGTACGACGTCTTCGTGCTTCAGTGTTTGCTCGACCTGCTGCGTTCGGAACATTGGGACGTTTCCATCGAACTGGCACGCCTAACCCGTTCAGACGGTTTTGTGCGCCGCACTGTGGCTGACTGCGGCACACGCTATGCGGTCGATCTTCTCATCCGGTCCAACGAACCATGCGCGCGCATCAAGCTGCAGCGGGCGCTGGAGGATCATTGGGCCCGCCTGACCTCGGCCAATACCCGCCTGTTGCATGATATGGGAACGCGTAATTTGCTAGGCCCGCGCCTCGATAGCCTGGCAGCCTACCTCGTGCAAATGGCGGCACGCGGTGACCATTCGGAGGACTGGCAGAACTAGCCACCGCTTGGCACCCAATGCGAAGGCAAAAGCCGTCGGTTCTACAGCTTGGGGCATTTGGCAGGGGTGCTTGAACAATGTGTCTCCAGCGATGGCAGGCGCTTTTTCGGTGCGTTGCTTGTGCTCCGGGCGTTGCGGGGACTTGAGCCACGCATGCGCGCGCGCTAACGGATAAGCATGAGCGACAAACCGATTCTGCCTGGCGGCCAGCCGATTGAGCCCGTTGACCTGAAAGATGCTCTCGAAGAGCGGTATCTAGCCTATGCCTTGTCCACCATCATGGGCCGGGCGCTACCGGACGTTCGCGATGGGCTTAAACCAGTGCACCGGCGCATCCTATACGCCATGCGCGAACTGAAGCTCGACCCCAGTGCAGGCTATAAGAAGTGCGCCAAGATCGTCGGAGAGGTGATGGGTAACTACCACCCTCATGGCGACCAGGCGATCTATGACGCCCTGGTTCGATTGGCGCAAGGCTTTGCCGTGCGTTATCCGATGGTCGATGGCCAGGGCAACTTTGGCAATATCGACGGCGATAACGCCGCCGCTATGCGCTACACTGAAAGCAGGCTGACGCAGACCGCCAAGGATCTGCTCAATGGCATTGACGAAGACACGGTCGATTTCCGCGCCACCTATGACGAAAGCGGCAAGGAACCGGTCGTCCTGCCAGCCGCCTTCCCAAATCTACTGGCCAACGGTGCTGCCGGCATCGCCGTCGGGATGGCGACTAACATTCCGCCTCACAACGCCGAAGAGCTATGCAACGCACTTTTGCATCTGATCAAGCATCCTAATGCGAAGATTGAAAAGCTTGTTGAATTCATTCCCGGACCTGATTTTCCAACCGGCGGCATTCTGGTTGAACCGCGTGATCAGATTTTGGAAGCCTACAGGACCGGGCGCGGTGGCTTTCGGCTACGGGCCAAGTGGGAGCGCGAGGATACCGGGCGCGGCACCTATCAAGTGGTCATTACCGAAATCCCCTATCAGGTGCAAAAGGCCAAATTGATAGAGAAGATCGCTGAACTTGTAAGCGACCGCAAACTGCCGCTGCTTGGCGATATTCGTGATGAAAGCGCAGAAGAGATCCGGCTCGTCATCGAGCCCAAGACACGTTCGATCGACCCTGTTCTTTTGATGGAAAGCTTGTTCCGTCTGACCGACCTGGAGATCCGCTTCGGTCTGAATATGAACGTGTTGTCGGCGGGGCAGATTCCGAATGTTCTGGGCTTGCGCGATGTCTTGAACCAGTGGTTGGCCCATCGCATCGAAGTTTTGGTTCGCCGTTCACGTTTCCGATTGAACAAAATCGAGCACCGTTTGGAAGTGCTCGACGGCTACCTGATTGCCTTCCTCAATATCGATGAGATTATCCGCATTGTCCGCTTCGAGGATGAGCCCAAGAAAAAGCTCATGGCCACCTTCAAGCTGTCGGATGTGCAAGCGGAAGCCATCCTCAATTTGAGGCTGAAATCTTTGTCCCGTCTCGAAGAGATGGAAATTCGAGCCGAACACAAAAAGCTCTCCGCCGAACGCAAGCAGATCAAGGCGCTTCTTGCCAGTGAAGACCTGCAGTGGAAGCGTGTCGCCGAAGAAATTCGTGAAACGCGCGAACGCTACTCCTCTAAGACCGAGCTGGGCCGTCGCCGCACAACATTTGCAGACACGCCTCAAATAGACGTCGATCTCGATCAGGCGTTCGTCGAGAAAGAGCCAATTACAATTGTCTTGTCCAAGAAGGGCTGGATACGCGCGCTCAAGGGCCACGCAGACGATACCGGCAAGTTTGATTTCAAGCAGGGCGATGCCTTAAAGCGTGCACTGCACGCCCACACCACCGACAAAATCCTTATCCTGGCGTCCAATGGCAAGTTTTACACGCTTGAATGCAGTCAGTTGCCGGGCGGCCGCGGTCATGGTGAGCCGTTGCGTCTAATGGTGGACCTCGAACAGAACCACGACTTCGTCGAGGCGTTCGTCCATCAACCGGGCCGAAAGCTCCTTGTCGCATCGACCGCAGGGTATGGTTTCGTGGTTGCAGAGGATGAGGTCGTCGCGTCCACGCGAAAGGGCAAGCAGACCTTAAACGTGAGCGAACCTGACGAGGCCGCCCTGTGTATCCCGGCCGAGGGCGACATGATCGCAACGGTTGGCGAAAACCGCCGCATGCTGGTGTTCGATTTGGCGGAAGTAAATGAGTTGAGCCGCGGTAAGGGCGTCATACTGCAAAGGTTTAAAGATGGTGGCCTGTCAGACGCACGCGTGTTTGATCAAGACGAAGGTCTGACTTGGCTCGACAGCGCCGGTCGCACCTACACACTTTCGATAGATGAGCTTGCCGACTGGATCGGCGCTCGCTCACAGGCGGGGCGGATGGTGCCAAAGGGGTTTCCACGCTCCAACCGCTTTGGACCAGCTTTTTAGGATTTCCCAAATCAGTTGTCTGAAGACGTAGACAATCGCGACGCAAAACGCGCGCGACCACCGCCCTGTGGCGTTTTCACGCTGCCGAGCTTACGGGCAACACCTTGATCTTTAAAGAGCTTGCGACTTGAAACGCACCAGCTTTCTTGCCATGGGTAGTCTTACCGACCGTTGTTATTCGTCGGAAGCGTGAGGGAACCAGGGAATACGCGTTTTGGCAGGAAGGGCGGCAATATTCGCGCTGCTAGTCGTTGTTTGGTGTCAGCAGTCACCGCTGCATATCGGGGCGGAAGCGGCCACTTGTGCACGCGGCGACTTTGAGGCTGTTGTCGATGCCGCTGCTGCTGCGTTGCGCCAGCTCAACCAAGACAACAAACCGGCATTCCAGAAGAAGCTGCGTCAGCTACGCGACAAGAACGGGTGGACCCACGACCAGTTTATGGTCGAGGCGGCACCATATGTCCGTGATGACGAAATTAGCGTTTACGATCGCAAGACCCAGGACCTGCTCACTACAATTGCAACCTTGGGCCAAGAAGGTGCTGAAGCGGCCGAACCCGACTGCACCCTTCTCACCGGCCTACGCACGAGCATGGAAGACCTAGTGGTCACACAACGCAAAAAATGGGCGTACATGTTCAAGAAGCTTGACGACGCATTGGCTAAATAATCTGGTGCCAAGCGACGACGCCGCAGCAGCGCCGGTTTTGGCGCGCATCTATCAACTTCGATACGCCAACCTGCACGCTCGCGCCGACGCGAAAGGCCACACTACTTTTCAGCACGCTCCCAGCCATCCGGTCGCAGGAACTCTAGCGGTTGAAAGCGTGTCTTGTAGCTCATCTTGGCCGAACCCTCGATCCAATAACCAAGATACAAATACGGCAGGCCAAGGCGCCGTGCGCGCTCGATATGCTCCAAGATCATGTACGTACCCAGACTGCGCCCAATGTCTTCAGGCTCGAAAAAGCTGTAGACCATCGAGATGCCGTCCGAAAGCCTGTCACACAGCGCAACCGCTTTGAGCGGCCATTCGTGAGCGGGTGTCTCCAGAGGTTGCTCAGGTTTTAAGCGATACTCCGTCAGGAACGTTTCGATGACGCTATCCTCAACCATCATCGCATAGTCCATCACGGTCATGTCGGCCATGCCGCCGTCCTGATGGCGATGGTCGATGTATGAGCGAAACAGAGAATACTGCTCTGACGTGGGTGCGGCAGCTACGCGGGCACTGCGCAGGTCGCGGTTTTTCGCTGAGATACGCCGCATGTTGCGCGTCGGTGCGAATTCATCGACGACAACGCGCACGGAGACGCATGCTTGACAGCCAACGCAATACGGCATGTAGGCAATGTTCTGCGAGCGTCGAAAGCCTCCCTTCAAGAGATTGTCTATGAGGCCGCGAGGTTTGTCATGCGTAAGGTGCGTGAAGAGCTTGCGCTCAAGCCGACCCTCCAGATAGGGACAGGGCTGCGGAGCCGTGACATAGAATTCGGGAAAATGTTTCTGTTGTTCCGTCATTCAGTGTTGGGCTCCTCCGGGTTTGCAATCCTTGCGCCCCCAATGGCAGAAAATTCCGCACGCCGATCATATGCACTCCCGGTGCGCATTTGGTAAACGGCCATGATACCAGCCTAGCAGATGTCGCAAAAGCGCCCGTTGGGCCATTAGCCTCGCCATGCAGGTCTGCCGGCCAGTGCCATCTCATGATAAGTGTGCCGGCGTAGGGCGATCAAGTGCTCACCGCTGAGCAGCGCAAGACTTGGATTTTGGGGCGGCGTCTGCCATATGCAAGTAAATCAAATCGAGCATTAAGGGCCGACGAATGGGCGTTCTGCTACCCGCATCGAAGGCCGGGCTGACCGCCTAGCCCCCTCGTTTCAATACGCATTGCCGGGCACCCCGCGCGGCTCACCCGAAGGTGACTTGCCTGTCATAGTGCGATGACGCATCACAACGCTTTGGCAAATGATTTCGTGAGGCATAGATCGATGAACGTAGAAGTAGTCCGGGATTATTACGGCAAGGTTCTTGAGACCAGCGATGATCTCAAAACGGATGCTTGCTGCACGCCCGCAGGCTTGCCCGACTACCTCAAGCATGCACTTGCCAATGTCCATGACGAGGTTTTGGCCAAGTACTACGGCTGCGGCCTCGTGCTGCCTGAGGCACTGGAAGGTATGCGCATCCTTGACCTTGGTTGCGGTTCCGGTCGCGATGTTTATGCGCTTGCCCAACTCGTTGGCGAAGGGGGCGAGGTTGTCGGTGTCGACATGACGCCGGAGCAGCTCTCTGTCGCCAAATCTCACGTAGATTGGCATAAGAACAAATTCGGCTTTGCCAAGACAAACACCCGCTTCTTATCCGGCTATATCGAAAAGCTGACGGAGCTCGCTCTCAAGCCGGGATCGTTCGACATTGTCGTCTCCAACTGCGTGATCAACCTGTCGACAGACAAGCTGGCCGTATTGAGGGGAGCCTACGAACTCCTGAAGCCTGGCGGTGAAATTTATTTCGCCGACGTTTATGCCGACCGGCGCCTGTCAGACGCGGTGCGTAATGATCCAGTTCTTCTTGGTGAATGCCTCGGTGGTGCGCTCTACTGGAATGACTTTCTCGATATTGCCCGCAAAGCAGGCTTTTCAGATCCACGTCTTGTGACTTCACGGCCATTGGAAATCTCTGACACGGCGCTACACGAAAAACTGGGTGCTGCGCAATTTTCCTCTGCGACGTATCGGCTATTCAAATTGGATGACCTTGAGGCGGGATGTGAAAACTACGGGCAGACCGTGATTTATCGGGGCGGTGTGGATCACCACGAGGCAGTGTTGCAGCTGGACGCCCACCATTCGATAAAGCGCGGTGAGATATTCCCGGTATGTGGAAACACCTGGCGCATGCTGCACGACACGCGCTTTAAGCCGTACTTTGAGTTCATAGGTACGTTCGACCACCACTACGGCGTTTTCCCCGGATGCGGCGGGAATAATCCGTTTGTCCCGACGGCGCCTTTATCGGCGGGACTGACCAATGCGCCGGCGCAAGAACCCGCAGGATCTTGCTGCTAGCGCGAGATCCTGCTTCATCAAAATCAAAAAAAACTGGCAAGCGGCACCGGCTGCAGGCGCAATTACACTTGTGCCCGGCTAAGTAGCGGAAGTTATCGTAGTCGCAGGTGGCTTCAGATTTCGCTTGCGGGAACAGCAACCTCGACGGGTTTGCTGCTCGCGCGCGCATCTTCGGCGCGGGCATCGAGATTTGGATCGATCGTAGCGTGCAGCAGCCACGCGATGCCGCCGACCGAGACCGCCAGAATGCAAATACCAATGAGTGCGCGCTTAAGGGCCCAGCCAATCGTCAGATAGTCAGTGGAACTACCCTGCGCCGCTCTGGCACCAGGCGTTGTGTTGGCTAGCATGTGTCCCTCTATTTCTACGCCTACTAAACCCAGGCGATAGGGTTGTTATTGGCCGCATCGCCGGCAGGCGACGTTTCCCCGTAGAGTATTTTCATGCCGAAATGAGGGGGGGCGGGTCAAGTCAATCACGGCCCCTGGGGGTGGCAATCGGGCCGACCGTGTTAACCGTGCAACGCTTTGGACCCAGATGCGTAGGAAATTTAAGGAAAACACCCCGGGAGCTCCCAAGTCACCGGTATTTACAGCAGGGTACGCGCCTTGCTCACCATGGTGCGGGTTGCAGCAAAATCGACCTTCCCCGATCCGAGCACCGGAATGGCGGAGACGACCAGAACGGCTTTCGGCACCCATAGCTCTGAAAACCCCTGTTTGCGCGCGTAGGCCAGAAGCTCCGCCTTATCAGCAGAGGGTTCATCGGTCGCCAGTAGGAGCTGCTCACCCTTGCGTTGGTCTGGCAGGTTGACGGCAACATGCTGTGCATTGGGCCACAGCCCTGATGCCATCGCCTCGACAGCCGCAAGTGACACCATTTCACCGCCGATCTTGGCAAATCGTTTGGCGCGGCCCCTGATCGTTATGAAGCCATCAGAAATCTCAACAATATCGCCGGTATCGTGCCAGCCGTCGCCCAGCGGTATCACCCTGCCCGGCCTGTCGGCCAGTATGTAACCGGCCATCACATTGGGCCCGCGCACATAAAGGCGTCCGCCGGACTCTATGCCTTCGACCGGTTCAAGCCGGGTCTCGATCAACGGCAGCGCGCGCCCGACGCTGCCGACCCGGCTGGCGTTTGGGAGATTTACGGCAATGACCGGCGAACATTCCGTCGCGCCGTAGCCTTCCAGGATCTCGGTCCCATATTTTCTCCAAGCCTCGCGTGTGCGCTCGCGTACGCGTTCCGCACCAGCCACGACAATGCGCACGCTATCAAGCTGACCGGGTTCGGCTGCACGCGCATAGCCCGTCAGGAATGTGTCGGTCGCCAACAGGAATGTAGCTTTGGTGCGAGCAATTTCGCGCACGACCTGCTTGTAATGCAGCGGACTTGGATAGAGCACGGTTTTCATACCGTTCAGGATAGGCATCAATGTCGCCGCTGTCAGACCGAACGAATGAAACATTGGTAACGGGTTTAACACCACGTCAGCATCGGACAGTGCGTCCGACCCATGTGAGAATATTTGCTTAGCATTCGCGACCAAGTTTTGATTCGACAGAACGACGCCCTTCGGAACACCTTCCGTCCCGGACGTAAAGAGGATGGCGGCTGCCGCATTGGGGTCCGCACCCTGGGATCGGGCAAACGCCCGAGCGCGCAGAGATCGCCAAAACCCGACAAATTTTTGCCAAGCGCCGATGCTTGTACGAACGTCCTCCAGATACATGATTTCGATTTTGCGGCCCGGTTTGTCTCGCGCTGTTGTGATGGCATTTATGACATCATCGAGTTGCGCTGCCTCTACAAACCGACGCGACGTAACAACTCTAGATATTTCAGCCGTTGTGACGGCGGAGGCGACGTTTCGCGGGCCTGACGTAAAATTCAGGATGCATGACGGTCGCGCAAAGGCATTGAGACCAAAAAGAGTAACGGCCATTGCTGTGATGTTGGGAAGCAATACACCGACAGCTTCACGCGGTTTTGTGCCCCGCGATAGTTGGGCGCCCAGCACAAGACTGGCGAGAACAAGCCGCTTGTAGCTCAACGACTGGCGCTCGCTGTCCTCCAGTATGACCTTGTCCGGTCCATGCGTCTTGGCTGCGTCAAGCAACGCCAAAAACAAGCTGGTGTTGATCTCATCTCGTGAAAGCTTCGCAACCATTCATCGCGCTCTGCAAACTATGTGGCCTTACCACTCCCACCGGAGATGTTTGCGACCCAAAAAAGGAACAAACACCAAACAGCCCGCACCTATCGTTTGTTACGTGCGCTTCTGTTACTCATTGCTGTACAGTAGCGCACGTGCCGTCTCTGTTATCCCCTCCACTGTGCCACTCGTCGCAACTGGCCTCCAGTTGACCTCGCCCAGATCCATTTTTAACTGCTCCTCGACAACTTCAACCGTGGCATCCGATGCATCGTCCTTGCGGTCTCTGACGCGCTCTTTGAGTGTGTCGCCGGGGGCCGACAGCCACAGACCAAGGAATGGCACGCCGAGCTTGGCCGCGATCTCCGCAATTTCGGCACGCTCATCAGGGCGGGAAAAGACCGCATCGACAATCACACTTTGACCCGCCTCAAGCCCCCATTCGGCGCGCTGGTACAGACTGTCATACACAGCCGCAGTCGTTTCCGGCGTATATTCAGTAGACGGGAGACGATAGGTCTCCTCCACCTTGTGCAAGGCCTTGCGCTCCAGGTCGCTTCGCAGGTGTAGTGCCCCCGGAGCAACGCCAATTTCCGGAGCAAGCAGGGCGGCCAGCGTCGATTTACCGGAACCGGACAGCCCACCCACCGCAATCAGTCTTGGAGCAATAGGTTCCAAATACTGACAGGCTGCTTCGAAGTATTCCTTCGCCAAGGCTTCATCCTTGCCCCGTTCCGGTTCTTCCATTGCAGTCGATCTATGCGCGGTCACCATGGCGCGGATACCTGCGCGCAACGATAGAAAGACAGGCATGGCCGCAAGTGCTCGAAAGTCGCGCTGGGCGCGCGAACGCCAGAGGTATCGGTTGAGAACGACATTGGCAGACTGACGCTGGCCGACATGATCTAGATCCATAAGCAGGAATGCGAGGTCATACAGCGTGTCAATTGTCGCAAGGTCTTCATCGAATTCAATCGCGTCGAATGGTGTCGGCTTCCCCCGCCACAGTACGATATTGGCCAGATGAAAGTCGCCGTGACAGCGCCGAACGAAGCCCTTACGTGCCCGCTGATTGAGCACCAGCTGGTTGCGCCACAACGAAATCTCTGCCGATGTCCGCCACCACGTCCTCTGTTGCGCTGAGAACAGATGGTCGAAATTTGTGAAGGCCAGATTGAGTTGCGCAATGATGTCGGCCAGTTTTGTCGTGCCATCCGGGCTGGCTACGACAGGCGCCTTGGCGTGATAATTGGCAACCATGTCAGCCATGGCTTTGAGCTCGCCACGCGGTATTGGTCCCTGCGCTGCGTGGTGTGACATCAGATCTCGCTGCGAGAAGGCCCGCATATGTACGGCCATTTCCAACGGCTCACCCTCACCATCAATCATCAGTGAGCCGTCCTTTTCGCGCGTGATCGTTACGGCGTCTAAATAAAGATCGGGCGCATAGGGTGGGTTGATTTCAATCTCGCGCAGTACAGCGGCACGGCGTTTCTCGAAGCTGGAAAAATCCATATAGTCGTAACGCACATTCCGCTTGATTTTCAGCATCTCGCGTTCGCCAACGAAAACCAGCGCGCCGTGTGTTTGAAACACTTCGACGGGCCCATCGCCCAGCAGCTTGCAGTGTTTCAGAAAATCGATCACTTCGTGCTGCGGGTCGTTGGCTTGGTGCGGTGGATATTTGGAGATGGCTGGCATCAGCTCGCTGGTCTCCTTGTTAGCCAGTCGCTTTGCAGCATGTAGGAGGTGGGCATCTTGACCCATTATATAGTCAGCCACGTCATCGATGCGATGGTACATTTTTGCTGTTCTTTGATGCGACGCCGCATGCATCGCTAAAACCAGTCCATGCTACGAACGCGCCAAGAGTGCTTACTATGAACCAGAGCAATCATGAGCACGTGTCATCACGTGTGTTCCTGTTCTGAGGGATTAAATGTTGGGCGGCTGACACAGGCTAAAGGTGCCGGGTTATTGCACCGCGAGCGTTGTCATTGCTTGTACCACCTCCAACTCTACACACACACTCATGGCGCAAGAGCGCGACAGAGCAGATGGTGCAGTTTTGTCGCACTGACTAACATTGAAGCAACTATTGCCTACTCTTCAGTCTTGTGCCTACCCGACCGAGTCGCCTAGCCTCAAACTCAAAGAGAAAAAACGGGAAGAGCGCCTGTGTGCAACCGGGCCGTTTCGACGGCCCCGGCCAACCGACACTGGAGCGCCAAGATGATAGAAATCGTCATTTCCGTTTGCCTGCTACAGCAGCCGACGACTTGCAAAGACGTCAATCTCAATTTCCTGGCCAACAGCATTACGCACCGACAGTGCATGATCAATGGTCAGCATGAAATCTCCAAGTGGCTTTCTGTTCACCCGAAATGGAAGATCCAAAAGTGGCGTTGCGGCGTCGTCAAGCAGGTCGCGAAGGCCTGATCGCCAACCGACAGGGCAGCGCCCGCCGCGCTGCCTGCCTGTCGGTTATCTCTGGAGTAGACATGCGCGCTTGCAGGTGAGCCGCGCTTTAGCATGCCTAGGGCGGCAACCGATTTTTCACCGCGACCCACGCCGCAGGTGAACCTACAACCCGCATGCCGGTAAACTGGCAGCGACTTTGGTCCTGCAAGTGGCTCGAAAGAGCCTTGTGACTGTCCCAATAGCCATTCTGGGTGTCTGCCCTTGCCGTTGTCGCGGACGAGATGGCAGATTAGGAGAGCGCTCGTTTCATAAAGCGCCGCTATTGGGGAGGCACACATGACCGATTCATCTCAGCAGCCAGGGTTCGCAACCCGCGCCGTTCATGCCGGGGCCACACCCGATGCCTCAACCGGTGCGCGCGCGACGCCGATCTATCAGACGACTTCCTATGTCTTCAACGACGCCGAACACGCCGCCGCACTTTTTAATCTTGAGGTCTTCGGCAATATCTACACGCGGATCATGAATCCGACGCAGGCCGTGCTTGAATCGCGTCTCGCCGCGCTGGAAGATGGAACGGCGGCCCTTGCCGTAGCATCCGGACATGCCGCACAGTTTTTGGTTTTCCACACACTGTTGGAACCGGGCGATGAGTTTGTTGCCGGCCGTCAACTCTATGGCGGTTCCGTCAACCAGTTCAATCACGCCTTCAAGAAGTTCAATTGGAATGTGGTGTGGGCAGACGCCACGGACCCCGCATCGTTCGAAGCGGCTATAACGCCAAGAACGCGTGCCATCTTTTGCGAGTCAATTGCAAACCCTGGCGGCATCGTCATAGACCTTCCCGCAATTGCAGAGGTCGCAAAGAAGGCAGGCGTGCCACTCATTGTCGACAATACGCTAGCGACGCCATACTTGTGTCAGCCTAAGAGTTTTGGTGCCGACATCATCGTTCACTCGCTGACCAAGTTCCTGGGCGGTCACGGCAATTCCCTCGGCGGCGCGATTGTCGATTGCGGCACGTTCGATTGGCTTGGCGCGCGCCACCGTTATGCAACGCTCGTTGAGCCAAATGCGTCCTACAACGGAATGAAGCTTGCTGAGACATTTGGCGATTTCGCATTCGCCATTGCGGCTCGCGTGATGGGTTTGCGCGATATCGGTCCGGCAATCTCGCCCATGAACGCGTTTTTCATTCAGACCGGCGTAGAGACGTTGCACCTGCGTATGCAGCGTCATTGCGAAAACGCAACCGCGGTCGCCAAGTGGTTACAGGCACATCCAAAGGTGGCCTGGGTGAATTATGCTGGCTTGCCTGACAACAAATACTACGCGTTGCACCAAAAAATCTGTCCTCGCGGCGCTGGCGCCGTGTTCACATTTGGTTTGCGCGGCGGTTACGATGCCGGCGTAGCGCTGGTCTCCAATCTTAAATTGTTCAGCCATCTGGCAAACATCGGCGACACACGCTCCCTTGTCATTCACCCAGCCTCAACCACGCATAGCCAGCTTACCGATGAGCAGCGCATTGCGGCGGGGGCCGGACCTGATGTCGTCCGTCTGTCGGTAGGTATCGAGGATGTTGAGGACATCATCGGTGACTTGAAAAGTGCTCTGGATTCAGTCGCCTAGAACGGTCCCAGCACAAATCTTGTGCTGCCCGCAGCAAGTTCGCAGAGAATGCGGAAACGCTAAGGGCAGGCCCAGATCTGCCCGCCGCCCTGGGCGCTTTGACTTAAGCCAAAAAACGAAAGCGGATCCCGTGCCACAAGGAGGAAGCTGGGCTGTCTGGCCTCGGCCAGCACGGCTTGTCGTACCGGCAATCGGTGGCCGCTAGGTTTCGGCTACGAGTCCGCCCGCTCTCTCATTGGTA
This sequence comes from Hyphomicrobiaceae bacterium, assembly GCA_965222485.1. Lineage (GTDB taxonomy): Bacteria > Pseudomonadota > Alphaproteobacteria > Rhizobiales > Hyphomicrobiaceae > CBDCUC01. The sequence continues at coordinate 590,257 of CBDCUC010000039.1, forward strand.
GCCGGTTGCGGCTTTCGGTGGTGAGGTTCAGATAAGGCGAAGAATGCGAGGTTGGAATGGATCCAGTTCTGGCGAAATATGCAACCTCTACCGTTCCGCGCTACACGAGCTATCCAACAGTGCCCCACTTCACCAGCGAGTTTCCCGCCGCGCAGTATCGCGATTGGCTGGGCGCGATTGATCCCAAAGATCCCGTGTCGCTATACCTGCACGTCCCCTTTTGCCGTCAGTTGTGCTGGTACTGCGGTTGCAACATGAAGCTGGCGACACGCTACGAGCCAATCTCTTCCTATGTTGAAAGCTTGCTGGAAGAAATCGAACTCGTACACGCGGCATTACCGGGCCGTTTGACGCTATCTCACCTTCATTGGGGCGGCGGTACTCCGACCTCTCTTGAGCCCGATGACCTTGAGCGCATCATGTGTGACCTTGCGCGCCGGTTTGAATTCACAGCCGACGCTGAGATCGCTATAGAGTGTGACCCACGCACGCTTGCGCCAGAGATGGTCGAACGCATCGGCATCATGGGGTTCACACGCGCAAGTTTCGGCGTTCAAGAATTTGCGCCCGAAGTCCAATCCGCGATCAATCGAATTCAACCTCCTGAAATGGTGCGAGACGCCGTTGAAAGTTTACGCGACGTTGGTGTTCAAGGCATCAATTTCGACCTAATTTACGGTCTGCCCTATCAGACAGTCAGCTCCCTTGAAGACACGGTCGCCAAATGCGTGGAAATTGGGCCTGACAGAATTGCACTTTTTGGGTACGCGCATGTTCCGTGGATGGCAAAGAAACAGCGCATGATTGCGGAAAGCGCATTGCCGGGAACAATGGAGCGCGCTGCCCAGGCGGCTGCAGCTGCTGCCGCACTGACCCAAGCGGGCTATGTTGCCATCGGCATCGATCACTTCGCGCGAAAAGGCGACCCCCTTGCAGTCGCAGCACGCAACGGCACCCTGCATCGCAATTTTCAAGGGTACACGACGGATACCGCTACAACGTTGATTGGTCTTGGGGCCACATCCATTGGGCGCACACCCGAAGGCTACGTTCAGAACATCGCGGAAACCGGAGCATGGGCCCGCGCAGTCGCGGCCGGAGAGCTACCCATTGCCAAAGGTCATGCCCTCACCGGGGAAGACAGGCTTCGCGCACATGTCATTGAGCGGGTCATGTGTGACGGGGTCGTGGACCTGAGAGCCGCCGCAGAACAATTTTCTAGCAATGAGAGCACGTTTGCGGACGTAGATGATGAGCTTTCTGTCATGGCGGCAGACGGCCTATTGAACTTCGAAGACGGCGTCGTTCGTTTGAGCGAGGCAGGCCTGCCGCTTGCACGTGTGGTGGCCGGCGCGTTCGACAGTTATCGTCGCCAATCATCAACCCGGCACTCGATTGCAATTTAACAACTGCTTCCGCGACCATTGTTGGGCATTGTCGCTGCGGGCATCCGGTAAAGAATTTCGGCGGCGTTACTTCACTTTTACGTAGGACCCAGGGGCATCCTCGATAACGCCAAGATTGGCACCCGGTTCGCGGGCATCGACCTTCTTGCCTGAATGCGATGCGAGCCAGTTGGCCCAGTGAGGCCACCACGAGCCGGGCTCTTCCGTGGCACTCTCCAGCCAGTCCATTAAATCGCCTGCTTTTCGATCGCCACCGATCCAGTGTTGATACTTCATCTTCTCAGGCGGGTTGACGACGCCAGCGATATGTCCTGAGCCAGACAGAACGAATTCTACCGGACCGCCAAAAAGCTGCGAACCTATAAAGACGGATTGGGCCGGAGCAATATGATCCTCTTTTGTCGCCAGTTCGTAAACTGGCAGCGAAACCTTGCCGACATCGAGAGGCGTGCCCCCGATCTTCATTTGGCACTTCGCGAGCCGGTTCTCATTATAGAATGCGCGTAGGTAGAATTTGTGATTGGCCGCAGGCATTCGCGTTGAGTCCTGGTTCCAATACAGAAGGTCGAACGGGAAGGGCTGCTTGCCTAACAGGTAGTTGTTGACGACGTAGGGCCAGATCAAGTCACGCGAACGCATCATGTTGAACACGTTCGCCATGCGCGAACCGTCCAGATAGCCGCGCTCGTCCATGATCTCTTCCAGCGCTTCGAGCTGGTCGTTATCGGTGAACACCAACAGATCGCCGGCCTTTGAAAAATCCACCTGTGTTGTAAGGAAAGTGGCGGATTTGAAAATCTCTTCGCCGCGCGCCGCGAGATACGTGAGCGTGGTGGCAAGCAGCGTACCGCCAACGCAGTATCCGAGTGCGTTGAGCTTTTTCACACCGGTTTCGCGCCGCGCCGCGTCTGCTGCCTCCAAAACGCCTTCAATCATGTAGTCTTCAAAGCTTTTCTTCGCCAAAGACTCATCTGGATTAACCCACGAAATGACGAAAACGGTGAAGCCCTGGTCAACGGCGAACTTAATGAAGCTCTTTTGCGGTGTCAGGTCCAGAACGTAGAATTTGTTGATCCACGGTGGCACCATCAGGATCGGCGTCTTATGAACCTTTTCCGTCGTCGGCGTGTACTGGATGAGCTGCAAAAGATCGTTCTGGAAGACAATCTTGCCAGGCGTCATCGCGAGGTTGCGGCCGATCTCAAAAGCTTTCGTGTCGGTCTGACTGATCGTCAGAAGGTCTCCCGACTTCTCCATGTCCTTCATGAATTGCTTCATGCCAACAACGAAGTTCTGTGCATTTGAGCGAAATGTTTCGCGCAAGACCTCAGGGTTGGTGGCTGGGAAGTTGGATGGCGACAGAGCGCTGGTAAACAGCCTGAAATGGAATTCTGCCTTCATGCGCTCAGTGTCATTCAGGGAGTCGACCTGATCGACGACATTTTCCGTCCACCTGGACGTGACGAGATAGGATTGCTTCCAAAAGTCGAAAAATGGATTTGCCGTCCAAGCTTCGTCCTTAAAGCGAGGGTCGCCAGGTTCGGGCTCGGCGACCGGTTCCACGTCCTCCCCCATCATACGACGCATGGTATTTTCCCAGATCCGCATATAGTCGCTCATCAACGCGCTTTGCGCATCTGCGACACGTGCCGGTTCTTGCATCCATAAGGAGAACACTTCTGCAAAGGTCTTGGTGAATTCCGACAATTCGCTTGCGTTGGAATATGCACCAATTTGCGCGTCCGGCCTCTCCAGATACTGGGTAACGGCCTTGGTCCCGGCCTCGAAGACGGTCAGCATGTTACGGGTGAACTCTTCCGGGTCGTCCACTGCAAAGTCGAGAATTGTTTCCGGGGTAATTGGAAGTTTTTTGTCCATGGCCGTTGCGATAAGGGGCTGAGGTGGGGTTGCGGTATTCCGCGTAGTGTAGCGGAGTATTCGAAATGTAGCACGTAATATGACCTGCCGGTGCCGATGTCGGGCGCATCCTGTCCTTTTTTGGTAAGGAGCTGGCAAGGCGCACCAGTCACCCAGCCCGCATTCCAAGACCTACATCTCACAAATGACCCGCCGAGGGGTCAATAAGCTTAATGGATTAGTTTGGCTGAACTTCTAGGCGCAGGCACCTACCAGTAGGATTACACGATCTACCATATGCAAGTCCGACCAGACCAAATGGTTAGGTGCCCAATGGTGCCAATCTGCCCTCTGGACGGCGCGCGGGGGGCACGATTTAATGGCTAGGAACCGAGGCTTAATGCGACAGCCGTATCAGACGTGTGCGACATGAACCGAAGTTTGGTGTAGAAGCGGGGAGTCGCGCCTGCTGTAGGAAACGGGAAACGACCGGTTGTATTCTACAACTGGGGCTCTGTTCCAAGTGTTGGCAGTCCGATAGCCACGCAAGTCAGGAAGCGGCGCGAGAAGATGGCGAGAAGCCAAATCAGGCACAGTGAGGCGCGTGACGGCCGCGGCTGCCTCCAACCTCATTGGCTGGCGTCATTCAATAGGGCATTTAGGACGTGATTGAAGAATTTCACCGGGTCAAGAGGCTGCCGCCTTATGTCTTTTCCGAAGTCAATCGGCTTAAGGCAGAAGCGCGTGCGCGCGGCGCGGACATCATTGACCTAGGTATGGGCAACCCGGATATGCCCACGCCCCAGCATATCGTCGACAAGCTCGTTGAGACGGTCAACAAGCCGCGCACACATCGTTATTCGGCGTCAAAGGGAATTCCGGGATTGCGCCGTGCCCAGGCGAATTACTATCAACGCCGCTTCGGTGTCACGCTCGATCCCGAAACACAGATCGTTGCGACGTTGGGTTCGAAAGAGGGGTTTGCCAACATGGCCCAGGCAATCACCGCGCCTGGCGATGTAATCCTCGTTCCAAACCCCACCTACCCGATTCATGAATTTGGCTTCCTGATCTCGGGCGCAGCCATCAGGCATCTTCCGGCAGGTGCCGGCGATGAACTGCTGGAGTTCGTCGAGCGCGCTTGCCGCCATTCGATTCCCAGGCCGCTGGCACTGGTCCTGTCGTATCCTTCCAATCCGACCGCCTACGCCGCTGATCTCGAATTTTACACCAAAGCGGTGGAACTCGCGAAACGCCTCGACCTGATAATTCTGTCCGATGTCGCGTACGCGGAAATCTATTTTGACGGCAATCCGCCGCCGTCGATACTGCAAGTCCCTGGCGCGATCGATATCGCCGTCGAGTTCACATCCCTGTCCAAGACATACAACATGCCCGGCTGGCGGATGGGATTTGCCGTCGGCAACGAACGACTGATCAGCGCTTTGGCGCGGGTTAAATCGTATCTGGATTATGGAGCGTTCACCCCAATCCAGGTTGCCGCGGCGGCGGCACTCAATGGTCCGCAGGACTGTGTTGAGGAGATCCGGCAGACCTACCAGCGCCGCCGCGATTGCCTTGTGGAGAGCTTTTCGCGGGCTGGATGGGATGTTCCCTCGCCGCCGGCCACGATGTTCTGTTGGGCGCCAATTCCCGAGGCCTTTCGCGCAGTTGGCTCGATGGAATTCGCCAAGATGTTGATTGAAAAGGCGGATATTGCAGTGTCACCGGGTATCGGGTTTGGCGAGTACGGTGAGGGCTACGTGCGCATAGCTCTTGTGGAGAACGAGCACAGAATTCGTCAGGCGGCGCGAAACCTTAAAAAGTTCCTCGCCCACTCCGCCGAAACCATGCATAACGTGGTCCCCATCAACAAGAAAACCCGGCCCGTTAATCGCTAGGTGTTCTCATAAAATGAAAGCCCCCCTCACAATCGGCATTGCCGGTCTCGGTACTGTCGGCGCAGGACTACTGCGACTGCTGAAAACTCACGGTGATCGTCTTCATGCGACCCTTGGCCGTCGCATCGAGCTGGTTGCGGTGTGCTCGCGCGACCAAAGCAAAGACCGCGGTATTAGTCTCGACGGTCTCAAATGGTTCGATGATCCGGTAAAGCTCGCAACATTTGACGGCATTGATGTCTTCGTCGAACTGATTGGCGGTGATGAAGGCCCTGCGCGCGCAAGCGTAGAAGCCGCGCTTGGCGCATCAAAACACGTGGTGACAGCCAACAAGGCATTACTCGCAAAGCATGGTATTGCGCTGGCCAAATTGGCGGAAGACAAAAGTGTCTCTTTAAATTTCGAGGCGGCTGTCGCTGGTGGGATTCCAGTCATCAAGTCGTTGCGCGAAGCGCTCGTGCCCAATTCGGTGGAACGCGTCTACGGTATCCTCAACGGCACCTGCAACTATATTTTGACAAAGATGCAGGAAGAGGGGCGTGACTTCGCCGACGTGTTGTCCGAGGCACAGGCCAAAGGTTACGCCGAAGCAGACCCCACCTTCGATATCGGCGGGCACGACACTGCGCATAAGCTTTCATTGCTCACTACGCTTGCGTTTGGCACCGCCGTTCCTTTCGATCAGGTTCATGTAGAGGGCATCGAATCTATAGCGCAGTCCGACATCGAAGCTGCAGATGATCTCGGCTACCGCATCAAACTCCTCGGCGTTGCGATGAGTACCGAGGAGGGCATTGAGGCACGCGTGCACCCGGCGATGGTTGCCAAGCATTCTGCCGTCGCCGAGGTTTCCGATGCGACGAACTGCGTTGCGATCGACGGAGATTTTATAGGCAACTTGTTGCTCGTCGGACCTGGAGCCGGGGCAGAGCCGACGGCTGCGGCCGTTGCCGGCGATATCGTCGACATTGTGCGAGGCCTTGTAATGCCCCCATTCATTACGCCCGTCGCACAACTTAAACCATTCGCGCGAGCAGGGCTTCATGCGCACCAGGGAGCCTATTACGTTCGCCTGACGGTGATTGACCAACCGGGTGTGATGGCCGTCATAACCAAGCATATGGGCGATCGTGGCGTTTCGCTGCAAAGCATTGTACAGCGCAATGAGAGATTGCCAGCGCCCGCCTTTGACGGGTCGTCGCCTCAGTCCGCGCCGGCGCAGGTCATTTTGATCACGCACGAGACGACAGAGGAAGCGATACGCTCCGCCCTGCAAGCAATCGAAAACGAAGGCAAGGTGATCGAGCGGCCTCAGATGATACGCATAGAGAAACTGTAGGATTGCAGAGGGACAAGGCCCGGAACGGCGAGGGAAAAACGATGACAGATCAATCAGCGGCCAGCCCATTGCATCGAAACCTGGTTGGCGAGGTGGTGCGCGTTACGGAGATCGCAGCCATTGCAGCGGCGCGCCTGCGAGGGCGTGGAGAAAAAGATGGTGCCGATCAGGCGGCTGTCGACGCCATGCGCACCGAACTTGCCAACGTTTCAATTCGCGGCACCGTCGTCATCGGCGAAGGTGAGATGGACGAAGCGCCGATGCTGTACATTGGCGAAAAGGTCGGCGATGGAACCGGGCCCGAGGTTGACATTGCGGTCGATCCCCTCGAGGGCACCACGATTTGCGCCAAATCCATGCCGAACGCGTTGGCCGTTCTAGCTATGTCCGCAAAAGGCGGTCTGTTACACGCACCCGACATGTACATGGAAAAAATCGCCATCGGTCCGGACTATCCCGAAGGTGTCGTCGACCTGGATGCCGCTCCCGGCGACAATATTAATGAACTTGCCAAGGCTAAAGGTGTATCGCCTAGCGAAATCACCGCCTGCATTCTTGACCGCGCACGCCACGCAGAACTCATTGCGCAGGTCCGCGCAGCCGGCGCCCGCGTCCAGTTGATCCCTGATGGCGACATTGCCGGTGTAATCTGGACAACCGACAGCGAAGAAACCGGCGTCGACATTTATATGGGCTCAGGCGGCGCCCCAGAGGGCGTGTTGGCGGCGGCGGCATTACGCTGCATTGGCGGCCAGATTCAAGGCCGTCTAACACCGACAAACGAGATTGAGGCCGAGCGTGCCGGCAAGATGGGGATTACCGATATCAATCGCAAATTCTATCTGGCTGATATGGCGTGCGAAGACGTTGTCTTCTCCGCAACCGGCGTGACCGGCGGCTGGATGCTTGATGGCGTTGCCTTCAAAGGCCCTTATGCGATCACCGATACGCTGATCCTGCGCGGCAAGACCGGCACGCGTCGCCGAATTCGCGCAACCCGCCGTATTTCCGATGGCGTGGTCATGGACTAACGCGGCCGGGCTCCACCTGCCAACGAGCGCGAACCGGTGGAACACTATCCCCGGACCTCGCCCACTGTGGTCGAATCGGCGTAGAGCCGGTTTGAGAGGAAGAGACCATGGGTGCGGCAGCAAAAGTCAAAGACCAAATGGATTACGATGCAGCAGGCATGGCGGCGACGGCCCCATTCCTGGGCGTTCGCAGCTCAGCGCGCGGGTTTATTTGGCGCGAGCGCCTGCACCCGCCTCAACAAGCCACAGCGACAGCGATAGCACAGCGGCACGATCTGCCTGAGCTGCTTGGCCGCGTTCTGGCAGCGCGAGGGGTCGAATTGGATGAGGCGGAAACGTTTCTCAAGCCCTCTTTGAAACAGCTGATGCCCGATCCGAGCACCTTGCGGGATATGGATAGGGCTGCCGAACGACTAGCCGATGCCGTTTCAAAAAAGGAAGCCGTCGCGATCTTCGGCGACTACGACGTTGACGGCGCGTGCTCGTCTGCCCTCATGACGCGATTTCTGACGCACCATGGATTAAGCCCGCGCGTCTATATTCCCGATCGCATTTCCGAAGGCTACGGACCCAACGCGCCCGCCATTGAGATGTTGGCCGAGGAGGGGGCGAAACTACTTGTCACTGTCGATTGCGGGACAACGAGTTACGAGCCGCTGGCCGCGGCACGAATTTGCGGCCTTGATGCAATCGTTATCGACCATCACCAGGCCGACGAAGTGCTCCCCGACGTCGACGCGCTCGTGAACCCGAACAGACAGGATGATGTGTCAGGCCAAGGCCACTTATGCGCCGCTGGTGTGGTCTTTCTTGTCCTTGTTGCGACCGCGCGCGAATTGCGCCGTCGCGGCCATTACCAGAACGGCAACGCCGAATTGAATTTGATGGCCGAGTTGCCGCTGGTGGCACTTGCCACGGTTTGCGATGTGGTGCCGCTTAATGGGCTTAACCGCGCCTATGTCACGCAAGGCCTCACAATCATGCGCCAGCGCACCAACATCGGCCTTAACGCGTTGTTCGACGCCGCCGGTCTCGATCAAGCGCCGACCACCTACCATCTCGGCTACATTCTGGGCCCTCGCATCAATGCAGGCGGGCGCATCGGTGACTCAGCGCTGGGCGCGAAACTGTTGAGCCTGAAAGACCCGGTAGCCGCCGCCAGTATTGCCGAGCGCCTCGATCGCCTCAATAAGGAGCGCAAGGCCATTGAGACAGCAGCGTTGGAGCAGGCGATGGCCGATGCGGAGCGCCGCGTGGACGAAGACCCGGACCTTCCGTTCATCATGCTCGGCTCGGAAGAGTGGCATAAAGGCATTGTCGGCCTTGTGGCGAGCCGGTTGACCGAGCGCTTCCGGCGTCCATCGTGTGTCATGTCTTGGACCAAGATAGCAGGCAGCGATGCGATCGAAGGAACCGGTTCGTTACGCTCTATCGCCGGAGTCGATATCGGGGCGGCGGTGCGCGCAGCCGTCGCCGAGGAGCTGCTTAAAAAGGGAGGCGGTCACGCCATGGCCGCCGGTCTCACACTCGACAAATCGAAGCTATCCGAGGCCGAGAAATTCTTGAGCGAACATGTGGCCGACACCGCCACGCAGGCCCGCGCCGAAGCAGCACTTGAGCTCGACGGTGCGCTGACGCCCGCGGCCGCCACGACAGACCTTGTCGATTTGCTGGAGCAGGCAGGCCCCTACGGACAGGGAAACCCGCAGCCGCGCTTTGCCTTTCCCGCACACATTGTGAAGTTTGCCAAAGTGGTCGGCGAGGCACATGTCCGCTGCATGTTGCAGGCTTCAGATGGAAGCAGGCTTGATGCCATCGCATTCCGAGCTGTCGGCCAACCGCTTGGCGAGCTACTGCTTGAAAGCGGCGGCATGCCGATCCACGTGTGTGGAAACCTGCGCCGCGATACCTGGGGCGGGCGCAATCGCATCGAGTTGATGATCGAGGATGCTGCCGACCCGCGTAAACAGGGTTGATATGTGTCACGTGCTATTCGGCGCCGAGCGCCGGCATGTGAATCGGCGACGCAGTACTTTCGCTCACGCTGCTACTCCTCGGCCTTCTGCCTCGGGCAGCTGCGCGGGCGCGGCGCTCGCGTTGGGTCGCCTTGCTCCCTGTTGTGCCGGTCAGCACGTTAGACCCAAACTAGGAAACCTCCCGCCGTCGCGGTAGCCAGAGGCATCGCGATCGGCATAGATCAAAAAACTAGGCGAAGCCGTACCCGTCGCCGATCTCGCGCGCCCGAGCAGAGCAAGGAATAGCCCGACGGCAACATGTAAAACGTCATCCCGGCTTTAGGCCGGGATCCATCCAACCATCGAGGTCGCGAAACAATCGATCCGTGGATAGACCCCCGCCTACGCGGGGGTGACGGTGTGTTATGGGGCAAGCCACAAGCGATTGGCATGCTGGGAGCCTCCCGCTTCGCGCGTAGGCGTCGTGTCGAAGACGTGCCTCTGGTACGATGCCGTATGCATCAGCACCAATTCAAGAAGTCAGCCGTAGGCGTCTGATCGGCACAAAATCATGCCTAACCTCAGGCAATTAGGGCGAAAAAGTCTCCAAGCCGGGACAACTCACCGCGCCAGCCGGACACTCTCTTGCGTTCCGCGGCAAACATTCTTATACCGGTCGCCCAGCGGCCCCTTCGTCTATCGGTTAGGACGCCAGATTTTCATTCTGGAAAGAGGAGTTCGATTCTCCTAGGGGTCGCCAATAACTTAGCGCTTTTCTCCCATCCATCCCAAAGAACAGCACCCAAAATCCTGAATTTTCCAACCGACTTTCTACGCCAGAAACCGTCTTAGAAGAGATGTTTGCGCGTAGGTAGTAGGAATATGCCTATGGCTAACTGATTCCAAAATCAACCGTATGCAATTTTCTGCACTATTCCTTTCAATTTAGCATCGTTGCGATACATAACCGGACTGGCTTGCTAACGGTCTCCCGCACAGGCCTTTAGCTTCACCAAAGCAAGTGATTAACAACGCGGTACTTTGGGGACGTACAAAACCAATAGCATTTGGGCGGAATTGGCTAGCTACGCGTGGCCCACAGCCAGCTGGTCGACATTGATGTTGGCGATAAGCACCCTCACACGTGAACCAAGCCGGTAAGAGGAGATTTTGCAGTTACATCTATAGTTACATTCTGGGAGGCAATTGGATGCAATGCCGCAATAGTCGACGATGGATAGCTTTTGCTGCAGTCGCAGCGGCGGCCTGCTGGATAGCGATAACTGTTGGCAGCCAAAACGGCAAAGAATATGAGCTACAACAGCAACTGGCGGCCGAAGATTATCGGCTTAACAACCCAGGCGTTTATCGGCCAGATTGTAAAACACCTGGCAACAAAGAAGAATCCGACCTTTGTGCTCAATGGAAAATGGCGCGAGCAGCGCGTGATTTGTTCGACATAACTTACTTGCAGTTCGTGGTAAGCGTGTTCGGACTGGGTGGGTTGTTTGCAACTCTCTATTTTACCCACAAAGCATTGGGCGAAGCTAGAATTGCAAACAAAACGACAAAATCTGCATTCCTAACTGAACAACGCGCTTGGATAGATTTCGAAGTCACAGATGTGGGCCCCTTTGGCCCGGACGAAAATGGTGCAGGTGTTAGTATCGATTTCAAAATAATAAACCTTGGAAAGTCGCCCGCAAAGAATATCTGCACAGATGCTCATATGATCCTTAGTTACGATCAGAACATCATTCAACGCGAAATCGAGACGTTCAAGGCAAAGTGTATCCATGAATATGATCGCGGGAATGGCCGCCTTGCTTTACCCAATACTTCATACACGCGGCCCTGGTATTTGAGTGTCTCATCGACTGAAATCGAACAATGGCAGACCGCAACACATGAGGTGCACCCGATTATCCTGTTTTGCGTGGTGTATGAAATTGTGCACGCCCCCGAACCTCGATACATCTTCAAGACGATTCACTTGGGCGAGAGAATTCCCGGTATTGATCATGTTGGGGGCGGAATAAGCGTTGCTGGGAACGCTATCACTCCCAAACTGATACTTGCTGAGGGTCAGGGCGGCGACGCCACATAGTTTGATTCTCCTAGGTGTCGCCATTTTTCCTGACATTATGTGTGACCCATCGCGACGTAGTCCGCCCATCGCGCTCCCGTTGTTGCGCGCAGACGTCAGCCCGCTCATATCCATTTCAAAAAACGTCCCAAAGTTGACAGCGGCTGGTCCTGCCCCTCCCATAGTTGTCGGATACCGACACGACCCATGACCGGGCCCCGTGTCGAGCCGAGGCAGTGACGATCAGGGAAAACTTCAATGCAACAGATCACTAACGCAGTCGAATGGCTGAACGGCATCGTCTGGGGCGTGCCGATGCTGGTCTTGATCCTCGGCGTCGGCATTTATCTGACCATCGGCCTGCAGCTAAAATCGGTGCTGCGCATACCCACAGGCTTCAGGCTCTTGTGGAAAGGGGTTCAGGCTCGCGGTGCCGGCGAGATCACACCGTTCGCCGCGCTGATGACATCGCTGTCGGCAACCATCGGCACAGGCAACATCGCAGGCGTCGCCACGGCCATCTTTTTGGGCGGACCCGGCGCATTGTTCTGGATGTGGATGACCGCGCTTGTCGGCATGGCGACGAAGTTCGCCGAAGCCGTCTGCGCGGTGCACTACCGCGAGGTCGATGAGCGCGGCAAACATGTCGGCGGCCCGATGTACTACATCAAAAACGGGTTGGGTGCGAAGTGGAGCTGGCTTGCCGTTTTGTTTGCGCTGTTTGCCGGCATCGCCGGATTCGGCATCGGCAACATGGTGCAAACGAATTCCATTGCCCAAGCCATGGAGACAAATTTTGCCATTCCCGAATGGGTCAGCGGCCTCGTCGTCGCAATCCTTGTTGCCGCCGTCATCATCGGGGGCATTGAGCGGATCGCCAAGGTTGCGGAGAAGCTGGTGCCATTCATGGCCGTGACATACATCCTGGCAGGTCTTGTCGTGATCGTTTTGAATGCCGGGCAGATACCCAACGCGTTCAGCTTGATCTTCACCCATGCATTTACACCCGTGGCCGCAACAGGTGGTTTTGCAGGAGCGGCCGTCTGGGCTGCGATCCGCTTTGGCGTCGCGCGTGGGATTTTCTCAAACGAAGCCGGACTGGGGTCTGCGCCTATCGCGCACGCAGCAGCGCAAACCAAGGGTCCTGTCAGCCAGGGCCTTGTCGCTATGCTTGGAACCTTCATTGATACGATTGTCGTTTGCTCGATCACAGGGCTCGCCATCGTCGCCAGCGGCGCCTGGACGAGCGGTGCGACCGGCGCGGAGTTGACGTCGAAAGCCTTTGAAAGCGCGATGCCTGGATATGGCGGTTATCTGGTTGCCATTGCGCTTTCCATTTTCGCGTTCACCACACTTCTGGGCTGGAGCTATTATTGCGAACGCTCACTGGAGTATCTGTTCGGCATAAACATCATCATGCCGTTCCGCATCGTGTGGTCGATAGCGGCCTTTGTCGGTGCAACATTGAAGCTCGGTTTTGTTTGGCTTCTCGCCGATACGCTAAACGCGCTGATGGCGATTCCGAACCTGATAGCGCTGTTGCTGTTGAGCCCCGTCGTATTTACGCTGACGAAGGAGTTCTTCGCTTCCAGGGGCGCCTCGGAAGACAATCCATTTTGAGCGATATCGGAGCTTGCCTTAGATGAGTTCCGGATCCGTCATGATCTCAACGAGCGCAGGACCTTTGAACTGCAACGCGGAACTTATCGCCGCATCAAGTCCTTCCGGTTCCGTAACCCGAGCGCCATAGCCACCGCACAGTCGTGCGAATGCAGAAAAACTCGGGTTGTGAAGATCGGTTTGCCAGACCGGCCATTCGCCTGCCCGCTGTTCTTTTGAGATTTTTCCCAGCTGGTTGTTGTTGAGCAGGATGTGCGTGATGTTCATGCCGTATTTGACGGCCGTCGTGAATTCCATCGCGTATTGCCCAAAACCGCCATCGCCGGAAATCGATACCACCTGCCGGCCTGCATACTCATCGAAGTCCTGTGTCGCCGCCCACGCTCCCATTGCGGCGGGAAAACCAAAACCGATCGAGCCCAGATACCCCGACATCAAAATGCGTTGACCACGCGGTTCAAAATAGCGCCCGAACGAGTAGGTGTTGTTGCCCACATCAACGGCGATCACAGCATCATTAGCTATTTTTTCCTGCAACACCGCAAACAAGGTGGCCGCCGCGATACCATTCGATTGGTCGACGGTGCGGCGGCGCTCTTTCTCCTCACGCCAGATTTTCCAACGCTCTGCAATCTCAGCAATCTGATCGACGCCACCGGGTCGCTGAGGCAGTTGGGCACTCAAAGCCTCGACCGTTGCCCCGATTTCTCCCCAGATCGGCAACGCCACGGGGTGGAACTTACCCAACTGCCCGCGTTCAAAATCGACCTGGATGATGGGTTTGGACGGCTCGATCCCTGTGTGATTGGCAAATGACGAGCCAAGGGAAATCAATAAATCGGCTTCGTTCATGAACCAGCTGGCAATGGGCGTCCCCGACCGGCCAAGCACGCCCGCCGCGTTAGGGTGCGAATCCGGAATGAGCCCCTTGCCTTTGAATGTTGTGAGCACCGGAGCTTTCAGCGCTTCGGCAAACTTAATCACGGCGTCGCGGGCTTCAAGCGCCCCGTAGCCCATGATGATGGCTGGACGTTTGGCGTTGGCAATCATCTGGATTGCGCGCTCAACTTCCGAGGGAGCAGGCAACACCACAGGCTTCGCCATGCGCCCCTCGGGCTCGCCAGCCGGATCGTCGCCTGCAGGCAGCGTTTGTACGTCATCGGGGAAGATCAGGTGTGAAACGTCGCGCTCGACCAGAGCCGATTTGCAGGCAAGCGACATCAGTTCGGCATGATCTGAAGCATGCAGCACGGTTTGCGAAAAGCGGCTGACGGCTTCGAACGCAGACGACAGATCGATGTCCTGGAATGCACCTGGACCAAATACCTGCGTCTGCACCTGGCCTGTCAAAGCCAAAATGGGTGCACGGTCGACCTTGGCATCGAACAAGCCCGTCAGCATGTTGGTTGCACCTGGGCCTGCAATAGACAAGCATGCGGCGGGCTTCCCCGTGAGCTTGGCGTAGCCAGAGCACGCAAACGCAGCGGCGCCTTCATGCCGGATGCCGTTGTAATTGAGCTGCTTATCGTTTGCGCGCCGGCGCAGTGCTTCGGCGAGGCCGAGGTTGGAATGCCCCACCATACCGAACACACGTTTGATGCCCCAGTTGACCAGTGTCTCCGCCATACGGTCGGAAACCGTTCTGGCTACTTCGACCTCTTTTTCCAGCCCGACAAAGACTTCCGTCCCGCGCACTTCGATCGGAAAGAGCGTCTGCCCGGCATCCTCGTGGCCACCGGGAGGTTTGCCGGTTAACGGGTCGAAGTCCCAGCCATGCCAGGGACACCTGATCCAGCATTTGCCGTCCACCCCGGTTTCGATCGAGCCTTCACCCAGCGGACCGCCTTGGTGCGGACACTTGTTGTCCATGGCCGACCACTGCCCATCGAAATGCGACAGGCAGATCGATGTCGTGCGCGCCGTCACCGTCATGACGCGCCCCTCGGCAAGGTCATCGGTATCTGCGACTTTGATCCACTCCAGTGTCTCTGTGCCAGTCATGTCTATGTCGCTCCCGGCCTGTTGCTCGCCACTTGCACGAGTAAAGCCGATCACGTCAGTCACGGGAACTGACAAAAAGTGACGAGGGACTCAACTGATCTTGAGTTGACTGTGTGATGCTGCTCGCGCCACGACTGACCTACGTGCTAGTTAAGCGGTGGGCATTTAACATTTAACTGGCTGCGTCAGGACATATCTACCCGCACACGCTCTCATCAGTGTGCGAAAGTTTTCTACTAAGTCCGGCGGTCGAGCCAGGCCGCTAGTGTGGGAACCGGAAGGGAATATGGACGAAAACGTCTTATTGCTGATTGCCGCGGGCGCCCTGCTATTCGCGCTTGTCGGCCGCCTTTCCCTCACCGGCATCATTACGCCACCCATGATCTTCCTCATGTTCGGTGGTGCTCTGGCATTCTTCGGATTGACCCACGCTGACCACGGCGCCCAAGAGGCTTTGCACTTGATCGCCGAAGTCACGCTCGTGCTGGTGTTGTTCACGGATGCAGCGCAAATCGATCTGGCAAAGTTGCGCAGCGATCACCAATGGCCGGTTCGAATGTTATTGATTGGATTGCCGCTTGCAATAGCCATTGGAACGGTATTTTTTCAGCTGCTCCTACCGACGTGGTCGATATGGGAGGCGGCCTTGCTCGCCGCCATTCTGGCCCCCACCGACGCCGCGCTGGGTCAGTCGGTTGTAACAGATCCTGCCGTGCCGGAGCGGGCCCGCCGCACGCTATCGGTCGAAAGCGGTCTGAATGACGGTTTGGCGTTGCCCGCCGTCGTACTGTTTGCATGCATGGCAACGACGACGCATTCGCTTGGTGGCGTCTTTGCATGGGCCGAGTTCGGCATCAGACAAGTCGTTCTGGGACCAATCGCAGGTATCGTTGTCGGCCTCGCCGGTGCCTGTGCAATGGCCTTTTCGGTTGCGCGAGGGTGGACTGATCGCAGCTTTGAAGGCATCGGCGTTCTTGCCATCGCAGCCTTATGTTACTTAGTCGCTGACGCGGTCGGCGGAAATGGATTCATCAGTGCATTCGTCGGTGGCCTGTGTTTCGGCAACCGGCTCTCTCATGACTGCGAATTTGCCTACGAGTTCGCGGAAACCGAGGGGCGCGCATTGATACTCGGCGCCTTTATGATGATAGGCGTCATTCTTCTACCTGAGGCGCTCGCCTCCGTTGATGCCACCGCGCTCGCGGTCGCAGTGTTGTCGCTATTTGTTATCCGCCCCGTTGCAATCTGGCTATCATTGATGGGGACGAACGCTGATGCGGCAACGCGCGGATTTCTATGCTGGTTCGGTCCCCGAGGTCTGGCCTCAGGATTGTTTGCGCTGCTTGTGCTGTCACAGATCAAAACCCCGCACGCACAGGAAATCTTGATGATTGTGATTTTTACAGTCGGTTTGAGCACAGTTCTACATGGACTTAGCGCTGCGCCAGCAGCAGCGCGCTTTGGTCGCTGGGTAACGCGTAATGAAGACCTCGCGGTTATGCGTAGTGGCCAAACGCCATCGGCAAAACGCTTGCGTCCATCGCAATAGTCAACGGTGGGAAGTTAGGTTTGCCGGATTTTGTGACCGGCAATTGAACGGAGTGGATTGGAAACCAGAAATGGCAAGAGTATCTGTCGCCAAGTGGAACGAACTTGAAGATCGAAAACCCGCGTACGCACTTGTGGGAGAGGTTGATCTTGTCGTCATTCGGTTTGACAACGATGTGTCTGTTCTCTATGGCCGCTGCTTGCACCGCGGTGCGCTGTTGTCGGACGGATATGTAAAAGACAAGAACCTGTTTTGCCCGTTGCACAATTGGGACTACAGGGTCGACAGCGGCGTATCGGAATATTCGAACGACGAGGCCTTGAAAAAGTTCAAGTCCTTCCTCGACGACGGCCAGGTTTGGGTGGACGCAGACGAAATCGCCACCTGGGCAGAGGCTCACCCGCAACACTTTGATCGCGACGCCTACCTGGGTCTCTATGCCGACATCAAAGGAACGGCAGAAGAGCCCTATACAAAGCTCATTCAATACTATGCCCGCAACGGACTGAAAGAGACCGGTCATCACGGCAAGGTCGAGTCGATGGGCGTACCCCGTACTGAATTGCCGGACTGGGACGACATACAGATTTTGACAGCTCAGCTTCACCGTTTTCCGCTGCTCGATGAGGAGCCCGTTGGCAGTGATGTTGTAATCGGCCCGAACACACAAAAACCCTTGCGTCTCGAAATCCCGCTATTCGTATCCGACATGAGCTTTGGCGCCTTGTCTGAGCCGGCCAAGCTTGCCCTCGCTATCGGCGCGGACAGTGCAGGCACCGGCATATGCTCAGGCGAGGGTGGCATGTTGCCTGAGGAGCAAGAGGCAAATGGCAGATACTTTTACGAACTGGCCTCGGGACGCTTCGGATTTTCGTGGGACAAGCTCGCCAATGTCCAGGCCTTTCATTTCAAAGGCGGGCAGGGCGCCAAAACCGGGACTGGCGGCCATTTGCCCGGCCGCAAAGTGACACCGCGCATCGCAGAGGTGAGAGGACTTCAGCCGGGCGAAGATGCGATTTCACCACCGCGCTTCCCCAACTGGAACGCGGCGGGCGAGATTGCAGAGTTTGCTCGTGAGGTCCGAGACCGAACAGGCGGCATACCCATCGGCTATAAACTGTCGGCCCAGCACGTGGAAAAGGATATCGACACGGCCCTGGAAGTCGGCGTCGACTACATCATACTCGACGGACGCGGCGGCGGCACCGGCGCCGCACCAATCATTTTCCGCGATAATATTTCGATGCCGACAATACCCGCGCTAGCGCGGGCGCGACGCCATCTGGACAATTTGGAACGCAATGACGTGACACTTATCATTACCGGTGGATTGAGAAAGCCAGCAGATTTCATCAAGGCGCTGGCCCTTGGCGCCGATGCAATCGCCCTATCCAATTCGGCAATGCAGGCGATTGGGTGTATTGCGATGCGCGCCTGCCACACCAATAGCTGTCCCGTCGGCATAGCAACACAGAAGCCACACCTCACGTCACGAATTGTCATCGACAAGTCAGCACAGCAGCTTACGAATTTCCTCTTGAGTTCTGTTGAACTGATGAAGGTGATGGCGCGCGCGTGTGGGCACCGGCATCTCAACGAATTTTCAAAGGATGATCTGGTGACTTGGAAGAGCGATATTGCGAAACTGTCGGGTGTGGCATTCGCAGGCGTTTCGGCGCCATGACCGCAAACGGTGTCGCAAAAGCGATCTTGTGAGGGAGCCTTAGGAATGCAAGTTGCCGAGACATTGATCATTCTTCTGCAAATCTACACTGCCATTGGAGCAGTCCTGGCACTGGGTTTCCTCGTGATCGGGATCGATCGCATAGACCCCGATGCAAGAGGGTCTTATGCATTCCGCCCCGTTCTCTTGCCTGGCCTTGTGATCCTGTGGCCGGTTGTGCTGCTGCGGTGGTTGGAGTTGGAAAGGGCGCAACGTGTCGTATCGGACGCGTCGGGCCATCCAAATTCCGGAGGCACCGATGCTTAAGTCACATCGCAATGCCCATCGCATGATCTGGTGGGCCTTATTGCTTCTCTTCCCATTAATCCTATCGAGCGCCCTGTTGTTGCGTGCCAATCGCGAGCGCGCGGAGGCTCCTGTGTTGTTGTCGCCGCCAACCGTCAGCGACGGCGCGGGGGTGAGATTGCCATGAGCGTCCTATACAAACCCGTTCAGTGGAACAGGGCGAAAGTGATCTATGATGCCGTCCTTCTGCTCGCGGTTACAACCTATCTTCTGGTGTTTCTGAAGGTCGCTCCGATGTTCGGCGAGCCCGGACAGGCTGCGGACACGGCTATCGTGCGCATGCGCGCATTCGGAAGTTGTGCTTTTCTGATGCTGACGCTTATCTTGTGCATTGGTCCGTTAGCCAGGCTCGATAAGCGTTTTTTGCCGCTTTTATATAATCGCCGTCACTTCGGAGTGCTCACATTCATTGTCGCACTGGCGCACGCGTCCTTTGTGCTCGGATGGTATTTCGCATTTTCCCCGACCGACCCATACGTGGCGCTGCTATCGTCAAACACAAGCTATCGTCGACTGCTCGGATTTCCCTTTGAGGCCTTCGGCATCTTTGCCCTGTTCGTACTTTTGCTGCTGGCCATAACAAGTCATGATTTTTGGTTGAAATTCTTGAAGCCGCCTGTTTGGAAAGCGCTGCATATGGCGGTCTATTTCGCTTACGCCGCGGTTCTTGCGCATGTCGCATTTGGTTATTTGCAGGATAACAAGGGCGACACATTCGCCATCATCGTCTGTGCAAGCGCCATGCTGGTGGCCCTATTGCATGTGACCGCAGGCATGCGCGGTAGGAAACAAGACATGGCACCGCTAAGCCCGGCCGCTGAAGATGCCAATTGGCTCGATGCAGGCCATGTCGGAGAGATCGCCGCTGATCGTGCAAAAACGATCTTGCTTCCCAATGGTGAGAAGGTTGCGATCTTCCGACACGGTGGCAACAAGCTTTCAGCACTGACGAACGCGTGCGCACACCAAAACGGCCCGCTCGGCGAGGGCCGGATCGTTGGCGGCTGTGTCACCTGCCCCTGGCATGGATTCCAGTACCGTCCGGAGGACGGCCGCGCGCCGGCGCCATTCACTGAGAAGATCTCGACCTATCGGCTGCGGCTCGTTGGAACAAAAATATTTCTCGATCCGCAAAAGAACCCGCCGGGTACTTATGTCGAGCCGGTGACGATACCTTAGCAAGGGGCAAGAGCAATGCGAGATGCAGACGATAGTGGATTCTTCGTCGGCTATATCAACAAGGCACCAGGCGATCTGCGCTGGTTCCTGCCGCTCGTGGCCGTAATTATAGTAGGATTGTTTGCTCTTTCCGCGATCCTCATTGCAGTGACGCAAGACGATCCCGGTCCTGGAAAGTTCTTGTGGGGTGCCGGTTACCAGACCATGACCGGCGTTCTCGAGGCCAAGCCCTATCCGATCGTGCATGTCGCGCCAAACAAGCAATTTCCGAAAGGCCGCAGTTTGTTCTTGAGCGGGTCGGGTAAGCGTGGCGTGCAGTCCAAGGCCGCCCCCCTTGACGGTCAGATCGTCGACATTGGCGGGATATTGTTGAAGCGCGGTGATCTGGACATGCTGCAGGTCGGCGGCAAGGTTGGTCTGCGCAAATCCGAGCAGGCCACCGCTGGCGAGACAAAGCCAGCCAGCGTCGATTTAGGCCGCTGGCGTCTTACTGGAGAAATCTGCGATGGAAAGTGTTACGCAGGCGCCATGCGTCCAGGCACAGGCATCGCGCATAAGGCGTGTGCCAACCTCTGCCTCATCGGCGGTGCCCCGCCGGTATTTTCATCAACAGGACCGGTCAATGATCAGACCTTCTTCCTGCTTGCCGATAAGGATGGCGGCCCGCTTGATGACAGCATCCTTGATCTGACCGCCCTTCTGGTAGAAGTGGAGGGAAGTGTGGAGCAGCGCGGCAATATCCTGATTTTACGTATCGATCCGGAAACGCTGAGGGTACTTTAGGTTATGCACAGCAAATTGATGCACGCAGTGGGGTTGGCGTATGCGCTTGCAACAGCGCTCGCATGTTATCAGGCATGGTATGCGGCTCCGTTATTGATACGTGGAACGATTTTCAACGACTTTCGGATGCTCGTCGGCACACTCGCTGTTGTCGCGGTGCTAAGCTTGGCCGAGTTGATTGCAAACGCCGTACGGTCGGCCCTCGGCAATAGCCGCAGCAATGACGGTGAGATCATAAATTCGTGACCACAGTCGAATGTGACGCTGCCCGCTAAGGTCCGTTGTGTTTTGCGGCACCTACATCGCACAAATCTATCGTAACCCGTGGCTAGTTGGTGGACCGCGAGTGGCATGATTTGGTTTAATGTGCGAGGATATTTACCCTTACTCGTTGAAGACTTGCCCTGACCGTTCTGCGCCGCCATCCTTTCAGGCTGAGTTGGGGTAGCGGGGACCACCGGCGGCAGGCGCCAAACAAACTGACATATGCATGAGCGAATTCTTGCAACAATATCGACCGGCAGCGTTTTGGAAAACCCTCATTTGGGCAGCTGCAGGATGCCTGGTATTGATGGCGATGCCGCTGAACCCTGCGGCCGTGAGCGTATCGAAGGCGGCGGACAAAGCAGAAAACAAAATATCCGCGCGCGAGGTGACATCGGCCGTTTTTCGCGCATCACCTGAGACTCCCGCGGACCTCACGAATAGGGACCTGACCTATCTCGACCTATCCACGGTCAACTTCAAGCGGGCCAAACTGACAAAAAGCGATCTGTTTGGTGCCGACCTGACCGACGCGAACTTAAGTGGCGTTGACTTATCCGATGTCCGGCTCGACCGCGCCACCATTACGCGGGCCGACTTTTCTGGTGCAAACCTTGAAGGTGCTTCGCTTCGCCGGCCCGGGGTCTTCACCGACACGTCATTCCCACTCCATGAAGCGCCGAGCTTTGTGGGAGCCAAACTTGCGCGCATTCGCGTTGTGGCTCGTCTGGATGGTGCCAACTTTTCAGGTGCCGACCTGACGAGGGCCAACTTTTCCCGGGACGACCTCAAAGATGGTCTGATGTGGCCGTCTCGGCGCATGGGTATGCCGAACGCAAACTTCAAAGGCGCGACCCTGGTTGACGCAGACTTGCGCGATACGGTTCTGCGTTATTCGAGCTTCAGAGACGCAAATCTACGCGGGGCGAATTTCCACTCTGCTGATTTGAGCCTAGCCGACCTGTCAGGTGCCGACGTTACAGGAGCCAATTTTGATGGTGCTGACCTATACGGTGCAAAGATGACCGGAGTGAAGGGGTTCGACCAGGCACAAGGTTTGGCCAAAGCCAGAAACCTTGACAAAATAAAAAGGTGATTGGCGAAAAATGTGGCCTGAGCTCCTTAATCTTTGCGCTGCGAATGCGCGCAAAAACAATGTCGTGCTTGCCGTTAGCATCGCGATAATCGCGGCAATTGCCGTAAATCCAATTGCGCCGGTCAATAGCCAGAAGCTCGAAGATGTCGACACAGCGCTCGTTGTCTCTGTGGACGTGTCCAATTCGGTGGATGCGCGCCGCTTCCGGCTGCAGATGGACGGTATTGCCTCGGCCCTACAGGATCAGGGTGTGCTAGATGCAATTCTTAATGGTCCGCGTGGTGGCATACTATTCTCTCTGGTGACATGGGCTGATCGCCCGCGACTCGCGGTCCCCTGGCGACAAATTGCGTCGAAGGAGGAAGCAGCAGCCGTTGCCAAGCTTATCCAGTCTCTACCGAGGCATGAGGGTGAGTTTACCTGTATGGGGCGGATGCTCCGCTTCGTTGCCGACAAAGTCACATCGCAGATCCCAGCGGGCACCTTACGTACCGTGGTCGATGTATCGGGAGATGGACGCGACAACTGCAATCCAGAGGAGCCAATAGAGTCAGTGCGCGATGAACTTGTCGGCTACGGCACGACAATCAACGGGTTACCAATTTTGGAAGGACGAGAAAAAGAGACACTCGAAGCCTGGTATCGCGAAAACGTCAAAGGTGGTCCTGGCGGTTTCATATTGCCAGCCAATGGTTTTGCAGACTTTGGCAGAGCGATACGTCAAAAATTCGTCATCGAGATCAGCGGCGTTGATCCGCAGCCAGCGACATACCTTCGAAATCGGCATGCGGCGAGACTAGGAACGAGCTATCCAACAGGCGCCAACTAGGTGCTCCGCCGCAATCCAATGAAGCTCGTTGAAACCCCGCCCGCCTAATCAGGTTGCGGTCTGCAAATTTGACCGATTACTCCTGAAGCGCAACGCAGCGCCAAGACTTGATTTTCCATCCAGGATTATCCGCGGACCAATTGCCGAAATAGATCGGCGCGTGCATGGTGCATCGCAGTTGGTTCACATTCGGACTCATTATCGGAATACGATGGTCACGGCACGTGTCTGGGTCACTGATCAGACACGCCGAAATCAGTACTGCCAACATCACATTCGCTCCTTGCAATCGCACAGAACATGGGCCCTTAAGGCAGCCGGCTCATCTCCGCTGGTAGCCAGCTGTTGCACCCACAGTCACGCACGGATTGACGGTCAATCCCTCGCCGCCCGACATGCGCGAGCGTATATTATAACGAATGTGAGGAGGAATTGGATTAGCGCGTTAACAGAATTTCACCTCGGCCGATACTCGCCATGTCGCCGGCAATCCTTTGTACTTTGAGCGGCAACGGTGCAGGTGCGAGATCTCCCAGGGTGCGGCGCAGGTGGCGATTGAGGATACGAAGGATCACGAGATCGTGCACACCGCAGTCAACAAAGGTCGGTAAGAGGCGCTCAACTCCGGGCGCGATTAGTGTGCCCCGCCTCATCTGCACGCCCGGTGCCTCTCCGAAACCCGCTTCGGCAAGGATGGTCCCGCCCATCATACGTTCGCCAGCGTAGGCCGCGACTTTGCCAGGGGTGATAATGGTGCCGCGACGCATGCGTGCACCAGCGTATTCCCCAATACCTCGTGAGACGACGACTGTGCCGCCCGACATACCATCTCGTTCTCCGCGCCGAGGCGCTCCCAAATTGTCGCCCGCGCTTCCCGAAACCCTGACCATACCGCCAAGAAGTGTTGAGGCGAGAAAAGGACCGGCGTTGCCGCGCACATCCAGTCGGCCGCTTTCCATCTTTGCCGCCGCATAAGCACCAACGTCGCCTTCCACGATGACCGCGCCACCTGTATTGCCGGCACCAACAAAATCGAAGCGATCCGAACCGCCAGCAAATGCGACGGTGTCGCCCGGTGTACCGGACACCATAAAGACATCGGCCACGCACAACGGTTGCGGTCCGCCACTGATAACGATCCGTTCGATCTCCGGCACCGACAGCATTGCAAGTGCGCCCGGCGTAAGCTTTCCCAGATCAAGACGTTGGCTCGGCGCGGAGCGCAGAGTGAACTGAAGAGAGCTCATGGCAGCATGTCCTTCAGGTGATAGTGGTGCTGGCCGAGATTGCCACCATAGTTGCCGGCGCTTATGCGCGTGACGCCTTTGCCCGCGCCGATATCCGTGGCAGCCTTCAACCCAGCTTTCATTGCCGCCGTTACTGCATCCGACGTCAGTCCATCGATTACGATTTCCAATACGGCGAGCGTGTCGTCGTCCAATTGGGATTTCGTAGCGCCACGCAGTGTCGGACAGAACGCGTCATTCGTGGACGCAGGCGCACCGGCATATTTTGATCCGACCTTGGAGCCTGAACGTACAATGCCACCGGGAAACGGGGTGATGACGTCGGGGACTTGGCCGATTGCGGCGACGGCGGCCTCACACGTTTCCAAAACACCGGTGCGATCCCGGCCCAAGACAAGAAAGTTACCACCGCCGACCGCATCGGTAACAACACCGGTCGTATCCTCAACGATAAACTCACCGTCCATTACCGGCACCCGCCAGAAGCGCCGGTCGTCGAGTTTCTTTGCCGTCTGGAACCCGTCTCCAAAGAACCGCGGACCTGCGCTGAGCTTGATGTGGTGGTCTGAAGCGACGCCGTTGAAGCAGGCTGAGCCTGGGCTTGTAAGCACGCATTGTCCCACGCGGGTCTTAAGTTGTGGTTCTATGGCGTCCGGAGCGAAGCCGAAGACGAGAACGCGCACGCCTGGCCGGCCATCGGGTGTCTCTTCAGGAGGGATTTCCCGGTCAATGCCGCATTCTGCGCCGCAAGCGATCACAGAGGTCCCGAAACCGCTCATGGTAACGGCGGCCTGCATGGCCCACTTTGGTGAATCGGCGGTAATGACCACGCCAGTGGCGCTCATACCGAAGGCCTCGGCGAACGTGTCGTCGATTTTGATTCCGTTGACCTCCATCGACTTGACGTCTCCTGCTTGCGTTATGCTCGGCACGGCACAACCTCAAATGGACTCTGCTCACGCAACAAGTTCGCGGGCACATTGAAGGTGTCGGGAGTAACGCCCCAACGCGCGTCATATGCGGCCCCCACGTGAGTCGTAATACTGTCGTCGTAGGAAGGCGTCACCGTTAACGTGCGCCCATAGCGTGGAGCCGACACCGCACCGTCTTTCACGATCACGGCGCCGTCCTTCATAACCAGCTTTGCGGAACGGAACATTGCCGCGCGGTCGGACATATCTGTGTAAATTGCAACGTCAGCCACGGCTCCGGCTTTCAGATGCCCACGATCTGATGTGCCAAGTAGTTTGGCCGGCGCCGACCGCGTCATAATGGCAATTTCGTTCAAACTGTACTCACGCGTTATGCCGGGAAGTGTTGAAACCTCCATTGCCTCCTTTGGAAGCGTATCAATGACGGCTTGGCGCGTTGAAGTGTCCATCAGCAGCGCGATCAGATCTGGGTAGCTGGTGAACGGGCCACCATTAGGGTGATCCGTTGTCAGGTAGACTTGGCGCGGATCGTCCACAAGTAGGAACAGCTCCAGACCGATCGCCCATTGCAAGGCGGCGATCTTGTTCCGTGCCTTATAATGGTAAGGCACCATGCCGCCGCCGTTAGCATCGCCGTCGCGAACGGACCATTTCTTAGGTGACGCCCAACGCCTTGCATTAAACTGCGTGAGCACGTCAGAGGAAATGGTCACCGTCGGTCCGAACATAACTTGGCCGACGTCCGCAGTGACGTTCTTGTGTTTCGCAAGCAATTCGGCCAGCCGCGCGGCCCCCGACGACATGCCGAACTCACCTTCGGTTCCATAACCATAGAATTGCAGGTGTGCGAGGTGTAGTGGCTGACCCTCCGCAGCCTCGATCTGCGCAACCGCCGCTTCGACGCTGCCGGGAATACCAAGATTGTGAGTGTGAAGATGTAGAGGGTGCGGCACACCAAGCCCAACAAGCGCTTGGCGCAACGCTGCACCGATCTGGCGTGAGGAGACGCCATATTCCGGCACGACATCGTCCAGCTCAAACGAACGCACGTTTTGTTTAAGTGCCGCTACCCCACCGGGATTTATGGTTTTCGCTCCGATCGCCCGGCTCGTTGTAAGCAGCCAGCCAACATAGTCGCGCACCGCGTCGGCCGACGCGCGGTCACGCAGCAGCCCCAGCAACACGTCATCGTTTCCCACAACGGTGAGTGCCGCCCGATCCACATAGGGAATAAGTTCAAGCTCGGCATGCGTAGCCACAGCATCAATGGGTGCAACCGCAGGTTCTACAACGAGCGTAAAGCCCATTTGCGCGTATAGCGCTCCCGTTGTGATCAGGTCGAACGGAGCGCCCGTCCACTCCGAAGGCGGCTTTTCAAGATCAGCGTATCGTTCTGGCAGTAGCTGGCGTGCAGCAGAAACGTTCGCTCCGACGACATGCGTATGAATATCGATCGCTCCCGCCATGACGACACAGCCGCTGGCATCGATGTGTTGGATATTATCCGCGCCCGGTTGTGGATCGCAAATACGACCGTCGCGGACCCAGACATCGCCGATACCATCCCTCTGGGTATCCGGGTCGATTACGCGGCCACCGGAAATACAACAAACCGTCAAGGTGCGAGTCTCCTCCAATGAGCTCAGGAAATCCGGCCGTCCAACTCGGACAAGACGCGAGCAACGGGTGGGCGTGCTCCATTCGACCAGGAGTCGCGGTTCATTCCGCCAGCCCTAACAGTGAATGTACCAACACCGGGGTTGTCGATGAGGCCAGCATGATCGATCCCCGAAACGCCAACCTCAAGTTGGGCCGCAACCGAGGAAAGTGCAGATCGGCTTGCTGACAGCGCTAATACGGTATTGTTATTTGTCAGCCAATCCGGCGCCGGGCTTTCCGCAGCCGAAACCCACAACACGGTGTCCGCCTCACCTCGCGTGGTCATGTTGCGCGCGCCATTGAGCCACGGGTCGTGAGTGGCCCGCTGGCCAGAAAACGCCAGGGGCACCGGCAATCCGGTCAAGGCAACCGACATGCGAAGCAGTTCTGACTGACCGGGTGGTGTTGATACCGGCAAAAGGGTCCACCTGTTGTCGGCGGAGAGGGCATCAGCGAGCGCCATCAATCCTAACAGTGCGAGACGATCGATCTGACCCTGCGCAAATACAAATGTTCCGTACTTTGCCGCCTTCATGCGTTCCAAGAGCGCCTTCGCCGTCTCAACTCCCTCCGCCGCCGCTGCCGACGTTGGCTTGTCTGACGCTAGCGCGCGCATGAGACCGATGAAGGCGTGCAGCGGAATGTTGTCGATGGCAACGTGTTCTGCATTGGCGATCTGCGCGCCGCCATCGCCAAGCGTGAGAACGGCCCGGCCTGGCCGCACCTTTGCTATATTCTGCGCGCCAGGGTCATTCGTGATATCGCCAGGTAGTGGACCGACAAAAACGATTGTGTCGGCCTCACGAGCAGCCACACCGGGCGTGGTGCCGAGATAGCCATGCTCCTGCAACGGCGCGAGGCCGCTGGGTTGCTTATGATCCAAACGGGCACTGAGCTTGCGGGCAAAATTTACAACGGATGCCGCACCAGAAAGGTCTATAGCGTCTACGACGATGAGTGGCGATTTGCTGGCGGCAAGCATGTCGGCGATTGATTGGCTCGCCTCGTCAGGGGATACACTCGCACCTTTGATCCACCCCGCCATAAATCCTCACCTTATATTTTTTTGTTTCTCGTTGGAGAGCGACAAAAGCACGGTCGCCATCGCAAGACAATACGGCAATTTCACGCGATCCACCGGCGGCGGATTGCGAAGCAGCGTTCTCGCCACTATGGTCCCGGCCAAGCCCCACCCTTGGAAACGGGCTCACGTTGCAGGTCTGGCTCATCTGTTTGTTAACAAATCTTGTCGTATCTGCCACACGGCCATACTTTACACCGCCTGGCTTGCTTTAGATGTGCAAGGCGACGTCAAAACGGAGGAAACGAATGATAGTAACAGCTCGCGTCTGGTCGCTGTTGGTTGCAGCGCTTCTGGCCCTGGCAATGACCCTAACCGCCCATGCTCATGGTCCGACGCGCCAGAAGGTCACAGAGACCGTGGAGATCAACGCCCCGGCTGCAAAAGTGTGGGAAGTCATCGGTAATTTCCAGGACATGGATTGGCATCCGACATTCTCCAAGACGGAGGGCGCCAACGGCAACGAAGTGGGCGCCACGCGCAAGCTCACGGTCAAGGCCGGCGGTGTAATTGACGAGACGCTTACCAAATACAAGGCAGACGCCAGGCTCCTAAAGTACGAGATCACAAAAGTCGACGTAAAAGTTTTCCCGGTGAACAACTACTCATCGACATTGTCGGTTGCCGAAAAGGATGGGAAATCGGTTGTGACCTGGAAGGGCGCCTTCTACCGAGGCTATCTCAACAATGACCCGCCGCCTGAACTAAACGAAGAAGCAGCAATCAAGGCTGTCACCGCGCTTTACCGCTCTGGGCTTGATGCCTTGAAGACAAAGCTTGAAAGCGGAAGCTGATTGTGGCGAGGCTGGCTGTGGCGTGGGCACTGATTTTTTTCGCGCCCCGCCGCCATCAGTCGCCGCGCAAAATCTCCGTTTGAGCAACGAATGCTTGCGCGTAATATCAGGATGGAGCCCGTGCAAAAAACACTGATTGCAATGCAAGCGTTCGCGTTCATCGTGCTCGCACATGCCGGACAGTGTTTTGCAGACCCAGCAGGCGACCTTTCACGAGAAGCCGTAATTACAAGCCAGAACGCTGAGGCCGTCTCTTTCGTCGACCTGCGTACCTTCTCCGTCACTGCCGTTTTGAAGGTTACCGGCAAACCGGCGGGTATCGCACTTTCACCTGACGGTTTATTAAGCTACGTAACGGCGCCAGAGGCAAAAGCTGTCATCGTCATCGACAATGAGCAGCGTAAGATTGCGAAACGCGTCAAGGTCGGGGAGGGACCGCTTGGCATAGCGGTTAATCAAACCACCGGCCACATCTACGTCGCTGATTGGTATACCGATACGGTATCGATGTTGGGTCCGGATGCTTTCAAGGTCTTAAAAACGGTCAAGGTTGGCAAATCGCCGTCCGGTGTGGCGGTGACGCCTGATGGAAAGTGGGTGCTGACTGCGGACCGAGACAGCCACGAGGTGTCCATCATTGACTCGGCGACATTTGAGGTCACTGCAACCGTGAAGGTGGGTGAACGCCCCTTTGGTCTGACGATTGATGCAGACGGCAGCCATGTCTTCACCGCTAATGTGAAAAGCAATGATGTGAGCGTGATCGACCTGAAGTCCCGAAAGCTTGTCGCAACTGTACCCGTTGGCCGGCGCCCCTACGCGGTCGCATTGGCACAGGGGCGCGCTTTTGTCAGCGATCAATATGCTGCAACGGTTAGCGTTATTGACCTAGCCCAAATGAAGACCGTTCAAACCATTGAAGTCGATGCCTACCCTGAGGGTATTGCGGCAGATGCGACGGGCCGCCACATCTATGTAGCTTGCTGGGAGGACAACACCGTACAGCGCATCAACGCTCAAACTCTTGCCGTCGAAGCAAGTGTCGACGTTTCGGACGGTCCCCGAGCCTTTGGAGCATTTTTGCGCTGAGCGGCGTCAGAGAAGGTGGCTCCGCCAACGCGAACAACATGTGCGTCTCACAAGTCGGGTCGCCGCTTCAATTTTGAGTTAACGTGCTTCTATTCACGAAAATTTGGTCAAAAATTTCCGTTTGAACGGCAGTGTCGTACATGTATTAGCTGTGTCCAAACTCAGAGCGCTTCACCCGGCAGACATGGGACTGAGGCGAAAACCAACTTCATCAGCAGTGGGCGCTGGATGGCCGCGGATGATCCAATAGCAGCCAACGCGCCCCAAAAACAACCAGGAGGAAACCGGCAGAATGACTGCAAAGATCTTGCGGGCCTGCCTCGCATCTGTGCTCGCATCGGCACTCGTGAGCCTGCCAATCGCAGGCATCGCGGCCGCGGGAAAAATGCCCACGACCGGGGAGGTGCTGTTTGAGTCCGATCCATTGAAGGTACTGAGCAAGGGCACCAAACTGACCTACAGCTTCGAGCGCAAGGTTTCCAATGAAAAGCTTCTTGGGCCGGGTCGCACCGATCAGATTACGATCGACGTACAAAACGAGCATTCGGACGGCAAGCGTGATATCGCTGTTCAGATCTTCACCGGTGAATATGCCCGCGAGGTGCAGAGGCTTGAGTCCTATACCAAGAATCCAGTTCTTGCATTATTCCTCGATCGTGCCGTGCGCAACTTCAGCCGCCTTACGGGTGGCTTCTCGGCACACTTGCAAAACCGATTTGTCAAGGAGTTGCACAACGGCACCAAGGTCGAGGCGGTCAAGGCAACTGTTGGCGGTAACCAGGTCGACGCATATCGCATTTCTTTTGCACCGTACGAGAATGACCCTAATTACACGAAGATGCAGGGTTACGAACGATCAAAGTTCGAATTCATCGTGAGCAATGCCGTGCCGGGCCATCTCGTCGAGCTGAATTCAGTTTATACCAGTACAATAAAGAGTGCGCCTCGGCTCGAAGAGCATATCAAGTTTGTTGAGGCAGGAGGATCGCAATGAAACTAAAGATGACGATGACAATCATCGCAGCGCTTTTGGTTGCGGGCGTCTTGGCTGCACGTCCGCACGTAGCTGGCGCCGTTGAGTTGCCACCAAACGACTACCCAACCATTGCCCGTGCAGACTATGTTTTCGCGTGCATGCAGGTTAACGGCCGCACACGCACGAACTTGGAAAAGTGTTCTTGCTCAATCGATACGATCGCTGAGATCTTGCCCTACGATCAATATGAAGCGGCAGAAACGATAATGATGATGCGCCAGAAACCGGGAGAAAACGCGTCAATGTTTATCTCCTATGGGCCCTACAAAGAGAAAATAAACAATTTGAAACGGGCTCAGATGGAAGGCGAACTGCGCTGTTTCTAACTTGTCATCGAAAGCCCGACGACCGAGCTGTCTCGTTGTGCAGGAAAAGACTAAAGCCTCACAGTAAAGTCGGGTGTAAAGACTTAGTAATAAAACGGGCGACGCCATAAGGCATCGCCCGTTTTCCGTTGCATCGTTGTCCCTGCAGTTCAGCTCGCACCATCGTCATCTAGAGGGCAAGCAACTGCCTGTCAGGCTTAAGTGTCCGCGTTGGATTCTGAAATCGTGAATTCTTTTCCGTCGGTATCCTTGGCCGTAACCGTTAGCGGACCTTCCACACCAGACGCATAGGTAAATTGCAGATGTGGGTTCTCCGAGAACGAAATGCCGCCGACGAGCTTGAACACCACTTCGTTGCCTTTGCGGATATCAATTGAATTGACGAACTTTGCCGGAATGAAAAGGCCCGTGTAGTGGTTTACCTGCAGCCCTGAATTGTTTGGGTGCCTGATCATGACTTGGCCTTCCCTCATGGGCGTTGAGGTATTGGCATGTCCGACAGACGGCTTGAGCTTCATCTTGCCAAGCTCCCGCATTGCGGTCTCCATGTCTTTCAGGGCCGGTGCTGAACAGCCGCCTGCCCCCTTAACAAACTTGGTGGTCATATGAAGCTTGCCATCTTCAGTTTCGATAATGGCGCGCACATTGGAGTACTCATTGATCCGAATGCGTGTTGAGATTTTTCTGTCTCCATAGCCAGCGGCCGACCCAAACGTGAAGGTTCCCACAACCGGTGCTGGGTTTTTCTCCACCAGCAGCGTGAGTTTTGAAACCTTTGGCGCAATGGATGCGGGAATTGTAACCGTGATTGGTACAATCGCTGCGTCTTCTGCACGGTATGGCGCTTCAAGCTTAACCATGCCGTCTTCTTCCGCAATGACCGCGCTGTCACCGAACAAATCTGAGCGCAGATCGCCCCAGACGTCGTCATCCTTGTCAGCCGCCTGTGCACCCGCCGTCATCAAAACGGCAGTCAAGACGACAGCACAGATCCAACGGACCATTGAGCCCCAGTGTGCAATGCTCATGTCAGCCTCCTTGTCTTGGCAATTCGCGGCTCGTTGCCGCAAAACTAATGTTTATTCCCACTCTAATTCGGCAAACGCCGCTGCAACATTACGTCCATGGTAACTGTCAAATAACAGCCATGCCTCTTCCTCCGACCGTGCAACAGTCTTTGCTGCATCGGTGAGTGACTCACCAGCGGCTATCTTATTGCGCACCTCTTTGGCAACCGTCTCAAGGTAGCGCTCCAACGGCCCAATCGCCTCCGGCCATTTCATCCGGGCAGGACCGTGGCCGGGTACGACCTGTTTCGCTTGTTCGCTCTTCAGCGTCTTAATAAGCGCAAGCCAGCCGACAATCGAGCCGTCTAGTGTCGGAACATGTTGGGCAAACAATAGGTCGCCCAGAAACAACGTCCCTGTGGCCTCGTCGTATATCGTCAAATCGTTATCCGTGTGTGCCGTCGGTCGTGCAGTTAGTACCAGTCGGCGGTCACCCAGATCCAGGGTTTGTTTGTCATTAATCTCTTTCGTTGGAAGAATAACTTCCGTACCCGCAAACGCCGTATCACCTTGCAGCTTCTTTCCAACAGACAGATAACGGTCCGCGCGCGCGGCGAGACCGCGGCCCATCTTGTGGTGCGCAACAAACTCCACTTTCTCATCTTTGAACGCACCATTGCCCAGCACGTGGTCGGGATGCATGTGTGTGTTTATTACAAAACGGATCGGGCGGTCCGTCTTGGCGCGGACAGCGGCGCGCAACCCATCGCCAACCATCCGGTTGCCTCCGGTGTCGATGACGGCAACGCTATCCTTGCCAATAATGAAACTGAAATTGCCCACATCGCCGCCGGCGGTAAGAGAGAAGTCCGAGTGTTTGCCGGTATGGACGAAAATTCCTTCGGCAACCTCTTGCACGGGCGCTGGCGTCGCCGCTGTCGCGGTTCGCGTGGGCAAAACGCTGGCAAGCAGTGCTGCGCCAGACCCTTGCAGGAACGTTTTGCGAGATATAGCGCCTTCGAGAAGTCCCTTCGACGTCTTGCGTGATGGCAATTGTTTGTGCTGACTTTTGCGCACGGTTAATTCTCCCGAGCACTCTTCGAATTTGGAAGAGCAGGTACTGATTTATGTAAGTGTATCACCTTGCAACCTGCCGTAAAACACACGCAAAATTGAAAGCAGGCCACTGACGCTGCAGCGCACAAAAATCCGCTGCAGCGCGGCAACACGCTTGCGTGAGCGAAGTAAATTGAGTCAGCACTTCTGTCTTTTCCTGAAAAGCGCAGGTAAACTTCACAGATTGTCTTGCGGACCTCGCCTAAAAGTGTCTATCTTGGCGCCGGTAGCAGATGCCTGCAGGGCCAGAGATATTCGAAAAATATCCTGGCCCGCATCGTAAGCCACGGAACAAGTGGGCCTCAGACCCATGCAAATCCGACGGGCTGTGACACGCTGACGCTGCTACCACTTGCAAGCGTGGCAAGATCTCAAAAGGAGGAAGCGCGATGCGCAAAAGTGCACTCACCGGTGCATTGCTCGTCACTGCAGCCCTGACGGCGCCAGCAATGGCTAATCAGGACGTGACGAAGCTTACGGCAAATCCAAACAACTGGGCTATGCAGTCTGGCAACTATGCCAACCACCGCTATTCCACGTTGGATCAGATTAATGCCGGAAACGTCAAAGACCTTAAGGTCGCTTGGTCGTTCTCGACTGGTGTTCTTCGTGGTCACGAAGGTTCACCGTTGGTGATTGGCGATGTGATGTATCTTCACACGGCATTCCCAAACAACGTCTACGCCCTCGACCTAAACAATGACGGCAAGATCCTGTGGAGCTACAAGCCAAAACAGGACCCGACAGTTCAGGACGTGCTGTGCTGTGACAACGTCAACCGCGGCGTGTCATATGCTGAAGGCATCGTCATTCTGAACCAGAACGACACCAACCTCGTCGCTCTCGACGCGAAGTCTGGTAAAGAACTTTGGAAGGTCAAGAATGGTGACCCGAAGAAGGGCGAAACAGCTACCGGTAACCCTCTTATCGTAAACGATAAGGTGCTCGTCGGTATTTCTGGTGCTGAATTCGGTGTTCGTTGCCACGTTACGGCATACGACCTGAAGACCGGTAAGAAGATCTGGCGCGGCTATTCAATGGGCCCTGACTCAGATCTGCTTGTCGATCCTGCGAAAACCACCAACCTTGGCAAGCCAGTTGGCAAGGATTCATCGCTGAAGACCTGGACGGGTGATCAGTGGAAGATCGGTGGCGGCTCCACGTGGGGCTGGTTCTCCTATGACGCAGATCTCAACCTGTTCTATTACGGAACTGGTAACCCATCGACATGGAACCCTGCACAGCGCGCAGGACCCGATGGTAAGCAGATCGACCAGAAGTACTCGATGACGATCTTTGCACGTAACCCTGACACGGGTATGGCAAAGTGGGTCTATCAGATGACCCCGTTTGATGAGTGGGACTACGACGGCATCAACGAGATGATTCTCGCTGACATCGACGTAGGCGGCAAACAGCGCAAAACTCTTGTACACTTCGACCGTAACGGCCTCGGCTATACGCTTGATCGTGCAACGGGTGAATTGCTTGTTGCTGAGAAGTATGACCCAGCAGTTAACTGGACCTCTGGCGTTGATATGGATCCGAAGAGTCCGAAGTACGGCCGCCCAGCGGTTGTTGCTAAGTACTCGACGTTCCTCAACGGCGAAGACGTGAACTCTAAGGGCATCTGCCCAGCGGCTCTTGGTACTAAGGACCAGCAGCCTGCTACGTGGTCGCCTCGCACGGGTCTGTTCTACGTACCAACAAACCACGTCTGCATGGACTACGAGCCATTTAAGGTGAAGTACACAGCTGGTAAGCCATATGTTGGCGCTACGCTAGCTATGTATCCGGCTCCAAACAGCCATGGTGGAATGGGTAACTTCATCGCTTGGGACGCAGGCAAGGGCAAGATCGTTTGGTCGCTGCCTGAGCAGTTCTCAGTGTGGTCAGGTGCTCTGTCTACGGCTGGTGGTATTGTGTTCTACGGTACGCTGGAAGGCATGCTGAAGGCTGTTGACGAGAAGACAGGTAAGCTTCTCTTCAAGCACAAGAACCCATCAGGTATCATCGGTAACGTGATGACCTACATGCATGGTGGCAAGCAGTACGTCGGCATCTTGTCAGGTGTCGGTGGTTGGGCAGGTATCGGCCTCGCAGCCGGTCTGACAGACCCATCTGCTGGTCTTGGTGCTGTTGGTGGCTATGCTGGTCTTAACGACTACACAGCCCTCGGTGGTAACCTGAACGTCTACTCGCTTCCATAAGCGAAGACCGATAGGACGATATATGAGCCGGCGCGGGGAACCGCGCCGGCTTATTCATATAAAGAGGCCGGGCACTTGCTAAACACCATGATGTGAACGGGCGTGATCACTAGCAAAAGTGTCCAGCCTGTATGGAGGGCTCCGGTGTCAAGAGGGGCGGGCCCGACCCGTAACCGACGCAAATCGCCGCGGTTAAGCCCAAATGCCCAATAGCATATTTTAAACGAGCTGAATTGCTCTAATAATCGTTAAGCCGACTTGAGTGAACCGAAACGTGCAACGGGGCGTTCAGTTCAAATTCATTCCGGCTTGCTCAATCTGGAGGAAACGCGGATCCTACGGCAACCGTACGGATCCTTGAACAACAACAAGGGGAATCGCGTGAAGAAGTTTGGCATTACGACGTGTCTGGCTGCCATGGCGAGCTTTGTGATCATCACGAGTGCTGTTGCCGACGATGACGAAGAAGAACTGACATCGCTGACGGCGAAACCCGTCACGGTTGATGGTGTGACGACGCAGCAAGGCGCCAAGGAAGAAGACGGAAAATGGCTGCTGCCTGACGAATCCGTAACCTACAACGTCGCGATCAAAGACAATCAGGTCAAGGTCGATTGGTACACCTATAACGGTTACCGCCGTTATCACGACGCGTGTCACGTCTGCCATGGACCGGACGCAATGGGATCGACGTTTGCTCCGGCGCTGAAAGATTCGTTGAAGACCATGAGCTACGAAGATGTGATTGGTGTTATCTCATCAGGCCGTATTAGAGAAATGAGCGGTGGCCAATCGAACGTGATGCCAGCATTCGCTGAGGATCCCAACGTCGCGTGCTTCATGGATGACATTTACGCCTACCTCAAAGCGCGTTCGGATGGAGCATTACCCCGAATTAAGCTTGGTGGGCGCAATCGCGATAAGAAGCCTGAAGCCGCAAGAGAATATC
Source organism: Hyphomicrobiaceae bacterium (assembly GCA_965222485.1). Lineage (GTDB taxonomy): Bacteria > Pseudomonadota > Alphaproteobacteria > Rhizobiales > Hyphomicrobiaceae > CBDCUC01. The sequence continues at coordinate 626,628 of CBDCUC010000039.1, forward strand.
AGAAGGAGTGTTTTGGTGAGTAACCGACGACTTGCCTCGATAACGGTTTGCATCGCGATGGGCATCGGCGGTTACTCCGCCGATGCCGCAGATGGCAACCTTCAGGATCTCGTGAACCGCAAGGTCCTGCGCGTTTGCATGGACCCGGGCAACTTCCCCTTCTCCAATCGCGATGAAAAGAAGCCGGGTTTCGAAAACAAGATTGCCGAAATTGTTGCCGACGAGCTGAAAATTCCGATCAAGTACACTTGGCTTCCCCAAGTTCCGGGATTCCTTCGCAAGACATTGTTTGCCAAAAGATGTGACGTCGTCATTGGTTTTGCTCAAGGTGAGGAGCTCGTGCTCAACACCAATCACTACTACACATCGACGTATGCCTTGGTCTATCCGCAGGGCAAAGGCCTTGATGGGGTTAAAGATCTTGCTGACCCTAAGTTGAAGGACAAGCGTGTTGGCGTGATTGCTGGTTCACCGCCGGCGAGCTTGGTTGCCAGGCATGGTCTGATGGCGCGCGCAAAACCCTACAAGTTGGTTATCGACCGCCGGCACGAGTCACCCTCAGACGACATGTTTGCAGACCTACGTGCTGGCAAGATCGATGTCGGCATCGATTGGGGCCCCGTTGCTGGTTATTACGGCAAAAACGGCGGCGACGAGTTGACCGTGGTTCCGTTGAAAAAAGAGAAAACGGGTCCGCGCATGAGCTATCGTATTACCATGGGCGTTCGCCAGACGGACGATAAGTGGAAGCGCGAGCTCAACGAGATTATCAAAAAGCGGCAGGGAGACATTGATGCCGTCTTGCTGGAATATGGCGTGCCTATTCTTGACAACCAAGGTAATCAGATAACAGAGCCTCGCCGCTAGCGACGTAGGCTAAGGGTGTATTCCGCTTGCACAGCAATGAAGCAAAAGTTGTAATCGGGAAATGGATGCAGAAACGCTAGCTGTCTTGGCATTCTCATACCCTCACAAATCTCGATAGCATTGACTGAAGGGTGGGTTGGCACACGGCTGACCTGCCCTTTTTCATAATTGCGGCAAGCGAGCACTTGGGAAGGAAACGATGATGAGTTTACCGCATCGGGCTCAACAAGGTTTGCAACTCACAATTGGCTTTAAATTGGCATACAGCATGAACACGAGCAGCCGCCCGCTGCATTCGTATGTAGGCTCGATGGACGACAGTGCTGATTTTCTTCAAACCTGGCAGCTAATGGCAGCGCCGTATGACGGATCGGCCGCCCGATGCACCGCCGAACAAAGACGTGCGGGTGCCATACCAACTCTTTGTACCTTGGTTGCCGGTGCCTTGATGATGATGATCTTATGCTTGGGTACTACGGTTCAGGCGGCCAATGATAAAGTTCCACCTGAGCCATCCGATTACCGCCTGGAGGACTATCGCAAGCCAGTACCCGCGACGTTAAAGGGCGCGCGCGTCGTCGATGGCGAGGAAGCGGAGAAAATCTGGGAAGAGAAAGCCGCGGTATTTATTGATGTCTATCCCCAGGCGCCCAAACCTCCGGGATTGCCGGAGGGCACAATCTGGCGCACCCCGCGCCATACCAGCATCCAGGGTGCCCATTGGCTGGCCAATGTCGGCTATGGCGTCTTGTCCCCGGCCATCAAGACTTATTTTGATAAACATTTGACGCGGCTAACAGGTGGCGACAAAGCCAAGCCCGTGGTCTTCTTCTGTCTGCGCAATTGCTGGATGTCCTGGAATGCTGCCAAGCGCGCCGTCGAATGGGGCTACACCAACGTTATTTGGTTCCCCGACGGTGTCGATTCCTGGAAGGAGTTTGCCTTGCCCGTGGAGAAACTAAAACCGGTGGAGTAAGGCACCGCCGGTAAAAGGTCGAAGTGGGCGCGAGTAGCGGGGCCTGCCTTAAGGACAAACCAGACGCTGCTAATGCCTGGCAGGCGCGCTCTAGGTATGCATCCACGACAGGAATGCGTTGAAGGAGCTGCAATAGCTAGTAGCCAGCGAACACGCGCGGGGTCTTATCCCGCATGATGGCGGGGACGAGTTTACTCTCCGCAGGCCGCTGAGCGCGCGCCGGGTTGCGGCTCGTTAACTGCTCATATGGTTGCGAATGGCCCGGCCAATATTGAATGCGCGCTGCTCGATGATGATCGGCACCTCGCATGCGATGGGAATGCTTTCCTGCCGCTCTTTGTACACGCGCGCATCCCAGTCATAGGCCTTCTGGGCATCTTCGAGTTTCTTTTCCAGGTCTTTCTCGCCAGCCTCCTGCCGGTCACGCAACTCAGCAAGAATTTTTCCGTTATCTTCCAAAAGTTTCGCGCGCGCCACCTGCCGTCGTTGAAACTTCTCAATGCCACTAACGACTTTGCTGCGCACGTTGTTGGTCCATTTCAGTACGCCGGCAAAAAGCTGGACCAAATTGCTATCCCGTTCAGCATCGGGAAGCGACTTTGCATACTTCTCGATAAGCTGCTCCACCTTCTCCATCTCAACGCGCCGACTCACCAGAACGGGCAGCATTTTTGTGACCTCTCGGTTTGAATCCCAGCCCTTGATGTCCTCAACGGGCGGGCCATCCCACAATTGCGAAGATGTCAGTTTCTCGACCTTCCGCTGTACGCATGGCCAGTCTGGGTTGGCCTCGTCGATCGCCTTAGCCGGCACAGTCGTCACGGCTGCCAGCGCAAGGCCGAAAAGGCAAGAAACGGCGATAGGGTTGCGAAAACGAAATGTCGTACAGTGCTCATCGACTACCAGCTCACGAATGCTCATCATCTTTCTCTTCATTTTTTTGGAATTCTCATTCGTCGGTTATTATTTGCTCGCTAGGCCGAACGCGGTCCGCCGCGGCGAGCAATGAGACCTTTAGAGGGGTTGTAAGCGAAGATTGCGGCCGACAGAAACACGACTGTGCAGGCCACAACGACAACTAGTGAGGTAATGTCCAACTGCCCATGGAATGCAAACCTGATGAGCTCCACAGCGTGTGTGAAGGGGTTAAACCAACAGATCTCGTAGAGAATCGGGCTGGACTCTCTGATCCGCCATAGTGGATAGAGTGCCGATGATGCAAAGAACATCGGGAAAATAACGAAGTTCATTACGCCCGCGAAATTCTCCAGCTGCCTGATCACCGACGACATGAACAATGCTAGCGCCCCTAGCATCAGCCCCGCCAGAATGAGGGCAGGCAAGACGGTCACGTATCCGTTATACGGCGATGGAATTTCCACACCAACGAATTGACCGGCAATTGTTGCCCCAAGGGCTAGGGGAGGACCATCCGGCTCAATTTCCCAGAAATACGCAATCAGCAGAAAAACGTACACTTGCAGCAGGGCTACCGCGACGCCGCCAATTAGCTTTGACAACAAGAGAAATGAGCGCGGAAATGGGCTCACCAGCAATGTCCGCATCGCTCCGGTTTCCCTGTCATATACCATCGACAGAGATGACTGCATGGCATTGAACAGCAGGATCATGCCGATCAATCCAGGCGCGATATACACTTCATACAAAACGTAAGTTTGGTAAGGTGGAATGATCGAAACACCCAAAACCTGACGAAACCCGGCGGCAAAGATGAAGAGCCAGACCAGCGGACGCACAAGTGCCGATAGGAAGCGTTCACGCTGATGAATGAAGCGCAGCACTTCGCGCCAGATAATCGCACGAAAGCAGGCCACGTAGCCTGCCAAGCCCATCCGTTCAACCGGTTCAGCGGCTACGGTGGTTGCGCCCGTCACCTCACTCGCCGTTGGCGGAATGCTCGTCACGGTCATGCCGCCTCCAAGTCTTGCGTTGTGCCGGTAATCTCCCGGAAGGCGGAGCCGATATCATCCTTGCCGGTTTTGGCAAGGAACTGGGGTACATCGCCGGCAAACAAGATGCGCCCGTGATGAAGCACAACAAGCTTGTCGCTGGGGTCAATCTCATCAATCAAATGCGTTGCCCACAGCACCCCTAGGCCCTGCGATACCACAAGGTCCCGGACAATTGATACGACACTTGAGCGTGAATCGATATCCAGACCAACAGTCGGCTCGTCCAGCAACAAAAGTCCGGGCCGGTGCAGGAGCGATCTTGCGATCTCCACGCGCCGTGCCTGCCCACCCGAAAGGTGGCGCACCTTATCCTTCCCCCGATCTGCCAATCCGACAATTTCCAATACTTCGTGACTGCGCCGCTTGGCGTCCCGCAGACCGATGCCATGCAGTGCCGCATGGTAATACAGGTTCTGCAAAAGACTGAGATCGGAATCCAAGGTACGGCTTTGAAATACGACACCGAGCCTCTGCAGGGCGATCGTGGGAGCCCGGCGTACGTCATGCCCAAGGATCTCTATTTCCCCGGTCACATTATCGTACAGGCGCGTAATGAGAGAAAATAGCGTCGACTTGCCAGCACCATTAAGCCCGAGAAGCATCGTGAACGAGCCCCGCGAAACCTCAAGCGAGACGTCGTCCAGAACCTTCTTATCTCCAAAACTATGGCTGACCTCATGCACTGACAGCGCGTTCGCTGGTCGTTCAGTGCCGCCTTTTATGGGTGAAGATTGTGTCATTTGACTGTGATCGTGCCCTTCATTCCCTTCTCTGCCAACCCCTTACATTCCCATTCGAACTCACCAGGCATGATTGGCGTGAAGAACAGCTCAGCTCCCCCTTCTCTCTCGAACTCAATTTCGTGCACCGTGGCGACCTTCAACTCAACCTTGTTAACTTCAATCTTGCGGAACCACAGATGTTTGAATAGCTCCGGCGCGACAAACCGGCACTCCTTGGCACCGGTAGCCTTAAGCCAGAGGCGATAGCCCTTGCCGGTCTCAAGCTCGTATTTGTGGTCGGAAACGCCATAGCCGGTATTGCCAAGTCCTATTTCCAGATCTGGAAGTCGTTTGGTGCGCCCAACCAAGAAGCCTTCCGCAAACGCCGGCGCAACAAAACTGAATGTTAGAAGCAGGGCTACAATTCTAGAAAACACCATTACTCTAGTTACCTTCTCTGTCGTATTGAACTGAGCGTCTTCCGGCCGCAGATGCGTAGCTTTTACGACGGACGCGTTGGTAGCATCACTTGCTAGTCGACACAGCGCCCCATGGGTACCGCCCTGTTGGTATGGACTTGACCACCCTGAGCCGTTTGACGTCGATCACTGAAACATCGTTCGAGGTGCCGTTTGTCGTGAAGATCTGCGACTCATCGGGTGTGAGTGCGAGGTTCCAAACGCGCTGCCCAACAAGGAGGTATTTCTCAACCTCGAAGGTCTTGGCATTGACGACGGCAATGCGGTTGGCGGGGCCAAGCGCGATAAAAGCGCGACTGCCATCTTTGAGAAGCCGGACACCAACGGGCTGGATCGCGTCGGCATTGATCCCCTGAATCTCGAATGTAATCTTCTTTATCTTCTCTTTTGTCTCGACATCAATCACGGTGACTGTACCGCCAATTTCCGCGCTGACCCAAAGCTGTTTGCCGTCGCTTGTAAATTGCGCAACGCGCGGGCGATTGTCGACGAGAATGTTGTGGGTGGTTTCCTGCGTCTCCGTATCGATAAAATGCGCCATGTTCGTCGTTTCCGACGTGTTGACGACTATTTTTCCGTCGGGCGACACGGCCATGCCTTCCGGCTCCACACCAACCGGTATTTCTGCAAGGATCTTGTTGTTGTCGATATTGACAACCGTAACGATGTTGTCGTCTTCGTTGGCGATGTAGAGCGGGTTGCCACTGGGATGAATATCAAACAGCTCCGGATCTGGCCCGGACGGCAGATGCTTGACCAGCTCGTATGTCTCGGTGTCGTAGACCTCAACGCGATTATCGTCGCTCGCGCAAACCAGAAGCCATTTGTCATCCTTGACCAACATGATGCCACGCGGCCGCTGACCAACCTTTATGGTCTTCACAACTTTCAGCGTCTCGCTGTCAATGACCGAAACCGTATTGTCTTTCTCATTGGAAATGAAAATTCGGTAGGCGTAGGCATGCGATGCCATTGCGCCCATCGCGATTGTCGCTAGGAAGAGGGATAAGACAACCTGTCGAATTCCTTTTCGCGCCATGTTGGTTTTGCTCCTACTGCAGTGCTCAATCATCTGTGCGGTTTTTCTTAGTTTTCGTTCGAATTTCACTGGCTACTTTTCATAACCCTTGCAGCGCGTTTCGGGCCTATCCAACCCCAGTGTATCAAGTTCGGTTAACTGATGCAGGAACCCAGGTTGTGGGGATACCGTTACATGCAACTTACCCGTCGTTAACAGGATCGGTTGGCGAAGCTGGCCATTCCAGGAGCGATAGGTGAGCTTTCGGCCCTTGAAAGCTGCTAGTTCGAATTCAGGGCTGCGCAGGTATGAGATAAGCTCCGCCGGGTCGCCGCTGTTTTTCCTCGTCGCCGCTTCGCCTACCGACCGTACGGCCATCCACACGTTATAGTCGAGTGGTCGCATGCGCCGATTGTTCATGCGAATAAATCGGTTTTGAAACTGTGTCCCCCCCCACATCTCGACGGCCGGATGCCAAGTCGTAGGATAGAGCCCTGCCGTCCCGACGACGGGCCTGGGGTTCCACACCCGATACGGGAAATATTCCCCGATTATTCCTCCATCATCGATAACGACGACGACATCATGATCCTCGGCTTTTTGGGTGAATGTCGGAATTTGCTGCTGCATCTGTTCGAAACCGCCGTCAGCGCGACGGCTACCGGCGTCATATTCGAACACGCGTTCTTCTACGATCTTCGCGCCAAATCGCTTGCCGGATCTCCGGAATGCTTCCAGCATTAGTTTGTCATTGGGTTGCTGCCCGACAATCACAAACCATTTGCGCCAGCGCTTCCAAACCAAATACTGAGTGAGCGCATCTGCAAGCATTGCGCGCGATGGCGCCGTATGCTTGACATTCGTTCGGCATTGCTCTTCGCGCACACGCTCATCGTGCGTTCCGGCATTGAATATGAGCGCGTTTTTTTCCTTAAGTGCGTCCGCTGTCGCAAGCAGAGTATCAGCCGACATATCAGCAACAATAAAACCGATACCTTTTTCGACTTCCGCTATTACTTTTGCGAGTAAAGCCTTCGCATCTTTGTCTTCCACCTGCACCAATTCAAAGTGCTGTTTTATAAAGCGGCCAGTTGTGTTGTTGTCATCTATGGCTAGTTTTGCGCCGCCAATACCATCATCCGCTGGTGGTAAATCGAGGAGGGAGAGCGGCGGGAGCTTTTCCAACAATTCCCGAGCATAAAGAATTCTTATGGTGGTTATATCCTTGCCCTTATCGGCAGTAGCGGTTGTTTCGCCGTTTTCGGCCGCTATTGCAGGTGCGAGACCAAAGCTCAAACTAACGAGAAACACAGCCGCGATGACGCTTCGATCCAGCCGGCGCATCAGGGCGTAAGGTGAATAGCGCGCCAAAGAACCGCTAATTAGTCGCGTCATTAATTGCCTCCATTTCGCTTGGCACGCGCTGATTTCTATGCAGCAAGACTTGTCCTGTAACATAGTTACGGGTTAGCTGGCGACAAGGAAACAACTGGCCCAATATTGTCAAGCTGACCCGCTAAGAGCATCACGAATTTTTGAGTGTCAACCGTACACCGAAAGGCTACGTATCAGCCTGAGGCTCTGATGAGCAACAACCTCAAGGAGATGAGCATGAGACATGGTTTAGTGGTGGCTGTGGTTCTGATGCAGATCACTGCCGCAACGTCCGCCGCGGCCGCGCCAGTTAAGGCGGCAGTCTTCCCCTTCGAACTCGTCACAGGCAATACCAGCGGATACGTAGACCCTGAAATTGCGGAAGCAGAATCCAAACGGTTGGAGTTGATAACCAATAAGCTTGTCTCACTGCTGAAACAGTCGGAGAAATACGCGCTTGTTGACATTGCGCCGCTAAAGGACGATGTCGCAAAGGCCGCGCCGCTCTATGAGTGTCGCGGTTGCGAGGCGGAACTGGCGAAAAAGGTTGGGGCTTCCGTCGCCATTAGCGGTACGGTAAAGAAAACATCAAGTGTGCTAATCAGCATCAGCCTGTTTGTGCGCGAGGTGGCGACAGGTGAGCTTGCCGACGCAATGGTCGTTAACATTAGGGAAGATGACGATGCAGGCTGGCAAAGAGGCGTGCGCTCACTTGTGCGCAACCGACTTTTAGCCAAGGAAAGATAGATAATGATAGAGCGCAGATCTCTGCTAATCGGTGGAACGGCACTTCTTGCATCGACGCCTTTTGGTGGAGTACGGCCAGCAAAGGCTGCCACTGCCGCCTTGCGCGTGGCGGTTTTGAAATTCGGTTCGGTTAACTGGCTGATGAAGACCGTCGTCGCAGAGGGTCTCGACAAAAAGCACAATCTCTCTTTGGACATTGTCGAAGTCGCTTCCAACAGCGCCGGGCCGGTAGCGCTGCTGGGTAACGAAGTGGACGTGATGGTCAGCGATTGGCCGTGGGCAATGCGTCAGCGTTCATTGGGCGAGCCGGTAAAGTTTTCACCCTACTCTTCCTCTTTGGGGGCAATAATGGTCGGTAAGGACGGCGGTATCAAATCGCTGGCCGACCTGAAGGGTAAGCGTCTTGGCGTTGCAGGAACATCCATCGACAAAAGCTGGATCCTGCTGCGGGCCTATGCACGAAAAACATTAGGCGAGGACATGTCCAACCTCGTCACACCAGTGTTTGGTGCCGCTCCTTTGATCGCGGAAGAAATGCGTAATGGGCGTTTGGATGCGGTGCTGAACTTCTGGACCTTTTCTGCGCGCCTGGCCGGTTATGGCTTTGTTGAACTCCTCTCTGTCGCCGACATTATACGTGGACTGGAGGTTGACCCGGCACCTCCGTTAGTCGGATTTGTATGGCGCGAAAAGAACGAGGCCGAACGCCCGCAGCTGTTCAGTTCCTTCCAAACATGTGTCCAGGAAGCAAACGGCGTCCTGGCATCCAGCGACGACGCATGGGCGCGGCTTAAACCGCACATGCGCGTGGACACAGATACGGAGTTTGAGGCCTTGAAACGCTACTACCGGGATGGGATTCCAAACGGCTGGAGCGCCGTGGAGACGGCATCCGCACAGAAACTCTTGCAATTACTGAAGGACTTGGGCCAAAAGGACTTGATCGGACGCCGCGTAGAATTTGACCCACAGCTGTTCAATGTCGTTGGAAACTGAGCAAGCAACACCTGAGAGTTTTTGGACCGGACGACTGATGTGGTCGTTCGGTTCCTTACTTGCTCTCATCGTCTTGTGGCAGGCCTGCGCCCTGTTGCTGGCAAGTCGACTGTTTCCTGGCCCGGCAGAAGTCTTCGATACGTTCATACGCGAAATACACGAGGGCGACTTGTTGTTTCACGTTGGAACAACGCTTGGCCGTGTCGTCGTGAGCTTCTTTCTGGCTATGTCCATAGGCAGCGCCATCGGCATTGCAATGGGGCGGTTCAAACGCGCGGATCAGTTCTTCGACAGTTGGCTGATTTTCTTCCTCAATCTACCTGCGCTGGTCATTATTATATTGTGCTACGTCTGGTTTGGCCTGACTGAGCTGGCAGCCGTTGTTGCAGTCGCCATTAACAAGATACCCAACGTAGCTGTCACGTTGCGCGAAGGCGCGCGCTCTTTGTCCAGAGATCTGGCGGAGATGGCTGAAGTTTATCGCTTCGGATGGTGGAAAACACTGCGTCACGTAACGCTGCCGCAGCTGGCGCCATTCTTTGCCGCCGCGGCGCGTGGAGGTCTGGCTCTCGTCTGGAAGATCGTTCTCGTCGTGGAACTGCTCGGTCGATCAGATGGTGTGGGCCACCAGCTCAATGTGGCATTCTCACTCTTCGACGTTCCAATGATCCTGGCTTACGCCGTCGCCTTCATACTTGTTGTGCAGGCCATAGAGTTGGGCATTCTGCAGCCGATTGAATCCCGCGTGAACCGGTGGCGCCGATGAAAGAAAACCTGCGCCTAAAAATCAACATTCACTCCAAGACGTACCCTGCAGTGGCGGGGCGACCAGCGCTTCCAGTCTTACGCGATGTGAGCGTGACGGTTGATCGTGGTGAGTTCGTTGTGATCACCGGTCCATCTGGGTGTGGCAAGTCAACGATGTTGAACGCAGTTGCCGGACTCGACGCGGACTTCGATGGGGACGTTGATTTCGGCGCGGACAATCCGGTTTTGTCTTTCATGTTCCAGACGCCACGCCTGCTTGCTTGGCGCACAGTGACCGAGAACGTCGCACTCGTGCTCGATGACGACGATCCGCGCCACGAGCGCATACCGGAAATGCTTGCAGCCGTGGGCCTCGCCGATGCCGGCTCTGCTTATCCCGAGCGCTTGTCTCTTGGCATGCAACGCCGCGCAGCTCTGGCCCGTGCCTTTATCTCCGAACCCGATATCCTTTTAATGGATGAACCGTTTGTGTCGCTTGACGATCCAACTGCGCAATCGCTAAGGCAGCTACTCATTGAGCTGTGGTCGCGCCGCCCAACAACGGTACTGTTTGTCACGCACGACCGCACGGAAAGTATCATGCTGGCAACGCGTCTATTGCGTTTCTCAGGCGCGCCGGCAACGATCGTCCAGGATAGCGCCATCGACCTGTCTGCTGACCAGCGTCTTAACCGCGATGCGGTCCTTGCCGAGCAGGCTCGCTTGTTTGAAGATGCCTAGCTGGCATGTCTACAGAACTCAAACACGGATATCCGCTTTTTCTGGCCAGCGTCACTAATGCCGATGAAGCCCGGCTGGCTCTTGCAGGCGGGGCAGATCTTATCGATTGCAAGGCACCGGCCTCCGGAGCACTTGGCGCACTCCCGACAACAGTGGTCAGGCGTATTGCGCGTGCGGTTAATGGTCGAGTCCCGGTAAGTGCGACTGTTGGCGATTTGCCCTGCGAACCTAAACCTGTGTGCCAGGCCGTGGTCGAAATGGCCAAAACCGGTGTTGAATTCATCAAAGTAGGCTTGTTCGAAGGCGGTCGGCCGCATGAAACTATCAATGCGGTCTCAAAACTGGATATTGGTAGGGCGCATCTGGTTGCCGTCCTGTTCGCCGACCGGCAACCTGATCTGTCATTGATAAGCGACCTGTCGCAGGCCGGTTTTTGGGGCGTGATGCTCGATACCGCCGGCAAGGGTCAGGGTGCGTTACTCGATGCAATGTCGGCACCGGCCATATTGCAGTTCGTGCGCCATGCAAGCGAAGAGGGACTTAAAACCGGGCTGGCGGGGTCGTTGAAACTCCACCACGTCGATGAGATACGCGCGCTGGGCCCCGACATTATTGGCTTCCGCGGAGCATTATGCGTTAACGCGTTGCGAGAGGGCGTACTCAGCCCTGCCGCGATAGCAGCCGTGCGCAGTGCCCTCTCCCGTCAACGCTACGAAATGCCACCGATGGCCAAGAGCGCCGTCATACTATAGTAGTAGGCAGTGTGCCCCGTAAGCAGCAGTGGCCTCATTGAGGCGATGCGCGCCCGGTCGGGAAACGACCTTAATGCCCTGGAGGATGGCGAGTATGACGAAAATGACGGTCGTGGCGACGCAACCCACGCCACAGCCACGCGACCTGTCGAAACTAGACAGGATTTTTGTGCGCGATCTCATTCTCGACTGTGCCATCGGTGTCTATCCAGAAGAGCAGAACGTCACTCAAAAAGTCGGGTTCAGCATTGAGGCCTGCGTCGATCACACGGTTGCCAGCCGGCATGACGAGATCGCGGAGGTGCCCTCCTACGACGATCTGGTGAAAGCGGTAAAATCCATCGTTGGCAGCGGACACATCAATCTCGTCGAGACGCTTGCGGAGCGAATCGCTGAACAGTGCTTGACGGACGAGCGGATCGTCTCCGTGAGAGTGCGCATTGATAAGCTTGAGCGCGGGCCAGCAGCCGTCGGCGTGGAAATCGTTCGGCCACGCTCATAAAATGCGGGAGCGTCGGGACGTGGAGTTCACCGGCAGAGGCATCCTCACCGATCGACCACCTCAGCTCATCGTCAAAATCGGCGGAAGTCTTGCAAAATCGGGCGCGTTGGTGCGTATCCTGGAAATCGTCTCGCGTTCTCAAATCGATATCGTCATCGTACCAGGTGGCGGCGTGTTCGCCGACGCCGTAAGAGCCGATCAGGGGCGCTTAAGCTATTCTGACAAAGCAGCGCACACTATGGCGATGCTTGCCATGCATCAAAGCGCAATAGCGATGTCGGATTTGGCACCGCGCCTGCAGCCAATCGAAAATCTCGCCGAGATCGAGATCGCGCTCAAGTCGGATCGGATTCCAGTATGGATGCCGCTGAAGGTAGCCGGCCAAGACCATGACATCCCGCAGGATTGGACAATCACGTCGGACGGCCTAGCGGCGCGTCTTGCACAGTACCTCAATGTCGGCCACGTCGTTTTAGTGAAACCGGCTGCGCCATCTGCGGTGGTCAGTGCGGCCGACCTGGCATCAGCCGGGGTTGTCGATCAGTGGTTTGCGGAGAATGCTGAGCGTTTGGGGCTGATGTTGACGATCGTTTCTGCAGAGGCGCCAGAAGAACTTGAGGCATTGCTGATGCAACCGAAGGTGGTCGCGCGGAGATGAGCCAAATCGCAATGCAAAGGTCCAGGGATCGCCGCCGCGTCGGCAACGACGTTGGCGAGGAGCAGAATATTTGGGCTGACGTAAAAGTGCCGGCTTGCAAGGTCGACGCCTGCCAGCCGCCATGCTACGGCGCATGACATGACAAAGATCGATGTACCAACCCCACGTTTCGGCTGGGCACTTACAGGTTCGGGGCACTTCTTCAAGGAGTCCTTGAGCCTGATGCGTGAATTGCCAAACCTTGATGTGTTCGTTTCAAAGGCGGCGGCGGAAGTTATCCGTATGTACAAGCAGGAGATGGAGCTACCGGAAGGCACACGCGTATTCAAGGACACGACGGCGAGTGCAGCACCCGTCGGCAATTTCTATTACGGCGTCTATCACACGTTGATTGTCGCCCCGGCTACATCGAACACGGTTGCAAAGTGTGTTTATGGAATTTCCGACAACTTGGCGACGAACGTGTTTGCTCAAGCTGGAAAGTGCCGCGTACCGACCATTGTCTTCGCATGTGACACCGCGCCTGAGCTGGACACGGAAGCGCCCAAAGGCATGGTGAAGGTTTATCCGAGAAGGATCGATCTGGAGAATACTGAGCGGCTGAAAAGTTTTGAAGAAACAACCGTCGCTGAAAGTGTAAGCGAGCTTGAGGCTGCAGTTCGGGCACGTTTGGAATGGCTGAAAACCTCATCTTCCTGACAGGCCGGTTGGCTGAGCCTCGTTTGCACCGGACAGTCTCGGAGCTGGGCCTGGAGGAAGGAACCTGGCGGGTCATCAACCTTGGAATCAAGGTTGCCGCATTGATGACCGAGGCCATTGTCAAAAACCGGCTTGAATTACCGCAGGGTACGAACCGCGTGATCGTGCCGGGACGAGCGCGCATGGACCTTGACGCGCTGGGTCAGACATTCGGCGTACCTTTCGCACGCGGTCCCGATGAACTCATGGATCTGCCGCAGTACTTTGGCAAGGACGGAATGCCCCCCGATCTTTCCAAGTACGATACGCGAATTTTCGCCGAAATCATCGACGCGCCGACGCTTTCTGTTGACGCACTCGTTGAGCGCGGCGCGGGTTTGGTCGCGGCCGGTGCCGATATTGTCGATGTCGGTTGCCAGCCGGATGTTCCGTTTCCCCATCTTGAAGATGCGGTTCGCGCGTTGAAATCACACGAGCTAAAGGTATCTGTCGATTCAGGTGATGTGTCAGAGCTGCGTCGTGGCGCTGCTGCCGGCGCGGATTTCGTACTCAGTTTGGATGAAACAAGTCTGGACGTCATCGACGGCACATCATGTACGCCGGTCTTGGTACCCAAGCCACACGGCGATTTGGATTCACTGCTGCGTGCGGTAGATGCTGCAAAGGCGAAAGGCATCGCCTTTATTGCCGATCCGATCCTCGATCCCATTCACTTCGGTTTTGCAGACTCCTTGGAACGATACGTACAATTGCGCCGCGCAAGACCTGACGTTGAGATAATGATGGGAACGGGAAATCTGACTGAACTCACGGAAGCTGACAGCCAGGGCGTGACAGCAGTTATGATGGGCATATGTTCCGAACTGACCATCAGAAACGTTCTGATTGTGCAGGACTCGCCGCACACATGCCGTACCGTGCAAGAACACGATGCGGCCCGGCGCCTGATGTACCGGGCGCGCGAGGACGAAAGCCTGCCAAAGGGGTTGGGTGGCGACCTCCTCTCATTGCATGAGTTGCGCCCGTACGCCTACGACGCAGATGAAATACAAAAGAATGCCGCCGCTGTGCGTGATGCAAACTTCCGCATCGAGACCAGCGAGGAGGGAATACACATCTACAATCGCGACGGGCACCATGTGGCGGCCGACCCGTTTGATCTATTCGACAAGCTGTCGGTTGAGGACGATGGTGCGCACGCCTTTTACTTGGGTTACGAACTTGCGAAGGCAGAAATCGCGCGCGCACTGGGCAAACGTTATGCGCAGGACAATCCCCTGCGCTGGGGCGTCGCTGCCGATGATAAGCCGGAAGATTTGACGCGGCACGCTCCGGAAGGTGCAACGTTGAAGGCGAAATCAAAGAGCAAGAAGTCATGAGTACTGCTTCGCGCAAATTGCGTTGTCGCCAAATCAGTGTTTGACGTCCGAGGGACGCCCGCAGTCAAACTTAGTCTTGAAGGACGCAGAATGCCTAAGATCGTTGAAACGATCATCACGACGACAAGTAGTGAAGGAGAGATCCATATCGCCCCCCTAGGACTGATCGCTGAGGGTGCAGGCTGGGTGATTGCGCCATTTAAGCCGTCGCGAACCCTCGACAATCTGCGCGCCAACCCATTTGCGGTCGCCAGTCACATTGACGATGTCAGGGTCTTTGCAGGATGCATAACGGGGCGGCGCGATTGGCCAACAGTACCTGCAAAATCCTTTGAAGGCGCGGCATTGAAAGACGCGGTGGCGCATTGGGAATTGCAGGTAGAAAGTGTGACGGACGATGAGGTCCGTCCCCGGTTTCTGACCCGTACCGTTCACACGCAGACCCACAAGCCCTGGGGCGGCTATAATCGTGCTCAAGCCGCGGTGATCGAATGCGCCGTCCTTGTGTCGCGGCTCAACATGCTGCCGCCGGAGAAGATCGACGCAGAGCTCGAATACCTGAAAATTGCGATCTCTAAAACGGCCGGTCCGATTGAAAATGAAGCCTGGGGCTGGCTTATGGAGAAAATAGACGCTTGGCGCGCCGCCAATAAAGTGTAGGCAAGCGCACATCAGAGTGATGACGCAGGCCTATCAAACGGTTCAAAAGCTGAAAGCCCAAGTTCATCGGCAAGGAGCAGGCCTACGCTGACGGCGGGTGCACACGCGGAGGCCATGAAACGGCAGGCATCATTGGCTCGCACAAGGCTTCCGAACGTTTCGGTTTGCCGGCCAAGTCTTGCGCCAATTTTTTTGACGATGCCCGAGCCAATGCCGGCGCATACGATAGGCGCTTGTGCAAGTTCTCTGTGGCGTTGAATAACGCGCTCGTATCCCTCAACGATCGAGTGGTCCTGCTGATCCGCAATGGAGCGTGCTGACTCGGCCCATGTCCCACGGTCGGCTTCACCGGCGTCACGACCGAACATCCGGGCAAGCCGTGTGACGCTCTCTGTCACACTCTTTCCGCGCCCATCGGCCGTTGCGTGCAAATCGACACCATCGGGAAGTTCGCCGAGGATGCGGCGGACGTCTGCCATGGTCGCATAATACTCACGCACGAGCGCAGTTTCGCGGTCCTGGAATGTTGCGCGGTTGGTGACCGCCATGACTGCCGTTCGGGTCAGTCCGGTGTAAACCAATTCACCACTATCGAGGCGATCGGCATCGGTGAGGCCGCTCGGACAGGGCCGGCCATCCACGATCGGAATAATGTCGCAAGTTGTCGATCCAAAATCGATCAGTACGGCTGCATTCAAATGTCTGGCGACAACATCGGCACTGGCAACGAAATTCATCGAAGCCACGTCTGCAGGACGCGCAATAGCGTCTTCGCCGCTGGCAAAGCCGGCTCGACCCAGCCAAAACGAAAGCGGGTAATCTAAGGTCTGCTGAAGCGTTGCGACGAGCTGGTGTACGCCTTCGGCGCGAGTCTCAAACAGATCGGAAAGCTCACCTGTCATCGTCACCGCGATTGCCTCGCACTCACAAACAAGCGCATTCGCCTGCGACAACGCAGCCGTGAGTTTGTCCGCGCCCTGCCAGAGCGGGCACAGGATCTGCTCGGCAATTACCGGCCGCCCGTCCGCAATAACCGACACCTTGAGATGTGCTCCGCCGACGTCCAATCCGGCAACTTTTCTCATGCTTTCTCCTGCACACAACACGGGCCAGAGGCTATAGATACGCATCCTTGACGCCTGGGCGCGTGGCCCTGGCAGAGTAGAGCGTTTAAGGGCTAGCCGAATTCGTTATGGCGTTCGGACTTTGGGGAGGCAAGACCCGTGCACGTGGTGCCCGTTATCGACCTAAAGGATGGCGTCGCCGTACACGCCGTGGCTGGCCGCCGTGACAACTATAAGCCCCTTCTGACGCCGCTGGCAGACGGTTCTGATCCTATCGCCATAGCGCAGGGGCTAAGCGCGCTGTGGCCTTTTAAGACGCTTTACATTGCCGATCTGGACGCCATTGAGGGACGGCGGCGAAATCTGGAGAGTGTTCTTGCCATCACGCGGGCACTGGACGGCGTCGAAATCTGGTTGGACGACGGTTCGGTGACGCCGGAAGTGGCTGAACCCCTACTGGCCGAACCGACCATTTGTGTTGTCTGCGGCAGCGAAAGCATGACTTGCGTGTCGCAACTACAATCCATGGTCGAGCAACTTGGCAGCCGTGTAATCCTGTCGTTGGATCACAAGCAACAAGGCTATGCTGGACCTGAAGACCTTTTGAAACGGGCAGAGGGTTGGCCAGAGCGGGTGATCGCGATGAGCCTTACAGCCGTCGGCTGCGCGGATGGCCCTGATCTGGAATGGTTGCGCACAACCTGCAGAACAGCCAAGTCGAACTCGCAGGTGTTTGCTGCTGGTGGAATGCGCGATATCGCCGACTTTCATTCCGCACGGGCCGCTGGCGCCAGCGGTGCATTGATTGCCAGCGCGCTGCATACGCAAAAACTAAAGGCCGGCGACCTAAACGAGATCGCCGGCCTTTAAAGGCTATTTGTGGGACCGGCACTTATCGAGTGGCTTATCCTGCCCACCCTGCCGGTCTAGCCGCCCCAGCGGCCAGAAAGCAGTTTGCCCAATCGCTGTAGCAGACCCCCCTTCATAGGAGGTGCGTCACCCTGCTCAGGACGGTTTCCGCTTCAAGACTTGGCAGCGGCGAACGGATGTGCTGCCGTATCACGCTGTGCCGTTGCTTCGGCAGCCGTCGGCTTGCCTGCAATGGCGCGCGCGATAGCTTCCTTGGTAGCGCGATAGTTGTAGTCCTGGATCTTTGCGTCGTCTGCAGCTTCCCAGTGAATGAAGACGCCAACGCAGATGTACACGTCATCGGCTTCGTCGGCTGGGATTACGCCTTCAGCAACTGAATCCTGTACGGCTTTTGCAACGCCGTACTGGGCAGGACCAAACATCTGAACGGCCTGACGGGCGTCTTTGATGGTCACCTTGTTGAACATGCAGGTGTTAGGCTTACAAGGCAGGTTTGGCGCGATCACTGCGAGCAGTGCCGTAAAGCCATCCTTGTTGTTCGTGAGGCTGTTGCAGAACGCGGATTCGGCAGCTGAATTGCGCGGGCCGATGATGAGATCGATGTGGGCAACCTCGTTACCGTCACCAACCAGCGACTCGCCAACCATAACCTTATTGATTTTGGCCATAGCAGGAATTCCTCCCAATACTTGATTTTTAGGATCCATTGATGATCCGTCGAACCGGATCAACTTCTCGTCTGGGTCGGGCCGAGCTATCCCAGTTTACAGCGTAAGGCAGCGCGAGCCACCGAACCGGTTGTCCAGATAGATTTGGCACCTTGAGCACCGGGGCTAAATAACGACAGTCAGAGCAATTGCACAAGGGGTTATCGGCGAACTTTATGCGCCCAATTCTCAATAAGAGCACTGGCAAACAGGGTTGCTACGACGTAATCGGCCGTCGTCCCCGGATTGAGGCCTTTTCCTTTGAGTTCTGCGTCGAAATCGGTAAGTGCTTGAAAACCGTGGACACCGACGCACGGGTCGTAGTGTGTCCGCAATTCTTCGGCCTGTTCTTGCACCTGAATGGCCGTTTTTGCCCCAAATTTGCGCACAATGTGGCTGTCGGGAAATTTGGCCATGAAGCGCATGTGCAACGATGTCACAGCCAGCAAGGCATCGTTGGAACCGCCACGGGCCGTAAATAACTGCGGTAGGCCAAATTCAAAAATATCCTCAAAGTCGGTGACGTAGCTTCGCGCGATGCGATCCCGCTCTGCAGCAAATTGCATTGCAGCGCGTAATGTCACTGTCGGTGCATCCGCAACGTCCTGCCGGTCTGCTGAACCGAGCCCGCCGGGCGAGGCCTGGGCAATAGCCTCGAATGCATCGCAGGCATCCTCGACGTCCAATTCAGCCAAAACATCGGACAGTGCCCCGCGCAGCTGCCGTGCAGCATCGGGTGACGCCGTTGGCGAATTGTGCGCTGGCCCAACGTCACTCTGATCAAAATCAGCCTGGTCCCGTTGCGCCAGGTTTTCGAATGCAACCGCGAGTGGCGCACACAAAAGAATAATACCCAAGTTAGCGTTGCAACCAGCGGCGGCAACGCTCGCAAATGTGGCGCGCTTTATCCTCTGTCCAGTACGAATGCCAGCCGCCCCAATGTGCGGTGCAGCAGCTATGGCAGCACGTTTAAAATGTTCCACCTCCATGCCGTGACCGGCGCCGTACTGGTGGACGTTTCCGGGCTTCAGTGCTTGCAGTTCGGCCTCGCATGCGTCCTGAAAAGTCTGGGTAACCAGACCAGCCGAACCGGACAGGGGGTTCTCCGTCACCGGACCGGCTCCGCTCCGGCATTGCGGCACATGTGCGGATTGTCCAACACCCCCAATGTTTCAGCAAAATCAGCGGCGAGCCGATCGGCAATGTCAACGTCCGTCACACTTTGCAATCCGCGCCAGGCAGGATTGGAATTGATCTCAAGAACCATCAACCGACCATCTGAACCGCGCAGCATGTCGACGCCGGCATAGTCCGCACCGACGGAATTAGCAGCACCGACGGCAAGTTCCTGCATGGCGTTATCGGGATTGAGCGGTTCGGCCTTTGCACCCTGATGCATATTCGTGACCCAGCCTGGTCCCCGCCGCCTCATGCCGGCAACAACACGGCCCGACGACACCAGCACGCGATAATCTTCAAACGCCTCGCTGCGCTGAAATGCCTGCAAGTAATAGACACCGCCAAGGTCTGCAGCTCCCGGCAGGTCTTCAGGCTCTGAAATGAGGCGCACGCCGTTGCCTTGCGAGCCAAACAACGGTTTCACCACCAGAGGAAGCACATCCCTATCGCGGGCATGTGCGCTGGCGGGTGTGGCGCCCTCGACGACCAGCGTGGCAGGTGTCGGCAACCCGGCACGGTGAAACAAAAAAGTCGCTGTTGATTTGTCAACGCAGCGTTCGATCACGCTGGCACTATTCCAGACCCTGACGCCTGAAGCGCCCAGAGCGTGCAGGATCCCGAGCCGGAATGTTATCTGTTCCAGGCAGCCCGTTGAGATTGCCCGCACAAACGCACCGTCGGGCAACTCACCGCCAAAACCGGGAATCCGCAAGCCACATTTTGCGGACGTATCGAAGGCACATTCTTTAAGCGTCGTGCGATGAACTTCCAGACCGCGCGCTTCCAGTCCTGCGATGATGCCGCCGGCATGCCAGTCACCGCCTTCATCCTCTGCAAACAGCACGACGCGTCGCAATGGGCGGTCTTTGCCTGGACTAGCGGAAGCTGGCATCGACGATGTCGGGGTCGAGCTTGCCGGCATGGAAAGAGCTACCTGTATCGAGGTTTGATACCGTCACAACTGCAGGACTGAACAGCATTGGGTCGATCTTATAGAAGTCGCCTTCAACCTCAGAGAAAATTTCGGCGAACGGCTTGCCGTAGGCCGATGAAGAAGATGAGGGCAGTTTTTCGGCTAGATTGCGTGCCGCATCGTCTGTTCCGCGAACGAACAACTGCACACGGCCGCCGAAGATGATGGCATCGTTCGTGCGCCCCATCGCCTTGACGAAGTCGGGTACCGGCGGTGCAAGCGGCGTTACACCATAACCATCGACGATGTTCTCAAGCGGAAAATGCAGCTCATGCGCCTTGTGCAGCGACACTTCAAGGACGCGAGCAGCGATCTGGGCGGTACCGGCGAGGCTGCCGGTCGGGGCATAAAGGACGGTCAGATTGGCGGGCAGGACGTTGCACGCTTCCGCCACGGTCTTGCACACGGAAGACGGTGGCGGGTTGTCGCCTTCGACGACGAGAACGGCACGGTGGAACGAATCCACATACCCGAGTTCCTTGTAAAGGTCCTCAACGCGCGACAGCGCCCGCGCAGGCCCCGATCCCAGAGCGAAAAACCCACTTGAGTCTTCCGTTATCGTCCAGCCGGCGTATTGACTGCCAAGGCAGGCGAGGACGGGGTTGGATGAGTGTACCACCACACCTAACGGCCAGCGCTCAATCCCCGATGCGGACGTGATCGAAACGGTGCCCAGACCGCCCATGCAAATTTCTCCAAGGATACGCCCCGCCTCCAAGCCGCCTGGCGTTGCAGCACCCATATCGATGCGCCGTTCGCCCGCGTCTCCCACCGAGACGGTGCAACGCAGTGCCGCAGCTTGCGCAATAACACGATCGACAAGTGCTGCAGCTTTTTCGTTAACGCTGACACCGGATTGGTTGGACATAGGCAGGCGCTCCTCAATTGTTTGTTTTTGCCCCATATAGCATGTCTTCGAGGAAACCCAGGCGCTCAATGCAGCTCTGCTGAGCTGCTTCTACGCTTGGAGCCCGGGCGATCACAGATGCAACGGGCCCATGCTGGGGGATGATTGTAGCCACAGGCGGGCGATCGGCACACCAATCTGGCCAATCGACCTTAGAGACGCGCAGGTCGCCCTTGTCAGCATAAAGATAGCCGACAGCAGACGTGGCCGGCTGCCATGATTGGGCCAAATGATCCAATGCGTCGCCGCCCGTTGCGGCAAGAATGTGCGTGGTCATGAGCGTACCGGCCGCATCGTCAAGCACGTCCAGGGATGCGGTTGGACGCGGATTTATTTCGAGAAGGAGGGCGACGTCTTCGTCGACCATGAAATCGAAAGATACGAGCCCGCGCAGTGCGTATCCATCCTCCTCCAGCTGCCGAGTAACCGCCAAAACTGTGTCGACGAGGTATGCTTCGAGTTCCGGTTCCACATCGATTGCCCCCACCGTACCGCCATAGCGGCAAGGCAGGTCTTCAGTTTGCGAAAGCCATGACTGTGTGAAGGCAACGGCAGGGCCGGACTCTGTCATCAACGCAGTCACCGACAATGCACGGCCCTTCGCCTTGGCTTGGTAATAGTGACGCGCTGTGGTTACCGGGGCGTCGCGATCGAGACGTTTAATGTGTGTTCCACCGCTGCCGCCAATGCGCTTGCTAAACCAAACCGCGTCGCCAACTGCTGGCGGTTCGCGCCGCGTCTCCGGATGGGTTATACCAAGCGAGCGAAGTGCTGAAAAAAAATAGGATGGATCCTTCACGGCTCTGACTGTGGCCGCGTCACATCCCAAGACGGGAAAGCGCTTGGAGATATCGGCAATCACGTCCGGGGAATCTTCAAAGCCGCTGCCAAGCAACACACCAATGGGCTTTGCCCTGCAGCGCGTTTGGAGGCCATCAAGCGCTGCTATCAGCGAACCGGATTTAAACCCGAAGCGAAATGCCTTGGGCATTACGTGAAGAGCGCCGCCGGTTAATTCCTGCGTATCTTCATCTCCAAAGCAGTCTACCACAAGTGGCACAAAGCCAGCCCGGCGGGCGGACGCCGCAAGCGACCGCCCGGACAGGCCAGCAATTAAAATGGGCTCACCCGTCAATGGACCGACATTAGGTTAGACTACAAGTTCACGGGCAAGCTTAAACGCGTCGCGAAAATCCAGCTGCAGTGCATCACTGGACTCGATCATGCGTTTGAACAATCCGGATTCGGCTTTGTACTTGATGTCGCCGATTGCCAACGGACCGACGCCGGAGGCCTTCGAGCCGGGCAGTGCTTCGCCGTTCATGAACAATTCCATACCCGCGATGCCGGCAGGCGGAACGGCATTGACGTCTGCTGCAACCAACAAGTTGTTAGCCGCGCCCAACTCTTCCGCGCTCAATACCTGAACGCCTGCTGCCGCGCATGCAAAGATGACCTCTGCGTCCTTGATGATCTCCGCCTTTTGCTCTGGTGTCTCACCAGGGGCTGGTTCTAGATCAACGCCAAAACGCTCTTTGGATACCTGGGCGGACTTGATGACGCGGTCAACGCCGCGGTGCGCGACAAGCTTCACCTTAGCGCCTTCCAGTGCCGTTATAATTGAAGAGGCAAAGCCCACCACGCCGGTTGCTCCGAACACGGCAATTCGCGTTCCGCTCCACGAGCGCATGTGTTTGTTCTTCAATACCTTCTCGACACATGCGACCATGGCCGCCGCAGTCGTAAAGGAGCCAGCCGGATCGGCTAGCACCGACAGCTGGAAGGGTGGAACGAGCGCAGCCTTTGCCGCCTCCACCATATCCAGGGCCAGAATGGCATCTTTGCCGCCGACAAACACACCGGTATTGGAGCCGTAATCGGGCGGGCGCGAAAAGATGGCGTCCTGAACGAGACCGGTCACCTCCTTGAGCTCGACATTCGTGTACGGCACGATCACCTTGAAACCGGCATCGGCACCCATGTTGACGTCAAAAGGGCTGACGTGTTTGCCCGGATCGAGCATATGCAGGATAGGAGTGGCTTCGCTCATTTGGTTTTTCCCAATTTCAAGCTTGTTGTTTGTTCAGATGAGATTTCTTGAATGGAGGCACCAGAATTCCTCCCCCTGACGACCAGAATCTCAACACCGTCGCGTTTAGCCTCTTGTACTAAAGAATGATAGAGGCGATCCGCCGCATCCTTGCAATTCACGAACGCAAAACCAGTCGGTCCCCAGGAACTCTGACCAATCCCAACCGCTCCTAGGTCCGCCATTTTTCGCACGATGCGCTCGACCGCGGGGCTGGACCACACACCGCCCCCCTGCGCGGAGGCGAAGTAGCGTCCGATGATGTCTTGGATTTCAGCAACGGCATGCCCGAACGCCTCAAGATCGCGCTCCAACAGACCGGGTAGCAACTGCATGAGCACAAGCCGGCTTATCCGACCGGACGCGGCCCCATCCAGAGGTGGCAAATTGGCAAAGGCCGTGAGTTCCTTGTCGCCGTGAACGCCTGTCTCGCTTCCGTCGAGTACAAGCAAGACGCGCCAGTCTTCGGGAAAATCAAAGCGGCCTGTCACCGGTGGCGGAGCCTCGCTGGTTCCTCGACCGCCGTCGATAACGAAACCACCGCTCTGAAACGAGGACATACCGATTGCAGAGCGCGCGCCCCGTTGCAGGAGCTGGCCAAGACTACGAATGGGCTGGGGCGTGCCGGCAATCTGGGTCATGCCCGCGCCGACAGCGAGTGCCAACTGTGTCCCGGAGCCAAGACCGGAATGGGCTGGAATTGCTTCATGTATTTTGACGTCAAAATGCTCATCAATATTCAAAGCGTCTTGAAAGGTCTCGATGGCCTTCAATACCCGCGCCTGCTCCGGTCCATCAGCAGAGGTCGTTCGTGCACGTTTAATCGTGAGCTCTGTGGCAGGCTGATCTACTGCCATGCCGATGCTGCCGTAAAGCCGCCCCAGGTCGCCGTTGAGATCGATGAAACCCATGTGCAGCCTTGCCGGCGCAGAAATCCGCAACGCTTCGGTTGGCTTTTGAGCGTGCATCAAGCTATGAATTCCTTTAACAGCATCCAATCGACCAAGGCCGGATCCTTCCACGACGTACCCTGCAAATGCCGTTCAAGGACGTCGCCGCTATAACAGGAAACGCCCGTCAAACAAACGAGAGAGTATAATGGCAACGCCGCGTGAAGAGGCCAAATCAGCCGCTGAAGTTACGGAATGGCTTAACTCTAATCTTCCCCAGTGGCGCTTGGAAGAGGGTTGGATCAGGCGCACCTACAAGACAACGGGCTGGAAGAGCACCTTGATGGTGATAAATACGGTTGGTCATCTGGCGGAAGCCGCGTGGCACCATCCCGACATTACCGCCTCTTATGCATGGGTTGAGGTCCGCCTTCAGACCCACACGGCCAAAGGGATTACTGACAAGGATCTGGAATTGGCCGCCAAGATCGAACAGGTGGTGCATTGGCAGCCTGGCACTGAGGGCGGTGCGCTTGAAGGCACGCCAACTGGCGACGCTAGGTTCGCCTACATCAAATACGACTGATGGCGAAGCAACATGCCGCCCAGAAGCATCAGGCTTATGACGCCGTCATAGCGCTGGGCTCCAATATCGGTGACAAGGCAGCCAACATTGCCAAGGCGATCGATCTGCTGACGGGCGGGCAGGCGGATGTCAGCCTTGTTGAACGCTCGCGAAATTATAAGACGCCGCCCTGGGGCATTACCGAACAGGACTGGTTCATCAATGCGTGCGTGAGCGTCAAGACGGGATTGGTGCCGCTTGCGTTGTTGCACCACTGCCTGTCCATTGAAGAACAGATGGGGCGAAAACGCGCTAAAAAATGGGGCCCCCGCACGATCGATCTGGACGTTCTCGTCTATCGCGATCAGGTCCTTGACACGCCGGAACTGCAACTGCCTCACCCACACATCACAGAGCGGGCATTCGTGCTCGTGCCAATGGTGGATGTCGCACCCGACCACGTGATCGGCGGCAAGACCGTTGCTGAGTGGTTGGCAGCCATCGAGCATCACGAAGTTACAGCAATCGAGTGACGGACGATCCGCCCGGCATGTGTGGCCAGACGTGCTGGAGATGGGACTGCCATACAAAAAAAGCCACGCCGGCGGCAAACCGGCGTGGCGTCAAGCCTTGTTTATTGGGTCGGCTATCAGTGTACTGGGTGGATAGCCAGTATTGGTTTTATTTCATCGTGCCGTCAGCATTGAACTGGGCAAGGTAGGCGATCAGGTCAGCGCGCTTTTTGTCTTTTTTCTGGCCACGCCAGATCATCTTGGTTTTCTTTACAAGGTCCTTCGGCTTCTTGATCCAGGCATCAAGAGTAGCTTGGTCCCATGTCAGGCCGGACTCCTTGAGGTCCTTGGAATACTCGTAGCCTTCAATAGCGCCTGCCGCACGTCCGATGATCCCATTGAGATGAGGCCCGGCCATTTTCTTCTCGGCGGCACCTTCACCGACCGCATGGCAAATTCCACACTTCTTGTATTCTTTCTCGCCTTTTTTGACATCTCCCTCTGCCATGGCAATGGAAGGTGCGGCAGCGGCCAGCACTGCAACCACAAAGAGCTTCTTCAGCATATGTATTGATCTCCCTACACTTCTGGTCGTTTCGATCACAATCCCGGCTAATGATCTAAACGTGCACACAATTATGGCAAGCCTTTTGTGGCTACTGCGTGAAACTGGCGCAGCCTACGGCAAAACTATTTGAAGAATTGAAGATAGATCGTGCTTATTCTGACTTTGGCCATGAAAAAGGGGGCGGGCAGCCCCCTTTTGGATAACAATTACGGTAAATTTTGTTGGCCGGACTTATGCTATTCGGCCGGTTCAACTTGTTTCTGCTTGGCACCGCCCATGCGCCGGAAAACGAACTCAGGCGGTGCATGATGCGATTCCTCATCAGCCACCCGAGCCCACTCCTCATGTAACGGCGATAGCGAGCATGCCGGATCTGTGTTGGTGGCATCGCCTGTAAGAGCGAACGCCTGGCAACGGCAACCGCCAAAATCTATCTCGCGACGGTCGCAGGATTTGCATGGCTCCTTCATCCAGTCCGTACCGCGGTACATGTTGAAGGCCTGTCCGTTGAACCAGATATCACCAAGCTCCCGGTCTTTGATGTTGTCGAATTCAAGGTTCGGCAAAGATTCCGAGGCATGACAGGGCAATACCCGCCCCGAGGGCGTAACGTTGATGATGCCGCGCGCCCATCCGCCCATGCAGGGCTTGGGGTACTTGGCGTAGTAGTCCGGCACGACGAAATCGATGACAAGAATACCTTTCAGGTCCTCGCGCGCTTTGTCGACGATGCGCTTTGTTTCCATGAACGCTTCACGCGTCGGCATTAAAGCCGCACGGTTTTTCAGCGCCCACGCATAATACTGGATGTGCGCGACCTCCAGCCGCCCTGCGCCAACGTCGACGGCGTAGTCGATAATGGCCTGCATGTTGTGAATATTCTGGCGGTGCAGTGGCGCATTGATCGTCAGCGCCATATCAAGTTCACGCACCCAGGCTGCGACTTCGCGCTTCTTTTTGGAGCCGCCTTTGTAGGCACCAATGCGGTCGGCGTTTTCTGGATCGGCATCCTGGATCGACAACTGCACGTGATCCAGCCCAAGGTCTCTGAACTTGGTGAGGCGATCCTTGTTCAACAGGACGCCCGCCGTGATCAGGTTGGTGTAAAGGCCTGCTTTTACGGCTGCCTGCAGGATTTCTTCCAAATCGCGCCGCGCCGTTGGTTCTCCGCCCGACAGGTGCGTCTGGAGTATACCCAGCTCACCCGCTTGCCGCATCACATCGCACCACTGCTCCGTTGTGAGCTCCGTATTGACACGCTCCAGTTCCACTGGGTTAGAGCAATACGGGCACTGCAGCGGGCAGCGGTGAGTTAACTCCGCCAAGATACCGATTGGCGCGCGTGTGCAGCTGTCATCGACCGGCTGCGATGATTCCATGACAATTGCGTCGGTCATGCTGTTACCACTCCCTTGTCTGCGAGATCCTGCAACATGTCGCGGATATCGCTTGATATGACATCGACCGGAGCCTGATACGACTGCGAAAGTTCTTCGGCGATCTGCAGTACCGTACGGCTACCATCGCACAGTTTCAAAACGTCGACGGAGATTTCGTCGGGATTGAAAACGCGCTCTGGCGCGAGAATGAGCCAAAGGCCTCTGCCCTCGTCATGACGTAGTTTGATATGACGAGGAAGCTTCGGTTTTGTCGCTTCTTCCATCATCAATCGCGACCGTCTCAGGGTCTCAGCCATTGCTCATACCTCCGGTTTGAAGGCTCCAGGCGCTATGTTCCCGGGTTCGACATATGCGTGGTGGAGAGCATCAAGCTGTGCCCAAAGGACATTGCACTTGAACTTCACTGCGTCCACGCATGCTTCCTGTTCTGCCCGGGAGCTTGCATTCTTCTTGATATAGTCGAGAGCGAAATCTGCATCGCGCGGGGCCTGATTAAGCCGCCGCCTGAAATACGCCATGACATCGTCGGTGATGAAATCATAGTTTTCCAACATGCCGGCAATGCGTTCTTTATGGATCCTTGGCGCAAACAATTCCGTGAGCGAAGACGCCACAGCGATTGTCAGAGGTTCATCGCGCACGAACTGAACATATGCCTCAACGGCAAATTTCGTGGCCGGCAGCGCACCCTCCCGGCTGATGACGTAGTCTCGGTCCAGTCCCAGGCCGTCGGTCAACACCAACCAGCGCTCAATACCGCCCGCTTCGTCGCCCAGTCCGTCATGATCGTGGACGCGGTGCGCCCATTCGCGGCGCAACTCACGGTCATGCGTGCGCGACATCAGTGCGGCATCCTTGCGCGGAACAGCCGTCTGATAGCAGTAGCGGTTAAGTGCCCACGCCTGCACCTGTCCCTTATTCAATTTGCCGCCGTGAAGAAGCTTATGGAAGGGATGTTTGTCATGGTAGCGCTCAGCGCCAACGGCGCGGACGGCCGCTTCAAATTCGTCTTCGCTCCACATCGGCTGTGCCGATGCAAGGTTTACCCGACGCTCACTCATAGACGCACCTCCATGCCATCATAACCGATTTCCCAGCCGGCGGACTCCGCCGCGCGGCGTTCCTCGGAGTTTTCATTCAGAACAGGATTGGAATTGTTTATGTGTACGTAGATCTTTCGTTTGACGTCGAGGCTTTGAAACGCGCTGATCGAGCCATCCGGTCCGGAAATGCTGATATGCCCCATGCGCGCGCCCGTTTTCGGCATCAGCCCCTGTTTTAGCATCTCATCGTCGGTGTAGAGCGTGCCGTCGAATAGTACGACTTCGGCGCCCTTGATGCGGGCCGCCAAGGCTTCATCCACGTCAGCACAGCCTGGAATGTAAAAGAGCGACTGACCGGAAGACTTTTCTGTGATCTTAACGCCGATCGTATCGCCCTCTTGAGACCCAAAGCTGGGGCCAGCCGATTCATCCTCAAGATACAGCGCAACCTTTCCAGGTACGGCAAATGCTTCAACGCGTAAGCCCATGTCACCATCCGGACCAACAACGTCAAACGGTTCATCCAACGTAATCGTTCGCCGCGGAACAAGATCGGCATTCAACACGTTGAAAATGGAGTTTGCCGCCAGCGTCTGCAGTACGCGTTCAGTCCCATAAACCGTGAAGGCTTGCATCTCTCGCAAATTGAGAAGGCCCGCAACGTGATCGACATCGCCATTGGTCAGCACGGCAGCATGAATAGGACTATTCCGTTTCCCCTTGTCGGGGTGTGGCCACAGTTCACTGTTGGCACTGATTTGTTCGCGCAGGTCTGGCGAGGCGTTAAACAACACCCACGCGCCATCTTTGGCACTTGCAGCGATCGAGGATTGCGTTCGAGCAGTAAATCCCGGCTTGCCCTGCCTTACGCTGGCACTGTTTGCACCGTTGCAGTTCCACTGCGGAAAGCCGCCTCCCGCTGAGGATCCCAAGACCTTGATGATCATCTTATGTTGTTCGATTTCTCCGGCTTATGCCGAATTAAAGGTTGGCTGATCGAGCCGCCAGATACAACAACGGCGGCCGAATTATCGACCGCCGCGTCGTATCTGTCATTGAGCTAGCTCAACTTATGAGGCCAGCTCCGAACGTCTTTAGATGACGTCGATGTCAGCTGGCAGATAGCTCGTGACTTCAAGACCAACTTCCTGCTCACGAACCTGTGGCTTGCTCCAAACCTTCATGTCTTCCTCCTAGGTTTAAAATCACTTCTGGCCTCCCCGCCGAGGGCGGCCTTGATGAAGTTGCTAACTAAGCACCGCGCCAATTTGCGCAACAAGCACTAAAAGTCAACCCCATCTACACCTCAATCTACACCACGGCAGACACATAAAGGGCAAGTCAAAACACTCTCACAGCTTTGTGTATGTTACGGTATTTCATTGCAATTGTTACAGTGTATCGCTTTGCCCAATTGCATGCGTTGCGCACCAGTTCCGTTGCGATGGGCAGGCCCGATAGCACCCTTCCTAAGTAAGCCCGCAACGCATCCGTTCTGAGCGCACGCACGCGGGCGGACGGCACGTGCTTGCCCACGCACGGCGGAGCCATTGGCTCGTTAACCAACCTGGTACGCTGGCAGGAACAAAGACGGCAGAAATCTTCTTAAGCCAGAATTGGCTCAGTCCTTTCGACCTGCAAGAAACGCTTCAATCCCATTTGCCGCTGCAACGGCCGTGGCAAAGGTCGCTTGCAAAAGATAGCCGCCGGTTGGCGCGGTCCAGTCGATGATTTCGCCGGCGACGAATACACCCGGCTTGCGTTTAAGCATCAGTCCGTCGGTGAGCTCAGACCAAGAAATGCCGCCTGCACTGGAAATCGCGCGGGCAAGGTCGCCAAGTCCATTAACGCGAAACGGGACAGATTTGATCAGCTTCGCAAGTGCCCGGAGATCATCTGGCAGCCGCCCGGCACTAGGCTCTCGCAACAACGCGGTGGCGCAAGCGGAAAGGCCTACCGCCTTGCGCAGGAAATTGGCCGCTGACATTCGTCCGCGCGGCGTTCGTAGACGATCTTCAACTTCACGCAGATCGAGGTCGGGCCGCAGGTCTATATTGATCACGCAACCTCCGCCCGGTTGGTTCAGCTGCTCTGAAATCGCCATGTTGAGCGAATAGATGCACCCACCCTCAAGGCCTGAGCGTGTGATAACGGCTTCGCCTCGCGCCGCCACCTTGCCACAGCGCACCTCAATGCGTTTAAGAGGTGCCCCTTCGAAGCGTTTCAGCAAAATCGGGGACCAGTCGATTTTTGCGCCAGCGTTGTGTGGCCGGAACCGAGCCGTTGCCACCCCCCGATTAGCCAACATCGCAAGTGCAGCACCGTCCGAGCCGAGCCTGGGCCAGCTGGCTCCGCCGGTGGCGATCAGCGTCGCCCGTGCCGAGACCATCATGCGCGCCGCCTCGTTTGTGCTGAACAACAGGTCTGCCTCGTCACTCCAACCGGCCCAACGATGACGCAGCCGAATGTCTACGCCCTGCTGCACCAACCGGCCAAGCCATGCGCGCAGGAGCGGCGACGATTTCATAGCTTTGGGAAAGATGCGGCCGCTGCTCCCACAAAACGTTTCAGCACCCAGACCATCCGCCCAGGTCCTAAGGTCCGTGGGAGAATAGGCAGCGATATAGGGCGCCAGAAACTCAGCAGCGCTGCCATAACGACGCATTAGAGCATCAATCGGTTCGCTATGGGTAAGATTGAGGCCGCCGCGCCCTGCCATCAATAGCTTGCGGGCGGGCGATGGCATCGCTTCAAAAACCGTGACACGGCGTCCATAGCGGCTAAGGATTTCCGCTGCGATCAACCCGGCCGGCCCTGCTCCGACGATCGCCACTTCACATTGAATGGTCTGGATCGGGCCGTCCGGGCCCTCTGTTGCCGCTAAACTGGCAGGCGCCTTCGTGCCCGATGGCTCGTCTGTGCTCACCACGTGCCCGTATTTTCCATTGAGGACCATGGTTCCTGGGGCGGCAGTGCGTCCCCTTTCTGCAATAGCTCAATGGATATGTTGTCGGGCGAGCGCACAAAAGCCATGCGGCCGTCGCGCGGCGGCCGATTGATCGTGACGCCAGCATCGGCGATTTTTTGACAAGCGGTGTAGATGTCGGCGACTTCGAATGCAAGGTGTCCGAAATTTCGCCCTTCGCCGTATGTTTCAGGGTCCCAGTTGTAAGTGAGCTCCAAAAGAGGGGCCTTTTCCTCCGCCCCCCGTCTTCTGTCATCAGGTGCGGCCAGAAAGACGAGAGTGAAGCGGCCATCTTCAAAATCCACGCGCCGCATTTCACGCATGCCCAACACATCGCGGTAGAATTTCAAAGACTTATCTAAATCGCTGACCCTAACCATAGTATGAAGGTAACGCATCTGAGGTTTCTCCCACTCTCAACATGTCGTTGCCGGCGGCCGCACTGGCGAGGTCCGGCAGCCAGGCCGTTGCGCAGCGCTGGCTGGGTGTCATTACGAAGCTCTTGTTATTGCCCATCGCCTGTAATGGCCCCTGACGGGTGCGCCGCAACCGCTAGTCCGGCAATGAGTTTTGCGCACCGCCAAACCCTTCATGGATTCTATTAAACCGGCTGACCATCATGAAAAAGACCGGTAGAGCAGTGACATCGCCATCATGGATTAAGACAATCAGGCTGACCACCCTGTTTCCCGACGACTTTTCCAGTGTGGCAACATGCCCCTTTTCGCTGCGCTGCAACTGTGGATGAGACAGGCAAAAGTCGGCGTCTTTCGACCGTGCGCCATGACAAACTGGCAGACGTCAGTGAAGCGAATCAATAGCTTCCTGATTCGGTCCCAATGTTGCCAGATTTGGTCTGAGCAACGTGCAAAACGTTGCCAGGACGGCTTGCGCAAAACTTATTTTTTTGTCGCGACCGCCCGCAAAAAAGTCTGTTCCAAAACAATACGATCTTAACGGTTTGTTAAGACATAAAACGGCTTGCGGCCGGTGTGGGAAACCGCCGTTGTGCATCAACAGGGCTTCTCCAGCGGGCACCAGATGGTATTGTTGTATGCGGCGTCTGAGTCGAAGGGCGGACGATAACGAGGGCAAGTGTCGTTCGCATCACTTTGGATCTTGAGCCGCGCTTATCAAGTAGCTTAATCGTAACAAGCCAGTAAATGCGGGGGTATTACAACATGGCGGATTCGAAGCTGCCTCCCGAGTTGCCAACGACAGAACAACCAATCGAGGGGAGCACGGAACGATTAGAGGAGGCCGGTCTCGAAGTTTTCGAGATTGCCGGTTCAATCAAGTGGTTTGATACCGCTAAAGGGTACGGTTTCATCGTTCCAGATAATGGTCTTCCAGACGTTCTCCTGCATGTGACGTGTTTGCGTGCGGGCGGTTACCAGACCGCCTATGAGGGAGCACGCGTTCACTGCCAGGTCTTAAAGCGCCCTAAGGGCATGCAGGCCTTTCGCATCTTGTCGATGGATGAATCGACAGCGATCCACCCATCGCAGCTACCGCAACGCACGCACGTCGTGGTGCAGCCTGAAAGCGACTGGGAACGCGCCGTTTGCAAGTGGTTCAACCGCGTGCGCGGGTTTGGGTTCCTAACACGCGGCGAGGGCACTGAAGACATTTTCGTGCATATGGAAAGCTTGCGCCGTTTTGGATTTACCGAGCTTCGGCCCGGCCAGGTGGTCTGGGTGCGTTGGGGCAGAGGCTGCAAGGGCTGCATGGCCGCAGAGCTAAAGCCCGACGGAACAGCGGGCAGCCTGCCGTCATCGCACTAGGCGTCGATCTCGACACGGTCATTTTTCGACCATCCTGAAAAGGCGCAGGGCCGGAAATCTCGGCCCTGCTTTTTCTTGCGTGCGCCGAAGGGGACTGAGTTCGGATCGCCACGGGCCTCACGCAGCACCGCAGCGGCCAAGATCGACGCTTTAGCGGTAAGCCGCGGCCCGGGCGGCCCAACGCGCTTGACACGGGCACATCCGGCACGGCAGAAGGAGGCCTTCACCGAAACGGTCCGGGGCATAGCTCAGCCTGGTAGAGCACCTGCTTTGGGAGCAGGGGGTCTGGTGTTCGAATCACCATGCCCCGACCAATCGGTGGACCGGCGATGGCTAGGACGTTGCCGGGGTTACCAGTGCTTGAAGACATCACATTGTCTGGCATTGGTATCGGGCTGGCGAAACTTTGGACAAAGAGCACCGGACATGGTTGCGCGCATCTACAAGCCTGCCAAAACTGCGATGCAGTCGGGCAATGCCAAGACCAAGAACTGGATCCTGGAACATGAGCCGGCCTCGGCGCGCAGCGTTGAGCCCTTGATGGGATGGACCAGCAGCGCCGATACCAAGGCCCAGGTTCGCTTGAAGTTTGCCAGCAAAGACGAGGCTGTCGCATATGCCAAGCGCAATGGCATCGCTTTTCGGGTGATCGAGCCAAAACCCAGAAAATCGGTTCGAAAGTCATATGCCGACAATTACCGGTACGGCCGTATAGGCACCTGGACCCACTAGTAGGCCCGGAGCCTCCAACCGCTTTGCACCGATTTTAATAGAGACCGAAGCGTACATGGGCACACCGCCACCCGGTCACAACTGCAAGCCTTGCTGCATCGTGGGGGCCAATATGGTATGGCATGTGCCCGCGGCTGGTCCCGTAGCTCAGCTGGATAGAGCATCTGCCTTCTAAGCAGAGGGTCGCAGGTTCGAATCCTGCCGGGATCGCCAATAATATCAATAGGTTAAAATGTTTCCCCAGTTGGCAATCTGTCTTTCTAGGCACCCTGTAGGCACCCGCAAATTTTTCAACACCCCTTAGTTCCCCATACGTTCTCTTCGCAATACGGCTGTATTAATCTGCCTGCCACCATCGTCCAGCAAACCTAAAATAGAAGCCCGGCATCCCTACTAAGGCTCGCTGGGAGGCCGGGCTGCTCAAGACGGCGTACCTGTTACTCCGCTGCTTGCACCTGTATCACCGTTCCGATTGTCATGCGCGTCAGTCCCTTCTGTTCCAACTCTTCTGGCGTGAATGACACTTTCTCAACCAGACTTTTGTGATGCCGCGCATCGTGCGGTGGCTTCGCCTGAAACTTACACACCAGACACAATTTGTCGGCATTCGGCTTCCTGGTGCCGCGCCGTGAAGGCGCATTTTTCTGTTTGTCATCTGGCACAATCGGGTGCCGGCACCCAAGTAGTCCAAGAACTTTGACGGCTTCTTGCGCCTGCGCCACGGCCTCTTTTTGGCTTCATCCAACAACGCCGCTTTCTGCTCTTCTAACTGTTTGATTTGTTCAACTGCTGAGTTGTTCATAGTTGGCCTCCAACAATTGTTGATTGAGACCTTCTACATTGTGTAAAAACCAACGGCCGTGAACGAACGCTGTGTGCTCTATGTTCAGCATCTTCAGCACGTACATTATGCTGTACGATCACAATCGATTTCCCGCCGAAGGCAGCTGTCAAATCCAAACCGAGGTTTAAGGGGGGGTATCATAGATACCCCGGGTCACGACCTCTCGTAACAGCTTATTTCCATTAAAATATTCACCCCTTTCACGCTCCCCCAGCGACCTCCGACTCCACTCCTTTTTCAATACGTGGAACCCCAGTTTGAAGCCCCTTTACGAACGCTCCCGACCACCCGCCAAAGGCGGAAGTGAGGATCTCCCCAAACACCCCCGCGTGTTCGTGTGCCCCCACGCCCCCCGTCTCAAAACCACTGCTAGTACCAACACTACACCTTGCCCTTTCATCAAAGACACGGAACGCGCTACCGCTTGACGTATTTGAAATCTGTTGTCCTTGACGAACGTATACTGTCCTTTAGCGACCACAGCCGGTGCGAATTCACCGTCTCGTGCGGTTCGTTTTAGAAACGAACCGCTAATTCTACCCCCCTTTATCATCGATAAAGGGGGGTAGTGGCGCCATATATGGCTTAACTGATGCCCCACAGGTGGTCGGGCCAAGCCCGACTGCAACCGCTGTCCCCTCTCTTAAACATACTAACGTCTGTATTCGTTCGGGGCTGCGCCTTCACCACTGTCCCTGTAATACGTAAACGGGACAGCGGCGCTGGCTTGGGCTGGCCCCGCCACAGACGTGACGGGCCTGCACCACAGCGATTGCAGTCGGCCTAAGCCAACCACCTGTGGGGCTGGTGCTACTGACGCAGCTTTTTTTGCTCACTAGCGTGAGATGGTTGTGTGCTAACTGGCGCGCGCACGAAATACGGCCGGCCCACGAAGGGCCGACCGAAGGGTGTGCTCTTTAGACCATGCCAACGAGTTGGCCTGTCGATGGATGTCGCGGTGAGCCACGTCGTCGACCGGTGTGGCGCGCCAGCACTGCTGGCGCGCCTGCCCGCGACAACGCGCGAACGGGCAAAACCTTACAGATCATCCGGGCCGGTCATCTTCAAAGCGATCCGTCGCGCGATTGGGGCGCACGTTGTTGTCGCGACCAGCCAGTAAGAACGCGCCCGCAATATGTGTAGCGCTTGCACGATAAACCAGCACCAAGAGCTCACCATTGTTCGGGTTTACCGATCATACGGCGATCGCAACGAGCAACACGCTCAAGCATGTCCGAATTAATGACGGACGCAATGACCGGCAATTGCCGCCTTCGTCATGACAGTGTGAATATGTGCAACTAGTGCTCGAGCACTCACCAGAAAGCATGCCCGCGTCCTCCCCGAGCGCCGGCCCCGCTCAAGGTGAGGGCCGGCTCCGGAAAGCACACGACGCCAATAGCTCCATTTTGAAATTAGTAAAGGCCCTTGCATGTCTGATGACTGTCGACGCTGTCTAGGACCGAAAAGAAAAATGCAAGCTGCTTAGATCAACGCAGTAAATGATCCAAGTCCTCTCTTCGCTGGGCCCCCACTGTGTCTCAAAGACCCTGACGACGGACATGTGCAAGAAGCGGCAGGTGTAAACGAACGCGGTGTGCTGCACGGCTACAGTGTTTGACGTGTGCACTATGGCTTACGATCACGATTTCTTCATCGCATAACCTGCTTCACAAACCCTGCCGTCCACCGACCCGGTGAACGGCCCGGTGAACCATAGATAGCCCGGGGAACCACTCCCCCACACACCCAACGAACACAGCCCTAAAGCCCGAAATCGAGCACCCGACGCCGACCTCCGATTCCACTCCTTTTTCAATACATGAAGCGCCAGTTTCAAACCCCATTACGAACTCTCCCTACCACCCGCTAGAGGCGGACGTGAAGATCTCCCCAAACACCCCCCGCTCGTTCGTGTGCCCCCATACTTGCCTCCTGGTGTTCTCATCCGACACGAACGCGCTGCTGCTTGACTTGTTGAAAAATTGGTATGTTACCAAAACGTCAAGCGCCTTGGTTCATTAGCTTCAACCTCATAAACTGACGTCGCTGCGCTCCTTGCGCATCTTCGCGATGGCCAAATAACGACCCAACGCATCCACTCGGACGGTGCGCCGCACAACGTTGAGAGATCCCACAAGCTAACGTCGCCGTTGGTATCTTCCAGATGCGCTGCTCCGCCCAACTGAACGTCCGCAATGAAGGGGAAAGCGGTCAGACCGAGAGGTGTCCGAACAGCCGAGTCTGGCCCGCAGCAGTCCTTCTGCCCGACAATGGTTCGCGGATCACTTGATTGGTTTCTACAGCTCAGCGGGAATTTTGAGCTTATGTCTTGCTGTTGCAGGGATGAGGCAATCTTGGCTCCCGCGGCATAGGGGCCGCCAAGACCACGCGGAGCCGTTGCAAGTTGGACACTGTGCAAGGCCGACAATCCGTCATTCCCCGGGGACTTATTGACGTGTGCGGAACGTCAGGTCACACTAAATGATAAGGGATTTTATTAGGTGTGTAGTGCGTGTGGGGTGTTTTGAAATGTTGATGTTCTGAAGCATTGGTCCCACGGGGGTTTTAGCCCGCCGTATCTGGCAGGGCGGTTGGCGCCGCAGCCTGCAGAAGAAATTCAAGATCATAGATTCTGCTTGTTTATGTTTCGGCTGGCGCCTGTAAGCTCGGCCGGCCATCGGGGGATGGGTGTTGTTGTGTGTGGCCTTATTCATGTTTCGACCAGCTGGCGCGGCTCTAAGCGCGTGAGGGCCTGTCTGCGATCTGGGCTATTAGCATTGTTACTTTGTCTGTTCGTTGCAGCTGGCGCTGAACAGAGCTTTGCGATGCCTGCCAACGACAATTTCGCGAATTCTGTCCTCATACCCGGAGGAATCGGTTCGGTCAGTGGCAACAACATCAGTGCCACTGGTCAGTCAGGTGAACCCAACCCTGGAAACAATTCTGTGTTGAACAGCGTGTGGTATCATTGGACCGCCCCTGCATCAGGCACCGCGCGTGTTGAGATCTGCTCGGTTCGTTCTTATGATACTCATCTGGCGGTGTTTACAGGTGCAGCTGTAAACGCGCTGACCACAATTGCAGCCAATGATGATGCTGGCGGATTTTGTGGAAGGGGCAGTAGGATTTTTTTCGCGGCCGCAGCTGGAACAACTTATTACATTCAGGTCGATGGATGGTCCTCACACCAAGGCACGTTCCGCCTTGACTATAGGCTGCCGGTAGCATCTCCCAACCTCTCCGTCGCTCCCGCCGGCCCGTTCAACTTCGCCGGCGATGAAAACAGCAGCAACTACACGCCGACGCCGCAGACGTTCACGGTTTCCAACACGGGCAGCGGCACGCTCACCTACTCGACATCGACGAATGTCAATTGGATCAGTACTTCGGCTTCGAGCCTCAACGTTACCCCATCAACTCCGGCAACCGTCCAAGTCTCGATCAACCCCAATGCCAATTCGCTGGCACCGGGCCCCCATACAGGCACGATCACGTTCAATAGCAACGGCGGCTCGACTACGCGTACGGTCAATCTCGCTGTCAACGACGTCACCGCCCCCAACATCACGGCGCCTACTGTGCCACCAACCGAGGCCACCAGTCCGGCCGGTGCGGTTGTGAGCTTCGCGGCGACCGCCACCGACAACGCCGACCCCAGTCCAACAATCACCTACTCGCAGAATCCAGGAACGACCTTCCCCATCGGCACCACGACCGTCACGGTGACGGCGACGGACGCGTCCGGGAATAGCGCTCAGGAAACATTCGACGTCACGGTCGAGGACACAACGCCACCGGTAATCGGGGCATTGCCGAACATCATGGTCAACACCGACGCCGGTCAGCCAATCGCAACGGTCAGCTTCACTCCTACCGCGACCGATGCCGTGGATCCTGCCCCAACAATTTCGGCATCACCCGCGTCTGGCTCACAATTCCCAATAGGCACAACGCATGTGACCGTGACCGCAACCGATGCGACCGGGAATTCCAGCCAAGCGATGTTCGATGTCGTCGTCCAGGATGCGGAAGATCCAACCGTCAATGTGCCGACGAATATATCCGTCAATAGTGATCCGGGGTTGGCGACGGCGAATGTCACGTACTCGGTGACATTCAACGACAACGCACCAGGTGCCACGCTTGCACAGACTGCCGGCTTGCCTTCAGGATCGAACTTCCCGGTTGGTGTGACGACCAACACATTTGTTGTTACGGATGCTGCGGGCAATACCGCAACGGCGTCATTCACCGTAACAGTCACCGACAACGAACCACCCGTCATCGTCGGGCTTCCGAGCGACATCAATGTCGACGTGAACTTCCCTGATACCAGCGCTGTTGTGACCTACACCGACCCGACGGTCACCGATAACGTTCCGGGCGCCACGATTGCGCTTACGGGCGGGCTTGCATCGGGCTCTTCATTCCCGCTCGGCACAACATCTGTGGAGTTCACGGCAACCGATGTGGCTGGCAACTCTGTTTCTCAGTCCTTCAACGTTACCGTCAACCAGATCCCACCGGGCGAAGTCACGCTTGCGGTTGAGTCGGATGTCTCTGATGGCACGTTCGGTTTTTCTTCCCCGACGCCTCAGTTCAATTTCAATGTGAAAACTGCCGATGGCGAAGGCCAGTCATCGCCGGTGACCATCAAGCCGGGCACTTATGTTGTCACAGCCAAGCTTCCTGATGGATTCGGGCTTGTTTCAGGCCGTTGTGATGACGCAAACAGTCGGGTCAATGTTAGCGCCAAGAAAGCAACAGTCCGCCTAGCGACGGGCGAAAAAGTGACATGCACGTTCGTCACCGCGGATTCTCGAACAAAAACCGTACAGACCATTCAGCGCTTCCTGAAACGCCGCAATGACATGTTGCTGTCGAATGCGCCTAACGGCGATCGCCAGATCGATCGCTTGCAGCGTCTCGGCGGGCAAGGTGGTAACGGAACAGGCTCAGGTTTTGTGCAAGGGGCGGGCACACGATCGGGCCAGCTTGCTGATGGCGGATCGGCGCTCGGCGGTGGTGGCGGCTTTTTTGCCAGTTCCACCAATGGCCCGGCAGGATTGAGTGTCGCGGGGCCGTCATCAGCAAGCACCTTTGTTAACAAGACAGGCATACTGAGCGCACTTCAAGCGCGCGAGCAGGAAAGTGCCGCTGTCTCGACGCCCGGTGTGCTGCCCTTCGGCTTTAGTGTTGGCGATGAAAACGCGCGCACGTTGTCGTTCTCCACCTCGCTCGTACAGGTGGCGCGCGCGGCGGCTGAGGCAAAGCGGCGTAAGCTAGCTGGGGGCGAAGAAGGTCTCGCCGAGCTTGGCATTAACGGTAGTGAGCTCATACAGGCGCAGGATTATGGACTCGACATCTGGGTGGAGGGAAAGCTTGCGTTCTTCGACGATGGCGAGAGCGGTGGGGAGAGTGACGGCGAGTTTGGCATCCTCTATTTCGGTGCCGACTATGTCTTCACACCAAATTTCCTACTCGGCGTCCTCGTTCAGTTTGACAAGATGGACGAGCAGTCCAACGACTTGCGTACCCGCGTCGAGGGATATGGCTGGATGGCCGGGCCTTATGCCACGCTCAAGCTTTCGGACAACCTGTTCTTCCAATCGCGTGCGGCATGGGGCAAATCGGATAACGACATTTCTCCCTTCCTCACCTACGAGGACGAGTTCGAAACCGAGCGCTGGCTCGTCGAAGGCTCACTTCAGGGACGCTGGGCTTTCGGCGCGTTCGCCTTGTCTCCGCGTGCCTCCGTCGGCTACATCGAAGATAAGCAGGATGCCTATACGGACTCGCTTGGCGTCTTTATTCCTGGCCAAACTGTGTCTTTGGGCCAGGCGCGGTTCGGACCACAGGTGTCGTACCAGTTCACGGCTAAGGACGGAACGCTTGTTGAGCCTTATGGGTCGTTCGAAGGCATTTGGAATTTCGAGGAAAGCGGAACAAACCTTGTTGCCGCGACGCTTGCCAGCGACGAAGAACTGCGCGGAAAAGCAGGGCTTGGACTTCGGCTGCAAGCTCCCGGCGGCATGTCGCTGGACGTATCAGGAACATATGATGGGATCGGCGCTGATAGTCTTGAAGCGGTGACCGGAGAAGCGACCGTCCGGCTGCCTCTGAACTAAGGTCTAGCCGGGCCTAGCTGTGTGCCACTCCACTTCTGCAATTGGCCCATCGTGTTGGGCACTTGACGGAGGCTTTGGGACCACTACGTCAGTTGGCGAAGAGCCCCGTCACCTCAAGTCCACAGCATTGGTGAGATGCAGTAATTAGTGAGTGGCCACGCGACTAATTGTGCCAATCAGTCAAGAGGTTGCCGTCCGGGCATATAAGGGTGACGCGCTCCCACGGGTGCGAATCTGAAATCTCTTCACTGATTTCGGCGATCTCTTCGGGTGTCAAGTCATTCCACTTTCGGTTGACCAATATCAACCGCAACCTGTCGTATCCGTGCGGGCGGTTCCTCTGTTCTACTTCGTTCTTATCCTCAATCGCGTAACGAATGGATTCGATCATCGAAGCGACAACGAATTCCGCCCCCTCGTTGTCAGAGATGCCGCCAAATAGAAACGGTCTGCCCCTTTGCTGGTCCGTACGAACAACTGAGATTGAAACATTTTCAACCAGTGAGGCGCGAGAGCAGCTAAGCTCATTTGTTGGTTTTTCTAGGCGCGCGCGAACTGCCTTCTCAATCTTCGACCACTTCGGCAATGGACGATTGAACTGGAGCCTAACGACGTAGCTTGTCGGTAAGTCAGCGCGATCTAAGCTAGCGAGCAACCCTTCTACTCGCGTCCAAAGAGCGCTATTTCCAGTCTCTTTCGGCTCGCCGGGCGCTCCAGGACGGGTGTGGACGAGACAGCGGACCTCGACTCCTATGCGCGCGTCATCGATGTCGAAATCAGGAAATGTACTTCGCCCACTTGGCTCATGCCTCGGAGCATGACCGTTCGCTTTGAGGAACGCGAAAGCAACAGCTTCGTTCTCGTCGTTAAAAGTATTCATACTTCATCCCGCTGAATACGTTCACGACCGCACGTTGTTTTCAGTGATTTCCCGAATGGACAGCTTTCGGAATCATAGCGGAAGTCGCTGCAAGTTGGCGGAACGCTACCCGGCAGCGACCACTAGACTTCCGGAATCTCTGCGGGGCGTTCGATGGTGCGCTATGCATGCTGCAACTGCTCAGGGCCGTTGCGGGTCAAGGGGCGCGGTTTGCGCAGCGCGCTGGGCACGGACGGTTTGCCCTCAATACTGCAAAGTTTGCTTGAACTCGCCGCGATTTCACCTTCGCCCTCGGCAGCAGCTGCTTGGCTGCACTGGAGCGAAACGTCGAAGGGGGGCAACTGCCGACATCGGGTTTCTGGCTCAGTTGTCAATCAGGGACCAAAATCCCGACTTTCGCGGATGCAGGGCCCGTAGCCGCTTCATGAATTGCTCGTGCGTGTCAAACCCTCGATAGTCTGTGATGAGAGGATCGAGACTATCAATTTCAAGGAGGTGTCGGGCTGCATGTTTGTAGCGCGTTGAGCGGCCTTTCTGCAGCGTCACGTCGATGAGCGCTCGTTGCAAAAGCACCGCAGAAAGGGGCCACTTGCCCTCAAGGACATTGGCAGCCGGACCTAGGAGTTCATAAAGATCGCCGTCAAGTTCCTTTGATCTGTCAACAACGAGACGCCCGGCGTGCTCTTGTGCTGGCCAATTCAAGTAGAAGGCGAGTGCCCTGTGGACGTCCGGATAGCTCGATACGAAATCAAGCGCCGTCTGCTCGCCCTCGATATCTTCAAAATCTGGAAGCCTTCTCAGGTATTCCCTAAGGTGGGTTATGCTAAGCTGTTCCTTGAATGCCGTCAGGCGAAGATCTTGTGCTTCAGGCGCACGATCCAAGGCATCCAATACCGCAATTCGCGCGTCTCGCCATTCCGTTTCTCCAAACGAGCTCTTGCCAGCCACAGGTGGCGCAGCATCCAAAGTCTCAAGCGCTTCCTCGGCCCTACCCGCTGCTAAGAGGCGGTGAGCAACCTCTGAAGCGAACCTCGGATTGGATAGGTTGCTGTCATCAAAGGTGGCGATGAATGCGTCTGGATCACCTTCACAATCAGCAAGCTCGCGCAGGGCGAGTTTGATTGCGCTCAGCTCATTGTCCCTGTAGCGATGCGAGGATCGCGGGTGTTTCTCGTCTTGGGTGAGCTCGTTTTGGTGCTGTAATAGCGCTTGCCGCAGCTTCGATCGTCCTTCCGGCCCAAGCGCTTCGCTCAGAACAGCAACGAGCTCATCATAAATTCCATATCCGTTGTCCATCAGCTTTCGAAAGATCGTGCTCGCAAGCAGATCAGGGTCGCCCTTCGCTGCTTCGGCAAGCGGACCCAAGTTGAGGCAGGCATCGCGAAACATCGTGCCAAAACGGCCGCTGCTGTCGTCAATCCGCTCAAGAACGCTTTGGTGGAGGTCCAGAAACTCCCATAGAAGCTCAAGCGCGAGTTTTGCATCTATCTCGGCAATCTCGTTGACGGCAATTGACTTCAGTTTGTTGAGCTCGCTCAGCTGCTCGCGCTTCTTCTCTTTAGCAAGGAAGGTACCAGACCTCGCTATTGTGCTGAATCGTCGTTTGAGGGCAGTCGCAACCGAGGTCGGGCCGTCTTGTGCTTCAAGCGCCAATTGGGCGAATTGCTTGAATCGGCGGTTATGCGCTGTCTCATCGAGGATGAGCGCTGCCAGCTTCGGCGCGCCGAGTTTCACAAGCGTTTCCGTTGAAATCTTTGTCCTTTTGGCCATGGCGGTGCTATTCGTGAAGTGAATCGGCGAACAGGAGCTTACCTGTTACGATGGATCGTCTATGTTCTACGAGCAGGATGAGACTAACGATGCGGTACAATGCTGACGAGCAGCCGGACCCTGAAGCATGGCTCAACCTGAGCGAAGCGGAACGTATCGAACTGATCATTGAATATCACAATGACCTGGATGCGCCTGCCGAAGCCTCAGCCACGCATTCAGCGGCGCATGTTTTTGTTGAAAACCAAATCGCGCTGGGCGACGCGACATCTGTGCCTGAGACCTTGGAGCGCTTGTTGGGCGAGGGCATTACCCGCCATGAGGCCATTCACGCAATTGGTAGTGTGCTCATCGAACTCATGTGCGAAGCAGTCCATGATTCCAGCGACGAGAGGGACTTGACTGCTCTTTACAATCAAAGGCTCGCAGCCCTGAGTGCCAAATCCTGGTCATCTCAAGGTTGCTGACCAACCAGATGAGTCTTTCAGCTTACCCTTCGACAAGCCGATGTTACCCAGTACCGGGCCGAGGTCAGCGGCGGGCCACGTCCTGACATGCGATTCAATCTGGTCGGCATGACTCGCCGGCGTTGCTCGATTCCAGTTTGCAGACATAGCGGATGGGTTCTGCCAAGTGGTGGACATCGGCTGCATCGACGTTCCCTAACAAGGGCAGAGCGGACGGATCAAGAAGTGCTCGAGCGGTCGAAACTGACCTACAAGAGTGAGCGTCTCAAGCCAGCGCTTGCCCGCCGTGCTGGCATCACCACGGCCAGCACATTAACATAACGGCTATCCCCAGGCGCTCCGACGGCAAACGAAACTACTGAACTGGCATTTTCCTTGCTTACCGCTCAAAAGTGCGAAAGTCTGAAAGCGTGGACCGTGACCTTGAGCAGCCCGCGGACAAGGACGCCCGGCTTTAGCGCTTAATTTGCGCCCCAACCATTTTTAAGAATGAGTGCTTACCATGACCGTTGTCTCCAGCTCCACCGAATTCCTCACCACCTTAACCAATGCAACTGTCGGCGACACGATCTACCTGGCGCCCGGAGACTACGGCGATGTGGTCCTGGATGGTTATACGTTCACCGGCACCGTAACGATTACATCGCAGTTTCAAAACGACCCGGCCAATTTCGACACGCTCTTTGTCAAAAACTCCAGTTATCTGACCCTCGACAACATCGCTGTCACGAACGTGCTGGAGGAGGGCGAGCCGGACTGGGTGTCAGCCTTCCGCATTGACAAATCCGATCACATCACCGTTGTGAATTCTGAGATCTCAGGCAGCGCGGATGGCAATCACACCAATGACGGCCAGGGGCTGCTGGTCCTCGACTCCACCAACATCACGCTTGATGGCAACACGTTCCACGACTTG
This sequence comes from Hyphomicrobiaceae bacterium, assembly GCA_965222485.1. Classification (GTDB taxonomy): domain Bacteria; phylum Pseudomonadota; class Alphaproteobacteria; order Rhizobiales; family Hyphomicrobiaceae; genus CBDCUC01. The sequence continues at coordinate 671,174 of CBDCUC010000039.1, forward strand.
AAAACGGGCTTGTCGGTCGGCCGTTCCGAGTATGTCGAGGTCACAAACAACAGCTTTACCGACATTCGAAGCGACGGCGTAAACATCGCCAACGCTCGCCACGTCACGGTCGACGGTAACGCGTTCTCGAACTTCCACCCGGCCTACGAGCTTGGCGATCACCCCGACATGATCCAGGTGTGGAATGACGGATCTTATGGCGACATGTACGACATCGTCATCACCAACAACACGTTGACGCAAGGAGAAGGCGGCGAAGTGCAGGGCATCTTCGTCCAAGGCTCACTGATCCAGCCGGACGGAACGCCCGCACCCATGCTGCATGATCTTGTAATTTCGGGAAACACCATCGATATCGGTGCGGCGCAAGGCATCTGGCTGAGCGACGTGGACGCGGCGCAAGTCTCTGGCAACACGTTGACGCAAGCTGAAGGAAGCGCGACGGCACCCACCATTCGCACCGAGAATACGACCAACACTACGATTGATAACAACACAGCGCCACAGATTGACGACATCGGCTCGACGAACCTGACCTACAGCGGAAATACGATTACCGGCGAAGCGGGCGCGGGATCGACGATCACCGGGACGAGTGGCAGCGATACGCTTGTTGGGACAATTGGCGATGACATTATCTCCGCAGGCGATGGCGACGACACGGCCTCCGGCAACGATGGCAACGATCGGCTCAGCGGCGAGAGCGGAAACGATGTTCTTTACGGAGAGGACGGCAACGACACGCTGAACGGTGGTGGCGGCAACGACGAATTACACGGTGGCAAGGGTAACGATGGCTTCTTCGGCGGCGGCGGGCTCGACCGGATCTTTGGCGAACAGGGCGATGACACTTTATTCGGAGACGGCGGCGATGACATGCTGAACGGCGGCGCGGGCGACGACCAGCTCCACGGCGGAACAGGCGATGACGGCTTCTTCGGCGGCGGCGGCAATGATCTCATCTACGGCGATCAGGGCAACGATACCATTTTCGGCGATGGGGGAAACGATGTTATCGATGGGGGAACGGGCGACGATACGCTGATCGGTGGAGCCGGGGCGGATACGTTCGTGTTCGACTTCGATGCAGGCTCGGACCTTATCGTCGATTTTCACTCCGAACACGATCTATTGGATTTTTCAGGCATCGAAACGATCAATTCCATTGACGATCTCGACATCGTTCAAACCGGTGCGAAAAGTGTGACGGTCAGCTATTTTGATGGCGTCAACGACGTGGCTCTCGATATCGAATCCAATGCGCCGATCACGCTGAATACATCCGACATCCTGGTCTAGAGCCGGTTAGTCTCCCCAACAACTGGGGCACTCCCGGAGCACAAATGCAGCGGACTAACCAGCTGTCTGGTGACAAAGACGCGCGTGCGCTTGCGTCGGCTGTCACGGCGATTGTGGGTAACCGCAAGCTTGGTAATGTCATAGAGCATCGACTACAGCACGCCGCCGAAGAGCCCAATTGCTACGACCCGATAATCACAGAACGCTTCGAGGTTTCAAATTGCGAAACCTCAACCTCCCAGCCCCAGCTCAAATTGCAGATCTCCACATTGCGGCAGCCTGTGTTGACGGTAGCCTTGATCGCTTCAATGCACGCAATCACAATGAGTTGCTCGATGGCAAGGGCCGGGTTTCGACTGCTTGACTTAGTCAGTGTTACTTAATGTGGCTGAGCGCGGGTCACCGCATTCGCAGTTTGTATGTTGTCTTCGCCGAATGAGCGGCGTGAAGCAGTGAACTTCGCCCACCGGCTGCGAATATCCGCTGAGACGATATGCATGTAGCTCGTGGACAGTGAGTAAGAACGTAATGGCTGGTAGCGCAGCATGTCCGATTGACCAACAACCTTGCTGCTGAGACTGTCCAGGACATAGGTCGTACCGTCGAGCTCGACCGTGACAACGGCATGCAATGCCCGCCGCAGACTGTCGCGCACGATCGCGACACGCAAACGGCCCGGTGCAATTCCCATGTCAAGCAGGCTGACGAATTTGAAGATGGCGAAATCTTCGCAATCCCCGCGCCCGCGCAAGAATTCGATTGGTGTCGCCCAATGATCGCGCTTGCCGAAGGTGATCGGGTCGTGCTCGTAGAACGCCTGCTTGTTGGCATATCTGTTAAGCTCAATTAGCTGTTGCATCGGCGGCAAGTTGGCCAAAGACTTCAGCTTCTGACGCCAGGCGGTTAAAACTGGTGTGCAGTTGGGGCCCGCATGCGCACATTGTGCGTAGTTATCGCGCTCCCGCTCCAGCCGGGCCAGAAGATCCATCCAGTCCTTGGAGCCGCTCATACCTTCAGCCTTCAACTCGAACGAACCTAGAATTCCAAATGGCGGCGAGGGTGGCTCTGATTTTAGGACTGTAACCGGCTCAGGCATAGGCAAAGGCTTGGGCGCAGGCCTGGGTGCGGAAATCAACTTGGGCTCGGGAGCGACCTCAGGCTCGGGTGTGATCACCGGTTCTGGTGAGGTGTGCAGCGTGGACCTCGACAGCGGCTCGAATAACGGCGGCAGCATTCCAATAATGGGCATTTGAGGCGCTATAACGGGACGGCCTGGCGAAACAAATGAATGTGTGCCCTCCAGTGCATCTTTGAACTCGGGACCGGTTAGGGCCGCAGCTCGCGCCAGCCATTCCTCATCCGCACGTCTTGGAGACGGAATCGGTGGTGTCTGGACGATCGAGAGCGGCGTCGGCGAGTTCACAGATACGATGCGAGACCTTTCGGCCAAGGCAGATACGCTCATTGACGACAACATCAAGATGAGTACGCCCGCCAGCCATTTTCGAAGCGCGGTGCCGAATGATGAAAAAAGTTTGCAGTCTCTGGAAGTTGGGGTGTCAGCGACGTGCTGAGTTGCGACTGCGGTCTGCTCAGCGCTCCCGCAGCGCCTCGTAGCGCGCCTTGACGATTGGCTTGAGAAGATACTCCAGGACACTCTTCTTCCCCGTTATGATGTCGACCGATGCGACCATGCCGGGGATGATAGGCAGAGTTTCCTTCCCTTTACGTAAATATGCTTGTTCAGTTCTTATGATTACTATATAGTAACTAGTATTATCCGATTTATCTAAAATGCTATCTGATGAAATAACATCTACTTTACCATTTATACTTCCGTAAACTGTGAAATCGTAGGCGGTCAGCTTGACCATGGCCTCTTGGCCTGGACGTACAAAAGCGACGTCCTTCGGGTCAATTCTCGCCTCGATCAGCAGGTTATCCTCAATCGGTGTGATCTCCATGATCGGCTCGCCGATGCGCACGACGCCGCCAACCGTGTTGATGTGGATCTTGTTGACTATTCCATCTACCGGCGAACGCATGTCGGTTCGGTTGACCTTGTCCTTCGCGGCATGAAGCGACTGGCGCACGATTGAGAGTTCAGCAAGTGTTGAGGTCAGCTCCGCTTGCGCGGTCTGGCGAAAGCCAAGCGTCTTTTCGTGCTTTGCCTCCTGAGCCTCACGGATCGCCGCCTCAATCCTTGGCAGCGATTCAGTAGTTGCCGCGAGCTCCCCTGTCAGATCAGAGATGTCTCTTTGCAGCCGCAGGAGATCGGTTCGCGAAATGATGCCGCGCTCGGCAAGCGGTTCTTTAAGCTCAAGCTCCTCATTTGCAATCCGCAAATTGTTCTGCAGTCTAGTCAGGTTTTCGCGAACCTCGGAAAGTTCCTGTTGGCGTTGTTTTAAGCGTTCGTCGAGTATCTTGAGCTGGTTTAGGAGCGCTTGGTTGCGCACGGCGAATAATGCCTGCTCGCTCTCAACGACTCCGGGGACCTGCTTGGCCATCTCCTCATCAAAACTGAGCGCATCGCTCTCTGATCCCGATGCCTCGAAACGCAGCCTCACCACGCGTGCGGACAGGCCCAACTCCTTAGCGCGCAGCTCGCCCAAGTCAGAGGCTGCGCTGGTGTCGTCGATCTGCCCGAGAATCTGACCCTCGGAAACGCGGTCACCTTCACGCACCTGGATGGACTTAATGATCCCACCTTCCAGATTCTGGATCATCTGGGTCTTGCTGGACGGAATAACACGGCCGTCACCGCGCGTGACTTCCTCAAGCTCGGCATAATAGGCCCAGCCCACGGCCGCAGCCAGAAAGACCACGCAGGTCATCAAGAAAAACGAAGACACCGGCGCGCTGCCGCGGCGCACGGCGACGCGCGCGTCGCGGACAAAATCCAGGTCTTCCTTTAAGAGTGTCTCACGCATGTGCTCAGCAGGTTAACATGATTTCGCACACGAAAGTTCATGATTCCCACTGACCCGCGCTGACGTCAACACTCGAAAGCGCGAGACAAGCGCCCATCAGGCCACCGCCGCTGGCAGCCCCGCCTCTATCCTGGCTTATTAGAATGTATACAGCCTAGCGTAAATAGGCCGTCATGCGGGAATGGAAGCACTCGCATTTTTGAACGTGCTCGTCGTTCACCTTCGGCCGCCAGATCTTCCAGCGCTTCAGATATCCCAGTGCCCTTGCGCAGCTGGTCTTGGCTTCAATCGCCCACGTAAACAATGGCGTGGTTGAATAGTGTGCGCGGCGCGACAGCGAAACATCGAGCGCGTGATCGTAGCGCCTCTCCACCTCGTGACGGATATCTTCAATGGTTGGCTGATTGAGAATGTAATGGGCATTTTCATAATAGACGCAATAGGAGTTGCGCCGGACGGGCTCCTCATACATGCCGTCGGCCAAGGCGGTCCCCGCAAATGAGACCATCAGCAGCAAGAAACTTACGCTACGCCACACCATTATTCGCCTCCACAAACGCAGCCCGGCAAACCCGGACGCGGATCCAGTATCGATGGAAAAACTGGAGGAATATTCACACTTTGAGCAGTGCAAGGCAATGACAGAAGGCTGTTCAGTAGGCCCGGCCGGTTACGCTGGCGGGCAGGTGTGTTCTCAGTGTCACAGGATTTGGGTGTTCACATGGGCCAAAACATGCGACGGGCCGGAAGCGATGCCCCGGCCCGTGTTTTCAAAGTCTCGAACGCCACAGCATCGGCTGGGTTTCTGAGCACCTATCCAGTCTCTTTAGACGACGATGTTGGCAGAGGTGGTTCCGCCGTCATCGTCGTTGAATGTGATGGTCACCGTGTCGCCAGTACCAACACCGTTGAGCGTTGCAATAGTCGTGAAATTGTCAACGCCACCGTCGGCATCAAGCTGCAACGAGGCATTGCCGCCGCCATCAACGATCTGCACGAATTCACTCAACGAGTTGTTGCCGGCATTGCCATCGCTACTGTCGAGATCAGTGGTGAATAGAGCCGTCAGGTCGATATCGTCCAGTTCACTGAAATCATAGTCAGTGATGACATCGACAGCATCCAGACTGGTGATGACAAAGGTGTCCGCGCCTGTACCACCGGTCAGGTTATCGAGGCCTGAGCCACCGTCGAGCGTGTCGTTGCCGGCTCCACCATCCAGGCTATCGTTGCCGCCAAGGCCACTTAGCACATCGTCACCACCTAGACCGGCGATAATGTTATTGTTGGCGTTGCCTGTGAGGGCCACGTCATTGCCATCTGTCCCGACGAAATTGTCGCCTGAGTCGGGCAGAATTGTCGCGCTCAGCTGCGAGGTGACCGCGTCGCCGTCCTCATCCGTCCCAACAAGATCATATTGAAGATCGATGGGCTCCTGCACCACACTTGCGCCGATTGAGAAGACACCAAGCTTGAAGCTTGTCGAAGCTTCCGTGTCGTTATTGTCTCGGTCCTCACCGCCGTAGATTTCTACAGCACTGAAGTCCGTGGCGGTTTGTATCTCGTAGCTCCAGTCTACAGGCAGGCCCGTGATCGTGAACGTACCGTCTCCATTATCAATAACGTCACCACCCTGGTTAGTCTGGAAATCGATCAGAGAAACTTCCGTGTCTGTATCATCAAGAATGATGACGTTGGTGATGGGAACTGGTGTGTCATCGGCATCACTGATGTAGACAAAGTCTTCATCTGCAAGGAAAGCGGCAATAGTGAAGGTCGCCACGGAACCGCCGCCGGTGTTCACGAAGTTCATTTTCTGACGGAACGTTTTCGTGGTGACATGCGTTCCGACGTCGAATTCGCCTCCGACCTCTGTACCTGGTGTCGTAATGTCGTCAAAGAAGTCAATTCGCATGACTTCGTTTGCGTTGATGGCATTAGCGTCGCCAATACCAATATCGCTAGCGTTGGTGTTGACGTGGCTATCGTTGGGAGGCGAGCCTATATTCCCCTGTCCTGAGATCAAAGCGTCGAAGACGCCGAGCGTACCGAAAACCCCGAAGAATTCTGAGTTGCCGCCACCGATAGCGTTCGTGGCGTCAAACACTTCTGTCGGCCCGTTCAAGACCGTCTCCTGCACTACCGTAAACTTGTATGTGTCGGTAGATGGATCGAGAACGATGTTATAGACGACGCTGCCGTCGTTGCCGTCCGGATCAGATGCCGGATCGTAGGTATCGACACCGAAGTCTGTATCGTAGTCGGCATTTGTCGACGCAAATAGCGTGTGTCCGTCAGAAGAGACAAACAGGAATAGGTCCTGTGACGGGTTAACACCATCGCTGAACACAAGGCTGGCTCCGTTGGCATCGACCGCGGTATCTCCATTCTGAATGTTAGCGAACACCACGTCGCCAGGCTCATCCGCACCTACGGCCTCGGCGAACTCCAGGTCGAGTGTCGCCATTGCATTGGTGTCATTCAGGACGAATGCCTTTTGCGGCGTGAAGTTGATCGGGATGTCGTCGATAACTTTCACCAGGAAGGTATTGGCAGACAGCATGACGGAATCACCGTCGCCGTCCGTGGCGACGACAAACCCGGAAAGATCCAGCGTCAAAATGTCTTCTACATCATCGGCCAACAAAACGGTGTGATGGTCAATCTGGTCTTCGAGATTAAAGCTCCACGAACCGTTCGCATTTACCGTGAGAATGAAAATGATCCGTCCGTCCGATGCCTTGGCTGTGAGCGTATTACCAGAAAGCACACCGTCATTCACTGCCAGGCCCTTTGATGTTAGTCCCAGCGAAGCAACAAGTGCGTCTGCCTCTGCGTCCGATGTCGCATTGAAATCGAAACTGCCAGGTCCGTCGGACCCGAAATCAACCAGCGCACTCAAGGAACCAGCCGCTCCGCCGGTCACGTCGGTGGTGATAGTGAAGTCGGAAATGATATCATCGTCCAGATTGTTGACGTCATCCACATCTTCATTGCCACCGGGGAGATGCTCTTCCTCGACCACGCCCATGACGGTGCCGGAAATGATCGTCGGACCATCGTCTTCGAACTTGAACACGCCAGACGACAGATCAAGCATCGCCATGTCACTGTCACCGTCCGCGTCAACGATGGTCTGCACCACCTTCAACGTCCCGCCCGTAACAGTGAGGACTTCCTGGTCATCGTCGCTCGACGTGTCGCCGTGCCAGATGTTCTGGGTCTGCGTCAGCGTCACATCGCCGTTCGAGGCAACTGTCAGCTCAAAATACGTGTTGCCGGGGTTGACCGAGCCAGCATCCGCAGCCGTACTGCCGACGATCTTCGTCCCGTCCGTGTAAAGAAGGATCGGATCACCTTGGCCAACAGGGTCAATGACTGTCTCGGTATCGTTGGGATCAAGCGCAAACAGGCCAGACGACAACCCCTCGGAACTCAGAACAAGCGCATAAGACACACTGCCTGGTCCGTCCGTACCGTAATCAAACGTCCCGTGATTGAAGTTGTCCGACAGCGTGACCGTCGCACTCGTTGTGCCTTCAGGCGCACCATTGTCGCCATCAGGGTCCGAACCATCGTCCGCACTCTCGTCGACAATCGCCATGTCGTCGCCCGTCAAAATCGCCGGCGTCACTGGCGTCGGACCATCGTCTTCGAACTTGAACACGCCAGACGACAGATCAAGCATCGCCATGTCACTGTCACCGTCCGCGTCAACGATGGTCTGCACCACCTTCAACGTCCCGCCCGTAACAGTGAGGACTTCCTGGTCATCGTCGCTCGACGTGTCGCCGTGCCAGATGTTCTGGGTCTGCGTCAGCGTCACATCGCCGTTCGAGGCAACTGTCAGCTCAAAATACGTGTTGCCGGGGTTGACCGAGCCAGCATCCGCAGCCGTACTGCCGACGATCTTCGTCCCGTCCGTGTAAAGAAGGATCGGATCACCTTGGCCAACAGGGTCAATGACTGTCTCGGTATCGTTGGGATCAAGCGCAAACAGGCCAGACGACAACCCCTCGGAACTCAGAACAAGCGCATAAGACACACTGCCTGGTCCGTCCGTACCGTAATCAAACGTCCCGTGATTGAAGTTGTCCGACAGCGTGACCGTCGCACTCGTTGTGCCTTCAGGCGCACCATTGTCGCCATCAGGGTCCGAACCATCGTCCGCACTCTCGTCGACAATCGCCATGTCGTCGCCCGTCAAAATCGCCGGCGTCACTGGCGTCGGACCATCGTCTTCGAACTTGAACACGCCAGACGACAGATCAAGCATCGCCATGTCACTGTCACCGTCCGCGTCAACGATGGTCTGCACCACCTTCAACGTCCCGCCCGTAACAGTGAGGACTTCCTGGTCATCGTCGCTCGACGTGTCGCCGTGCCAGATGTTCTGGGTCTGCGTCAGCGTCACATCGCCGTTCGAGGCAACTGTCAGCTCAAAATACGTGTTGCCGGGGTTGACCGAGCCAGCATCCGCAGCCGTACTGCCGACGATCTTCGTCCCGTCCGTGTAAAGAAGGATCGGATCACCTTGGCCAACAGGGTCAATGACTGTCTCGGTATCGTTGGGATCAAGCGCAAACAGGCCAGACGACAACCCCTCGGAACTCAGAACAAGCGCATAAGACACACTGCCTGGTCCGTCCGTACCGTAATCAAACGTCCCGTGATTGAAGTTGTCCGACAGCGTGACCGTCGCACTCGTTGTGCCTTCAGGCGCACCATTGTCGCCATCAGGGTCCGAACCATCGTCCGCACTCTCGTCGACAATCGCCATGTCGTCGCCCGTCAAAATCGCCGGCGTCACTGGCGTCGGACCATCGTCTTCGAACTTGAACACGCCAGACGACAGATCAAGCATCGCCATGTCACTGTCACCGTCCGCGTCAACGATGGTCTGCACCACCTTCAACGTCCCGCCCGTAACAGTGAGGACTTCCTGGTCATCGTCGCTCGACGTGTCGCCGTGCCAGATGTTCTGGGTCTGCGTCAGCGTCACATCGCCGTTCGAGGCAACTGTCAGCTCAAAATACGTGTTGCCGGGGTTGACCGAGCCAGCATCCGCAGCCGTACTGCCGACGATCTTCGTCCCGTCCGTGTAAAGAAGGATCGGATCACCTTGGCCAACAGGGTCAATGACTGTCTCGGTATCGTTGGGATCAAGCGCAAACAGGCCAGACGACAACCCCTCGGAACTCAGAACAAGCGCATAAGACACACTGCCTGGTCCGTCCGTACCGTAATCAAACGTCCCGTGATTGAAGTTGTCCGACAGCGTGACCGTCGCACTCGTTGTGCCTTCAGGCGCACCATTGTCGCCATCAGGGTCCGAACCATCGTCCGCACTCTCGTCGACAATCGCCATGTCGTCGCCCGTCAAAATCGCCGGCGTCACTGGCGTCGGACCATCGTCTTCGAACTTGAACACGCCAGACGACAGATCAAGCATCGCCATGTCACTGTCACCGTCCGCGTCAACGATGGTCTGCACCACCTTCAACGTCCCGCCCGTAACAGTGAGGACTTCCTGGTCATCGTCGCTCGACGTGTCGCCGTGCCAGATGTTCTGGGTCTGCGTCAGCGTCACATCGCCGTTCGAGGCAACTGTCAGCTCAAAATACGTGTTGCCGGGGTTGACCGAGCCAGCATCCGCAGCCGTACTGCCGACGATCTTCGTCCCGTCCGTGTAAAGAAGGATCGGATCACCTTGGCCAACAGGGTCAATGACTGTCTCGGTATCGTTGGGATCAAGCGCAAACAGGCCAGACGACAACCCCTCGGAACTCAGAACAAGCGCATAAGACACACTGCCTGGTCCGTCCGCGCCATAGTTTATTGCCCCGTGTGAAAAGTTATCCGACAGCGTGACCGTCGCACTAAACTGACCTTGAGGCGCACCGTTGACACCACGTGTTGCCGGGGTTGACCGAGCCAGCATCCGCAGCCGTACTGCCGACGATCTTCGTCCCGTCCGTGTAAAGAAGGATCGGATCACCTTGGCCAACAGGGTCAATGACTGTCTCGGTATCGTTGGGATCAAGCGCAAACAGGCCAGACGACAACCCCTCGGAACTCAGAACAAGCGCATAAGACACACTGCCTGGTCCGTCCGCGCCATAGTTTATTGCCCCGTGTGAAAAGTTATCCGACAGCGTGACCGTCGCACTAAACTGACCTTGAGGCGCACCGTTGACACCATCAGGGTCCGAGCCGTCGTCCGCACTCTCGTCGACAATCGCCATGTCGTCCTTAGCCAAAGCCGCCGGCGTCACCGGTGTGGGGCTGTCATCATCAACCACGACCGCGAATTGGCCCGACACCGTATCGAGGTCGGAGTCCTTTGCGTTGAAGTCGAATGTGAATGTGAGGTTGTCCTCATAGGAGGTTTCAACGTCGGATGTCGTCGACGGATCGTCCTGCAGAGGATGGACGAGGGGGTATTTCAGCTCGAAGAAGAACGACCCGGAACCAACGTCCGAGGTTGTTACGACAAAAACGTCATAGGTGGTGCCGTCTGGTGCGGTTGCTTGACCGGTCAGAACGCTTTGCTGATTGACGTCAGTCGAAATGATAACCGTGACGTCGGCTTGAACCAGATCGGTTGACCCTGAAGATGCCGGCACGAGCGCCTTGAGGTTGTTGACCGACTGATCATATACAATTGTACCGTTCTCATCGGTGACCGTGAAACCGGTAAGAATGACCATCCGGTCGCCAAACGTTGCGTTGGGGTCGTTGCTATTGCCGTGGTCGGAGCCCCACAGAATGTTCAGGCCGCCAGATGCCGTGAGCCCGCCGTTATCGTCTCCCGGTCCACCTTGCTGACCACCGGGCAGACCCGGGTCCTCATCCACCAGCGGCTGAAATGCGATTTCGTCGCCATATGGTTCTTCGCCCTCACCGATGATCGGCATGTCGTCTTGCCAGTCGGTGGTGAATTCACCATTTGCCGTGCCGCCGCCGGTGGTTACGACGAACGGGAATGTCAGCGCGAGCAGTTCTTCATCGCCAGGTGTCGGGAACCCGTCGTCGATGCCGTCGGTATCGCCGTCCTGACCGTTGTGAACAGGATCATCATGATCAAGATTACAGAAGACGGTGATCTGATAGCTGCCGCCCGGAGTAGATGGATCAACAGGGTCGGTTAACTCAACACGAAACACGAGATGGTCGCCGCCGCCACTCTCAAATCCCAGGTTACCGTCGCCGTCGACGTAGCCGATCAGGGTCTGCGGATCAAGGAGCTCAACAACAACCGGCTCGCCATTGGACGTTAATGGGATTCCCGTCGACGTCTGAAAGGCTGTGCCCGTTGGGATCGAAGGAAATTCGATCGACCCTGGCACGCCGTTGAAATTAACGTCGAGGTTTCCGGTAAACGACAATGCGGTCGGACGCGATCCGTCCAGATCGTTACCGATCTTCGGTTCGCTAATGCTGCTCGGGCTCCGAACATTCGCTACAGTCACGATGAAACCAAGGTCGTCCTCCTCGACGGCTCCGCGTTCCGGCTCGCCGATAGTGGGAGGCGGCAGCGGCTCCAGCACAGGCGTAACCGTTGTGCCGGCCTCTTCCTCGTCAAATAGGCCTTCGAAGAACCGTGGAAGGGATAGGCCGAACTGCAGCGCCGTCGGTGGTAGTAGAGGCGTTAAATCAAGCGGCGGTCCGATCTGGCCAGGTGGTACTGCAAAGTTTCCACCGCTACTGTCGCCTGCCGTAACCGGTCCGGCTGTGGGGACATCTTCGCCGGCGCCCTCAATGGTCCGCGCCAACTCAAGGGCTGGAATCTCAGCACCCAGCACAATCAGTGTCGGCACATATTTGGCACCATCGATGATGACGACGACCGAGCCGTCCGGCTGCACAAAGTAAAGATTGCCCGCAAAAATGATGACTTTGTCGATCGCGGTGCCGGAGCCCAGCTCAATCTTAGCACCTTCCGAGGAGGTGTAGGTCTTGGTGATAGTTGCGCCCGCTATTGACGGGGGGAGCTGCACGGTCTGGCCGTTAGCATCATTAGCCGTATTGCCATCGGCCTGGGCGACCTGCGTGTAACCGTTTGGCGCTTGTTCCGAAGTCTGCCCGGAATTTGAGAAAAAAGAACCGATACGCGAAAAAAATTCGATACGCTGTGCCACTGGACTCTCCTTGGAGAGTGCCGCGCAAACTCAGATGCCCCAAAAATTCAAACTAACCGCGCCGCACCCACTTGTTGATTTCCCGCTGCTTGCCCGCTTCGACCGGCGTGCATGGTTAAAATTGGCCTAACTACATGTGCAAAAGTTAGACTATGTTGTTGACAACAACTTTACAATCAAAATTAGAACAACGCTTAACTCGTCCTTAACACTCCGGTCTGAGCATAACCTGCGCTCAGCCCAGCGGTGGCGCGGCCTAATGCACTCTGTATCCTGATTATCTGCCAAAAGAGAAAGAGTGTTTCTTGGGCATGCGCAGAGCCAAGCTAGCCCTGTTGAGCCCGCCGTTTGGGATCGATTTTTTTTAGCACGTCGTCGCGGGGACCATCCGCGATAACGCGGCCGCCGTCCAGAACGACCAGTCTGTCGATCAACGACAGCGGCCTGAATCTATGGGTTGCCAGGACGAGTGTCTGGTCAGGCTTTAGCGCTGCCCCGATCCGCTCAACGAACGCCTTTTCCGAGGCCATATCCATGGTGCCCGTGGGCTCATCCAGGAACAGGACGCTCGGCTCCGTCAGAAAGGCGCGCGCCAAGCACACGCATTGACGCTGGCCGCTCGACAGGTAGCTTCCCCTTTCGCCCACTTGCAGATTGTAACCGGCAGGGTTTGCATTGACCCAGCCGGCCAATCCTGCAAGCTCCGCGGCCCGTATGACTGCCTCATCCGGCACGTTGGGAGAACCAAAAGCTATATTGTCCCGCAATGATCCGGAAAACAGAGCGCTGTCCTGCGAGACGAACATCACCTGCCGGCGTATTTCGGCGGGATGATACTGGCGCGCATCAATCCCATCGATAATCAACGCACCCTCTGAGGGGTTGAGCAAATTGGCGAGCAACCTGCCGATGGTCGTCTTACCTGAGCCGATCTTGCCTATAATGCCAATGCGTTCGCCCGGCCGCACCTCAAGGTTAAGCCCATTGATCGTAGATTGTGCTCCACCGGGATAGGTGAACTTGACGTTCTGGAATGCGAACGTTCCCGTTTTGATGTCCTTGTCCACATAACGGGTCTGACCGCTGCCCTCGGCGGGGGCTTTCATAATTTGATTCAAAGATGCGAAGGCGTGAAACGCTTGCTGCGAGCGCGAAAGCGTACCGGCAAGCTGCGCAAGCGGTGCCACGCCTCTGCCGGCGAGTATCACACTTGCTATGAGCGCACCCGGTGAAATGTCACCTTGATCAAACATATGGACGCCCACAACAACTACGACGACAGTGACCAACTGCTGGATGAATGACGTGAAGTTCATTCCAAAGGCAGTGATCGTCCTGACGCGATGAGCCGTCCCGGCGTTCTGGCGCACGAATTGCTGCCATTCGCGAAGCATTTGCCCTTCGGCGCGGCAGGTCTTGATGGTTTCAAATCCGTTCAGAGCTTCGATAAGGATTGAGTGGCGCTGACCAGCTTCGGTTTGGGCGCTTCTGACAACACGAGACAACGGATATTGGATCACGAGACCGGCGATAAGAACAATCAGGAATGCTAATGCAGGAATGTATGCAATAGGTCCGGCGATCTGGTGGATGATGAAAATGTAAAGGCCGACGAACGCCAAATCCGTCATCGTCACAATGGTGTTGGAAGTGAAAAACTCGCGCACGACCTCGTAGTCGCGAATCTTGTTGGCGAGTTCACCGGTCCGCATCGTTTTCTGGCCAAGGTCCAGATGCAGGACGTGCTCAAAAATATTGCTTGCCAGGATAACGTCGGCTCGCCGCCCCGCGTTGCCGATCAACGAATTGCGCAGTGACTTGAAGATGAAGTCAAAGAGAATTGCGGCACCCATTCCGACCGCCAATACCCACAGAGTGGTGAGTGCCTTGTTGGGCAAAACGCGGTCATAAACGTTCATGATAAACAAGGGTGCGGCGAGGCCAAGCACATTGACGAAGGCGGCGGCGACAAACACCTGCAGATAAGATGGCCATAACGGGGCGACCGACCCCCAAAACCAGCTCTTGGAACGCAGCGATCTGGTTTCCGACTGCTCACCCCTTAATTCGAACTCCGGCTTGGTCAGGATCGCGTAACCAGAATACTCCTTGTTTAGTTCTTTCAAGCTGACCGTTGATTGACCGCCTCCCGCCTCGGGCACGACAATTGTTGCATTCCTCTTGGTCAACGCTCGTAGAATGACAGGTTGACCACTTTTGAGAAGAAGAATGGCGGGCAGAAGCAGAGACGTGAGCTGCGACAGATTGCGTTTGGCAATCTTGGCGGACAATCCGGCACGCGCCGCCGCATCAGGAAACAACTGTGGTGTCAGAACACCTTCGGCAAGTGGAAGGCCGGCCGTGAATGCCGATCTGGAAATCGCCTTGCCATGATGGCGCGCGAGATGGTCCAGGCAATCCAGCAAAGGGTCTTGGGAAGGCGCAAGCGCAGCGTCCACCGCAAATGGCGGAACCGGCTCTTTGCCATCTGGCTCGGCTTTCGGAAAAATGGGTCGCAATAGGGAAATTCCCGGCCTGCAGTTCAATCACGCACGCCGATCATTACAGATCTGGCCTGAAAATAATAGAAGCAGCCTGTTAATCTTTGGTGCTGACGGCAGGCTCTTCGCGCCGGACAAAAGTATCCCAGCTGCGACTGCGCACCACCCGGGTATCCCAGCGCTTCTGCGTTTCCGCATCAGGTGTTGGCGGTGAGCCAACCCGCTCACGAGCCAGCCCGGTGGACTGATCAGGCGCTGACAGCCCGAGTGAATCCAAAAGAATGCCCATGCTTGCCAGCATGCGGTATTCGGCAAAAACATAAGATGTATGCGCCGTCTCGACCGCAACCTGCGTGCTAAACCGCGTATTCTGAGTGTCCAACAGGTCAAGCAGTGAACGCGCACCAATCTTGAACTGCTCTTCGTATGACTCGATGAGCTGATTAGCGCGGCTCAGCTGCCCTCGTAACTGCGACAGACGTGTGCGCTGCTTGTTGCGCGTTTCCCAGGACAAGCGGACTGCTTCTTCCACGTTGCGGTGTGCTAGGTGAAGGCGATAGCGTTCTTCATCGACGCGGCGGATCTGTTCCTGCCTGTTGGCGGCGTCAATCCCGCCGCGGAACAAATTCCACTTGACCACAACTTCCGCCCTCAAATCCGTCTCGTAGCCGCGGATGCCGTCAATGTCATCGCCGTGGCGCGCTGTCCCCTCCAGTGTCACTTTGGGATAGAATTCAGACTCCGCCTTCTTTATGAGCGCGGTGGCCGCATCAATGTCGGCATTCGTGATTTTCAATGTCGGGTTGTTGGCTCGTGCCAAAGCCAGCGAGCCACCCAGACTGTTCGGAATTCTTGCACCAAACTGACGCGGTGACCTGAAGCTGCCAATGGGTTCCCCAACCAAGCGGCGGAAACGGATCTGTGCGTTGCTAAGCTCTTCTGTGAATTCGACCAAACGTGCCTCGGCGGCGAAAACGCGTTCTTCAGCCTGCTGTTTGTCAGCCACACTGATGGCGCCACCGGTTGCACCGCTCTCGATGTCGTTGAGGACGCGCTTGTGGTAGCCGATGTTCTGCCGGGCAAAACTCACCACCCGCATCAGGCGGCCAATTTCCAGATACTGGCGTGTCACATTCAGTGCAATGAATTCGGACCGCTCCAGTATCCGTGCTGCGGCTCCATCAACACGGGCAGCCTGCCGTTCCAGCTCTCCACGCGTTTCCCAGCCGTCGAAAAGCAGTTGGGAAACAATCAGGTTGGCTTCGTTGCGGAAAAGTGTGTCGTCGTCCGAACCGATGGGACGGGTTGCCGGGCTGTCGCGATTTTGAGCACCGGAACGACCAAGAAAATCAACACTCGGCAAGTACAGTCCGTTTGCTTGCTCAAGCTCGAAGTCAATCGCTTCGCGATTGGCAATCGCCGCGCCAATTTCTGGATTCGACTGCAGGGCCATCCTGATGGCGTGCTCAAGAGACCCAGCCAAACTGGGACCGGTGGCAGATATCACTGCTAAGCCAACAGCCTGTAAACAAACTAATAAACGCTTACCCCAACGCACAATTACGCTCCCCCAACGCGCGACAACCGTCAAAAACAAATATTCCACTGAACAATGGGTGACGGCCCGCTTGGTAATACTCGACGCAAATCTAGTACCTAATATGCTGGTATAACCTGTGGATAATCTCGATCAAGCTATAAAGGCAAAACGGCTCCACCGCTTGGCGTCCTGTAACCATGCGGCCACACCGCTTCAGATCACTGACAACATTCAAAGAAGCATGAAATTCCACTACCTTGTCGACAACGTGACGCTGGGCAGCCGCACAATTTGTGCGCCATGCGGAGACGCAATCGAACACAAAATAATAAACGAAAACATATCGTTTTAAGGATGTATTGCGACATCAGTTCAATTTCATTATGACCGTGTCTGCGGGCTCTGCAAATATTTCAGTCCCGGTAGGTAGATACCGAGCTTGGCAGACGGGCAGCCGCGGCTACACATCTTGCCCGAAAATAAATTTGGAATCCCGTAACCGGGGTTGAGTTCAGGCGGCGCGTCAGCGAATTTCAATCATGGCTGGCTCGTGATCGCTGGCCAGATTGCAGGCTGCAGCGTGATATACCTTGCTGGTGATTACAAAAGTGCTGCGTAGGAGATTTGCGGGACTTTAGTCACGCAACGTCGAGAATTGTTCAGCATCTTGATGCAACGGGCGCCCAGCTAACTACCGGGTAGAGGGTTTGCAAGCGAGGAAGCGCGGAGGACGCAAGCGTGCGCTCGGCACACGCGCACCGCTTGAGCTGCCCTCAGGCCCGAATGTACGCTGGTCGATGGATTTCGTCTCAGACAGCTTCACCGACGGCCGGCGCTTCCGCATTCTGGCTGTCGTTGACGACTTCACGCGTGAGTGTCTGGCGCTGGTGCCGGATACGTCGATATCCGGCCATCGTGTCGCGCGTGAACTCGATCGGATCCTCGTCGGACGCGGCAAGCCAAAGAGCTGTGTTTCCGACAATGGCACCGAACTCACTAGTATGGCGATCCTGCAATGGCAGAAGGGTCGGAGCGTCGACTGGCACTACATCCAGCCCGGCAACCCCCAGCGGAACGCCTTCGCGGAGAGTTTCATCGGGCGGCTCAGAGATGAATGCCTCAATGAGACGCTGTTTTCATCGCTCGATGAGGCACGGATTGTGCTGGCGGCCTGGCGCAAGGACTACAACGAGGTGAGACCGCATAGCGCTATCGGCAACAACTCACCGATTGCGCTCATGAAACCCATCGGCGCAACCAGCCCGCCGATGGCAGAAACGGCACAAAACTCTACCGCCGAATGAGGGCACGTTGGGGAGCGGTCCACTTCACCTTAGGACTCTCCCAATGAGTGGATGAAAGTCGGGTCTCAGGTCAAGACGTGTAACGGCTGGTGGACCAATTTGATAGCTATGTGGAGACCTCTGAGTAATTGCGCCACGCGTATGATGCAAGAGCGGGGTTGTTAGTCTATTGGCGCCTAGCTTTAGTTGGTTGGTGCCAGTCTTAGCAACATGGAAAGACTGAGTTCGCATTTACGATATGCCGATTTCGTTGAAAACGGAGTTCACAACACGCTTTTCTTATGCTTCAATTCGCTTGAATTTGGTGGGGCAGTTGTTTTTAGAAGTTCATTGATTTTTTTCAGATGCTTCTTTGCACAGAAGTTGTGCCTCCCCGTGAAATTGAATTGAGAGCTCTGCCACAAGGCAGAACGAATCTGCTCACTCTTTTGGGAGGTCGACATGGGTATTTTTAGCAATTTTCTAAAGGGTGGGAAATCTGGCGACGATACAGTTGTTGGCGACGGGGGCGATAATCACCTCGTAGGCGGTGCCGGCGATGACACGTTAGAGGGTGGTGCTGGCGACGATCTTGTTCAGGGTGGTTCAGGTGACGACACCCTAATTTATGTTGTCTCTGAGAACACTGATAGTAGCGATGAATATGATGGTGGCAGCGGGCACGACACGCTTCGACTGGAGCTCACCGCCGATGAATGGCAGCAAAGTGACATTCAGCAAGACGTTAGGAACTACATTGAGTTTTTAAAGACAAATAGCACAGCCCTGTTTCAGTTCACCGCATTCGATCTATCCGTCAGAAAAGTCGAGCTGCTAGAAATTGTCGTGGACGGACAAATCTTAAATGTCGTGGTGACGGAACCAGGCAGCAGCACGACGATTGACGCTTCGAACTCAACACAAGATGAGGCAATACAAGTCGTCGGCGATGGCGACGCAGATATTGCGACCGGCTCTGGTGACGACACCGTCGTGACAGAGAACGGATCAAACACCATCAATGTTGGCGATGGAAACAACTCTGTAATAACAGGTAGTGGCAACGACACCATAACCGCTGGCGATGGTAACGACACGATCGATGCTGGTGACGGCGACAACACAATCGATGTTGGTGATGGTAACAACCAAGTCACAACCGGATCCGGTTCCGACATTATCACCGCAGGATCTGGTGACGATAATATTCAATCCGGAGCAGGCGATGATACCATCTCAATTGGTGACGGCGACGATATCGTCGATGCGGGAGTGGGAGACGACACCATCATCGCCGGAGCGGGTGGTGGAGATGATGTTATTGATGGATCTGGCGGCAATGACACAGTCACGTATCCATCGACGTCCCTTGGGGTGACTATCGACCTTAACGCGTTTGACCGATCCGCCACACCTGCTTCGGGTGGTGGCACTGTTGGCGACCTCCTCGTCAATGCAGGCTACGCTGACCCAACACTTCCTGTGGGCCTGGCAACAGGCAGCGAGATTGGCACTGATGTGCTCATTGACATAGAAAATGCGACGGGTGGGGCTGGCGACGACACGATCATCGGTAACACTTCGGCGAATACACTTGTTGGCGCGGGTGGCGACGACACCATTACCGGTGGTGCGGGCGATGACATCATCGACGGTGGTTCTGGAACTGGTGATACCGCTGTATTCACGCAAGCCTCCGACAGCGGCAACTGGCGGGTTGTCTTGGAAAATGGAGCCGTGCAGTTTTACGATGGCATCGCTGGGCCGGTTGTCGATGGCAATGACACACTTAAGAACATCGAGTTTATAGAATTTGGCAACGGCGCAGTGTTCAGGCTTCAAACTGGAACAGCTGCGGGAGAAACCATCTCTGGAGATGCCGCTCATTTAAACATTATCTTTGGTGGCGACGGCGACGATACTCTGAATGCTGCCGGCACCTTTGCTGATATACTTGTCGGCGATACTGGAAACGACACGCTCAACGGGTCGAACACCGGATTGAATGACATGTGGGGTCTAGAGGGTGATGACACCATCAATGGTGGCACCGGCACCCTAGACCAGGCCCAGTATTTGGGGTCTCTGGATGAGTTTGATATCACCTTTGATGATACGGCCGTTACGATCACGGACACCGTTACATCAGCCAATCCCGATGTTCTAACCAATCCAAGTGGTTTTGATGAAGGCACCGACACGCTGACCGGGGTCGAAACCCTCGGTTTCGACTGGGGCGCAAACACCTTCTACGGCCTTCAAACCGGTTCGGCCGGTGCCGATACGCTGAACGGCACCAGCGGCAATGACCTCATGTTTGGCGGCTCGGGTGACGACACGATCACCGGTGGCGTGGGTGACGACATCATTGATGGGGGTGCGGGTAATGACACGGCCGTTTTCACTCAAGCTTCCGATACCGGCAACTGGCGAATTACGTTTGAGAATGGCATCGTGCAATTTTACGATGGGATCAACGGGCCGGTTGTTGATGGCAACGACATACTTACCGACATCGAATTTATAGAGTTCGGCAACGGTGCGGTGTTCAGTTTAGAAACTGGGACGACTTTAGGTGAAACCATCACCGGCAATTCATCATTCTTCAACTTGCTCTATGGCGGAGACGGCGATGACACGGTGAGTGGCACAAACGCAGTTCTCAATGCGCTGATTGGCAATGCGGGGAATGATACGCTTTGGCCAGAATTCTGGCATCGATACGCAACGGCAATTTTACGATGGGATCAACGGGCCGGTTGTTGATGGCAACGACATACTTACCGACATCGAATTTATAGAGTTCGGCAACGGTGCGGTGTTCAGTTTAGAAACTGGGACGACTTTAGGTGAAACCATCACCGGCAATTCATCATTCTTCAACTTGCTCTATGGCGGAGACGGCGATGACACGGTGAGTGGCACAAACGCAGTTCTCAATGCGCTGATTGGCAATGCGGGGAATGATACGCTCAACGGTGTGGCCACGGCGTTCAATCAATTCTGGGGAGCGGAAGGTGACGATACGATCAACGGTAGCGTAGGGGCTCAGGACGAAGCGGCTTATCTCGGTTCGATTGATGAGTTCCAAATCTCTTTCGATGATACCAATGTCATCATCACCGACATGGTTTCATCCGCTAATCCAGACGTCCTTACAAATCTTGCTGGATTTGACGAAGGAACGGATACCCTCACCAACGTCGAGCTGCTCAACTTTGATTGGGGTCAAACACAATTTGGCCTTCAAACCGGTTCGGCCGGTGCCGATACGCTGAACGGCACCAGCGGCAACGACCTCATGTTTGGCGGCTCGGGTATAGATACGTTTGTAGTCGATGAGCTAAATGTCAACGACCTTATCGCGGACTATACTTTTGACGATTCTAATTCGTCGGACCTCGATCCGGAGAATAGCGATCTGGTCGATTTGACAGGCTTGTTTGACCTAACGGACCTGGGTCTGCTTCCCACTGATACAACAGAGCTTGATACGTTCGTTCAATATGACGCTGGCGTCCTGAGCGTTGATACAGACGGTGCGTTAAACGGAACAAATTTCGTGGATGCGGTGACGATTGAGTCGTCAGCGGGTATTAATCCCGTCAACGTCACCATCATCGTGGACGATGGTACCAACGATGCGACTGTAACGATCGTATAACCGGCGTTGCAATTGATGAACTGCAAACTGGCGGGAGCGAAGAGCCCTCGCCGGTTTTTCAGTTGATCAAGTGTCGGCATCCAGGCTTACTAAGCGCGCGCCTTCAGGAGTGGCGGAAAAGAACTTCACCTTACGTCCCTTCAACGCGGTCTTGCGCAACCTATCAATAAGAGGTGCCAGTAAAGCTTTGTCGCCGATAGCCGTTGTTATCCATGCGTTTTCGCCCGACCGCCAGTCCGTTGCTTTTAGATTTATTGAACGCCCCTGGCTTTGAGACATCTTCTGATCTATGTCATCAGAGACTAGCGCCCAGACGAGCGCGGCAACCGGTACCGAAAAGCCATTCTCCTGCTGCTGCTTTTCCGCAATTAGATATTGCCCTTTGACTAAAGCCGGAAGCAGCAAACTTTCTAGGTTGGAAAGTGGCATAGAGCGAAAATTTGGGGCTCGCATCAGAAGCCCCACGATTTGTCCAAAAGCAGCATGTACCTGCCTAATCGAAGCAGCACGCCGCCGCGCATCTACGTCATCCTTGGCAACCGCCTCCGATACAGCCGGGGGAGACTCGCCGGTCTGTGTGTTCGTTGCTTTAGATGCACCATTATCGTCTTCCAATTTCTTTGAGTCTTTGGATTTGAATAACATGCTACTCGTACCTCTTTGTCGCTATGAGCAGGAGACCTCGCGGTTCACCCGATTTCCAGATAAAAGCACACCATATTCATGTGACGTAGCAATATCTGCCATGAGCGCACGACCAGATCTGTATTCTTCCGCAGATGAAATGGTCGACCTTTTGGGCTCGAGATTGATTTGAGCTCATGTATTGATCGTACCACTCCATGTGGTTGGCTTCGATTGGCATGCCGTCAGCCAAATTCCGCTATGAAATGGAGAGACCTCGCAGCGGCTCCTGCGGCCAAGCCAACGACTTGGCTCGCACTCCATGGCCGTCAACTCACCGCAGAAGTTGGCACGCGGCAGGTGATAACCGTAATTCCTGGCCTAGAAGTCTCCGTCAGGCCAATGTCGACTCACCGACCGTGAACCGACATGGCTTGGATCGCCAGCTGGCATGTCATCAGGCAGCCCAGTAACGTCTGGAATGTCTCTGCTCGCGTCCGATCGCTATGAGAATGATGCTCCACATTGCTCACTCCGCCTTTGCGCATTTCCGCGGCAAGATCCTAACAAAAACTCATCTTGAGAGGTTAGGAGAATCCTGGATCGTGAGGAGGTACGCGTAACGTCAAGATGGTCCGGAGTGGGTCACGCCCTGCCTATTGCACCGCAATGCCGCTACCGTAGCTGCAGTCCAGACAGCGCAAAGATTGGTACGAACGGCGGTGACTTTCAGATCATTTTTCATGTGTCGACGGCGCGTATTTGGCAAGGATTTTCAGCTCGATTTTGCAGCTTTGGTTTGGTGCTGTCATGTGTTCGGCCTTTTTCCTGCGGTGCTCATAACCGCTGGCCCTAATGCCCGTCGCGGATCAGATTTCTTGTCGTATTCGTCATCAGTTGGAAAACGTTTGGGGCGGCCCCTCCCTATCGGTCGGGTCGTGCTCTATCTCGCGGCATGAACAGCCGCTTGACCGAGCCGCATCACGTCTCGGCCCTGCCGGGTTACGATCACTCCGCCGGGTTCTTCTGGCAATGTGGATTAAGTCGCCGCACACAAAACCAGAATGCTATCATTGAAGCATGAGCGACGATGACCGTCACAGTCAGACACAGTCCGACATTGAAGTAAGGCACTCACCTCTTGTGACGCTCGATGTCGTCAGCCGCAGGTTTATTGCCGCCGGCCTTCCCCGCTCCATGCGTACATTGCAGCGATATTGCAGCAACGGCACGCTGGAATGCGTCAAGGAAGCCACAGAGACTGGCGACACCTTCTTTGTTGCCGAAGACTCAATTGGAACTGCCATTACGTCTCTGAAGCAACTGCATGATGCCAAGAACACACACCGTCACGGCGCGACACAGCGCGGCGTGGCACACTTAGACGGCCTAGAAGATGCACCACAGAAATACGATGACAGTGACGGACACAGTCCGACACTGCCGGACAATGACGCCCAAGACGTTGGTGAAAGACAAAGGACGACAGAGACCGACACGTCGGCCTATATCGCACAACTCGAACACCGGCTAAACGAGAAGGACGAGGAGATTTCCTTCTTACGTGAAGAGCTGATCGATCGGCGTGGGCAGATCAAGGACATGAAGGGGATCATCGATGGACAGAATCAACTGTTGGAAACCATCCAGACAAATGTCGCACCGATCTTCAAAGCCCTTGCGGCAACGGTGAAATCCGAAAAGATCGGCCTTGCCGCTGATGCCGATTGGCACGATGAGACAATCCGGGATGATATTCATCTTGCGGAGCAGGTGAGTGGGGCCAAACAAATTGACCATGCAAGCCCTGACGACCACCAACGTTACAATGACCACGCGTGATTTTTCAAAGATTTCTGATATAATTCAAGCATATGGCATCGCTATCGATCGATACTTATAAAACCATCTCGTTGCTCCAGCAGCAGGGGTATTCGAAGCAGCAAGCTGAAGGCCTTGTCGTCGTTCTTCAAAGTGCCGACCTGGCCGAGGTTGCCACCCAAGCCGATGTCGCAGCCCTGAAAGACGGCATCGCCAGTTTGGACCGCAGCCTCCAAGCCACACGCGTCGAGATGTACAAAGTCGCAGCGGCGCAAACTCTGGTGATCATTGGTGCCATCGTCGCCCTGGCCCAGGTGCTTTAAATCCCGCCTATGTTATCGCTTTTTAAAACAGAACCACGCCAATTCTCTGTCGAAGAAAAGATCCTCGGCATGAGCGAGTACACGATCCGCGAAAAGATCCCCGACAAGTTGCGCGAGACCGGGCTGTTTTCAGAAGATGAGATCGAGCGTGCGGTGACATGGCTCATTGAATACCGCGCTCACCACCATCTCGATGTCATCGAGTAGCGGCAACCACTGACGCCCTACCGCGATAGCGGTTTCGTGCAACAGAGTTTCTGCAACGCCTTCAGCACGGCAGAAGACGCGCTCGTCGTTGCCGCGTCCGACATCGCAGAAGCCTCCTAATTGTGCGAACGACCGGGGTTTCATTGTCCCCGCATCTGCCGGCCACGTCTGCATGATTTGCTGGTTAAATGTTATACTGAAGCCAATGAAGAAGCTCAGTGAGCCATTACAGAAACGCTACAAAAACATCATTCTTGAAGGCTTTGACCCAGTTGCAGCCGCCGGGTTTACGCAAGTGCCCAATGTCATCCTGCGCTCAACCGACTTGAGTGTTGGTGCAAAGCTCACGTATGCGATGTTGTTGTCGTATGCCTGGCAGAATGATTTCTGCTTTCCCGGTCAGGACACATTGGCCGAAGACATGGGCTCGGGCCGGCGCAGTGTCGTGCGCTACATTGACGAGTTGGAAAAACAGGGGCTCATTGCCATTAAACGCCAGGGCTTGGGCAAAGTGAACATCTACACGCTTCGCGCGAAGGTGAAGCCTAAGCACTAGTTTGGGCCAGCCCAGAAGTGCCAATTTGGCACTTCTGCAAGTGCCAGATCTGCACCTCTGGAAATGCCAATTTGGCACTTCCCTCTATATAAGAATACTCAAGGAAGAAGACTTAATTTAACAAGACTCAGTCTTTCCAATTAAGAAACTAGAACCGGGCTCACACCACACAAATCGAACTCGTCAAGAACCCTTCCCCTTTTGGGCGCAGACATGAGTAAGCCGTCCCCAAGGACGGCCTTCCCTGTTCTGCCAAGAGGAGTGACGCGGGACACAAGCCGGCGCCGATCAAATGTTACATGGTTTCCGATGAAATCAACGACAGGATATGGTCGTTCATCTTGTGCATCGCTTCCGCCATTTCTGTTCGATATCGGTAGCGATTATAGATTTTGGCCACCTTCGCTTCCTCAGAAGTGTGGCTCAGTATCCGAGCCGTAATATGAGGCGGGATGTCTAATCGAGCGGCATTTGTTGACCAGGTTCGGCGCAGGTCGTGCACCCGCCAGGGGTCAATATCGATCATGCCATCCAACCGGTTCTTAGACTTACTCCAAGCTGAGAATGGGCGCCCCACCGCCCTCAATGGAGAAAAGTAATACCCATCGATCGGTATCGTTTGCAGTAGGACATACTCAGTAAGAGGCCCAATCGGGCAGTGGTGCTCTTTGCCGTTCTTCATCACGCTTGCGGGGAACTTGAAAACATCATCTTCGACCCACGATGTCTGCAGTCGTGCCACTTGATCCCTCCGCTGACCGGTCAGCATCAGCACCTGCAAAATCGCTCCGTATTTTCCCAGTTTATTGCAGGCGTTCCAGATCACCGCCAACTCATCGTCACTAAGTACTCTCTCCCGAGAGGCTGGCACCTTCGGCTTCTTGAGGTTCTGCAATGGGTTTAACGTGCAGTATTCTCGCGCCACGCACCAATTGAAGAACATCTTGAGTGCTGTATACGCGTTCGACTTTTTGGTCTGCTGTTCTATCCGATCCAACGCATCGCCTACATGATAAGGACGGATGTCAGCTACAAGTTGCGGGAAATCGAATGTTCGAAGCAAGTGAGCGTAACCCTCCAGCGTTCGAGGGCGTACTTCTCCCTTCTTCATGTTGAGATACCGCTCAACTGCTTCAGGGTATGAAATATCAATGTGCTGGCTCTTCGCGTACCCCACAGGGTCATGCAATATCTTCCGCCCTTCCGTTCGGCCCTCTTTCAACGTCATTATCGGATAGCGTCCGAGCACCCGCCGTTTGCCTCGCCTGATGACGATGAAACTCTTTGTTCCACCTTGCGACACACGCACCCCAAATCCGGGCAGCGTGGCATCCCAATATGTCTCTTGCCCCTTGTCTGGAGCCTTCAAATTCCTGACGACAATGTCAGTGAGCGTTGTTTTGGGCATTAGGCACCCCCTAGGCACCCAAATCCTTGGTTAGCGACGCTCACCATGTGTCACCATGTTGAAAAAATATCAAGCATTACAATGCACTCCGCTCGGCATGTGCAGCATGTTCAGCCTAGGGCGCAAACTTCTAAGCAGAGGGTCGCAGGTTCGAATCCTGCCGGGATCGCCACACTACTCCCAACAAAGATCAAACGAGATCCGCGCACAGCGAGTGTCGGTCCATACCGGATGGACGTGCGAAAGCGCACAGAACCTCTCAAATCCAATCCCGCCCGTAGACGAAGTGTTCATACTGACGGTCTAAGTCACGATGAGCGGCTGAATTCGGCCGTCGGCGTCGGCGCTGCAATCATATGCGCCAAAACACGCAGAAACGGGCTCCGGTTCCTGAGGGAAGGGGAGCCGCCAACGTGACGGCCATTGGATTATCAAAATGCGTATATTGACCATAGCAGTATTCCTTTCATGCGCTCTGGGCTGGAGTGCGTCGTTACGCGCCGATGACGGGCAGCTCCCGTTCATTGCGACAGAACGACAGTGAAATTGGTTCGAAACGTGCACGGGAATGTCGTGCGACAATGTCGTCCTAGGCGAACGCAAGGCCGGCACCTCGGTTTGTTACTTTTGCAAAACGTGTCCCGGTATCAGTGAGCTACTGACGTGTGTTCCAGCCGATTGACGGCTGTCCGACCTAACCTGACGTCAAGTGCCTGCCACGTTCTATTCGTTTGCAGCGGTAAGGCGCGCAAAACCGGCCTCAAGGTCTGCAATGAGATCTCCTGCGTCTTCCAGGCCGATGTGCAGCCTGAGGCAGGGACCGGGATCCTCCCATGTTGTCGCCGATCGAAAGCGATTGACGTCGAAGGGGAGGATCAGACTTTCGAAACCTCCCCACGAATAGCCCATTCCAAAAAGCTTTAGGCCGTCAAGCATCGCTGCGATCGCGCGCTCGGGAACAGGTTTCAATGTGATGCCGAACAAACCGCTGGCACCACAAAAATCGCGCGACCATATCGCGTGACCAGGATCGCTTTCCAGGCCAGGGTGCATGACGCGGTTGACGCAAGGGTGAGAGGCAAGCCAGTGCGCTATGTCCAGGCCAGAACGATAGTGACGTTCCAACCTCACATCGAGCGTGCGCAATCCACGCAAGCCCAAAAAAGTTTCCTCCGATCCGGGACAAGTGCCGAGCGCTTCGCGTGCTTTAACCAGGTAGGGGCTTGCGCGTTCATTACCGCTTATGCACCCGAGCAACGCGTCGGCGTGACCAACAATATATTTCGTCGCCGCCTGAATGGATACATCGACGCCATGAGACAATGGCTGGAAATATAGTGGCGTTGCCCATGTATTATCCATCAAGAGCCAGACGTTGCAATCTTTCGCGACGTTGGCCATGGCAGAAATATCCTGCACTTCGAATGTTTGCGAACCGGGGCTTTCGCAAAATATCAGCTTTGTATTCTCTTTTATCAGTGAACGGATATCTGCACCCACGAGAGGATCGTAGTACGTTGTCTCCACGCCCAGCCGCTTAAGCATCGAGTCACAGAACGCACGGGTTGGCTGATAAACACTGTCGCTGACAAGGATATTGTCGCCGCTCTCCACAAACGCCAGCAAGGCCGTGCTGCAGGCCTGCAGACCTGAAGCTGTGAGCATAGTGAAACTGGCGGCCTCCAATTCTCGGATCGCGTCTTCAAGCGCCGAGACCGTGGGTGTCCCGCGGCGCCCGTATGTATACGTCTGAGTGCGTGCTTTGAGCGCCTCAACCGTGGGAAACAGCACGGTCGAGCCACGGTAGACTGGCGGGTTGACAAAGCCATGAGTCTTTGCAGGATCGCGGCCGACTTGAGTAACCCGGCTTGATGCGGCAAGGGCGGGCTTGTTCGGGTCGTTCTTTTGGACCATCTCGTGTGTTTCCCGACCTGTTAAGATATCCTGTGGGCTATGCTGGGCCTTTGTAGCAGAAATTGTCTACGGTCAAGGATGTGATCAGGCAGGCGGCCCCACACACGAACATCTGTGCCGGTGTCCCACCGAATTCGCCCGCATTGTTCTTGTTTGCGATACCGTGCCCTTGGCGCGCATTTTGGGAAGAACTGAGAAGGCTCAATGCTGAACCTGATTTGCCGGATGGCACTTGTCGCGCTTGCGGTTTCGGCCTGTTGCGGATTGGCGGTCGCGGAAGACCCCGCTGAACCCGCAGCAGCCTCGACACCCAGCAAGGTTTTGCGCGCTGTGCGCGAACGCGGTCACGTCTTGTGTGGCGTTGATGACAACGCTCCGGGCTTTGCCAAAGTCGACAAGGATGGCCAGTGGTCTGGATTCAATGTCGACTTTTGCTCCGCACTTGCAGCAGCCGTACTTGGCAGCAAGGATGCCGTCGTCTACCGGCCACTATCGAGCGTCGAAAGATTTAGAGCTTTGACTGGCGGCGACATTGATGTGCTTGTCAGCTCCACTGGTTGGACGCTGTCGCGCGATACAGAATTGGGCGTGCGATTTGTCAGTGCACTTTTTTACAACGGTCAGGGGTTTCTGGTTTCGCGAGAGCATGCCTTCACCAGTGTGCTGGAATTATCCGGCGCATCGATTTGCTTAAAGACAGATACCAATGCCAAGCAGGGCGTTGCAGATTTTTTCGGGCCACGCAAAATGCGCTTCCAGGAGATCGGTTACAAGCAATGGGATGAAGTCATTCGTGCCTTCACAACGGGTGGCTGCACGGTGCTTACGGGAGATGTTTCCACGCTCGCACTAGAGAGATCGCGATTTGCCGAGCCGGACACCTACCAGATACTTCCCGAACTGATCACCAAGATGCCTCAGGGCCCCGCAATTCGGCAGGGAGACGAAGGCTGGTTTGCAATTGTCCGTTGGACAATGATGGCAATGCTGGCTGCGGAGGAGCTGGGAGTGACCAGCGAAAACGTAGACAACATGCGCACTACCAAGCGTGCACGCATACGCCACTTCCTCGGCCTTGACTCAGATTTGGGCAAAACCCTGGGGTTGCAGGCTGACTGGGCCTACCAAATCGTTGCTCAAGTTGGAAACTATGCGCAGGTCTTCGACCGGAATCTTGGGGGGAAATCTCTGTTCAAGCTTGACCGCGGGCTGAATGGACTGTGGTCTGCGGGCGGTCTGATGTACGCGATACCGCTGCGCTGAGAACGGGCGGGGGGATACCGCGATGGGTAACGGGTTCGAATTGACCGGTGCGGCTGGTTGGAGCGTCATTCTGGCGCCCGTTGTATTTCTGGCAATTGCAATGGTCGCCGCCGAATTGTCTCGTTGGCGCCGTAACACATTAGCCAAGAGTGCGGTAGGTAACAGCGCGCTTACGCAAGGCAGCGCAGAACTCTCCGGCGCAACCGGACTTGTTGGAAACACCGGCGGCACTTCGAACGTAAGCCCTGCCGCACTCAGCGAGCTGCAAAGCGAGACGGGCAGTCAAAAGGTTCCGGCCGAAAAGGCCGCGACCGGCACCCAAGATGCGACGAAATCTGAAACAGCACAGGATGCAACAAACGTGCTTGATCGTTACACGGTTTGCTACGCACTGGCGGAACTCGCCTATTCCGGCCCGCGCGATGACGCGACGCACGACGATGTACGTGCCGGATTGGAAGAGGCATCCAAGAAGAAGTCGAACGGGCAGCACAATCTGGCTCCCGCCCATATCTATCTCGCATTACACAGCCATATGGAAGGCAACACCTCACAGGCTGCGGGTGAGTTGCGGGCAGCGATTGGCGTTGCAATGCGTCGCGACGACAAAACAGCTCTTGCCGACGCACGCCTTGCACTGGGTGATGTCTGTCAGGCAACTGGTGACGGAATAACCGCCTGCGAGCACTGGCACATGGCGCGCGAGCTTTACGCTGAAACCGGCAACGAATCCGGGCGAAAGGCTGCCATAGCGCGAATGGAGCAGAACGGGTGCCCCACTGATTGGGTCCTGACGGACTTCTAGTGTTGCTTTAGATACGTGCGCGCCAGCTGTCACCGGAAATGACCACTGGATCGCACTATTGGGCGGGAGACCTGTAGGGTTCTGCGCCGAGACCACGACTTTATCTACGGTGCCGCTGTCACTTCAACGCTGAATTTATCACCGTCCGCGACGATGATCTCGCGCGCGAACGACTTGCCTGACAACTGCGCAACAACTTGGTAGGTCCCAGGTGCCAGGATGTGAGTTGGTAGCGCGCCCACGCTGCGTTTAACCACTTCGCCCTGCTGCGTTTTGATCGTCCACCGTGTGCCGGGTAGCGCTTCACCGCCCGTACGTGCCACGAGGCGAAGTGTTATGGTGGCAGCCGCGTGCGATATCGTGGCTTCGGTTAGCTTACCGGCCTCCACCGTGACATCTGTACCGATTGTTGCGTTGGCGTCGCCGTAAGTTGAAATGATATGATAGATGCCGGAATTGAGCCGGATGATGAGGTCGGGTTTCGCGCCGCTCATTACCACGGCACGATTGCCTGACTGATCAGGGACACCTTCCAGTATTGTGTAGCTTACCGTTGCGGGCGGCGCTTTAGCTTCACCGACAAGCGCACGCACGCGTAATCCACCGGCGTTTAATACGAATTTCTCAACTGCGGGTTTGCCCGCAACCACGCTGATCTTACGCGTCAAATGAGCCCGCCCAAACGCAGCATTCACGATGTATTCGCCCTCGGCCAAGCGGATGAGCGGCGCTGATGATTTGACGGTTTTAATAAGCTTGTTGTGCGGCTCGGGCGCCTTACGCTCTTCGAATACGCGCCAAATGATGCCCTTTTCAATTTTCTGGCCTGCATCAGTCAGCTGTGCCACCAGTTTGACCTCTCCGCGTCCCGCGGGGCCATCCTGTCCAGCTTCGCCAGACTGCGGCGGAGCCGGCGTCGGTGCAGGGGCATCGCTCGACGCGTCGCTGCCTGGAACAACCGTGGTGCCATCGGTGTTATCCGACCCGGGCGTGGCCCGGGGGTCGACACTAAGGTCTATGTTCCACGGTGAATCCTCAGCCTGGGCAAATGCAGGTTGGTGGTGAATGACTGCAAGGGTGAAGGCGACAAGCGCAATAAGAGACAATGTTGCGTACGCCTTGCAGTCATCCAACCACAAGCTTCGCACGGTCCACCAGCGCATCATGTGAAGCACCCTTAGATGAAAGCAGTCGTTAGAAAACCTTGTCATAGCCAGCCGCCCCCGAGCATGCCGCGCCCTTGCCGCGTTGCCCCAGGACCCAAAACGTCAAACGACATCGAATCTCGTGATAACAAAGGCCTAATTGCGGCCAAGTTCAAGTACCCGCGTTTCGCCGGAGGCAAGATCAAATATGCCGCTGTAGGTTCTGTTTTGCTTTTCGCACGTTACTTTGTAGCGGCCAGGTGCCAGGAGCCCTTTGGGCGTGCTTTGATTCGTGCGCCAGACAGTGTGCCCGTTCGCGTCGGTGACCTCCCAGTAGGATTGGCCGTAGGCTTGGGCGAGTCGGTCGCTTAGTTTGAGGCTGACGGACCCCGCATCTAGCGTCAGCTTAACGTCTTGGATGCTGCCCGCACCAACTTGAAGATCCTGAACGCCTTTGATGTTGCGCGCACCGAGCTCCGCCGTCACTCGGTAAGGGCCGGCGGGAAGTACGAACTTGTTCGATCGGGCACCGCTCATTGCAACCTGCTCGAATTTTTGACCGGTATCCTCCGTTTCGCCACCTCCGAGCTGCGGTCGAAAGACTCTGTACATCAGCGGTAGGTCGGCGCTCTGTGCCACACCCTTGAGATCTGTTGAAACATTGATGATGCCCACTGCTAAAGGCAGCGCAAGTTCAATAGAATCTCCCGCGCCCACTGCAACACGCTTTTCCGAACTAGCCAGCCCTAATCGCGCGGTTACATAGTAGGTGCCTGCCGGCAGGTCAAAGACAGGTCTGGGGGCAACGGAGCGCACGACTTCTCGCCGTCCGTTGTCAGCATCGGGATCATCTACGGCCACGTGATAGACAATATCGTCCAGGAATCCGCGTGTTGGGGTGGCCTGGTCTTCACTACTGACCTCCGCTGACAGTTGCAGTCGACCGGTGCGTTGAAGAATGTCGACCGATTGACGAGCACCTGCTTTTAGCGCGACCTCCTGGTGTTGGCGGGTCGTCCCATTAATGCCGACGATACGATAGTCCCCCGCGGGAAGCACCGTTTGCGCATTTGACTGTTCGCTAATCCAGACCGGCAAATCTGCATTCTCGCCAGAGGGCGCCTCATTGCGCCGGTAGACTAAAACCACCCCACCAGGCTCCATCGCCAATGCAGGCGGAGCTGTTTCAATTGCACTATCTGGCGCTGCATTTGGGTCCGCCCCGTCAATGACTACGGGCGGCGAGGCGGCTTGTTGTCTGCGAGGTGCACGCACATTCAGCCGTCCTGCATTGAGATTGACGTTGGCAACGGTCTCACCGATCTTTCCAACGTCGACTTGCAGGCTGGCTCGCGCCAGGCCAAGGCGGGCCTCAACGGTATATCGTCCCGGATCAATTGGCGCGGTAAAGCGCTGTTCAACCACGTCAAGGACGAGCTTACCGTCCAGGTCTGGTTTGAAGACACGCCATTGCACCTTGTCGGAAACGACGCCGGTATCCTTGCCCATGGTGGCCACAACACGCAGACGCGGTGGACCTGTTTTCTTTGCCGGAAGCGGTTTATCCGTCGGCTCCGCTGCATCAGAAACACTTTCCCGGCCCTGCGTTGCCTGCCGGATGGCCACTTTCACTGCCTGCGAAATGGCAACACCAACGCCCTTTGCGTCACCCGCCAAGTACGCCTCACCGCCAGTCGATTCGACAACACATGTCATGCTCAACATGTCCTCTTCGTCCATGCCAAGCGAAACCATGTTGATCGACAGCGTAGGATGCGATTTCGCAATCCGCTTTGCTTCAGCGCACACGTCCTGACGGCAGTTGTCCGTACCATCATGTATGAGGACGATGCTGGATCGGGTTTGGGGATCAATTGATTGTGCCGTCCGGCGCAGGGCATCGGTTAGCGGCCCTTTGCCGCGAGGATTGAACTTAGCCAATGGCGCCAATAGTTCCGACGTCTTCATGCGCGCTACAGGCCTTGCGATTTGCACGCCGCCGCAGCTGCGCCCAAAAGTAACAAGGCCTAGATTGACCGATTTCTCGAGCGCTGGGAGTCTTTCGCGCAGCGCTTCACGAGCAAGCTCAAATTTGGCACCGCGCCCGCCCGGTAATGTCCCCCACATCGATCCGGAACCGTCCATGATGACAACCACTGACCCACCAGCCTTTTGGGCAAGGACGGCGCCCGCGCCTGTTGTCAGCATTGCTACTACCAATGCCGGAATGGCTAACCGTGTCATAGTTTTCCCGCCTGCAGTCCCTAGTGGATGTCCAATACCTGTCATCATGACTTGTTTAACACTTGGATGAGCAAACATGTCTCCACCCTGGCGAACGTTCCCATAACTCTCGAACGCCGCCCAACACGTTTCATTTCAACAAATATTGTAGCAGAGCAGGTTTTGCGATAGCGAGAGCGAATGCAACTGTTGCGCCCGTCAGAAACGATGAACACCATTGAAAGCACAAGAACCGGACACACAAATGACTACTAATCCGCTGCTTGACCACCTCTTTTCCCGCCGCTCGGCAAAGCCGGATATGATGGGCGAACCTGGCCCAAATCGGGAGGAATTGCATCAGATTTTGACGATTGCAGCCCGTGTGCCCGATCACAAGAAACTGAATCCGTGGCGGTTTATTGTCCTGCAGGGCGCGGGGCGCCGACAGGCCGGCGAGGTTTGCGCAGCTGCTCTACTTGAAGAGGAGGCAGAAACTCCCTCCAAGCTGCGCCTGGACTATGAACGAGCGCGCTTTGAGCGTGCACCGGTGGTCGTGGCCGTAATTTCTACGGCCGCAGAACGGCGCGGAGTGCCGGAGTGGGAGCAGGTATTGTCCGCAGGCGCAGCCGCATTCAATCTGTGTCACGCAGCAAACGCGCTGGGTTATGCGACGTCCTGGCTCACGGAGTGGCCGGCCTACAGCGCTGCCGTTCGGACGGGACTAAAATTGGCTGCGCACGAACGTATCGCAGGCTTCATTTACATTGGCACTGTAGGTGAACGCCTGAGTGATCGCGAGCGACCTGACCTTGAGAGTATCGTGACTCATTGGGATGGCTCGGCTTAGCGGAAGACATTGATATGCAAGCGCTGGAATTGCGTGGTGAACGCTCAACCGGTCAGTAGCGGAATTGTTCCGCCAGGATGCGTTCATCCAGGTCATGCCCGCTGTCAAACATCATCAGGAGTTCTATCTGACGCGCCAATTCGACCTCAACGCGTTTCACGTTGCGAGTCTCGAAATGATCCGCAACGGCACTTATTGGCCGTTTCGCCGGCTCCTGT
The DNA here is from genome assembly GCA_965222485.1 of Hyphomicrobiaceae bacterium. Classification (GTDB taxonomy): domain Bacteria; phylum Pseudomonadota; class Alphaproteobacteria; order Rhizobiales; family Hyphomicrobiaceae; genus CBDCUC01. Next base: position 705,889 of record CBDCUC010000039.1, read on the forward strand.
GCGGTAATGACGATCTTGGCTTTGTTCGATAACAACGCTCCGCGCCAACGGCGTGGCCGGAAGGGGCTAATGGCGGTCAGTGCCAGCAGCGGCGCTTCGATCGGCAGTATGGGACCGTAAGCAGAAAGGTTATAGGCAGTAGAACCTGCCGGCGTCGCAACCAGAACACCATCGCAGATGAGTTCTTCCAGCCTCACCTTTCCATCAACTTCGATTTGCAGTTTGGCCGCTTGGTAGGTCTCGCGGAACAGCGAAACCTCGTTGATCGCGAGGCCCTTATGTGCCTTACCCTTGACGTCGTAGGATAACATCGAAAGCGGGTGTACGCGCGTGATGCGCGCTTCCGCCAGCCGTTCCGGCAAATCGTCTTCGCGGTACTCGTTCATCAGAAAGCCGATGGATCCACGGTTCATGCCGTAAATTGGAATCGCATCATTCATGTACCGGTGCAGCGTTTGCAGCATCAGCCCATCTCCACCCAGTGCCACGATGGCATCAGCCTGCGAGGGCGGGTGATTGCCATAACGGTGCGCTAGGCGTGACAGCGCGGCGCGCGCCTCCGCGACTTCGCTGGCGACAAAGGCTATCCTCTGAAACGTTTTGGTACCTGTGCTCATTTTCTCAATACGCCGGGTGCTGCTAGGGATAGGCAGGAAGTAAGGAGGCTGGCGCAAGTGAGCAAGAACGACAAGCCTGTTGTGGTTTATTCGACATTTCCCTCAGACGAAGCCGCCCGGGAATTGGGTGCCAAACTCGTTGAGAAACGGTTGGCGGCATGCGTCAACATCATTCCCGGAATGGTTTCCCTCTATGTCTGGAAGGGGGAGATGCAACATGATCGCGAGGTGGTCATGATCATAAAGAGTCGTCGGGCACGGGTGGATGCGCTGACCGAATTTGTCGAGACCCATCACCCGTATGATACGCCCGCGCTGGTCACACTGGACGTGTTAGGTGGCAGTTCGGCTTATATCGATTGGATTTTTGAGAATACGCAATCCAGCAATGCCTGATGAGTTTTGGACGTCCAGCGTCTTTTTCGCGCATTTCAGAAAACAAGTACCGTGCCGATTTCATGCGCATATTGAACGCGGCTATATGGACACGCTGCAGACCAGAGTAGCAACCGCAGGTGGGGGAAAAAGCCCAAGATCGGATCAATCAAAGAACGCGTCGCTCAAAATTGCGCGGTGTTCTTTGGGAAGCTTGTGGCGCTTCCATTTGCGACGCCTCTTCTTGCGTTTCGCCTTACGTGCAATTCTTGTAGCACGTTTCGCCTTTTTCTTCGCCGCGCGGCGTGCACGCTGCGCCTCTGCCTTATTCTCACGAACAAGCTCAGCTTCAAGGGCACTCGGTACAGCTGCGCCTATCAGCTCATCGCCACTACCCTCCAGCGCTGCCGAAGCCGAAGGCGGCGGTTCAGCGGACGGGCCGCCGACGGACATGCGACCCGGAAGCGGCTTGCGCGTGTGGCCGTGGCTAATCGGCCGCTGGACAGGGTCGGCGGCAACAGCAACGCGCGATAGTGCCCGCGTTTGCTGCCGGCCGTTCTTGTTTCCAATCCTGCCTGCGGGACCCGCATTCGCCAGCGCTATGCGGCGTGATGAGACGAGTTGAGGCCTCTTGACGAGCTTGGGCGTATAGCTCTTGGAGTTCGATGAGGCCGCCCGCGCCAGTCGACGCTCGCTGTGCAGTTTCCTTTTCGCAATAACTGTGCGCGGCAGACAGATCCCGCGTGTCGACATAACGTGGTCATCCGGACAGCTGCGGCCACAAACTGTACCGCGATGTGCTTTGACGAGCGAAAGAAGAATGTAGTCTGGTTCCTTCATCGGCAGCACGGCGTTGACCTGCTTGGTGAACGCCTCCATGGCATATTTTGACAGCTGCCCCCACGATCCGTCGATCTTACCGCCATAACATCCGACCCGGCGCAACTCGCGTTGAATGCTCCGGATAAGGGCGTACCGGTTGTAATCATTCTTTGGTTTGGGCGACGCCCAATTGTTGCTAGCGGTCGGAATGGCTGGATTGAACGTGACAACGGCCTGCCAACCAGCGGCTTTCCGATGTGACTGACTGTTATAAACAACTGGCGGTAGCCCGGTCGCATTAGAGGTTTGCTGGGCGATAGAAGCGGTCTCAATCCCCGAAATATCATTGTCGCTGCGATTGCGCGTTTGTGTCTGCTCCGACGCGCTCCACTGAGGCGCCTCGGCGAGCGCAAACAACGGCGATTTAGGTGAAAAGCTGCGCTGATTTTCATCAACTGCGCTAACGGCTTCGGTTTGTTCCGCCATGCGTCCAGCTGGAGCTAAGATCCACGTCACTTCGGCCAACCGACTGTGGCGCTCAATAGCCTCGGGCTGATAGGCCAGGACGCCGAGCGACAGTCCGGCGAACAACAGGAGAAATCCAAAAAAATTACGCATCGCAGTTATCTAACGCGCTCCACAGTGACCGTCTTGAAGCGGCTTATTCGCCATTGGCGATAGTAGGAGCACACCTCCCTGATCGGCAACACGTGGAGCTCGAAACACAATTAACGGGGGCGCGAAAATCCCGTCCTCCAGGGCCAATAATCTGTGTAACGCTCTTCCGTGCGATATGCAACCCCGAATTGCCGCAAGTCGTCACAGTTCAACGTAAAGGAAGCATCGTCCGCAGGCTTAGATTAGACCGATTGGCGATGTCGAGGTTGCGTGCCGCGCTGCGATTGCGACGGCGCACAGACGGCGTGCTCGTGTGCAGATACACGCGCGTCAATCGCTACCCAAAAAAAGGCATCGATGCATCACTGATGCTCAGGCGCCTCACAGGAATGAGGCAGCAAATGTCTTGGTGTTAAGTTGTGTCTGTTGATGGGAAAACTTGTGCCCATCTGTGCGGATGAGTGTGGATAAGGACCGGTGTCGGACACTCACATGCCCTCGCCACGATGGGACTCCAATTTCCCTCAGCGCCACTACCCGTTTGAAAAAGTTAACGAATCATTTACGCTCAGCGATTGAGGGGGTTTGTATCGCGTAATCTTGTTATTTCCCCAGACCATAACCGCAGTTTGTTCACAGGTGCACTCAAAGCGGCGATTGCCGATGTGTGCAGACTGCATGTGATCTGGGAACCCGACCTATGTAGTGCATCACGCAAGCCACACGCGCTTCACCTGCCGGTTGCCATTGGGGATGGCTCCGGATGCTCACGGGAGAAGATTTCAGTGTTTCGCTTGATGTGGGTGCACAATTTTGCGTCCGGGTCGGACTAGCCTGTGTCTTTTACCTCTCAGGGACTGCAGGCCACACGTCCGTAGAGGCCGGTATCGTATTTGGTCCGGTCCTTCCGCAAAGGAGAGGGCAATGAGACATGCTCTAGGTGTACTAGGCGTACTAGCAGCCGGCGTTCTGTTGGCCGTGTCTGCAGCCATGAACTGGCGATTTGGATTAAGCCTCGGCAAAACCGAGCTTGATGGCCAGATTTACGGTGCAGCAAGTGCCGCAGCCGATTGCTTGAAAGCGTTGGTTCCGTTTTTCTTGTTTGCCGCTGTAAAGAATAGGGTGTGGTCACAAGCGATCGCATCTGCCGTGGTCTGGGTGGTCGTTACCTCCTATTCTCTGACCTCGGCTTTCGGTCATGCTGCACTGAACCGTTTCGATACGGCAGGTGCACGTATGCAAACAGCTGAAAACTACAAAAACCTGCGCGCCGATCTGAAACGGGCTCAGGAGCAACTCAGCTGGGTTCCCCAACATCGTCCCGCCGGGACGGTTCAGGCAGACATTAGCGGCCTGAAGGGTGAACGGCGCTGGGATTGGACGCAAGGCTGCACAGATGCCACGACAAAGAAGAGTCGAGGTTTCTGTGACCGTTATCACGGCCTTGTTTCCGAACTAGCTTCAGCTGAAAAGGCCGTGTCGCTGGAAGCGCGCATAGCACAAACCCAGGCGAAACTTGCCAAAGTCGACGGCCTCGCCGCCATGTCGGAAGCGGACCCGCAAGCTGCGGTTTTAGCCAAATTGACGGGCGTCGAGATCGAGCAGATACAGCTTGCCATGACGATGTTCATAGCACTGCTGCTCGAAATCGGTTCAGGCTTCGGTATGTACATCGCCTTCTCTCAGTGGCGACTTTATGAGCGTCACGCGCCGGCCGCGCCAAGAATGGCGATGGCTAGCACCGCTGCGGCAGCGGTGGCACCACCACAACCGGTGGCTGTTGCGATAGAAAAGCCGCGTTCCGGTGCCAACGACAACAAGTCGGTCCCGGCTGCACGAATGGTTGCTCCCGAAACGGATGTGGAGCGGCACTACAAGGAAAGGATTGATACAGAAGATGGTTCTAGCCTTACTGCAACTGCACTCTATGAAGACTACTGTGCATGGTGTGACGAACAGAACAAGGAGCCACTAGCACTACCAACATTTGGTCGAGAGTTTGCTGAGTTAGGCGTAAAGAAAGCAAAGATTGCAGGACGAGTTCGCTATATCGGCATAGCGCTGAGAGCGAGTAAGGCGACCAAGGAGGATACGAAGCTGCAGGCCTTCCGCTCAAAAGCGGCCTAAGACCTAGGCTTCAAGAAGGGCCGCGAAAGCGGCCTTTCTTTCAGTTTCAATGAATGACAAGGGTGGCTCTGGCCGCCCTTATTTTTTGAGCACCGACATAACAGAAATGGCGCTGCGAGAAGCTCGCAGCGCCATTCTTTTTTTCTCAGGTCTTAGCGTCGACAGCAGGACGCCTTGCACACTGGGTCAGTTGATCACTCTTATCCCGGCCTGGCCTGCAACAAGTTGCCGACCGATTTCCTGGAAAGCCTCGCGCAGCGCATCTCCATCGTATGGTACGAAGTACTTGTCCGCTCCGCTTGCGCAATTCTTCAGCAAGGTATCCTGGCTGCTGCCCTGTGAAATGCCGAACCCTACAGCGTAGATCACAACCCCGTCTTCTTTCATTGAGCGGCACAGTGCTTCGGCCTGCGCAGCGGAGTTGCCGTTTGGCGAATTACAGTTGATCGTGCTGTCATTCACGCCACGGCAATACTCTGTGTTATAGGCGCCGTCAGTCATCAGGATAGACGCCTTGATCAGTTTGTCAGGATCGGCAGGCGCAGGCTTGCTGCCAGCATCGAAAACATCTGCCCAGGTTTCGCTGATCGTGTACCATGCCCACGCCGTGCCCAGGTGCCCGGCAGTTGAGCCGCCTGCGTACAGGCCATCCACGACCGTGCGCAGGAAGTTCTCGTCGGAGGTCAGTGGAACAATCTGTTGTGACGGACGGCATGAACCGTTCGACGAATACATCGGGCTCATGTAGCGTCCTGGGCCAGGCGCGTCATTTGTAAAGCGGTGGTTACCGTTACGCTCGGTTACGCAAGTGGTGAGATTATACGTCCAACGCTGATTGCCACGACCGCGCGGCTGGAATTTCTTCGTACGCGAAGGATAAGCACGCACAGTACCTGCCAGACCTGGACCAAGGTTTACAGATTCGGAGAAGGGCACCAGAGCGATCCGAGTTGTGCCCGCGGTCAGGTTCACGCGGAACATATCCAACAGGTCATTAGATGCCAGTTTCAGGTTTGCGAGCTTGGTACCATACATCGAGCCCGTAACGTCCAACATCACCGACAATTCCAGGTTTTTTCCTGAAAGTTGGGCAGTGGTTGTGACTTCAACGGGGATATCGTCATATCCAAAGATCTTCAGGACTGTTGTCGGTACGTTCGTGGAAAGTACCGGTGCAATGGTCGACGATCCGGCATTGAATTCCGCGTCGGAAAGAATGACGTCTCCGCCCTGTGCCCCGTTGCCTGAACCTTTGTCCAAAGACAGGCCCATTCCCGCAACCTCGTTGGCCACCATGTTTTCGATCCGGTTTTCAACTGCGGCCGGATCACCGCTATGGCGGTATTCGACCGCACCTGAAAGTGCCGCAGCATCAACAATCGCCTGAAGCTGAGTTTTTGTGGAAATGGCTCGGCTCAAGTCGAGCGCAGCGCCCATTAGACCCATCATCGGCATTGATAAAAGGGCGAACATGATACCGACATTGCCACTGCGATCGGAACCAAACCGCTTTAGGCTGGGAATGTGAAATTTCATCGGGGGCCTCTCAACTTGATCATCTCTGCACGGAATTACCCCCACAATTCCATGCTCATATTTGCAAGCAGTTGCAGGATCGCATCAAATTTTACGGATCCTGCCCATAAAGGCTGCTTCGTGCTTCCTGTAATGAATCTGCTCAATATTTAGCTGCAAAAAACCGAACTGAAGCGTTTACGATTGGGCAACCGAAGCGATCAGGAGCGCCGTTGTGCCTCTGGTTGTTGCCCGAAGACAACTTCAACCAGGCTTGTATTGCGCGTCCGGCAGAGACAGATATAAGGCGCCGCTTGCGCGCCACGATTGCACAACGGTACATTTTTCGGCAGATTGGCGCCCCTCCGCGCTGCCCGGTAAACAGAAAGGCCTATTGTGTCTCATTCCGTTACGCTCAAGCTATATGCGTCACTAGCCGTGCATCTGCCTTCGGGTGCAGAACGCAACACGATCAGCGTGCCCGTCGATAACAAGACCACCGTGTGGGAGTTGATTGACGCACATTCAGTGCCGCGCGAAGCCTGTCATCTCGTACTCGTCAATGGCTTGTTTCTGCCCCCGGCATCTCGCGGCGAAAAAATTCTTGCGGATGGAGACACGGTTGCTGTTTGGCCCCCCGTGGCGGGCGGCTGAGTCCACTTCAAAAACATTCTGGTACTCCGCGCCCCCGACCACAGGAGGATACGGGCCGTTGAAGATCGAGAAGACGATGAGCCTGTCTCACGAGGAATTTGCAAACTCTATGGAGCAGTTTGCAGGGCCACAAGCCGGTAGACAGGCTCGTAATGGTGCCGCGGTGGCGGTAGAGCAGGCCGGAGTTCGTGCGCAGATAAGCTATGAGCCTTTAGAAGGTGTGCGCTTGGGAGGGCTGCTGGCATTGCCACGTGCCAAGGTGACCGTAAGTCTGGATGAAGGCCCTGAAGCCACCCAACGCGAATTCCTGCGCCGCTTCGACATCGCCTTCCAGCGCGGCGGTGGTTGAGCCGACTGAGTGCGCGATGCGACACGGTCAGGGTCGCGTGCTGACGTTAGCGGTGTCTTGTGCCGTGCAAGCTAAGTGGCAAGTCCGGCAACCTTCAGTGCAAAGGCGTAATTGAGCGCTACCTCTTTTAACTGTTCAAACCGGCCAGAGGCTCCGCCATGTCCGGCTTCCATGTTCGTTTTGAGAAGTAAAAGATTATCGCTCGTGTTGAGCTTGCGCAGGCGGGCAACCCACTTCGCCGGCTCCCAATAGGTGACGCGCGGGTCTGTCAGCCCGCCACAGGCCAGGATATGTGGGTAGTCCTTAGCCTCGACGTTGTCATAGGGGCTGTAGGATCGAATTGAGTTGAACTCTTGTTCGCTGGCAAGCGGGTTTCCCCACTCCAGCCATTCAGGTGGAGTCAGCGGCAGGTCTTTGTCCAGCATCGTATTGAGGACGTCGACGAAAGGCACGTCAGCAATGATGCCAAGGAACAAGTCGGGTGCCATATTGGCCACAGCCCCCATCAACATGCCTCCGGCTGAACCGCCGTTTGCAACGATGCGCCCGCGCGACGTAAATCCCTGCTGGGCCAACGCGTCACCCGCTGCGATGAAATCGGTGAATGTGTTGGTTTTCTTGTCCAGCTTACCGTTCGTGTACCATCGATATCCCTTGTCCTTACCACCGCGCACGTGCGCAATCGCATAGATGAAACCTCTATCGACAAGGCTTAGCCGGGCCGTTGAGAATGAGGCCGGTATCGATATGCCGTAGGCGCCATAGCCGTAAAGGAAGAGTGGTGCCGAGCCGTCGATAGATGTGTTCTTGTGATGGAGAATGGAAACGGGAACCGTTTCTCCATCAGCAGCCGTCACATAAATGCGGCGCGTTCGGTAATCCTTCGGCTCATGCCCGCTGGGAACCACTTGCCGCTTGCGTAGCGTGCGTTCGCGCGAGTTCATGTCATAGTCATAAATCTCGGCCGGCGTCGTCATTGATGAATAGGAAAAGCGTGTCATCGGCGTATCGAACTCATAGCCGGATGAAAGACCTAATCCGTAAGCTTCTTCGTCAAATGAGATTTCGTGCGATTGCCCATCACTGAACCGCCGGATAACAATCCGCGGTAAACTGTCTTCGCGCTCAAGACACGCTAGGTGGTCTCGGTATGCGATCGTATCGAGAATAAGCCGCCCTGGTTTATGGCTGACGACATCCGTCCAGTTCTCTCGACCTGGCGCTGACACCGGCGCTTCGACAATCTTGAAGTCCTCCGCACCGTCACAGTTCGTCGTGATGAGCAATCTCTCACCACTGTGCTCGACGCCATATTCATGCCCCGCCTCTCGTGCGGCCACCAACCGCGTAGGCTCGCTCGGGTTATCGGCATCAATGAGATGAATTTCGCTGGTCTGATGATCGTGAACGTTGATGGTAATGTATTTTCTTGACTGGGTCTGATCGAGACCGACATAAAACGCGTGGTCTTGTTCTTTGTAGACCAAAACATCGGATTCGGCCGGTGTTCCCACCACATGTCTGTAGACCATGAGCGGGCGATGATTGTCGTCGAGCTTAATGTAGAAAAAGGTTTTGCCGTCATTTGCCCAGACAATGTCACCGTGCGTTCCAGGTATCGTATCGAGTAGCGTCTCATTGGTTGCAAGATCGCGAACACGGATCGTGTATAGCTCTGATCCCTTATCGTCGAAGCTATAGGCCAGCAGCTTGTGATCGGGGCTGTGTGTTCCATCACCCAGTTGCCAGTATGCCTTGCCTTCCGCCTCGGCATTGCCATCCAGCAGGACGTCCGGGTCCTCCTTGCGCTCGCATGCCCGGTCGCAGCGGCACAACTGCGGATATTGGCGGCCAGTGACAAAACGTGAAAAGTAAGCGAAATCGCCGTCTGGCGATGGAACGGAGCTGTCGTCTTCCTTGATGCGCCCTTTCATTTCTTGAAACAATGTTTGCTGCAATGCTTCTGTGTCGGCCATGCAGGATTTGGTATATGCGTTTTCCTGCTCGAGATAAGCGCGTATGTCCTCATCCAGCAGGCCGGGGTCACGCATGACGTCCTGCCAGTTGTCGGCGCGTAGCCAGGCATAGTCATCCTGCAACGTCACACCGTGATGCGTGGTGTGCGCAGGCGCTATCTTTGCGGCAGGCGGTGAACTCCCTGCGGGTATTGTGTCGTTGGCGGACATGTTTCTCCTAGAGGGTGAGGCGATGACGAAGTTGCTTCTTTGTGACGTTTAGGTGCTTGGTCCAGTGCAGCCCCGTTTAAGACAAGACTGGCAGAGGTAAAAGGAACGTCCGTTGGCGGGAGGGGCGGCAAGGCAAGACGCGCGAGGGGCGATCACTCTGTGTCGGATTTCAGATTCAGCGCCACCCCATTGATGCAATAGCGCAAGCCAGTCGGATCCGGACCATCGGGAAAAACGTGACCAAGATGAGCTTCACACCGGTTACACCGTACCTCAGTGCGTACACGAAAAAGCGATCGATCCTCGTGCTCGCTCACGGCATGCTCGTCTGACGGAGCAAAAAAGCTCGGCCAGCCTGTTCCAGAGTCGTATTTTTCATTCGAATGGAAAAGAGGCTCCCCACAACACACGCAATGGAACATCCCCTTTGTTTTATCCGCATGGTAGGGATGTGAGAACGCCCGCTCGGTGCCGTGCTGGCGGGTCACGTGAAAGGCTTCATCCGATAGTTGCCGCCGCCAATCATCATCCGATTTGACGACCCTGTCTTTCTCTGAAGCTGCCCGGCTTTTCGACATTGCTGCACCTGTCAAATATTCTTGCGGTCAACGTAGTCGCGGGCTTCCGTTCTGGCAATCTCAACCAATGCCGGCGGGTGATCAGCGGAGCCGCAGGACTATCGGCCCGGTCCGGTTTGCATGGACGTGCTTCGACCCGGCCCGTCGCTGGACCAGGTGGAAAAAGCACTGAACCCTATCCGGGAAATTTCTGGTTGCTCGTCCCAGCACACAAGTAGTTCTAAGCGGCTAGCACAAGAATAGAATCCAACCGAGTGCAAAATAGCCAAGCAGACGGCCCCAATAAGTACGCAATCCCCCAAGTTCTTAGGGTATAGTGACTTCTACACACATGTCGCATAAATGACAGTGAATAATTCAATGCTGTAACGTACAGAATTAATTATTGATCAGTTTGTATTGATCATGATATTGGGCATTAGCTAGTGTTGTTATAAAGTATTAGTGCAATCGATGGCTTGTTAAACTTACAATGCTTTGACGGTTTGGCCTGCATATTTTTTTCGCGAGGCCTAGGCAATGGAATTCACGATGACCGAACAATCTCAACCTGAACTTGTCGAGCTGACAACCAAGATCGTGTCGGCCTACGTCAGCAACAATACTGTGGTCGCTACCGATTTACCCCAGCTTATTCGTGAGACCCACGCAGCGCTGTCGCGCGCATCAGGTGCAGCCGTGACATTGGAGCGGGAAGAACTAAAGCCGAAGGTGCCGGTCAAGAAATCGGTCATGCCGGACTACATCATCTGCCTGGAAGACGGCAAAAAATTCAAATCGTTAAAACGGCACTTGCGGACGCATTACAACTTGTCGCCGGAGGAATATCGGGAAAAGTGGAATCTTCCCCACGATTACCCGATGGTGGCGCCCAATTACGCCAAGGCACGATCAGATCTGGCGAAGAAAATGGGTCTGGGCACGCGCCGCGAAGACTGATCGGACGAACCGTTCCCGGCACCGCCGCTCTATGGTTTGGCCGCGTGATCCGCATTCATCTTAGATCGACCAACGGTAATCGGCCTCCGTGCGGCTTCCGTTGCCGTGAGGTGTGCGTTGAGCTCTTTTCTATAAAGCACCAGCAGTTGCCTATGGCGGGCTAAATCATAGCTCCAATGTGCGAGCAAACCGCGCTTGCGCTCCCTGCGCAGTGTCTTTTGCAGCAAAAAAATCAGACGAAGCCGTCCCATCGTGCTGGTGTCACAGAGCTGGCGCGCGCTGAGCGGTAGTAGTCGCACCAGCAACAAGCGATGGCGAAAGAGGCAAATTGCGCCGCATGAGTTGGACGCGGGACGGCCGTGGTGTTGAGCGCATGACACATTGTCCAGACCAGTGCCGAGGGTGGGCTGGCATAACTGGCTGACGCAAACCTTGCCGTGCATCGGACAATCCAGAGTGCAGTGAATTCGTAGGCGTAGGATGCACCACCATCGCAGATGCGAAGCCTGCGGGGATGCGAAGTTCTCCGTTGGTACACGAATGCGCTGGGCGCAGGACACGCGTAGATCCATTCGTTGCCAAGCTGGAATCGACCTCAGCTGTATCGTATTGGCACGCGTGCGATTTATCCCCGCGTGTTCACCGAAGCCTTACCTTAATGCAGCGGATGGGTGCGGACTGGGCTATACTCAATTGGTAAACACCTACCGGCAATCAGGCGACGCGCAATGCATCAGTCCACTCCTTCAACACACCGGCAATCAGAACGACGCCTTGAAGCTTGCATTGTCCCCGCCGTCACTATTCCGCCGGAGCATCCCAAATCGACAAATCAATGCAGTGCAAAGTGCTCAACCGCGTCACAAGCTGGCGAGAGTGGGCAGCCCTACGGAACGGCACCTTTAACGCGCCCACTGATCGAGGCCGCAGTTTCCCAGGTGTTCGGCGTTGCATACAGTGATCTACGCAAGTCAACGCGAGGCCGGGCACCGGTGGCCTTAGCCCGGCAGGTTGCGATGTACCTGGCGCATGTGGCCGACGGACGGACGTTGACCGATGTTGGCAAGCTATTCAGCCGGGATCGCACGACCGTTTCGCATGCTTGCGCAGTGGTGGAGGACCGACGGGATGATCCCTCCTTCGACTACGCACTGGAACTCTTGGAGAGAATAATCCACGCCCTTGCCGCGCAGCGCACGATGAGCGGACCAGCAACGCAGTAACAAGGGGCAACAACATGCCACTCCCAGTCTTCGGTCAGTCACCCTCCAAAACGACCGAAACACTGAGGCTCCTACGCCACCTTGCCCGCCAAAACGTCTACGCCCATTTGCCCTTAAGCTGCGCAGGTGAAAGTTCAGGTGGCCGTGAGAATTTTGAGTTGATACGGCTGGGCAAAGATGATGAAGCCAATATCCTCGCGACCATGGAATTGGGGACACTCAAGAAGGCAGCCAAAGCAGGTTGGGTGATTGAGGAGAAATCCAACCGATGTATTGATGATTGCGAGCCCGGGCTATGGCGCTTGTCGAACGCAGGTCGTTTGCATCTGAAGCGAGCGCTGACGCGCAATAAGCCGGTAGACCAAACGGCGAAATCACGTCCCCCAGCGGCCGCGGTCCACCCCGCTCCCCAAACAAACGACAGCGAGAGCCCGCTTGCCTGGTTGCGACGGCGCAAAGACAAAACCGGTCGCCCAATGATCTCCCAGGCGCAGTTCGATGCCGGCGAAAAGCTTCGTGCCGACTTTTACTACGCGCAAATGATGCCCCGCATGACCACAAACTGGTCCGCCGTTGGTTCTGACCGATCCGCGCGCAGGGGAGCGCCGATGCAGGAACTTGAAATGCAGGAGTATATCGTTGCGGCAAGGGAGCGCGTCAGGCAAGCGTTAAGCAGTGTCGGCCCAGAACTGTCCAGTATTCTCATTGATGTCTGTTGTCACTTGAAGGGGTTGGAACGGGCCGAAGGCGCAGCCGGTTGGCCAAAGCGGTCAGGCAAGCTCGTCCTGCAACTCGCACTTTCATCGCTCGCGCGCCATTACGGGCTAACGCGGGCCGTCGATCCACTGGATCGCGCGCTGGCATGTGCGGGAGGTCACAAGACCGCAAATGAGTAACACCATCTGATCACCCGCCGACGTGGATTGGCCGGTACAATCCGTTATTTCCCGTCTGCAGAAGCAGGCGTCTCTTCCAGGGCGCGGCGTGCATCGGCTCGAATGCGTTCGACCATTGATGCCAGTCCGTTCGACCTTTGCTGCGTCAGGTGCTCTTTCAACCCCAATCCTGCAAAGACGGCATGTGCGTCCGTGTCCAGGATTTCCTGCGCTGTCCGCCCGTCATAGAGCGCAAACAGAATGGCGATAAGCCCGCTCACAATGTGCGCATCACTATCGCCGACAAAGTGCATTTGCCCAGACTGCGAGACATTGCTTGAGAGCCAAACCTGGCTTGCACAACCCCGCACCTTGTTGGCATCGGTGCGCAACTCATCGTTGAGTGGCGGCAACGTCCTGCCCAGCTCGATGACGTAACGGTAGCGATCTTCCCAGTCATCGAGCATGGAAAATGCGTCTTGGATCTCGTCGATGGTCATGACCTGTGTGGGACTCCCAATTTGCAGGTGGCCGTGCAGTTGAACGGTTCGGGGAAGCTGGATGCACCATTGCGCTGGTGACCGGCGAAGGCAAGCCTTACCGGCATGCTCTGACGCGCTAGAAGTTTGACCCAAGCCGGCATGGCAAAGTTAATGCCGCGTTAACGCCGCCTGCCCGATAATCAGCCATTGTTGTTCTATCAAATCAGCCAGGCAGTATAAGTGATGAACCCGCAGTACATCAAAGCAGGCCTTTCAGTATTCCTGGGCTTGAGCCTCGCGGTTGTCGCAAACGTGATGCTTTTGCAACGAGAGCATCGGCGCGGACTGGCGCCACCGCCGATGTTGGCCGATAGATTGGGCGAGGCCACGAGCCCCGGAGCGATCGCTGCCAATCCCGAGTCTCAAGACAATGCTGTGACCGCAGCCGCCGCGCCCGTGAGCGAGACCGAAATTATCAGGTCTATTCAAACCACACTCACGAAAAGAGGTTATCACCCCGGGCCGGTGGACGGAGTGGCTGGAATGATGACACGCGCCGCCTTACTCGCCTTTGAATATGACAACAGCCTAGAGCTCACTGCAATGCCATCGCCCGAGCGCCTCAAGCAGATGATCGCAGGCGCCGACCTAGTCCAGGGAACGCGACCCGTGGCGGCTCGTGGTGTTGCGGTGAGTGAGCCGGCACGCAGAATTATCCGATCGGTACAGGACACGCTGCACGGGCTGGGCTACGATGTTGGATCGGTCGACGGCCAATTGCGCGAACAAACCGTGCGTGCCATCCGCGATTTCGAAGTCGACCACAGTATGAGCGAGACGGGGCGGGTGTCAGGCGCCCTGGTGGCGAGATTAGCTGGCCTTGCCGTAAAAGGGCGGCTCGCGTCCAACCGCTAGCGTGTCGCAAGGCATGTCCATGGTGTAACGCAACACTCAGGCATCGATAAAAACCTCTGGTACAAATAGGCCTGCGACCTTGCAGCCTCAATCTATGCAGTTGCTTTTGACCGCTGGTGTGCGGCATGAACAACCGGCATGCGATTGAAATCAAAAATATGGATACAGGCTTATATCCGCCGCTGTTTCGCCGAAGGTGCATCGGCGGTTGTAGTGCAGCACGGCGATGACGATGCAGGCAGTATATTTATCCGAATCAACCTTCGCGATGGGACGTCTCATCTCTACGGTCCCGCCCCTGCCGGTTGGCGCGGCGCGGAGGTGGAGCGTACGTGGGTGGCTTGTTTTGATGGGAACCCGGCAGCCGATTCGGATGTTGACGCCTATATTGCGAGACAGGCTGAATTTGACGACGACCTATGGGTCATTGAGATCGAAGACTCCGGCGGGCAGCATTTTTTGGATGATTGGCTGGCTTAGCAGCGCGTAAAGTGGTGCATTTCGGCACGGGCTGCCGGCAAATTTAGCCCCAAACCATTCCGTTAACCTTTTGTTAACCAAATCTGTCACCCAATCGATGTTTAATGAGTTGGCGTGTGGTTGGCAGCGCACGAAAAGGCCACGGGGGTGGTCGGTGCTGCAGGAATGAATGGCTGGGCTTTGCCTACTTCCAGCCAGGACTCTGACCGGGGGGACCATGGCAACAATCGTACCTTTTCCTACAAAAGAATCAGACTCGACCGATTCAAGGACGCTCGATGACATATGTGCAGGCCCGTGTGAGATCTTGCCATTCACCGGGATACGTTATGAACGTGAGGGTATCACGGCACCGTCCGGTAGCTCTGGACGCAAGGCGCAACAGCGCGATTGGCTGGTACTTGGCGCCGAAAAGCTACGAAAGAGCTGACCCTACACGACTAATCTAGCCTGTATGGAGCCGATCGCGCCGTGCTTGCGGATGATGCCACAAATGGCATTTGGGACAAGCATGGCCCTAGCCTTATGCGTGGTTTCAAAAATTTTTTCGAGACGTTACTCGTGTAGGCAGGTAGCGTATGTGCACCGGTTGGGACGCCGTGCATATAGTGTTTTGTCAATGACTGACCGGCTAGAATTTTCCCGGTCGACAGGTGGCTCTTGCAATCTGTGATTCAACGACTTGCTGGTAGGCAACACCCTTATCTGGCGCCCGCAGAACGGCAATCCCTTCCACACTCGATACCATTTGTTTGGGATTACGCGTGGACGCCCGCCCACTCGCTTCCGGTGTAAGCCCAAAGAAGCGTTCACCTGTTGGAACAATTTGTAGCGCAATTGATATAGGCCGCTCGTCGAGCCCGGTTGCAGCATAAAAACTATCTCCTTGCGGAGAATAGAGGCTCAGCGTCCATCCCGCGTCAGGCAGGTGGGCCTTGAGCGTAACTGGGCCATCACGTGTATCGTAGCGACACATTGCGTAGCGAACGTCCGGGGCCATAAACGGCAGTGGTTGAGTGTCAGGATCGATCGGCGGCAGAACAATCATACTATTAAGTGGCAGCCGTGCTTTCATTTTGCTGTATGCTGTTGTTACAACAAGTTGGGGCGCGGCAAACGTGGCACAGATATGCAGAATCGAAGCCGCCACAAAAGTAATGGCTACGATACGCCAGTTGACGGTTCTGAATCGTCTCAACAGATTCATCGGCAACTCACTGTTGTGATTGCAGGCAACTTCACTTCATTCTCGCTGCCGCTGGAAATATTGATCTGGCGTCCTTCCAGGAGTGTCATCACCAGTTGCAATCGGCCACCGCCACCCGTCGGCAGCCAGTTTCCGGGACGCGCATCGCGAGCCAAAGATATCAAAAACTGACCATCAGGGGACAGCGAGACGGTGTCGCGCGTGAAGGAATAGCGTTTGGCGGGATTCTCGATCAGTCGCCCTTCGTCATCGAATACTGAAACGCTCCACCAGCGCGACTCGTGATCTTGTCCTTTAACAGCATACTCGCAAGAAGAGTGTAACCTGACGCCATCGCTGTCGGTCCGTGCCACATAAACTGAGGCAATCTCCGCACTGAGATAAAGCGTGCCCGCGCGCACAAAATGAGCGCGTGTGTACGGGTCGGCGTCAGCCCGGGCCTCCGAAGTCCAGCTTTCCCAGGGCCCGTATTTGACGGTCGTGAGGCCGGAGCCCCACTCAATCATGTACCAGCTAGAGCCAAATCCGCCGATAAGAATGGCGCCGAGCACCAGCGACCAGTCCGCAATTGCACCAAACAGCAACTGGGCGCGCTTTTTGAGCTTATGGATCAGAAAGTGCTGCTTGGAAGACATGAGACCCTACTGGCGCACAACCTTGGCGGCGTTGGATCCGGCAGCGCTCTTCTTAGCGCGTGCTTGCTTTTCCGGCTTTTCAAGGTTCGATTGCTGCTCGTCCGGAGCCTTTTTATCGGCTTCCGGTTTCTCGCCTGGAAACTGTGGTGCAGGTAGTCCGGCGGCCTTGCGCAATGATCGTGTCACGCTTTTAAGAACACCACGCGTCGGCTTTGGCATGAGGCTGGCAGAGGGAGTCGGTGCCGCTTCCTGATAGGCGGGATCCGACTGACGAAGTGCTGCGAGCCTGTTTCTTTCCTCAACTTGCACTGGATGGGGGGTGAGGCCAGGAATGGTTGGAAAGTCCATACTCGTGTGCGCCACCGACATGTATTTCTGCCAGGTCATCGCCGGGAGCGAGCCGCCTGTAACGCCACCGGTTGGTCGGAAGTCATCATTGCCAAGCCAGACACCCGTGACGTATTTGCCGGTAAAGCCCATGAACCATGCGTCGCGGTAGGAAGAGCTCGTTCCCGTCTTGCCCGCTACATGGGTGAATTCAAGCCGAGCACGGCCGCCGGTGCCGCCTTCCACTACGCGATGCAACATCTGATTGAGGTATCGCGCATACTTGGGCTTGAAGACTTGCGGCGCCGGTTGCTCGTCGCGTTCGCGAGAATAAATTAAATCACCCTTGGAGTTGAAAAGCTCAAGAATACCGTAAGGGCGGACCAGTTTTCCGTCGTTGGCAAATGTTGCGTAACCAGCTGTGTGCTCCAGCACTGTGACGCCGCCATCTCCCAAGGCCATCGAGCAGGTTTTTCGCACCCCGCTCACCCCGAGGCGTTTGACCATCTCCAATACTTTGTCGCGCCCCAGGCGCAATGACAGGTCAACCGCCGTTGTATTTAACGATTTGGCCAGGGCATAGCTGAGCTGGATACGACCGCCGCTGCCATAACTGCCGTTATAGTTTTTCGGGGACCATCGCCCGCAGCTACGGGAACGATCCCTGACAGTGCTAGTTGGTTTGTATCCGTTCTCCAAGGCAACGGCATAGACATAGGGCTTAAACGAAGAGCCTGGTTGTCGGCGGGCGGAAGTTGCGCGGTTAAACTGACTACGTCCGTAGTCGGTACCACCAACGATGACGCGAACGGCACCATCTCGTTCCATGGAGACCAGCGCACCTGCCCGGGTGCGCTTGTAGCGTCCGGCGCCCTTGAGCGTTGATATCAGCGCTTCTTCCGCAGCTCTTTGCAACGTAAGATCGACAGTCGTGCGCGCCGTGAGCACAAACTCACCCTTGCCCTTGGCTAAGCGGGAAACCTCCTCAAACGCCCAGTCAAGAAACCAATCGGGGCTATCGGGATTACGATTGTCAATCGTCTTCGCCGGGTGCAGGCGGGCCTGATGAACTTGGCCTGGCGTATAAAAGCCAGCTTCCACAAGATTGGACAAAACTTCATTCGTGCGCGCGCGGGAGGCGGGTAAGTTGACGTGCGGGGCAAAGCTTGTCGGCGCCTTGTACAACCCCGCAAGAAGCGCCGCTTCGGCGAGATTGACGTCTCGGATAGATTTGCCGAAGTAGAATTGCGCTGCGGCTTCGACGCCAAACGCGCCGCCGCCCATATACGCACGGTCGAGGTACAGCTTTAGGATTTCGCGCTTGGTGTAACGAGATTCAAGAAGGAAGGCTAAGAACGCCTCCTTGATTTTTCGCTGAAGCGAACGCTCAGACGATAGGAAGAGGTTTTTTGCAAGCTGCTGCGTGATTGTCGAACCACCTTGGACCACATCGTTGGCGCGCACGTTCTCAACCAGCGCGCGGGTTGTACCGAGAAAGTCGATGCCGAAGTGTTCAAAAAAACGCCGGTCCTCTGTCGCAAGCGTTGCTTTGATGACGGACTCTGGGATCTCTTCCAACGGCACCGCATCGTTATGCAGGATGCCGCGCTTGCCGATTTCCTTGCCATAACGGTCAAGGAATTTGACAGAGTACTTGCCTGTTAGAAATCGGCCTTCGTCAAACTCCATGAACGCGGGCAGTGCTGCTGCGTAGAGAACGATCACTCCCGCCGCACCCAGCGTAAAGGCTTCGCCGAAAGCCTCATTGAGCAACCGACGCCAACCCGTAAGTCGGAACCTGGCGAAAAAGCTTGAGCCAGCGTTCCAAATATCCTGTATGCGCGCCCAGGCTTCAGCAATTGTCGAATCGATTTTCGAATCTAGACTGAGCCAGTCTATGACCTGGTCGCGCTTGCCTTGCTTGAAAAACCAATCGCTCAAAGCGAGTTACCCTGCGTTCCTGCAACGAGTTTTAACGAGACGGCCACCAGATCCACTTTGGGCTGCCGTGACCTAACGACGCTGAACACTTAGAATACACACTGAGATTGTGGACACACCGAGAAATTTGCGGATTATCACAGCTCCCCGAGCGAAGCCGAGAGAACACCATTGGACGGCGAAGTAAAGAACTTCTGGCAGGTCAAGTCATTGGAGGAGATGTCGCCGGACGAATGGGAGCAATTGTGCGATGGCTGCGGGCGATGTTGCCTACTGAAGTTAGAGGATGAAGACACCGCTCAGATCCATCTGACGCGCCTTGCCTGTAGCCTCCTGGATGTCGGAAAATGCCGCTGCTCTGACTATTCCCGCCGCCATGCCGTAATGCCCGACTGCGTATCGATTGATGCAGATAAAGTGCGTTCTTTGTCTTGGCTACCAGCGAGTTGTGCGTATCGGCGAGTTGCTGAGGGCAGGCCTTTGGCCTGGTGGCATCACCTGATATCGGGCGATCCGCAAACCGTGCATGAAGCCGGAGTGTCTGTGCGAGACTGGGCGCGCAACGAACAAGGCGTGGCTGAGGACAATTACCACCGCTATATCATCCGCGAGTTACCCGACCTATGATGGCGCCCCGCAAAGCAAAAAAGCAGTTATCCCCGCCTAAATAACTTGTAGTATTCTAATTTGTTGCGAAGCGCATAAGTATAAGGCGCAAATATCAAAATAAAGATGTAATAATAAGAAGAGATGTACTTGACAGCGCGACGCTGTTTTGTTAGCTTTTCGTTATCGCTGGTATTGGGGCTGGTGCAGTTGTGATGATGAACTCATCCAACCCAGTCGGACAAAGTCATCAGAGCGTTGAAGGCCTGTCGCCCCAATTATCAAGTGCGGCCCAACCCAAAATAATTTGACAGGATTAGAAGAGGCTTGATGTCCGTCGATGACGAGACTTGGGCTGAGATCCGCCGTTTGTACCTCGCCGATGACATGACGGTCTCGGCGATTGCGAAGCAGTTCGGCATCTCGCAGGGCCGCATCTATGCCCGTGCCAAGGAACACGATTGGCCACGGCGCAGTATGCGGGGCCGAAAACCTGTCAGCAACCGCAGGACAAAACGGAGCGGTGGCACCACTCACTTCCGCCAGCCCACTGGAGATGATGCCACATACGTGGTCCAGACGGCTGTTGTTCGCCGTCTGTACGGAGCAATCGACGCAAAGCTCAAAAGATTGGAAGCCCGCATGGCCAAAGGTGCTGAACTTTCCGCTGCCGATAGCGAGCGCGAGACACGCGAGCTTGGCACAATGATCAGAAGTTTCGAACGAGTGACGGAGTTTGCAGCTGACATCGACAAAGCACGCACCGTTAGCACCGGACGCGACAAACCTGTCACTGCCGCCGACGCGGAGCAAATGCGCGAAGAGATTGCTCAACGCCTTGAGCGCCTCCATATCGGCGACGTCGGTTCGCGAGACGCTGGAACACCTGACCGACGATGAAGTCGCTGCACTCTATTTCGATTGGCAGCTTTTGGCGCGCAATGACCAACTGCCGCCTGCAACCACGCGGTTCGGGCGTCCCTGGCGGCTATGGTTATTGCTTGGAGGCCGTGGCGCCGGCAAAACCCGCGCTGGGTCTGAATGGATACGCGCTAGAGCCCTAGGTTTGGCACCCGCACACGGTAGGCCGGCTCGGCGCATTGCCATTGTAGGCGAGACAATCGGCGAAGCGCGAGCAGTGATGGTGGAAGGGGTCTCCGGTCTCCTTGCCATTCACCCGGCACATGAACGTCCGACATTTGAGCCGTCAAACCATAGGCTCGTGTGGCCGAACGGTAGTGTGGCTCAAATTTATTCGGCGGAGAATCCGCAAGGGTTGCGCGGGCCGCAGTTCGATGCGGCCTGGTGTGACGAAATCGCCAAATGGCGCAATGCACGACAAACATGGGACATGCTGCAATTCGGCCTGCGACTTGGAGAATTGCCGCAGGCCGTGGCGACGACGACGCCGCGTCCGACGCCGCTGTTGAAGGAGTTGATCACAGACGACGCAACTGTCGTTGCGCGTTCAGCGACAACGGACAATGCCGGAAATCTGGCTGCGTCATTCCTGGATGAAATGACCCGACGCTATGCGGACACGGCGCTGGGCCGTCAGGAACTGCTCGGTGAAGTGCTTGAAGATGATTGCGGGACGCTGTGGCGCCGCGACTGGATCGAAGACCAGCGCGTGCGCTCCGCGCCACCGCTGCCGAGGATCGTGGTTGCCGTCGATCCACCGGTGACAGCAACGGCAAATTCCGATGCTTGCGGTATTGTTGTTGCAGGCACCGACGGTTCAGGCGCCGCATACGTTATCGCGGATCGAACAATACAGGGGCGTGAGCCAAATGTTTGGGCGCGCGCTGTGATTGGTGCTTATCAGGACCACGACGCAGATCGGGTGGTGGCAGAGGTCAATCAGGGGGGCGATCTTGTCGTCAGCATTTTGCGCCAGATCGACCCGGCGGTGATAGTGCGTACGGTGCGCGCGACGCGTGGAAAGTGGCTGCGTGCCGAACCGATCGCCGCGCTTTATGCCGAAGGACGCATCCACCATGCGGGAACCTTCGAGGCGCTTGAAGATCAGATGTGCGCATTTGGACAGGACGGCAGAGCGGACGGTTGTAGCCCGGACCGTCTGGATGCGTTGGTTTGGGCTTTGAGCGATTTGATACTGCACGCAGATGCCGAGCCAACGATCCGCGCGTTGTAACAACGGACGAAGACACTAGGCGCTCCCAGCCGCAAAACAAGGATGACCTGATGCTGCGCATCTCCGATGCACTGGCCCGACTTCTGCCGGGCCCGAGACGTCATGTGCAACCGCCTGACCAGAAAGCCAGCGCAACGGGTCCGTTGATTGCGCTGGAAAGCTTAGGGCAGCCTGTTTGGACACCGCGCGATGTCGGCACGTTTGCGCGGGAAGGGTTTATGCAGAACCCGGTTGTTTATCGCTCGGTTCGCATGATTGCGGAAGCTGCAGCCTCCGTTCCGCTGCTCTTGTACGAAGGCGACACTGAAATTGAAGAACACCCGCTGCTCGACCTGATCGCACGTCCGAATGCGGAGACCACAGGCGCCGACTTGTTTGAAGCCTGGTATGGCTTCCTTCTGGTGGCGGGTAACGCCTTTGTAGAAGCCGTCCGGCTGGGGCCGGATGTGCGCGAGTTGCACGTCTTGCGGCCAGACAGAATGAAGGTGGTGCCAGGTCGCGATGGATGGCCGGAAAGCTATGAGTACACGGTTGGTGGAAGCACCGTGAAATTCGCGTCAGACGGGCATGACGGCGTGCGGCCAATCCTGCAAGTGCGTCTCTTCCATCCGGCAAACGATCATTATGGCATGAGCCCCATTGAGGCAGCCGCAGCGTCGGTTGACATCCATAATGCAGCAGCCGGGTGGAACAAGGCGTTGTTGGACAACTCTGCACGCCCATCCGGCGCGCTTGTCTACGAGGGGCGCGACGGTCACCTGACCGGCGAGCAATTCGACCGCCTGCGGGGCGAATTGGAATCCGGGTTTCAGGGAGCCAAGCATGCAGGCAGGCCGTTGTTGCTTGAAGGCGGCTTGGACTGGAAGCCCTTGAGTCTGACGCCGAAAGACATGGATTTCATCGAAGCCAAGAACGCGGCAGCGCGCGACATTGCCCTGGCACTTGGCGTTCCACCAATGTTGTTGGGTATTCCCGGAGACAACACGTACTCCAACTATCAGGAAGCAAATCGGACGTTCTGGAGGCAAACGGTTCTGCCGCTCGTGAACAGAACCGCCAAGGCTTTCTCAGCCTGGCTTGCGCCAGCATTCGGTCGGTCGCTGAAACTAAGCCCCGATCTCGATCAAATCGAAGCTCTGAGCACAGAAAGAGAGGCGCTGTGGACGCGACTCAAGGATGCGGACTTCCTGACACGAAATGAGAAGCGGGCGGCAGTCGGCTACGGCCCTGATGTGGAGGGCGGCACATGACAATCAAGTCGATGCGTAAATCGCAGATGTCCGCGCGCACCGGTGCAATCCTCTCTGGGCAGCCTCAAGCAGAGCAAGATATCGAGATGAAATTCACCGCGCTCGACTTCAAGTCGGTTGACGTCGATGGAACGTTTGAAGGCTATGCAAGTCTATTCAACATGGAGGATATGGGTCGCGATCTGATCGAGCCGGGCGCGTTTGCCAAGAGTTTGGCGAAACGCGGCACCCGTGGCATCAAGATGCTCTTCCAGCATGACCCCAATCAACCCATCGGCATTTGGCAGGAACTGCGCGAGGACCGGCGCGGTTTGTTCGTGAAGGGTCGCGTGATGACGGATGTTGAGCGCGCGCGCGACGTGCACGCCCTTATGCGCGCAGGTGCATTGGATGGATTGTCGATTGGTTTTCGCACTGTTACCGGCACGCGCGATAAACGCACTGGCGTGCGCCGCCTGCGTCAAGTGGACTTGTGGGAAATCTCCGTTGTCACCTTTCCTATGTTGCCCCAGGCCCGCATCACGCGCGTGAAGTCTTCACCCTTTATGGGGCAACTTCCAACGGAACGGGAATTCGAACGTTGGCTTACGCGGGACGCTGGGCTGACGCGAACGGAGGCACGCGCAATTCAGCGCGGCGGCCTTCAAGGCCTCAAGGCTCTGCGGGAGGCGAGCAAAGGCACAAGCGACGAGGCGCAATTGGCAGCACGCATGGTGCAGGCCGCCCGCCTCATTGAGTGCAACTCAGCGAACCTAAGGACGAAACGAAATGCAGGAAAGAACTGACCTTGAGATCAAGGCGGAGGGCATCAACCTCAACTCCGCCTTCGATGAATTCATGCGCGCGTTTGAAGAGTTCAAGGAGACGAACGACACGCGTCTTGCCGAGCTTGAAAAGCGCTCATCCGCCGACGTATTAACAACCGAAAAGTTGTCCCGCATCGACCACGTGCTTGATGAGCACAAGCGTATCGTCGATGACCTCGCCTTGAAGGCGGGACGGCCACCGTTGGCTGGCAGTGCGCCTCGAAGCGCTGACGGTTTGCGCCACAAGATGGCGTTTGAAGGCTATGTGCGCCGCGGTGTCACGGGCGCGCTGCGTGAATTGGAGCAAAAGGCTCTGTCGGTATCGTCTGATCCGGATGGCGGTTACCTCGTACCTGACGAGACGGAAAGTCAGGTCAATCGCGCGCTAAAGGACATCTCGCCGATCCGCGCCATTGCCGGCATTAGGCAGGTCTCGGCAACCGTTTACAAGCGACCGTTCACGACATCCGGTCCTGACACAGGCTGGGTTGGTGAGACCGCGGCACGACCGCAGACAAACACCCCGACATTGGCTGAGCTATCGTTTCCAACGATGGAACTTTATGCCATGCCAGCAGCCACATCCAGCCTGCTCGATGACAGTGCTGTCAACATCGATGAATGGTTGGCAGAAGAGGTACGCATCGCCTTTGCCGAACAGGAAGGCCAAGCGTTCATCACGGGCGACGGTGTGAATATGCCGAAGGGCTTCCTGGATTATACGGTCGTCGACAACGCCAGCTGGATCTGGGGCAATGTCGGTTACATCGCGACGGGTGTTGCTGGCGACTTTCCGGCCAGCGATCCATCGGACGTGCTGATCGATCTCATCTACTCGGTCAAGTCCGGCTACCGTGCCAACGGCCATTTCGTCATGAACCGTGCAACGCAAGGCACGATCCGCAAGATGAAAGACACCGACGGCAACTATCTTTGGCAGCCGGCTGCCACACCGGGCGATTCACCGACGTTGATGGGCTTCCCTGTCGCGGAAGCTGAAGACATGCCCGATATCGCGACCGACAGCTTATCTGTTGCATTTGGTGACTTCCGCAGGGGCTACCTGATCGTCGACCGTATCGGCATCCGCGTTCTGCGCGATCCTTACAGCGCCAAGCCTTATGTCCTTTTCTACACGACTAAGCGTGTCGGCGGTGGCATTCAGGACTTCGACGCGATCAAGCTTTTGCGCTTCTCCGTCTAAGTCGAATTCAAGAAAAGAAAAACGACAAAGGTTCGCTGCGCGGGGTCCCCTCCACCTGCGCAGCCGCCTGACGGGACCGCATGCCAACGCCACTCTGCGGTCCCGTCAATTTCTTTCTGACGCAATCAAATCAAAACAAAAAGAACGGATATAACGATGGCACTCGTGATGACGAGCGGGCCGGCCCTGGAACCTGTTACGGTTGACGAGGCAAAGTCCCACTTGAGGATCGACGGCACCAACGAGGACGTCTTGCTATCTAGTCTGATCATGACATCGCGATTGCATGTCGAGACGGCGCTCAATCTGGCTCTCATCACGCAAGGTTGGACATTGCTTTTGGATGAATGGCCAAAATTGGCAAGCGTTGAGCTTCCGTTGCGGCCGCTCCAGCAAGTGGCAGAGGTGCGCGTCAAGGATGGGGAAGGCTCTGCAATCACTGTTGATGCGTCGGACTATGTTGTCGACACAGCATCGAGCCATCCACGTTTGGTGCGCAAGGGCGGAACGTGGCCGTTGCCAGGTCAGCTCGTCAACGGCATCGAAGTCGATTTGATAGTTGGCTACGGCAATGCCGCGACCGATGTGCCCGCATCAATTCGCCAAGCATTATTGTTGCTCATCGCGCATTGGTATGAGCACCGCGATAGCGTCGAGATCGGCTCGGCTGAGGTCGCAATACCGCAGTCAGTTTCACGGCTGCTACACCCTTACGTCCCGGTGCGCCTATGACAAAACTCCGCATCGGTGATTTGCGCCAGCGTTTGACATTGGAAATGCCGAGCCGCACAGGCGACGGCGGCGGCGGCGCGAACGAAACATGGGTGACGGTAGCCGAATTATGGGCGGCACTTCGTCCACTTTCAGGCGCGGAGCGTCTGGAGGCGGATTCAATTTCAGGTCGCGTAACCCATGAGGTTTGGATCAGACATTTGAGTGGTGTGACCCCGCAGATGCGCTTCAGGCTTGATACGCGCCTATTCGACATTCGCGCGGTGATCGATGTCGAAGAACGCAACAAGTTCCTGCGCTGCCAGGTTGAGGAGAGAGACCTATGAAGTTTGGTGTTCGCGTCCTCGGACTCAATGGCGCACGCCGGCGTCGGCGCATACTTGACGGCCTTGATGCGCGAGCACGCCGCGCAGTGTTGAGCAGTTTGTCACGTCACCCTACCCCAAACGGCGGGCATGACCCTAACGATGAAAGCTCGCGGCCAGGCCTTGTTGCGCGGCATTTGCGTCGCAGGCGTAACGCAGCGAGGACACGCTGATGAGCGCAGCATGGGAGTTGCAGAAAGCCGTTTATCAGGTCCTGATTGCCGACGGTCCGCTTAATACTCTGCTCGGTGCCCCCAATGTGTTTGACGACGTGCCACGCGATTCAGTCTTTCCCTATGTCACCTTCGGGCAAAGTTTGGAACGTGACTGGAGTACAGCCACCGAAGATGGCAACGAGCACATTGTGACGATGCATGTGTGGTCGCGCGAGAATGGTCGCCGCGAGGTGTTTGAGGTGATGAAAGCCGTGCGCGACGCATTGCACGACCAAGCATTGGCGCTCACCGGCTATGCATTGATCAACTTGCGTCACGAGTTCTCCGATGCACGCAGAGAACCAGATGGCGAAACCTATCATGGGATCGTGCGCTACCGCGCAACAACAGAACCTGTACTTTGACACCAGTTCAAACCCGAGCGGCATCACCGGTCACTCTAGCATTCATTTCAAATCAGTCTGCCGTGACCTATCCCTGAATGTCAGGATCGAAAGCACACGCACGCACAAAACGACCAGCAACTAAAGCGAGACACACATGGCTGCACAAAAGGGCAAAGACCTTCTTCTCAAAGTCGATAGCGATGGCGTGGGCACCTACACCACCGTAGCGGGTTTGCGCTCGCGCACAATCACGTTCAACGCTGAGACCGTCGATATTACGCATGCCGAGTCGGCAGGTCAGTGGCGCGAGTTGTTGGAGGGAGCGGGCGTGAAGACAGCGCGCCTCGCCGGCGCAGGCATCTTCAAGGACGATGCATCAGATGAAACGATACGCAGTTACTTTTTTGCCGGCACGGTCAGGAATTGGCAGGTCATTATTCCGGATTTCGGAACGATAGAGGGGCCTTTTCAAATCACGTCATATGAGTTGACGGGCCGCCATGACGGCGAAGTCGGTTTCGATCTGTCTTTGGAGAGCGCCGGTCAGTTGAGTTTCACGGCCGCCTAGCCGACGCCTTCAATTCACTCACACATTCCACAAGTACTTGAGTGCGGAGACAATCAATGGCCAACCGCCATCGCGGCGAAATCGAAGCTGTTCTCGACGGTCGCCTCCATACGCTGTGCCTGACGTTGGGGGCACTAGCGGAGCTGGAATCTGCCTTCGGCGCTGAGGACATGCTTGCGCTGGCAACGCGCTTTGAGCGTGGCCGCATTTCGGCGCGCGATGCACAACGGGTGATTGCCGCAGGATTACGCGGCGCTGGACACGATATTGATGATGAAGCCGTGGGAGCCATGCAGGTCGACGGCGGCGCTGCAGGTTTCGTGACGATCGTAGCCGACCTGTTGTCGGCAACGTTCTCTCAAACCGTATCAGGTGTGGCGCCAGAAACCGCAGACGCAAAAAACACAGATACCAAAAACATGGACTCCGTGGAGGATAAAAAAGCTGGCCCTTTCCCTGGAACGAAGTGATGGCGGCTGGGATGGGTCTGCTGGCCCTGCCGCCTGCCCAATTCTGGCGATCAACACCCAAGGAGATCGATGCAGCGCTGCACGGGCGATTGGGGCTCAGTGTTGGGCATTCTCGGTTTGCCCGCCAGGATCTTGAGCGGCTGATGCAAGCCTTCCCGGATAGCCAGACATAGCGTGGTGCGATCATCGGCAAATACGAAATAGGAATATCACAAGAGATGTTTTACGGGACTATCGCTGATGGATGAATTCGAGGATCGGCTGGAAACGTGGACCGTCGTCATCGACGCCGATACACGCGCACTCCAAAAGGAACTCAAACTTGCCTCTGGTTTGGGGCGGCAATTTTCAAACTCGTTGGTCAATGCGTTCCAAGGCATTGCCGTAAAAGGAAAGAGCCTAGGCGATGTATTGCGCAATCTGGCGCTCGATCTTTCCAATATTGTTTTGAAGGCCAGCTTCAAGCCACTTGAGCAAGGCATTGGTAATCTATTCAGCGGCCTGCTGTCGGGCGGTCTGGGATTGGGAGGCGCTGCAGCTGCCGCCCCACTGCCGCTACCTTTTGCAAAGGGTGGCGTCGTTCAAAATCCGCTGACATTCCCGCTCGGTCAGGGTACTGGCCTAATGGCGGAACGAGGCGCTGAAGCCATTCTTCCACTGTCACGTGGCCCCGATGGTCGTTTGGGCGTGGCTGCGCAAACCGGTCAAGGTGTCAATGTCACGCTCAATGTTTCAACGCCCGACGTTGCTGGTTTTCAAAAATCCGAAAGTCAGGTTGCGGCGATGTTGTCCAGAGCCATCGCGCTTGGAAATCGCAACCTTTGATGACTGTGCGAGTGTGAGGAACGACGAAGAACATGAGCTTTCACGAAGAGCGTTTTCCCACTGAGGTTTCACACGGCGCGCAAGGCGGGCCAGAGCGGCGCACAGAAGTCGTCGTTTTGGGTTCCGGTTATGAAGAGCGAAACACCCGGTGGGCGGACTCACGGCGCACGTACAACGCAGGCTACGGTATGAAGTCACTTGCTGACCTTTATACCGTGATCAATTTCTTCGAAGAGCGGCGTGGACGTTTTCACGGCTTTCGCTGGCGCGATCCAATGGATTGGAAGAGCTGCGCACCCAATGAGACGCCGGCGCCTGACGACCAAGTCATCGGCAATGGCGATGGCGTGACCGCGAGCTTTACCCTCAGCAAGACATACGGCACCACGTATGCGCCCTGGACCAGGGTCATCACCAAACCGCAGGCAGGAAGTATTCGCATTGCGGTGGATGGCATCGAACAAACCATCGATACGCAGTTTATTGCGGACACAACGACGGGAACCATCACATTTCTGCCCGGCAATGTGCCCCCCGCCGATGCCGTAGTCACGGCGGGCTTCGCATTCGATGTGCCAGTGCGGTTCGATACGGACAAGCTGGAAGTGAATGTGTCTGGTTTCCAGCATGGCGCGATCCCAACCATTCCCATCATCGAGATACGCATATGAAGCAACTGACAGCTGAGCTTGCTGCAGACCTGGCGTCCGGTTCAACGACATTATGTTGGTGCTGGCGTCTGTCGCGGAGGGACGGCGTACAATTCGGGTTCACCGATCACGATCACGACTTGCTATTCGAAGGCACGACGTTTGAGGCGGTGGCCGGTTTTCAGGCTAGTGAGATTACGGATTCAGTCGGCTTGAACGTTGACAATCTCGAAGTTTCAAGTGCGCTCAGTTCGCAGCGTTTGACCGAGGAGGATCTGGCGGCCGGCCTTTACGATGATGCGCGCGTCGAAATTTACCGGGTCGACTGGACGGCAAGCGAAAACCGCGTTCTCATGCGCACAGGGTCTTTGGGGGAAGTTCGTCGCGCAGGAAACATCTTCGCAGCAGAAGTGCGCGGGTTGGCGCACTATCTCCAACAAACGTCTGGCCGTCTGTTTCAGTTCACATGCGATGCTGATGTCGGCGACAGCCGCTGCGGTATCGATCTTACGCAAGCCCAGTACCAAGGCAGCGGTACAATCGCTGTGGTGTCGACCGACCGGCGCTTCACAGCAGACGGACTGAACGGCTTTGACAGCGACTGGTTTACACGCGGCCTGTTGACGTTTGTCGATGGGGCTGCCGCAGGACAGTCGATCGAGGTGAAGTCTCACGTGCTGTTGGGCACGGTTGCCACCTTGGAACTGTGGCAGCCGGTTCGCCAACCGTTGCAGGCAGGACAAGCCTTCACTGTAACGGCGGGTTGCGACAAGACGCTCTCGACGTGCGTGGCGAAGTTCGCCAACGCCGCCCAATTTCGTGGCTTTCCACACATGCCTGGCAATGAGTTCGTCACGACCTTTGCCCGGCCCGGTCGTAAAGCCAACTAGAAGAGCCCGAAACAATGCGAACCGATGACTCTAAGCTGCTTGCCGTACACTCGGCCGGCAACGTCGCCTCCGTTGCACGCGAATGGATCGGGACGCCCTACCATCACCAGGCAAGCCGCAAGGGTGTGGGGGCAGACTGTCTAGGGCTCGTTCGCGGCGTTTATTTGCAGCTCTACGGCCAAGAAGCAGAGCGCCCGCCGGCCTACACGCGCGATTGGGCGGAGGCGAGTGCGAGCGAAACAATGCTCGAAGCCGCACGCAGGCATTTGAAGGAGATCAACGTCAAGGACGCTGATGAAGGCGATGTCCTCATCTTTCGATTGCGCACCGGCGTGGTTGCAAAGCACGCTGGGGTTTTGACCGGACGGCGCTCCATGGTCCATGCCATGGAGGGCGGACCCGCATGTGAGATTACACTGACGCCTTGGTGGCACCGGCGCATTGCTGCAGCCTTCTCTTTCCCAGGAACTCAACGCTAATGGCTACTCTTGCACTTGCCGCTGCCGGGGCTGCCGTTGGCGGTGCCGTCCTCCCGGCGGGAATAGGCGTGTTTGGCGCGACCATATCGGGTGCTGCAATCGGCAGCCAGGTTGGTGCGCTCGCCGGCTCATTTATAGATCAGTCACTCTTCGGCGCATCGGGTGAACCACGCGTTGTGGAGGGCCCACGGTTGCGCGAACTGCATGGTTCTGCGTCATCAGAAGGCGCGCCAATACCGCGTGTCTACGGCCGCGCGCGCCTTGGCGGACAGATCATTTGGGCCACCGACTTTGAAGAAGAGACCATAAGGCGCACCCAGACAAACAGCGGCGGGGGCGGCGGTGGCAAGGGTGGTTCATCTGGCGGCAGTCAGACGACGTCGGAGTCAGTGGAATATCGCTATTATGCGAATTTCGCCGTTGCAATCTGCGAAGGGGAAATAGGTGGCATCGGCAGAGTGTGGGCCGACGGTCGACAGATAAATCTGTCGCGGATCACACACAGAATTTATCGCGGCAGCGAAGATCAGGCGCAGGACTCGCTGATCGTCTCTCGCCAGGGTAGTTCAAAAACACCTGCATATAGAGGTGTTGCCTATATAGTGTTTGAGCGCATGCCGCTTGCCGACTACGGCAATCGAATGCCGCAACTATCGTTCGAAGTCTATCGACCCGTTGACAACTTTGCGGAGGCAATCAAGGGCGTCGTCCTCATCCCTGGATCGGGCGAGTTCGTGTATGCAACCGACCAGGTTACTCAAATCCTGGGATCGGGAACGTCTATTGCTGAAAACATACACACACAGCAGGGTGGTACAGACTGGACGGTTGCTATCGACCAGCTTGAAGAGACGCTTCCCAACGCGGATGCCGTCTCACTAATCGTGAGCTGGTTCGGCACCGACTTGCGTGCTGGCAATTGTCAAATTCTTCCCGGCGTCGAAATTCCTGTCAAAGAAACCGATCCGCAAGCCTGGAGTGTTGCCGGTGTTGACCGGGCGAATGCGCATCTTGTCAGCGAGCGCGAAGGGCGCCCGGCTTACGGCGGTACACCCTCCGACGCCAGCGTCATCGCCGCCATCAATGACCTAACGGCAAGGGGTAAGCAGGTCACTCTGACACCATTCATCCTGATGGATGTGCCGGAAGGTAATACGCTTCCCAATCCATATGGAGGATCGACGCAGCCGCCCTATCCCTGGCGCGGGCGCATTACGTGTAACCCGGCACCTGGTGAACCGGGTTCGCCGGACAAGACGTCGGCCGCTGCTACGCAATTGCAAACATTCATCGGTACGGCACAGCCAAGCGATTTTTCCGTGAGCGGTAGCACGGTGACCTACTCAGGTCCGAATGAATGGACTTACCGCCGCATGGTGTTGCATCAGGCGCATCTTGCCAAGGCGGCGGGCGGTGTGTCCGCTTTTCTGATCGGAACCGAGCTGCGCGGGTTAACTTGGGTGCGCGACAGCGCATCGACCTATCCCTTTGTAGATGCATTGAAGGATCTAGCCGACGACGTGAAAAGCGTGCTTGGCTCGGGTACCGCCGTCACTTATGCCGCCGACTGGTCAGAGTATTTCGGTCATCAGCCGGCCGACGGTACCGGCGACGTGTACTTCCATCTAGATCCATTGTGGGCGCACACGTCGATCGACGCCATTGGCATCGATTGTTATTGGCCATTGAGCGACTGGCGCGATGGGCGCGCGCATCTCGACTATGCGGCTGGGTTTCGCTCCATCTATGATCTCGATTACCTGAAGTCCAACGTGCAAGGCGCAGAGGGTTATGACTGGTACTACGCCAGTCAGTCAGACCGCGATGCTCAGATACGCACGCCCATCTCAGACGGCAGCGGTAAGCCTTGGGTCTTTCGATACAAGGACATCAAATCATGGTGGAGCAACCAGCATTACAATCGCCCGGGCGGCATTGAAGCGGCGACGCCGACGGGTTGGACACCAATGTCGAAACCGTTTTGGATGATGGAAATCGGCTGCCCGGCAGCCGACAAAGGAACAAACCAGCCAAACGTTTTCGTCGACCCAAAAAGTTCGGAAAATGCGCTGCCGTATTATTCTAATGGCAGTCGTGACGACATGATCCAGCGGCGGCATTTACAAGCGTTCATTGAAAGCTTCGATCCAAGCCATCCTGATTACGTCGCCGACACAAACCCGACCTCCGGTATTTACAGCGGCTTGATGGTCGATCTATCGAAAATCTTTGTCTATTGCTGGGATGCGCGGCCCTATCCCGCCTTTCCCTACAATCTCGATGTCTGGGGTGACGGCGAGAACTGGCGACTAGGCCACTGGCTGACCGGCCGATTTGCCAACGCGCCCCTGGCCGAAACCGTTGCCGCGATACTGAGCGATTTCGGTTTCGAAGATCACGCGGCCGGCGGCTTGAACGGAACCATCCCTGGATTTGTCATAGATAGATTAATGTCGCCGCGCGAAGCTCTGCAGCCGTTGGGGCTTGCATACTTCTTTGACATTGTGGAAAGCGGCGGCCGCATTGTCTTTCGTCATCGGGGGGCAGAGTCGCCGGCAGCGGTCTTAAACGAGGATGCGCTTGTCGAAACAGATCCAGATGAGGCGCTGTTGACGTTAACGCGCGGGCAGGAAACGGAATTACCCGCCTCTGCCAAGCTCACGTACATTTCAACCGGAGATGATTACAAACAAGCCGTCGCCGAGGCACGCCGCCTCGTGGGCGCAAGCGGCCACGTCGCGCGCGCAGAGCTGCCGATTGTGTTAGAGGCCGAGCAGGCCGCGCAAATTGCACAGTCTTGGCTGTTTGAAGCCTGGTCCGGGCGGGAACGCGCCAAGCTGGCGTTACCACCGAGTCAACTGGCGGTCGAGCCGGGAGATGTTATCGAGCTAGATCGCCCGACCGGTGTGCGCGAGCTTCGTGTCATAGAAGTCGCTGACGGCGGCGCCAGAACAGTTGAAGCCCTCAGCATTGATCGCGATGTGTATGACGCGGCGCCGGCACCGGAACGATTACCCACAGGATCGACCGACGTATTCGTCGGACAGCCCAGAGTGGAATCTCTCGATCTGCCACTGCTGAGAGGAGACGCGCCTGAGGCGGCCGGATATATTGCAGCGTTTCAGAACCCTTGGCCGGGGTCAGTCGCCGTCTATGGGTCTCCCGAAGATGCAGGCTTCTCCTTGCGTGCGCTAGCCCGTGGCCCGGCGGTCATCGGGCAGACGCTCGACGATTTACCACCCGGACCGACCTCTCGTTTGGATCGGGCTACCCGCGTCCAGGTTTCAGTCGGGAGCGCACAGTTGCAATCCGTAGAGATGAGCTTGCTCTTGCAGGGTGCAAATCTCGCGGCGATCGAGAACACCAGTGGTAACTGGGAGGTGCTTCAGTTTGAAACCGCAACGCTGATCTCCAGCGGTGTGTATGAACTGGCGGGTCTATTGCGTGGGCAGGCAGGAAGCGAGCCAGCGATGGCAGCGGCTGGTTCCGTCGTTACGGCAGGTGCAACAATTGTTATGCTTGACGGAGCATTGGCGCAGGTCAACCTGACGGCCGATGAGATCGGTCTTCCCTACCAGTGGCGTTACGGCCCCGCTACGCGCGATATTGGCGACTCGACTTACGGCGAAATGCAACATGCGTTCCAGGGCGTCGGCCTGCGGCCGCTGTCGCCGGTCCATGTTCGTGCCTCGCGTTCGGGCGGGGACGTTGAGTTAAGTTGGGTCCGGCGCACACGATCTGGAGGCGATAGCTGGGAGGCGACGGAAGTACCACTGTTTGAGGCATCAGAAGCTTACGAGGTCGACATCCTCGATGGCACAGAGGTCAAACGCACGTTGTCTGCAACAATGCCGACCGCGACTTATACCCATGCAGACCAGGTCGCTGACTTTGGATCGCCCCAAAGTACGTACGACGTTGCTGTCTACCAGTTGAGTGCTGTTTGGGGGCGGGGCGCGCCAGGCCAGGCGACCGTCTAACGTTACACGCTCAAATAAACGCCAAAAAACCACACATCGGAAATTGCTGGATGAACCAACCCAATTGGCTGGCGCATGCCTGGTCGCATCTCGGCCAGCATGAGCGGCCGGGCGCGCGGCACAACCCGCGCATCATCAAGATTTTTGCCCAGGCTGGGCATCCAAATGTCCGGCGGGACGAAGTGGCTTGGTGTGCTGCGTTCGTCTGTGCCTGCCTGGAGCAAGCTGGTTTTCGCTCAACTCGCTCGCTAATGGCTCGTTCGTTTCTTGAGTGGGGCGCCCCGTTGGCTGCCGGGCATTTCGGTGCGATTGCGGTCTTTTCCCGAGGTAATAACCCGGCGCAAGGGCACGTTGGATTCTACGTCGGGGAAACGGACCAACGCATCTATGTATTGGGCGGCAATCAATCAGACTCAGTTTCTGTGGCTGCCATTCCGAAAAGCAGATTGCTGAGCTATCGCTGGCCGCAAGCAGGCAATAATAATGACCTGAAAGGTCACAATCGCAAGACGACTTTCAGGCGCTCTCTCGCCCACATCCTTCAGATGGAGGGCGGTTTTACAAGTGATCCCGTCGATCCAGGCGGGCCCACAAATAAGGGCGTCACACTTGCTGTCTACGCCGCTTGGCGAGGCGACGAACTCAATGCGTCGTCGCGGGCAGGTCTACTCGCCGATCTCAAGGCTCTGACGGATGAAGATGCCGGCGACATATTCCACCAGCTCTATTGGACACCCGCAAAGTGTGACTCGTTGAAACCCGGGTTAGCGGTCATGCATTTCGATGCCGCCGTCAACCACGGCGTTGGAACAGCAATTCGCATTCTGCAAGAGGCCGTGAGGACCGACATAGATGGCGAGATTGGCCCCAACACACGAGCGGCCATCAACAATCAGCCTGAGGAAACAACCGTGCAGAAATATGCGCAACTGCGTCGGCGCCGCTATCGCGCCCTGTCACATTTCTGGCGTTTCGGGCGCGGGTGGCTATCGCGTGTCGATAAGACGCTGGAATTGGCCTTGCAGCTCATTCGATCAAGCGATCAACACAGCGGCGGGGCTGCGCGCCAGCACAAAAAGCCGAGCGCAACAGCGAAACGCACTGTGCCAACGCCGACCATAGCAAAAGGACCAGATACCATGGGTGAGAAGGCTATTATGCCG
This sequence comes from Hyphomicrobiaceae bacterium, assembly GCA_965222485.1. GTDB lineage: Bacteria > Pseudomonadota > Alphaproteobacteria > Rhizobiales > Hyphomicrobiaceae > CBDCUC01. The sequence continues at coordinate 741,459 of CBDCUC010000039.1, forward strand.
AAACAGGACTACAAGAGCCATCGGGGAACCGGCGGAAAGTGGTGGGGAGAATCCATGACCATTTGGGGTACGCTTATTACCGCCGCCGCAACGGTGCTGCCGGCCCTCGGCCCGCTACTCGGTTTTGAGGTCACCGCTGAAATTGTTCGACAGTTAGGGGCAGATATCGTCAAGGTGACCCAGGCTATTGCCGGACTGACCGGCACACTGATGGCAATTTACGGACGAAGCCGTGCGACGGTCCCATTGCATCGCAAATCCGTGAGTGTGCGCCTTTAGATACAACCCAGCACCACTCATTCCTGCCGCACGCAAGCTTTATTCATCCGTCATTCAGCCCCGATAGCCTAAGCGGCTGATATCTGATTTGCCGGCCCGAACCGGAATGGAAGTCAATGCGGCACGCCAAAAGCTTTGCTTATTTCATAATGCTGCTCGTCGTCACCCTGCAGGCAACAGTTGCTCGCGCAGGAGAACCGGATTGCATTGCCGACTGGTCGGAAGCTGCTGCAATCATAAAGGCGGAAAAGTTGACGACGGTTGATCGCCTTGCTGAGATAGCAAAGAGCGAGCATGGGGGCACAATCGTCAAAACAACGCTTTGCCGGTTCAACAGCGACTATATCTATCGGTTGGTCGTTCGACTTCCTTCGGGCAAATTGAATAGTGTGACCGTTGACGCAGGCGTGAAATAGGGTCGGCGTTTTCCGCCTGACGGGATCCAAGCAAAGTCGCCGGCATGATGTGTCTGGTGGCATCCACCTTAAAATGCCGGCCGCACTCTCCCCAGAATTAACCGCTTCCGTTATCGAATGTTGTGCGGCCGCTTTTCCGCTTTCATCTGGACCTAGGAATCTCTCCGCTGGCGGTTATACTCTGCCGAGCCGCCAACACGGCCAAAACTGCTCCAGAATCTGTGAGAAGCCCCCTTGCGTGTACTAGTCGTCGAAGATGATCAAGATTTAAACCGCCAGCTCGTCAGTGCGTTAGGCGACGCGGGCTTTGCTGTCGATACTGCATTCGATGGCGAGGAAGGATATTTCCTGGGCGATACGGAACCCTACGATCTCGTTGTCCTCGATATCGGCTTGCCAAAAATGGATGGCATATCGATCCTGGAACAATGGCGCCAGTCGGACAGGAATATGCCGGTAATCATTCTCACCGCGCGAGACCGCTGGAGCGACAAGGTCGCTGGCATTGATGCCGGCGCCGATGATTATGTCGCTAAGCCGTTTCATATGGAAGAACTGATGGCGCGCGTTCGCGCTCAGGTACGCCGCGCGACGGGACACGCAAAGAGTGAGTTGGAATGTGGACCGGTACGGCTCGACACAAAATCAGCCAGAGTGACTTGCGACGGCCAGCAGATAAAACTGACGTCACACGAGTATCGCCTGCTCGCCTATCTCATGCACCACAATGGCAGGGTTGTTTCACGTACCGAGCTGGTTGAGCATCTCTACGATCAGGACTTTGACCGCGATTCCAATACGATCGAAGTTTTTGTCGGTCGGTTGCGCAAAAAAATACCCGCCGAAATTATCCAGACTGTGCGCGGGCTGGGTTACCGCATGAGTGCCGAGCCAGATGAGGCTTAATTCGCTCGCATTTCGGTTGTTTGCGACTTCGGCTGCGTGGACACTGCTTGTCCTGCCGTTAGCCGGGTTTCTGATCTACTCCCTTTATCGCGACGACGTGCAGTCGAGCTTTGATGGTCAGCTGAAAAAACTCCTGACCGCGATCAACATCGACAGCATGGTCGAGGATCGCGATGAACCGGTCACGCCGACCAACCGCTATGAACCCCTTTTTGAGGTCTTAAACTCAGGTTGGTATTGGCAGATCAAGCCCCTCGACGATCCCTCACAACGCACGTTGATCTCCGCGTCTCTAGGTACATCTGAGCTGCCCTCGCCCTACGAGCAAAAGATCACCGCCGATGCATCAGGAACGCGTTGGCTCAACGCGACGGGGCCAACTGGCGAACCCTTGCGAATCCTCGAAGTGATCGACCGCATGGGACACAAGGCCGACAATCCGCGCTATTCGATTATCGTCGCCGGACCATTGGACTGGCTCGACAGCCAGATCTCGCAATTTCGCAACAGATTATCCATCGCCCTGGCACTTGCTGGTGTGGGCCTTTTGGCCGTCACGTTATTGCAGATCCGTTTTGGACTGTCGCCGCTTCGTGAAATCGAACGCGGGCTCGCTGCTATCCGTTCCGGAGAGGCCGCGAGGCTGGAAGGCGAACTTCCCGCCGAGATTGAACCCCTGAAGGAAGAGATGAATGCACTTTTGCATTCCAATGAAGAAATCATAGAACGCGCGCGAACGCACGTTGGCAATCTGGCTCATGCATTAAAGACGCCGCTCGCCGTCATTATCAATGAGGCCGGCGATGAGAAGAAAAACCGCTTTGCAAAAAAGGTCGCCGAACAGGCGGCACTCATGCGGGACCAGGTCAATCATTATCTTGATAGGGCCCGGATGGCGTCGCGCGTGGCTGTCATTGGACGCGTGACCTCTGTTCGCCCAGTTGTGATGCCGCTGACAAGGGCACTGGAGCGGATCCACGAAGAGCGTCAGATCAAGATTTCCATTTCCTGCCCTGAAGACGCACGTTTTCAAGGCGAGAAGCAGGACTTGGAGGAGATACTCGGCAATGTGCTCGACAATGCTTGCAAGTGGGCCAACGGGCAGGTCACCCTCGACGTGTCAGTGGACACAGACACTGACAGGACAGCGCGCAAAGTTTTGCAAATAACTGTTGAGGATGACGGACCGGGCCTGACGGCGGATCAGCGTGCGCGGATTGGTAAGCGCGGACTTCGCCTAGACGAAAGTAAACCTGGTTCAGGACTGGGATTATCCATCGTCACTGACCTGGTTCAGACCTATCGGGGCCGTTTCGAGCTGGCTGCATCAGATATGGGTGGATTACTGGTACGATTGCAACTTCCAGCGGTCTAATGACAGATTGCCGTGTAATCCAAGGGCTTATCGCCGAAATTTCGCCCGAATCCAGGCGGTAATCAATTTCCAATCTGCGAAACCGGGGATTTTCGAGCGCGCCGGCGCGGGTAGTCTCGAGAGAGTCCACAACATTTAAGGGCAGGACTATCGACGATTCCAAGCGCGCCGCATAATGAGCTTTGGCATGGACAAGGGTCATGCCAACAACTTGAGGGGTTTTTGCCATGCGTGCATTGCGCGTTGTTTCGATTGCCGTCCTGCCGGTCATGCTTGCCGCTTGCGGCCCTAATGGACCCAACAAGGCGGATACAGGTACGCTTGTCGGCGCTGTTGCCGGCGGCGTTCTTGGTAACCAAGTAGGCAAGGGTAAGGGCCGCGTCCTTGCTACAGTGGCTGGTGCGTTTGTCGGTGGCATCGTCGGCCACTCAATCGGTAAGTCTCTCGATCAGCAAGATCGCATGCTTGCACAGCAGGCAGAGTATGCAGCATTGGAGCGTGGACAATCAGGTGTTGCTACACCTTGGCGCAATCCTGACAATGGGCGCTATGGCGAAGTTGTTCCAAGCAAGGTCTATTCACGCTCTGGTTCGAATTGCCGCGACTTCACGCATACGATCTATATTGATGGACGCCCACAGACCATGCGTGGCACGGCCTGCCGTAATTCCGACGGCACGTGGCGAAACGTCAGCTAATGACGCGCTAACTGGTATCATGAGCCGTATACCGCGCAGCAGGAATGCAAACTGCTCTTGGCAGCGGCCAGGTCATCACATTTGCTGGACCGCCAGCCTAGCTCAGACGCGGGCCAGGCAATAAAACCTTACGCGACGAAACATGAAACGACGCCATTGGTACGGCCTTCAATGAATAATAAGGGTGCATGAGACCGAAAGTCGCGACGGTTTGATCTATTCTCACGACCACTCATCGGCAAATGGGGTTGTAAGGCTGCCGCCAGCCGCCTATTCCACTGAAGGCCCAAAAGGTCTTGGATATGTGCAATGCTTCTGTGGTTCGTCTTCGCCTTACTCACTGCCCTCGTCATAGCGGGGGTCTCGCTCCCGTTGGTACGTGATGATACTGACGGCATTGCCTCGGCCGAAGCGGACTTGGAAGTCTACCGCGATCAGATGACAGAGATCGATACCGATCTTGAGCGCGGCCTCATTGGCAAGGATGAAGCGGAAAGCGCTAGAACCGAGTTGGCGCGCCGGCTGTTGCGCCGGGCCGATCAGCAAAAAGTCGAAAACGAAGAGGCGCCTAAAGGTGGAGGGTCTTCAAGCCGGCCGGCCCTGGTTGCCAAATTAACAGCGGTGGCATTGCCGCTTGCGGCACTCACCACCTACTTGGCGGTCGGTTCACCACATCTTCCTGGACAACCCTTGGCGCCACGTCTCGCCGTGCCTGTAAACAAAGCAACGGTCGAGCAACTTGTTGCGAAGGTCGAGCGTCGTTTGCGCACGCACCCTGACGACGGTATGGGTTGGGATGTCGTCGCACCTGTGTACTTGCGCCAGCGCCAATTTGAAAAGGCGGCTGATGCGTTTTCGCGCGCGGCGAAGTTGTTGGGTGAAACGCCAGTACGTTTGATCGGTTTCCTGCGCGCGCGAATTTCTGCAGCCAACGGTGAAATAGACGATCTATCTCGGAAGGCGTCTCGCAGATTGCTACAGCTCGATCCACAAAACATTTCGGCACGTGCCTGGCTCGCTGAGGCGCAGTTGCAGGATGGAGATCCTGCCGCCGCACTCGCAGCCTTTCGCAAATTGCTGGAGCATGCCGAGACGGGCACACAGTGGCACAGTGCGTTGACACAACGTATCGCCGCGATTGAGAAGCTTAATCCGAAGGCGGCACAAGAAGCGCCGACAGCCGCACCATCCCCCGGCGACGACCAGCCAGAGGCAAGCGCAACAGGCCCGCAAGCCACACCGAAGGGCCTATCCATCCCGGATATGGTTGAACGACTGGCAACACGCCTGCGCGAGGACGGCAATGACCTGCCGGGCTGGGAACGGCTCATCCGATCCTACGTCGTTCTGGGCAATAAACAGAAAGCGGAAAACGCACTAACCGATGCACGCAAAGCCTTTGATGGCGACGAAGCATCCCTACAGCGCATCAACGAGTTTGCGAGCAAGTTAGGAGTGGGCTCATAACTGGATCGCACGTTGGACGCAAATAGGATCGATATTTGGTGCGACACTGGTCGAGTTAAGCAGAAACACACAGAACTGGAAACTGAGAAGGGCGTATGACTCGAAAGCAAAGACGGGCAATTTTGATCGGCTCTAGCGTTGCTGTCTTGGCGGTGGCCACGATACTCGTACTGTTCGCGTTGCGAGACACCATCGTGTTCTTCCACACACCAAGCGACATTTCCGAAAAACAAGTAGAGGTCGGAACGCGCTTTCGGTTGGGAGGGCTCGTTACCGATGGTTCTGTCGTGCGTGGAGAAGGAGCCAGTGTAAAATTTGACGTCACAGACACGATCGAAACGGTAAGCGTCAGCTATGAAGGCGTGCTGCCCGATCTGTTTCGTGAAGGCCAAGGTGTGGTTGCGGAGGGTGCGCTTAATGCCAAGGGTCTGTTCGTTGCCGATACGGTGTTGGCGAAACACGACGAAAACTACATGCCGCCGGAAGTGGCTGACGAGTTAAAAAAGAAGGGTGTCGAACTTGGGCCGGGTGCCAGCCACCCCGGCACCGGAGGGTGACCGAGACGCGTGGCGGCAAACGAGCCACATAAACCGTCAATTGTCGCTGGCGTGGCGGAACATGCCATAGTTGAAAACGGACGTGCGAGTGAGGTAAATCAATGCTTGTCGAACTAGGGCACTTCGCGCTGGTCCTCGCGGTGGTCGTTGCTGTGTTCCAAACGGCGGTGCCTGCATGGGGTGCACACGTAAGAGACGAACGAATGATGTCAGCGGCTGGCCCGGCGGCACTGGTCCAGTTTGCACTGATTGCCACATCATTCATGTGCCTGATGCAGGCCTATGTGGTGTCTGATTTCTCGGTTGCCAATGTTGCCAATAATTCGCACTCCGCCAAACCTCTGATTTATCGAATTTCGGGCGTGTGGGGCAATCATGAAGGCTCAATGCTGCTGTGGGTCATGATCCTGGCCTTGTTCGGCGCCGCCGTTGCACAATTCGGTACGAATCTGCCAACAACTTTGAAAGCCAATGTATTGGCCGTGCAGGCATCCATCATGGTTGCCTTCGGTTTGTTCATCATCGCGACATCAAATCCGTTCGAGCGCCTTGACCCCGCACCGTTTGAGGGCCGTGGCCTCAACCCGATATTGCAGGACCCGGCGTTGGCTTTCCATCCACCATTTCTCTACGCAGGCTATGTCGGGTTCTCCATGGCCTTTTCATTTGCCATTGCAGCTCTGATAGAAGGGCGAACGGATGCGACCTGGGCGCGCTGGGTAAGACCGTGGACGCTTGCCGCGTGGATGTTCCTGACGATTGGAATCGCGATGGGCTCGTGGTGGGCCTACTACGAGCTTGGCTGGGGCGGCTGGTGGTTTTGGGACCCAGTTGAGAATGCGTCCTTCATGCCTTGGCTCGCGGGTACAGCACTACTGCATTCCGCGCTGGTGATGGAAAAGCGCGAGGCTTTGAAAGTCTGGACCATATTGCTCGCCATCATCACCTTTTCCCTCTCATTGATGGGAGCATTCCTTGTGCGTTCAGGCGTACTCACGTCGGTTCATGCCTTTGCAGTCGATCCCGAACGCGGCGTCGTCATTCTCGCCATCATGGTATTCTTCATTGGCGGCGGGCTGTCGCTCTTTGCGTGGCGCGCACAGGAGCTGCGCCAAGGCGGTATATTCTCCCCAATAAGCCGCGAGGGCAGCTTGGTCCTAAACAACATCCTTTTAACGACGGCCACGATTACGGTGCTCATAGGCACGCTCTATCCATTGGCACTTGAGAGCATCACCGGATCCAAAATCTCCGTCGGTCCGCCGTACTTCAACATGACGTTTGCTCCGTTAATGTTGCCGCTGTTGATCGCGTTACCGTTTGGACCATTCCTGGCTTGGAAGCGGGGCGATCTCTACGCCGCATTGGAGCGTCTAACCGTTGCGGCCGTACTTGGCCTCATCGTCATCGTACTTAGTTTCGCATTGCAAAGCCGTGGGCCTTGGCTTGCACCGTTCGGACTGGCGCTCGGCGTTTTCGTCATGGCGGGCGCTTTGTCTGAACTCGCCTATCGGGCAAAATTCGGCAAAGCCGACTTGGGGGAGAGCTGGCGGCGGCTTTCCAATCTGCCGCGGTCGGTATACGGCACGGCCTTGGCGCATTTCGGTGTCGGCCTTATGGTTTTGGGTATTGTTGGCACGACAGCATACCAGAGTGAAAAAATTCTGGTGATGAAACCTGGAGCATCAACGCAAATTGCGGGCTATCAACTGACCTTCAAGGACGTGCGCGATGTGCGTGGGCCGAATTATACCGAGCAGGTCGCCAGCCTGACAGTCACGCGCGGCGGCTCCAGCGTCACGACGCTTTATCCCGCAAAGCGGGTTTATGATGCGCCGCCGCAGCCGACGAGCGAAGCTGGCATTCATGCATCCTGGCGTGGCGATCTCTACACAGTTCTGGGAGACGTTCAGAAAGAGGGCGGCTATTCGATCCACCTCTACTTCAATCCACTCGTACGCTTCATTTGGATTGGCGCGGTGATCATGTTTATTGGAGGTGCAGTGTCACTGTCCGATCGGCGACTGCGTGTTGGAGCACCCAAGGCAAGCCGGCGCCGACGGGCCGCTGCAGCCGCGCACTGAACACAGAGAGATTGATGGCAAACACTCGAAAACATCGACCGGGCATTCTGTGCGTCGTGGCGCACCTTAACGGCGCATCGTTTAATGACGTGTCTGGATTGATGTCTTTCACGGGGGCTCTGGCCGCACTTTTAATTGCAATCCTATCTGCAATAACGCCAGCCCATGCCGTGCAGCCCCATGAAGTACTTGATGATCCTGTTCTGGAAGAACGGGCGCGAAAGTTGTCGGCGGGGCTGCGCTGTCTCGTTTGTCAGAATCAGAATATCGATGAAAGCGACGCACCCCTGGCCCGCGACCTGCGCCGCCTCGTGCGCGAACGCCTACAGGCCGGCGACACGGACGCGCAAGTAACCACCTATCTGGTTGAGAGGTACGGCGAGTTTGTACTGTTGCGGCCGCCGTTTGCCCTACACACGCTGTTGTTATGGCTGGCACCGCTGTTCGTGCTTATCGGTGCGATTTGGGTCGCGCGGCGCACGGCCTTGCGCGGCGGTGCGCAAAGTGGTTCAGCGACCACGGCACCCGAGCTCAGCGAATCGGAGAAAAAGCGACTAAATTCATTGCTGGCACGCTCTGGCGAGACCTCTTCAAGCCGCGATCGCTAGTATACCGCTGCTGTTCGGACAATCCCCTTTTTCCTGCGCACGTGTGATGATGAGCGAAAGTTGGCAGGCCCACGTTGCCGACGTTACAACACGCTAATTCGGTGCCGCCGTCTTTTGGCTTTGAAGCTGCCGAAGCGGCCGGCGAAGCACGGATGCCGCAATCGCGGCACTGGCAACATGATCCGAGCGAAACCGTTTCGTAATTCGGGTGTCTCGAACGGTGACGAGCGAGCGCTTGTAGCGACCCACACCAATACCAACGATTTCCAAACCGCTAGGTGTCGCCATCAGGAGCGGAGACCCAGAAGATCCTTTGCCCAGGTCACAATTGTGCAACAAAACATCAGGCTCAGCATTCCGTTTATAGTGGTTGTAATCAGCTGACGCGCCATCACCGTTTTTAACAAGTCGGCAAGGCGGCGAGGCGAAAAGCATCCAGTCGGGCAAATCCCAGAGAGCCATCGGAGCAGTCTGGTCGACGACCTTCGCATGCCCTTCACTATTATCTGCTTGGCGCCCGTTACTGCGCGGCAATTCTCTCGTTTTCCATCCGGAACGCACGCTTGGCGCCACTGCGAATATCATGTGGTCAAAAGTCGATAACACGACCTCCTCCGGCGTTCGCGATGAGAGCACGAGACCGGCGTCTGTACAGATGGGTGAAGCAAGACGGGCCAGTGCCCAGTCGTTGGCAATGTTAACACGGCCATCCGACGCAACGTTCTCTGTTTGCCTCGCTGCAACTATTGATATGCCGCGTTCAAACTTTCCTATGCGTGCATACCGTCGGTCCGCTGGTCGTCCCAGCGAGAAAACCCTCTCAGAGTGCCCAGCCCAGCTTCCATTCACATCTGAATCCGTGGTCGCCGAACCATCATCCAAACAATGGCCTGCGGTCGCGATAATGTCGGGACTCACACAAAACGCAGTGCAGATGCGGTCGCTCTCAGGCGCAATGAGAACGCCAACGGCCTCGTGGAGAGTTTTGAAATCTGGAGGCACTGGCACACGGTCCGCCGGCCCGGTGCTAGCCTCAAACTCCGCTTTGGCGGAATTGGCGCGCATTGGCTGGACGACGGCATTTGCGGCCTGGCCCTGCACGCCCGCATAGCGCGGGGGCTCTTCTCCGGCCAAGACGTCTTCTCCGCCGGAGGCGAACAGTGCAAGACCAATTAACAGGCTTAACGGGAGGCCTGGCAGTCTACGCAAACCCCGAGAAATTGGCAGATTCCATGGTCTATCCGCCCTGCCCAGGGTGAACTCAGCGCGCCCCATTTCAGTGCACCATCGTCTCGATTTGAACGCGTCCAATCAAAGGCCCCTGAGCAAAGGTTACGAAGTGTTAAGACACAAGAAAGGCTGCTGTAATGCCCGATTAGCTATCCCGTGAGGTCAAAGGAGCAGTAGTTCCAGCAACACGGAGGTTAATCGACATGCAATCCAAGCCATCGCAATCTGGTTCAGCAAAACACGGGCCAGTTCGCGTGTCGGGTTGGGCTGGCAGCGCATTTGCGGCAGCCGCAATTCTTGCAGCTGGTACCCTGGTGTTCAGTCAACAGGGCACCCTGCCGGCGCAGGCAGATCCCAATGTGACGACCGGCGAGATCCAAACGCCATTCGGCCGCGCGCCAATGACCTTCGCTGACATCGTCGACAAGGTGAAGCCGGCTGTCGTGTCCATCTCCGTCACGAACGGGGGGGCCAAGAAGACGGCAAAGAATGACAAGGACGGCAACAAGGGCGAGGAGCGCCGGTTCGGCGGTATTCCGAATTTGCCGGACGATCATCCACTCAACGAGTTCTTCAAGAACCTGCCCAAGGAGTTCAAGGGTCCGTTCCCGCAAATGCCATCACAGTCGCAAGGTTCTGGATTCGTGATTTCCGAGGACGGCTACGTCGTGACCAACAACCACGTCATCGATGGGGCAGGTCAGATTGAGGTCCTTTTCGACCGCCACAACAAGCATGAAGCAGACCTCGTCGGCACTGACCCTCGCACGGACTTAGCGCTGTTGAAGATCACGACTAAGGGCAAGACGTTTCCCTTCGTGAAGTTTACCGAAAAACCCTCGCGTGTTGGCGACTGGGTGATTGCTGTAGGCAACCCATTCGGTCTGGGTGGCTCGGTAACGGCAGGTATCTTGTCGGCGCATGGCCGGGACATCGGTTCGGGTCCTTATGACTTCCTGCAGATCGACGCGGCAGTTAACAAAGGTAACTCCGGCGGTCCGACGTTTAATCTTGATGGTGAGGTGATCGGCGTCAACACAGCGATCTTCAGTCCATCGGGCGGTAATGTTGGTATCGCGTTCGCCGTTCCAGCAAAAACGGCGCTCGACGTCATCGACCAATTGAAAAATGAAGGAACGGTCCGCCGCGGTTGGCTCGGTGTGCGCATTCAGAACATCGACGAGGACATGGCCGCCAGCTTGGGACTGGAAAAGCCAAAGGGTGCTTTGGTCACTGACGTCACGAAGAATGGTCCCGCCGAAGCAGCTGGGCTGAAGACGCAGGACGCCATCGTTGAGGTGAATGGCAGTAAAATTGAGGACAGCCGGGATCTGGCACGTAAGATCGCCGCTTACGCACCTAAGAGCGACGTCAAAGTAAAGGTCTGGCGCGAGAGCGCGATGGAGACGGTGACTGTTAAGCTCGGTCGGTTCCCTACAACCAAGGCTGAATTGGCCGCCTTAGAAGAGGGTCGCGAGCCACCGGCAGACACCAAACCGACGGAGTTGAAACGCCTCGGCTTGACGCTCGTGCCTGTTACAGGCACGTCAGGTGCAAAGATCAAGGGTGTCGCAATTGCTGACGTCGACAGGGATTCGGACGCAGCGCGCGAGGGTCTGAGGCCCGGTGACGTAATCCTCGAGGCACAGGGTATCAAGGTCGCAAATGCAGCCGACGTCGTCGCCGGCGTCAAAAAAGCAATTGACCTTAAACGCCCGGCGGTACGCCTTCACGTTCAGTCGGGCAATACGAAGCGGTTCATCGCGGTACGCCTGAAGGACGAGGAGAAAAACAACAAGCGCGATTGATCGAGGAGACATCGGTTGGGATCTGCAAATTAGGCTTGAGTACCTAACGTCTCGATCCCATTTCGCCAGAAGAACCCATTACAACATATGGCGGTAGCTCCACGTCTATTGGAAGTGTTGGAGCAACACAAAAACATGCGGCAGGCGGTTCAGTGCGTTCACGGCACGGGCCGCCTGTTTGCTGATAGGATTGGCGCACCTGAGGGCCTTCAATTGGTTAAGTACCTTGACCCTATTCACCTGGAGCAAATTTGAGCCTTGCAATACGACGCGGAAGACAACTCATATGGTGTAACGAGAGTCCAAAGTCCGGCGATTGGTGCAGGGCGGCGACAACAAGACTATAAGGGCTGGAACGACAAGCTCTGACCAGCCGATGCTGCCAGGTACTTCAAACAACGAGCTGATGCAGACCAAATGCGCATTTTACTGATCGAAGACGACCAAGAGGCCGCAAGCTTTCTGCAAAAGGCGCTCAAGGAAAGCGGCCATGCCGTCGATTGCGCCGAGGATGGCGAAACCGGCCTGTCGCTGGCGCGTGACGGCGGCTACGATATCCTTGTTGTCGATCGGATGCTGCCGAAGATCGATGGACTGACTGTGATTTCCACACTCCGCGAAGAAGGTGAACGCACACCGGTTCTAATTCTCTCCGCATTGGGCGAAGTCGATGATCGCGTCAAAGGTTTGCGCGCCGGCGGCGATGACTATTTAACAAAGCCATATGCTTACACGGAACTTTTGGCCCGTATTGAGGCGCTTGCCCGCCGACATTTTCCCGAGGAGCAGGCGACGCGCTTTGTCGTTGGCGATCTCGTACTCGACCGTCTGTCGCACCGCGTGACCCGTGCAGGTGAACCGATACAGCTACAGCCACGCGAATTCCGACTGTTGGAATACCTGATGAAACATGCAGGACAGGTGGTGACCCGTACGATGCTGTTGGAGAACGTCTGGGATTATCACTTTGACCCGCAAACCAATGTGATCGATGTGCATGTGTCACGGCTACGGGCAAAGATCGACAAGGCCTTTTCAAAGCCGCTTTTGCACACTGTGCGGGGCGCTGGATATGTGATCCGCGATGCGAACGCCGAATAAGGAAAGGTTGTCGCCCCTGTCGACAACGGTTTTTCGTACAGCCGCCGCGGCTGTCGGCATTTTCGTTGTGGCATCCGTAATTATTATTGCGCTTTTGATCCGCCACACAAATTTCGTCCTGACTAATCAAGTTCTTCGAACTCTGAGCGTAGAAACTGAGGTGCTGAGCCAAGACGTACGACGCGGCGGAATAGCAGCCCTGCAGGAAGCGGTCAGCACGCGCTCCCGGATTCCCGGTTCCGGGCTCTATCTCATGCAATCATCCGATGGTCGCAAACTCGCAGGGAATCTATCTCGGCTGCCCCCAGAAATCGCCTCCAGCCCTGATGGTGGTGTCTTCTACTATTCGGCGCCCGGCTCTGGAACCGACGAAAAACGAATGGCCGTCGCCGTTTCGCGCAACGTAGCTGGCGCGCGGCTCATTGTCGGTCGCGACATTGAGGACCAGCGCAATCTCGCTGGTCGCATTCGAAACTATTCTCTTGTTGGTTTCGGTATTCTGGCGCTAGTCGGCTGGTTGACCGGACTGGGCTTCAGTCGACTCGTGCTTCGACGCGTCGATCAAATGAACAACGCCGCCAAGACCATAATGGGGGGGGATCTGGCTGGGCGAATCCCCTCAACCGGTTCGGGTGATGAGCTTGACGACCTTGCCGCAAACCTCAACGCCATGCTGGCTCGCATCGAACAGTTGATGCTCGGTATGCGCGAAGTTTCAGACAACATCGCACACGACTTGAAGACGCCCTTGAACCGCCTTCGCGTCAGGGCAGAGGCGGCGTTGCGCGATCCCCGGGGTGCGCCGGCCCATCGCGAGGGTCTTGAACAGACGATAGAGGCTGCAGACGAGCTAATCCGGACATTTAATGCGTTGTTATTGATTGCCCGGCTGGAAGCGGGAGCCTTCGACGACTCCGTCGAGACGGTCAATGTCAGCACTCTGGTGTTGGACGTCAGTGAACTCTATGCGCCCGTGGCAGAAGAAAAGGGGATGACCCTATCCACAAACCTCGCCGGCACGGCGGTGCTATCCGGAAATCGACAGCTTATTGGCCAAGCTGTTGCTAACCTGATCGACAACGCAATCAAATATGCGGCCACCGACCCAAAGTCGCCACGCAAACCAACTGCGCGCGTTGATGTCAGCGTCATCTCTGAGATGGATCAGGTGCGAATTGAGGTCGCCGACACTGGGCCGGGTATTGGCAAGGCCGACCGTGCCCGTGTGATTGGGCGTTTCGTGAGGTTAGAAAAAAGTCGCACAACACCCGGCACAGGCCTAGGGTTGTCCCTGGTCTCAGCCGTGGCACGCCTGCACCAAGGAAAGTTTGCCTTGGAAGACAATGCTCCCGGCTTGAAAACCGTTCTCATCCTGCCAGTATCCCTGGATGCCGCGGCGTCCAAGGTCGAACCGCGACGGCAGACGAAGGACAGCAAAATTCGAGCCGCCGATGAGGACAAAGTTGACTATGACGACCGATGCCGCCTGCACTCACCCCGGTCCCCTGCATAAGCGGCTTACCACGGCTCCACTTGCCGCAGATGATCCACGCATCGCCAAGGATGTTGAGGAACTGGCAGGCGGGTCCGCGCAAAAGCCCGAGATCGCAGACCTGGCGGACCTCTTGGGCAAACCCAACGTCAATGCCCTGATAGCCGGAATCTATTCCGGTTCCCCCTATCTCACCGGCCTAATAAGACGCGACCCTGCGCGGTTGTTGCGGTTGCTGAATTGCGAGCCGGAGGCTCATTTCTCCGCCATTAAACAAGGCATAGCTGACGACTTGCACCAAGCCATCGATCAGCAATCTGCAATGAAGGCATTGCGCGAGTTCAAATCTGAAGTGGCGCTATTGAGCGCGCTAGCGGATTTGGGCGGCGTATGGCCGGTCATGAAGGTCACCGAGGTTTTGACGGAAACCGCGGACGCCGCATTGCAAGCATGTGTCAGTCATCTGTTCCGCGTTGCGGTCGAGAAAGGCGAGTGGCTTGCCACTGACGGTGATACCGCGCCCGAGACATCCTCCGGCTTTATCATACTGGGTATGGGAAAGCATGGCGCGTTCGAGCTCAACTACTCGAGCGATATCGATCTGATTGTGTTTTATGAAGAGTCGCGTGCGCGTTTGCGTGACGGTTTGGAGGTCCAACCCTTTTTCGTGCGCATGACACGCGACCTCGTCCGTCTCATGGATGAGCGCACGATGGATGGGTATGTGTTTCGCACCGACCTGCGCCTGCGCCCTGATGCCGGTGCCACCCAGGTCGCGTTATCGACGGATGCTGCCCTGATCTACTATGAAAGTTTTGGTCAGAACTGGGAACGCGCGGCACTGATCAAGGCACGCTGCGTTGCCGGAGACGTCGAAGCCGGAAACGCGCTACTGAAAGATCTCGAGCCATTCATATGGCGCCGTTACCTCGATTTTGCTGCGATCGCCGACGTACATGCGATGAAACGTCAGATCCACGCCTTTCGGAGCCTAGGGTCTATTCGTGTGCCCGGTCACAACGTCAAGCTGGGCCCGGGCGGGATACGCGAGATCGAGTTCTTTACCCAGACCCAGCAACTCATTGCCGGCGGCCGGCAGCGCGAATTGCGCACACGTGACACACTGACCACACTTGCAACCCTCGTTGACAAGGGCTGGATCACCGATGCCGTTCGCGCTGATATGGAGAATGCGTACCTTTTTTTGCGTAAGATCGAGCACCGCATTCAGATGGTTGCTGACGAGCAGACCCACGATCTGCCATCGACTGACGAAAAGCTTGCATGTTTTGCGCGCTTTGCGGGATACGAGAGCCTTGAGAGCTTTTCCGAACGGTTGCTGGCTGTACTCAACAATGTGCAAGCTCACTATTCGTCCCTGTTTGAGGATATGCCGACCTTGGCGGGCGAGGACGTAAATCTGGTCTTTGCAGGCCAAGACGACGATCCCAGCACAGTGGAAGCACTTGCCAAGTTCGGATACTCACAACCCTCACAGGTTATCGCAACGGTGCGCGGGTGGCACCATGGCCGCTATCGCGCCGTGCGTTCGCCACGCTCACGCGAACGGCTGACCGAGGTCCAGCCTCTCTTGGTCCAGGCATTCAGCGAGACGGCTGACCCGGACCGCGCCATCGCCAGCTTCGATCGCTTCATCTCAGAATTGCCGACGGGAATTCAATTGTTCTCTTTGCTGCGCGCAAATCCAAATTTGCTGCGGCTTATCGCTGACATCATGGGAACGGCGCCACGCCTTGCACGCATTCTTTCCCGCCGCCGGCGCCTACTAGACGCAGTCATCGACCCGCGCATCATTAGCGCTCTGCCTGCGCCGGATGAGCTTGACGAACTCATCGCAGCCGAATGTGGTCGCTGCAAAGACATACAGGAGGTCTTGGACCAATCTCGCATTGTCGGCTCCGAACAGGCCTTCCTGATCGGCGTTCGCATATTGTCGGGCACAATTAATGCGAGCCATGCCGGCCAGGCCTACGCCATGCTTGCCGAGCACCTGATCTCAGCCCTGCAGCGTGAGGTGGAAGCAGAGCTGATAGACGCGCACGGCAGGGTCGCAGGTGGCGCGGCGTCAGTCGTGGCCATGGGTAAGCTTGGCGGACAGGAAATGACCGCGAACTCAGACCTAGACCTTATCGTCGTCTATGATTTCGACCCGGATGTGCCCCAGACCGACGGGCCACGGCCGTTATCACCAAGCCAGTATTATACGCGCATGACCCAAAGGCTGATAAGCGCGCTTAGCGCGCCGACCGCTGAAGGGACGTTGTACGAAGTCGACATGCGCTTGAGGCCATCTGGACAGCAGGGCCCGGTTGCAACGCAATTGTCGAGTTTTGTCCGCTATCAAGCCGAGGACGCCTGGACCTGGGAACACCTAGCACTGACCAGAGCCCGCGTGCTGACCGGGCCTGAGAGTTTGCGTGGCAAAGTGCAGGAGGCCATTGGCACTGCGCTGACCCAGCCGCGCGACCGTCAAGGCGTCATCGCCGACGTCAACGAGATGCGCGAGCGGATCGCCAAAAACAAGGGTACGGACAATATTTGGGATTTGAAACAGGTTCGCGGCGGACTTGTCGATCTAGAATTTGCTGCACAATGCCTCCAGCTCATCCATGCCCACGAACATCCAGACGTGCTGGATCAAGGCACTGTGGAAGCCTATCGCAAACTTGCTGCAAACAATCTTATTGATGCGGGCCACGCTGAGGTTTTGGTTCCGGCAACGCGGATGATCCACGACTTGATGCAAATCCTCAGGCTTTGCCTGGATGGACCCTTCGATCCTGCGACGGCGTCAAAAGGATTGCTGGCACTGCTGGCGCGGGCCGCCGATGAGCCCAGTTTCGAAAGCCTGGAAAGCCGATTGCGTCAGACTTTGAGTGATGTTGCCCGTATTGTGCCGCAGATCATGCAGTAGGTGCTGCATGTGCTAGCGCGGGCGATACCTTCGGAGTGGTGAAGAAGTCGTCCTGCACCGCGCGATCGAACAGCGTCACTGCGCGCCATCCCGAAGGCCCGCCGTCATAATCGTAAAGTGGAGATCCTTGAACCTCCAAAAGCGTACGCGCGACACACAAGGCCAGTGAACCGAGATTGGAGTGCCCACGGATGGCCTTACCGGACGGCTCGCTACCGTCCTCTTTCTCCGCACAATCGCAAACGCTAATTTCACACTGGACACGGTCGCCGACAGCAGTGACGTGAAGTCTGATTAATGCACCGGTCTTGGCACGCTGACATGCTTCCGATAGCAGGTTGAGCAAAATCTGGCGCAATGCGCGCGGTTCACTCATAACATCGAGCTTGCCAACGCCACTGACTTGTAGGCATAGATCGCGAGACCTGTGGGCGCTTTCGATGAAGGCCCAAGCATCTCGCACCACGTTGCCGAGAGAGACCGGCACCAACTTAGACCCTGCATCCGGATCCGTCAGAACAGAGGTCATGACGAGTGTATCTTCTGCCGATTTCAGCAGCGCCTTGCCGCTGTCGCGGATATGACGGGTGTATTCCTGATAGCGTGGCGATCCGAGAGGCCCGAACGCTTCATTTTCCATCAGATCGGAAAAACCAATGACGGCGTTGAGCGGCGTCCTGAGGTCATGGCTGACACGTGCCATCAGATCGATCCAGGCTTCAGATTGAACAAAGCCGTCTGCGGGGGCGCGATGCAGCTGAACCTGTGTCAGTGCGCCGTCGAAGGAGTGTGTGGACACGACGTCTGGACACGTGTCCGTGCCCTCATCTTGTCCGTGCGATTTCTGCTTGACTTCTGGAGCTGTAGCAACCTGTAAGAGCACCAGCCCGCTAACGAGGCCACCGGCCAAAAGCAGTGTGAGCAGAGGCGATGACAACAGTAGAGGTGCTGCCAACAACAGCACGCTGATCTGCATGACAGCCGTTAGCCGCAGCAACTGGCGCGCATCGGTCAAGTCATTGAATGGCAAAGCAATAAACCCAAGCCGGCGGCGAAAATCACCCCGGTCGCCAGACACAATAAGCCCCCGTTGGGCGGCGGACGATATCCACGCCATCCCCAAATGCCTCGCTGATTTGAATTTGCCCCACCCCGTTTTCCGCAACGTAAAAGTTGCGAATCACATGTACTACTTCACCGTAATGCGACTCACCTGTCGAGAGAGATTAAATCGACGCATGAAGATTTATGGCTGCATTTAGGCATCGAGCATTTTTGTCACAATCTCATAGACGTCGCGGGAGATATTCGGTGTCTTTGCAACCTGTGACAGGGACCGACGAGCCTTCCTCCGACGGCCAATTTCAAGGCTTCGCCAGTTGCGCATGGCACCCAATAAGCGGGCTGCGATCTGCGGATTGACCGGATCAATTGCGATCACCTGATCGGCTAGGAATTTGTAGCCAAGACCGTCAGGTCGATTGAATTGAAGCGGGTTCAACATTGCAAACGTGCCGATCAAAGCGCGCACCTTGTTTGGCGTTTTCAGTGAAAACAGCGGGTGGTTAAGCAACTCGTTTAGGTCATCGAGTGTCGCCCTTCGCGGTGACTGGGCCTGGACTGCAAACCACGTATCGATAACGACGTGATCTTGTTTCCAGCGCTCATAGAAGTCGTTAAGCGCTTTCTGGCGCCACTTAGAGTCGGCACTTGCAAGCAAATACAACGCTGATTGCTGGTCTGTCATGGAACGGGCTTTGCGAAAGTGATCGTAAGCACGTTTGTGATCCTCATCGCGGCCGCGTGCACATAACAAGGACAAGACGCCATTGCGCAGAGCTCTTCGCCCTGTGGCCGTTGCACTAGCGGAGAATTTGCCGGTCGATTGAGTTTCGGCATAGATATCCAAAAGCTGCTCTTCCAGTGCCTTGGCAACGAGACGGCTCAGTTGCTGGTGGGCCCGCCAGATCAACCCGGGATCAACATTACGGCCAATCTCGCGTGCCACATCCGACTGCGAGGGCAATTTGACGAGTTCGGCACGGAACGCATCGTCGAGGTTTGGATCGGCGAGCGCTGATCCAAGCGCGTTTGCAAAACTCATCCCCGCTGCTGAGCGTTTGCCCTTGGCCATCGCGTTGACACGCTGAACGATCATGCGAATGGCAAAGGTGTTAGCGGCTTGCCACCGGTTAAACGGATCGCTGTCGTTTGCCAAAAGAAACGTCAGGTCACGATTAGATTGCTCGACGACAAGATTGACCGGTGCGGAAAAGCCCCGCAAGAGCGAGGGAACAGGGCGAGACTTCACATTTTTGAGGCGAAATGTCTGTTTGCGTTCTTTGACGTGTAGGACACCGTCGGCGATGACTCCGTCTTTATCGCAGGTGAGCCGCATGTCAGCGCCATCACGACCGACAAGACCCAGGCGTAGCGGAATGTGCATCGGCTTTTTTGTTGCCTGCTCCGGCGTCCGCGGCACAACCTGCTGGACCTCGAGCGTTGCCTCCATTCGCGCACTGTCATGCTTGAAGGACAACACCAATTGCGGCGTGCCGGCCTGTTCGTACCAGAGCTTAAACTGAGACAGATCGCGTCCGCTCGCGTCTGAAAAACACTGCAAGAAATCTTCTATAGTTGCTGCGTCGCCGTCGTGCCTGTCAAAATAAAGGTCCATCCCGGCCCGGAAGTCTTGCGCGCCCAGTATGGTGGCGATCATGCGCACGACCTCTGCGCCCTTTTCATAAACGGTAGCCGTATAAAAGTTGTTGATCTCAATGTAGCTGGACGGCCGTACGGGATGCGCCAGGGGCCCCGCATCCTCGGGAAATTGATGTGTTCTGAGCTGGCGTACATCGCGGATACGCTGCACCACAGCTGAGCGCTCGTCACCGGAAAACTCTTGATCCCGATAAACCGTGAGCCCCTCCTTCAGACAAAGCTGAAACCAGTCTCTGCACGTAATCCGGTTGCCAGTCCAGTTGTGAAAATATTCATGTGCGATCACGCTTTCGATCGCCTCGAACATGGTATCGCTGGCTGTCTCGGCCGATGCCAGCACCAATCTGTCATTGAATATGTTGAGGCCCTTGTTCTCCATTGCCCCCATATTGAAATCGGAAACGGCGACAATGTTAAACACGTCGAGATCGTATTCGCGGCCGAACCGTTTTTCGTCCCATCGCATAGCGCGCTTTAAACAGTCCATGGCCCATGCTGCACGGTCTTCTTTTCCCCGTTCGACATAGATTCCGAGTTCGACGTGGCGGCCTGACATGGTGGTGAAGTTACTTGTGATGGCGCTGAGGTCGCCGCCGACCAAAGCAAACAGATAACAAGGCTTCGGATGTGGATCACGCCATACTGTGTAGTGGTGCCCGCCGCGTCCGGCATTGCCGCGCTCCAAAAGATTGCCGTTCGACAGAAGGATGGGAGCCTCATTGGGATCCGCTTCGATGCGCACCGTGTATACGGACAGCACGTCAGGCCGGTCGAGAAAGTAAGTGATGCGCCGGAAACCTTGTGCTTCACACTGCGTGCAGTAAGTGCCACGTGAGCGATAAAGACCTTGCAGCGATGTATTGGCTTGCGGATTAAGCGCGGTAACTGTCTCCAACACGAACGGCTTTGACGGTGGCGTCGTGACCGTCATGCTGGTGTCAGTGATCTCATAATCCTTGCCTTGGACCAGGACCTTGCCGTCAAGCCGAACTCTGACCGGCTGCAGCTTCTCGCCGTCCAGCCTGAGTGGCGGTGGTTTTCGTCCGCTCGGCTCGTTCTGGCGAATTTTTAAGCGCGCGCTGACACGCGTGTTGGCGCCATCAAGTTTGATGTCGAGATTGACTGCATCTATCAGGTAGTCGGGCGGGCGGTAATCCTCCAGCCGGATGGTGCGGGGCGTATCTGTTTTCATGCCTGATCCAACAAGCCGGGAGCATTCATTTTTCTCGTTATCGTCCCCAACGGTTGCCGCTGCAGCCGGGAGGCTGGGCGCTCTGACGGCAAGGCTTCAACAGGCGAGCCGTTGGCGCCCGCCCTGTTTATAGGCATGGGCGTGCAAGCTCAACCGGTTTGAGCGCGGGCCGTTGGCACTGCATTTGAACCGGGCGCACGTTGGGGATACACGTTTTTTTAGGGCAGATTGCTCGTCATGATTTGGCAGGGACCGCAAGCTCGGCACTACTTGATCCACGTCAATGACGGTGATTGTCTGGCACATTCTGGATTTAAGACCGGCTTAACCGGCTGCCGGACGTAATTTATCCGTGTTGGACAGGATTTTTAGGAGGGGATAGCGATGACGGCAGCGGCGAATAATTGGCCAGGCGTACGGGAAGTCACCATCAATGACCTGATTGACGTCATGGGCGCAGGCTTGCGCGACTTTGCATCTGCACCTTTCTACGGATTAGTGTTCGCTGGGCTCTATGTCTTGGCCGGTTGGCTGTTGATAGCACTGCTGTGGTATTACGATCTTCCCTATCTCGCATACCCATTGGCCATGGGCTTTACACTCATAGCTCCATTTGCTGCGGTAAGCTTCTACGCCATAAGTGAACATCTTGAGCAGGGTAAGCCGCTCACCTGGTCAAGTATCACAAGTTCAATATGGGAGGCTGCCTGCCGTGACCTGAGATGGATGGCCCTTGTCACCGGTTTTGCGCTCGTCTTGTGGATGGATATTGCGGCGTTCTTGTTTTTTGCGTTCATGGGATTCCACAGCTTCGGCCCCGACTTTTTTGACACACTGCTGACCACACCCTCAGGACTCATTTTCTTCGCGCTGGGCAACATTATTGGTGCACTCATTGCGCTGGCGGTGTTTTCCATCTCCGTAGTCTCGTTTCCGATGCTTTATGACCGTGATGTCGATTTTGTCACGGCCATGGTGACGAGCGTGCGTCTTGTCACGGCCAACCCGGTGAGCATGATCGTGTGGTGTGCCTTGATCGGCATTCTGACGGTGATTTCGCTATTGTCGCTCTTTTTTGGACTTTTCTTGACGCTGCCGGTCATAGGGCATGCCACATGGCATCTTTACCGGCGCGCCGTAGAGCCCGCCGCAGCAACCGGAGATGAGGCCGTTACCGCGTAAGTGTTCCGGATGAGACGTGCGTTTCCCGGACGGAAGTCGTCAAGCGCATGCGAATCCATCACACTACCAAACGCACGCGCTAGGCCGTTGAGCTGACTGCCGAGCCCGCAACAACTGCCGGTTCTCTATGCGTTTGAACATCTGCATCCGCGTGTCCCGGCAACGTCCCTGATCGCGCCAGGAGCGCGAATGCAGGCGGCACAAAGAAAAACGAAACGACCGTCGACAACAAAACCCCACCGGCGATTGACATTGCAAATGGTGGCCAGAACCCACCGCCGGCCAGAATCAACGGTAGGAATCCACCAAACGTTGTAACAGTGGTGGAGACGATATGGCGGCTTTGCGCCATGACGACCTTCGCGATCTCCTCAACGTCGCCCCGCAATGCACGCGCGTTTTGCTGCAAGGCGGTCATAATAATGATGGCGGCATTTATCGAGACACCGATAGAACCGATTACGCCGATCACACCCTGGATGCCGAAGGGATAGCCGAAAACTGCCAGTGCCAGCAGGCTAAGACCCATTGATAAGACCGCAACAATGGCGGTGATCACCGACAGCCGGTAGGAGCCGAATGTCAAAACGATTGTCGCAATCGCCAGCGAGATAATGAGCCCCATGGATCGCAAAAGGTTACGCATGGTTTCCTCGCGCGCATCCGAGTCGCCGCCAAGCTCAAGTCTATAACCTCGTGGCATTTGCAGATCGCTTTCAGCAATGCGCTGCTGCACAAGGCGCAATGCTTCCTCTGGGAGCATGTTGCGCTCTACAAATCCCTGCACTGTATTGATGCGCTCCCCGTCCCTTCTGTGAATGGGTGTTTGGGCGGGTTTAACACGAAGCGCGCCGAGCGCCGTCAAGGGAATGCCTGGATAATTGCCAGCTGCAGCGGCACTGGTTGCACCCGCGCCGACCAGGTCGACGCTAGCAACAGCATCAACGCTATTGCGGCCGTCGGACCCGACCCTGACGCGCACAGGCAGCTCTTCACTGCCCTCCACGATTGATCCACCCGTCGTGCCCTCCAGGTGTGCTTCGAGCTGTTGCGCCACATTGCCAAGGTCAAGCCCTGCAAGCCTGACCTTCTCCTCACTCAAATCGATGAGCACTTTCGGCGCACCTGATGCAAGCTGTGTACGCGCCTGCATGATGCCTGGCACGTCCAACATCAATAGCCGGATGCGTTCGCCCAATCCCCTCAAGACTTCGAGGTTTTGTCCAACAACCCGGATTTCAACCGGCGCGCTTACGGGCGGGCCTTGCACAAGGCCGCGCACGATTATGCGAGCCTGTGGGACCGCCTGGTCCAGCCGCCGTTGCAACCGGTCGAGTAGAGCCTCTGTTGCTTGTGCCGATTGCGCCGTCACCAGGGCTTCTGCGAAGCCTGGCTGATCGTCCTGGTCAGCGATCATATTGTAGTAAAAGGCGGGCGCATTCTCGCCGACGACCCAGGTCACGGTCTTCACACCAGGTTCCTGCCGAACAATGGCTTCAACCTCTTCGGCCACGCGCCGGGTTTCTCCAATTGCCGCGCCATTGGCCAAGTTGAGCTGAACGTAGAACTGATTTCTATCCACACCTGGGAAGAATTGCGGTTTCAGAGTTGGAAACGCTCCAAAACCGATGATGGGTAGAATAAGTGCACCCAAGATCGCCAGGCGCGGCCGCCTGATGGATTGCCGCAGCACGGGGCCCGCAAGTTTGCCCACGAAACCGAATGACAAGCCGTTGGCGAGCCAGCTCGACTTTTGTGTGTCGTCACCATCTTTGAGGGCCCACCCCGCCATCGCTGGTGTCACGGTGAGCGCCAGACCCAGTGACACGACCAGCATGATAATCACAGCCAGTGCGATCGAACCGACAAAGTCGCCGGCGGGGCCGGGTAACAAGACCATAGGCATAAACGCCAAAACAGTGGTGACGGTCGAGGCAAGTAGCGGCAGAGCAAGACGCCTGACGGCACCATCGACAGCATCAAGTCGGGTTGCTCCAGCGGCCAGACGTTTCCGGATGTCGTCGGTCATAACGATGGCGCCGTCGACGAGTAGCCCGAGGGCTACGATCAATCCAGTGACCGACATTTGTTGGATCGGAATCCCGGCGGCTTGCAGCCCGGCAATGGACACAATGCTCGCCAGAGGTACGATCACGGCAACGATAAGTGCCGCGCGCATGCCCAGCGTCACAAACAAGACCGCAATAACGATCGCCATTCCGGCAGCCATATTGCGCAACACGCCCCCCAACCGTTCGGCGGTATAGTCCGCCTGATCGAAAAGCATGCGCAATTCCAGGCCGGCCGGCAGGTTGTCAGAAAATTCCGACTGGGCCTTTTTGATCTTGCCCGACCAAGCGTCGACCTGCAGGTCATCTTCCATGCGCGCAGCAACCAGCACCGCCTGGCGGCCATCCACAATGGCAAGTGAGCGCGCCGGGTTTTTCAGCCCGCGTGAGACCGTTGCAACGTCACCGACACGTACAAGCCGCCCTTCGCGCCCCGTCACAATGGGTACGGCGCGAATGCGATCCAGTGTTTTGAGTTCCCCAGCGACCTCTATCAGCAGATCGTTGGTTGCTCCCCGAACTTGTCCGGCGCGAACTTTGGCGTCGGCTTGCGAAATGGCGCGTGAGACATCCCGCGCCGACAGTCCGAGCGAATGTAGCTTTGTTGGGTCGATCCGGACCGTGATTTCCTCGTCCTGTGCACCAAAAAGCTCCACGAGTTTTGTGCCCGGAACGCTGCGCAGACGGTCCTGCAAAGCGCTTGCCGCGCGTCGCATGATGGCCGGATTTACCTCGGCGCCAGGCGCGGTCAGGATCGCGCTGATGGCGGAGTACGCGCCCACGCGGTCATCGTCGAATGTGGGCGTTGACACACCTTGCGGGAAATTGCGTGCGGCGTCTGAAAGCGCATCGCGTATTTCAGACCATGTTTGTTCAATCCTGTCTTTTGAGATGAACTTCGAAAGTTCCACCCGGATGACAGAGACGCCGATACGCGAAACCGATGAAATTTCGTCGATCTCGGGGATCTCTTCCAGCTCTTCTTCGATCTTTTCCGTGACAAGCGCTTCAACGCGTCCCGGATCGGCACCGGGGTAAGATGTAACGATCGTCGCGAACAAATTGGTGATGGTCGGGTCTTCCTGCCGCCCCGTTGTCAACAGCGCCGACGCGCCGGCGGCGACCATCATCAGGATCGTGAGTGCGAACAGCCGTTTGTTCCGGAATAGCAGCGTTGACATGACTACCGCCCTCCAGCAATCGCAACACGTTGTCCCTCGGTGACACGATTGGTCCCGTTTGCAAGGACCTGTGCACCCGGCCTAAAAGTGCCGCGCACGAAGACGCGTTCACCGTCGGCGTGCAAAATCTCTACTGCTTCGCCGCGTACCACGGTTTGGCTTTTTGAACGTGCTGCGACCAGGATGGTCCAAAGCCCTTTCTGTCCCTCTTTCAAGGCCGTCATCGGCAGCCAGGCCCCCGGTTGAGGCACTCTGGATTCAATTTGGAGGGTCACAACGTCACCAAGCGCCAATGAATCCGCGCCGTTTGCATCAAATAATGCACTAACTGTTCGTGTCCCTGCTTGCAGGTCGGTACGCTTTGCGATGAGCGTTCCGCGAAACGTGTAACTGCCGGCACTCAACTCATAGCTTTGATTTTTTGAAAGCGTCCTGGCCACGTCTGGGGGCAGACCAATCCGCACTTGCGGACGGCCAGCTTCGAGCAGAGTGAGAATCTCAGTTCCTGCCGCAACCACCGCGCCCTCATCGACGCGGCGCCTGCCTACGACGCCGGAAAACGGCGCTGTCAACGTAGATTTCGAAATATCGATATCGACCGTGCTGATTTGCGCATTGATGCGCTCCAATGCAGCGGCTAGTTCATTGGCACGCGCCTGCGCCTCATCAAAACGTTGATCGGGCGACCAGCCCTTGGTTCGCAATTCACTCTGGCGCTCAAGTGTTGCCTGCGCCAACTTGCGCCCTGCTTCGACTTCAGCGCGCTGCGCAACCAACTGCCGCCGCCGCGCTTCCAACAATTGCGTGTCCATCTCCGCGATCACATCGCCCGCCGTTACGGCTTCGCCTTCATCGTGGTGGACGGTGACAACCAACCCACCGCGCTCAAATGCAAGCTGCGTCGTGCGCGCCGGTTCAAGCCGGCCCACATAGAACGCCGACTTGATGTAACCGTTTTCAACGTTCGCTTTGACGGTTTCAACCGCCACCGCCGGATGCGCGGTAGGGGGGCGTTCTGCATCTGCCCGGATATGCAATGCGGCAATGCCGGCACCCATCAGCCCCAGAAAGACAAGGCCCGTGAGCGCGCTGGCGCAGACATTCACAATTCGCCAGCCAATGCCCTTTTGAGTTCGCCGTGCCGGTCCGGTTGATGGGTTTTGGCCCGTTGCCTCAGACATCTGTGACTCCCATATTCGGTGTCGGATACGCCATTGAAGTACAAAGTTACGATCACTAACTTAGCACGCATGATCGGTATTGCAGCTCACATGTTAGTGATGCTAACATATGCCGCACCTCGACAAAGGATGAGAAATGGCGCAGCCGAGCCGCAAAAAGTGTTGCGAAATCAAGTCGAAAGAGAAGTACCACCACGGCGATCTTCGAGAGGCGTTGGTGGCGTCTTCCTACGCGCTGGTCGCGGAGCATGGGGCGGAGAATTTCTCGCTCGCCGATGCATGCCGCCGGGCCGGCGTGTCGACCGCCGCACCTTACAAGCATTTCCGCGACCGTAACGAGATCCTGGAAGAGGTCGTCGCACGCGCATTCGATGAGTTGGCCGAGCGCTCCATTGCGGCGGTACAAGAGGCCGGAGAGGGTACGCTCGATGGCATTGTAGCTATGGGCCGCGCCTACTTGAACTTCGCGGTGGACGAGCAGCGGCTATTTCGGCTGATGTTCGGTCAGAACCCGGCATTGAAACAGGCCGAACTTGTTGTGAGCGATGGTCGCAGATGCTTTTCCGGCGTGATCGAACAGGTTGGCATCTATTGTGAGCGAAATGGTTTGAAAGGAGATCCAAACCAGATCGCCGTACGTTTGTGGACGTTCGTACATGGCGCCGCATCACTTTTGATAGATGAAGATTATGCGACTGTTGCACCTGACCTTGATGTTGATGCACTGATTGCCGGCACTGCCCCACTCCTGTTGGCGGAATAGACGAACGTCATGCCATAAGCCATGGCAGCATGAGCACCGGCTGATTGATCCACGCAAACCAGGAATAATTCAGGAACTGCCCGGCAAAGATCAGAAACACTGCTCCCAGCCAAAGTGCGCTTACAAGAGCCAACACCAATACAAAGTTGAACCGGTCACCGGGTTGCCCATGTGAGCGCCGCTTTAGTGCGTGTGCATAAACAGAGGCCATTGCACGTCTCACGACCAAGAGCCCCAGGATCAGAAGCACGGTCATGCCAAACTTGAACTGTTGCGCAAATTCGGCCGCTGCCGCTGGCGCGCCACCGGCGATTGCTGGAGACATATGCTCAGCGAAGACAGGTAGAGCTCTCACGCCAAACACACCGATTTGGCCAATAGCAATCAGGAGCGATAGGCCCATGTAACGCCAACCAGCCGCGCGAACGAGAGAGGCTACCTGTCGGAACTCGAAAATGCCGGATATCCGTCCCGTGACGGCTTGGTGCACGATGGCCATCGGTAAAAGTGCCCACATCGGCAGAGAGACTAATACAGCGGTGAGCGTAACGATTGGCCAGATGCCGGACAGCTCGTATCCCTTATTGAAAGAATTCTCCCAACCGGCGAACCACCCAATCAACCAGGCAAGGGTGAACGGCAGTGTTAGCACGAGCACCGCAATCAACGCCTGCAGTCCGGCCTTTGCGTTCAGATAGAGACCGCCGCCCCAACGCACCAAAAAACTCGAAGGTGCCTGATCATCATTGCTGCAGATAAGTTTTGGCCATGGTGCGGACTTGCCGACGTCCAGACGAGAGCGAACATCCTGGGCGACCTTGCGCGTGAACCAGCCGAGCACGACGATTGCCGTCACCGGTGTCAAGGCGAGAAGTACGAGAAGGGCCGTTCTGAGAATTGCCCCGAGCGCGGCACGCAAACGTCCAGGTCGTACCCCTTGCACACCTGCCGCCGCCATTATGCAAAGACCTCGTCGATTGCTCCGGCCTCGGCATATCGTGCCTTAAAGCCCATGATAGCACCGACCGTTGCCGCGATCTGACTCTGATCGACAGGCTTGTCGAGCACTCGGTTCCGCACAATCCCCGGTCCAACAACGAGCGTCCATATTTCATGTGCTGACTTGGTATTGAAATGATGTTGAAACGGCACGCCCATGAGCGAATTAGAGTCGCGCCCGCAGTCTGGAACAATGACGAACACGGTCCGTCTGGCATAGTGATCCAGGCGGTCGGCAGTTTCGACGAGTTGCCGTAAGCCCTGGTCTATTACCGCAATAGCTCGCGTATAATGCGAGGCATTACCCCAGTGCACATAGTCGGGGTCTTGATAGTTGATCATCATCAAGCGCGGCCGCAGTTGGCTCATCGCGCGCAGTGCCAATTCCGTTAGCAACCTGTCACCGCGTGGGTTGATCAGTCCGCTGTCACGATAATCTTTCCTCCAGGCCGCCCAAAACCGATCAAGTCGCGGATTGTTCCGAATGGCGCGCCCAGGTAGTTCGTGCTCATCAAATTTTTTGAACTGCTTACGGAGTTCTTCTAGCCGTTTTGAATTGGACGAGTTCTCCGCCAGCAGACGCTGATAGAGCCAACGTTTGTAACGGTACAAACTCAAAACTTCGGCGCGGAAATCACCACCGAATTGCCGGTGTTTTGCAAACGAAAAAAATTCTTCCTGCGGCCGATCTTCGCCGTTGATAAGCAGAACCTCATGCGGCGCAACGTTGAAGGTTTTGCGAAAATATTCAAACAGTGTTGGCGACGTCGGCTCAATTTTGCGGATAAGAAACTTGGAACCGGCGTCCCGCCAGGCAGCATAACGGCCCGTGAGTATGTTGATCGTTCCCTCAGCGTGACTGGTGTCCATACCGTCAATATTCGCGATACGCACATCCGGAATCATCACGCCTCTTTTAGCGAGCGTGTTGACGAGGTAAGGCGCGTACGTGTGCTGGGCTTCAATCGTTTCAGTCCGTCGGACACCGCCACCGAAACGAACAATAATCACGTTAGGCCCGCCATAAGGCGCGGCACATACGCCGGTTGAAGGAGCCCCCAGTGAGCACAGTGAAGAGGCCAGCCCCACATTGAAGGTTCGCCGGTCGACAATCATGCAGAGAGCCTCTCGATACTAAACATATAGCCCTCCTAGGATTGCTCTCGTTTATGCCTGGATTATGGAGCCTCTTCCGATAGGGAGCGAGTACACGAGGTTCGCTGCGATGCCCAGGAGCTATGTGCCGTCATGCATAGCGAGGATGTGAGGGGTGAGGGCCGTTGGCGGCCACTGGTTATACGGACGTTGGCATTCATGGAGTTCGGTCGATAACACGGGCATTTGCAGCGACAACTTTACCATATTTGGAACAATGTGATTTCTCGGTAGGAACTGTTCGGCCGTCTGATAAGGTCGCGAAGCGACTTGGGCAGCACGCGCTCGATGCGGCACACCTGCCCTTTTTCTGGTCGTGCTCTGCGTTGCCACTAAAAAGAGGGGGTGGCAGTCAGTAACCTGCT
Source organism: Hyphomicrobiaceae bacterium (assembly GCA_965222485.1). Lineage (GTDB taxonomy): Bacteria > Pseudomonadota > Alphaproteobacteria > Rhizobiales > Hyphomicrobiaceae > CBDCUC01. Next base: position 771,223 of record CBDCUC010000039.1, read on the forward strand.
AGGCATGTGCGGGCATGCCCTTCTATGTGTGGTGAATGTATGTTTGGCTTCGGCAAACGTAGCTCGAAGAATCCTGCGGCCCTTGTTGCCCAGCAACAGCAACCAAATGGACGTAAGAGACCCGAATCAGCGCCACTGCAGCGTTTTGGCAAAGATGACCATCGCAATTTCTCTGTGCTCGAATCCGTCGATGGAGACGGCGTGGTCCTCATCGGCAAAGGCACGTCGGTGGTAGGCGAGATCGGAAATTGTTCCAAGGTCGAAATCCAGGGTCATCTCGAGGGGTCAATTGTCGCTGAAAGCATCGTGGTCGGTGAAGGCGGGTCGATCAGGGGCGGGTTGCACGTTGTGCACGCTGAGGTGCAGGGTTTCGTGGACGGCGATGTCCTGGTCGAGGATCTGCTCGAAGTTCGCTCCACGGGACGCGTAAATGGGGAAGTAGCCTACGGAAAATTGGCGGTCGAAGCTGGCGGCGATATCGTGGGGGCCATTCGCGGATCTCAGGAGGTGCCGCAGGATGCCGAGCCACAGCACGAAGGCGTGAACGCGCACACGCGTCATTCTAACCTCGACGCGCCATCCAATAGCCCGGCGAATGCACAGATGCGACGTCTTAATCGGCAAGGCTGACACCTCGCTAATCTCTACGAGGCCGAATGGTTCTCGACGCGGGCTCAATCGCCTTCAGGAGCGATCCTAGAATCTAGGGCAACTTTCAAAATGTGCTGACGTTATGACCTGGCTGGTTGTTCTCAAGGATGGCGCTGGCATCAGGGTCAAGGACATGTTTGTCCAACCGGTTGCGCCTATCAAACGAGGACCTGATAGCGCCAGACCCTTCTCTATGGCCATTTGACCTGCATTCTTGATAGCCCTCCTTGGTTGGCGTCCTCAAATGGGGTCCCGTCAACGAAGCAAGGACAGCATTTTGTCGATGTGCTCGTTGCGCGCGCAACACAGCCTTGCGGCTTGGTGCGGGTTTATTCTAGCCGCCGGTAGACATTCCAGATATGGCACTCGATTATGTATGAATGTCTCCACATTCCGCCGGGACGTTCCAATCGGCCATGCCTTAAGATCAACTAGGACTCGACAGCGATCTCACCGAATTCTCAAAATGAGCCGCGCGCCGATAGTGCCGATGAGCTGCAACCGATCGCTATGTCTCACCTGGCCGCATTGTGCCTTGGGCCTCTCGTCGCACTTCTAATCGTGTCTCTGCCCCCGCCTTCTGGCCTTGGCGTCACCGCGTGGCATGTCGTTGCAGTAACGGCATGGATGGTCATTTGGTGGTTAAGCGAGGCGATCCCGCTTCCTGCAACGGCACTCATCCCAATACCAATGATGCCATTCCTTGGCATTGCAGACATAAAGACAGTTGCAGCAAACTATGCACACCCTCTGATTTTTTTATTCTTAGGCGGCTTCATGCTTGCCGCAGCGATGCAGCGAAGCGGCCTGCACAAACGCATCGCCCTCAACATAATTTCGATTGTTGGAACGAGCCCGCAACGAATTATCGCGGGCTTCATGCTTGCAACCGCATTTCTGTCGATGTGGATTTCAAACACAGCGACGACAATCATGATGTACGCGGTTGGGCTTTCGGTTATCCAGCTGGTCACAGCGAAAACTGATGCTTCCGACGACAGCGCACGATTTGGCGTGGCCTTGATGCTTGGCATTGCCTATTCAGCATCTATCGGTGGTGTCGGCACGCTTATTGGAACGCCACCAAACGCCCTGCTGGCTAGCGTTTTGGAAAATTCCTATCAAATCGAAGTCGACTTTGCGACCTGGATGATGTTTGGAATTCCGGTTGTCCTAGTGATGCTTCCAATCGCATGGGTACTTTTGACCCACGTACTGCACCCGGTGGCGAGCCTGGACACATCATCTACCGACACGATCATCGATGCTGAACTTGCTTCACTGGGCCCGGTGCAACGCGAAGAACGTTTTGTTATGGTTGTTTTTGCCTGCGCGGTCGTAGGTTGGATTTTTGGCAAGCAGATCGGCTCACTAACAGGGCTGCCCATTACCGACACATCCATAGCGCTAATTGCCGCGCTTACATTATATGCAGTGCCGGTATCGCTGCGAAAATTGCGTTTTTTGCTCGATTGGGAAAGTGCAAAAGACCTGCCATGGGGAATACTGTTGATCTTCGGTGGCGGGATTGCAATCGCCAGCGCGTTCAACACAACCGGGCTTGCCGAGGCGATCGGAACCAGCATGCGCAGTCTTGATGTGCGCAGCATCTGGGTCTTCGTTTTACTCGCCTGCACGCTGATCGTGTTCTTGACAGAAGTGACATCCAACACGGCATCGGCAGCCACGTTCCTGCCCATTCTCGGGGCCATCGCCGTCGGTCTTGGTTATGACCCGAGGCTGCTCATGGTTCCGGTCGCGCTTGGCGCGTCAATGGCTTTCATGATGCCCGTCGCAACGCCGCCAAATGCGATTGTCTTTTCCTATGAAGGATTGCGGATATCGGACATGGTTCGCGCTGGGATTTGGCTTAATATGATCGCGATCCTGGTCTGTTTCGCCGCCGTCTACTTTCTTTCCGGCATCGTATTTGGCATTACTGGCACATAGAGCCCTAAAGAAAGCCCCGCGGCCGCTGCTACGGTAATGAAGCATGATAAACCAAGCGCACAAATTCTGCGTTGCGCCGATGATGGATTGGACAGACCGGCATTGCCGCTACTTCCATCGGCTGTTGTCCCGTCGTGCGCATCTCTACACCGAAATGATCACAGCCGACGCTGTAATTTTCGGAGACAGAGACCGTCTGCTCAGCTTTGATCAATCGGAACACCCGGTCGCCTTGCAATTGGGCGGGTCAGACCCACAAAAGCTAGCTGATGCCGCTGCGATCGGCGCAGAGTGTGGATTTGACGAAATAAACCTCAATGTCGGCTGTCCGTCCGACCGCGTGCAGGAAGGCCGCTTCGGCGCCTGCCTGATGAAGGAGCCAAAGTTGGTTGCCCGCTGTGTCTCCGCAATGCGCTCAGCGACCACCAGGCCTGTGACCGTCAAATGCCGAATAGGGGTCGATGATCAGGACAGTGAGGCTGGACTTCAGAATTTCATCGACGAGGTTGCAAACGCGGGTTGCAGCACCTTCATCGTTCATGCCCGAAAGGCATGGCTTGACGGTCTAAGCCCGAAGCAGAACCGCGAAATCCCTCCGCTCAATTACGAGCGCGTCTACCGGTTGAAAGCCGCCCGTCCCGAACTAACCATCATAATCAATGGCGGCATCACGGGATTGGACGATACAAGTACGCACTTGTCGCATGTCGATGGCGTAATGATCGGACGGGCCGCCTACCAGAGACCCTATTTACTCGCGGGCGTTGACCGGCAGGTGTTCGGTGAAACGAACGCCGCTCCGCAGCGCGAGGAGGTACTGCGCCGCCTTGTCCCATATGTCGAGCGTCATATCGCATCAGGCGGACGTCTTAATAACATCACGCGACACATCCTGGGTTTGTACCATGGCGAACCCGGCGCGCGCGCATTCCGCCGACATTTGAGCGAACATGCAACTGGCGTCGATGCCGACATCCATGTGTTGCAATATGCGTTATCGATTGTCGAACGAGCCCGCGCGAAGCATAATGACTACGAGGCAGCGTGAAGCGAATGTTCAACTGGAGAAAAAAGGCGAATAATGTGAGCGAACCCGATACGCAGCCAACTCCCGGTGAGCTTTTAACGAAGACCTACGCGATGCCTGCCGATGCCAATCCCGCTGGTGATATTTTTGGCGGTTGGGTGCTCTCGCAGATGGATATTGCAGCTGGCATTGCAGCAGGCCAGCGCGCAAAAAGCAGGGTTGTGACCATTGCAATCGACTCCATGACGTTCAAGAAACCAATCTACGTTGGAGATGTGCTCTGCGTCTATGGAACACTGATCAAGACGGGCCGAACGTCGATGAAGTTTCACATCGAAGCTTGGGCGACGCGTGCGCGCTTCGGCAACACGGTAATGGTCACTGAAGGCACGTTCACGTTTGTTTGCGTAGACGACAACGGCCGGCCCAAACAACTCCCCGGTCCGATCGAGGCATGAACGGGTTCGCTCATTCGAGCGCAAGACCAGCCCGTGCAATCAGATTTTTTGATTGTATGCGCCGACTTCGGGATGATTGGAAATGACGGTATCGAGTTCGGCAAAAATCGACCGCATATTGGCTTCCGATGTCGGACTTTCCACGACAACCACGAGTTCGGGCTTGTTGGATGAGGCACGGATCAGGCCCCAGGTCCCGTCTTCCAATACAACACGCACGCCGTTGACTGTGATGAGTTCGCTGATTTTTTGACCAGCGATTTGTTTGCCCGCTTCCCGCTCGGCTTGAAAGTGCGCAACGATTTTGTCGACGACGCCGTATTTTTTTTCATCTGCACACTTTGGCGACATGGTCGGCGACTGCCAGGTTTTTGGCAATGCATCCTTCAGCTCTGCCATCGATTTTTCCGGGTTGCGATCAAGCATGTCGCAAATGGCAAGTGCCGCCACGAGTCCGTCGTCGTAGCCGCGCCCCAACGGTGGATTGAAGAAGAAGTGCCCGGATTTCTCAAATCCAACCAGAGATTTCGTGTCGTGGCTGTAACGCTTGATGTAGGAGTGCCCAGTCTTCCAGTAGGCCGTTGTGGCTCCGTTGGCGTTTAGAACAGGATCAGTTTTGAACAGTCCTGTAGATTTGACGTCGACAACGAACTTTGCATTCGGATGCAATGCGGAGATATCGCGTGCCAGCATCACGCCGACTTTGTCTGCAAAGATCTCTTCACCCTTATTGTCCACGACGCCGCACCTGTCGCCGTCGCCGTCGAACGCAAGGCCGACATCCGCCCCACTTTCGCGCACCTTATCGGCAACGGCGTGCAACATGGCGAGGTCTTCCGGGTTGGGGTTGTGATTTGGAAAAGAGTGGTCAAGCTCCGTGTTGAGCGCGACAACCTCGCAGCCAACCGCTTCAAGGACCTGAGGCGCAAACGCACCTGCCGTTCCATTGCCGCATGCGGCAACCACTTTCAGTCGCCGTGACAGTTTTGGCCGGTCCGTGAGCGAGGCAATGTAATGCTCTGCCAGGTCGGGAACATGAACGTATTTGCCGCCACCGTTTGCGGCGAAGTCGCCACTAAGAACAATGCTCTTCAGTTCTGACATTTCATCTGGACCGAATGTCAGAGGACGTGACAAGCCCATTTTGATCCCTGTCCAGCCGTTGTCGTTGTGGCTGGCGGTGACCATGGCGACGCCTTCCACGTCAAGCTGGAACTGTGCGAAATAGGCCATTGGCGACAGTGCAAGCCCGATATCGTGGACCTCCATGCCGCCGGCGAGCAGACCGGTCATCAGCGCCTGTTTGACGCTTGCCGAATATGAGCGGTAGTCATGCCCGACGACAATGCGCTTGGGAACGCCGCGTCTTTCAAACAGCGTCGCCATTCCAAGCCCAACCGCGTTGAGCCCCATAAGGTTTATTTCTTCGGGAAAAAGCCAGCGCGCATCGTACTCACGAAAGCCGGTGGGCTTGACGAGGGCGAACCGCTCGTAGTCCGCAGTATTGGGGCAAAGGTCGGCACGTGGCGCAGGCAGCATTGAACGGGTCCTCAGGTTATGCAGTCGCGGGCGAAACCGCCCAGCGTGTATGTAGCCGGGGTTGAGTTACGTTTGGATTGATGAGGTCTTGCGCAGCGTTGTTCTTATTTACGATAACAGCCCAGAACGGCCCCAAACGCACGACGCAACCTTTTTGCTGTCTATCCTCTTCAACAGCAATCATGACACAGCCATGGCAGCTTGCCAGTTACTGGCGGGCGTCATTCTTAATTCTCTAAGATGAGCCTGCCTCTGCGCATTTCGAAGCGCGCCAGGCGCTTCAGAAACGACATGCCCAAAAGCGTAATATGCAGCCGTCCGGGTTCCGCAACAGTCGCTTGGACATTATGAACCGTTATGCCACCAATTTGCACGCTGTCGAGCATCACAGGCGCGGCTCGCGCAACGCCGTTCGCAGTTCTGCTGCGCAACGTGAAATCGGACGGATTGACGAAAATTCCCGCGCGTTCTGCATCCTCGTAAGACAGGGCCACAGTCGTCGCCCCCGTATCTACCAGCACATTGATCGAACGCCCGTTGATGTCAGCTTCCGAGTAGTAATGCCCGTTGCGACTGGCGCTCAACGTAACAAGCTCGCTAGCAGACGTATCAGCACGCCTATTTTTGTCTTCGTCCTGCGCTACGGAATTGCTGAAGTCGTGGTCAATAAAGCCACCGGTGAATGGACGCAGGTTCTCAATATTCATCAAAGCGGCAACACCGATCACGATGGCAAGTCCCCAGCTTGCTGCTTCGCGTAGCACTCGACGTGTTCCAGTGGACATCGACATCAAAAACCGCGCTCGTTACCAACTTCAACGCCAACTTCTGACACCGTATTGGAAATACAGGCCGGTTTACGAACAACAGGTCTGGTTTACCTGCCCCGTCAACCTCTTAGCGTCAGAAAATCACCATTGAATTCATACGACCGCAAACGTCTTAAAAAACTCATACCGAGGAGGCTTTGGTTAAGGCTGCCTGGTTTGGTTACCAGCGTGTCGACATCGTGAACGACGATGGGGCCGATGCTAACCTCACTCAACTTAACCGGTGCCGCATATGCTGTGCCATTAGCGGTCTGTACGGGAATAGAATATGATAGTGACTGAGTATCTATTCCAAGTCTGCGTGCGTCGACCGGTTTTAACACGACCGTGGATGCACCGGTATCGACAAGCAAGGTCAATGAAACAGAGTTAACCCGTGCTCGTGCTGAAAAATGCCCGTCCGAACGGCGTCGGATGCGAACAGCTGCCTCACCGGTTGGGCTATTGGCAACTGTGATGGATTGACCAGGCGGCACTAGTTCTCCGGCAACCTTGTTCGCAACAAGTGAAAGGTCATCACGATAAGCATACGCCGTAACGAGTGCCAGGATCACGCCTGCCCATATTGCGAGGTGTTTGAGCGCTTGGCGCAACTCGCCGCCCACACCAGACAAAAGCAGAAGACAATAGCCGCTCATGAGCACTGCGCCTGCAATGAGTCCAAAGCGCTCCCAACCACCCATGCCGCCAAAGTCGCTGCCTTCACCTGTGAGGTAATAGAACAACGCGGCAAGCGCTAGAAGAAGAACCGTGAGCCAACCAAACGTACCCATTAATTCGCCTCAACTCGACATTTACGTTGCGAAAGTTCGCCCATCAGTTTTTTGCGTTGTCGGGATGACATGTTGGACCACTCTGTTATCTCACGGATTGTCCTATAGCAGCCGATGCAAAGACCACTGCATTCATCGATTTTACAGATATCGACGCACGGGCTTTCCATGTCCGGCAATGTTCTCCCTCTCGCACATGTGTGGCCCCAAACAAGCCACGGTAAATTTATTTGCCAGAAATTGGGTGGATCCGCCCCAGCTCGCGGCTAGTTGCGACTAGTTTATGCACAAACGCAGACAATGGTCACGATGGAACAATCTGCGGGCTTACGACAGTGCATCAATGGATCGGGCCAGAGACCCGACGGCACAGTTTATTTGGGAAACAAGGCATGGCTTGGCAAGTCCCAAGGGCACGCGTCCTCAGGCAATAAGCCGCGGTTGGCGCCTGTAGTATTGCTCGCGCTGCACCGTGGTACGGGTCTTCGCCGCCCTGCCTTTCTGAATTGGTAGGACTTTTCTCAAAACCCGCCTTGGTGGGAAATAGACAATTGCCTCGGTCCCTTTGCGCAACTCCGAGTGCAGTTCGAATTCCCCGCCATGCAGTTCAATCAGGCTGCGCACGATGGGCAGTCCCAGTCCGGTACCGCCCTCCGCCGTCTGGTGTGTCAGCGAACCTTGACCGAATGCTTCCATGACTTTCGGTAACTCGTCCGCCGGAATTCCCGGTCCGTTGTCTTTGACAGAAAATACCTGTCCGCCATTTTCCGTTGCCGCCACGCGCACAGTGATTGTGCCGCCGCGCGGGGTAAATTTGAGCGCGTTGGAAAGCAGATTGATGCAAATCTGGCGCACCGAACGCTCGTCCGCCCAAACTTGCGCAAGACCCGGTTCATAGTCCTGCACAAGAGTAAGCCCCTTGTTCTGTATGCGCATTTTCAACATGCGCTCACAATCCTCGCTGATGGACGTCAGATGGAGCGCGGACTCTTGCATTTCATATCGGCCGGCCTCGATACGTGACAAATCCAAAATTTCATTGATGACATGTAGGAGGTGATTACCACTGTCGTAGATGTTGGTGGCATACTCGCAGTACGTCGGGTTGGTGATCGGGCCGAGTATCTGGTCTTTCATCACCTCCGAAAAACCCATAATGGCATTGAGCGGCGTGCGCAGTTCGTGGCTCATTGTCGCCAGGAAGCGTGATTTGGCCTTGTTGGCGGCATCAGAGCGCCGACGTGCGTCATCAGAGAAAGACTTTTGCTCTTCCAGCTCCGCAATCAGCGCATCCTTCTGCGCCCGGTATTCGAGCATAGTCTCCGCCGTTGCCTTGAGCCCTTTGGCAAGAAACAAAAAATAAACATGAACGCCGACGGCCATTGAGGCGAGGGCAAAGTAGAATGGATCGTTGAGCGCCAACAGGCGCGCTGTAACCGCAAGTGTGACGGGAATCGTACCGACGTAGAATAGATCAGAGACTGTCGCGGTGAAGGTCATACGGATCGCCAGCACGACAATCAACGTTGCGAACATGAATACGTGCGAGGAGAATATTTCACTGCCTGCCAAGTGCGCCTGCTGTGTAAACCCAACAAGCGCGAACCCAGCCCAGACAACCCCGTTGATCAACTCCACAACAAGAAAGCGACGTTTCCAGGAGCGCACATCGACTTGGGCGCGCGGGATAGCGGCAAACCGCCGGCACATCTCCAACAGCAGAACCTTGGCAGCGATAACCAGCAACAGCCAAAGCACCGCGTCGTTGACCGGCGCCCAAAACATTGAGGCAAGAGAAAAGATGATGGATAAGGCCGGCATCGTTGCCGCCGCGCCAAGTTCGTTTTGCACGAACATGGCAAGGCATTCGTACTCGAACTTGGGCTTTTCCGGCCGAATGCCAAAAGCAAGCCGGTCGCGGACAGCTTTCAACACATCCGGCCGCGCACCGCCCGAGCCATTAGCCGGTCGTGAGTTAGTGCTTCCGGCTGCTTGTGTCTTCGTTTGCATAGCGTAGGCTATTCGCACTCATCCGGTTGCATGATCCAACGGCACTCCGCCAAAGGCATCGTCGCCCACGGTGTCGGCCGGCAGAACAATTCAGGCACCTTCACGACGCTGCCACAGGCAACCTTCAGTGCGAGCGCCGCTTTCTTGGTAATCAATCGTTAAATTCAACTAAATTCGCTAACGTACCGTTTACTAGGCACTTTCAATGCTTTCAAAACAGCCAAAAAAGGGAGGATTGGAGCATATTTTTTGCGATTGGGGCGTGAAAACAGGCGCGAATAGGATGAGTACGGCAGATATTTTGGCGGCCGGCTATTTGGAACATCAAGCCGCCGATGCAGAGATTAGAGACGCAGATACATCGCAAATCACACTGTATAGACGTTCTCATTATGGAGCGGTGATCAGGACGGAGGTCCCGCGTCAAGGACTTGGCGCAGAACCTGGCACAGTGCGATTGTGACGCCGCCGGTGACAACGCCAGGGTGTTCTCCAAGCTCAACATCAGCCACCAGCGCTTGCTTGGATCAGTTTTCCATTGTGCCTAGCGCATTCCTGCGGATTGAGTGCCGCACACACCAATGTTCGAAGCAGGCTAAGCCGGGCCAAGTATTGAGAGCAGCATGAAAATCATTCAAACCGCAAAGGCTCCGAACCCGCGACGCGTCAGGATTTTCTTGGCGGAGAAACAGATCGACATTCCATATCAGAACATTCCGTTTGAGATGGATGCACTGCGCTCAGCTGGTTTTACCGCGCTCAACCCGTTAAGACGTGTCCCTGTTTTGGTTCTTGATGACGGGACCTGCATCACCGAAAGTGTCGCAATCTGCCGATACTTTGAGGAGATTCAACCGCAGCCGGCGCTGTTCGGCACCAGTCCGCTAGACCGTGCCGAGGTAGAAATGTGGAACAGGAGAGCCGAACTGGGACTCTTTTTTCATGTCGCACAGATCTTTCGCCACACCCACCCGTCGATGGCGGAGTTTGAATCCCCGCAGGTAGCGGAGTGGGCGGAGGCAAATCGGCCCAAGCTGGCAGAGCAATTACAGGTTTTTGACAAGAGACTGGCAGATACACCTTTCCTTGCCGGCTCTGACTATTCTATCGCGGATATCACTGCCCTCGTCGCGGTTGACTTCATGCGTGCGGCGAAACTCTCAATTCCGCCAGACCTCAAAAACCTCACACGCTGGCATAATTCGGTTTCGGCAAGGCCGAGTTCAGCAGCGTGATCAAATCGATCCGTGTTAACAGGGACTTGTGCGAAAATGTTCCCTAGGTAACACCTTCGAATGCGTACGAGTATTTTTATAGTATGAGTGCCACAACCAGAAACGGCGACGGCCAGAAACGGCAAGGGATAAAATGAAGCTGACAATTGTCGGCTCGAGCGATGCATTCGGATCGGGCGGGCGGCTGCAAACCTGTTTTCATGTCGCAGCTGCTAATACCAACATACTGATCGATTGTGGTGCAACAAGCCTCATCGGCTTGTTCCGCCTCGGCCTGGATCCTAACGATGTTTCCACAATCTTCATTTCGCATTTGCATGGCGACCATTACGCCGGACTGGTGTGGTGGATGCTTCACGCGCAACACGTCGCCGCGCGTCGTGAGCCGCTCACTGTAATCGGCCCACCCGGCATTGAAGCCCGCTTCAAGGTGGCATCAGAGGCGCTGTTTCCCAACTCAACGGACATGCAGCGTTCCTTCGAGCTTGCATTCGCCGAGTATCCGCAAACCGCTCCGATCGGGCCAGGTAACGTCAACGTCACCGCGTTCGAGGTCTCACACCCGTGTGGTGCACCGCCTTATGCCCTACGGCTCAACATCGATGACCGGACAATCGCATTTTCCGGTGACACGGAATGGGTCGAGAACCTCGTGCCGGCCTCTCAGTCCGCCGATGTGTTTATTTGTGAGTGCTTCGGTTACATGAATAATGTGCGCTATCATATGAACTGGGCAACAATTTCAAAAAATCTCGACCGTCTGAGCGCAAAACAGATTGTTCTCACACACATGGGCCCTGAGATGCTTGCCAACTGCAAGAACATCAGCGATCCACGTGTCAAGCCTGCGACTGACGGAATGGTCTTGGAGATTTGAGTTCAAGTGATTGTCTTTCTGCGCAGTGTTTCCTTATCAAATAGACCCTGCGATGCCGAAAACAGAGACGATCGAACAAATTCTAACAGATATCCGCGGCTGCCGGATTTGCATTGACAATCCGCGCACCAAGCCGCTGCCGCACGAACCTCGCCCGGTGTTGCGCGCCACGAAAACCGCACGTCTCGCCGTTTTCGGGCAAGCCCCCGGCACACGCGTGCACAAGTCAGGCATTCCCTTCACGGACCCGTCCGGAGATCGGTTGCGCGATTGGATGGGTGTTGACGAACACACATTTTACGATGAGAGCCAGGTCGCCATCATACCCATGGGCTTCTGTTTCCCTGGACTTGACACCAAAGGTGGCGATTTACCTCCACGCAAGGAATGTGCTCCCCACTGGCGGCCGCGGCTTCTGCCGCATCTGGTCAACGTACGCCTTGTACTGTTGGTCGGTGCCTCCGCCCAGTCATGGCACTTAGACCCGCCGGCAGGTCGCAATCTGACTGAGACGGTCGCAAACTGGCGGGAGGTGTTGGAGCGCCCGGGATCGCCAGTTTACGTCCCCCTGCCGCATCCCTCTTGGCGAAACAATGCGTGGCTGAAAAAGAATCCTTGGTTCGAGGAAGAATTGTTGCCTGAGCTAAAGTCGCGCATTCGCACCTGCTTGGCGGCCTAATGCATAACGTGCGTCACCGCTTCAATGATCCCTGAAGACGTTGAAGGAGCTAAGGGGTCGCCACTAGGAAAAATTTCCAATATTGTCGGCATACCAAAGGGAATTCGCTAAGTTGGCTGGGATATCCCCTAATTGCGCGCAACAATTTGCCTCGAAGGGTCCGCATGCTCGACGAATTGGATGTCAAGATCCTCACCATTCTTCAGCGCGACAGCACACGCTCTGTTGCTGAGATCGGCCAAGAAGTCGGCCTGTCGACAACCCCTTGTTGGCGGCGCATTCAAAAGATGGAAGAGGCCGGCGTCATAGAGCGCCGGGTTGCACTTCTGTCGCCGCAAAAGGTCAATGCTGGTGTCACGGTCATCGTTCAAATCAAGACCGATCAACACTCCCACCAATGGCTGGAACAATTTCACAAGGCGGTCATCGAGTTCCCTGAAGTTGTAGAGTTTTATCGCATGTCCGGAGACATCGATTATCTCCTTCGCGTCGTGGTTCCGGACATTGCCGCCTATGACGTGTTTTACAAAAAACTGATTTCACGGATCGAAATTGCAAAGGTTTCGTCGGCCTTTGCGATGGAGCAGATCAAGTACACGACTGAGCTGCCACTGGAATTCATCGCACCCTTGTCCAAAGCGGCGGCGAAGGAGCAAGGCTGACGCACGAACACAACGCGCCAGCCGAGCCAATGCACATGTAGCAAACCAAAAGCTGCAGGATTGATGGAGCCATGAATTACGCGTTTTGAATATGCAGCGTTCAATAGACGATCAGCCGAGAAAATTCAGTCACGCTGGAGTACACCGTCCAAGCGCGTTGCGCCGCAGTCCGAGTAGGCCCGCATGAACTTCAGGTCGCAGACGCCACAAAACTGTCATTGACAGAGATCACGGTCTCAGGCTCCAATCTGCGTTAACCATAAGGCAAAAGGGGCACGACACCGACCGAATATGAACCGAGGCGTGAGGGAGGAAGCGATCAGGAAACGACAATGGAACACAAGAAGCACGACAACGTTGATGTCAGATCCAAGCCCGTGGCAGAGGCAAATCTCGGTGCCGGCGAGCTGGAGGCATTGAGCAAAGTCTACGACGACTACTTTGAACTTATCAAAACCATGAATACAGAGACACACCACTTTGTGGCAAAGCGGCTTGAACATGACATGCGGCTATTGCACGAATTTGCCCACTGTCAGAATCCGACTGACCTCTACAAACTGCAGATGGATTTTTGCTGGCACATGGCCGAAGACTATTTGGCGGAAGTGCAAAAAATGTGCTCGCTTGCGGCGAACGGGGTGAAGTTTCCTCGTAGCCCGAGCGACACCGCGCACGTACACGGTCGTCAAGGCGCCAAGACACACTAGGTTCCGTGTTATCCGTCGGTGCCGATGAATTTACAGATCGGTTGCAGGTCTGGGCGGGGGCAGCGAAGCGTTGCTGCCTCCGTAATTCGCAGGACCAAATATTGCAAACTTGTGCGGTCGTCACGAACTCTACCAGGGTGGGAAGATCAAGCTTAAGCGGTGCGGTGACATGCTAATGTTGAGCTGCCGCCGCCGTTTTGGCTCACCATCAATGTGCATTGTCAGCTCACGCGCGCCTTCTACAACAACATTTTTGCAGTCCAGGGTGCGGATATGCAAATTGCGCGACGACCGGCCAAGCGCCAACGACAGAAGTGCGCCAAAATGGCTCCGTCGGGTCGGAGCCTTCACAACGACGGCACGGATTTGTTCGTTTGCGAGGGTTTGATCAGGCGCCAGTACAAACGGACCTGCATAGTGTGCGATACGGCTGGCGATAAGCCATGTCGCTTCAAGTTTCATGCCGTCGATTGTCACCTTGAAAGTACGTTGCGGTGTTAAGAGTTCCTGCATCACCGGCCAAACATAGGCCAGCTTGCCGAAGCGCCTTTTCGTGGGGACATCAAGCCGCTCCAGAACGCGCCCGTCGAAACCTGCGCCGGCCATCGATAGAAAAACTTTGTCATTGGCAAGTCCGCACCGCACCGGCCGGTCGGGCCCGGATAGCAGATACTCGGCCAGTCGGCCGGGGCCGACGCGAATACCAATTTCATGTGCCAACACGTTTCCTGTGCCGACCGGAATGATACCGAGTGGCAGATTGTTTCCCAACAGCACCGCGGCAACAGTTCGTACTGTGCTGTCACCGCCCGCTGCAACGATCGCATCGAATGTCCCGGTCTCGATTGCTTGTTTTGCCAGTCTCCGCCCCTCTGCGACGTCTGTGGAATCATGGACATCGACATCAGCACCCGCTTCCTTGAGCCGTTGCACAGTCGTGGCCAGCAGCCACCGCCGCCGCATGCCGGCGAGCGGGTTATTGATAATGAGAAAGCGGTTGCGTCGCGTCGAGATCGTCAATGTTCATTCAGTCTGGCAATAAGACTTGAGGTATCCCAACGACGCCCACCCATTCGTTGAACCTCCGCGTAGAACTGATCCACCACGGCGGTCACTGGCAGCTGGGCACCATTGCGCCGGGCTTCTTCCAGACAGATCGCTAAGTCTTTACGCATCCAATCAACAGCAAAACCAAAGTCGAAATCGCCTGCGTTCATTGTTTGCCAGCGGTTTTCCATTTGCCAGGATTGAGCCGCACCCTTGGAGATGCTGGACATGACCGCTTCGACATCAAGGTTCGCTTGCCGGGCGAAATGCAAACCTTCCGCCAGGCCCTGCAACAGCCCCGCGATACAGATTTGATTGACCATCTTCGTGAGCTGCCCCGCTCCCGAAGGTCCAATCAGGCTGACCTTTTGCGCGTAACAATCGATAATGGGTTTGGATTTCTCAAACGCGGCTTCATCACCGCCGCACATGACCGTGAGCGCACCATTTTCTGCACCAGCTTGGCCGCCGGAGACGGGCGCATCGATAAACCGAAAACCCCGCTCTTTCGCGTTTGCATCCAGCTCGCGCGCCAGATGAGCAGAAGCGGTCGTATTGTCGATGAACACCGCGTCCGCCTTAATGGTTTGGAATGCGCCATCCTTGCCAGTTGTCACGGAGCGCACGTCATCGTCGTTGCCGACGCATGAAAAGATGAAATCTGCATCCTTGGCAGCCTCTGCAGGTGTCGCGGCTGCGCGGCCCGCCCCATGGTCCGCGACCCATTTTTGTGCCTTGTCCGCGTTGCGGTTGTAAACCGTCAGTTCGTGACCACCTTCTTTTAGGATATGGCCCGCCATGGGAAACCCCATGACTCCCAAACCGATCCATGCAACTTTCGCCATAAAGCTTCGCCTCTTCGGTCATCGTATTTCGCCACCAGCAACCGCTCCCGGCGGTCTTGCAACTCAACTGGTCATCGCTTTCTAGCCAACCTGGCAAGAGGGCGCCAACAAAAATGGGCCGCACCAAGCCGTGACGACAAAACCAAAAAAGTCGAGTGCAAGAGACAAGCGCGTCAGACTCAGCGACATTAGGTTGGCTGCGGATACTCTGAAAGGCCACATCAGACTTACCGACACGGCACACAGCAAGACGCTGTCGGACATGCTCGGCTGCGAGATCTGGCTCAAATTCGAGAACCTACAGTTCACAGGCGCCTTTAAGGAGCGTGGCGCCTTAAACCGCCTGTCGGCATTATCTCAGGAGGAGCGTGCGCGCGGCGTCATTGCAATGTCAGCGGGAAACCACGCACAAGGTGTTGCTTATCACGCAGGGCGTCTCGGCATCGCGGCGACGATTGTCATGCCGGAGGCAACGCCGACCGTGAAGGTGGAGAATACGCGCGCACATGGCGCGACTGTCATCCTCAAGGGTGCGACGCTGGACGACTCTGAAAACTTCGCTCATGAGTGCGCAAGACAGAATAATCTCGTCTTCATTCATCCCTTTGACGATGAAAAAGTGATTGCTGGGCAAGGCACGATCGCGTTGGAGATGCTCAGCACCGTGCCCCAGCTCGATTGCCTAGTGGTGCCGATCGGTGGCGGCGGCCTGATCTCAGGCATGGCGACCGCCGCCAAGGCCTTGAAGCCCGAGATTGAGATCATCGGTGTGGAAGCCACGCTCTATCCAACGCTCTACAATGCGACCAAGAAAACGGACTTGGCTATCAAGGGCGATACGCTTGCGGAAGGATTGGCCGTAAAAAGACCAGGGTTGATCACCGGCGCCATTGTTCGAGAGCTGGTCGATGACATTGAGTTGGTTCGGGAGGAGGACCTGGAGCGAGCCGTCGCCATGTTGATCAACATCGAAAAGACTGTCGTCGAAGGCGCAGGCGCGGCAGGCCTTGCCGCGGTGATCGCCAATCGGGAAAGGTTCTCCGGCAAAACGGTAGGACTGGTGCTGTGCGGTGGAAACATCGATACAAGACTGTTGTCGAATGTATTGACGCGCGAACTGGCCCGCGACGGCCGGCTGACGCGATTGACGCTTGATATTCCGGACAAGCCCGGCCAGCTCGCCGAAGTCTCCGCACTTATTGCCGCAAAAAGCGCCAACATTCTTGAGGTCTATCATCAGCGCGTGTTTACCGATCTGCCTGCAAAGGGCACCGAACTCCACCTCGTGATTGAGACGCGCGATGCAGTACATCTTGATCAGGTCGTCACTGAACTGCAGTCAAGTGGATTTCGCGTCATTGTCAAAGGAACGCCCCGTCGCTGAAGCCAAGCCAATCGCGGCGGGCCAACCCAAAAATAGTAGGCGCGCGCTCCCATTGCTTCCAGTTGCCAGACTTCATCCGTGCCGGTAGGGAGTGAGCGCCCGTTTCCTCAACAAGCCCCAAGCCGAAACACCCTGTAGCCCACCAACGGGGTCCGCGTCACGCTGGCATCACATCACTGCTCGAACGGAGAAGGCCCCTATGATCGATTTCTACACATGGTCGACACCCAATGGCCGTAAGGTCTCCATTATGCTTGAGGAGACCGGACTGCCCTATACCCTGCACACGATCAACATCGGTAAGGACGAACAGTTCGCGCCTGATTTTGTGCAGATCAGTCCCAACAATAAGATTCCCGCCATCGTCGATCGCGAGACTGGCCTGACGCTGTTTGAATCTGGTGCAATTCTTATGTATCTCGCTAAAAAAACTGGCCGCTTCTGGCCCTCCGAGGGTGAAGCCCACTGGCGCACGATTGAATGGCTGATGTGGCAGATGGGCGGCTTTGGTCCGTCGCTTGGACAAGCGCACCATTTTCTTAAATACAACTCGGGCAAGGCACCCTATGCCGAGGAGCGCTTTCACCGTGAAGCAGTGCGTCTATACGGCGTTTTGGAGACAAGACTATCGGCGGTCGAATTTCTGGCGGGCGAGTATTCGATTGCCGATATCGCGGTATGGCCCTGGGCGGCGCGTTTCGAATGGCACCGTGTCGATCTGAATGATTACCCAAACGTGTCGCGCTGGTATCGCACGATGGTGGAACGCCCCGCGGTCAAGCGCGGCTATCATCTTCCCAGTGAGCAACCACCAATCCCAATGCCATAAGCGCGCTCGGTTCAGTTCGTGGAACGCAGCACATGCGCTTAGGCCCTGTCCTTGAAGGAACAGGGCCTATGAGAGCACATTGGGGGAGTGGTATTTGAACTTGTAGAGCGGTTTACCCCCGTGTGGGGGAGAGTGTCACGTGCGAGCGAGCGCTGGGGGAGTAAACTGAGTATTCGTAGGAGCTTTTATTGTGCCGTTTGCGTGTGCGGTCTGAGCCTGACTGAGCGACATACCGAGCAAGAAGATGGCCAGGACAAAGAAAGCGAGTCCCACGACGCGAACCGTCGAGGTAAACCACCAACTCCCCTTTGCCACCGACTGTAGATCCATTTGTAAACCGCCCAAGGTTTGATGCGTTGTGTTTTGTTATCAAATTTGTAACCGATAATATTTCGTTAGTCGAACTGTTGGCGCGTTCATGGCTAACGCCAAAGTCGTTAAATTAAGCTCTTGTTAAGAACCGCACACGGCATGGCACATCGTATCAGCAATCCCACGACTCACATGGGCGGATGAGACGACAAAAAAGGCCCCGCGTGTGCGCAGGAATTATTTAGAGCTAGGGCGTCGGCAGCGCCTGATTGGCCGAACTGATGACAACTGAACTGCCCGATGCACCAATGGTCGAATCACGCAGAATGATCTTGAGGTGCCGGGATCCTCATATATGTCTCCATAACGAATCAATGCATCCCACCGTGGAAAGCTCACGCGCCGGGCTGGCGTTGGCGCATATGGTGGTTAATCTCCATGCTGCCCTGCCGAGTGAGTCGCGCGTATTCGTTGCCTACAAGACCGGCGTTTCCAAAGCCGAGCCAGTGACACGTGCAACAGCGTAATCAAGAGAAAACAAAGCCTGTGAGGCGTTTCGTGCGTCCTCCGGGAAATCATTGAGGTCAGCGCAGCAGCGACCAAAGATGCCTACGCCATGCAGAGGACCTTATGGTAACTGAGCCTTTGTCAAAGCACTGTCAATTGCGAACGCGCGCCCTATCTCCGGTCTCGTGCCAGGCTGGCGCGCGCCAATTGTGTCTCGCTGTTCTCATTGTTGGCCTGTTGTATGCGGTCACGCCTGCCGCGGCCCAATCAGAGACTCTTGCGCAAGGTTTGGGAAAAACCAACCGTCTGGCACTGATTATCGGCAACTCAGCTTACAAGACAAACGTCCTGATGAACCCGAGAAACGATGCAGCCCTGATGACCACGACGCTGCAAAAGGTCGGGTTTAAAGTCCGGACCTTGATCGACGCCGATCGCAGCGCCATGCAAGAAGCGATATTGGCGTTCGGGCGCGATCTAAGGTCGGCCGGTTCCGATAGCGTGGGTCTGTTCTATTACGCAGGGCACGGCGTGCAGGTGGACGGTGAGAACTATCTCATTCCGCTGTTAGCCGACATCAAGGACCAAACTGAAATTCCACTTGCCGGTGTCAGCCTGAACAAACTTATGGAAACAATGCACAGCGCAGGCGGCCGGCTGAATATTTCGATCCTAGATGCGTGTCGTGACAATCCGTTTCCCGCCGCCGTGCGCGGCGGTTCACGCGGACTTGCGGCCGTACGCGCTCCCACTGGCAGTTTCATTGCTTATGCGACCGGACCGGGCGATGTCGCATACGACGGTGACACTCGAAATAGCCCATATACGCGCGCGCTCGCCGACGCCATGCCAACGGCGGGCGCCACCATAGAGGAAGTCTTCCGGCGAACCCGCCGTCAGGTTCTAAAAGTAACCCGTGGTCGTCAAACACCATGGGAACACTCTTCTCTGACAGGAAAATTTTTCTTCGTACCTGATCGCATCAGTCCTGAAGAGAGCCGCTCCGAGGAAACGGCTTTGCTCGCCTTGGGCAAAAACCGTGCAAACGAGATTGCGGATTGGGACAAGGTCAAATCATCGGGCAACGCAGCTGCGTTGCGCCACCATATCGAAACCTATCCCAATGGACTGTTTGCCGAATTGGCATCACTAAAGCTGGCGCAATTGACAGCCGATGGCGATACGCCCTGGAGTTGGGTCATTACCGGCGCGATCAACGAACTACCTCCAGCCGGTGAGGCAGATCGCATTTACGAACATGCCGTGCATCTGGAAAGCAGCGCGCGCACAATGACGGAGCTGACCGACGCGATTGCTCTTTATCGCGAGGCCGCGGCATTGGAACAGGTGCCTGCAATGTATCGTTTGGCGCGCGCCTACGATCATGGACTGGGTGTAACACGCGATCTGGATCAGGCCTTCAAATGGTATCGCCACGCTGCCGACCAGGGGCATGTCAGCGCCATGGCCGCGCTCGGAACGATGTATGAATATGGTGAGGGGACATCGGCCAGTCTTGCCGAGGCCCTAAGCCTCTATAGGCAAGCGGCAGAGCGTGGTGACCCGCGTGGCATGGCATCCCTGGCATTTCTCTATCAGCAGGGCAAAGGCGTCGCAAAGAATGAACGCAAGGCACGGCGTTGGTATGGTGCGGCCGCGGAACGCGGGCTGCCGCGCGCCATGTTTAATTTGGGCTTGATGTTGGCTCATGGAGAAGGCGGCAAGCGAGATACCCACGAAGCCATCCGGTTATTCAAAGCCGCAGCCGAGAAGGGTCACAGTGGCGCAATGCGTGAACTTGCCTTCCGCTTCGACGAAGGCCGCGGCGTGGCAAGGAATTCAAGACTGGCAGCCGACTATCTTTACATGGCAATTGCCACAGGTAGCCAGCGTGCGCTGCAAGATGCACTCTCGCCCATCCTGAGTTGGAACTTTTCCACGCGTCGCAAGCTGCAGAAAAAGCTCGCCGCCGACGGTTTGTACGATGGTGTCCCACACGGTTTCCTTGACCGGCAGACGAAAAGTGCATTGATGCAATTGGCCGAGCTCAAGAAAGCTGGCAAGTAGGTCGCGTCAAGTGCCCATTTTAACGCACACCATGGGGCAGCCGCAAGAGAAAGCTAGATGGGCAGACACTGGTTGCGGGAGGCGGATGCAGGCAGGTTCACGGGCTTTCGATGTAGGCCGGGGCACAGGCACGACGTAGCCGTTTCCGCAAATCGCATAAAGCTCGTTGTCTTGCTGCTCTCGTTCGTTGCCGCTGGGATTAGCGCCGCAGCGGCACAAAAAAACGAGGCGCCGGGCATCGGCCCGACCGTACCGGCCAAGCCAGCGCAGCCAAACGCCGCAGCTGTCTACAATGTGTTCAAGAAGGCATGTGCCCGTTGTCATCAGGCCGGCGTGATGCAGGCCGACGCGCCTTCAAACGGCATAGACAACATATTGAACCTGCCGGAACTGGCACGCGATGTTGCACTTGTACGCCCAGGCCATCCCGACGCCTCTCCGCTCTACAATTCCATTCTGACACTGCGCATGCCGTTTGATGTTTATCCGGACCGGTCAGGCCACCACATCCCGACGGCATCCGAAATTTCTGCGGTCCGCAGTTGGATAAGGAGTTTGAAACCAGCCGGGACATCCACCTGCACGCAAAAAGCAACGATTGACTTCGATACGATTGCGCAAACGATTGACGCCCATTTGGAAAAGCTCCACCTCGGCGCGGCAAGCCATGTGCGTTTTGTTGAACTGAGTGCTTTTCACAATGCCTGTGAGGGCGAGCGTCCGCTGTCGCGTTATCGAACCGGCGCCCGCGCTTTGCTGACGGCATTGTCGCACTCCGCTAGGCCCGTGACGGCTAGAGCCGTTGGTGCGAACGGCTTATTGCTGGCCGTTTCATTAGAGGATCTTGGCTGGACAGAAGCCCACTGGGACCGCTTAACCGCGCGGCTTCCTGTACACTTGCGCCAACTCACATCGGACAGTGTACAAAATCCGTTGCTACGTCTTGTTCTTCCCGCCGGTTGGCTCGCCGACATGGCGCTGCGCCTTGCCACCCATGAAAACCTCACCGGCGCACAAAGCTCTGGCAGATCGATAGACCAACGTCTGGCCGCAAAACATAAGCGACTCGTTCACCGGTTGGCGTGGCGCTACCGTGCGCCGCTCGATCTAACTCGTGCTGCAGCAGAGTGGGGGAGCGATCCTGCCACTTTCCTAAACCGCCTTGAGGTTTATTCCGGCAGCCACATCGCTCTGGCCCGCCGGCTGCGCCAAGGGCTCGTGACACGCGCCGAATTTGATCGGCTGTCAGCCGATTTGGCACGCCCGGCTGCTACAACACCATCAGCTCCGTCGCCAGATGATGTGAAACCAAGGCAAACGCACACAGGACAATTTAGCGAGGCAACGCAGCCTGGGTCCGCTGTCACGCAGAAGTCAGACCGGGACCGTCTGAAATCCCGGCCGCCCGTGAGCGCCGACCCATTGGCGCAACTAGGGCTGTCCGTGTGGACACACAAGCCAAGTTACAAACGCGGTGAGCTTCTGAAAGTTTATGCTCGGTCGGATACGGCTTGTCACCTGACGATTATCGCCATTGACGTTGGCGGGCACGCCACTGTGCTCTTCCCCAACGAAACCGCAGTCGACAATAGAATTCCTGCTTTTCATACAATCGAAATTCCCCACAAGGATGCGCCACACGTTTTTCGGCTCACCGAGGTGGGAGAAGAAAAGATCGTCGCCATCTGTATGCCGGACTTGCGCACGCCACCCGGCATTACTCGCCGCTATGAGCGCCAGCGCTTTACCATACTGGGCGATTGGGAGCGCTTTCTCCACAAGTCGTTGGAAGCAGAAGAACGCCTGCGCAAGAATGCTGCGCGGCAATCAACCAAGCGCAGCAAAAAAAAGCGCCGGCGGCGACACCGCCGCCGCAATCGAAACGAGCCGGAAACGCCCTACCGCAGTGATGGCCGGCCTGAACCGCAGGCCCGCACAGCAATTGTTGTCAGGATCGATTGAGATAGGCGGCATGGCCGGCCGCGTGAGGACAAACACGCCCGCCATACCGATGCTGATGTTCCCCTGCGGCCCCTTTACGTGAGCTGCAAAGCACCTTATTTAACGGCCTCTTTTGCAAGCAGGCCAGCATTCGGTTTGCTGCGCGTCTATAAAAGGGCTGGCGACAAACGCACCAGCCCGCTGGAGGTCCTATGCGATGGATAAGTTCGACTCTGCCTTCGACCTGATAGCGGCACGCAAGCCGGACCATCCGGTCCTTTGCTTGCGCCCGCAGGCGGCAGGGCGCGCCGCGCGCTGGTTTCTGAACAACTTTGATGGAGAAGTGGCCTACGCTTACAAGGCCAACAGTTCCGTTTTCTTGATCGGTGCGCTGTTCGGTGCCGGCATTCGCCAATTCGACGTTGCCTCACAGCCAGAACTGGAAGATGCCGCCACAATACCAGGCGCCGGATTACACTACATGCACCCCGTCAAAGCGCGCAAAGCGATACGCCGCGCTTACGACTTGGGCGTGCGCACGTTCGCTATCGATTCTGAGGATGAACTCGACAAGATGGTTGAGGAAACGCGTGGCCCGCGCGGACCGGCCGAAGACCTCAATCTCTTCGTGCGCGTATCCGTGCCCGCAAAGAATTCCCTTATTCCGTTGGAGAACAAATTTGGCATTGCCGGTAAGGCCGCCAGTCAATTGCTGGTCAAGACACGTCAGGTCGCCAACGAACTTGGTATTGCATTTCACGTCGGATCGCAGACGACGACGCCAGAGGCCTATGCGCTTGCGCTCGACACCGTACATCAACTTATTGTCGACGCCGGTGTCGTCATCGACCGGCTTGATGTCGGTGGTGGTTTTCCCGCCCGTTACGTCAACAGCGAGCCAGAGCCGCTCTCCGCCTTCATGAAAGTGATCGAGGAGGGGATTGAGAACCTTCCCGTGCGGGAAGACTTACGTGTGATCTGCGAGCCGGGCAGGGCGCTTGTTGCCGAGGCGGAAAGCCTGATCGTGCGCGTCGATGCTCGGCGCGGCAATGAACTCTTCATCAATGATGGCGCCTACGGGACGCTTTTCGATGCCGCCTATCTCGGCTTTATCTTTCCCACGCGGGTTGTCTCTCGCACCATCCCGTCGGACGAGGAATTGATCCCATTTGAATTGTGGGGGCCGACGTGCGATTCAATTGATCAGATGAAGGGCCCCTTCATGCTTCCCAAATCCGTTGTAGAAGGCGACTATATCGAAATTGGCAACATCGGCGCCTACGGCCGCGCATTGGCAGGCAACTTCAACGGATATGGCGCCTATGACGAAGTCATCCTGTTCGATGAGCCGTTGTTGTCCATGTATTCCGAGCAGCCGGCATCAGAGGAGTGTTCTGCAAGCAGGTGACGGGCCAGTTGCCGTGTGACGAACCCGCATGATGTCACGGCCCCGACAACCACTTGGACGTACGCAGCCCTCTTGCAGGTGACGAGGGCAACAGGGCACGCGGAACAGGATAAATGACCGACTTTGACTACTTGCCGCCCGACGCGGCCTTTCTCGATCCCGAAAGTGCCGATGCCGCACATCCCGACCGGGCAAAGGCCGTCGTCATCCCTTTCGGATTGGAAGCGACCGTCAGTTACGGCGCAGGTACCGCACATGGACCACGCGCCATCCTGGATGCCAGCCATCAACTGGAACTATTTGACGAAGAACTGTGGCGCCAGCCCTGTGACGATTACGGTATCGCGACTCTCAAGCCATTCGAGATCGCCTCAGGTCAGGCGGCGGCGATGAACCAAATTTCCGAAACCGTCGGCGCCGTCTTGGCTGCCAAGCGCTTCCCATTTGTTCTTGGCGGTGAGCACGCTCTGACGGCTGGTGCCATCCGACCGTTTGCCGCCGCATACCCGGATCTTGTCGTTTTACAGATCGATGCGCACGCCGATTTGCGCGATGGGTATCTTGGCGAGAAATTCTCACACGCTGCGGCCATGCGCCGTGTCCTTGATCACGACCATGTCCGCTTGGTTTCTGTCGGTATCCGCGCGATTTCAGCGGGCGAAGTTGACTACCTTGGACAGAATAGCGACCGCATTTCGATCCATTGGGCAAAGGACCAGTCCGCCTGGGATCTGGACGAAATCGTAAAGCCACTAACCGGTCGGCCAATTTACGTAACGTTCGATATCGATGGCCTGGACAGCAGCATCATGCCGGCAACGGGAACACCGACACCGGGTGGCCTTACCTACCAGATGGCCCTTGCCATCCTGGCACGCGCTGCAAACGCAGGCACGATCGTCGGCGCCGACCTCGTTGAATTGGCGCCTATCAAGGGGCTGCCGGCATGCGATTTTCTAGCCGCTCAACTTGCTTACAAGATAATGTCTTATGCGTTGTCGGGAACAGGACCGAAGTAGACCCGCGCTGTCCACACGAATGTGTCGGATCGGCAGCACCAATGGCGTGCGCTAAGCGAAATTTCGCTTAGAATGACAGCAACGCCGCATGGAGACCACGAATGCCACTGCGCTCACGCTATGATCAGTTGCGGACTTGGCTCGACCGGCAGGTCGGCTCGGCCAATACGTTTGAGCTAGAAGAACAGCCTGTCGAGGAAATGGTCGCCGGCGCGGAAGAAGAGCTAAACGCCTTGCGCCGGGAATTGGGTCTGGAGAAGTCTGCAGCGCAAAACGATTCGCGCCCACGGTTGCGTGAAGCAGAGCCAGCCGCGAAACGAAAAAGGCCGGCAAAGCAACGCAAGCGCGCAGAATCAAGTCCGGCGACGGCTCCTGAGGATGGCACCGTTGCAGCACCAAGAAATCGACCGCGGCTCATCGACAGGTTGTAGGCGTTGGTCTCGCGAGGCCTAGCAAGCCATGCCTGTCAGCTTTGACCTGCCTTGCCGGCAACACCGGACGCATTTTGTGAAGCGCTGATGGCAGGCGGTACGGCATCTGCCGTCGCAGATCCTGGGCGGCTCTCATAAGGCAGGGTCGTGTTGGCCCAGCCGTAGGCCAGCATGGTCATCAGCGCCGATGCTGCAAAGAAGTATGCGCCGGGCAGAACGATGGCTTCGGTATAGCCGCTCGAATTCACATAGAAAATCATCAGCGCCAAAACCATTACATCGGTCATGGAATAGCGGCCCAACCACTCCATGGTCGAGATTGACTTGCGTCGGAACTCTGGTGACAGGTCGGGTGAAATGAGAAGCGTCAGCAGGTATAGGAGTTTCATGAACGGGAAAAATATCGAGAAGATAAATAGCACCGCGCACAAGAAGAACTCTTGGTTTTGGTAGAGCGCATAAATGATGGTCGCGATCGAGTGTTCGTTGGTCCAAACGAAAACGGTGGTGAAGCGGATGACCGGTAGAATGACGCCCAGCGCGAAGAAAACCGTGGCTAGGATTATCAGAAAGCTCAGTACGAAATTGCGGAACGGCCGTGCCTTGCGCGGCGCTGCGCGCGCTCTTGGTACGGATTGCACTTGTGCCTGAAGGCCGATTTCATCGGTGCGCAACCAAGCATACGATAGGATCATCAAAACGACAGCGGCGGTAAAGAAATAAACGCCGTTGAGACTAGTGGCATCATAAACGCCCTGGCTCTTGATGAAGAAGATCGTGAGCGCAAGCACCAGAACGTCGTGCATCGACCACTTGCCAAGCCATTCGAGCGCTCGCAAACGCCAGCGCTGCCTCCTGATTTCATCTGCTGGCAATGTTGAAACAAGCAGCAGGTATAATAGCTTTATGATTGGGAACAGAATGGAAAAGACGAAAACAGTCATGCCCAGGAACCACTGATTGTCCTTGAGCAACACGTAGACTGTCGACAACAAAGAATGCTGCGTTGACCAGAAAACAAACTTGGTCAGCTTGATGATGGGCAGGCAGATACCAAGCGCCAGGCAAACGCTGGCCGAAATGATGGCCATGCTCAAAAGGAAACGACGACCGCCCAGACGCATGCTGGCTTGCTAACTCCTTGAACGACTTTCCCCGACGGTAGAATTCGCCGGCACTGTCCGGCCTCGCCACCGGCACGCTTACGTCCCAACCCGTCCGGTGCGGGCAGACGCACTAGTCTAACGGATCACCAACTCATAAGCGCCGCAAAGGCAAAATTATGGGCCGGAAACGTTAAATTCCCGGCCCAACGAAAGAAAACAACTACAAATGCCAGCGGTTTACTCTCCAGCTGCCGCCAGATGGCAAACGGTTAGGCTGTCATTTTGGAGCTGTCGAATGATATGCCCTTTTCCTCAAGCAACTGGGTTAACTCACCGGCTTGGAACATCTCGCGTACGATGTCGCATCCACCGACGAACTCGCCCTTGACGTAGAGCTGAGGGATTGTCGGCCAGTTCGAAAACTGTTTGATGCCCTCACGAACCGACATGTCATCAAGAACGTTGACGTCTTTGTAGTCAACGCCAACGTAGCTAAGCACCTGGGCGATCTGGCCCGAAAAACCGCACTGCGGGAACTGCTTTGTACCCTTCATAAAGAGCACGACATCATCCGCTACGATTGTCTTCTTAATCCAGTCCTGAACGTCTTGCTGGCTCATTGTCTCTCACTTGTCCTTAATCTATGGGCCAAAACCGTTGGGCTCAGTGGCTCCGATATGCACAACCCCAACTAAGGGTACAGTGCTCACTGCCTCAGCAAGATTTCACGGCTGAAGCCAGGAACCGCCTCTTGTTGTTATCGATTGGCAGGCAACATGGGCGGGATTTACCCCTGCTGTCAATCGGCGGGGGCCTTTGTGGTCAGGGCCAACGCGTGCAGCACGCCGCCCATCCGCCCGCCAAGTGCCTCATATACCATCTGATGCTGCTGCACCCGCGACTTGCCCTTGAAGGCGGATGAAATCACCTGGGCCGCAAAGTGATCTCCATCCCCGGCCAGATCCGCGATCTCTACCTCGGCGTCAGGAAAGCTCTCTTTGATCAGCCGTTCAATTTCGTGGGCGTCCATGGGCATAGGCGGCAGTGGCTCCTTCTTCCAAGTTCGTGCGGGCAATCTTGATATATGGTGCTTGCGCCAAGCCGCGCAATAAGGCCCTAGCCTCCGACGTACCGGGGCAGCCAGCCTTGGTGGGCATCAGCAAGCTCTTGAAGCGTCACAGGCTCTTCGCCTTTGAGGCTTAGAGCATCGCCGCCGACGCGACCAACAATCCTCGCCGTAAGCGCAAGCAAACGTGCCCGTTCAATCACTAACTCTGCGTCGGTCGCCAAAACGCTGACAACGTATCGGCCTTGGTCCTCGCCAAACCATATTCCGTGTGCCGGCTTCTTACCCTCGTATGGAAACAATTCGACGCCGAGCCCGCCAGCGAGGGCCATCTCTGCGACTGCAATCATCAACCCACCATCGGAGACATCATGCACCGCACTTGTGCGCTCTTCACGGATTAGCGCCCGCACAAGCCGGCCGGCCTTAATCTCATCGGCCAAATCAACCGGCGGCGGCGCGCCTTCAAGCTTGCCGGCGATTATTTTCTGATAGAGCGATTGGCCAAGCCACCCATTCTCCCGTCCGATAATGACAAGAAGGTCGCCGTCCCGGTTGAGCCCGTGCTGTGCCCGCTTTGATGCGTCCGGTAAAAGTCCGACCGCGCCGATCGCCGGTGTTGGCGGAATGCCAATTCCGTTTGTTTCGTTGTAGAGCGAGACGTTGCCGGAAACGACGGGATAGTCGAGCGCCCGGCAGGCTTCATCCATGCCTTTGATGGCGCCGACGAACTGTCCCATGATTTCGGCACGCTCCGGATTACCGAAATTGAGGTTGTCCGTGATGGCGAGCGGATCGGCGCCGACGCATGTCAGATTGCGCCATGTCTCCACGACGGCCTGTTTGGCTCCCATCGCCGGGTCGGCCGCGACATAGCGGGGCGTTACATCACAGGTTGCTGCGATCGCCTTGTTCGTTCCGTGAATACGGACCACTGCGGCATCTCCGCCAGGCCGGCCGATGGTGTCTCCCATTACCATGTGGTCGTACTGATCCCAGATCCACGCACGCGAGCACAGATCGGGCGTGTCGAGCATGGTTTTCAGCGCGCCGAAGAGGCTGTCAGGCTGTTCCACCCATTCAGGCAGAATGGGTTGCGGCGGCACGACGGGCACCCACGCGCGTTCATACAGCGGTGCGGAGTCCGCCAGCGTCGTTACGGGAATGTCGGCTTCCACCTGCCCCTTGTGTGTGACGATCATTCGACCGGTGTCTGTCGTCTTGCCGATAACCGCAAAATCCAGCCCCCACTTACTGAAGATCTGCTTTGCCTGATCCTCTGCTCCCGGCTTGAGGATCATCAACATGCGCTCCTGGCTTTCCGACAGCATCATTTCATAAGCTGTCATGCCCGCTTCGCGCTGCGGAACATCGTCGAGAATAAGCTCAATGCCAACCCCGCCCTTGTCCGCCATTTCCGCGGTCGACGACGTCAGTCCGGCCGCACCCATGTCCTGGATTGCAATGATAACGTCCTGTGCCATCAACTCCAGGCAAGCTTCGATCAACAGTTTTTCGGTGAAGGGATCCCCCACTTGAACCGTTGGCCGTTTCTCATCGGAATTTTCATCAAATTCCGCTGACGCCATCGTCGCGCCATGAATACCGTCCCGGCCGGTTTTTGAGCCGACATAGACCACCGGCAGGCCCACGCCCTTGGCAGCGGAATAAAAGATTTTATCGGCGCGTGCATGACCGATGCACATCGCATTGACCAGGATGTTGTTATCGTAACCGGAATCGAAGTTCGTCTCTCCGCCGACGGTGGGTACACCGACACAGTTACCGTATCCGCCGATGCCTTCCACGACGCCTGAGAGAAGGTGGCGCGTCTTGGGGTGGTCCGGTGAACCAAAGCGCAGGGCGTTCAAATTCGCGATCGGGCGTGCTCCCATCGTGAACACATCACGCATGATCCCGCCTACGCCCGTTGCAGCGCCCTGGTACGGCTCAATGTAGGAGGGGTGATTATGGCTCTCCATCTTGAAGACGGCGCAGTCGCCATCGCCCAGATCGACGATGCCTGCGTTCTCGCCTGGTCCCTGGATGACCTGCGGTCCACTGGTCAGCAGCGTCTTCAGCCAGAAGCGCGACGACTTATAGGAGCAGTGCTCCGACCACATGACGGAAAAGATGCCAAGCTCCGTCAAAGATGGCTCCCGACCCATGATTTCAAGCAGACGATCGTACTCGTCCGGCTTCAAACCATGTTCGGCGACCATTTCCGGTGTTATCGCGGGGCTGACCGCTTCTTTTCGCAGGGTCTGTGTCATATGGGCTTTGGGCTTCACTATTGTGGCTTCAACCGGAGCCTTATAGCGGCCAACTGAAGACTTGTCGCCCGACACCCGCTTGCGCATCCACAAGCCTGATAGGGCGGCGTTTTTCGCCTGGCTCCAATAAACTCGGACGTGCCATGCGAAGGATCACCGGACCGGCCGCCACCCTGGCACAGTTTTGAGCGCCCAGCGGGGCGTTAAGGCTACCGCCAGAGTGCGGGATTTGACCCTGAGACTGGCCTGCGAGTTGCAGTCCTTGCCTACAACAACCAACCAATGTCGCATTCTGGGCAGCCAGTGTGTTGTCCCCGCGGCGTGCTGATTGTGACGCATTCCAGATCAGGCAAACCGTTATGAAACTCTTCAACTCGACCGCAAAGCCAGCGCAGCTTCAAACATTGGGCGATCTTAAAAACCATATCACGCGTCTAAGACCGGATCAGAACGTCGCACCAGTCACTCCGCAAACGGCAGACAAGACGGATTGCTGTGAGGGATGTTCGGGAGAGTGCAGGCGTGTGCCGAAATTCGTTTCCACACAGTAGCCGCGAAACACCCAATTCCGAGTTCCAACGATCATTAGGACCACCGGTCCGCAAAAATTAGGGCTTGCGCGCCAAGACGCGTACAACATGTGCCTCGCCAGTGTGACGCGAACCTTCCTCGAGCCAGATGCGGCCGGCCATCGCTTCTATTGGTCGGCACCCCTTCAGGCGGCCCAGTATCTCACCCACACTGTAGCGAAGATCGTCGTCATCTGGCCCCATACCACGTTGGCGGTCGTCCCACTTCGCGAATGCTTCCACCGCAAATAGACCACCCGAGGCAAGTGCCGACCATCCAGCATCCAATGCAGCGCGTCGTTCTGTCCACGGCGATTGCAGATAGATCAAGAACACCGAATCCCAAATTCGGCCGTCCGAACGCCATTGCGTGATTTCACAACAGATCCGTTCCACACTGACGCCGGCATCCGCATCAAACTGTTTGGCATTCTGGGTGCCGACGACGGATAGATCGACGGCTGTTACGTCAAGGCCCTGGGTGGCAAGCCACCTGCCATTTCGGCCATCGCCGTCGGCCAGGCATAAAGCTGTCTTTGCACTAAAATCAGACCGGCCATGAACCTGCCGCACGTACTCGTTCGGCTCCAAGCCAAACAGGCCGTCAGGTGCGTTTGCGTATTTGCCATCCCAATCAGGCATGTCATTCACCGGGGGGACCGGTCTCATCATCGCAGAACATTGGATTGAGGCAAGTTGGCCAAGGATTGCCTCTTGGGCATCATCCCATGGCTTCAGCCATCGATACCAATGTACTCTCAAAAATCCGCCGCCCGTCCGTGCCCCCCAAAGCGGTTTCGAACAAGCGTTCCGGGTGTGGCATCATGCCGACAATACGTCCCGTGTCATCGCAAATACCTGCGATATTGCGCTGCGATCCGTTGGGGTTGGACGCTTCGCTCACCTCGCCATCCTCGTCGCAGTAGCGCAGCACCACGCGACCGTCATCCTCCAACCTGTCGAGTGTTTCCTCGTCGGCAAAGTAGTTGCCGTCATGGTGAGCGATCGGAATGCGGATGACCTGCCCTTTTCGATAACAGCGCGTGACGAAAGTTTCCGGGTTTTCACAACGCAGCCAGACGTCACGGCAGATGAACTTCAGCGAGGCGTTGCGCATCAACGCACCCGGTAATAGCCCCGTTTCCAATAGCATCTGAAAGCCATTGCAAATGCCAAGCACCGGTGTGCCAGCTCTTGCTTTGGCAACGACGTCCCGCATAATCGGTGAGTGCGCCGCCATGGCGCCGCAGCGCAAATAATCGCCGTAGGAAAAGCCGCCGGGCAGGACGATCAGATCTGAAGCCGGAACGACGTCATCGCCGTGCCAAACCATATTAACCGGAAAGCCGGTCACCCCTTCCAGCGCAACCTTGACGTCGCGATCGCAGTTCGAGCCTGGAAATACAATAACCGATGCGCGCAGCATGATAGGCTCCTGATTTCTGCAAGATTGGCGCGGCGTCGCGAGGGCGAAGCAATGGGGCGTGTCACCAGATCTTCTTGGCCGCAGACGCAGCGACTCAAGCCGCTAACTCGTATGAGTAATTCTCTATTACCATGTTGGCCAGCAGATCACGGCACATCTGTTCGACCTTCTCGCGTGCGGTGGCCTCGTCGGCGCCCGCCAAATCAACCTCGATGTACTTGCCCTGACGCACATCGTTAATGCCATCAAATCCAAGCGCGTTGAGCGCATGTGCAATAGCTTTGCCTTGAGGGTCCAGCACCCCTGGCTTCAGTGTAATCTTGATACGTGCCTTCATCGCGTCCGCCTTGTCGTGAGCAACCGGTGTGGTTTTCGTATGCAGCAGATGGCGTCATTGCGCCAGCCTGCTATGCACAACTTTTGCTGGCCTTGCCACGCCAACACCCGGATCAGCGCAGCCCTGCCTACCTTTTGTGCCGCTTCGATAGATCACGCAGGGTCGTAGAAATGAAACCGGAGCAGCTGGCTTTGTCTGCCATGCCACTCCGGTTTAAGACTTCGGCACTGCCCGTCCTTACGACTATTCCGCGTCCTCGCGCGTGGAGTTTGAGGACACGAGAACAGGGACAACGCCCTTGGGTGGCCGCGATTCGTTCAGCACGCCCAGTCTGCGAGCCACTTCCTGATAGGCCTCCAGAACACCGCCCATGTCGCGGCGGAACCTGTCCTTGTCGAGCTTTTCCATGGTCTTAATGTCCCACAGCCTGCAGCTGTCGGGGCTGATTTCATCGGCCAGGATGACACGCACCTGGTCGCTTTCCCATAGGCGTCCGAACTCGATCTTGAAGTCCACCAGGCGGATGCCAATACCAAGAAACAGCCCGACCAGAAAATCATTGATACGCAGCGCAAGCTGCATCATCTCGTCGATTTCCGGCGGCGTTGCCCAGCCAAATGCGGTGATGTGCTCTTCAGAGACCATTGGATCGTTGAGGGCATCGGCCTTGTAGTAAAACTCGATAATAGAGCGGGGAAGCTGCATCCCTTCTTCCAGGCCAAGCCTGGTGCTCAGCGAACCGGCCGCAACGTTGCGGACCACAACTTCTAGCGGAATGATCTCCACTTCACGGATCAATTGCTCGCGCATATTGATGCGCCGCATGAAGTGCGTCGGCACGCCAATATCGCCCAGCCGCTGGAAAATCATTTCCGAAATGCGGTTATTGAGAACACCTTTGCCTTCAAGTAACGCGTGCTTCTTGTTGTTGAACGCAGTAGCGTCATCCTTGAAGTGTTGAATGAGGGTGCCGGGCTCGGGTCCTTCGTACAGAACCTTGGCCTTTCCTTCATAGATTCGGCGGCGCCTGTTCATGCCTGGTCCTTTAAGAATTGAGCTCATGTTTTGTTTTTTTTGGACTCGCTGGTTCTGCCGCGCCGACTAGAATACTACCCGATATTACAGTGGTTTAGCTGGGGTATTCGCGTCTACAGGCGGCGCTCTACACAACGCTAAGGGAATGTCCGACACTAGCCGAATGGCAGGGCCGAAACAATGTAAACAAGAGCACAGATTGTGAACTGGCTAACCGTTCCGACAAGCCGTTGATTTGTCTGGCGTGCGACTGTAATCCTCGCACAATGAATATAGTTGGAGGCGATCTACAACACAACTTGAACAGGAATTATAGTGCAAGTTTCCCGCAAGGGTAGTGGCAGGAAGAGGAAGAATGACGACATTTGATGACCGCGAAAAGGGCTTCGAAAAGAAGTTCGCTCATGACGCAGAACTGAAGTTTAAGGCTGAGGCCAGACGCAACAATCTGTTGGCGGCGTGGGTCGCCGACAAGCTTGGCTTAAATGCCGAAGATGCGGCCGAGTACGCCAAGTCCGTACGCAAGTCCGATCTGGAAGAAAAGGGCGACGATGATGTGTTCCGCAAAGTGCGCGCCGACCTTGATGCCAAGGATATTTCGGTGACCGATACGGAACTCCGCGAGGTCATGAACAAATTTCTTGCCGAGGCTGTCCAGCAGCTCGAGCAGCAGGGCTAAGACGCAATTCGGCCAACACGGCCGGCTTGTTTGACCGCAATTGCATGGGGGTGGCACACGAAGCCGCCCCCATCTCAATCATGGTAGGTGCGGGTTGCAAAGTGGCGCGGGCGGATGCCACCACGACAAGCCACTCAATCCAATTCCTTTAAGAATACGCCGAAGCGCATAAGCCCTTCTGGCCAAGGTCCATGGCCAGAGGCGACATTGATATGTCCAGCCTCACCGGCATCCACGAACGTTGCGCCCCACAAAGCCGCCAGCGTGCTTGCACGTTCAGGCGCGCAGTAGGGATCATCCGACGAACTGATCAGAACGCTGCGAAAGGGCAGTTTGGCACACGGGATAGGTGAAAACTCCGCGTTACTGCGTGAAAAGACTTCACCATTCGTCACCGGCCACCCGCCGCTATTGTCGACATCGGCAGGTGCCACAAGGAAGGCACCGGCAATTTTTCCCAGCACGTCCTCGTCAAGGTCCTGGCAGGCGTGCGCCAGCGCGATAACACCAAGACTATGGGCAACGATGACGACCGGCCGTTTGCACTGGCCGATCCGCTCTTTCAAGCGCGCAACCCAGTCCGCCCGGCTCGGTTTGATCCAATCGTCCTGCTCTACACGCTGCGCTGTTACCAGCCGCTTCTGCCAACGCGTCTGCCAGTGATCCGGCCCCGAGCTGGACCAGCCCGGAACAATCAATATGTCAATATCGGAGGTCCGCATGGCGTAGAACCGACTGCCTGTCCACCTGTTTCCAACGCGATCGGAATACTAAGACCGATGCGTAATGATTAGCCCAGCCTGTCAGCCCGCCGATGCTCCGAACACCCGCTCGAAAATGTCATCGACATGTTTGGTGTGATAGCCAAGATCAAACATTGCCTTGAGCTCGGAATCTGAAAGCTTTGCCGTCACCTCATCATCCGCTTGCAACTCGGACAGAAAATCCGCGCCATGTTCCCAGGTCTTCATGGCATTGCGCTGGACCATCGCGTAAGCCTCTTCGCGCGATGCGCCCGCCTGCGTCAACGCTAACAGCACGCGTTGCGAATTATGCAGCCCACCGAGTTTTTCAAGGTTCTTGCGCATGTTGTCTGGATAGACAACGAGATTTTCGACGACACCCGCCAACCTGCCGAGCGCAAAATCCAGTGTGACGGTTGCGTCGGGCCCGATCATGCGTTCCACGGAGGAGTGTGAAATATCTCGCTCGTGCCACAGCGCCACATTCTCCATCGCCGGCACGACATTGGCGCGAACCATCCGTGCAAGCCCAGTAAGGTTCTCCGTGAGCACCGGGTTGCGCTTATGAGGCATCGCGGACGACCCCTTCTGTCCGGCGGAGAAATACTCCTCCGCCTCCAGAACCTCTGTCCGCTGCAGGTGTCGGATCTCAGTTGCCAACCGTTCCACCGAAGACGCAACAACGCCCAGGGTTGCAAAGAACATGGCGTGGCGGTCGCGCGGAATGATTTGCGTCGACACAGGCTCGGGTTTCAGCCCCAATTTTTCAGCAACGTAGGCCTCCACACGCGGGTCGATATTGGCGAACGTGCCGACCGCCCCCGACAGGGCACACGTTGCGATCTCCGCGCGGGCAAGCGCCAGCCGTTTTTTTGCGCGCTCAAATTCGGCAAACGCAAACGCAAGCTTAACACCGAACGTCGTCGGTTCCGCGTGAATTCCATGGCTGCGCCCGATGGTAATCGTGGTCTTGTGTTCAAGTGCCCTCGCTTTGAGTGCGACCAGCAGCTTGTCCACATCCGCTATGAGTATATCAGAAGCGCGTACAAGCTGGACGTTGAGGCACGTATCGAGCACGTCCGACGATGTCATGCCCTGGTGTACGAACCGGGCTTCGGGCCCGACATGTTCTGCAAGATGGGTCAAGAAGGCGATAACGTCGTGTTTGGTCACCGCCTCAATCTCGTCGATGCGGCTCACGTTGAACTCTGCAGCTGAGCCCTTCTCCCAAATCACATCGGCGGCAGCTTGCGGGATAATCCCAATTTGCGCCATGGCCGATGCCGCATGCGCTTCGATTTCAAACCAAATTCGAAACCGCGTCTCGGGCGACCAGATGGCAACCATGTCAGGGCGGGCATAGCGGGGGATCATCTCATTTGTCTCTTGTATTGCAGTGGATCAGGCCAGCGCGGCCTGGAGGACCGGCTGACGCGCCCAGCCACGAATGTAACCCGGCTCTGCATAGTTCAGCACGGGCAGCGGATAGGAAGAGTCGGGACCATAGCCGGAGTAGGGCGCAGCGGCGAGGCGTAGCAGAGGCGGCCGCCGCGTTCAATTCCAGGTACGCGGCTTTTCCACGCAGGCGTCCAATTGCGCCGCGGCGCGGTAGCGTTCAGAAACAATCCTGGTATGCCGGAGGGCCCTTCCAATGGACCGGACAACTCGCAGCGCTGAACACCCCGCGCGCAATGGCTCGCGCCATCACGTCCGCTGCGGCAGTTCCTAGAATGGTAACGGTGCTTAGGTCATCCACGATGTCGCCGCCGCCTTCAATCGGCACCTCGCCTGTGGACAAGGCGAACACCACGTCCCCGTCCAATGGTGCGTGCACAGGCCAAAGCGCACGCGCCAAACCGGCTTGCGCCATGACCGCAATCCGCTGCGTCTGAGATTTGTTCAGCCGCGCATTGGTCGCGACCACACCGATGGTCGTATTTTGGCTGGGCCCAGTTTTGAGCATTGGCGGATAGGTCGTGCCGCTCCAATCGAGCGGGCCGCCACGCCCGCCAAATTCATCTGTCCGTTCCAACGCATGGGCCCAAAAATGTGGCCCTGCACCCATTGTCGCCGATCCAAGCGAATTAACCGCAACAACAGCACCAATGATCAGGCCGTGTTCAATGTGCAGCGATGCGCTTCCAAGCCCGCCGCGCAAATTTGCTGTTGATGCGCCAAAACCGGCACCGGCGCTACCGATCTCAAAGACCCCATCAACAAGGTTGTCGCAAGCCGCAAGAGCCAAATCCTCATATGGCGCACGCGAACCCCACGCCTTGTTCCCGCCATTCGAAAGATCAAACAGAATGGCCTGCGGCACGATGGGAATGCGGTTGCCCCCCACATTGAGCCCGATGCCTTGCGCGGCCAGCCAAGACTGCACACCGCCTGCCGCGTTGAGCCCAAATGCTGATCCACCTGACAGCACCACACCATGCACGACATTGACACTGCCCGACAGGGCAAGCGCGTCGGTTTCTCGGGTGCCCGGGCCGCCACCGCGCACATCCACAGCACCCACCGTCCCCGACGGTGGCACGATCACGCTGACGCCGGACAACAGCGCGTCGTCGTGTGCATTTCCGATGCGCACACCGGGCACGTCAGTGATGAGATTGTGGCCATTCTGCGCCATCCAAGCCTCGTATTGCGTTTGAGGAAATATTCACCACGTGAAGAGAGTTGGTGCGTTGCATCCTATCACCATGTTGCAACGCAAATATCCAATTGGGAACGTAAACCCTACGCCCAAGTTCTGCGGCGCGCCAACATGTCCGACGGCATGGTGCAACGGCATATGGCATGATCGAAACTAGAAGAATGGGACGACTTTGGCGATGACCCAGGGATGAGCGATCTGTTGCATTCAGGCAATGGTCATATTTTCTATGGTCCGTTTACCCTTGATTGTCGGAATCGGGCATACGATTGTCATTTTAGATTAGCGTTGTTTCGCACGTTACTGCGACTTGCGGCACAAAAGGCCTTCTAGAAGGACGTCGTGGAGGGACAGTAATCTGACAAATGCCGACCGCAGGAGGTTTTTGGCATGGGCGAACTAGATCTGCGAGCAATCGCAGAATTAAATGGGCTCTTGGACGAACATGAAGACCCCCGCGATTGCTACGCAATCGTGCATGAGCGGATCGAGAGCTTGAAGCAGGCGGGCGAAGAAGTTCCCGAGGACCTGACGCTGTTGAAAAACAACCTGCTGAAAGAATGCTGGGCTGAATCCCAGGGCAGGTAGTAGCGGAAGCTCGGAGCTGAGCGCCAAATATTGGCTGGACCGATTGCCCCAAGGGGTGTGCTTCGGAGACCCCCGCGCGCACACGAACCTCTTCAAATTTCGCAACAATTCCCAATTGGGCTGACATGGCTCGAAACGGCGAAGTCCGTTACCACATGCCCCATGCGGTAAGGGCGATGTTCCCTGCGGAACACCGGTGCGACTGCTTTTCAGCTACGCGCTAATGCAGTGATAGCGAGACCTCCCGCATTGCCATGTTTTGGTATTCGAGAGAATGTGCAGGCCGTCTTTTGCGCAGGTTATGCGCTGTTGAGCAAGGCGTTGAGGCTTGCCTCGGTACGGGCCCGCCTCTAATAACGTCTCAATCCTGCGGCCGTCCCTTATGGCGAATTGGCCTACCTGAGTCGTGGCACACTGAAATTGCATGAAGGAAGAAGCATGCCCTGTTTCAAGACCCTTTCCCAGCAGTTCTCCGCCGCGATGGTGTTCTTGTTTCTCGGGGCGCAGTCCGCGTCGGCACAAACGATCGACGAGATTATCAATGCCAACATAGGTGCCATCACAGCACCCTTCGTGAGTTTTATATTTTCACCTTTCCCGGGAACCACGGTGCCGTGGATCTTGATGTGGCTCATCGTCGCCGCGGCGGTGTTCACAGTTTATTTCGGATTTATACAGTTCCGCGCGTTTGGGCTCGCAATTTCTCACGTGCGCGGACATTACTCAAACCCGACTGATCCCGGCGAGGTCAGCCACTTTCAGGCTCTTTCCACGGCACTGTCCGGCACGGTCGGACTGGGCAACATTGCCGGCGTAGCTGTCGCCGTTTCCATCGGCGGGCCTGGCGCGACGTTCTGGATGATCGTTGCCGGCTTGATGGGCATGGCAACCAAGTTCACCGAATGCACGCTTGGTGTGAAGTATCGCGATGAGCATGCCGACGGAACCGTTTCCGGTGGACCGATGTATTACCTGTCCAAGGGCTTGGCGGAGCGCGGGCTTGGCGGTGTCGGACGTGTCCTTGCCGCCCTGTTCGCTATCTGCTGCGTCATGGGTGCGCTGGGCGCCGGAAATATGTTCCAGGCAAATCAGGTTCATTCGCAGCTGGTCACGATTACCGGCGGCGCAAACAGTGTCCTTAGCGATTACGGTTGGGCGACCGGACTCGTCATGGCGATCGCAATTTTCGCCGTGATCGTCGGCGGTATACGTTCAATTGCTCTGGTCGCCGAGGCTGTCGTTCCATTTATGGCTGCGATCTACCTGGGCACTGCCATGGTTATTTTGATCATGCACGCCGACATGATCGGGTGGGCGTTTGGTCAGATTCTGGCCGGCGCGTTCACGGAACTCGGCGTGGCAGGTGGTGTGGTTGGCGCTTTGATCCAAGGCTTCAAGCGCGCCGCATTCTCCAATGAGGCTGGTCTTGGTTCCGCAGCGATAGCCCATTCAGCCGTTCGTACGCGCGAACCTGTGACTGAGGGCTTCGTTTCGCTGCTGGAGCCATTTATCGACACCGTGGTCATTTGCACAATGACCGCGCTCGTCATCATCATTACCGGCGTTCTTACGGTCGATCCGCAGACGGGTCTTTATGTTTGGGATGCACAGGCAGGTCGTATTGCAACGCAGGGTGATCTATCCGGTGTCGAGCTGACATCGGCCGCGTTTGGTGAGATCTTCAGCTGGTTCCCATACATCCTCGCGCTGGCGGTCACGCTGTTTGCCTTCTCAACGATGATGGCGTGGTCCTACTACGGTCTCAAAGCTTGGACTTACCTTTTTGGCGAAAGCCCAGCGATGGAGCTGACGTTCAAAACCATTTTCTGCGTCTTTATCATCATTGGTGCGGCAATGAACCTTGGCGCGGTGATCGATTTCGCCGATGCGTCCGTCTTCTCCATGGCGCTGTTCAACATTGCCGGCCTCTACATTCTGATGCCGGTGGTGAAACGCGAACTCAATTCCTATCTAGCGAAATTGGAAAGCGGAGAAATCCAAAAGCGTGCAATCCGCGCCAGTTAGTTGAGCGCGGCAAGCGTGTCTGCCATGCGGCAGCTCAAGTCGGATGGTCAAGTGCACCGGCACTCTGCGTCATAGCAGGTGTCTCGCTTGCTGCGGCGCGAGCGAGCACAATGCCTGTCCGCTTATGCTGCGATCCCTAGTTAAACTAAGTTATGGGAGCCATCGCAGAAAGGTTCGTCGTCGGTCGATTTGCAGCCGCAAAGGTTGGCCGCCCCCGACTGTTCGGCCACGAACCGCAGGGGTTCAATACCCGTTCCCTTGTGTGATCCATCACAAAATGGCTGTGTTTTTGATCGGCCGCAGCGGCAATAAAAATACGCCTTGCCTTCTTCAAGTTCCACCTGGTAGGGCCCGGTTTGTGCGACGATAGGATCCTCAGCCATTCTTAACCTCTAAAGTAACAACAACACATGTCGCCGATTGGTGTGAAAGAGTGGGAAACCAACCCGGCAGCCGTATCTGATCGGAATTGTCTTCCGGCACCTCCCTCACCGGAACATGCCATCGGTTAACTGGTCAATCCGAACCGATCCATTAAGAGCCCTAATAGGTTCTGGATCGCTCAGCAAGGTCGTGATAGCCGCAAAACGAAAAAGGCACTCAGCGGCGGTAACCATACGCTGCGTACAACGCATCCTGGACAGTTATGGCGGTCAATCTCTTGTCAGGAAACTGATTGGCTGAGCGTACGTCGGCCGACTCTCGCAGGCCATCTGCCCTGATGTCTTCCCAATTCCCTGACTTGTGGATGAAAAAGCGTTGGCGGCGCCCCCACGACATGCCATGTTTATGAGCGATTTTCAGGGCTTAGTCCTGCAGAAGCGCTTGATTGTGCGTTGGCAGGGGGTAAGTGTAAATTAAGCTCAAGCACTATTTATTAGCTTGAACCGAATTCATCGGTGAGACTGAACAAGCTTCCGACCCGTCGGACAGGAGAAGCGCGATGACCCACTTGGCACTGGTACTCATTGGAGTTGCCGCCGCCCTCTTCTTGGCTATCAAGAGAGCACCGCTGTGGGGCTGGGCGTTGGCACTTGCCTTGTTTGTTTACATTTGGCAGTCGGCCGCTGACACAGGTCAGTCGCTAGGGCTTTTGGGACTTCTGGCATGGCTGCCCGTGGTGGTGTTGGCCGCGATGGCTGTTCCGCTGATCCGCAGAGCCGCAATCATCGAACCAGCATTTTCTCTAGTTCGTTCAATTCTGCCGAAGGTGTCGGACACCGAACAAGCAGCGATTGACGCTGGCACCGTCGGTTTCGACGCGGAGATCTTTTCGGGAACGCCGGACTGGAACAAGTTACGCGCGATCCCGCCCATCGTCCTGACACCGGAAGAACAGGTGTTTCTCGATGGCCCGACTGAGGAGCTGTGCCGCCTCATCGACGATTGGCATGTTCGCTTTGAGACAAAGGAAATCCCAAAGGAGATTTGGGACTTCGTAAAGGCCAAAGGCTTTCTCGGCATGCTCATTTCCAAGGAGCATGGCGGCTTGGGCTTTTCTGCCCAGGCGCAGTCGCTCATTCTTGGAAAGATTGCATCACGTTCGCCTGACGTGGTCACGATCGTGATGGTGCCGAACTCACTCGGTCCTGGCGAGCTTATTGAGAAGTACGGAACCGACGAGCAAAAAGAACACTACCTTCCACGTTTGGCTAAGGGGCAGGAGGTGCCTTGCTTCTCGCTGACCGGCCCCACCTCGGGGTCCGACGCAGCAACCATGCGCGATGTCGGTTATGTAACCAAAGGCCAACACGCTGGAAAAGAAACCCTCGGTATTCGTTTGTCCTGGGACAAGCGCTATATCACACTGGGACCAGACGCAACGCTGGTAGGTCTGGCCTTTCAATTATTCGACCCTGATAATCTTCTCGGCAAAGGCGAAGATATCGGCATTACGGTTGCGCTAATTCCCGCCGACCACCCGGGTGTCCATATAGGACGCCGCCATCTTCCCTGCGGTGCCGCCTTCCCCAACGGTCCCAACTGGGCACGCGATGTCTTTGTTCCCATAGACTTCATAATCGGCGGCCAGGACATGGCCGGACAAGGTTGGCGCATGTTGATGGAGTGCCTGGCTGCGGGCCGCGCCATTTCTCTGCCGTCTTCATCCGCGGCCGGAACCAAGACGATGCTGCGGACCACATCCGCCTATGCTCGCATTCGCAAGCAATTCGGTCTGCCCATCGGACGCATGGAAGGTATTGAAGAGCCGCTTGCGCGCATGGTCGAGCGCGCATACGTGACAGAAGCAGGCCGTGCCGCAACAGCAGCGCTTGTCAGCCGTGGCGAAAAGCCATCGGTGATCTCCGCACTGATGAAATATCAAACGACAGAAAGAATGCGCGCCTCGGTGAATGACGCCATGGACATTCACGGCGGTCGCGGTATTTGTGATGGACCGTCAAACTATCTTCAGTCCGCCTATCAGATGGTGCCCGTCGGTATTACCGTTGAGGGTGCAAATATCCTGACGCGCACGCTCATTACCTTTGCGCAAGGTGCGCTGCGGTCCCATCCTTATCTGTTCAACGAAGTCCAGGCTGCACAAGATCCCGACGAGCGTTCGGGCCTCTTGCAGTTTGAGGAAGCATTTACATCCCACGTCAGCTTTTCGTTGGCCAACGTTGCCGGCGCGCTTTGCCACAACCTGTCGGGTGGCCTATTCGGCTCCACGCCAGACAATGCCGGCATCATTGCGGAGTGGTACCGCCAGATTTGGCGACAGTCGCGCAACTTCGCGTTGGTATCTGATCTCACAGTCGCGGTGTTGGGCGGTGGCTTAAAGACCAAGCAGCGTTTGACAGGGCGCCTGGCTGATGCGCTGTCCGAACTCTACCTCCTGTGCTGCACACTCAAGCGATTTGAAGATGACGATCGCCCCGCAGCGG
The DNA here is from genome assembly GCA_965222485.1 of Hyphomicrobiaceae bacterium. GTDB lineage: Bacteria > Pseudomonadota > Alphaproteobacteria > Rhizobiales > Hyphomicrobiaceae > CBDCUC01. Next base: position 813,808 of record CBDCUC010000039.1, read on the forward strand.
ACCTTCCAATCGTCGAGTTGGCGGCGCGTAACAGTCTTTATCGATGCCAGGAAGCGCTCGCAGCCGCTATCGACAACTTCCCGGTCACGCCCGTGCGTGTACTCATGCGCTGGCTGGTTTTCCCTCTTGGTAAGCCATACCGACCCGCCGATGATCGATTGGGGCACCAGGTTGCCGCCTTGGCCCTCCAACCTGGAGATGTTCGCGACAGGCTTACGCGCTACATTTACACCAGCGAGGACGTTGACGACGCAATGGGACTACTAGAGGTAACATTGAAAAAAGTCATTGCGGCCGAGCCAGCCGAGAAGAAGTTGGAGCGCGCCATTCGTGCCGGCACTATTCGCCGCTACCACGGCATAGACTGGATCGCCGAGGCTGCTGAAAAAGGGGTCATCACAGAAAGCGAAGCGCACAGCCTCAACGAGGTTGAACGCTTGACCGCACGGGTGATCGCCGTCGATCATTTCGACCCCGTCTACGTCAAGCCAAATCGCGTTGGCTCAGAAACCGCATCCGGCCAACTCGCCGACGCGAGGGCCGCCGAATAGCATTCGTTAGCACACACAAACAACCAGGCAGGTGTCCGTTATTCGGCCACCGGTTGTTTGCCGTGTCCGCGTTGTCGTACACGCATAAGCGACGAGGGCTGACAGCCCCTGCGCGAAGTGCAACAGTATGGCCAGCAATCTGGGCTATGCATCGGAAGGGATAACGTTCATGGGCATTGCGCCTGCAACCTATTTCTCGGACCAGGGAGTTTCGCCGTGACCACCGCAGTGTCAGAACTCAAGGATTGGCGGTACGAAGTTGATCTGGAGAACATCGCCTGGGCCACCTTCGACCGAGAAGACGAGAGCGCCAACTCGCTGGGCCGTCGGCCAATCGAAGAGTTGGGCGTCATCATGGATGCCGTCGAAACCGGTGTGCGAAATCGCACAATCTCCGGCTTGGTAATCATCTCGGGCAAGAAGCGAGGCTTCGTCGTTGGGGCGGACATTCGTGAGTTCGACTCCTTTGAAACAGAAGCAGACGTCACGGACGCCTTGTTGCCCGTCAACGCATTGCTTGACCGTATCGAGAAATTGTCAGTTCCGGTTGTCGCCGCTATTCACGGCATTTGTGTTGGCGGTGGGTTGGAATTGGTGCTCGCGTGCCATTACCGTATCGCCACCAGGGATGACTCCACGCAATTCGGTTTTCCCGAAGTCAAGCTCGGCATCTTTCCCGGCTTCAACGGCACCGTGCGTTCGATCAGACAGATAGGCGCGCTTAACGCGATGCCGATGATGCTGTCCGGCAAGTCGGTTCGCGCTGGTGCAGCACGCGCAATGGGCCTTGTGGACGAACTCGTCAACTTCCCCGAGCGCCTGCGCTGGGCGGCACGCAAGGCGGTGCTGAAGAAGCGCAAGTCGAAACCAGCAGGCGGTTTCAAGCAGGTGCTGACAAAGTGGCCGGCGCGCGGACTACTGGCGGCAAAGATGCGCACCGAAACCAAGAAGAAGGCGCGCGAGGATCACTACCCGGCTCCATTCCGGTTATTGGATCTGTTCGAAAAGCACGGCGGCGACTATCAGGCCATGAAGCGGGCCGAGACAAAAACATTCGCACCTTTAATGATCTCGGACACATCGCGTAATTTGCGCCGCGTGTTCCGTTTATCCGAGCTTTTGAAAAAACAGGCCCCGAAGGGCCTTGGTTGGACCCCGGTACGCGCGCACATTATTGGCGCTGGCACGATGGGTGCCGACATCGCCGGATGGTGCGTCGCCTCCGGCATGGAAGTAACGCTTCAGGACTTGTCTGCCGATCAGATCGAGAAGGGGATTGCTGCGCAGTCCAAACTCTTCAAACGCAAGTTCAAGACCAAGGCCCAGCGCGACGCAGCCAAGGCGCGCCTGATCGCCGACCAAGAGGGCCGCGGTTTGTCGCGCGCCGATATCGTTATCGAAGCGATTGTCGAAAAACTTGAGGTGAAGCAGTCGCTGTTCAAAGACATCGAGACCAAGTTGAAACCGGGTGCGGTGATGGCTACCAACACCTCGTCCCTGCAGATTGAAGACATTTCCGAACCTCTTGCCGATCCTGGCCGTCTGATCGGCATCCACTTCTTCAATCCAGTGGCCCAGATGCCGCTTGTCGAGGTGATCCGCGGCGAGGGTACGCGTGAAGACGAAGTCAACAAAGGCGCAGCCTTCGTCAAGGCGATCGGGAAATTCCCGCTGATCGCAAAGAGCGTGCCGGGCTTCCTCGTCAACCGCGTCTTGGCTCCATACATGATGGGTGCGCTGGGCCGGGTGGACCGAGGCGAGGACATGCAAAAGATCGACGCGGCCGCGCGTGCCTTTGGCATGCCCATGGGCCCGGTCGAACTTGCCGACACGGTTGGCCTTGATGTGTGTGCCAATGTCGGTGAAATTTTGGGTCTTACCAACGACAACGAGCGCCTGCGTCGCCTCGTGTCTTCGGGCAGGATGGGCAAGAAATCCGGAGAGGGTTTCTATGTCTGGAAGGACGGCAAACCGGAAAAAACCGGCGAAGTAAAGTACGACCGCATTGAGCTTTCGCGGCTCGGCCGTGAGCTTGTGGAGCCTTTAATTGCCGAAGCGAAAAACGCGTTGGATGAGGGCGTTGTTGAGAGCGCAGACCTCGTGGACGCCGGCGTGATATTCGGAACGGGTTTTGCGCCATTCAGAGGCGGTCCACTTCATTACAGCGAAAGTAGCGATGATCCCGGTGCCGGCCATCGGGCGGCTGCGGAATAGTCCGAGAATTGAGACAGCATCCACAAAACAGCGAAGGCCTTGGAAAAGTTATTGGCCCGCGGCAGCGAACGGATGTGGCATTGCAGATGATGTTGAACATGACCAAGGCAAGGAGCAAGACCCATGACTGAAAGTTTGGCCCGGGTGGCCGTCATAGGTGGGGTCCGCACACCGTTTTGCCGTTCAAATACGCTCTACGCTGATTTGTCGAACCTTGACATGATGACAGCCACGCTGAACGGCTTGGTCGACAGCTACAATCTCAAAGGTGCACACATTGACGAGGTTGTCGGCGGTGCCGTCGTCACCCATTCAAAAGACTGGAACATCGCACGCGAAGCCGTGCTGGGTACAAGCCTTGCAACGTCGACACCCGGCATCACCTTGATGCAGGCTTGCGGCACCAGCATCCAGGCCGCAATGGGCATTGCCGCAAAGATCGCGACGGGCCAGATCGACTCCGGAATCGCAATGGGCTCTGATACGACATCGGATCCGCCCATTGTATTTTCCAAAAAATTCGCGAAGCGTTTGAATGAAATCTCGCGCATGAAAACCATGGGCGATCGCCTGCGCGCCTTCAAGGGATTCTCACCCGGCGAACTTGCTCCGCAACCACCTGCTGTATTCGAACCGCGTACCGGATTGAGCATGGGTGAACATTGCGAGCTGATGGCAAAACAATGGAATGTTTCGCGCGCCGAGCAGGACCAACTCGCATATGAGAGTCATACCAAAGCGGTCGAAGCCTACCGTAGCGGTTACATGGACGACTTAATCGTGCCTTGCGCGGGCGTCTTCCGCGACAACAACATCCGAGAGGATATCGATCTCGATAAGTTATCAACTCTTAAGACCGTCTTTGATAAGTCGCGCGCGGGCACATTGACGGCCGCGAACTCGACACCACTGACGGATGGCGCGGCAAGTGTGTTGCTTGCCTCTGAGGATTGGGCGAAAAAACGCGGGCTACCGGTCAAGGCCTATCTCACCTATTCGCAGCATGTGGCAAACAATTTCGTCGAAGGCGAAGGACTGCTGATGGCACCGACCATCGCCGTCTCCAAAATGCTGGAGCGTGCGGGGCTCAGCCTGCAGGATTTCGACCTCTACGAAATTCACGAGGCCTTTGCAGCCCAGGTCCTCGCAACGCTCAAGGCCTGGCAGGACCCAAAGTACTGTGCTGAAAGGCTGGGACGGTCAGAACCTCTTGGAGAAATTGATCGCGCCAAGATGAACGTGAAGGGGTCTTCCATCGCGTTTGGTCATCCGTTCGCAGCAACCGGGGCGCGCATAATCGCCAATCTGGCCAAATTGCTCGACGAGCGCGGCGGGCGCGGCCTGATTTCTGTCTGCACGGCAGGCGGAATGGGCGTGTCAGCCATCATGGAAAGCGCCAAAGCCGCCGAGGAGCGCCAAGCTGCCTGATACGCGCGAGGGAGCCCCGAGAAGTACTTTGTATCTCGCCGGCACGGTAGACAGGCGTCCCCTCTGCGCCTCTTTCGAGAGGCTTTTTTCAGGAGCAAGGCGACCGGGCCAATGCACTTCGATCGTCCGCGGGTCTACCAGCGCGGACGTGTATCGGCAGTGTCAATAAAGCACCGCCCTGTCGGAGGTGCGGCGCGCAGCGCCAATTGCACCGCGAGACAAAACCTCCTATGTCCGGGAGCAAGGCGACCCGGCCGCAGGCCGCCCTGTCGGAGGTGCGGCGCGCAGCGCCAATTGCACCGCGAGACGAAACAGCAATTACCAGCCTACGCAGCACTCATCGCCTTTTTCAGGTTCTCGTCGATCGCGTCCAGGAAGCCGGTTGTCGATAGCCACGGTTGATCAGGCCCGATCAACAGCGCCAAATCCTTGGTCATCTGCCCACCTTCGACCGTATCGACGCAAACCTTTTCCAATGTCGCTGCAAACTTTGCCAAGTCCTTTTTATCGTCGAGCTTGGCACGATGCGCCAGACCACGCGTCCAGGCAAAGATCGAAGCGATCGAATTCGTGGACGTTTCGTTGCCTTTTTGATGTTCGCGATAATGGCGGGTCACGGTCCCGTGCGCGGCCTCCGCCTCAACAGTCTTTCCATCCGGCGTCATCAATACCGATGTCATCAGCCCAAGCGAACCGAAGCCTTGCGCCACAGTGTCGGATTGCACGTCGCCATCGTAGTTCTTGCAGGCCCACACGTAGCCGCCCGACCATTTGAGTGCTGCTGCCACCATGTCGTCGATGAGACGATGCTCGTAGGTAATACCCTTGGCCTTGAACTTGTCCTTGAATTCCGCATCAAAGACGTCCTGGAACAGGTCCTTGAACCGCCCGTCATATGCTTTCAGAATTGTGTTCTTGGTCGACAGGTAGACGGGATACCCGCGGTTGAGGCCATAGTTCATCGATGCGCGCGCAAAGTCCCTGATGGAGTCATCCAGGTTATACATCGCCATGGCAACACCGGAGCCAGGTGCCTGGAAAACCTCGTGTTCGATCGTTTCGCCATCCTCGCCAACGAATGTGATCGTGAGCTTGCCAGCCCCGGGAAACTTAAAATCGGTTGCGCGGTACTGATCGCCGAAGGCATGACGCCCAACAATGACCGGCTGCGTCCAGCCCGGTACAAGTCGCGGCACGTTCTTGGCAATGATGGGCTCGCGGAAGATCACACCACCCAGGATGTTGCGGATGGTACCGTTGGGTGAACGGTACATGCGCTTCAGCCCGAACTCCTCCACGCGTGCTTCATCTGGCGTAATCGTTGCGCACTTCACGCCGACACCGTGCTTTTGGATTGCATGGGCGGCATCGACGGTGACCTGATCGTCCGTCTTATCGCGATACTCGATCCCCAGATCGTAATATTCCAGATTGACGTCGATGTAGGGATGAATGAGTTTGTCCTTGATGAACTGCCAAATGATGCGCGTCATCTCATCGCCGTCCAATTCGACGACGGTTCCGGTCACCTTGATCTTCTGCATATGTTTGAATGGCCTTTGTTTGATGGCTGGTTCGGGCAAAGTGGCGGCACATTAGCGGCGTCACCGCAGTGCAACAAGCCCCTGCCCTGTGGGTAAAGCATGAGAAAGGGGTGGCCCGCCGCCACACTGGTCAATTGAGTTAAGGAAGATCGCCTTTTGCAGATTGAAATCGTCCAAAAGGACGGGTTCGCCACGCCCTGTCTATCCGGCACCAATCTTGACATTGGCGCGCTCGTGCACGCCTGCCATGACAAATCGATCGACGAAGCGTTGGCGAAACTCCAAGTGCCCGGCCTGGAACGGGAGACGCTCGAGCCTGTACTCGATTATTGCGCAAGGCTGCGGTGTGAGGACGATGCGTCCAGTTGTTCGGGGTGCCGCCGTCGCAGCAACGCCGATGGTGTCCACACGCTGGACGACTTCATTGCCCGGCGCAAGGAAATCATCGTTGACGATGGCCGCGTGACATTATGCGGCCAAGGCGAGGAAACGCTAAAGGTCCCATCCCTTGAGGCACTTCTACAGACCTGGGAGGGCGAGAGCTATTGGTTCTGGGCACGCCGCGTCATTCGCAAGCTGCGCCACGGCTTACGCCGGGCCAACAAGAACGTGGCCCCGTTTGCTGGAGCAGGCGAAACCCCAAGTGTGATCCTTGTGGCACCACAACTGGCCGACAACATCGGCATGGTGGCGCGCGCGATGGCAAATTTCGGCCTCGATGAAATGCGCCTGGTTGCCCCGCGCGACGGCTGGCCGAACGAGCGCGCACGTGTTGCGGCCTCAGGCGCCAACTACGTGATCGACGGTGCCGAAGCGCACGATAACCTGGAGCAGGCGGTCGGCGACTTGAATTGGGTTTGTGCGACGACCGCGCGCCAGCGCGATCTCACCAAGCCCGTCATGACACCAGCTCAGGCTGTTGAAGAAATGGTGCGGCGAATTGCCTGCGGGCAGCGTTGCGGTGTGCTGTTCGGACGCGAGAATAATGGACTGACGACACCGGAAATCGCAATTGCTGACGCTGCAGTTATGATCCCTGTAAACAGTCGCTTTGCCTCTTTGAACCTCGCCCAGGCAGTTCTGATACTTGGCTATTCCTGGATTCTGACACAGGACCAAAAGAGCCTGGGGCGCGTCACCCACTACGAAAAGCCTCTTGCGGAAGGGCTGAATGTCGCACCGGAGGATGTTGCGACCCGTGAGGACGTATTCGGATTTTTCGAGCACCTGGAAAACGAGTTGGAAAGGCTCGGTTTTTTTTATCCGCCAGAGCGTCGGGAGGCCGTCGTGAACAATATCAGAACGATGTTTCTGAGGCTCCAGCTCACGCGTCATGAGGTGCGCACATTACGTGGTATTGTTGCCACGCTTGCACTGGGCAAAGGGAAGGCCCGCAAGTAAGCCTGTGCACCCGCCTTATTCGCGACATGATTTGGGTTGAGCGATGCCCCCGATACGGTGTGGGACGGGAAACATAGGAAATTTCGGGGCTGCGGCCCTAGAGATTGAGACGAGCACCATCAGGTGTCGTGGGAACTTGCCCTGCGCTTTGCCGACCATTCAGGCCATTGAGAAAATGTGCGGATCAGGGGCTATCGGGAGATGCGGATTATGACAATTGCGGGGATGTGGCGACTGAGTGCGTTAGGCGGAGCGTTAATTGCGTTCACCGTCGCAAGCGGGATGCCAGCCCAGTCGAAAGAATTGAGCGAGAAATCGATCAAGACGTTTATGGAATACGCTTGGTCGCTCGTTCCTGAACAGTTCACGCCGCCCAACGGCAAGACGATCAAGATCGACAAATCCAAAAAGGAACAAGTCATCGTGCCGATTGACGTGGCGCGCGAAGTTGTGCGCGTCGGCCGCTTGTCCGCCCATGCCCAGGTTTGTGATCTTAAGGCCGCGCAGGTCGCCAACTATCGGTCATTGATGCGCCGTGAACAGGCCAAGAAGAAGTGGAACGAGCAGCAGATGGTCTTTATCAGCCAGCTTCATCTGACGACGGTGATGCTGCTGACAGGCAAAATCAAACTGGTCGAAAAGGACGGTAACAAAGAGGTCGTCGTGACCGAAAGCGCGGCCAAAGCCCAGACCTGCACGGCGGAGCAAAGCAAAAAAGTAAGCGAACTCATCGTAAAGTACGTCAAGGCGGGGCCCGCCCCGCCTCCAGTGGCAGCAGCCACTGAGAAGAAGAAGCAATAGCTAACTTCCGCGTGGCCGCCTGCGCTAGCATGCCCCAAGGTCGTTGACGCGGACGAATATCACCAGTATGAACTCGACTTCCGGCGCGGGCCCAAATAAGGGCCCGCGTTCGTTTGCGCACCCGCGGCCGGTCGCCCCGACTATTGGGAAGATCGAGCCTGTCGGCCTAAACCACCTGATCGCAGCGTGCGGCCGGTGTTCGGGCAGAGGAGGGGGCGCTCCAAGTCTTTAACCAATAAGACCGACAAGCCAATTGGAGTGCTGAACTATGACCAAGCGCATCCGCGCCAAACACAAGATCGACCGTCGTCTCGGAGAGAATATTTGGGGCCGCCCCAAAAGCCCGCTGAACAAGCGCGAGTCGCGCCCTGGGCAACACGGTGACCGGCGCATGAGCAAGACGTCCGACTTCGGACAGCAGCTCAAGGCAAAGCAGAAGCTCAAAGGCTACTACGGCAATATCACTGAGCGCCAGTTTCTGCGCACCTACAAAGAAGCGGTGCGCCTCAAGGGCTCAACTTCAGAGCACATTATCGGTCTATTGGAGCGTCGGCTCGACGCGCTGGTATACCGCGCCATGTTTGTCCCGACCGTATTTTCTGCCCGTCAATTCGTCAGCCATGGCCACATCACGGTGAACGGACGGCGTGTGACCATTCCCTCCTACCGTTGCCGTATCGGCGACGTCATTGAAGTACGCGAGAAGTCACGCCAGCTTCCACTCGTGTTGGAAGCGACGAAGAGCGCCGAGCGCGATGTGCCTGACTACATCGAAGCCGACCACAGTAAAATGAAGGCTAGCCTGGTGCGTGTTCCCGCGCTGTCGGACGTGCCATATCCGGTACAGATGGAACCAAACCTGGTGGTCGAATTCTATTCGCGCTAACAAAGCCGGATTGTTGATTTACCAGAACGATCTGCCAATACGCGGCGCGCAATCCCATTGGTTTGCGCGCCGTTGTCCTATTTCAAGCCACATGAGATGGGCGGCAAAAATTCTACTCGTATTCACGGTACCGATGGCGCAACGGGCGCTGAGGCATCCCTGACGAGGAGAGGCTGCCGTTCTGGCTCGCGGGTGCGAATAAGGTTAGCGGCTGTACAATAAAGCCAACGGCCAAAACCCAATGCCTCTATATCGAAGAACACGCCGCGCAACCGCGACTCCACGGTCGGCGAACGCCAGCGACTTCCCCGCGCCGCGTTTCGCTTTTTTCCCGAAGGTCTAATGGTCGACGGAAACCCATGTTGGGAAACCGGACATGGAAACACACCGTACGTGTCGAGGCCCATGATCCAATTGTAGCGAAGATCTGCATCCACAGGTCGCACACGCGGTCGCACGCGCAAAAGTTTTCTAGCGCCGCGCGCGCTGAGCAGGTAAGCACCTGCGCTTTTTGGCACGCTTGAATATTTGACCAAGTGTCTGTCGTCAGCCACGGCACAAAGGCTCATGACAACGCGATTGGTCTCGCTCGACAAGCGCACGATATCCCAGCGCGCAGGCAAGTTTTGCATGACATTAGAAAGGAGCTTTTTGAAGTCGCTGTCAAAGGTCACGTCATCTTCAAGAATAAGTGCTGCGCCGTGCCCTTGCTTCAACATTTGCTCCGCCGCCAGCAGATGGCTCGCGTAACAGCCAATCTCTCCTGGAAGCAACCGGGAACGCAGTTCGCCTGAAGAACTGAAGAATTGGTCGCGCAAGTGCGATGGAACATCATAGCCATCCACGGCGCGAACCCGCCTCAGGTCCAATCCTGCATGCTTCGCCTGTTGGCGAACGTGCTTCAGCCGGGCGCTATCAGCGTCGCGATTAATAACGAATGTCGGAAGTTGCATGAATTTCGGTCAGCTCATTTTTCAGTTCACCGCACACCACCAAGGAACGTCCGGCCAGCAGATCATGGATCACCACGCGAAGTTTAATGTGGGTGTCGGTAATGCTCGCTTAACGAACTACTTTTTGTATCGATGACTATGGCGGAAAGGAGAGCGCCTTGGGCTCAAGTTCGATCAAATTCTCGCTGGAAAACCAGAGCTTAGCGTGATCGGTTATGCACCAAGTGTGCATTAAGCGGCGCAAAGCCACAGACAGCCATGCATTTACCGGGCGCGGGCATCTATCAACGCAGCACAGCAAATCAACGCATCAGGATGGGATTAGGCATCCCGCAACACGTCCAGTATTGGTGGGTATTGTGGCGCTCGCACCTGCATATGCCTGACAAACAGGCTGTACATATCCCTAGTAGCGGCGGTACCGCCGCGCTTTGCGCTTTTTGCGGGATCTCTTGTAACTGTCGTAGTAGCCGTCGTTCCAATAACGCCGGGTGCCGCTCAACGCGCCGTAGCGCGCTAACAGGTCGGCGTCGTAAACACTTGTTGGCCCTCCAGCCCGCGCATTGGCGCGCGCACGCGCGACATCGTATACGTTGTCCGCAAATGCAGCAGGTACGTCTGCGCCCATCGTGATTACGGCTAACAGAGCTGCGCCACTCCAGTGCATCCGTTTCATGCTCGTCTCCTAAACGCTCGTTCGCCGATTCACTCGGTGCGCGTTAAAACCTGCAGCAAACTATAGCATTTTTGTGCGCGGCCGGATCAAATTCGGATGAACAAAGTGTTTTTCAGGAGTAGCGCGACCGGAGCCTGGGCTTGTTGGCATCATTATTCGGATGGCGAGGGGCCAATTGCACCAAGAGCACTAAGAAGTTTGAAGTTGTCTTCAAGGTGCCAGTTTTTCTGAATGCGTCCGTCCTTGATCGTGTAAATGTCGACCGCGTCAAACGAGATCAAGCGCCCGTCACCTTTGATTTTCCCGAATTCGCCCGAGAAGCGGCCGGAGAATTCCAACTGACTGATGACCGTATCCTTCAATACATAGACGTCCTTAACTTTGACGCTTAGATCGGGGACCGCTTTGCGAAAGTTCTTCGATGCCTCGACGGGCCCGGTCGGTCCTTGTGGACGCCCCTCCGGTAAGTTCATATCGATAAAGTCGTCTGCAAGCGCAGCCTTTGCGTAGACCGGATCGCCCGTATTCCAAAAGGCATAATACAATTGAGCCGGCTTGAGCAGCGCGTCTGCTTCAGCTTGACTGAGGCCGCTTGCAACATGCAGGCGTTGTGGCTCGGGCAGTTCATCCGACGCGCCAGTCTTGGAGCTTGGGCTACCACCAACAGCTGCCGCGGACGTCGCCGACGCGACTAGGTAGGCAAGGCTGAGTGCACCGACTAGGAATTTCATTTCTGCGTCCTTCTTGATGTGGTGAGTTCGAGTTTGGACTGCAGTATAAACATGAGCCACTAGCTTGGAACCCCGTGAAGCCGATGGCGCAGGCGAGCGACAGTTGTCTAGGTCTTTCTACAACCATGGACAGGCAAGAGCATCACGACCAAATACGTAGTGGCCGCAATGCCAAAGCAGGGGAATGGTTGAAGGGGCGAGGCCGGCAAACGACCTTGGACTCTTGTTTCATTCAATGCGAGCCAAGAGGAGCGAAGCGGTTAGTCCAAGAGCGCCAGGCAAGCGGTTAATCACTGGACCGTGTCACAAAGCAACGCGTCAAATTTTCCCCGTGCTTCGATGCATTCGCAGGACGTATGGCCCTGCCAACCATTCCAGTAGTCAATCCAGTAGAGTCCGATATCAAACTTCAAACTACGTCGTTTTTGACTATGGTCTGAATTGAGTCATAACACAGCTCTCGAAACCAAGAATGCAGCGGATCTTCTTGAACGCGTTCGGTCCATACGGACATCAGCGTGAAGCCCTTGATATCCAATGGCGGCAGGAAGACATGTAAGTTCCGTGTCTTGGTCGCAAGTGTTCGCTCTGGCAGCACGGCCATCAGATCCGTCTGTTCCAAAACCGCGCCGGCAACCTCGAAGCTCGGTATTACGAGGCCAATCCGTCTTGCCCGGCCAATTCGTGCCAATGCCAAGTCCGTTGGACCTGTGGAGTCGCCCTTGTATGGCGAAACGATCAAGTGTTCACAATCGCAGAACGCATCAAGATCCACGTTTGTGTTTGCAAACGGGTGGTCGGCACGGACCGCGCAAAGATAACGCTCTTGAAAGATGGCGCGTGTGTAGGATTTTTGCGGTGCAAGAGATGGAATGGTCAGCGCAAAGTCGACGCGGCCGCTCCGCATCTGTTCGTTGAGTGTCTCTGTGTTGAGCGGCATCACCGCCAAGCGCACCTTCGGAGCAACGCGCCGAAATTCCTTGAAGAGGGGACCAACCACCGTGCTGAGCGCATAGTCGGCTGCAGCAACGACGATCGTTCCTTCAGCGACGGTCGGATCGAACCCTTTCGTTTCAAAGACATTCTCCAGTCCGGCAAGCGCAGTTTTGATCCGGGGCGCAAGTTCCTCGGCGCGCGGTGTAGGCACAACACCTCGTGCTTCACGGACAAACAACGGGTCGGAAAACAGCTCGCGCATTCGATGCAACTTGCCACTCAAGCCCTGCTGAGTCAGGCCCAGACGCCCAGCCGCGCGGGTGACGCTGCGTTCGTCCATAAGGGCGTCAAACGCCAACAAGAGCTTGGTATCGAGCTGAGAGATATCGCGCATAGCGATGATTATCACAACAAACATCTGTTTGTCTTGTTGTTAAATGTTGCTAGAGATTGATCTAGCTCAAACTTGTGCGGCAATCGGACGCAAGCGAGACGCGGTCACTCAAGAACAACAACGGCGGGAATACTTCCGCGCTCACATTGGTTCCTTCAGGGGTGGAGAACAAAGTGTTTGGAAGAAAGAAAAACCGGACCGAAATATATGCTGATCCGATCAGCGTGAACTGCAGGAAAGTCCTGGCTGGCCTTCAACTGATGGGCGTCGACTACACGTTAAAGCGGGTTGGCTTCTTTGAAGGCGAACACAAGAGCGCAGAATACTTGGCGCTCAATCCGAATGCCACAATGCCCACTATGAAGGACGGCGACTTTATCTTATGGGAGTCGAACACGATCCTGCAGTACGCCGCCGACCGGGACAAGAAGCATAAGTTCTATCCCAAGGACCTTCAAACGCGATCAGATGTCAATCGCTGGCTTGCTTGGGAGTCCGCCCAGTGGTTTCCGTCTTGCTACGTTTATCTTGTCGAGAACTGCGTTAAGCCGGTCCTGGGAGCAGCTCCAGATCCCGCCATTCTGGAAGGTGAGGCGGAACGGTTCCACAGGCTCGCCGGCATCCTTGATGCACGGCTTAAGGAAAACACTTGGCTTTGTGGAAACTCGCCGACAATCGCTGACATTGTGGTGGCAGCTCCAATGCACCTGCACGGCGAACAGAAGCTGCCGCTTGCGCAGCATCCGCACCTGTTGAAATGGATGACGGATGGCGTGGAGCAACTCCCAAGCTGGAAAAACACGCATGTCGGCCCGGGGTTCACGTTGCCTGACGCCACCTAATCTCCCTGTCGCCAAACGTCTATCTTCTATGGAGAAATCGAAGAATGTCTCAAGCCGCGGTCAGAGCATCAATAAACTATTCTCATGATATCGGCAGGCCGATCGACTACTACTTTTACGAGCCCGCGCCCGGAACGCAAAAGGACGAGTCGGGAACGGACTTGCAAGAGGTTGAAGTCCATGACGGTTGGCCGCACGTGAATGAGTTTACCGTCGACAAACAAGGCTTCGAATTGAAGGAATTCGACACAGAGTTTGACAAATTCGAAGATGAAGACGCACTAAAGAAGGAGTTCTACGCAGAAATTATATCTTTTGTGAAGGAACAGACCGGCGCCAAAGAGGTCGCAATTTTTGACCACACCGTTCGCAAACGCCTTCCGGCGGATCTTTCAAAGCAAACAGAGGTGTCACGCCCGGCCGTCCTTTTGGTTCACAGTGACTATACGGCAAAGTCCGCTCAGCAGCGCGTGAGAGACGTTATGGGAGACAGAGCCGAAGAGCTCCTCTCAAGGCGTGTCGCTTTCTACAATGTCTGGAAGCCACTGTATGAAACGGTCGAAGAACTCCCGCTTGCCGTGTGCGATGCGACCACGTCCACGGACGACGACATGCTGTTAATGAACCTAAAGTACAGCGACCGGACCGGCGAAATCTACGTTGTACGCCATTCGCCACAACACCGCTGGTTTTACTTCCCGCGGATGACTCCAAAGAACGCAATACTCTTGAAGACCTACGACAGCGAAACCGATGGACGGGCTCGCTTCACCCCGCATACCGCGTTCGAAGATCCAAATACGCCGCCGGACGCTCTGAAGCGCCAAAGCATAGAAATTCGGACAATGGCGTTTTTCTAAAGTTTGTCGGCCAGCGCCAGCTTATCCAAACTCATAACGCGCGACGAACGCAACACAAACGCACGCTGCCCTACGTCGTGCAATACCGTGTCGGGAAAACGACCCTAATGTCCAAACCAGTTATCATAACATGCGCACCGACCGGTAGCATTCACACGCCGACGATGTCGCCTTATCTACCAATCACACCTAGTGAAATTGCAAGGGCCGCAATTGATGCAGCAGAAGCAGGTGCTTCCGTTATACACCTGCATGCGCGTGATCCCGAAACCGGGAAACCGGATCCGCGTCCTGAAACGTTCATGAAATTCTTGCCGACGATAAAGCAATCGACGAACGCCGCCCTCAATATTTCCACCGGCGGTGGTCATGGCATGACCATTCAAGAACGCTTGGCTGCTGCAACGGCAGCAAGCCCTGAAATGGCATCCCTAAATATGGGTTCAATGAACTTCGGTTTGTTTCCTGCTCTGGAGAAATACTCAGAATGGAAACACAAGTGGGAGCCGGAGTACCTGGAGATGACGCGTGACTTCATCTTCTCAAACACGTTCGCCACAATAGAATATGCCCTGAAGAACCTCGGCGAAGAGCACGGGACCAAGTTTGAGTTCGAATGTTATGATCTCGGACATCTGTATAATCTCGCCTGGTTTGTCGACAAGGGGTTGGTAAAACCACCGTTCTTCGTTCAGATGATCTACGGCATCCTCGGCGGCGTTGGTGCAGATCTCGACAACCTCATGCACATGCACACCATCGCCAACAAGCTGTTCGGCGATGATTATGAGTGGTCCGTGCTAGCAGCCGGACGCCATCAGATGTCATTCTCAACACAGTCCGCAATGCTCGGCGGCAATGTTCGGGTCGGCCTCGAGGACAGCATCTACATCGGCAAGGGCGAGCTGGCGACGTCGAACGCGCAGCAGGTCAAAAAAATCAGATCGATTCTGGAGAGCCTGAGTCTGGAGATCGCAACGCCGGACGAAGCGCGCGCACGACTTAATCTCAAAGGTGGAGACCAGGTCAATTTCTAACAGCACACCATATCACGGCTGTTCCCGCCCGCTGGCGTCGCTTTCGGGACGAATGGGTTTTGCTCCGTTTATGGTTCAAAACTCACGCGAACCTACGGGCACGACCACGAAGTTCACCACAACGATCCTGCCTCTTCGGCAACCCAAAGCTCTCTTTACTCTTCTTGCTCAGACGAACCTGTACCAGCGGAACATTTGCAGTGGCAAATTCACGCCCTCTCGATGCCGCTGCTTACCAAGCTTTGTGTTCCCATGAGCTTTGCAGCACTCAGAGCCCTCAACGCAGTGGTCCAGCACAAAAGTTTTGTGAAGGCTGCACAGGAACTCGGGCGCGCCCAGCCAACCGCACTTTGCGAAAACTCACAACGTACGGCCGGCGGTAAACGGGTCACTTTTTATAGACATCCACGAGGACCATGTTCACAGGTTCACTGCCCTTGTTCTCCCACCAATGGCTAATGCTATTCGCTTCGATCGTATAACTTCCGGCACGGTGAACCTTCGGGCTGTCTTGATCACTTCTGTGTTCAATAATCTCGCCGCTCATGACATAAACAAGTCCCGGGCGACCGGCATGGCTGTGGACGGGGACGATACCGCCCGGCGCAATTGAGGCCTTTCGCATGCGAAACATTCGGTTCTCAAGATTGGGAAATTCCTTGCTCAGTAAAACCTCCGCAAGTGTTTCGTTCGTAATTCCTTTGCCCTTCGTCGGACCATCCAACGCGGCTTTTGCAGCGACGCCTGCGCCGAACGCAAAAGCAACGGAAAGGATGAAAAGCCCTGTTCTATTGGATTTCATGATGAGGGTTCCATGTTGAATAGACCTGCCTGTGAACGGCAGGAATAAGTTTGACGCACTCAGCCGACCGGGTACCGGCCCGCTCAATGAAAAGCTGCAGGTATCTGCAAACTTTGTCTACAGCACGAGCTACAATGACTCCACGAAATTGTTCCGGTTCGATTTGTTCTCAATGATCGGCCGATAATCCTTTATCCCGCGGAGGTGTAATTCGCAGGCTACACCTTCATCCCGTTTGATGTGAATAGCCGGCCCTGCAGTGCGCACAACATGTGTCGCATAAGGCCATCTGTTACTGAGTTTATGAGTTCGTTGCAGGTTTTGGACCGTGTCCGGTAATCATTTGCGAAACGACCAGCACGGTGATCAATAATTTTTCTTGAAAAAAGAGGATTGCTCACATCGCGCAGGGCACGCAGTGTCTGACGGGAGAATTCTAACGCCTCTTGGGGATTACGGCGCAAAGAACACCTGCCTGCTTCTCAGGATTAAACAACGACGACAAAATCGGAGGGACCTTAATGTCAACCACAGAGGGCAAAGTTGCCGACGTTGGAGACGCGAGCTGGCTCAATCGCGTCATGCGTGCCTTGGCACGGCCATTTGTGGCTTTGATGCAGCGTTATATGCCAGATGCTTTCATCTTCGCGATAATTCTGTCCGTCCTGACATTTGTCTTGGCAATCGTTCTGGCAGGGGCATCGGTGACCCAAGCGGTTGATGCTTGGGGGGCTGGTTTGTGGAAGCTGCAAACGTTTGCCGCCCAGATGGCGATGATCCTGCTAACCGGGCTGGTTGTCGCGCAAACACCCCTTGTTAGTAGGGGCATTGTTGCAATTGTTGAGTTAGCAACGACCCCGGCACGAGCTTACGCGCTGGTCTATCTCGTCCCGGCGCTCTGCGGGCTTTTGTCATGGGGTGTTTGTTTGATCGTCGGCGGCGTGATGGCGCGGGAAACAGCCAACTCATGCCTGCGACGTGGCATTACTGTGCACTATCCCCTTCTGGTTGCGGCAGCTTACTGCGCCCTCCTCACCTGGCACCAAGGGTTTTCCGGATCCATTCCGCTAAAGATTGCTGAAACAAATCATTTTTTGGTCGAAAAGATGGGTGTTGTCCCGTTTAGCGAAACCGTCTTTTCTTTTCATAGCCTTGTTATGGTGCTGGCCATCATCGTCACATTGCCGTTTGTCATCTTGCTCATGCGCCCACCCAAGAGCGAGTGTTTCACAATCACCCAAGAGCTTACTGAAGACAAACCCGCCGCTACGAAAGCACATCAAGAAAAAACACCAGCGACAGTCCTAAACAACTCGCGCATGTTTAATCTTGTGATCGTCGCCGGCGCGCTTGCCTATCTGTGGCTACACTTTGTCGTGCGAGATGGTGGAATCAGTACGAACATTATGATTTTGATCATCCTGTCTCTCGGGCTGGCTTTGACCCGCTCCCCCGTTCACTATATGGAGCTCGCAATGGCGGAGGGGCGCGGAGTAGCGGCGATCATTCTCCAGTTCCCGTTCTACGCCGGCATTATGGGACTCATGACAGGCACGGGGTTGGCAACGATGCTTGCAGCCTGGTTCGTATCCATTTCAACGGCTGACACACTGCCGTTTTGGGGAATGATTTCCGCGGGGCTCATCAATTTATTTGTACCCTCTGGCGGTGGCCAGTGGGCGGTACAGGGACCGGTCATGATCGAGGCGGCCCAAGCGCTCGGTGCAGACATACCGCGTGTGGCTATGGCTGTGGCAATTGGTGATCAATGGACAAATATGCTGCAACCATTCTGGGCGATCCCGATACTAGCGATCGCGGGATTGGGCGTGCGTGACATCATGGGCTACACAGCTGTCGTGTTCATTTGGAGCGGGCTAATCTTTGCGCTTGGTCTTTTGTATTTGTAGGGGTGACTGCTGCGTGTTTTGCACATATGGCTCAGTGCCGTGCCCACCGATCCAGGCCGACGGGGTCTGTTGTGGATCGCGAGTTGTGATGTTGGTTCCGGGTCACGAGGCTTACCGCTTCGCTTGCCGGTAAAGCGGCATCACCTTGGGAAGTTGCTTTTCAATTGTAGCAATACGCGTGGGGCCTGAGGGATGTGTCGAAAACCACTCATGTGGCGCCCCTTTTGCAGCCGCCGTCATTTTCTGCCAAAGCGTGACGCCGGCACGGGGGTCAAAGCCTGCTCGTGCGGCCAGTTCGAGCCCGATCAAGTCGGCATCGGTTTCATCGTCACGCGAGTATTTGAGTGAGAGAAGTTTGGCACCAGTCTGAATCACTGTGCCTGTCGAGCTGCCGGCAACTTTAGTGGCCGCTTCAGCACCCACTTTGGTCACCGTGTTTTTGGCGATTTGTGCTCGCGCATGTTCGCGCAGCGCATGGGCGATTTCGTGCCCCATAATGACACCGACTTCATCATCAGTCAGGTTCAGTTTATCCAACAAACCAGAGTAGAACGCGATCTTTCCACCGGGCATGCAGAAAGCATTGATGTTCGCGGAGCGGATAAGATTGATCTCCCACTGCCATGTGTTGGCGCGCGCATTGTAGCGGGTGGCATGTGGAATGATACGATTTGCAATGGCGCGCAATCGTTTCAGCTGCGGGTCAGATTCGCGCGCGAGTATGCCCGAGCTTTGGGCTTTCCCAAGCAATTGTTTGTATTGCTGGCTGGAAGAGGCTTCAAGCTGCGCAGCCGGCACAAGATTCGATAGCGCCGACGTCCCACTGCCGCCTGGCCCAAGGACCGCGCCCTGACTGCAGCCCATTAGCCACGCCGACACCAATAAAAGCAACAAGTTGAATGATCGAATTTGCATTGCTCCAGAGTGGCCGCCGCTGACAAAAAACATTTGGCAGGGGCACGGAAAAACGAATCTAACACAGCATATAAGGGGAAGAACAAGCTAGAATGATGAAAAGAATTTCCAAAAGAGTGGAAAAACGGCGATCCCGCCAGGGTTCGAACCTGGGTCCCGCCCATATCAGCTTGGGGTTATACACTCTGTCTAAGATTCAGCCCTCGCCCGCTATTGTCCTAAAGTGGTCGAGCCCTGCAGAAATGTGCCAGCCCGTGCCCGGCAGGTGCGACCTCGCCGCCGTCGACGCACCAATATTCAAGCGTTTGGTTTGCGAGCGAGATAGACGATTTCCTGTAAGTCCAGTTTGACCGGCGTAGGCCCGAGGTGTTTCTCCAACGCGTCAGCGGCGGCGGATACGATCTGGTCGGCAGCAACACCAGCACGCTGGTCAATCTCGATGATGGTCGGATTGCCGGTGACGAAGCCCCGTGCAGTGTTCATATGGTCTGCACTCTCAACGGCTTCAGCCACATGCACAACGTCAACTGACGGGTAGCCTGCATCCAAAAACATGCGACGGACTTTATTGACGTCGCTCAGGCTGAACGGAACTTCTAGGAAGCGTGGCGGGTCTGTCTCGAAATAGCGTTTTATGACCTCATCGACGATCCGAACCACAGGGTTTTTGTCGAATGAATCCCAAACGTTCAGGGCCAGCACGCCAGTAGGTTTTAAGACGCGGGTCATTTCGTCCATGCCCTTAGCCTTGTCTGGAAAGAACATCAGACCGAACTGGCACACGACGGCGTCAAAGCTTGCATCATCGAACGGAAGATCAAGCGCATCGGCTTGGCTGAAGGTCACGCCCTGCAAGTGATGGTTCATCTTGGCAGCATGCGCGAGCATGGGCTCATTGAGGTCGGTAGCAATGATCTGACTGCCAGCAGGCAGCCTGTTGGCAAGATGGCGCGTGGAGATACCTGTGCCGCACGCAACCTCAAGCACCTTCCCCGGTCCGTCGAGGGCCTTTGCAACGCGGTCAGCCATGTCAGCGGCGGCAAACTCAAACAGCAGCGGCCCAAGATAGGTGTCGTAATTCTCTGGGATCGTGCCGGTGAAGCTGGCGTTCGTAGAAATCTCGGCCATGGCGTTTATTCCATCGATTGCAATGATGCCTGAGGCAGGACGCGAGCGGTTATGATGTTGTTGCTAGTGTGACTGTGCAGCAGCCCCGGATATGCGGCCCTGACGCGAACTGCTTGGCGTTTCAATGCGCGCGACGTCTGCGCCCTGTTGCGGCTTGACGATGGGATCTCCGACAAGCTCATCGATAAAGTGGCTGAGAAGTTGCGTCCGTCCGCTGACCTCGGCTTTACGAAAAACGGCATTGCTTTGTGCCTTCACCGTGCCTTCGCTTGTTTTTCTCAAGTCGGCAATTTCCGCGTTTGAGAAACCCTTTATCGTCAGCAGCGCGATTTCCCGCTCCGATGGCGTGAGTTTCCATCGATCGAACGAACTGGCAAGCAAGTCCTGAAAGGCGCCGGAAGCGATTTGTAACTGCGCCTCGATGTGACGGTTACGTGAAACCAGTCGCCGCCTCTCGCGGATCGACAGGTATATACCCGTGATAAGACCAACGACGGCGAGGCCCTCGGCGAAGTTATGAACTGTGCTGTCGCCGGCACTGATAAGGTCTGCAACAAAATCGGAAAGGAAATAAAGCGCACTAAATCCTTGCAGCACGATCAGAGCATCAATGAACAGACGCGCTCTTTGAGCACGCGCATCACCCTGCGTCATTGGGCTAAAGAAGTCACTTGGCATGATGGGGTCACCCTTCTTCGGGTAGGTCTTTCTTACCAGTTATCATAGCCCTAATCAGATTGGTCTTCGTACGGTGACTGTCAATGATAACACCTGCGACATGGAGCCCAACGCAAATCAGCGTGTAGTTCGCGGCAAGTTCATGAACGTCCTCAACCCATGCGACGCCCCAGAACTGGTCTGTCGTCATCATAACGCCGCTCAGGCAAATGGCGGCGAGGGCGAGCAAAAGATTGTATACCATCAGCGCGCCAAGCGGGTTGTGACCAAGAACCGGTTTTCCCTTTTCGTCTGAAGATAACGTGCGTAGATGCCGCAGTGCTGCGGGCAAATCCGGTGGGAAGGACGAAAACCGGGCAAAGCGCGTCCCCACAAAACCCCAAACCAGTCTCGCCAGGACGAGAAAGAGGACGGCATAACCCGCGTATCTGTGCGGCGCACCCTCGTCATCAAGGAGGAAGAATGCACTGAAGAACAACAAAACGATGGACCAGTGAAATACACGAACGAACAGATCCCATACGATGACTTGACGCATGGCAACTCTCCCCAGTGAAGCGTTGGTAAAAGGCGTTTCCGGCGCCCAACGCTAAAGGGTTGGGCGCCAGATAACGCTAGTCGCGGCTGACCTTCACAAGGTTGCCGGTCTTTGGATCGACGTAGATTTCGTAGCGTGCTCCTTCTTTGAGGGCGTAGGCCTCAAGATAACCGTCCTCACGCTCGACCTTACGAACCTCAAAGCCCTTATCCGTGAGTGAAGCGGATATCTCCTGGGTCGTCTTACCGATGTAGCCCTCAAGGCCCGGCAATTCGCTGGCAGCCAGGGCCGTCGTTGCGCCGACCACGAGACCAGCTAAAGCCACTGTCAATTTGTTGGCAGAATACATGTCATGTCCTTTCTTCCAATTACGCGACGCCTCTCGCCGCTTACTGGAAAAAAGGGGGTGTCGGGCCTCGAAAAACCATGGGCCAACGGTTTATTTTAGGGCCTTTAAACCGGAGTTTATGTGTGATGTGCCGGTGGTTTCAGGTTTTAGCTCCGGGGCACCCGGGTTACTTTAAATGGCGGGGCAAATCAGCACCAGGGAGTTGCGCAACAGCGTCTCGGAGGATAACGCGCGCTCAAGCCGTATTCTTGATGACGATCCGGAAGACACCTTCGCTCTCGGTGGAGTCGACAAGCGTGTGCCCAGTCGTATTGCACAGCGCCACGAAATCCTCAGGCGCCCCTGGATCCGTTGCCAGCACTTCCAGCGTCCCACCATTCGGCATTGAATTGAGTGCCTTCTTGGCTTTCAGGACCGGCAGCGGGCAGGCCATACCGCGTGCGTCGAGGGTTTGATCCGCCATGATCGGTTGTCTCCAGTCTCGGCCACATCGTCTGCCGGCCGCATCTTTTCATCCCGCTGTGGCGCATAAAAAAGTGCGCTGGCGTCACTGCTTATGACACTCGCGCGACAGTTTCAATGCTGCCAGTGGGCTGTTTCCCGGCTCAGTCCATGAGCCGGGCCGGCACAATAACGAGCCAAAAACCGGGCACAGGATGGCTGCAACCTGATCCAATTCTTGACTTTTGGCCTGCATACGACTGATTTGCTGTCACCTGGAGAAGGTGATTTGCCTGCCTCCCGCCCGGCGCTGTCCTTGAGCCGGTCGTGAGGCGGCAGAACGATTGCAGTTCCCGCTGCGTCTCTTATTGTGAACGCTCAATCGGTATCTTTGGGGGGCATATGGCTTCTGAGGGGCAGGAGCACCGGTCGTTTCGGTTCTCCTTCGGCATTGAAAAGCTCGGCCTGGTGGCCCTGAAGGCTCCGTATATTTCGGCGCTTCTGATCTTGGTTGCCTCCATCGCGGCAATCATCGGTGTCTCGCGGCTTCAGGTCGACGATTCGCTATCGGAACTCTTCCGCACCGACACCAAGGAATTCCGTCAATACGAAGAAATCGACAGATTATTTCCCTCCAGCGAGTATGACGTTCTGGTCGTCGTCGAAGGCCCCGACCTTCTGAAACGCGACCAACTGATGGCATTTTCCAACGCCACAGTGGAATTGCAGCTTGCCGATGGCGTCAATGGTCTTGTGTCCATGCTTTCGGCGCGCGGAAAACCAGATGCAACCGGCTACGCCGCACCCATCGTGCCTGATGATCTACCCGAAGGAGAGGGGTACGACGCGGTTGTCGAACGGTTGCGCAACAACGAAATCGTCAAGGGCAAGTTCTTGTCCGAAGACGGCACACTGGCCTTGATCGTCATTTCGCTCGACCGTGACGTGGTCAAGGAAATGACGCCAAAGGTTGTGATCGGCGCCCTTCGCGAGGCCGCGGAATCCGAGCTCAAGGACACGGGCCTTAATGTCAAGCTCACCGGCGCACCGGTTATGCAGCTGGAGATCCGCAATGCGGTCGAACGCGACCGTCTTGTCTACAACGGTCTTGGCTTTCTCGTCGGTATTATTGTTGCCTACATGTTTTTCCGCCGTGTCTCGTTGACGCTGATTGCGGTGGCTGGTCCGTCGATCGCAATTTTGTGGACACTTGGCATCCTCGGCGGTCTAGACTTCAGACTGAACCTGTTCATCAACGTCATTACACCGCTCATATTGGTGCAGGGATTTTCAGATTCCATGCACCTTGTGCTGGCGATACGCCGCGCCGTAATCGCCGGTGTCGATCGCTTCACGGCCGCACGCAACGCCGTATTGGATGTTGCACCCGCTTGCCTCCTGACGGCTATGAACGCCGGGCTCGCGATCCTATCTTTTTCGCTCTCCGATTCAGCGTTGATACGCACGTTCGGCGCTGCGGCCCTCATGGCCGTCGGCATTTCCTACATTGCTGTCGCCGTCGTTGTGCCGACATTGGGAGCGCTGCTCGTTGGTCGCGAGAAACATGTGCTCGAAAACCCTGAGGACGAAAAGGGCGGCGTCGGAGCGTTGCAGCGGATAACCGACGCGATCGTTCAAGGTGTCGTTAGGTGGCCCTTGGTCTTTACAATCCTTGGCATACTTGCCGTAACAGCGACGGGCGCCGCCTACGTACAACTCAAGCCCCGTTACAAACTTGCCGATCAGGTACCGGACAAGGAGCAGGCCCTTGCCGGCACCGCGCGGCTGGATCAGAAGCTCACGGGTGCCAATCCGATCCATGTGATGGTCCGCTGGAAGGGGCGGGAGCAAAAGGCAGAGCCTGTTGACGCCTGCACACAGATGAAGGCGGAAAACCAAGCTTCGGAAATTGCCACGCCTGACGCCGACGCGGCCGGTGCCTCGCCATCCACGCCCGGCGACCCGCAACCGCAGCAAGGACCAAGCGAGGCGACGACGCCCCCTGGAAATGGCGAGGGCG
The DNA here is from genome assembly GCA_965222485.1 of Hyphomicrobiaceae bacterium. GTDB lineage: Bacteria > Pseudomonadota > Alphaproteobacteria > Rhizobiales > Hyphomicrobiaceae > CBDCUC01. The sequence goes on from CBDCUC010000039.1 coordinate 837,843, forward strand.
CATCACTGTACGATCGCAGGACGCTGGAGCTGATCGGCAAGGTCCACGACATCGTTGAAGCGCGTGCTGGTCTAGGCAATGTGTGGTCGCTCGACAGTCTGCGCCGCTGGCTGGCGGAAGCCGGGGACAATCGCATCATCACGGTCCAGTGCTACGTCTCCATACTGCCCGACCACCTGGTGCGCCGCTTTATTTCGGCCGACGAAAACTCCGTCTTGGTGACAGCGCGGATGCCCGACGTCGACGCCAGCAAAATCCTTCCCGTTGTCGACCTGCTCGACAATGCCCTGCAGCCATTGCGCGATGCCAATCCCGGCTACGAGATCTCGGTGACCGGTCTGCCGGCAATTGCCGCACGCAACTCAGCCCATCTGATCTATGAGCTGAACTGGGGCTTGGTTGGCGATATGTTTGTGATCTTCATCTTTCTCGGAATTGCATTGCGCTCGGTGCTGGCCGGAGTTGCCAGTGTTCTGCCGTCGCTCTTCCCGATCTTTGCCACCGGCACACTTCTTTGGCTCAGTGGAGACGGAATGCAATTTGCCTCCATTATCGCCATTACGGTTGCGTTCTCGCTAGCAATTGATTCCACAATCCACTTCCTGAACCGGTTCCGCTTGGAAGAAGACCGTCTTGGCGGCGGACCGGGCACGCATGGCGCGGCGTTGAAGCAAACGGTGCACCATATCGGGCCGGCAGTCGTATTAACCACAATCGTGCTAGCTCTTGGTTTGGGTGTCACGATGCTGTCCGATCTTCCGTCATTGCGCCAATTTGGCCGCCTGACGGCCGCCTGCCTGTTTGCCTCGTTAATTGGCCAACTCGTCATCTTGCCCGCAACAATCGCGCTCTACCGGCGCTACATTCCGCGCAACGCGGCGTCCTAACCATTGGACGTCGGACGATCGGGCCCTTGGCTGTGGCGACGAGTTCCGCCCACTTTCTGTCAATGTGGTCCGTCACTGAAATCCTGGCGTACTCCATATGGTCGTTCGTCAGGCGAAGGCATTGAAGGCGGGCGCCCGGCGCAATATATTCCCGCAATCTCACGGCAGACCGCACGTATCTGTTTACAACGTCAGTGTGATGTGAAGAGCCACTTTGACTGACAACACGACATAACAAAAACACTCTGGAGGAAGACACGTGATGATGGGGCTACGAACGTCATTGGCAATTGCCACACTCATCGCAGCAGGCCTGTTACTGGCTCCGCTAGGCGATGGCGGCCAGGTCCGTGCTGAAGGCGACCAAACGGCTGAGAGCTCCAAGGCGGGCGACACGGCGGCGAAGCAGGCTCAGCAGCCGATCACGATGGGGCAATTCCTTACTGCCGCGTACGATTTTTGTTCGAACAAGCAGAAGCGCACCGCGGAGTCGTGCGAGTGTGAGCAAAAGATCATCGCCGAGGAGACCCGCGTACCACCGGACGATCGCGAAATGGCCTACTACTATTGGGTGGACCAGGCCACATTCAAGAAAAAATATGCAGCCAAGGCGGCGGCCGATCCAAAATTCGCAAAAGCCTTTGGAGAGAGATTCACGACGCTGGCCGCGCTGCTCATGTCAGCGTGCGGCGTGTGAGCGATGTTGGCGCCGGTCGAAATTAGCGTCTTAAACCGTCAATGCGATAAGTTGCATCCATTCGCCCGTGCGATCTTCGCGGAAGACCAGATTATACGCCCGGGATTAGGCTTCGCGCACCACTAATGCTATAGTTTACATCCGGCACTGGCGCCGGTTGCAAAAGATCTGTCGCGATCGCGTTGGAATGCTTCTCCTGCAGATCCAATGATTGGCTCGAACCCGGTCGCTACTGGATGAGCATTAGTGATGCATTGGCTCGCAGCAAGGCGGCGATGGAATTGGCGCATCGTGTTGGACCGCATGATGCGCCCTCCGGTCGTTCTCTGCCTGACCCCGGTCCTTATCGCAGCAGCCTTATGTGTCTTGTCGCTGCGCATCGCCGGCAATATTGGTCCGCGGCGGCCGCTGCCCGCCCACCCAAGAAAGACGGGTTCATTTGGCGATGGGATTGGTTGCACTAGCGAGCATGCGATCAGGTTCGGCGAGCGCGCGAGGCATGGCTGGCGCTCGCAACTAAAGGGCGGCATGCGGCGCACACGTAAACTCGACCGGCCTCGCACAATCGTAACAGCTCGTCTGATCCATTCCTCTGAATTGAAGCAGGTTCGCCCTGACCCGAGCCAAAGCTGTGGCTCGTCCGGACACCGACCGCCGGCTTCTAACGATGCTCCACGCAAGAATAACAGCGCATTGAGTGATAACGCGTCCAATGGCCAGGACCGCAGACATAAGCGCGTGAGCAGAGAGCGTCTTCTTGGCAGGCTTAATGTTTGCGCCACGCCGGTGGCACTTTTTGCATTGCTGGAAGAAACGGAGGAACACGCATTCATACGCGACCGGCGCCTTATGGCGTCATTACTGGAAAAACTGGTGACCCTGCGCGCAAGGACCGATGACGTTCTGCGCATACTGCACCAAGCAGGTATGACCTGGGTCTGGTCCGATGCCAAGCACCGCCGGATCATCGATCTGCAATCGGCGCCAGGCGATCGGTTCATTTGGCACCATCAGGTCGCGCTTTCTGCTCAATTTGCGGCCCATGAGGCCGGTTGGAATATTTCTGGTCTTCTGCGTGTCGTCACGATGATAGCGACGGTTCACTTCGACCGAGACGGTGTTCTGGTCAGCGCAAAAGTGCAAGCCCCTCGCACCTGTTAGCGGCCAACCGTTCACGCCTTCGATACGCAGCGAAGTCTCAGTGCGCTCGCCATTGTGTCCCGGCCGCGAGGCAAAACATCATCGCACCAAAACAATCGGCCGCATAATCGGTGCCCTTGTCCGATTATGCGGCCGTGTTCCGCCAATGGCGGCAACTCTGTTCACAAGCGCTTTAGCCGCCGATAGCAGCTTCAAGTTCTTTCGCCGCCGAAGCAGCTTCTTCGAACTTCTTCGCGTCGCAAGCGTCCTCCATTTTGGTCAGGAGGCCTTCGATACTCTCCAGCTTGGAATCGTCAACTTTCTTTTCCGCAACGGAATTGGCCAAGTTTCTAGCCTGCTCCAGGCAGTCATCGGTATTGGCCGGCACGTCCGCGGCCAGTGCGGTGCCCGCCAGCGCACCCGCCAGCGTTGCGCTGAGAAGAACGTGTTTCAGCATCTATTAGGTCCTCTTCGTGCATCGGGCCGGTCGACATGACCGGGCTTGATGCCCGTCTTGTCGGACGCGATTGTGGCCCTTCCACGGCCCTCGGATTGCTTTTTCGGGGTATGGTTGTCCGTAGGCCGCCTTTTGATACAACAGGTCTTTCAACATCTTGGCAATAGGCACCGAATTACGGGCAGGAGTGCGTCATAGTGATCGATAAGGGCGTTTGGCTCCAGGCTTTCGACCGGCACCTGCGAATACCCAAAGGTTACCGCGACAACAGGCAGGCCGGCGGCTTTGGCCGCTGCGATATCGACCTCACTATCGCCGATCATGAGCGCGTGACCTGGCTCTCCGCCTGCTGCGGCTATTGCACCGGTCACGTGCCCTGGGTGCGGCTTGCACACCTCCAGTGTGTCGCGCCCAACGAGTGCATGGAAACTGTCGAGCATGCCCAGAGCACTCAGCAGGGATTGTGACAGGGCTTCGCGCTTGTTTGTGCAGATCGCAAGCTTGCTACCGACATCCCGCAAGTGAGCGATTGCCTCCAACACACCGGGGTACGGTTTACTATGGACCGCTATGTTATCTTCATAGTGATCGAGAAAGCGTGCGAGCAAATCGTCAACCACGTCTGATGAAGCGGCAAATTTGGATTCATTGAGCGCTTCCACGATCATTCTGCGCGCACCGAAACTGATCCAAGGCCGCATCAGGTTCTCGCCAACCGCAGGTAGGTCGAGAGTGGCAAGCGCATGATTGGTCGCAGCGACAAGGTCTGGTGCGGTGTCCACCAACGTCCCGTCCAGGTCGAAAACGATCGTTGCGTTATTCAATTGGCCCCCTCTCACATCACAGGTGCCCAGGAAAGTCAGTCTGTAGCGGACTTGTGATCTGCACTGGATATCGCGCGTGTCCACCGCCCTTGCGCCGCCCGTCCTAGCCGCTTACACAAAACCGGCGCATCCGTCGAGTGCGCGGTAGCTTCATTTGTGGGCTGCCAAATAGAACATACAAAGATACCAGTCACATCATGTCCGAACTTGCTTTGCCGCTCTTGAAGACCCAAGCCTATGTCGATGGCGCCTGGGTCGGAGACCCTGTCCATCCCGTACTGAACAAGGCGACCGGCGACACAATTGCCTGCGTACCCGACATGGGCGCGGAAGAAACACGCAAGGCAGTCGAGGCTGCCAAACGTGCGTTCCCAGCCTGGTCTGGCTTGTTGGCAAAGGAGCGCGCTCTGATCCTGCGCCGCTGGTTTGAGCTCATCATGGAGAATGCCGATGCGCTCGCACACCTGTTGACATTGGAACAGGGAAAACCACTAGCGGAAGCCAAAGGTGAGATCATATACGGTGCCGGTTTTGTCGAATTTCTGGCCGACCAGGGCCGGCGGATCCTTGGGGAGGTGATTCCGACACACAAGAAAGACGCCCGCATAGTCATCATCAAGCAACCCATAGGCGTTGTTGCAGCGATTACGCCTTGGAATTTCCCCAACGCCATGATCACACGCAAGGTCACGCCTGCCTTGACGGTGGGCTGCACAGTTGTCGTGAAACCTGCAGAGGATACGCCACTGTCGGCTCTAGCGCTCGTTGAGCTCGCAAACAGAGCAGGCGTGCCAAAGGGTGTATTAAACATTGTGACCGCTGCCGACCCAAAACCTGTCGGCGAGGTGCTGACCACTCATCCCGCAGTGCGCCTGGTAACATTTACAGGCTCCACCGAGGTCGGCCGCACGCTGATGGCGCAGTCCGCATCAACCGTTAAGAAGGTCAGCCTTGAGCTTGGAGGCAATGCCCCGTTCATCGTTTTTGACGACGCCGATATGGAACGGGCAATTGATGGGCTCATAGCAAGCAAATACCGCAATGCCGGCCAGACCTGCGTCTGCGCGAACAGAATATTCGTACAAAGTTCGATTTACGATGACTTTGCCAACCGGCTAGCAGCCGCGACGAACCGGCTGAAGGTCGGTGTCGGTACTGAGCCGGGTGTAACCTTCGGCCCGCTCATAAATGCGGCCGCAATCGCAAAGGTCGAAGCGCACGTCGAAGATGCCAAGAACAAGGGCGCAAAAATCCTGACCGGCGGCCGTCGCCATGCTCTCGGCGGCAACTTCTATGAACCAACGGTTATGACGGGTGCGAACCCCGATATGCTCGCGGCGCAAGAGGAAACGTTTGGGCCAGTAGCACCGCTCATCAGGTTCGAAAACGAGGATGAGGTCACGAGACTTGCTAACGACACACCATTCGGACTTGCGTCCTACGTCTACACACGCGACATGGGTCGCGTCTGGCGTATGTCCGAGGCACTGGAGTTTGGGATTGTCGGTGTCAACGAGGGCGTCTTTTCGAGCGAAGTCGCCCCATTTGGCGGTGTCAAACAGTCCGGCCTCGGCCGTGAAGGCTCTCACCATGGTGTCGAGGAATTTGTAGAAATGAAGTATGTCCTTATGGGCGGGATCTAGCGTCCGTTAGGCGTGCCCCTTTTTATGTGTGACAAGGTGCAGCTACGCCAAGTTCTTGAAGCGCTGGTGCAAGTGGTCCAAGAAGTTATGTGAGATCGATTGCAGAGTGTTTTCTTATTGGAGCGCGGTTTGAAGAACGCCGCAGGCTGCCTAGTCAGTGAATACAATCATTTCAGCGGGGGACGCCATGTCGATAGATGAACAAAAACGGGCTGCAGCGGCACGGGCTCTGGAGTATGTCAAGCCGGGCATGCGTCTCGGGCTTGGTACAGGATCCACCGCAGCACATTTTGTCGATCTTCTTGGTGCGCGGACAAAAGAAGGACTGGATGTCATTTGCGTCGCCACCTCCGAAGTCACAGAGGCTCAGGCACGCGACTTAGGCATTCGCATGTCTCAGATCGATGCGGTGCCGCTCCTGGACCTGTGTGTTGACGGCGCCGACGAGATTGATGAGGAGCTGCGTATGATCAAGGGCGGCGGCGGAGCACTGTTGCGCGAAAAAATCGTCGCCATGGCATCCGAACGCATGATCGCAATCGTCGACGCTTCAAAGCGCGTCGAAACCCTCGGCGCATTCCCCCTACCGGTCGAGGTAGTGAAGTTTGGACACGATGTAACCCGTACGATGATCGAGATGATGGGGGCTGACGTGGGCTGCGAGGGCAAAATCACGCTTCGCATCCAGCCGGATGGCAATACGTTTGTGACTGATTGCGGCAACTACATTTACGATTGTGCGTTTGGTTCGATCGACGAACCCGAGGCGCTGGATGATGTCCTGCGCATGATTCCCGGTGTTGTCGAGAGCGGACTTTTTATCGGCGTTGCCGATCTTGCCATTGTCGCCAGCGAAAAGGGTATTGAAGTTCTGGAGGACGACATCGGGCTCTACAATCCCGATCAAGACCTAATGTGACACCCGCCCGCACGCCGGACCAGCGTCTATCTTAGTGCGTTGGCCTGAGGTCCTGGGCCATCTAACCAACCCAACGTCCAGAGTTTCGCAGGATTGACCATATGACCACACCCCACGACTACGACTTGTTCGTAATCGGTGCCGGCTCCGGAGGCGTACGTGCTGCACGCATCGCTGCCGGACACGGCGCGCGCGTCGCCATTGCCGAGGAAGATCGCTTCGGTGGAACCTGTGTCATCCGCGGCTGCGTGCCCAAAAAGCTCATGGTCTACGCAAGCCGCTTTTCAGATGATTTCGTCGATGCTCCCGGCTTCGGTTGGACCGTCGGGCCCGTATCGTTCGATTGGGGGGGCTTGATTGCCGCAAAAGACAAGGAAATAGGCCGCCTAGAGAACATATACCGCACCAACCTGGAAAAGTCAGGCGTCGAGATCTTTGCCGAGCGCGCAGAACTTGCCGGGACCAATGCAATACGTCTCAAGGCTAGTGGCCGAACACTAAGCGCTGCAAACATCCTAATTGCAACCGGCGGCTACCCAAACATCGACCGCTCTCTGCCAGGCCACGAGCTTGCCATTACCTCCAACGAGGTCTTTCATCTCAAACAAATGCCGCAGCGCGTTCTTGTCGTTGGCGGCGGCTACATCGCGGTTGAATTTGCCGGGATCTTTGCAGGTCTGGGCGCCCAAACCACACTCGCCTATCGGGGTGAAAAAATTCTGCGTGGTTTCGACGATGATTTGCGTGACGAACTGACCGCTGCCTACGGCGAGCGGGGAGTTGATATCCGCGTGGGCGTTACAGTTGCAAAGCTTGAAAAAGGCGACCAAGGCATAGCCGTCACTTTGTCAGATGGCCAGAACCTGGTTGTCGATCAGGTCATGTCTGCAATTGGGCGTGCCCCAAATACAGGCGGCCTTGGACTGGAGGAGGCTGGCGTTAAGCTCGGTCGCCGCGGCGAAATCATTGTCGATAGCGAGCATCGCTCTTCTGTACCCAGCATTTTCGCCGTCGGCGATGTGACGGACCGGGTCAACCTGACACCGGTCGCGATACGCGAGGGGCACGCCTTTGCCGATACGCAATTCGGTCCGGCGCCTGTACCGGTCGATCACGAGACGATCCCAACGGCCGTCTTTTCGACCCCGGAAATCGGAACCGTGGGCCTGACAGAGGCGGAGGCGGCAGAGACTTACGGGCAACTCGACATTTACAAGTCGCGCTTTACACCGATGAAGGCGACCATCTCGGGCCGCAATGAAAAGATGTTGATGAAGCTCATTGTCGATGCGGCATCAGATCGCGTTGTCGGATGTCACATTGTCGGTGAAGACGCAGCCGAGATCGTGCAGATGGCGGCAATCGCGATGAAGATGGGCGCGACAAAGAAAGACTTCGACGCCACCATGGCGCTCCACCCCAGCGCCGGAGAAGAACTGGTAACCATGCGGCAGAAATTCGTACCCGCGGCCTGATGCGGCCGGTACACGATACCTTCGACTGTGGTGGGCTTGGCAGGATGATGCGGAAAAGGTCATGGCGAGACTCAAGGACAAGATAGCCGTCGTCACCGGGTCGGCCGCCGGCATAGGCTTGGCGACGGCGACCCTGTTTGCCAGGGAAGGTGCCCGCGTCTACATCGCGGACATTGACGGTAAGGCAGCAGAGGATGCCGCCGCCACATTGAGCCAGGAAGGCCTATCAGCACACGCAATGGCTGTCGATGTCTCGAAGGGACAGGACGTCACCGCGCTGCTGCGAACGATCGAACGCGAACACAAACGCCTCGATGTCCTGGTGAACAACGCTGGCCTTAATGTCCGCTCCGATTTTCGTCACCTGTCGGATGCCGATTGGACCACGATCAGGGAGGTCAACCTCGATGGTGTCGTGCGTTTGGCACGCGACGCGTTTGACCTGTTACGCGCCGCTCCGACGGGATCGCTGATCAATGTGTCATCGATTATGGGCCGCCGGGGCTTGCGCCAACTCGCAGGTTACTCGGCGACGAAGGGGGCGGTCACGGCTCTGACGCGGGCCCTGGCTGTCGAATATGCGCCCTTCGGAATTCGCGTAAATTCGCTTGCGCCTGGTTTCGTCGAAACCGCGCTGACCGAGCGTGTCCTGCGCAACCCGATGATCCAGAAGGCACTATTGGACCAAACGCCCATGGGTCGTTTTGGGACCGGGGAAGACATCGCGCGTGCCGCACTCTTTTTTGCAAGCGATGACTCCATATACGTCACAGGTGCGGAATTGAGCGTCGATGGCGGGATGTCGGCGGGGCTTTAAAGACGTCGGCATATTCGGCCACATCCGAACTTTGGCCCTGCCAGCCGTTCAGGGTTGGCGTGTCGCGGAGCCGAAACCGTTCGTGCTAAGCGCATCTATAGACGCACGTAGATGAAAAGGTTCGCATCACAATGCAGAAGAGGGACTGGTCGTCATATTTCGTTGCGCTGTTTGCGTTCATGGCAAGCGCAACAAGTGCTGGCCACGCGACAGCAGCGACCTATGTCATCGATCGCGAATACACTGAGGTGCGTGTCAGTTGGGATCACCTGGGTGTCTCGCGACAGGCGGGTCGCTTTCTCGACGTCATCGGGCGCGTTGAGTTCGATCCCGCTCGCGCAGAGGAGTCATCCGTCGATGTGACCATAAAGGTCGCCAGCTTCTCCAGCGGCATCGAAAAGCTCGATAAACTTTTGACCAGCACGGCCGATTTTTTCGATCTCACTGTGCATCCTGATATCACCTTCCGCTCCACCTCCGTTGTCATGACAACGGCCAAAACGGGTAACGTGACAGGCGAACTCACCATAAACGGCATTACCAAGCCAGTGACCTTAAGCGTTGTGTGGAACTATTCCGGTGAGCACCCACTGGCAAAGGTCAATCCGGTCTATCAGGGTGTGGAAGTGAGCGGGTTTTCGGCACGTGGGCAGATCCTGCGATCTGAGTGGGGTATCGTGCGCTCTTTGCCGCTCATCTCCGATGAGTTGCGCATCAGTATCGAAACCGAGATGCATCGCGTGCCCTGACGCGCCCTAACTGCCTGCTCTCAACTCAGCCCCATCGTTGTTTCCTCAACAAGCTGGTCGACGACAGCATGAAGAGCGGCCTCTTGGTTCGTGCCCTTATCGAGTTCACGTTTCAAAAGTGCGATCTGACGGTTTGCACTTGTTCCGTTCCTTGCGATTTCAACGACCCGTTCCAGTTCGCGCTGGCAGCCGAGCGCTTCGGCATCCGGCGCCGTGAGCACGATGAGTTCATCGATCAGGTCACGGAACGGCACCAGCGTGCCTTTGCCGAAATCAAACAGCTTGTCGTCAACACCGTAGCGTTGCGCGCGCCACAGGTTCTCTTCGATCAGGAAGGCGGGATACTCGCGCCAGCTCTGATTGGACTCGCGCAAGCGGTAAAGCATGCGTGCGCAGCAGACATAAAGTGCGGCGATTGCCAGCGCATCATCAATGCGCGGCGTAACGTCCGTCACACGCATCTCCAGGGTTGGAAATCGTACTGACGGCCGCAAGTCCCACCACACCTTGCTGCCATCTTCAATCACACCACCATTGACCAGAACATCTACGGTCCTCTGAAAAGCACCGAAGCTTGCAAAGCGCTGAGGAAGTCCTGTGCGAGGTAGCTCGTGGAAGATAGCTAGCCGGTAGCTCTTGAGTTCCGTATCCTCGCCCTGCCAAAACGGAGATGATGTCGAAAGCATCAATAGGTGGGGCAGGAAGTAACGCAGCTGGTTCATCAGATCGACACGCAGTTCCTGGTCCTCAATCCCTACGTGTACATGCATGCCGCAGATGGCAAGCCTGCGCCCGACCCCGGCAAAATCCCGCGCTAATGCGAGATACCGCTCCTTGGGCGTTGTCTGCAGATGAGATTTCTTGGCAAACGGGTGGGTAGAGGACGCGATGGGGGCAAGTCCAAACTGGGCCGCCTTCTCCGCAATGGTTGAGCGCAATCTGCCAAGCTCGTCGCGGGCTTGATCCCAGCGGGTGCACACCCGGGTCCCAACCTCGATTTGAGACATGAAGAATTCCGGACTGACCTGGCCTTCCAGCGCGTCCGTACATGCGCTCATCAGCCCTTCCGGCATGGGGCTGAGCCCTCGCGACTTGGTGTCGACGAGGTGGTATTCTTCTTCGATGCCGAAGGTAAAAGAGGGTTCTTTGACCGTCATTATGCCCCACGCCAGTGACTGCTCTACCGTCGCTCGGACTTAAGCTGGCACAGCGTGCGTTCCGATACCAGCGTTTGGCCGCATTGGGAGGTAAAGAAGCACCGATGCCCGGTGACCAAGATCAGCTGCCGCGCTAGCCATGCCCAGCGCCCTACCACCGCGCCAAGGCTGTCTGCTGGGCCGGGACATGAGCGAATGGCTGGCATCCGGTCGATTGATGCCCTATAAGCCGGTCGAAACCGGGCTGTACCTGACCAGACGCCGCGTAAGAGGCTTGGATCAGCCAAACAGGCGCAACCATTTATAGAATTGCCGGAATTCCGGCCTACTGACACGTCGACGACGCGCTCCGCGTAAAAAAGACAAAAGATGGAGACGACAGACCATGGCGGCCAATTGGACCCGCGATAGCTGGAGATCAAAGCCGATCGTCCAGGTTCCTGATTACCCAGACAAGGCACGGTTGAAGGAGGTCGAGGCAAAGATCGACACCTTCCCGCCGCTTGTCTACGCAGGCGAGGCACGAGACCTCAAACGGAGCTTGGCCGATGTTGCCCATGGGCGCGGGTTTCTGTTGCAGGGCGGCGATTGCGCTGAGAGCTTTGCCGAACATGGCGCGGACAATATCCGCGACTTCTTTCAGGTCTTCCTGCAGATGTCTGCCGTCCTCACTTATGCTGGCGGCAGCCCTGTCGTGAAGGTTGGCCGTATCGCTGGACAGTTCGCCAAACCGCGCTCCTCTCCTGTCGAGAAGCAAGGTGATGTTGAATTGCCCAGCTATCGCGGCGACATCATCAACAACACGGAATTCACGCCCGAGTCGCGCATACCCGATCCGAACCGGCTGCTGCAGGCCTACAGACAAGCGGCCGCAACGCTCAATCTGATCCGGTCATTTGCGCAGGGCGGTTATGCGGACTTGGAGCGCGTGCACAGCTGGAACATGGACTTCGTCAAGGATAGCCCGCAAGGACACCGCTATCAGGAGCTTGCAGACAACATCGCCCGCACGCTTACTTTCATGCGTTCTTGTGGCATCACTTCGCAAAATACGCCTCAGCTGCGCGCAACGGATTTCTACACGAGCCATGAAGCGTTGCTACTGGGATACGAGGAGGCATTGACCCGCCGCGATTCCACGAGCGGTGATTGGTACGCCACATCCGGCCACATGCTTTGGATCGGTGATCGCACGCGTCAACCCGATCATGCACACATTGAATATTGCCGCGGGATTGAAAATCCTTTGGGCCTGAAGTGCGGTCCGTCCTTGGAGCCCGACGGACTATTGCAATTGATCGACCTGCTGAACCCATCAAACGAGCCGGGCCGGTTGACGCTGATCTGCCGGTTTGGGGCGGAAAAGCTGTCTGATCACTTGCCAAAACTCATCCGTGCGGTTGAACGCGAAGGAAAGGTTGTCGTTTGGTCATGTGATCCTATGCATGGCAACACAATATCGGCTGCGACCGGCTTTAAAACGCGGCCCTTCGACCGCATCTTAGGCGAGGTCAAGGCTTTCTTCGACGTACATCAGGCCGAAGGAACGCACGCCGGCGGCATTCATGTGGAAATGACGGGCCAGAACGTTACCGAATGTACCGGCGGCGCGCGCGCAATTTCCGAAGCGCAACTGTCCGATCGCTACCACACGCACTGTGATCCACGGCTCAATGCCGATCAGGCGCTTGAACTTGCATTCCTGGTGGCGGAACGCATGAAGGAGGAGCAGGACGCACACAACGCTGCCGCATCGGCAAAAGCATCTGCATAAACGGACGGACGCCGGTAGCGTGAAGGGCTGCGTTGTCAGTCGCACAGGGATGTTCGGACACGGGCCGATCACGGCTGGCGCTGATATGCAAAAAAAAGGGCGGCGCCGCCCACCGTTGCCGCCCGGCATTTTGGGCTTTTTGTTTCAGTAATTGCCACAGGGGTATCGTTTCATGTCGCAAGCGTCACCGCCGCCTCTTCCCGATCAGCCCTTGGCGTTTGCCAGCACAGGAAATGCGACACAGCAAACATCCGATGCCGGACAGATGCAGACGGTCTGGCCCATGTCCGTCGACGCATTTCTGAGTGGGCCTTACCTCAACCGAGCCGATATCGTCCTGACACGTAAACATCGCAGTCTGCGCTCCTGGCTCATCCGTTGGGCCACGCGCGGGTCGTTCTCGCACGCAGCCATGGTCTTTCTCGTGCCGCACCTGGAGCGGGGCTACGACAATTCGTTTGTCATCGAAAGCGCGTCCAAGGGTGTCGACCTAGCAAACCTAAGACACTACCTCACGGACAATCGCTCTGTTGTCGGTATCAAGCGACTGGATCGCGACTGGTTCGATGGCGGCATTCGCATGCGGGTGCGAGGCCGCATGCTCAATTCCATTGAGTCCAGTTACTCCTACGCCACGGCTTTGACGATCGGCTTTGGCTTTCTGAATCAATTGGCCTTTGGCATGAGCAGCCGCCTGTTTGGCGCACGCAAAGCCATCAAGACGCGCCGCGAACGCCAACTGCAACCGCCGAACGAGTTCATTTGTTCCGGCCTCGTTCAACTGGGCTATCTTCATACAATTGCTGAAATGATCGGACGCGGAGAAGTCGCACCACGTTATCTCGCCGACGTCGTCTTCCATCCCGAGCTCACCCGGTTTCTACCTGAGGACTGGGACGCGTTCACGCCCGATGAGCGCATAGAGATTGTTTGGGAGTTCATCACCGGCTTCCAGGAGATCCTTGAGGCGGTCACGCCAGAGGATCTGGCGCGCTCAACAAATCTGCGTTGGGTCTACGTGGTCCGCGCAGGCAAGGTCTACAAGGTGCGCTCCCAGAAGGACGCAGAAGACCTTCTCGCGTGGGAGCCGGAGTGACCCCGCCTTAACCGTTTAACTGACAAACCGATGTTTTCTGCGCCCGCCTCACAACCGCGTCGCCACGACGCAAATTTTGCGTATAGTGCGCGCCATGAAAATTGCCCTTGCCCAACTCAATCCGACCGTCGGCGACATTGCCGGCAACATCGCAAAACTCAAAAAAGCACACACTCAGGCCGCCGCCCAGAGTGCCGACCTGATTGCATTTCCCGAACTGTTCATCACCGGATACCCGCCCGAAGACCTCGTTCTGAAACCCGCGTTCCAACAGGCGGCCCGCACTGCCGTCGAAGCACTCCCGACAGAGCTAGCAGACGGGCCTGCCGTGCTCGTCGGCACCATCTGGCCCGAGGATGGTAAGCTCTACAACGCAGCCGTGCTCATCGACGGCGGCGAAGTCGCGGCCGTGCGCTACAAGGTCGATCTGCCCAACTACGGCGTTTTCGATGAAAAACGCGTCTTCGAGCCCGGCCCGCTTCCCGGGCCAATGAGCTGCCGCGGCATGAAAATCGGCGCACCAATTTGCGAAGATATCTGGACGGAGGACGTCTCGGAGTGTCTCGCCGAATGCGGTGCCGACATCCTCATTGTCTTGAACGGCTCGCCGTTTGACTGGCAGAAGCCGGATGTGCGTTTGAACATGGCCGTTGCGCGCGTCACCGAAAACAATCTGCCGCTTGTTTACGTCAATCAGGTGGGCGGCCAGGACGAGCTTGTCTTTGACGGAGCGTCATTCATTCTAAATGCCGACCGCAGCTTAGCTGCACAATTGCCGGCCTGGCGCGAAGACGTGACAATCACCGAATGGACGAATGCTGGCGACATATGGACCTGCGCGCCCGGACAAACCGCCGCGCTGGCTCAAGACGAGGCGGCCGCCTATCAGGCCTGCATGCTGGGTTTGCGTGACTATGTGCAAAAGAACGGCTTTCCCGGCGTCGTCCTTGGTCTGTCCGGCGGCATCGATTCAGCTTTCGTTGCAGCCTTGTGCGTCGATGCGCTGGGTGCCGATAAAGTCCATTGCGTCATGCTGCCCTATCGTTACACTTCCAAAGAGAGCCTGAAGGACGCAAACGATTGCGCTGAAGCGCTGGGCGTCGACTATGACACGCTGCCCATCGCAAGCGCCGTCGAGGGTTTGCATGAAAGCTTAGAACCGATCCTCGCCGGCACCGAGCCCGGCATCACGGAAGAAAACCTGCAAAGCCGTGCCCGCGGCACCATGCTGATGGCCATTTCCAACAAGCGCGGTGACATGGTGGTCACCACTGGTAACAAGTCGGAGATGTCCGTCGGCTACGCCACGCTTTATGGCGACATGAACGGCGGCTTCAATCCGATTAAGGATCTCTACAAGACGGACGTGTTCGCGCTTTCTCGCTGGCGTAACGCAAACCAACCTGAAGGCGGCTTGGGTCCTGCTGGCATCGTCATTCCTGAAAACATCTTGGTCAAACCGCCGACAGCGGAGTTGCGCGAAGACCAGACCGACCAGGACAGCCTGCCGCCTTATGACGTGCTCGACGACATTTTGAAATGCTTGGTGGAAGAAGAAATGTCGGTGCCCGATATCGTTGCGCGCGGACATGAGACGACGACGGTCAAACGCGTCGAGCACTTGCTCTACATTTCCGAATACAAACGCCGCCAGGCCGCGCCGGGCGTCAAAATCTCATCCAAAAACTTCGGCCGCGACCGCCGCTATCCGATCACAAATCGGTTTAGGGACGAGTAGGGGAGAAGAGTTTGTTTCGTCTCACGCGTGCTACTCGGGCTTAGCCCGGCACGCTCCGAGGGGGCGGCATTTTTTTGCGGCGACTGCGACGGCTCCGCCTACCGCAGCGCCGGTCAACTCGCCGCCTGCCGGATCACGCGTTGCGACCGTTGCAGGAATTCCCACGCCACCGTGGGCACTTCCCGGCGCGCATGTGGCCGAAGGCGTATGCGTCGCTGCAGTTTTCTGTCTCACGGTGGCTAATCTGCGCCTTGCGGCGCAGGCCACCTCCGACTGGGCGCGGCAATGCCGCGGGTCGCCTTGCTCCCTGGAGCACCGGTCTGCACGCTCAACGCAAACAGGGACACCTCCCGCCGTCGCAGTAGCCGAAGGCGTTGCGATCGGCGCCTTCACGTGCCGGCGCTCCGCGCCGAATAGCACGTGAAAAGCGAAAGTCGCGCGTGGGCACTTCCCGGCGCGCATGTAGCCGAAGGCGTATGCGTCGCCGATATCGCGGTGCCAGCGCGAAAGCGCTGAATTGCGCCGCGAGCAATAAGCAGAACGTCATCCCGGCTTCAGGCCGGGATCCATCCAACCATCGAGGTCACGCGGCCGCCGACACGTGGACAGACCCCCGCCTTTGCGGGGGTGACGAAATTGGAAAAATAGCAAGCGATTGCAAGGATACCTCCCGCCGTCGCAGTAGCCGGAGGCGTTGCGATCGGCGTAAGCAAAAACTAGGCGGAACCGTTGCCGCCGTCGAGAAAAGAAGTGACCATACCGTCGCGCATCGAGCCGACGCGAATGCCAAGAACGATAGCAAGAATGATCGTAAGACCGACATAGAGGCCCGTAATTGGTATCGGCATTGGGTGGGGGTTCCTATTTGGGGCTGCGGTGTTTCAAGGCGTAAGCGTCCTCCCGAGCCGGAAGCCGTTGAAGGCGTACCGGTCCACGGTGCTGACCCCGACGCGGAGGCTGGAGCGAAGGTAATCAGGAAAGTCAAACCAGGAACCCCCGCGAACCGCACGGCGACTACAATTGCCACTTGTCCATGCCTTTCCGAATTGTTTCAGCTCCTCAGGCTTGTCTGCGTAGCTGTCGTTCCAGCAATCCTCGGTCCACTCCCACACGTTGCCATGCATGTCATGTAGCCCCCAGCCGTTTGCATCGTAGTTGCCAACCCGTTGCGTGCCGCGATAGTTGCCGCCGACTTTGTGGTTACAGGCCGAGCCCTTGCCGCCATCATAGGCCGCCTTGCCGCAATCGATGCTATTGCCCCAGGAATATCTTGTCGTCGTTCCGGCCCGGGCTGCATACTCCCATTCAGCTTCGGTAAGTAGCCGATATGTCTTGCCGGTTTTCTTGGAAAGCCACGCCGCATAAGCCTTGGCGTCCTTCCAATCGACCTCTATGATCGGACGGCGGCCTTTGCCCCAACCATTGTCGCCGCCAGCCCTCTCAACGGGTCCGTTGTCACATCCGTCAGCGCGAACGCAGGTGTCCCATTCGTCCCACGTCACTTCAAACTTGCCGACTGCGAACGGCTTGACAAACCTCACCTCGTGCACAGGCTTCTCGTCGCTGCCACCGTCATTCGATCCCATCATGAAATTGCCTGCCGGCACCACGACCATCTCGGGGCAGTCAGCGCAATCCCGAAAGGATTGGCCGGAGCCGGGCTTCACCGCAAGAGCTGGTTCGCGTCGCCGGACTTTCTCCGCAGCGAAGGCGTTTCCGCCATCGAGAAGGGAAATGCCCGTGCGTCCGCGCATCATGCCGGCGTGAGAGCCAAGGACCATGGCGAGTGTAATCGTAAGGCCAATATAGAGGCCGGTGATTGGTACCGGCATTGGACGGAGCTCCTAATTGAGGCTGCGGTCGGCTATTGAGTAAGAGTTCTGGCGACGCCACATTCAGCGCTTTTGTCAACCTGCAGCCCCCCGAGCGAAGCATACTGCCGTACCCATGGTACGACATCACCATCATGTCAGCCGCCACTATACCGTCGAACTACCTAGAATTTGCAGCCATTCGTTCCTTCTTCCAGTCGTGGCAGAGTATGCCGTAGGCAGCGAGCTCAAGACAGCGGGCATAACTGACTTCATCATGTTTGCGTGACTCAATGACCACCGGCTCCTTCGACTCGGTGAATTGAACGGCAACGATATTCTTGGGATTCAATCCGCGCAGTTCTGGTTTAAGCGATTCCAGCGTCGGCAGGTCCGCAATAGCTTTCCACCTTTGTCTTCGGCTTTGCTCATCGTGTAGACGGACCAATCCCAACAGCCAGTACCCCACACCTTTCCACGGCAACCGCTTCTTCTTCGGAGGCAACAGGATCACGAGCTTGTCCGCAAATCCTTCCTTGAGAATCTGCTCAAGCTCCCACCGTAATCCCTCACTTTGGCCACCGATTGCAACAATCAGACGCGCTTTCTCCAGCCAGCCCCTGACATGTGTCTTCCAGTCTTCGTCAGTTAGATAGTCCCGCGACGCTCCTCGGACCTCGCGATCCTCGCCAGGCTTGCCAATCGCCACAACTGGTCCAAACTCCCTCAGGTGCTTTTCCATCCTGGACTCAAAGGGGCTCATATCTTTCTGCACCCACTCACCGAAGTCAGTGGGCAGTAACTCGAAACGCACAACCTCATTGACGAACTGGGCAAACCCCTTCGCGAACTTCATGGCTCTAGGATAATCGTGGGAATACACGATCCCTGCTAGACTGACCTTTTCCTCCTCGAACTTCAGGTCGTCATCTTCAAATGACCTCAAGAGAACGACAGGCGGTCTGTCATCAAGGTCCAGAAGTTCTTGTGCTGTGGGGTGAAGCGCGAGCTGTCCTGCACGGGCGGCTCTCACCGCGAACCCGACGAACACAATGCCGGCGATCAAGGGTAGTAGCGCCCTTGGAGCCACCGACGTCGCGATGTATCGAACGAATTCAATAGCGAAACCGATACTCGCAAGCGCGCCTAAATAGACACCAGTAAGTGCCAGGAGACTGAGGATTAGAGCCAGGCTTTGCCAAGCTCGTCCCTTCCAATAATTTTTGCGAGAAACGGCTTTTGCCGGCCGGCCGATCTCAGCCTTCTTCGCGGTTAGACCCTTTGCGACCTCGCGAACACTCAGCTTTCGAAAGGGTATGTCGCTGCCCCGAAATTGTAGTGTCAAACACAGCCAGCGCCAGAACGACCGGAACCGGCCAAGATCAATCTGCTCTGCAATTTCCATAGTAGCCCCACCACAGAACCAGTTCACCAAGAGCAATTTTAGACCAGGGATGCAGTATCAGAACAAATGTATACCGCGGCAAGACCATAGTTGGGGAGGAGGATCTCCACACCCTCCAACACCCCCTTGCCTTTGGCCAGCGAATGGATAGGTTGGCGCGTCCTACTAAACCTAACCAATCGACAAAGAGATCATGACCGTTACTGTCCGCTTCGCGCCAAGCCCCACCGGGCGGCTGCACATCGGTAATATCCGCACTGCACTGTTGAACTGGCTGTTTGCGCACAAAGCCGGCGGCACGTTTGTCCTGCGCTTGGACGACACCGATTTCGAGCGCTCCACAGAAGAGTTCGCGCAAGGCATCCGCGACGATTTGAAATGGCTCGGCCTGACGGTTGACAGGGAAGAGCGCCAGTCGGACAGGACGGAACGCTACGACGCAGTGCGCGATGAGCTGAAGGACCGCGGCCTTCTTTACCCGTGCTACGAGACGGCCGACGAACTGGACCGCAAACGCAAGCGCCAACTGGCGCGCGGACTGCCACCGATCTACGACCGCTCCGCATTGAAACTCGACGACGAAGCCCGCGCGAAGTTGGAAGCAGAGGGCCGAAAGCCCCATTGGCGTTTCCGCCTACCCAACACTGACGGCAAAGACACCTTGAAGCCTGTGCAAACGCTGGTGCATTGGGACGATCTCGTGGGCGGCGAGCAGACGGTCGATCTTGGCTCGCTCTCCGATCCCGTGCTCGTGCGCGCAGACGGCAGTTACCTCTACACCCTGCCGAGTGTCATCGATGACATTGACATGAGCATCAGCCACGTCATTCGCGGCAGCGACCATGTTACAAACTCAGGCGTACAGATCGCGATTTTTGAGGCCTTGGGCGCCAAGCCCCCGACGTTCGCCCACCACAGCCTGCTGATCGGCGCGGATGGGCAAGCGCTGTCGAAACGCCTTGGTGCGCTTTCAATTGAATCATTCCGCGAGGAGGGATTGGAGCCGCTGGCGGTGGCTTGCCACGCAGCGCTCATTGGAACATCCGATGCCATCGAACCGTACCCATCGCTCCACGCACTGTCTGAAACCTTCGACACCTCGAAGATTTCGCAGGCGCCCGGCCGATTTGATCTCGACGAGCTGCGCAATTTGAATGCCCGCCTGTTACACGGTCTGGATTACGACGCCGTCACCGACCGCCTTGGCGACATGGGAATCAAAAATGGCAAAGCCTTTTGGCTCGCCGTGCGCGGCAACCTCAATCTCTTCAGCGATTGCGCCGAGTGGTGGCAGGTGGTCACGGACGACATCGAGCCCGTCAGCGAAGACGCAAGCCTCACTGAAACGGGGCTCAAATTGCTCCCCGATGAACCTTGGGACGATACCACGTGGAAAGCCTGGACGGGTGCCATCAAGGACGAGACCGGCAAGAAGGGCCGCGCGTTGTTTCACCCCTTGCGTCTGGCTCTGACGGGCCGCGAAACAGGCCCTGAAATGAAAGCGCTGTTGCCGCTCATCGGCCGTGAGCGCGTCGAACATCGTCTGCGCGCCGCTATGTGACTGTGAAAATTGACGTGCCAGCCATAAACGAGCGGCGCGCATGGACACCTCCCGCCGTGACGGTAGGCGGAGCCGTCGTCATCGGCGGCCTTCACGTGCCAGCACTACAGCGCTGAGTAGCACGTGAAGAAGTCCAAAGAAAAAAGCTCACCGCCGGTGATGATCGCGCAGCGTCTCTGGTGTTCCGGCCTGCGCCTTCTGCCTTTCGCCGCCCGCTGGCGCTGGCGTCTGCACGTCACCCTGCCGCCAACCGCCAGCAGGATCGCCCGCCGGCTGTCCCGCTGGTGCTCCTTCGCCAGGTATCGGGGTTTGCGGAATATATTCGGCCTGTTTGCACGAACAGCCGTCGGTAAATTCTTTGCGGTAGCTGAACGCTGCCTTCAGTTCCGTGTAGGGCAAGTTGGAACCAAACGCGACCATCTGCTCAACACTGCCACCGGGGTTGCGGTGGTAGTAAAGTTGAGCCGGCGCGGCACATTTGGATTGGCACACTTCTGAGTCACGCTGGAAGTGGTTGGGCAGCGTGGAAAAACTCACCGGGAAATAATAACCGTCACAAAGGCGCACGCATAATGTTCGGTAGGTCGCGAAGGGAAGTGCGCCAAATTCGTTTGCATATCCCGAGCCGCCGTCATCGTTGCCCCAGAATGATGAGAATGGCCCGCGATTGCGCCGGCGCGCTTCCTGCGTGTAGCTGTCACCGCAGTTGTTGCGCGCAAGCTCGCGGATAATGTCGTCTTGATAAGACTGCCCCGAGGAGGAAACGATAGCCTGTCGTTCCGCTTTTAGGTCGGCTAGACGCCTGCGCGCGTCCTCAGACCTGCGTGCAGCGCGGATGCACGTGCGGTTTCGGCGTATTGACTTTGTAAACAGGAAGTACTCGTAACAGTCCTTGCGCTCAAGTTCGCGTTCGCCCTGGCGCACAGTTCCGCTTAGCTGCCGGATTTCATCGTCAATCCGAGGTAGCACATCGCGCGATTGGGCCCCGCGCTGGCTTTCCTGCACCAGTCTTTGTTCAAGCTGCGTGCAAATCGGATTGCGCTGGGTCCAGCCGCCAGAATAGTCGTCCTGTACCGCGGGAGGCGGCTGCGGCCGCGGCCGTGGCGCAGGTTTGACCTCGCTCTCCCAAGGCCATTGAAACCCCTGCGCATGCGCCGCTGTTCCAATGACGATGGCCGCGCCGGGAATGGCCGCCAACCCGCAGGCAACCGCCGTCGCGGCCAGCAGCGGCTTTAATCGGCCACGCACCGTTTCTGCAGGCCCCGCATCTGCCGTCCTACGCGCTTCTTCGCTCATCGTCAGTTTTGTACCAATAGGTCAAGGGTATCCGGATCTTGGATGTCGGGTCGACAGCACCGCCTGCCACGCTCCGACCGGACCGAATTTTCCCTGATCTCCCGCAGCAACAGGCTTATCCAACACTGACCTGCCGCCGTCACCCCCTACTATGCGTGTTGAGGTGCTAGGCGGTCAATGCAGCGCAATAATGGCACCGGCCTGCGTCTTCAATATGGCCCGCTGAGGGCTGTGGAGCGGCCGTGAATGACTGTGGGTTGTGCCCAACCTGCCGGTGGCGTGGCACCGGGATCGCGGCACAAAAGGCCCGGAAAAAGGGCGTTCTTGACGGATGAAGAGGGGCGGCGCATAACCCCCACCATGACAAAGATAACGCGCAAACCCGCTGTCAACCTTCGTTGCGGCATAATCTGTATCGACTAGTCCCATTTCGGCTGGTTCGCGCGCTTGCCTTCCTCACATAAATCGATGGGTTAGAGCCGCCTTCCAGCGCAAATTCTTGCCGGTGCCCAGCGCCGCCGCCAAGGTCAAGGATCCATGGCCCTAACGCTATACAACACGCTGACGCGAAAAAAAGAACCGTTCACGCCGATCGATCCGGAGAACGTGCGCATGTACGTGTGCGGGCCAACGGTCTACGACTATGCCCATATCGGCAATGCGCGGCCCGTCATCGTGTTCGACGTGCTGTTCCGCCTTCTTCGCCATGTCTACGGTGCCGGCCACGTCAAATACGTGCGCAACATCACCGACGTCGATGACAAAATAAACGCACGCGCGGCCGAAGAGGGCGTCTCCATCCGAGACCTGACCGAGCGCACGGCGAAACAGTTTCACGAAGACATTGCAGCTCTGGGAGTGTTGCCGCCGTCTGAAGAACCGCGGGCTACTGAGCACATCGAAGAAATGAAGGCGCTGATCGAAGCGCTGGTGGAAAAGGGCCACGCCTACGCCGCTGAAGGTCACGTCCTATTTGATGTCGCCTCTATGCCCGATTACGGCAAGCTGTCGAACCGCTCGATTGACGAGATGGAAGCCGGAGCGCGTGTCGAGGTCGCACCTTACAAAAAAGGTCCAATGGATTTCGTGCTGTGGAAGCCGTCGAAAGAAGGCGAGCCAGGCTGGCCCTCACCATGCGGTATTGAAACAGAGGGGCGGCCCGGTTGGCATATCGAATGCTCCGCCATGTCGGGCAAGCATTTAGGCGAAGTCTTCGACATCCACGGTGGCGGTATCGACCTGACGTTCCCGCATCACGAGAACGAAGTCGCGCAGTCGCGCTGCGCGCACGGCACCGATGCGATGGCGAAGGTGTGGATGCACAATGGCTTTTTGAAAGTCGAGGGTGAGAAGATGTCGAAGTCGCTCGGCAACTTCATCACCATTCACGAGTTGTTGGAAACCGATACGTTCGGCGGCCGCAAGTGGCCGGGTGAGGTGTTGCGCCTTGCAATGCTAATGACCCACTACCGCCAGCCGATCGATTGGACAGCGCGAACGCTCGAAGAAGCATATAAGACCGGTAGGAGCTGGCGCAAAATCCTGGATGAATCCGATTGGCAGACTCATGAGGAGCCTGACGAGGAGTTTGTGGCTGCGCTCGAGAATGACTTGAACACACCTGCAGCAATTTCGATTCTTCATAAGCTTGCGCAGAAAGCGGGGTCTGAAAAGGCTGCTACAGCAAAGTTCTTGAGTTCAGCCCAGCTAGTTGGACTCTTGCTGAACGAACGCCACTTCAGCTGGGTCGAGCCGAAGGTAGAGTTCGACGCTGCTGAAATTCAGCAACGTATCACCGCTCGCCTCGAGGCGCGCAAAGCCAAGGACTGGGCGGAGGCCGACCGCATCCGCGACGAACTGGCTGAAAAAGGCATCAAGCTGAAAGACGCCAAGGATCCGGAGACCGGTGAAATCGTCACCACTTGGGAGGTGGCGCTGTGACCCTTGAGATCAATGTCCGCCCGTTCGATCCAGCCGATGCCGTCGCCTTGCGCGAGCTTACAGCCCAAAGCATCGAATACCTCACTCGGGAATTCTACACCGAGGAGCAGCGCCTCGCCTGGGTCTGCGCCGCCGTCGAGGATGCCGAAGAATTTGTCGAGCGCCTGTGGGCGGGCGACACGTTCGTCGCCGAAGTCGACTCCGAACAGGCCGGCTATGCAACACTAAAAGACGGCAACGTCATCGACTTGCTCTATGTGCATCCGCATTACGCGCGCCAGGGGGTAGCAAGGGCGATCCTCGAAACGCTGGAAAAGCTCGCCCAAGCCCATGACGTCAAAACGTTGACGGCGGAATCAAGCGACGCTGCACGCGCATTTTTCGAAAAGCAGGGCTATGCCCCGACCCAGCGCAATTCAGTCGTGCTGGATGAGGAATGGCTGACCAACATGACAATGTCGAAGACCTTATCTGATACGAGCGTGTCGGGGACCGCATGAGCAAAGAACGACTCTATCTCTACGATACGACGCTGCGCGATGGCGCGCAGACGACCGGTGTCGACTTCGCACTCGAAGACAAGCGCCGTATCGCCGACATCCTCGACGAGCTGGGCATCGACTACATCGAGGGCGGCTTTCCCGGCGCCAACGACGTTGACACAAAATTTTTCAGCACCAAGCCAGAGTTCAAGTCAGCCCGTTTCAGCGCATTCGGCATGACCAAGCGCGCCGGTCGTTCGGTGTCGAATGATGTTGGATTGCAGGCCAGCCTTCAAAGCCAGTCCGATGCGATCTGCCTGGTGGCCAAGGCATGGGACTATCACGTTCGCGTCGCGCTCGGCATCACCAACGAAGAAAACCTAGACTCCATCGCGCAGTCCGTCGCGGCAATCGTCGAGGCCGGCCGCGAAGCCATGATCGACTGCGAGCATTTCTTCGATGGTTACAAGGCAAACCGGGACTACGCACTCAAAGTCGCACAAACGGCCTATGAGGCTGGCGCGCGCTGGGTGGTGCTGTGTGACACCAATGGCGGAACGCTACCGCATGAAGTAGAGCAAATCGTTGCCGATATTGTTGACAAAGTTCCCGGTGATCACCTCGGCATCCACACCCACAACGATACTGAAAATGCCGTTGCCAACTCGCTCGCAGCGGTCCGCGCCGGTTGCCGCCAGATTCAAGGCACGCTCAACGGGCTCGGCGAGCGTTGCGGTAATGCCAACATGACGTCACTCATACCGACGCTGTTGCTGAAGGGCGAGTTCGCCGACAATTTCGAGACGGGCGTCTCTGCGCGCTCGCTTCGCACGTTGACCCACGCCAGCCGCGTTCTTGATGAGATCCTGAACCGTGCACCCAATCGTCATGCGCCGTATGTGGGTGAAAGCGCATTTGCCACCAAAGCAGGGATTCACGCGTCAGCCATCATCAAGGCACCGGAAACCTACGAGCACGTGCCACCAGAAAACGTCGGCAACCAGCGCCGCCTTCTCGTTTCCGATCAAGCAGGACGCTCAAACATTCTGGCTGAGCTGGAGCGGGTAGAAATCTCAGTCGACAAGAATGACCCCGGCGTCTCGCGCCTATTGGATGTGGTCAAATCGCGCGAAGCCGCCGGTTATGCCTATGAAGCAGCCGATGCGTCTTTCGAGCTGCTGGCGCGGCGTGAACTGGGCGAAGTGCCCAAATATTTTTCCGTCGACAGTTTCCGCGTCATGGTCGAACGCCGCCACAATGCGCGCGGTGAACTGGTAACGGTTTCGGAGGCAACGGTCAAAGTCTTTATCAACGGCGACAACGAGCCGCTGTGGTCGGTGGCCGAAGGACTCGGACCGGTGAATGCACTGGACGGCGCTCTGCGCAAGGACCTCGGCCGCTACCAAAAGTATATCGAAGGTATCGAATTGGTGGACTACAAGGTGCGCATACTGACAGGCGGCACGGAAGCCGTAACGCGCGTGCTAGTCGAAACACACGATGCAGACAGCGGCAAGCGCTGGTTCACCGTCGGCGTTTCGCCCAACATCATCGATGCAAGCTTCGAAGCCTTGTTGGATTCTATCAACTACAAGCTATTGAAGGCCGGCGCACAGGTGGCCTAAGCGACGCCGGCAAAGCGGCCGGAACTATCAATCGTCCTTGCCAATGATGTCGCGTGCGGCCGCTGCTGGCGACGATTCGCCAGTGAGCACTGCGTCGGTCAGTGTATCCAGCCAATCACCTGAGCCTTCCCGAATGCGTGCAGCGACGAGATCAGCCGCCGCCCGCGCGATCAGATATCGCGCTCGCCGCCGCCGCCGCACCAGGACACCGTGCGCGCGTACCGCCTGACCGACGATTTCAATTGCTTCATAAAGCTCCGGCACACCTTGGCCGCTGATTGCGGTTGTCTTCAGAACAGGAACACGTCCACGCTCCGGATCGCGGATCGACAGCGCGCCCATTAGCTGATGCAGCGTCCGTTCCGCGCCTTCGCGATCGGCCTTGTTAACGACCATAATGTCGGCAATTTCCAACAGCCCCGCCTTCATCGCCTGAATGTCGTCGCCAAGCCCAGGTGCGGAAATGACGATGCGTACGTCCGCGACTTCCGCAACATCGATTTCCGATTGCCCGGTCCCGACGGTCTCAAGAAGAATAAGATCGAAGCCTGCCGCATCGAGCGCATCGATGACGCGAACGGCAGCCGGCGACAGGCCTCCAAGTTGGCCCTGGCTGGCAAGCGACCGTACAAACACGCCGTCATCATCCAGTGCCGAGGTCATGCGGATACGGTCACCCAGGATCGCACCGCCAGAAACGGGGCTGGATGGATCAACCGCAATCACACCAACCCGCAGGTCTTTCTGCCGCAAGTGCCGGATAAGCGCGTCGACAAGCGTTGATTTGCCAGCACCAGGCGGCCCGGTAATGCCGACAACAAGCGCATTGCCCAAATGCGGCTGCATTGCCTTCAACAACGCAGGTGCATTTTGAGACAAGGCTTCGAGCGCCGTCACGGCTTTCGAGATCGCACGCCGGCTGCCTGCGCGCATCTGCGCCACATCCTGCGCTGAAGTCTCTGCAACCTTTGTGTCCACCATCGAAGTTATGCCTTGCGTCCGGTGCTGGTGTTTCGTGTTTGAACCATCTGAGGCTGATACATGGCGCGCCAGCACTTCGGCAAGAGCTCAGCGCCTCCCGCTGTGACTTTAGGTTATCGCAGGTGTTGAAAAGGGGCTGTCCCGTCCCTGCCAGTGGCATTTCAATAATGTTGAACGGGCGCAGAGTTACGCGGGTCTAGAACCACAATCCAGGCCAACGGTAGCGGGGGCGCATTTCGATCGGCCCAATGCCGACCCAAGACACGCGGGGTTCTTCAACAACGGTGATCTGGGGATAGTGTGGTACCTCTGGGAGGCCCGTCAGCGCCATCAGCCTTCGGATCCGGTCGTCCGTTGACGGATGCGTGCGCAAAATTGACGGCAGTGGTACCTTACGCGTCGGCACTGGCAAGGACAGATCCTCCCAGACATGCCCGGTATATGTTTCCAAACGTTCAAGCGCCGAGGCAAGCCCCGTCGGATCGCCGGTCAGCATGGCCGCTTCAACATCGGCATCGAATTCGCGCGACCGTGACAGCGCCAACTGCAACAAGCTGGAAATAGCCGGTGCGAAATACAGAAGGCCGATAGCCCACCACGAAATCGGCGGGTCCCCGCGCATCCAGCCCAACAGGTTCAGCACAGCCAATATGATCGCGACATAGGCCATCGGTTGCACGAGCCGTGTCACGACATCCGCCAATCCCATCACCCAAAGATCATTGTTGCGAATGTGGCTCATTTCATGCGCCAGCACGCCGCAAATCTCGCGCATTGTAAGCTTGCGCAGTAGGCCTTCCGTGATCGCGATGGCTGACTGCTCCGGTGCCCCAGTCGCAAATGCATTGAGCGTGCTCGATGGGATCACATAGAGCTCCGGTCTGCTTGGTAACTCGGCGCGTCGGCTCAATTCGTCGACCAGTTGCGACAATTGGGAGTGATCCCTGGGATAGTGGCGTGCGCGGTAAACGCGCATAATAGCCCGAGGCGGCACACGTGGGCCCAACAGAACTACCAACCCAACCGCCACCATAGCAGCAGCGACGCCAATCAATCCCCAAATGAGGAACATCGCAACGGCAAGCACCACGCCCAATCCGGCGAGCAAGAGCACCGAATGCACCAAATTGCGCTGCTTGTGTGCGCTCAAAGTTTCCGCATCGAGGAACGGGCTCACCGTGTGCTCCGTGGTTGGCGTCGATATCATCCGCACTCAAAGCACTTTGAACGAGCGTGGACTGCCTCAAAATCGGCACGTCACATGAAGACGCGTATTGCTTGCAGCATACGACAACTTGTCGGGAAACGCACATCTACGTTCGAACCGTCAAGCTGATTTGTGTCAGCAGCAACGGCGTCGAAAATAGAAGCACTCCCCATGGGTCCTTTTTGGCCGCATGCTCTTATAGCCGCGCCAGAACGTCCAATTCCTCAGGCGCTTTTTGGCTCAAGACCTTATACTCGTCTATGATCGTCGGGATGATATCGCTCGCGTGATTGACCTCTCTGAATCGAAGGTCGAGAGGCGCCCTGATGAAGCGGTCCCGCCGCATGTGATCGAGCAGGTCCAAAAGCGGCCGCCAGAAGTCCGCGATGTTGGCCAAGACAATGGGCTTATGGTGCTGGCCGAGTTGCGACCAGGTGAGTTGCTCCACAAGCTCCTCAAGCGTTCCAATGCCGCCAGGAAGGGCGACAAAAGCATCCGATCTTTCAAACATCAGCTGCTTACGCTCGTGCATGTCCCTTGTGACGATAAGTTCCTGCACATCGTGCAGCATTTGCTCATGTTTGGACAGAAATTCGGGGATAATACCCGTCACCTGGCCGCCACCCTGTAAGACAGAGCGCGCAACCACCCCCATGAGTCCTAATCCACCGCCGCCATAGACAAGGCCGATGCCGGCCTCGGCCAGCGCGGTGCCAAATTCTTCCGCAGCGCGCCGATAGGCGGGATTTCCACCCTCACCCGAGCCGCAGTAAACACAAATATTTCTAATCTTTACAGAGTGTTCTCCTGTATTCCGTTTCAGTCTCTTCTGCATATGTGTCTAGTCCATTTTTATGATAACTGTTCGCCCCCTGCCAGGTAATCTACGGTGAGCCGGCCAATGATGCTGCTTGGAAATACGGCGTCATTTGCCTTTTTGGTATCGTAGGATCGGCGGTAGGGCGTTATTGGGGCGTCCACGCAATCGCCTGTTACGGGATCTGGGGTGGCCCCTGGCCCTTTTCATATTGTAATGACGCAAGCGCTTGGCCAGCATGCCAATTATGTGCTTAAGCATAATCGGGAGTTGGGCTTCATATGAAGGTATGGCTATAACTACCTGAAATACAAATGCGTAATTGGGATTCAATCCCAGAGGTTCTCGATCCATGCCGGCTTGGCATCAATTTTTGACGTTGACGTATATATGCGGTCTCGGCGCCGTCAGCGCAATTGCACCGAGTGACTTTGCATCAGATGCAGACGGCTGGCGGCTAGCGGGACTGTCAGCGGTCGTGCCGCCCGCTGAACACATTGCTCAAGCGCGCATTGAAACCGGGGCCATCAAACGCATCGCGGGCGCGACCAGCAGCGTGGCAGGGACCAGGCATTTAAATGGTAATGGTCCGACGTTTCGTCAGATTGTGATCAATCGGCGCGGTGGCGTCTTCTTTAGTGGCAGGGGTACACCAGGCCGCCTAGTTGCTTTGTCGCTTGACGATCGCCACCTCGGCCCCGTCGATGTCGATGCAAACGGTCACTGGCGAATTGATGCGCGTGGCGCGCTGAAAGAGGGTGTGTACCGGATCACGGCGCTTGAGGCATCGGCCCCCGGCGAAGTGGCAACCGTGGGGCAGGACATCCGCATTGCAATCCCCTCAGAGTTTCCCGAACAGCCTATCGTCGCCTATGACGACCTGCTCGACAATCGCAGCGTTACACATATTGAAACAGGCAGCCCATACACGCGCGTTGCTCAAAACCAATCGCCGAGCGAACGCACGACCGATGACGAAGCGGCTGATCAGACAGCCCCGCCATCTTCAACCACTGTCGATCACCTCAATAGTTGGATCGACCGCTCAGCGCGCGACTTTCAAGGTGTCATCGTCCGTGAATTAACAATTGACGCGGACGGCAATCCCTCGATCGAAGTCTCTGATCAAGATACACCGGCAGATCGCGCCAGACCTCCCTGGGTCGGCGGCATACCGAAGAGCTTAACGGACGACCTTAGCTTTGGAACGACACTCTTTTGGATGCGCGAATGGCTCGCCAGGGCCAATTATGACTTCCAACGCAAAATTGTCGGTCCATTGTCAACGGGCGGATCTCTGACCACCGCGGAAATTGACGATGAGCCATCGGACAGCGAGCTGTCCACGGCAAGACTCGATGACAGCTCGCCGCCTGCCATTTCGACAAATGAAGACCAACTTCCATTTGCCATCGATGCCGTGCCGCCCCCGCCGGAACGTAAAGCGGCACCCGACGACAGCGAAGAACTCGAAGTCGTTCGCCAAGCCGAAGAACTGCGCCGGGAGCGCCAACGCCGTGAGGCCGCGCGGCTGGAACTTGCAGAACAGATTAAGATCGCAGCAGCTGAGGAGGCCCGCGCCCAAGAGGATCGTTCACGCGTTGAAAGGGAAGCCAACCTTGCGCGACAGAGAGCCGAAGACCTAGCCAAGGAGCTGCGCGAGCGCGCCGATCGCGAGCGTATCGAACGCCTGCGCCGCGAGGCTGAAGAGCGGCGCCAGGAAGCTGACGCAGAATTCAAGGAGCAGGAACGCCGGCGTGCCGAAGAGGCCAGGCGCCAAGAAGAGGAAGAGATCGCACGCCGCAAGGCTGTGGAAGAGGCGAGGCGCAAGGCAGAGGAACAAGAGGCCCGACGTAAAGCTGAAGAAGAAGAACGCCGCCGCCAGGAGGCCCGACGCAAGGCTGAAGAAGAAAGGGTCGCCAACGAAAGAGCACAGGCTGAGCGTGAAGCGCGCCGCAAGGCCGCCGAGCTGCGCCGCGAGGCTGAGCGCAAGCGTGAGTTGGCTGAAGCGGAATACCGGCGCGAGAATGAAGCGCAGCTTTCTGAAGAAGAGCGGCAACGGGAAATGGAGGCCTGGCGCAAGAGGCGCGCGGCACGCCGGGGGGGGCGAAAACCTGCGCCTGACACCTCACCGGAAGTTGCACCTAGTGCCAATGAAGAATCAGCAGACGAGGCCTTAAGCGCAGCCGCGGAAGCAGAGCTGGTGGAGGACGTTGCCCGCAATGCACAGATCGCCCGACTAGAGGCGGAAGCCCGGCGGGACAGGACGGTGGAACGCCGCGTCGCAAAAACACCTCCCAAGAAGACGGCCAAAGCCAAATCAAAACGCAAACGTATCGCCAAAACAACTGTCAAGCAGCGCAAGAGCGCGCGCACCAAGCGCGCCCAGCGCAAAAAACGTAGCGCCCGCAAGCGTACTCTAAGAAAATCGAAACGCGCTTCGTCGCGGCGCAAGAAAGCAAAGCGCGTTCGCGGTTACAAAAAACGGGCGCGTCGCAAGGCAAGGGCAAGACGCAAAGCGTCTCGGTGCCACGCTCGTGCCGGTCGGCGAGCCAGAAAATCGAGGACTTATGTCGTCAGGCGTGGCGACTCTCTGTGGCGTATTGCTCGCCGCCACTACGGCCGCGGCAAGCTTTACCAGCGGATTTATCGAGCCAATCGGCGTAAAATCAAAAATGCCAACAGGATTTACCCCTGCCAGCGTATAAGAATACCACGCCGCTAAGGGAACGGCCTAGACAGGATCAGGTTGCAATAAATGCCGGTCGGGCCGACGTTAATCCAGCGCTGTTGTCTTCGGCAGTGTATTGCATGTGCTGCTCGTCAGCTTTCGCCAGTTGGTGTCAGCCACTGGTCATTGCTGCCCCAAGCCATTAAATGACGCTTCACCGTATTGCCGTCGTGGCGCTTCCACATGGTGCCGAGCAATATGCCCTGCGCGTGACGACATGAACCGGGTCGCCACCGCGAAGAAACAACAACGCCGGCCACGGACACCGTCCTGATATCTTTTCCGTTACCCGCGATGCAAACGAGGTTTTCGCTAGCTGATGCGCCTACTCTCACAGCCCCATGGTCGCGGTGAACGCCTGGTTCTGCAGGCCCGTGAAAGCCATTGGGCAGTCCTGCGAGGCCTTATGCCATTTGTGTGGCCAAAGGGACGCCCCGATCTTCGTGCGCAGGTCGTGGCAGCATTCATCGTGCTCTTGCTGGCGAAGGTGGTGACCGTTGCCGTACCCGTTGTCTACAAGCTGGCAATAGATACGCTGGCCGGCGAAACGGCCCGGTCGAGCGAAACTGCAGCGATACTGATCGTTCTTGGAGCCACCGGCCTGATCGTTGCTTACGCCGTCGGCCGCGTCCTGATGGTTGTGTTTAACCAGATCAGAGACCTGTTTTTCACCAAGGTCGGTCAGAACGCAGTGCGCCAACTCAACAATCGCACGTTTGCGCACCTCCACAAGCTTTCGCTGCGCTTTCATCTGGAGCGTCGCACGGGCGGATTGTCGCGTGTGTTGGAACGAGCTGCGCGCGCTATCGAGCTGATCGTGCGAATGGGTATTCTCAATGTGTTACCCACCGCGTTGGAACTGATCTTTGTTTGTGCGTTGCTGGGCTATTACTTTAATTGGGTTTATGTCGCGATCGTATTGGTCACCGTTGCCGCATACATGTTGTTTACGTTGGCAGCCTCCGAATGGCGCATGGCCATCAGGCGCGAGATGAACGACAGCGATACGGAGGCCAACACAAAAGCAATTGATAGCCTTCTGAATTATGAAACTGTGAAGTACTTTGGCAACGAAGGTTTGGAGAAGCGCCGATTCGATTCCTCGCTAGCACGTTACGAGCAGGCAGCAATCAGGACGTATTATTCGCTGGGCCTTCTGAATTCCGGTCAGTCAGTCATCTTCACGCTCGGCATGACCGGTGTCATGCTTCTTGCCGCCAATGGCATCGCGAACGGCACGCACACAATCGGCGACTTCGTCATGGTCAACGCCTTGATGATCCAGTTATACATGCCGCTAAACTTCATGGGTATGGTCTACCGGGAGATCAAACAAGGCCTCGTCGACATTGAGACCATGTTCGCAATTCTCGGCCAGAAACCGGAAGTGGTCGACAAACCCAATGCCGCACCATTGAGCGTGAAAGAGGGTGCAATCCGTTTCGAGAATGTCTCGTTTGCCTATGACGCGGAACGTCCGATCCTGCAAGAGATGTCCTTCGAGGTCCCGCCGGGAAAGATGGTGGCCATCGTCGGCCCCTCCGGTGCCGGCAAATCGACGATCTCGCGTATCCTCTTTCGTTTTTACGACATCAGTTCCGGCCGTGTGACGATAGACGGACAGGATATACGCGACGTCACCCAGGCCTCCGTGCGCAATGCAATCGGCGTCGTTCCCCAGGACACGGTCCTCTTCAACGACACCATCTTGTACAATATCCGCTATGGTCGGCCCGACGCCACGGCGGACGAAGTTATCGAAGCCGCCCGGTTGGCGCAGCTCGATGGTCTTGTGCGCACGCTTCCCGACGGTTACCAGACGATGGTTGGCGAACGCGGACTGAAATTATCGGGCGGCGAAAAACAGCGCGTTGCAATTGCCCGCACGATTCTAAAAGGCCCACCGATCCTTGTTCTTGATGAAGCCACCAGTGCGCTCGACAGCCACACTGAAAAAGAGATCCAAGATGCACTCGACAGGGTCTCCAAGGACCGCACGACGCTGGTGATCGCGCATCGGTTGTCGACGATCATACATGCCGACAATATTCTGGTGATGGATGGCGGCAAACTGGTAGAGCAGGGCAACCACGGAGAGCTTTTGGCGCAGGATGGCCTATACGCCAGCTTGTGGAACAGGCAGCGCCAAGCCGAACGGGCGCGCGAAGAACTTGCTCATGCGTTGGAGGAAGCAGAACGTACCGGGGCATTAGCCGAAGGCGATGTCCTAATCAAAACGACGCAGCAAACCTAGACATCGCGTCACATCGGCCAGATCGAGGCGATATAGGCGACATAACCGCAAAGAAGCAGCAGACCTTCCAGCCGCGTGATTTTGGCATCGGACCGCGCCAACACGATCAAAGCGATACTCGCTGCCACAAGAATAAAGTTGTCGTAATACTTGATCTGCTCGGGAATAGTCGTTGGCGCCAGCAGCCCCGTGGCACCGCCGATACCAAGAACGTTGTAGACGTTCGAGCCCATAATATTGCCGATGGCAACTTCCGACTGATTGCGCAAGGCGGCGACAGCACACGTTACAAGTTCCGGCATCGATGTGCCTATCGCGACAATGGTTAGTCCAATAACGGCTTCACTGACCTGCAATGCCCTGGCAATTCCAACGGCACCATCAACCAGCAAGCGTCCGCCCAGGAATATGATCGCCAATCCCGCGAGCGCCGCCGCGAACCAGACAAAGCCGCTAACGCGTTGCGACTGGATCTTGGTTTGCTCGATGACATTTATGGTGTCGTCCGGGTCTGCATCTTGTGCTTCGGCGACGGCATATGCAGCTGTGTGCTGCGCAATGTGTCCATTGACGCGTTGCCATTCCATTTCTTGAAGATACGCGTGGCGCAGATAAGCGGCGAGGAGAATAAGAAACACTCCACCTGCAATCCGATCGAGTGAGTAAAAAAGCCCCAGACAGGCGAATAGAACAGCTGTAACGAGCACTACCATGCCGTCGCGCCGTAACGCTTCGTTTCTGACAGGAAGGGGTGCCAACAAGGCGGCGACACCGAGTATGAGGAGAATGTTAGACAGGCACGAGCCAACGATGTTGCCCACCGCGATGCCGGGAGAGCCGGCAAGCGATGCTTGTACGGAAATGACAAGCTCCGGTGCTGATGTTCCAAATCCAACGAGTGTAATGCCGATCAGCAGTGGCGACATGCCAAACATATTGGCAATTCCCACGCTACCCCGAACCAGAAGCTCGCCTCCGGCAATCAGCAAGACAAAACCGGTCAGCAAAAATACACTGTCACCAATCATAGGCAGTCGCCTGAGGCCTTTTCTGGTCGGTTTCGCCCACGTGTTGCGCGAGCCTTGATCCTACTGCCGGTTCATGGCAGCTCAGTGCCGAGGTGCGAGTTGCGCCCAATCAGTTCCAGTTAGATTGCCGCGCATCCCTAAATGCCGGCAAACCGGGCAGCGTGGAAGATGCAATCCAGCAACCGGCTGCGAACACATAGACATCCATGCGCGTGCAGACAACCCATGGCTCAACGAATAACGCAGCATGTGGGTGCGGACGGCACTAGGGAGTGAATATGGCGGCAGATCGAGCCGTTCTCATTGCGGGCGCAACGGCCAGCGGCAAGTCCGGTTTGGCCGCGGCAATTGCCAGGGCGCGCGATGGTGTCGTCATCAATGCCGATTCCATGCAGGTCTATCGCGAGCTCTCCGTCCTGACCGCGCGTCCGAGTATGGGCGAAGAGGCGGCCCTGCCTCACCGCCTTTATGGCCATGTCAGTGCCAGTGAGGCCTACTCGGTTGGCCGCTGGCTGAGTGATGTCGAACGGGCCATCGCCGAAGTCCGGCGGTCATCGAGATTGCCGGTGATTGTCGGGGGTACTGGGCTTTACTTTCTTGCTTTGACAGAGGGGCTCTCCCCGATCCCTGAAATCCCAGCCGACATCAGGCAGGCGTGCCGGGAGGCGGGTAAGATGCTGCCGGGCGACGAACTCTATGAGGAGTTAAAGGCCTGCGACCCGCTGACGGCACGGCAGTTGCGCCCGAGCGATACGCAGCGCCTCGTACGTGCACTGGAGGTGTTCAAGGCGACAGGGCGGCCGTTGGCTGACTGGCAGTCGATATCAGGAGAGCCGCTTCTCCCAACGAGCACCTGGACCGGTATCGTTGTCGATCGTCCGCGCGATGAGCTGCACCGAAGGTGCGACCGGCGTTTTGAGCGCATGATGGAGGAGGGCGCGCTGGAAGAAGTCGAACGTCTGAGGCGG
This sequence comes from Hyphomicrobiaceae bacterium, assembly GCA_965222485.1. Taxonomy (GTDB): domain Bacteria; phylum Pseudomonadota; class Alphaproteobacteria; order Rhizobiales; family Hyphomicrobiaceae; genus CBDCUC01. Next base: position 873,323 of record CBDCUC010000039.1, read on the forward strand.
ATGCAACTCGACCCACAATTGCCAGCAATGCGCGCGCTTGGCGTGCGCCCGCTTTTGGACTACCTGGAAGCGGATCATCCCAGCAAAGACCTGCTCATTCACGCCGTCACACTGTGTAAGGCCGAGACAAGACGTTACGTCAAACGCCAGTCAACATGGCTTAAGCGCAATATGATTGCGTGGAACTGGATGAAACAACAAGAAATGAAAAGGCAGGCCGATAAAGGCTTTCCATTCATTGATTGTTGAGCATTGACCCTCAGAATCTCGCAAGATAGTTTCCGCATTCAAACGGACCGGAAAAGGCCGGTGGCTTTGAGCAGCAGCCGACCCAAGGGATGTGCAGCGCAGCCCATCGCGGTCAGCCCAGCAGCATCCGGCGCCGACTGATCAATTGCAAAAGAGGTTATCCATGGCACGCACGATGACGGGTGCGGAAATTGTGCTCAACGCACTTAAGGACCAGGGTGTCGATTTCATTTTTGGCTACCCTGGCGGTGCCGTTCTGCCCATCTACGACGAATTGTTTCAGCAGGAAGACATCAAACACATCCTGGTGCGCCAGGAAGGCGGTGCGGTACATGCTGCTGAGGGTTATGCGCGTTCTACCGGCAAAGTCGGATGCGTGCTTGTCACATCAGGACCGGGTGCCACAAATGCCGTCACCGGTCTTACCGATGCGCTTATGGACTCAATTCCGATTGTTTGTATTACCGGTCAGGTGCCCACGCACTTGATTGGCAACGATGCTTTCCAAGAGTGCGACACTGTTGGCATCACCCGCCCATGCACCAAACACAATTGGCTCGTCAAGGACGTCAACGATCTGGCACGCGTTATTCACGAGGCGTTCCAAGTCGCGCGCAGCGGTCGTCCTGGGCCTGTGGTCGTCGATATTCCAAAGGACGTGCAATTCGCCAACGGCAACTATGTCGGTCCGTCAAACATCGTACACAAGACCTACAAGCCCAAAATGAAACCGGAACAGCCCGCCATTCGCGAGGCCGTCGATATTATGGCATCCGCCAAGAAGCCGATATTTTACACCGGCGGCGGCGTCATCAACTCGGGCCCCAAAGCAGCACAGTTGCTGCGTGAACTTGCACGGCTAACGGGATACCCGGTCACTTCGACGTTGATGGGGCTTGGCGCCTATCCCGCAGCCGACAAACAATGGCTGGGAATGCTGGGCATGCATGGCACGTATGAGGCCAACATGGCGATGCACGACTGCGACGTCATGATCAATATCGGTGCGCGTTTTGACGACCGCATCACCGGGCGTCTCGACGCCTTCTCGCCGGGGTCGACCAAAATTCATGTCGATATCGACCCGTCGTCGATCAACAAGAACGTGCATGTCGATCTGCCGATTATCGGCGACGTCGCCTATGTCCTTGAAGACATGCTTCGGGTTTGGAAGGCCAAGGCGCCGCAGCTCGACAAATCCGCCCACAAGTCGTGGTGGAAACAAATCGACAAGTGGCGCGACCGCAAATCGCTCAAATACCGCGAAAGCGACAAGGTCATCATGCCGCAATATGCGGTCGAACGCCTTTACGAGATGACCAAGGATCACGACACCTACATCACCACCGAGGTCGGTCAACACCAGATGTGGGCCGCGCAATATTTCCATTTCGAAGAGCCGAACCGCTGGATGACATCCGGTGGACTTGGCACGATGGGTTATGGTCTGCCCGCGGCAATCGGTGCACAGTTGGCTCACCCAAAATCGCTGGTCATTGATATTGCCGGCGATGCCTCGATCCTGATGAACATTCAGGAATCGTCGACCGCCGTGCAGTATCGGCTACCGGTCAAAGTGTTCATACTCAACAATCAGTACATGGGCATGGTGCGCCAGTGGCAGCAGCTCTTGCATGGCAACCGGCTGAGTGAGAGCTACACCGAAGCGCTACCTGATTTCGTCAAACTTGCCGAAGCTTACGGTTGGAGCGGAATTCGCTGCGACGATCCGTCAAAGCTTGACGATGCGATCAAGGAAATGATCGCCATCGACGGACCCGTGGTATTCGACTGCCGAGTTGCGGCCCTCGCCAACTGTTTCCCGATGATTCCGTCCGGAAAGGCACACAACGAGATGCTGCTTGGTGACGACGTATCCGACGCAGAGGTTGAAAGCGCTATCGGCGAGGACGGCAAGGTCCTGGTCTGAGGCGGCGGTAACCGGCTAGCGCGCATCTGACGTGCGCGCCCCGTCCGGCCCCCGCCCTCCGCGTCAGTGACGAGATGCTCATATGCACCTAGTGATCGCAAATAAGCTCTACTCATCATGGTCCATGCGGCCGTGGCTGGTCATGGTCGCGTTCGACATTTCCTTCCGCGAAACTGTCGTGCCGCTGCGCCAAGACGACACGCAGGCACGCATTCGTGTCCATTCGCCCACGGGCAAAGTTCCGGTTCTGATTGATGATGACACGACCGTTTGGGAGAGCTTGGCAATCATTACCTACTTGGCCGGCAAGTTTCCCGACAAGTCCATCTGGCCTGACGATCGGCCATCACGCGGACAGGCCATGGCACTGTCGGCTGAGATGCACTGCGGCTATCGTGGTTTGCGTTCCGCCTGTCCAATGAATTTCACAAAGCGCTTTGCCAAGCGAGACTATAACGATGAGGTCTTGTCCGACGTCGCACGCTTGCAAGAGGCCTGGCGAACTGCTCGCGCGCAAAGTCCCAAGCCCGGACCGTTCCTGTTTGGCGATTTCTGTGCTGCCGACGCTATGTTCGCGCCGGTAGTTTCGCGGCTGGAAACATATCAATTCGATGTTGAGGAAGACACACGCGCCTACATGCATGCCGTGACGAACCACCACGCCTATCGGCGCTGGCGCTCTGAAGCATTGAAGGAGAGTTGGCGCATCGCAGAATACGAAGACGGCCACATGCCGGAGGAGAGTTTTGTGGATGCCTGAAGTTTGGTTTGCCGTTCGCCGATCGCAGGCCATCCATTCGCATCCCAATTCTAACAGCATTGATCGCCTGCCTCGCCCAGGCCACCGGGCGCGATGACCACAAGGAAGACTGGAAACGACGATGTCACAACAACTAAAGCAGAGCCATTATCCGGAGCTGACGACGCATCAACAGACGGTCTCGCGAACGCTCTCGGTCATTGTAGACAACGAGCCAGGTGTCCTGGCGCGGGTGATCGGCCTGTTCTCTGGCCGCGGTTACAATATTGACTCGCTGACCGTGACCGAAACGGAGCACGAGCGCCACATCTCGCGTATCACCATCGTCACCAAAGGCACGCTCATGGTGATTGAGCAGATCAAGAACCAGCTGGAGCGGCTGGTGCCGGTGCACTATGTTCGTGACCTTTCCGAAAGCGGCCGGGCACTCGAACGCGAGCTGGCGTTGGTGAAGGTTCAGGGCAAGGGTGACAAGCGCATTGAAGCGATGCGAATGGCTGAAATCTTCGGGGCCGACGTCATCGATGCCTCCACCGAGCACTTTGTTTTTCAGATCACCGGCAAGACCAGAAAGATCGAGCAGTTCATCATGATCATGACGGAGCTGGGGCTGGTGGAGGTTGCGCGCACCGGCATTGCCGCAATTTCGCGCGGGCAAAAGGCATCGTAATTTGCCGTAAGGCGAAATAACTGGCCTTAACGTGCCATTGTCAAAGCCGGGATGGAGAGCGATTAGCTCCAGGTAAAATAATCCCGCCCCGAGAGCCAAATGAATCAAAACGGCCGCGCTGCAGATCCCGAGCGCGGCCGTAAATCAGTTGTGAGAACTCTTACTTCTCGGCGTTGACTTCCATGATTGACATGGCGTTCGGGGAGAATTCGACTTTGAGATTGCTCTCTGAGTAAACAGAGCCGCTATGGTCACGGAATGCCATGTCCTTGCCTTTCGGCGCGTAAAGCGGCACGCCAGTCGATGTGTCCGTTGTGATGACGAGGTAGGCGACAACCGCGCGGCGGAATTTCTGATCCAGCGTCCGCTCACACCGGCCTTCACCTTCCGTTGCCTCGCAAGCACGCAAGGAATCGTGCTGTGTTAGCGCCGTGTTGTGGATTTTGACAGCCTTCTCGACAGCAGCATCGCATTGTTCAAAGGGCAGTCCGCCATGCTCGGTGCAATCCAGCGCGGAAACAAAGATAGCCTTCTTTTCTGGAACGGTGGTCTTTGCTGTAGTCTTGCCACACGCACTCACGGCAACGGCAGCAGTAACCAGGACGATAAAACGCAGAACGACATTCAGGGTCATTGTTCGGGTCTCCGGATGTTTGTCGAAAATTTAACCCAAAGGCGGTTTCGCCCGCGTTAAGTAGCGTCCCTAACAATTGCTTATTCCATGTCCAAAGATGGAAGTATCTTGCGCAAGGAGCAATCCACCGTTCCAGGCTGGGCCCTGGGCGTGGAGCTTCGCGGGCTACCAAAGTGGGCGGATGTCGCGGCCAATTCGCTCATTTCGTCGCTACAGGCGCCGCGAGCCGCTTTAAACGATTGATATTCATGACCGACCGGTAGTAGGTTCGCGCCTTCTGAAAACTCGGCAATTTGGGTCATTGCTCCCTTATCCGCCGCCAATCACATGCAATACGACCAGCCAAAACCACGAAAGAGGGGAGCCCATGCGCGTCTATTATGATCGTGATGCCGACCTAAACCTGATCAAGTCAAAGAAGATTGCCATTATCGGCTATGGGTCCCAGGGGCGGGCTCATGCTCTAAACCTGAAAGATTCAGGCGCCAAGGATCTGGCGATTGCTTTGCGGCCGGGTTCAGCTTCCGCAAAGAAAGCAGAGGCTGATGGCTTGAAGGTCTTGAGTGTTGCCGATGCCGCCTCCTGGGCTGATTTGATGATGATGGCGACGCCTGATGAGTTGCAGGCGGACATTTATCGCGATCACATCGCTGATAACATTCGCGACGGTTCGGCGATTGCCTTCGCCCATGGCCTCAACGTCCACTTCAGCCTCATCGAACCAAAATCGAGCGTCGATGTCGTCATGATCGCACCGAAGGGTCCCGGCCATACCGTGCGCGGTGAATATGAAAAGGGCGGTGGCGTTCCTTGTCTTATCGCTGTTCATCAGGATGCGTCGGGCAATGCACACGACTTGGCACTGTCCTACGCATGTGGTGTCGGTGGCGGACGCTCCGGCGTTATCGAGACAACATTTAAGGAAGAATGCGAAACCGACCTCTTCGGTGAACAGGCGGTTCTGTGCGGCGGCCTCGTCGAATTAATTCGCGCCGGATTTGAAACGCTGGTCGAAGCCGGTTATGCGCCCGAAATGGCATATTTCGAATGCCTGCATGAAGTGAAGTTGATCGTCGACCTGATCTACGAAGGCGGCATCGCCAATATGAACTATTCAATCTCCAACACGGCTGAATGGGGCGAGTACATGTCCGGGCCGCGTGTCATTACTCCTAAGACCAAGGACGAAATGCGCGCGATACTGAAAGAAATCCAGACCGGCCAGTTCACCTCTGAGTGGATGCAGGAGTGCAAGGCGGGACAGGCACGATTTAAGGGAATTCGCAGGGTCAACGATGCGCATCAGATTGAAGAGGTTGGTGCGACGTTGCGTGCCATGATGCCCTGGATCAAGGATAAGGCGCTCGTCGATAAGAGCCGTAACTAGTTGGGGTGGTGAAGATCGGGTCACCGGGCCCGTTGAACCGTTGCGTTGTCGTGGCGCCTTCAGGGTGAGAAAACACCATTGGATGCCGGAAGACCGTGCGCAGCCACGTCGGGGAGGGAGGTGTGTGGCGGTGCAGCCGCGACAGCCTTCCGGCCTCGGCCCATGCCGCATGGCGGCGGTCAGGGCCGATTGAGGAACGGGCGACGAAGAAGCGGGGAGCTCCGCCGCCCGTTGTGGGCTCCCCATCGAGTGGAGAAACCCTTGCCCGGCGTGATCGGGCCTCGTGTGGCACGCAACAACCCGTCGCGTGCCGACAACTCAAAACGCGTTTGCATCTCAAAGATGATTATTGGTGCGAGGAACCGGCTCGGACACGAGCGCTCGTGCCAAGGGGCCAGTTCGAACGACTAGCTGTGTCGGTAAATGTGTTGTCCCCCCATAAATCCCCCTCAGGACTCAAGCACTGATCCAGCCTGTCGTGCGCGTCCTTAAATCCCATTCGCGAGCCGCTAGCTCTAGCGCCTACGGCCGCGATATGTGGGATTTGAGCCGCATAGCAAGGCGAAAACGTGATTGTGAAGCGGCAGAAATGTGGAAGCCGCGATCAAATTTACTGACACAATGCGTAACATAACAAGCGTCAATGGCTCTTCGACTAAAACCAAATCGTATACGACAAATGCCATAAGCCCACCGCGCAATTGCGATTTTACGTCATGGAAGGCCGGGATATGACAAAGCCCAACGGACCACCGAGGTGCGATGGTGTGATCACGGTTTCGGACTGCCAACTCGTGGTGACGTCGAGAATTTGGGGCTATGGCGCCACAAACAAGCAGGAAATCGAATCATATTGGCAGAAACAAAAAAAGCAAAATGCGCTTCTGTTCAACGGCACGGTACATGTGGCCGAAGCGCTGGAGCTACGTGACAACGTTTTCAATGCGTCACTCGCACGTACCGACTTCAAGACATTCCTTCATTGGCGTTCGAAGGGATTTCCGGCACCGGAGCGACCCAGCACGGGACCGCTTCCGGACGATCTGGGATTTCGACAGCCTGAAACCAAGCCCCGTGATTGCTTCGGCTCAGCATTGATCCGTTCCGCTTGCGGAGCCGTTCTGCTGGGTCGCCAGCGCGAGGGCCATATAAACGGCGGGCTCGCCTATCTGCCCGGCGGTTTCATTGATGACAGAGATGTTTCCAGCGACGGTCGCGTGAATATTTCGCGCAGCATCGCCCGTGAGGTCGCCGAAGAGACGGGACTGGAAGTCGACGCCAATAAACGCAAATCCGGCTACATGATAACGTTCTGCGCCCACCAAGTTTCAATCGCCGTCGAATATCGGTGGGATTTGCCTGCCGAAGACTTGCGCGCGCTCATGCTGGCCGCGATCGCGCAGCAGAAGGACCCGGAATTGGACGACATCAAAATCGTTAGGCATGCCGCCCAAATGACCCAGATCTCGGTTCCACCGTATGTACGCCTTTTACTGGCGCATGTGTTGGACGGCGCCAGCGTATAACGCGTGCTCCTAGGGGATTGCGCTGCGTTTACCAGCAGCAGTTAAGCTTTCACACCATGTCGCCCCTTACCATTTCGCTTGCCAATCCCGTGATTTGTGTTCTACCGACGCGCGGGCAAAGCACCTGAGTAGCTGTCTGGCCTACACGTTGGTTGGCTGCCGACCGGACCATTTGCGACATGACGGTCCGTGACTGCAAAGGTGCTGACTACGGGATAGACAACTTGATGGAATTTAAGTTTCACACGCTCGACGTGTTCACCGCGCATCGCTTCGGCGGCAACCCGCTTGCCGTCGTGCTTGACGCGGATCAACTAAACAGCGAACAAATGCAGGCTGTCGCGCGCGAATTCAATCTGTCCGAGACGGTATTCTTGTGTAAGGCAGAAAGCCCGGCGCACAGCGCACGTATGCGCATATTCACCCCAAACCAAGAGTTATCATTTGCCGGTCATCCTTCCATAGGCACCGCCGCATTGCTGTCGCAGCAGCGTGCACCAGACACGCCTGGCGAAAACGACTCCATTGTCACGCTCGAGCAAGGCATCGGTCTTATTCGCGTCGGCGTGCGATTGCTGAACGATGGTAATGGTCACCAAAGTGCTTTCGCCGAGTTTGATGCGCCAAAGCTTCCGCAAGTTTCGGGAGAATTGCCGGCCATTGAGAAGCTGGCCGCCGCTGTCGGTCTGATACCAAGCGAGATCGGATTTGAGAACCACCGGCCAGCCATGGTTTCTGCCGGCAACGGGTTTGCGTTTATTCCAGTGTCTACACTTGAGGCGATGGCGAAGGCGCACATCAATTCACAGCATTGGCACGCGGCATTCGGTAATCCGGAAATTGTCGGCGCCTACCTTTACTCACGCAAGACCCAGCACACGACATCGGATTTCCATGCTCGAATGTTTGCGCCGGGCGCCGGAATTGGTGAGGATCCGGCGACTGGCTCGGCCGCAGTCGGCCTTGCCGGCGTCGTTCACCGCTTCGATGGTTTGCCCGACGGGTTGCACAAACGTGTCATCGAGCAGGGCTACGAGATGAACAGGCCGAGCCACATAGAGGTGACGCTGGCCGTCAGCGGCAGCAGTTTGCAGGCGGTGCGTATCGGTGGCCAGTCCGTACGCGTCAGCAACGGGACCATTTACGTTTAGCGCGTGCCACGTCGCCAGCCGCCGCCCGAAGTGCACCCTGGATATCAAACAGTCCCGCACTGATGGTTGAGGAGGGCTGATTTTGGGGCCGCCGGCGCACCTGAAAACGGGCTGCAAAGCCACTATTTTACGGAAAACGCGGCTTTATCGTCACGCAATTGGGCCGCACGCTTGCAATTTCTCAACCCCTTTGGCTTATAGTCAGGGTTAACGTTTTATTTCACCACGCGAGGCACATCCTCGCGTCCGAATGGACACCCGCGATGTTGGCGATGTCGAGCGACATTAGGCGACTGCCATCGAGCGCCCCCGCAGAGCTCTGCGGCCTGGGCGGGCTCGACCGCGCGCGTTTGGCCCGCATGCTTCTCCTTACATGCCCCTGAGCTTCGGCAGTACCGGAATTGTCAAAAGGCCGGTGCGGATGTTCAGGGGAGTACAGATGACGCTTGAGAGAGCCGAGGCAGCGATGCGCCCGCTCTCAGCAACGAACACATATTTTCGATTTCTCGTAGGACTTGAGACAGATGAGTGGAAACACAAAGACCGACCAGGTCTTGATCTTTGACACGACACTGCGCGACGGTGAGCAGTGTCCCGGCGCGACCATGACATTTGAGGAAAAGCTGGAAGTTGCCGAATATCTCGACGAAATGGGCGTCGACATTATCGAGGCAGGATTCCCGATCGCGTCCGATGGCGATTTCGAAGCAGTCAACGAAATTGCCAAACGAGCAAAGCACGCGACCATTGCCGGTCTGGCGCGCGCGATCGACAAGGATATCGATCGCGCCGGCGAAGCGGTGAAGGACGCCAAACGTGGTCGCATACACACATTTGTCTCCACTTCGCCCATCCATCTGGCCCATCAGATGCGCAAGAGCGAGGAGGAGGTGCTTGAGATCATCACGTCGACAGTATCACGCGCGCGCAACCTCGTGGATGATGTCGAATGGTCTGCCATGGACGCGACACGCACGCCGCTTGAGTACCTGTGCCGCTGTGTTGAAGCCGCTATCAAGGCTGGCGCCACAACGATCAACCTGCCCGATACAGTAGGCTACGCAACACCGGAAGAATACACATCCATGTTCAAGTCGGTACGCGAGCAGGTACCCGGCAGCGACAAGGCGATCTTTTCCGTGCACTGCCACAACGATCTTGGTTTGGCGGTCGCCAATTCACTGGCGGGCGTCGTCGGCGGTGCGCGTCAGGTTGAATGCACCATCAACGGCATTGGTGAACGCGCCGGCAACGCATCGCTGGAAGAGGTCGTCATGGCGATCAAAACCAGGAGCGACGTACTGCCCTACCATACGGGCATAGACACCACGATGCTGACGCGTGCTTCGAAGATGGTGTCAGCCGTTACCAATTTCCCGGTGCAATACAACAAGGCCATTGTCGGTCGCAACGCATTCGCCCACGAAAGCGGTATCCATCAGGATGGTATGCTGAAACATCAGCAGACTTATGAAATCATGACGCCCGAATCCGTCGGCGTCAGTAAGACTTCGCTGGTCATGGGCAAACACTCCGGCCGCAATGCTTTTCGGACAAAACTGAAAGAGTTGGGCTATGATCTTGGCGACAATGCCTTTGAGGACGCCTTCAGCCGCTTCAAGGCGCTGGCCGATAACAAAAAGCATGTCTACGACGAGGATATCGAAGCGCTCGTCGATGAAGAAATCGCGCACGCGCATAGCTCAATGCATGTTGTGGCGCTGACGGTCATTGCAGGCAGCGTCGGACCCCAGTCGGCAACATTGACTTTGGATATGAATGGGACCACCCACACAATCCAGGCAACTGGCAATGGTCCTGTCGATGCAACTTTCAATGCCATCAAGGCCCTAGTGCCGCACAACGCGAAGTTGGCCCTTTATCAGGTTCATGCCGTGACCGAAGGCACAGACGCACAAGCTGAGGTGTCCGTCCGCCTGGAAGAGGACGGCCGCCTTGTTACGGGCCGCGGAGCCGACACGGACACTCTGGTCGCGTCTGCCCGAGCCTACGTGGCAGCGCTGGCAAAGCTGCAGGTCAAACGCCAAAAATTGGCGGAAGCCCAACACGCCGTCTAAAACCAAATGCGGGCAGGGCGCGTTAGCCTTGCCCGCCAAACATCCTGCTTTTCAGTTGGTTAATGGTTTATTGGTTAGGTAAGTTTGAGACGCAATCTTGTCGGCCGACAGACGCTCCTGTCGGCTGCTATCGTTGTGTTGCACGCCACTGCACAGGAGCACAGGCAAAGTGATCTCGCGCACATGGACCCTGCATCCGCTTAACGTGCGTCATGCTGCACGGTTGACGCCACTTCGAGATGCACGTCGTGTGCGCAATGGGAACGGGGCGGCATGAAACGAAGCGGCAAGAGCACATTCTCTGACGACATTGCGATCGACTTGGGCACGGCGAACACGCTTGTCTACGTCGAAGGCCGTGGCATCATCCTCGATGAGCCCTCCGCTGTTGCCATCAGATCACGCGACGGGCGCCGCGAGGTTCTGGCTGTCGGCGCTGAGGCAAAGCGCATGGTTGGCCGCACACCGGAACAAATTGAAACCATCCGCCCAATGCGCGATGGGGTGATCGCTGACTTCATCGCCACTGAGGAAATGCTGCGCCAATTCATTATGCGCGCGAAGTCCTCGTTAGGGTTTCGTCGACCGTTTATCTTGGTCTGCGTGCCATCGGGTTCAACGCCGGTCGAACGCCGCGCCGTCTACGAAACGGCGATGTCGGCAGGTGCGCGCCGCGTTGAATTGTTGGAAGAGCCCATCGCCGCTGCAATCGGTGCCGGACTTCCCGTCGACGAACCAACCGGTTCCATGGTTGTCGACATCGGCGGTGGCACGACCGACATAGCTGTGCTGTCGCTCGGCGGCATCGTCCAGTCGCGTTCATTGCGTTGCGCCGGAAATGCTCTGGACGAGGCGATCATTCGTTACATACGTCGGCGGCACAAACTGGTCATCGGCGAGATCAATGCCGAACGCATTAAAATTGAAGCGGGCCGCGCCGCGATCGATCTCGATGACCCGGGCCCCGAAATCCACATTTCCGGCCGCGATTTGCGCTTGGGTCGGCCCAAGAGCATCATACTGGGCAGCAACGACATCGCCGAAGCAATGGAAAATCCCATTGAAGATATCGCGGAATTTATCCTGAGATCGTTGGAAGACCTTCCACCGGAAGTCTCAACAGATATATGCGAACGCGGGATCTACATTACAGGTGGCGGCGCCTTGCTGTCGGGAATCGACCGCGAACTCGGTCGCCTGGTCGGTGTCAAATTCGTCATTCCCGAGAAACCGCTCGAATGCGTGATCAGAGGTTCCGCAATCGTGCTGCAGGATCTGGAGGCGCGCCAACACTTGCTGGCAACGCCATGATCTTGTACCGCATAGGGGCCATAAGACTGTTGCTGCCCTAACTAAAATGCAAAAGAACTCAGGTGGGACAAAGCCGCCGGCACGTACCGGGCCCATTTGCCAGCACCGCATCACTTGTCGTGGGATTGAATGCTCCGATTTTTTCGTAAGTCACGACGTATGTATGGCCCGCAACGCAGCAGGCCCCGTAACCGCGCGCTTTTTGGTTTTCTGTTGGCGAGCCTCGTATTGCTCGTGGCCAGCATAGCTGGCATCGGCGGACTTTCGCTCGTACGCGATGGTATCCAAACCTTGACCTCACCGATCATTGCCGCGGGCTTGCGTCCTCTGGAACCGGTTCGTGACGGCATGCAGCGCATCACTCGTTTATGGTCGCTCGATTCCGAACTGGAACGGCTGCGCGCTGAAAATCAACAGCTCAAGGGCTGGAAATGGCGCGCCGAGCAACTCCAAAAGCAAGTGGACGAACTGACAGCACTTACACACCTCGTTCGTAATCAGGATCTCGGCTACGTCACCGGCGAAGTCCTCTCCGCCCCGCTTGGACCGTTCCGTCGCCATGCGGTGATTAAGACCGGTGCCAAGGCCAACGTCCGCACCGGTGATCCAGTGGTCAATGGAGACGGGCTGGTTGGCATCGTCTACAAAGTCGGTCCGATGACGACACGGGTCCAGCTGCTTAACGATCCCGACAGCGCTATTCCTGTATTGATTGGTGATGCCAACATTCCCGGCCGCATGGTCGGGCGTCGCCACGCCCGCCCAGCGCTCACCGATGTCGAAGCCCGGTCTGTCGTCGTTCCCGGCGACATTGTTTCAACGTCTGGCGCACGCGGCAGTATCCCCAAGGGTTTGAAGGTTGGAGTTATCGTGACCACCGGCGACGTACTCGAAGTGGAACCATATGCGTCGCTCGCGGGTATCCAATATGTCAGCGTGCTGTTGCGTCAAACGCCGGCCAAAACGGCTGAACGGCGCACGAAACTAATCCGCAAGTAGGCCGGGCTTGAAAACTCAATGACCACAATCGCCCGCATTACACCCGCGCTCACGGTTCTCCTTGCAACGCTGGTGACCCTCGTGCCGTGGGGACTTCCAGGTGCGCCGTATTACGCAAGCCCGTGGATAACCGTGATGACTGTGAGCTATTGGAGTCAGCGCGGCGGGCATGTCGTTCCAGTTTGGCTGGTGTTCCTCTGCGGTCTCGTCATCGACGCGTTTTCGGGCGGACCGCTTGGCTTTTTTGCCTTCACGCTGCTTGCCGCGCATGGCATTGGCGCGCAGTGCTATCAGCGTCTGAGCCTGGGCATCATCGGCCGCTGGATGATGCTCCTGTTGACCATTGTCGTATTGATGCTGCTGCAGTGGCTAACCGCGCACCTGATCGTGGCCGGTGCACCGGGTCTAACCGAACTGGCACCGGCAGCACTATGGGCCGCAGCCGTCTCGCCGGCCATCATCGTCTTGCTGAGCGTGTGTGACGCACTGCGCGGCAAAAAAGAGACGGGCGCATAGAACGCAAAGCACGGTCCCGGCTGCTGTCCCGGCCCAACCAACAGCCCAGCGCCGGCGCGCGCTGGACAGCCGGTTATATCAGTGTTAGATCGCATCTATTGACCAGGGGCCCGCCGGGCCCCTTTGCCGTCGCGGACGCGCCCAAGCGTCCTGTCGGCCCACCGGTCGGTGAGGGTGTATAGCTCAGTTGGTAGAGCAGCTGACTCTTAATCAGCGGGTCCAAGGTTCGAGTCCTTGTACACCCACCAATGATTTCCAACACAACAATTAACACTTTGAAGACGATTAACTTACTGTAAATCAAGGCTTTCTGAGATAGCCTGCTTCCGAAATGGCTACACAAATGGCTACACACGGGAGCAGGAATCATGACCCCCAATTTACCGGGTCTCGTCAAGCACAGGCATGTCTGGTCGCTACGACACAGAGTGCCAAAGGACATCATCGAGACGTTTGGAAAGAAAGAGGTCTGGCGGAGTCTCCGAACCCGCGACGACCGGATCGCAGCACAGCGCTATCACACGGTGAAGAGCGAGATCGAAGCTGAGTTTAACGCCCACCGCACCACTCTCAATCAGACGCCCCTCAATGGCGCTCTGACGGCCCCTGCCCGCAAAAGGATTTGTCAAACGTACATTGCAAACAGAATTGATGAGGAGCGTCTACGACGCGCCAAACTTCTCAAAAGCGCGCGCGCAAATGAAATCACCTTCTGGCGCGGCAAAATCATCCCGCTTCCCTCTGATGGCCGTCGGTACACATATTGGGATCACTTGCTTGAGGGTGGCATTACCCTGGAGAAAGCGCTGGGCTACCTATTGGCTTGTGAAGGCGAACACAACATTAGCCGCATTGAAGCAGCCTTGAAGATTTCCGATTGCGAGCAGTTTCTCAAAACCGCCGACAAACTCGCAGAGCGGTCCAAGCTGTCGGAAGACGACCGCATTAGGCTTGCCCTTGCCTTAATGACCGCTGAGATCAAGGTCCTGAAGGCGGTGAACGATGGTGTTGACCTTGACGACGTGCTGACACCGAATCCACAAAACCCGCCTCAGAGCAGCGACGCAAATCCGCAACAAAACGCCGCGCAAACCGCGACGTCCTATCCAAGATTATCCGTAGCCGTGAAAGAGTGGCTAGAGGAACGCAAAGGCGACACACCGGCGCGTCGTAAGGTCATCGACGACACACTTTATGATTTCATGCAAATCGTCGGAGATAAGCCGCTCGATGATTACACAAAAGCGGATGGCAGGAAATACAAGACGACGTTAGCAACGCTCGCTGCAAATTGGCGGAAGTTCAAAGAAACGCGCGACCTTACAATTGTAGAAGCGGCGAAGCGCTCCAAAGCGTTAGGTTTGCATCCACAAAAGACAAAAACTATAAACACGAAGCTGCGCGTCGTCGGGCAGTGTTTCACGTGGGTAGCTGACAACTACGATGACAACATCCGCTCACCCGTGGCTGGCCTGTCAATTAAGAACAACACCAGCGCTCGGGATGAACGCGATTCCTTCACGACCAATGAGTTGGACGTGTTGTTTAGGAGTCCGGTGTATACAGGCTGTCAGGATGAACGGCACTGGAAGCAGCACGGCCCTATGGTGCTACGCGACAGCCCAAAGTTCTGGATACCGCTGATCGCTTTGCATACCGGAATGCGCTTGGGCGAGGTTGCGGCGCTTGATTGCGACGATCTTCAAGAGCGCGACAGAATCACATTCATCGACATCAACAAGGCGCTAAAAACTAAGGCGGCTGAACGCCAAGTGCCGGTCCACAAGCAACTCGTTAGGCTTGGTCTATTGGATTTTCGGGATCGTCAAACGGCGAAGGGTAAAAAGCGGCTATTTCCGTCAATCGAGCAGGACCCGAACACCGGCCATTACAGTGATGCGTTTAGTAAGCACTTCAATCGACACCTGAAGTCGTTAGACATCAAGCGCTCCAAGCTTTCGTTCCATTCGTTTCGTCACAGCTTCGAAGACTTTGCGCGCAACGCGGGGATTGAGCAAACCGTCATTGATGCGCTGCTAGGCCACGTCTCACCCGGCATGTCGTCCCGCTACGGCAAGGGCTACGATCTGAAACGCAAAAACATGGAACTACAAAAAATCACATTCGACGGTCTGCGGCTTGATCATCTGATGCCGCCTAAGACGTAGGTTCGGTGTGAGTGATGCACTAGCTTGGGTCCGGTGTATCCGGCGTGTGAGGCGTAGGTCCGGTGTGCGATGTGCTTTCCGGTGTCGGTCCAGAGGCAGTAAAAAAACACCCCACCGCCGTGGTAGTATCGGCGGCGGGGTTTTAATGCCCGGCACGGGGCGGACGCGAGAAAACACCCATGCAGAGCAATCCAACGCCCCGCCGCTCCCCGAGAAGAAAAAGAGCGGCGGGGCTGTATGCTTCACGGGGAGGGGGTATGCCGGAACCCTTCACCGCAAAGCCAACCGCGCGATCTCAATAGGAGAAAGAATCGCGCGGTATTCTGTTTCTTACGTCAAACGACGCTGTTTAAATGCAGCATGAAGTGCGTCGTAATTCGCCACGAAAAGTTCGGGGCCCAAACCGGACTCGAAACTCTCAACCTCTTCCTGAATTTTTCCGAGCAGTGACTTAACGATCGCGCAGTACTGTCGTGGCGGCAAGTCGCGCGCGACAACGTCATGCAGAATCTCAGTCGCTGTCATGACGCGCCCAATACATTCATCAAACTCGGTGGTAAGAACGTCGGGCTCGTTTGTGTGGGCAGGTTGCATTGTCGTCACCTATTTCAATTGTTTCGGATACCCAAAAAGGTGGGGCGAAAGTTCAAAGTTTTCCAGCATTTCCGTGTGTCATACTAAAAGTGGACTAAAAATGTCAATAATAATGACGGTGCGTTATTTTCAATGACAAAAAAGCCGCTTTGTTAGAGAAACCACACATCATTTCGGTCTCGGATTTCCGTCCCGCATCCACTCCGGCAGTTCGGCTAATGCCTTTTCTGGCTGCTGCATGAAGCGACAAATCAAGAACGTCATCATGAAGTAGACGTTGCGGAACTCTCGAAGGGTCTTGCGTACTTCCTTTTCAGATACATCCCACGCGTCAGCGATTTCGGCAGGTTCTTTGCCGGAGGCGTACATGTCGATGATGTGTGCGCGCCGCTGTCCTTCGTAATCGTTTGAGAACTTGCGAGACATGTTGAGAATACGGCGATCATAAACACGTAAGAAGGCGTCGAGCCGCCTTTCAATTTCAAACGCTGTCGCTTCTTCCGGAGTGCACGGTTTTGGGCGGCGGCGTCGCCTCGCGACGTTGTTTAAATAATCCACTCTCAAAGCTCCCTACTTAATCCAACCACGCGGCATGCAGCGCGTCGGCGCACGCGATGGCGTGCGTTAGGTTCTGTGTCGCGACATAAAATGGAAATGCCAATGCGGGTAGTCGAAACTGGATAAAGTCACTCATCGATATCCCCCCGTGGTTTGAGAAGTGGTTCTGCCATTTTCTTCTCTTTGAGACGCTTCATGCGTTCAACAGCCCGCAACTTGCGTCCGCCGCGACGCGACATTTCAGGTGCCAGAATAAGTGCTGCCTCGACATCGCCCGCCTTTACGGCCTCAACAAAAAAGATGACGCGTTCCTGCCCTACAGCACCACGACCAACGCGTAACTCGCGTGCAATGTCATTACGAGACCAGCCTGCGATTAGAAGTGCGCGGGCTTTTCGGCGCCAGGGGCGCATGATGTGGCGACCTTTTGAGCCGCGCTCGCGTTCTTCCAATATTGTGGAACGCGTCGGTGGTGGCGTGCAATGGATGCAGGCGCCGCCGTAGAGGCGTTTTGTCGTGTGCCCGCAATGGATACACGGGTCGCCTTTGTAATGTGTCCAGGCGTCGAGCCAATCTCCGTAGAGGGCACGCAGCTGTTTCAGCGTCGGGAGGTGCTCCTCTGCCGTGGGGTAGAACTCACCCCAGCGCGTTTGACCCCAAGGTTTGATGTCTTCGATGAGATCGGGGTCATCTATGATGGTGTTATTGATTTCTGCGTCGATTTGGAAGTCGCCATCACGTGACGCTTCCTCATCCTCTTGCTCTTTCCGCTCGCGCTCACGTTTGAGCTGCTTGCGTGTGCGTTCCTGCTCGGCCCGCAGCTGTTCTGCGTTCCATTTCTTAAGGGCGGGGCAGTTGTGGGGCTTATCTTCGTAACCCGGCGTCGTGGGCGGCGGCTTATCGGGTTCGTAGTCGCCGAAAATTTCATGAAAGCGGCGTTCCTGATCTTCAAAAGACTCCGAACACACGCCACCCGCCCGATCATCGTCAGGCAGGTCATCCATGTGTTCATTGTCGTCGAAACCGCTCATGCTTTTTTACGCAACTCCTGATCAAGTCGGTGCTTTGTGAGGCGATCAGCCGGTGACAGCTGCCCTGCGGT
Source organism: Hyphomicrobiaceae bacterium (assembly GCA_965222485.1). GTDB lineage: Bacteria > Pseudomonadota > Alphaproteobacteria > Rhizobiales > Hyphomicrobiaceae > CBDCUC01. The sequence continues at coordinate 890,956 of CBDCUC010000039.1, forward strand.
TTTGCTTGAAACCGCTTCGTGGGCAAACACCTTGTCAGCGCGCCGTGCATTTTCCTGCTGTAGATGGGACAACGTACTGCGTCGGCGCCTTTGTGGGTGCTGCCGTGCATCGATGCCGGTCGTGTCAGTCAGCAGCTGGTCAGCGTCGGCCTGTGTTGGGGCTTTCGAATAATGTGGATTTGTTTTTTGGCTTGCCGCCTGCTTTTCGGGGGGCGGCGCCAACTCATCGAGCTTCTTACCCCGGGCAATTCGGGCGTCATCGTCCAAATCTTGTAGCTCGCGCCACAATTCGAGACGGTTTTTGGAAAGCATCCCGGGATTCTGTTCAAGCGCGCGGTCAAACAGCTCTTGCGGTGATGGAATGGGTTGAGACAGCTCAGCACCGATGCTCTCCAAGTGCCGCGTGAAAAGCGTTTCTGGGTCGCGATACAGCACTTCAGTCCGGGTGTCTTTGCCATTCAGGAATGCGTCCACCGCAGCCGCCGAATCAACAAGCCTATCGATGCGGCCCCGAGACGCATCTTTGTACTTTCGGCGCAGCAGCGCTTTCATATTGGCGATGCAGTCTTGAACGTACTTTGGTGTCATGTTGTTCGCCCCCTTTACGCGGCTACGCGTGAGGCGCCGGAGCGCGTCTTAGTTCCGCGCCGGTTTTTATATGCCGCTGTTCGTGCTTTTTTTGGTGCGTTTTCAGTTTCGTCAGCTGTAATAGCGTCGCGAATTAAATCTCGCAGTAACTGATAGACAGTCGTATTGCGGCGACGCACGAATGCTTGAAGTTTTTTGGCCTCTGCTAATGGCAGGGATGAAGCAACAGTTATTCTGCCGTAATAGGGTTTCTGTTTCATCTTGTGATACTCGTACTAAAAGGCTTGCGATGGTTAATAAACAAAGTAAACACAAAAACATTGTAAGTCAACTAAAAAGCCAAGAAAAACAAGAAAAAACAGCGGGATATGAGCGTAAATTAAACCTAAAAAAGAAGAGCTATGCCGGACACGAAAATGAGGCAAAAATAAGAGTCGGTCCGGACACTGATTGTTAGTGACGTGGTTCGTGGAATTTGTTAATATTTCCATGAATGAGGGGACATGCGGAGTCGCACCCCCTCCCGCTTGCGGGGGGAGATGCGTCTTCAATGTCCTCTTTTTTTGTTTTGAGTGGCCGTTTTGTGGGGCTGGCAAAAAGAAAGCCGCCCCCGAGTTCCAGCTCGAAAGGCGGCCAAATGTAGAAATGCGTGATGATCATTGCATGTAGCGCATCTAAAATCCAGTAGGAGTGCGCGTCATGCGTAACAAGATCAAAAGCCGGAGCGGCTACAAAACTCTCGAAGACGTCCTCAAAAAAAACGCAGCAGTCAAGAATCGCGGTCGGCGCCGTAGCGAAACACGCGGGCCATGGAGCGCTAATAACGGCCGTGGTGCTGCATCCTCAATAAAGCCATCCAGTGTGAATGAGAATGCTGAGGTGTCGGAGACTGAGAACGCGTCAGCGCTCTCGGAGAATGCTGCGCGCGGTTCAAGCGCGTCCTTCTATACAAAGTACAACCACGAGATCATAGGACACAGTGTCGTCATTGATCCGCACGGGATGTTGGAAGATGAAAAAACAAAAGCGATTTGGCTTGAACAGCTTGAACGTCCCATCACCATCGGAATGGGTGGATCGCGTGATGAGAAGTTCTGGAGAAATGAAAACACAACCTTTCAGGGTTTCCTATCTCTCTGCTCTGAATTCGAAGAAGGTCCAAAGGACGGCCCATGCTTACTACAGGGTGAAACGTTTGGGGAAAAACGATCAAGTAAGGAAATAAAGACAAACTACCTCGCTATCTATGACATCGAAACGGGTGAATCCCTCGAAGATATTGCTGAACGCCTCATCAAGAAACAACTGACGTTTCAGATGTGGCCAACACACTCTAACGGTTCAAAAGAAACCACCGTTGCCGAGAACGCGATTGTCAAATGGGCGAAGAAAAACGGAACACCGCTTGCCGATTTGACGATTGAGCATCTGAAAACATACCTGCGGAACGAAAAGAGCTATCATCCTGACTTCGTAAAAACGGCGACAGGTTTTCAAAAGAAACACGTTGAAGGAAAAGGGGTGTGCTTTGTCATCAAACACGCCCCCATGCCACGTGGGCGTATTTGCTTCCCATTAGATGAGCCTTCCGACTTCATCGTTCCTGAATCAACACAACAAGAACAAATCGCACGATGGAAAGATGAATATGTCACCACGGGTGAGGGTCCCCTGGAGCTGACAATTGATACATCATGTCAGGACCCAGCGCGGCTGCACTATCCTCCCCGGCTTTCTAAACACCGGGGAGAACAAATTTGGACCGTCATTGGGCGTACACTTAAGCTTGTGTCGAAACAGGAATGGGAAGACGCAAGCAAGACAGACTATGAGCGCAACATGGAAACCATCGCTGGTGCCCGCAAGAGCGGCAGCGCTGAACAACCGAAAAGTGATTTCAAGACAAAGAACATCCTGAAGTTCGCTGCGTCTGATTACAGCAACACCTTCATGCCGTGTGAGATGATTCGACAGCTTGCACCCGATGAGATTCGGAATGAATACGACGAAAACAAAGTTGAAGCACGCTGTTCCCGCGCCGATGAACACACAGGCGGGGATGTTGAGGAAGATCGTGCGTTCGTTGTGTGGGATGCCTTACCGCACATGGAACAGGCTTGGAGCATGCACTGCCAGCATCAGGGCTGTATCCAGCATTTCCACAATGATCGCTTGCGGTATTTAGATGAATGGTGTCAAGCACACGGCATTGAAGATGCAATGGAGTTGGTTGAGTTTTGCGACGACGTTGAACTCACTGACCCTGAAGTCATCAAAGACATGGGCACGGGCAAGGATGAACTCGACAAGTGCATCTCACAACTTACGAACCAAACTCCCGGTATAGACATCAACAAAGCGTTTAAGCTTGCTGTTCAATGTGCGCAAGGTGCGGAACTTTCGGAATATCGTGAGAAGATACGCGGCAAGGTCGGCATGAGTCGCGACGATGCGAAGTCGTGCATTCGAGATGCTAAACACGCTGAGAAGATGCGGCAAAAGAAGGCGCGAAATGACAACAACAGAACCGGCTACACGCCTGTCGAGTTGAAAAAGCTTGAAAACCTGAACAAGAAATATGCGTTGTGTGTCATGGGCATGGACACGCTAATCGCGGTGTTTTCCGACGAGCCTGATGGGAAAATTACTTTCTTAAAAAAGAGCGCCTTCCAAGACCTAAACATGGGAAAAACTGTTTTTAGGATCGGCGACGACTCGCCACGTGAGTTGACAAAAGAGTGGTTAGCCTGGGAAGACCGCAAGACCTACAGCAGCATTGTTTTTGATCCCTCAGCCGAACAAAAAACGAAGGGTGCACTCAACTTGTGGCGCGGCTTCGCAGTCAAACCGATAGAGGGAGACTGGTCACTGTTGCGCGCGCACATGTTCGAAGTTTTATGTCGCTTCAATCCTTATTGGTTTGCATGGCTGTTGAGTTGGCTTGCAAACATTATTCAAAAACCGAGCGATAAACCAGGAACGGCTGTTGTATTTCGCGGGGAAGAAGAAGGTGTCGGCAAATCCATTGCTGCCGCCCTCTTCAGCAAGCTGATGCCAAACAACAGCGTTACAGTATCAAACCAGAAACACGTTACCGGCAACTTCAATGCACACCAGGCGCAGGCATTGTTCATGAACTGCGAGGAAGCATTTTTTGCCGGCAATAAAGCGGACAAGTCGGCGTTTAAAGAGATGATCACGGGAGAGACACGCCTTCTTGAAAAGAAAGGCTTTGATCCGATTACAATTCCAAACCACACACGTTACTGGCTTGCCTCTAACGAGGAGTGGGTCGTCTCTGCTGGCGGAGGGTCGCGGCGATTTTTTGTAATGGACGTTCCCTCCACTTACCACCGCAACTTTCCGTATTTTGAGAAAATCATCAGTCAGATGGAAAAAGCAGGCGGCCTTGAAGCCATGATGTACGACCTTCTACATCTCCAAAAACCTACAAAGGTCAATCTCCGCGATGTGCCAAAAACGCCGTATCTCGCTGAACAAGTCGAACAAAGTTTTGATAAAGTGCATAAGTGGATAGCGCACGTCATCGAGGAGGGTCAGATTGCTTGGAAGAATGAAGCGGGCGATCTAGAGGAAAGACCGCTGCCACCTACCGCACAGTACAGCAGCGATGTGTCCGAAAGGGCTGGTATCCCGGCTTCAGAGTTCTTGAAGGCGTATAAGCACTTCGCGCGTAATGAAAAATACGGCTCCGATACAATCAACTCACAGGAAGCCCTCGCAAAACGGGTCAAAAGCTTTGGCATCTCACTCACACGCCCCGGCAAGCGCGATGTTGACCGAACCCGAATGTTTAAGATTCCGCCGCTCGACGAGGTGCAAAAGAATTTTGAGGATGCGACCGGCACGACGCGAATAGGCACAGACGACGTTAGAAACATGGACGCCGATAAGCTCACTGACGCCGAACAAAAAGCGTGGCGGGCATACGGGCTGGGCGATGGCCCACTGCCAGGCCGAGGCGAGGAGCCTGAATAGGCCCGTGTCCAACGTGTCCAACCGTGTCCGAGAGAGTCTTGGACACCGATTCCTTAGTCAGAACAAGAGGTTAGGGGCAAAAATACCCCCGTGTCCGCGTGTCCAACTACTTTTTCTCTTAAGAGAAAAAAAAATCACATACAAGAATATGTACTTTTTTCCGTTCTGTATAGGCAAGGCAAAAATCCTTGGACACGTGGACACGGCCGCCGAAAAGCACTTAAGGCATTGCTATCATTTAGGAATCGATGTCCAAAAGTACCTCTAGCGGCGTCGGACGGGCTTGGACACGTTGGACACCGGACCCTCATCCCCCAATCCAGAGGCAAAAATGGCAGGTTTCAACCTCGTTAGGGGCATCTCAGGCGCCGGCGGTATGTCTCTGGTGTCCCAGCAGACATGGCGCAACACACCGGATGCTCCCTATTTGTTCTCATTCCACGTCGCGATACCACGCCATACGGTCGAGCAAAAGCACACCCGGCGGCACTGGGGCCGGTCCCATACGCCTCACCGGCCTGCATCCGGTGTGCTGATCCCCCCCCCCGCCAGCGTTGACGACTGACACGCCTCCGGTGTCCCATACGGCCAGCTAATGAGAGTCCGGTGTTCCATGCGGCTACCGTGCCCCCACTACCGGCTAGCAAGTATCCGGCGTTCCATATATTCTTGTTTTGTTCTCTTTCCCGGCCAAAAATCATGGTTAACTAAAAGTAAAGTTTCACGCCTAATACGTACTATTACGTATGTCTTACAGCCTGCCCCAAAACGGGAAAATGGGCCGAATCCACCCCCTCAACGCCCCCAAAACGCCCCTCATCGCCCCAACACCGAAAATTCCCCACAACAACGTAAACGCAGGTTGCTCAGCATATTCTATACAACTATGCGGTGCGTTCGGTGTCCTTGGGTTCCGGCGTCGCCTGGCGGCAGGGCGGCTCCGGTGCCCCCGGCGGCAGACGTATTTCCGGTGTGATCAGCTCACCACGCCAGCAGCGACCAGAACGCCACACCCAGCGCCGTAACGCCAAACGCGCCTCCATTAACGCTCTGATAACCACAATTCCACTCTCAACTTTCGATTTGGGAATTTTCGCAATATCATAATCCAATGAATTAGGGCCTTTCCGCCCTGAACTTTCGAATTTGCGGAGCTTGACAGCCGAAATGACAGAAAAAACGAAAGTTGGGCCAACCCTACGGGGGCAGATGCAACCCTTTTCGGCAGCCGATGTTCAGGCAATCCGCGCCAAGCTGGCGCAAAAGGGCAACGCACGAGATCGAGCATTACTCGAAGTGAGCATTTCAACGATGCTGCGGGCGAGTGATCTGCTGCGCCTGACCGTTGCTGACGTGACTGGCCCCCAGGGCAATCCAGCAGACGCCGCTGTTGTTCGCCAGAAAAAGACGGGGAAGGCCGTCACTGCGCCGTTGTCAGAACGCGCCCAGCAGTCCATCGCGGCCCTTATCACGGCCGACAACCTTAAGCCGGGCGACTACCTGTTCCGATCAGTCAGCAACCATGCGAAGCCCGGCGCCCCGCTCACGCCGACAGCTTTCAGAACGCTGGTGAAGCGCTGGGCTGATCTCGCAGGCTACACCGACACAAGCAGGTTCTCAGGACACTCGACGCGCCGCACGCGGCCTGCCGTCATATACAGCGAGACTAAGAACATCGAGGCTGTTAGGCAGCTACTCGGTCACTCTGACACCGCCAGCACATCCCGATATCTTGGAGTGACGGGTGAAGCTGCGCTCGCTCTGGCAAAACAGTTTGAGCTTTAGGGCGCCATCACCACGGCAGGGCGGCACGCCCCCAGCTGCCATGTCCTCTTTCCTCTCTGTCCACTGTCGCGCAGCCCTGCGCATGCGCGCGCTGCGTTGAATTCTGATCGTTTCTGTTCACATTCCTTTTTTTTTTTGAAGCGCAACAGCGTGTGCTGTTGGGCGCCAAGCACGGGCAGCCCGTAGCTCAGCACCTTCCTTCCAATATCGACCCATCTCACACGCCGCCGCCCCCACGGCGCGTGCCGTACCCCTGTGCCCCTCATCACATCACATCTGGCTGAAAGCGCGACAGCGTGCGTCACGTACCCTCAGCTCCAGTTCGATCTAACCGAACTGCATTTGCGTTTCGTATTTGAAACTGCGTTGACAGTTCTTCAATCTGTCAAAGGCGGCGGCTTCGCCCTAAACAAGCGCACGACCCGCGACGGCGCATGAAGCAGAACGTTGCGCAGGACAGCCGCCGCTGTGGCGAATGCTTGGGCCTGCATCAGGCGAACACATGCTCGACACCCCCTATGGGACCCACGGGGAGTGTGGGGGGTGGCATAGATTTTGCGCCACCTAGTGGGTCTGCGTAATAATAAAATGCAATGCAAATACAGTGCTGCCATAGATGTGTGCGGCGTAAAGATGACGTTTAGGGCCGGTCATGAGGCGGAACCGGAAAAACTCTCCAGCGGTGCAAATAGCGCCAAGTGCCCCCTAGGCGAAGCGGACGATCACCGATTTTGCCGCTTCGCCAGCCGTTTGCTAATGATCAAAAACACGTTGGAAACACAACGGGATTAATGGGACAGAAACTACTATCTCTGATTGGTTTGAATTTCGAAGGCAACCCGCAGATGCTCAAATTGCGTAGCGGCGTCACTTGCTCCGATTGCATCTGTATGATTGGGTGCTGAATGCATTTCGCGGTATTTATGATAGACTTCCAAATTCCAATCTTGCCTGCCACCGTCTGGTTGCCCAGCGTTGCTGTATGACTCGACTTGATTCAGAATGCTCTGCCTAGCGTTCCGTCGATTCTCCGCTTCGCGGGCTCGGTCTCCGTGTAAGCACCAAGCCATATGCGGTGTCAGATTGTTCATTTCGGCTGCTCCCATCTAACAACACCCCCATTATTGAGTTATAACAAGATTGTTTTGTGTGTTGGCGGCGCATGAAAAAAAAGGCGCACCGCCCGTAATCCAAAATCAGCGCATAGCAAACGCTTCGAATCTGTTCCAGCGAGCCATATGCGGGTAAACCTAGCCCATAGCAAGGCGCTTCTAGTCTTGTGCTATCCTACCAATAGACAGCCATTCGGCAATGCATATTTGTAATCGCTCCGAATGGAGCAATTGGCGCTTGGTCGGAGCACCAAACGCATTACGCGCTGCCGCCGAGGGCAGCCGTTGACCCTAAGTTGCAGTTCGCGTGAAGCCGGAACAAAAGCTGATGCCAGAGCAAAGCGGACATGATCCTCGGACACTTCGTGCAGGCAGTACATGCACATCCTGCGTAGAAGACAACAGGGAAACCGGATAGGCTGGTTTAGGGATCAGAAACGCGGGAGACACAAGCATTGTGGGATGGGCTAGTCAGTTGGGTTGGTAACTCTTGGGCGAGTTTCACTCAATGGTGGGAGCAGAGCTTGGTTGTTTTCGCGCGTGATGAGTACACCCCATTGCTCGATATCAGCGGTTTTTTGGGCATTCTCGCATTTTCTGTAGCGGTTTTTACTCTCACTAGTCCGAGATTTCAAATCAGGCAGGCGACGGCAATTATCTCCTTTCGACCCCTATTTTTTGGCACGCTTCTCGTTTCCGCAGTTATTACATTCGCCATTGAAGCCAGCATTCTCTACAGTGTTCGAATTCCAAATTTCCTCAGCCCAAATACGATCAACTATCTTAATACCGCTGCAATTGCGATATTGATCCTCTATTGGATGAAGATTTGCTTTATCAGGCCTCCCCGGTTCTCCAGATTTACAGCCAAGCATTTCTTTCAGCAGACATATGTCCATGTCGCGAATGGGAGCAAAGAAGAGATGCTCGCACTGGCGCGTGAGATAATGCGTGAAGCTCCCAGACTGATCCGCCACACGCCACGCAGAAAAAGGCACCCCTTCGAGGATGACAAACCGGTGAAACTGTCAGCGTTGCAAACGCACGCTCACCACCTCAATTCGCTCTTGTCCGATACTCGTTTCTGCGACGTTGTCGCAAAAGAGATACCTTCATTTCCGGCTCATATGGTGGAAGTAGCTGTGGAATTAGAAAGGTACGACGCACCCATTCATCTTATGGTACGCCGGTTTGTAATAGCGATGCTCAACAATCCGGGTTCGGCACTATTTGTCGAGAATGAATGGCTGGGCCGAGGTTTTATAGGAGACGCAAAACCCATAACTCGATCCATTTTTGGTAATTGGCATCTGCTTGAAAGCTACGAGTTGGGATTGGACGCGCCACTTGATCTGGATTATCCACATGCTCGCAGTTGGGATACGGACACTTGGCGAGTGTATTTCGGTATGGCACGCGAGTATGTTCGTGGGTTAAGCTCCAAAGGGAGTGCAAATTGGGGTGCCCGAGGCATCCAACACATTCTTCAAACAACAGAGAACGCGTATGAGCAACTGGGCGACCTGAAAAAGTATGAGGACACGTTCAGTTCGTTTAACCCAACATGGCATGCCAACGAGGCCAATGACTTCTTGAAAGACCTCGTCAAAGCATTCGATGAAAGCCAGGGTTGGGTCGGCTTCGAAAGAAGAAATAATTTCAGGTACGGACGCGACCTGTCGTCAAATATTGCGGCGCTACTATTCAAGACGATTTTCAACGCAGCGCAAGTCAATACGAAAGAATTCAGGATGTGGGACGTTCAACACAACACCGTTTGGGAACCCATTGCAACGCTCGAGATCAGTGACACCAAAATCATGAAAATGGTGCGCCGAAAGCTTCGACGGATGATTTGGGATGAGATAGGCCGTATGGATGACTTCCCCAATTACAAAGGAGCAGCATATGTTCGTTTCTGTCTGAACGTCCTAGGCTTTTACGACGAGAGCGCTCATCGAAACGACAACTTGGAAAGAGACAGTTGGCCGCTTGCGAAAGTTGTCTCCGGGTGGGTGAAGAAGAACTATCAAACGATTGCGACATCCCACCCGCCTGTGGCTAAAGCGATGCTGCCGGCCAATATTGAATATGATCGTGACGCACAAACACTCGTGAGGACGCACGATAACACGTTGACTGGTGTGCCGCGTCTGAAATCCTTCGCACTCGATCCCCCGCGTGACACCAAAGATTTCAATGAGATATTCGTTTAGGGTGTCGCGGTGCCGGAGCCGTAGTGCCAATCAGAGCAGCGGAATATGCTCAAGCCAACGGCACAGCCCAACCAGCGGTCCTTTGCACCAGCGGTCCGTTTTTGCTCCGACGTAGCAGCCCAGCATCGCCTCTACGCTGGCCCATGATTGCGTCGGCAGTTGCGGCGGAATTCACGGCAGCCGAGCGTCGAACACCTCTGCAGTTCCTTCAGTTTCTGACATCGCCCAGCGCTGGGTAAACGGGTCTCCAGGGCCAATTGCTGACGTCATAATGGGTGGATGGAGCTGTTTGTCAGTGCCGGGCAGCACATTGACATGAATATGCATCTCCATTATAGAATACGGAATTCAGAGTTCGGAATGTGATGATGAAGCCGATAGCGCAGGCCCCTAGCCTTACAGAACAGGCCTATCAGGTCCTTGTGGATCAGATATGCGATGGATCATTGCCGTCAGGTTCCCACCTTGTGCAGGAGCAGATTGCAAAACGCCTCGGCGTGTCACGCCAGCCCATCCAACAGGTCATGGGGCTGCTTAAGGCTGACGGGCTCATCGAAGATGCTCCGGGGCGCGGAATGCTGGTCGTAGCGCTCGATGCTACGCTGATTACGAGCAGGTATCAGATCCGGGGGGCAATGGACGGTCTCGCTGCACATTTGGCTGCAACGCGTGCACGCTCTTCGGCGAAAGTAAAAGACCAGATTGCTCAGGTCGGCCGTGCAATCGTGAAAGCCGGGGTTGCTGCGATCGATGCCAAGTCCATCAAGAGAATGGTCGCGTACGATGTCGAGTTTCACAACTTCCTCTACGAATGTTCGGGAAACTCTCTAATCGGGGCAACCTGCGAGCCACACTGGCTTCATCTGCGCCGTGTGATGAGCGAAGTGCTCCAGAAAGCAGCGCTTCCCGAAGACATTTGGCAGCAGCACGAAGACATTCTGAATGCAGTTCTCGAGGGGGATGCCAGACGAGCGAAGTCCCTCGCGATCAAGCATGTTGAGCAGGCCTGCGAGGGTCTGACCAGCGCACTGACCATGAAACCAAGTATTAGCTAGGAGAGTAAAATGAGGTTGGTCACTTCTTTTGCGGTTGCGATCGCTGCGGCCTTCGCGTTTACGACTTCCGCGATGGCCGATGCCGAAATAACAGCGACATATAAGACTTCGCCAAATAATTTGTGGAACCTGATAGAATTCCACCAGCCATTTGAAAACTACATGCCGCCAATCAAGTCCAGCACCACGCAGGGACAAGGCGTTGGCGCGAAAAAAACCAACATCCTCAAGGAGGGCGGCGGAGAGGTGCATCTCCAGCTCGTCTATCACGATCCCAAAACTCGCGCCTTCAACTACGTCATTCGTTCATCGCCCCTTCCGGTCAAGGACTACGTCGGTCAGGTCCGCGTGACAGACCTTGGCGATGGCCGCGCACAGCTGACTTGGAAGGGTGTTTTCACCGCAGATGGTGTGGAGCAATCCAAGGCTGATGAGATTCTAAACGGATTCTATGGGGCCATCGCGACTGGGATCGGCGAGAAGTTTCCCCGAGAATAATAGTTGCCGGCTAGCGTAAGATTGGTTCGGGCGTTGCCTTAAAACACAACAGCGCCCGGCCTGCCCAATGCGGCACTCGTAGTAACCATCAAAGCGATGTGCGACTTATGACGCCAATTCCGAACCTTGGGCAGATGCTTGCCGCGCAGGCACAATATCAACCTGAACGGGTCGGTGCGCGGGATCTTGAACGCACCATGAGCTTTCGCACTTGGAACGCGCGTGCCTGTTGTCTTGCCAACGCCCTTCTCGGTCTCGACCTGCAGAAGGGTGACCGCTTCGGAGTGCTTGCGTGGAACAGGATCGAATGGCTTGAGATCTATGCAGCGGCGGCAAAAGCTGGTCTTGTTGCCGTACCTGTGAACTTCCGACTTGTTGCAACCGAGATACGTTTCATTTTGGAGGACTGCTCTGTCTCGGCTGTTGTTGCCGAGGACGGCCTTCACAGCGCGATCGAGGAGATCCGAAGCGACTTGGATCTCCCCGATAACCGGTTCATCCATCTGGGAGCGGAGGAGGCGCCAAGCGGTTGGCACGCTTATGAAGCGCTGATTACAGATGCGTCAGCGGCCGAACCAGATGTCAGCGTCACACCCACCGACCCGTGGTGCCTGATGTACACGTCGGGAACCACAGGCAATCCAAAAGGCGCAATCTGTGGCCATAGCGGCATCAGCGTGCTGGCGCTGATGACGGCAGTTGAGCTCGGGCTAAGCCGGCGTGACGAAGCGCTACTGGTTATGCCGATGTGCCACGCAAATTCATTATATTTCTTTGCGTCCTTCCTATATCTCGGCGGTGCAACAACCGTTTTTTCCCGCCCGAGTTTCGATCCCGAACTCTGTCTTCGCGCCTTTGCAGAAACGGGTGCGAGCTTTACCTCACTGGTTCCGACGCAATACGAGATGCTGCTTGAAGCGTCCCGGCCAGCAGGCGATTTCGGGCGGGTGGAGAAGTTGATGGTTTCTTCGGCGCCTGCGCGGGTCGAAACGAAGCACAAGGTCATGGAGATGTTTCCCAACTCAGGCCTGTTCGAACTTTATGGTTCGACCGAGGCGGGCTGGGTCACCATGCTTCATCCTGATGAGCAATTCGATCACCTGGGAACGGTGGGGCGTGAGGTGGTTGGCTCGCTTCCAATTCGTTTGCTTGATGATGCAGGCAACGAGGTTCCTGATGGCGAGCCCGGCGAACTTTTTAGCTGCGGGCCTTATGCTTTTGACGGCTATTGGAACCTGCCGGAGAAGACGCAAGAAGCATTTCGTGGCGATTATCTCAGTGTTGGCGATGTGGCTCTGCGCGACCCGGAAGGCTTCATTCGTCTGATCGACCGCAAGAAAAACATGATCATTTCAGGTGGTGAAAACATTTTTCCCACCGAGGTCGAGGCGGTGGTCGCCGGCCACCCGGATGTGCGCGACGTTGCTGTTGTCGGACTGCCCGACGATCGCTGGGGCGAGCGTGTCACGGCGGCCGTCGTCTTGCGTGATGGGGCTGTCCAGCAGGAGGATGCGCTTATCGACTGGTGCCGCGGCCGGATTGCCGGATTTAAGCGCCCGCGTAGCGTCATTTTTCTGACGCCCAGCGAATTGCCTCGTACAGCAACAGGTAAGATACAACATGGCGTTCTGCGCGGGCTGCTCGCCGAACGTCTTTCATTCAGCTGACCGCCGACGACCCACGTAGGAGCGCCACGCCATGACCGACATGCAGGACCTAAACACAGATGAGCTGAGTGTCGCCGCGTGGATCGCCCGCGCTCTGAAAATGCGTGGGGTCGACAGGATTTTTGGTCTGCAGGGCGGGCACATCCAGCCGATTTGGGATCATGTTGCACGCCAGGGAATACGCATTATCGATGTGCGTCACGAATGCGCGGCCGTGCACATGGCGCATGCCCATGCCGAGCTGACGGGCGGTATTGGTGTGGCGATGGCGACCGCCGGCCCGGGCGTCACTAACACTGTCACTGGAATGGCGAACGCGCTACTTGCACGCGCGCCTGTGCTTTTGATTGGTGGCTGCACGTCTCGGCCGCAGGCAAACATGGGACCGCTGCAAGACATTCCTCATGCGGACATCTTACGGCCCGTCACCCGCTTTTCCCGTACGGCGCGCGTGCCGGAGCAGGTCCTGCGCGAACTCGATGAGGCGATCGCGCGCGCAATGGGAGATGCGGGAGAGCCTGGTCCGGTTTATCTTGAAATCCCCACCGACGTGCTGCGCGCGCATGTGCCGGAAAATCTCACGCCTTCCGATTGGCTAGGCTCAAAACCACCACGACGGCCTGTGCCCACTTCCGAAGCGGTTGCAGAGGCGGTCGTAGCGATCCGCGACGCACGCCGCCCGTTGGTTATTAGCGGTCGGGGAGCAAATGGTCACGGCGAGGCACTCGTTAGGTTTCTTGATGCTGCCGATGCACTTTATCTCGACACCCAGGAAAGCAGAGGTCTTGTTCCCAAAGATCACCCTTCCGTCGTTGGTGCGGTGCGTGCCGCGGCAATGGGACAGGCAGATCTTGTGATGACGCTTGGACGAAAACTCGACTACCAACTCGCGTTTGGATCGCCTGCCGTGTTTCCCGATGCGCGCTTTGTGCGAATTTCCGATTCCGCTGGTGAGCTCATCGATAACCGCCGTGGCTCTCCAGAAATACTCTCTGATGTCGGGTTGGCACTCGAAGCTATAACGGCTGGGTTGGGAAATGATGCCGGAGCACGCGATGCCGACTGGCTTGCCGGCCTACGGGGGAAGCATCGTGAGCGCGTTGCGAAGGGCTCTCGTGAAACCGCACCGAGCGTTGGCGCCGACGGTCGCATACATCCCATGGCGATCTTCCAGGCGATCCGCGAGGTTGCTGACCCGGACTATATCGCTGTAGCAGACGGTGGCGACCTCTTGAGTTTTGCCCGCGTCGGGCTAGAGGCGCAATCCTACTTGGATGCCGGCGCGTTCGGCTGTCTTGGCGTGGGTACGCCATTCGCCGTGACGGCAGCTCTCGCATTTCCAGGGCGGCAAGTGATTTCCGTAAACGGTGATGGTGCTTTCGGTATCAACGCTATGGAAATTGACACCGCGGTCCGACACGGGGCAAAGGCGGTCTTTATCGTATCTAACAATGCCGCCTGGAACATTGAACGTTTGGATCAGGACATGAATTATGGTGGTCGTGTGGTTGGGACCACGCTGCGCCATTCCGATTATGCGGCAATGGCCCGTGCGCTTGGCGCGCATGGCGAGCGTGTGGAGGATCCTTCTGATTTGGCAGACGCTTTGCGTCGCGCTCTGGCGAACGCGCCGGCCGTCATCGATGTCGTAACGTCCCAGGACGCAGTTTCATCCGACGCCCAGAAGGGTCTCGGTTTTGTGCCTGACTATCAGCCGCTGTTGGCGTGGGATGACGCGGAGCGTCGGCGTCGCGGCGAGCTTTGAGCGGAGGCAAGATGACCACTGAACGCAAAAGCGCACCGGCTGCTGGAATTAACTTTTCTCTGTCTGCTGAAATCGAAGCCATTCGTGAACGCACGCACAAATTTGTTGCCGAGGAAATCCTACCGGTCGAAGCGGACCGGGCGAACTGGGATGAGCATGAAAATATTCGTCTCGATGTTCTTGAGCCCTTGCGTTCCAAAGCAAAGGCAGCCGGGCTTTGGGCGCCGCAAGCGTCAATTGCGCGCGGTGGCATGGAACTGCCGGTTGTTGCCCGAGCAGCGATGTATGAGGAAGCCAATAGATCGATCTTCGGTCCCGTGGTCTTCAATTGCGCAGCTCCCGATGACGGTAACATCGATGTACTGGAACGGATCGCTACGCCCGAACAAAAAGACCGCTGGCTGCAACCCATCATAGATGGAGCAGTGCGTTCAGCCTTCGCTATGACGGAACCAGCGCCGGGAGGTGGCTCGGACCCCGGGATGATTGCGACGCGAGCTGAAAGGACGGACGGGGGCTGGCGGATTACCGGCCGGAAATGGTTCATAACTGGTGCGGGCGAAGCCGATCACTTCATTCTCATTGCCCGAACTGACCCCAATCCAGATGAACGCCGCCGCCATCTTAGCGCGTTCCTCTTCCACCGAGACCAGCCGGGGTGGGAGATCGTGCGGCGCATCCCGATCATGGGACCGGAAGAGCACGGCGGGCACTGCGAATTGCGTTTCGATGGTCTTGAGATCGCGGACCGCGACAGGCTCCTGGACATTGGCGATGGACTGAAGGTCACGCAAATCCGCCTTGGGACGGCACGGCTCACCCACTGCATGCGCTGGTTGGGTCTTGCCAAGCGGGCCATGCGCGAGGCGCTCGATTATGTCAGCCAACGGGAAGGCTTCGGCATCAAATTGGCGGATCGCGAATCGGTGAAGCTGATGCTTGGCCAGGTCTCGCACGATATCCAAATCGGCAGGTTGCTGGTGATGCATGCGGCCTGGAAGCTCGACCAGGGAGACTTCGCCCGCAAGGACATATCGATGGCGAAAATCCATGTCGCTAACACGCTGCATCAGGCGGCCGACGTTGGCGTGCAATTATGCGGCGCTCAGGGCTACTCGAAAGACAGAATTGTCGAGTGGATTTACCGGTACGCCCGCCAGGCGCGGCTGGTGGATGGCGCCTCGGAAGTCCACAAGATGGTTCTGTCCGATGCGTTTGCACGCGAGAAAGACGACTTCTGGAGATGGGGTCTATGACGACACTCCAAGGCAACACCAAACTCGAAGCGTGGCTGTCAGAAGTACTCAATGCGCAGGACGTGACGGTCCGTTCGGCGGATAAACTGTCGGGCGGTGCCGTTCAGGAAAACTGGGTTTTAGAAGTTAGTGCTGATAGCGAAACGCACCACCTTGTGTTGCGCCGGGATGCGGCAGCGACGATCAGTGCAAGCCGCAGCCGGCAAGAGGAATATGCAATACTGTCTGCGGTGCGGGCGGCGGGCATTACAGTTCCCAAACCGGTAGCGTTTTGCGCAGACGTAAATATCATTGGTGCACCGTTTGCACTGATCGAGCGCGTAGATGGTGTCGGATACGGCCCCAAGGTCGTCCGGGATTCGAACCTCGGGGGTGATCGCCGCGCGCTTGGGCGCGAACTCGGACGGCAGCTGGCAGGTATTCACTCCGTTGAACCGGATACAGAGCTTGCGGAACTTCTCGGTCCGAGACCGGCGGATCCTGCGCAAGGAGAAGTGGCATTACTGCGCGCGTGGCTAGACGACCTTGGCGCGGTGAGACCCGGTCTGGAGTGGGCTCTTCGATGGGCCGAGCGCCACGCACCTAAATCAACCGACATTACTTTTTGCCATCGGGATTTTCGCACCGGGAATTTCCTTATCGATGCGCAGGGATTGACCGCGATTCTAGATTGGGAGTTTGCAGGCTGGTCTGACCCATTAGCCGACATTGGTTGGTTCTGTGCCGAGTGCTGGCGGTTCTCACGGCCGGATCTGGAAGGCGGCGGCATCTGCGAGAGGGTAGATTTTTACGCAGGTTATGAAGCTGAGGGCGGGATTGCCATCGACGCTGCACGTGTGCGGTGGTGGGAGGTGATGGCTCACCTGCGCTGGGCGGTGATCGCCCTTCAACAGGGCGGGCGTCACGCCAGCGGCGAAGAGCGCTCGCTTCATCTTGCGCTGACCGGCCGCATTGCTGACCCGCTTGAATTCAAGGCGCTGAAAATGATTTGCGAAGGGAGTGCGAAGCCATGACTGAGGAAGGCCGCGACCTGCTGGACGAAGCCGTGTCGATGCTGCGCGAAACGTTAGCGTCGCAGCTTTCTGGCGAAAGCCGTTATCTCGCACTTCTCACGGCAAACGCCGTTGCGACCGCTCACCGCGAAGCGACGATGGGAAACGCGATTGAGGCCAGCCAAGCAGATAGCGCTCCTCTTGCAAAGGCAATTCGCGATGGCAGCCACGACGGCGACGACGAACTCTACCAACGCCTGCTCGCGAATTCCGCGCGCCGCGCTTGGGTGACCGACCCTAATGCGCTGACAGAGGACGAGCGTTCTTCGTTTGTCGGAGGGGAGGAGACATGACGCCCGATCTTGCCGCGCGTTTTTCTCTCGCCGGCCGGGTTGCCATGGTTACCGGCGCCTCTGGCGTACTGGGAGCGCGGTTTGCACAGGTCTTAGCGGAGGCCGGTTCTGACGTGCTACTTGCAGCCAGGCGGCCACAGCCGATGGAATCGCTTTGTGCTGCGCTCCAAGAGCGCGGCGCCAGAGCAGCGATTGCGCAGCTCGACGTGACGGACACGAACTCGATCGCATCAGCCTTCGACATTGCGGAAAAGGAACTGGGCCCTGTCGATGTTGTCGTCAACAATAGCGGGATTGCTGAACCGGCCCCTGCTCTGGATGAGACAGCTGAGGCTTGGAGGCAGGTCTTCGCCGTGAATCTCGATGGTGCCCGCCAGGTGTCAGTTGAGGCCTGCCGCCGGCTCGTTGCATTGGATCAACCAGGCGTTATCGTCAATGTTGCATCCATCTTGGGGTTGCGTCAGGGTATGGGCGTCACGGCCTATGCGGCGTCAAAAGCCGCGCTCATCCAAATGACGCGTCAACACGCCTTGGAATGGGCCCGCCATCGCATACGCGTAAATGCGCTCGCGCCCGGCTACATCGAAACCAGTCTTAACCGCGAATTCTTTGCAACAGATGCGGGTCGCGCCGTGATCAAAAGAATTCCGCAGCGACGGCTTGGACGGCCAGAGGAGCTCGATGGTGCCTTATTGCTGTTGGCGTCAGAAGCAGGCGCTTTCATAACCGGCTCTGCTATCGTAGCCGACGGCGGGCACATGCTTTCACCGCTCTGAAAATATGCATTGAGGCAAGTTAGCGAAGCCGATACGGCGGCGCTCAAGGAACTTAATGGGGTCGTCACGGAACTGACAGAGAAGAAAGAGTAGTTGGAATTGCGCCGCAGCCAGACATGTGCGCTGAGTGGCGAGATAGTAGACTGCTTTGGGGTCAATAGTTCGCCTCAACTACTCGAACAATTGTGACAGGTCGGCCCTCAGCAGCGGAAAGTTGGCCAGAGCAGCAATCTTCAGATTTGTCCTCAACTGCGGCCGGTTTCTTGCGCAGCACCACTCTCTCTAATCCGTGAGCCATGAAGTAGGTAGGATTTCATTGCCCCACTGCTATCCTTTCGATGTAAAAATGCGCGCCCGGCCCAAATTCATCATCTAAAAATGCATGCAAAGTGGGCGCATCGAAATCTGTTACAGGTGTGTTTTCGTCGGACATATTAGCTCCCCCCATCCACTAAGCCACGGGCACGGCTACGAAGCTCAAACTTCTTGATCTTGCCGGTCGCAGTGCGCGGAAGGGATTGGAAGACAAATTTTTTTGGCACTTTGAAATGGGCCAGATGATCGCGACAGAAAATGCGGAGCTCTTCCGCACTCGCTGATTGTCCAGGTTTCAATTCAACAAAGGCGCAGGGCACTTCGCCCCATTTCGGATCAGGGACTGCGACAACCGCGGCAAGCAATACGGCTGGATGAGTATAAAGAGCGCCCTCCACTTCCAGGCTCGATATATTCTCTCCGCCAGAAATGATCACATCTTTAGCGCGGTCTTTTATTTCGATTTGCCCGTCAGGATGCATCACAGCAAGATCGCCGGTATGAAACACGCCACCTGTGAAGGCAGATTTCGTTGCTTCCTGGTCTTTGTAATACCCCGCCATAAGCGTGTTTCCCTGAAGCACAATCTCCCCAATTGTCTCGCTGTCGCGCGGCACGCAATTGTTTTTCTCATCGACAAGACGCACACGATTTGCCGTTACGTGTCGCGTGCCCTGGCGTGCAAGCAGTTCGGCTCTTTGGTTGATTGAGAGATTTTGTTCCTCATCACTCAATTCCCGCAAAGTGGCGGGGCCAAAGCTTTCGGTGAGCCCATACAGATGTATGAATTCGAAGCCCAATTCGTCCATTTGGGCGATCAACGCGCTCGTGGGAGCTGCACCTCCAGTAGCAACAGTTAGCGGCCTGGAAGACTCCCGCATATGACGGGCGTCATCGTTGAGCAGCATATATAAAACAACCGGCGCGCAGGCCATGTGGGTAACGCCGACTTTCTCGATCTTGGTGAAGATATCGGCGGGATCAACCTGTTCCAGACAGACGTGCACACCCCCCGCCGCTGTTACCGCCCAGGTGTGGCACCACCCATTGCAGTGAAACATCGGCAATATCCAAAGATAAACCGAGTGGTGGTTCAGCCCGAGCGCGATCAAATTGCCCAATGAGTTCAAATAAGCGCCCCGGTGGCTGAGCACGACGCCCTTTGGCTGGCTGGTGGTGCCTGAGGTGTAATTCAGCGCCAGCGGCTGATACTCATCGGCTACCTGCCCCCATGCCGTAGCCGGTATTACGCCTGTTGCTTCAAGTAGAGCGAGGCCCGATTTTTCATCGCGGCCGTCCGCGGACAGGCAGACAAACGGAACACCAGCATCACCTGCCGCGGCCTTGGCAACCTCACAGCACGTGGGGTCCGCGATAATCAGCCGACTGCCCGAATGGTCAAGAATGTAAAACACCGAGTCCCGATCAAGTCGCGTGTTGACTGCGTTGAGCACAGCACCAACCAGCGGCACGGCGTAATGGGCAGCCAACATTTCGGGTCTGTTTGTGCACATGAGCGAAACGACATCGCCCGCCTTGACGCCTTGCGCGCGCAAATACTCAACGAACGCCCAGACAATGCTGCCGAACGCACCATAACTCCAGCTTTGATCACGCCAGATGACGGCCTTCCGGTCCGGGTGGACCTCAAGTGCGCGCTCGAGAAAATCAAGTGGTGTCAGCGCGCTGAAATTTGCTGCATGCGGCCTCAAGTAAGGTTCCTTGAGCATCGCTGCCTCCTCCCGAAAACCACAAATTTTGGTCGACCTGCCAGGCCCAGACGTCGCGCCCTTCTTTATCAATGTTACGCACGGGCACCATCTTGTGCACGTCTTCCGCCCCATCAAAAAGGTTTAATTTTTGGAGTCTCGGCCCGGAATTTCTCGAGCGCCTCGTCGTTTGTGGACTTAAATCCACACTTCTTTTCAAGAACTTTGGATAAGCTGGTCAACACCTCTTCACCGCAAATGAATTTAATCAGTGTCTTCATAGGCAACACCTCCCTGCCTACAGCTCAGCAAACCAGAGACGTAAGGGTGTGGCCAACGAGGGTCAAATAGGGGGGCAGTTTTCAAACAGACGCACGACCAAAAAGCAGCTGAGTTTTCATTGTTCGGGCGGACCGCTTTTGGCTGCGGTCCCGCATCAATCCAGACGTACAAAAAAATACATAGGCGTCCGACTTCTTTTCCGCCGGTGACTCATACGAGCCACGGGCAATCACCATTTGCAAGTTTGGTGACACGCCGCTCCATCTTAGCGGGCAAGAGTGTCCGGCGAAAAACCCAAAAATGCTACGTGACCTTTGAACCGGACAGCTTCACGGGCTGACTAACGGGATGCAAGTCAACCGCAACCCAACTCATTTAGGAGGCCTACAATGCCCATCAAGCGTCACAATTCACATCGCTCACCCGACACTCCTCGCGTCAGTGCCACCAACTCGACCCGTTGGATCCCATCTCATTTGGGAGGGTCGTCGAAATGAACGTGTATCTACCTGCATTGTTCGTAGTTGCATTCGTGCTGCTGGCCCAACCCCTTCTTGGAGGGCTTTAGTGATGAGAGCATGTCTTCCTGCATTGATCGCAATTGCCACTGTACTACCTCTGTCGGTTTCAACGGTCCTTGCACAGAGTACTGTCACCATTGATCCCAAAGTGGTGGAACGCGCCAGGGTCGCGTCACAAGTGACGGAAGCGGCGAAGAACCTCAAGTTATGGAAGTATCAAAAGCTGCATGCCGTTTGCCCAAAGTGTCCGCGGCCGGGTCCACTTCGCAATGATGCGTTGCAGGCTTTCCCAAAGCGGCAACGCTAGATCTAATTGAGTAGACGATGAGAAAAGGCCGCAATTACGGGCGGCCTTTCTTATTCCTACCGAAACCCAGTACTGCGAATCTTTGAACCCAAGTTGCCCGACGTTTGCCAACCCGCAGGCTACACATTGATGCCCTCCGCAGTTTCGAGGGCCGCGTACTCGGCTGCCAGATGATCAATGAGGGCGCGAACCGAAGGCAGCAATCCGCGGCGCGACGGGAACAGGGCGTGCACGACATGGCTCTTCGGAGCCCATTCAGGCAGTATGTCGATCAGACGGCCGCTTTCGAGTTCGTTGACGATCATCATCGTCGGCAGTTGCGCCACCCCGACACCGTTCCGCGCAGCGAAACATAACCCCACTGTGTCATTGACAACCATGCGCGGCCGATGCCGGACCCGCGCTCGGGCGCCGTCCGGGCCATAGAGAGCCCAGATGTGCTCTCCCTGCTGCGGTCCGAGAACCAAGCTGGGCAGTGTCGCCAGATCCGCAGGCGCGAGCGGTCGCGGGTAATCTTTGAAGAGGTTGGGCGATGCAATCAGGCGGTGCCTACTGTCACCCAAAACCTTCATCACGAGATCGCTGTCTTCCAATGGGGGAACCCGCGCGCGAAGCGCAATATCGTAACCCTCGCTGACAACGTCGACACGGCGGTTGGTGCATTCCAGGTGCACTTCGACCTGCGGATTGGCGGTCATGAACCGTCCCAGCATGTCGCCAACGTGGAAGTACACGAGCGCCGATGGACAGCTTACCTTGACGAGCCCTCTTGGCTCGGAGCGGAGCAAGGCCATCGCATCGTCTGCCGCATCGGCCTCAACAAGCATCGCGACACAGTGGCGATAGTATTCCTGGCCCGCCTCGGTAACAACGAAGCGCCGGGTCGTTCGCTGAACCAATCGGATACCCAGCCGCTCCTCGAGCTTCAATATGCGGCGGCTGAGCCGTGATTTCGGCACGCCAAGCGATCGCGCGGCCGGCGCAAAGCCGCCGTGGTCGACGGATTGGACAAAGAAATAGAGGTCATTCAAGTCTCTCATAGTTCACTAAATAGAACACTGAGGTGCCAAAGCACAGTCTTTCTGGACTATCGTTCCATAATTATCTTCCTTTCCATGAAAACGGCCTCGCGAGGCCGGAAAGGAGAAACGACATGAGACAGATCCTTGGCGTCTATAGCGCCCCCCGTCAGCACTGGGTCGGCAATGGCTTCCCGGTTCGCTCCATGCTTTCGCACGGAACGCAAGGACGGCACATCAGCCCCTTCATTCTGCTCGACTATGCGGGACCAACGGAATTTTCACCGACCACTGACCGGCGTGGCGTCGGGCAGCACCCACACAAAGGGTTCGAGACGGTCACGATCGTTTACGAAGGCGAGGTTGAGCACCGCGATTCGACGGGTGCCGGCGGCGTGATCGGGCCCGGTGACGTGCAGTGGATGACAGCGGCCTCCGGTATTGTCCATGAGGAGTATCACGCACCATCTTTTGCCAAGACGGGCGGGAACTTCGAAATGGTTCAGCTCTGGGTCAATCTGCCGGCCAAGCACAAGTCGGCCACGCCCGGCTACCAGAGCCTTCGCAATGCCGACATTCCGATTGTCGAACTACCGGATGGCGCTGGCAAGCTGCGTGTCATCGCGGGCCGTTACGGCAACGCGGGCGGGCCAGCGCGCACGTTCACTCCGATCAACGTTTGGGACTTACGTCTCGCTCGCGGCAAGACGGTGGTGCTCGACGTGCCGGATGGCCACACGCTTTCGGTGCTGGCGCTCTCGGGGACCATCGAGATCGACGGTCGTGAAATCTTGCGTGAAGCGCAGACCGTGGTCTTTGGTCGGGAAGGTAGCGGTATTAGCATTGAGGCCAACGGCGACTCCAAGCTGCTGGTGTTGACCGGTGAGCCGATCGACGAGCCTGTCGTTGCACACGGTCCGTTCGTCATGAACACCGTAGGCGAGATCAAGCAGGCAATGCTTGACTTCCAGGCGGGCAAGTTCGGCACGATCAATGAAACCGAGAAGTCATGAAGGTACGGCGGCCCCGGCCAACTGGCCGGGGCTACCGCAGTCATGCAGATTGCCGATCTCGAGCTTACTTTGAATTGCCGGCCATCACGTTCAATGAAATTACGTGTCACTCTGCTTGGGATCACATGTCATCCGCCGGTGCACAGCCAATGACCTGGTTCGCAGTTGCTTGTGAATTGCATCGCGATTGGCGCAATGACGTCGAAGGACTTGGCGCACTGCTCTCCAATCGCATTCCTGACCATTACAATCTCATGACCGCCTTTTGCGTAACGCCGACGCAATCGTACAGTCGCGGATTGAGCCTGTTCGCATGCCGTGATGTCTGCATTGACGAGCAGATGCCGACAGGCCGATTAGAAACGCTGACGTGTCGCCTGGAGCCCAATGTTGGATGGACCCAACCCGGATTCGACGCGGCAGCACCGCGGACGGGCAGTTACGCCCGCGAAGTCAGCGTACGTGCGACCGCATCCTTCCAGCCGGCGTATTTGCGGGCGCGTTCTTCGGCCGGCATACGCGGTTCGAAACGCCGCTCCAGCGACCACGAGCGGGCGAACTCAGCAGGAGCAGGATACATGCCGACATGCATACCCGCCAGATACGCCGCCCCCAGCGCCGTTGTTTCCAGGATGTTTGGTCTATCGACCGGTGCATTTAAAACGTCGGCCAAGCGCTGCATGGTCCAATCCGATGCAACCATGCCGCCATCCACGCGCAATATTGTCGAACGCGCTGCGCCCCAGTCACCGCGCATGGCTTCCAATAGATCGCGTGTTTGATAACAAACGGACTCAAGCGCCGCGCGCGCAAATTCCGCCCGTCCGGTGTTACGGGTCAAGCCGAACAGTGCGCCGCGGCAGTCCGCATCCCAGTAAGGTGCGCCAAGGCCAACAAACGCCGGCACGAGATAAACGTCTTGCCCCGCATCGGCGGATTCCGCTAACTCACCAGAATGCGCAGCGTCTTCAATGATGCACAAACTATCGCGCAGCCATTGCACGGCAGCCCCGGCAATGAAAATCGATCCCTCCAGGGCGTACATCGGTTTACCGCCAATTTGATAGGCAATTGTTGTCAGTAGGCGGTTCTTAGACTGTACGGGTTTCTCACCCGTATTGAGCAGCGCAAAGCAGCCTGTCCCATAGGTTGACTTTAGCATACCCGGCTCGAAACAAGCTTGTCCTACCGTCGCTGCCTGCTGGTCCCCGGCAATGCCGGTAACGGGAATCGCAGCCCCCAGTATCGCCGGGTCTGTCTTGCCAAAATCGGCCGCGCTGTCTTTGACTTCTGGAAGCACAGAAGCCGGCACGCGGAATAGATCTCCCAGACTGTTGCGCCATCTGCCTTCGGATATGTCGTAAAGAAGAGAACGGCTGGCATTTGTTGCATCCGTCGCGTGAACCTTGCCGCCAGTCAATCGCCATAACAGGAAGGTATCGACCGTACCGAAGGCCAGCCGTCCGTCCTGGGCAGCACCTCGTGCGCCATCGACGTTATCCAGAATCCACGCGATTTTTGTGCCCGAAAAATATGGATCGAGAAGCAAGCCGGTCTTTTCACTGACGGCAGGTTCGTGACCCGATGCCTTTAGGTGCGCACAGGTCTCCGCGGTACGGCGGTCTTGCCAGACAATCGCATTGTGAATGGGCTGACCGGTTGCCCGGTCCCAAACCACTGTCGTCTCACGCTGATTGGTGATCCCGATTGCGGCGATATCCGCGGGCTCCGCGCCTGCCTTTTCAATCGCGAATCTGCACGTCGATACGGTGGTCGTCCAGAGGTCCTCGGGGTTATGTTCGACCCAACCGGACCGTGGATAATGTTGCGGGAATTCTTCTTGTGCGATCGCGACGACGCGAAGTGTGTCGTCGAAAACGAGAGCCCGTGACGAAGTCGTACCCTGATCAATTGCGAGAACGAATTTCGGCATCGGCGCGTTCCTCCAAGCTTTGGCATTTTGTTGAGCTCAAGCGGCGTGAGCTTTGACTGGATGACGGGTCAACCAATCTTCCAAGGCATTCCTATCCACATCAGAGAAACGAAGTCCAAGCTTAGTCCGGCGCCAAAGGATATCGTCTGCCGTTTCAGCCCATTCGCGTGATCGCAAATACTCAACCTCGCGTTCGGTCAGTCCAGTGGCAAACGTTTCCCCCAAATCGTCCCACGAGCTTGCATCCGCCAGTACCTCGCGGGCAATGGTCCCGTAACACCGCACAAGTCGGCGCACGGTATTGCTGTCCAAAAAACTAAAGTCACGATGCAGCGCTGCAACCAATGGTTCGAAGTCATTGCAACCGAACTCGCCACCGGGCAACTGACAGCCTGAGGTCCACGACTGCGTTTCCCGTCCCAACATGTCGTCGACGTTTGTCATGACGGCCTCGGCCAGCCGCCGATAGGTCGTTATTTTGCCCCCGAAGATGTTGAGAAGCTTTGCTTCATGTTCCTCCCCATCGACCCTGAGCACGTAATCTCGCGTGGCTTCCTGTGCCTTACTGATGCCATCGTCGTAGAGCGGTCGCACCGCCGAGTACGTCCAGACCACTTCGTCACGCACAACGGGTTTGGCAAAATAGTCGCTAGCCGCCTCGCAAATGTACTCGATCTCATCGTCGGAAATACTGACTTGGTCTAGGTCGCCCTTGAAGTCATGATCAGTGGTGCCGATCAGTGTGAAGTCTTGCTCGTAGGGAATCGCGAAAAAGATGCGACCGTCAGGATTTTGGAATATGTAACACCAGTGGTGGTCAAACAGCTTCTTGACGACGATATGACTGCCCTGGACGTGGCGAACATTTCTTGCATCACGTTGGCCGGCAACATGTCCGATAACAGCGTCGACCCAGGGGCCTGCCGCATTGATCACCATTCGGGCATGAACCTCCGTGTCCCGGCCGGTCCTGTGATCACGGTTGACGATGCGCCAATACTCCCCCTCGCGGCAGAGTCTAACAGTCTCGCTGCGGGTCTTGATCATCGCGCCATGCCGCGCAGCGTCTATCGCGTTTAGGATTACCAGACGCGCATCATCAACCCAGCAGTCAGAATACTCGAATGCCGTCTTAAATCCTGGCTTGAGCGGCTTTCCAGCTGGGTGATTGCCAAGATCCAGCATGCTTGCAGGAGGCAGCCGCTTGCGTCCCCCGATGTGATCGTAAAGGAAGAGCCCGAGGCGCAAGAGCCATGCGGGACGTAATCCACTTGCATGAGGTAGGACGAAACGAAGCGGCCATATGATATGTGGCGCCATTGCCCACAGCACCTCACGTTCTTGGAGTGACTCCCGCACCAAGCGGAACTCATAATGTTCCAGGTAGCGTAAGCCTCCATGGATCAATTTGGTCGACCCCGACGAGGTACCTTGCGCAAGATCATTCTTCTCAGTCAGAAAGACAGAATAGCCGCGCCCCGCAGCATCTCTGGCGATGCCGCAACCGTTAATGCCGCCGCCAATGATCGCGAGATCGAATACCTGCTTGGTGCTGCTGTGCCGATCGGACATCGATCCGCTCCACCGTCTCATGCCGTACGACCATCCATCGGTGTCGGCTCAGTGCTTCTTGCGCAAAACGCGCCCAAAACGAAAACTATCGCGCAAAAGCGAAAGGTCAAGCCGAAACACCGGTCTCATCCGCAAGTTCTATGGCCACATCGTGCTCGCCACAGATGTCGGCGATGGGTTTAGGTGGCATTGCATCGGTGACGAAAATGTCGAGGTCCGAAAGGTGCCCGATGCGCACGGGCGCCGTGCGGTCCAACTTCATGCGGTCTGCAACCAAAATCGACTTGCGGGCGCACGCCATGATCGCTTTGGCAACCTTCACTTCCCGATAGTCAAAATCTAAAAGCGTGCCATCCGCATCGATTGCGGACGTGCCGACGATTGCGAAATCCACTCTGAACTGCCGAATAAAATCGACGGCCGCTTCGCCGACGATACCCCCATCCGCGTGCCGCAAGACACCGCCGGCCACAACAACCTCAATTGCTTCGGTGCCCTGTAAGATATTGGCTACATTAATATTATTCGTAATGACCATCAAATCCTTATGACCGCGCAGGGCCATCGCGACCTGCTCCGTCGTGGTGCCAATGTTGATCAGGATCGACGCTCCGTCTGGAATGAGCCGTGCAGCTGCTTTGCCTATTTCCCGCTTTTCATCTGGAGCTAGGCGACGTCGGGCTTCATAACCGAAGTTGGCAGCACCGGAAGCCGGAACCGCACCTCCATGATATCGTTTCAGCACGCCGCTGTCGCACAGACCCCCTAGGTCTTTGCGGATCGTCTGAGCCGTAACACCAAAGCGTGCAGCAAGATCCTCGACGATGACGCGCCCCTCCGAGCGCGCCAGCGCAACAATCTCAGACTGACGGGGTGATAGGACTTCCATGCTGATCTCCGAAACGCTGCCCCTTTATCTTGGCGCGCATCTTAGCGCGAAAAATATGCATCATCACTGATACAGCGCAAAATATATGGCGCGATAGTTTTCGATTGACAATTGTTTTTCTTCGATTGTAGCTTCATCTCGCAAAAAAACTGGAGGAAAGCCGATGAGGACGCATCTACTCGCAGCTGTGTCCGCACTCGCTCTTGCCGTCGCGGCGGCACCGGCGTTGGCGGGTATGGAGGAAGCGAAAAAGTGGATCGACGATGAATTCCAGCCTTCCACGCTCTCGAAAGAAGAGCAGACAAAGGAGATGGAATGGTTCGTAAAGGCTGCAGAACCGTTTAAGGGCATGGAAATCAACGTGCTGTCGGAGACGATTCCGACGCATGAATATGAATCGAAGACGCTGACCAAGGCGTTCTTCGAAATTACGGGGATCAAGGTGAACCATCAGCTGCTCGGTGAGGGCGAGGTTGTCCAGGCCGTGCAAACGCAGATGCAAACCAAGCGAAACCTATATGATGCCTACATCAACGATAGCGACCTGATCGGCACGCACTCGCGTCTGCAACTCGCTGTCAATTTGTCGGACTGGATGGCCGGCGACGGCAAGGACGTCACCAACCCCATGCTGGACGTCGACGACTTTATCGGAAAGTCCTTCACCACGGGACCTGATGGCAAGCTCTACCAGCTCCCCGACCAACAGTTCGCCAATCTTTATTGGTTCCGCAAAGACTGGTTTGATCGCGCGGATCTCAAAGAAAAGTTCAAAGCCAAATACGGCTATGAGCTTGGTGTCCCCGTGAACTGGTCGGCATACGAAGATATCGCGGAGTTCTTCACGAACGACGTCAAAGAAATCGATGGCGTTCGGGTTTATGGCCACATGGACTACGGCAAGCGTGCGCCTGACCTCGGCTGGCGCATGACGGATGCTTGGCTATCGATGGCTGGCGCCGGTTCGAAGGGGTTGCCCAACGGTCGCCCAATCGACGAGTGGGGCATCCGCATGGAAGAAGGCTCGTGCAACCCGCTTGGTGCGTCCGTTGCGCGTGGCGGCGGTACCAACGGCCCGGCCGCTGTCTACGCCATCCGCAAGTGGGACGAATGGCTACGCAAGTACGCCCCGCCAGGCGCTGCTGACTACGACTTCTACCAGTCACTTCCTGCACTGAGCCAGGGTAACGTGGCCCAGCAGATCTTCTGGTACACGGCCTTTACCGCATCGATGGTGAAACCGAAGAGCGAAGGAAATAATACGGTCGACGACAAAGGCAATCCACAATGGCGGATGGCCCCGTCGCCGCATGGTCCTTACTGGGTCACAGGCCAAAAGCTTGGCTACCAGGACGCTGGCTCGTGGACGCTATTCAAGTCAACACCAGTCGACCGTAGAAAAGCTGCTTGGCTTTATGCGCAATTCGTGGTGTCCAAGACGGTCGACGTCAAAAAGAGCCATGTTGGTCTGACCTTCATTCGTGACAGCTCGGTCAACCACAAAAGCTTCACCGACCGCGCATCGAAGCTCGGCGGTCTTGTGGAGTTTTATCGCTCGCCTGATCGTGTCAATTGGACCCCGACGGGTGTCAACGTACCAGACTATCCCAAGCTCGCGCAGCTTTGGTGGCAGAACATCGGAGACGTGAACTCCGGCACGTTCACGCCGCAGCAGGCAATGGACCGTCTCGCCAAGGAGATGGATCAGGTGATGTCGCGCATGCAGGCCGCCGATGAGAAAGCCAAGGTCTATGGTGGCTGCGGTCCGCGCCTCAACGAGCCCAAGGATCCCTCCGAATGGCTCGGAAAGGGTGGAGCAAAAGCCAAGCTCGACAACGAAAAGCCAAAGGGTGAAACCATCGACTACGACGAATTGGTTAAGCGTTGGAAGCAGGGCTGATCAAACCGTAGCCTGCCATACCCCCCGTGCTGCGCGATAGCGCGCAACATGCTCAAATGGCGGCGGTGCTCATAAATTCGCCGCCGCCATTTCTTCACTTGCTTCGACGGGTTAAGCTGTGGCGGCGCTGACCCCGAATGCGGTTTGCGCCACTGCAAAAGGAATGGTTGCCGTGACGCTGGAACTAAGGAACGTGAGCCTGACCGTCGGAGGCGACACCTATATTCACCCGACGTCGCTAACGTTCACGCAGAACAGCTTCAACACGCTGCTTGGCACCACGCTCGCTGGAAAGACATCTCTGATGCAGCTGATGGCCGGCCTGATCAAGCCGACCGAAGGCGAGGTCTGGTTCGACGGTAAGGACGTGACGGGCGTTCCGGTCCAAAAGCGCAACGTGTCGATGGTCTACCAGCAGTTCATCAACTACCCCAACATGACTGTCTATGAGAACATTGCCTCGCCCCTTCGCGTTGCACGCACGGCCGGACCGGATATCGACAAACGCGTAAGGAGCATGGCAGAGCTCATGCAACTCGGGCCAATGCTGCAGCGTAAACCAGCCGAACTTTCCGGCGGCCAACAGCAACGCACCGCAATGGCGCGCGCTCTTGTCAAGGATGCAGACCTGGTCCTGCTGGATGAGCCGCTTGCGAACCTGGATTTCAAGCTCCGCGAGGAGCTGCGCGACGAGCTGCCCCGAATGTTTGCCGACCGGCGTTGTGTTGTCGTTTATGCGACGACCGAGCCGGGCGAAGCGCTGCTCCTCGGCGGGCAGACGGCGGCTCTCCACGAGGGGCGCGTCGTCGAGTTTGGTGCCACCGGCGACCTCTATAGAAATCCATCAAGTCTATTGGCGGCCAAGGTGTTCTCCGAACCGCCGATCAATGCGATACCCGTAACCAAACGCGGGTCGCAATTCGCGGTCGCGGACGCCTCAACCTGGACAGCTCAAGGTGCTGCGGCCGGGCTTGCGGATGGCCAGTACGTGATGGGTGTGCGCCCGCACAATGTCTCTCCGGTTGCTAACGGATCAGCCTCGGTTGTTGTCGAGGGCCAGACGTTAATCACAGAACTTAGCGGCTCAGAGAGCATCATCCATTTTTCACATGCTGGCGAGACTTGGATCAGCCAAGCGCATGGCATACACGCCATCGAAGTTGGACAAACAGCCAAATTCTATTTCGACCCGGCCAACGCCTTGCTGTTCGACCCTTCCGGCGAACGTATTGGCGGTTCCGCCAACTAGGGGGAGGGGAGACAGCTATGTCGCGCGTCACTTTGGATAATATTCGTCATAGCTATTTACCAAATCCCAGTTCGCGCAGTGATTTCGCATTAAAGCAGCTCGACATAACTTGTGAAGACGGCGGAGCTTATGCGCTGCTTGGTCCCTCCGGCTGCGGAAAAACGACATTGCTCAACATCATCTCCGGCCTCCTCCACCCCAGTGAGGGTCGTGTCCTGTTCGATGACCGCGATGTGACAGGACTACCACCCGATCAACGCCATATCGCTCAGGTTTTTCAATTTCCCGTCGTCTACGACACCATGACGGTTTTCGACAACCTTGCATTCCCTTTGCGCAATCGCGGAATGCCGGAGGCCGAAGTCAAAGCGCGTGTCGATGAAGTTGCCGAAATGACTGAGCTTACCGCCATGCTGCAGCAGCGGGCCGCTGGCCTGACCGCGGACGGCAAGCAAAAGATCTCCCTTGGCCGCGGCCTTGTGCGCGAGGACGTCAACGTGATCATGTTCGATGAACCGCTCACCGTCATCGATCCGCATC
Source organism: Hyphomicrobiaceae bacterium (assembly GCA_965222485.1). Lineage (GTDB taxonomy): Bacteria > Pseudomonadota > Alphaproteobacteria > Rhizobiales > Hyphomicrobiaceae > CBDCUC01. Next base: position 922,267 of record CBDCUC010000039.1, read on the forward strand.
TCAAATGGCAGCTACGTTCCAAACTGAAGGAGCTGCACCAGCGTATTGCTGTGACGATGATCTACGTCACACATGATCAGACCGAGGCATTGACGTTTGCCGAGCGGGTGGTGGTCATGCACGATGGAGAAGTCGTGCAAATCGGAACGCCGGTTGAACTGTTCGAGCGGCCCCGGCACACATTCGTTGGACACTTCATTGGCTCGCCAGGCATGAATGTTTTGCCGGCTGAAGTCGACAATGGTGTTGCGATCATCGCCGGCTCACGCGTGCCAATCGACAACCCTGTGGCGACGCCGGCCGGAGCAAAGCTCGAAGTCGGCGTGCGACCGGAATTCGTGAAATTTGCCGACGACGGCGTACCCGTTGAAATCCAAAAAGTCAGCGATGCCGGCAGGTATCGCATCGTGGATGCACGCGCCGATGGGAACCGCATAAAATTGCTTGTTGACGAGGGGGAAACCGTTCCAGCCAACGGCGCGCGAGTGGCCTTCGAACCCAAACAGACCCGCCTTTACGCCGATGGTTGGCTTGCGGGTGAGGAGGCAGGCGCATGAACACGAAGGTTGAGAACCAGAAAGGTTGGCTGTTCGTCCTGCCGGTGGTTGTTCTGGTGGCGTTCAACGCCGTCATACCACTGATGACCGTTGTCAATTACTCTGTGCAGGAGACGTTCGGCGACAATGTCTTCTTTTTCGAAGGCGTGAAATGGTTTGAGCAAGTACTCCATTCCGAACGGTTTCATGCTGCACTCGGTCGACAGCTGTTTTTTACCTTCATGATACTAGCGATCGAGATCCCGCTCGGCGTTGCAATAGCTCTGACAATGCCGCGCAAAGGTCCTTGGGTTTCGGTGTGCCTGGTCCTAATGGCGCTTCCCTTGCTGATCCCCTGGAATGTCGTTGGCGCAATGTGGAACATCTTCGCGCTTCCGGATATCGGCCTGCTCGGAAAAACGCTGAACGCAATGGGCATCGACTACAATTTCACGCGTCAGCCGGTTTCTGCTTGGGTAACCCTTATCGCGATGGACGTCTGGCATTGGACATCCCTCGTCGTTCTGCTGGTCTATGCTGGTCTCTCTGCAATTCCCGATGCGTACTACCAGGCTGCAAAGATTGACGGCGCATCGTCGTGGGCGGTGTTCCGCTACATCCAGCTGCCAAAGATGAAGCGAGTTCTCACGATTGCAGTGCTTTTACGGTTTATGGACAGCTTCAACATCTATACCGAGCCATTCGTCCTGACCGGTGGCGGGCCTGGCAATTCCACGACGCTCCTGTCCATCGACCTTGTCAAGACCGCCTTGGGTCAATTCGACCTTGGTCCGGCAGCGGCCATGTCGATCATCTACTTCCTGATCATTCTTCTGCTGTCGTGGATCTTCTATACAGTCATGACCCGTGGGGAGGAAAACTGATGAAGCGTCTCCACTGGCTCGTCCCGACCTTGTATATCTTCTTCCTGATGCTGCCGATTTATTGGCTGGTGTCGATGTCATTCAAATCGACCAACGAAATTCTTGGCTCATTCACGCTATGGCCGCAGGAATTCACGTTCGACAACTACATAACGATATTCACCGACCCGACCTGGTACAACGGCTACATCAACTCGCTGATCTACGTATCGATAAATACCGTGATCTCGGTCGCAGTTGCCCTGCCGGCAGCCTACGCGTTTTCTCGCTATAGGTTTATCGGCGATAAGCATCTGTTTTTCTGGCTTCTTACAAACAGAATGGCACCCGCCGCAGTATTCGCGCTTCCATTCTTTCAGCTCTATTCGGCGATTGGCCTTTTTGACACGCATATTGCGGTCGCACTGGCGCACTGCCTCTTCAACATCCCGCTGGCTGTCTGGATTTTGGAGGGGTTTATGTCTGGTGTCCCAAAGGAGCTGGACGAAACAGCTTACGTTGATGGTTATGGGTTCTGGGGATTTTTCATAAAGATATTCATTCCCACCATCGCAGCAGGAATCGGCGTGGCCGCGTTTTTCTGCTTCATGTTCTCGTGGGTTGAGTTGCTTCTCGCCAAGACACTAACCTCGGTCGCGGCCAAACCTATAGCGGCGACGATGACCCGAACCGCGTCATCTTCAGGTTACGAGTTGGGGCTACTTGCCGCCGCCGGGACGCTCACCATCATTCCGGGCGCTGTGGTGATCTATTTCGTGCGTAACTACATCGCAAAGGGATTTGCGCTGGGCCGGGTTTAATCCGGCACGGACAAACTGGAGGACAAACGCTATGGGCCTGAGCTGGATGGCATGGACCTGGCAAACCGCACTTTTCTTCGGTGTAATCGCCGCACTTCTTATGATGATGACGCTTTGGGAGTTGCGTGTGCCGGGAGGTAACCCGAGACGCGGTATTCTCGCACTTGAAACCACGCGCGGCGACCGTCTTTTTATTTCGCTGCTCGGAAGTGCCTTTGTCCACCTGGCCTGGCTCGGCCTGTTCGGTCCGCCGTTATGGATGGCGCTTGGCATTTCGTTGGTTTACGCCTTTGCCGTATTTAGGTGGGTTTAGGAAAACCGTGATTGTCGCGTCCGCGCTGAGAGTGGATACAAGCGCGCGCTATGTGGGCACACCAATTTTTGGCCAACCAGAAAGCAGCCCGTTCCGCTTCAACCGATCAACGTCTTAAAGCCGTTTTTTCCTCTGACCTGAACCGCTACAAAACCCGCCAGGAGGCGGCATCGGCCTACGCCATATTTCTACGAAACTGCGTTTCCTGGAAGAAATTCTTTTGTCATGGACAATCCAAAAAGTGATTTGGCTCGTTAATGCCTAAAAGCGCAATGTAGTCCGGTCTGCCCTGATCGGCCCTGTGCAACTGGCCGCATCGTGTTGGCGCGATTGGAGGAATAAACCAATATGCCTCGAGCCTCACTAGGAACAGTCACGGCCGCATTCACGGCCGTTGTCGTAATATCATGCGTCGTTTCCCGGCCGGCGGCGGCATTGAAAATCGGTGATTGGGAAGCCGTTTGCATGGCACCCAACACGATTACGGGAGAGCTGCAACCGGTGAAGGAAGTATATTTGTCGCGTCATCCGTATCCTCCATGGTTTGCACGTACCCACAGGATGCCGGACGGGACATGGCAGACTGACTACAACCGGCTGGTGATGTTGCTTTATAAAATTTCAGACGACATCAAGAAGTTCATTTTCTATCATGAGTGTGCTCACGCCCGACTGAATAACGCCAGCGAGCGCGTCGCCGATTGCGAAGGTCTACGCCATATGCGTCAGGACATGCGCGTGACCGATCAGCTCGTGAAGGACATCACTCATACCTACCTGTTGATCTCCCGGATTTTTCCAACCGGCGGACCGTGCAAAGACGAAGAACCGTCGCAGACAGTGGACGCAAAGTAGCTGCGACAGCGCGTCAGCGCTCGCTCACGAGACTATTTACTCAAACTCCGGTTCCTATGAGCGGGACCGAGGCAACGACCCGCTCAATGTTAAGCTGGCCTCTCCAGCAGCCCGCTAGCCTCTCTGCCCCGTCCCGCCGCGCTCATTAACCGATCATCACCTGTCACCGGGGGAACGCCGTGACGGGCGTGCATGGGCTATGGATCTTTTTGAAGAGGGTCTGCGCGCGCCCAATACCCATGCCTCGCCGTAAGAGCTTCTTCAGGAATTTAACACTGGCCCAAGCTTGATCGCGGGGAGCGAGAAGCAATGACAACATACAACCTTGCAGACAACGCATCCGTCCCTCTTGTAAAGGGCAATTGCCACCGACCGACTGCAGCAGGCACTCGCCCGTATGGAGCAAACCCAAAGCGCTTTTGGAACACGCTGGCCTATGCCACGATCGGTCTTGCCGTTGTGATCGCTGTGACAACGGAAGTGAGCCGTTGGGTCGAAGACACTCCCGACGGCCGGTCCGCAGCCCAATCATATGCAGTTGATGAAAGCGCGCAGGGCCAGCAATTCGCACAGTCCGAAATTGAGGCACTGACCCGAGAGGCAAACCGCTACAGGACCGGCGACGGTGTACGAAAGAACAGCGAAAAAGCATTCCTGTTGTACCAGGACGCTGCAGTACAAGGCGATCCGGAGGCCATGAACTGGCTAGGGCTGTTGTACGCCGAGGGGACCGGAACATCAAAAGATCCGGCAGCCGCCCGCCGTTGGTTTGAAAAAGCCGCGGCCGCCGGCAACAGCGACGGTGTTGCCAACATAGGCTGGCTTTATCGTGACGGCATTGGGGTAACCCAAGACTACGGGCAAGCACGTAAGTGGTTTCAAAACGCTGTCGATCTAGGCAACCACGAAGCCATGAACTTACTTGGTTTGCTTCATGCCGACGGGCTTGGTGCGCCCAAGAACCCTCAAGCTGCGCTAAAGCTCTTCGAAAAAGCTGCGGCCATGGGCAACATTGATGCGATCAACAATGTCGGTTGGCTCTACCGCGACGGTATCGGCGTCGCACAGAACTTCGATACGGCGCGCAAGTGGTTCCAGAAAGCCGCCGACGAAGGCAATGCAGTCAGCGCATGGAGCCTGTCGATCCTTCTCGATGAAGGCAAGGGCGGTCCGGCTGATTATGCGGCGGCGGCCAAATATTTGTTGCAAGCGGCTAAGGCTAGCCAGGCTGATGCAACGAAGGAACTGGGGGGTACGATGGAAAATTGGAATTCATCCACCCGCCATCAACTGAAGAGCCAACTGAAGATGCACGGTCTCTACTTTGGCGACGTCAACAGCGAATGGGATGGAGCAGCAAAGACCGCGATTCGATCGCTTGCGCACGATGCTGCGGCGTAACCATTCGGCAACGCGCCAACGGTTGCTCCACCTCACACGCGCTATTCTCCCTTGCCGTAGACCCCCTGCACAACCGCGAAGACAAGCGCGGTCGACCAACCAAACAGAAACAGGCCATTGGCGGCCTCAAATGCAGCAAGCAAGCGCCACTGCTTTTCCAAAACAACATCGCCATAACCCAGCGTCGTAAATGTAACGGTCGAAAAATAAAGTGCCTCCTCAAGGGAGCCTATTGCTCCGAGCAGCCGGTAAAGCGCTGCCCACATCCAAACCTCCACGACCATTGCAAGAAAAAGCCACAAGACGAACAGCGACAACACCGACGTTGCGCGCCAATAGGCGGTGGGGCGGCGATCTTCCCCATAACGCCGGCGTAAATGACTGATCCCGGTTGAGACGAACGCACCGTGCACGGTCGTTGTCAGCAGAATCATGAGCGATCCGAAGAAAAGCTGCATCAACACGGGGCAGTGACCTTTAACAGCTTACATTGGAATTCGACCGCCACAGCAGGTTTAACCCGCTTCCGATGGCGCATCCGGCGCATTTGTGGAGCGCTCTTCCGCCGATGATGACCGCGCGCCCTCACGCATCCGCTGGAACATGACGTAGAGCGCCGGAATAATGGCCACACCGATTACCGTTGCCGCAAGCATCCCACTGAATACCGTCATACCGACAGACACGCGGCTCGCCGCCCCGGCGCCTGTCGCCAGGACCAGCGGTAAGACACCGAGAATGAACGACAGTGCGGTCATCATGACGGCGCGGAATCGCAGTGAGGCGGCCTTCTCTGCGGCGCCGACGATACTCTCGCCTTTTGCCCGCAAGTCACGTGCAAACTCAACAATAAGAATGGCGTTTTTCGCTGCAAGTCCGATAAGCAACACAAGCCCGACCTGCGCGTAAGCATTGAGTGCGATGCCCGTTAGATTGAGAGCAATCAGGGCGCCCAACACTGCAAACGCGACCGACAGCATAACCGGAAACGGAATAGTCCAGCTTTCGTATTGCGCGACCAGGAATAGGTAGGCGAACAATAAGGACAACGCAAAAACGAACGAACCAGCCTCTCGCGCTTTGATTTCTTCCAGCGACATACCGGTCCACTCGTAGGCGAAGCCATCCGGCAATACGGTCGAGCCAAGTTGCGACATCGTATCGATGGCCTGCCCCGAACTGAACCCGGTTCCGGCTTGCCCATTCACGGTCGCGGAACGGAACATATTGTAGCGGTCGATACTCTCCGGTCCCTGAATAGGCCTTATGCTCACCAGCGAACGCAACGGGATCATATCACCCCCTGCACTACGCACATAAAGTTTCCCGATATCTTCCGGCTGCGCCCGCCGCTCGGCCTCAGCCTGGATGTAAACACGATAGACACGCCCGAACTTGTTAAAGTCGTTCACATAGTAAGAGCCGAAATTGGCGTTAAGCACCGTGAAAATCTCGCTTATCGCGACGCCCTTAGTTTTTGCAAGTTCGCGATTGACGTCCACAAAGAATTGCGGCGAGTTCGAGCGGAAGGTGCTGAACACCCGCGTAACCTCCGGCCTGCCATTGGCCGCTACGATCAACCCGCCAAGCGCAGCTGATAGACTTTGCGGTGGCCGTCCCTCGGTATCTTGCAGGACGAATTCAAAGCCTCCCGTTGTGCCAAGTCCGGGAATGGGTGGCGGACTAAACGGAATGATTGTCGCGGACGGAATAGCCGCGAGTTTGGGTGCGATATCTCCGAAAACACCGCGCAAGCTCAATTCGGGTGTCGTTCGCTCGTCCCACGGCCGCATAACCGCAATCACCAGCGCGCCATTGGGTAGCTGTGCGCCCTGCAATAGTGAAAAGCCAGCTACCGATACCACATCGGCAACCGCTTTGTTGCTGGACAGAATCTGTTCCACTTCCGCGAGCACGGACGCGGTTCGCGGAAGTGCGGCCCCGTCCGGCAGCCGCACGTCTACAAAGATCGCGCCGCGATCCTCCGGCGGAACCAGCCCGGTGGGCGTCCTGGATGCCAGCCATCCTGCGGCAGCGATCGAGCCGAGCAATACGATTGCGCTGACGGCAAGCATGCGAACCAGCCGCTTCACGATCTTGTTGTACCCCTCGCGCGTCCGCATGATCCCTTTCTCAAACCATGCTAACGGGCCACGCCTGGCCGGCTCAGGCTTGCGAAGGATGCTGGCGCAAAGCGCAGGGCTCAACGTGAGTGCGTTGATGGAGGACAAAGCAACGGCCACAGCAATCGTGGCTGCGAACTGTTCAAACAAACGGCCGGTAAGGCCTGGTGTAAATGCGACAGGCACAAAAACAGCGAGCAGAACAAGTGTCGTTGCAATGACAGGCGCGGTCACTTCTTCCATGGCCCGGCGTGTTGCCTCCCGCGGGGCCATGCCATCCGACATGTGCCTTTGCACATTTTCCACGACAACGATTGCATCGTCCACGACGACACCAATAGCCAGGATGAGCCCGAAGAGCGACACGGTATTTATGGTGTATCCCATCACCAACAGCGCCGCGAACGTACCGATCAGCGACACCGGTATCGCAATCGCGGGAATGAGCGTAGAACGCCAGTCCTGTAGAAAGATGTAGACCACGAGCACGACGAGTGCGAGTGCCTGTAATAGCGTGATCACGACCTCGCGCATCGAGGTTTCAACATAGCGCGTCGTATCGTAGGTAATCTTCGCCGTGAGGTCTTTAGGGAAACGTTCCGCTAACCGTTGCAAGTCAGCCTTGATTTTGGTGGCCACATCAAGCGCGTTCGCATCCGGCAACTGGTAGACGGCAACCAAGGCCGCAGGTTTGGAATTCAGCTGTCCAAACCAGCCGTATGTCTCCGCACCCAACTCTATTCGCGCAACATCGCCAAGCCGCACCACTGAGCCGTTTGAATTGGCAATGAGGACGATACGTTTGAACTCTTCCAGATTCTCCAGCCGGCCTTTGGCCCGCAGAGTGTACTGAAATTGTTGACCCGACGGCGAAGGTTCCTGGCCCAGACTGCCGGGGGAGACTTGTATGTTTTGTTCCCTGATCGCAGCAATGACGTCGCTGGCCGTCAATTCAAGGCTCGTCATGACATCCGGTTTTAGCCAGACGCGCATACCATAATCGCGTGCACCCAGGATATCGACACTGGCGACGCCGGGGACGCGGGCGAGGCTGTCGCGAATATTGATCGTCGTGTAGTTGCTTAGGAATATGTCGTCGTATGTGCCGTCAGGGGAGTAGACGGAGGCAACGAGCAACATGCTCGTTGACTGCTTCTTGGTTGAAACGCCTTGCCGCGTGACTTCCTCAGGCAGCTTCGGCGTCGCTTGTGCGACGCGGTTTTGCACATTGACCTGTGCGGTGTCTCCGTCGATCCCGACCGCAAACGTAACTGTCAATGTATAAGAGCCGTCATTGGAACTCTTGGATGACATGTAGGTCATCCCTTCGACACCATTGACCTCCGCCTCGATGACGGCGGCGACGGTTTGCTCCACGACTTCCGCGTTGGCACCAGGGTACTTCGCTGTCACCTGTACCTGCGGCGGGGTCAATTCTGGAAATTCTGCTACCGGCAGTGCTGTGATCGCCAACACCCCGGCAAGTGTTGTGACGATTGCGATGACGAACGCAAATTTCGGTCGATCAATGAAGAAGGCGCTGAACATGTTTACCGCCTCCTACTCGGGCTTTTTGGATGATGCCTGCACATTTGGACTGACTTCGGCACCAGGTCGCACTTTTTGAATGCCTTCCACAATAATGGATTCTCCAGCCGTCAGTCCTTCAAGTGCCACGATTTCTGTACCCACCCTCTGGCCTGTCTTGATCGGACGCGCTTCTACCCGGTTGTCCTGCTTGACGACCAGCACAAAGGGTCCTGTCTGGTTCTCTTGAACGGCGGCTTGTGGCACCACGAGTTCTTTGCTTGGTGTCTGGCTCGTTAGAACGACGTTGACAAACTGCCCGGGCACAATGAGGCCGTCGGGATTAGGAAATTTGAGACGCAAGGTGATAGAGCCTGTCGCCGGATCGACTTCGTTTTCTATGAGATCAAATTCGCCATCGTGACCATAGAGGTTGCCCGTGGCCAATCGAATCCGCGGTGTGAATTTTTCAGCATTACCCTTTAAGACGGCCTGCTGATAATTGAGATAGTCTCGCTCACTGACGGAGAAAATCACGTGAATTGGGTCCAGGTTCACCACGGTGGCGAGAACGCCGGTGTCTGGCCCAATAAGATTGCCTGTGTCAACTTTTGCCCTGCCCGTACGCCCGTCGATGGGCGAATGGATAGTCGTATATCCTAAATCAAGTTCAGCCTTCTGTAGCGCTGCCTTGGCAGCGGCCAGATCGGCGCGCGCCTGACCGTCCTTGGCTTTGGCAGAATCATATTGTGCGACGCTTGCCGTATCCCGTTGTACGAGTTCCTCATAGCGCGCCAAACTGCGGCTGGCCTCCTCAACCGTGGCTGCAGCCCGCGCAACGTCAGCTTCCGCAGCCGCCTTGGCCGCCACAAATTCGGCCGGATCAATCTTGAACAAGATTGCACCGTTTTTAACGTCGCCGCCTTCCTCAAACGCTCGTTCCAGCAACACCCCCTGCACACGTGCCCTGATATCGACGCGTTGGGACGCCTCACTCTGCCCAACAAACTCCAAAGCGGCGGAAACATCCTTCGAATGGATCGGAACAGTCACCACGCTTGGCAACGGCTGTCCGGCCCCGGGCTTGGCTGCCTCGTTCGTGTCACAGCCGCCGAGCACAAGCGCGCTAACCAGTATGAGCGCACTAATTTGACGGTACTTGTTTGAGCACAGGCCGGCCATCGAAGCATTCCCCATCGCAGTCATCCGCCGGTAACAAAGTCTGCGGACACGAATTTTCTCACACGTCCCAGCCACCATCACGTGCCAGGCTGCAATAGGCAAGTATGGGCAGCCAAAACGATAAACCTCGTGGCCTGCCTGGTAACACGCGGATGGAGCTACAAGTTATCGGGCAAACCCACGACGCACGCCTAGGGTGCCATCAATGCATGGGCTGCTTCATGCTGCGGCTGGCTGTTTGGTAGGCACGATCGAGTGATGCCGGCAGGAATATACGCGACGCGCCGTGAAGCCGGCGCTATCCGTCACAACCCTCAAAATTTCCTCAATAAATTCAATGGCCCTATGCAAACTTGAGCAACCGAGTTGGCAAGACAGACGTCGTTCCAACTGCGCCTTGATCACAAGATGGCGCACCAATTGCGTGGATAAACACTGCGACGGAGGCTGCCCTGGCCATGAATTCGACGCCAAGTGATGACAACTGGGCCCAATCAATTCATCCGGTTAGACTGATTTGGCAGAACTCATAGTGTCGGATGCGGCGGCCGGCTCTGTGTGATCGAAGTGGCAAACAATAAATGATTTCTGTTGGACCCATATTTGGCGCAAGACATGTGGCGGCTGCAGGCGTTGCGCTGTCGCTAGCCGGTTGCGCCGGCAGCAATCTATTGGGCAGCAGCCTCAGCAGCCAGCAGAATGGAGTAGGCGCCAAGGTCACGGAAGCATGTAAGCGCTCCGCCGAGCCCTATTATGCCGCGCGGAAAACCTACAACAGAAAACGACGCGCATACTGGCGCAAGGTCGATCAAAAGAAAAATGCGCGTCGGCGTAAAGCGCGCGCCAGCGTGGTTCGGGCCGACTACGTCCTCACACACCCGCCGAAATACGATGGGCCCTCACGCCCCAAATGTCTCGATGTTGCTAAGAAGAAAGCACCGCCTGCCGCGCCGTCTACCATCCCAGTGGTGAAAGATTTTCTGGGCGCCGCCAAACGCCAGTACGGATTCGTACCCACGTCCACGAACGAGAAAGCATTCAAGCAGTCCTACGCCAGGGAAGCACTCGCCAAAGGGTTGACGGAAGAACAGGTCGTCGGGGTCTATGCGCTCGAAACGGGTGGCATCGGTCCCTATTATCGCCAGTCCGGTATTTTTCCGGTCGACTATCAGTGCCGAAAGATAACACCGAAGGGCCGGCCTGCATCAACAGCGTTAGGCTACGCGCAACTCCTCGCCGCCAACTCAAACGTCGTCATGCACAAGCACGGAAGCGAATTCGCCAGACGACTACGCGCAATGGCACGTCAGGCTGACGACAAAAGGCGCAAAGCATTATTGGCAAAAGCGAGTGTCGTGCAACGAATGGCGCGTGATATCGGCAGCGGTATCAGGCGCTATAAGTCCCGCAACAATTGGCGCGAGTACGTCTCATTCGGAAAGACGCCCAAGGGGCGTGCTGTTCATGCCATCAACCTGGACGCGGATGTCGGACCCTGGCTTCAGGTACACAAACTCAAGCTAATCTTGGAGGCGGCATCAAAACGTGGACTGACGCGACCAAGTGCGGCACAGCTGGAACTGTTGAACCTAGTAGGCTATGGGCGCGGACTGGAAATGCTTTCTGGCGCCGCAAGGACTGTACCCACCGCCAACTTCTTCTCTGAAAGCGGCTACAATGCCAATCCGGTCGCCAAGGACATTACATCGAAACAGCTCGTTGAAAAGCTCGGCAGCATCATTGCGAAGCGTCGCCAAAACTGTGGTGCCGTCGAGTTTGTGCAAGTCTTTCGTGCGCTGGGCGGTTGAAGGGTGTCATAGCCAGTCACCAGCCACGAGCAGTTAGAGCGGTCACATCAAACCAAGGAAGGACTTAATTGGTCATGGACATTCTTTCCTGGCTCTGGTGGTTTTTGGTGTCGCTGCTCCAGCTACTATGGTCTTTGGTTTGGTTTTTGATTAGCGGCTGGGTGTCAACAATTCTGCAGATATTGCTCGCTGTGTTTGTCATCTTCTATTTCAAGTATGGTTGGCAGCGCGCCCCGGCGGAAATCCTGAAACAGGCCCGCGCGTTGGGGCGACTGGTTTGGGGCTGGATGAGCACGCGGGAAACAGCCGCGAGGTCTTCAGAGCAAGTAGGATCGGTCAAAGAGGTTGTCCGTGTCGTCCGCGTCAAGGATCTTGGCGATGTGAACATTTCAACGCTGCTGTCATTGTCGGCCCTTGCCGGGATCGTCCTTATGTCATCCATCGTCTGATATCTTTTGCCCGCATCAATTTCGCGTGCCGGCGCCAAAGCGCCTGCCCAGATGTTCACATGTCACCTTGGAAACAGCGTCGCGATTTGCTGGCCACTACCCTTGCGCCAAACGAATCTGCATGGCGAGCCTGAAGGTTTATGGCGCACATCCAATCGACCAACCAAATCCCCGGCACAAAAGTAGGAATTCTTCTGTTCCATGGGCTCGGCGGGACGCCTGCGGAGTTGCGTTTCGTCGCACATGGACTGCAGCGACGAGGCCATACCGTCCATTGCCCAACCTTGGCGGGGCACGGCGGATCATCCGAAGACCTCTCGTCAAGCACCTGGCAGGACTGGTACGCAAGCGCCGAACGTGCACTCGATGAAATTGAAAATTCCTGTGACCGCGTAATAGTTGGAGGCCTGTCGACGGGCGCGCTTTTGGCGTTGATGCTTGCAGCACGGCACCCCGATCGCGTGGACGGGTTGACGCTTTATGCCCCAACGTTTCGCCTCAACGGTTGGGGGATGCCCTGGTGGGCGTTTTTGTTTCGAACCGTATTTAGCCGCAAGATTGCCAGCCTGTTCCATTTTCCCGATAAGTTCCCCCATGGCATCAAGGATCCGCGCATCCGGGCGTTCATTCAGACGGCACTTGAAGTCGGCGATTCCAAGCTAGCCGGCGTCTCACACACCCCCGGCGCCTCTCTTTTGGAGCACCACCGTCTCGTGCGGGCGCTTCGGCCTCAATTGCCCGGCATTGCTCAGCCAGTGCTGATAATCCACCCGCGCGAAGACGATTACGCCGATCTCAACAACGCTTGGTATCTGCAACGCACGGTAAAAGGCACAGTTGAGATGACCGTTCTCGACGATAGCTACCACATTGTAACAGTCGACCGGCAGCGCCATACCGTCGTCGCACGCACAGCTCAGTTTGCCGCAAACCTAAAACACGGCTTCGCGCTCTCGCAGATCACGGATGCCCGGAGCAATGATGATGATGCCCGACGCATCCAGCGCACCAACCTCTCAGCGGTCGCATAGTGTTAACCAGACTGGGCATCAAAAAAGATGGCCCGCTAACCTGATTTTTGGCGATTGGAGGGAAGAGCTAAAGACGCTCCCACGCACTGTGATACAGCGCACATGCGCTTAAAAGGCGGACAAAATCGTTACTTCAATACTCATCCAGATAGTTTTGAAAATTGTTCCGAGTACCAATGGTTGTGCGTTGCACATAACAAAAAGTAAAGTGTTGCCCTGTCCGGAGATGGCATTAACGGCCAAATTGGACTAAGCTTTTTCTTAGGACTAGATGAAGAAACAATAGGTGGCCCGACAAAGGCTGTCGTTTTATAAAAGGCCTTTGTTAACTTATTGTTTTTTATTGTTATAGTGAGACTACAACGTTGTGCTGTTGCTGCTGACGGCAATATAGACGGCGTATTTGGCGGAAAAAAAATCGACTCAATCCGCCTCTTGTGCCGTCGGGAACAGCGGACAATGCGCGCCTCAGTCATTCTCTGCTCAAGGAAGGGCAAGCTACGAACACCTAAGCCCGCCCCTAATTGTCAGACATGCGCCCGTGAGCGCAGCACATGAAGGAGACTGTTATGAAAAGGCTACTGGTCGCTATAGCTGCAATTGCATTGGCAGCCGCGACGTTCAACGTCGAGAAGGCGCATGCCGGTAAGGGCGGCAAGCTTGCTGTAGGACTGGCTGTGGGCGCCCTTGCGCTCGGTGCCATGGCTCATTCTGCTAAAAAGAAGAAAGCCCGGGCTGCTGCCGCTAGGCGTCGCGCTGCTCAACGCCAGCGTGCTGCTGCCGCCAAGCGTCGCGCTGCTGCACGAGCAGCCGCCAAGAAGAAGGCTGCGATCGCTGCAAGAAAGAAGGCTGCTGCCAAGAAGAAAGCGGTTGCTGCTGCTAACGCTAAGAAAAAGGCTGAGCAGGAACGCAAGCAGGCTCGCCTGGAATCGCTGGAACGCGCAAAGAAGCAGGCTGAAGAGGCCAAGTCCAAGGATAAGACGTCCAAAGACGAGGTTGATACGGCCAAGGCAGACGACACCGCAGAAGTCGGCCGCGATGCTGGTGTCAGCACTTCGGCGGTGGCGGGCGTAAACACAATCGCTCCGGCAACGGCAACTGTGGAAGCTCGCGATGAGGACGGTACGGTCACTGAAGTATCGACCGCTGAGATCGAAACGGGCAGCACAGAAGCAGAAAACGCGGTCGCTCCGGCTGCTGCCGTAAGCTGCAAAAAGTATGTGCCAAGCGCCGGCATGACGATTACGGTTCCTTGCGAGAACTAATCGCTGCCTCGCAAAGCCGGAAGTTCAAGACCACGCCGCTCCAAATCAGGATCGGCGTGGTTTTTTATGCCTGTAACAACGGCGCACAATCACAGAGGTCCAGCGGCATAAGTTTTTGTGTCTTGTATCGTTAGGAACAGCCCAAAAAGCCGCCATCCTGCACAAACATGTCAAGCACAGCAGGGTTTGGTTCAATCATCCGGTTGGACGTCATATCCTGCCATCCAACGCGCCCACGGCATCGTCAAGCCTCTCTATCGACGGGTGCGCGAATAAGCACCAGCATTGCAACTGGAGCAAGTTATAACCCCATGTAGCCGCAACCAGCGGCTTTGCATGGGCTCGAATTTTGAGGGCTAAACCGCCATTAACGAATGACCAACAGGGATGATATGAGAAGGTGTCGACGACTAACGCAGGCGTCGGTAGTTTGGTATAGTCAGCTCCGCAGGTTAGGGCGTACAGTGATCGGGGATCGGTAATGCAAGCGACAACCAACGAAACGGCGGCCTCCGGTGGCAAGCCGCGGCGCGCCAAGCGCATGGCGCCGAAACTGGCCTACCGAAATTTGTTCCACGATCGCATGAGCCTTGCCGTCACGCTGGTCGGTATTGTCTTCTCGGTTGTGCTTCTAGCGTTCCAAACAGGCATTTACCTCGGCATTGAGCGCACTATTGCAGCAGTGCTCGACCAAACAAAGGGCGAGCTTTGGATTGTTCCTATCGGCACTAAGAGTGTTGACGACCCGTCACTGTTGCCGGGACGAGAGAAATATGCCGCGCTGTCCGAGCCAGGTGTTGAAAGCGTTGAGACGCTGATGATGGGCTTTTCCCGCTGGCGTAAGCAGAATGGTGGTTCGACAACGGTATTGCTGGTTGGATCGGATTGGGAAGCCGGCGGCCTGAAACCCTGGAACATCATCGAAGGCAGTCTGATAGAGCTTGAATCGCCCAAAGGCGTCGCCATCGACAAGACCTATTTTGAAGACCTTGACGTCGAGGCACTCGGCGACAAGGCGGAAGTCAACGGCAATGCTGTCACGGTGAAAGTCGTGACCAAAGGTATTCGCTCATTCACCACAATGCCCTACATTTTCACGACGCTTCCGCGTGCACAGCGTTTTCTGCGAGCATCCAAGAACCAAGGCTCCTATCAGTTGGTGAGACTCGAGGAGGGCGCCGATGTTGAAAAGGTCCGCTCCAGTCTCGCAGACCGGCTTACCGATACTGAAGTTCTGACACGTGAAGAATTCCGTGCGCGCAGTATCAAGT
The DNA here is from genome assembly GCA_965222485.1 of Hyphomicrobiaceae bacterium. Classification (GTDB taxonomy): domain Bacteria; phylum Pseudomonadota; class Alphaproteobacteria; order Rhizobiales; family Hyphomicrobiaceae; genus CBDCUC01. The sequence continues at coordinate 937,712 of CBDCUC010000039.1, forward strand.
ATTGGCTTTTCCACACAGCCGCTGGTTCAGGTCTGATCGCAGGTGTGTTGCTGGCGCTTGTCATCGGCATCGTCATCGTGGCGCAGACGCTATATGCCAGCACAAAGGACCACCTTAATGAGTTTGCTACGCTGCGTGCTCTTGGTGCGTCATCAACCTACATCATCCAGGTTATTCTCCTGCAGGCTATTCTAAGTGCTGTCGTCGGTTATGCGCTCGGTATGGGCCTCACGATGGCGATCTTCTCAGCCGCAAAGGGCTCGACCCTCAACGTTGTTATGACCCCGGGTCTGGCTGCGCTGCTGTTTGCCATAACCATCGGCATGTGCGTCATCGCTGCCGTATCCGCCATCTTCAAGGTCATTCGCATCGATCCGGCGGGAGTGTTCAGCAGATGATGAGTGCTCAGACAATTGCGTCCGCGCGTGCAGCCTCAATAGTGGGTGCTGCGCGCGATCAGCGGAAGAGACATGTTGAACTTGCGTTTCAAATCTCGCTGCGCGCTAACACACGATTGGAAAAGGGGCGACATCCACGCCCGTCTTCGTTGAATTCGTTCCAGAAGGTGACCCTGAAATGAGCGACATGAACTCAGCGCCGGTGCCAGGAGCGCCGTTGCTTGTGGCGCGCAACATTATCAAGACATTCGGCTCGGGCGCCGGTGAAGTCCAGGTGTTGAAAGGCGTGAATATGGAGCTCCGCCCCGGCGAGCTGACCTTGCTAATGGGGCCTTCCGGTAGCGGTAAAACCACTCTTCTATCGATCCTGGGCTGTATTTTGGGCCAAACGGGCGGTGATTTCGAAGTGGCCGGGCACAAAACCAACGGCTTGTCCCCTGACGAGCTTGCTGATTTGCGCCGCAACCAGATTGGGTTCGTGTTTCAGTCCTACAACCTCTTCCCAACTCTAAATGCGCTGGAGAACGTTCTTCTAGCTCTTGATGTACGCGGCGATGTCCCCCCTGACGCCTATGATATTTCGCGCGACGCGCTGGCCGCTGTCGGCTTGTCCCACCGTGCAGAGGCGTATCCAAGTAAAATGAGCGGCGGCGAAAAACAGCGCGTAGCGATTGCTCGGGCGTTGGCTGGCTCACCGTCTGTCATGTTGGCGGACGAGCCCACCGCCGCTCTGGACAGTGAAAACGGACAAGCCGTCATGGCGCTTCTTTCTGAGGTCGCCCAAGACCCAAGCCGCGCTGTACTTGCCGTGACCCACGATCACCGAACACTAAAATACGCAGACCGTATCATCAAAATTGAAGACGGCAGGATCGTCGACGACGGTCGTGCCGGACCATCATCAATCCGCGCTGGAAAAGCTCACAGTCAAGACGGGATTTCCGATCATGCATAAAACGTTACTGGCAGTCATTGCGCTTCTCATTGCCGCCTTCGGAGGCTTCATGCTCAGCAAAGAGTATGGAGACGACAACGGCGACTCCGCCGAAAGCAGCGAAACCACAAAGGACCTTGAGTGGGCGGCTGCGGCGCCAGGCCGGGTCGAGCCGAAATCGGGAGAGATCAAGATTGGTACGGCGTTGGTTGGCCGGGTTGCTGAAGTCTACGTCAGCGTCAACGACAAGGTCGAAGAAGGCCAACTCTTGATCAAGCTCGACGACGCTGAGGCCAGAGCCCGCCTTGCTTCGGCCGAAACGGCTGCCGACTCGGCCGAAAAGGCACGCAACGATCAAAACTTGTCGTCTTCACGCAAAGACGTTCGAGAAGCCGAGGACGAGGTTTATTTCGCTGAGCGTGCCGTCACCGGTGCACGCATCGAGTTGGACTACGCGTTTGAAGGTAAGCGGGCCGGAACTGTCACGGAACGCACGCTATCCAATGCGCGACGCCGGCTCGAAAATGCGCAAGAGCGCGTCAAGCGCGGCCGGCTGGCGGTTGCGCGCGCGCAGGCGAAATCCAATTTGCCGGCACCCGGCCGCTTCGAAGCCGCGGTTAGTGAAGCGCGTGCGAAGGTGGCAATTGCAGAGGCGCTGCTCGATAAGACACGCATCCGCGCACCGCGAGCAGGTACGGTCCTGCAGCTTCGCGCCAAGACGGGCGAGATGGTTGCTCCATCGCCCGGCCGTCCACTTGTCATGATCGGTGACATGTCGGTGATGCGCGTCATGGCAGAAGTCGACGAGGTGGACGTATCCAAGATCAAGCTCGGCCAGAAGGTCACGATCAAGAGCGCGAGCTATCCTGGCCGTGAGTTCTCAGGCACGGTTGCGGAGTTAGCACCGTCATTGTCGTCACCTGAAATCATGCAGCGCGGTCCCCGGCGTGCGACGGATGTCGAAGTGCTGGAAGTGAGTATTGAGCTTGATGGCGATGTACCGCTTCTGCCTGGCATGCGCGCCGATGCCTTCTTCCATAAGAGCTAAGAGGGCGCCAGCGACGAACACTTAAAGTGCCCGCCCCTTAGCCCGGGGCGGGCTTTTTTTGTTAACTATGTTTCCTAGTTGCGTTCAGTGAGATCGATCCACTGAATGCCGACCCCGTACAGCCCGTCGCTACAGCGCTAATCTCTTGAACGGTGAGGCAATTCGCTGTCACACGCTGCACCGCGGTACGGTCCCGGTTCTACTTTATCTCATGACTTTCAGATGCTTGTGCCGCCGGGAACAGCGGCGCGATGAGAGCTCATGCATTCTCCTTACAAGTTCAGAAACAGGTGGCGGAAAACCCTGCCAAGCGAACCCGAAGGAGAGTGTCATGCAAGGCCAAATCGTAAAGTTTCACGACGATATCGACGTCGGAATCATTGTCGCTGAGAACGGGCGCAAGTTCCGGTTCAAGAAGTCTGAGGTCGTCAACTTGAACGGCAAGCTCGTCGGACATGACGTAGATTTCGTCGCCGACAAGACGGCTCCCAAGGACATCATCCTCATGACCGGCTCCCCCTGGTCAGTTTTCGCAAACACCAACGGTTCCAAGCGCGACTAACAAAATCTGAAGGCCTTCGGATGCCCGGGAGCGAAAACAAGCGCCGGGCAGGGCTGGTAGGGAGACAACAGATATGAATGCAGCACTGGATTTATCCGATGTGCCGGTGGTCGCACCCGCCGATTTGGAACGATTGGGCCGGCTCGTTGTCGCCCACGGCCGCGGCCTCGTCCTCTACCGCGGCGCCAACGCAGATGATCGCGATGTGATCGAGCAAGCCTTCTGGGACGATTTTACCGGAGAGACGCGCCAGGGTGTTGCCACGCTACTCCGCTTCTGGAGCCTGGTTGATGTCTTCACTGCTAAGCGCCTGCGCCAGCGCCTCTTGGATGAAGGCCATGCCATCCTTGCCAAAGCTACGATTGCCGCCGCTCAACTCCGGCTGAATGCCCAGTGGGGCTTCAATCCCCAGCGCGTTCTGTGGGCACTAGATCTGTTGTCAGAAGCGCCCGCCAACACCGATTTTGCTTACCGCTCCGCAGACGGAGCACTTTTACGCCGTGCTGGAAAAGACGATCGGATACCCAAGGACAATCCAGAACGCCAGCCGGATTCCTCATTTATTGCCTGACCGGATCGAAAATCGTCGTTTTTGCCATTCGTTGGCCTATTTACGCTTCTTTATAGGCGTTGTGGTGTGACGCAACGGGTTCTCCTACAGTGGGGTGGGGAGCGAGCGTAGGACGACATTTCGATCGAGGATGCAATGAACCTGCAACCGACCGCCCCAACAATGCAACGTACAAGCACGGGCTACGAACTCCAACCGTTCGTTCTGCCCAATTACGTCACCATATCAGGGGGCATCTCCGTTGAAGGTGACCTTCACGTGGAGGGTCGCGTCGACGGCGCGGTCCACTGCAACACTTTGCACGTTGCTAAAGATGCTCACATCGATGGCCGCATCGTCGCAGAGCACGTCATTGTAGACGGCTCGATTTCCGGCGAGGTGTTTGCGCGTCGCGTGGCGCTGAGCCGGACGTGCAGAGTGGAAGCCGAAATTTGCCAGGCATCGATGACATTGGAGGAGGGAGCATATTTTGACGGCAGCTCTCGCAGCCACGAAGATCCATTGGCGCTGGCAAACTTGGCAGCCTAGGCTGCACGCGCGAGTGGCAGGTTGCTGACTTGATCTCTTTAGCCTTTCGAGACTGTGCGCCAATTGCTGAACGCTCTCCTCACGATTTTACCGATCTGACGCGCAAACGGCCTGAACTTTAGACGCGTTGATTGCAGGGTGCGGTAAAGGCGTTCATCATCACGATCCTCAAAGTTATCATCAAACACCAGCGCGGTAACGATCCGCGCAAATGCCAGCGATTGAGCCACCCCCGTTCCTCCGTACCCGACGTTAAACAGTATATTGGGCTGGCCGCGCGCTGGTCTGATGATCGGCAGGTCCGTCCAGGTTTGGTGATACTGCCCGCCCCACGCGTAGTCGATTAGATTGTCTCCAGGCGCCAACGGGGAAAGGCACCTCATCATTTGATCCTTTAACTGCGCACGAACATCAGCGGGCATCTCAAAATCGTTGGCCGTACCTGGCCGCATCTTTTCGATGCCGCCAAATATGATGCGGTCATCGTGCAGGCGGTAGAAGGCATAGGCCTTGTTGAACTCAACCGAGAATACCCCAGATTGGTCAAGCTGGCGGAGTAGGTCACGCGGTAGCGGCCGCGTCACCAGCATGTAATTGTGAACGGCGCGCGCTTGTAATCTCTCAGAAATGCCCAGCGAGGACGTGTAGGCGTTGGTGCAAACAATAGCCTTGCGCGCCATGAGGCGGTGGTCCTGAGCGCCCAGGTGGACGCCTACGCCCTGGCCGAAATCAACAATCGACGTAACCGGCGCGCATGTAACAATCCTGGCGCCACGTGCTTTCGCATGCCCCACGAGCGCCTGCACGAGTTTCATCGGATGGACGGCGTGAGCCGGCATGAGCAACGCACCACGCTTGCCACCGCGCGGTCTCTGAAAATCATGCGCGATATGAGTATGATTAAGGATCTCAGATAGCCGGGTAAGCACTGCACCACCCACGGCTCCATCCGCATTGAACTGCAAGCTCACTCGTTCCAGCTCAGCGGCTGGCAATGTCTTCGCGATCCAATGGGCGCTGTCGGCAACGCGGTGATGAAGGTGCGCCACCGCCCAGGCGTGCTCACTGTCTTGTTCTGATGAAGCAAGCCATATGGGAGCCGGTATCGGCGACATCAAGCCGCCGTTGCGGCCACTTGCACCAAACCCCGGCTCATGCGCATCAATAACAGTGACATCGGCCGAAGGGTCGCGATCGAGTATGGCGTTTGCCACCGTCAGCCCCGCCATGCCTGCACCTATGACGACCAGATCAGACTTTTCTGGTGCAGCCACCCCCTCCCCCAAAGGAGGTGCACCCCCACAATTCGATGGGTTGGATTGCCAGTAAGTCTGAAATCCCGCTTCAGCACCACGGCTGGGCCAGTTTGCATCTGAACTCTCTGACGGACGGGACATAGGCGGCTTTCACAGATTCGCGGAGACGGTGGCCGAGGCGAGGCGGACCGATTGTGGGCGTCCACCCGGCCCTTGTCTTGTACCCCACGAAACAGGCTGGCCGAACTGTCCATGCGAAAATCACTGAACGGACCGGAATGCATAAAGGTGCTGATAGATTATGGGCATGAACTGGGGCGCCGACGTATTCGCAAATGCGGCCGCCAACGAACCCCTCACCAAAACCGACGCGCACGCAATCCCAATAACGACCCACCCGGCTTCCACTGCTGGCGCCTTTCCTGGTGCCCACCTTCACATTCGTTTCGCCAATAGCATCGCGGAATTCCAGCCGGAAGTATGGGACAACCTGTTTCCGGGCCGGGCGGAAAATTGGAACTACTTCCGCGCTTGCGAACAAATGGATCAGACAGCGTTCCAGCTTCATGCGATGGGCGCATTCTCTGGAGAGCGTCTTGTCGGCGCTCTCCTGATCTTTCGCCAGAAATACAGATGGGACATGAGCCTCGGCGCGCGCACGCAGCGCCTTGTCGGTGCGTTAACCCGTCTATGTCCACAAACACGCTGCATCGGTATCCTTGGCATCGGCTCGCCCTATAGCGAGGAATGCCCGATTGGTTTTGCCCCTGGGCTTTCGCAGACGCAAAAGCGCGAGATCTTGCGCGCGCTGTTGGCAGGTGTCGAGCGCCAACGGGCGGCCTGGGGCCTCAAGGTCACCGCATTCAAGGATCTTGCAGAGCAAGATGCATCACGTTGGCATGCGGAACTTCAAGCGGCCGGGCTTGTAGGTATTAGATCGCTTCCACTGGCGACCCTTTCGTTGCCCCACGCAGATTTGGATGCCTACATCGCCGGTCTTGGCGCCAATGCGCGGAAGGATCTGAAGCGAAAGATCAAGCAGTCGCGCGATGTCCGCGTGGAATTTCGCGATTCGCTTGCCGGAATTGAACCAGAAGTACGGTCCCTTTACCGCCAAACCCAGGCAAATCGCAAACGCTCCTACGATGGCTTCGATGAGGTGCCTGAGAGCTATTTTGCACGTGTCATGGCTGCCAATCCCGGTAGGGCGAAAGTCCTCCTCGCCTGGGTCGGCGACGAACTGGCTGCCTTCAACCTTTTTCTCGCCGAAGAAGAACGCGTCATTGGCAAGTTCATCGGCATGCGACAAGACATGGCCCGCCGCTACAACCTGTACTTTGTCAATTGGCTCGCAATGGTCCGTTACTGCATCGAGCAAGGCATACCGCACTTGCAGAGCGGTCAGACATCCTACGGCGTGAAAGTAAGGCTGGGCTCAAAATTGAAAAGGTCCTGGATCTATTGCCGGTATGCGGGACGGCTCGGCAGCCTTTTCTTACGTCTGTTCGGCCCTGGACTGGCATTTGACAAATCCGAACCAGATCTCGTCCGCCTGACGGACAAGGAAGATATATTTTTCTCTGTCGTTCCAAAACATTAGGTCAGTGTTCCATGCGTTACTGAGGGCCTTCGCCTTCCACTTTATGTTGATGACAGTCGCGGAAACGACGGGGCTTTAAAGCCCAATCAACAAAGACATGGAGAAAGACGATGACACAGAATTCAATCACGAAGACAGTAACGTTCGCACTCACGCTGGCACTCACAGCCGGTGCAATCGCACTGGGCACCACGACGGCGGACGCCGGTGGTAAGGGCAAGGACATTTTTGTCCAGGACTACAAGTTCGACAAGGCAATGCATGGCTACGAAGGCCACGCAGCAGGTGGGTATTACTGTTCCTACCAGCGCCTGCCCGACCGCAAGTGCACGTATACCGCATCCGGCAAAGAGATTTGCAAGGTTGTTGGCTGGACGCTGCGCCAGCGCTGCTACTAAGCAGCGCCCGCCTGAGACTGCATTGATGCGTTCGATTGCTGACATGCAGGCTTGGCGGAACGAGTGAAGTTTCAAATCACCAATTTATATTGTCTGGCCCTGGAATGCAGTTGCGCATTCCGGGGCCAATTTATTTCGCAGGTGCAATGATTCTTTTTTGGCGAAATGACGACATTCGTGGAAGCAATTTTGCGAAGAATCCGTTATTATGAATCGCGTTCGCACAATGCGTCACTGGGTCACTGCAAGCCGAGCCACGCCTTGGTTTGCAGACGGGGGAACTTGTCCTGTTGTCATGACATGCGCAATGCGGTGAGACCACGCCCAATGTGCCGGTCTGCTGCAAACGAACGATCGACAGTATCGCGTGAGAGGAGGGATCTAATGATACTGACCACCACGATTATCGGCGCACTTCGCACAGCCGTCTATTCAAGCTTCATGGTGACATACACAGCCGCACTTTTCGTCTCGCCGGATGCTGCAATTAGTCCGATCGGAATATGGCTCGACCATACAGGACGCGGTGCCGTTGAGATTTCTGAGTGTGGCGGCAACCTTTGCGGCAAAGTCGTTTGGATCAAGGACAATCAGGCGGGCAAGGCCTGCGGCGTACAGGTAATCGGAAACGTAAAGGCCGTCAGCCGAGGCGCATGGGACAAGGGCTGGATCTACGATCCCGAGTACGATGAGCGCTACGATGTTGCGATTACCCCGCTGGCCACCGGGAAGCTTGAAGTCATGGGCTATATGGGGGTGAAAAGCCTCAGCGAAACAATGGTTTGGACCAAGGCTCCTGACGACATTAGCCGCTGTACCACGTGACCCCATAGGGTCGCTCTGCCACACCTAATCTTGCTAACTGAGTAAGGCGAGGCCGCGCGAAACCGTGCGGCCTTAAGCTTGCTCCGCGCACTAGCAGCTATCGCGATAAATATGGGTCGTCCCGCTCGTGTCCGTGACCTGGTAGACGCCGGCCTCCGCCGTTGCGGTCACATGTGGTTCCGAGACAGGGACCTTGCCATGCGCACCGGGGATATCGAGGACGTATGTCGGTCGCGCCAGTCCTGAAAGTCGTGCGCAAAGCTGTCGAAAAATCTGCTGGCCTTCGACGATCGGAAGGCGGAAGTGACTTGTACCCGGAGCCAGGTCGGGATGATGCAGGTAGTAGGGCTTCACCTGCAACTCCACGAATGCGCGCATCAAAGCCTCCAGCACATCCACGTCGTCGTTGACGCCGCGCAAGAGCACCGTTTGGCTTACCATGCCAATACCGGCATCGATCAGCCGCGTACATGCGGCACGCGCCGCATCACATAATTCGCTTGGATGATTGGAATGAAGACTAACGAACACGGTCTTTGAGGTGTCGGACAGGGCATGTGCAAGCTCTCGCGAGACATGATCCGGCATCACAACGGGCACGCGAGTGTGCCAACGGATGATCTTGATGTGCGGTATCTTAGAAAGCGCCCGCGTTACATGTGCCAACCGGCGCGAAGAGAGGATGAGTGGATCACCACCCGTTACGATGACCTCCCAAATTTCATCATGCCGCTTGATATAGTCGAGAGCTGTCTCAAATTCCGCCTCGCCAAGTGCGTTTCCCTTACCCGGACCCACGGTTTCCCGCCGGAAGCAGAATCGGCAGTAGACGGGGCATACACTGACAAGTTTCAGGAGTGCGCGATCGGTATAACGATGCACAATTCCTGCAACAGGGCTCTTAATATCGTCGCCTATGGGATCGGCCAGTTCGTCAGGATGGTGATGAAGCTCCCTTGCGTCCGGCACGAACTGACGGGAGATCGGCCCCATGCCCTTCTCCTGAGCGGCAAGACTGGCGATTGTCGGCGACAAAGCAATGGCATAGGTGCGTGCCAATGTATCAAGGTGTTCGCGCTGAGCGCGAACACTGTCGTCAATTTCGATAAGACCGGCCTCGACAAGTGCTTCGAAGGTCTTCAGTGTGGTGGGCGGAAAGGTCATATGCGGTCACGTAAGCCAGTTTCCTCAACGCGTGTCCAGAGGCAAGCACCCTGGGCGGCAAGCGATCTTGGCCCGGGCTTTATAGGGACGGCGTCCAGATTACCTGATCGATCCTCTGTGCGCCGGCAGCAAGCATCACCAGTCGGTCAAATCCCAGCGCGACACCGCTTGCATCCGGCATGTGAGAAAGCGCGCTCAATAAATCTTCGTCAATCGGATAGCGCTCAGCGTAGAGTCGCATTTTTTTTTCCATCTCTGCTTCGAAGCGGCGGCGTTGCTCGTCAGCGTCGGTCAGTTCTCCAAAGCCATTGGCAAGCTCAACCCCGCAGGCGTAGACCTCAAAGCGTTCTGCAACGCGAGGGTCGTGTGCGCACGTCCGGGCAAGCGCAGCTTCCACGCAAGGATACTCAGTCAGGACTGTCAGACGACCGATCCCTAACCTGGGCTCAACAAGTGAGGTGAGGACACGCGAGAAAATGTCAGACCAACTGTCATCTGCAGACGACGCAATGCCGGCCCGCGTTGCAAGATCGGCCAGCAATTCACGATCGGGCTCGCCGGGTTTCGTCGGGTTGCCAAGCGTAGATATGAGATTGATCCCCGCATGACACTGAAAGGCATCCGCCACCGTCAAAACTTCGGCCGCTTCGTCAAGATCGCAAATGCAATCCCGCCAGGTGAGACGCTGCCCTCCGCTGCGTGAACCCGCCAGGCGCAGAAGTTGCAAACAATCCTTTATGACAACGTCATAGTCTTTGTTGGCGCGATACCATTCCAACATGGTGAATTCACTTGCATGCAAAGGCCCATCTTCTCGATTTCGAAAGACGTGGGCGAACGTAAAGATTCGCTCCTCTCCCGCTGCGAGCAGCTTTTTGCATGCAAACTCCGGTGACGTGTGCAGGTAAAGCTCCCGCTTGGAAAGGTCGGTTTTGACCTGTTCGGTCTTAAACGCGTGCAAATGACACTCATTGCCGGGCGATACCTGCAAGCAACCCGCATCGATCTCAATAAACCCCTGTTCTTCGAACCAAGCGCGAATATCTGCCTTCAATCGCGAACGCATAACCAGGAGTGCGCGCCGGTCCGCATGAACATCCCGCCTCCACCATTTCGTTTCAAAACCAGTACTCATAACCGTCTTCCGGCGACCCCTTCCTCTTCGGAATACCAAGTTGAACTCAACTCGCTCACCAGTAGCCGTGGCGGAGCCCAATGCCGCCATCAGGCCGATGCATTGACCTTTTCCAACATTTGAATTGCATTTTTGCCTTCCGGGGTTGGTCTTTTGCCGAGGAAAGTCGTAAGTAGCGGCTCGAATTCGCCCGGTATAGCAGAATCTGGAGGCTCCCAGGGGGTGTGAGCCCAATGGGCACTACACGGGCACATGGTTTGCGGCAGGACATGGAGAGAACATAGGTGGCAAAGACTATTGCAAGCTCAATCCGCAAGGGAAACGTGCTGGACCTGGACGGGACATTGGCTGTCGTAATGACAGCGGAAAATATTCATCCTGGTAAGGGGACCCCGGTGACCCATCTGGAAATGCGCCGCATTTCCGATGGCGTCAAAATTGTTGAGCGTTACCGCACGACTGATCAAGTTGAACGTGCCTTCGTGGAGGAAGTGGATTACAATTATTTGTACGAAGACGACACGGGGTACACATTCATGCATCCCGAAACGTACGACCAGCTCACGGTACCCAAAGACGTCATCGGCGATCAGGCCGTATACCTGCAAGAAAATATGTCCGTCTCGCTCAGCCTGCATGAAGGTAATCCCATCTCGGTGCAGCTTCCCCAGCGTGTCACATTCGAGATTGTCGAGGCCGATCCCGTTGTCAAAGGTCAAACGGCATCCTCGTCCTACAAGCCCGCCATCCTATCTAACGGCGTGCGCATCATGGTTCCGCCCCACATTGGCGCAGGCACGCGCGTCGTTGTGATGACGGCCGACGGCTCATATGTGGAAAGAGCTAAGGATTAGGGTCTGTCTTGTCCTGACAAATATATTAATCCGTCTCGCGCGCCGAAATCGGCACACCAGGGTCGCGTTTCGCGCGCCGTATCGCCAAGCTGGTTTTGACACTAGCGACGTTAGGAGCCGCCGTAAGTTCGTTGAGGACGAAGTCCTGAAACTGCGTAAGATCGGGAGCAACACACTTCAACATGTAGTCGCTCTCACCCGAAAGCATGTAGGCCTCGCGCACCATTTGCCAACCAATGATCAGGTTCTCAAAAGCCCTCAAGTCTGCTTCAGCCTGATTATGAAGCCGCACCCTGGCGAACGCCGTAAGCGTAAAGCCCAGGGCGTCCTCATCCAGCAGCACGCAGTAACCGGCAATCAAGCCGGCGTCCTCCAGGGCCCGCACGCGCCGCAGGCACGCTGGCGCCGATAACCCCACCCGCCGCGCGAGCGAAACATTGGTTGCGCGTCCATCAGCCTGAAGTTCTTTCAGGATACGCCAATCCATAAGGTCGAGAATATGGGCCATTACGATCTGGTTTCGCGTCGCTTTTCAAAGAATTGGCTGCGTTTCCCGCACAACAGCCGCCACATTCCGCCCGCAAGCCCGTCATCTTCCGAACAACGCAGCCGGCGAGCACGAGACGCCATCGTGTCATAGCCGAGTTGGGCGCCACTATGCAATTTTAAGCCATTACGGTGATCAACGTGAGAACGGATCATTATCAGAAACCGTCAAGCTCAACCTCGGCACTCGACAACGCGCGTGGGACCGGCCAAAAGACAGATAATTGCCATGTCTGATAATGCACCAACACTAGAGGCGCCGATAGGCAGCAGCCCACTCCTAGGTAAGCGCGCCTGGCTTATCACGGATGGCAAGGCGGGCACGATTGTTCAGACCCGCGGCGTCGCGGACGCGCTCGGCCTGGATGTTCAAGAGTTTTCTGTTTTCCCCGAAGGCCTGTGGCGCCTGTTGGCCCCATGGGGGCCTGTTGCACCTTCTGAAAATTTCGGCAAACCCATGACCCGTTTTGCCCCCCCTTGGCCGGACATCGCCATCGCCTCAGGCAGAACCAGCGTACCCTACATCCGTGCACTTAAACGCCGAGCTGGTGACCAGACCTTCACGATTATCATGCAGGACCCGCGCACAGGCCAGAATACGGCCGACCTGATTTGGGTGCCAAAACATGACAAGAGACGTGGAGCAAATGTGATCACCACACTGACCTCTCCACATAGTATCACTCAAGCTAAGTTGGCAAAGCTACGCCTCGCGTTACCAGATGAGATTGAAAAGCTTCCTCATCCACGCATCGCGCTCATTCTAGGTGGCAAGAACCGTGTCTACACCTTTACAGACGACGATGACCGCCGCCTTGCCGCCGCCCTACGCTCATTGGCCGAACTCGGCGCCAGTTTCATGATTACGTCTTCGCGTAGGAGCCATCAGGGCCTCGTCGACGTTGTTGAGAACGCCACGCGTTCGGCACCACGACATGTGTGGGACGGCAATGGCGACAATCCCTATCACGCTTATCTTGCTGCGGCCGACGCATTAGTTGTCACTGCCGACAGTGTCAACATGTGCGGTGAAGCCGCTGCTACGGGTGCGCCCGTATTCGTTTTCTTTCCAAGTGGAGGATCTGCAAAGTTCACGCGGTTCCATAAAGGTTTGCAGGCACACGGCGCAGCCCGCCCACTGCCACTAGAGTTTTCCGCGTTGCCCGATTGGCACTATGACCCATTGAATTCCGCTCCTGAGATCGCGCGAGAAATCGAAAAACGATATCTTCAAGCTCGCTCGACAGCCGGCGAGGGTTAGTCTCAGAGCCGTGTTTGCTGCCCTTCGGCAAACATGGCGTTGGCACACGAAACGTGCACCGAGATGGGCGTCGTAGGACCGCTCGGTCACCAAACAAAGAGATGAAGAGCCGACATGGCAATTGCGGCGGCGGCCACGACTGAGACGGACAAACTGGCAGCTGGCGGCAGCCTGCAGCGGCCCCCAGAGCTTGCCTCCCCCAGCCTGCTGCGCCGCGCCGCACTCTTCATCGAAATGACGCTTCTGTTTGTTGGGCTACCGCTTCTACTCTTACATGTCGTGCACGAGCACAAGCAGCCGCTCTTCGTCGTTCTTCAGCCTGTGCTGTTAGCCTTTATCGTGTTCCTGCTGTGGGATCGCTCGTTTCTGTTGCGGCGCGAGTTAATACGCGGCTTCGCATTACGCGAACTCATTTCCATTCTAATGATATTCGTCATCGCCGGCGGCATGGTGATGGCATTTGTCGAGCAGGAACTGCCACGCAAATTCATGGAATTCATGCGCAACCGCCCGCAGACCTGGCAGCGCGTGATGATCCTCTATCCGCTACTGTCGGTCTTCGTCCAAGAACTCGTCTACCGAACGTTCTTCTTTCACCGCTACGGGCCCTTGTTTGGCACACAGCGGGTTTTGATGGTCCTGACGAACGGAATATTCTTTGGTTTCGCCCACATCCTGTTTGAAAACTGGGTGGCCGTCGCGGGAACGGCTGCGGTGGGAACCTTGCTTGCCTATCGTTACGCAGAGACGCGCTCGTTCCTCGCCGTTTGGCTGGAACATACGTTGTGGGGCTGGCTTGTTTTTACCGCCGGGCTTGGCGGTTACTTCTTTACCGGCGTTTCCAATTTTTCAATCATACGCTGGTGAGCGGCCGCATTTTTCCCGTGCCCCAATAGGGGAAGAGACACAGTATACCCCGATACGATGACTCTTTCCGCAATCTGAGGCCGCGTCGCAGGCCCAAAACAACGAGATGATGTGCGTTAACGCGATGGATGGGGCGTGAATATGCGTGCACGGTGACCAGAGGCCATGAAAGACGTATTGGTGTACCGGGACAGGTAACGAATGTCCCGGGACGTAAGTGTGAACGTCACGTGATCGTTGGGGCAGTGTCTACGGGCACAATGAGGACGCCTGATACCCCGCAGCCGCCAATAGGGTGAAATCCGCTGACATTTCACATAGCCGACGGTCGTGGTGTAACAAATCTGCCAGTAGTTGCCGCCAGCTTCGGCACGGCCAGGCTGCAACACGACGGCCGTCAAGCAAAGCGCGGCTATGAGAATTACGTTCCGCATATTTCCGTTTACCCCTTATTAGCCCAGCACCAACATGCACGCTTGCGTCGGTGGCTATCGCGAGATCGCACACACGTGTCAGGCCGTGCGCTCCCGCCCTACGGCCGCAATCGCGGGGCGCAAGGCACGGTCGCGAGCCGCGCCGGCAAATGAAGTTGCCGGCAAGACCACCTGACAGATGAGTTTGTTTGTAGTTTAGAGGATAGGAAATGTCAGTGCGGTAAGAGTGGGTTATACGGATATGCTTGCGTTAATTATTAAATTGTTGGCCCGAGTAGGGTGCCACGCCTGGTCGTGGCATGCACAAAATGACCGGTATGCCGAGGCTGCGGTCACCTGCCCCTTGAAATAGGACCGCCCAGAACTGCGCCCATCAGCTGAGTTGTGACGAGAGGCAGAACCGGGTAGAACGCGGGCCCCAAAGCGACATTCCGCACCGAAATCGAATTTAGAGAGGCGCCTGGCAATATGGCCAACCCGCAATACGTTTATCACATGCACAAGCTGTCCAAGACCTATCCGGGCGGCAAGCAGGTCTTGAAGGACATTTCGCTGTCTTTTCTACCGGGTGCCAAGATCGGTGTTGTGGGTCTCAATGGTGCCGGTAAGTCGACGCTTCTTAAGATCATGGCCGGTCAAATGGCCGACTTTGTCGGTGAGGCCTGGGCTGCCGACGGTATCAAGGTTGGCTATCTGCCCCAGGAACCGGAGTTGGACACCGATCTTGATGTCCTCGGCAATGCGATGCAGGGCGTTGCTGAAAAAAAGGCGCTCGTTGATCGCTTCAATGAATTGGCTTCTAACTATTCTGAAGAAACCGCCGACGAAATGGCAGCACTTCAGGACCAGATCGATGCGCAGGACCTGTGGGATCTCGACACACAAGTAGAGCAGGCGCTCGATGCGTTACGCTGCCCGCCTGGCGAAAGCGGTGTTGAAAATTTGTCGGGAGGCGAAAAGCGCCGTGTCGCTCTGACCCGGTTGTTACTGTCCAAGCCGGACATTCTATTACTCGACGAGCCAACCAACCATCTCGATGCTGAAAGCGTCGCCTGGCTGGAACGTTTTTTGAAGGAATACACCGGCTGCGTCATTCTCGTCACGCACGATCGCTACTTCCTGGACAACATTACCGAGTGGACACTGGAACTGGATCGCGGCGAGGGAGTTCCCTACCACGGCAACTATTCCAGCTGGCTTGAACAAAAGGCCAAACGCCTGGAGGTAGAGAAGGGTCAGGAAGAAAGCCGCCAGCGCGCGTTGAAGAGAGAGCTTGAATGGATACGCTCATCGCCAAAGGCCCGCCAGGCCAAATCGAAAGCGCGCATCACCGCGTATGAGAAACTCGCGCAAGAGGCTGGCCGCGATGATACGGGCCGCGCAACAATCCAACTCGCACCGGGCCAGCGCCTCGGCGGCGTTGTTGTTGAAGCGGAAGGACTAACGAAGGCGTTTGGCGATAAACTTTTGATCGAAGACTTGTCGTTCCAATTGCCGCCCGGCGGCATCGTCGGCGTCATCGGTCCCAACGGCGCTGGTAAGACCACTTTGTTCAAGATGATCACGGGCCAGGAAGAGCCCGATGCTGGCAGCATTCGATTAGGAGACACGGTCGAGCTTTCTTATGTCGATCAATCCCGCGACCACTTGGAAGATTCAAAAACCGTATGGGAAGAAATCTCCGGTGGGGTCGATCAGATCCTGCTTGGCAAGAAAGAGGTTCCTAGCCGCGCCTACTGCGGTTGGTTCAATTTCAAAGGTCCGGACCAGCAAAAGAAGGTGGGTCTGCTGTCGGGCGGTGAGCGCAACCGCGTGCACCTTGCCAAGATGCTTAAAAAGGGCGGCAATCTTCTACTGCTCGACGAACCGACCAATGATCTGGATACCGAGACGTTGTCGGCGCTGGAAGCAGCACTGGAAGATTTCCCTGGATGCGCGGTCGTCATTAGCCACGATCGCTTCTTTCTCGATCGCTTGGCCACACACATTTTGGCCTTTGAGGGCGACAGTCATGTGGAATGGTTCGAAGGCAACTTCCAATCTTACGAAGAGGACAAGAAGCGCCGCCTCGGCGACCAGGCCGTGGAACCGCACCGCATCAAATACAAGCGGTTCGAACGCTAGCCCCGCAGCGTTCTGGGGCTCTAGCGCAGTTCCACCTCCTGCGTCGGCCACGCATTAGTCAGTCGGATGTAATCGGTTTGCGCTTTTACATCTATGGATTAGCATCTCAATGGTGGCGGTCTACGTGGCGCCCGACTAGCGTCCTGATGCGCAACTGTCCGAATGCTTGAGTTAATGAACAGAGGCTGCAGCGATGAGCGAGCAGATAGTCAATTTTGAACTTCTTGACGCGCGTGGCGTCCCCTATCACACCTTCGATGCCGGAGAGCGTGTGTTTCTGGAAGACGAAATCGGCGACTGCATGTACGTCGTGCGCTCTGGCAAGGTCGACATCATCACCTATGGCACGGTCCTTGAAAATGTCGGCCCGGGAGGTGTCTTTGGCGAAATGGCACTGGTTGACGACAGCCCCCGCAGCGCTGCCGCCGTCGCCTCGGAGACGACGGAGGTCGTCAAGATAGACAGAGACACGTTTGTCTATCTTGTCGGGCATGAACCGGATTTCGCGCTGCGTGTCATGAGCCTTCTCGCGAAGCGCATCCGTCGTATGAACCAACATCTATAGCTGATATGTACTGCGCGCTGAGCCGCGTGACTGCCTTGTGGATCATCCTCCGCAAGCACCACAAACGCGTTGAGCGCCTTCGGCTGGCCAAATTCGCGAGCGCCTATAACCGCCACGGTCATGGGATCGAATGACGACAGGGAGGAGGGGGCCGATGGCTTGGCACGGACGCGCGGCGAAAAGGATTGTCGATGAGACGGGTGAGATTGTCCACCATGCCTCCGCCTCAACCGGCGGCATCGTTACCGCGATTGCCTCCGCGGTCGCGCTGATCTTCTCCGCCATCTCGCTTTATCACAGCGTACTCAAGCAACCAGAGTTGAATTTTTACGTCTCACGCGTCGTTCACTACACCCGCGACGCGAATGGCAACTACGAAGTCCTCGCAATTCCAATGACCATCGCCAACCATGGTGCGCGAGACGGCGCCATACTCGATATCGAGGTCATCCTGGAAAGCACAGGGGCGGAACCTGCAAAAAAGCTCTTCTACAGCGCCTACATGGTTGACGGCGACTTCTTTGTAAAACCTGGCGCCTTCAACGCGACGACAAAGCGTTTTGACCGCGTGAACCGCCCCAAAACCCCATTCGCCCCGATCTCAATTGCCGGTCGTGACAACTTCACCGGGACCATTCTGTTTTACCCAAAGTCAAAACCCTTCCCGAAGATCATCCATCAAGATGGCACCTACCGCGTTACTGTCCGTCTGCAAACCCGGTTGGACAACAGCATGGGCATGCTGGATCGACTATTTGCAAAGACGCCCGAGCCCGTTTCATTTGAGGTGAACTTGCCCTACTACTCCGAGTCGAACCTATTACGTGGTGAAACGCATCGGCTCTACAACACAAAATGGCGCCCGCCTCGGACGTCCAAAGGCGCCGATGGTGCTGAGTAATGGACGTGCGGGCCCAGACCCCGGGCCAAGACGAGAGAGAAACGTGCTAGGCCACACCACACTGCTTAATGGACAATCTGCTGAACGCGCGCGTTTGGCCGCGATGGGCTGATGGACGCATCACAATTCAGCTTTTTGGGTGGCGTTTTATTGGGCCTAGCGAGTGCCCTTCACTGCGCCGGTATGTGCGGCGGCATTGCAGCCGGCCTGACCATGATGTTTGCGCCTGACGAGTTGCGCGCCCGCGCCCGTGTGCTGGCATTGGCGCAGACGGGACGGGTTACGGCCTACGTTCTTGTAGGCGCCGCCGTTGGATTTGCGGGATCGGGCCTCTACCAACTCCTGGACATGAAAGCAGCCTACCAGATCCTGCAGTGGGCGGCCGCCGCTGCCCTGATGTGGGTTGGGTTGACGTTGGCAGGTCTGTTGCCCATGCCGATGGTGTTGGAAGCCGGCGTAGGGCGCGTGTATCAGGCACTCGTGCGCCTTGTCGAGCCATGGCGCACGCATACCTTGGCTCCATTTCTTTCCGGACTTTGCTGGGGCCTTTTGCCTTGCCCAATGGTCTACGCTGCGTTGTTCACGGCCATGTTGACCGGCAGCGCTGCCGGAGGGGCAACCATAATGGCTGGCTTCGGTTTGGCGACCATGCCGTCCGTCTTCGCTACTGCCTTGGGTGTGACCAGTCTTGCACGCATAAATGCCTCGGGCTGGGCGCGCGTTGCAGTGGGCCTGGCCATTGCCGCGTTCGGTTTCTCGACCGCCTATCCAGGTTCACCAACAGCGGCAATTTTTTGCGCGCCACCCGCATAGAGTCATGCACTGGCCGTTGCCGGATTCGACTGTTTTGCGCTGAAGTGGATTACCGATTAAGCGCGACGACGAGCGCCTTCGGATTACCGCCGTTCTCCGAAATGTAATTCTCAAACAGGTTCTTCAGAGAGTCTCGAGCCCAGAATCCCAACACCTGCGCATCGCCAACCTTGTAGGAGCTGCCGCGCCGTACAAGCCACCAACGCACATCGTACGATGTTCCATCGTTCATCTTGACGACGCTGTCGACGTAAACACCGCCTGTTGTTTCTTCCGTCTGTCCCAGCACGACGGCACGGGCGACAGAATACTTCGGCGACTCATTTGCAGCATAACGTGAGACAAACGCCACCAAGCCGGAGTAATAAGAGCTGCGATCAGACTTCCTTAAAGCGCGCATGTAAGAGCCAAGCGAATAAAGACCGATGCTCGGCAAGTCCGCGTGCCTGCGCATGACCTGCGCAAACGCCACCGTCGAACCCTTCCGCGACGCTGCCACAAGTTCGTTTGCGACCCGCTGCATGTAGCGAGCCGGAGGCTCGGCCTGCGCTGCGCTTACGCTGCTGAGCCACGTAGCTGCGGCCAGGCAGATGCTGGTGATTGCGAGAACGAAAAGTCGTGGCGGTCTGGCAACCCGTATCATCATATCGCTATAACCCTTAACCCCCCGCAGGAGGCCCTGATTGACCGAACTTCACCGGCAAAAGATGTCATGGATGCAGCAGTTTATTCGGCTGCGCTACGTCTCTACTAACAGCATGCCGCATCGTGCCCGTCAAAGCACTTTTCACCGCCGTGAGACGATGCCGAGCAACACATTGAAATTACACCCGGACATGACAAGCTGACCCAGCCATGATGCGGCTTGGTTTAGGCTGCCGTTGTGGCAAGGGCGTGGCAGTTGGAAGGGCCCGGAAAGGCGCGCACAATCGGCCACGGCGCGCGACACGTGACATTGCTGACCCGGGCAAGTCCTAAGCGCGGACCGCGCCCACCCGTGGAGTGCCGAACCTAATGAATTGAAAAATGCGTCTAATACGGCTTGGCAGGCGATAAAGCAGAGATGCCGGTAACATCGGCTTGCCCAACCATGCTGCCTTTTGCTCCGCGTCCAGAAGTGTCACCTCATCGCAGCTTTTGAGCAGCAGGTTTCGCGTTGAATGGGCATGCACCAGGAACAGCTCATGGCGGCTTCCCATTGGAGTTGTCCGCAGATGCCGAACAAGCCCCGCATAATCGGCAAGTCGTTCTGTCTTGCACCGGCGGCCCAAGATTGTGTCGTCAGAAATCGAAATTGCCCCCTCTGAAATTTCGATCGTGCGGCGCCGGGTAAGTTCCTGCAGGCATTTGAGCGCTGGTATGCCCCATAGCGCAGTCCAAAAGGCGAGGCCCAATACGGCTGGAAAAATCGCTGTGAAAGCAGAGGCTTCAGTGTGGGTGCTGCCCTCTAGCCCGGCTGCATGCGACGCAATCATCGCAAAGGGGACAAGCATGCCGATCAGCGCAGACGTCAAAATTGTAAAGCGAACAGCCGTCCAAAAGATTGAGGCCCGCGGTTTGAAAACGAGGGTAGGGGAGATCTCTGCCATGGCGTATTTATTCATCTTTGCGACAATATGGGCGGCGGATTGGTGGATGAGCCCCATGCCGTCTTGCAGGAGCCAAGAGCGGACAGGGCAGGCAGCCTTGAGGGTAGACGGACATGGTTAAAAACGGCTTATAGGCAGCACCGAACCCAGACATCGCCTGCCCCCGTCTCAATCCCGACGGCTCTCGGTCATGAACAGTTGGCTTGACATATAAAGATATCTTTATATGTAATCTAGGCCATTGCGGCGGCCCAAGAGACAAACGAGCCATGCAGGAATTGCCAGACATTGATGCCGGTCAGCCTTACGGCCTCCTGGAACCGGACGAATTGGTCACGGCACTTAAGGCCGCCGCCGAGCCCACCCGGCTGCGCATCCTCTTGCTTCTGCGTAATGGTGAACTGAACGTCAAGGATCTCACCCAAATCCTGGGTCAAAGTCAGCCCCGTCTCAGCCGCCATTTAAAGCTATTGAACGAAGCCAAGCTCATAGAGCGGTTCAAAGAAGGCAGCTGGGTCTATTTCCACATCTGCGATCGTGCGCGCGGCGGCCAGCTGGCCCTGCAAGTGCTCCAAGCGGTCTCCGACGATCATCCTGTGGTCCGCCGTGATCGCGAACGCGCCAATGCCGTTAAACGTGAACGCGAGCAATCGGCCCAGCAGTACTTCCGCAACAACGCAGCCGCCTGGGATCAAATCCGCTCACTGCACGTTTCTGAAGCCAAGGTCGAGCGCGCGATACGCGACAGCCTCGGCCCGGGCCCCTTCAGCCTATTCGTCGATTTAGGCACCGGCACAGGCCGCATGCTTGAATTGTTCGCTGACCGCTATCACCGCGGCCTCGGCCTGGACGTCAACCAAAGCATGCTTGCCTACGCACGCTCCAGGCTTTCGGACGCAGGCTTTGACCATGCCCAAGTGCGCCACGGAGACCTCTACCAGCTGTCGTTACCGACAGCGTCCGCTGATGCCATCGTCATGCATCAGGTGCTGCACTTTCTATCCGAACCGGCACATGCCATTGCAGAGGCTGCACGCGTTTTGAATCCCGGCGGCAAGCTATTGATCGTCGACTTTGCCCCTCACGGGCTCGAATTTTTGCGCGATAAATACGCGCATGCGCGGCTGGGCTTCGCGCACGAGCAAATGACCCAATGGTTGGACGACGCCAACTTGCAGCTGAGCGCAGTGCGCAAACTGGCGCCTAGCCACGGCAGCAAGACACAATCGAAATCACAGAACAAAACTGCCGCAGGGACCGGTTGCGAAAAGCTCACCGTGTCACTGTGGCTTGCCGAGCAGACCCGTTCGCCGGTGCCATCTGGCTCCAACGGACGCGACGACTATACTCTTGAGGAGATCCGTTGATGGAACGTAAGAGCCGTTTGTTGGGGTCCGGCGATATCGATGTGTCGTTCGAATTCTTCCCACCGAAAACCCCAAAAATGGAAGAGACATTATGGCAGTCGGTTCGCCGCCTTGAACCGCTTTGTCCCACGTTCGTCTCCGTTACGTATGGGGCCGGCGGCTCGACGCGTGAACGCACGCACAACACTGTTTCGCGCATTGTCAAAGAAACCTCGCTGCGCCCAGCGGCACACCTGACATGTGTTGATGCCACACGCGAAGAAGTCGATGAGGTTGCGCGCGCCTATTGGGACGCGGGCATCCGCCATATTGTTGCGTTGCGAGGCGACCCGGCCGAAGGCGTAGGCACCGCCTACGAACCGGCTCCGGGTGGATATGCCAACGCGGCTGAGCTGGTGGAGGGACTAAAAAAAATTGGCAACTTTGAAATATCCGTTGCCGGATATCCAGAAAAACATCCTGAGAGCCCAAGCGTCGCAGCCGACATCGAAAATCTCAAAGCAAAGGTCGATGCCGGTGCTGATCGCGTCATCACGCAATTTGGCTTCGACAATGCCCACTTTCTAAATTTCCTGGAGCGTGCCCGCGCAGCCGGCATCTGGGTTCCCATCATTCCCGGTCTCGTCCCAATCCATAATTTCCGGCAGGTGGCGGGATTTGCGGTTCGAACCGGCGCCAGTGTTCCAGCATGGCTCGCGCGCCGGTTTGAGGGATTGGAGGAGGATCAAACAACGAGCCATCTCGTGGCGGCTGCGGTCGCGACTGAACAGGCAATGGGTCTGGTCGATGAGGGCATCAAGTCATTCCACCTTTATACGCTGAACCGCGCGGATCTCGTTTACGCCATCTGTCACCTCTTAGGCCTGCGGCCGTTACGTACGTCGCCGTTGGAAGAGCGTCCCATGGCAACCCAATGACTTGGGTATAGGAATAAGCGTCACGGTCGACAACGGCGCTCTGTCATGACGCGGCAGGAAACTAGGCGGGTGCCATCGAGCTTTAAGAACGTCACTAGCAGCTGAAGCAGCCGCACAGACATAAGAAGAAGGACGGTAATGAAGAGATTAGCGACATATCAGGCGCTGGAAGATGCTGCCTCACAGCGCATTTTGATTATCGATGGCGCCATGGGCACCATGATCCAGCGTTATAAACTGGAAGAGGCCGACTATCGCGGCGAGCGCTTCCAAGATTGGAAGCAGGATGTAAAAGGCAACAACGACCTTCTTGTTCTCACGCAGCCAAAAATCATTGGCGACATCCACGAAGAATACCTGGCCGCCGGCGCCGACCTCATTGAGACGAACACGTTCAACGCCCAGCGCATCTCAATGGCTGATTACGGCATGGAAGACCTGTCGTATGAGATCAACGTCGAGGCCGCCAAGATTGCAAAGAACGCCGCACAGAAGTGGACGGAAAAAACGCCTGAGCGACCACGCTTTGTGCTAGGCGCGGTGGGGCCCACAAATCGCACCGCATCCATCTCCCCACGCGTTGAGGATCCCGGCTTTCGCAATACGGATTTCGATCAACTAAGAACAGCCTATGCCGAGCAGGTGCGCGGGCTTATTGATGGCGGTGCCGACGTCATCATGATCGAGACCATCTTCGACACCTTGAACGCAAAAGCGGCAGGCTATGCAACTCTTGAAGTCTTTGAAGAAAAGGACTTGGAATTGCCGATCATGATCTCAGGCACGATTACCGACCAGTCGGGCCGCACGCTATCGGGACAGACACCGGAAGCATTCTGGTATTCGCTGCGCCACTTGCGGCCTTTCTCCATTGGATTGAATTGCGCGCTGGGCGCTGGCCCAATGCGCCCCTACCTTGTCGAACTGGCACACGTCGCAGATGTGCGCATTTCCGCCTATCCCAATGCCGGCCTACCCAATGAAATGGGTGAATACGACGAGACCCCCGATGAGATGGCATGCCAGATTGAGCCTTGGGCGAAGGATGGCATCTTAAACATCGTGGGGGGCTGTTGCGGATCAACGCCCGATCACATCAAGCATGTTGCTGAACATGTATCGAAACACAAACCGCGCGCTGTGGTCGCGCAGGAACCCAAATTGCGCCTGTCAGGCTTGGAGCCATTTGTGGCGGCCTGACCTGCCCATCTAAGCATCTACAGTGAGCTTAATAGCCAATCATTCCGGCGCCAACGCCGACATAAAAAGAGACTGTTCATGACGTCAGCAGCACAACAATTCATAAACGTGGGCGAGCGAACCAACGTCACCGGCTCGGCAAAATTCCGTAAACTCATTGAGGCAGATGACTATGCGGCGGCACTGGCCGTCGCACGCCAGCAGGTTGAAAACGGCGCACAAATAATCGACGTCAACATGGATGAGGGTCTGCTTGATTCCGAAAAGGCCATGACCACGTTTCTCAATCTTATTGCCTCAGAGCCCGACATATCACGCGTACCGATCATGATCGATAGCTCCAAATGGTCGGTTATCGAAGCCGGATTGAAATGTGTGCAAGGCAAACCCATCGTCAATTCCATTTCGCTTAAAGAAGGCGAGGACGCGTTCTTTGAGCAGGCACGCAAGTGCTTGCGCTACGGCGCTGCAGTCGTGGTCATGGCATTCGATGAAACCGGCCAAGCCGACACAGCCGACCGCAAATACGAGATTTGCGCGCGTGCCTATGAGCTCTTAACCGAAAAGATCGGTTTTCCCCCGCAGGACATCATTTTCGACCCCAACATTTTCGCCGTTGCCACAGGCATCGAAGAGCACAACGGCTATGGCATTGCCTTCATCGAAGCCACACGCCGCATCAAGGAGAACATGCCGCTCGTGCATGTCTCAGGCGGCGTGTCCAACCTGTCGTTTTCCTTCCGCGGCAACGAACCGGTTCGCCAGGCCATGCACTCGGTATTCCTTTATCATGCCATCAAGGCAGGCATGAACATGGGCATCGTCAATGCCGGCCAGCTCACGCTTTACGACGACATTCCGCCTGAACTGCGGGAGTTGGTGGAAGACGTCATTTTAAACCGGCGTGAAGATTCTACCGACCGGTTGCTTGACGCTGCGCCCAGGTTCAAGGGTGAAGGCGGCGCCAAGAAACAGGCGACCGACCTCAAATGGCGCGATGGAACGGTCGAAGAGCGCCTTACGCACTCTCTGGTTCACGGGATTACTGACTTTATCGAAGAGGACACGGAAGAAGCGCGCGCTGCCGCTGAAAAGCCGCTTCACGTCATCGAAGGTCCGCTGATGGACGGCATGAATGTTGTCGGCGACCTTTTTGGGTCCGGAAAAATGTTCTTGCCGCAGGTTGTGAAATCCGCTCGCGTCATGAAACAGGCGGTCGCCTATCTGCAGCCCTTTCTAGAAGAAGAAAAACGCGCTTCAGGCCTGGAACACAAACCAGCCGCGGGAAAGATCGTCATGGCCACGGTCAAAGGTGACGTCCATGACATTGGCAAGAACATCGTTGGCGTCGTCCTTCAGTGCAATAACTATGAAGTGATCGACCTCGGCGTCATGGTTCCTGCGACCAAAATCCTTGAGACGGCGAAGGCGGAAAACGCCGATATCATCGGCCTATCCGGGCTCATTACGCCATCGCTCGATGAAATGTGTTTTGTGGCCGGAGAAATGGAGCGCGAAGGGTTCGACTGCCCACTGTTGATCGGCGGCGCAACGACGAGCCGCGTGCATACGGCGGTCAAGATCGATCCGAACTATGACCGCGGACAGGCCATGTATGTCCTTGATGCCAGCCGTGCTGTCGGCGTTGTCTCCAATCTGCTTTCAGACACCGAGCGCGAACGCCATCTCACCGACGTCAAAACCGAATACGCCAAGGTGCGCGAGACCCACAAGCGCAAGGAGGCCAATAAGAAGCGCATCACGCTGGCACAGGCGCGAGACAATGCTTTTGCGATCGATTGGGAGAGTTACACCCCGCCGGTGCCGAAACTGTTGGGCAGCAAAACCTTCGAAGATTATCCGCTCGCCAACCTTGTCGACATCATTGACTGGACGCCTTTTTTCCAGACGTGGGAGTTGCAGGGGCGCTATCCCCAGATCCTGGACGACAACAAAGTTGGAGCCGAAGCCAAAAAACTTTTTGCCGATGCCCAGGATATGTTGAAGCGTATCGTTGAAGAACGCTGGGTCAGAGCGGCCGGTGTCATTGGTTTCTGGCCTGCAAACAGCGTGGGCGACGACATTGAGCTCTATCGCCACGACGCGCCGCACGATCGCCTCGCAACGCTGCACACCCTGCGTCAGCAAATCGCGCGCGACCCCTCTCGCGACAGGGCACACACGGCCTTGTCCGATTTTGTCGCGCCGAAACAGACAGGACTGAAAGACTACATCGGCGCTTTTGCCGTCACCGCTGGTCTGGGTGAAGAAGAGGCTCTCGAGACACGGTTCAAAGCCACAGACGATTATGGGCGCATCATCTTCAAGGCTTTGTGTGACAGGCTCGCAGAAGCATTTGCCGAACGCATGCACCAAATGGTGCGCACGACCCACTGGGGTTATGCACCTGACGAGTCATTTAGCAATGAACAGCTGATCTTAGAGAAGTATCGCGGCATCAGGCCCGCGCCCGGTTATCCAGCCCAGCCCGACCACACTGAAAAAGGCACGTTGTGGGATCTCTTGCAGGTGGAAAGCCAAACTGGGATCAAACTCACTGAGAGTTTCGCCATGTGGCCAGGCGCGTCAGTATCTGGTTTGTACTTTTCGCATCCTGACTGTCATTACTTCGGCGTGGGTAAGGTTGAGCGTGATCAGGTGGAGGACTATGCGGCTCGCAAAGGCTGGAGTGTTGAAGAAGCGGAGCGCTGGTTATCGCCTGTTTTGAATTACTCTCCAAAGGACACGGTCGCCGCCGCCTGAAGGCGCACGCTTGTGCCTGAGCTGAAATACGCCACGTGAGTAAGTGCCAAATACGCCAGAACCGATTAGACTGCGGTCATCGAGAGGCACACTTGTCAGGGAGGGGTGCATGATTGCGCGCATTATGTTCGTATTGATCCTGGTGCCCGTTCAAGTCGTATGCGGTTGGCTGTTCGAACCCCAGCTGACGTATTTTTTGCCCTCAACCCTCAATGAAACTGCGCTTTTATTCTCCCGAGGTGTTGTTTATGCGCTCGTTGTGACCACCTGCGGTCTACTCCTTAGCCTGCTGTTCCATCCAGGCGAGCTGCCCGGATGGCCCCGGCTCGTCGGGTCGGTCGTCATGGCATGGCTGGGCGTTGTCGCCATCTTAATTCTGGCCATCAATGCCATTCCGCTGCCACGGGGAGTCAATCCGGACTTCCTGATCTTGGGTGGCGCGATCCTCGGCTACTATTTGCGGCGATGACAGCCATCAAAGTTTGCCCACGCAAACCCAAATAAGACAAAACGGCGCTCATGCTTTTCGCATGGCGCCGTTGAATGGCGACGGACACCTGCACCAAGCTCTCGTCGCCGGGGGGGATCGGCCGACGTCAGCAATGGGTGCGTCACCAATTTGTATCAGTAAAAAAACCCGTGGCAGCTGAACCTGTTACGCAATTGACCAACTAATGAAGGTCCGAAGTTGCTGCCCGCCGGGCCGTGCTTCTACCGCCTTAAAATTGCGGCGGTCCAATCATTCCCGATAGCTTTATCTCTGGAACTACAGCATTCCAACAATAATAGCCGTCAGAAATGCGAAAGAAACGACTGCACCAAGTACGTTCAGTTTCAAACTTAGATCCATGTGCGCCTCCTCCAAATCAGTTTCCCGATTTTTATGGCCCCCAAGGTGAAAGTCCTTGTGTGCAGCGGAGAGAGTAGGATCACAAATTCGTCGATGCCAAGAAAAAAAGTTTTTGCGCCGCAACGCGCAATGCCGGAAAAGTTCCCGATAAAACAGTGCGTTCATGAGGGGTACAGTGCACACCCATGATGCATTGCCGACACGCCCGAACCAACGCTCCATCAGAGTCTGCAAGAAACTGCAGGTATCTGCTGGGCTGACGTCCACGCCAATCCCGCTGACTTCCATGTGGCGAATCCGCTGCACTGCAGGCCCTTAACCCTGAGTCGCCATGTTGCACTGCAGTCATGGTCACCTATTTGTCGCATATTAGTCCACAGAATAGATAACGGCTTTCAATCGGTACCGAGCATTTCTGTGCTGGGCGAACAGTGTTTAGCCTCAAGACTCATTGATTAGTCTCAACAGCCGCTCCAGATAAGTCTAACGAACCATTGCCACGCAGTAAGCTCGGCTTAAAGTGTGAGCAGCACGTCGTCTTAGCTTGGCTGCAGTGAACCATTTCCTGCGCCAACGAAACAATATTCCATGCCGCTGGCGCCAGCTGCATTGCGTGGATATTTTTGTCGGTGCCATTCGCGCAAATTGTTATGTGAACGTGCGAACCAAGGAGACTTCACCATGGCCATTGAGCGCAAGACATTAGAGCAAGATAAGATCCGCGCCTATGACCCCATCTGGTCCGCCATCCGCTCCGAAGCCGAAGCGGCAATGGAGGCGGAACCTGCTCTTGGAAGTTTCATCTTCGCCTGCGTACTACGCCACGACAGCCTGGAGCAGGCCGTTGCGCACCGTCTTGCCCAACGTTTGAACCATTCGGATGTCGATGGCGCTGTTATCGATCACATGTTTGCCGAGGCACTCGCTGCAAATCCTGAAATCGGTCAAATGATGCGCGCCGACCTAGCAGCCGTATACGATCGCGATCCCGCATGCGAACGCTACTTGGAGCCGGTGTTGTATTTTAAGGGCTTCCATGCCCTCGTGACATACAGATTTGCCCATGAATTATGGAACGCCGGCCGGCACGACATTTCGCTATACCTGCAAAGCCAAGCGTCACGCCTGTTTGGCGTCGACATCCACCCGGCAGCTCGCTTTGGCAAGGGGATCATGCTCGACCACGCGACAGGCTTCGTTGTCGGTGAAACCGCGGTCGTGGGTGATAACTGCTCGTTCTTGCACGGCGTCACACTTGGCGGAAGCGGCAAAGTCGCCGGTGACCGTCATCCCAAGATCGCTGACAACGTGCTGATCGGTGCCGGCGCCAAGGTTCTGGGCAATATAAAGATCGGGCGCTGCTCACGTGTCGCGGCAGGTACGGTGGTGCTCAAAGACGTACCGGAAAACAAAACTGTCGCCGGCGTACCTGCAGTTGTTATCGGTGATGCCGGCTGCCCCGAGCCATCTCGGGCCATGGATCATAGCCTGAATACGGCAGATTGCGGCTGCGATACCCCGGTGGACGGGTCCGAACGCTAGCCTGCAACCGCATTCCAAAACAGGCGTGCATGCAACTCGCACGACCCCGTGGCATGCCCGCCTCACGCGGAAAATACCTTCTCGCGCTACCCGTCTTACCCTGATCTCAGTTTGAAGTCGGCGTTGAGGTGTGCAACACACGGGGCAACGCCGATGGCATTGCGCGGGCGCTCCCGGGAGGCGGTCGCTGCCTGCAATCCGACGCCAATGATCGAAGCGAAAAAGGAAGCATCGAAGTGGATAAGCAAGAACTCGCGCGGTTGCAAAGCTACTTGAACAAGGTCTTCGGTTCGACAAGGCTTGAATTGCGCCCGCAGCCGAAGAAGACCGATATGTGCGAAGTTTTCGTCGACGGGGAGTTCATTGCAACGCTCTACCGCGAAGAAGAAGACGGGGAACTTTCTTATCAGTTTCAGATGGCCATTCTCGAAATGGATCTCGACATGGCATAAGCCTTCCGGCGCACAAAAAGAGGGCCGCCTGCGTGGGACTTTATGAACTCGATGTTCGCGTTAAGACGCCGCCCAACGGCAGCTACTGGGTTGCACCCAGCGCAGTCGCCATCGGTCGCGTGGAACTGGCCGAAGACGCGAGTGTGTGGTTCAACGCCGTGTTACGCGGAGACAACGAACCGATCAAAATCGGCGCGCGTTCAAATATCCAGGACGGCTGCGTTTTGCATACCGATCCTGGTTACCCACTCACCATCGGCGACGACTGCACAGTCGGTCACATGGTTGTGTTGCACGGTTGCTCGATTGGAAACCGAAGCCTCATCGGCATCGGCTCAATCGTGCTCAATGGGGCCGTTATCGGTGAAGAGTGTTTGATTGGGGCTAACACGCTTGTTCCCGAGGGTAAGGTCATTCCTCCCCGTTCAATGGTCCTGGGTTCACCTGGACGTGTTGTGCGGGAACTAACGCCAGAAGATGTAGAAAAATTCTCAGCCGGTGCCGGGCGCTATGTGCGGAACTGGAAGCGGTATGCGGCCCACCTGAAGCCGCAATCGACCGACGGCTAATGTTGCGCTTGGCCCACTGACGACGACGCAAATCCCATCACGTACGATTGGTGTTGTTGAAGTTCGATACCTGCCGTTTGTCGTCTCCCAAGAGAGCAGGATGTCTTACCGGCGTACGCCTGCGAGCGCATCAGGACCAGGCGCAGAACCACGTTCAAGCGAAACCCATACCTTTGGATTCACATACGATTGGCGCATGACGTATTCATAAGGCGTCTGGTGCCACAAATTGACTTTGGTGATCTTGTTGTCGAGAACGAAATCGCCGTTTGCCGTGCGTACCGTGAGGACCGCATGGCCCTCGCCACGCTCGTCGCGAACCACCGTTAGCAATAGCGCACTTTCCGGCCAGCCGCGACGAATGAGGATGTCGCGCTTTAGCAGGGCATAATCTTCACAATCGCCAGTGGTATCAGGAAATGTCCAATACTCCGATACGCCATAGATTTCTTTGTCCGTCAGCGGACGCACCGTTTCATTGACGTAGCGATTGACCTGATCAAGTTCGCTGAGGCGTTCAGGTGTTGCTGCGAACCGCGAATAATCGTGCGCGGGCGTGATGCAACGCTCAGGGTTACTTTCGCAAAACTGCACGAAGCCGTAAGGCGGCTTTGCCGGGCCGAATATTTTCATGAAGGCAGAAGGTGTCTGCTTGCCGTTCGAAGCAAGACCGGACTGCGCATGGCTAGGCGCCGCCCACAAGAGCGGACACACCAACGCAAACAACCCGGCTAGAAATGCATACTTTCTCAGCATCTCAACGCTACCCCACAATCTACAGACCTATACTTCCAGAACGAGATTTCCATTCCATCAACACAATCCCTGGCTTTTTCATCACGGCATTAAGAGCCGAAATGCCAGAATTGCGCTGTCTAGTCGGGAACATCTCCATCAGCCCAAATATTGCCGCAGGGCCTCAGGTGCCTGTGGCGTTAAGAATTGGACACCGATCCCGGCATCATGATGGCGCATCACCCGCGCGCGCTGTTTTCCAAGCTGAATTTCTGTGCCAATCGGGGGCCTGGCTGAGGTCCCGATCGATGCGCCCGACAGTGAAATGTCCAGAATGCGGCACTGCACCTCAATGCCTTCATCCAGTTTCAAGACCGACACCTTGTTAACCACCCGGTGGCGTTCGTGGCGTCGCTGCTCGATTCCTGAGATTTCATCGCGGCTTAGCAGCCATGTCAGCTCCGCCGCGAGCTTCTCGCGCTTGCGCCGAGTGGCCCGGAACTGGATCATGAATCCGTCATCGGACTTTTCAATCACCGTGCCTTGCACGCCTCCGATGTGATCGAAATAGGCAACGATGTGCTCGTCGATAGCGACTTTGACAGTGCTTGCCACCCGCACAAAACCCACAGAAATCGATGTCGCGACGCAGGGATACTCCGCTTTGTCGGCTCGCATAAAGCGGCCATCGAGCTTCACCTTCACGCGCCGATAAAGTCTGCGATCGAGAAGCTGTCGATTGTTGTCGTTCTTAAGCCTAGGCTTTGTTGACAGGGGAAGGGACATGGCGGGCAAAATCCGGTCGAGGGTTTATACGTGCTCGCTAATTCAACGCGCATTCCAAAAATTGAGCGCGAGCTGCAACTTACCGTGTCCGCAGTATGCCAACCGCCAGCTTAATGAATTGCTAAAGCCTGCCTCTTTTTGAGATGAAGCAGGCGATAAAACCTAATAATCACAAGGAGAAAAACGGGCGCTGGGCCACGCTGGGATCAATCGCGCAGTTGCTGATTTTCGCCGTTCGGCCAGGTCACAACCGCAAAAAATCAAACCTTATCTGGTGCATCTTTTGAAAGACCACCCTCGTAAACGCGAAACCGACGCCGATCCTGCTGCACGATGCGTGCACTGCGCACATGGGCGTGAAAGGGCTCCTGCTTACTTACTGCGGTGGCTGCAGGCTCAACCACGGACGGTCCAAGGTCTGCAGGCCAAAGCAGATCGGACTTTATGAGTTCCGGCCTGAGAACAGGCTCATCGTCACCCCATTGTGCTGGCCGGTAAAGGCTGACCGTGCCCAGGACCCTGTTAATCTGGCTATCGGCGTGTTGCAAAGGAAGGAGTGTAAATTCAAGCCAAATCGTGTCGCCACCGGCCAAAACTCCCGTTACATCACAGCGTCCGATGGCGCCGTTCTCTGTAATTACGGCGAGCTTATCGACTATTTCCTGCCGGTGTTCGGGCGACCACAAGTCCAGAAAATCGACACCGCGCAGCTCTTGCCCAAACCGTTCACATATGCGCGTGCCCGCCAGCCTAAAGCGGTAACTTTCGAACGACAGCTTTTCCAGAATGAAGGTTTCGGGCAGGATCGTTGAGAGTTGGGCGGGCTCAATCTCAAATCTTTGCGGCGCCACGCGACCCCCCCGGATCGCATTCCAATAGGCATAGATGGCCTTGCTTGTTTTCGTACGCATAGTCTCATGTCCTGCCGGACAACCGGCCTGTTCCATCAAAGACGCCTGGACACCACGCAAACGCGCCAAGCTCCATGAATAATTTTCCTGGGCAGTCACCGCCCGCCTGGTGCCCGCATGTCTCGTTTCAGGACGGCGGCGAAAGTTCTGCCGCACGCTGTCTTCCCCAGAGCACTTTCCATGCCATTCCGCCCACGATGACGCAGGCGTTGATAAGCGGTTTACCTTATCGGTCCGCAGTGGAGCCGTCTGAACGCCCCAGCTATGTACAACACGGGATACAGCGGCCGGCAAAACGACGTACGGCCGCGCCATTGGGTACAACCGCAAAAATAAATTTGCTGGCGCCCCCGGGTGTGTCAGCTAGGGTTTCCGCGGGCACCGTACAAAATCCAGTCTTTCTGGTGTTTCGCGATATCGGCCCGAGCAACAGGACTGAACAAGCCGAATGAGCCATCATCAACGCCACGACGACCATTCTTGGGTCGTCAACATGCCAGCCGTGGTCGCATGCACACTTGCGGTGATTGTCGTCATTCACGTGGTGCGCCAGTTTCTGCCACAGGCCATCGACGACTACTTCGTAATCGCCATGGCCTTCATTCCAGCCCGCTACGCCGGCGATCCATCGTTTACCAATGCCGTCCCGGGCGGCCAACTGGCCATGATCACCTCGCCGTTCACCCACATGCTGGTGCACGGCAACTGGATGCACCTGTTTTTCAACAGCGCTTGGCTTTTGGCTTTCGGCAGCGCGATCGCGGCGCGTATTAGCGTGGTGAGGTTTCTTCTTCTGACAGTCCTATGTGCAGCCAGCGGTGCAATCCTTTTCGCCATCGTTAACTTTGCCCAGCCTGCCCCCATGATCGGCGCATCAGGAGCAATATCCGGCCTCATGGGAGCCGCGATGCGGTTCTTCTTTAACGCGATGGATTACGGCGGGTTTCAGATCTTGCGCAATTCCCCGCGTGCAATACCCGTGATGACGCTTTCGCACGCCCTGTCGGATCAGCGCGTCCTGATGGTCACCGCATTATGGTTGATGCTAAATTTTCTCGCCGTCATCGGTTTCGGTTCATTGGGCGCGGAAACCGGCGGAGTAGCGTGGGAAGCCCACATCGGCGGCTATCTTGCTGGCTTTCTCAGCTTCGGATTGTTCGACAAGCCGCCGCTGCGCCCCTCCGCTCGCGGGCCCACGCTACACTAACAACTTGTCATGTAGTTGAATTTGTCGCACGATCCCAAGCGACAACTGTAACGGAGACAGCGGGAGCGTGCGGCATCGTGCCAAACCCGATTATCTTGCATTGGTTGTGCGGTGCAACGATTGCTGTTTCTTCGTTCAGGCAAGACCCGGACTGCCGGGCCGAAGCGCTTGGTAGCAACAATGACAGGGAAGAAAGGTCGGGCCGATGAATGTTGCAGCGATTTTGAAAGTCAAAGGCCGGTCGGTCACGACAGCATCGCCGACGACGTCACTGCTTGACATCGCCGCCAAACTGGCCAGCAAAAAAATCGGTGCAATCGTCATTGTTGAGAAAGATGACCACGTTGCGGGCATCATCTCCGAACGCGATCTTGTAATGGCCATCGCCGAGCAAGGTGAAAGTGTGCTGCGCCAACCAGTCTCGAGCCTCATGACGACTGATGTCACCACGTGCGAAGAAACGAGAGAACTGGAAGACCTAATGGGCCTGATGACAAAGGGGCGCTTTCGCCATGTGCCAGTTGTCCAAAAGGGTGCATTGGTTGGCATTATTTCCATTGGCGACGTGGTCAAACATCACATTGCAGAAGTTGAAATGGAAATCTCTGCAATGCGCGGTTATCTCGCCACCGGTTAGCCTTGACAGGTTCTAGGCGCTGCGTTGAACCAATGCGCCCATTTGCTGGCGTGACTCAATCTCCTGCGCGATAATTTCAATCTCACGCTCTGCCGCCATCTGTCCGTATCGGATAAGGTCATCGGCACGATGAAAGTCGAAAAGCCCAATTCCATGCAATCTTGGGCTGATCATTGCATCGGGCGGATCACCGGCCAGGCGCGAACGTGCGATGCGATCCTGCACAATGTTGAAAGCGTCAACCATTACGCGGGAAATGCCTGGTGCCTCTTCACCCTTGCCGAACATCTGGCGAAGCAGCAACCTTTTGGCTGGGACGCCGCCATTTGACGAACCCTGTTTCATCGTGCCTTCGCCTTCGACGGAGTCATCGGCGTCGACAGGTCCGTATTCGAAATGCGGAGAAACGGTCCCGCGACTGGACAGATCAAAATTCAGATTGACCGCAATGACATAACGCGCACCCAGCGCGCGGCAGACTGAAATTGGAACGGGATTGACGAGTGCACCGTCAAACAGCCAACGTCCGTTGATGTTCACTGGGCGGAAGACCCCAGGGAGCGCATAGGAGGCACGAATTGCATCAACGAGAACACCGCGGGACAACCAGACCTCGTGACCTGTCCCGATTTCAGTCGCAACGGCCGTGAACTTTCTTGGTAGATCTTCGATTGCAATGTCACCAAGCGCTTTGCCCAGGCGTTCACATAGCCGTTGCCCTGTGATCAGACCGGTGCCCGCAAGGTTAAAATCCAGATAGCCGAAGATGCGCCTTCGTGTCAGCTCACGGGCGAATTCTTCCACGTCGTCCAGTTTTCCTGCCGCGTGGCAACCACCTACCACCGCACCAATTGAGGTCCCGGCAATAATGTCTGGAACGATACCCGCCTTGGCCAGTGCTTTGACCACGCCGATGTGCGCCCAGCCCCTTGCTGCACCGCCACCAAGCGCCAGTCCGATCTTTCCACTGTCCATGCCGCTCTCCGATCGTTAGAACGCGAATGCACGAAACCTTGTGAACTCACGCTCTAAATTATTGGCATCGCGGCGCAATCGAACGACTGAATGGCATCTCGATCACGCGCCGCAGCAACCTTAAAGTCCTCCTTTATGCCGTTGCAAAAATCCGACCAGTCTGGTTTCTGGCAAACTTATGCTGCACTACGGCATGGGATTCCGAATCGACGACCGATCAATGTGCCGATTCAAAGGCTCATACATAGTAAATGAGTCTGCCGTGTTGGTGTTAAAGTCATGCTACTAAAATTTGATCTGCAGCAGCGCCGTTCACCCGGTGCCAAGGCGAAACAGTCCCCAGGCTCCCAAAACCGAAGCCGTCCTAGTCATCTTGATACACGTCTGCAGGATTGAATAACGGTTCTCCACCTACGTCACGTAACGCGACACCGTCCGATTTCGGCTGTCCCAAATCGACCGCGCGATAGAAGCAGGATCTTCGTCCCGTGTGACATGCGGCCCCTTTTCCCTGTGGCCGCACCAAGAGCCAGACCGCATCTTGATCGCAATCGATGCGCATCTCCTCGATCGCTAACACATTGCCGCTATCCTCGCCCTTCTTCCAGAGCCGCTGGCGCGAGCGGCTCCAGAAATGGGCGACCTTGGTCTCAATCGAGAGCGCGAGCGCTTCGGCATTCATCCACGCGAACATCAGCACTTCGCCGCTGCGAGCATCACTCACGATTGCTCCGATGGTTCCGTCGGCGCCGAAGCGTGGCTGAAGGTCCAGCCCTTCTTCAACCTCTTTTTTGTTTTTGGCACCGGATGCAACACCCTTGTCCGCGCCACTGTCAGCTACATTTTTCGGCATGTCGTCGACTTTCCCCAGACGGGCTCATTACGCGTGTCACGCTTAGCCTCGCCGTACAGGGAATTTCTGATCAGCACAAGCAGTCCCACGGCCTGCGTTCCTGTCGAGCGAGTTCATAAGCCTCGCAAATCTTGCTGCAATCACCCTATATATGGTGCTTATGGCATAGAGAATCGACCTATGAGGCCACTGGAGCAGTGCACTCCGTTCACACCACGGTGAGGTGCGGTTGTGTTGCTCTTGCGCGCTACGGCGTGACGGTGCATTTGGCAACCAAGACTGCAAACGGCGAACAAATTTTTTGCAGCGGAGCGACTAGATGGCAGAGATTGACGAAATTTATAACACGCGGTTGTTCGAGATCGCCGCTGCCATCCCGCACAGCGGACGTCTCAAAGACTCGCAAGCCACCGCTTCGGCCTACTCCAAGCTTTGTGGATCATCCATCACCGTGGACCTCAGCCTGGACAATGGAAAGTTCAGCGAATTCGCACAAACGGTCAAAGCCTGCCTGCTTGGCCAGGCCGCCGCAGCTATCGTCGGTCGCGAGATTATCGGCACAACGCCGGAAGAATTTCATACCGTCGCGGAGCAGATGCGAAACATGCTCAAAGCGAATGGTCCGCCACCGAGTGGCCGGTGGCAAGATTTAGCGCTTTTAGAGCCTGTACGGGACTATCGCGCGCGTCACACATCAACGCTCTTGGTATTCGATGCTGTCGAGGATGCCGTAGCAAAGATTGTGGCAGCTAAGCCGGGAGCATCTGTTGCCGAGCCCGGACACGGTACGAGCGCCGGGGCGGCCAAGTAATGTTTCTGACAGATTGCACCAAGGCGTTGGCCAAGATTCCGGTGCACGCCTATCGATACACGCTGAAACCCTTCTTCGGCTGGCACTGCCGCCACCTGCCGACCTGCTCCGAATATGCACTGGAAGCGATAGACCGCAATGGCGCGTGGCGCGGCATTTGGCTGAGTGCTTCGCGTCTAGCCCGTTGCCGTCCTGGTGGCACGGCTGGTTACGATCCGGTCCCGGACATTCGCACAGACCGCCATCCATTTGCGCCGTGGCGCTATGGCCGCTGGAGCGCCCGGCACCTGCCAACAGTGCCTGAGAACAGTGGAGGCAAATAACAGGCGACGTTTAACGCCCGGCCTAGTTGGAATTGGTTGAAGGCTTTGCAGAGAGTATTTGCAATCTGCTGGAGGCTTCGCTCACGCCTTGTTGCTCGGCGCGCTTGTACCATTCGCGCGCCTTATCTGGATTGCCGGACAGGCCAAGGATGCCTTTCTCCATCAGCCGGGTCGGGTCAAACGTCTCGCCCAGCGCGTAAGCTGCTTGGGCATTGCCTCCATCTGCGGCCCGCTCAAACAAAAGCCGCGCTGCCGCAACGTCACCGCTGTCAAAAAGTTGCTTGCCGCGGGTCACGAGTTTTGCCGCATCGCCATCAGATACAGCGCGAGATACATGACCCGGCGTCACCTCGAGCTTAATTCGTTTGTGCGCCAGGAGATTCGCTTCCATGCTGAAAACAGAAACGTCGAGCATCGCTGTTTGATTTTTCACATCGGGAATAGTGATGCGACTGACACCGAGCGCGTCGGGGACAAGCACCCAGCTTCCGTCACCGAGCGCACTTGCTGCTGATACTTCGTAGTTGGCGGGCAGGCCGCGAATGACAACCGACGCCACGTCACGAATTCCCGCTGCCGGCTCGATTTGGAACGGTAGCTGAATTTGGCGCCCTCCCGGCGAAGACACCACCGACTCCGCTTTCAGTTCCAGGCGGTGTCGCGCCGGCCCGGCCTCGAACAGCCATTGCCCCAATGCATCCGAGGCGGCAGCCACCAACTCGGTGTCCGACTTCACCACCGCATTGTCCGAACCGGCACGCGCTGCGTTGAGGGACTCCTGAACCGCGGCTGGAGGATTGTTGGCTGGTGGGGCGTCAACCCCCGCAGTGCCAGATGGTGCAAGCTTCGCCGTATCGATTGTCTGCGGTGTGCGTTCAGCTGGCGTCAGCGCGGCAGTCCATGACCCCACATCGGCTGAAATGACTTCGGTGTTCTGTGCGGGCGCCTTATTGCTCGGCATTTCGCTGCCGACGGACGTATCTGGGACTTGATCGCCCTCTAACAGACGCGCACCCGAGGCCAGCCCCAATCGACCTTTCGCCGAGCCCTGTTCCGCGATACTGCCGGTAACAGACTTGTCGTTTGCGGCATTTTCCTCAATCTGGGGAGAGAAAACGCTGGCGGTCCCGAACACATCCTGCCCTTCGTGCGTAGAGGCCAAATAGACAAGGCTACCGGCTACAGCAAAGGCGACCAAAAGTCCGCCCGACGCTGCATAGTTTGAGGTTCCTATGGCCTCAAAAATGGAGCCATCGCGCGTTGATGAGTCGTGCGGCGGTTCCGACATTGACGGCAAAGCAGCTTGCTGACCACTCGTGGCGGGAAGGATAGGCTGTTGTTCGTTTTCTGGTGGGGCATTGGCTAAATCAAACGCCGATCGGAAATTTAGCCCCGCCGGCGACGTGCTAGCGCCGGTGTCAATGCGCGGCTCGGCAGTCTGCTCTGTTGTTGCAGGTTCAGCGTTGGCGGCACGGCCAGCTACGAGTTGATGCTCATGCAGCTTCGCCGCGATATCCTCAAGAGACATTGCATCTTGCGCAACGCCGCCGTCTTCCGCGTCCAGGCGCTT
Source organism: Hyphomicrobiaceae bacterium (assembly GCA_965222485.1). Lineage (GTDB taxonomy): Bacteria > Pseudomonadota > Alphaproteobacteria > Rhizobiales > Hyphomicrobiaceae > CBDCUC01. The sequence continues at coordinate 976,553 of CBDCUC010000039.1, forward strand.
CAGAAGACTTTTGATGGATTCACCACCCGTCGGTATGAAACCGTCTGCCAAGTTACGTCTTCCCCCTTCAAAAACGGCACCAAGTGACATGCACCGGCATTGCAGCCTCGTCGCTGCTCTTAGCTGTAACATTGGGCCGAATGGTGTCGAAAACGTTAGCACCACACCAGATTGCCCATGGCCCGGTGGGACGTGAATTATATGTCAACCACCACCGGGCTGCCTTGCCAGAAATCACATTCAACCAACCAGCAGATAAGGCAAAATGGTCTTGGCGAGTTTAGTGCGACAGCGCGGACAATTTAGCCGTCGCTGACGTCTTGGTCTTAGCGCGCGCGTCACGTTTCGGTTGCTCTTGCGTTTCCTGCAAAGACGATGCTGGCTCTTTATGTGCAGCCTTTTTGATGGCCTGCCCGACGCGATCAACCCAGTCCCGCGCGGGTTTGTAGCGCGGGTAACCTTCTACGGTCGCAGCAAGGCTTGTCTCCCGCCATTTTGGGTGGCGCGATTGGTCTTTCAAACTCTCAAAGTTTGCAAACAAGGCCATTACGAACTGCGATATCCGCGCTGCGTTCGGGTTTTTTTCAGGCCAGTTGTAGACGACCAAGACCGCTCCGACCGCCACGGTATCGATCGAATGGCCTGAGGAAATGAGGTTGGGGTATGTCTTATCATCGAGCTTGGCGGGAAGAAAATCTGAGTGCAGCGCTGGATCGTAGGCGATGGGCAAAACTTTTATACCAGGCGCAGGTACAAACCGCTTCAGTGCGGCCGATGGTTTGCCATCAACAACAACCATCGCGTCGATCTCGCCCGCCTTCAGCTTCAAATACGCCTCTGTCTGGCATCCCTTCACCGCGACGGGCGTTACGCCCAGTGATCGCAAGAGCTGCTGTCCGGTAAAATGGCTACCACTTCCCTCGGCGCCGAAATGCACCCGCTTGCCATTGAGATCTTTGATCGTGTCAATGCCGGGTCCGGCAAGGATGTGAATTTCTTCGTTATACAGCTTAGCGATGTACGCGATGTGTTTGTTGATGTCCTTTCCAAGCTCTCCGCTGCGCTTCAGGTGGGACAAAACATTGGTTTGTGTGAGCCCAATGTCGACACCCTTTTGAAACAGCAGATCCCGAATGTTCTGATAGCTACCCTTGCCCAAAATAGGCAACACCCGGATCGGAACACCGCTTGTTTCAACCACGGTGGCCATATCATAAGCAATGGGAAGGTAGGTGCCGTTGGGATGGCCGGATATGATGGTGGCAGTGTCCACGACCTGTGGAGATTTGGCTTTTGAGACTGCTACAGCCCCGGACTTTGTTGCTGCGCTGTCAGCGCTATGCGCAGACTGTACGGACAGGCCGAACGATAGAGCGAAAACAACGGCCCCGACGGCTGCTGATACTCGGGCCGTATAGCCAAACGCAAATACTCGAATAGTCAACTTACTCCCCCCGGCGGGGCATTGATGTGGGCCCGCCGCTATACGTGTGCCTGCCTTGAAAAGCGACCGGCACCGTGCCCAAAAAAACTAACGCGTTACCTTGAAGCAGGTGATCCAGCCAACTTAAAGGCAGTGCACAGACAAAGAGCCTGTTGCAGTGCCTCTATTGGTCGCCACCGAGGCGGCGTTATTTCGACAGGCTGGGGGAGAAATTGTGGCAGAGAGGAGGTTTTTCGAGTGTTTTGGTAAGTCCTGAGAATAATCGCCGCGACTTGCTTGACACATTTGATGCCTGAGGGGCACAAGCACGCCGGTATTGCCGCACACCCAATGTGTGCATATGTAGCACCAACCAGAAGCACCCGTCTTACCTGCGCGGTCTGCAGTGACTGAGAGGAGGGTTTTATGAGTGATATCGAAATTCGTTTTCCCGACGGCGCCAGCCGCAAGGTCCCAAAAGGGACCACAGGATCCGAGCTGGCCGCAGGCATCTCCAAATCTCTGGCAAAAAAGGCAGTGGCCCTTGTCATTGACGGTGAGCTTGCCGATCTCGCTGACACGATTGAACGTGATGCCGATGTGAAAGTCATCGTGCGTACCGACCCGGAAGCCTTGGAGCTGATCCGGCACGACTGCGCACACGTGATGGCCGAAGCCGTCCAGGAGTTGTGGCCCGGAACTCAGGTCACCATCGGGCCCGTCATCGAGAATGGGTTCTACTACGATTTTGCTAAGTCGGAGCCGTTCCATCCCGACGATCTCAAGAAGATCGAAAAGAAGATGGCACAGATCATCCAGCGCAATGCGCCTTTCACCAAGGAGTTCTGGAGCCGGGCCAACGCCAAGAAATTCTTCGCCGACAAAGGCGAGACCTACAAGATCGAACTGGTTGATGCCATTCCTGAGGGCGAGGACTTGAAGATTTACCGGCAGGGCGACTGGTTGGATTTATGCCGCGGACCGCACATGACATCGACCGGCCAGATCGGCAAGGCATTCAAGTTGCAGAAAATCGCTGGCGCCTATTGGCGCGGCGACAGCAACAATCCCATGCTTCAGCGAATCTACGGAACGGCCTGGGCAACCGAAAGCGAACTGAAGGACTATCTCAATCGGCTCGAAGAGGCGGAGAAGCGCGATCACCGCAAGCTTGGGCGCGAGATGGATCTGTTTCATTTCCAGGAGGAAGCACCAGGTTCTGTTTTCTGGCACCACAAGGGCTGGACCCTGTTCCAAACGTTGATCGATTACATGCGCCGTCGCCAGGTTGAGGCGGGCTACATTGAGGTCAATTCGCCTGACATGATGGAACGCGGCTTTTGGGAGCAATCCGGTCACTGGGAAAACTACGGTGAGAACATGTTCACCACCGTTCTGCCTGATGAACGCATCTTCTGCTGCAAACCGATGAACTGCCCCGGCCATGTGCAAATATTCAAGCATGGGCTGAAGAGCTACCGCGATCTGCCCTACAAGATCGCCGAGTTCGGCAAGGTACACCGCTACGAGCCCTCAGGCGCGTTGCACGGGCTAATGCGCGTGCGCCACTTCACCCAGGACGACGCCCATATCTTCATCACCGAAGATCAACTTGAAGACGAGTGCCTCGCCATCAACGACCTGATGCTGAAGATCTACCGCGACTTCGGCTTTGAAGAAATCGAGGTGAAGCTATCGACTCGGCCTGAAAAAAGGGTCGGCTCCGATGAGCAGTGGGACCATGCCGAGAAGGTCATGGAAAAGGTGCTTGAGAAAATCGAGGCACAAGGCCAAGGCCGTCTCAAAACGTCAATCTCGCCCGGCGAAGGCGCATTCTACGGACCCAAGTTCGAATATGTCCTGAAGGATGCCATCGGACGCGAGTGGCAGTGCGGCACAACGCAGGTGGATTTCAACCTTGCCGGCCGCCTCGGTGCATTCTTTATCGACGATCATTCGGAAAAGAAGACGCCTGTGTTGATCCACCGAGCCATGTTCGGGTCCTTGGAACGCTTTACAGGCATCCTTATTGAAAATTTTGCCGGCCACTTCCCACTCTGGCTTGCGCCGCAGCAAGTTGTTGTGGCGACCATCGTCTCCGAGGCGGACCCCTACGGACAAGAAGTCTGTGATGCCCTGTGTGCGAACGGTTTGCGCGCCGACACAGACTTCAGAAACGAGAAAATCAATTTCAAGGTGCGCGAGCACTCATTGCAGAAGGTCCCGGTGTTGCTCGTTGTCGGCAAGCGCGAAGCAGAGGAACGTAAGGTTTCCATTCGTCGGCTTGGTTCTCAAAAGCAGGAGGTGATGGCATTGGACGAAGCCATTGCAATGCTGAAAGCCGAGGCCGTTCCGCCCGACCTGCGTTCTGCAGACGGCGTCGCCGCTGCAGCCGAATAATTGCGCCAACGGTGATCTTCTTCGCCCACGCGAATGATATGCGGTGGAAACCATCCCTAATGGGGTACAACAACAGCGGCGGTTACAAATGGCGTCGGCAGCAATTTTGGTCGAGAACTTATCTAAGACCTACGAGGGCGGGCTGCATGCCCTCAGGTCTATCGACCTAAACATCCAAAAGGGTGAAATTTTTGCGCTGTTGGGACCCAATGGAGCTGGCAAGACGACCCTGATCAACGCCATTTGCGGTATTGTCACACCGACGTCGGGCCGCATAACGGTCGATGGCCTGGATATCGTCTCAGACTATCGCAAGGCACGCTCGAAAATCGGACTGGTGCCGCAGGAACTTCCTAACAACGCTTTCGAAACGGTTCTGGGCACCGTCACATTCAGCCGCGGGTTATTCGGCAAACCGGCCAACCCGCATATCATTGAACAAATTCTGGCAAATCTGTCCCTTGCTGAAAAGAAGAATGCCCGGATAATGACGCTCTCAGGCGGCATGAAACGGCGCGTCCTTATTGCGAAAGCGCTAGCCCATGAGCCCGAAATCCTTTTCCTTGACGAGCCTACTGCAGGTGTTGACGTGGAATTGCGCCAGGACATGTGGGCCAACGTGCGACGCCTTCGCGACAACGGTGTCACCATCATTCTTACCACGCACTACATCGAGGAAGCCGAGGACATGGCCGACCGGATCGGCATCATAAACCAAGGCGAAATCATACTGGTGGAGGACAAGGAAAAGCTGATGCGTAAGCTCGGTCAGAAACAGTTGACCCTGCACTTGCAAGAGCCCGTCGAGACGCTTCCCCCAGAGCTGGCTACGCACGGGCTTGAGCTAAAATCTGGCGGGCTGGAGTTGATCTACACCTACGATACCCGGTCTGAACGCACCGGCATCACCACGCTTCTGAGTGAACTCAGCGCCGCAGGCATCACGTTCAACGACCTCCACACCACGCAAAGCTCGCTTGAAGAGATCTTTGTCAACCTCGTACGGAATGCAAAATGAATTGGCGCGGCGTCTGGGCGATTTATTACTCTGAGATGGCGCGGGCAGCCCGTACGGTTATGCAAAGCCTCGTCTCACCCGTCTTGTCGACGGTGCTTTATTTCGTTGTCTTCGGAGCGGCCATTGGCTCGCGGATTCAAGAGATCGATGGTGTGAGTTATGGTGCCTTTATCGTACCCGGACTTATCATGCTGTCGCTACTGACGCAGAGCATTACGAACGCGGCGTTCGGCATCTACTTTCCGAAATTCGCCGGTACGATCTATGAAATCCTAACCGCTCCGGTGTCCTATTTCGAGGTGGTCTTGGGATATGTCGGTGCCGCTGCCACCAAATCGCTAACCATAGGCCTCGTCATTCTTGTCACCGCACATTTCTTCGTGCCCCTTGAGATCAAGCACCCGCTTTGGATGTTCCTATTCCTTGTGCTCACAGCCATCACGTTTAGCCTGTTTGGTTTTATTATCGGCATTTGGGCGGAGGGATTTGAGAAGCTTCAGGTTATTCCGCTGCTCGTGGTCACACCGCTGACTTTTCTTGGTGGCACATTCTATTCGGTCAACATGCTGCCACCGTTTTGGCAAACCGTATCGCTGTTCAATCCCGTAGTTTATTTAATCAGCGGGTTCCGCTGGAGTTTCTATGAAATTGCTGATGTCTCCGTTGGCGTGAGCCTGGGCATGACACTTGCGTTCTTGCTGCTATGCCTGGTCACCATCTGGTGGATCTTCAAAACCGGATACAAACTCAAGGCGTGACCCAGGGCTTCGTCTCAGGCGCTAGTCGCTCAGGGGCTAAATGTGGGAATACGCTATGACACCAATAGAAGGTGCGGCAACGATCGTACCTGTGCGGGACGTAGCCGCTACGATCGCCTTTTACGTCGATATTCTGGGTTTTGAAAAACGCGAACAGTCGCCCGACGGTGTGTACGGGCTGGTCGCCCGTGGTGATGTCGGTGTCATGCTACTGGCGACACAGGACGTTGAAGCGCTTAAGGCAACAGCTTCAAACATTTCCATCTACATCTGGGTAAAGGGTCTCGACGCCTTTTACTACTCCCTGCAAGGCAAGCTTGAAACGTTGGGCGAAGACCGGGTCAGAGCACCCTTTGATCAACCCTACGGCATGCGTGAATTTCACGTGAAGGACCCGGACGGGTGTCTGCTGTTTTTCGGCGAGGAAATCGTAGAGAACCGCTAGGGCGACCCACTGACGTCGAATATGTACTGGGAACTTCTGCTACCCGCGTCCTCGATAAGGTGCCACGCCTTGCTCGGGCAGCCACACACCGTCAGGCACTGCCCCGATTTGCCAAAAGACATCGATCGGCATACCGCCGCGCGGATACCAGTAGCCACCGATACGCAAAAAGTGTGGCTCCATCAGCGCAACGAGCCGCTTGCCGATGGCAACGGTGCAGTCTTCGTGGAAGGCACCGTGATTGCGAAACGATGACAAATAAAGCTTCAGTGACTTCGACTCAACCAGCCAGTTCTTTGGCACGTAGTCGATAACCAAGTGAGCAAAGTCAGGTTGCCCGGTCACTGGACAGATCGATGTGAACTCAGGCGCTGTGAAACGCGCAACGTAAAGCGTATCCGTGTGTGGGTTGGCAACGCGCTCCAAGACCGCGTCCTGTGGACTTGCCGGAACGCTTGCATGTTGGCCCAGCAGTGAAGTGCCGGTCTTGTTATCCGACATTGCGTGTCTTACTCCGCCGCCTGACGCGATGTCGCCGGCCCATTATAAATACAGCCTTCATTGCAGCTATCGCGCATGATCTGAACCTCGCTCAATCCAGGAACCCTATTGGCGATCCTGTGCCAAAGCCAAATCGAGATACGCTCAAGCGTCGGTGCGTCCAACCCCTGGACATCATTGAGCAGCCGGTGGTCTAGCGCGTCGCGCGCGTCCGCGATTGCGGCCGAAAGGTCATCGAAATGGAACACCAGCCCCGTTTCCGGATCAGGCTCCCCCTCAATGATCACGCGCGCACGAAATGAATGCCCGTGGATCCGTGAATTCGGATGCCCGGCTTCCGCACTCGGCAGATAGTGTGCCGCCTCAAAACTAAAGTCCTTGTAGATGCGCATGTCCGCTCGTTTATTTGATTTCGCGGCGTGGTTCCAGTGATTTGATCCATGGACGCTCAGTCAATCCCGAGCACCTTGTGTGTCTGCACCGAGAGCCTCCAGGCTGGGTGCGCCTTGCAATAGGCGATCGCCGCTGCCGTATTATCGGTGATATCGGCGTTATCCATCGGCTGCAAAAGGCGATGTTTAAAGTCCAGTGCTACCAGCGATGCCGGGTCAAGCCCAGCCTGCGGATAGACGATCTTGAGCTCATCGCCGGATGTTTGCACAAGCTTGGTACCAGCCTTGGGACTGACGCAAATCCAATCGATGGCTCGAGGCACGGGCAGCGTGCCGTTAGTCTCAATGGCGATCTCAAATCCCACCTCATGCAATGCATCGAGGAGGGCTGCATCCGCCTGCAGCATTGGTTCACCACCCGTCAATACGACAAGCAACCTGAGGCCATCGTCATGGCGTGTCGTGTCAGTGCCCGCAGCTTTCAGGCACGCTTCTGCAACGCCCGATGCCGATGCAAACTGCCCGCCGCCAGGTCCGTCTGTCCCGACGAAATCGGTATCGCAAAAATCGCATTGCGCGTTTGCTCGGTCGGCCTCACGGCCCGACCATAAATTGCAACCAGCAAAACGGCAAAACACTGCTGGCCGTCCCGCATTCACACCTTCGCCTTGCAGCGTGTAGTATATCTCTTTGACCTGATACATCCGTCCAGTTGATCATCAGTTTCCGCACCGTCAGTAAAGGCCCGCGAGGACCTGCGGCATATCCCGCGGTTTTTTTTTGGTTATAATCTTCTATTGGCAGCACCGACGCTTCGAGAGCATGCTGGCTCATTCCAATGTCGCTGCTATATTTTCAAGCTCAACTTGCGGATCGCCAACGTCTTCAAAATTGTGCTCGGTGCGTCGGTACCAATAACGGCTGTTTTGTTCGTCACCTTCAATCTTGTGTAACACCGCATGCAGCCAGCACGATAGCTCACTATCCTCATCCTGTTGCACAAGCTTGTGCGCATCATCCCAATTCCCGGCCTGCGCCAACGTCACAGCACGCTTCAGGTCACGCCTGTCGATTGCCATTTTTGCCATCCTTTCGCGCGCAAATCGCAAGCCGGGCAGTGATTACAGCCGTAGCCCCAGTCGTGCCGTCGTGATCTGATGCCGAGATAGCAAGTGTGGGTCTCTTCCACAATCAGGTCGACGAACGGCTGCCCGCCCAGATCGTATGCCATCTGCCATGTCCCCGCTTTATCGACATACATCAGCGGCGTCTGAACATGGACCGCTTGGTCAAACCCCAGGGTAATTGCGTCCGCCAGCGTCTGAAGCGTGTCATTGCGGCAATCGGGATAACCGGAATAGTCAGTTTCGCACATGCCTCCGACCAGCGTCGCAATGCCACGCCTGTACCCCAATGCCGCAGCGTACGTCAGAAACAGCAGGTTACGTCCCGGCACAAACGTTGTCGGAAGCCCGGAGGCACCAAATGCAATTTCTGCGTCTCTTGTTAGAGCGGTTTCACTAATGCGTCCAAGTTCGTTGAGTTCCAAAAGATGATCATCGCCCAACCGTTCCTGCCAATGGGGCGACAACTCCGGCAACGCGTTCAGGATCGTTGCGCGTACGTCCAGCTCCACCTTGTGACGTTGGCCGTAGTCGAAACCAATTGTCTCGACCCGCGGATAGTTTTCCAAAGCCCATGCCAGACAAACCGTGGAATCTTGCCCTCCGGAAAACAGCACCAAGGCCGATTTCTGTTTCTGTATCTGCTCAGACATCCATGCTTGCACTCACTAAGCCGGTTAACCGGCCACAATGCCGGAGGATTGCCCACGCTAAAACCGAACACCCCGGGCCGCACAAAAAAACTAACGCGACAGACTCCAAAGACGCATACCACGCAAGCGTCAGCGCAAAGCTGAACCATGCTTGATATATTAACTCAGGGCCGCGTGGGAACAGGTCCCGCCCACATCGGTGGCACCTACAACGCCTAGAGGTCCCGGCTACCAATTCAGGATGGGCCAACGTCCTTCTGTCACCCCGAGCTCCAGCCTATGCCCGAGTTTTACGCACCCATCGACCGCGTCGTGGGTTCCTATCCCAGAATTTACAAGAATTCCAATTCAGGACACTAGCGGCGAGGGGGGTGGCTCAGGTATTAGGGAGCAAAGGGAACGCCTCCGGCCAAACCGGTCCGACCCGCTCCCAAATTTCCAAAACGAGAAGGAATTCCTATGACGGCCATTATTGACATTATCGGTCGCGAAATCCTCGATAGCCGTGGCAACCCAACGGTCGAGGTCGACGTTATTTTGGAGGACGGCGCCGAGGGTCGTGCCGCGGTTCCATCTGGTGCATCGACAGGTGCACATGAAGCAGTCGAATTGCGTGATGGTGACAAGGCTCGATATCTGGGCAAAGGAGTTCTGAAGGCAGTCGATGCCGTCAACGGTGAAATTTACGACACACTGGTTGGAATGGATGCTGAAGACCAACGCGGAATCGACCATGCGCTGATCATGCTTGACGGGACGTCAAACAAGAACAGGCTCGGCGCCAACGCCATTCTGGGCGTGTCAATGGCGATAGCAAAAGCGGCTGCCGATTCCGCCGGTCTACCATTATTCCGCTATGTCGGTGGCGCCGCCGCACATGTTCTTCCCGTGCCCATGATGAACATCATCAACGGCGGCGCACATGCCGACAATCCCATTGATATCCAAGAATTCATGATCATGCCCGTTGCCGCCCAAACAGCGGCAGATGCCGTACGCATCGGTGCGGAAGTCTTTCATGCATTAAAAAAGGGATTAGGCGATGCCGGCCACAACACAAACGTTGGCGATGAAGGTGGGTTCGCGCCAGGCCTGAAATCTGCGGATGACGCTCTTGCTTTCATCATGAAGTCGATTGAAGCGGCAGGTTATAAGCCCGGTGACGACGTCATGCTCGCATTAGATTGTGCTTCGAGCGAATTCTACAAGGATGGAAAATACAATCTCGCTGGAGAGGGCAAGGTGCTCGATTCGGAAGGAATGGCGAAATACCTCGCCGATCTCGTCGACCGTTTCCCCATCATCTCCATCGAAGATGGGATGGACGAAGACGATTGGGCCGGTTGGAAAGCGCTGACGGAACTTATTGGTGGACGCTGCCAGCTTGTCGGTGACGATTTGTTTGTTACCAACACAGCGCGCTTGGCGCGGGGCATTAATGAAGGCGTTGCAAACTCCATTCTCGTCAAGGTCAATCAGATCGGCACGTTGACCGAGACACTGGATGCCGTGGCCATGGCCCAGCGCGCAGGCTACACCGCCGTCATTTCACACCGTTCCGGCGAAACGGAAGACGCCACGATTTCCGATCTGTCAGTGGCTACAAATGCCGGACAGATCAAAACCGGTTCACTTAGTCGCTCTGACAGACTGGCAAAATACAACCAGCTTATTCGCATAGAAGAAGAACTCGGCGATGTTGCCCGGTACGCCGGACGCAGTGTCATACGAGGCTCGACAATAAGCGCCCCCGCCTGCGCTACTGGCTCAGGCCCAAAACTGGGGCTGGTTGAATAGCCATTGTCCGCTCCCTCCAACTTCTGGACAGGCATTTACTCAAGCTTAACTGGGCCCGCGATACAACATTGAGGTTCCACCGTTGAACAACTGTTCAAGGCGAACCACGTGTTGCGTATTCCTGACAATGATTGGCGAACTAGGATTCGGCAGGCGTTAGTGTTGCTTGCCTGCTGGGGATTTACCACCTACTTCGTTTATCATGCATTCCATGGCCGACACGGCCTTGAGGCTCGAGCCAGATTGATCGATCGCTCTACCTTGCTGGAGTTTGAGATCAGGAGCCTCAAGGCTGTGCGGTCGTCCCTGTCCCGCGACGTTGCTTTGTTGCGCCAGGAGCCTCCCCACTCAGACATGGTCGAGGAAATCGCACGCGACGTACTGGGCTACGTCCATCCTGAGGATCGCGTCACTCCGCTGCGTTAACCCTCAGGCCCTTCCATTGTACGGTCTCACCTATCGCTAAAGCCGCATAAGCTGGCGTTGGCCCAAGCAGTCGTGTACCTTCTCGCCAGCCCATGCGCTGACGTTGCGCAGCGTGTACTTACCAACCGCTTGAACCGGAGACAGGCAGTGGCAGGCAGGAAAGTGACGACAAAGGCGTCAGGGAAAAAGTCCGCCCCCACGTCAAAAGCGGGTCGCAAGACCGAGAGTGTCAATAAGCAGTCATCTAAGTCTGCGCAAGAGCCCAATCAGGCCGCGTCACCAACGCCATTTTCAACTGAAGAAGAGTTGCATGCCTATCGTCAAATGCTGCTTATTCGTCGTTTCGAGGAAAAGGCGGGCCAGCTCTACGGCATGGGTTTCATAGGCGGCTTTTGTCACCTCTATATTGGGCAGGAAGCTGTCGTGATCGGACTGCAAATGGCAGCGAAGGACGGCGACCAGGTTATTACGACCTATCGCGATCATGGGCACATGTTGGCCTGCGGTATGGACCCAAAAGGCGTTATGGCCGAACTGACCGGACGCGCCGCCGGCTTTTCCAAAGGCAAGGGTGGCTCCATGCACATGTTCTCGCTCGCCGACAATTTTTATGGAGGGCACGGGATTGTTGGTGCGTCAGTTCCACTGGGCGCCGGCCTTGCATTGGCGAATCGATACCGTGACAACGGCCAGGTCTGCTGGTGTTATTTTGGAGATGGTGCCGCCAATCAAGGTCAGGTCTACGAGACCTTTAACATGGCCGAACTCTGGAACTTGCCCATAGTCTTTGTGATCGAGAACAACAAATACGCCATGGGCACATCCATTGAACGCTCGTCCTCTACCACCAACCTGTCGCAAAGAGGGCAAAGCTTCGCCATCCCTGGAGAACAGGTCGACGGCATGGATGTGAGAGCGGTAAGGGAGGCAGGTTCGCGGGCTGCCGAACACGCTCGTTCCGGCGAAGGCCCGCGCATACTGGAAATGCACACCTACCGCTACCGGGGCCATTCGATGTCTGACCCTGCGAAGTATCGGTCGCGAGAAGAGGTGCAAAAAGTGCGCGAGGAGCAGGACGCAATTGAACAGGTGCGCACCCGGTTGTTGGTCTCAGGCCAGACCAAGGAAGAGGATTTGCGCGAGATCGATCGCAAGATCCGCGAAACCGTGAACGAGGCTGCGACGTTTGCTCAGGAGTCACCTGAGCCAGATGAATCGGAACTCTACACAGATGTGTTGGCACCGGCGTGAGTTCGGCAATTTCGCTGTTTGGTGTGGGCATACACGCTCTGCGCACAGAGCGAAACTGCTGACCCAGCGGTTGGTGCACAGTCCAGCAACGTCATGTCGAAAACTGACAAGCCAATTGGGTTCATTTTGAAGACGAGATTTAACGGATGACGACTGAAATATTGATGCCGGCATTGTCTCCAACCATGGAAGAGGGAACGCTCTCCAAATGGCTCGTCAAGGAAGGTGAATCCGTCGGTCCGGGCGACATCATTGCAGAAATTGAAACCGACAAAGCCACGATGGAGGTTGAATGCATCGATGAGGGGGTGATCGAGGCGCTGCTCATTGCGGAGGGGACTGAAAACGTAAAGGTCAACACGCCCATCGCCCGGGTGGCAGCAAGTGATGATCGTAGCACTGATGCCGCTGCATCGGCACCGCAGGGCGCCGTCACCTCGCCAACACCTATAAAAACGGAAGCACCTTCGCCCAAGACCGTTGCGCCGCCCTCAGGTCAACCTGTCGATACCGTCGAACCTGCTTTAGATGAAGCAGACGCGCTGGAGGGCCTGGAGACGCGTGACATGACCATGCGTGAGGCGCTCCGCGATGCCATGGCCGAAGAGATGCGCCGCGATACAGACGTGTTTTTGATGGGCGAGGAGGTCGCTCAGTATCAGGGCGCCTATAAGGTTTCACAGGGCTTGTTGGATGAGTTCGGTGAGAAGCGGGTGATCGATACACCAATAACGGAGCAAGGCTTTGCCGGGGTCGGCGTTGGCGCGGCTATGGCGAACCTGAAACCTATCGTTGAATTCATGACTTGGAATTTCGCCATGCAGGCGATCGACCAAATCATCAACTCGGCAGCAAAGACCCGCTACATGTCCGGTGGGCAACTATCGATTCCCATCGTTTTCCGCGGCCCCAATGGCGCCGCCTCGCGTGTCGCAGCACAGCACTCCCAATGCTATTCCGCATGGTACGCACACGTACCCGGACTAAGGGTCGTCGCACCATCCAACCCTGCCGATGCTAAAGGCCTGCTAAAGGCAGCAATCCGTGATCCAAATCCGGTTGTATTCTTGGAAAACGAAATCTTGTATGGAAGCTCCGGGCCCGTCCCGCTCGATGACAATTGGGTCCTACCCATTGGCAAGGCACGCATTGCCCGCAGCGGCAGTGACGTAACAATCGTTTCTTTTGCTCGCGGTATGGTCTACGCCCTGGAGGCTGCCGATAAGCTTGCCGAGGACGGAATATCTGCGGAAGTCATCGACCTTCGTTCGCTGCGCCCGCTCGATATCGAAACAATCCTCGCCTCTGTACGTAAAACCAATCGGATTGTGACGGTTGAGGAAGCTTGGCCAGTCTGCTCAGTCGGCTCTGAAGTTTGCGCGCGTGTTGCTGCTGACGCCTTCGACGACCTCGACGCTCCGCCAACCAAGGTGTCCGGTGCTGACGTTCCGATGCCATATGCCGCAAATCTGGAGCGTTTGGCATTGCCAGACACTCAGGCGGTCGTGAGCGCTGCTCGGGCGGTACTGTACCTCTAAAGATCACATATTTGCGCTACAACGCTCCTACCGAGGCGCAATCACACGTGACCCAAGCAGCTTACCACTGACCTCAACCGTACTATATGCTAACCATCGGATCTCATTTGAGACCGGGAACGGCACAAGGTCCGCAGGAGGACTGGACGTGGATGACGAAATTTTCGATGAGCTGGACGTGCCCGACGGTGTGCGCGAGGCGGAGGACGCAGTCGAAGTCTTGCGAGGCTGGATCGGCGACGGTGCGTTACATGTCATTTTCGACCCGGAGACATTCCGCCACGATGTTTCCGAATGGGGGCGCATGCTTGCAGACATAGCCCTCCATATCGCCAATGCGGTTGAATTGGATGGTCAAATGGATCGGAATGAAGCGCTGAGTGAAATTCGCGAAGCATTCGAGCATGGCCTTGGCACCAATGCAGTCAGCATGACCGGCAAGATAAAAGGCCGGACCGAGCATTGACTGCAATTTGAAAACCCCGTGGCCCAGCCAGCAAGATCCGGAAAAAAACATGGCAATCGGCGTGACCTCCACTCACTCAGATCGCATCAAGGCATCCCCTCTGGCGCGCAGGCTCGCGAAAGCAGCCCGTCTCGAATTGTCAGCTATTACCGGCTCTGGTCCAAAAGGGCGCATCATCAAACAGGACATTGAGCATGCCCTAGCCTCTGCCGGTACAAGTGATGACGCGCATAAGAATCTGCACGCAGGCCTGGCGCGTATCCCGCCGTCGCCTGGATTGCCCGATGACAAAGTTGTCAAACTTTACCAGCCCGGGTCCTACGAACTGGTGCCACATGACGGCATGCGCAAAACGATCGCCGAGCGTCTCGTTTTGTCGAAACAAACCATTCCACATTTCTATCTTTCCGTGGAGTGCCAGATCGACGAACTCTTGCGCGCGCGCGAGCGCATGAATGCGGCAAGCCCGCCGGAAGGCGCGCGCAGCTACAAGCTTTCGGTCAATGACTTTTTCATCAAGGCGCTGGCGCTCAGTCTGCAGGACGTGCCGGCAGCCAATGCAACCTGGACGGCGGACGGAATGTTACGGCACAAGTCGTCAGACGTCGGCGTGGCAGTTGCAGTCGACGGCGGCCTGTTCACGCCCGTCATCCGCCATGCCGAATTAAAGTCATTGTCGGAAATCTCAAACGAGATGAAAGATCTGGCCGCGCGCGCCCGCCACCGGAAGCTTTTACCTCACGAATATCAAGGCGGAACCACGTCGATTTCAAACCTGGGCATGTACGGAATCAAACGCTTCGACGCCGTCATCAACCCGCCACACGCTACCATCCTCGCCATTGGCGCGGCGGAGAAGCGCCCGGTAGTTGCTGCAGGGGACAGTATCAAAGTTGCAACGATGGTCAGCATCACGCTGTCTTGCGACCATCGCGTCGTCGACGGCGCCGTTGGCGCTGATCTTCTGGCCAGTCTGAGGAGTTACGTCAGCGATCCTGTCAGGATGCTCGTATGACCTTTATCGAATCATTCTGCCTCTGGGTGATTCGCTCATTTCATCATTTAATCGCCGTTCAAATGTCTCAGCGCGGCTCGGTCCGTGTGACCAATTGATCACGATCAATACCTGTCCACACTTTAGGGCTTTCCAAAACCCCACAACCATGGGCCAATTACGCGCCCCGGCTTGCTGATCGATAGGCGAGGTGATCACCTGTGCCGCGAAGCACGCGCGAGTGTTGGTCGTAAAGAGCGCGGTGGCCAAACCAATCGGTACGCCCAGGGGGAATTTGAACATGGTAGCTCGTTCGAGTGTAATTCTAACGGTTGTTTCGGCTGCGATCCTGACAGCTGGATGCGCAAGCGACGGCGGATTATCGCTAAGCACCGGTGCATTGCCGGAACAAACAGCGGCCAAGCCGGCGGTGGACCCTGCATGCGCTACATTGGCTCAGAAAATCGCAGCATTGCGTGCAGAGGGGACCGCCACGCGCGTCGAAAAAATCGCTGCCGGCAAATCGCCAACGGTAACGGTACAGCGCGCGGCGCTGGGCCGCCTGACCGAACTCAACAAGGCCAACGCTGAGTTTCAAACCAAGTGCTCAAAGCACCCGATGACGGCTGCAGTACCTGCCGCCGCCGCAGCACCAGCCGCAGCGGCAGCGCCGGCCAAAACCGCCGCAGCGGCCACAGCCGCAACGCAGTCGACGGCAGTCGCAAAAAATACCGTCGCAGCCGCAAAGGCAACTGCAGACAACGCGGCTAAGGCCACCGCGGATGCCGCAGCTAACACAGCCGCAAATGCAGCTAAGACCACTGCAGAAAAGGCAACGACAGCGGCGGCCAATGCCGCCACGAAACAGTAAACTGCGATGACGTACTCCTATCTTGGCAACTTTTGAAATCCACAATAGTTGCGCGATTATCGCTGGCCGGCGGTTTTGCAAATAGCAAGGCCGCCGGTACGTTTTTCGAGCCGATCACTGGCACGCCCTAAACTGCTGATGTGAAATATTGGAATACATTCTGTAAGATAGGCCGTGCACGGATTTGTGGGGTAAAAGGCGGTTTTGCATTTGTCGATCGTTTGTCGGCCGCTCCCCTGGCCTGAGTCTGCCTTGATCTCATCTCACATCGGCATCGGTGCTTATGCGCCGAAATTTCCACCCGTGGCGGCACCCAGTAGGAGGCCTCAGCCTTGCGCCGACCCAAGCCGGCCGCATATTTTGAGTTCGGCTAAGCTCACTGTGAGGTATTGCGGCAACACTCGTACGGCTAACACTTGCGAAGCAGGCGGCCCTGTGGTGAAAAAAGCGAACTTATTCTCTCACCCGAATACTCGAACGATGCGGAGGGCGCAGTGACGAGGGCACAAAGCGGCGGTTCCATTCTAAAATGTGTAGTGAGCCTGAGCGCTGCGGTCGCTTTGGCAGCATGCGCTGGCAATGCTGGGGGCGACCCTGGCGCACGCCCACTGCCATATGGCCAGTCCTGCAAATCAGTGCGCGCAGAGCTGCGCCGGCTGGACGGCCGGGGCGTTCCAGCACTGGTCGAAGCTGCAAACGCAGGAAAGAGGCTGTCAGCCAAAAATCAGCAATTGGCAGATCGCTATAACCAGCTTCTGAACGACTACCTGGGCGCGCGTTGTCACGCTTGACAATCTTTATTACGCCCGCCTCAACGCAATTGAGGCGCAGACAATTCACAAAAGGCTCCGATCGACTGATTGGAGCCTTTTTTATTGCTATCGAAGTGAGTATGCCATCGTGTAATCTGGCTATTTATAAGGTAATCGACACACTGGCGTGTGGCGTTACTAGGACGGGCTGCGTACGCCCGAACAACCCAAGCGAACATTGAGCCAAGCATCAAACTCATGAGCGACCAAACTGCAGGGCCCGTCTATGACGTCGTCATTGTCGGCGCTGGTCCTGGCGGCTATGTGGCCGCTATCCGCGCAAGCCAACTGGGACTCAAGACCGCTGTCGTCGAACGAGAGCACCTCGGCGGCATCTGTTTGAACTGGGGTTGCATTCCAACGAAGGCACTACTGCGGTCTGCCGAAGTCTATCACCTCGTACAATCCGCCGATGAGTACGGTGTAAAAGTCGGAGGCAACATCGAGCCCGACGCAGCCGGTATGGTTGCTCGTTCGCGTGCGGTTTCCTCCGGCCTTGGGCGCGGTGTTGCTTACCTGCTGCAAAAGAACAATGTCGACGTCATCTGGGGCGAGGCAACCATTACAAAACCGCCAAGCCCTTCACAGAGAAAACCAGGCTACATAACGGTTGCGGCGACGACGAAGCCACCGCAACTTCCGAAATCATCGAAACCATCCAAAGCTTTGGGGCCTGGGGACTATGCCGCAAACGCAATCATCGTTGCCACCGGAGCCGCACCGCGCATCCTGCCTGGGCTTGAACCGGACGGTAAAACGATCTGGACCTACTTTGATGCCATGCGGCCAAAACAGATCCCCGCTTCGCTATTGATTATTGGCTCCGGCGCCATCGGCGTGGAATTTGCCTCGTTCTATCGAACGCTTGGCAGTCAGGTGACGATCGTCGAGGCCGAACCTGCCATTCTGCCCGCTGAGGACGAAGAGATTTCGACGCTTGCCCACAAGGCGTTCGAACGCCAGGGCATGACAATCCTAACGGCTACGACTGTGACGTCAGCAACCAAAAGCAACAATGCAATCGTCGCAGATCTATCGTCAGCGAGAGGTACAAGACAAAAAATCAAGGCTGATTGTCTGATATCGGCCGTTGGTGTCGTCGCCAACACCGCCGGCCTGGGCTTGGAACAACTCGGCGTCGAACTTGAGCACGGCACGATCCGAACGACGGGAGCGGGTCGCACGAATATTGATGGCATATATGCCATCGGTGATGTTGCCGGCCCGCCCATGCTTGCACATAAAGCCGAACATGAAGGTGTTGCATGCGTCGAGATGATTGCGGGCCACGCAGACCATGTACTGGACCGGTCGCAAATACCCGGATGTACCTATAGCAGGCCCCAAATCGCCAGCGTCGGCATGACGCAAAAACAGGCCGAAGCTGCCGGCCATTCCACCAACATTGGGCGTTTTCCGTTTTCAGCAAATGGCAAGGCGCTCGCCATGGGCGAAACTGATGGGCTCATAAAGACCATTTTCGATGCAAACACCGGTGAGCTCTTGGGTGCGCACTTGATCGGCTCGGAAGTCACCGAACTGATCCAGGGATTTGTGGTAGCGATGCAACTCGAGACCACAGAAGAAGATCTGATGCGCACGATTTTTCCGCATCCAACTTTGAGCGAGATGATGCACGAAAGTGTGTTAAACGCTTATGCTCGCGCCATTCATATATAGCCGTCCCCAACGTCCCCAGCTTCTGATCCACAGCTGAGCCTTACTGCGCTGTTTCGGTTTCAATCCCTCATTTGATACAGTTCGTACGTTCAGAGCGATATAATAATCCATTGGAATCAAAAGGGGAGACAGGCAATGAACGAACAAACAAAGACCATTCTTGTATTCGCGCTCATCGGACTCATAGCTGGCTGGCTTGCCTCGTTGGTCGTTGGGGGCGGGGGGCTCCTCAGCTATCTCGTCAGCGGTGTCATAGGCGCTTTCGTCGGCGGCTACGTACTCAGCGCCCTCGGCGTCAATCTTGGAATCAAGAATCCGCTGGCCTCGCAGATCATAACCGCAACCATTGGTGCAATTATTGTCGTCGTACTTGCACGTTTGATCGTGTAAGACAGCTACGGCCTTTTTGCCCCCGCAGCTGCCATCGAACTGCGCTTTGGTTCACTAATTCATCGGTAGGCGGAAGGCTGACCAAACAATCTCGGTGCCAAACAGGACCGGGATGAGGGAGAACTCGGCGGCGTGCCAATAATGCAAACCGGCATCCGCTACCAAAACATTTAGGGGAGTTTGAGTTATGGACCTGGCTATGATCGAGCCTTACACGCCATGGATCGTCCTTGTGGTCACCGGCATTATCGCTGGTTGGTTGGCCGGACTTATTGTTGGCGGTGGCGGGCTTATCCGCAACCTGATCGTCGGAATTATCGGCGCTGTTGTTGGCGGCTTTCTCGTCAACTCCGGGATTCTCCAACTGCCCGGCGCCATAACCAGCATCACCGATCCCATTCCTTATGGAACCCAGATCTTGGTGGCGGCGATTGGTGCGATCATTGTTGTACTGCTTGCACGCGTAATACTGCGCTAAAGCCTGCTGCATGACGACGTATTCGAGATTTTAATGCTTGGGAGCGTTGTTTCGCCGTGCCCAGGGCGGATATGCTCGTTTGAAGGCACAAAAAACTTGTCCTGTCGGCCTGCAAACGGCTATGGCAACATATGACCTCCGCAATGCCGCGGCCGACAGGAGCTCTGAGTGTCTCTAACTGATAAACCATCCGACGCGTCTCGCCACGAGATAACCCCGGTAGTTCGTCATCCGGAAAAGGCTGCACGTCCCGACACTCCCGTACAGCGCAAACCGCATTGGATCAGAGTCAAGGCGTCTTCGTCAGCCCAGTTCGCACGCACGAACGAAATCGTTCGCGAAAATCGCCTTAGCACGGTTTGTGAAGAAGCAGGCTGCCCTAACATTGGCGAGTGCTGGACGAAGCGCCATGCCACGTTCATGATCATGGGCGAAATCTGCACGAGAGCCTGCGCATTCTGCAACGTTCGCACCGGGCTTCCTCACGCTCTGGACAAGACAGAACCGGAACGTGTTGCTAAAGCCGTTTCCGATTTGAAACTACGCCATGTCGTAATCACATCCGTCGACCGTGACGATCTCGCCGATGGCGGTGCGGCTCACTTTGCCGCCGTAATCAACGCCATCCGTGATCGAAACCCCAAAACGACCATTGAAGTTCTCACCCCCGATTTTCTTCGCAAGCAAGGTGCACTGGAAATCGTGTTGTCTGCGAGACCGGATGTCTTCAACCACAATTTGGAAACTGTACCCGGGCTCTACCTCCAAATCCGGCCGGGCGCACGCTACTTCCATTCGTTGCGTCTGCTGCAACAAGCAAAAGAGGAAAGCGGCGACGTCTTCACCAAGTCGGGGATCATGGTTGGTTTGGGTGAAACACGCGAGGAGATCCTGCAGGTGATGGATGACCTTCGCGCTGCCGACGTGGATTTTCTCACCATCGGTCAATATCTGCAGCCGACCCGTAAACACGCCGAAGTCAAACGCTACATGCCGCCTGAGGAATTCGACGATCTTCAGAGAATAGCGCGCGCGAAAGGCTTTCTGATGGTTGCCGCGAGCCCATTCACGCGATCATCCTACCATGCCGACAGCGATTTCCAGGCCCTGCGCGAAGCCCGTCGTTCCCGCGACCAATAGCAACGCAATTAGAGCCTGTTGCATTAAGAAGGCGCAAAACCGATATGGCGAGCAGTCGTCACGCCCGCACGCGCAACAACACATCCAACGCTAACTTGGATTGAATACCGCATAAGGCCATTGCACGAACCCATGCCAGAATTTTCCGTTCAACATCCGGTCGCATACAGCACCCGGCAAATGTATGACTTGGTGGCCGATGTCGAACGCTACCCAGAGTTTCTACCGCTGTGCGACAGCCTGACGGTGCACGAAAGCCGCCAATTGGAAAATGGCAATACCGAGCTCATCGCAACAATGGGCGTCGGCTACAAAACCATTTCGGAGCAGTTCACGACGCGTGTAACTTTGCAGCGTGATGAGTTGCGTATTCTGGTCGAATACCTGGACGGCCCTTTCCATCATCTCCACAATCGTTGGCACTTTGTACCGAAGAAAAATACAGCCGACGGTTCAATCGTCGACTTCCATATCGAGTATGAATTCAAATCAACAATGCTGCGCATACTGATGGGCGCCCTGTTCGACAAGGCCTTTCGGCGCTTTGCCCAGAGCTTTGAGGACCGCGCCCGTCAGATCTACGGCAAAGCGGATCAGATCGGCCGCGTGGTCACTCCATGATCCTGCGAAAGGCCGCAGCCCCCGACAACCACAAGATTAGTCAATCTCCGGTTCTTCTTCATCGGAAGGCGGTGGAGGAGGGGGGGCTGCTGGTGGTGGCACTGGCGGCACCACATCGAGTGTAACGAAGTCCGGCACGCGATTAGCAGGGTCGTCTTCGCGATGTCGCCTGATCAAAGACTTGGATGGATCGGCGCCCAAGTAGAAACGAATGCCACCCGTAATGCGGTCCAAATCGCTGTCACCAAACTGACCGGAAACAAATACAGAATGACTGCCGAGTTGCGATGCGAAGAGGTATTCAGCTTCAGCCCGGCCCAAGCTCTCCTCGGCAACATAGCGATAGCCGCCCGAAATTCTGAAATTGTCGGTCAAGTAATAGGCAACATCTGCAATTGCAAATAAATGCTCGTCGTCATCCTGAAAGACATCCAATCCACCGATTTGATTAGGCACGTCGATGCCTTCCACGCCGATCAACCCTTCAACCGAAACCCGGCCAAGGTAAAGCTCGACTTCTCCGGCAACCCGCCAGATATCGATGTCATCCCAAGTGTGATAGCTGGCATAGACGCCTAACAGGTAGCTCGCCGGATCTCGGCGGAAAAGGTGGACCGCACCACCCCCTAGCGTCTCGCCATCAATCGATCCCAGCGCGCCATCAAATTGCACCCCGTAGGAATGCGCAATCGGCATTGAAAGGCTTCCCAAACCGAGAACGCCCTCATCATCATACAAATGTCCGCCTTCAACGCTCGCCTTGGCATTGACGCCAGAAACTGCAGGCAGTCCACCAACGCCCGAAATATCCCCCGCCAAAGCGGGCGACATCAGGATCGATGTGGCCAGAACAGTTATTGCAATGCGCAATTCAAGCGTCCCGTAGATAGAAATAAGCACCTAATCAGTAACTTATGATAGCTAAGTTGCCAGTGATTGCGAGCTTGAACGGGTTACAGAACTGACATCCCGAAATGAACGTTGCTCATTTGCCACGAAGTGCATGCAGTGGCGCCACAACCCCGTCAACGCGGCGAGCGGCAAGTTCGCTCAGCCGGATGCGCCACTGCCCAAAAGCTCACGGCAAAGCGTAATCGATTCCTGCAATGCCTTCAGGCGAACCCGCTCCCGTCCGACATCCCCGCACAACAGCCGCACCTGACGTGCGCCACCACTGCGCTGGCGAGCATGTAGGAAAACGAGCCCCACAGGTTTTTCTCCAGTGCCGCCACCCGGCCCCGCGATCCCTGTAATCGCAACGCTCACATCGACATCGCCTGCGGCCAGAGCCCCGGCAGCCATTGCTTCCGCCGCCTGCGCACTTACGGCACCGTGTGTTTCAAGAATGTCTGCGGGAACTGCAAGCATTTTCATTTTTGCTGCATTTGAATAAGTCACAAAACCGCACATAACGACATCAGATGATCCGGGAATTTCAGTTAGCAGGCCGGCGAGCAGGCCGCCGGTGCAGCTTTCCGCACTCGCAAATGTCAAGTGTCTTTCGCGCAGGGCTTGAAGAAGCGATGAGGCTTGTGATTTTAGCTCGTTGGAAAACATGAACACACCGCCTGACAACTAAACGAAACTTGGGACTTAGAGCCAACATCCAACTGGTGGTTGCCACAAAAAACAAGAGACGCGCTGGGCAGGCGCGTCTCTAAGTGGTCTTGTAAAGAGAGAGAGGTTTTGCCAACGGCTCTTGGCCGACGACAAGATTAGGCCTCAGGCAGCTACAAGTTTCTCCGCCTGAGCAAGGAGACCATCAAGCACTTCGCGGCTTTCGTGTCCCATAGCGACAGTGGCGCGTTGCTGTGCGTCCTGCCAAACCGGATATGCTTCGCGCAACACATCGCGACCCTTCTGGGTGAGATGCAGGCCTCGGCCCCGCCGTCCAGCAGGCGGATCCATAATAATATGGCCCAGCGCAAGAAGCCTTTTCAGATTGCGTGATAGCGTCGATTTCTCGATGTCCAGCTCCTGTCCGATCTCCACGGCGGTGATACCGTCGCGAGAAGCGAGCTGAGCCAGCAGAGTGTACTGACTTGCAGTAATCCCGAGCGGACGCATAGCGTCATCGTAAACCCGTGTGACGATACGCGACAGTTGGCGGACGCGGGTTGCCAAGCACATAGACGCTGTGCTGGAGGCGATTTCACCCATATTGTCGTTGTCATTAGGCTGCCGCTCGAGCGTCTGGGTCATCCCTTCCATGTCGTCGTCCCCATATCGCGTCGTCTATCGAGGCGCATCGCTTTTGGCCATACAACCCCATCCACATAACTGATGCCGCGATTCTGATGCGAGGGTCAATCTTTACTGCACTCTTCCTGCCAGCAAGCGGCAACTAAAACTCACACAGTGCTTATACAATGCAGAAATTTGCCGCCCACGCACGCAAAATTCAACAAATGGGCGGGTTATTTCGAGGCGCCTTATTACGCTAGATCCCGTTCCGGCAGACGAACAGTGGCGTTGGCGAGCGCGGCTATGCCTTCGCGCCGCCCAGTGAAACCAAGCCCTTCCGACGTCGTGGCCTTCACCGAAACTCTGTCATTGGCAATCCCGAGCAGGCCGCTGATACTTTCCCGCATAGCTTCGCGGTGGGGCCCGATTTTCGGTGCCTCGCAGATAACTGTCAGATCGACGGACACAATTTGTCCCCCGCGCGCCGCAATCCGTTCTACCGCATCAACCAGAAAACGGTCCGAGGCCGCATCTTTCCAAGCCGGGTCGGTTGGGGGGAAGTGCGTGCCAATATCACCCTCAGCGATTGCGCCGAGCAACGCGTCAGTAACGGCGTGCAGAACGACATCGGCATCTGAATGCCCATCCAGGCTGGCATCGTGGTCGACCCTGATGCCTCCGAGCGTTACGTGGTTACCAGCCTTAAACCGGTGTACGTCGAAACCGGTACCGTTTCTATATTCGTACGCGCCGGCGCCACCAACCATCCGGTCCGCCATTACCAAGTCCTCTCGCGTAGTCAGCTTTTCGTTCTGTCTTGAGCCTTCGACGACCTTCACGCGATGCCCCACCCACTCCACCAGCGCTGAGTCATCGGTAAAGTCGGTCCTGCCTGCAGTTGCCGCCTGTTCATGCGCAGAGCAAATGAGCCCAAAGTGAAAACCTTGCGGTGTCTGCGCCCGCCAAAGACCGGTGCGGTCGACGGTCCCGCTCACGCGATTGGTGCTGTCCACGTTCTTGAGCGTATCAGCGAGAGGCATCGCAGCAACAACTGCGGGGTCAGAACGCAGGCCCGCAACAACACGGCCAATAACATCATCGTCTACAAAGGGCCGCGCTGCATCGTGTATGAGCACAGCGTCGATACTGTTATCCCCCTCAATTGCTGTCAGAGCCTGCAAACCAGCTGACACGGACATCTGGCGTGTTGCGCCTCCAGTAACTGGCTCAAGAAGCATACCGGGCTCAACAGCCGCTCCCGGCGGCTCTGAGATCGCAGCCACGGCTGCACCATAAAGGGGTCGGTCTGCTGCGCTGATGACAACCTGGATGAGGTTGATATCAGGGTGCAACGAAAAAGCGCGCAGCGTATGGGTCAAGACAGGCAATCCACCAATGCGCTGATATTGCTTGGGCGGCTGCGATGCGATAGCGCCTCCGCCGCCGGCCCGCGTCCCCTGGCCCGCAGCGACAATCAAAGCGGCAATCCTCACCGGCGTCCTGTCCTTATCATTCAGGTTTGCTGCACCCACTGTCACACCGATCCATAAAGAGCAGGTCCCCAGTAGGCAATTGTGGAAACCAAATTGCGCACTTGCGAAATTGTCGCCAAACGCCTAATGTGCCCAATGACAAGGCACACGAGATATATGCACAAATTTTGAGCGAAACGAATGGAAGCGGCCAACACGCAGGCTCTTGGAATAGGCTCGGTCTCGGTTCCAAACAGGGTTTTCTTCGCGCCCATGTCAGGCGTCACGGATTTGCCCTTCCGGCGTCTTGCCCACCGCCTCGGTGCTGGGCTTGTTGTCTCCGAGATGGTTGCCAGCGAAGAACTGGTCGCCAGACGACGCGATGTCTTGCGCCGCACGCTTGGCCGCGACCTTGCGCCCTTTGCGATACAACTTGCAGGTCGCGAGGCGCGCTGGATGGCAGAGGGTGCGCGTATTTCCGAAGGGTTGGGCGCTGATATCATCGACATCAACATGGGCTGTCCGGCACGCGAGGTCACCGGGAAACTGTCCGGCAGTGCCTTGATGCGCAATCTCGATCACGCCTTGTCGCTTATCGAGGCCGTCGTCGCCGCAGTCAAAGTTCCTGTCACTTTGAAGATGCGGCTCGGTTGGGACGAAAAGTCGATCAATGCCCCACAACTTGCCAAGCGCGCGGAGGCAGCCGGTGTCAGGCTGATCACGGTGCATGCCCGTACGCGATGTCAGTTCTTCAAGGGGCAGGCAGACTGGTCGCGCATTGCTGAGGTCAAGTCGGCAGTGACGGTCCCAGTCGTGGTCAACGGCGACATCTGCTCAACTGCCGACGCCCGCCGCGCCATCGCCGCATCTGGTGCTGACGCCGTCATGATCGGTCGTGGCGGATACGGCGCGCCATGGATGCCCCGTCTCATTGCAAATGACCTTGTGAGCGGTACGACCAGTGCTCCGCCGACGTTACACGACCAGCGCACAATCGCTCTTGAGCACATCGAAGCCATGCTCCTCCACTACGGGCGCGAGTTGGGCTTGCGCAACGCACGCAAGCACATCTGTTGGTATCTGGAAAAGACCGGCGCGAAGGCAGACATTGTGAAGACCTGGCGCCGCCGCCTGTGCACAAACGAAAACGCAGAAACCGTACTCAACGATCTGGCTCGTTTCTATACCGAACGAGGCGAGGCTGCGGCATGAGCGCGTCCACAAAAAAAGCGACGGCGAAAAAGCGGGCAGCGCCAAAATCTGCAACGCGCACGAAGGCGTCATCTGGGCGCACGAATGCCAAGCGACCACCGGCACAAAGGACCGATACAGCTCCAGGCGCCAGATCCGCTGTGGCTCAGAGGCGCGAGCCTGTTGTTCACGAGCTGCTGCTAGCCGCGCTCCCGCATCCCGTCCTCCTTCTCAATGAGGACAACCATTTCGTTTACGCAAATCCCCCCGCGGAAGCCTTTCTGTCGACCAGCATGGCAATGCTCAAACGCCAGCGATTGGATGATGTGGTCGCATTCGGATGTCCTTTGCTCGGGCTTGTTGATCAGGTTCGCAACCATGGCTCGACGGTGAATGAGTACGCCGTCGAAATGCTCGCCCCGCGCTTCGCCGCCCCCAAGTTGATTGACGTCTACGGCGGCCCAATGCCCGAACACCCTGGCCTGGTCGTCATGATGCTCCAGCAGCGCAGTATGGCCGTTATGATTGAGCGCCAGTTGACCCACCGCGCCTCGGCTCGTTCTGTCTCCGGTATGGCCGCCGTCCTGGCGCACGAGATCAAAAATCCGCTCTCAGGCATCCGCGGCGCAGCCCAACTTCTGGAACACTCACTTCTCGACGAAGATCGGGCACTGACGCAGCTGATCTGCACAGAAACCGATCGGATCCGCGGTCTCGTCGACCGAATGGAAGTGTTCGGGGATGAGCGGCCACTAAACAAGGAACCTGTGAATATTCACACAGTCCTTGATCACGTTTGCAAACTGGCGCGTAGCGGCTTCGGCTCGGGTCTACAAATTGTTGAGGATTACGATCCCTCACTTCCACCGGTACCAGGTCACCGCGACAAGCTGGTGCAGGCACTGCTCAATCTCGTGAAGAATGCTGTGGAGGCACTACACGACAAATCCGAGGGAGGCAGAGTCACGGTGCGCACAGCCTTCCGTCCCGGTGTGCGTATGGCGCAGGCAGGAAGCGATAGGCGCATTGCATTGCCGATGCTGATTGAGGTGGAGGACAACGGAGGCGGCATAAAGGAGCATGTCCGCCCGCACCTGTTTGATCCGTTTGTTACGACCAAGCCTGCTGGAACCGGTCTCGGCCTCGCCCTCGTGGCCAAGATTGTGGCTGACCATGGCGGCATCATCGAATGCGACAGCGAACCGAAAAAGACAGTGTTCCGTATTCTTTTACCGCTGCAAGAAAGCCTGACGCCAACGGCGGCTGACAAAATTAGCAAGAACCGAGGAACGTGATGGCACAAGGCACCATACTCATCGCGGACGATGACACCGCCATCCGAACGGTGCTGAACCAAGCCTTGGCACGCGCAGGCTATGCGCCGCGCGCAACCGGTAATGCGGCAACGCTTTGGCGCTGGGTCTCACAGGGCGAAGGAGATGCCATCATCACAGATGTCGTGATGCCCGATGAAAACGCCTTCGACCTCATCCCCAGGATCAAGAAACTGAGGCCCGAACTTCCCATCATCGTCATGAGCGCCCAGAACACTCTGATGACCGCGCTAACCGCGGCCGAAAAGGGCGCGTTCGAGTACCTTCCAAAGCCGTTCGACCTTAATGAACTGATTGCCGTCGTTGCCCGGGCCCTCTCCGAACCCGGTCGTAAACCTGTACGCTCTGACGCCGAAACCGAAGCCGATGAATTGCCATTGATTGGCAGATCGCATGCCATGCAAGAGATCTACCGCGTATTGGCACGGCTGACGCAGACCGATCTAACCGTAATGATCAATGGTGAGAGCGGTACGGGAAAGGAACTCGTTGCGCGCGTGCTGCATGACCACGGCAAACGGCGCCAGGGCCCGTTCGTCGCACTCAACATGGCGGCGATACCGCGCGAACTTATCGAGAGCGAATTGTTCGGCCATGAAAAAGGAGCCTTCACCGGTGCGCAAACCCGTTCCCAGGGCAGGTTTGAGCAAGCCGAAGGCGGAACGCTTTTCCTAGATGAAATCGGGGACATGCCGCTGGAAGCACAGACGCGTTTGCTGCGCGTGCTCCAACAGGGCGAATACACAACCGTCGGCGGCAAGACGCCAATCAAAACCAATGTCCGTATCATCGCGGCGACCCACCGGGATCTGAAAACCCAAATTCAACAGGGACTGTTTCGCGAAGACCTGTACTACCGCTTAAACGTCGTCCCGCTCCGGATACCTCCACTGCGGGAGCGAAGCGAGGATATCGGCGATCTGGTTCGTCACTTCCTACGCATCTCCGCGCGCGAAGGATTGGGACAACGAACCATACAGTCAGCGGCGATAGAACGGCTGAAGTCCTATCGCTGGCCGGGCAATGTACGGGAGTTGGAAAATCTCGTTCGCCGCCTCGTGGCCTTAAACAGCGAAGACGTGCTCACAGCCGAAATGATTGAGTCCGAACTGGCTGAGAACGCTGTCCTGGATGCACCTGACGCATCCGAGTCTCCAAAAGACTTGTCTGAATTGGTCGAACAATTCCTTGCAAATTATTTCGCCGGATTCGGAAAGGAGCTGCCACCTCCGGGGCTTTACGAGCGCGTGATCAGAGACGTGGAGTTGCCTCTGCTTAACGCTGCTCTTGCTGCAACCCGCGGCAACCAGATAAAGGCCGCCGAATTGCTGGGCCTGAACCGGAACACCCTACGCTCCCGCATCAAGCAGTTGGACATCCGTGTCCTGCGTACGCCGCAAACCTGACATTAATTAACGCCCCGCTTGCGCACGCTTATTGCGTGAAGACCAGCCTTGCCACCAACGTTTCGAAATTTGCGTTTGACCGGGCTAGATGCCGATCCATTCTTCTGGGAGACCGCCCCCGGTTCTCTCCGGGTACCGGCTAAACCTGGGCACTTCGTGCACAATATCTTCCACGAACAAATTTCACTGTTGCCAACTTTGTCGCGAAAATGTCACGGTTTGGCGCTTTGCTGTGATCGCCGCGCGTCAGTGTGGCGAATTCCACCGGCCAACATGACGGGCAATCACCAAAAACTGTGACTGTTTTCCCTCAAAAGATGCCGGTATGCCACTGAGGATGCTAATGGAATTGAAGCCGATCGAAATTTTGGCGGCCGCCTCATGGCATCGTGGCGGAACAGCGCGCCTATGGCGAGGGCCGCGCCGATGACGATGAATGAAATCGGCTACCGGACCGATAGGGATTTGGATGCGGCTAGTTCGCCACTGATTTACACCTCCGATCGCGCATTCTGGCTTGGGCTCGCCACGGTCCTGTTGTCGCTCATTTCAGCGCTGTTTACGTTCCTGATCCTCACCGGCCTGACACCCATTACGCCTGTCAAATCAGTCGTCGTCGGCGTTTTGTTTGTCAATGTCCTGCTGATCGCCGCCATGATTGCTGTTATTTCCTGGCAGGTGGCTGGCCTGATGCGTGCCTGGCGTGAAAAGACAGCCGGCGCACGTCTGCATATACGCATTGTGGCACTGTTCTCAGTAATCGCAGCGCTTCCCGCAATTTTATTGGCGATCGGAGCGACGGTCTCTTTCTCGCGCTCGTTGGACAGTTGGTTCTCTCAACGCATCCGTCTGATCATAAACGACTCCGTAAGTGTGGCGAACACGTACGTCAACGAGCACGGCCAGGTCATCCGCAACGACGTCTTAAACATGGCGCGTGACATTGATGCAGCCACAAAAACGGTCAGTGATAAACCCAAGAAGCTGCATCAACTGCTCATCTCACAGGCTGGCCTGCGCGATCTTCCGTTTGCCTACATTATCGACGGCAACGGCGAGCCGATCGTCAAAGGCCTGGATGACCCCAAGCGGCCGTTTGCACGCCCGACGCGCGCCGCGATCGACGAAGCGCGAGCGGACCAAGTCCCACTTTCGTTGTCCGACAAGACGTTCAGAATTTCTGCGATTACGAAGCTGAAAAGCCTTGAAGATCGGTTCCTGTACGTCGGCCGCCCAATCAGCAAAGAGGTGATCCGTCACCAAACACGGACTGCTCAGAATGCGCAGGAATACACCCACCTGCGCCGCAACCGTGGTGGGCTGAAATGGGCTCACGCCCTGATGTACCTGACCATCTCTATGACAGCCTTGCTGGCGGCAATCTGGGCGGGCATGTGGTTTGCGGCACGCTTTGTCGCGCCCATTCGCCGCCTCATCACAGCGGCCCAGTTGATCTCGAAAGGTGACTTGCAGGTGGCCTTGCCGGAACGGCGGGGGGAGGGCGATCTGCGCCGTCTCTCACAGACCTTCAACACCATGACGCGCGAACTAAAACACCAGCGGGATGCGCTCGTCACGGCAAATGAACAGCTTCTTGAGCGCAGGCGTTTCATGGAGGCTGTGCTTTCCGGAGTTTCCGCCGGCGTCATCGGTCTCGACGCAAAGGAACGCGTCACCCTAGTATCGCGATCTGCAACCGACCTTTTACATGTGACCGAGCAGGAACTGGTCGGCAAAAAGCTTGATGAAGTGCTCCCTGAGTTCGCTGATGTCGTATCGGCAGAATCCAAAGCTTCCCGCTACAAAAAGCGAAAGGCGGACGAAGTATCGCTGTCGATTGTCGGCGAGGAGCGCACATTCGCCGTCCGCGTCACGCGCGAACAGGCGGGCGAGGGCGATGTCGGCCTCGTCGTCACGTTTGATGATATTACCGAGCTCGTATCCGCCCAGCGCACCAGCGCGTGGGCAGACGTCGCGCGGCGCATCGCGCATGAAATCAAAAATCCGTTGACGCCAATCATTCTCTCGGTCGGGCGCCTGCGCAAAAACTATGCGCATGTGATCACGGAAAAACAGGACCTGTTTGAGAAACTCACAACCACGATTGAGCGCCAGGCCGGCGACATCAAAACGATGGTTGATGAATTTGCCGCCTTCGCCCGCATGCCGGACCCGCAAATGGCAAGCGAGGACCTGCGCGATGCGGTGCAAGAGCCGGTCATTCTGTTTCGTGAGAGCCACCGCCATGTGTCCTACGACCTATCCGTTCCCGATCACCCAATCCCAGTCTCCATCGACCGCCGGCTGATCACCCAGGCCATAACCAATTTGGTGAAGAACGCCACGGAATCTGTGGAAACCGCCGCTGACAGCGGCTCAAAACCTGACGGATGGGTTGGAGCGGTTAATGTCTCTTTGGAGGTGGACGGCGACCGGGCCGTCATCGACGTCTGTGACAACGGCCTGGGCCTACCCAAACAACAGCGCGCCCGATTAATGGAACCTTACGTCACGACCAAAGGCAATAAAGGCACCGGACTGGGGCTGGCCATGGTGCAAAAAATCACCGAACAGCATGGCGGCACAGTGGTGCTGGAGGACATGCACGATGACGATCCCTTGCGACATGGAGCGCGTGTACGCCTAACGCTACCCGCCTCCGCCAGGAATGAGGACAAAGCCAAGCGCGAAGACGAAAAAACTCTGACCAACAGGGAAGTCTGATGAAGATAAAAGACTAATGCGATCGAAAAAATGGGCCCGTGCCCAAGTGAAGTGTTTGTTGTGCCAACAGCGTGGGCGGTCACCTGACCCAAGCGGAGTATGGCAGTAGCTTAAGACTGATGCGTCTCGAAGGAGTGTTAGATGCCGGCAGATATCCTGATTGTCGATGACGAGGCCGATATCCGGGACCTGATCGCGGGAATTCTCGAAGATGAAGAACATGCCACGAGGCTTGCGCGCGATAGCGACGAAGCCTTGGCAGCAATTGAGGAACGCCGTCCCAATCTGGTGATCCTCGATATTTGGCTGCAGGGTAGCCGATTGGACGGCCTGGAAGTGTTGTCTGTCATAAAACGCACCTATCCCGATTTGCCTGTCGTCATTATTTCAGGGCACGGCAACATCGAGACGGCCGTTACGGCAATTAAGCGGGGCGCCTACGACTATATCGAAAAGCCTTTTAAGGCAGACAGGCTGATCCTTGTCGTGCTGCGCGCTTTGGAAGCTTCCCAACTCAAGCGCGAAGTACGTGAACTGCGCGAGCGTACGACGGTTAGCGCGGAGATGATCGGCAAGTCAGTCGCCATAAACCAACTCAAAAGCAGCATAGAGAAAGTCGCACCCACCAACAGCCGTATTTTGATCCGTGGCTCATCAGGCTCCGGCAAGGAGCTGGCCGCCCGCGTCATCCACCTAAATTCGCTACGTGCCGGCGGACCCTTCGTCGTGCTCAACGCTGCAGCGATGGCACCGGACCGTGTCGAAGAAGAACTCTTTGGCACCGAGGATCACAGCGGCGGCGCACGCAAAGTCGGCGCATTGGAAGAAGCCCACGGCGGCACGCTTTACATCGACGAAATCGCCGATATGCCGTTGGAGACGCAGGGCAAAGTCCTGCGTGTACTGGTCGAACAGAAGTTTCAGCGTATCGGCGGCACCCAGAAAGTGGCCGTCGACGTGCGCATCATCTCTTCCACAAGCCGCGATCTGGAACGAGAAATGGGCGAAGGTCGCTTCCGCGAAGATTTATTCCACCGCCTGAATGTCGTCCCGCTTCGTGTCCCCGGATTGGCCGAACGCCGCGACGATATTCCCGACCTGATCAACTTTTTTGTCGAACAGCTCGCAAACGCCTCTGGCCTCGCCCCGCGGCGTATCGGCGAAGATGCGATCGCGGTATTGCAGGCTCACGACTGGCCGGGCAATGTCCGCGAACTCCGCAACAACATTGAGCGCTTGATGATTCTCGCCGGCGGCGACCCCAACGCAATTATCACCGCCGATATGTTGCCAGATGAGATCGGCTCCAATGTTCCGCTTCCGGTCAATGGAGGAGCTGAGCACTTGATGTCGCTGCCGCTGCGTGAAGCACGCGAGATATTTGAACGCGAATACCTGCTTGCGCAAATCAATCGTTTTGGTGGCAACATATCTCGCACGGCTGAGTTCGTCGGCATGGAACGATCCGCATTGCACCGCAAGCTGAGAGCACTGGGCGTGTCATCAGATCACCGCAACGCTGAAGCCCGGCAGGCCTGAGTTCCGGCTGCTCCTGCCCTCTCGCTGATACAACACATCTTCGCCTGACCCGAGCGTTAACGACCGGTTCCGGGAGACTCCGCAAATCATGCCATGTCTATGCAACCTCGCTGAGGGTGCTGACTGACACGACACACCTACTCTCAGCGTGTTACAGCCCATCCCATTAATACCGGCAAACAGCGGCATACGGAATTTTGAGAAACGATGTGCGAGTGTGTCCGTCGCTACCGAATGGTATGCAGAACCACTAGCTGACAAAATCCCTGGCGCAACAACAATTGATGCGAGCAGCGCCGCGGGACAAAACATCAATGAACCATCCAGGACCGTACCGGGCCATCATGCTCCGGAATTGGTCTTGATGGGAAGCGGTGAGGCTCATGAAAGTCATCATCTGCGGTGCCGGCCAGGTTGGCACGGGCATCGCCGAGCGTCTGTCCCTTGAAGGCAACGATGTGTCGATCATTGACGCCAGTGCCGAATTGGTGCGGCGCGCCAATGAGGTCCTGGAAGTGCGTGCAATCGAGGGCAACGCGGCCCACCCCGATGTGCTGTTGGACGCCGGTGCTGATGAAGCGGACATGCTGATAGCTGTTACACTGCACGACGAAGTCAACATGGTGGCCTGCCAGGTGGCTCAGACCCTGTTCGACATCCCCACCAAAATCGCCCGTGTGCGCTCTCAGAGCTACTTGAACCCGCGTTGGTCGAAGTTGTTCTCACGAGAGAGCATGGCGATTGACTACATCATCTCGCCGGAAATCGCGGTGGGAGACATGGTGCTGCGACGCCTGCAATTACCCGGCGCCTTCGATACCGTCTCGTTCGCTGAGGGCAAAATAACCACGCTGGGCATTTTGTGCGAAGCGGACTGTCCGGTCCTCGATACACCTCTAGCGCAGCTGTCCGACCTTTTTCCTGACCTTCCCGCTGCCGTCGTCGCGATCGTGCGCGCAGGCGAAATCATTATTCCCCATGGAAATGAGGAACTGCATGAGGGTGATGGCGCATATGTCATTACGCCGACCGATCAAGTGGCGCGCACGATGCACATCTTCGGTCACGAAGAGCGCCCGGCGCGCCGTATCGTTGTCGCAGGCGGTGGAAACATTGGCCTGTACCTTGCACGCCAGATCGAGCAGTCGGAACCCAATGTCCGGGCCAAGATTGTCGAGATATCGCATGAACGCGCCGTTGAAATCGCCGAACACCTGACACGCACCATCGTCCTGCATGGCTCTGCACTCTCCGAAGAGGTCTTGCGCGAGGCCGACATTGCAAATGCCGATACGATGGTGGCCATCACCAACGACGACCAGGTCAATCTCCTCACTTCGGCTCTGGCCAAACAGCTCGGCTGCAAGAGCAGCCTGTGCTTGATAAACTCCAATAACTATGCCGGCCTCATTCGCTCATTTGGCATAGATGCAGAAGTCAATCCGCGTGCAATCACCGTAAGCCACATCTTGCAGCACGTCCGCCGTGGCAGAATTCGCGGCGTGCACTCGATCCATCACGGCATGGGGGAACTTCTGGAGACTGAAGTTCTCGAAACGGCTGCTGTACTCTCCAAACCGCTTCGGGAAATCAAACTCGGCGATGGCATCCGCTTTGGCGCAATCTTGCGTGATGACAAAATTCTGATGCCCAATGGCAGCCTGGAGCTGGAGGTCAAGGATCGCGTCGTATTGTTTGCGCGCGCCGATTTCGTGCGCGATGTTGAGCATATGTTCCGCGTAAGCCCCGACTATTTCTAAGTGTCTGTTGCCCGAAGCCGGAACTGGCCGGGTACTTTGCGCGTTCCCTTGCGATTGCCTGAATAGCTTAAGCGAACCCAAGAGAACGAAGGCGCGGTAGGCGTAATGCAGAGGATTAAAAAAGATGACACGTGTCGTCTATGTCAACGGAAGCTATCAACCCTACGCCAACGCCGCCGTACATATCGAGGACAGGAGCGTCCAATTCGCTGACTCCGTCTACGAGGTGATTGAAGTTTACGACGGATGTCTCATCGACGAGACACCGCACCTCGAACGCCTTCAACGCTCACTGCGTGAACTATCAATTCCGATGCCGATGGCGCCACGAGTCTTCCAGCATATCCTTCGCCAATCCATCAAGCGCAACCGCATCAAATATGGTATCGTTTACCTGCAGATTTCGCGCGGTCAGGGACGACGGAACTTCACTGGCGCGGGTCAGCGCCTTGAACCGACGCTCATATGCTTTGCGCGTCGCCACGATCTTAGTGAAATTGAAAAGCGAGCCCTGGACGGAATACACGTCATAACTACCAAAGACATCCGCTGGCAGCGCTGCGACATCAAAACGACTATGCTGCTACCCGCCTGCCTTGCAAAACTTGAGGCAGAATCGAGTAATGCGCAGGAGGCTTGGCTAATCGACGACAAAGGATTGATCACTGAAGGCGCTTCCAGCAATGCATGGATTGTCGATCAGAACGGCCAACTGGTGACACGCTCTACGAATAGTCGGCAAATACTGGCGGGAATTACACGAATGACAACGTTTAGGGCCGCCTCAGGCGAGGAGTTGGCCGTTTCGGAACGGGCATTCTCGCGTGAGGATGCACTTAATGCCCGAGAAGCCTTCATAACCTCCGCCAGTGGGCGGATCATCCCCGTCGTAGCCATTGACGGGCAACCAATAGGCGATGGCCGGCCGGGCCCCGTGACACGTCATCTAAGGCGAGCATTTCTCACGGCAGCCCGTTTAACCCAATAAGGAAGCCCCGAAATGTGGCCATCATCCCGCCCTATCAACGCATCGCCGGGATACTAAAATCACAAACTTATTCATTCGGGCAATATCCATGCCCCCTATATTGGACGTAGGTAACCTGGATTGAATGATCGTTCCCCCGTATCCTAGTCCGACGGGCCGCCCACAGAAACAAGCGGTGGCAACTACAAAAAAACGGAAATAAACAAATGGCAGCAGAACGCGCGCAGAGCCTTCAAGACACATTCCTCAACCACGTCCGAAAGCAGAAGACGCCGCTAACGATTTTTTTGATCAACGGCGTCAAGCTCCAGGGCATTGTCACCTGGTTCGACAATTTTTGTGTTCTGCTTCGTCGCGACGGACACTCGCAACTGGTTTATAAGCATGCCATCTCTACGATCATGCCGGGTCAGCCCGTGCACCTGATGGACAATGAACCGACAGACGGTCAATCGGAGTAAGACAGGACATCGACCGCAAAGTTCGAAAAACGGTTAGTGCGACCATTGACGAGCGTGTAGATCACGTCACGCTCAAGCCGGAGGCGAGCAAACTCGATCGCTCGCTCGTACTCCTTCCCCTGTTGCGCGAACCTGCATCAGAACAGACCCAGGCGCCAGGGCCAGGCCGGAACACAGGCCATTCTCCAGAAAGCAGATTGGCTGAAGCAACCGGTCTCGCCGAGGCGATTGACCTTGAAATTGCCGACGCCCGCATCATCCCGGTATCAGGATTTCGGCCTGCCACGCTCTTTGGCTCAGGCAAAGTCGTCGAACTTGGTGATCTAATTTCCGACCTGCGAGTCAATCTCGTTGTCATTGATCATGTTGTCAGTCCAATCCAGCAACGCAATCTGGAAAAGGCATGGAATGCAAAGGTCCTCGACCGCACCGGCCTGATATTGGAAATATTCGGCGAACGTGCGCGAACGCGGGAAGGTCGTTTGCAGGTTGAGCTAGCGCATTTGTCCTACCAAAAAAGCCGTCTGGTTCGCGCATGGACGCACCTTGAACGTCAACGCGGCGGCGCAGGTTTTCTCGGTGGCCCCGGCGAAGCCCAGATCGAACTTGACCGGCGCATGATCCAAACGCGCATCAATGCCATTAAGCGTGAGTTGAAGGATGTCGTTCGCACGCGCGAGCTGCATCGTGCGAGCCGCCGCAAAGTCCCTTATCCGGTTGTGGCTGTCGTGGGTTATACCAATGCCGGAAAATCAACGCTCTTCAATCGCCTTACAGGATCTGCGGTGCTCGCCAAGGACCAGGTCTTCGCAACCCTGGATCCCACAATGCGGGAAGTCCTCCTAGCAGCCGGCCGGCGCATTATCCTGTCAGACACCGTTGGCTTTATCTCAGACCTTCCAACGATGCTGGTCGCAGCCTTTCGCGCGACTCTGGAAGAAGTCGTCGAAGCCGACCTCATATTGCATGTTCGCGACATCGCTAGGGACGATAGTGACGCGCAGTCGCGCGATGTGGAAAATGTGCTGACGAGCCTGGGCATCGATGTTGCCGGCCATGACAGTCCCATTTTGGAGGTTTGGAACAAGATCGATCTTCTGGCGGAAGAGGAGCGCAATGCGCTTCTAGCGGCCGCAGGACGGCGCGAGCAGCCTGCCATCGTCGTCTCGGCGATGACAGGGGAGGGGATGGACGACCTTCTTGCCGCCGTGGACGCGCGTCTTGGCGCCGGCGACAAGATCGAAGAGCTCGTTGTTCCCCCGCATGACGGTGCACTTGTCCACTGGCTACATGAAAACACAGAAGTCTTGAACCGTGAGACGCTGGAGGACGGCACCGTCCGCATCACAGCAAGGGTTGCCGCGGAAAAATCAGGTAGGCTCTCCGCCATGCTGAAACAGCGGCGCGACAACTAAGTCTTTTGCTCTAGTTTGGCCTCGTCCCAAAGCGCATCCATTTCTTCCAAAGTCGATTGATCGGGCGTCTTACCACGCGCCGCCAGCGTTCGTTCAATGTAAGCAAAACGCCGGATGAATTTCTCGTTGGCCTTACCCAACGCCACTTCCGGTTTGAGGCTTAAGTGACGTGCAACGTTCGCAACAACAAACAACAAGTCGCCGAACTCCTCCTCAATCGCATCAGCGTCGGCGTCCGCTACGGCATGTTCAAGTTCGCCGAGCTCTTCCTTCATCTTCTCAAAAACCGGAATAAGTGTCGGCCAGTCAAAACCGACCTTGGCTGCTTTGTTCTGCAACTTGACCGCACGGGTCAGCGCCGGCAGTCCAACGGGAACATCGCGAAGCGTCGGTGAGTCATGTGCAGTGTTGTCAGCTGGCGTGCCAGCCACTCGTTCGTGTGCTGCAAGCTTTGCCGCTTTCTCTTGCGCCTTGATACGATCCCAGTTGCCTTTGACCACGCCGGCGGCTCGTTCCTCAGCGTTGCCGAAAACATGCGGATGGCGGCGCACCATCTTCTTCACGATAGCGTCGGCCACATCGCCGAAGTCGAAGGTGTTCTGCTCATCGGCCATCTGCGCGTGATAAACGACCTGCAAAAGTAGGTCACCAAGCTCATCGCGCAAACCAATGAGATCACCACGCACGATCGCGTCCGCCACCTCATACGCCTCCTCAATCGTGTAGGGCGCAATGGTAGAAAAGTCCTGCTCGATATCCCACGGACAGCCGGTGTCACGATCGCGTAAGGCCGCCATCACCTCCAGCAGGTCTTCCAGCGTGTTGGGCCGGTCCTCAATGAGGTGCGGATAAAGATAATCGCGTTTCCCTTCCGCCACAGACTGAGGCTCCTGAGCCCGGGTTCGCGCCTTGTCATTGTCCAAAACCTCTACTCCAAGTTAGTGTGCTGAATGACCGGGGCACGCATTGGGATGGAATCTGTTCATGCGCATCATCGTCAACGCTTTTATTATGGCTGCCGAACTCGCGAGCATCGCCGCCGTTGCCTGGCTCGGGTACCATTTTCCGATACCGTTCGCCATCCTCACGGTGCTCGTGAGCTTAGGCCTGGGGATATGGCTTGAATTTGCCCGGCTGGCACATGAATACCCGTTCTATTTCGACCGTTCCATATCCGGCCACACGCTCATCTTACGCGCTGTCGCCGGCCTGGACACGCTGGTCAAGGCCTTGCTCGCCGGCGTCATGGCGCTTCTCACATTTTCCGGAACGGATACCGATCGCCTTTACTGGATTGCCATCATCTTCGCCGTCGTCACTTTCGCCGGCTCCAGTCTGTTGCGCCGTCTGTCCATTTCATTCAAGGCGCGGCCCTCGCGCTGGGGCTACTTCCGCCTCGCAGCCCCGCTCGGCCTTTTATTCTCTCTCGCTGTTTCGTTCCTGCCGCGCGTGTCCTTCGCTGACATCGGTTTCAAAGTTCTGTTTGATTTACCCGAACGGCCGAGCATCGCTCAGGCGAGCGAAATCCTGTTCATATTGAAACAGAAGTTCGACGAACTGATCCAGACCGTGCTTGCCGGATTCATGAATGTGGAGGCAGCCCAGATCTTAGGCGCGCTTGTCAGCGTCAATGTTCTGTCTGGCTTCGTGATCGCACTTTACGCGGTCCTCATCGCAGAAGCCGTTCGCTTTGCAGAAGGCGGCTGGCGGAAGTGATGCACCTCGACCCAACCCAAAACACTCATGACGTGAAGAGACCCTAGAGGCACATGACACACATTACGCGCATCGCCATCGCCGCAGCCAGCCTTGCAAGTTTGATTACCATCGCCATCGCCGGCTCCTACAACCCGGGCGACGTGTTCCGTGACTGCCCGGACTGCCCTGAAATGGTTGTGATCGCCGCAGGCAAATTCACGATGGGCTCACCGGAAGGCAAGGGTGATAAGGACGAACACCCGCAACACGACGTCACCATCGACAAGCCATTCGCGGTCGGCAAATTCGAAGTGACGTGGGATGAATGGCAAGCCTGCGTCGCCGATAAAGCCTGCAACACCGACGTGCAGGAAGACGCGGGCGGCGACAACGGTTGGGGCAGGGGGAGACGCCCCGTCATTGAGATCAACTGGCACGATGCCACCGCCTACGCTGCATGGCTCACAAAGAAAACCGGCAAGACTTACCGCCTGCTCACAGAAGCCGAATGGGAGTACGTGGCGCGTGCAGGCGCGGCCACGACCTATTCATGGGGTGACGACATCGGCAAAGGCAACGCCAGTTGCGCTGGCTGTGGCAGTGAATGGGACGACAAGCAGACCGCACCCGTCGGCTCCTTCAAGGCGAACCAGTGGGGCGTTCACGACATGCACGGCAATGTGTGGGAATGGACGCAGGACTGTTATCAAAAGAGCTATGACGGCGCACCCGTAGACGGCTCGGCTGTCTCGGCACCAGACTGCAACAAGCGCATCGTGCGCGGTGGTGCCTGGTACGTCGGCACGCGCCACCTGCGTGCCGCCAACCGAAGCTGGATCGATCCTGAAGGACGCAATCATATTGTCGGGTTTCGCGTTGCCAGATCGCTGCAAACATCGGAGTGAAACACCATTGCCGTTTGCCGCAGATCAATATTCATCGGCCGCGCAGTAGAGTAGGGACATGGCCAAAAAGATTTTCATCAGTTACCGGCGCGATGATGCCAAGGCCGACGCCAGAGATTTGCACAACCGCTTATCCCGCGCCTTCGGGGGCAAGAACGTTTTCATGGACGTCGACAACCTGCTCGTCGGCCAGCGGTTCGACGAGCAACTCGATGGTGCTCTTGAGCAATGCGACGTGCTGCTGGCGGTCATCGGTCCCCGCTGGACAGAGATTCTCAACGAGCGCTCCGGGCCGGATGAACGCGACTATGTGCGCGACGAAATAGCGGCAGCCCTGAAGCGGCGCATTGCCGTGATCCCGGTCCTGGTCGATGGGGCTGAGCTGCCCGCACCGTCCGAGTTGCCCGACGACATCAAAGACCTGACATTTTACCAGAAGCACGACATCACGCATGAACGCTTCGGGCGCGATGTCGATGACTTGGTGGCGGGCATCAAAGCCGTTCGAAAAACGAGTGGTTCGAGTTCAACGTCGCTGTTCCCACTCGGAAGGATTGTTGCCGCGCTACTCATTCTTGGCGTGCTCGGCGGCGGGTATGCGGCCTATGTGTCGGGACTGATCGGTGTGCCGCAAGTCGCCACGCCAACAGCCGTCGAACCCGAAGTCGTCACCGAGGAGATGATCAAAGAGGCGCAAACTCTACTCAAGGAGCTTGGCTACAATCCTGGCGACATCGACGGAAAGCGCGGCGTCGATACAACCGACGCCATCAAGGCTTTCCAGCGCGACATGGGCACCTCATCGCGCGCAATCTTCGGGCAGGTTGACCAGCGTCTCATCAGCGCCCTGCGCGTCGCCAAACGCACCAAGCTCAGAGAACAACGCCAACGTGAACGTGCCGAGGCGGAGGCAAAGAAACAAGCCGACGCCGAAGCCAAAAGAAAAGCCGAAGAAGCGGAAAAGCAGCGTCTGGCCATGCTGGCCGCGCAAGAAGCTGAGCGGAAGAAGGCAGAAGCCGAGGCG
The DNA here is from genome assembly GCA_965222485.1 of Hyphomicrobiaceae bacterium. Classification (GTDB taxonomy): domain Bacteria; phylum Pseudomonadota; class Alphaproteobacteria; order Rhizobiales; family Hyphomicrobiaceae; genus CBDCUC01. The sequence continues at coordinate 1,017,832 of CBDCUC010000039.1, forward strand.
AAATCGCGCGGATCCGAACACTCACAGAACCGCGGCTGGTTTGGTGTAAAAATTAGGAATCTTACGACCACTGATGCCAAACAGCAGGGCCTTACTGGACAAAACGGCACCGTCATCGTGGAGCCTACACCGAATGGTCCGGGAGCTGCAGCAGGCTTAAAGCCGGGCGACGTTGTAGTTGACGTAGCAGGCTCGAAAATCAAAGACAGTCGGAGTTTTGCGAGAAAGATTGCGTCCTTCCCCCCTGGCGCGCGGTTAGATGTCGTAATTTGGCGCAACGGCAAACAGCAAAAAGTAGTTGTGACACTGGGTGTTTTTCCTGGCGCCAAGGGAAAAAAACACACGTCAGATGCAGATGGTCGGAGACGCGACCCCGCACTTGCCGTAAAGCCTGGCTCGGGCGAAAGCTTCAAGGACTGCGACATCTGCCCTGAAATGGTGGTCGTGCCTGCCGGCAGTTTCATGATGGGCTCTCCGGAAAACGAGAAGGGTCGCGACCACGATGAAGGCCCGCAGCGCAAAGTGACCATCGCCAATCCGTATGCTGTTGGCAAATACGAAGTCACCTGGGACGAGTGGGAGGCCTGTGTCGTCGAAGGAGGCTGCGGACACAAGCCAGAAACAGATTGGACACGCGGACTTCAACCGGTGATGCGCGTTTCGTGGTACGATGTTAAAGAATACGTGCGGTGGCTCTCAAAAAAGACGGGAAAGGTATACGGATTGCTGGCTGAGGCGGAATGGGAGTATGCGGCCCGCGCAACGACGACCACTCCATTCTCGACGGGCAAAACCATCACCACCGATCAAGCAAATTTCAACGGTAACCACACATACGACGGCGGCAATAAGGGGGAGTTTCGTGATCGAACAATTGAGGTTGGCTACTTCAAGCCGAATGCGTACGGCCTCCATGATATGCACGGCAACGTCTGGGAGTGGGTCGAGGACTGCTATAACAACAGCTACCAAGGCACAACTAAAGACGGAACAGCAACAATCTCCGGAGACTGTGGTCGGCACGTGATCCGCGGCGGCTGCTGGGGAGACGATCCAGGCGAACTTAGATCCGCCAACCGATATGGGAGCCGCATCGATTATCGGGATCGCAATATAGGTTTTCGCGTTGCAAGATCGCTGACTCCACAAAAGCTGACGACGAAGAGCGAGACACCAAACACACGTTCCGATGACGACGGCTACGTAGTCGTTCTAGCATCCATCCCCTATTCGACATCAAGCGGAGTAGACGCATTGAAACAGTACGCCGACCTGCAAGCGAAATTGCCAGATATCTTGGCGGGACATATGCCGGATGTTCGAATCGCAGACCTCGGTAGCAAGGGGAAATACCACCGGCTGCTTGTGGGGCCACAGATGTCCCGGGAAGACGCCAACCGTTTGTGCAGCAAGCTAAGGGTAGCGGGTTATCGCAGCTGCTGGGTTACGGCATACTAACCGTACGATAACGCTTCACGGCTTCGGATTATCACAGCCCAAGTTGACCTCATGATTTTGCCGAGCGCCATCCGCGTCAGCAGCGCCATCCTCACGCTTGGCACGTTACTTAGCGCCGCCGCATCGCACTCAGGCGAGAGCTTCAAGGATTGCGATGTCTGCCCTGAGATGCTCATCGTCCCAGCGGGCACATTCATTATGGGCTCGCCAGAAACCGAACAGGGCCGCGGCCGCGATGAAAGCCCTCGGCGCACAGTCACCATCGCTATGCCAGTCGCAATCGGAAAGTACGAAGTGACCTGGGACGAGTGGGATGCCTGCGTCGCTGAGAAAGGGTGCGACGGTGCGAGCCCGGAAAGCTCAGGCGGTGATCACGGATGGGGCAGGGGGCGCAACCCCGCAATCGAAGTGAACTGGCACGACGCAATCGCTTATGCAACATGGCTGTCGCGAAAAACAGGCAAACCCTACCGCCTTTTGAGCGAAGCTGAGTGGGAGTATGCCGCGCGTGCTGGCACGACAGGCCGCTGGAGCTTCGATGGCGATGAATCGCAACTTTGTACATTCGCCAACCATGCCGACAAGAGCACACCGCTGCCGTGGAAGAATGCAATGTGCTCCGACGGTGTGGGCGAGGGAACAGCAGCAGTGGGCAGTTACGACCCAAACCCTTGGGGGCTTCACGACATGCACGGCAATGTGTGGGAGTGGGTCGCGGACTGCTATAACGACAGCTACACTGACGCGCCTTTCGATGGATCCGCCCGCACATCGGACAATTGTGAGTTTCGCGTCTTTCGCGGTGGGTCGTGGTACTTCAATCCGCGTAACTTGCGCTCTGCTGATCGCAATAAGGGCGTACCCACCGATGGCGGCAGTAGTCTCGGCTTCCGTGTTGCGCGTGACTTGGATTAGGTGAGCATGTCCTTTAGCACCCCGCCGTCATCGCGGGCTTGGCCCGCGATCCATCCGACCATCGAGGGCACCGAACGAGACAGAAGCCTGGACAGACCTCCGCCTTCGCGGAGGTGACGGAAGTTGTGTTAGATAGAACACCTGCTTCGTTGACACCCGCTACTTGGATTAGGTGACGACCATGTCCTCTACACTCAACACGCTCACCGCTCTCGCCATTCGCGTCACCGGTATCATCCTCGGGCTGTATGCGTTGAGGACGGCCGGCGCATACGTTTACAGCGCAACGACGAATGAAAATGCCGCTGCCTATTTCTGGCTCGTCATGGCGCCGATGCTGCTGTTGCTCGCAGCCTCCGCTTTGATGGTTGCCGCACCGCATACCGTTGCAGGAAGACTCATTCCCAATTGGCCAATGGCCGACAGAGCTGGAGAGGATACACAACCCGTCACGCTTGCAGGCGTCGAGGTCCTTGCCGTCTCGCTCGTCGGTCTTTATTTTCTCATCCAGGCCATCCTCGATGCCACCTATATTGGCACGCTGTGGTATGCGACCAAGCAGTTCGCCATGCCCTGGGCTTGGTCACCAACGCTTGTTGCAACCGTCATCACAGCGCTTGTCGAATTCATCGCCGCCATGTGGCTATTGCTGGGAGGCAAAGGCATCGTCGCGCTGATGCGCTGGGCACGTACCGCTCACCCCAAACGCACCGACACCTGACCCGGCGCACAAAAAAGCAGCGGGCCGATACAACCCGCTGCCTTGCTGTTTTCTAAAGTTGCGCGCATCACCTCTAAGCAAAACGCGCCGACAGCCTCACCAACGCCTAAGCCTCAATCGTGTCCCCGAACGGCATCTCGCGTAGGCGTTTGCCGGTGGCATGGAAGATGGCGTTGGCGATGGCTGGTGCAATCGGAGGCAAGCCGGGTTCACCAACGCCTGACGCATGCACCGAGAAGGGGTGCGGCACGATGTGCACGTGAACCTTCTCAGGGAAGTTATCCGCGCGCACCATCTGGTAGTCGTGGTAGTTGGACTCCTGCGCCTCACCGTTCTCAAACGTGATGCCGCTGTAAAGCGCCAGCGTCATTCCCATGACGGCGGACCCTTCCATTTGCGACCGGATGCGCTCAGGGTTGGCAGGAAAACCGCAATCGACGGCCAGGTGCACCTCAGGAACCCGGATCTTGCCATCGACGATCTTCACGCGCACCGCTGCCGCCGTATAGGTGACGAACGCGCGGTGACAGGCGAGCCCCAGGCCTTCGCCCTTGGGCAGTTTCTTACCCCAGCCAGCCTTATCGGCAGCAAGGTTCAAAACATTCTTGAGACGTCCCGTATCAATCGGATAGGCCTTGTACTCTTCACCGTAGTCCCAGAAGTCTTCCGGGAAGCCCTGCGCCTTCGGTTTCAGCGTCCGGTCAGACCCGATCAATTCGAGCATGACCTCCTTCTCGTCCCTGCCCAGCTCATGCGCGAGTTCGGACGCAAAAGACTGAACGGCAAAAGCGCGCGGAATATTGGAGACCGACCGGAACCAGCCGATACGCGTATGCGCCATTGCCTTACCGTTCTCAACGGACATGTTGGGAATTTCAAACGGAATGTCGACATGCCCCATGCCCGACTCGATAAAGAACTGGTGTCCGCTGTCCTCGGCGAACGTCGACAGGATCGACGGTGCCACCGAGTTATGACGCCAAGCCGTAACTTTACCTTTATCGTCAAGCCCAACCTCACACCGCTCCACCGAAGTCGTGTGATAGAAGCTGTGGCGCGTATCGTCTTCGCGCGTCCACTGCACTTTCACCGGTGCACCGATTTTTTGGCTTAGAAGTGCAGCCTCAATGGCGAAGTCGCATTTCGATTTGCGCCCGAAACCTCCGCCCAGCAACGTAACGTTTACACGCACGTCCTCTTCTTTCATTTTGAGAGCTGCGGCAATGTCCTGGCGTGCCCCGTAAGGCGACTGCAATGGAGCCCATATGACCGCCTTGCCGTCTTTTACGTCGGCAACCGCGACCAGTGGCTCCATCGAGGCATGCGCCATGTGGGCCTGATAGTATTCTCGCGAGAACGTCTTCTTGGCGTCCTTGAACGCCTTTTTGAAATCGCCTTCGGCGCGCAGAACCTTGCCTGGTTTCTTCGCCGTCTCCGACATCTCCGCCTTATAGGCTTCGCTGTTATAGCCTGAATGCGGGCTTGGGCCCCATTCGATCTTCAAAGCATCGCGGCCCTTGATGGCGGCATCGGTGTTGTTGGCAACAACAATGACCCCTCCCAACGGAGCGAACTTTGCCGGCATGATAGAGGGCGGTTGGGTCAGAATGTTCTCAACACCAGGGACCGCGCGCGCTGCGCTGTCGTCGAATTTGACAGCTTCCGAGCCGACGACCGGAGGCCGTGCAATCGCCGCGTACTTCATGCCGGGAACAGAAACGTCAGCACCGTAAACCGCCTTGCCCGTCGTGATGTCGTGCAAGTCATAGATGCTAACGTTGCCCTTACCGATATAGCGGAACTCAGCTTCAGATCTGAACTTGAGGTCCTCGAATTTCGGCACTTCCAGCGCCATGGCTGCTTTGGCAAGATCACCAAACCCGGCTTTCTTGTCGCCGCTCGTCACCTCATGCACGCCGACTTTGACAGCAGACATGTCGACGCCCCATTGCTTGGCAGCCGCAGCAGCCAGCATGTAACGCAACGATGCGCCCATGATGCGCATGCTCTGGATGTGGTGGCGCATGGAGCGCGAGCCGTCGGTGTCCTGGTTGCCGTACTTCTTCTCGTCGCCCTCAGCCTGAACGAGTTTTACTCTCTCCCAGTCGGCACCCATTTCATCGGCGATCACCATTGGCAATGAGGTTCTCGCGCCTGTGCCCATTTCAGAGCGGTGCGCAACGATCGTCACAGTACCGTCGCTCGCAATCTCGACGAAAATCAACGGATCGTATTTCAAACCGTTGGGCATCTTTTCGCCGCCCACCGGATAGCGCACGAATGCGCCGGCGGGCGTCGTGAATGCGGCGATTGCAAGCCCAGTGCCTGTTCCTTGCAGGAACCCGCGCCGCGAAATGTTCTTTAGAACGACCTTTTCAGCCCCAGCGCTCGTCGGCGTGGAAGATGAAGTCGCACCAATAGCTTTTTCCAAGTTGTGCAGCATGATCTCAGCTCCCCGTAGCAGCAAGACGAACGGCATCAACGATGCGCTGATAGCAACCACAGCGGCAGATATTGCCCGCCATGCCGTCGAGAATTTCTTGGTCGCTCAGATTGGGTTTCTGCTTGAGCAGACTGGCCGCCTGCATGATTTGTCCCGCCTGGCAAAACCCGCACTGAGGAACATTACGTTCACGCCAGGCAACCTGCACGGGATGATTGCCATCGCTGGAAAGACCTTCAATCGTTGTGATTTCTTTGCCTGCAACGTCCTTGACCGTAGACAAACACGACCGCACGGCGACACCATCAACATGCACGGTGCACGCCCCGCATATACCGGCACCGCAACCGTATTTCGTTCCCGTCAAGCCAGCGAGATCGCGAATGGCCCACAGGAGGTTCATATCCTCCGGACCATCAATCGCTCGGTCTTCACCGTTGATCTTTAGTGTTGCCATGGTCTTCCTCCAACTCACGATGAGAAACCGAAGTATGCGGCTACTACATGCCGTCATGCAGCCGTTACACCGTTCTGAAGCATGCCGTTTTGCACGCCCACGAATATCGTTTCAGCACGACATTCCCGTTGCTGATCAACTGATCAAATACGCGAGAAACCGTCAAGCATGTACACCACTCAAAAAAACAAAAGATAGTGAGAGAAGGGGGGGGACGCGACGGCTTTTTCTGTCGCATCACTTTTGCAAAAATGCTTCAGCCACTTTCGCTGATGCCGTTCGTGTGACGACTGAGATCACACATTCTGCCTTTAGAACCTGCAACAACACCAAACCGTATCAATGGTGCGACATGCTGCGAGATGTTGCACAAGTCACGTGTCAGCACGACACACGACGCTAGCAACAAAGTGAGCACATCACATAAGTCATCGATGAAGAGCGCGACACGATGTTCGAATGAAACCGATGCGATAAAAATGTCGGCTGCGAAAGCTAGAACCACAAGGCGGCGGCGCAACGATAAGGTTTTGAACACCAGGATCCGTATCCCAGCGCGTGCCTGAAGCGCGGGTTCGAAAGCCAACACCAATGGCAGCCCACACCCATTTATTCGCATAATATATATTATGGAAACAATAGCATCATCTGCCGTTTATTTCCAACACGTTAACGTGCATATCATTCTGAATCAAAACGGCGATGGTCTAAACCTGACCAGCTTCCTGCGCAGATGACTTGGCTCCAACTACTTCTCAAAGTTGTCGGCCACCAGCCGGTTCAGAAGCCGCACACCCCAACCCGGTCCCCAGCTCTGGTTGATATCGCTGTTCGCTGCTCCCATTGCAGGTCCGGCCAGATCGATGTGCACCCAAGGCGTGTCGTCGACAAAACGCTTGATGAAGTGTGCCGCCGTACAGGCACCCGCCCAGCGGCCTCCAAGATTTTTGACATCAGCATTCTTTGAATCGATCAGACGATCGAAACTGTCATCAAGCGGCATACGCCAAATCTTTTCCCCCGTAACCTTGGAAGCCTTTGCTAACTGATCGAATAGCTTGTCGTCATTGGAGAAGACGCCGGCGTGGTCTTTGCCAAGTGCGATCATGATCGCGCCGGTGAGCGTTGCAAGATCGATGATGAATTTTGGTTTGAACTGTTGCTGCGCATACCAGACCGCGTCGGCCAGAACCAGCCGGCCTTCGGCGTCTGTGTTCAGAACTTCGATAGTCTGGCCCGACATCGACGTAACGATATCACCAGGCCGCTGCGCATTCGACGATGGCATGTTTTCCACGCAACCAATAATGCCGATGGCATTAACCGGCGCATTGCGCTCCGCCAGCGTGCGCATCAACCCCGTTACGCAGGCCGCCCCACCCATATCGCCCTTCATGTCCTCCATGCCGGCGGCTGGCTTGATTGAAATGCCTCCCGTGTCGAACACAACGCCTTTGCCGACAAATGCCAAAGGCTTTGATTTTTTCGACTTCGCACCCCACCACTGCATGACAGCGACACGAGAGGGCCGGGCACTCCCCTGCCCTACGGCCAAAAGCGCATTCATCTTGTGTTTCTTTAGATCGTCCTCGTCGAGGATATCGACCTCCAGGCCGAACTCTTCCAAAGCTTTTGCCTGCTCAGCAAATTCAACTGGCCCGAGCGTGTTTGCAGGCTCGTTGACCAGATCACGTGCCAGACAGACACCATTAGCTATCGCACGATAATCCGCGAAGGCTGCTTCCGCCTTTTTCGGGTCGGCACAGTGAACAACGAGTTTTTTTAACCGTGAGGACGAGTCGTCCTTACCATTGTTGTCGTCTTCCTTCTCACCCGCCTTGGATTTCTTTGTTTTGTACTTGTTGAATTTGTAGTGCCGCAGATGAGCACCGAACGCCAGAATGGCGGCCACTTCCGCCGCCTTGTTTGCGCCTTCGACGCCATCCGCCTCTGCGATCAAGCTTGCGGACGTCCCATTGCGTTGGCTGATCAGACCGCACGCATAGCCACCCAAATTTGTCCAATCGATCTCACTCGCCTCGGATGGCTTTCCGGTTCCGATCAGCAGCACACGACTACTAGCCAGCCCACGTGGTGCAAGCACTTCTACTGATGACTTCTTCTTACCCTTGAAGTCTGCTGCTTCCGCCGATGACGTGAGCGCCCCATTGCATTTTTCGTCCATCTCCTCGCCCTGCGCGGAGAAAGATAGATCCTTGCCGACCAACAAAGCGACGGTCGGCTCGGGTTTTGCTTTCAGACTGTCGAAAACGATGTCCAGGCATTCGGTCATAAATACTGTCACTCCACCTCAAGGAATTGATGCCGCTGTTCTGACGTCGGGCCTCCACGCCCCACCCAATTGAAACTGCATACAATGGGCGCCAAACATCTCTTGCCTGCTGACAGATGACGCTGGCTACCTCACTTCGGTGAATTCAGGATTGAAGACCGTCGCGATGGGACGTCGGCACAGAGACGAGTTGGCGCGACAGTAGGGCGTCGGGGTGCCAAAGATCAAGATATGCCCGCCTCTTCTATAAATAACTCAGCCCACGCAAACCCACGATCAGGCCACGAGCTCCGCCGTGGAAAGCCGAAATTCCGCCACTGTGGTATGGGAGCGCTCGTGCTAGGACAAATCAGCCAGGATCATGGGGTTGAGTGCACAAATTGCTGGGCACGGGCGCACGACCACCAGGTGGACGCCTCGTGTCGGGCAATGCCTGCGTGTTCGGCAGGGCAATATGAACGGCCGCGCGCGTATCGCCGAACTACGCGTCCGTGTTGCCGAGTTGGGCTGAAAACGCGGGCCACGGGACCTGCCGCCGGAACAATATGAGCATCATTTTCCATTACATTTTTAGGCAGGCCGCCGCAGCACTGCTTCTCATTTTGTTCTCTCTCGGCGGTGTCGTTTGGATCGCTCTCGCCCTTAAGCAGCTCAACGTCGTCACCTCACAGGGGCAGGACGCACTACTTCTGTTAAAGATGACGACGCTGGCGCTACCCAATCTGCTTGCCGTTGTTGCCCCGTTCGCGTTGCTGATCGCAGTCATGCATACGCTAAGCCGACTTAACACCGACAGCGAGCTCATTGTCCTGACCGCGTCCGGCGCCACGGTCTGGGAGATCGCTAAGCCACTACTTTTGCTGGGATTTATCGTTGCTGCCGCCGTCGCGTTCGTCAATCACGTCGGCATGCCCTGGAGCCTGAAACAGCTCAAGCTCTACGTCCTGCAAATGCGCACGGACCTGCTCACGCAGGTGATACAGCCGGGCCGGTTTTCCAGCCCCGAGCGCGGCCTGACATTCCACATTCGTGAGCGCGCACCGAACGGAGATCTGCTCGGTTTAATTGTCAATGACACCCGTAAATCGAAGGAGCAGCAGTCGTATCTGGCGGAGCACGCGCGCATCATCAAGCAGGATGACACCGCTTACATCGTAATGACAACGGGCCATATTTTGCGCCGCACCAACCCCAAAGCACCTGCAGAAATCATAGCCTTCGACAACTACGCCGTCGACCTAGATCGGTTCGATAAGAAGTCGTCGGGAAGCATCCAGTTGAAGCCGCGCGAACGCTACCTGCATGAGCTGATAGAACCACGCCCGGATGACGATGAAATATTCAAGGAACAGCGCGGACATATGCGTGCTGAGTTGCATGAGCGATTCTCTAACCCACTCTACCCTATTGCTTTTATCCTTATTGCACTCGCTACGGCTGGCCAGGCTCAAAGCACACGGCAAAACCGGATGGAACGCACAATCGTGGGCTTCGTAGCCGCCACGGGCTGCCGCCTGGCAGGTCTAGCGGTAAACAATCTCATTGTCGTCAACTCAGCATTTGTACCCCTCCTGTATGCCCTGCCGATTTTTGCGGCCGGCCTTGCTGTGGTCGTCATCTTCCGCAATGCACAACCGCGCAAGGGACCCACTTGGATCGAATACGTCCTCGACCCGGTATTTGACCGTATTGCAATCCTCACGAGCCGAATTCAATCGCTGCGGGGCCGAGGCGCGTCATCGTCATTGCAACCGGCGCAAGGCCACCCTCAACAGTTCCCTCCAGGTCGTCACACCCAACAAACGGGGGCTCTGGAACAGTGATTTTGGCGCCAAATCTGCTGCACCGCTATATCGGGCGTCAGTTCCTCACCATGGTGCTGGGAACATTCGTCCTGTGTTCAGCGCTCATCTTCATGATCGACTTTGTCGAGTTGCTCCGACAAGCGGGAAAGTACGGCAGCGTCTCAATCTGGCTGCTGGTGTGGATGACCCTCTTACGACTACCTGCCTACACGGAGTTTCTTCTTGCATTCGCATTTCTCGTGGGCAGCATTTCCGCACTCCTTTTTCTTAGCCGGCAAAGCGAGTTAGCCATTCTGCGTGCGGGAGGAATGTCGGTATGGCAGTTTCTCGCGCCGGGGTTGGTGCTGGGCTTCGTCATCGGACTATTGGGGGTCACTGTCTACAATCCGCTGGCCGCCGCCGCCCGCGAGGAAGCAGAGCGATTATTCGCCGAAGCGTTTGGCCGGGAAGCCAATCTACTGCGCTCGAAATCGGGAGACTCCTGGCTGCGCCAGGATGGAGCGGACGGACAATCAGTGATCAGTGCCGCCAGCGCCGCCAATCACGGGCTCACTTTGACCGGGGTCACCGTCTTCGCGTTCGACGAGGACGGACACTTTTCAGAACGCATAGATGCGGCCCGTGCAGACCTAAAAGATGGCTACTGGCAGTTGCAGAATGCCTGGGTTGCACCTGTCAATCGGGAACCGGTTCGCTATGCCAATTATCTGCTGTCCACATACCTCACACCCGAACGTGTTCAGGACGCACTGGGAACGGTGATTTCAGTCTCCTTCTGGGACTTGCCGGGCCTCATTGAAGTTGCTGAAAAAGCTAAGATTTCCGCAGATCGGCTCCGAATTCAATATGAGCTGCTTTTGTCAAGGCCTTTTCTCTGCATGGCCATGGTTCTTTTAGGCGCGACTGTGTCGTTACGGTCATTCCGATCAGGCGGCATCCAGACTATGGTGATCACTGGAATGATAGGGGGTTTGGGGTTCTTCTTGTTGGCAGAGGTTTCCCGCCAGATCGGGGCAGCTGGACTGGTGCCGCCATGGGCGGCGGTTTGGATACCAGTTGCTTTGGTGATGATGATCTCAATGACGGTGTTATTGCACCAGGAGGACGGCTGAGTGTTGCGTTTCGCGCGGATACCGCAAGCACTTTGCGGCATATGGCGCGCCCCGGGTCGGCATCGCTATCGTAGCGAAGCTGGCGCATGGGGTGTTGGCCGTATTGTCGCGCTTGCGATCGCGTTCGCCATTGCAGCCGGACCGCCCTCAGCACAAGCGCGCGATCCCAGTTTGAAAACAACACCGCGCGGCGGTACGACCACCTTTGCCAAGCCAGGCAAAGGATTGTTGCCCTCAACCAAGATCGACAAATCGCAACCGCTTTATTTGCAGGGCGATAAGCTCGTCTACGACACCCCCGGCAATCGGGTCATCGCTCGCGGTAATGTTGAGATCTACTACAACAACTACATCCTGACCGCCGATGAGGTCATTTACGACCAAAGCGCTAACACGCTGTCGGCGATCGGCAACGTTGTGTTGAAGGAACCGAACGGTGCCGTCGTGCGCGCGGACCGATACACGCTGACCGATGATTTCCGCGACGGTTTCGTACAATCGCTCAGTGTCGTCGCTGGCGACGACACAAAAATCAGCGCCTCACGTGCAAGCCGCCGCGAAGGCAACGTAACCGAATTCCAAGACGCAAAGTTCACGCCGTGTAAAACAACCGACGGCGTGCCACCGCTATGGTGCATCAGTTCTAAGCGCATCATCCACGATAAGCAGGATAAAACGATCACATATCAGGACGCCGCGTTCGAAGTGTTCGGCAATCCGATCCTGTACATGCCCTACTTCCAACACGCTGATCCCAGCACCAAGCGCAAGTCCGGTTTTCTTATTCCCAGTTTCGGCCAATCGGGAGACCTCGGTTTCATCAGCGAAGTTCCCTATTTCTTCGCGCTGGCACCCAACTACGACTTCACCTTCCGGCCGGCCTACATGAGCGACCAGGGTGTGCTCTGGCAGGGTGATTGGCGGCACAAGCTGGCGAACGGCCAGTACTCGATCACATTTGCCGGTATCGACCAGGATGGCGCCGACCTCGGCACCAGCATCGAACGCCAGCGCAGTCTTGACGGCTTCCGCGGCAGCATTGAAACGGCCGGCCGTTTCTCATTGTCCAGCTGGTGGCAGACGGGTTGGGACGTCACGTTGGAAACCGACGACACCTTCCGCCGTTTCTACAAGCTAGACAGCATTCTCGTCACTGACCGCGTGAACGAAGTCTTCCTGCGCGGAAAATCCGATCGCAACTACTTCAATGCTTCGCTGTACCACTTCGGTGGCCTATTGCTGCAAGACACGCCGCAGGCGGAGAGCCGCGTTCACCCGATCATTGACCATAATTACATCTTCGCCGATCCGATCCTCGGCGGTGAACTCAAATGGGACACCAACATCCTCAGCTTCTCGCGTGCGGATTCGACCATTGACGGCTCGCCCGACCAAATCCTGAACCGAGCTGTCACGCAATTCTCGTGGCGCCGGCGCTTCATCGACCCGCTTGGCATCACTTACACGCCCTTTGCGCTGGCGCGGGGCGATATTTACCAGTTCGACAATGTCGTCGATCCGCTCACCGGCGAGTTGGTTGCCGAGGACACGGAAGTCCGAGGCCTCGCAGCAGGTGGTGCCACCGTTTCATATCCATGGATTGCCACCACGTCGGTCGCTTCGCACACGATTGAGCCAATCGGCCAGATTATTGGTCGTCAGGAAAGCGCAGAAAATCGTCGTCTACCGAACGAAGATGCCAAGAGCCTCGTCTTCGACGACACGACACTGTTCGAGATCGACAAGTTCTCAGGTTATGACCGTGTGGAAACCGGAACGCGCGTCAACGCCGGCGTGCAATACACGTTCCAGGCGCACAACGGCGGTTATGCCCGCCTGCTTGCCGGGCAGAGCTTCCAAATTTCCGGCGACAACGCCTTCCGCGACCCCGGCTTCGATGCAGACGGCGATCCTGTCCACACAACCGAAAGCGGATTGGAGACAAGCGACTCCGACTATGTGGTTGGCGCATACATTGCACCATCCGACTCATTCCGCATCATCAGCCAAAGCCGCCTCGACGAGGATGATCTGGACCTGCGTCGCCAGGATCTGTTCGCCTTGGCGCACTATGGTCCATTCCAGGCCTACGGAACATATGCGTTCGTAACATCTGACCCACAACGTGGCGTTCTCACCGAAGATCAGGATGTGTCTGGTGGCTTGGCAATTCAGCTCACGGACCGCTGGAGCATCAGCGGTAACATGCGTTACGATCTTGAGGACGAGTTCGTGCTCAGCGATCGCGTCCAAATACGCTACGCTGACGAGTGCTTTGCCCTCACGGCTCGATATCAGGAAACCTTCATCAATGATCCGGCCCGTGACATCGAGCCTGACCGTACGGTGTATCTGACGTTCAGCTTCAAGCATCTTGGCGAATTCGGCTACACAACCGACGTGCTTGACCACGTCTATGGGGATGACCAGCCGCCAAGGTAGCCGATAAGATTGCCACCTGCGGCGAGACCTCAGATCCGGCCCTGTAAACGCCATTGTGAATGGCGATATGGAGGCCCGGCGCATAAATGGCTAAAATAGTGATTCAGCGTGTGAAGGTCGTCGGCATACCCGGCCACCCAAGGTATCGTAGCCACTCAGCCACGCACCAGCGGCGCTAAACGAAGCCACTGCCAAAAAACGCCCGACCAAGTCAGAACGCTCCAAAAGAATGAACACCATGTGGACACAGACTTTGAAACGCCCTCTTCAAGCATTGCAGGCCCGCGTTTGCGGATTTGATGCTTTGACCGGATGCAAGGCCTGCCTGATAGCATTTGCACTTGCGCCTGCCAGTGCTGCCATCGTCATCAGTCTCGCCAGCACAAGTCCAGCTGTTGCCGCAAAGAAAAAATCCAGCCAATCGATTGTTGTGCTTGTCAACGATGACCCGATAACCGCGTATGAAATTGACCAGCGCAAACGCTTCCTCAGCCTCAGTAGCGGCGGCGGAATTTCAAAGCGCGCGCGTGCAAACTTTCAGCGCCTTATCAAACAGGAAAGCACCAACACAGAACTCAAGGCCATTCTCAAACGTACGATTGCCGAAAATCGAGGCAGTTCGCGCGATGAAATCAAAGCAATTTTTGACAAGCAAAAAAAAGCCTTCGCACAAAAATTGCAGAAAAGAGCCGTCGCACAAGCCCGTGCAAGCGTATTGCCGAAATTCTCCAAGAAGGCCCGCGATCAGCTAATTGATGAGCGACTGAAGGTCCAGGCTGCCAAGCAGCTTAATGTTGCCGCAAGCAATGAAGAGGTCCGAGCAGCAATTGAGAAACTCGCGCAGCGCAACAAGATGAACTACAAACAGTTCAAGGCACACATGCGCAAACTTGGCGTCGATATTTCCACCCTTGAACTTCAGGTGCGTGCGCGTTTGTCCTGGACACAGGTCATCAGGCGCCGTTTTGGACACCAGATATCCGTCTCCAGCGGTCATGTGGAGCGCTACGTTGACCCTGCGCTGTTGCAATCGGCTTCCGCCGCCGCAGCCGAACTTAAGTTGCAGCGCATTACTTTGTTGACCGATGCTGCCAATCAGGAATCGATGGGCAAGCGGTTGCAGGAAGCGTCCGGACTGCAGCAAAAATTCACTGGCTGCAAATCCACCGCCAACCTTGCCAAGTCGCTATCAAACGCAAAGTTCGAAGATCTCGGCTCGCGCCAGTCGTCTTCATTGCCCGAGCCTACCCGCAGTATGGCCCTTAACGCCAAACAAGGCGAAATGCTTCCCCCAAGTATTGGTGCCAACGGTGTAGAGTTGTGGATCGTATGCGGCCGCAAGGCAGCGCCCGCCGCTGTGGGAAGCACTGCCGCTGCACCAAATCCAAGTGCTTCTCGCCGCGCAAAGGAATTCAATCTCTTGGCAAAGCGCCATTTGAAGGATCTGCGCCACGACGCCCATATCGAGTATCGGTAGGTGAATCAGACAAACCACCCGAAATTCTCAATTGCCGCGTTGACCATGGGCGATCCGGCCGGCATCGGTCTGGAGCTTGCACTCTCCGCCTGGTTAATGCGCAATGACCACGCCCTGAAACCTTTCGTGCTATTTGCTGACGAAGAGGTCGTGCGTCAAAGAGCGCGCGAAGTAACTCTGAATGTGCCTCTTGCCGTCATCGACGATCTAGACCTGGCAGCGCAAACCTTCTCTACCCACCTCCCACTTGTGCAGATAACGGTGCCGCGCAAAGTCGTTGCTGGCAAACCCGACCCGGCAAACGCAAGCGCGGTGATAGCTTCAATTGAGACAGCACTAAGCCACGTTCGCCAAGAACAATGCTGTGCCATCGTAACAAACCCAATTGCGAAATCGGTTCTGTATAACGCCGGGTTTAGCCATCCGGGACACACGGAATTTCTAGCGACCCTGGCCGGGGCCCGTTCCGACGGCACCAACTACCGCCCCGTCATGATGCTCTGCGCTGGGTCCTTGCGCGTCATTCCCGCCACCATCCACATTCCCGTCAGGGACGTGCCGCACACACTCACACCTGAACTCATCATCGAAACGGTGCAGATCACCTATCAGGCATTGCGCAATGACTTTGCCATAACAGCACCAAGAGTTGTGCTAACCGGTCTCAATCCACATGCGGGAGAAGATGGCGCAATTGGTGACGAGGAAGAACGCATCATTAAGCCAGCCATCGCCCAATTGCGCGCCGACGGCATAAATGTGCGCGGACCGCTTCCCGCCGATACGCTGTTTCACAAAACCGCGCGTAAAACTTACGATGCAGCTGTTGCCATGTATCATGACCAAGCACTTATTCCGCTGAAAACGATTGCATTTGACGAAGGGATCAACACGACACTGGGCCTACCATTTGTACGCACGTCCCCGGATCACGGTACGGCGTTTGATATCGCTGGCACAGGCACAGCCTCGCCAATGAGCCTCATTGCCGCCGTCAAACTTGCCCATCGCCAAGCTGAAAACCGTGCAGCACTTGCCGACCGTATAACAACAGAAGTAAGCGCATGAGCGCGCCCGAACATCCCTCTCGTGACGCCCGGCCAGGTGCAAGTCCCGACGATCTACCACCACTGCGTGACGTCATCCGCAAACACGGTCTGCGCGCCAAGAAAAGTCTTGGTCAAAACTTTCTTCTGGATCTCAATCTCACGCGCAGAATTGCGCGCCTTGCGGGAAATCTTGAAAATAGAACTGTTGTCGAGATCGGACCCGGACCCGGCGGTCTGACGCGTGCACTGCTATTAGAAGGCGCCCGTCATGTGATTGCCATCGAACGCGACGATCGCTGTCTTGAGGCGCTATCTGAAATCAATGAGCGCTACCCAGGTCGATTGAAAATTCATTCAAGCGACGCGACGGCAATCGACTGGGTCGCCATAGCCGATGAAGCACGCCAGTTTCAAGGCGTGGACGGTGACAAAACGGCTGCATCACTCAAACCCATCATAGCTGCAAACCTGCCTTATGGAATTGCAACCAAACTCCTGGTGACCTGGCTGGAGTCGGAGCCCTGGCCGCCCTGGTACGACATGATGGTCCTGATGTTCCAGAAAGAAGTCGCTGAACGCATCGTTGCCAAACCTGGTTCCAAGTCATACGGCCGTCTTGCCGTCATTGCCCAGTGGCGGACTGAAGCCTCTCTTGCCCTGACGCTGAAACCGGAAGCCTTTACGCCTCCGCCAAAAGTTGCATCAGCCGTCGTTGTCTTCAAGCCGCGCGAAAATCCCAATCCAGCCTGTCGTGCCGATGTGTTGTCGCGTATTACGGCCGCCGCGTTTGGGCAAAGACGCAAAATGCTTCGCCAGAGCCTGAAGCCGCTGTACCGCGAGCCAGAGATATTGTTGCAGAAGATTGGCATCGCCCCCGACTTGCGTGCGGAGGATCTCACAGTCAACGACTTCGCACGCTTAGCAAGAGAGCTACAGAACTGACCCAACTAACGTGCTCATGGGTATGAGCCCTTACACCACGCCACTTGGGCAAGTGAAGCTGCACAAGCCCACGTTAGTTTTTTGGGCGTAGCCCACGTACGAATTCAGACAAGCCCGGTTGCCTTGCGCGCTTCAGCCTCTCCGCATGCAAAATTGCTTGCAAGCTCTGCAGACTATCCTCAACGTCGTGATTGATGATGACGTAGTCGTATTCGGCCCAGTGCGAAATTTCGTCGAATGCCTTTTCCATGCGCTGCTGAACCACATCGGCGCTATCCTGGTTCCTGGTCCTGAGGCGCGTTTCCAAAGCTTCGACCGAAGGCGGCAGTATAAATACCCTCACCAAGTCCGACTTGGCTCTCTGAGCCAGCTGTTGCGTTCCCTGCCAGTCGATATCGAACAGAACATCGCGGCCTTGTGCCATAAGCTTCTCAACCGGCGCCCGCGGCGTCCCATAATGATTGGAAAATACGCACGCCCATTCCAGAAATTCGCTGGCATCTTGCATCTTCAGGAACGTTGCCTCGTCGACAAAGATGTAATCAGTTCCATCGACCTCCCCGGGTCGGGGCGCCCGCGTCGTCGCCGAAACCGACATACTCACCTGTGAGTCTTCTTCCAGAAGACGGCGCGCCAAGGTGGTCTTACCCGCTCCCGAAGGCGACGACAGCACCAGCATCATGCCACGCCGTTCAACCCTCACCTCACAATGTCCCGCAGTATCATTCAACGTTCTGAACCTGTTCGCGCATTTGGTCGATCAGTACTTTCAACGCAAGTCCCGAGCGAGTGATGGCATCGTCATTCGATTTTGAACACAACGTATTCGCCTCACGATTAAATTCCTGCGCCAAAAAATCAAACTTCCGGCCAACCGCGCCCTCAGCTGCCAACAACTCCCGCGCAGCACTGATGTGTGTCGTTAGTCGTTTAAGTTCCTCTTCCACATCCGCACGCGTCGCCAACAATGCCGCTTCCTGGTGCAAACGGACTTCGTCAAGTGACTTGTCTGCACCGAGCAGCATATTGACCTGCTCAGTAAGCCGTTCGCGGATCGCCTCCGGTGCCCGTGCAGGAGAGCGCGAGATCTCCTCCACCAACCGTTCCATGTCGTCGATTTGAGCACCCACGACACGGGAAAGTTTTGCACCTTCTTCACCACGCGCCTCAGCCAACTGCTCGACCGCCCTTCGAAGAGACGTCTTCAGGGCTGCAAGGAAGTCCTCGTTGTCGACACTGGCTGCATCTTTGTCCACGGTCTCCAGAACACCTTTGAGTGCCAGTAACCCCTCCGCCGTTGGCGGGGCACAACCAGCAACTTCCCGCACTCTGTCAGCGGCGGCCAAAACTTGCGCCAGAGCGTCTTCATTTATTTGGATCGCTGTTGTGCGCGTTTCCCGCTGCAGTGTCAGATTGACATTTACGTTCCCGCGAACGAGCAACGCGCCCGTCACTTCACGGACGGTGGGTTCCAGGCTTTCAAACCCCGGCGGCAGTCGCATTCGCACATCAAGACTGCGACCGTTAACGCTACGCAACTCCCAGTACCAAGTCGCAGCATCATGACTGCCTTGAATCCGGGCAAACCCGGTCATGCTGTTCAAACTCATGAATGAGCAGCGCTCCCAATATTCATGGGTCGCTCTTGAGAGACCCCACGCCAGATAACGCACGAAGAGGCACAATACCAATTTTGCGTACCACGCGCCTAGCGCGCACGCGGAACTTACGGCATGTCGACGATATTATGAAGTCGTCTGCGGTTGTCGGCGCTCTTAGGGCGCGGATTTGCGTTCGGGCAGCGGAATAGAAACCAATGTGCCCTGGGCGTCAGCCGGCGCGGTCGCCTTCTCATTTCCGCCAGCGGTAGCGGCATCTTCCGCCGTGCTCAGCAGTTTAATGGCGCCAGAGTCGGCCGCCGCCGCCGCGACGTTGCTGGCCACGCTCGGGCCTGACCCTTCTGTATTTGCACCTTCGGGTGCCTCAGGATCGTTTGCTGCGGCCGCCGCCGCCTTTTTGGCTTTACGTGCGTCCCGCTCAACCTTGCGCCAATTGGCGACCGCCCGATTGTGCTGCTTGAGCGTCTCCGAGAAAATATGACCGCCTGTGCCGTCGGCGACGAAATAGAACTCTTTAGTCTTTGCGGGATTGAGAACGGCGCGCAATGCTTCCCGACCGGGATTACAGATCGGGCCTTTCGGAAGCCCATCGATTTGATAAGTGTTGTATGGCGTCTTTTGATTTATGTCCGTGCGATAGATCGGCCGGCCCAAGCTACCTTTCCCGCCTGCGATGCCATAAATGATCGTTGGATCTGATTGCAGGCGCATTCCTTTATTGAGACGGTTGATAAAAACACCCGCAACACGTTCCCGCTCGTCTTTGACCCCCGTTTCCTTTTCCACGATCGAGGCCAGGATCACTGCTTCCTCAGGTGTCTTAATGGGGAGGCCCTCTTGCCGCTCGCTCCAAACGCGCTGCAAATAATTTTGTGCTTCAAGCTGCATGCGCTTGATGAGCTCTTGTCGGTCCATCCCCTTTGAGAACCGGTAAGTGTCGGGAAGCAGGGAACCTTCAGCGGGAATGCTAACGATCTCTCCAGTGAGATCCTCGCTAGCGCGCATGCGTTCAACGATCTGCTGGCTGGTCAACCCTTCGGGGACCGCAAATTTGTACAGCACCGCCTTGCCGGAAACCAGAGTATCAAGGACCTTGCTCATGCTGGAGTGTTTAGGGAACTCGTACTCGCCCGCCTGCATGTTGACGCGCCCGTCACCAAAGTAAGACTTGAACATGTGATTGATGAGGAAGGTCCAGCGACTTGCAATAATACCTTCGCGCTCAAGCCGGGAGGCGATTTGAATGCGTCCCTCACCGCGAGGGATCGCGATAGTCCGCGCTGCTTCGAGCGGACCAGGTTGTGTGAACTGATAACTGAAGAACAAGCCCGCGGCACCCACCGACGCCATGAGGACAAGCGCAACTGTCATTACACCGCTGATGACCCGCACAAACCCACTCAGCCGACGACGCCCTTCCCGATGACGCACACGCCGGCCGCGCGGCGGCTCCGGCGCACGCGCCGGTTCTAAAAGCTCAGCCGGACTACGCGGCCGAATTCCGTGGCCGGGTCCGGACAATACCGGCGGATCCACTCGACGGACGCTCATTAGCTCATGCCCCTCTCAACGACAACGGGCCGACATCCAGCCGGTATCTCGCTGTCGCTATCGTAATCACTTGACGATCTAACCCGCGCACAATTTAAACCGTTGGTGGCGATTGATCGCTAGCCACACCTCACCGTGCAGACACCGGTGTTATCTCAGCAAACCATTGTGACCATAACGAAGTTCACCATGACAGCTGAGCAGCAAAAACAAAGCCGCCATAGAATCAAACGGGGTTACTACACCACCAATTTCCGTATGATTTCGAACGCAAATTTCGCTTGTTCCAACCCTTTGCCAAAGCCTGCCAACTGCCCATCACACTAGCTGGAATTATGGCAAAACATCGTTGCGGCAGCCCCCGTGAGCTCCCTGTGCTCCTCAAATACGGCTGCAATTTTGCAATGGGCCGTGATCGGTGGAAAAGGCCAGATCAGCCCTTGTGCCGACGCATGACGAGCGATGCGTTCGTGCCGCCGAAACCGAATGAGTTCGATAGGACTGTGTTGATTTCTGTCTTCTTCGCCTTGCGCGGCGCTAAATCAATCTTGGTTTCGACAGATGGATTGTCCAGATTAAGAGTTGGCGGCGCCGTATTATCTCGCATCGCAAGAATAGAGAAAATCGCTTCCACAGCGCCGGCCGCGCCCAGCAGGTGTCCAATCGCCGACTTTGTCGATGACATCGTCAGTTTGTCTGCAGCCTCACCAAACAATCGTTCAACCGCACCCAGTTCAATTTCGTCGCCCATTGGAGTCGATGTGCCGTGGGCGTTGACGTAATCGATCTCACTGGGCTCGATCCCCGCGCGCGCTAACGCCGCCTTCATACAACGGTAGCCGCCGTCACCGGATTCCTCCGGAGCTGTGATGTGATAGGCGTCGCCGGACATGCCATAGCCAATCACTTCAGCGTAGATTTTGGCACCGCGCGCCTGCGCGTGCTCCAGACTTTCCAAGATGACGATACCGGCACCTTCACCCATCACGAAGCCGTCGCGATCCTTATCATAGGGTCGAGACGCTTTGGTCGGCTCGTCATTGAAATTCGTCGACAGCGCACGGCACGCGGCAAACCCCGCCAAAGCAATCCGGCAAATTGGACTTTCCGTTCCACCGGCCACCATCAAATCGGCATCACCCAGCGCGACGAGACGCGCTGCATCGCCAATCGCATGCGCCCCCGTTGAGCAGGCGGTCACGACGGCATGGTTCGGGCCCTTGAGCTGGTGGTAAATTGAAACATAGCCGGACGCTAAATTGATGAGCCGGCCCGGGATGAAAAATGGGCTCACGCGGCGCGGGCCCTTCTCCTTCAACAAAATGGACGTGTCCGCGATGCCTGATAGGCCGCCGATACCCGAACCAATGAGAACACCGGAGCGTTCTTGTTTTTCCTTTGTATCGGCTTTGAAGTCAGCATCTTTCAAAGCCTGTTCGGCAGCAGATATGGCGTAGATGATGAAGTCATCCACCTTGCGCTGTTCTTTGGGCTCCATCCAATCGTTCGGATTGAATTTGCCATCCGAAGTTTCACCGCGCGGGATGAAACAGGCAATCTGACTTGAAATATCGGAGACTTCGAATTCTTCGACGCGGCGGGCTCCATTTTCGCCTGATAACAGGCGTTGCCAACTGGGCTCCACACCGCAACCCAGTGGTGTAACCAAACCCAGACCCGTGACAACGACGCGCCGCATGCCTCTCAATTCCCCCAGAAACCCTTGTTGACCAACCGTTAGAGGTTTAGCCGGAGAAGCGTCGGGTCTCAATCAATTCGTTGTTCGTGCAATTAGTGGTCCGTGCGCTGGCACGGACCGGACAATCAGGGCGCAGACCACGTTCGGCATCCACCCTGAAAATCGGTCCGACTCGACGGGCACGGTGTGCCTACTTCTGCCTAGGCAGCGCTCGCGTTCTTTTCAAGGAACTTAACAGCATCGCCAACGGTTAGGATATGTTCGGCTGCATCGTCGGGAATTTCACACCCGAATTCCTCTTCGAACGCCATGACCAGCTCGACAGTATCGAGACTGTCTGCGCCAAGGTCGTCGATGAAGCTGGCGTTTTCGCTCACCTTTTCGGCCTCTACGCCCAAATTCTCGACAACGATCTTTTTCACGCGCTCTGCGACATCACTCATCGTGTTCCCTCACATCCTTTTCATAAAGTCCGCACGAAGCGGGGTTCTTCTTGTCAATTCCAATTCATCCGCAACCAGCCGCCTGGTGACCGCGTTGTAGTGCTGCGGCAGGCGTCCAGTCGCGAAATTCAAAGCCGACGATCCTCAGCTTCGCAGAGCAGGCAAGATACCGGAACGATCCGGGTCCTTGTGGCTCGTGCGTCCGAAGCATCTCAGCACAGACCTAAAGCCAACGCGGAACACCAGAGCTTTTCCTGGGCAAACCGATCGGCTCGTTATCATACTTCCTGGGGCTTGACCAGCTTGGCACCCCGTCCCGTCCCACCATAAAATCAGGGCCAGGCCTGGTTAGGTCATCGCGTCGCAGGTTTTGAGCCGGCGAAGCGCCCACATTTTTTGAACAAAGATCAGACCATTGCCATCCCGCCATTGATGTGAAGTGTCTGGCCGGTCATATACCCGCCCGGCCCACTGGCCAAGTAAAGGGCACCTGCTGCCACGTCCTCTGGCTCGCCAAAGCGCTGGGTGGGGATCATTTTTGAGATTTCTTCAGTCTGCTTGTCGTTTAAAACGTCCGTCATCGCCGTTTTGATGAACCCTGGCGCAATGCAATTCGCGGTAATACCGCGCGAGGCAACCTCTCTGGCAAGCGACTTGGTCATGCCGATCATTCCCGCCTTTGACGCCGCATAGTTGGCCTGGCCTGGATTACCAAACACGCCGGAAACAGATGAAATGTTGATAATGCGGCCGTAGCCGCTTTTGTTGCGCATCATGTGACGTGCTGCAGCCCGCATCAGCATGAATGCCGATGTCATGTTGACGGCAACGACGTCGTCCCATTGCTCATCCTTCATGACCATCAGCAAATTGTCTTTGGTCAGGCCGGCGTTGTTGACCAGGATGTCGAGTTGCCCAACCTTCTCGAGCGCCTGATCCACCAATTTGGAGACGGCCTCTCTATCGCTGAGGTCGCAGGCCAGAACATGCACGCGCTCGCCCAATTCAGCGGCCAGCGTGTTGAGCTTGTCCACCTGGCGGCCAGTGATGATCACCGTAGCGCCGGCGCCGTGGAAAGCGCGTGCAATCGCGCCACCAATTCCACCTGTCGCCCCTGTCACCAGCGCCGTCTTGCCCGATAGATCAAACATGTCGCTCATAGTCCTTCTTCCAAAAATCCATTCCGTCCCGCCAACATTCACGGGTAAGTACCGTCAAACCAACTCCTGCCGTGCGGGGTAGCTACGGCACAACCAGCCTCGCCGGCACCATCATCAAAGCCCGCTAATCGCAGCCTCGATATCCGCCGGCGTACCGACGCTGCTTGCATTCAGTGTCTTCTCTGTGCGCCGCACCAAGCCCGCCAGCACCTTACCGCAACCGATCTCGTAAATATCCGTGACGCCGTTGGCTGTCATGCAGGTAACACTTTCCCGCCAGCGAACCGTTCCAGTAACCTGCTCCACCAGCCGCGCCCGAATATCATCCACATCATCGATGGGGGCCGCCAGAACATTCGCCACAACCGGCACCACCGGCGCGCGCATTTCCACGCTAGCAAGCGCCTCCGCCATGGCATCAGCCGCAGGTTGCATCAACGAACAATGGAAGGGCGCCGACACAGGAAGTGCCACCGCTCGGCGAACACCGAACTCTTTGCCCATGTTCAAAACCCGGTTAATCGCAGCCTTGCTTCCTGACAGGACAACCTGTGCGGGTTCATTGTCGTTTGCCACCTGACAAACCTCACCCTCTCCCGCCGCCGCAGCAACCTTCTCCGCAATATCGAGCCCGACACCTAGTAGGGCGGCCATACCGCCTTCACCAACCGGAACCGCAGCCTGCATCGCCTGTCCGCGCAACCTCAAAAGACGCGCCGTGTCGGCTATCGAAAACGTGCCGGCTGCCGCGAGTGCAGAGTATTCGCCCAACGAATGGCCGGCGACGAACTTGACCTTGTCCGCCAGTTTAAATCCGTGTTCCGCCTCAAGCACCCGCATAACAGCCATGGACACGGCCATCAGCGCAGGCTGTGCATTCTGCGTAAGCGTCAGCGTGTCCTTAGGCCCGTCCCACATGATCTGGGTTAGCTTTTCGCCCAGCGCCTCATCAATCTCATCGAACACCTGTTGGGCCGCCGGAAAGGCCTGCGCCAATTCCTGTCCCATGCCGACCTCCTGGCTACCCTGGCCAGGAAAAACAAATGCGACCGCCATCGCCCAAACCCCGTTCTGATGCTCGTATCAATCCACCCTGCAGTGTTGCAGGCCGGAGTTGCACGCCCCATGGATTGGCGCGCTTTACACATATAGGCCGGCTCACTGTCAAGGTGGCTGCTTGTCCATTACACCGTGTCAACCAATGCGGCTAGCGGCATAACCGGACACTGTGCATACCCCCCATTCACATTTAAGGTTGCATCAACTAGTAAAATTGCACGTCGGCCAACGGGGCACGTGGTAAAGCCCATGTTTTGGCTTGTCTTTCACAAATAGTGACGTATAACGGCGCCTTCACCCGCTCCGGTTGGAGGCTGAATGGGAGGCCGTGAAAACGGTTTGGCGCAAGATCCGTTGCGTCGGCTCCCAGTGTCTTCGCTCTTAAGGGATCCTGGTGGGCCTTTTCCCGGGCCTATTGAGGGGCTTTGCGCCGGGCGGTACAGATCGAAACGAAGAAAGGGCCGAATCTCATGCCGCTATACGAGCATGTGTTCCTGGCGCGCCAGGATGTCTCGAATGCACAAGTCGAGGCACTGACCAAAGAATACTCCGGCATCATCGAAGAAAACGGCGGCAAGATCGCCAACACGGAGTACTGGGGACTGAAGAGCCTCGCTTACAAAATGAAAAAGAGCCGCAAGGCTCACTACACGATGATGAACATCGACGCACCGCACGCCGCTGTAGCGGAAATGGAGCGGCGCATGGGATTAGCCTCCGACGTCATCATTCGCTTCATGACCATCAAGGTCGACAAACACGAAACCGAACCGACGGTCATGATGCGCAAAAACGACCGCGATGACCGCAGGGATGGCCGTGGCGGCCCACGCGGCGGTCCGCGTGGTGGACGGCCAGACCGCGATGGCTCCACTTTCCGCGGCCGCTCCGGCGGAGACGACCGCGGCGGCAGAGGCCCCCGCCCGCCCCGCAATCAATCAAGCGAATAACGAGGTCAGCACATGGCACCCGTAACCCAACTGGCCGCCCGCCGGCCCTTCCACCGCCGTCGCAAATCGTGTCCTTTCACGGGCGACAATGCACCCACGATTGATTACAAGGACGTGCGCCTGCTCAGCCGCTACGTTTCTGAGCGCGGCAAGATCGTACCGAGCCGCATTACAGCCGTTTCGGCCAAAAAGCAGCGTGAGTTGGCACGCGCCATTAAACGTGCACGGTTCCTTGGCCTTTTGCCTTACGTTATTGGCTAAAGCAAACAGGCGAAGGCGGGCAGGCGATGTTTCAACCGCCTGCCGTCTACCAGCATCGACAGACCACCTGCCTCGCTTGAAAAGATTTGCGAGGATACGAAAAGACACAACGCGTAACTGACACGACCAGAGTCAGGTTCGGTTGCAGTAAACAAGAAGCACCAGGTTGGGATCGGCGCCGCAATGAGCTGACGATCGATCTCTAACCGCCATTATAGCGCGGGACAGCTGACCATTATGCCGGCATTCTATCTGACAGCCATCGGCGCAGGGCTCATCTCTGCAATCGTCTTTGCTTCCGCCGCCACCGGACCGCTGGCGGCCCGCTTCCTGCTTTTTCTCATTACACCATTGCCAGTATTCCTGGCGGGCCTGGGTACGAATTGGACCGCGGCCGCACTCGCCGGCGCCGTCGGCGCAATTGCGATCGGCTTGATCGCAACTCCGGCGGTTGGGCTCGTTTTCGCATTAAGCCAAGCACTGCCGGCGGCTATTCTGTGTTATCTGGCGCTCCTTAATCGCCCCCAATTAAATACAAACCCGTCTTTAACGCCGCAATCTGCGCCCGCCACCACGACGACCACACCCGGTCTGGAATGGTATCCGGTTGGGCGCCTGGTGCTATGGGCGGGCATCATTGCCGCCCTAATGTCGTTGGGCTCCATGCTCATCCTCGCGCAGGACATGGAGGGCTTACGCGACGCGATCCGCACGTTTCTCGAAAAAACAATCAAGCAAAGTGGTGTGCCTGACGGACAATCCTCGCCATTGGCCCAGGTCGACATTGGCGTCATGACAGATGTCACCCTACAGCTGCTGCCTGCGGTGACGGCTATCTCGATCATGGTCGGACTTCTATTGAATTTGTGGCTGGCAGGTCGGATCACACATGCGTCCGGCCGACTTGCACGCCCATGGCCCGACATCGCCGCAATGACCTATCCGCCCGGTACGCCGATCATGCTTATCGCAGCAATTGCCATCGCCTATTTCGCCCAAGGGTTCGTTGGTATTGCCGCAGGTGCACTCGCCGGTGCCCTTTATTTCGCCTACGTGCTCATCGGCCTTGCCATAATCCACTTTGTGACACGTGGCGAACCCTGGCGGCCATTCGTCCTTTGGTTCCTCTATATGTCCCTTCTCTTCATGAACACGTTTGCAACCTTGGTTTTGTCCTTCATCGGACTGGGCGAGCCCGTCTCACCGCTTCGTCGCAAACAAACTTCAGCCTCCAACACCAAACCGCCGCCTGGCGGCAAAACCTAACTCACGTCTTCTCAAACACATGAAAAGGGCGCTCCAGCCGTAACAAAAATCCGGCCCGACCCAAGCGTCCACACCAATAGACGAACAAGGAGAAAAATATCATGCAGGTCATTTTATTGGAACGCATCGGCAGCCTGGGACAGATGGGCGATGTCGTCACCGTCCGTGACGGCTATGCGCGAAATTATCTGTTGCCGCAAAAAAAAGCGATGCGCGCGACAGAGCAAAACATCGCTGAATTCGAAAGCAAGCGCCATCAGCTCGAAGCCAATAACCTGGAGCAGAAAAAGGAGGCAGAAGCCGTCGGCGAAAAGCTCGCCGGTCAGTCCTTTATCGCCATCCGTCAAGCAGGCGACACCGGCCAGCTTTATGGCTCCGTCTCCACGCGCGATATTGCCGATGTCGTCACAGAGGGCGGATTCACCACAGACAGGCGCCAGATCGTACTGTCCCGCCCAATCAAAACGCTTGGTCTGCACGACGTCTCCGTCAGCCTACACCCGGAAGTTAGTGTATCGGTGAAGATCAACGTGGCCCGTTCAGAAGACGAAGCCGAGCGCCAGGCCCGCGGCGAAGACGTAACGGTCATCAAGGACGAAGAACTCGAGTTAGAGACCTTTAACGCCGACGAGATGTTTGAAGAAGGTGCAGCCCCTGACGAGGGTGCAGCATCTGATGAGACGGAAACTGCCGAAGCCAAGCCGGAAGAAGAAGAAGCTAGTTTGCTGAAATAGCGACCGTAGACTTACAAGACGGCCCGCCTGCAATTGTCGGTTGCAGCGGGCCGCACGCAATCAGGATATTGCGATTGCCTGATTCGCTTTTCCCGCAAGCGAATAATTCTCCACCTGTGCAAAGCAGGGAGAGCTCAAACGAACACCCCGATTCGCACCTACTCGCCACAGCTCAGCCCAACCGAATCGCCTAGCGTCCCGGGCATGACAGAATTCGCCTTACAAATGCCCGCCACACCCACCTCAGCTGCTGGCGAGGAGGGGGATGCAAAATTCCGCCAGGTCCCGCATAACATCGAGGCCGAACAGGCGCTGCTTGGCGCCATTCTGGTCAACAACGAGTCGATTGACCGCGTCTCCACGTTTCTGGAGCCCGAACACTTTTTCGACCCCCTGCATGCCCAGATATACGACACAGCATCCAAGCTTGTCTTTGCTGGCAAACAGGCGACACCGATTACGTTGCGCACCTTCTTTGAGAATGCGGAGCCGATCGACGACACCCTCACCGTTCCACAATACCTGGGCCGGCTTGCCGCCAGCGCCACCACAATCATCAACGCCCATGATTATGGCCGCACCATCTACGATCTCGCCATTCGCCGCCAGCTCATCATCCTCGGCGAAGACATCGTCAATGAAGCCTTTGACAGCCCCATCGAACAACCGCCTCAGGCTCAGATCGAGATGGCTGAATCGCGGCTTTACGACATGGCGGAGTCCGGCAAGTACGGCCAAGGTTTCGTGACCTTCACGTCTGCTCTGCATCAAGCCGTGGAGATGGCGAACAATGCGGTAATGCGCGGCGACAAACTCTCGGGCCTGCCAACGGGGCTAACCGATCTCGACAACATGATGGGTGGACTGCAGCCTTCCGACTTGATTGTTCTGGCCGGACGTCCATCCATGGGCAAAACCGCACTTGCTACGAACATTGCCGTTAGCGTTGCAAGCTCGACCCGGTTGAAGCGCTTGACTGACGACAACGATAGTGCGCACGAACCAGCCGTCGTCGGTTTCTTCTCCCTGGAAATGTCCGCCGAGCAGCTTGCAGCGCGTATTCTTTCAGAAACGGCACAAATCCCCTCCAACAAGATCCGCCGAGGGCAGATCATTGAAGAGGAAATGAAAAACCTGGTCGATGCCTCTTCGTTCTTGTCAAACGCCCATCTGTTCATCGACCAGACCGGCGGCATCACAATTGCTCAGCTCGCCGCCCGCGCACGCAAGCTGAAGCGCCAGAAAGGCCTCGACCTTTTGGTGGTTGACTATATCCAGCTTCTGTCAGGTTCCGCCGCCAAAGCGAATGCCGGTCGCGTCCAGGAAGTCACAGAGATCACCACTGGGCTGAAGGCCCTGGCAAAAGAGCTGGAAGTGCCCGTGCTCGCGCTGTCACAGCTATCCCGTCAAGTCGAACAGCGTGAAGACAAGCGCCCGCAGCTAAGCGATTTGCGCGAATCTGGATCCATCGAACAGGATGCCGACGTGGTGCTGTTCGTTTATCGTGAAGAGTATTATGTTCAGCGTGCCGAACCAAAGCTCGGCACCGAGGAACACCTGAAATGGCAGGAACAGCTCAGGAGCGTTGAGGGTATTGCTGAAGTGATTATCGGCAAGCAGCGCCACGGCCCGACAGGCACAGCGCGTCTGCAATTTACCGGTGAGTTCACCCGATTCGACAACCTCGATCCTCATCACCCCCTGGCAAACGTGAGGGATTAGCAATCACAGACACCACAACAGACGCGTCCAGCGAAACGGCGTGGCTCGATGATGCAGCCCCGGTTGGCGCCACCGGTATTATCAAAGTCGACGTTGGCTGCATTGCGCAGAACTGGCGCGCTTTGCAGGACCTCGTGGCGCCAGCAGCGTGCGCCGCGGTCGTCAAAGCCGATGCCTACGGCCTTGGGGCAGAACAAATCATCCCAGCGCTGGCTGATGCGGGCTGCCGCCACTTCTTTGTCGCCACATTAAATGAAGCGGAGCAGGCGCGTCGCCTCGCCCCGCAGACGGACATCTTCGTGCTTGACGGCATACTCCCAAACTCAGCCGAAGCCATGAAAGCAGCAGGTGCCATTCCTGTTTTGTCGACGCTGGAAGATGCGCGCGCTTGGAGCCGCATGGCCACGGAACCAAACGAGCGCGTTCCCTGCATTCTACACGTCGATACCGGTCTAAATCGTCTAGGCCTGACGGCAGCAGAGATCCGTCATCTGGCAAACGACATCCACTTGATGAACGCGCTTGATGTGCGCATCGTCATGAGCCATCTGGCCTGCGCTGACGAACCTGACCATCCCAAGAACCAGCAGCAGCTGTCGGTCCTTCACGCGCTGCGCCCGATACTACCAACCGTTGACTTGAGCCTGGCGGCATCCGACGGGCTGATGCTGGGCCCTGACTATCATTTTCAAATGGTGCGACCTGGATACGCGCTCTATGGCGGCCAGGCGAGTCCACAGCGAACCGCGCCGGTCAAGCCGGCAGTCTCTGTTTACGCACGCGTCTTACAGGTCCGCGACGTTGCCCCCAGCCAAACTGTCGGTTATTCGGCAACCTTTGAACCGGAACGGACAAGCCGCATCGCGGTTATCGCGGCAGGCTACGACGATGGCGTCTTCAGACACCTAAGCGGTGAAACCGGCACCGTGCGTGGAAACGTTGCGTTTGCCGGACGCCTTGCGCCCATCGTCGGGCGCGTTTCGATGGACCTCATCACGGTAGATGTCACCGACTTCGAAGAACAGCCCGTCGCCCGCGATCACTGGGCGGAATTAATCGGCCCGACACTATCCATTGAGAGCGTTGGCGCCGCCGCCGGCAGCATCGGCTATGAGGTGCTCACGCGGCTCGGCCGGCGCTTTCATCGCGTCTATACGCCTTAGCTCTGGAGGCGCACATGGCCAAAGCCGGAAAGGCCAAATCACAGTATGTCTGCCAGGCGTGTGGCGCAGTCTCCTCGCGCTGGGCCGGCAAGTGTATTGCCTGCGGTGAGTGGAATACCGTGGTCGAAGAGATCACCCCCGCCTTGCCACCTGGCTCTGGCGTCAAGCAAAAATCTGCCGGCAGGCCGGTCGCGCTGGAAGGCCTCAAGGGTGACACCACGGACGCACCGCGGATCCTCACCGGCATCAGCGAATTGGACCGTGTAAGTGGCGGCGGTCTCGTCCCCGGCTCAGCGCTTCTCATCGGCGGCGAGCCGGGCATCGGCAAATCCACACTTCTCCTGCAGTTGGCAGCCGCGCTCGCTGCCACCGATCATCGCGCGATCTATTTTACCGGCGAAGAAGCCGTGGCACAGGTACGCTTGCGCGCGGAACGGTTGGGGTTGGCGGATGCACCCGTTGCAATCGCCGCCGAAACACATCTCGCCGATATCCTTGCAACTATGGACGCGGAAAAAAATGCCGGTCTTGTCGTCATCGATTCCGTCCAGACCCTATGGTCAGATGCATTGGAATCCAGTCCAGGCACGGTCACCCAGGTACGCGCCGCAGCACAATCGCTGATACGCCACGCAAAGCGCACAGGCACCGCCCTCATCCTCGTCGGTCACGTCACCAAGGATGGACAGATCGCCGGCCCTAAGGTCATAGAGCACATGGTCGATACGGTGTTGTATTTCGAAGGAGACCGCGGCCATCCCTACCGCATTTTGCGCACCGTCAAGAACCGCTTCGGCCCCACGGATGAAATCGGCGTCTTTGAGATGGCGGGCAGCGGTCTGCGTGAGGTTGCCAACCCTTCGGAATTATTCTTGGGCGAGCGGGATCGTTCAGCGCCAGGGGCCGCGGTATATGCGGGCATTGAGGGCACACGACCCCTGCTGATCGAAATACAGGCCCTCGTTGCCCCGACGACACTGGGAACACCACGCCGCGCCGCCGTTGGCTGGGACTCTAGCAGATTGTCGATGCTGCTTGCCGTCCTGGAAGCAAGATGCGGCATTTCTTTCGCGCAATCCGACGTTTATCTGAACGTGGCCGGAGGCCTGAAAATTACTGAACCGGCTGCAGATTTGGCCGCCGCAGCCGCCCTTCTGTCGTCATTTTCGGGTGTTGCGCTGCCCGCCGACCGTGTTTATTTCGGCGAAATTTCACTGTCTGGCGCGGTAAGGCCGGCCGCCCATACGACTGCGAGGCTGCGCGAAGCACAAAAGCTTGGATTTTGCTCAGCCACCCTTCCAGCCCAGGGAGAACCGGACTTGGCAGGCATATCCATAACGCTTGAACGGATCGACCACCTGAAGTCCCTTGCACAGGCATCCAACCCATGTCACGACTGAACAAAACCGTCGAGGGATCTGCCAATTCGCAACCCGCACGACGTTCTTGGGGGAGCCACTGATATGATCGGGCCACTAACCTACCTCGACGCAGGACTGATCGCTGTCGCCTTCATTTCCGGCACACTGGCGATGTATCGCGGCCTGACGCGTGAGATTCTGTCGATTATTTCCTGGATAATCGCAGCCGTCGCGGTTTTGTACTTCGTCCTAAATCACCGCAAATTCGCCGAGGAAATGGCCCAGCAGATGGGTGCACAGGTGGTCATCGCGCAAGTCGCCATTGGCGCCATCATCTTCCTGCTCGTTTTGGTGGTTGTCCACCTGATCACATCCCAGATCTCCGCTGCCATCCTGGATGGCCCTGTCGGCATGGTGGATCAAGTTCTAGGGTTTTTGTTCGGGCTGGCACGCGGTCTCATCCTGGTCGTCATTCCCTATATGTTCTACCTCGCCTTCTTCCCCGACGAGAACAACCACTTTCCCTGGGTGCGTGATTCCAAATCACTGCCACTGATCAAAGGGACCGGCGAATCCATCAAGTCGCTCCTGATTCGGTATCTGCCCTCCTCGTTAACCGATTCATCGCCGGAACCCGACCAGCAGACTTTTTACACAAGCCCGAAAAGAGGCTCCGTAGCACTAGCGGAAGGCAGCTCTTTTCATATATGTGTCACATGGAATACGACGCTGACCGGTCGGGGCTAGTCCGAGGCCTGCTTGTGTGAGCGCGTGCTCCCTCCTCCAGTGTCACAAAATCGAGAGTGGCGGTGGCGGAAGCATTAGCGGGAGACAGCCATGGCGCACGCGGACGACGACGAAGCAAACCCTAGTAAATTCTGTCCTCGCGAAAATCGCTTTGGCGACGACAGATTGCGTGAGGAATGCGGCGTATTCGGTATCTTTGGTCACCCGGACGCCTCCGCACTTACCGTTTTAGGCTTGCACGCGCTACAGCATCGCGGTCAGGAAGCGGCCGGCATCGTCACCTATGACGGCAAGCAGTTTCATTCCGAAAAACGCATCGGTCTGGTCGGCGACAACTTCAACAAAGCCTCGGTAATCGAGCGCCTGAAAGGCGACATGGCGGTTGGGCACAATCGCTACTCGACCACGGGCGACACCGTCCTGCGCAACGTACAACCACTCTTTGCCGACTTGGACATCGGCGGCTTCGCCGTTGCACACAACGGCAACCTCACGAACGCCCTCACCTTACGCAAGGAGCTCGTCGGTTCCGGTGCAATTTGCCAATCAACCTCTGATACAGAAGTCATCCTTCACCTTGTTTCGCACTCTACACGCCGTGGCATTGTGGAACGCTTCGTTGAAGCCATTCGCCAAGTTGAAGGTGGGTATGCTCTCGTCGGACTGACAAACGACATGATGATCGGTGCACGCGATCCCGTCGGCATCCGGCCGCTGGTGATCGGCCGCATGGGCGACGCCTATGTTCTAGCCTCCGAAACCTGTGCACTCGACATGGTGGGTGCACAATTCGAACGTGAAGTGGAAAACGGCGAGGTTGTGGTCATTACAAGTGCCGGCCTTGAGAGCCACCGGCCGTTCCCAAGCCGGCCAGCCCAACCGTGCATATTTGAGTACATCTACTTCGCCCGGCCCGATTCTGTCGTCTCTGGACGTTCGGTGTACGATGTCCGCAAGAGCTTCGGTACGCAGCTCGCACGCGAAGCGCCCGCCGATGTCGACGTGATCGTTCCCATTCCCGATTCGGGCGTTCCAGCTGCCATTGGTTACGCACAAGAGTCGGGCATCCCCTTTGAGCTGGGGATCATCCGTAATCACTATGTTGGCCGCACGTTTATTGAGCCAGAGCAACGCATCCGTGCACTTGGCGTGAAGCTCAAGCACTCCGCCAACGCCGACGTCATCCGGGATAAGCGCATTGTCCTCATTGACGACAGCGTGGTGCGCGGCACAACGTCAAAAAAAATCGTACAACTGATGTACGAAGCCGGTGCCAAAGAAGTACATATGCGTATCGCCTGCCCGCCTATTACCAATTCCGATTACTATGGCATCGACACGCCGGATAAGACCGACTTGCTTGCGGCCAACTTTGATCTGGACGGCATGCGTGAATTCATGGGCGCTGACACCCTGGCATTTCTGAGTATCGACGGCGTCTACCGGGCCGTCGGCTACACAAAACGCATAGCAAACGAACCACAGTTCACCGATCACTGTTTTACCGGCGACTACCCGACACCATTGACCGATCGCGATGGTGGCCCCGGCCCACGCCAGCTATCGCTCCTCGCCGAGGTGCGCTAAAAATAGCTCGACTGGACAGATCGCGAACCACCACACTCAAAGGCCACGTGGTTCACGCCAACTCTGTGATCAGGAGTACAGCTTTGCCAAGCATCAATCTGCGCCACCTCTTGCCGCTAGCGTTGATTTTCGCCGGGCCGTCGCCTGCCGCCATTGCAGAAGCGGTAAGAATAAACACAGGCGGCGAGAACGGCGCTTACCACAAGGATTTCTGCCCGGTCTTGAAGCAGCGGCTGTCAGACGAAGGTGTGAGCGCTGAATGCGTCACCTCGGCCGGCACACGCGACAATATGCAACGTGTTGCACAAGACCCGATGCAGTTTGGATACGGCCAACTGGATGCCTTCGTACTCGACAAGGCCGACCTTATGTCCGAAGCAAGCTTTGACATCGTTCGCAGAGACGACGTGCGCGAATGTCTTTTCGCATTCACCAAAAACAAGCGGATCACGAACTACGGCGAATTGGCCGTTTCAGCCTCTAAACTCACTTTCATCCTGCCCCCCGAAGATTCGGGCAGCGTCTCGACATTTCAATATCTACGCTCAATAGATCCTGATGGGCTGGATCTCGCCGCTGACGTTCAGTTCGCGGCAGACGTCGACGAAGCAATCCAGCTAACGCTTGCCGACGACAAAGCAGTCGGGCTCTTTGTTCAGTTTCCTGACCCCTCCAACCCGCGGTTTGCACGCATTCATGAACTCGGCGGCCACATCGTTCCCGTCATCGACAAAACGATACTGGCCCAACAACTCGACGGCGCATCGGTCTACTTTGCCCAGGAAACACAGGTCAAAAATGCGCGTTGGCTCAAACAAGGCCGCAAAGTCGTCACAGCCTGCACGCCTCAGGTTCTCTTGACAGGTGCTGCACAGGACATCACCGACGAACCCAGTCGCCTCCGCCACGAGAGTATAAAATCCCAAATCCAAGCCGTTCCGTCCGACCGGCTGTTCCCAAACCAGCCACTTTTCGCCAAGATTTTGAGACGCACGCGCGAGCTGACGAAAGAAGGAGCGGCGAAATTCATCGCACTATCCGAGGATGTCCGCCGGC
Source organism: Hyphomicrobiaceae bacterium (assembly GCA_965222485.1). GTDB lineage: Bacteria > Pseudomonadota > Alphaproteobacteria > Rhizobiales > Hyphomicrobiaceae > CBDCUC01. Next base: position 1,053,324 of record CBDCUC010000039.1, read on the forward strand.
GGGCAGTCCCGATGCTGGAAAAGGCGAAGACCGCGGCAGAAAAAGCCATCGACGCGGCCAAACCTGACAGTGCACGCACGCCCGAGACACAACCCAATCCTTGAAACCGCCCAATCGAAAAACCGCTCAGCCAATGACTGAAAACAAACGGCAATCTGGACGCATCGCCCTCATCACGGGAGCGACACGCGGCATTGGACGAGCTGTAGCCAAGATGCTGGCCGAACAGGGCGCCCACGTCATCTTGACCGGCCGCGTCACGGGAGCCCTGGAGGAGGTTGACGACGAAATTCGGGACATGGGCGGCAAGGCAACGCTCATTCAACTGGATTTGCGCAAAGGCGATCTCATCGACCAGCTAGGCCCAACGATTTTTCAGCGTTGGGGGAAGCTGGATGTTTTGGTGGGTAATGCTGGTGTTCTCGGCCCGCTTTCCCCGTTGCCGCACATTACAACCGACGCCTGGAACATGGTCATGGACATCAACCTCAATGCAAACTGGAGGCTCATACGCACACTTGATCCGCTCCTCCAGCGATCGAAGGCCGGTCGCGCAGTCTTTATGTCCTCCGGTGCAGCGGTAGGAAAGTATGCCTACTGGGGGCCTTATGCAGTTTCAAAAGCTGGTCTTGAAGCGCTCGTAAAAACCTACGCGCTGGAAGTCGAGAACACAAAAGTCCGGGCCAACGTGATCAATCCAGGCCCGACACGCACACAAATGCGGGCAAAGGCTTTTCCGGGTGAAAACCCGTTGATTTTGCCAACGCCAGAGGACATCGCTCCGCTCGTTGGAGAAATGATCTCCCCCGAATACACGCAGAACGGCCATGTTGTCTCCGGCAAGGCGTGGCTAAAGGAAAACGAAGTCAAGACCGACTAAACAAAGTGCGTCCTACCGCTTGCTCGAAGACCTGCAGCATTTGCACCAGATTCCAGGTCATGTGAGACTGTCACCGGCGGACCGCTGACCCAGGCGACCGAGAGCTTCACCTACTTCTTGGTGATCGTCACCGCGATATCAATTTCACCATCAGCATCGATCTTTGCGTCACTGGGCAATTCAGCACGAATTTTGCGGGTGAGATAATGCATCGTATGAAACACCGTCTCGGTATCTGGCTGTTCCATATATTCAAGCACATCGACAGTGCCGGCATATTGAATAGTTCCGGGCCGCCACTCGCCGGTTGCCCGATCTGCCTCGACAGTAATGTGATGCCTTAAATTCGACGGCCCGGTTGCAGTCATATCGACCCTCAAACACAATTAGAAACACTCAAGCCCAAGACTACCAATTGTCGCCGCACGTGGCTACATCCTCCCGCAATGATGAGCGCCCATTAACCCTGGCCTCGTGCCGATCAAAAAACAATTCTCATCAGTAGCTTAGCCTTTACACATGCCTGCAAGGCCGTTTGGGTCTAAGCACAAGTCACCTTTGCTAACGCAATATGCGCCAAGGCTTGTAGAGCCACCTACGCTTGAACCAAAACACACGCACTGTGCCGTCAGGCTTCTCGTAACCGCCCTATGCCTGCATGGATATTGTCTATTCGAATTCAATCGCCATGCCATCGTAGGCCGGCTCAACATGCTCCGGCAGCTCCCGCCGAAGCGCGTCATAGTCGAGATCCGTCGTCATATGCGTGAGGATCGCCCGTTTCGGCTTCAACCTATCGATCCATTCGAGCGCCTGTTTGACACTGAAGTGACTTGGGTGGGCCGTGTAACGCAGAGCATCCACGATCCACACGTCCAAGCCCGTGAGCATCTCTGCTGTACCATCGGGAAATCCGGAAACGTCGGGTGAATAGGCGACGTTTGCGACCCGAAAGCCCAGCGTGCCAATTGCCCCGTGCTGCTGCGGCACCGCCTGGATCGACACCTCGCCACCAGCCCCTTCAATGGCAACACTCTGTCCTGGTTGAAGCAAATTAGCATTCAAAATGGGTGAATAACCCGACAGGGGTCTGCTCTCATAGCAATATTGGAAACGGCGCTTCAGGCTCTCAAGTGTTTGGGCATCCGCATAAGTCTCAATCCGCCGCTTCATTGAATAAAATATCGGCCGCAAATCATCGATGCCGTGCGTATGATCGGCATGGTCGTGCGTGAACAGCACACCATCCAACGACTTAAGCCGGACATCCAGAAGCTGCTCACGTAAATCCGGCGACGTGTCCACCAAGATGCTGGTGCGCCCACCACGTGCGCCCGCCGCAAAGCGCTCTATCAATACAGAACACCGGCGACGGCGGTTTTTGGGGTTGCTGGGATCGCAATTGCCCCACGTCGGACCGATGCGTGGCACACCTCCGGAAGGACCACAGCCCAGGATCGTCAGCCGGTGGCTCATGCAGCGGCCGTACCACAGCCGGAAGTAGGGCGCTTGGCCTTCGTATAAAAACGGAAGAAGTTGTCTGTTGTGGCCTTGCTGATATCCTCCAGGCTCAGGCCCCGCACCTTAGCCAGCGCTTCCGCCGTATGAACCACATAGGCCGGCTCGTTTGTTTTACCGCGATATGGCACCGGCGCCAGATATGGTGCATCCGTTTCTACAAGCAAGCGATCAAGCGGCAACTCGGCTGCAATGTCGCGCAAATGCTCCGCTGTCTTGAAACTCAGTACACCTGTGAACGAAACATAGAGTCCCAATTCTACAGCCCGCATCGCAAGCTCACGCCCCCCTGTAAAGCAATGCAGGACGGCGGGAAACGCACCCTTTGCGGTCTCCTCCTCAAGTATAGCGATTGTATCTTCATCCGCTTCACGTGTATGGATTTCCAACGGCAACCCCGTCTCGCGCGCCGCCGCGATGTGATTGCGAAACCCCTGCGCCTGCGCTTCCGGCGTCGAATGATCGTAATGATAATCGAGCCCCACCTCGCCGATGGCTATGCACTTTTCGTGTCGGCTAAGGCGCACGATCTCATCGACACCAATGTCGAGTTCCTCATGCGCATTATGCGGATGCGTGCCCACCGAGCAGTAGACATCCTCAAACCGTTCAGCAATTGCACGCACTTGATCAAACTTCCGGATGCGCGTTGAAATGGTCACCAACGTGCCCACGCCGGCAGCTTTGGCACGCCCAACCAGTCCATCGAGATCATCCTCGAACTGTGGGAAATCAAGGTGGCAGTGATGATCGACCAGCATCAACTATTACCTTTTGGTTTAGCCGTCTTGGCGTTTTTCTTTTCACTTGACTTGTTAGCACCAGCTTTGCCCTTGCCAGCGGTCTCGTCGTCCGGATCGACATAGCGCGGGAACACACCTTGTGGCTTTGGCAGCACCTGACCCGGAGCCAAACGTCCCGTCTTGCCCAACTGAGCAAAGCTACGGGCATCATCGCCAATAGCCAGAAGGTCGAGAAGTTTCGACGCAGACCCGGGCACGACCGGTGCAGCAAGAATTGCGACCTGGCGCACCACTTCCGCCGTCACATAGAGGATGGTCTCCATCCGTTTGAAGTCGGTCTTTTTCTTCGCCCATGGTTCTTCGCCTGCAAAATAGCGGTTAGCGTCCGCCACCACAGCCCAGACGGCATCAAGATACTTGTTGATGGCCTGACGCTCCATCGCATTGACCGCACTTTCAAGCATGCCGTCGGCAGCCGCTAGAATGGCCTTGTCCTCTTTCGTAAAATCGCCGGGCTCAGGCACGGTGCCATCGCAATTTTTCGCAATCATCGACAACGACCGCTGCGCCAGATTGCCAAGGTCGTTGGCAAGGTCTGCATTGGTGCGGTTGACGATTGCATCGTGGCTGTAGCTTCCATCCTGCCCGAACGCCACTTCGCGCAAGAGGAAATAGCGAAACTGATCCAGACCGTAGGCCGCAACAAGATCGAACGGGTCAATGACGTTGCCAACCGACTTCGACATCTTTTCACCCTTGTTGAACACAAACCCGTGCGCAAACACACGCGACGGCAGCGCCACCTCCGCCGACATCAGGAAAGCCGGCCAATAAACCGCATGAAACCGCAAAATGTCCTTGCCGATCACATGCAGGTTCGCTGGCCAGTAATGCCACTTTTCATCGGCTGCATCTGGGAACCCTACGCCTGTCAGATAATTAGTCAGCGCATCCACCCACACGTACATGACGTGGCGCTCGTCTCCTGGGACCGGCACCCCCCAATCGAACGTCGTACGTGAAATCGATAGATCCCGCAGGCCACCGCGCACAAAGCTCACCACCTCGTTTCGCCGTTCCGGTGGCAGGATGAAGTCAGGGTTGTCTTCGTAGTGCTTCAGAAGCTTGTCCTGGTAGGACGATAACCGAAAGAAGTAGGTTTCCTCTTCCACCCACTCCACCGGTGTTCCCTGCGGCGACAGCTTCTCACCCTCCGGTCCCGCCTCAAGCTCGCTTTCATCGTAGTACGCCTCGTCGCGCACCGAATACCAGCCGGCGTAGCTATCCAGATAGATGTCGCCATTATCCTGCATGCGGCGCCACATTTCCTTGCTCGCAACATGATGACGCTCTTCGCGCGTTCGAACAAAGTCATCGTTGGAACAACCGAGCTTCGCCACCATCTCCTGGAAGCGTGGTGTGTTAAGGTCAGCAAGTTCGGCCGCCGTAATGCCCTCCCTGCGCGCCGTTTGAACCATTTTAATCCCGTGCTCGTCCGTACCTGTTAGGAAAAGTACGTCTTGGCCAGACAGTCGAGCAAATCGCGCAATCGCATCTGTCGCAATCGCTTCGTAAGCATGTCCGATGTGCGGCGCGCCGTTGGGATAAGAAATGGCAGTCGTGATGTAAAAAGGTTTCGCTGAACCCATATGGCATCCTCTTGCAACGACGCTGGTCGTCATCGTGGCCCGCATGCAATCCGCTAAGGCCGCACGCTTTTGCATCTCGTATTATTCAGGCGCAGCCGCAATCGAATGACGGCACGCCCAACTCGAACCAAACGCCAACACATCCGCGCGCATCCATACTCGCCGGCGATTGGCGTACCGGATATTAACGTCGTACGGGACGCGATTGCGTTGAAACATCCACGCAGCAGTGGGTCAAAACTGGGAGCTTGCTGTCGCCGCCTTGAGCCGCGCAACCGTTTCCAGAATGAACGTCTTGCGGTCCAGGTTCAAAGCGTCGACATCCGCCTTTTCGCGCGACAGTGTTTCCCATAACGCGGCCCAGGAGGCAAGCTGAGTTGTGTCGGCCACCTTAAGTCCCTGTGGGACCGCGCCGGCGCTCGCCTGTCCCGTTGCCGCTGACCGGACACCTTGCACAATCTGATCGCTTAGGAGCTCAAAAAATAGGTCGAAATCCTCTTTGGCCGAGATCGGCTGCAAACCGTCGGCGAGCTTATGCACGCTCGGCCAGTCCACGTCTGGCAGACGCGACACCAGCCCCGCAATCGCTTCGCTGAGTTCTAGCCCACCGCCCGAATGAAGCGCCAACGCACGACGCACGCTACCGTGGGACAATTCCACCAACCGCGACCACGATGTCGCGTCGTTGAGCATTCCACCAGCGGACTTTGCGTGCGTGCAGGCCTGATCAAAAGCACGACGCAGATCCTTTTCCGATAAGGGCGCAAGCTCAATCCTCCGGCACCGCGATCGCAAGGTCGCCAAGAGCCGTCCCGGCTCTGCGGAAATCAGCAAGAAAACCGTCCTGGCTGGCGGCTCCTCAAGCGACTTCAACAGCGCATTGGCCGCATTGATATTGAGCTCATCGGCACTATCGACAATGACAACCCGCCAGCTCCCGCTGCCGCTGCGATGAGATAGAAAGCCTCGCAGCCGTCGCACCTCATCGACTGGAATAGACGTTTTGAACCGTTTGGCCTTCAAATCGTATGTTCGTCGGATAACAAGCAGGCCCGGGTGCGACAATGCCCCGACCTGTTGGTCCACTGCTCCTGAGGCACCCTCCGGCAAATCCCCTGACAGCACCATGCGCGCCAACCGATAGGCCAGCGTCGCCTTGCCAATGCCCTGGCCCCCGCATAGCAGCCATGCATGATGCATGCGCTCATTGCGAAACGCGTCCGCAAATTCCGCCTCGACCGAATCGTGCCCAAAAGCCTGTGGAGTCAAACGCGGATGCAAAAAGCCTTCAAGACAATCTGCCTCCGGGTAGTCTTCAATGTCACCAATCGCAGATCGCGCGGCCATGCTTCAGCTAAGCCCCTTGCAGCAGGCGCCGATCAACCGCCTTCCAGACCGCTTGCGCAATTTCGTCGACCGGCTCATGCGCATTAATCAGGACACAGCGATCAGGCTCCATCTTGGCAAGCTTGCGAAAACCTTCACGCAACGCCTCATGGAACGAAAGGGTCCGCCCTTCGAAGCGATCCGCCTCATGGTCGCTTTTAGCCTTCGCACGGTCTTGCCGACGGCGTTCAACCCGCGCAATACCCACCGCAGGATCGATGTCGAGAACAAGCGTCAAATCCGGCCGCGTCGCCCCGACCACAATCCTATCCAGGTCATCCAGAATGCCTATATCTAGCTTACCAGCGTGGCCCTGATAGACCCGCGTTGAGTCGGTAAAGCGGTCGCACAACACCCAGCGCCCACCATCAAGCGCGGGACGAATAGTGTGCTCCAGATGATCTGCCCGGGCGGCATAAAAAAGCAGCGATTCGGCAAGCGCCGAATGCTGCTCGGTATCCGGATTCAAAATCACATCGCGCAGGCGCTCGGCAAACGGCGAACCACCCGGTTCACGCGTCGACACGGCAGAGATACCACGCGCCGCAAGGGCCTCGGCAAGCCGCGCAATCTGCGTCGACTTGCCAGCCCCCTCACCGCCCTCAAATGTAATGAACCGCGCTGCTGTCATCGCTACTCTCGCGCCGTTTCGCGAGAATGGCGCCTGGATTGATACTCTACGTGTTGTCCTCGACCAGCTCTTTCGTCTGCTCAGCAATCCAGCGGAACGCTAGAAACAGCAAGGAGTCAAGCCCCTGCCGCACCACACTGCCCTCATCGACATCTTCAGCGGCATACAACGGAATCTTATTGACCGTATTGGTTGAACTCGTCACGCGCAGATGAGCTACCTGATCGCCTTTCTTGATCGGCGGTTTCAGTGGCGACATGTATACTATTTCGCCTTTCAGACGCTGTTTTTCCGGAAAGCGAGACAACAGCACTTTAACGTCTCCCTCTCCAACCAGCGGGACGTAAAAACTTTCCCCACCCCATACGCGCGCGGAGCCAACCGTTTCGCCATCGTCGAAAATCTTTTTATCCGCGAAGTTGCGATATCCCCACTGCAGGAACTTGACACCCTCCGAGCGACGCTCCTTCTTCGAACCGAGACCGCTCAGCACTGCAATGAGACGGCGTCCTTCATCGTTGACGCCGGAAGCGACAATGCCGTAGCCAGACTCTTTCGTGTATCCCGTCTTAAGTCCATCTGCCCCCGCACCGGCAAACAACAAAGGGTTGCGATTGATAAAGCGGTGTTTGCGATAGTTGAAACGCTCTTCGCTGAACATTTTATAGTAGGACGGGTATTCCTTGATGATGTGGCGCGCCAATATGGCTAGTTCATAAGCCGTCATCGCCTGCCCTTCGGCGGGCAACCCGGTGGAATTGCGAAACGTGGATTTTTTTAAACCTATTCGCCGGGCTTCTTTCTGAAGCACTTCGGCGAATGCCGCCTCCGTGCCAGCCATTCCTTCCGCAATCGCCATACACGCGTCGTTGCCCGATTGAACGATGATGCCGCGCAAGAGGTCCGACAATGTTGCTTTGGTGTTGATCGGGACGAACATGGCCGAAGTGCCAGACGGCGCACCGCCATTACGCCACGCGTATTCACTGACGAGAAACTCGTCGTCTAGCGATAAGCGATCTTCTTTCAGCGCTCTGAACACAACCGCCAGCGTCATCAGCTTGCTCATGCTCGCCGGCGGAAAAAGCTTATGCATGTTTTTCTGATAAAGGATGGCGCCGGTATCGGCGTCCATTAGGATCGCCGTTTTTGCTTTAGTGCTGAAGGCCGCTACTGCAGGGGAAGTTAGAAGCACACAAAATGCCGCAACCAGCGCTGTTGCGACCGCACTTATCTTGAGCGAACCACTGCGTAGGCAATCGAGCCCACTACGCACTGCGCTGGGCCAAACACCTGCATCCCGCATCAACGATAAAAACATGATAGGTATCCCGCGTTGGTGTTTTATGAGGTTTGAGCCTCACCTGTGCGGGACTATCCAATCTTCCACAAGCAGGGTCAATGTTCCCCGCCATCGATCCACACGCTGAGATCACCCATACGTTAGAAGTTGCCGACCACTTTCAGCACACTGACAAGCGGAATCCACCAACACAGGGCGCCTCAACGCAGCGTCAAGCGGTTCGGTAGCGAACCGGTCTGAAGACGATCTTGATATTTGCCATTGCTGCTATAGCGCGAGCGAGCCGGAACGCGTCCGCGCGAATCGGCCAGAAAACGGCGTTCTCGAGAATCATCACCATTAAGCGGCGCTGGTCCCGCATAACGCACTCTGACGTGCGCCGTCCCCTGGTTGAAAAATCCCAATTCTCGCGCCGAGCGATGCGACAAATCGATGATGCGGTTTTTGACGAAGGGCCCGCGGTCATTGACGCGAACCAGCAGTGTCTTTCCGTTTTGCTTATTTGTAACATAGGCGTAAGACGGCAGCGGCAGGGTTGGATGCGCAGCTGTCAGCGCATTCATGTCATAGACTTCACCATTCGCTGTCTTGCGCCCATGGAAATCGCGTCCGTACCATGAGGCTATACCGCTGCGGTCATAGGATGGGTCATGACGCGGCACGAAACGTTGCCCGCTGACATAATAGGGTTTGCCGATCTTTCGCACCCCACCGCCTTTGGGAATGCGACCGGCGTGCACCACGCGGCTACTCGTCGGCACGCCATAACGGTTGTACGTGCCAGATCGGCGGCGCGTATTCTGCGCGCCATAGACCTTCGCCGGAGGCTTCAGCTGCGCGCGCGATTGGGAGCTTCCGAAAATCCCACTGGAACAGCCCGAAACCGCAAACGCCGCCATCAATACCAGTGCTAAACCGCAGACCGGCCCCTGCCGAAATCCGCAATCAGCCCCGGACGATGCGCGATGCACATATCCGCTGAGCCCGCGGGCGCATCCACCCACTGGATTGGTTGTCATTTGCCACACCTGTTAAACGCCTGTTGAGGATCATGAACGACCCTTAACGTTTCTCCCGTCCGGACCTTATAGGACGGCCCGTGACGACAGAACGGCGCAACTATGGCAGCATCCGATTAGGGCCCGCCTAAAAAAATAGTTACGCTTGTAGATGTCGGCTTTGGCATGTAGGTTCTCACGCCTTGCGCCAGCCGCGGCTAATCCCTAAAAGGCTGCACGAGCGTGAATGGAGGGGTGGCCGAGTGGTTGAAGGCACCGGTCTTGAAAACCGGCAGGCGGGCAACCGTCTCGTGGGTTCGAATCCCACCCCCTCCGCCAATTCACCCCTCGAATATTTCGACCACCAATTGTCGGCACTGAACTTGGAATGTTGATCGAGCAATGGCCAAAGAGCTGTTGCGCCGGGCTAATGACAACCATCGTCTCATCGGTAAAATATGTTTAGGATGTCATCCTCCGGACACCTGAGGAAGTGCGATGGAAAAGACGTCTAGCACAGCGACGACGGATACTGTTCCCAAGAGCGAACCAACACTAAAAGTATTTGTCTCCTACTCACGTAGTGACCTTGAATTCGCAGATGAGATTGCGTCTGGGCTGGAATTCCATGGCGACTTCGAAGTTTTGATTGACCGTGAATCAATACACGAAGGCGAAAAGTGGAAGGAGCGGTTGGGAAACCTGATCGCAAGCGCAGATACGATTGTCTTTATTTTGTCCCCAGCCTCCGCCACGTCTTTGATTTGCGCCTGGGAGGTGGGCGAAGCAGAACGACTATCGAAACGTATTTTGCCCGTGCAAGCAGTACCGCTTGGGGCGGCTAGCCCGCCGCCACAGCTAGCTGCACTGAATTATGTGCGCTTTGACCCAAACGAGGATGGTCGGCCGCGCTCGTTCATTGCAGGACTGGCCGCACTGTGCCGGGCACTAAATACGGACATCGATTGGCTGCGCGAACATACACGCCTACTTTCCCGCGCGCGCGAATGGATTTCTGCGGGGCGTATAGAAAACCGATTATTGCTGGGCGAAGACATTGCCAACGCAAAAACGTGGCTAGAAAACAAGCCTAAGGATGCACCCGCACCAACAGAACTACATCACGAGTTTATTGCTGAAAGCGAAAAGCATCACGTTACCCGACTGAGTGCTGAGCGAAAACGCGCCAAGGAACTGGAAGCAGCTGTTAGTCAGGCAAAGAGAGCGGCCCGAAACGTTCGACGTGCTTTAATTGCGTCAATTGTATTGCTGATCGGAGTCGGTGCGGCGGGCGCAGTCGCATACAGACAGATGCTCGTGGCCGATGCCGAGCAACAGAAAGCTGATAACGCATTGAAAGCGGCTGTCGAAATACTGAGATCTGGAAGCTCAAAATACGTTGAGTTGTTCAAATCGGCAGCCATAACTCCGGCTCGCAAGGATGACGTCTCCTGGTATGTAAACAAACTAATTGATCCAGAAAATCGCCGCCGCTACGAGGCTGTGGGGCAAGCTACCGGGACTCCCTGGTTCGTTATTAGCATTCTGCACGGCATGGAGACGAGCTTTAATTTTCGCTCTCATCTGCACAACGGTGACCCTCTGAGCCGCCACACTCGCAGAATTCCGGAGGGCCGACCTCTAGGCGGGACGCCACCCTTCACTTGGGAGGAAAGCGCAATTGATGCCATCAAGTTGTATAAATTTGATGGTCTCAAAGATTGGTCTTTGGCAAAGACCCTCTTTCGGTTTGAAGCCTACAATGGTTTCCGTAGCCGCCTCTTCCACAACACCAACAGCCCATATCTTTGGAGCTGTTCAAATCACTACGTACGTGGAAAGTATGTGTCAGGTGGCAAGTGGAGTGATACGGCCGTCTCAAAGCAGTGCGGTGCCGCTACGATGTTAAGGGTGTTGGTAAATAAGGGTATAGTCAAATTTCCAGATTTGGAAAACGACGGTGCAACAGCTGAGCGCTAAAGGCGTCGAATGCCTTCGTGAACAAGTGCCCCTGTGTCCAGCCAGCCCTGCCTCACTTCACACGCAGAACTTCATTGATTGGAACCGCGCCGAGCCCGGGCCGTGTCGCGCCACCAAAAGCAAATATCTCAGAATCCACGGTCGCCGCAGCGAGCCCATGCCGGGGAAACCGCAGCGCAGGTCCTGCTTCCCAGCGGTCAAGCTTGGGATCGTAGACCCAGACATTGCCGAACACTTTTATGTTCGGATACCACTGCTCGCCACCGAACACATAAAGCTTGCCATCGAGCGCGGCCGCGGCTAGCCCGCCCTGGGCCAGCGGCATGTCAGCCTTGGTCTGCCAGCGATCCGTTTGCGGATCATAGACTTCCAGCGATTTGACATTGACAATCCGAACGTGACCCCCTGATCCCTTTATGTTTTGTCGACCACCAACGACATAGATTTTTCCGTCAATCACGGCTGCCGCGTGGCTGTTGCGCGCCGTGGGCGCATCCGCCGCGCGAGACCATGTGCGTGTCCTCGTGTCAAAGACGTCGACATTATTTGTGTCGACGTAGTCATCGAAGGTGTTCGCGTCAGGGACCCCGGCCACACGTCCGCCAATCACATAGATTTTTCCATCGACAACCGGCGCGACATGCTCTGCGCGCGCCGACGGCATGTCCACCCCATCGGACCATGCGCTTGTTTTGACATCGTAAACGAACATCGCCCGATGGATTGACCAGCGCGGCAACGAACCAGTAAATCCGCCCATGGCGTATATTTTGCCCTCTGCAGCGGAAATCGTGATGTGGTGGCGCCTGGCGGGCAGCGGCGCAAGACGAGTCCACTTGTCTACCTTGGCGTCGTAAGCCAGGAACTGATCGGTGAAGTCGGCCTGATCTTTAGGAATGCCGCCGCCGACATAGATGAGCCCATCCATAACATCAGCATAGATCTCCTGCACGCCCATTGGCATCAGAGCGGCTTGTCGCCAGGTCTCCCCCAGTGCAGCCGAACTCAAGCCGACGGACGCAGCAAAACCAGTGATGACGAAAAAATTTCGCATGGCGCTTCTCAACGTCCTTTCAATCGATGATTGAGATTGTCCATTGGCTCCGCCTGTCTTCTTCATTGGCACCGCCGCCGCGCCCTATCGCTCTAGGCTATGCACCCAGTTCCAGGTATCGTCTGACCTCCGCACAGCCCGATCCAGATCGTCGGCAAGTAAGAACCCCTCGCGCACCAGATCATCGAGTTCCGTGCGCACCTGGTCCAAGTAGGCTTGACGGTTTTCATACAGCGTTTCGACGGCCGGCCTGGGGTCTCCGCGGGCTTTGCGTTCAGCCTCGGTGAGCGGCAGCGGTATCGTCGTTCCGAAAAAGTCGGTCAGCTCCATCGCATTGCCGGCCTCACCCGCGCGCAGGTTCCATGGCGCAAAAGTCGCAAGCGGCACGCGGACCTCTACGTTCCGCACACCACCTCTCTCGTTCCCAAACTTATCAACCTGGGCAACGAGTGAGGGAAATGCAGGCCCCAACTTGGGCGGTTGAAGATCAATGATGCCCTGGGACCAACGCGGCCCGTAATCGGCGCGATAAGCCATATGTATGGTTTTCGGAAAAGCGACATTCGGGATCTTGGGAAATGCCACGGATCCCGGAGTTACCAAGTTGGACTCACCGATCAAAGGATATTTGTTGGGCGGTGGGGCAGTTGCATCCTTCACCCACGCCACAAGCCGAACCAGCAAGGCACGGTAATTTCCACTGAAGTCCATCGGGTTGCCGCGATACGCCAGCGTGTCTCCCACCCGGTCGCGTCTTGCTGGAAAACTCCCAACGAAATGCTGCGCACTCGCCAGATGATAGACACGCTCATTTGGAAGCAGCTCGACATCAGACTTGCCATCGACCGTGGTGTGGATGAGAGACGCAGCCCTACCCCAGTATTCATAACCGGTATTGATGAAGAAGATTTTGGGAGCATGATTGGTGCCCTGGAGCTGGGCCAGAAGTCCGTCGCTTCGCTGTTGCAGAGGATCAAGCTGCGTCACACTTGAGAACGGGAAGAGATCCGTTGGATAGAAAAATGCCGAGTACCGATGTGCATCACGAGAGGGCTGGGCGAAGCGATGATTGAAGCTGCCACGGCCAGCACCAGCCGTAACAACCATCATCCCGTCATACGCCGTGCGGCCCTCCTCATCTGCATTGAAGCCTTGATAGACAAAGTGCCTTAGAAAACGCCCCGTCTGCGACACACCGGCCGCCACGCCACTGTTCACCGGAAACACGCTTGTCTTATCAAACTTCGCGTAACTTATGACGTCACGAATAGCCGCAAGACCTAAACCAACGACAGCTGGGTCCTTGGCGCGATAAACAAGCTCATAAATCTTGCCAGCCTTAAACCCGCCATCCAGAACAACATGCGTCGTGTCGGGAACGCGGCGACCGTCCTTGATTTGTGCAAAGGCCCACCGATCCCGTGCAATTTCTCGACGCGGCGCCTCCCGTCCCTTGCGCACGGTCAATACGTTCGCCAAGTCGGCCGGATCGGAAACGGGATAGGCACGGTGACCGCGATGCGCCAATGGTAATGACGCAATCGGTCTGTCTACAGTCCAGTCGCTGCGAACAAGCCCGGTTATCGGTGAGTTATCAACTTGACGCGCGCGTGGCACATGAAGCCGCAACGCATCGGCCCACTCAGGCACATCAAACTGCCAACCAAGCCAGATCACGGTAAGCCCGAGGCGCATCAACAGCCCATCGCCAAACGCATTCGGATCGTCGGGGTCAAGGCTCGCAGCCCGTGCACGATTGAAGTAAAGCGGCGCGAACTTCGTCCCGCGATTGCTCACCTCCACGAGCCCGACGCCAATCCCCTTGTCGGGAGATATCGGTTTCAGGGCAACAAACGTGGTCCACGCCTCAACATGGCCCTCTGAATTACGTGGGGCTTTTGTCAAATCGACAATCTTGGCATTGCTCGCGTTGGCCGGATCAAACGCAAAATATAACCGGCCGCGCACAACTTCGTAGGGACCATGTGCACCAAATGTCCGCCCGCCAAGCACAGACTGTCGACTGTCGACATCCACCCGCACAACCTTGCACCACGCAGCCGGAGCAAGTGCAAATATGCCCAACAGGAGAAAACACAATCGATAAATCATGAGCCGACGCTACGAAGACTTGAAGAGTCCGCGTTCCCAGGTTGCCTTAACTACGACCTTTTCATCATCGAGCGGGTCATTTCAAGGCGGCTGCACTCAAGACGTTTCGTGCGGCCAGCCCAGCCAAACCTGTTTCAGAACGTGTGGACTTCAAAATGGGTCGCAAATCTATGTGCCCAACCAAAAAAAATGCCGCCAGCTTGTATCGAATACAAGCCGGCGGCAAGGTTTAGCCACCGAGGTGGACCGATATCAACCTTCAACGTCCCCTGTTACTTCAACTCAAACATATTCTCTGCAGGAAGGTCCGATTTTGACCACACCGGCTTATCGCCCGCACCTGGCTTAAACGATGGATCCTGATCGGCATCTTTATACAGGGCAACCCACAGCCGGTCGCCCTTCGCAGGCGCCTCTTTCAATTCAATCTCGAATTGACGATGATCGCCCTGCTTAGCCTGGGTGTAACCAATCGGCTCACCGGTCGGTTTGCCAGCTTCATCGCTCTTGTAGATTGCGACATAGCCATTTTCCGGCAGGTAAGCGTAATCGACAACGATGCTCTTGTTGCCGGCTGACTGATTAAACGCCATAACTGAAGGCGGTGTGGTCGAACCTTCCGATGTTGCCGCATGAGCCGCTATCGGCACACCCGCAACGCCCAGCATCATAACTGCCGCTACCATATAATGCTTCTTGCTCATTTTTCATCTCCTCCGCATCGAGTTTAAGACACCGCTGTCAGAACAGCGCTTGGTCGCGACTTCGCGACCCACTGACTAGAGTTCTGGCTATCAAGCCAGTCTCGCCAACCAGCGATGAATTGGAGATGGTAGGTAGGTCTTCAATCTACCAATCGAAACAACAGCGCCCACTAATCGAAAATTTCAATTAGGTGTTATTTTCGGCGCCAACCACGGTCAGCCCCGAAAAATGTTTTCGAATTTGAGCGCGCAAAAGACTTGCCAGTTCCATATAGCTTGCACCGCGCGCACTTTCCTTGCGCCACATCAGTCCAGCAGTCCGATAGACCTGCGGGCCTTCGAGTTTCAAGACACGCAAGTTATCATCCTTTGAGGCAACCGCATTCACATAAAGTCCGGGAAGGAATGTCACGCCCAGGTTCATGGCCACCATCTCACGAAGCGTGTCTAGGCTTGTACCTTCGTAGTCATACCGCAAGTTGGCGCCGAACCCTTCGCACAACGCCAGTACGGCATCATGTAGCTGATGCCCCTTGCCGAGTGCCAGAACATCGACACCTTCAAGATCGCGCCGCGATACCGACCCGCCGCTCGCGAGCGGATGATCTCGTGACACAGCCAAGAACAGGGGTTCTCGAAAAAGAGGCTCGCATTCAAGATCTGCCCACTTTGCCGGAAGCAAAGAGAGAATCAGGTCGTAACGGCCGTCATGCAATTCTTGCGGCAGGAGTGACGGGACCTCCTCGCGAACGTACAACTTGAGATCAGGGAAACGCTTTTGTAGCTGCGGAATAACAGCAGGAAGAAGATAAGGCCCGATCGTTGGCGGCAATCCGATGCGGATAACGCCAGCAAGTCCCTTCCCCTCACTCCTCGCAAGGGACCGAATTTCGTCCGCATCCGCCAACATGCGTCGCGCAATCTGAACGACTTGTTCGCCAAATCCAGTTAGCAGGACACGGTTTCTCGAACGCTCAACAAGCTGCGCACCCAACCGGGATTCAAGCGCCTTAAGCTGTTCGCTCAATGTCGGTTGCGTCGTGTTTGTGCGTTCCGCCGCCCTTCGGAAATGTAAGGTTTCTGACAGGGCAACTAAGTATTCTAGCTGACGTAGGTTCGGCATGCGTTGCAAAGCCCGTATAGAAGATTGTTATTCAACACACACGATCTTGAAGAGCCGGCGTGATCGGAAAGCCTGATCAAATATCCCATCCATTTCGATTGGTCGCTGGCGCAATTGCATCCCATCTCCCCAGTGAGCCGGGATGGCGCCCAACAAGACCAAGATGGTTGATCAATCAGTTAGGTAGGATCGCTGCAACCTCAAGGGTCGAATGTTGGGCGCCACGCCGAATGAGGGTCGATGTTCGACACCTTGAACCCCAAAGCCATTCGTCACATCCCACCAGCTCGCAAACCCGAGGTCGCTCCTAAGCCAGTAGCCGCTTCGACTGCAATATGAAACCAAGGGAATGGAGACCGAGATGTTCGATCTTTCGCGCCTCACCGAAATTTTAGAAGTTTTTACAGGACAGGAACCCGAAGAATTCGACCCTGCAGCCATCCTGCAGAACCTTGGTGACCTAGGTCTTGACCCATCAATACTCGAGGGACTGGCACCCGACGAAATGCTAACCGCGCTTCAGGAGCATGGAATTGACCCTTCTCAATTCGATGCCGGCCAACTCGCTGAGTTATCGGAACAATTAGGACTGAATCTTCCCCAGCTTGGCCCTAAGTGAGTTTCAGTTCACGCTCTGCCCCCCGCGCGTTTGACTCACTGTCCAAAATTCGGTTCTGGCCAATCGACCGGCGATTGCAAGGTACCGGAAGCGGTGGACACATTTACGTGCGGGGCCGCAACTTCCATCCCTCCCTTGGTACGATAGACGCATTGGCCCTGAGCCAATCTTGACGAATAGAATAGCCCAACCGATCTCATTTCGGCGATTGCTTGGAAAGCATAAACGGCTTTCTATCGGACCAATCCGGAGGCTCAATGACCAAAAACATTCTCGGTTCCCCGCCATCCTCAAAGGTTATGCGTGCCACTGGTCTTACACTGGCGCTCCTCATTCTGATTTCCAGTCCACTATCACCGGTCAACTCAGAGGAGCGAGACAACGCCAAAGAAGCCGTCGTCAACTTGAAGGCCTATGCCGCTTACAAGATGGGACAATACGACAAGGCAAAGCAGATATGGGAAGGCTTGGCGAAAAAAGGAAACACCACCGCGCTGTTGAATCTCGCCAACCTGTTTCAACAAGGACAAGGTGTAACCAAAGACGATCGTGAAGCGCACGTGTTGTTGGAGAAAGCTGCGACACTCGGTGATGCCCGCGCGCAGTACGAATTGGGAATGTCCTATGAAAAGGGGCATGTGGTTGAGCGTGATATCGACAAAGCCGCTGAATGGCTCAAAAAGTCTGCGGACCAAGGTTTTTCAGATGGTCAATTCGCTTACGGTGTTATGCTTGCAACTGCGCGTGGTCAGGGTATTGACCAGGCCTCCCGGCAGGACAAACAAGCCGCCATTGACCTGCTGTCCAAAGCAAAGGCCGGCGGCCACCTGGAAGCTGGAAATTATCTAGACACGCTCCGCGCATCACTCGACTAATGTTCAACAAAAGGTCTTCCAGAAAGCCTGCCGCCCACCAAACTTAGCAACATCGCTAGACCTGTTGGCGATATCCTCACTGACTTACGTACGAAGCGATAGGCGCCCAACCACACGGGCAGGTGAAATGACGGACAAACCCATGCCAACCATCCGCGAACTTTCAGATGCGGATATTGCCACTATGCGGGAGTTGCTCGATGTTTTTGGCCAAGCATTCGACGAGATAGATACCTACACATCCCAGCAGCCAAGCGACACCTATCTGCGTGACCGGCTGAAATGCGACGTCTTCATTGCATTGGCGGCCGTTGAAGACAACGCTGTCATCGGCGGCCTCGCAGCCTACGAATTGAAAAAATTTGAGCGCCAACGAAGTGAAATCTATATCTACGATATAGCGGTCGCTGAACAGCACCGGCGCAGAGGAATTGCGACACAGTTGATCGAAAAACTTAAAATCATCGCATCACGCCGCGGAGCCTATGTCATCTTCGTCCAAGCGGACCATTCTGACCCGCCAGCTATCGCACTCTATTCGAAGCTCGGCACGCGAGAAGACGTTCTTCATTTTGATATCGATGTGCCATGATCCTGGCAGCTTTGCCCTCACCTCATCGTCGCGATCATGATCGATACACACCCGACACACATCACCCAAACCACACCCGGCCTCTGATAAAAATTGGGATGTGGGACAACGATCGTTGCCCTGCGGTTTGACAAGTTTCTATCGTGGTTCGCCTTTAAACCGCGCCGCAACACCATCGCGTTGCTTGTCACACACGCCACGTCAGTGTTAGCCTTTTGCAGACTTATTTATATATTTTTCGGATCAGAAGACTGGTGGCAACGCCATGACATCAAGTGACAAACAAGGTTTCAATGCCCAAATCCTAGACGTATCGGACACGTTTTTTCGGGGGCTTCGTCAGAGACTATTCGGATATCTCGCGCTCGTTCTGACGCTATTCGTAATTGCCATTGTCATCGTCATAGCCCTGTTCGCTCTCAATCTCCTGATCTTCAAGGATACCACCTTTATTGAAGGAGTTGCGGCCGGCAACCCTGACGATATTCGCCTGTTTTCTCTCATTTTCACGATAACAGGCACGGTCCTTGTCCTAGTTCTTCTTGACCCGCTAATGCAACGCGCCAACTACAACAATTTCCAATGGCATGCGTCCCTCCGGCCTTTAACAAGCAAGACCCCGTTTGATCGTGACCCAGTCGCCATTGCAAATGATCTCAATGAAAAATTTCCGAACACACCCAACAGCTATCTCAAATTTAGCAAACCCGTGAAGTATTACGCACTAAAGTTTCTGGCGTTGGCCTTGTTCTTTTTCCTAAGCATATCGAACAACCTATTTGAACTGTACCTATCCCTATTCCATCTCAACATTCGGTTTGTCACCCTCCATGTGAATCTCATCGCAATAGCTCTTTTTGTGTATCTCAATAATCTCGCCGATCGTTACATCGCCATCAAGGCAACCGCACTTCTTGAAAGTGATTCAAGACCACCCGTTCTGTTCCTCCGTTCGTTTCGTGATGAGCGAATTTCTGTGTGGCGCAACAACTTCCGCAATATTGCAACCGGCAACATGATCGCAACCTTAGAAATTGCCATTGCAGACGTTGCACGAAAACTGGGCCCCTTCATTGCCATCGGTGAGCCCAATGAACGTTTGCCTAACCTCGGCGCCGCGCGCCTGTATGCCAAAGATGATGAGTGGCAGACGATCGTACAGGGCCTCATGGACCGTGCCCAAGTTATCGTGGCGGTACCGGCAATGGCTAAATGGGTGCGTTGGGAGTTGCGCCAGCTACTTGCGAATAAGCGTGCCTTAAAGTCAGTAATATTATTGCCGCCAAAGCGGCGCGAATGGATCTTCGGAACGTTCAAGTACAGCTATATAGAGGGCTCCTGGTCCGCAGTTCTCGAAGAATTTGCCAACACGCAATGGTCGGATGCCCTTCAACAGGTAGACACACGACGCGCCTTGATGGTGTTCTTCCATGACAACAGTTTGTATGTCGTCGTCAGCAAGAAAAAGTATGAATCAGACTACGAAAGAGGACTGGCATTGGCCATATGGCATATCTCGAACCGTTCCGCGGCACATTCAATGAATTGAATTGGTGCTTGCTATTGCGACCAAGTTCGTTCTTCCACCGGGTTCGGCTCTCAACAGCCAAAGTGGATCTGTTGTACTTCAAATCTTCTCACCCCATCGTCGCGATCATGATCGATACAATTGAGATGATAAGCGACAAACCCGCAATCGCTGTTGCAGTAACAAATTTTCGGTGCTCGTCCCGCAGTGTTGCGAGGATCGAAGCTAGATAGGGAAAGTTGACGCAGTGGTGATCTCCACCAACGCGCAGCGCAAAGAATTCCGCTTGGCCGCCATCAGCCTTCGCGTGCGCATACTTTTCGTTGAGATGATAATAGAGCCGCCCGAAGATGATGTCGGGATCTAAATTGAAGGTCCCGGCAAGCTCCGCAATATCAATGGGTACCCAGATTTTTGAACTGCGTGTCCGCTCTGAGTCCGAGAAATTCTCAAACCGTGAATAGTTGCGTTCGTATATCTCTCCCAATAGGGCAAGGTCGGTCGGGATCTTCGGAGCCATGACAATCATCCGCAAAGGCGAGGGCCTGACGCACCCCATATTCAGACAATCTCAACTCCGACAGCCGCGCTCAATATTCTTTTGACCGAGTCCACAATCCATTTCGGTCACAACAACGTAGGTCGACAGTGAACGTCAATCCAACAATGATCACCCGCATACGGGGACGTGTTGGCGCCATTGACGTAACGGCAAAATGCCCACGGAATAGACAGTCAGTATGCGTCACCGTTGCATCTGAACCACACTTGTCGATTCATTCACCCAAAGGCACATGTGCGTAACCAAATCTCAAAGACTTAGCGGCTGGGTTGAATGCTATAAGTCCACGTTGAATCCTAAGAATCCAGGGAAGCGGCACAACATATGGCAATGCGATCATCCGGCCTGTTTTGGTCGGCACTTCTGACAGCGACAATCTTCTGCTCGCCCGCGAAGGCAACGGACTTTGGCGGCGCAGGGCTGTCCTTGAACGACCTGCAGGTCGGAGGCTTTGTTGTCGTGGCGCCGAAATACGAGGGCTCTGACGAGTATGAGGCCCGCGGTTTCCCAATTGTCGCACCGTCAGGTTTGGGTGGGAACACGCTTGAAGACGGAATTGTGCAGTTCCGCGGTCCCGATGACCTGCGCTTCCGTTTGGTCAAACTCAACGCCTTCGAATTTGGCCCACTCGTAGGCTGGCGTTTCGACCGTGAGGAAGACGACGCCCGGCGCTTGCTCGGGTTAGGTGACGTCGATGGCGGCGTAGTCGTTGGCGCCTATGCAGCATACAACCTTGGACTGCTGAGACCGTTCGTCTCTTACCACCATCAGGTCTCCGGAGACGACACCGGCGCCGTTATTCGCTTCGGCACCGAGGTCAAAACACATCTCGCCCCCAGTCTGCCTATCAGACTAACGGCTGGCGCCACCTACGCCGATGACGATTATACGGATGCCTACTTTTCGATCTCACCGACCCAGAGTGCTGCCTCTGTTGCCGGGCTTGCGATTTATGACGCGGATTCTGGCATCAAGGATGTCTTCATCGGCGCACAGACGGACATAGCACTATCGCAGGACTGGAGCTTGAAGCTGAGCGGCCGTTATTCGCACATCGTCGGCGACGCGGCAGACAGCCCGATAGTTGAGACTGAGGACCAGTTCTTTGCTGGCGCAGGCCTCACCTATCGCTTCAAACTGCAGCGCTGAATAGAGCACTGACATAACAGACGAGAACTCGGCGGCAACATGGTGGGAGGAGCTATTCCAGCCACCACCCGCTTCGCACACCTAAAATCTATCGAAATCCAAACTTGTGTGCCGCGACTCTAAAGCCGCCACAGCCATTCCGACAACGGCACCTGCGATCAACGCAGCTATGATCATTACGCCGGTACTAACAAACATTCGACCAACTCCTGTCACGGGTGATGCCGGTCCGTGCGCCTTGGCAAATCAACTGCCCGACGAGCCCGGTCACCTCTATGGTTTTGCAGTCGTTAATCGTTACGACGTGTGTCGCAATTCATGCTGTTCCCCGCGGAACACTCTAACCAACCCACCGGGTTGATCATGGCTGCTCCACACCGTGGCATATGCGGCCAATTCCCAAGAATCCTGCTGTGAGCCGCGATGACCCTCTCGGCGACAATTCCCACACGTCATAAAGAATTGCGCTACGACGGCCAGCCGTCATGCGCGAGGACCGCTGTTCCGGCTATTAGCAAAACTGCACCCATAACCCGCGCGATCACATGTCCGTACGGCAGGACCTTCTCCAACAGTACGAAAATTGTGAGCCCTGCTATCCAGACAAGGTTCATGACCCCGCCGGCAAATAGTAGCGCCATCAGGACCCAACAACAGCCAACGCAATAGAGGCCGTGATCCATGCCCATCCTCCAGGCTCCAATCCGACCAGCGCGATAATGCTGCGCCAGAAATTGCGCCGGAGACCTGCAATGTCTCAAACAGGCATGTTTCAACGGCGAGAGTTGATAAAGTCCCGCAGCGACAAGAAGCAAACCGGAGAACTTGGCCTCCACACTCCACATCAACATCGCGTGCACCAGACCTGCCTGTTCAAGCCCCCACTGCAGAAGAGTGGCAACGGCACTGAACAAAAGCCAAGAGGTTAGGTAACCGAGCGCAAAGATAAACGTTGGCGCAACCCCATCACCAATGCGCTCCCGTCCCTGTTCGTGGCGATATACGCGTCCGAATAGCAAAATGACCGGAGCAGCGCTCGGCGTCATCATGGCGATCATCATGACCCACCACATGGACAACATAAGAAGTGCGTAAGTCAGCGACCATTCAGCAACCATGTTGGGTTTGATCGGGGGCGGAAACGACCACGTTGTCATCCGCCAAATGTTCATTCCCGTGCCGGCCCCGGCCAAAAGCCAAAGCCACGCAAGTGCTACAATCGCAGAAAGTCCCGCGATCACCACCCAGCGTTCTCGCCTAAGTATATTCTCTATGGTCGTCGTTTGAGATGCCACAGACTATAGAACCACTAAATCTGCTAAGCAGATCGATGTCGAACGACACCGTGATTATTCAAATGCAGATAGGCAAACTGTCCATAGCTGTTTTTAAAGCTGATCGCGATGTTGCCTTCTGTCTTGCTCGTTGCACTGCCCATTTCGGCAATCTCATATTCAAAGCCGTTGGGAATCTCAATGCGCGCCCGGTGCTCTTCGCCTGACACCGGATTCTTAATCGGCTCGCCAACAGTTTCCACCAACCCAGGTACGCTGTAACTCCCACGCCGCGCCTCAACATCGACGGAGAATTCAACGGGTGCAAAAATTGGGTCGAAAACCTCAACGAGCGTCGCGCCGAAGACGGCAAAAACTGTTGCCATCGGCTCAGTATCCTCACCCGACATGATTTTTAGAATAGCTTCGCGCTGGGCAGGCGTCGCCTTTTCATCCACAAACGGTTGACACCGCCCTTCACCCTCATGGATGGCGCCGGGCCACTGAAAAATGCCACCGAAACGAACACCATCAAGCTTGACGTCCCCATAGTGTCCTTCGGTTACTTCCTGGCAAACAGTCGCCTCACAACAACCATGCGTCGGTGGGGCATTGAATTGACATGGGCAACCATAGGCGCAATTGCAGTTAGAAAACTCAACGGCTCGAATTTCCCAAGGTGTCATCGTCCTATTCCCCAATCAACAGGTTTCGGTCCAGTCGCTGAAGCGGACCGCATGATAGTACAATTGCCGTAGCATCCCTACCGAAAAATCAGTTGCAATCGAATGGTCAAGATAGGCTAGCGTTCCGTTTGAATTTTCTTCAGCTTGATCTTTGCCAAGGGCACGAATGTGCCATTCGGAAATTCGTCGATATAGGCCTGCAACATGTCCTTGTCGTTTGAATTGCGTACGCTTTCCCAGAAACTCACTTCGTGATCTTTGCCTTTCGCAGGCTGCGCGTCCATTGTCGTTTCCGGTTTGTCGAGATCAGGCACCCACAAGCCTGGCCGTATCGCCCTCGCCTCTGCGAAGTCATCCTCCGCCTGCTCCCGTTGACCCATCTTCGCGTAGACCATTCCGCGATCGCGATAAGCCCAGAACTGCTTCGGCTGCCGCTCAATCGCGCGGTCGAAATCGGCAATCGCACGCTCGTGGTCGCCCTTAAGCGCCCACACGTTGCCACGTCCCAGGTACAAGCCCGGCGTATTAGCACCCATTCGTTCCATAAAGGCTTGAAAGTCTGCGAGCGCTCGCTTTTGATCCCCGGTCCTGACATGCGCAAACGCACGGTGATAACGCGGCATAAAATACTTGGGCTTCATGCTGATCGCTGTCGACAAATCGGCAATTGCCCGCTCAAAGTTGCCCTGGTTGAGAAATGCCTCGCCGCGCCGCCCGTAAGAGAACGCATAGTCCGGGTCCATCTCAATGGCTCTCGTCAGATCAGCAATCGCTAGCTTCCATTGTCCCTTGTTATGGTAGTGACTACCGCGCATGTAGTATGCACGCCCTAGTCGCTTGGCGCTTTCGTTCTCTCCACTTTCAATAATTTGAGAGCAAGCCAATAGCTGCTCGGCAGGCTTCTTGAAGTCGTCGCAATCCTTGTAGCGATCTGCCTGCGCCGGCGTCGCGATCAAAAGCAAGACAACAACACACGCCAGGCGTTGCAACATGTGACACTCCTCTCCAAGACGGTTACGCGAAGCCCCATGCCCGCCTTCTGATCATGCACACAACTCCTAAACTGCCAATGCTGTTCGGGCTCCGGAACGTCGTCATCTCGACTTGTATATGGATGTAGCCAACACTAAACACGCACAACAAAAACGGGCGGCTGTGAAAACAGCCACCCGTCTGACAATTCATCGCGGTGTAACACACCGCAATAACGTTAACGCATTGAGATCAAATTGGCCTCAGCATCCACGCCGGTACAAACACCTGTAATACCGGCGTGTTCTCCAACCATGTCTATAACCGCAACGCCGGCGCCACTTACGGCAATACCGATATCTGGACGAATATACATACGGTACGCTGTAGTAGTAGTAGGGCACATACCTAAACCTGAACCGGCGACCACGACGACGGTACCTGCGGTAGCGGAACGCACGTCCACGACGCAACCTACGCAGCCGGCGCAAACGGCGTCTTCCGGCCCGTGACCGGCCAAACTTACGCATTCTAAGGCGACGACGCGCTCGCCGTCCCCGCCGTTTTCTCACCTTTACGACCCGCGCCGACCGGTCACCGGCATAGACCGCGACACTCTTCATAAGGTTTGCAACCGCGGCCGTTTGACTGGAAACCGCACCTGCAGACGAACTGCTTACGCTTCCAAGGCTAACCGCCAAGGCTGCAACAAGCGTAATCACCAATTGCCTCATTAGACTTCCTCGCTTGTTCCCGCGCCTCGCCACCGCACCATCCATTGCGAAGGCTTCCTGCCGCCGCCCGGTGCACGCATTGATTTTGCTCAATTCACATATGCACCAAGTGAGCAACACAGTCTATCGCCCACCTGCCAACGAAGCCCGTCCAGTTGCCTCTAACGCAGCAGGCCGACAGGTCAGCTCAAGCGCAACTGTGAGCAGTCTTCTATTGTGCATCGCAATGCGACGCGCAGCGTAGTCATCGGCCATTTGACCAACGAGTTTACACTGATCACAGCGTCTTAAGAAGCTTCCACGCTGATTTGCAGTTGTTCGCCAAGCAACAGTAATAGCCTTATTTGGCATCCGGAAAGACTGGGATCCAAATCCGACTGAATACGGCGCATTTTCAGGCCACATCGCACATTAATGACAAACCGGGTGGAACCACAGGACCAGCAAGGAGAACGCTCGTGCCCAAAAAATCACGATAATGTGTTGCTGTCCAACCAGCTGTTTCAATCTGATTGGCTACCGTCGGTAACACAAAGGCATTTGCAATGCTCCATGTGTCCGTCCCGTCCGTTTCCACGACCAGCCGTATCACGTCGGTTGGAATAACGGTTCCGGATACAATAAAACTAGCTTTAAGAAGAACACTTGCGATTGGGATCGTGCCCGCAACCTATTTCACGTCGTCCAGATAATAGCGCAGCATCCAGCGCAGTCCTTTGGTCCATGACGTGTCATCATTGCTTCGAATATCAACGCTTTTTACGAAAACATAATTGTTGGACTTCACATCGGCTATATAGACATTGATGTTCAAGATGAGATTGCTCACCTTTTGCACCGTTCCCCACCCCACCAAATCTGCATCAAGCCTCTTTGCGTAGTCAGCCTCACAACTGCACGACCCAAAATCCGGGCCCTTCGCAATCTCCGACCGCATGTCTTCTGGAATGGGGATTGTTGTGTACCTACCTGACGCCACTAGTTTTTCGTCAATTATCTTATCGAGTAGCTTCAATCGCTGGAGTTCGTCTTCAGTGGAAGGCGTGAGCGTAGTGTTGATCAGGCGGAAACCGAAGAAGGCCACGGATCGCACATCATCTTTTGCAGACACCTCTTGGCTGAATGACAAGACGATCCACAAGAAGATGGATGCTGCGGCAAAAGCCCTAGTCAACTGAGTACTCCTTGAACGCATTCGCCTCTCCCAAAGAAGTTCAATACTGACCAACATCTGCCGAGGCACTTGTTGGATCCAAGTGCAGCCTAACACCCCAACCTCGACTGCAGGGCCGATATATATCGCCGCTTCATTTGGATCTTTACGATTGAAAATGGAAATCGCTCAATTGTGATCGAGCGCGAGCGCAAACCGCGTTGCAGGCGTGTCTCTTGACAAGTACCGCTAAAGGCCCACCAGCGAGCAAGGGCTACCGCCATGATCGACGTACTTAGCGATATCTTTGACACCATCCGGTTGCGTGCCACGCTCTATTTCCGCACTGACTACTCTCCCCCATGGGCGATCACCGTGCCCGCTTACCAGCAAGCAGCTCGATTTCATCTGGTCGTACAGGGCAATGCTCATATCCAACTGCGCTCCGGTCGTGCGCTCGACATCGAACCTGGAGACCTGATCCTCATCCCACGCGGACAGGAACACATCATGTCTGACCGGCCGGGCCGTGTGCCGGCGCCGCTTGAAAAAATTATTGAACAGTCAGGCTACGATGGCCGTGGGGTATTTGTAGTCGGTAGCGGCGATCCTCGAGCCGCAACACAAATGGTCTGCGGTCACCTCGGCTTCACTCACGGCGCGGATCACCCGCTCCTGCGCGCACTGCCGGAGGTCATCGTCATGACGGCCAGCGACCGGGCCCGCCACCCGCTTCTTGATGAAACTCTGCGCCTCGTCCAAGCCCGTGCTTTTTCACAAAACCTCGGGTCCGCAGCGGCAATAGCGCGGCTGACGGAAGTGTTCTTCATTGAATCGGTACGTGCCAGCGTGACAAGTAGTCCGCAGCTTGAGGGCCTCCTGCACGCCATG
This sequence comes from Hyphomicrobiaceae bacterium, assembly GCA_965222485.1. Classification (GTDB taxonomy): domain Bacteria; phylum Pseudomonadota; class Alphaproteobacteria; order Rhizobiales; family Hyphomicrobiaceae; genus CBDCUC01. Next base: position 1,080,440 of record CBDCUC010000039.1, read on the forward strand.
AGCGACCCTCAAATTGGCCGAGCCCTTGAGCTATTACACAGCGCGCCCGGCGACCCATGGACCGTCGAGTCCCTGGCCACGGCCATCGGTATGTCACGTAGCAGGTTTGCCGAACGCTTTACCAGGTACGTCGGTGAATCCCCGATGTCCTACCTCGGCGAATGGCGCCTGCAAAAGGCGCTGGCGCAACTAACGGAAACACAAGTCACGATAAAAGAAGTCGCGCGAGACACAGGCTATACATCACCTGCCGCTTTTTCGCGCGCATTTTCGCAGCGATTTGGCGTTGCTCCGACCGACTACCGCGCTGGCGATCGAACACACTAGGCAGTTCACAGGTCCCATATATTCTAAGAATTAAACATCCCCGGCGCGCCACCTCAAGCCCACACAAAACCAGCACGCCATCGTCGCAATGGCCAGATTTCTTCGCCTGTATTTGCACAACGTCCCAAAGCATTTGCCAACACCCCGCCTCAAGCGCGCGTGAATTGCACGTGTGCCTCTCGCGCCCCTAGCTTCACAACCGTCACTAACACGACACCCGCACGCCAATGAACCAAATCCGACGTGGTCAACGACTGAGCGAGCCGGATCGGAGGCGTGCGTTCAAAAACCTAACTCGACGAATAAAGGAAAGATGATCATGAGCACGATTAAATTTCTGTCCATGGCGGCCGCCGCCATCATGGCACTTGCAAGCCCCGCTTTCGCCGGACCGGAAGTAAATACCGCAACCGGCGCAGTACTCGTTGACGGAAAGCCCGCACCGGGCCTAGCGGTTCACGGCTATGACGTCGTTGCCTACCACACGCAGAAAAAGCCCGTACAAGGCGTCGCCCGATTTGCTGTGAAACACGGCGAAGCAACATACCGCTTCTCTTCCAAGGCAAACATGGAAGCCTTCAAGGCCAATCCTGCCAAATACACCCCGGCCTACGGCGGCTATTGCGCCTATGGCGTCTCCGTCAATGCCAAGTTCGATGGCGACCCGCGCTACTGGAAGATTGTCGGCGGCAAGCTTTACCTGAACCTCGACGCCGGAATCCAGAAGGCCTTCAACAAGGATGTTGCTGGCAACATCGAGAAAGCCAACGCCAACTGGCCGAAGATCGAAAACCTAAAGCCATCCGAAATCAAGTAGCCACTCTCAGAAGTCCACGCCATACAGTGGCGTGGGCTTCTCTCCATTCTTCAAAGGAGAAAGTCTCATGGACCCACGATTTGTCACACGCACAATGCACGCCTACCTCGACTACCCAGTCGCCCTCAGCCTTATGGTCGCACCATTTCTTCTTCAGCTCGGCGCATCAAACCCTCTGGCCCTCTGGCTTGCGGTAACGACCGGTGTAGCCGCTTTTGTCCTGACTTTGCTGACAGACCACATCCTCGGCGTGTTTCGCATCCTGCCCTACTCATTCCACCTGGCTGTCGATCTCACCGTCGGCATCGTGTTCTTGCTGGCGCCAAACCTGCTTGGTTTTACAGGCATCGATGCGTGGTACTACTGGGCAAATGGCGCGGCCGTCCTCTTTGTCGTCGGTTTGCACAAGCCGGAAACGTCCGCCGCACACCTCGCAGCCCGCACCTGACGGCGAAAGCAGGCAAACGCCTTATCGCTACAAAAACAAAGAGCGCACAACCAGAAAGCAGGTTGTGCGCTCTTTTTTTTTGGCTGATCGGCCTGAGCCGTTCAGGTCCCTTATCGTACGCGCCGGCGCCGCTCGGATGGTTTTGGACCGCGAAGTTTGTTCATCTTCTTCATTGGAACCATCTTCAGCTGCACTTTCTTACAATTCGGCCGGCCGGGCCCAACCGTGCCCTTAGGGCATGGCCTCACGATCTTTCTGCAGTTGGGCTGTCCTGGACCGACTGTACCACGCGGACAGGGTTTGACCGGTCGGACGCACTTCTTGCCGGTCCATTTCCAGCCCTTCTTCTTACACTCCGTCGCAGGGTCGCGCGGCGGCACACAACGTTTGCCAGTCCAGCGCCACCCTTTCTTTTTGCACTCCTTGGCCGGATCACGCGGGGGTACACAGCGCTTACCAGTCCAATTCCACCCTTTTTTCCTGCACTCTTTGGCTGGGTCACGCGGTGGAATGCAGCGCTTACCCGTCCAACGCCACCCCTTTTTCTTGCATTCGTTCGCGGGATCGCGTGGGGGCAGACATTCATAGCCTGTCCAATTCCAACCTTTCTCCTTGCATTCTTTCGCAGGATCGCGCGGCGGTACACAGCGCTTACCAGTCCAGTGCCAGCCCTTTTTCTTACACTCCTTCGCAGGGTCATGCGGCAGGATACACTTGCGTTCGCGATAGATCGTCCCGATCGGGCAACAAACGCCTTTTGCCGCCTCATAGGTTCCTTTCTTCGGGCAAGCCTGCTGCGGACGCTCGCAGAATGTCTTTGCGTTCCATATCCGGCCGTTCGGACATTTGCACTTGCCTCGGACAACAATCTCACCGGGGCGCGGTTTACATGGCGGCGTCCGCGGTTCGCAGTATGTCCGCCGATTCCATTTGCGTCCGTTTGCACAAACACACCTGTTGTCTCGCGTTCGGATTTGCCCCGGCAACAGTTTGCAAAGAGGCGGCACAACCGGATCATCGACAATGATCACCGGAGGTTCCTCGTCTACGTCATCGCTAACGCATGCCTTCTGATACCGGTCCCAAGACTTGCCGGCGCCGCATGGGCACATGCCATTGCGAGGGATCGGATAGCCGTCAGGGCAGACCTCACCTGTGACTTCAGGTGGTTCGGGCTCAGGCTCAGGCGTCGGATCAGGGTCACGCTCGTCTGTCACGCACCGTCCGTTATCCGCCCGCCGGTATCCTTCGCCACACGCACACGCACCACTTCGGGTTCTGATTTCCCCGGTCTTAGGCTTGCACTGCGGTACTTGCCGACACTCGGGGCGCGGAATCATCGCTTTCGCTACGGCCGTATCGTCGGTCTTATCTCCATTATGCCGTTTCAGCACGGGAAATGTCATGTGTGCCGTATTGCTAAGCGAGCAGTATGGGCCGTCGGGAATCTCAACGGCAAGATCGAGTTTGACGCTTTCACCCTTTGCTATCGTGCGTTGGGGTAAGGTGTAGGCGTCGTGTCCGACGGCCGCCGCCTTGCTCCAGCCATCCGTTCCCGAATACGACACTGACATCGGCGCGATGCTCAAGAAATCGAGCATCGTGAGTTTGCCTTTGTAGGGATCAGGACCGGTATTCAATACCTCAACCGCAAACTTACACAGCCAGCCGGCACCCAGCTTTTCACACGGTCCCTTGGCTGTCTGCGTTGTGCGCAGGTTGGTCGGATCGCACAGAATGACAGCGGCGCCACCAGCATCAAACTCCAATAGGAAGGCATCGCCATCGGCCGCTGCAGTATCATCGCCGCCCAGATAGTTCGTTGCAGCGTTTACCGGCGGTGCAGTTAGCGCCACGCCGTTCGGCACAACACAGGCATTGCCTTCTACGACATTGCGCGGTGTGGTCACAGACACCGGGATATCGACCGTTGCACCGTTTGCAATCGCAACCGCAGCCACTGAATTACATGCGTACGTCGGCGGACCACCGGCACATAACCAGCCAGCATCGTTTGAAATCAGCGTCGCCGCCGGATCAACCGTTTCGTCGAACGAAATGGGAAGGTTGAAAACGGAAGGCCCGGTGTTTGAAATCGATATCGTATAATCGCACTTGACCGTGTTCTCATCACCGGGAAGCTTACCGCAGTCCTGCGCGGTTTTCTTCATCTTCAGGTTGGCATGCGGGCCAGGAACACCGACCTGCATCCAGGCACAACTGACAGCACCACCAGAACCCAACGAACCGCCACCCGGTGGCATGACCGTTGGCAGATCGCCAGGCACCAATCCAGGGCTAGTTACAGCAACACAGTTTCGCGCCCAGTAGTTTGGCGGTGCGGCCGGCATCGTGACTGTCATATCGAAAGCGCGCGTTTCACCAGCCGCCAAGGTCAACGAAGCCAGACAACTAAACGGAATTGCTGCCGGGTTTCCACCCGCACAGCCCAGGTCGCCGTTGATCGCCACGATCGGCGTATTTAGCGCCGGCCCGAGGGCTCCGCGGAACATCTCATCAGTTAGCTGCACGTTCCCATTGAACGGAGAGGAAGCATTGTTGGTAACTTCCAGAGTGTAGGTGCAGTTGGCACCGGCCACGCAACCCGCCTGCGCCGTCTTTTTCACTGTAATATCCGTACCAGCATTGTCGCAGGCAATACCCCAGTAGGGCGCGCCCAGCGACGCACAATTGACGAAGCCAACGTTACCGTCCGCAACCATGCTGCTCGTGTCGATATCGACTGTGAATGAGCGTTTTACACCTGGTGGCAACGCCTCAGGCGGCAATCCGCACGTTAGGTTTATCGTCGGCGTTGCCGTACAGGTCCAATCGCCGCCATCAGGCGTAACCGCGGCAATCTGCATTGCGCCACCAGCGCCTGGCCCGGCCGCAATGGTCGTGCTGTCCGTGACCTTAATGGGTAAAAGAAACGGCCAGGTGCCGGTGTTCTCAACCGTGATAGTGCATTGAATAACCCCGCCGAACGCAGCAGGCGCACACACCTTGGTAATGTCGAGCCCGGGAAAACCGACTGGCGGAATCCAACCCGGCCCTCCGTCGGGAAGGAATCCATCGGGTCCCACATCCGGCCAGGCAATCTCCGGCTCATCTACCTCGATAGGATCGGGTCGCGCCGTCTCACCTGCCCGTTCGCGATCACAATCGGGCGTGTGAATAGCAACCGCGCCGATCTGACCGGGCGCTGAGGATTGCTTTTCGCCATTATCGAGATCGACAAACCAGGAGTTTTTCGGCGCCTCAAGGACCGTCGCGTCGGCAAGATAGAGATCGCCTTGCAGCGCAGAGGAGCCTGAATTCGCTCTCAACTTCACACGCGGCTGACCACTCGCGGTCGAGCCAGCCTGAAGGCCGCTGACACGTCCGCCATCCGCGTTGTCGGAAAGATTGTCACCAGTTGCCCAAAGTGTTGCGTGACATGACTTTGCATCGAGCGCACCGCTCTCGTCATAACCATAACCCATGGCCACACCACCATTTGATGATCGGTGCGGCGGGTCGAGACCAATCGCAAACTCTTCTGACTCGTTCGACCATTGCTCGTCTTTCTCATTCCAGGAAAAATGTATGACCGATGCCGAATTCGATTCGCTGAAGTTTGCGTAGGCGTAGCTGCCACGCACATCGCCGCGCTGGGAGATGTAGAGGTTCTTAGGCCCGTCGAACGCGATTGCGGTGATCATGCTCGCCGATCCGGCCCCAGACAGGTCTATCTCCAAACGCGCGTCGTCGGCAAAACCACCGGCGCTGTCCAAACCAATGGACCAGACTTGCGGGCCCTCGGCGACCGAATAAAAAAGCCTGTCATCTTGAATAGCGACGGCGAAAACACGCCGGCTCACTTCGGCATAACCCCACGTCTCAGGTTTTTCGACACTAAACGCGGGATCTTCGATCGACATGCGTTTGGTGGCGTCATAGACCACAGGCTCAAGACCTGCCTTGGCGCGCCCCTGCGTACCATGGTCATAGAAACCGAGGTCCTTGCCATCCTCATCAACACGATGAATGAAGCCCGTTTCCAGGTTCGCGACGTAGAGGTGGCGCGTCACAAAATCATAAGCCAACCCACCAAGTCCCGGCCCGGCGTTATCGTTTGGTCCGCTCATGATTTTTGAGAACAGCGAAACCTCACCAGTACGCCCATCGATTTTCCACAACGTACCCGGCCCACCACCCTTCTCCACCGCGAACTGGCCCGGCATCCATTGCGCTCCGGCTTCGCCATTGACCAGCCGCACAAGCTTACCGTCTCTTTTGCCAACGATGTTGAGGCCGAAAAGGGATGTGGCCGCGGCATAGATATTCGGCGCCACGCCATCATCGGGACTATCGAAGGTCAAACCGAATACCTGCCCGATATCTCGCGCAGGAATACTGAGCTTGTCCGGCACCGCAGCGACCTGGCCGTCCGCCTGCCCACCCAAGCGCGACAAGTCCAACACACGCAGCGCCGCACCGTCCGGATCAATAAATGTGACATCGATTGGATGGACGCCCTTCGGTACTTTTGTCTCTGTCTTGGCATTTGAGAACGTCGTGACGACACCGTCACCGAGCGCCACAATGCCTTCCGACTGGGCATTTGCCACAGAAGCTCCGCAGATGAAGCACCCCGCGGCCAATACCAGGCCGACGACGCCACACAATCGGTCAGCCATGAGGCGTCGCATACCTCCGACACCGCCCCGACTTAGTCGTTCATTGCAAGTGGGTCGCCAAAACGCGCCCCGAAATAGCGCTGCGTATTTGTCGAATTCGGCGGGAATGAACTGCATGCGAAGCACTCTCCAGGCATAGCTCGCGCGCCATAACATGACGCATCTGATCTTTGCCATTAGAGAAGTGGAAGCGAAACGGGGCTGTTCCGCAGGGAACACACCGAGCGCCGGTTTCCACGATAGCGTTAGCGTATCGATAAGTTATTTAACGTCATCGCGCTTCGCGTTGGCGCGTCGCCGCGCACCCATAGAAAACGGAAAGTACGCTCACAATTCTCACTGAGCGTTTGCGCCCTGAAGCGCGGCAATTGCATTGACCGCCCCCATCAATCGACGGGCTCATCAATCACTTCGTAGGTGCGTTCGAACGTGTCTTTGTGATTGCCGTAAATATCGGCATTATTGGATAGGAGGTAGCCCGATTTCGCGGTTTGCTTCTCACCCCAAGGCGCAACAATTTCGAAACCGTCAGAAAAATAGATGGCCGATACTACGCCCTTTGCCTTGTAAATATCGCCGAATTCGTTTTCGTCGCCTGTCTCCTCATAGAGGTCGTCGAACTTATCTGCGTCGATGACGTAAGTATTCTCATAACCTTGCGCATCACGAACAACGCTACGGGTGGGCGTGAGGTTGGTAACGATCAAGTCACCGGGAGACGCAGTGTTCGTTGTTTCACTGCCCTGCCACTTTGTCTCCACCTCCTGGGTCTCCTCCGCAATGCGAGCGGCAACAAACCCGATCTTGCGGGCCTTCACAGGTTTCTTTCCCAATTTTTCTGCAATCGCAGAAAAATCGTCCTCCGACAATTCTTCACTCGCAACCAAACGATGAGACTTTAGGTCGACCCCGTTTGTGTGAATAACGAACTTCTCGGTGTCCACACCGTCGTCATCATCCATACCGTCCTCATCGAGTTCCGGT